>NZ_JBSWSZ010000001.1:0-3902499 GCF_056158285.1 Pseudoalteromonas sp. AWM4_233 | reverse complement strand
GTATAATTTCGATGTTTTAAGTAGAATTTATGAGCTGTTTTAGCTACTAAACTGCCAATTTAACTTTGATTGATACACACTTTCTTGCTCAAGCTCACTTTTCATAAGTGGGTGTTGAGCTAACCAGTCTTCAGAAAAGCTAATATTAAGTCTGTTTTTATCTGCTTTTACTTCAAAGGTAGGTAAAACATCATCTTTACGGCGCATAGATAAGATAACGGCTAGTCTAATTATGCGTACTAACTTTTCGGACAGTGCTTTATTAGCACCAAGATGTGAAAACAGTGCATCATTTAAATCGGCACGGTGACCTTTTAAAAGACTAACAATGACTTTCTTTTCTGCAGGCGAGTAACCCGGCATATCGGTGTTACTTAATATATAGGCGCTGTGCTGATGATATTGTTTGTAATCTATCAGCAAACCAATTTCGTGCAAGTGCGCTGTTGCACAAAGCAATACATTTACTTGCTGTAAATCTAGTTGCCAGGCATGCTGAAGTTGTTTTGCTATTAATAGGGCTACATCTGAAACGCGCTTAGCTTGCTCTTTGTCGGTATGAAAACGCAGCGCAAAGCTTTCAAGCGTTCTTTCACGAATATTAGAGTGGTGTAGATCTGAGATCATACTATAGAGTACACCTTCTCGAAGCGCGCCACCTGCCAATCCCATCTGCTGAATATTCAGCCCTTCAAATAATGCAATAAGAATTGCTAATCCAGATACAAATACCAAACGACGTTCTTCACTGAGACCTGGCAAAGAAAGTGTTGATACATTCTTATGCTTTATCGCTTCAGCTTTTATATGCTGCAGCTTTTCTAAAGAAAGCAGATCAGTTTGACCTGTCGCAGCTAAAATTTCTTGAATTGCTTGCACAGTACCAGATGCGCCAATAGCAAGTTCCCAACCAGTCTCTACATATTGAGACTTAATCGGCGCAATCACAGTATGTGCTGCAGCAATTGCTTGCTCAAAATTCTTCTCAGACAGTAAGCCATTTTGAAAATAACGTTCTAAGTAAGTCACACATCCCATGTCTAAGCTTTTATAGAGCAGCGCTTCAAACCCTTTGCCTATGACAACCTCAGTACTTGCACCGCCAATGTCGATTACCAATTGTTTACCTTGGCATGCAGAAGTATGTGCAACACCTTTATATATAGTGCGCGCTTCTAATTCTCCACTGATGATATTGATTTTGTGATTGAGGATTTTTTCGGCTTGGGTTTTGAATACTTGGGCATTGGTAGCAAGCCTCAGCGTTGCCGTTGCGACAATGCTGATATTTTGCTTCGGTATATCTTGCAACCTTTCGGCAAATAGTGCCAAACACTCCCAACCTCGTTGCATTGCATCAGAAGATAACGTGTTGTTTTCGTCTAAGCCTGCAGCTAGTCGAACTTTACGTTTAACTCGGCCGATGGTGTGAACACCACCGGCAATGTGTTTTGCAATCAACATATGAAAGCTATTAGAGCCTAAATCAATAACGGCAAAAACGTTATTATTATCTATATTTTTGGCCACTTTGTACCTCTAGCTGCAAGATCCCGCAATTACAACTTCTTAAGTGTTCGCTTTCGATTTATTGTAATTTGATTGACGTCGGTTGTTTCCCTTTCTTGGGCCAGAGTGATGACGTCTTCTCTGCGTATTCGGTTTAGGTAAATCTTCAATTAATGCTGTTTTATCATAATGAGACAGAGGAATCGAATGTTCTATGTACTCTTCAATCTCATGTAAGTTGTATGCATATTGTTCACACGCAAAACTAATTGCATGACCTGATGCACCAGCACGACCTGTACGACCAATTCTGTGTACATAGTCTTCACAGTCGTCCGGTAAATCAAAGTTGAACACATGACTTACTTCAGGGATATGTAGACCACGTGCAGCCACATCGGTTGCCACAAGAATATCTAAATCACCTTTAGTAAATTGTGCCAAAATTGACTGACGTTTCTTTTGATTTACATCACCTGTTAATAGACCAACACGATGTTTATCCGCTTTTAGCCAAGCATACACGTTTTCACAACTTTGCTTCGTATTTGCGAATACGATTGCTTTTTCAGGCCATTCTTCTTCTATTAATGTAAGAAGCAACGGGATTTTATCGTCATGAGATGAGTGGAATAACTCTTCTTGAATACGTTTACCTGTTTTTACATCTGGCTCAATTTGTACATGCTCTGGATTAGTCATGTGTTCAAAAGCCAATTCTTGCACGCGGTAAGATAAAGTCGCAGAGAAAAGTAGGTTTAATCTTTCTGCTGTCGGAGGCATACGATTAAATAGATAGCGAATATCTTTAATGAAGCCCAAATCAAACATACGATCTGCTTCATCAAGTACAACGACTTCGATTTCATTAAGGTTATAAGCACCTTGCTTATAGAAGTCGATTAAGCGGCCCGTAGTACCAATTAAAATATCGACACCTTTTTCGAGTTGCGCCCGTTGTTTTTCGTACTCTTCGCCACCATATACTAAACCTAAGTTTAGACCACAGTGTGGCGCAATAATTTTTGCATCTTTATGGATCTGAATCGCAAGCTCTCTCGTAGGAGCCATGATCAGCGCTCTTGGGTGCTTTCTGGATTGACCTTCTGTTTGCATTAAACGGTGGCAAGTGGCAGTTAAGAACGCCAATGTTTTGCCAGTACCGGTTTGTGCTTGACCAGCGATATCTCGCCCGTCACAGACAAAAGGTAAACACTTTGCTTGGATTGGCGTGCAATATTCAAAGCCATTCGCAGCTAAACCGGCGACCACTTCCGGCGCAATAGCAAAGTCAGAAAATTTTTTATTGGTCAAATGTGTCTTAGTCATAGCAATTAAGCATAACGTTTAAACTTGCAATAAGAAACAAGAGTGTTTAAATACGCAGTAAATAATTCGCCAATTTCTAACGGAGAACGCAATGAGCGACAAAATTATCCAGCTTACTGACGACAGCTTTGAAGCTGATGTAATTAAATCAGATCTACCTGTACTTGTAGACTTTTGGGCAGAATGGTGTGGCCCTTGTAAAATGATCGCGCCAATCTTAGACGAAGTTGCTGAAGAGTTTGCTGGTAAAGCAGTTATCGGTAAATTAAACATCGACCAAAACGCTGGTACGCCACCTAAGTTTGGTATTCGTGGTATTCCTACACTACTACTTTTCAAAGATGGTGCAGTAGCTGCGACTAAAGTTGGCGCGTTATCAAAGACTCAACTTGTTGAGTTCTTAAACGACAACATCTAAGTTTGTATATATACGCCTCGCCTTTGCTAGGCGTATATCCCACCTACCTGCCCATAGTTTTTTCGACTAAATTTGTTTAAAGACTGGACGACTAGCAAGCTAACTGCTAATTTATAAAGCCACTAACCTTTAGCTTTATCAAATCAACCTCTCATCACTGAGATGACAATTGTTATAAAGAACCCACCAATATGCATTTACGCGAATTAAAAGACAAGTCAATCAACGAACTTGTAAAACTAGCTGAGTCCATGGGACTTGAAAACGTAGCCCGTCTAAGAAAACAAGACATTATTTTTGCCATTCTAAAAGCACACGCTAAAAGCGGTGAAAACATTTATGGCGGCGGCGTTTTAGAAATTCTACAAGATGGCTTCGGCTTTTTACGTTCATCAGAAGCATCTTACCTAGCAGGTCCTGATGATATTTATGTTTCACCAAGTCAAATTCGACGCTTCAGCATGCGTACTGGTGACACAATTAGCGGTCTTATCCGTCCACCTAAAGATGGTGAGCGTTACTTCGCACTACTTAAAGTTAATGAAGTTAACTTCGATAGACCTGAAAACTCTCGTACTAAGATCTTATTTGAAAACTTAACGCCTATTCATGCGAATGAGCGTTTTGTGATGGAACGTGGTAACGGTAGTACAGAAGATATTACTGCTCGTGTTCTTGATTTAGCATCACCAATTGGTAAAGGTCAGCGTGCTCTAATTGTAGCTCCGCCGAAAGCGGGTAAAACAATGCTACTACAAAATATCGCGCAATCGATTACCTACAACAACCCAGATGCAACACTGATGGTGTTACTGATCGATGAGCGTCCGGAAGAAGTAACTGAGATGCAACGCCTTGTAAAAGGTGAAGTTGTTGCTTCAACGTTCGATGAGCCGGCAAGCCGTCACGTACAAGTTGCCGAAATGGTTATTGAAAAGGCAAAACGCCTAGTTGAGCACAAGAAAGACGTTATCATTCTACTTGATTCAATCACACGTTTAGCACGAGCTTACAACACCGTTATTCCATCATCTGGTAAGGTACTAACGGGTGGTGTTGATGCGAATGCACTACACAAACCTAAGCGTTTCTTCGGTGCTGCACGTAATGTTGAAGAAGGCGGTAGCTTAACGATTATCGCAACGGCACTTATAGATACTGGCTCTAAGATGGATGAAGTTATCTACGAAGAGTTTAAAGGTACGGGTAACATGGAATTACACCTAAACCGTAAGATTGCTGAAAAGCGTGTATTCCCAGCCATTGACTTCAACCGCTCAGGTACGCGTCGTGAAGAATTACTGACTAAAGCGGATGAGCTACAGAAAATGTGGATCTTGCGTAAAATTGTTCATGAAATGAGTGAAATCGACGCAATGGAATTCCTCATCGACAAGCTCTCAATGAGTAAAACAAACGACGAGTTCTTCGAGCTCATGCGTCGTAAGTAAATATCCTAAAAAAGCCTGCATAAGCAGGCTTTTTTGATCTTAATTTTTATCGCATTGTCCCAAATTTTTTACTATTCTAGTTATAGACTTACGTGCTTAGACAGGGAGCTGTTCAGTTTATGAAGCCCTTTCAATTAATTCGAAACTTTCTAATCCTCAACACCTTAGTGTTATTAGTCATGTTGCCATTGCTCTCTGTATCTTGGTCAACAACGGCCATTATTATCAGTGTACAAATCATCTTAGGTGCAGCTGCACTTTGGTATTCGAGCCAAAAAATATCGCAAGCTGAGCATTTACAGACTTTAGTCAATTCTATAAACCATGATGGACAAATTGATCTCACTTATCGCTTTGATGATAGTAAAGCCTCTACGCCACCAGCCTGTTTAGCGATTAATGCTAGCCTTGCCACCATAGAGCATATCATTGCTGAGGTTTATGTTTCTTCATCTCGCCTTTCACCTATGGCTGATGGACTCAGGGATACTTATGCATCAATGACACAAAAGGCGACGATTCAGCACGCTCATGGTGAAGATTTAGCAGACTCAATTAACCGTATGCTCGCTGTATCTCGAGAACTCGATGATAACTTAGAAAAGATTTACACTTCAGTGGAAGCGGCAACAGAAGCAGTCAAGAAAACGCGGGTTGATACAGATAAGAGCCAAGCAAGCTTAATGAGCTTAGCAAATAACATTGAAGAAACTAGTGAACAAATTGAAACGTTAAAAGTTGACTCTGATGCGATTAGTTCTGTTATTGACGTCATTAACTCTATTGCAGAGCAAACAAACCTATTGGCACTGAATGCAGCAATTGAAGCCGCGCGAGCAGGCGAACAAGGCCGAGGCTTTGCTGTTGTTGCAGATGAAGTCAGAAGTTTAGCCGCAAGAACCAGTCAATCGACCCAGCAAGTACGTGAAGTTGTGAGTAAAATCCAGGCTGGTACAGACAGTGCACACCAACTCATGCTCAACGCACTCGAAGAAACAAAGCAAACTGTGACGCTATCAGAAGCGTCTACTCGAGAAGTAGACCAAATCGAATCAGCTATGCTCAGCATAAACTCTATGTCTCACAGTATTCACGAGCAGGTAAAAGACCAAAAAGCCGTATCTGATGAGGCGCAGACAAGTATTGAGTCTATGGTTGAACTTAATTCAGATGCGCTTTCAAGCTCTAAGATACAAGCTGTATCTAGCAACGACCTAATCAGTCTTGCCCACAGCATTCACGATAAATTAGCAATTTTTAAAGTGGATGAAACAGCTTTTGAGCATGACGCCAGAACTGACCGGTCTCGACTACATACTGACACGAAAACGGCCAGTACTAAGGTTGAGACTCAGCAAGACTCAGGAGACATTGAGTTGTTCTGATAACTGAGCTTGCTGTAGTTCATCACACAAGATTAAATACCAATGCTGCAACCCATGAGAATCAACTTCTTGTGGGTTTTTTAATGCTTGCTCTATGTGCTTTGCCGTTTTGGCAATATCATCAAAGCCAAATGTTGAGGCTGCACCTGTAAGACGATGACACACAGCTCTCAACTCTAACCAATCTTGCTTTTGCCATAAATCGATAACCGTAAAGCGTTCTTGCTCAAGGCTTAATGCAAAACTTTCTATCAAATCACTAATATCAACGTGCATATCTTGCTCGTCTCCACCGCAGGCTTCTGCTAGAAAATCACTTAAAGCCAGGTGAAGTTTATCTCTATCAAGTGGTTTCCCTAGGTGACCTGCAAACCCAAGTTCAAGATAAGATTTAATTTCATGTTGCATGACATTCGCAGTAAGTGCAAAAATCGGCCCATCAAAACCTGCTTGTTGAAGTAACTTAAATGCTTCAAGACCATCAAGTAATGGCATTTGAATATCCATCAAGATTAGATCTGGGTATTCGCATAATGCTTTTTCTACTGCTACTTGGCCATTTTCGGCTGTGATAACCTCAACACCAAGCTGAGAGAGAATACGTTCGAATAACGCTCGATTATCATCATGATCTTCAGCAATCAATACTGTACCGCTTAGCTTAGATAATTGCGTAATCGGCCGAGCAGCTTTATGTACTAAAATTGAGTCAGATGCTGAGTCTAAACGTGCACAAGGGATCACAATGTAAAATTGGCTGCCTTGTTCAGGAATACTACTCACCTGAATGCTACCACCCATCATGGTCGATAATTGCTGAGATAAGCATAAACCCAATCCTGAGCCGCCAAAACGACGTGTTATGCTGTTATCCCCTTGCTGGAAGCAGTCAAATATATGCTGTAATTGCGTAGCATCCATCCCGATCCCCGTATCATTTACCGAAAACCGAACCCCGTTATTTTCTTGACTTACAACCAGCTCAACATGACCATATTCTGTAAACTTAACCGCATTACCAAGTAAGTTAATGAGCACCTGTTTAAGCCTGACATAATCTAAACGCACCACATATGGTGATGGAAGCTGATTCACTACGATGAAGTTTAACCCCTTTGCCTCACAGACATGCTGAAACATCTCAGTGACATCATCAAGCAACTGCTCTAGGGCAAACTCTGTAAACTCTAACTCAAAACGCTGTGCTTCGATTTTACTCAGGTCGAGTACATCACTCACAAGGTCTTTTAAGTGCTCCCCTTGCCTTTGAATGACTTGCAGAGGTTCCTGAATATGTTTGTCATGTTGGTATTCTTGTAACAGCGCTTCACTATTACCAATAATTGAAGTGAGAGGAGTTCGGATCTCGTGACTAATATTAGCTAAAAACTGGCTTTTAACTGTGTTAGCTTCACTTAGCTCATCTGCTAACTTTTGTAGCTCTGCTGTACGCTTAGCAACCTGTTGACTCAACTCAATATTGGCAGCACGCTCCATGCGTTTTCTATACATACTCACAACAGCTACTATACCTGTGATCAACAGTAAAATTGCAAGCCAAGTCAATTGTTCACGCTGCTCACTCTGTAACTTTTGTACAGCTTGTTGTTGTTTGAGAAGTGCAATTTCTTGGTTTAACTCATTGGCTTCAATTTGACTTTGATACTCATTTAAACGAGCTATTAGGCTATCGTTAACGAGTTTACGTTGTAACTTTCTATGCTCATGAAAGCTACTTAGTGACGCTTTGGTATAACCTAAGTTTGCTAAAATAATAGATTGTATAGCAAGGTTCTCGCTGACGCGTAATTGATCGCCTTGTGACTTTGCAATCTCTATCGACTCATTAATACTCTCAAGCGCTGATTCAAAATCACCTTCATGAATTTGTACCCTAGCCAAAGAAGGCAACGCCTCCATTCGCCCGACTTTCAAATTTAATTTTTCGGCATGATAAAGCGCATTTTTTACTTCTTGGCGGGCACTTTCCATATCACCCAAAGACACACTTAACTTCGCTAAATTGCTATATTCAAATGTAAGATGCCTTGAAGAGTCAATTTTCTCGTAATAGTCTATCGCAGCCTTAAAACTGGCACGCGCAAGCTCATTTTCATTAGTATCAACATAGATAACCCCTAAGTTTGCCTGTGCAAGCGCAACGCCATACTCGTCATTTAACAAATTAAAAGCGCTAATTGCTCGAAATAACATATCTTTCGCTGTCTCGAACCTAAACTGACGAACATATACCCCAGACAGATTAAGTAAAATATCAGCTTTATCTTGATCACTGCCATGAAGCTCATACAGTTTATGGGCTTCAACATAATGGCGAACAGAGCTTTCTAAGTCATGCGCTTTTAGAAAAGCCAACCCAAGATTATTATGCATATTCGCAAGCTCTAATGGCTTATGTCGTAACTTTGCGATATTGAGTGCAGTTTGATAGTTTTCGATTGCCTCAGCGTACTCACCTTGATAGTAAGCACTGATCCCCAACATTTTGAATGCAAGGAAATGCGTATCACTCACCTGATCATGTGATGTTGCCTCTGCTAGCTGATTGAAATAGATGTCAGCATCGCGCAATTTTTCGCGCTTGATCGCCTCTCTTCCCAACTCTTTTAAAAGTCCACTGTACGCATCTACATCATCCGCATTCAGCTTCGCTAATTTATCAGCTTCTAATGTAAAGGCCGACCAATCATTTATTTCTTTCAGCTTTTCTATTTCTGCAGAAAGTGCAGGGGGAATTGTAGAAGATGATGCGATGAAAGATGTACTCAACACACTGGCGACAAATAATGTGGAAGCGAGTATTTTCCGCAATGGCTGGTTTAACATCCTTGCCCTCATTGCCTAACAAAAAATAAACATGGTATGGTGAAGATACACCAACAAACCCTGAGGGACAATGTTGCGGCCGCTTCTAGATGAAATTTTTTCAGTGCTGAGTAATGGTGCACACTTTAAGGTGCATACGCTGGCAGCTCATTTGCAAGCTGTTGAATTGCTTCAGCAACTTGACGACGACCCCAATCAAGATTTATTCAAGCGTAACTTTGTGCTGATGAATAGCTTATATACTTTGCAGACTGAGTTAATTGAAGACGATATCTACTTACATATAGATAGCATGGATATTTACCTTGCAGACAAAGGCCAAGCCCCTGAATTAAACACACCTCTCAGCACTTATTATTTAGATTGGCAGAACTACCAAACAGATAATGAAGAAATAACATCATTGCTAGATTCTTTTTGGCAACGTTTTGCTCAAGGTTTTCATCATCCGCAGAATACACTGAGTAAATTTGACCTCGATGACTTGTGTGTGCAATGGCAGTTAACAAAGCCACTTGAAGAAAAAGCCATTCGCCGACGCTGGCGGCAATTGGCCATTCAGTACCATCCAGACAAAGGCAGTCATGACGATAGACGATTCAAGCAGTTGCAGAATGAGTATCAACAGCTGCTTGGACACATTAAATCAGTTTAATTGACGCGGCGTACTTGGTATTTCTTACCTTTGATTTTGTTATCTCGCAGCTTTCTAAAAGCCGGTTTACTTGCTTCGCGCTTCACAGCAACAAACGATTGGTTTTCAAACACATTGATCTTACCGATTTGCGAAAAGCCAATGCCCTCATCGCCCGTTAAACAACCGACTATGTCACCAGCGCGTAGCTTTTGCTTTTTGCCACCGTCAATATAGAGGGTTTGCATTTCTGGTTTATAAGGTGGTTTATCTAATAGGCTCAGCGAAGGTAAAACCGCAGGTTCAAATTCACGATCATATAGCTGTTCTATTTGCTTAACTCTGAACGCCTCTTTTTCACCAAAAATAGAACACGCCAGGCCTTTTTTATCACCACGACCTGTTCGGCCCACCCGGTGAACATGGGTTTTAGGGTCGAGTGCGAGATGATAGTTAATCACCATGTCCATATCATCAATATCCAAGCCTCGCGCCGCAACATCAGTCGCCACTAAAATAGAAGCGCTCTTATTGACAAAACGCATCAACATCATGGCACGCTCTTGCTGAGCTAAGTCGCCATGTAGTGCCGAAGCATAAAAACCGGCCTCTTTTAATTCTTCAAATAAGCGCTTAGCTTCCACCTTGGTATTACAAAACACCACACAACTTTTTGGTTGATGCTTCATCAGAAGTAGTCGCAGTGTATTAAAACGCAGCTTGTTATTACTGAGCTTATAAAAAGTTTGTTTGATGCTTTTATTGATCCCCACTTCTTCAACTTTAACTTGCTGTGGGTTGCGCATCAGTTGCGCAGAAAGTGATTCAATATTTTTGGGATAGGTTGCACTAAATAAGAGGCTTTGACGCTCAGGTGGTAAATAAGCAACGATGTTTTCTATCGCATCAGTAAAACCCATATCGAGCATTTGGTCGGCTTCATCGAGCACTAAGGTGTTTACTTGCGTTAAGTCGAGCGTGCCCTTAAACAAGTGATCTTCAAGACGCCCTGGCGTACCAACAATAATATGTGCCCCATGTTCAAGAGAGCTTATTTGCGGCCCAATTGGCACACCACCACACAGGGTTAGAATTTTAACGTTTGCTGTGCCACTGGCTAGCTTTCTAATTTCTGTCGCTACTTGATCTGCAAGCTCGCGTGTTGGACAAAGCACTAAGCCTTGTACATGCATACTCGATACATCGAGTTTAGATAACACACCAAGCGCAAACGCCAGCGTTTTACCTGATCCTGTTTTCGCTTGTGCAATCACATCTTGTTGGTCGAGGATCAGTGGCAAGCTTTGCGCCTGAACCTCTGTCATCTGTTTAAACCCTAATTGCGCAATGGTCTCAAGTAATGCGGGTGATAAAGCCAATGTGTTAAATTGCATGATGCTTATCGTCTCTCTAACAAAACTAATTTAATGGCTTAGTTTACCAGTAAATGCGCTCGACCACACATCTACAGCATGGTTATTGAGCTTCAAAATCAAACCGCTCAGAGTTTCAGCACATGACTAGATTATGAACTTATGGCAGACTGAAGTTTTAATCGGTACAGGGAAGCTGTTATGCAAACCATTTTTCAAAAGTCTCTTTTTTACTTCCACGATCAAACAGACAAACTCTACAAACATCACCATCGCACTTTGTTTGTTATTGCACTAATTGTGATTGCTTACTTTGCTTACAGCATTTTTGAAAACAAGCAACAACAGGCTGAGTTTTTATCAGCACCTAAAGTTGATGATGTACTTATCTTAGATATGGGTCATCTGATTAAAGACCGTAAATACCAAACCCAATATCGTGTTGCACAGGTACTCACTGTAGAAGAAGACTCTATCACCCTAAAACAAGGCAGTTACACTTACCGTAAAAAACGCGGTGCAGAGCGTGCCATTAAACTAGACAGCTTAATGCTCAATAACTATTTCCGCCCGGCACTCATTAGCTTTAAAAAATCAGAACTGGCAGCGCTTTATGACCAGGGAGCAATCGACGAAATATTCCGCCCAACAGACATCTATGTGATGGGGGGGATCGTCAGACATAGAGCGGCTCCTGAACATGTGCCACATAAACTTAAGGTCTCATTTAATCAATTTAACCAAGAAGGTGTGCGAGCCTATTTAGAAAGAGACTTCGAAGAAGCTAGAAAACTTTTCACACAGGCCGCAGAGCAAGGTTATGACTATGGACAATTCAACCTCGCCGATATGCTTGAGTATGGAGAAGGCGGTGATGTTGATTTAGCAGGCGCGTATAAATGGTATAAAAGCGCAGCAGAACAAAACAACTACAAAGCTAAAGCTGCACTTGAGTCTTTTTGTGAAAAACACAAGGCTATGTGCCGATAGGCCTATTTTAACCTGAGCTCAGATTATTTTACCTGAGTATACTCAAGTAAAAAGCTTTCAAATGCCGCTGCTTGCAGCGGCTTACTATGAAGATACCCCTGCGTATAATCACAACCTAATTCATTCAATAGCCACAATTGCTCGTCTGTCTCTACCCCCTCTGCAACCACTTTAAGGTTTAGATTACTTGCCATCGAGATAATCGCTTTAACCATTTCATGGTCATCCTGATCATCTGGTAGGTCTCGTACAAACTCTCTATCAATCTTAAGCTTCGAAAGCGGGAAGCGCTTTAAATAGCTTAAAGAAGAATAACCCGTACCAAAATCATCTATAGCCAGTTCAACCCCCATGGCTCTAAGTGCCTTAAGCTGCAATAAAATACTTTCTGAATTATCGACAAGCACAGTTTCAGTGATCTCAATGGTTAGGTATCTCGCGTCCAGTCCCGTTTGCTCTAATACCTTTTTAACCAATTCCACCACACTTTGACGCTTAAACTGGGTACTAGAAACATTCACGGCAATAAAGAAAGGTTTATCACATTGCTGCTGCCACGCTTTGGCTTGTGAACAAGCTTGATACATCACCCACTCACCAATAGAGATAATCAAACCAAGTTCTTCACAAATCGGGATAAAATCTGCGGGGGATACCGAGCCGAGGGCTTTGTTTTCCCAACGTAATAAGGCTTCACAGCCCACTTTATCATCATCACGAGAGAGAATTGGTTGATAAGCGAGGTGAAACTCATTATTTACAAGCGCCTTGTGCAACGCGCCTTCTAATTGACTGCGTGCTTTTGCATGCTCATGCATGGCCGAAGTGTAAAATTGAAAGCAGTTTCGTCCCAACTCTTTGGCTTTGTACATGGCATTATCGGCATTGCGCAGCAACACCTTGGTATCATCGCCATCTTCTGGGTAAAAAGTAATTCCCATACTCCCCGAAGCAAATACTTCATGGCCTTCTAACTCATAAGGCTCATGCAAAGTTTCAAGAATTTGAGTTGCGATTTGCTCAACTTTGGTGATTGAATCTACATCAGGCAGCAGCAATGCAAACTCATCTCCCCCTAAACGAGCTACGGTGTCAGAGTTTCTGGTGCACTCTTCTAATCTTCTTGCCGCTTCAATAAGCATTAAGTCACCAATATGATGACCGAGCGTGTCGTTTACTGCCTTGAACCTATCTAAATCAATGAAACACACAGCCAAACGGCTTTTATCTTTTTTGGCCTTTTGCAGCGCATTTTCAAACTTTTCTCGGTAATTTCTGCGATTCGCCAAACTGGTTAAGGTATCAAAGTTGGCTTGTTGCCACATCATATGTTCGTGGTGCTTACGCGAGGTAATGTCATTAAACAAAGCGACATGCATTTCGATTTCGCCTTGTTGATCGAATACCGCGGAGACCTGTAGCCAACAAGGGAATACTTCGCCACTTTTACGACGATTCCAGACCTCTCCTTCCCAATGACCTCGTTGGCTTAAAGTGTCGTACATTTGCGAGAAAAAAGCTGGCCCATGATGGCCTGAATTTAAAATCGCAGGCGACTGCCCTAGTACTTGTTCTTGAGTAAATCCAGTGATCTCCGTAAATGCCCTATTTACCATTTGGATCTGGTTATGTTTATCAGAAACCAACACCCCTTCACTGGTTGTTGCAAACACGGTACTAGCTAAGCGCTGCTCACGCTCAATGGCTAGTTGCGCAGTGATATCTTGCAACATATATAAATCACCAAGCGATTTATCAGCGTTATTCACCGCTTGCTTATCAACTGTAAAAAAGCGCCATTCACCTTTGACTTTCAAACGGTGCTCAGAACTACCATAGGGCTGTTCTGCCCAATCTACATTACTAAAGAAAACATCGCCTAACGCTCTACCAACAATAGAGTCACGACTCTCAATATCTTGAAAAACCTGCTGGTTAGCATCAAGTACGGTGCCTGAACGAGACGTGAAAAGTAAGTAGCCCTCTATGGCATCAAAAATAGATGATAGACGCGCCCCTTGAGACTCTGCTTTACGCTTGGCATTTTTAAGCTTAATAAAAAAGCGCCCCAAAATGAGCAAAGAGCCAATGAGTAACACGATAACGACAAAAGACAGCAGCAATTGCATTCGACTTGCTTGCTGAATGGCGTCGGTTTGTATTTCAACTTGTTGCTCTAGATTGGCTTGGTAATGCCAAAGCGATTCTTGTAAAGCACGCTGCTCACTAATGTCAGCGATCACAGATAAGAGCTGTTGCTGACCGTGTTCGTCGGTAAAAGGTGCAGAGTGAACACTCACAGTACGGATTTCACCGTTAGCCAGTTGATGTCTAAAGATAAAGTAATTACGCCCTTCAGTTGCGGCGATAGCACGCTCGTTAGCAACTTGTTCTGGCGTGAGTTGGTTGATATTCTGAATAAATTGCTGCTCAAGTTCACCCGCTTGATAGCCATAAAATTGATCTGCGGCAGCATTCGCTGCAACGATGGCGCCTGTAGAAGGTGTGATAACAAGCATCACTGCACTATGCTGTTCAAATACAGCTTCTGGTAAGTGATCAGCGCCAACATTCAGACTCAAGCTGAGTAAGGCACACAACAATATCGCTTTAAGTCGCTTCAAAACTTCCACTCACAAATCACACAACACATTCGACTATAATCTAATCCGCAATCCTTGAACATAGTTCACTTTACTGCTTTTGTGCAAAATCAAACAAAATGACGTTTACCTTCGTATACCTTACTGAACTTAAGATGTGATGCCATTTTCGCCACATCTTGATATACTTCGCGACAATGAAAAGTGCCCTATGCCAACGATGAAATACAAAGACTTAAGAGACTTTATTGCGCGCTTAGAAGAACAAGGTGAACTTGTTCGGGTTAAGCAGCCTATCTCTACCAAGCTAGAGATGACCGAAATAGCCGATCGCACCTTACGTGCTGGCGGCCCTGCGATTTTATTTGAGAACCCAGAGGGGTTTGATATTCCTGTTTTAGCCAACTTATTTGGTACACCAAAACGTGTTGCGATGGGCATGGGTCAAACCGATGTCAGCGAACTACGTGAAGTAGGTAAGTTATTGGCTTTCTTAAAAGAGCCAGAGCCACCAAAAGGCATTAAAGAAGCTTTAGGACAAATTCCGGTGTTTAAGCAAGTGCTTAATATGCCTGCCAAAGAAGTGCGCAAAGCACCTTGTCAGCAAGTGGTATTAAGTGGTGATGACGTCGACTTAACCAAGCTGCCTATTCAACATTGTTGGCCAGGTGATGCAGCACCACTGATCACATGGGGCTTAACGGTTACCAAGGGGCCATATAAGAAGCGCCAGAACTTAGGTATTTACCGTCAACAGTTATTAGGAAAGAATAAAATCATCATGCGCTGGTTATCACACCGTGGTGGTGCACTTGATTATCAAGAGTGGTGTAAAGAACACCCGGGCGAACCTTACCCGGTATCAGTTGCGCTAGGCGCTGATCCGGCGACGATTTTAGGCGCAGTAACTCCGGTGCCAGATACCTTAAGTGAATATGCATTTGCCGGTTTGCTGCGCGGTTCAAAAACTGAAGTCGTTAAGTCTGTTTCTAACGACCTACAAGTACCGGCCACTGCCGAGATTGTACTTGAAGGCTATATTGAACAAGGTGAGATGGCACCTGAAGGGCCTTATGGTGACCACACGGGTTATTACAACGAAGTGGATGACTTCCCAGTGATGACCGTCACACACATTACCCATCGTGAGAACCCAATTTATCACAGCACTTATACAGGTCGTCCGCCCGATGAGCCAGCCATTTTAGGCGTGGCACTTAATGAAGTATTTGTGCCTATTTTACAAAAGCAATTCCCAGAAATTGTCGACTTTTATTTACCACCTGAAGGCTGTTCATATCGTATGGCCGTGGTCACCATGAAGAAACAGTATCCGGGTCATGCGAAACGTGTGATGATGGGCGTTTGGTCATTCTTACGTCAATTCATGTACACCAAGTTTGTTATTGTCTGTGACGATGACGTCAACGCGCGAGATTGGAATGATGTCATTTGGGCCATTACTACACGTATGGACCCTGCTCGTGACACCACCATGATCGAAAATACCCCGATTGATTACCTCGACTTTGCCTCTCCGGTGTCAGGTCTTGGCTCAAAAATGGGAATGGATGCCACCAATAAATGGCCAGGTGAAACCGACCGAGAATGGGGTGAACCCATTGTGATGGATGAATCAATCAAGCAACGAGTAGATGAAATTTGGGACTCGTTAAACATTATGTCTCTTAATAAATAAACGCTGCACGCGTCGTGAAAGGTTTAATAATGCAAGTGTTAAATGCAGAAGTAGTAAGTATTACCCCCCTAACAGAGTTTGTTTACAAGGTAGAGCTAAAACCAAGCGAGCCTGCAGAGTTTAAAGCAGGTCATTACCTTCAATTAGTGCTTGGCGAGAAAGACAAGCGCGCTTTTTCAATCGCCAGTCGCCCGAGCCAAAAAGAATTACTAGAGCTTCATATTGGTGCTTCTGAAGAAAACAGCTATGCCATGCAAGCGCTTGATCATTTACGTGAGCACCACGCAAATGGCACACAAGCAATCGTAGAGGTGGGCTTAGGCATTTCTGAGTTACGTACCGAATCACAATTACCTATCGTGTTATTAGCGGGCGGTACAGGTTTTAGCTATGTAAAATCAATGGCCGATCATTTAGCTGAAATTGACTCAGACCGTCAGGTACATTTTTACTGGGGTGTACGCGACGAATCAGCGTTATATGCAGCAGAAGAGATGCAAGCTTGGGCCGCGAAAAAGCCAAACTTCACGTTCGTGCCTGTCGTTGATAATGCCAGCGACAACTGGGCAGGTCACACAGGTTTTGTTCACAAGGCGGTATTAAAAGATTTCGACTCGCTAGCAGCCTACGAAATCTACATGGCTGGTCGCTTTGACATGATTGGTCCAGTGCGCGATGACTTTATCGACCACGGTGCAATTCGCGAAAACATGTATGCAGATGCCTTTGCGTACATTAAATAACGTAACTTCATAATAAAAAACGCCAGCATATTTGCTGGCGTTTTTTATTATGCTTAATCTAGGCTAAAGGAAACCTCTACTTGGGTTCTTTCGGGGTTCATTTCACCAGTTTTCAGATAATAGGCAGTTTCGTTAACTGTACGCTCTAGCATAAAAGATGCAAGCTGAGCTTTCAAATGCGCATTTTGAACATCTAACTTTAAATCCTTCAGTAAACTTTGTTTATCAGTCGTTACTGAAAACTCTTTGAGAAACTTATTAAAGGAGCTTGGACCTATAAGCTCTGATGCTGCCTGCGCATCATAGGTTGCTTTATAACTTGATGAAATAGTCACTAACAGTTTCACAGGCACTTCTTTTAGTTCATCTCTTAGTAGTGCAAACTCCCACACACTAGAGTTAGTGTCTAAATATGCTATGGCTAGTTTGTTATTATCTGCAGTCTGATCTAATTTCAGTAACTTTTCGATAACTGGAAGTGTTTCTTCATAGATTTCTATAGCACTCTGAAGCTTTTCTAAATTACTCTCCATTTCATAATGTGTTTTTTCAAGAATGACATGCGCATACTTTTCTTCTTGATAATTTTGAAACCACTCATTTATCACCAGAGCGATTAACACGCCCAGTGTCACTATCGTCAGCTCAAAAGTGACTTTACTTAAGCTTGCTCTTAATTTTTCTTTCATATCCGTTGAACCTTTACTACAAGTAACGATTTTCATCTTACCGCTTTGATAGACATAAGAAAACGGCAAAGTTTATAACAGAGTCCAAATCGAATTGTCCTGCTGCCAGCTAATAAAACCCTACTGACACTCCCTGACATGACGCTGTGATTTACTTATCTACGTCAACCAACAACAGTCAATACGGAGATAATTATGTCTAATAATGCCATTGAAATCGTGCAATTCAAGTTGCAAGAAAACGCAGATCTTGCTCAGTTCGAAGCAGCAAACACCGCTTTCCAAAGCTTCATTGATCAACAACCAGGTGTGCTCTACCGCTCACTTGCAAAATTAGCAGATGCCCACAGCTATGTTGATGTGGTGTATTTTGAAACCATGGCTGATGCCAAGCGCATTGGTGATGCCTTTATGGAAAACCCAATTTGTCAGCAGTTCGCGCAACTGATTGAGAAAGACACGGTGAGATTAGAGCGCTACAATGCAGTGAGTCAGACACCTTGTGAACAAAGTGCCTAACACTCTAGTCATCAAGTAAAACAAAAAGGACAATGGTGTGCATAAATCTGAGCGGTTATTTCAACTGGTCAACATTCTAAAGAGTCGTCGACTCGCGACCCGAGCGTGTGACTTGGCAACGCGTTTGAATGTGTCAGAGCGCACCATTTATCGTGACATCCAACATCTTCAAAGCTCTGGTGTGCCCATTGAAGGCGAAGCTGGCATTGGTTATCTCATTAGTGACTATGATTTACCACCTATGATGTTCACGATGGACGAACTACAAGCGCTATTGCTTGGCAGTAAAATGGTCAGCGCATGGACAGATCCTGACTTAGCCGAAAAAGCACAAAGCGCCATCACAAAAATAGAAGCTGTACTGCCCGCACAGTTAAAACAACAAACAACCGATCAGCCTTATTTAGTCTCAGGCTGGAGCCATAACGCCGAGCATCAATCGTTTACTTATACCCTACGTCAAGGTATCGAACAAAAACGCTGTGTAGATTTACATTATAGCGATGCCAAACAAGCGCTCACTTCGCGCACTGTTGAACCGCTGGGGTTAGTCTATTGGGGTGGTAAATGGACACTGGTTGCATATTGCCAACTCAGGGCTGATTATCGAGAATTTAGATTAGATAGAATTCAAGGTGCAACCCTACTAGACGGAGGCTTTAGCCTGCACGAAACTAAAAATCTTGACCACTATGTGGCACTTATCAGGGAGAAATATGGTGATTGTTAGAGCAAAAGATCTTGAGCAGCCTCAAGACCTTTAAATTAGAGGTTATATGCAATAATTAACCGTCCAGCATACAGGGTAGCTATGGCAAACAATCGGATTACTTGGTCCCGGACCATTTGCAGCACCACCTACTTGTGGTGTTAGCTCACTTGGCAATGCTTGCTTGTCTTTACTTAAGCTTTTTACGGCTTTCTTATTTAGTTTTAATTTCATGCTTATATTCCTTATCATGTTAATACCCGTTGTGGGTAAACAAAACATACACCTAAGCACACCAATTGCACACTGAATAAAATTCAACCAAAATAAGATTACCAACCTAGTTCAATAAAAACAATCAAACCAATCTAAACAACCCATTTTACCAATCTCAATTTATTGCTGATACTAATCTCAACCAACAGGAGAACCGTATTATGCAATCAATTAAAGACATTATGACCAGCCAATTCCCGGCTATTTATGCACGCACAGAATTAACGGACATTATTAAACAACTGCAAAGCCATGGACTATTTGGCGCGCCCGTAGTCGATGCACAAAAGCAGTTAATTGGTTTTATCTCTGAACAACAACTGCTAAATCCACTGTTACAAAACAGCTATTTTTGTGACGGTCAGATCACCGCACAAGACTTGATGAGCAAAGAGGTTTTAGCACTAAAAAGTAGCATGTTGGTGGTCGATTTAGCCACACAAATGCAGGGAGATAAGCCGAAAATTTATCCTGTAATAGAAGACAATAAAGTGATTGGATTAGTGACGCGCTCACGCGTTATCAATGCGCTTAAGCAAGCTTATTTAAGCTGTGCAAAAGCTTCATAAGTTAACCTTAGCTATGAATAAACTAGAATAGACGATAACCATTTGGGTGTTACCGTCTATTAATCTTTATAGAGATAGTAGCAGATTAACCCGCTTTTTTCGCCAGTAAGGCTTGCTTGTCTGAATCACTTAAGAATGCGATTTCAAGCGCATTTTCTTGGGCTTTTTTCACATCACCAGCGGTTAAACCCGCTACTTTTGAGGCTTCAATAAACTCATGTTGTAGTTCAATACCTTGTACTGCTGGGTCATCGGTATTAATACATGCCGCAATGCCGTGATCTAAGAACTGTTTAAGAGGGTGCTTGGTTAAATCAGCCACGGTACTTGTTTGAATGTTACTGGTTAAGCAAGATTCAATACCAATACGGTTATCACGTAAGTAATCCATCAGTTTTGGATCTTCAATTGATTTCACACCATGACCAATACGCGTTGCGCCTAGCTCTTGAATCGCCTGCCACACACTTGATGCGCCTTCAGCTTCACCTGCATGAATGGTTACACCTAAATACGCATCGCGAACTTGCTTAAAGTGATCAACAAATAATTCGCCGGGGAAGCCAAGCTCATCACCCGCCAAGTCAACGGCTGCCATGTCGTTTTTGAATGCTAAGATTGCATCTAGCTCATGCTGACACTTTTCTACACCGAAAGTGCGCGACATAATGCCGATCAGGTTAACCTTGATATCACGATTAGCGGTTGCCGACTTAATGCCATCAACTACGGCTTCTACAACACCTTGTGGGTGTAAGTTATGACTTTGCGCCATGTAATATGGGCTGAACCTTAATTCGGTGTAATCAATGTTTTGTGCAATGGCATCTTCTACGTTTTCTATCGCAATACGACGACACGCATCGTAGTCACCCAATACCTTCACACCCCAGTCTAGCTTTTGTAAAAACGCCACAAGATTGGGTTCAGTGCTCTGCACTTGAACATGTGGTAATAAGCCTTCTAAGTCATTGGCCGGAAGCGTTAAATTAAATTGCCTACCTAACTCCAAAATAGTGTTAGCACGCACATTGCCATCTAAGTGGCGGTGTAAGTCTAATAACGGGAATTTCTTATCGAACATAAATACCAATCCTCTATCAATCGTGACCTACTCAGAAGACTTATCGCACGGCTTCTAAGACTCGCTTCAAAAAGGCCTTATGTGGAATCGCAATACACACTCAGGTTTTAAGTAACATTTACTTTTTGAAGATAAAATTTTCCAGATCATACGCATGTAGCGATTATGATCAAGGACAGGTGTCCTCCAGAACGAGCTCATTCGACCTCTTTTGATAAAAAAGCCCCAGCTACATAACTATAGCTGGGGCTCAATCTGTGTCTAATTTTCTAAATAACCAAAGCTCAGGTTAAATAGTTAGCGTTATTTTGCGGCCAATAATAAATAAGCTTTTTGGAACTGCTGGGTTTGCTCATAACTGTTTAGAACCGGTTTTAAATGGGTTCTATCGAGCTCTGTTAGCTGACAATTGTCGAATACTTTCGCAGCCAATTCATACTCACCTGCCGCGTTGGCTAGACAACCCATGGCAAATAACAATTGCGGTTGCTCAGGGTGTTTTTTCAATGCATCTTGCAGTGATGAACGCAATTTAACATCTGGGTTTTTGGCATGCACAACCACATCAGCAAAGGCTTGATACTGACCTTTCTTGAGCCATTTTTGTAATGTCGGCAGTAAGTTTTGCCATTGACCGGCACTGGCTTGCGATTGCATATAAAGTGCTTCGCTTTGCACTTTTAATGCTTTAGGTAGCTGCTCAAATTGGCCAGTCGCCTGCTCTGCGTTCGCAGTAAACCAACGTGCCATAAATGCCTGCCATTGTGCTTGCGACCAATCTAAACGCTTGTAATACTGATTGATCGCCGTCGCTAATTCAGCGTGTTTTTCAGCCTGTAGTAATCCAGCCAAATAACTACTCACCGCAGCCTGCGTTGGTTTTTTCTCTGCCATTGGCGCATCTAACAGAGCCAAAGCTTGCTCATTCTGATTGGCATCTAGCCACAGTTTAGGCACCTTGCTCTGCGCAGCATCACTGATATTTTGTAAATGCGCCAGTGCTTGTGCTTTATTGCCTTGCTGTAATGCAGCTTTTGCCAGTAAAGCTTGCTGCGCGTCTTGCCACTCTTCAGGCGCTTGTCCTTTATTGAACGTACTTTGCACTACAGCCGCATCATCATTGATGCTTGCCCATAAACCTTGCTGCCACACTTGCTGTGCTTTAAGTGCTTTTTTACCACGCCAAAAACCCGTGGTTTTGCCATACATGCGTAGCAATGTTTTTAATAATTTAAGCACTAGCCACAACGCAATAAAGCCCAGCACAAACATGATCACAAAAGCGACGATGGTACCTTCGATTGTGGTGTTATTAAATGCGATAAGCACATAGCCTTTTTCATCTATTAAAAGATGGCCTGCAGCTAATGCTGCAGCGACAAGGGCAAATGCTAAAATTGCTCTTATCATGGCGCAACCTCTTCAGCTAACCAGCTCTTCAATACTTGCTCAGAACTTAACTGCACTTTACGACTAAACTGAAGCGGCTGCTGTTGTAACTCAATCAGTGCGGATTGCATGGCTTTAACTTCAGCCTTATCCGCTGCGAAATAAGCCTCAAGGTGTTGCTGTGCTTGTTTTAATGCGGTGAAGAATACACTTGCTTGTTTATCCATTAGCGCTGTTTGCGCTTGTGATAAATAGCCGCGTAATTGTGCTTTTAATAATTGCTGCTCTTGGGCATCCAGTAGCGGATCTATCACTGTCACATCACGTTCACGGATCTTAATAAAATCATCCACCAGCCCTTGCCATGATCTCTTCAAATTAGTTTGCCAGTCGCTGACCTCTGTTGATAGTTCAGCTGGCGCTTGCTGACGAGTCTCTGGTAACTGCAAAGTGACTAATGGCAACGCATCAACCTGATTCAATAAGCCATGTAATTCTAAATAAATGCTTTCCACCGCAGGTTGTGGCTGCGCGTTGAGTAAAGCTATGTCATCAGCCAATGCTTTTAATACTTCCGTGTTGTTGCTCTGTGCTAACAACACATCGTGTACACGCTTTAATACGGCTGCACCGCCTTGGTAATCTTGCTCTGCGGCCACTTTAAAAACCGCTAAGCGATGTAAGTAAACCGCTTCATTGATTGCCGCGCCACTGAGCTGTTGATCCGCTTGGCGTAACTTGCTGTCTAACTGTGCTGCAAAGCTCTCTTGAAGCTGCGCTGCTTGCGATGACAAAGACTGGTTCACTGCTTGTGACAAACGTGATTGCTCACTTTGCAGAGCTGCTAAATTCTGTTGTGACTGTTTGAGTTCATTTTTTAAGGCGCTATTTTCGGTTTTTAAGGCATCTAACGCCGCGTAAGTTTTGTCGCTGATCTGCTGTCCGTGGACAATTAAACCGGTTGTCATGACACCCGTTGCCGTTGCTATCAACAAGGCTAATACGCCCACTTTACTGATCTTTTGCTTCATCGGTTTGGTCTCTGGCACGCTCGGTTTTTCACTCGCAGCGGTTGGTTGTTTTTGTTCTTCACTCATGGTGCTTACCTGCTGTTTTTGAGACGACTTAATGCAACTGAACACGACATCATCACTGGCACCGTCGGCAAGGTAAATCTGCGTCTCAGCAATTTGGTACTCTTGTTGTAAATAATCACAGCTACGTTGACTGACAAGATAAAAATCTCGTTGCTTTAACCAGTCCAAATGTTGTTCTGATTGTGTGTTAAAAACAGCATCAATCGCAGCATTACTGCTCAGCACTATAGCGGTTATCTGTTGCTCACGCCAGTGGTCTAACCAGCTATCAGCGGTTTCTTCTAACGCTGCACGTTCATATACAACACATTGATTTAGAATAGCACCGCGTGATTTACAGGTTGTTGCTATTAGCGTGCGACCACCTTTTCCTTTGACAAGCACGCATTGTTTTGCGTCTAAATCTTGTAATGCTTTTAAGGCCAATAAGCCTTCGGAATCTTGTTGCTCTGGAAAGTCTGCTTTGCGAGAAAAATGTGTTTCTATGGCCTGTGCGGTTTGCTCACCCACTGCAAATAGTTTGGCATGGGCTGGTAAAGTTGGATATTGCTCAGCGAGAGACTGCACCGCATCTTGCGAAATGAAAATAATGACATCAGCATTATCGAGTGGCGCAAGCTGCTGGGCGTCCAGTGTTATCGAGGTAAGCGATAACACTGGGGTATGAAGATATGCAATCTGATGCTGCTTGAGTTGCGCCTTAAGCTGCTCACCTTTACCACTTGGCCGTGTGATTGCAATCTTTGTCATATTAGATTTAACCTTATTACGCGTCTCTATATACTTCAGCTAGAATTTTGTCAGCACCTTGCGCTAATAACTGTTCGGCAAGTTGAACACCTAGCTGCTCAGCGTTCTCAACGGAACCTGACACTTCATCGCGTAAAATCTCAGAGCCATCAACTGCGCCCACTAAACCGCGAATATGAACTTGTTCACCATTTACTAGCGCATAAGCACCGATTGGCACCTGGCAACCGCCTTCTAAACGACGATTCATGGCACGCTCTGCAAGTACACGAATACGTGTTTCAGTGTGCTCTAACGGCGCAAGCAATGCTTTTACTCGCTCGTCATCACTGCGACACTCGATGCCTACTGCACCTTGGCCGTTGGCTGGTAATGATGTTTCTGGCTCGATGAAGTCAGTAATGCGCTCTGGCATTTCTAAACGAAGTAGTCCAGCAGCAGCCAAAATAATCGCATCGTAATCGCCGTTATCCAGTTTAGCTAAACGGGTATTTACGTTGCCGCGTAAGTCACGAATGTCCAAGTCTGGGCGTAATGCACGGACTTGACACTGACGACGTAAACTCGAAGTACCGACTACTGCGCCTTGCGGCAGCTCATCTAAGCTTTTGTATTTGTTTGATACAAACGCATCGCGCGGATCTTCACGCTCACAAATGGTGTTAAGCTCTAACCCTTCAGGGAATTCAACCGGCACATCTTTCATTGAGTGGACCGCGATATCAGCGCGGCCATCTAACATGGCTTGTTCTAGCTCTTTTACGAATAACCCTTTACCACCGATTTTTGCCAGTGGTGTATCTAGAATAATGTCACCCTGGGTCGACATTGGAACCAGCTCAACGGTAAGGTCTGAGTGAAAACGCTCAAGTTCGGCTTTCACAAATTCTGCCTGCCACAGTGCCAGTGCGCTTTTGCGGGTGGCGATACGTAAAATATTTGCTTGTTCTGTCATGCTTTTGCCTGTTGGACGCGATTAAAGCGCCGATGGAATAATTCGAAATGTTTTTTGTGCCAGTAACTCGCCTTGCTCTGTTACGGCTTCAACACGCCATTGACCTGTTTGGCTTGGCATGATGTTTTTGCTTGAATAAGTACGGTAGCGGTCTGCGCTGATCGTCAATGGAATTTCTGCCATTAACTGATCTTGATGAAACCATAAATGGCTAATAGTTTGACCTTTTAGCTTGCGCACCTCTGTGAAGAAAAATAGTTTTTCTTGAAACTCGGTTTGCTCAATCGACTCTTTTAACACATCAACTGGCTCACGCTCACTGATGCCTGTAGTCAGTACAGCACGGCTAATAAATTGCACATCAATTTGTGCACCTAATGCCACTGAAGTCACTTTCGCGTTGTCTGAAAACTGTGTCGATGACGTTTCTGCATCTTGCTCAACCTCAGGTGAAGTAGTTGCTGTCTCAACAGTTTCTTTCTCAACGCTGATTTCATCAGTCAATTGCGCAAGCTCAGACTCGCTATCAAGGGTTTGCACTGTATCTGTTTGCTCAGTTAAAACTGCGCTGGCTGTTTCAACATCTACTTGGTTATCAACAGACGCCGCGTTTTGCTCTGGCTCTTGAAACTCAGGCTCTGCTGCTGCAGTTTGCACTGAAGCCATGGCTTCTTCGGCAATCACCTCGGTTTCAGGCTCAGAGATAACCACAACCTCGTTATCTAACTCTTGCTGTGCTGTATCTGTAACAAGTTCAGGTTCTGAAATAACGACTGTGTTTGGTTCAACCATTTCAATATTTTGCACTTCATCGGCATTTACTGAATTCATTAAGCCATACACAATAGCCACAGCGGTCAGCATTAACATGCTCGCTGCCATAAAAATGCGTCGCCAATGCCACTGGTAATGCACGGCTTGCGGCTGGGTAGGCGCCTTACTCACACTGGTTTTTATGACAATCTTCTGTGACATGTTTTGCTCCGTATAATTAAACCAGTTTTTCAAGCAACCAAGTGCGAATTGCGGTTAGCTCTTCAGCACATACCTGATGTGCCATTGGGTAATCTTGCCATGATACTGTGTAACCCTGAGTGGTTAGCGTATCAAATGCTTGGCGGCCTGCCATCATTGGCACGACTGGATCTTGCGAGCCATGCGCCATGAAAATATCTAAATCGGCTTGCACAGCCTCGTCTGCCAGCTTTTGCGGCGCGCACATATAAGTCGATAACGCCATCACACCGGCTAGCTTTTGCTTAAGACGTGGTGCTAAATGCAAGGCTATCACCCCACCTTGAGAGAAACCAGCCAAGATGATTTTATCGGCAGGTATACCTTTGTCTAACTCAGCTTGAATTAAAGCTTCAACTTGAGCAGAAGAGTCTCTCACACCTGTTTCATCCGCTCTTTTATCTAGATCAAAAGACTTGATGTCATACCATGCGCGCATCACCATGCCACCATTTATGGTGACCGGTTGCTCTGGCGCGTGAGGAAAAATAAAACGTACGCCAAGTTCTGCAGGTAAGCCAAGCTCTGGGGCTATCGGTAAGAAGCCGTTACCTGAATCGCCAAGGCCATGTAACCAAATGATCGACGCTTTATGCGTGCTTTGTGCTGGGTATTCTACAAACTCAAGCATTAGTCGTGCTGCCACTCAATCGGTGCGCCAGCTTGCTTAGTCGCCGCTTCGCTCATAAATTGCCAGAACTCTGCACCCGAGCGGTTATCGATCCACTGTTCGCCTTGTAGCTCAAAATGGTGACCATTGAACTTAGTTGCAACCCATACTTGATGAAGCGGTGCTTGTTTATTGATGATGATCTTACTCTTATCAGGGAAGATGATCTCTAAAATGCCCGATTGAGACTCATAGTCTAAATCAACATCACAGTCATCAATTTGCTCTTCAATGGTTAACATTAATGCGTCGGCAAGTTCGTGGTATTCATGATCGGTCATCACGGCATCCTTCAATAAGCACGGTTGTATAAGTTATGACGAAATTTCACAGCCCCAATAGCTGCATTTTCTATGAATTCTGTTACTCTGCGATTATAAAGGCACTGACATCATTAATCTAATGAAAGCGAACCCCTCATTCACAAGCTTATTATTTTTGGTCATCTTTACCAGCTTATTCGTGACTGGTTGTGGCCAAAGTGGCGTGCTCTATTTACCAGAGCAACAGCAACAAGATAACCAAACACCTGCGAGTAAACAACCAAAGCAAGACCAACAGAAACAACAGCAAGAGGAAAAGTAAGATGGATTTTTTCGAATACAAAAATAATCAGCTGTTTGCTGAAGGGGTTTCGGTGGCAGATATCGCCGAGCAATACGGTACCCCCTGTTATGTCTATTCTCGCAAAACCCTAGAGCGTCACTATCATGCATTTACTGATGCCGCTGACGGTCATCCGCATTTAGTCTGCTATGCAGTTAAAGCAAACTCGAATCTGGCTGTGTTAAATGTCTTGGCCAAACAAGGTGCTGGCTTTGATATTGTCTCGCAAGGCGAGCTTGCGCGGGTTCTGCAAGCCGGCGGTGATGCCAGCAAAGTTGTTTTCTCTGGTGTTGCAAAAACTGCACAAGAAATTGCGTTTGCTCTAGTACAAAACATCAAATGTTTTAACGTTGAATCTGAAGCCGAGCTTGAGCGTATTAGTCATGTTGCCAGCGAGCTGAATAAAACTGCACGTGTGTCTATTCGTGTGAACCCAGATATAGATGCTAAAACCCATCCTTATATTTCTACTGGGTTAAAAGAAAACAAGTTCGGTATCGACATCAATCAGGCCTTCGATATTTATCAAAAAGCCTATGCACTACCAGGTATTGAAGTGGTCGGTGTTGATTTTCATATTGGCTCGCAACTAACTGAAGTTACGCCATTCTTAGCCGCATTAGACAAAGTCTTAGCCTTAGTCGATAAGTTGAAAACCGCGGGTATCGAACTTGAACATTTAGATATTGGTGGTGGTCTAGGCGTGCCATACGACAGTGAAAAGCCGCCTCACCCAAGTGCCTATGCCGCAGAGGTGAAAGCTAAGCTAGTAAACTACCCTCACCTAGAATTAGTCTTTGAGCCAGGGCGTGCTATTGCCGCCAATGCCGGTATTCTAGTGACCAAAGTCGAATACATTAAGCCAACTAAAGACAAACACTTCGCGATTGTTGATGCGGGTATGAACGACATGCTACGCCCGTCTTTATATCAAGCATGGCAAAACATCATAGCTGTTGCGCCGCGCGCGGATGGTACACCGACACAAAATTATGACGTAGTAGGCCCAGTGTGTGAAACCGGTGACTTCTTAGGTAAAGATAGACCACTAGCTATTCAAGCCGGTGATTTACTTGCGCAGCGCAGTGCCGGCGCCTATGGCTTTACCATGAGCTCAAACTACAACTCGCGCCCTCGTGCGGCTGAAATCATGGTAGATGGCGACGAGAGTCATTTAGTTCGCCAGCGCGAGACGCTCTCTTCGCTTTGGCAAGGCGAGCAATTACTGCCATAAAGAAGCGCATTCCTGCATTAAACCCTGTGGATATCACTGGGCTTTTGATAATTGCCATGGCAAAGTAGTAGCAGCTTGGAGTTACATTAAGACATTATGTTTGTAAATTTTTCTAAAATGCATGGTTTGGGTAATGACTTTATGGTCGTTGATAACGTCACTCAAAATGTATTTTTATCACGCGACCAAATCAAGAAACTTGCTGACCGCAATTTCGGTGTCGGTTTTGACCAACTACTCATGGTTGAAGCGCCTTATTCACCCGATCTCGATTTTCATTATCGTATTTTTAATTCTGATGGCACCGAAGTGGAACAATGTGGCAATGGCGCACGCTGTTTTGCACGCTTTGTGCGCATGAAGGGTCTAACCAACAAACATAAGGTCGCTGTCTCTACTAAGGGTGGCAACATTACCCTGTATACTGAAAAAGATGGCCAAGTCACCGTAAACATGGGCAACCCGCACTTCGCGCCCAGCAGTGTGCCATTTAAAGCAAAAAAGCCAGAGCTCACTTATATTCTTCGCGCCGGTGAAAGCACGGTTTTTTGTGGCGTAGTGTCTATGGGCAACCCCCATTGTGTATTAGAAGTCGACGACGTGAATACCGCTGAAGTCGAGACCTTAGGCCCTTTACTTGAAAACCACGAACGCTTTCCTGAGCGTGCCAATGTGGGTTTTATGCAGATCATCAACCCTGAACACATTAAACTGCGAGTCTGGGAGCGCGGCGCTGCCGAAACACTCGCGTGTGGCAGCGGAGCGTGTGCTGCTGTGGCTGTGGGTATAATGCAAAAGAAATTAGCCAGCACAGTGCGCGTAGATTTACCTGGCGGTTCATTACAAATACGCTGGCAAGGCGAAGGTAACCCTGTACGTATGACAGGCCCAGCTGAGCATGTATTCGATGGGCAAATTTCTCTGTAAAGAATCAGCTTTTAAGCGCTCGAAATAAAAAGTCGGAGTAATTAACATGAAGCAAACAGATCAAGAACAACAAGTCTGCGACTACTTAAAACGCAACCCCGACTTCTTTCAACATCACCCTTATGTGTTACTCGAATTAGAATTGTTCAGCAAAAGCCAAGGTTTACCTAATTTAGCCCTACAACAGCTGCGTTTATTAAGAGAGCAAAACCAAGCATTAAAACAGCAGCTCTCCGGGATGGCTAAAATTGCACACAGCAATGAACAGATATTCAAAACTCTGAGCGATTGCCAGCGCCAAATTTGGCAAGCTAGCTCATTGAATGAAATCTCTAAAGTGATCCAAACCGCGTTTGCTAATACACCTAATATTTCGGCGACTGAGCTGCTCTTTCAACCAGAGCAAGTAACCCAAGCGCTAAACACCACACTTGAGGATAAGGCCCAATACTTAGGCCGCACGCCAAAACAGTTAGATAGCGTCTGGGATAAAGCCCCGAGCACTGGCTCTGTGGCACTGTATCAACTTGACGACAGCGATGCGGTGCTGGCTTTTGCTAGTGACAACCCTGCGCATTTTTGCCCTAATAACGACGACTTGTTGATGCAAGAGTTTTTAGCAGGCTTAAACCTGAGAATTGCAGCGCTTGGATAGCCTGTTGTGAATAATCAGTTCAATACCTCTCAGAGTGAGCTTAAAGAGGAGTTTTCTCAGCCAATCGATGCATTTATGGCTTATTTGCGTCATGAAAAGCAATACTCAGAACACACTTTAGGACAGTATAAACGCCAACTTATACAAGCCGCTTTGGTCTTTCAGCAAGATTGTCATGATTGGCTAGGTGTATCGCCCGAGCATATTCGACGTTTTAGCATGCAACTGCGCAGCAAGCAGTACAATCCTCGCAGTATTAATTTGAAACTTAGCTGCATTCGCAGTCTATATAAATTTTTAAAAGCCAAACATCAGCACCACCAAACTTTAATCAACCCGGGCGAAGGTATTAAAGGCCCTAAGTTTCAAAAGCCACTGCCAAAGAATCTCGATGTTGACCAAATGGCGCAGTTATTAGAATTGCCTGAAGACGATGTCCTCGCTGTGCGCGACAAAGCCATGATGGAGTTGATGTATTCAAGTGGTTTGCGTGTTAGCGAGCTGGTGAATGCCAACTTAAATGATATTCGCGAAGGAGAAATTCGCGTACTTGGTAAAGGCAGTAAAGAGCGCGTAGTCCCAGTTGGCAGTAAAGCCCTCGCCGCATTAGAGGCATGGTTAAAGCTGCGCCCACAATTTGCCATTGAAGGCGACCCCGCTTTATTTGTTAGCAAACAAAAGCGCCGTATCTCCACCCGTCACGTACATGAGCGTATGAAAGACTGGGGCCTAAAACAAGGCATTAGTACCCCAGTGCACCCACACAAACTGCGTCACTCATTTGCCAGTCATATGCTGGAATCAAGTGGTGATCTGCGCGCCGTGCAAGAGATGCTCGGACACAGTAGTTTGTCAGCAACCCAAGTCTATACCCATGTCGACTTTCAACATCTGGCCAAGGTGTACGACAAAGCACACCCGAGAGCGAAAAAATCCAAATAGCAACTTATCTACGTATAATGCGCATAACCTTACAGGAGCCATTTAATGCGATTCAACCGAGCTATCACGCCCGTTAAAGTTTTAAGCTTTGACCTAGACGACACCCTTTATAACAATCACCCGATAATCAAAGCGGCACTTCAAGCACAGTTTGATTACCTTGCCACTATCGAGCAGTGGCATGCTAAAGGCCCAAACTACTGGCGCGAGTGTCGTAATCACATTGGTGAAATACAGCCTGAACTTCAGAGTGATGTGACGAAATGGCGTCAGGTTGCATTAAGGTATGGGTTTGCACAATTAGGCTTTTCTGACAGGCAAGCACAAGAATATGCAAACGCAGCATACAAGGCATTCGCCGATGCGCGCAGCAATATTGTGGTTAGCGATGATGTACTTGAGCTACTAGCGCAATTACGTGAGAAATATACACTCATCGCCATCACCAACGGCAACGTTGAAGTCGACAAATTTAACTTAAAAGGCGAATTTGATTTGGTATTACAAGCCGGTCCTCACGGTGAAGCTAAACCGAGTCACGCTTTATTTGATAAAGCCTGTGCACTGTTAGAAGTGAAGCCAAGTGATATTCTGCATATTGGCGATAGCCTTGATACCGATGTACAGGGGGCGAATAATGCAGGCTGTTATAGTGTTTGGCTCGATAACCAAGATTGTATATACAATTACAAAGGGCTTGCTGATATTGAAATAACTGACATTATGCAGTTAGCGCTTTTAACAAAATAAAGAACAATAACACACAGGGATCATTTATGGAGCAAACAGTGACACACGCCACTAAGGTTATGATCACAGGTGCGACAGGACTACTTGGTCGTGCCTTACTTACCGAGTTAAGCCCACATTTTGATGTAGTTGGCACAGGCTTTAGCCGTGCTGAAGGCAACATCATCAAGTTAGACTTGCATGACCAGCAAGCGGTTGCAAACAGCTTAATTGAGCATAAACCACAAGTCGTGATCCATGCCGCCGCTGAGCGCAACCCAGATATTTGCAGCAACAAGCCAGAGCAAGCCATTGCCCTGAATGTCGCTGCTTCAAAATTTTTAGCCGAGCAATGTGAAGCCATCGGCGCCAAATTGATTTTAATCAGTACCGACTATGTGTTCGACGGCCAAGATGCTCCCTATTTAGAAAATGCCGCACCGAACCCTCTAAATCTGTATGGACAAAGCAAGCAGCAAGCAGAGCAGGCCGTGTTAGCGGTTGCGAAAACCCATAGCGTGATCCGTGTGCCAGTTTTATATGGTGATGTTACGCATTTAGGCGAGTCAGCAGTCACCACTCTTGCACAACAACTCAGTGCCACTGCGCCTTCTAGACACGACAACTGGGCGATCCGCTATCCAACTCACGTAGCAGATATTGCCATGAGTATCCGCGATTTGATTCAGCAACAAGATAAATTAGGTGGTATCTTTCATATTTCTGGCACTCAGAAAATGACTAAGTACCAAATGGCATGCTTAATGGCTGATGCTCTTGGCTATGACAGCAACCTACTTGAGCCTTTAGGTCAACCAAACGATGGTACACCACGCCCTTATAACTGTGCCCTCGAAAACAAGCGCTTAAAAGCCATGGGCATTCATTATGAACGCGGCTTTGCCAAAGCGATTGCTGAGACTATTCGTGCACATATCACTGAATAAATAACCCAATGTCTAAAACACGCCTTGCAAAATATATTGGCCATGCGGGAGTTTGCTCCCGTCGTCAGGCTTCCCGTTTAATTGATTTAGGTGAAGTGACGGTGAATGGTCGACCAGCAAACCACATCGATCACGTTGATGAACTTGATGAGGTTATTGTGCAGGGCGTGAAGCTTGAAGGCCCTGCCAAAAAAGTGCTCTACGCTTACCATAAACCTGTTGGGATAGACTGTAAGCTAAAACCTGAAGATCCAAGCAGCCTTATTCATCACTTACCGCAAGGTGAGCGTGTTTACCCAATTGGCCGCTTAGATAAAGACTCTCGAGGTTTGTTATTACTGACAAACGATGGGGAATTATGCCACCAGTTAATCCATCCAGATCACCATCAAGAGAAAGAATATCTAGTCGAAGTCGATAAACCTCTTGATGCCAATTTCTGTGCAAAAATGGCTGCAGGCGTGCCTGTTGATGGCCAAATCACTCAGCCTTGTGAAGTTTCTCTGGTTGATGAGACCCGCTTTAAAATCATTCTTAAGCAAGGGCTAAATCGACAGATCAGGAAAATGGCCAAATATTGTGGTTATAAGGTGATAGATTTATACCGAGTGCGCATTGCCAACTATGTGTTAAATCCAAATGAAGTCAGCGAAAACACCTACCAAGCTATCACCTTAAATGAATTACTCTAGTGTTTTTTAAAAGCACACTACGACCATCGCCAGGGCACTGACTAACCCCACCAACCACACCGATGAACGGGCAATGTGCCAGTCAAGGTAATAACATACGCAATATGCAACACGGGCAATAATGTGGGTGACCGCCAAGGTTTGTGTGGTCTCGTTTATGGTATTTGTGCCTAACACCACAGCTAATGCGACGGAAAATACAGTTAATGCTTCAAAGCTATTTTGATGGGCTGCTAAAGCGCGAGCACCAAAGCCAGTAAGCTGCGTTTGTTGTGCTCTAGGGTGTCGATTATCGTAGCCGCCTAATCGATTCATCGCGATAGCAACGGGCGCTTTTGCCAAATAAGGTAGTAACATGGCGATAAAAGCGCAAATCAGTAGCGTGGTCATTTTAATTATCCATTTTGAATATATTCAATACGCTAACACAAAACTGCAGACAAAAAAAAGCCACCTAAAAAGCAGGTGGCGAATTATTTTGTAGCATCTGATACCGAGTATACGCACAAAAATAAAAAACACACTGCGACAGATTGTCGCAGCTCAGATGGTTGCCATTCTAGCTTCAAAGCCTCTATTCAATTTTGCCCTTTCTAAGCTTTATATTTTCAGATGATGCTTTAGATAATAAAAATAAATGCCTAAAACTTGCATTCGCGATCAGTGATTATGATAAATATTCATACCACTCATATACTTGCAAGACAAACAGAGTATTTCAATATAGTGTTGTAGAGTATGAGTAGCTTTAGACGACGTGAGTGGGCAACCATGCTCACTAGATTAATTATTAAACAATAACAATTGGTATCCTATGACCTGGATCGCTTTCACACTATTAGCCGCCTTTTCACAAGCATGGCGCAATGCCCTTCAAAGTAAACTAAGTAATCACGCGAGTATTGCAGGAGTCACCCTCGCCCGCTTTTTACTTGCCAGCCCACTTGCGGCACTCTATTTATTTGGCCTTTACCAATGGCAACCTGCTGAGGTTCTATTACCTAATAGCAGCTTTTTATTTTACGTTTTTGCAGCCAGTGTTATGCAAATTGCCGCCACTGCGCTCATGGTGGTGCTCTTTAAGCAAAATAATTACGCCGTCGGCGCAGGGCTTGCCAAAAGTGAGGCCTTAGTCGCCGCCATTTTGGGCATGTTGTTCTTTGGCTCGACGTTATCGTTATTAGGCTGGTTAGGTGTTGCAATCGGTGGTCTAGCAGTGCTTCTTCTGAGCGGTTTTACCTTAAAAAATCTCAATCCCAAAACGGCACTCATTGGCTTAGCCTCGGGCACTGCATTTGCGCTAACTTCTCTTTGGGTGCGAGAAGCGAGTATCGCATCAGGGTTGCCTTTTCCACACAGTGCAGCTTGGGTATTACTCTTTGTATTACTCACCCAAACTATTATGTTGTCGGCGTATATCAGCATTAAAGAGTCACACACTTGGCGCACTTTACTGAGCCACAAACCGCTGACTTGTGCGATCAGTTTTACTAGCTGTATTGGCTCAATTGGTTGGTTTAGTGCCATGAGCTTACAACACGTTGCTTATGTGAAAACCCTTGGGCAAGTTGAAGTGTTCTTTACCATCTTGCTGTCGATTTTCTGGTTAAAAGAGCCAGTGAAAAAACGCGATGGTCTAGGGCTAGGCTTAATCGCTGTCGCGGCCATATTAGTGATGATGACCTAACCAAACTTTTATTGATAAACGTAAAAAGGCTCATCCATGATGAGCCTTTTACTTTGTTAATACACAAAAAGAGTTAGTTCTTCTTATTCATATTCCAAAGCACGCTTTGCCCTTCGCCCATCATGGTTGTTGGCATTTGGCCATTCCATTGCTGAGCACGCATATAGTCAACTAGGGTTGCGTTATTCTTAATCGCTTCAGCTTTTTTCAGTATTGCCTCAGCTTCTGCTAAACCTTTTAATTTAATGGCTTCAGCTTCGGCTTGGGCTTCTACTTTAATTGCGTATGCTTGGCCGTCCGCTTTCGCTTTGGCCGCATCACGTTGTGCCAGTGCCGTATTAACTTCACGCTGCGCTTCTAACTTTTGGCGCTCTAGACGATGCTTTTCTGCAGCCGCAAGGTTCTTTTCTGTTTGCTTGGTTTCAATAGACTGAATGTACTTTTGCGGAAGCTCTAAGTTTTCGATTTGCGCCGAGTCTAATTTCACCGGATAGTCTTTCATTTCTTCCAGTAGTAACTCTTCGATACGAGCAATGACCTGAGATCGATTTTGGATAAGTTCTTCGGCCTTATATCGTGCCAAAGCATCTTTCGTTGCTGAGCGAAGTTTAGGGTCGAGAATACGGTTCTCAAATTGCGTTAAGCCACCATAACTTTTAAATAAGTCGAACGCTTCTGCACGGATCACCGTCCAGTTAATTGATACCTCTGCGGTTACTGGCATTTGTTCATGAGTCGCGGCGCGTAATTTCTCGACATTTTTGCGTGTACGGATCTCCAACATCTCAACACTATCGACAATGGGTACCTTAGTGTGCAGACCCGGGTTAACTTGCTCGGTCGCTTCACCAAAGCGTTTGATAATACCCACATGCCCTTCGTCAACGGTATAAAACGCACCATTAGCAACAATCAGCAAACCGATTGCCGCCGCTGCACCACCAAACAAGCCCTTTTTCTTAAAAAAGTTTGTGCTGATGTCAGGTAAGTTATTGTGTTCCATGCTTCACCTTTTTTAATTTTCGTCCAGTACTGTGCCTATTTATAACACAATAAAGAGATAAAAATATAACCCCTCACTGTTTATGGCTGTGGTGTGAACGTGATTTCATGGGTTAAAACTTGTGGCAATAACGGCGTATTCTCGCCTTGTGCATACTCTTCAAAGCCACTGCGATAGAAAGGTGAAAGTGGGTGACCACTTTGTCCACCAGCCACGGTCATAATAGCTTTTTCTAACTCACCGGGTTGCACAATAAAGCGCTGTGACGCACCAAATTCAGGTCTCTGGACCGCTGGCATATAGCTATCACCAAAACCATCGTACTTGGGCATATTTAAGAAGTGACTCAGTATCGGCAGTTGCTTGCTAAACGGATGTTGAATTTGTAATGCATTCACTTCACCCCATGTCCATGCCGCCATATTTGGACCAAACTCTGCAGCCAACTTTTGCTTTGCTTGTTCGTAAGCAGCAATTTGCAGCGCTTGCCAGTTATCATGGCCGTGCAACCAAGATTCTGGCTGGGTATTGATCAATTGCCAAAGTGCCGGCTCTAAATAACTTTTCAATGCGCTTAAACTGCTACCTGACTTTTTCATGTTGCGCTCAACCGACACAAACACAGTATCGATAAGGCTGTCACGATAATAGCGCACTAAGGTGTAGCCCACTGACTCTGCACACGCGCATTGCTGCCAATCATCTAGCCAGCTTAAGTCAATTTGATACTTAAACTGAGTTTCGGTGTCTTGTCGTAGTAACGCCGATAATTGCTTATGCCATGGCGTTAAGAAACGCGCTTCATTATCGAGCTGAATGGCATAAAAATCTTTTTCACTAAATTGTGACTTCTCTAATAATCGATCTCTGATCTGTGCTGAACGCGCACCCAAAGCATAACCGCCATCACCAAAGCGCTGATGAGCAACAGCCGAGACCACACGAGAATTACCCGTCCAAAGTTTACCGCTTTGCGGATTCACCACTTGTGGACGCTGCACTTCATTAAATTGCCAAAGCTTGGCGTAGTGCTCACTGGATTGTGCAATGTCTGCCGGATTAGTGCGCGCTGGCACAGCCCCCATAGGTTTCCATGCAGCATTACCTTGGTCGTCTACCACCATTAAATTTTGCACTGGAATACCCACATGCGGCGCCAGTGCGACGGCTTCTTCAACCGATTTCGTGCGTTCAAACCTAAGTAACTCTAGGTTTACTGCATAAGAGTGGTGTGCCACCCAGCTTAATGCATATTGCTCACCTTGAATTTCTTTTACTGGGCCGTAATTAGACATGGTCAGCTCATACACCGCATGCTCACCGTTTGGTAATGCAATACGCTCGTTTACTTGCCATGTTTTGTCTTGCGCTGTTAGGGCTATCCAATCCGCGGTATCTAAATAACCGTTAGTGAAGCCCCATGCAATATGATCATTACTACCGACAACAACCGCTGGCGTGCCCGGTAACGTTACTCCTGTCACTTGGTATTTTTCGCCTTGGTGGCGGTAGTTTAATTGCGCGCGATACCAAATTGATGGCACATTCAAACCCAAGTGCATGTCATCTGACAGCATGGCTTTTCCGGTTTTGGTTAATGCACCTGTTACCGCCCAGTTGTTGCTGCCGTAGTGGTCTTGCTCTTTGATATGGGTTACTTGTGATATTGCTTCACGACTGATTGGCTCTGGAATGGCAACGCGCCCTTGTGGCAGCTTTGAGCCATCGAGTGCCGCTTGATATTGGCTTGGTTGTAAAATAAACGCGCGCATTTGCTCGCCGTACAGCTTATCTAAATGAATTAACGCTTCATCTCTAAAATAGGTGCCCGCTTGTAAATCGAGATACATGCTAAAGATCACCAGTAAGCTATCTTCGCTCAACCAAGGTTTTGCCTGTGCACCACTTAATAGGTATTCAAAGCTAGCTATGCCTGCCTGACTTCTACCTTCGTTAACCCCTTGCGTGTAAATTGCCAGTAGTTGCTTATCGGCTTCAGGTAATAATTTAAGAATTTCTTGGCTGCGAGCACGCAACTGATGAAAACGCATTTTTTTATCGAGCTCGAGCGCACCTTTACCAAATAATTCACTTAACTCTCCCGCAGCGTTGCGGCGTAATAGATCCATTTGGAAGAAGCGGTCTTGGCCATGAGCAAAGCCCAATGCATAGGCAGCATCTTGGCGAGTTTTCGCGGTGATCACCGCTTGCCCTAACGTGTCTCTTGCCAGTGTAACGGGCTTTGAAATGGCATCAGAAGTGCCTTTACCGTCTAATGCCGGTAGGCTGAGCGATAACAAGCCATATAAGCCTGCGGTAAGAATTAAAATGAGGATCAACAGCCCAGATAATCCACGCTTGAGCCAACTTAACATTGCGGTGTCTCCTTGTGCTTTATTATTTTTATACTAGCCATAAATAAGTGACGCTATTGTGTCAGCGAAACTGCATTATGTTCATGTTACACCCAGCTTTTCAATCTTGTTCCTCTCTGATAACCAACTAAATCAATTCTTTATCTATTCTTATACCAATCCTCTTAATTAAGTGATCTATTTTGAGGCAAGGAAAATTGTTGATAGCGAGGCTAGAATTTTGCTATTTAGTTGTTCTAAATAAGAAATTTTTAACGAAGCTAGCATCAATTTTAGTTCCTCAAAATGATTAAGTATTATTGAGGCTTGGTATTGCTGGTATATTAATTCGCCTTAAAGTACATTTGATAAATAGCCTAATTAAGGAGCTTGGCGATGGAATTAAATCAAATTGAACAACGTATTATCGGTGTGTTGCTAGAAAAAGAAATCACCACCCCAGACCAATACCCTCTATCTTTAAATTCTCTGACGACGGGTTGCAATCAAAAATCGAATCGTGAGCCGGTTTTAGAGTTAAGCGAAGCTGAAGTCTTAGATACCGTTGATGGTTTAATTGCTAAAAGAATAGTGGTTCGAGATGAAGCTGTTTCGGGTCGAGTCGATAAATACCGCCATCGTTTCTGCAATACCGAATTCGGCGATTTACAGTTTAACGAACAACAGCTCGCGGTTGTGTGTGTATTGCTATTACGAGGCCCACAAACTCCCGGCGAGCTTCGCAGCCGTACCAATCGCCTAGCTAACTTTGCTCAGGTCAGTGAAGTAGAACAAGTATTACAAGATCTCCAACAGCAAAGTCTTGTTCAGCAACTACCAAGACAGCCGGGTAAACGCGAAAGCCGTTATCAACACCTGTTTATATCGAGCACAGAAGCTGAACTTGTAAGTGCTGGCGCGGAGCCATTGGTTGAGTCAGACCTTAATAGCTTATTAGAAGAAGTGCAGCAACTTAAGCAAGAACTCGCTAAGATAAAACAGCATTTAGGACTTTAAATGTAATAAATAGCGCTTTAAATTCAGCAAATATCACAACATAATAGAGCTTGCACTCAATAAACCAGAACTCACAGAGGAATCATCATGCGCCAAGCCATTTTAGCCGAAATGCGCGTTCAGCCTAATATCGACGTCGACTTTGAAATCACCCGTCGCGTTAACTTCATCAAACAACGTCTTGTCAGTGCACATTGTAAGTCACTGGTTTTAGGTATTAGTGGTGGCGTAGATTCTTCAACTTGTGGTCGCTTATGTCAGCTTGCCGTTGACGAGCTTAATAACGAGTTAAACACCACTGAGTACCAGTTTATTGCAATGCGCTTACCTTATGGCGTGCAAGCGGATGAAGACGAAGCGCAATTAGCTCTTGAGTTTATCAAGCCAAGCAAACGTCTTACTGTGAATATTAAAGATGCGGCAGATGCACTGCATGCTCAAGCCCTACTGGCCATGTCTGATAGCGATACCGCTTTACCTAGTGACAGCCATGTGGACTTTGTAAAAGGTAATGTGAAAGCTCGTCAGCGTATGGTTGCGCAATATGAGATTGCCGGTCTTACGCAAGGTTTAGTAGTTGGTACTGATCACAGCGCTGAAAACATCACAGGCTTCTATACAAAGTTTGGTGACGGTGCATGTGACCTTGCGCCTTTGTTTGGCTTATCTAAACGCCAAGTTCGCGCATTAGCCAGCAAGCTTGGCGCACCAGCGGCTTTAGTAGAAAAAGCACCGACAGCCGATCTTGAATGTGATAAGCCAGGTCTAAAAGACGAAGATGCGTTAGGTTTGAGCTACGAGCAAATTGATGACTTCTTGGAAGGTAAAGACGTAGACGCTGAAGTGGCTGACAAGCTGATTGCGATTTACCTACGCACGCAACATAAGCGCCAACCTATTCCTACGGTTTACGACGAAGTATAAGCAATAAAGAAAACTGGGTTATGAGCTAACTAGCTCATAACCTGTCATACCCGCCTCGAGCACAATTAAACTCAGCAAAAACATCACCACATAAGCCACTTTTACTTTTGCACATACATATGCCCCAAGTGGCGCGCCTATTACCACCACAGGAATCGCAGCAAGCAAGTAGCTATGAATTTCTGGCGTGATCTGCTGTAAATAAACCACATTGATAAGACTGCCGATCACTGAGGTAAACGCCATCACTAACACCGATGTCGCCGTCGCTTTTTTCACATCGGCTTTATAGCAAAGCAATAACAGCGCAAATAATGCGATGTCAGCCCCTGAGCCTACTAAGCCACTGGCAAGTCCACCAATAAAGGCCACCAGCATTAATCGCTGTGGATGCGGGTAAATGTCATCAATACTTTGCTCATGGTGGGCTTTGCGCCACCACCTAACCAGCATAGTCACGGCAAAGCACAGCAGCAACACACTAAATACCGACTTAACCCACAATCTAGGCACAACAGGGGCAACATACAATAAACTTAAAATCACACCCAGTGATGCCATTGGCAGTGCAAGCAGCACCACATTGCGATAATAAGGAATGCCTCGACAGATAATAGTTAAGCTCGCAGCCGTCATGCCAAAGCTTTGGATCGCCAAAGAAAACACCTTGGCTGTAGCTGGCTCAATATCTAGTACCTTGGTCATGATCGGAAACGCCACCGCACCACCTCCCAAGGCTGTGCCTCCCGCTACAAAAGACCCCAGCGCCATGGTTAAGGCAATCTCAAATTCTTGATAAACCTGCATCAACGCAGGCTTTGCGCCTTGTAACAATAACAAGGTGGCATAAACTCCGGCAGTAAACCAAAACGGCCAAACTGACTTTTGCGTAACTCTTGCTAACATCCGCCCCCCATAGACAACGCTGTCAATTATACCCAAATTGTATACTTTAAGTTCACATTTTTAGGAGCGTTCTTCTATGTTCCTGCAAGCGCTTGATCGATAAAAATAAAAAAAGCGTATACACTGGTTAAATAGAAAAAGTTTAACAACCAAGATAGGTCTTACATGACAGCACCCATACTGATTACCGGCGGCGCACAGCGCATTGGCTTAGCACTCACAGAACACTTTGTTGCTCAAGCTCAGCCCGTAATAATGACTTATCGCACCCGTCACGCATGTATTAATGAACTCGAAGCCCAGGGCGTTACTTGTATTCAATGCGATTTCGATAAGCCCGATGCCGTCACCGAGTTGGTCAATCAAGTAACCTCAATCACTCCCAGCCTTCGCGCTGTGATCCACAACGCATCAAGCTGGGATTGTGAAGCCAGTTGTGACGACTATGCCAACCTCTTTGACCGCATGATGCATATTCATGCCAAAGTCCCTTACTTATTGAATATGGCACTGAGCCCGCTGTTACAAAACTCTGACGACATTACCGATATTATTCACTTAACCGATTACGTTGTTGAGACAGGCAGCCCGAAACATATTGCCTATGCAGCAAGCAAAGCGGCTTTAGACAACTTAACTAAGTCTTTCTCGGCGAAGTTTGCACCGAGTATTAAAATAAACTCCATCGCGCCGAGTTTGATCATTTTTAATGAACATGACGACGACGCGTATAAAGCAAAAACATTGAAAAAATCCTTGATGGGCATCGAGCCTGGCTGTCGTGAGATCATCAATAGCGTTGAGCTATTATTAAGCAGTAACTACATCACAGGCCGTACCCTAGCAGTTGATGGCGGACGCCACTTAAAATAAAGAGATAGATTATGCATGACGATTTAAAAAAAAGTTATCACGAAATCTTAACTGCAGTAGGTGAAAACCCTGAGCGAGAAGGTTTATTAGACACCCCAAAACGTGCCGCCAAAGCGATGGAGTTTTTAACCAAAGGCTATCGTGAGACTCTAGATGAGATAACCAATAATGCCGTGTTTAGTTCAGATGCCGATGACATGGTGCTTATTCAAGATATCGAGCTTTATTCAATGTGTGAGCACCACTTACTCCCCTTTGTTGGTAAGTGCCATATTGCTTATATTCCTAATGGTAAAGTGCTCGGTCTGTCTAAATTTGCACGCATTGTTGATATGTTCGCGCGACGCTTTCAAATTCAAGAGCAGCTTACTCATCAAATCGCCAAAGCAGTTGAAGAAGTAACGGGCGCAAAAGGCGTCGGTGTCATTGTTGAAGCAAAACACATGTGCATGATGATGCGCGGCGTTGAAAAACAAAACTCAAAAATGCGTACTTCGGTCATGCTGGGTAACTTTAGACACGACCCTAAAACCCGCAATGAGTTTTTACAGCTAGTAAAAAACTAAGGAGCAGTGAATGCAAAACGCGATTATTAATATCACCAATTTAAGGCTGCGCACTTATATTGGTTTTAACCAAGAAGAGCGTGAGAAAAAACAAGATGTGGTACTGAATATAGAAATTCATTACCCTGCTGATAGTGCGTGTATCAACGGTGATATCGTAGAACATGCGCTTAACTATAAGACCATTACCAAAGCGGTGATCAAGCAAGTCGAAACGGGCCACTTTTTACTACTTGAAAAACTGGTTGCTGACATTTTAGAGATCTGTCACGAACATGAATCAGTCACTTATGCAAAAGTGCGTGTCGATAAACCCCATGCACTGCGCTTTGCTGATTCAGTCTCTTTGACTTTAGATTGGCGTAAAAGTTAACCGTTATTCAATTTAAGTGCGGCTATATCAGCCGCTCTATACCTAATGCGACCGCAATAATAAAGCCGTAACGCAACGCTTTACCGATACTCACCAGTAACACAAATAATGAAAGCCTAACTTTAAAGACCCCACCTAGTAACGTGAGTGGATCGCCAACTATTGGCAACCAAGCAAACAGCAAGCTATACACGCCGTACTTATCAAATACCCGTTGGCCTTTCGCTATTTGCGCTGCACTAACCGGGAACCAGCGCCTGTCTTGAAAAGACATCATTTTTAGACCTAACCAATAATTAACGCAACTACCCAATACATTACCCACAGTCGCTGATAACCAAAGTAACCAGAGTAACCCTTGCTGTTTGACCACCAGCCCTGAAAGCACCACTTCAGACGAGCCGGGTAATAGCGTGGCTGATAAAAATGCCGAGGCAAACAGACTAAGATAAATCCACATTCAATAAAGCGTTCATGTCATGACGTATAGCGTTGCATTATCCTATCAAATAGCGGTTAATGTAAGCGTGAAAACCGATTAACCATCTACTCATGGTTAATAATAAGACAATACCAAAACATAGCTGATTAATACTCATCGCACTCAAAAAAGAGGCTATATGTCACAAGATCCCGTTCACATCCTAACAATTGCTAAAGTTATTCAAACTGCGGTTGCGCCGGTTTTCTTAATTACAGGTATTGCCGCAACGCTTGGGGTTTTATCTAACCGTTTAGCGCGTATTACCGACAGAGCAAGACTGTTAGACAGAAAACTGAATAACAACCTAGACGACTCCCTAACACTTTCTCTTACGCAAGAAATGCGCGCGTTGTTAAAACGCTCTCGCTGCATTCACATCGCTTTTAGTATGAGTGTACTCAGTGCCCTACTCGTCTGCGCCGTGGTTATGATGATGTTTATTTCGCATCTATACACTATGCCACTGAGTGTCACTATCTCCGGGTGTTTCATTGGTGCAATGATTTTATTGATTGGCGCGTTCTTAGCGCTGCTTGCCGAAGTATTTTTAGCGACACGCAGTATGCGCAGAGGCATGATTTTTAAAGATATTCAATAATACCAATCCTCAATAATACTCAATCATTTTGAGGGACTAAAACTGACGCTAATTTCGTTGAAAATTTCTTACTTAGAACAACTAAATAGCAAAATTTCCGCCTCGTTATCGACTAATTTTTCTTGCCTCAAAATAGACCACTTAATTAAGAGGATTGGTATAACGAGTTGACGAAAATAATCCCTCTCACTGAATGGAGTCACATTCGGTAGCACCGACCTTATATCGGGTTTAGAGATTTGATGAGTTTAAAAATACAATAAAAAAACCCAGTCAAATTAAAGACTGGGTTTTTTAGTCATTAGCTGAGATTCAGGCAGCTAATCTATTTGCATTACTTCTGCTTACGGCGACGAAGTGCTGCAAATGGTGCTGCTAGTAGTGCTAACCAAGCTAGTGAACCACTTGAGCCACTAGAAACATCTACAGGCTCAACTTTGTTTACTCTAACTTCAACTGTTTCAGCATCAGAACGGTTACCGTGCGCATCAACAGCGGTTACTGTGAAAGTAATCTTACGATCATATTCATAGTCTAGAGCTGACGTAGTTAAGATATTACCTTGCGCATTTACTTCTAGCAGAGTAGTACCAGATACTTCAAATCCAATTACACCATTATCTCTATCGGTGAATTGCAGTTGACCCACTTGATAACCAACTCTTACATTTTCTTGTACTGTGAACTGTTGTCCTGCAGCGATTGTCGCAACGTTTTCAATAATCGTAATTGCAACATTCGTGCTTTCAGACTTATTACCATCGGTATCAACTGCTACTACCTCAAGCATGACTTCTGCACCTTGGCTTAAGTCAAATTCACCTTTAACTGTGATTGTGCCATCAGTGTCGATTGCAAATGCATCAGAGCCTGTTACTTCAAAGCTTTCAAGGTTGTCATCTTGGTCCATAACAGAAAGCTTACCGACAATAGTGCCAATTGCTACATTTTCACTCACTTCAAATGCTTGATCAGCAGCAATCATTGGTGTTTTCTCTGCAACTGTATCCACCGCATTTTGAACACTGATATAAATTGACGCTTCTTCTGATACGTTACCAGCAACATCAATAGCAACCACTTTCAGTTCAACTTCAGTGACGCCTTGGTCGTAGTCTAATAGAGCAGCATTCGATACAACAATCTCACCATCTTTAGTGATGTTAATACCTTCGTTAGACTGGCTACGTACAAAGTACTCAGACAGCTCTAAAACACCTTCTTGCTCAACCAGTGAAAGCTGACCAATCACAGTGCCATCAGTAACATTTTCACTAATGTCATAAGACATCGATTCAATCGCTAATGGTGTAATTCTACTTTGCTCATCAAGCACAGCTTGATCAACAACAGCAACTGCTTTTTGTAAATCTGAACGACTTAGTACAAATGCGCCTTCACTTTCAATCGTTACTTTACCACCAGCAACAATCATATTTACGTCTTCGCCTTCCATGTCTTCCATAGAAACACGAGCAGATTGATAAGTCACTGTGCCACTTACAACATCAGTCGTTAGTAATGGACCACCTAAGTACCAACCGTTGTCAGGACCAACCGTTGCTGAAATACGAATGCTTTGACCTACAGGGCTTTGAACTGTCGGCGTACCATCAATATCAACAGTTTGATCACCTAAACCAACATAGTCATCACATGCAGAATAAGTAATTGAGTCAGAGCCAACCTCATGGTGCACATTTACCCAGTATGCCCAACCAATTGAACCATCTTCACGTATAAAGCCAGATACACCTCGAACATTACCATCAACGCTGCGACCATCGCGGTTACCATCTGTCCAGTTATAAATTACCCAATCATCAATACCATCATTGTTAGTATCAAAATGGAAACCAAAGTCGCCTTGTCTTAGGTGTTGCACAGAATCACGTAATTGCATTGTCGCTGTGATCATACGACCAGAAGGACAACTTGCGATACCACCGTATACGTTCATCGACGTAGACACGATGTCCATAGTAAGCGAATGATCTGGTTCTTGAGATGCAATTAAATTGTCTGCATTTAGCTCAATATCTTTTGCGCTTGTGTTGTGTACAACTAGCTGCTTTTTACCTTCAATGAATTCATAACCCATCTCAAGCGCTTCAACCGCTTTAGGCATAGCATGGAATACTAGGTGTAAATCATGATCTTCACTAGAAGCAATATCATTGAAGATGATCGCACCATCAAATTCAGCCGCAGTTAGGGCATCACGACGCTGTTGGTATTCAGCAGAACGACGAGCATTAAATTCTGCGTCCGTTTCTCCAGACATGCGCGCCATTGAAGTACTCTTCAACGTCCACTCATTCAGCTTAGAAGGATCAATATTTAGCGTCGCGTCAAATGTAACTGTTTGACCAGCTGGTACTGTCACTTCCTCAGGAAGGTCCCAAGAAAATGCACCTGTTTTACTGTCATCTTCATAGCGAGCTTCAGCGCGAAGGCTGTAAGTTTTCGCTTCTGAAGAGAAGTTCTTCACTTGTACTGTCTTTGTGTAAGATGATGGTTCAGATACTGATAGTAAACCAAATGAAAGTGCAGCTTGGTTAGTATCAAAGTCTGCATGATGTACCCACGCAGCAACAGGAGATTCGATTGCTTTATTTACATCTACTAGACCCGCACCAATGCGGCTGATTGGCGCTAACTTCGAATCTTCATTTAGCGCTAACGCTTCTTCATAAACGTTCAGGTCAGCAGTATTCATTAATACAGCTTTTACTTCTTCAGCATTCATGTATGGACGCGCATCACGTACCAGCGCTACTGCACCTGCCACGATAGGGCCAGAGAATGAAGTACCTGAGTTTTTCATTGTTGACGTACCAATCGCAGCTGGATCACTTTCAACTGAGCCTGGTTTTGCAAGTACAATTTCAGAGCCTGGCGCTGTAATTTCTGGCTTTAATAAGCCATCCATTGAAGGACCACGAGATGAGAAACCAGCCACTGCATTACCTGCAATATTTGTTTCTTCAATTTCAACAGTAAGGTCAAACGCTCGACCATTTGCAATCGCATCTTTAACGACTTGACCATCTTCAAGTGATAGCATGAACGAACGGATAGTAACTGCTTCCGCACCTGGTGATGCAGCCATCCCGAATGCACCGTCATTTGCCTTGTTATTTACAACAATAACAAAACTTGCACCCGCTTTTTGAGCGTTAAGTACTTTGTCAGAGAAACCACAACCACCACGATCTACCAGTACAACTTTACCAGTAAAGTCTGTACCTTCAGCAAATTCAACACATGCTTCTTGGTTTGCGTCAGGGTAGATAAATTCTTTACCTTCACTTGTGAAGCTTAGCGGCCCTTGCTCACCAAATGATGCTGTTCCAAATGCCACAGCACTACCGTTTAACGACGCTTCCCTTTTTGAAGTCACAATCTGCTCCACAGGGTGAGTCATTGCACCAACTGAAAGGGCATTTGGTGTTGTACTTGGACCACCAACGATGAATGGATGATCCGCATCGTTACCTGCAGAAATAACTAAGTTAGTGCCTAGTTTAACTGCTTTGTGAATTAGGTATTGCGTACCACTTTGCGTGTGCGTTGAACCATAATCACCACCTAGTGACATGTTAATTACATCAACACGGTCATTAATGTTGCCGTCGCCATTTGGATCCATTGCTTTTTCAAGCGCTAATATTTGAGCAGCACCTGTACAACCTTGCGAGCGGTCACCACACACTGTGTATGCGTAAAGCTCAACACCTGGCGCAATACCTGTTACCGAGTGCGCTACATTAGTACCGTGGTTTGTCGCACTTGGCGTGCCTGTTGTGCTGTCAAAGCGAGGGTCATTTTCAATCGGGTCCGCATCACCTCGAAATGCATCATAACCGCCAACAACTTGGCCCTGTGGCCATGTTACTGAAGTTTGGTCAGCCGCAGCAGCACTATAAGCTTCAAGTGTACCTTCACCACCTAAAATTTTGTGCGTGTAATCAATACCTGTATCTAGTACAGCCACTGATTGTGAACTACCTGTAAAACCTTTTTCTGTATTAACAATATCAGCTGAAATATATTTGTTAACATCTGCAACCTGAATTTCGTTATCAAGTACAGGTAAAATTTTCTCAACTAATGGATGGTTCTGAAGTGACTCAAGTGCAACCTCATCCGCATCAACAATCAAAGTCGCTGCTAAGATCTTTGTCTTGGCGATCACTTTTGCACCAGGGTCGAAGCTTGAAAGCGTTGATAAAACTTGTGCTTGCACTTCTTCAATCGAAATTGCAGCCTGCTGCGCTGCAGCTACTGAGTATCGACCTTGATCTAATAAATCAGACGCACTTTCTGCTTTCAAAACAACCATGTAAGCATTTACTTCATGCTGTTGTTCAGCTTTAAATTCTTGTACGTTTTGAAGCAAGCTTTGACGATGCTCCAATAATGCTTTTGTATCGATTGCTGATGCATTTGCTGCAAACAAAACGCCTGATACAGCCGATGCAACAGCTGTGGCTTTGATAAATTGATTAGACATAACTACCCTTCATTCTTATTTTGTAAGTGGACACAATTTCTTAAATGCTTCCATTACGACCACAATACATTAATCCAAGCAAAACATTTATAGGTACACTGGTAACAAGTAGAGCAAAGAGACTAACACTGAGAAAAAAATCTCAACATTTCATAAACTTAAATAACGATATAAAATGGTAAATAAACGTAAACAAAACGTTCACAAAGTTAATATGGTTGCACTTTTCAGCATTTTTGAACATCTTTAACCACTCATCATGTTCGACTTGCGTTTTTATGTTGTTTTACGTAAAAAGAATGGATTCTAATTTTTTGGGGCAAATCATGAAAAAGACTCTTCTTTTAGCAGCAGCGTTAGTTGGTGCATTTTCTTTACAAGCAAATGCACAATCTATGTTTGAAAAACCAGAAGACGCGATTGAATATCGCAAAGCAACCTTTCAGCTTATTCGTTATCAAATTGGCGATATGGGTGACATGTTAAAAGGTAAAGTACCTTTTGATGCAAAACGCTTTCAGCAGAGAGCTGATAGTGCAGCTGCTCTTTCAAGTATGCCATGGGAAGCATTTACTGCAGATTCACAAAAAGGCGATACCGGCGCTTTACCTGCTATTTGGTCTGACCGTGCAACGTTTGACAAGAAAGCGGAACAATTTGCAAAGTATGCTAAGGCACTTGCTGTAGCAGCTCAATCAGGGGATAAAAAAGAAATCGGCCCTGCATTTAGAAATTGGGCTAAAGGCTGTAAGGATTGCCATAAGTCATTTAAAGACTAATAAAAAGCACGGAATACTTTATTAAATAAGTATTCCGTGCTGCCTTTAAAATTAAAACTTATAACTTAGCGCAACACGCCAAACTTTATCAGTAACATTTAGTGGTAATCCGCTTTTATATCGATAACTCAACCAACTATCTGAATATAACCACTCTATACCAAGCTTCAAATTATCATTTATAGAACGATTGATATGTAACGTGAGCGCTTGGTTGTCACTGGCATTCGGATCAAATACCCAATGATCCTTATCAACAACCTCAGACTTTTCTAAGCGAGCCGAGAATCGATATGTTTTCCATTTATGGCTTAATAAAACGAACCAGCTACGAAAATCATTATCAACCCCCCTACCTGGGCCCATTGCCGTTGAGCCTGACATTGCTTGCACCAAAAGATGTGTTTGACTAGACAGCTTGCTCTTCCAAGCTATTGATAAGAAATTGGTATCCCAAGCATATTGACCAATTCCTTCATTTATCGCAGCAGGGTCACCATTATTGTCATACCAGTAAACTCTAAGGCTATGCTTTTTCAAATAGTCTAAATGCACACCTGCATAAAAACCAAAGCGACCATCTATTTCATGAAACGGATCTGAGTACTGCCATTGTTTTGCAAGCTGTGGCTTCTGCAATGAATACAGTGATGCAAAACCTATTCGTTCATTTAGATGTGTTTGTCTGTCATGAGGAAGTAAGCCTCGCCAAGCAATCAAGGTTCCAGCAGGATCATTTCCCTTAAAAACAGCTGTGTGAAAGCTTACATCGTACTTGCTTCTAAACCTTCTGGCTGGGCGCTTTATTGTTAATTCAGAGCCAATGGCTCTAACTTCTTCACCTAACCAAGCATTCAAAGCAGAATAGTTATATGTATAAGGTGATGACCATGCAAAACCCGTGTTTTCAAGAGACATTTTTGGATAAAAAGCACCAATTTTAGCTGATACTTGATACCCCTTAGCAATCGGTTGATACTGAAGATAGGCTTCGGTAAAGCCTAAAGCGGCTTTTGGATTTGGAACATATTGTGCCACACCAAAGAGGGACCAACTATTTGCAAAATCTACTCGACCAGCTAAAGCTGCACGAGATATTGAGAGTTTATCATCGTGTTTACCAAATCGAGTTGTCCCCCAGCCCTTATCTAACCAACTCACGGAATCAGAGCCCGAGTCAAAACTTGCGTCTATCTGGCCCTCAAACTTTGTTTGAATATTGCTTGCAACAGTAACCGAAGAAAAACTTAAACCTAGCAGTCCAGAAATAACTTTATTCATAACCATCACTTTCATCCACTGCAAAGTCGAAAGCTTCCATAAGAGTTTGCTTTACTTTATAGGTTTCTTTTTGAGAATGAGAACTCAGCTGTACTTCTACTTGCTCACTTGCCTCTAGCTTCTCAAAACGTTCATGCCAAACATGTAATTGTGCTTTACCAATTTGGGAGGGAGATAATGCAATATTTGCTCGACCTTGCTTGTCCGTCAGCGCGAAGTAGCCAGAATCGACAACCAATATATAGCCTAACATCCAGTCATGAATGTTACACCCTAACTCAACAACACCATTATTCTCGAAAACAATCTCTGATTTAGGCGTTTCTTTATATAATTTTAATTCAAATGGCTTTGGCTTCGAAAAGGAATAAACATGATGCAAGATAGAGTCGAAGTTAGGAAATTCAATTTTAGCGCCAGTTGGCACAACCAAGATATGGGGAGTAAAAGCTCTATCTTTTTGCCCCATACTAAACATATCAGAAACTTGCTCTGCTTTAGGTTTATATAAATCACCTTCAAGCCACACAACAGCATTAGTTAAAGGGTTGCCGGCTTTGTCTTTGACTATAACTTCAAATGCCTGAGAGTGTGTGGCAAAGCATAAAGCTAAGCTAAAGAGAAACTTCAGTTTGCTGTATTTCATCTAAATGTTCCATATTTTTGAGTGCTTATACCCTTAGTGTATAGCAGCCTCTAACTATATAAATTAAGCATACACACAGATGACCGAGTTATTAAATTTTATTATTCATTAAAAGTGCAAATATGGTGCAAAGTTAATGACGGCGTGCAAGGCGAGTACATTTGCCTTGCGCAAGAAAGGTGTAAAAGGCTAGCGACAGTGAACGAAGTGAACCCGCTCTTTTTACGCAAGTATAGTGCGAAAGGTTTATGACAAGCGCGCAGCGCTTACATTCTTTTCGCGCAAGGTGAGATAAACTAGTTTAGCTGGAGTTGAGGGCGTCTAGATTAAGTACGGTGAAAGTTGCTCACTTCACCTTGCGCTTATGGTGCAAAATTAGCGACAGCGAACGCAGTAAGAGCGCTTCTTTTGCGCAAGGTGAATTAATCCATTTTAACAAGCGCTGAGACTCTTACATATCGATGCAAAAATTCTGCACATAGCAAAAAACCCGCTGCATTTCTGCAACGGGTTTCTTTAATTGCCTGGGGCAACCTTTGCTGGCGATGTTCTACTTTCACATGGGAAGCCAGGCTGGCCGCGCCCACACTATCATCGACGCTATCGTGCAAAATTAGCGACTGCGAACGCAGTGAGAGCGCTTCTTTTGCGCAAGGTGAATTAATCCATTTTAACAAGCGCTGAGACTCTTACATATCGATGCAAAAATTCTGCACATAGCAAAAAACCCGCTGCATTTCTGCAACGGGTTTCTTTAATTAGGCCCTGGCGATGTTCTACTTTCACATGGGAAGCCCACACTATCATCGACGCTGTTTCGTTTCACTTCTGAGTTCGGCATGGGGTCAGGTGGTTCCAAAACGCTATAGTCACCAGGAAATTCGGTGCGCTAATCGCTTTCGCAATTAACTTAAAATCTGGAAAAAATCTGATAATTTCTAAAACTTCTACTCTAGTTCATATTAGCTTCTTAGCTAAAACCACTTTGGCGTTGTATGGTTAAGCCTCACGGGTAATTAGTACTGGTTAGCTTAATGTATCACTACACTTCCACACCCAGCCTATCAACGTTGTAGTCTCCAACGGCCCTTCAGTTAACTTAAAGTTAAAGTGAGAACTCATCTCGAGGCTCGCTTCCCGCTTAGATGCTTTCAGCGGTTATCGATTCCGAACGTAGCTACCGGGCAATGCAATTGGCATCACAACCCGAACACCAGCGGTTCGTCCACTCCGGTCCTCTCGTACTAGGAGCAGCCCCTCTCAATTCTCAAACGCCCACGGCAGATAGGGACCGAACTGTCTCACGACGTTCTAAACCCAGCTCGCGTACCACTTTAAATGGCGAACAGCCATACCCTTGGGACCGACTTCAGCCCCAGGATGTGATGAGCCGACATCGAGGTGCCAAACACCGCCGTCGATATGAACTCTTGGGCGGTATCAGCCTGTTATCCCCGGAGTACCTTTTATCCGTTGAGCGATGGCCCTTCCATTCAGAACCACCGGATCACTATGACCTACTTTCGTACCTGCTCGACGTGTCTGTCTCGCAGTTAAGCTGGCTTCTACCATTACACTAACCGTACGATGTCCGACCGTACTTAGCCAACCTTCGTGCTCCTCCGTTACTCTTTGGGAGGAGACCGCCCCAGTCAAACTACCCACCAGGCACTGTCCACAATCCCGATAAGGGACCTATGTTAGAACATCAAACATACAAGGGTGGTATTTCAAGGATGGCTCCATGACATCTGGCGACGCCACTTCAAAGCCTCCCACCTATCCTACACATGTAGGCTCAATGTTCAGTGCCAAGCTGTAGTAAAGGTTCACGGGGTCTTTCCGTCTAGCCGCGGGTACACAGCATCTTCACTGCGATTTCAATTTCACTGAGTCTCGGGTGGAGACAGCGTGGCCATGGTTACACCATTCGTGCAGGTCGGAACTTACCCGACAAGGAATTTCGCTACCTTAGGACCGTTATAGTTACGGCCGCCGTTTACCGGGGCTTCGATCAAGAGCTTCGCCTAAGCTAACCCCATCAATTAACCTTCCGGCACCGGGCAGGTGTCACACCGTATACGTCATCTTACGATTTTGCACAGTGCTGTGTTTTTAATAAACAGTCCCAGCCACCTGGTCACTGCGGCTCCCGTCCGCTTAGAAAGTAAATCTCATCACAGATAGGAGCGTACCTTCTCCCGAAGTTACGGTACAATTTTGCCTAGTTCCTTCACCCGAGTTCTCTCAAGCGCCTTAGTATTCTCTACCTGACCACCTGTGTCGGTTTGGGGTACGATTCGAAATAATCTGAAGCTTAGAGGCTTTTCCTGGAAGTAGGGCATCATCAACTTCACTACCGTGGTAGCTCGTCTCGACTCTCAGCCTTAGCGACCCGGATTTTCCTAAGTCACCAGCCTACAGCCTTTCACATGGACAACCATCGCCATGCTTGATTAGCCTGCTCCGTCCCCCCATCGCAATTATTCCAAGTACGGGAATATTAACCCGTTTCCCATCGACTACGCTCTTCAGCCTCGCCTTAGGGGTCGACTTACCCTACCCTGATTAACATGGGATAGGAACCCTTGGTCTTCCGGCGTGCGGGTTTTTCACCCGCATTATCGTTACTCATGTCAGCATTCGCACTTCTGATACGTCCACCCAACTTTACAATTGAGCTTCAGCCGCTTACAGAACGCTCCCCTACCCCGCATACAAAGTATGCAGCCGTAGCTTCGGTGGTATGTTTAGCCCCGTTACATCTTCCGCGCAGGCCGACTCGACTAGTGAGCTATTACGCTTTCTTTAAAGGATGGCTGCTTCTAAGCCAACCTCCTAGCTGTTTTAGCCTTCCCACATCGTTTCCCACTTAACATACACTTTGGGACCTTAGCTGACGGTCTGGGTTGTTTCCCTCTCCACGATGGACGTTAGCACCCACCGTGTGTCTCCCGGATATTACTTTACGGTATTCGGAGTTTGCAAAGGGTTGGTAAGTCGGGATGACCCCCTAGCCTTAACAGTGCTCTACCCCCGTAAGTATTCGTCCGAGGCTCTACCTAAATAGATTTCGGGGAGAACCAGCTATCTCCCGGTTTGATTAGCCTTTCACTCCAAGCCACAGGTCATCCCCTAACTTTTCAACGTTAGTGGGTTCGGTCCTCCAGTTGATGTTACTCAACCTTCAACCTGCCCATGGCTAGATCACCGGGTTTCGGGTCTATACCTTGCAACTCAACGCCCAGTTAAGACTCGCTTTCGCTACGGCTACCCTAAACGGTTAACCTCGCTACAAAATATAAGTCGCTGACCCATTATACAAAAGGTACGCAGTCACCCTCGAAGGGCTCCTACTGCTTGTACGTACACGGTTTCAGGTTCTATTTCACTCCCCTCACAGGGGTTCTTTTCGCCTTTCCCTCACGGTACTGGTTCACTATCGGTCAGTTGGGAGTATTTAGCCTTAGATGATGGTCCACCTATATTCAGTCAAAGTTTCACGTGCTCCGACCTACTCGATTTCACTTTAGATAAGTTTTTGTGTACGGGACTGTCACCCTGTATCGTCAAACTTTCCAGAATGTTCCACTAACTACACTAAAGCTTAAGGGCTAGTCCGATTTCGCTCGCCGCTACTTTCGGAATCTCGGTTGATTTCTTTTCCTACGGGTACTTAGATGTTTCAGTTCTCCGCGTTCGCCTCGTTAACCTATGTATTCAGTTAACGATACCTGTAAACAGGTGGGTTTCCCCATTCGGAAATCCTAGTCTCAAGCGCCTCTTACTGGCTTGACTAGGCTTATCGCAAGTTAGTACGTCCTTCATCGCCTCCAACTGCCAAGGCATCCACCGTGTACGCTTAGTCACTTAACCATACAACCCAAAATGGTTTGTATCGTCAAAGACAGTTTTAACTTCGCCAGAAGTTAATATTGAATACTAAAGTAGACGCTAATAAACAAATGAATGTTTATCGGCATTGTTTTACTTTTGAAAACTCTTTTTAGAATTTCTTCTAAAAGAATTAATTATCAGCTTTTCCAAATTTTTAAAGAGCAATATTAATTAGCTATAAAGCTAACTAACAATCATCTGTGTGGACACTACGAACAAATCTGTTCTAAATCGTTAAGGAGGTGATCCAGCCCCAGGTTCCCCTAGGGCTACCTTGTTACGACTTCACCCCAGTCATGAATCACTCCGTGGTAAGCGCCCTCCCTAAGGTTAAGCTACCTACTTCTGGAGCAACCCACTCCCATGGTGTGACGGGCGGTGTGTACAAGGCCCGGGAACGTATTCACCGCGGCATTCTGATCCGCGATTACTAGCGATTCCGACTTCATGGAGTCGAGTTGCAGACTCCAATCCGGACTACGACGCACTTTAAGTGATTCGCTAACTCTCGCGAGCTTGCAGCACTCTGTATGCGCCATTGTAGCACGTGTGTAGCCCTACACGTAAGGGCCATGATGACTTGACGTCGTCCCCACCTTCCTCCGGTTTATCACCGGCAGTCTCCTTAGAGTTCCCGACCGAATCGCTGGCAACTAAGGATAGGGGTTGCGCTCGTTGCGGGACTTAACCCAACATCTCACAACACGAGCTGACGACAGCCATGCAGCACCTGTATCAGAGTTCCCGAAGGCACCAAACCATCTCTGGTAAGTTCTCTGTATGTCAAGTGTAGGTAAGGTTCTTCGCGTTGCATCGAATTAAACCACATGCTCCACCGCTTGTGCGGGCCCCCGTCAATTCATTTGAGTTTTAACCTTGCGGCCGTACTCCCCAGGCGGTCTACTTAATGCGTTAGCTTTGGAAAAGTTGTCCGAAGACCCCAGCTCCTAGTAGACATCGTTTACGGCGTGGACTACCGGGGTATCTAATCCCGTTTGCTCCCCACGCTTTCGTACATGAGCGTCAGTATTGACCCAGGTGGCTGCCTTCGCCATCGGTATTCCTTCAGATCTCTACGCATTTCACCGCTACACCTGAAATTCTACCACCCTCTATCATACTCTAGTTTGCCAGTTCGAAATGCAGTTCCCAGGTTGAGCCCGGGGCTTTCACATCTCGCTTAACAAACCGCCTGCGTACGCTTTACGCCCAGTAATTCCGATTAACGCTCGCACCCTCCGTATTACCGCGGCTGCTGGCACGGAGTTAGCCGGTGCTTCTTCTGTAAGTAACGTCACAGCTAGCAGGTATTAACTACTAACCTTTCCTCCTTACTGAAAGTGCTTTACAACCCTAAGGCCTTCTTCACACACGCGGCATGGCTGCATCAGGCTTGCGCCCATTGTGCAATATTCCCCACTGCTGCCTCCCGTAGGAGTCTGGACCGTGTCTCAGTTCCAGTGTGGCTGATCATCCTCTCAAACCAGCTAGGGATCGTCGCCTTGGTGAGCCATTACCTCACCAACTAGCTAATCCCACTTGGGCTAATCTAAGGGCGAGAGCCGAAGCCCCCTTTGGTCCGTAGACGTTATGCGGTATTAGCAGTCGTTTCCAACTGTTGTCCCCCACCCTAAGGCATATTCCCAAGCATTACTCACCCGTCCGCCGCTCGTCATCTTCTAGCAAGCTAGAAATGTTACCGCTCGACTTGCATGTGTTAGGCCTGCCGCCAGCGTTCAATCTGAGCCATGATCAAACTCTTCAATTAAAAGTTTTTGAATCCGAAGATTCGTGCTCAATGAATTCTGTATAAATTGACTATATAGTCACTCATAAGAAATTGAGACTCTAAATTTTTTTGCTCCTGAATCAAGAGCTGTTAGAACTCAATCTGTACGAGTGCCCACACAGATGATTGCTTCATATTTTTAAAGAACAGTGTAACTCGATGAGTTACCGCAGCCTTGCTGCGAAGTGGAGCGCCATAATAACGACTTCACTTTTTATGTCAACACTTAATTTTAAATAGTTTTTAAAGATTAAGTTTTATTTGACTCGACATCGCTTTGATTTGCTTTTCAGCGTCTCGCCCCGTGTCAGTGGGGTCGCATTATAGGGAGAGCAGAAAATTACGCAACCCCTTTTTTAAAGAAAAATGCAAAAAACTGACTGTTCGCGTGTATTTTGAACGAAACTCCTATTTTTGGTACTTTAATGTTGTAATTTTGGTCACTCCTGAGTGTTAACTGCTATTTTTAAGCCATGGTAAATTGCTCGCTTTGACTCTACACTAATTACAAAGCATAAATAACATCTCAATAAAACTCGGGGCTCTACACAAATGATAAGAAGTTATAAAGGGATCTATCCTAAATTGGAAAAGTCGGTCTATGTTGATGAATCAGCCGTTTTAGTCGGTGATATCACTATAGGTGAAGATAGTAGTGTCTGGCCTCTAGTTGCAGCGCGAGGAGATGTTAACTATATACAAATCGGTGAGCGCACTAATATACAAGATGGTAGCGTACTTCATTTAACGCGTAAGAGCGCCAACAATCCTGATGGTTACCCGCTTATTATCGGTGATGATGTGACAGTAGGTCATAAAGTAATGCTACATGGCTGTAAGCTTGGTAACCGTATATTAGTAGGCATGGGTGCTATCGTGATGGACAATGCGATTGTCGAAGATGATGTCATCATTGGTGGCGGTGCATTAGTGCCACCTAATAAGAAACTTGAATCAGGCTATTTATATGTAGGTAGCCCGGTGAAACAATCGCGTCCGTTAACTGACTCAGAATTAGCCTTCTTGAAAATATCGGCGCTCAATTATGTTGAGTTAAAAGATGATTACTTAGCAGAGTCAGACTCGGCTAAGTAATACTTCCCCTTCTGCTGAGTAGCTTTCTTCTTCGATAAGCGCCTCAGCTTGCATTTCATAATCAAATTGATGCTCTGCAAAGTGTGCTAGCGCTGTCGCCTCTTCTCCTTCAAATGCAACACAGCAACGAATGATTAAACCAGAATTCATAGCAGTAAACTCTATTCTTTGCTGAGTCGCATTAAAACTCGCATCATCATTAAATAAGATTGCTTGATTCATGTTAGCCCTTAGCAAATGTATTTATTACCGGTGTTAATTCAGGCATATCACCTTGCCAAAGATAATATGCTTCTGCAGCCTGCCCTATTAGCATACCAATTCCATCTACTAACTTGGTATTTGAGTTAATAGACTCGACCCACTTCAAGAAGCTAGTTTGCTCATTGCTATAAAACATATCATAGGCAAGGTGACATTGTGTAAAAGCAGCCTCCGATATATTTGGAAGTTCTCCAGTAACACTCGATGATGTCGAGTTAATCACCACTTGATAAGTCGAATCGGACACCTCGTCTAAGCCAACCCCTTGCACATGACCATAAGCAGAAAACTGCTCGGCCAATATCTCAGCTTTCTCTTTGGTGCGATTCGCAATGGTGATGTCTTTCACCCCTGCTTGCAGTAAAGGATAAATACACCCTCTTGCTGCGCCACCCGCACCAATAAGTAATACAGATGCGCCATCTAGTTTGCATTCATTTCGAATTAAGTCAGCCACTAACCCAGCGCCATCGGTATTATCACCGAGTAACCGACCATCATCTAACTTCTTAATTGTATTCACAGCTCCCGCTAACTGTGCTCTTTCTGTGAGTTCATCCACCAGCTCAAACGCACGCTCTTTAAAAGGCAAGGTGACATTGGCTCCCTCGCCCGCTTTGTTTGTGAAAAAGTCTTGTGTGAATGCTTCAAATTCATCTAATGGCGACAGCAAAGCTTGATAATCTATTTGCGTTGAAAACTGCTCTGCAAATTGCCTATGGATCTGTGGCGATTTAGAATGTTTTATCGGATTACCAAATACCGCGAATTTACCCATTAAATAAGCCCAGTGAATAGTTTATGAAGCAGCTAATTAAACGCATCTTCAACAAAGATGCAAGTAAAGAACAAGAGAGTAATATGCACGAAACCCCAACGGTAGAAAAATCACCTTATGAAATTTTAGGTGGGGAAGCAGGTGTTAAAGCCTTAGCGGATCGCTTTTACGATGTAATGGCAGAAGAAGAATACGCGAAACCGCTATATGACATGCATCCACAACCTCTAGATAGAATACGTTTAGTCTTTTTTGAGTTTCTATCCGGTTGGCTAGGTGGCCCTGATTTATTTGTTGAGAAATACGGGCACCCTATGCTGCGAAAACGCCATATGCCTTTTTCAATAGATAAAGACTTAAGAGATCAATGGATGTTTTGCATGAATAAAGCACTCGAAATTGAAGTGGATAACCCTCTATTGAGGGTGGGACTAAGAAAATCTTTCGAGCAATTAGCCACACATATGATAAATAAGGACTAAACTATTAATCAATTGTTAAATTAGCTGTGGCTCATTTGCGCTGAATCAATCCCCTTATCTCTAAAAGCTGCATAATGGAATGACATATGAGTGAGATTGAATGATTACTGTGAAATCGATACAACATAAAATTTATGCACTTTTAGCGATAACGGGCGTACTTGTACTCATTGCCAGTATTTGGAGTAGCTCAGATCAGCAACAAAAGCTTGCTCAAGAGACCGTCGCAGAGAATATCAAGTTATTAGCCGATAACTACTTTGATTCTATTAATACCATGATGCTTACCGGCACTATGGCCAACCGTGAAATACTCAGTGAAAAACTACGTGCTCATCCTAGCATCGAAGACGCCCATATCATTCGAGCAGAGTTAATCAATAAACTTTACGGTCCAGGCAACCCCAACCAAGCACCAACTACTGATGCTGAGCGTGATGCACTAAGAGGTAAAGAAACTTTAGTGATTGAACAACGCGATGATATGCGTGTGATGACATTTCTTAGACCTATGATAGCCAGCAGTGACTATAAAGGCACAAACTGTTTAGGTTGCCACATGGCTAAAGAAGGCGATGTATTAGGGGTTGTTCGTATAAGTTACTCATTAAAAGACATTGATAACACAGTGACCAGCAATACTTGGTTAAGCACTGGATTACTGTCGGTCATTTTTATCTCGGCGTTTGTCATTTTAGGCATGCTATTTAGAAAGCTATTTATTGTACGCCTGAAAATGCTTGGTCGCACCATGCGCCTTGCTACACAGAATAAAGATTTAAGTCTGCGTATTGATGATGATATTGACGATGAGCTTGGGCGTTTAGCGACGAACTTCAATAAAATGATGACCGCGTTTAAAGAAAATATGGCACAAGTCTCCCATTCTTCTCATGTGCTCATTCGCTCGGCAGAGAGTATTTACAACTCAGCAGATACAACAGAGCAAGCCATCTTAGCGCAAAAGCAAGGCACAGATTCAGTTGCCGCTGCGATTAATGAATTAGAGAGCTCATCAAGCGAAGTTAAGAATACTACACATTTTGCCTCAGAAAAGTCGGATTCAAGTAATCATCTAGCAGAAGAAAGCATGGCCGTTGCAGAGCACACCGAAGCAAGTATTAATCAACTTGCGCAGGATGTTCGCCAAGCCGCAGAGCAAGTTAGTCAATTACAAAACCAAACCCTTGAAGTGGGTAAAGTACTTGAAGTGATCAGTAGTATTGCAGAGCAAACTAACCTGCTAGCACTTAACGCAGCAATCGAAGCGGCACGAGCGGGTGAAGCAGGTCGAGGCTTTGCAGTGGTTGCCGATGAAGTAAGAACGCTGGCAACTCGTACTCATGACTCTACGGATGAAATAAAGCGCACCATTGAAAAACTGCAAAGCGAAGCAGCGCAAACCGTTCAGGCGATGAGTGCATCTTGTGAAGAAGCGGATGACAGAGCCTTACAAGTGAAAAAAGTCGCACAGGCATTAAAAGATATTTCAAATCAGATGCATGAGATTAATGACTTAAACGTACAAATCGCCGATGCCACAGAGCAGCAAAACCTGGCAGCAGAAGAAATTAATCACAGCGTCATTGGTATTCGTGATAACGCGGAAGAATCTTTAAAAGATGCGCACCGCAGTAAACAAGTCAGTGAAGAACTCCTGACATTAGCGCGCTCTTTGGATGAGCAAGTGCGCAGCTTTAAAGTCGATTAATAATAAGCTTCTTTTATAAAAAAACGGCGCTCACTCGAGCGCCGTTTTTTTATGGACTGCTATTCAAGCTCTGAAGTTAAAGACTTAACCAGTCTCTTGGCTTTAAGTAAGATTCATATAAATTGGCTTCTAATGAGCCGGCTTCTGGTGTGAAGTCATATTCCCAACGCGCCAATGGTGGCATCGACATTAAAATTGACTCAGTACGACCACCGGTTTGTAAGCCAAACAAGGTACCACGGTCCCACACTAGGTTAAATTCAACATAGCGACCACGACGATAAAGCTGGAATTGACGCTGCGCATCATTCGTTGGCGTGTCTTTACGTTTTTCAATGATTGGTAAGTAGGCATCTAAGAAACCATTGCCCACTGCTTGCATAAAGTCGAAGCTCTTCTCAAACCCCCACTCATTGAGATCATCAAAGAAAAGACCACCTACGCCACGGGTTTCACCACGGTGTTTTAAATAAAAATATTCGTCACACCACTTTTTATAGTCGTTATAAACAGTATCACCAAATGGATCACACAAGTCTTTTGCGACTTGGTGCCAATGCTTAACGTCTTCTAATACAGGATAGAAAGGTGTTAAATCAAAACCACCACCAAACCACCAAATAGGTGCTTCGCCTTCTTTTTCAGCAATGAAAAAGCGCACATTGGCATGACTCGTAGGAATATGTGGGTTTTTAGGGTGAATAACCAAAGACACACCACATGCATGGAAGCTACGACCCGCTAATTCCGGGCGATGTGCAGTTGCCGAAGCGGGCATTGACGCACCAAATACGTGAGAGAAGTTAACACCGCCCTGCTCGATTACGTCACCATCACGAATAACACGGGTACGACCACCGCCGCCTTCCGCTCTTTCCCACGCATCTTCAACAAATTTCGCTTTACCATCAGCTTGTTCTAGGCCTGCACAAATTGTGTCTTGTAATTGTAATAAGAAGGCTTTGACTGTTTCTAAATTTACTTTTGACATGCTTACTCTCTAATTAGCTGTGTGGTAAAGGCATCTTTAATTTGACTTGGTTTGATCTCACCACCAAGTGCCCCTTCAACATAAAAGTCGATTTGATCGTTAAATACCACTTTTACTTTGTCTAGTGTTGCTTCTGGTTGTTGCCCTGCAATGTTTGCACTGGTCGACACCAGCGGCTTCCCAAATTGCTGACAAAGCTGCTTCACCACCGGGTGTGCACTAACACGCACCGCGATTGTTGAATGAGCGCCCGTTAACCATTTAGGGGTTGAAGCCTTGGCAGGCAGAGCCCAAGTAATGGCTGCTGGCCACGAAGAAAAAATCTCAGCGCGTTTATCCATTGGAATTTTGTTTTCATCAACATAAGGTAAAAGCTGAGCAAAATTATCGGCAATTAAAATTAGCCCTTTCTCTTCTGCTCTTTGCTTTAACGCCAAAATACGCTGCACAGCACTGTGATTATCAGGGTCACAACCAAGACCATACACAGCTTCTGTTGGATAACAAATTACGCCACCAGCACGCAATACAGCTTCAGGCGTATCTTTGCTGGTTTGTTGTTCATGGCTCACTATGATCTCTCTACTTTATGTTGGCAGGATTTCTGCGGACATTGTAACACAGCTTTATCGCCACGAGATTTCTCAACCATCACCCCCCAACCGCATTGCGGGCAAGTTTCGTCGACTGGGTGTTGATTTAAACTGTACTTACAACTTGGGTAGGCATCACATGAGTAAAATTGTTTACCGAATTTATTGTTACGAACAACGAGCTTACCCTTTTTGCACTTAGGGCAGTTTGGTAAACCTTCTTCTTCGGGCTCGTCTTCATGCACAATAAAATGGCAGGCAGGGTATCCGGTGCACCCAATAAACATACCATAGCGGCCGTTACGAATAACTAATGGTTCACCGCACTCAGGGCAAGGGGAATCGTCGAGTACTTTGATGTCGTGATTATCATGCTGGGCGAGAGAACGAATATAGTCACACTTAGGGTAACTGGCACAGCCCAGAAATGGCCCATTCTTGCTGTGCTTCATCACCAGCTCAGAGCCACATTTAGGACAAATTTCATATTCCTTTTCTAATGCATGTTTATCAGCATTAAATAAAGAATGATCAATCTTACTCATACATGCCACCCACTTAGCTCGGTTTGAATTGCGCCTAATATAACCGTGCTAAAGTTAGGGTCAAGTATTGTGCATCAATAAAAGTACGTCTAGTGCAAGTACTCCGTGGGCTCATCGAAGATCAGATCTTCCATTTGCGCATAGGCTTGCTCTTTACCTGGCACATTAAAGAGCACCATTAGGATCACCCACTTTAAATCATCTAGACTGATCTCAGCCTTTTCAAGGGCCATTAATCGGTCGATGACCATTTCACGTGTTGTGCTATCAATCACACCAACTTGCTCAACAAACATTAAAAAGCCACGGCTTTCAACATCCAGAAGTTGGCACTCTTCTTCGGTATAAATACGAATGGCTTTATCGGCCGTCGCATTTAAGTAAGGAATTTCATCGCTATGTTGTAAATCTGCTAATTGCTCCAGCCAATCCAAGGCTTTGTAAATCTCATCTTGATTAAAACCAGCACGTAATAGCTCGTCAGTTAATTCGTTTTGTTCAACAAAAATATCCGATTCAGAATGGATATAGTTCTCAAATAAGTACATTAAAATATCAAACATGATTAACCCCTCGCTAATTTTATGTAGCCTTCCGCAGTGCGGGCGACTTTATCTTCGAGTTCGAGATCCAGTAGTCGTGCTAATACTTTCTCTACTGGCCATTGAGTCCTATGGGTTATGACGTCGACACTGGCCGCTTCAAAACCAAGACTCTTTAATACAGGGCAATTCTCCTTACTGTCTTCTATTGGGGCATTTTCTACCCTTTCTATATTATATAGACCGTTATTTGGCAAAAAGCTCACATCTTCTAAAATATCAGCCACGCTTTCTACTAACTTTGCCCCTTGTTTTATCAGGTGATGACACCCTGCTGCCAGCGGATTTCTGATAGAACCCGGTATCGCAAACACCTCTCTATTTTGCTCGAGCGCATACTTTGCTGTGACTAAAGAGCCGCTTTTTATCTCGGCTTCAACAATTAAAGTGCCTAGCGACAACCCCGAAATAATCCTGTTTCGCCTTGGAAAATGGTGTTGATTTGCCACCGTACCCGGTAAAAACTCACTGATAACCAGCCCTTGCTCAGCCAGTTGCTGATATAAATAGTTATGCCGCTTTGGATAGACCACATCGACACCTGTGCCTAACACAGCAATGGAATTACCGTTTCCAGCGAGCGCCCCTTTATGCGCCGCCCCATCTATGCCCATAGCCATACCTGAGGTGACCGTTATACCTGAACGCGTTAACTGATAGGCAAATTCAGAGGCACATTCCAACCCAGGCGTTGTAGCGTTACGGCTTCCCACAATGGCAATTTGCGGCTCATTGAGTAACTCAATTTTACCTTTGCAGAAAAGTATTAAAGGCGCATGACAGGTTTGCTTAAGTAATTTTGGATAAGCTTTATGCTCGGCATGAATAATTTGAATATTTTGTTGTTCACAAAACTTCTGGAGCTGCTCTATACGCCTTAAATCGGGATGGGCTATTTGCTCTGCGATGGTGGGCTTAATGCCGAGCGCTATGAGTTCATCAGGGGGTAAGTCAAATAACTTAACAAGATCTATTTTGCTTTCTATGGCTGAGAGCGTTGCACTGCCCAGCCCTTTTGTTAAATACAGTATCAATCCTTGTAACTGCGAAAGTGTTGCCATACTCCCTCCTTAGAGTATCTTGTCATTTATAAGCTTTCGCTTAATTGGCGCTAATGGTATCTCCCACTCTGATTGGCTGTTGAGAGCGAGTCACCATCGCATAGCTAATGTTGTCGTAAACTTTAAATACCATCAGCTCACCGACTTTTTCTTTTGGCATCGTCCACACAACACTGTCTTCGTCGTTTTCAGTACCAAACATTTCTCTAAAGCCAGTGATAAACTTTTCTAGCTTGTTGGCGTCTTCAACGTAGCGCGGGCCATATTTGCCTTCAATAACTGTAGGTGACTGTTTGTTAATATCAAGAATATGACCTTCTTTAAGGTTGTCGTCACGGCCACGATTCAATACCACAATGGCAGTAGAACCAAATTCACGCATTTGGTTATCGCTTGAAATAATTGAGCCATCGATGGCTTCGGTAGGACGCGTCATATTAAATTGCGCCGAAAAGCTTTGCCCGACATTAATCGGCATCAGTACATCATTGGTTTTGATTTCTTGGCGAACCGTTTCTATCTCAACTTTTGCTGGATGACCCGCTTCAATATCACCACCGAATATTACTCGAGCTGTGCCCACTAAACGCGACTCATACGCTAAGGTATCACCATTTTCAGGATCTATGTAGGCCTCACCACGGCGATAAATGCCATAGTTTGCAGATGGATTCAGATTACCCTTTACATACAACAACTGACCTTGGGTGTTACGCAGTACGTTGCGGTTTGACCCCAATACAGTCGGCTTGCCATCTAGGTCATCAGCACCAATGGCTTGGTCGAAGCGCAAAAACGGCTCTATCATGGCTAGAGGTAGTGTCGGAATAGCGGTATTTTTTTGCACCACAACACGTGTTCGAGGAGAAAGCTTCTTCACCCCTTTCTTTAACACTAAACGCGGGTTACCTTGGGCATCATATTGCAGCGCCAAAACATCACCGGGATAGATTAAATCAGGGTCGTCAATTTGCGGGTTCCATTGCCACAATTCAGGCCAACGCCAAGGCGTGTTTAGATACATGGTCGAAATGTCCCACAAGGTGTCGCCTTTTTTCACCACATATTGTTGTGGCGCATCGGCTTTCAACTTTAAAACATCAGCCATGGCCGAAAATTGAGCGCCAACAGAGAGCATTAACGCAGCAATGGAATATTTCATCAAAGCTTCCTTGAGTTATTTTTCGATATTATCAACCAAAACCTGTAAAAGGGAAACGTGAATGGCTAAAATGAAAGCATACACGAATGCATATATAGCTCAATAGTAAAAGGTAACCATGGCTAAGTTAGAAGTATTAAGATTCCCAGATGAGCGTTTACGCACAGTTGCAGAGCCTGTGGCTGAAGTAAACGACGAGATCCGTCAAATCGTTAAAGATATGCTTGAAACCATGTACGACGAAAATGGCATTGGTTTAGCTGCTACTCAAGTTGATATTCACAAGCGTATTGTGGTGATCGACGTATCAGAAGAAGGCAATGAGCCACTGGTATTAATCAACCCAGAGATCATCGCGAAAGACGGCTCTACTATCAGTGAAGAAGGCTGCTTATCTGTGCCTCAGTCATACGCAAAAGTTGACCGCGCAGAGCAAGTCACAGTCAAAGCACTCAATGAGAACGGTGAAGAGTATACCTATGAAGCAGATGGCCTACTGGCGATTTGTACTCAGCACGAACTTGATCACCTAATGGGTAAATTATTTATTGATTACCTATCGCCGCTTAAGCGCCAGCGTATTCGCAAGAAGCTTGAAAAAGAAGCTCGCTTAGCGGCTCGTTCTTAATTTAACCTGACAACATTGGAATATTCTGTGACTCAACCATTACGTATTGTTTTCGCTGGTACGCCTGATTTTGCTGCGCGCCACCTTCAAGCACTTATCGATTCAGAGCACCAAGTTGTTGGTGTGTATAGCCAACCAGACCGCCCTGCGGGTCGCGGTAAAAAACTCAAAGCCAGTGAGGTTAAAACCTTAGCGCTTGAGCATGATTTACCCGTTTACCAGCCTGAATCATTTAAAAGTGAAGAAGCACAGCAAGAATTAGCCAGCCTAAACGCCGATGTAATGGTTGTTGTTGCTTATGGCCTATTGTTACCTAAAGTGGTGTTAGACACACCTCGCCTTGGCTGCGTTAACGTGCATGGCTCTATTTTGCCGCGTTGGCGTGGTGCCGCACCAATTCAGCGTGCACTGTGGGCGGGTGATGCCGAAACTGGTGTAACCATTATGCAGATGGATGAAGGTCTAGATACAGGCGATATGCTGCATATTGCGACTTGCCCAATTACCGCAGAAGATACTAGCGCAAGCCTTTATACCAAGCTTGCCGAGCTTGGGCCACCTGCGCTCATTGAAACGCTAAACAGCATGGCTGCAGGCACTGCAGTTGCAGAGCCTCAAGATGATAACCTTGCTAACTATGCCAAGAAGCTCAGTAAAGAAGAAGCTGATATTGACTGGCAAATGGATGCTGCACAACTAGAGCGTAACATCCGTGCATTTAATCCTTGGCCAGTGTGTTTTACTCAAATGCAAGAAAACACCGTGAAAATTTGGCAAGCTGATGTTGTTAAACAAAGTGGCGAAGCAGGTACCGTATTACATGCCGACAAACAAGGTATCGTGATCGCTTGCGGTGAAAATGCGCTACGTATCACGCAACTACAGCCGCAAGGTAAAAAACCTATGTCTGCACAGGACTTCTTAAACGGTCGTGCTGAGTGGGTTGCCGCTGGTAATAAGGTGGGTCAATAATGACCAATGTGCGCGCCCTTGCGGCGCAAACCCTATTTCAGGTTGTCGATAAAGGCCAATCGCTGAATACTCAGCTTCCGCTTGCTGCAAAAAACTTATCGCCAAAAGACAAAGCGCTATTACAACAAATTTGTTATGGCGTTTTACGCTACTTACCAAGTTTAGAAAATTACTGCCAGCAACTGCTAGAAAAGCCGCTTAAAGGTAAAAACCGTGTTTTCCAATTTTTACTTTATGTAGGTATTTATCAGTTACAGCATATGCGTGTGCCTGAGCATGCTGCTGTTGCCGAAACAGTAAATGCATTGATGCAAATGCGCGCCGGTGGTCTTAAAGGTTTGGTCAATGCAGTACTGCGTAACTTCCAACGCCAGCAAGATACCTTAGAAGAAAGCAGCCAAGGTAATGATGTTTTAACATTTAACCACCCGGGCTGGTTTATTAAAGCCGTTAAAGAAGCTTACCCTGAGCAATGGCAAGACATTCTTGAACAAAACCAATTACAAGCCCCTATGTGGCTGCGTGTTAATCAGCACATGGGCAGCACAGAAGAATACTTAGAGGCACTTGATGAAGCGGGTATTCGCGCCGAGTACTACCCTGAATATCAAGACGCCATCATCTTAGATAAAGCCTGTGATGTGGCCAAGTTACCCGGCTTTAAACAAGGAGCGAGTTCGGTGCAAGATGCTGCAGCCCAGCTCGCCGCTCGTTTACTTGAACCACAAGATAACGAACGTATTTTAGATGCGTGTGCAGCGCCTGGCGGTAAAACCTGTCATATTCTAGAGCTTGCCAAGGCAAAAGTTGACGCTTTAGATGCTGACAGTGATCGCTTACTTCGCGTTGAGCAAAACCTTGATCGTATAGGCCTTGAAGCAAACTGCATTCACGCCGATGCGAGTCAGCCTGATATCTGGTGGGACGGTCAGCAATACGATCGCATCTTACTCGATGTGCCCTGTTCAGCCACGGGTGTAATTCGTCGTCACCCTGATATCAAATGGCTTCGTAGAAAAACTGACATAGATGATCTTGCCGAGCTGCAAGGTCAGATCCTGAAAAACATTTGGCCACTGTTAAAGTCTGGTGGTACGTTACTGTATGCAACTTGCTCAGTACTCCCAAAAGAAAACAAACAGCAAGTCGCAGAGTTTTTAGCTGACAATAGCGACGCCATTCACCAGCCTCTTCATGAGAGCGACACACCTGAAGCACCCGGCTTACAGTTGTTACCTGGTTTAACCGATGGCTTTTATTACGCAAAAATAATTAAAAAGTAATTAATCACACTATGAAGATCATCATTTTAGGCGCCGGTCAGGTTGGCGGCACCCTAGCAGAAAACCTTGTGGGTGAACAAAACGAAATCACCGTGGTTGATATCGACGGCGATCGTTTACGAGAGCTTCAAGATAAATATGACTTGCAAGGGGTTGCGGGTCACAGCGCACACCCAGATGTACTTCGCCAAGCGGGTGCCGAAGATGCCGATATGATCATCGCGGTGACCAGTTCGGATGAAGTCAACATGGTTGCTTGTCAGGTCGCCTACAGTATCTTCAATACACCAACAAAGATTGCTCGGATCCGCTCTGAGCAATATTTGAAGTATCGTGAGAAGCTATTCCATAACGACGACTTACCCGTAGACCACTATATTGCGCCAGAGCAGTTGGTGACCAAATATATTCGTCGCTTGATTGATTACCCCGGCGCATTACAAGTACTGCAGTTTGGTGATGGCATGCTGTCACTGGTTGCTGTAAAAGCGTATTACGGTGGTCTGCTTGTGGGCTATGCGCTGTCAGCACTGAAAGAGCATATTCCAAACGTTGATACTCGCGTTGCGGCGATTTACCGACAAGGTAAAGCCATTAAGCCTCTGGGTACCACGGTTATTGAAGCTGATGATGAAATCTTCTTCCTTGCCGCAACCAAGCACATTCGCGCGGTAATGAATGAGCTGCAAAAGCTGGAGCAATCTTATAAAAAAATCATGATTGCCGGTGGGGGTAATATCGGTGCGGGCCTTGCTCGCTCACTTGAGAAAAACCACAGTGTGAAACTGATCGAACGTAATCAAGCGCGCGCCACTGAGCTTTCAGAAATGCTCGACAATACCGTCGTGTTCTGTGGTGACGCTTCAGATCAAGAGCTGCTTTCTGAAGAGCATATTGAACAAGTTGACGTGTTCATCGCGGTTACCAATGATGATGAAGCCAATATTATGGCTGCCATGTTGGCAAAACGTATGGGCGCACAGAAAACCATGGTGCTGATCCAGCGTGGTGCTTATGTTGACTTGGTCCAAGGTGGTGAGATTGATATTGCTATCTCACCTCAACAGGCAACCATATCTGCGCTACTCACCCATGTTCGTCGTGGTGATATCGTCAACGTATATTCATTACGCAAAGGGGCCGCTGAAGCCATAGAAGCGGTTGCGCATGGTGATGAAAACACCTCAAAAGTAGTGGGCCGTGCTATCAGCGATATTAAGCTACCTGTTGGTACTACCATTGGTGCCATTGTGCGTAATGATGAAGTGCTGATTGCCCATGATGACACTGTGATTATGTCTGGCGACCATGTCATCATGTTTTTAATCGATAAAAAGCAAATTGGTGTAGTCGAAAAGCTATTCCAAGTAAGTGCGCTATTCGTTTAGATTCAGCCTATGACGTTATTCTTTTTGATCGGCTTGTAACACTGACAGGTCGATCAAATACTCTTTCATTATGGCTTCCATAAAAGTCTGATCGTTCTTCAATTTTATTCCCAGCATGACTAAACCTTCTTTTTGTTTCACTCGGCAAATCTCACCATTGAGTTTAAATTGCTGGTTTTGTTTACCCTCAAGTAAAATTTCACAGTCTTGCTCTTTTAAATCTGTATTAGGACAGACGTCATCACTGTGCAAATCAAACTGAAGACCCGACAAAGAAATATCCTTTATCACGCCAACCTCAGAGTGGTCACTGGTATTAAACACTGCAGGGATTAAAGTTGGAATACGAACTTGTTCACGGAGCTGATAGCTTTGTACGACACGGGGAAGAAATAAAAAGATAAGCTTAGTTGGGTGTGTTGTAACAGCTTTAATCATACTTTTGAAAGCTATGATTTGCCCATCGCCTTGCTCGAGTACAGCCCGCACCACCACGTATGTACCCTCTTTGACATAATCAAGTGCAGCACCTAAACGCTGTGCAGATGGACAATTCAGAATGATATATTGCCCAGACATATAACCGACAAATTCCGTTTTTAAGCGTTTTGAGCCTGCCGGCATGATCACTTCAATATCTACCGTACTCCCTGTAGGCAGCTGAGAAATGATAGATACATCTACACTGGTTTGCGACTTTAACATCTTTGACCTTTACAACTTGCAGTCAGTACAAGTGTCCCTTTTATTTTTGTTATTCCTGTTTATATCGGCCGTCTACCGAAGACTTTAATCTGCTGACCTAAATTTTTCGTTAAGCCTTAAGACTAGCTTAACCACGCCAAAATGTCGGCGTAAATAGCACCAGTAGTGTGAATATTTCTAAACGACCAAATACCATGGCCAACGTTAAGATCCATTTAGCTGAATCGGTAATGTCGCCATAATGCGCAGCCACATCGCCTAGCCCAGGACCTAAGTTATTTAAACACGCTGCGGTCGCTGAAAACGCGGTGATGTTGTCCATACCCGTGCCTAACAAAGCAATCATGATGATCACAAACACCAAGGCATAAGCTGAGAAAAAGCCCCATACCGCCTCAACGACTTTATCAGGCAGTGCTTTGCGGCCTAGTTTAATAGAGTAAATAGCACGAGGGTGAACCAAGCGATTTAGCTCACGCACACCTTGAAGATACAGCAAGAACACACGTACTACCTTCATGCCACCACCAGTCGAGCCCGCACACCCACCAATAAAACTAGAGAAGATAAGTAAGATAGGTAAAAACAGAGGCCAAGCCGAGAAATTATCTGTCGCAAACCCAGCAGTTGTACTGATAGAAACTGCTTGGAACAAAGCCTGATCTAGGGTTTCATCTCCATCGGCATACACTTGATTTGACGATAAAACAGCAAAGCAAATGACGACCAAAGCAAGCTGTATAAATAAGAATACTTTAAATTCTGGATCGCGTAAGTACACTCGCACATTTCGACTCGATACCGCCGCATAATGCAGTGAGAAGTTCACTGCGGCGATAATCAAGAACACCACACAAATGAGGTTAATCAAAGGGCTGTCAAAGTAACCCATAGATGCGTCATACGTCGAGAAACCGCCAATCGCAATCGTCGAGAAGGCATGACATAACGCATCGAAAAAGTTCATGCCCGCCAACCAATATGCCAAAGTACAGGCTAACGTTAACGCCACATAAATATACCAAAGGTGCTTAGCCGTATCGGCGATCCGCGGTGTCATTTTCGAGTCTTTCACTGGCCCCGGCGTTTCTGCACGATATAACTGCATGCCACCGACACCTAGCATTGGCAAGACCGCAACCGCTAGTACGATGATACCCATGCCTCCTAACCACTGCAGTTGCTGACGGTAAAACAATACCGACTTAGGCAAGGTTTCAATACCCGTTAAAACGGTTGCACCGGTGGTGGTTAAGCCTGAAAACGCTTCAAATACAGAATCTGCTAAGGAGAGGTTGGGTGTTTGTAAGAAAATAAGCGGTAAGGATGCGAACGACCCTAGTACCAGCCAAAATAACACTACTATCAAGAAGCCTTCTCGGGCTTTCAAATCTCCTTTTTGATGGCGGTTAGGATAATACGCCAACATACCCATGATGATACTGAACACAAATGCCAGTACGAATGGTACACCCCCACCATCTTTATAAATCAGCGAAACCAGTGCAGGCGGCACCATGGTGATACTAAATAAGGCCACCAGCTGGCCAAGAATTTTTATTATGGTACGAAATTGCATGCTGCGTTACGCTTCAAAAATAAGAATGACAGAGTGTTATTACTTGATTGTCTTACTCTTTACAGACTAACTCAACCACTCCATGGGTTAAATCAAAAATTTCTTGCTGTGCTTGTTCAACTTGTCGACTATCAATGCTGATTTGCCAATTCACCGCTGAGTCATAGCTTTTATCAAGCTTCAGAATAGTGAAATGGGTATTTAAATACTGCTCAATAACTCCCTGCAACGCATAATCCGATCGCCCTATCAGCTCAGTTGCAGGCACTTTCAATGTTGTTTTTAGTACCTCAAGGGCATTGTTTAGCGTGCCGCCATAAGCGCGCACTAAACCGCCCGTGCCCAGCTTAATGCCGCCAAAGTAACGGGTTGTTACTGCGGTTATTTCACCAAGCCCAGAGCCGATAAGCACATTCAACATAGGTTTACCTGCAGTGCCATTGGGTTCGCCATCATCCGAGAAACCATAAACATGACTGCCCCCTGGCGCCCCTGCTACATGTGCCCAACAGTTATGTCTGGCATCTGGGTAGTCATCGTTGATCTTCTGAATAAAGGCTTTCGCAGACTCAATGGTTGGCGTATGCGCAATATGCACTAAAAAAGTGCTTTTCTTAATTTCTTCGTGATGACTGATGGATTCGCTCGGAATATAGAATTCTGACATAAAGTTGGGATACCAGTATTTATACCAATCCTCAATAATACTTAATCATTTTGAGGGACTAAAGCTGCCGCTAACCGCGTTAAAAATTTCTCATTTAGAACAACTAAATAGCAAAATTTTCACCTTGCCTACATGGAAGTAGGTACCTCAGCGATAGCAGGACGCGTGAGCGGCGTTATCGACAAACTTTCCTTGCCTCAAAATAGATCTCTTAATTAAGAGGATTGGTATTAGATTCTTTAATAAAAAACGGGAAGCAACTGCTTCCCGTTAGTGTAACGAATTTCGTTTCAATGCGTCGACTTAATTAGTCTAAGTCTAAATCACGCGTCATATTCTCTAGACGATCTTCATGCACAATGATGTTGTCTTCGATGCGAATACCACCATATGGCTTGAATGCGTCAACTTTTTCCCAATTAATGTATTGGTTGTTATCCGTCTTCGCTAAATCACCGAGTAGTGAATCGATGAAGTATAATCCCGGCTCAATAGTGAACACTTGGTTTGCTTCAATCTTGCGTGTGCAACGTAAGAATGGATGACCTTCAGGTGGCGCTTGGTGCATACCCACTTCATCTGCCATGAAACCACCCATGTCATGCACTTGCAGACCTAAATGGTGACCTAAACCATGTGGGAAGAATGTTGACGTAATGCCTTTAGCCACAATGTCATCAGCTGCAAGGTTTACGATCTTAAAGTCAGCCAAGGTTTGCGCAATACGCTTATGACACTCTATATGTAAATCGCCATATAGTTTGCCCGGCTGTAAACCTTTACCCAGTGCAATTTGGTGATCGTTCAGAACTTTAATTAGCTCAGCAAATTCACCCTTTCTTTCAAAATCATAAGTACGGGTAATATCAGACGCGTAACCGTTAAAGTTTGCGCCTGCATCAATTAAGAAAGATAAATGTTTCGCAGGTGCTTTGCGGTCAAAGTGTGTGTAGTGCAAAATTGCACAGTTTTCATTAAGCGCCACAATGTTGCCGTATGGCGTGTCATTTTCCATATGCTGCGTAGCGTTTAGGTAAGCTTGTTGAATCGCAAACTCTGAGCCACCCGCATAAAACGTATCACGTGCCGCTTTATGACCTAACACAGCTAGACGGTTTGCTTCACGTAGACAAGTTAATTCATATTGCGTTTTGTAAGCACGGTGGAAGTGCAAGTAGTTCATTACCGGCTCAGGGTTTACATTGGTAAAACCCAATGCCTGTGCCACTTCTAAGTACTCACCAATGTAAGCAAACTTTTCTTTATCGTATGGTAGGTATTTCTCTACCTGATCGGGCTGTAATAATAACTGGATATCAAAATATTCAGCCCAGAAGTCACTCGGCTCATCAGGCACTTTATGCCAAAAATCGACCGGACGATAAAAAATGAGTTTAGGCTTATCTTCGCCGTTTACCACAATCCAACAATGAGGATTATCGATCACAGGCAACCAAGCTTTAAACTGAGGGTTCACCTTAAACGGATAATACATGTCATCTAAAAACTGGCGCTTTGCTTGTCCAGAGTGGATCACTAAGCCATCTAAGCCTTCTCGCTCAATAATGGTTTTGGTGCGCTGCTGCAATGTTGCAATATGCTCAGCGTATAAATGTGCTAATTGTTCCATGGTGTACCCATTTCGTTTGGTTTTTCATTTTGCCAGTCTAGCATAAGGCCAGAAATGCAATCCAGCCAACACGCTGGATTGCCTGCTTCGCTTACTTTTCTATTTTCATATCCAAGATTGGGGCCAATATATTGCCCTCTCGGCCCAACTTAGTGTGATAAACCTGACGATATGCCATCACGTTTTTCACATAGTTTCGGGTTTCTTTAAATGGAATTAGCTCTATCCATAACTCAGCTGGCATACCTTGCTCAGGTAACCAACGCTTAATTCGATGATGCCCAGCATTATAAGAAGCCGTTGCTAAAATCTCATTGCCGCCATTCTTCTTCTTTAGATACTCTAAATAATCGGTCCCTAAACGAATATTAGTGGCTGGCTTATAAAGCTGACGTTTAGAGACTTTTTGCTTGCTAACGTATCGAGCCGTACTCGGCAATAATTGCATTAAGCCATGTGCATTAGCATGAGACACCGCATCTGGCGCAAACGAACTTTCTCTACGAGAGATAGCTATACTCCATGCTAGGTCCACATGATTACGTTTGCTATAACGCGTGAATAACTCCTCAAAGGCCATCGGAAATCGTAGGTCGACATAATTCCACGCTTTAATCTCTGCTAAAGTACGGATAGCACTGTCATACCACTCAAGGTCTGCAGCGAGTACCGATGCAGCCAGCTTCTCGGCATTACTTGAAGTGTTGGTCAGATAATTCCACTCTCTGCGTGCAGAAGTAAAACGATCAAGCTCATAAAGGGCTTTCGCTCTCAAAAAGCCAGGCGCCTGAGACACCTTATCAATAATAGGTTGAGGTACATCGAGGGTTTGATTATTCAACGACACCGGCATATTCAAACGTGCCGCGGCTAAAAAGCCATAATAATCGCGCTTTACCGCCAAAGGCTGCCATAACTGCTGTGCTTTTTCAGGCTCACCACGCTGATTATAACTATAAGCAAGCCAGTATTGCTGGCCATTACTTAAGTTCTTCATCCCCGTAAATAAAGCCACGATCCCCGCCCAATCTTGCTCTTTGAGCATGTTGGCCATCATCCACTGGCGCAGTTTAGTATCTTGTAGCTCTTCTGGTACTTTGTTTAGCCAAAAGCGTGCATCATTATGCCCTTTTGATGCCAAAGCCAATGCAAAGCGATACGCCACTGCATCTTTTTGCGCTTGGCTGAATGTAAACATACCTTGCAACTTATCCCATGCTCTCAGCGCCAGCTTTTGATCTCGCCAAATAAGGCGCTTCACACCATAAACCGCGATTTCAGCTTCTTTAATAGAGCGCTTCTTATAACGGTATAGACCCGCAGAGGCACTTGGGTCACGCCTGACTGCTTTATATAAATCAGCTAAATATGCTTCTTTTTTAGGGAGCAACGTTTTTAAATAAGGCAACAGTGCAACTTGCCCACCCTGCGCCGCTTTAGTGATACGCTGCCACACCAAAGCTTGTGTCATACGCCCGTCTTTTCGCCATACTCTAAATAACTTATCGCACGCTTTAGGCTGAGACTTACCGACCGTCCAAAGTGCATCAACTTGATCAAGCAGTTGTGCTTTCGGTGCGCCTAAATCAATCTGATATTGTAAATACCGGCATTGTAACTCAGCATTGCTGGTGGGCTGGTAATACTCAACAAAGAGCGCTTTTTTTCCACGACGCTGCAAATACTCGAGCCAGCTCTTGCGCACAGGCCATTCTAACGGCGTGTTATCGTAGACACTTAAATAATGGCTGATGTCTTGCTGATATTTGAGGCGAGGGTAACGTTTATAAAACGCCAGTTCAGCATACGGTTTGAGCGGGTGATCTAAGTCGTTGATCGCCGCTTTAAACGCTTTGTAGTTACCTGAACGTGCAACTTTTTCTGCATCTTTAAATGCTTGATGATCATTGCTCGCAGAAGAAAACCAGCTAAATGCGCCAAGGCTGGTAGCGGCAATGGTCATGATCCAAGATTTCATAATGACCTTTACACTTTAAATTTTAAATTAATGAATGAGATAAGTATTAATGCATTCATCTTGCCTAAGCTTGGCTATCTCTAAGATGAATAAATGTACTCAAGGGCATTGGTTCTACGCACACATAACAACATCAATAAAAAACACAAACCAAGTTTGTACATCGACCGTTATCAAGATCAAACGCCATCAGGGTAAGAATGACTTGAGCATTGTGTCACTCAACCACCTTAGCAGCTCAACTGCAAATTTTTAAGGCAGGCGTAAACCTCTGGTAAATTTTTCATTGCAATTTTAATTTAAAGGGTCCAAACTGAGTAAATTAACAACTCATCGTACCAGTGTAATAACACGGGAGAACAAGCATGTTATACAAGAGCGAGTCCTTTGTAGTTGATTTTTACAAAGGCAATATCGCTGAGTTTAAGTTCTGTATGCCAGGTTCGGTAAACAAGCTCTCTCAGCAAACCCTACAAGAATGCGGCAAAGCATTTGCCGAACTTAGCCAACGCGATGATATCGCGGCGATGGTTTTCACCAGTGATAAAGACCATTTCATCATCGGCGCCGACATTTTTGAATTCTTACCGACTTTCCAACGCCCAGAAGAAGAACTAGTTGGTTGGATCAAGTCAGCAACAGATATTTTCGATGCCATCGAAGACCTTCCGTTCCCAACTGCATCTGCTATTGATGGTCTTGCACTTGGCGGTGGGTGTGAATGGCTACTTGCAACGGATTACCGTATCGCAAGTCAAAACGCAAAAATCGGCCTACCAGAAGTTAAATTAGGGATCATGCCTGGTTTCGGCGGTACGGTGCGCTTACCACGTATTATCGGTGCTGATAATGCTATGACGTGGATCACCACAGGTAAAGAAAACCGTGCAGCAGACGCATTGAAAGTCGGAGCTGTAGACGGTGTGGTTGCAAAAGACAAATTAGTTGAAGCAGCAGTAAAAACTCTTGAGCAAGCTGTTGCAGGCAAACTTGATTGGCGTGCAAAGCGTCAGCTAAAACTTGACCCACTTAAATTAAACCGCGTCGAGCAAGGCATGAGCTTCGCAATGGCTGAAGGCCTAGTGATGGGTAAAACCAAAGGTCACTACCCTGCACCTGTGATGGCTGTAAGAACAATTAAAGCCGCTGCAAATGCAACACGCGGTGAAGCCATGGCAATTGAAAATGCCAACTTCGCAAAGCTAGCGAAAACTGCAGAAGCGGCCGCGCAAACGGGTATTTTCCTAGCTGACCAATACATTAAAGGTGTGGCCAAGAAACAAGCGAAACAATCTTCTACTGAGATCAAACAAGCGGCAGTATTGGGTGCAGGTATCATGGGTGGCGGTATCGCTTACCAATCTGCTTACAAAGGCACACCGATTGTCATGAAAGACATCAACCAAGCGGCCCTTGATCTAGGCATGAATGAAGCGGCAACCCTGCTTGGTAAAAAAGTAGAACGCGGTCACATGAAACTAGACAAAATGGTTGGCACGCTAGGTAAGATCAAGCCAACACTCAATGATGCAGACTTAGCTGGTTCTGACATTGTGGTTGAAGCAGTAGTTGAGCACCCACAAGTTAAGAAAACAGTGCTTGCAGGTCTTGAAAAGCAATTACCTGAAGGCACGATTTTAACCTCGAACACGTCAACAATCCGCATTGATGAACTGGCTGAAGCACTAGAAAAACCAGAGCACTTCTGTGGTATGCACTTCTTCAACCCAGTGCCAAAAATGCCGCTTGTTGAGATCATCCGTGGTGAAAAGACTTCAGATGAAACCGTTGCAGCCGTGGTTGATTACGCACTAAAACTTGGCAAGTCACCTATCGTGGTAAATGACTGCCCAGGTTTCTTCGTAAACCGTGTACTTTTCCCTTACTTTGCAGGTTTCAGCAAACTCGTTGTTGAAGGCGCTGACTTTACTAAAGTAGATAAAGTCATGGAAAACGTATTTGGCTGGCCTATGGGTCCGGCATACCTACTAGACGTTGTCGGTATCGATACAGCAAACCATTGTACGGGTGTGATGGCCGATGGCTTCCCTACTCGCATGGCTCGCCAAGATAAAGATCCGGTTGCGGTACTTGCTAATGCTGAGCGTTTTGGTCAAAAGAACCAAAAAGGTTTCTACCAATATGCACCAGATCGTCGCGGTCGCCTTAAGAAGAGCAAAGACGCTGACGCAGTTGCACTACTAAGCAGCATTTGCGATGCGGCAACTGAGTTTGATAAACAAACCATCATTGAGCGTTGTATGGTGCCAATGCTCAACGAAGTCCTACTATGCTTACAAGAAGGCATTGTCGCTTCTCCACAAGAAGCTGATATGGCACTTATTTATGGTATTGGTTTCCCTCCATTCAGAGGCGGTGCATTCCGTTACCTAGATCAAATTGGCCTAGCTAACTTTGTTGCTATGGCTGACAAGTACGCACATCTAGGTGAGATTTACCAAGTATCAGAACAGACGCGTCAATGGGCGACTGAAGGTAAAGTATTCTATGCCGTGGAGGGCCAATAACATGACTATGCAAAATGCAGTAATCGTTGATTGTCTTCGTACGCCAATGGGCCGCTCTAAAAACGGTGTGTTCAAACACCGTCGCGCAGAAGACTTAAGTGCACACCTAATGAAAGGTATTCTTGAGCGTAACCCACAAGTTGATCCTGCAAGCATCGACGATATTTATTGGGGTTGTGTTCAACAAACGCTTGAGCAAGGCTTTAACGTGGCGCGAAATGCGGCACTGCTTGCTGGTATTCCTCACACTGTCCCAGCGGTTACCGTTAACCGTTTATGTGGCTCATCAATGCAAGCACTGCATGATGCAGCGCGCGCAATTATGACTGGTGCTGGTGACACTTACCTTATCGGTGGTGTTGAGCACATGGGTCACGTACCTATGACACATGGTGTTGATTTCCACCCAGGCTTATCAACTTCAGTGGCACAAGCTGCTGGTTCAATGGGTTTAACCGCTGAGTACCTTGCAACGATTCATGGTATCAGCCGTGAGCAACAAGATGCATTCGCGGTACGTTCACACCAACGTGCACATGCTGCGACTGTTGAGGGTCGTTTCGCTCGTGAGATTTTACCAACTGAAGGCCATGATGATGATGGCGTGCCAGTATTAGTAGAAAACGACGAAGTCATTCGTCCAGAGACAACACTTGAAGGTTTATCGCAACTTCGCCCTGTGTTTAACCCAGCGTCAGGCACGGTAACTGCAGGTACTTCATCAGCACTGTCAGATGGCGCATCTGTGATGCTAGTAATGAGCGAAGAGAAAGCCAAAGCACTTGGCTTACCTATTCGTGCACGTGTTAAGTCAATGGCGGTTGCAGGCTGCGATCCATCAATCATGGGTTACGGTCCGGTTCCTGCGAGTAAGAAAGCTCTGAAGCAAGCAGGTATTACGATTGATGATATTGATGTAGCCGAGCTTAACGAAGCATTTGCTGCACAGTCTCTGCCTGTATTGAAAGATCTTGGTCTACTTGAAGTGGCGGACGAGAAAGTGAATCTAAATGGTGGTGCGATTGCCCTAGGTCACCCACTTGGCTGTTCGGGTTCACGTATCAGTACGTCACTAATCCACTTGATGGAAGACAAAGGTGCAAAATATGGTTTAGCCACCATGTGCATTGGTTTAGGCCAAGGCATCGCAACGGTGTTTGAGCGCGTAGAATAAGCCCAAAACAGCTCACTTGCTGAGTGAGCTGTTATAACGCTTGCGCTCATTTCTCTTGTCGAGAAATTATTCAAAACGCAAAACTCAACTTGGTGAACCAGTATTTCAGTCATGAATGCTGGTACAAAGGCAAAGTGTGAAAACGCTTTGCCTTTTTTCGTTTTAGGTGTGAAGCTCAAATTAGTCGCTTGCAATGGTTTATTTGTCATCGCGCAGTGGGTAAAATATTCGCCCTATTTTTAGCTTGTTTAAGAGAGTCACCATGCCATTTTCTAATCCCGATCATACATTAGATGCAATCGGTCTTCGTTGTCCTGAGCCTGTGATGATGGTGCGTGGTGCGGTGAGAAAAATGTCTGATGGTGAAACGTTATTAATTATCGCCGATGACCCATCAACTACCCGTGATATTCCAAGCTTCTGTGAATTTATGGACCACACATTGGTTGCCAAAGATGTGGAACAAGCGCCTTTCCGTTACTTAATAAAAAAGGGCAAATAAGCCCTTTCGTTCGTTATTTTATAAAGTGTTTCGTTCGCTTTAATTTACCCTTTACTTACCATGACCATAGGCGATGCCGAGTTTCGATAATCAAAGGTGATGGTGTACCAACCCTTTTTACTCGGTGCAAAACTAAAGTAGTTATATACCGTGTCACAGTTCGCTGGTATTGGTTTATTTAATTGCAGTGAGCCTGACGACTGATAACCACAGTTAAAGCCTTTACTCCAAGACTCATCGGCAATTTTAAATTCATACACTTTGCCCGGCGTCATAAACTTTGCGCGTACCGTGTAAATACCCGGTTGTTGTGCGCCCAGTTTATAGTGAGGCTCTGCATCCCATAAGGTGAAGTCACCACGCAGATACATGTCTCTATCGAGGGGTTTTACATTCGACTGAATAGTTTCTTGGCCTGGAACATATACCTGACTCGAACACGCAGAAAGCAATAAAGCCATTAACGCTGCGGATAGTTTTTTCATACTTTTAATTTCCTCTCAGCCATTTTGCTCAGCTTTGTTCTGAGCTGTTCTAACTCATACCTATTAGAATCTATAGCGCTATAAAAGTGCGAAGTATTTTGTAAAAGAGTTTGTAACCCTCTAACACTAAATGACAAAAAGCCAACCGCTGAGGTTGGCTTTTGACACGTTCTCAATCAAACAGATTAATTCTGAAGGACCGAGATATCCGCTGTATTTAAGAACAAGCGACTTAACTGACTTAGCAGCGCTAAACGGTTATTCTTCACCGCTTCATCATCAGCCATTACCATTACATTATCGAAGAAGTTATCTACCGCTTCACGTAGGCTTGCCAGTTGCGTTAATGCACCTTGATAATCACCAGCAGCGTAAACTGGAGCAAGCGCTTCGGTTAACTCAGCAACTTGTGCTGCTAGCACTTTCTCAGCGTCTTCGGCTAATAAAGCGTTGTCTACTGCTGCATCGCTAGTCACATTGTTCTTAGCAAGAATATTGTTTACACGCTTATTCGCTGCAGCCAAGCTTTCAGCTTCTGCCAATGTACGGAAGTGACTTACCGCTTTAACACGACGGTCAAAATCAGCTGGTGAAGATGGACGACGCGCTAATACTGCTTGGATCACATCAACACTGATACCTTCATCTTGATACCAAGCACGGAAACGACCTAGCATAAATTCAAATACGTCTTCAGCCACATTGTCATTGCTTAGCTTGTCAGCAAATAACTCCTGAGACTTAGCAACAATATCATGGATATCTAACTTAAGCTCTTTCTCAACCATGATACGAAGTGCACCGATGGCTGCGCGACGAAGTGCAAACGGGTCTTTGTCACCTTTTGGTGCTTGACCAATCCCAAAGATACCCACTAGCGTGTCGAACTTATCTGCCAATGCAACAGCATAGCTGATAGGGTTTGATGGTAAGTTATCACCAGCAAAACGCGGCATATATTGCTCGTTTTGTGCTAGCGCAACTTCTTCCGCCTCGCCGTCAATACGTGCGTAATGCATACCCATTACACCTTGTACGTCAGTGAACTCCATCACCATTTCAGTCATTAGGTCTGTTTTACTTAATAGACCTGCACGCTCGGCTAGTGCCTTGTCTGCGCCAACTTGCTCAGCGATATAACCCGCTAATGCCGCAATGCGCTCTGATTTGTCTTTTAAAGTACCAAGCTGCTTTTGGAACAATACGCTACCTAAAGACTCTAGGCGACTTTCAAGAGTTTTCTTTTTATCTGTTTCAAAGAAGAATTGTGCATCAGCTAGACGAGGACGAACAACCTTTTCGTTACCTGAGATAACCACACTTGGATCTTTACTTTCGATGTTAGACACGAATAGGAACTTATTAATTAAGTTGCCTGCTTTGTCTAATAGCGGGAAGTACTTCTGATCGTCTTTCATAGTGTAGATAAGCGCTTCATCAGGTACAGCTAAGAACTCTTCTTCGAATGACGCTGTTAACGTAACTGGCCACTCAACGAGTGAAGTCACTTCTTCAAGTAGGTCTTCATCCATTGCCACAACCGCGTCAACTGCCGCAGCAGCTTCTTCGATCTGCGCACGAATTTGTGCTTTACGCGCTTCGTAGTCTGCAACAACATAAGCTGACTTAAGCGTTTCGAACACCTCATCAGCGTGGCTTACAGTGACACGTGCGGGGTGGTGGAAACGGTGACCTTGCAGTTCATTACTGATCGCTTTACCCAGCACTTCACCTTGTACTTGTGTGCCGCCAAGAAGTGCAGCCACAGTATGCACAGGACGAATAAACTGTGTCTTATTTGCGCCCCAACGCATAGGCTTTGGAATAGGCAATTTAGCCAGCGCTTTATTAATTGCATCAGCAAGTAGCTCTGTAGCCGCTTGACCTTTTACTGTCGCACGGTGAAGTAACCAAGCGCCCTTTTCTGTTTCTAGCGTCTCAGCTTCGCTCACTTCGATACCACAACCACGCGCCCAACCCATGGCCGCTTTAGTTGGATTACCGTCAGCATCAAAAGCAGCCTTAGTCGCAGGACCACGTTTTTCTACAACTTTATCTTGCTGCTGTGTCGCAAGCGCTGAAACCTGTAAACCTAAACGGCGTGGTGATGCATACCAGTTGATGCTTTCGAAAGATAACTCTAATGCTTTCAACTCTTCAGTTAGGTTGTCTGCAAAAGCCGTCGCTAGTTTGCGCAGTGATTTTGGTGGTAACTCTTCAGTACCAATTTCTACTAATAAATTTTCAGTTGTCATGATCAGTCCTTACAAAGCGGGAAACCAAGCGCTTCACGCGCTTCATAATATGCCTGTGCACAAGCTTTAGATAATGCGCGTACACGAAGGATATAACGTTGACGCTCTGTTACTGAGATAGCATGACGGGCATCTAATAAATTAAAGGCATGAGATGCTTTCATTACCTGCTCGTATGCTGGCAGTGGTAAACCTGCTTCAATCAGTTTTTCACTTTCTTTCTCACACTGATCAAACTGTGCAAATAAAGCATCAACATCAGCGTGCTCAAAGTTATAAGTCGACTGCTCAACTTCGTTCTGATGGAATACATCACCATAAGTGACTTTACCCATTGGACCATCAGTCCATACTAAGTCATAAATACTGTCTACACCTTGTATATACATAGCAAGACGCTCTAGACCGTAAGTAATTTCGCCAGTTACCGGTGCGCATTCTAAGCCGCCCACCTGTTGGAAGTAGGTGAACTGAGTCACCTCCATACCATTTAACCACACTTCCCAACCAAGACCCCAAGCACCTAGTGTTGGTGATTCCCAGTTGTCTTCTACGAAACGAACTTCATGCGTTAACGTATCGATGCCCATCGCAGCTAGAGAGCCTAAGTACAACTCTTGAATATTATCTGGAGATGGCTTTAACACAACTTGGAATTGGTAGTAATGTTGAAGACGGTTTGGGTTCTCACCGTAGCGGCCATCTGTAGGGCGACGACACGGTTGCACATAAGCACTCGACATTGGCTCTGGGCCAATTGATTTTAAGAATGTCAGTGGGTGGAATGTACCCGCGCCTACTTCCATATCAAGTGGCTGAGCGATCACACAGCCTTGCTGTGCCCAGTAATCCTGTAGTGCCAGGATCAAGCCTTGAAAGGTTTTTAAATCGTATTTTTGCATAGTTGGCTTAATTTAATTTGGCTCATTGCGCATAGTGGAGCTCACAGAGTGGCTATTAGCGCAGGGGTTTGTGATTGAAAATTATGCTCAGTATACCGCGTGCTGTGCAGGGTTTTAAGCATCAAACATAAAAAAAGGCGGGAAAACCCGCCTTTTTAAATATTATTTTAGAACTCGATTAAACGTCTAAGTTCACAACACGTAATGCATTGCTTTCGATGAACTCACGACGAGGTTCAACTTGATCACCCATGAGTGTCGCAAACAATTGGTCAGCTGCAATGGCATCTTCAATAGTTACCTGAAGCATGCGACGTGCGCCTGGATCCATCGTTGTTTCCCAAAGCTGGTCTGGGTTCATTTCACCTAATCCTTTATAGCGTTGTGTATACAAGCCACGCTTAGATTCACTCACCAACCAATCAAGCCCTGATACAAAGTCAGTAACAGGGTGCGTCTTCTCACCACGTTGTACGTAACCGCTCTCTTCCATCAAGTTCGCCATTTGCTTACCTGTGTTTGCGATACGTACATAATCTTTAGACGTAATGAAGTTGTAGTCTAGTGTATAAGCTTTATCAACACCGTGCTGACGGATCTTAACCACTGGGTAGTACATATGACGCTCTTCGTCGTATGCAACTTCAGCATTAAAGATAGTTGCATCTTCATCTTTTTCTACAAGGTCAGCCACTAAACATTCAGTCCAGCTAGTTACTTTGTCTTTATCAGATAAATCAGCTTCTGTGATCTCAGGTTGATAGATTAGACGATTCGTTACTGATGCTGGGTATTTACGATTTAATCGCTCTAACACTTCTACCGTTTTCTGATAATCATAAACGATATTTGCTAGCGCATTGCCTTCAATTGCAGCAGCACCTTCAGCTGGATACAGCGCAGCACCATTTAATGCTAACTCTAATAAGTAACCAGTAAGCGCATTTTCATCTTTAATGTACTGCTCTTGCTTACCTTTCTTCACTTTATAAAGTGGCGGCTGAGCAATATACACATAACCACGTTCAATGATTTCTGGCATCTGACGGTAGAAGAAGGTCAATAATAACGTACGAATGTGCGAACCATCGACGTCAGCATCGGTCATGATGATGATGCGGTGATAACGCAGCTTTTCTGGGTTGTATTCGTCACGGCCAATACCGCAACCAAGTGCAGTAATAAGCGTTGCAACTTCTTGAGAAGATAGCATCTTATCAAAGCGTGCTTTCTCAACGTTCAGAATTTTACCTTTCAGCGGCAGGATTGCTTGGTTCTTACGGTTACGACCTTGCTTCGCAGAACCACCCGCCGAGTCACCCTCCACTATATATAGTTCAGAAAGTGCTGGGTCTTTTTCTTGGCAATCAGCCAGCTTACCAGGTAAGCCCGCTAAATCCATTGCACCTTTACGGCGAGTCATTTCACGTGCTTTACGTGCCGCTTCACGCGCACGAGCAGCATCAATAATCTTATTTACTACCGTCTTCGCATCATTTGGATTTTCTAGTAGATACTCGTTAAGTTTTTCAGCCATTGCTTGCTCAACAGCTGACTTAACTTCACTTGATACAAGTTTATCTTTGGTCTGCGAAGAGAATTTTGGATCTGGAACTTTAACACTTACAACAGCGGTTAAACCTTCACGCGCATCATCACCTGTCGCGTTACTTGCTGTTTTCGCTTTCTTGTTAAAGCCTTCCTTTTCCATATAGTTGTTCAGCGTACGAGTCAGTGCTGCTCGGAAACCCGCTAAGTGAGTACCACCGTCACGCTGAGGAATATTGTTCGTGAAACAGTAGATGTTTTCTTGGAAACCATCATTCCACTGCATTGATACTTCAACACTAATGCCATCTTCACGCTCAGAAGTGAAATTGAATACATTCTGATGTACAGGTGTTTTCTTACGGTTTAGATATTCAACGAAAGCTTGAATACCACCTTCATATTTGAAGTGGTCTTGCTTATTCTCTTCACGCTCATCAGTCAGGATAATACTTACACCAGAGTTAAGGAATGAAAGTTCACGAAGACGTTTTGCAAGAATATCGTAGTGGAAATTTGTATCAGAAAAAGTTTCAGCACTTGGCCAGAAGCGTAACTCAGTACCCGTAGTTTCAGATTCGCCAATCTCCGCTAACGGTGCATCTGGTACACCCATCGTATATTTTTGCTGGTGAAGTTTTCCTTCACGGCGGATTGTAAGTTGTAACTTTTCAGATAGCGCGTTTACTACTGAAACACCTACACCGTGAAGACCACCTGATACTTTATATGAGTTATCGTCGAATTTACCACCGGCATGAAGAACCGTCATGATAACTTCGGCAGCAGATACACCTTCTTCAGGGTGAATAGAGGTAGGAATACCACGTCCATTATCTCGAACTGATACAGAGCCGTCAGTATGAATAGTTACGAAGATATCATCACAATAGCCAGCTAATGCTTCATCGATAGAGTTATCTACTACTTCGAATACCATATGATGAAGACCAGTGCCATCATCTGTATCCCCTATATACATTCCCGGACGCTTTCTTACCGCATCCAATCCTTTCAGTACTTTAATACTGGACGAATCGTAATTTTCAGACATGGGTTTCTTCCAATTTTATGTTGTTAAACTGCCATGTTTCACGTGGAACATTTTCTTTTCTCTTTGTAGTGGTTCCACAACAGCAGAAATACTTTCAGCAGTAATAGCCGTAATAAATAGCTGTGACTGACATAATTTTAATAATTCAGCCACGCTTTTCATCGTTTCTTCCCCTAGCTCTGAGGGCAAGTCATCGATAAGCAAAATTGACTGCTTTTTAGTTTCGGTCTCAATTAAGCTGTTTTGCGTAATCTTTAACGCATACAACAACAGCTTTAACTGACCCCGAGAAAAAATATTTTCTATACTATGACCATTTATATAAAAGCTAAAATCAGCTTTATGCGGTCCTTTACTTGTATAGCCAAGCTTAACGTCACGCTCAAAGTTCGCTTTTAGCGTGCTAGCTAAGTCTTCTTTCCAACCAGCATCATAACGTAATTCTAGGCCAGAAAATATAGGTATTTGACCCACTATTTTATCAAAAAAATACGCATTAAACCTCTCTATATAGGCTTTTCTTGAGATATTTATTTGATCAGCCACCTTAACGAATTCAACGTCCCAGAATTTGATTTGCTCGGCGTAATTATGTGGACGGGATTTAAGGAGTGCATTGCGTTGCTTCAGAATTTTATTGAACTGACGCCAGGCATTAAAAAAAGATTGTTCCACGTGGAACACACCTAAATCTAAAAACTTTCTACGCTCTTTAGGGCCACCAAAAAACAACTCGTAGCTTTCAGGTGTAATAACTTGCACTGGTAAAAGTTGCGCCAACTCCGAGATTTTTCTACTCGCTTGACCTTGTATTTTAAGCTGTGTTTCACCCTGCTTATTTTTACTAATACCTACAGGTATAGACAAGTTAAGGTGTTGTTTTTTAGCATGAACAATACAAGCGTCTTGTTCGTAGTGAATAAGGAGTTTCTGCTTGTTAGTACGAAAAGATTTACCGTGAGAAAGAAAATAGATGGCTTCGAGAAGACTGGTTTTTCCACTGCCATTCGCACCATAGATGATATTAATGTCTGCGCTTGGCTGAAAAGATAAAGCCTCAATATTTCGAAAGTGATTGAGGCTAATATGATTCAAGCTCATAAACTATAGACGCATTGGCATCACAACATACATTGCATCATCTTGGCTTACGCCCTCAATTAATGCACTTGAGTTTGAGTCAGATAAAGTGAACTGAACATCTTCAGTTTTTAGAGTATTAAGTACGTCTAAAACATAAGAAACGTTAAAGCCAATTTCTAAGTCATCGCCTTGATAACCCACTTCAACCACTTCTTCTGCTTGTTCTTGTTCAGGGTTGTTTGCTGTGATCTTCAATAAGCCACTTGATAAATTAAGGCGAACACCACGGAACTTCTCATTCGATAAAATAGAAACACGTTGGAATGCACTACGTAACCACTCGCGATTTGCAGTTACTAATTTATCGCCACCTCGTGGTAGAACACGACGATAATCAGGAAAACGACCATCAACTAATTTACTGGTGAAAGTAAATTCACCATCAATTAGGCGCACATGGTTCGCACCAAACTGAATTGTGATTAGTTCATCGTCAGCAGGTAGAAGGCGCATAATTTCTTGCACACCCTTTCTTGGAATAATTAACTGACGCTGCGTATTTAAAGATTCAGATAATGGCTGAGCCGCAATTGCTAAACGGTGACCATCAGTGGCAACTGTTTTAATTTCACTGTTATCCACTTCAAATGACATACCATTTAAATAATAACGCACATCTTGGTTCGCCATTGAGAAATGCGTGCTTTCTAGTAGACGTCTTAACTCTAAACGGGTCGTCTTAAATTCAACTTCACCATCCCACTGTTCGAGGTTTGGAAAGTCTTCAGCAGCTAACGTCGTTAATGAAAAGCGACTTTTTCCACTGGTTAGAAGTACTTGATGTTCTTGCATCGAAAAAGTGAGTTCAGAACCATCAGGTAAGCTTTTACAAATATCGAGTAGTTTCTTAGCCGGCAAAGTCAGTTTGGCGTCTTCTGCTGGATTTTCAAGGTGCGAACTTGCAACCAGTTCAATCTCTAAATCAGTCCCCGTCATCGCCAACATACCGTCTTTGATTTCTAACAATACATTAGAAAGAATAGGTAGCGTGTGTTTGCGCTCAATGGCACCAGAAACCTGCATTAACGGCTTTAAAAATTGCTCTCTTGAAATTGTAATTTGCATAATAAATTAAGCCCGAAAATTAAGACGACAATGTTCTAATTAAATTTTGATAATCTTCTTTTACCTCATGACTTTCATCACGAAGTGATTTTACCTTACGGCAAGCATGTAACACGGTGGTGTGATCTCGGCCACCAAATGCATCTCCAATTTCAGGTAAACTGTGGTTTGTTAATTCTTTAGATAACGCCATCGCCACTTGTCTTGGTCTTGCAACCGAACGACTACGACGTTTAGATAATAGATCAGAAACGCGAATACGATAGTACTCGGCAACAGTACGTTGAATGTTATCGATCGTAACCAGTTTATCTTGCAATGCTAATAAGTCACGCAGTGCTTCTTTTACGAAATCGATAGAAATTGGACGACCTGTGAAGTTTGCATTTGCAATCACACGGTTAAGCGCCCCTTCTAATTCACGTACATTTGAACGCAATTTTTTCGCGATAAAGAAAGCCACTTCATGCGGTAAATTAATATTACTTTGCTGTGCTTTCTTCATCAGTATTGCCACACGCGTTTCAAGCTCAGGAGGCTCAATGGCAATGGTTAACCCCCAACCAAAACGAGATTTTAATCTGTCTTCTACCCCTTCAATTTCTTTCGGGTAACGGTCAGAGGTTAAAATAATTTGTTGATTACCTTCTAATAAAGCATTAAAGGTATGGAAAAACTCTTCTTGCGAACGCTCTTTATTTGCGAAGAATTGAATATCATCGATCATCAAAGCGTCAACACTGCGGTAATAACGCTTAAACTCTTCAATGGCATTATTTTGTAGCGCTTTAACCATGTCTTGAACAAAACGTTCAGAGTGCATATAGACAATTTTGGCATCTTTTTTCTTTTCCATGATGCCATTACCCACCGCGTGTAAAAGGTGAGTTTTACCTAAACCTGTACCACCATATATAAAGACAGGGTTAAACGCATTACCCGGGTTATCGGCAACTTGCGTTGCAGCCGCTTTAGCTAACTGGTTTGATTTACCTTCAACGAAGTTATCAAACGTATAGTTTTCTTTAATATTAGATTTGTAACCAGATTTAGGTGCGGGCTCTACTTTTTGTTCAGTAACAGGCTGAGGTGTTACTTGAGCTTGTTCGCTGCTAGTCGCTTGAGGTGAGACATTATTAGTCTGCTCTGCAGCAGTATTTACTTGAGCGGCCGTAGGAGTGCCAACGTCAAAACGCAACTCAGGCGCTTCATCACCACAAATTTCAACTAATAACTCATTGATACGATTGAGGTACTTTTCTCTAACCCAATCTAAAACAAAGCGATTAGGTGCATAAATGGTCAAAGTATCATCGGTACTCTCTGCTTGCAGTGGCCTAACCCACATACTAAATTGCTGAGATGGCAATTCATCCTGCAACACATATAAACAACTTTGCCAAACAGACAGATACACGCTGAACAACTCCAATGGGTTAATATTCCCGTACATCGTAAAGAGTACAAGAATTGATTAATTATTATCACAAAATATAAGTGGAAGCCGGGTATTATGAATTGATCTTATCCACAACTTCAATATTGACTTTTGCAAAAACTAGGATCTTGTTGATAAAAATAATTAAACAACTGTTTTATATAGCTTTTTATTTTAGATCCGAACAACAGATCATAACAAAAAACAACCAAGATCACACGCGATAATTGTGATCAAATTAAGTTTTCCCAAGCTTTTATTCAGATTGACCCCAAGACCTGTGGAAAACCCAAATAAGATCAGATCCTTTAAGATCTGCTATCCTTTTTATCTCGATCACGGGTATAATGCAGCCGCTTTTATATAAGGCGAATCAAGTTGATTATTTTTACAACTATTTTGCCCTGTAGATGAGATTATCATTGACTTTCGTCGTCCTCGGCATTAATATCTCGCGCTCGCAATGGCACCTGTGCCAGGATCGCGACCTGCATAGGATGTTTTAACCTTAACCGATCGGATGGAATTGTTATGAAAAGAACTTTTCAACCTAGCGTATTAAAGCGTAAGCGTACTCACGGTTTCCGTGCACGTATGGCTACTGCTAACGGCCGTAAAGTTTTAGCACGTCGTCGTGCTAAAGGCCGTAAAGTACTTTCTGCTTAATCATTAGTGGAAAGCTTTAGCTTTGGCAGGGAGTTACGTCTGTTAACTCCCTCGCACTACTCCCGCATATTCAATGAACCTGCTCGTGCAGCAACACCCTTCTTTACTTTATTAGCTAAACCAAATGAAGCTGGTCAACCAAGACTAGGCCTCACTGTTGCTAAAAAACGTTGTAAGCTGGCTGTTCAAAGAAACCGCATTAAACGCCTTGCCCGTGAGAGCTTTCGTTTAAATCAACATAAACTTGATAACATCGATATTGTCTTGATGGTTAAATCAGGTGTTGATGAACAATCAAATGAAGATCTAACTGAACAGCTTAATAAACTTTGGTTAAAAATAAATGAACGTTGTAAGCCTGGTGCACCAAAACCTAAACCTTACAAAAAACGCCCTTATAAAGGTAAGAAACCAGCTAAAACTCAGCAAAAGTAGTGTATTAAACTTCTGCTGAATAGCTTTACCCCCCTATTTAAGGTATCTTTAGCTCACCTTTTAAACATTCAATGCGTGACCATGGCACAAGCTAAAAAAAAGTTGACCCTTGCATTGCTATTAAGCCTGCCGAAACTTGCTTTAATTGTGCTGATTAAAGGCTATCAAAATTTTATTAGTCCGTTACTTGGTCCTCACTGTCGCTTTAACCCAACTTGCTCCAGTTATGCAATTCAGGCAATTAATTGTCATGGATCGATAAAAGGGAGTTGGTTAGCGCTCAAACGCATATTAAAATGTCACCCTTTAAGCGCAGGTGGGGATGACCCCGTACCTGAGAAGTCCAACAAAGTTAAACACCAACACGAGAAATAAGAGCTGTTATGGAATCACAACGCACGTTTTTATTTATCGGTTTATTGCTTGTGTCGTTTTTATTGTTCCAAGAGTGGAATAATGAAAAACTTCAAGCGAATGCCGATACCAGTGCCACTACACAACAAGTCACTGCACCTTCTTCATCAATCGCGCAAGATGATGATGTGCCAGCATCAACTCAAAACGATGTACCAGCCGCAGTTACTAAAGCAGTTCGTTCAGTTATCACAGTTAAAACTGACGTACTAGATGTAAAAATTGACACCAAAGGCGGTGATGTTGTTGAAGCGAAGTTATTACAACACGCAGAAACACATGGCAGCGATACACCATTTTTACTGTTAGGTGAATTTGAAGGCCGCCAATATATTTCACAAAGTGGTTTAATTGGTTTACATGGTCCGGATGCAAATCCTGAAGGTCGTCCTGTTTATACCGCGCCAAAAAAAGCGTATGAACTATCAGGCGATGAGTTACGTGTACCACTGACTTTTGTTGATAACAAAGGTGTTCAGTACACAAAAACTTATGTATTTAAAGCGGGTAAGTATGATGTTGCACTAGAATACACAGTCAACAACACCACTGCTGACCCAATCCAAGTTCAGCTTTACACACAAGTTAAACGCACTGTGCAAGCAAAAGGCAGCATGGTTGAGCAAACTTACTTAGGCGCAACGTATGGTACTTCTGAAGAGCCGTACGAAAAGTATAGCTTCGAAGATATGGCTGAAGCGAACTTAAGCAAAAACACGCAAGGTGGTTATATTGCTTTCATTCAGCACTATTTCTTAAGTGCTTGGGTACCAGACCAAACCGTAAACAACACGGTTTATACATTACTGCGTAATAACCAAGGTATCATTGGTATTAAAGGCGAAGCGGTAAATGTACAGGCAAACAGCACGACCAACATTAACTCAACTTTCTATATGGGTCCAAAAGATGGTGATGCACTTGAAGCTATCCATGAAGACCTAGATTTAGCAGTAGACTTCGGTTGGTTATGGTTTATTTCTCAGCCACTACTTGTACTTCTAAAACTACTTTATAGCTTCATCGGTAACTGGGGTGTGGCAATCATCGCTATCACTATTTTAGTTAAGATGGCGCTTTACCCACTGACTAAAGCGCAGTACACGTCTATGGCTAAGATGCGTGCGCTTCAACCTAAGATGATGCAATTAAAAGAGCGCTATGGTGATGACCGTCAAAAGATGGGTCAAGCTACAATGGAGCTTTACCGCAAAGAGAAAGTAAACCCTATGGGTGGTTGCTTGCCGTTATTACTGCAAATGCCTATTTTCTTAGCGCTATTCTATGTATTCCTAGAATCACCTGAATTACGTCATGCTGAATTCATGTTCTGGCTAACAGACCTATCAGCAAAAGACCCATACTACGTATTACCAATCCTATTTGGTGCAAGTATGTTCTTAACGCAGAAACTGCAGCCTATGACTGTAACTGATCCTATGCAGCAAAAGATGATGACGTACATGCCTATCGTATTTACGTTCTTCTTCATCTTATTCCCATTCCCATCAGGTCTAGTACTGTACTGGTTAGTATCTAACTTGATCACTATTGCACAGATGCTTTACATCTACCGTGGGATGGAAAAACAAGGGATCAAAGTTCGCGACTAATCGCCGACTTTAAACACTTCAAAACGCCTGCTTATTGCAGGCGTTTTTGTTTCAGCCTTGATAACTTACATTTCTCAACTCTGCCCAATCTGGCTGACACTGATGCTTTAGAGTACAATTGCAGTATTGTAATTGCTCAGCAAAAGAATCCATGATTAATCAAGACACCATAGTCGCTCAAGCAACCGCGCCCGGTCGTGGTGGTGTAGGCATCATCCGAGTTTCGGGTAGCTTATCTACTCACGTAGCCGAAAAGATTTTAGGCAAATGCCCAAAGCCGAGATATGCTGAATACCTCTCTTTCAATAGCCTTGCGGGTACGCAGCTTGACCAAGGTATTGCCCTATTCTTCAATAACCCACACTCTTTCACTGGCGAAGACGTATTAGAGCTTCAAGGCCACGGTGGACCCGTTGTAATAGACATGCTGTTAAAAGAAATCTGTCAGATTGAAGGCGTACGTTTAGCGCAACCCGGTGAATTCTCAGAACGTGCTTTCTTAAACGATAAAATGGATTTAACCCAAGCTGAAGCCATTGCTGACTTGATCAATGCAACCAGCGAGCAAGCAGCAAAAAGTGCCTTACACTCGCTGCAAGGTGATTTCTCAAAACACATTCACACGCTGGTGGAAAAAGTCATTCACCTACGTATGTATGTTGAAGCTGCTATCGACTTCCCAGATGAAGAAATTGATTTTTTATCGGATGGTAAAGTAGCAGGCGACTTAGCAGCCATCATCACGCAGCTTGATGAAGTGCGCCAACAAGCGAAGCAAGGCAGCATTATGCGTGAAGGTATGCGCGTGGTGATTGCTGGACGTCCTAATGCAGGTAAATCATCGCTGCTTAATGCCCTAGCAGGAAGAGAAGCGGCTATCGTGACTGACATCGCAGGCACCACGAGAGATGTACTGAGAGAGCACATTCACATTGATGGTATGCCGCTACATATTATCGATACGGCAGGTCTTCGTGAAAGTCCTGATAAAGTTGAGCAAATCGGTATTGAGCGCGCATGGGATGAAATTCGCCAAGCCGATCATGTGCTATTTATGGTTGATGGCACAGATACCACAGAGACCGACCCTATGCAGATCTGGCCTGAGTTTATGCAACAGTTGCCTGATGGCATGAAAGTGACTGTGGTACGCAACAAAATTGATCTCTCAAATGAAGCGGTAAATCTCGATAAAGCGGGTCAGTATCCCCTACTTCGCTTAAGTGCTAAAAGCACCGAAGGTGTCGATTTACTCCGTGAACATCTCAAAGAATGTATTGGTTTTACCGGTGCCACTGAAGGCGGATTTATGGCAAGACGTCGTCATTTAGACGCCTTAGAGCGTGCCGCCGAGCATTTAGATATCGGACAAACGCAGCTAGAAATGCATGTAGCTGGCGAGATCTTGGCTGAAGAATTGCGCCTCACTCAGCAACATTTAAATGAGATCACCGGTGAATTTAGCTCAGATGATCTACTTGGTAAGATCTTCAGCTCATTTTGTATCGGTAAGTAACGGCATATACACTCAAAAGCGCCGCATATCCCCTTTTGTGGCGCTCATTTTCCTAAAAGCCAACCCATTATTTAATCAAATTAAGTTAAAAACCTTAAATTCTTCTCACCGTTATGCTGCAGCCCCCAACTTTTAAGGCTTACTTGGATTAAATCAGGCGAATAACGTCACCAAAAAGCGATCTCTTTCGAGAAAAAACAAACCTCAGAGCCGATCAACCAGCAAAGTGCAGTTTGATCAGACCAATAAATAGACCTTTGATCACCTTATTCGGATCTATTTTCAGAATTTATAGAACATTTAATTATATAAACTTATTTTTTAGATCCAAAAGTAAGTGAAGCAAAATAAACAAGATCGAGTTATACACAAGCAGCCTATCCACATTGCTAAAATATCACCACAAAAACCTAAAAGAGGATTTTTTTAAGCCCGTCAACTCACCGAAGAAAATAAACTAGACGCAACTTTCACTCAGTTTATCCACAAATTAACAACTAAAAAACAGCGAGGAATAAATTATTAATTTATTATAAATCAACACATTGAGTGGTAAATGCTGATTTCATAGGCATTTAAAGTTATCCCAAGTTTAAATCCCCTCTTTACTTCTTCCACAGGCACATTATGATAGCCGCTCAAAATAGATAGGATGAGTAAAATGCCGCAAGTCGACATCATTGTAGGTAGCCAGATGGGATCAGCGGAGTATGTCGCTGAGCAACTTCAAGAAGCCCTTGAAGATCAAGGTTTCGAAACCGTGTTACATGAACAACCAAGCTTTGATGATTGCCAACAGGCAAACTGGCTGGTGGTAACCTCTACTTATGGTGCTGGAGATTATCCAGACAATTTACTGTCATTTATTGAGCAAATAACAGCGCAATCTTCTTTATCACAGCTCAAACATGCAGTTGTCGGAATTGGCGACAGTAGTTACGACACCTATAACTATGCAGCAAAAAACTGTGATGCACTGTTAAAAAGTAAAGGATCACAGTCTTTATTAGCACCATTAGAGATCAATGTGCTTGATGAAGCCTTGCCAGAAGATACCGCTTTAGCTTGGTTGCCAAACTTGATCGAGAAATTGGCAGATAATTAGAAAGATCTTTTACACAGAAGTTATTCACAAAATCCCCATATATTAGATCGGATTGTGGATAACCTTTGATCTAACTGCTGATCTACGTATACTTATCCCTTGGATAAATATTTCCCGATCTCAGGTTGTGAATAAAACACCGATTTGATCAACGCTTATACCGAGTAAGATCCGATCTAATTCACACCTATTGATCTGATCTAAGTTTATGCTTTTAAAGATGTAGTTAGAGTTACACACAGATCTCACGATCACTAATAGTAAGATCTAATAAAAGATCTTTAAAAAGATCCTTATATATATTTAGTGATCACATTTTCGTATTTTCTAGGTTGTTTAATATTTAAGCGTTTCACTTCTGAGTTTTTCTAGGTAGAATACGCATCCTTTCAAAATTCACCGGTTGTTTTAAGTAGGATCCCGTAGATGATTTATCATGAACATTTTGATGTAATAGTTGTTGGTGGCGGTCATGCAGGTACTGAAGCTGCATTAGCGGCTGCACGCATGGGCATGAATACCCTATTGTTAACCCATAATATGGATACTTTAGGCCAAATGTCATGTAACCCAGCAATTGGCGGGATCGGAAAAGGACATCTGGTAAAAGAGATTGATGCACTTGGTGGTGCAATGGCCAAAGCGATCGACAAAGGCGGGATCCAATTTAGGACTTTAAACTCGTCTAAAGGTCCTGCAGTTAGAGCAACGCGCGCACAAGCTGATCGCGCACTTTATAAAGCCGCGATCCAAGACATTTTGCAAAACCAAGAAAACCTGAAGATCTTCCAACAGTCTTGTGATGATCTCATTGTTGAACAAGATCAAGTTAAAGGCGTAGTGACTCAAATGGGTCTACGTTTTAGTGCGCAAAGTGTTGTATTAACTGTTGGTACATTCTTAGGTGGTCAAATTCACATTGGTTTAGAAAACTTCTCTGGCGGTAGAGCGGGCGATCCACCTTCTATCGCATTAGCAAAACGCTTAAGAGAATTGCCATTCAGAGTTGATAGACTTAAGACGGGTACGCCACCACGTATTGATGCCCGTACAGTTGATTTCTCCGTGATGCAAGAACAACCGGGTGATACACCAACACCGGTATTCTCTTTCATGGGTAAGCAAAGCGATCACCCACAACAGATCCCTTGTTACATTACTTATACCAATGAAAAAACCCATGATGTGATCCGTGATAATTTACATCGCTCACCAATGTACGCAGGTGTGATCGAAGGTATAGGTCCACGTTATTGCCCATCTATTGAAGATAAAGTGGTTCGTTTTGCAGATAAAGAAAAGCACCAAATTTTTGTTGAGCCTGAAGGCCTGACTTCTTATGAACTTTATCCGAATGGTATTTCGACAAGTCTACCGTTTGATATTCAGCTCGATATTGTTCGTTCAATTAAAGGGTTTGAAAACGCGCACATCTGTCGCCCTGGCTATGCAATTGAATATGACTTCTTTGATCCACGTGATTTAAAACAATCTTTAGAAACCAAATTTATTAATGGCCTATTCTTCGCCGGTCAGATCAATGGCACGACTGGTTATGAAGAAGCGGGTGCACAAGGTTTGATCGCAGGTATGAATGCGGCATTACAAGTACAGGGCAAAGATGCTTGGACACCACGTCGAGACCAAGCTTATACAGGTGTACTGATTGACGACCTTGCAACATTGGGTACTAAAGAACCGTACCGTATGTTCACTAGCCGCGCTGAATACCGTCTTCTTCTTCGTGAAGACAATGCTGATCTTCGCCTAACAGAGAAAGGTCGTGAACTTGGCTTAGTCGATGATGAGCGCTGGGCGGCTTTCAATGAAAAACTCGAAGTGATGGAACAAGAAACACAGCGCGTTCGCAGTACTTGGATCCACAAAGATCACCCGGCACTTGACCAAGTTAATGCGCTGCTTAAAAAGCCATTAACGCGCGAAGCAAGTTTAGAAGATCTGATCCGCCGTCCTGAAGTCGCACAAGCTGATCTATATAACATCGAAGGGCTTGGATCTGAATCAGACAACTGGCAAGCATTAGAGCAAGTTGAGATCCAAACCAAATACGCAGGTTATATTGCACGTCAACAAGATGAAATCGAAAAATTGATGCGTCATGAAGAAACGCAAATTCCTGCTGATTACGACTATAGCCAAGTAAGTGGCTTATCGAATGAAGTGGTTGCCAAGCTTTCTGATGCCAGACCGCAAACTATTGGTCAAGCATCTCGTATTTCTGGTATCACCCCAGCAGCGATTTCGCTATTATTAGTCTATTTGAAAAAGCAGGGCTTACTTCGTAAGTCAGCATAAGCCGCAAGGGTAGACTGTGTTACAACCATTACTGACTTCTTTATTAGCACAAACGGATATTGTGCTAAGCGACAAACAACAGCAACAATTGGTTGCTTATGTCGAATTGCTTGATAAATGGAATAAAGCCTACAACTTAACTTCTGTGCGTGATCCTAAAGAAATGATGGTGAAACATATCATGGATAGTTTAGTGGTAGCGCCTCACTTAACAGGCAAGCATTATATTGATGTAGGTACAGGCCCTGGCTTACCGGGCATTGTACTTGCTATTGCTTTACCTGATACCCAATTTGTATTACTGGATAGCTTAGGCAAACGTGTGCGCTTCTTAATGCAGGTGAAACATGCATTAGGGTTAGATAATGTCACGCCAGTACAGTCTCGAGTTGAAGAATATCAACCAAGTGTTAAATTAGACGGGGTACTAAGCCGTGCATTTGCATCATTACAAGATATGGTGCAGTGGTGTTCGCATTTAATTGATGACTCAGGTCGATTTATTGCTTTGAAAGGGCAATTTCCTGATGAAGAACTTGAAAACCTGCCAACGGGTACCAAGTTCGAACAAGATATTAGTTTAGATGTGCCTAAATTAGATGCTGAGCGACATTTAATTATTCTGTCAAAAGACTAAGTTGAGGGTAAAGTGGCAAAAGTTATTGCAATCGCAAACCAAAAAGGGGGCGTGGGTAAAACAACCACCGCCGTAAACCTTGCCGCATCAATGGCCGCAACCAAACGCAAAGTATTACTTATCGATTTAGACCCACAAGGTAACGCCACTATGGGTAGTGGTGTTGATAAGTATGGCGAGGTTGCCACCATCTACGATTTGTTAATCGAAGAAACACCAATCAATGACGTGGTTTGTAAAGAAACGTCTGGCGAATATCATTTAATTGCTGCAAACGGTGATGTTACCGCAGCAGAAGTTAAATTAATGGAATTATTCGCTCGAGAAGTACGATTAAGAAATGCCTTAGAGGCAGTTCAAGATCAGTATGAATTTATTTTTATTGATTGTCCGCCTTCATTGAATATGCTGACAGTCAATGCCATGGCGGCAGCGGATTCTGTTTTAGTGCCTATGCAATGTGAATATTACGCATTAGAAGGTCTAACTGCCTTGATGGATACCATCACTCAGCTTGCTAAGTTGGTAAACCCTAACTTACAGATTGAAGGCATTCTGCGCACTATGTACGATCCGCGTAATCGACTTGCCAATGATGTGTCTGAACAATTAAAACAGCACTTTGGCGAGAAAGTATACCGTACTGTGATCCCAAGAAATGTCCGTTTAGCCGAAGCGCCAAGTTTCGGTGCGCCAGCCATGTATTACGATAGAGCATCAAGCGGTGCAAAAGCATATTTAGCATTAGCCGGTGAAATGTTAAGGCGTAAAGAGCAGCAAACGGCTGCTGTTGCGTGAGAGGATAATAATAAATGTCAGTAAAAAAACGTGGTTTAGGTCGAGGCTTGGATGCCTTATTGAGTTCAGCAAAACCAGCTCCGGCTGTGCCTGTTGAAGTAGCAGCACCAGAACCTGAATTACCGGCCACTGCACCTGAGCAAGAAGTTGCATCGACAACCAGCACAGCCCAATCCGATAACGAACTTCGTCGTTTACCAATCGAGTGGCTTCAGCGTGGCAAATATCAACCACGTAAAGACATGTCAGAAGAAGCGTTAGAAGAACTTGCCAGTTCAATTCGTGCGCAGGGCGTACTGCAACCGGTTGTCGTGCGCGAAATTGCCCATGAAAAGTTCGAAATCATTGCTGGTGAACGTCGTTGGCGTGCTGCACAGTTGGCACAACTCGATGTTATTCCATGTTTGGTTAAAGATGTTGCCGATGAAGCTGCGGTTGCCATTGCACTGATTGAGAACATTCAGCGTGAAGATCTAAATGCCATGGAAGAAGCGGTTGCACTTGAGCGCTTATTGAACGAATTTGAATTAACCCATCAGCAAGTTGCAGAAGCGGTTGGCAAATCTCGTACTACGGTCACCAATTTATTGCGTTTAAATAATCTCAATGATGATGTAAAAAAATTGTTAGAGCATGGTGACATCGAAATGGGTCATGCCCGTTGTTTACTTGCACTCACAGGTGAAGTGCAATCAGAAGCGGCTCGAACAGCCGTTGCAAAAGCGTTGACGGTTCGTGAAACTGAAAAGTTAGTGCGTTCAATCCTCGAACCTGCGGATAAAAAACAAACAAAAGAGAAAGACCCTGATGTTAAATTGTTAGAACAACAGCTGGCTGAAAATTTAGGGGCGAAAGTTGAGATTAATTACAACCAAAAAGGCAAAGGAAAACTGGTCATCTCCTATGCAAATCTCGATGAATTAGATGGCATTCTTAGCCAAATTCAGCCAGATCTACAACAACCTTCCTAACGCATAATTATTAGACGAAAGTGGCGCTGAAAATGTGTCACATTTCGTCGCTGCAAGTTGCAAAATCACCAAAAATAAGTATAATTTCGCCAGTTTTCATACCCTGATAAATTTTTGCGTCATTAAGGTAAATTAAAAGTGACAAATTCGTTAGCAGGCCCATATAGGCGTGCCGCATTAAAAGGTGTTTTACTTCAGGGTATCGTAGCAACAATCGCTGCAGTAATAGTTTTAGTTGGTTGGGGAGTACAAGCAGGCGCTTCAGCATTAGCTGGCGGTCTAGTTATGGTACTTCCTAATTTTGTATTTGCTTTATATGCATTCAGATATATGGGCGCTAGTAAAGCAGAACAAGTGTTTGACTCGATAAAACGAGGCAACGGATTAAAATTTTTGATTACCATTTGCTTGTTTGCACTAATATTTAAGCACTTTGCTGTCATGGCTTTGCCATTTTTTTGTTGTTATATATTAGTGATGTTTGCACAGTGGTTTTCACCGATTTTTTTTAATCATTAACTTTTGGGATAAAACATGGCTGCAGAAGAAGTGACTCTATCGAGCCATATTCAGCACCACTTGACCAATGCTAAGATGTGTTCAACCGATGCCGGTTTAGCCTTCAATAAAGCATGTGCGGACAGTGGATTCTGGACATGGCACGTGGATACCCTCGCATGGTCTATCGGTTTAGGTCTTATTTTCTTATGGATCTTCCGTAGCGCCGCTAAAAAATCAACCACAGGTGTACCTGGCAAGTTTCAGTGCTTCATCGAGATGATCGTTGAGTTCGTTGGCGACAACGTACGCGACACTTATCACGGTAAAAGTGCTCTAATTGCGCCATTAGCCCTAACAATCTTTGTTTGGGTGTTCTTAATGAACCTGATGGACCTTATTCCTGTTGACTTCTTACCTGCATTTGCTGGTTTCGTTGGTGAAACGGCATTTGGTATGGATTCACACGATGTGTACATGAAAATTGTACCAACAACTGACATCAACCTAACAGCTGCTCTAGCTATTGGTGTGTTCTTATTGATGATCGGTTACTCAATTAAGATGAAAGGCATTGGCGGTTTCATTGCTGAATTAACGCTTCACCCGTTCAGCTCTAACAACAAAATTGCCATGATTTTCTTGATCCCTTGTAACTTATTACTTGAAACAATTGCGCTGGTTGCTAAGCCATTCTCGCTAGCTCTGCGTTTGTTCGGTAACTTGTACGCTGGTGAATTGATTTTCATCCTTATCGGCGCAGTTGGTCTTATGCAGCTTCCGTTGCATTTCATTTGGGCAGTGTTCCACATCTTAGTAATCGTACTTCAAGCATTCGTATTTATGATGCTGACAGTTGTTTACTTAAGTATGGCTAGCTCAGATAACCACTAATTATTTATAGATTTTATTAACTTTAACTTTAACTTTAAGAAACTTTGGAGAAAAAAATGGAACTAGTAGAAGGTTTAAAATTCATCGCTGTTGCTCTACTTATCGGTTTTGGTGCTATCGGTACTGCGATCGGCTTCGGTAACATGGGTGGTAAATTCCTAGAAGCATGTGCTCGTCAACCTGAACTTGCACCTTCACTACAAGTTAAAATGTTCATCCTAGCTGGTCTAATCGATGCTGTAGCAATGATCGGTGTTGGTATCGCAATGGTATTGTTGTTCGTACTTTAATATTATTTTTTGAACAGCTTACTATTTTAAGGAGGAGCGGTTGTGAACTTAAACGCCACTCTAATAGGTGAATTAATTGCATTTACGGTTTTCGTACTTTTCTGTATGAAATACGTATGGCCACCGTTAAATGGTGCAATTGAAGCTCGCCAGAAAAAGATTGAAGATGGCTTAGCTGCCACTGATAAAGCTGAACAAGAACTTGAAGTTGCGCGTAAACAAGCTGCTGAGCAGCTTAAAGAAGCGAAAGCTCAAGCAGCTGATATCGTTGAACAAGCTAAGAAGCGTGCTGCGCTTATCGTTGACGAAGAGACAACGCGTGGTCAGCAAGAACGTGAAAAAATCATCGCTCAAGGTCACTCTGAGATTGAATCAGAGCGCAGCCGAGTTTCAGAAGAGCTACGCAAGCAAGTTGCTACGCTTTCTGTAGTTGGTGCTGAGCGCATTTTAGAGCGTGAGATTAACCAAGCTGCACACAGTGACATCGTTGAAAAACTTGTCGCTGAGCTTTAAGTAGGGGGTCTGAGCATGTCTGAATTGACTACTATCGCTCGCCCATACGCTAAAGCAGCTTTTGAACTTGCCGTTGAAAAAGGCAATGTTGAAGCATGGAATGAAATGCTGTTCTTCGCTGGTCAAGTGGCCAGCGATGAGCAAGCAAGTTCATTACTAGCTAGCATTCCAACAGCTGCAGAACAAGCTGATGTTTTCATCAAAGTTTGTGCTGAACAGCTCAACGAACAAGGTCAAAATCTTATCAAGCTGATGGCCGAAAATGAACGTTTAGCCGCCATCCCAGCAGTTGCTGAAATCTTTGCTGAATTTAAAGCAGAGTTTGATAAAGAAATCGACGTAGATGTGGTTTCTGCAACTGAACTTGCTGCTGAGCAGCAAGACAAACTGGTCGCGGCACTTGAAAAACGTTTCGCACGCAAAGTTAAGCTGAATTGTAGCATCGACGAAACCGTTGTTGGCGGTTTAGTTATCAAAGCTGGTGACACCGTGATTGACGGGTCTGTCCGAGGCAAGTTGGACCGCCTAGCGGTATCGCTACAATCGTAATTGGGAAAAAGAGCATGCAACTTAATTCCACTGAAATTTCTGCACTGATCAAACAACGTATTGAACAGTTTGAAGTTGTTAGTGAAGCACGTAACGAAGGTACTATCGTATCTGTTACTGACGGTATCATCCGCATCCACGGTCTAGCTGACTGTATGCAAGGTGAGATGATCGAGCTTCCTGGCAACCGTTATGCTATCGCACTAAACCTTGAGCGTGACTCAGTAGGTGCAGTAGTAATGGGTCCTTACGCTGACCTTAAAGAAGGCGTAAAAGTACAATCTACAGGTCGTATCTTAGAAGTACCTGTTGGTCGTGGTCTACTTGGTCGTGTTGTTAACACACTAGGTCAGCCTATCGATGGTAAAGGTGCACTAGACAACGACGGTTTCGAGCCAGTTGAAAAAATCGCACCAGGCGTAATCGAGCGTCAATCAGTAGACGAGCCAGTACAAACTGGTTATAAGTCTATCGATGCGATGATCCCAGTTGGTCGTGGTCAGCGTGAGCTAGTAATCGGTGACCGTCAGACTGGTAAAACTGCTCTAGCAATCGATGCTATCATCAACCAAAAAGACACAGGCGTTAAGTGTGTGTACGTAGCGGTTGGTCAGAAAGCGTCTACTATTGCTAACGTAGTACGTAAATTAGAAGAGCACGGTGCACTTGAAAACACTATCGTTGTTGTTGCATCTGCTTCTGAATCAGCAGCGCTACAATTCCTAGCGCCATTTGCTGGTTGTACTATGGGTGAATACTTCCGTGACCGCGGTGAAGACGCGCTTATCGTATATGATGATCTTTCTAAGCAAGCTGTTGCTTACCGTCAGATCTCACTACTACTTAAGCGTCCACCAGGCCGTGAAGCATACCCAGGTGACGTATTCTACCTTCACTCACGTCTTCTAGAGCGTGCATCACGTGTAAACGCTGATTACGTTGAGAAGTTCACTAACGGTGAAGTGAAAGGTAAAACAGGTTCATTGACGGCATTGCCAATCATTGAAACTCAAGGTGGTGACGTTTCTGCATTCGTACCTACTAACGTTATCTCAATCACCGATGGTCAGATCTTCTTAGAAACTGACTTATTCAACGCAGGTATCCGTCCAGCTGTTAACGCTGGTATCTCGGTATCTCGTGTAGGTGGTGCAGCGCAAACTAAAATCGTTAAGAAACTAGGTGGTGGTATCCGTCTAGCGCTAGCTCAGTACCGTGAACTAGCGGCGTTCTCTCAGTTCGCTTCTGACCTTGACGATGCAACGCGTGCACAGCTTGAGCACGGTGAGCGTGTAACAGAGCTAATGAAGCAGAAACAATACGCACCAATGTCTGTTGCTGAAATGTCTCTGTCTCTATTTGCTGCTGAGAAAGGTTTCCTACAAGACATCGAAATCAACAAGATCGGTGATTTCGAAGAAGGCCTAATCGGTTTCGCAAACAGCACTTACGCAGAGCTAATGGCTCAAATCAATGAAACAGGTAACTACAACGCTGAGATTGAAGCGCAGCTTAAAGAACTTCTAGAGAAGTTCAAAGCAACGCAAACTTGGTAATTTAGTTATGGATGGTGAGTGTTCTTAGAATGCTCACCTTGATTCGGAGAGAGAGTCATGGCCAGCGGAAAAGAGATTAAAAGCAAGATCGGGAGTATCAAGAATACTCAGAAGATCACCAGCGCAATGGAAATGGTTGCTGCTTCTAAAATGAAGAAAGCACAAGACCGTGTGGCTTCAAGCCGTCCATACGCTGAGAACTTACGCAAAGTGATCGGTCGTGTTGCTCAAGCAAATCTTGACTTCCATCACCCGTTCTTAGAAGAACGCGATGTGAAGCGAGTTGGTTATATTGTTATCTCTACAGACCGTGGTCTATGTGGTGGCTTAAACTCAAACGAGTTTAAGAAAATCACACAAGACGTACAGGCGTGGAAAGAAAAAGGCGTTGAAGCTGAATTCGCTACTTTAGGTAGCAAAGCTGCTGGTTTCTTCCAACGTTTCGGCGGTGATTTACTCGCTAAGAAAGCGGGTCTTGGAGATGCACCTTCAATTCAGGACGTAATTGGTCCTGTAAAAGTAATGCTAGACGCATTCGCTGAAGGCAAAATTGACCGTTTATTCGTGGTATACAACAAATTCGTAAATACCATGAAGCAAGAGCCAACGATCGAACAGTTATTACCTTTGCCAAAAGCTGAAGAAGAAGTATCAGCTCACGCTTGGGATTACCTATATGAGCCGGGCCCAGAAGCGATCCTAGAGACGCTATTGGTTCGTTTCATTGAATCACAGGTTTACCAAGGTGTAGTTGAGAATGCTGCCTCTGAACAGGCTGCCCGTATGGTTGCGATGAAAGCCGCAACTGATAACGCAGGCGACCTAATGGATGAGCTGCAACTTGTTTATAACAAAGCCCGTCAGGCTGCAATCACACAAGAAATCAGTGAGATTGTAGGCGGTTCGGCAGCTGTATAACGCTTCGGCAAAGTTTAACGAGAGGAATAGACATGAGTTTAGGTAAGGTCGTCCAAATTATCGGCGCCGTTGTGGACATCGAGTTTCCACAAGACAACGTGCCAGCCGTATATGACGCACTAAAAGTTACAGATGGCGACTTAGCTGGTTTGACTTTAGAAGTTCAACAGCAGCTAGGTGGCGGTGTGGTACGTGGTATCGCACTTGGTACTACTGACGGTTTACGTCGTGGTACTTCAGTAGAAGGCACAGGCGAGCCAATCAAGGTTCCAGTTGGTACTAAGACCCTAGGTCGTATCATGGACGTACTTGGTCAGCCAATCGATGAAGCAGGTCCAATTGGTGAAGACGAGCGTATGTCAATTCACCGTGCTGCGCCTTCATACGAAGAACAATCAAGTTCAGTAGAACTTTTAGAGACTGGTATCAAGGTAATCGACCTTGTATGTCCATTCGCTAAAGGTGGTAAAGTTGGTCTATTCGGTGGTGCCGGTGTTGGTAAAACCGTAAACATGATGGAACTTATCCGTAACATCGCAATCGAGCACAGCGGTTACTCAGTATTCGCAGGTGTTGGTGAGCGTACTCGTGAGGGTAACGATTTCTACCATGAGATGAACGATTCAAACGTACTAGACAAAGTATCTCTAGTATACGGTCAGATGAACGAGCCACCGGGTAACCGTCTACGTGTTGCACTAACGGGTCTAACTATGGCTGAGAAGTTCCGTGACGAAGGTCGTGACGTACTTTTCTTCGTAGATAACATCTACCGTTACACACTAGCGGGTACTGAGGTATCAGCACTTCTAGGTCGTATGCCTTCAGCGGTAGGTTACCAGCCTACACTAGCTGAAGAAATGGGTGTACTTCAGGAGCGTATCGCGTCTACTAAGACTGGTTCAATCACGTCTATCCAAGCGGTATACGTACCTGCGGATGACTTAACTGACCCATCACCAGCTACGACGTTCGCGCACTTAGATGCAACAGTTGTACTTTCTCGTGACATCGCATCACTTGGTATCTACCCAGCGGTAGATCCTCTTGATTCAACTTCACGTCAGCTTGACCCTCAAGTAATCGGTAACGAGCACTACGACACAGCACGTGGCGTTCAGACTGTACTTCAGCGTTATAAAGAACTGAAAGACATCATCGCGATCCTAGGTATGGACGAGCTATCTGACGAAGATAAGCAAGTTGTATCTCGTGCACGTAAAATCCAGCGTTTCCTATCTCAGCCGTTCTTCGTTGCTGAGGTATTCACAGGTGCACCTGGTAAATACGTTTCACTGAAAGACACTATCTCTGGCTTCAAAGGCATCTTAAACGGTGAATACGATGACATGCCAGAGCAAGCTTTCTACATGGTTGGCTCAATCGACGAAGCGATCGAAAAAGCCAAAAACATGTAATTTAGGAGGGTGTTATGGCAATGACAGTACATCTTGACGTAGTAAGTGCAGAGCAGAGTGTATTCTCTGGTGATGTAACCACTATTCAAGTGACAGGTAGTGAAGGTGAGCTAGGTATTCATCCTGGTCACGCGCCACTATTGACTGGCCTAAAACCTGGTATGGTACGTTTAGTTAAACAAGATGGTTCTGAAGACATCATCTATGTTGCTGGCGGTACGCTTGAAGTTCAACCTAAGACAGTAACCGTTCTTGCGGACGTTGCTATCCGTGGTGAAGAGCTTGACGAGCAGGCTGCTGAAGAAGCTAAGCGTGAAGCGCAAGCACAAATGGCTTCAGGCACGACGTCTGAGCTTGATACGCATGCTGCAGCTGCACAGTTAGCAGAAGCAATCGCTCAGCTACGTGTTATTCGCCAGCTACGCAAATAATACATCCTATCTGGTTTAAAAAGCCCGCACTGCAAAGTGCGGGCTTTTTTATTGCCTAATCAATTGTTGGTTTGAAATAACTTAACATTTTTATACTTATCATCTGCGCTGTAAGCCGCTACAATATTGCGCAATTTACGTTAATGTTGATTTATTCACTACCACCAGCTTTGGTTTACATCTGCACATGAAGTGATTTGTTTAAAGATGAGTATCTCAAATTGGCGTGACACTTAAACACAAGCAAAGAATAAGGACTCTGTGTTAATGGCACTTACATCTATCATCCTAGCTGCGGGTAAAGGCACTCGTATGCGCTCTAAACTTCCAAAAGTTCTTCACCCGGTTGCGGGTAAACCTATGGTTCAACACGTTATCGACAATGCAGTATCACTCGGTGCGCGTGAAACAAACTTAGTATACGGCCATGGTCGTGAACAGCTACAAACGGCGCTTTCACACAATGAAGTAAACTGGGTCTTACAAGAAGAGCAGCTAGGCACAGGTCATGCAGTTGCAGTTGCTAAAGAGCATATTACAGATGATGATACTGTTTTAATCTTATACGGTGATGTGCCACTGACTAAAAAGTCGACATTAGAAAAGCTACTCGCTGCGACGCCTGAAAAAGGTTTAGCAGTATTAACGGTGAATCTTGACGACCCTACAGGCTATGGTCGTATGCTGCGTGAAAACGGCAAACTTGTGGGTATTGTAGAACAAAAAGATGCAACACCTGAGCAGTTAGCTATTCAAGAGATCAACACTGGTATCATGGCGGCAAATGGTGAGTTGTTAAAGCGTTGGTTAAGTAACCTTTCAAATAACAATGCACAAGGCGAATACTATCTGACAGACATTGTAGCTATGGCGCACAGCGAAGGCGTTGAAATTACTTCATCTCAGCCAGACCATCCAATGGAAGTTGAAGGCGCGAATAACCGTGTGCAACTTGCAGCTCTTGAGCGTGCTTACCAGTCATGGCAAGCAGAAGAATTAATGATCAACGGTGCAAGCCTTGCAGACCCTGCTCGCATCGACGTACGTGGTAAGGTAAAAACAGGTCAAGACGTAAAAATCGATGTGAATGTTATCTTTGAAGGTGATGTTGTGATTGGCGACGACGTGGTTATTGGCCCAAATTGCGTACTTAAAAACTGTACCATCGGTGATGGTGTGGTTGTAAAAGCAAACAGCATGATTGAAGATGCACAAGTCGCTGCTAAGTGTACCCTTGGCCCATTTGCGCGTTTACGTCCAGGTGCGGTGATGGAAGAAGACTCTCACATTGGTAACTTTGTTGAGATGAAAAAGTCTCGTTTAGGTAAAGGCTCAAAAGCAAACCACCTGACTTACTTAGGTGATGCTGAAGTCGGTGAAAAAGTAAATATTGGTGCAGGTACCATTACTTGTAACTACGATGGCGTGAATAAATCAAAAACCATTATTGGTGACAACGCGTTTATTGGCTCTAACTCTTCTCTAGTAGCGCCAGTGCAAATTGGTGCGACTGCGACAATCGGTGCAGGTTCGGTGATCACTTCAACGGTAGAAGATGAGCAACTGGCTGTTGCGCGCGGTAAGCAACGCAACCTTGATGGTTGGCAGCGTCCAGTTAAGAAAAGCTAATAACAAGGCTAAGACATAGTAAAAAAGAGCGGCAAAAGCCGCTCTTTTACTTTCCTTCACCCTACATATATTCCTTTATGGTGGGCAAAGTGGTACATTGAATTTCAAAGTTAATTTAACGTTAACATATAAGAAGTAACCTATGGACAGTCTATTCCGCAAAGAAGTGCTGGAGCATAAACGACATCGACTAGAAGGAGCTGTGTCGCTTATTCAGCCACCCATTTTTAGAAGACTCACAGTGTTGATCTTAACGGTCGTCGTTGTCAGTCTGGTATTTTTGAGTCTTGGACAATACACCCGAAAAGAACGTGTGAGTGGGGTGATAGAACCCGATGCCGGTCTTTTACGTGTAGAGGCCTCTCAAGCAGGCTTAATTTCAGAAGTGCTCGTTTCTGAAGGGCAGTTTGTTGAAGTCGGTGAGCCGCTGTTGAGAATAGCCTCTGTGAAGCACAGCAGCCAAGAGTTAGAACTCAATCAGGCTTTACTTAACCAATACCAGTTTCAACTTAATTCACTCGAGCGACAGATCACCCAGCAAATCGCGCAGGATAACTTAGATCTTGAGCAGTTAAATTTGCAGAAAATCTCTCTCGAGCAGCGTCTATCTGAATTAGATAGCCAAGCCGCCACTTTTAAACAGCGACTGATGTTAAATCAGAAGATGGTTGAGCAAGTTGGTAGCTTAAAGGGCACAGGCTATATTTCAGAGTTAGAGCTACAAAGACAAAAAGATACCTTGTTGTCGCTGCAACAGCAGGCATCGAGTATCAAATCAGAGCGGGTGTCGCTGGTTAGTCAATTACAGCAACTCGAAAAGCAAATTGAGCAGCGACCTTTGCAACAGCAAACACGTATTGCACAATTGGAGTCACAGCGCGCCGATCTTAAAATGCAGTTGTCGTCGATTGAGCAGCAGCGCCTAGGTGAGTTAAGAGCACCTAAATCAGGTATTGTCAGTGGTCTCACTGCAAAAGTAGGTAAAACAGTGGCTACAGGGCAAAGCTTACTCTCAGTGCTTCCTGAAAACAGCGAAATGCAAGCAATCGTCTATGTGCCTACTTCAGCATTTGGTTTTGTTGATGTTGGCCAAAATGCACGTTTGCGCTACCACGCCTTCCCGTATGAAAAATTTGGGGTGTACGATGGCACCATCAAAGAAATCAGTAATTCAGTGATATTACCTGAAGAGGCCTCAATGCCAGGCGTACTGACAGAGCCCGCTTATCGTGTGGTTGTGGCACTCTCAGAACAAGATATTCAAGCTTATGGAAAAGCAACACCACTTAGAGCGGGTATGAGACTCGACGCAGATATCGTGATCGAAGAGCGTTCACTTCTACGTTGGTTATTTGATCCAGTATTTAGTATTAAAGGTCAGCTGTAAATTTTCAGCACAAGACTATGTTTATAACAATAATAAGGCAGTAAAAGATGCATGAAGAAGATGAAAGTGTAGTAAACAAACTACAGTTTTGGTCAAGGAACTCATTGCCCATTATTTTACAGTCGGAAGCTGCGGAGTGTGGCTTAGCAAGTTTAGCTATGGTGGCGTGTTACCATGGCTATCAAACCGACTTGGTATCTATTCGACAAAAATTTAGCATATCTCTTGAGGGCGCGACACTGCTCGATATTATGGGATTTGCTGAGCAACTCAAGTTAAGCACAAGACCACTACGTATTGAGCTTGAAGATCTTGACGCATTGCAAACGCCGTGTATTTTACACTGGGATCTCAATCACTTTGTGGTGCTAAAAAAAGCCAATGAAAAGCGCATTGTCATTCATGACCCTGCTAAAGGCGAAAAAACACTGACCCTTGAAGAAGCGTCAAAACATTTCACCGGTGTTGCTCTAGAGCTCACACCGACCAAAGACTTTGAAAAACAAGAAAGTAAACCCACACTCAGATTCTCTGACTTTTGGAGCCGAATCTCGGGTCTTAAACGTTCTTTATTACTGATCTTCTTACTGTCTTTGTTGTTACAAGTATTCACCCTGGCTGCACCATATTACATACAATTAGTCATTGATGATGTTGTACTTACAGGCGATACCTCCTTATTGACTGTACTCGCCGTCGGTTTCTTCTTGGTATTAGTGTTTGAGATAGCCACCAATGCGCTGCGGGGCTTTACCTTGCTGCATTTTGGTAATCAAATGAATATTCAGCTCGGTGCCAATTTATTCCATCACTTAGTACGTTTACCAATTTCTTACTTTGAAAAACGCCACATGGGTGATGTGGTATCGCGTTTTGGTTCACTACAGCAAGTTAAACAATTACTCACCACAGGGGTTATTGAGGCCATTATTGATGGCCTAATGGCGATAATCACCTTGGCGATGATCTTCTTCTATAGTCCAACCCTTTCTGCGGTGGTGCTGGTGGCAGTATTTGCCTATGCCGGTGTGCGAATTGCCATGTATAAGCCTTACAGAGCGATCAGCGAACAAGAAATTATGGCAAGAGCTGAAGAAAACTCTAACTTCATGGAAACTGTGCGAGGCATTCAAACCATCAAGTTATTTGGTTCTGAGGTAAAACGTGAAGGGCAATGGCAAAACCGCTATGCCAATGCCATTAATCAGAACATTCGAATTGGTAACTTTAATATTGGTTACGAAGCCATTAACCGAGCTTTATTTGGTATCGAAAATATTGTGGTGGTCTATTTGGCGGCGCACTTAGTGATCCAAGGTGGATTCAGTACCGGTATGCTATTTGCGTTTATGTCTTATAAACGTCAGTTTATGGAAAAAACCGCCAACCTCATTGAGAAGTTTATCGAATTCAAAATGTTAGGTTTACACTTTGAGCGTATAGCGGATATTGCATTGACTGAAAAAGAAGACTTACAGCCAGCGAATATCAAACGTCATAGTATTGAAGGTGACATTGAAATCAAAGGCGTGAGCTTTGCTTATTCAGATGCAACACCGAATGTACTTGATAACTTGAGCTTGAAGATAAAAGCAGGCGAGTCGGTGGCAATCACTGGGCCTTCGGGCTGTGGTAAATCGACACTACTAAAGCTCTTACTTGGGCTCAATAAAGCCAAGTCTGGTGAAGTGCTAATTGATAGCGTACCGCTTGAGCAAATAGGTGCGCGACAATACCGACAGCAAATCGCGGCGGTTATGCAAGACGATGAGCTTTTATCTGGGTCGGTCTCAGATAACATCGCTTTCTTTGATTCACCCGTTGATATGGAGCGCGTAGTTTATTGTGCTCAACTGGCTGCCATTCACGATGATATTGCGCAAATGCCAATGGGTTATGACAGTTTAATTGGCGATATGGGCTCAAGCTTATCTGGGGGTCAAAAGCAGCGTATTATTTTGGCTCGGGCTTTATATAAACAACCTAAAATCTTGTTTATGGATGAAGCCACCAGCCACTTAGACACTAATCTAGAAGCTGACATTAATGAGGCGGTTTCCCGTTTAGATATCACTCGAGTGATCATCGCCCACCGAAAAGAAACGATTGCGTCTGCTGATAGAGAAATTAAGTTAGTTAAACCTCTAATAGAAAATCAAATAGAGGCTACCTCGTAAACTAAGATGAAGATGATAAATATGTTAGATTGTCAGCTGGCATATTTATCTTTCATTTTATCTACAGTTACGTCCTTTCATCAGGGTATATCACCAATTATCACTTGAGCTACTTCAGCCAGTAGATCCTTTTAAACTGGTTTAAAAATACTTGAGTAGGATTGGTATTGTGTTTGGTGTATATAACAAAGCTTTTCTTTTAATTGCCTTAATTCTAGCTGCAGAGGTAAGTGCAGAGACATTTTTAGAAAATTTAGAATTAGATAGTCGAGTTCGTTTTCATGGTCAGAGTTTAAAAGCGACGTCTCAACCAATTTTTGCAACTGATAATACTTCATCACTTTTCTCGGCTTTAGACATGAGTGCTGAAAGTGAGGGGCTACGCCTAGCTGCAACAGCAAGTATCAATAAAATGGGCGGCAGTAGCGAAACTAAGCTAACAATATCTGAAGCATATTATGACTTTAGCATAAAAAACTGGTACTTATCTGCTGGAAAGAAGAAACTAGACTGGGATGTTGGTTATGGTTTTAGGCCTTTAGACATGTTCTCACCAACAGACTCTTTAGCCATTTATACAGCGGTCCCTCCAGGTACATTAATGGTTACAGGGGACTATTTTACAGAGTCAGGAAATGTCACTTTTATCTGTAATGAAACACGTGTTGAGTATCTCGAAAGAGGTGAAAAAGTTAAGTCAGGGCATGGTTGTGGTGGTCGTTATTATCAATTCTTTGATGGCTATGAGGCTCAAGCGGTTGCTCACTATGATAATGAGTTAGGGTTTAGAGTGGGAGGCAGTGCACAGACGGTCATAGGAAATAGTCTAGAGCTACATGGGTCGTTTATTTGGCAGCAACGACATCGAACGCCAATTGTAACTGCGCATCATGGGTTTAATAATGTTGAAACGGTGTGGCAAAAAGGGAGCATACAGGCATTACTTGGACTGAATTATAGTTTTTCGGTTGGTATTACTGCGATTGTTGAGTATTGGCATGACGGCCGAGCCCCAAGTAACCAGCAGTGGCGAGAAGTGATTGCTGGTGCCAATGAAGGAGTTTCCGAACATCAGTTAAGCCTCTATCGTGCTCACTTTGCGACCCAAAATTTATTCAGAGACAACCTAATGGTGCATTTAAGATCGTCAAATCCAATCTGGCAACCAGAGGTAACATGGTTAATGAACCCCAGTGATAACAGTATGTTAATAGATACAGGCCTATGTTACTCTAAATACGAGAGCACCCAACTTTGCTTAGGATATAGATCTTATGCTGGTGGGAATAAATCAATATATGAGCAACTAAGTTATCAAAAAACAGGGTACCTTAGTGTAGAAATAAAGTTGTAAATTCATGTCTCTAATCAACTCTTTCTCAGGATCAGAAAGTTGGATGAGTAATCTTAAGCTAGCAGTGGTTTGTATTGCACTTGGTCTACTTATTCATTTTATTGGATGGGCAAAATACCCAATTATTTCGATATTAATTTCATTAGGGATAGGATTTAGTATCCGTTTATGCCGAAAATGGTTAAAGCGGCACTATCCTCAAATGAACCTATCTTTACAGTTTCTGTTAGCGGTTACCTTCTCTTTTGTCGTTTGGGGGCTTACTCCTTTGCTGCTTGGTGTCGTAAAAAGCACAGGGGGCTATGTAGATGATTGGCAGCAATATGTTGGTATGTTGCTAATCGGAAGCTTTATTATGGTTGTCGTGAGCTTTACTTATTACCAAAGTATTCAAGCGCAAGATTTAAAGCAATCATTGGCGCAAGTTGAATTAGATCAGATTAAAAAAGACAAAGTCCTGCTCGAAACTGAATTAAGACTTCTGCAGTCACAAATTGAACCTCACTTTTTGTTTAATACGTTAGCCAATATTCAGGCATTAATCGCGGTTGATACCAAGCAGGCGAATAAAATGTTAATCGCATTAACGGCTTTATTGCGACAGAGTTTAGATAGAACCCGATCTGAATGGCTAACATTAGGCCATGAGCTTCGTTTTAACAAAGCTTACCTCGCTATACAGAAAATTCGTTTAGGTGATAGGTTGGTAATTAACTATGACGTTACCGATAAAATTACCGATGATATTTTGTTCCCTCCTATGTTATTGCAACCATTGATTGAAAATGCTGTGACGCATGGCATAGAGCAATTAACTTGCGGTGGAGAACTGACATTATCGGTTGAAAAAGAAGAAAGTAACTTAGTAATAAGCATTACAAATAATGTACCCGTTGATGGTAGCAACCGTAAGGGGACTCAAGTAGGTATGAATAATGTGAAAACAAGGTTGCAACAGCTATACGAGGGCCAGGCTAGTTTGAGATACGACAACAGCCAAGTGGGGAAAGTGGTTGTGACTATGGAGGTGCCATTAAATGTCTCACAAAGTTAAAGTAGTGATCGCAGATGATGAGCCAATTTTACGTGCACACCTAAAAATGATGTTAGAAGATGTCTGGCCTGAAATCGATATTGTAGGTCAGGCTGCAAATGGAGAAGAAGCGCTAGAGCTAACAGAAGCATTCAGCCCTAGAGTGTTGTTTTTAGATATAAATATGCCTGGGATCGATGGCTTAGAAGTGTCTAGAGTTTTATCTGAGTCAGAGCAGGCACCTATTATCGTATTTGTGACAGCTTATAATGAACATGCTGTTACTGCCTTTGAAAACCAAGCAATTGACTATTTATTAAAACCACTAGAAGAATCGAGGCTGATAAAAACAGTCCAGCGAATCCAAAAGCTTTTATCGAATGAGCACTCTGAAAGCGAACAACACACTCAGTTACAGGTAATGCTTTCTCAATTAATGCAAGAGAGTGGAGATGCTTCATCACAAACGTATCTAAAATGGATTAGAGCGAGTAAGAACAATGACGTTTACATGGTTGATGTAGATGATGTGGACTACTTCATTGCAGATAATAAATACACAGAAGTGACCGTAGGGCTTAATAAGCACTTAATTAAAACTGCGATTACAGTCTTAGAAAATCAGTTAGATCCCGATGTTTTTTGGCGTATTCACCGGAACTGTATTGTGCGGGTAGATACCATTGCGCATATATCAAAAGATGAATTAGGGCATGTTTATGTGAACTTAAAGGGGAGTGATGAAAAACTATCAGTAAGCAGGAAGTACCATCACTTATTTAAACAGATGTAAAAGCTAAACCTTTATTTAGGTTCGCTCAACTGAATAGAAAGAGGCACTAAAAGTAGCCTCTTTTTTTGTGCCTATCTTTCATTACACGACCCCTTCACTCTGTTGGCTCCTAGCTGTCGTTTATCGTTATTTTTTACCTTTTATCATTCTATGTTGCAGATTATCACCTGGGTAACACCAAGCCTGAATTGTTTCATAAGATAGCTACATCAACAGGAACAACGAAGGATTATGACGATGAAGCCACTTTCTATTTTTAAAAAAGCTATTTTTGGTGCTTCGATAGTTAGCACAGTAACTATGGCAGCTGAAATACCATCTCACGTTATTAAAGCTTATCAAGCGGGACTTGCTGGCTCACAAGCGCAAAATCAACATGCAATCAATGCATTAAAAGAATTAAATGAACAAACGCCTTCGCCAATCACTTTGGCTATGCTAGGTAGTGCAGAAACGACTCAGGCAAGATATACCAATCAACCTTGGCAAAAAATGAAATTTGCAGAGCTGGGTATTTCGAAGCTCAATAAAGCTGTGAAGCAAGTTAAGAAGGCCCCTTACCCGCAGCAAGCCAGAGTTTATATCACTGCTGGATGTACATTTTCGCAAGTACCAAAAATGATGAACAGAGCGGAGCATGGTGATCACTTATTAAAACAGGTCATCGCAGAGCGCAGTAAGTTTGATAAGTTAAATAATCAACTTAAAAAAATGACCTATCGTTGTGCGGCAATGGCTGCAGATAAATTAGAGGATCAGCCAAGAGCTAAATCATTGTTAGAGAAATCAGAGGCATTTGCCCAACTCTTAAAATCAGAAAAGGAATAGGGGTCATGCTTAAATTCTCTAACATTGTTAAATCTTATCGTACTGGAGAGGTTGTTGTAGATGCGCTTAAAGGTGTTTCTGCAGACATAGAAAAAGGTGAGACAGTTGCATTATGTGGCCCATCAGGGAGTGGGAAGTCAACACTACTCAATATATGTGGGTTACTTGATGACGATTATACCGGTGATATTTGGCTTGCAGGTAAAGCTGTGCCTAAAGATAAAAAAGCAATGACGCAAATCCGCCGAGAAAAGTTGGGGTTCATCTTTCAAAGATACAACTTAATTCCTGTGATGTCGGTGTACGAAAATATTGAATATCCACTTCTTATGTTGAATATGAGCAAAAGAGAAAGGATGAATAAGGTTGTTGATATTATTAGTAAAGTAGGCTTGAAAGATCATATATCAAAGCGTCCTGATCAGCTATCAGGCGGCCAACAGCAGCGTGTGGCAATTGCTCGTGCCTTAGTTAAAAGACCTGAAATTGTCATTGCGGATGAACCCACCGCAAATCTTGATACACCCACTGCAAATATGGTGATTGATTTGATGCGTGATCTAGGCAATGACCTGGGCAGCACATTTATTGTTGCAACGCACGATCATCGAATGACAGAGCGTTGTCATCGAGTTTTGAATCTTGCTGACGGCAACTTATCCACATTCAACCCATACGAAACTCAAAGGAGGGCGGGATAATGCGTTGGATTTCATTTGCATTCTTTAATGTATGGCGCAACGGGCGACGCTCATTGTTTACGATATTAGTGGCTGCGGTTGCCGTTGCGGCGATTTTGACAACAAGTGGGTTTGCTTTATTTACATATCAATCGCTTGCAGAAAAGGCGGCGAGAGATGAAGGTAACTTTATCATTACGCACCAAAAGTTCCTTAAAGAAGAGGAAGACACGCCTCTGCAGTATGGTTTAGATGATACAGAAACACTTATAGAGCAACTATCATCAGATGAAGGTATTAAAAGTGTTCTTCCGAGAATAAATTTTAATGGTTTGGTATCTAATGGAGAAAAGAGCTCTATCTTCATTGGTCTGGGCGTTGAGCCAGAAGAGTTTATGGTGAAAGGGCCTTTCCTAACTATGTTAGAAGGCAAAGCGCTTTCAAGCTTCGGGAATGAAGAAGAAGCTGAAGTGGTATTAGGTAAAGAGCTTGCTCGTAACTTGAAAGTGCAGGTGGGCGATTACATTACACTGATGTCTACAACCACAGACGGGGCATTGAACGCTTTTGATTTTACTGTTCGAGGTATTTATACCACAGGTGTGCCTGACTTAGATAAACGCCAGCTATACGTCAAATTGTCTGATGCTCAATCACTTCTCTATACCGAAAAAGTAAGCTCTTTATCTGTTTATTTATTCGATATAAACAAGACCCAGCAAAAGGTGTCAGATTATCAAAAGCGTGATCAGTCTCTGCAATTTACACCTTGGTGGGAGCGAGCATTTTACTACCAATCAGTAAAAGATTTATATAACAGAATCTTCGGATTACTTGGTGGGATCATGGTGCTATTAGTCTTTTTCTCAATTTCTAACACCATGGCAATGACTGTCACAGAGAGAACAAGAGAGATCGGCACGGTATCCGCGATGGGATCTTACCAATGGGAAATCATTCGTAACTTTGTGCTTGAATCTAGCATCATAGGTTTCATAGGTGCAAGTTTAGGGATCATCGCATCAGCATTTATTGCTTGGGGTTTGGTGTATGTTGGGCTAGAAATGCCACCGCCTCCAGGCAGTAATAAAGGTTATCCGTTGACGATAACGTTCTCATGGGAAATCGCTGGTATCGTCTTATTCACTATGGTGTTGGTATGTGTGTTGGCTGCTTTTAAAGCGGCTCATAAAGGAAGTTCTAAATCAATTACGGAGGCGTTAAGCCATGTTTAAATTTATTAGCAAAATATCTTTTTGCGTAATTTCTATGATCTCCTTATCAACGATGGCACAGACCGTTTATCAAGAAGATAGTGAGGTGTTTGACCCCCAACTTTCATTAATTAGCGTTGATGCTTTTCGCAGTGAATCTGATTCAGTCAAGATTTCAGCAACCGTTCGCGCTTATGACAATGATTCATTAAAGAATGAGAAACAATACGACGTCTACTCATCTACCAATAAGAATTCACTGGTTGTATTTAAATCAGCCTCTGAGCAAGGCCAGAAAGTATTAATGAAAGAGAGCGATTTTTGGATGTTTATGCCAAGAAGCCGCAGACCAATTCGCATTACCCCTTTGCAAAAGCTATTAGGCGAGGCTTCTTTGGGAGATATTGCAACTTTGAGTTGGAGTAAGGATTATCAGGTGAGTTCGTTTTCGTCTGATAAGAGTGAAATTGTCTTTAATTTGTCGGCTAATTCCAGCAAAGCTAGTTATCAAAAGATTCAATTAACGGTTGATAAAAGTGATTTATTTCCTTTAAAAGCCGAATTATATCTTCGCTCTGGTAAGCATGCGAAAACGGCCACGTTTGATCGAGGGCAAAGAAATGGTAAGTCAAAGGTTGTTGCTATGTCTCTACAAGATCAGATGCAACCAGGTAAAAGAACTGTGATTGCTTACGATGAAATTAAGCCAATCAAAGTGCCATCCAAGTTATTTAATCCACAAATTTTAATTCGCAGCGACTTGGATAAGCTCTTAACGCAATAAGAGGTTGTAATTTTGGAACTACAATTAACAAACAATCAAATAGACATATGGCAGACCTCGCTAAGTTTGTTTGAACAAAATAATGCATTAAGCGAACTGGAAACGCTGCTTACTGCATCAGATAAGCAGCAAATTAGCATGCTTAAAAGGGCCCCAGAGCGGAAAGTTAAAACGGTATCGAGGGCTTTTCTCAGAGCTGTTTTAGCCAAGTATACAGGCTTACAGCCAACCGAAATTGAATTCCGACAAGGCTTGCATGGCAAGCCTGAGATTGCCAATGCAGGGTATCAGTTAGAGTTTAACTTATCACACAGTGACAATGTTCTTGCTTGTGTCATTTGTAAAGATAAGCCAGTCGGCATTGATATTGAAAGGATCCGTTTTAAACGCAACCTAAAAGCATTAGTTAAATCTCTGTTCTCGGAAAGTGAATATGATGAATTCGAGGCATTATCAGAGCTTAAACAAGAGCAATACTTTTATGATCGATGGACATTGAAAGAGTCACTCATAAAGGCAACGGGAAAAGGACTAACTACAAAGCTAAGTAATGTCTCTTTTTCGCAAAACGACCCTGTTTCTAGTTTCTGTATTGATGGCTTGAAACTAACAAAGGTATCGGGCCACTTCTTTAGTTGGCTTTGGCCTATATCTAAGCAGCACAGATTGGCAGTTACTTTATTAGATGAAAAAAACGTAAAAAATACCGCGATTAAGTTTCGCAGTTTCCACTATTTACCAAATGTGCCTGAAGCTCAGGCTGCATAAAAAATCAACCAACAGGAGAAAATAATGAAAACTAAACTGAATAAAAAAGTACTTAAGAATCTGAATGTAAAAGATTTTAATATAGACAAATTAACCGCAAAAGTTGCTGGTGGTTCACTGGACTTGCCATCTCCGACAGATACGGGTTGCGGTAGTTTTGTGCTATGCAAGAAAAAGTAACTTGAGAATACATTTAAGGAGCTTTTAAGGAAAAGAGTCATGACGAATCAACTTGTAATGAACGCTCAAAACCAAGGCTATCCGACCCGGTTAAGCACATCCATTGAAGGGATCAGGCAAGATAGAAAAAATAAACTGGCCGCAGCATTTAGATTATTTGGTCAGTATGGTTTTGATGAAGGTGTAGCTGGCCACATTACTGCCAGAGATCCAAAGTACCAAGACCACTTTTGGGTTAACCCATTAGGTAAAAGCTTTTCAAACATCACAGTTTCAGATTTACTTTTGGTAAATCACAAAGGTGATGTGGTAGAGGGTGAAGGGTTGTTAAATGGTGCTGCTTTTACTATTCACTCGCATATTCATATGCATAGAAAAGATGTTGTTGCTGCAGCACATGCGCACTCTACGTATGGCAAAGCATTTTCTACCTTGAATAAAGAGCTGCTGCCGATCACTCAGGATTCATGCGCTTTCTATAATGATTGTGTGAACTTCAAACAGTTTGGCGGTGTTGTACTGGATAAATCGGAAGGTGAATTAATTGTTGAAGCCTTACAGCGAAAAAAGGCCATGATATTACAAAATCATGGCTTGTTGACAGTTGGCAGAAGTATTGAATCTGCTTGCTGGTGGTATATTTCACTAGAAAGAGCATGCCAGGTTCAACTACTTGCTGAAACAGCTGGCAAACCGCAATTAATAGAGGATTCGGTCGCAAAAGAGACTCAGAAATTAATTGGTCGAGAGCGTACAGGTTGGTTCAACTTCATGTCACTCTACGAGTCTATCTCGAAACAACAGCCAGATTTATTCCATTAATAAAGATAAAACTGGCTGTATTGCCACACTTTATAGCCAGTTTTTGATTCATTTAGATATTTTAAGGATTGAGATGCCAGAACATAAAGCCTTTCAGAATAATGTCTTTAGAATTAAATTTCATATGCATAATGAATTTTTTCTTCGTACCTTGAGTGCTTTCAATGATGAAGACTCAAGCTTTAGGCCGCAGCAAAATATGCTTTCTGTAAAAGATCAGGTTATGCATACGGTCGGAGCAATAGAGCTATTTGTTAGTGCTTATTTAGCAACGTTAGAGTCTACCTCAAAAATCACTCATACTTCATTTAGGCCAGGACAAGTATGGTTAGGTTCCAGTACCGCTGTGACGGATATGAGGTGGACTCAAAATGCCGACAAGAAACAGTTTGATGAAGAAGTTAACATGGAAGAAATTAAGGCGATTTTCTCTAAGACAATGGCATATGCAAGTGATGCTTTTGCTATCCCATCGGAAGTCGAGTTACAACAGCCGATCGGTGAAAACTCATTAGTGCCAGACTTCTTTTGTGCAGAAGACATTATAGAAATCATGTTAGATCATACAGCTCACCATAGAGGTGCTTTAGCCCAGTATGCTCGATTGTTAGGACACTCTCCTAAAATTCCTTATTTCGACATGTAGAAAACTTTTATTACGTGTCGTCATCTTGTTTAAATACGATTTATTAGGTGATAAACATAAAAATGAGTATCACCTAAATTTATCCTTACTTATCAGTTTTTTATATCTATTCTCTTGTTGTTATGCGTGGTTTAGTAGACAGGTTTGTTTAAACTGCTCAATCAAAAGAGCTGGTTTTACAAAAGCGTACATCACACAGAGCGTGTTTAAGCATAGCAACAGGTGGTAATACTTAATCTAGGCTCCCATGAAAACCCTATACATGATCCTGCCAGGGTAAAAAGTAAAAAAGCCAGCGACGACGAGAGATAGAAAATAGGTATTTCTTGACCATGTTTTATGTTGAGGTATTTGCTTTTTCCTAGCATGAGAAATCATTAAGTACATAGAAATTAAAGTCCAAATACTTAGCAAGTGAATTGGGCTAAAGCCAAACAAAAAGTCAAATTGCAAGGTTTTAATAAAGAAACTAGAGCAGCAGACAATTACCATAGATGTTACCCACAAATACCCAAATGCTCTGTGCGCGAGTGTACCTTTTTGTCTAGTGAGTTGAGCTGCCCCAAAAATGAGTGCAGCTATTGCAAAAAAAGAGTGAAGGGGTATGGGGTGAGAGGCATTCAATAAGATACTAATATTCATTAACTATTCCTTAGAGTTTATTTTTATCTATTTATAGTATCGAGTTACTGTGTTCTTTTAAAGGTACAAATGGCGTGGGTATTGTGCGCTTTTGATTTACTCTAAGTCCTTACTTTAGAGAGTAAAACACTTAATAGATCGCTTTTACTTTAATATGCCTTTTTAGATATTTAACCTGTGAAGCTTTAGCCGAAAATAAAAGGCGGATTAAAATAATAACAAAAAGATTCCTTGCATATCCTTTCAGTTACAGCGTGCATTTAACCAAATCTTTCATCTGGCCAGTACAGGTTCGTTTTACATTTCGATTAGATAAAGTGTGTTTGGCTCAAAGAACACGTTTATCCTCGCCAACTCACTAGCAAAACAGGTAATTCAATTCGAAACGAGTTTTTTTGCGCTTCTACTCCCCCGTTACCTCTCAAAGTTAAGATGAATTTCAAGAAAATGAATAGAAAAACACTTGATTTCAAGCTTAAGAAGTCAAATCACATATGCAAATTTTGCTTCTTAGGTCTCTGAGTGACTGAAAATACTGACTCAGCTTTTTTTGATTAACTGTTAAATCGATATCGCACCTCTTTCCAATTATAAAAAGCTTTTAAATTTCTGAGTTTAAAAGCTCATGCTGTTGATTTTAATGCTTATTTTTTTTAGAAGTTTTATAAAACCTTTCCCAAAAGACTTTTTTCGCCAGATTGACAAAATGGCACTCATCAACAGCGAGGGAGCACTAAGCACCCTCACTACACAAAATAAAAAAACGTACATATTTGTATTAAAGGAGTGCACAACATGGTTTCTAAAAAATTTACATCAGCTTTAAAGGGTTTAATTGCCGCTAGCCTAATTACAGCATCATTTACCTCTCTAGCAGAGAATGAAGTGAGTCATGACAGTAAAGTTAAAGCGCCAATCGAATTAGAAATCATGAAGTGGTTAAGCCTAGACGGGTTGATTGACGGTGAAAAGGAAGAGAAACAGCCAATGAAATGCAACCCTTATCCACGATGCAAAATCAATCCAACAGATGGCACTTCAAGTGTCTCTGACGGTATCAAAAAAGCTAACTAAAAAATAAAGGTTAAAAGTGATGAAGGCATTAATTATTGGCGGAACATCAGAAATTGGTAAAGCCATAGTCAATAAATTAGTCGATGGTGGCTATGATGTGATGTTTACCTATAACAGCAATAAAAATAAAGCAGAAGAAGTTGCTAGCTATAAGCCAACAAACATTCAATTTGCGAAGCTAAATCTAGCAAATACACAAGAAGTTGTAGCATTTACAAAAATGCTCAAATCAGATTTCTCACCAGATGTTTTAGTGAATGTCGCTGGTATTACAAATGACGCGCTTTCATTCGGTGAAATTTCAGAGAATTTGGAAAAGGTGCATACCGTAAACTTCTTGTCACCTTCGATTATTTCAGCAAAAGCAGCAGAGTTGATGATGGCTAACCGTAAAGGTCACATTATAAATATCAGCTCTGTTGCTGCAAAGAGCCCTAAAACAGGTAATGGCGCATATGGCAGTGCGAAAATAGCGCTTGAGCGCTTCACCGCATCACTGAGTCTTGAAGTCGCACGATTCAAGGTTCGAACAATCAATATAGCACCTGCATTTGTAAACACGCCTATGTTTACTCAGTTTGCAAACGGAAAAGAAAAAGAAGTTATTCGCACTCTACCTTTGAGAGAAATTCTAGAAGTCGAGGATGTTGCAAATGCAGCTATGGCATTTGTCACCGGCAATATCAAATCTACGGGTATTACGTTGTCACTAACCAACGGCGCACCTGTGCTTTAACCAAAATTAACTATAGATACAACAACTAACACAATAAATAAAGGTAAACAAAATGAACCAAACAGAAATCGCAACAATCGCAGCAAATATTTTATATCTAGATGATGTAAGCGAAATTGAATTTGATCGCTCTCTATTCGGCGACTACTCAATGTCTTCACTAGATTACGTTGACTTTGCTTTCGAACTAAAAGGTGAGTCTGGTAAAGAATTCGATCCAGATGAGCTTTGGCCAATCAACACTATGATGGATAACCCTGATTTTTATGAAAATGGCCAATGGACTGATGCAGGTCGTGAAGCATTAAAGAAAGTATTCAATGGTTTTACTGATTTAAACGAAGAAAACCCAAGCCCAGAGTCACTGTACAACTTATTTAGTGTGGACTTTATCCAACACCGAATCGGCACACTATAAAGAGGTTTAGTTATGTCTGCAGTTTATGTAAGAGCAGCAGGTATTCAAACTGAGTATTTCGATGAGCTAGCAGCCTTGGATGCGGTGTTAAACCGCGGACAGGCTCGAGCTGAAAGCGCAGAAAAGAATATCTATAAGCCTCTGAATCGGAAATTAACTAAATCAGAGGTTGCAGCAATTGCCAGAGAAGATCGCTCTATCTTAAATGATCTATCAACCATGATTTTAAACTCTATTGGAGATTTGTTAGCTAATAGTCCTGATGGAGAAGTAAAAGATTCTGAAAATACGCCGCTTTATGCAGGCACGGATGGTGTTTCTGAATATAACTTTTCGGGATTGCATAAAGTCATTGAAAAGCACGGTGGTGTAGAAGGTGCACTAAAGAATTTAGGTGAGCTTAGTAAAATGAGTAACCCTATCAATATGATGCGATACCTATCTACTAACCCTTTATATCATGCTTCAAAGCGTTTAACCCTGCGAGGTGGTGGCTATCCAATTCGTGGCATGTCCCTATCAGGCATGCAGGCGTTAGAAGATGCGTTTACTGATATTAAGCAAGGTCGAGAGTCACAAGGGGTGGTTGTGGGTGCAGGTAGTATGCGCAACTTTGACACTTTACTGGTATTCGACAAGTTGGGTCTTTTAAGCAAAGACGAAAAAGAAAGTGAAATAGACCCGTCTTTTGGTGCCGGCACACTTCACCTGAGTAAAGAAAAGCATGATGCGCTTGCAGAAGTGCTTGCAGTGGAAAGTCGGTATAGTCCATCGCCATTTCCGTCTGCAAGAGATTGGTATGACTTACTTGAATCAGTGAAATCTAAAGGTCTTGCTATTGATTTAATAGTTTCATATTGCAACGGCGTAAAAACAAATAATGAAAACGAGTTAGCCGCAATAAGAGATGTATACCCAAACATTGAACAGAAAAACTATAAGTCATCGTTTGGTTACACCAGTAAGGCAAACAATATTTTAGACCTTACAGCTGCATTAGTAGATGAAAGTGTGCCAGTTGGCTCGACGATTCTAATCAATGGTGCAGGGTTTAGTGTTGGTATTGGCTTTATTGTCATTAAAAAATTAAAAAACATAAAAATATCATAGCCATAGGTGAATAAAATGAATCAGCAGGATAGTGTTTGCATTAGCGCGTATGGTGCAATGACCCCACTGGGTCAAACATTAGATGAAATTAGTCATAATTTACAAAATGGGATCACAGGGATCCGCGAAGTAAAGAAATTTGATACTTCGACATTTAAAACAAAATGGGCAGGTTTACCTGAGTACGGCAATGAAAATATTCGTTGGCCGAAAAGACCTGGCCAACCAAACAGACCTGGCGAGCTAATTTACGCAGAAAAAGCAGTTAAACAGTTAGTTGCACAGTTCAACCCCTTAGAAAAATACAGCCCAGACCGAATTGGCTGTGTCATCGGCATTGATGAACCAGGTGTTGATCCAGAAAGGACAACACAATTCACGGCAAAGATTGGTGCTGATAAATGCAAGAAGCGTGATGAGTTTATCCCTGAAGGAACGGAGTTTTACCGCATTTCAGAGATGATGGACTTAGATGTTACATCTGCATTAAAGGTCATACACAAGCATATTCCTTTTAGTGGTTACACGCGTTGTCATGTCGGCTTATGTTCGGCTTCTTTACAAGCTCTAGGCATGGCAAGGCAGGCAATCTTAGATGGAAAAGCGGATGCGATGATCGTCGGTGGTGTATCAGCAAAGGTGACACCATTTAATCTAGCCCAGCTTGAAGCTGTGGGTGCAGTAAGTACAGATCCGCTTTTAGAAGGGCCTGCACGCTGTCGTCCATTTGATATTCGTCGCTCTGGCTTTATGCCGGCTGAAGGCTCAATTCTTTTCATTCTTGAAAAAGAAAGCGCCATTGAAGCTCGAGAAGGACAAAAATATTGTCGCTTGAAAGGTTATGGCGCCAGTCTAGCTGCTCAGCATGTGGTTGCGCCTCATACCGAAGGTAGAGAGATGCAATTATGCATGGAAAGAGCCATCGAGGAGGCCGCATTACCGTTAGCGTCTTATAGCTTTGTAAATGCGCATGGGACATCTACGAAATTGAACGATTACCATGAAACTCAGGTTCTAGAAGGCATTTTCGGTGAAGATAATGTACCACCGGTTACGTCGACGAAATCACTTCATGGACATTTAATTGCGTCGGCAGGCGCGATGGAAGTATTGGGTGTCATGGCCTCTTTTCGTGATGGTTTCATTCCAGCAGTAGCGAATCTTGAGCAACAAGACCCTGCCATTAAGGTTCCGGTTGTAAAAGAAACTCAATATAAGCCTATTACTAACGTACTTAAAAACTCTTTTGGTATGGGTGGTTTAGCTGCATCAATGGTGCTACAGAACCCGTCTGTAGCTTAGTTGTAAGGAGCCTAGAATGCGTTTTATCGATTTCTTAGGAACAAAGCAAACTTGGGTTGCGAAATACGGAAAAAATTCTATCAATTCAGAGTTTGTTTCTAATTTATTGAGCACAGTGAATGCCGGTCCTCTTGGCGAGCTAGATAAACAGAAATTACATGTGTTTTGTGTTTATAGTCCTTTGCAAGCACTGTTGTCCTATTTCATTGGCTCATATCTAGGCCTGACTTGCGCTGTGGTTTCACCGCGAAGTCTGAATAAATTACTTGATGGATATGATGTATCTAAACTAGGGGTCATCGTTACACCTATTGGTAGAAAAACACCCGTCCTTCCGCAAAAGGTAAAGTCGCTAGAATTAAACTATTCACCGACTTTAGTCGCGACAACAGAGTCGCTTCAGCCGAGTGATAGTAAAGCGCAATTTGTTTTTTGTACTTCAGGTTCTACGGGTAAAGCAAAGCGTGTGGTGCATTGCGAAACGCGGTTAGTGAACAATGCAAAAGTCGTTTCTAGTTATTTAGGTTTAACGCAAACAGATAGTTCTTACTGCGTGTTTCCGATGCAGTATATGTATGGTCTATCGACAACGTTATGTGCATTACATAGTGGCAGTGAAATCTCATATGGAGAGTTTGTTAGTCCTTCATTAGTTGCAAGTTATGCCATGAAGAACCATGTCACGGTGTTACCTATCTTAGGTGAATGGAGTTATGAATTGAGTCAAGTGTGGCTATCAGGTTTTGAGCCCAACAGACTGATTCTACTGAACGCATCAGATAGGTTATTGCAGTCACAGGCGCAAGAAGTAATGCCATGGGCCACAGCGTTTTGGAACAACCTAGGGCAAACTGAATCTGGTCCAAGGATCTTCGCTTTAGAGCTGAAACAGTTCACAGATTTAAATGAAGTATGTCACAACAACACGGTATCAGTGGGCTACCCAGTTGATGAAGCTATTAAGGTTAAGTTGGTTAATAAAAGTGTAGATACAGGTGTAGGTAACCTTTATTACAAAACGCCTTTTAAGATGGTTGGGTACCTACTTGATTGTGGAGATGTTCAAAGTGTTGAAGCATTTTCAGACAGTGGAGATTTGTTCAAACAAGACGAACAGGGGCGCTGGCATTGGATCACTCGTAGTAGTCACACTATCAAAGTAAATGGTGAGCTAGTGCCATTGACGTCGCTTACTAACAAAATTCTGAACTTTGAAGCGGTATCAGGTGTGGGTTATGTCACTAATAAAAAGGGTGAGCTTTGTACATTTGTTGAATCTTCAGATGTGAATGAAGCATTGCGCACTGAGCTGACTTCATTGATGACGCATACACTGCGCGGTAAGCGCTCCAGAGTCTCATTAGTGCCGAAGTTACCAAGAACAGAAAACGGCAAATTAGATTTATCAGAATTACGCCAAAGAAGCCTATAAAAATTTAACAATATAAATCAACAGGATAAGAAGATGAATAATGAAAGAGATACACTTTCATTGCGCCATAGTGCGTTTGATAGGAAAAGAATTCAGGCAATTGTAAACAAGTTTTGGGCATTAAGTTTTCCATCTGAAAAAGCGCCTAAGATTAGTGACTATGAGTCTTTTGCAAACTTAGTTCCAGAAATGGGCAAGGAGCAATACATCGCGTTGTCTGAGAAGGTGTTTGCAAATCATAAAGACGTGCCATTAATCATTGGTGGTTCAAGTGGTACTTCAGGGCAAAGCAAGTTAGTCATTGAAAAAACGAATACACCGGGCTCAAAACCAAGCGAAGATGATATTCAATTGATCACTGAACTAAGAATGGCTGGTGTATTGGGTCCTGGAGACATAGCTGCAAATCTGTTTATGGTAGGTATGTATTCTATTTTGCATCATGGTTTTAATCGAATTATTGAAGCATGTTATGCCTCAGTATTGCCTTTAGGCATGCTAAACCCAGAGCAAACTGACACGCAGTTAGCATTTATGAAGAAGCATAAGGTCAATGTATTAACGGGCACGCCAGGTACGCTAATTCAAGTTGCACATGCTGTTCAAGCAAGTGGTGTAGACCTAAAAATAGAGCGGATCTTATACACAGGTGAGCGCCTTGGTGAAGCAAAGGCGAAGGTGCTTAGAGAAGTGTTCCCTGGCGTACGCATTATTGGTTTTTATGGTTTGTCAGAATGTGGATTTATGGCAATCGAGGAGCAGGGTGAAAAGTATAAAGTTAGACAAAATGCTTATTTCCTAGAAATCAATGATGCAGGTCGATTACTCGTTACTTGTTTAAACGACGAATTACCAATGCCATTTTTACGCTTTGATACCGGAGATGCCGTATCGCTGACAGCACGCGGTGATCAAGTGATTATGGCTGGTATTGATAGATCTGATACGAGTTTCAACTTCGTCGGAAACTTAGTGGATGTTCGCGAGTTACGCCAAATTGCAGCAGCAGCCATTGGTGAATCAGACATTATTATCGAAGCACTTCTCGATACTAATCAGCAAGGACAAGACTTACTGACGATTCGAGTGCTGAGCCACATGTTGTCTAAAGAAGATGAAGTGGTGATCGCTGATGCTTTGCTTAGCTATGAAGAAGTTAAGGAGGCTTTAGACAAAAATACGGGAATTGTGACTGTCGAGTTCGATACTCCACAGAGTGCGACTTTAACTGGCCGTAATAAGCATCGCCAGATTCTAGATAAGCGAGCTTAGATATGGATAGTCAATTTTTAAACATTTGCCAGTTAGGCACTGTTGAAGAAGGCAAGGGTTCAGGACTCTTAAAGCTCAACAATTATCAAGGTGGCATGTCAGTTAAGCCATTATTCCTCGCACTGGAAGGCATTCATCAAGTCGCTGTGAGAGCGGGCAAAAAAGTAATTGAAGGTGCAAGTAGCCGTGATGTTCGAGTGCTACCTGTAAATATTAACCAATTTACTGAGCTCGCAGATGTTGAACTAAAAGAATATGAATTTGCTTGTGAAGCGGCTGCTTTTGGACCGTCTGCTCGAGTGACTATCTCAGTAAATGATGCAGTGTCTGCTGAGCAGGTAATAAACGCTCAAATTACAGTGGCAAGAATCTAAGGAATGGCAATGAAATATCTCCAACAAGCTAATTCAATTTTTAAAGATATTGATGCGCACCAAGATGGTCAAGTCAGTTTTGTTCTTGATAGTGAACACTTTTTATTTGATGAGCATTTTCCAGGGTTTCCAGTCGTGCCTGCATCTTTAATTATGGAATTTATTAACCTCTGTGTCGCTGAGCGATATACGCAAGAGGGAGTTAAGTTCTCAATTTCAAATGCTAAGTTTTTGAACCCTATGGTACCGGGCAACACTTACACATGTAAGTTTAAAGTCAGGTCAAACGAGGCCTTGTTCTTTTCTATTTCGGATGATGCAGGAAAAGATTACAACAAAGGCATAGTTTCTTTCATGAGTGAGAGTGAGGTTGAACATGCTGCGTAAAATACTTCTTGGTGTAGGGCCATGGATCCTATTCAGTTTAGTTTTGAGGTTTGGTACTGCTGATTTAATCACAGCATCTTGGATTGCATTTTTCGTACTACATACCTATTTCGGTAGAAATTACTTAAAGGCTGGCAATCCATTGTCATGGGTATCATCCATACTCTTTTTGTCATTGTTTATTAACAGTATTGTCGGTTGGTCATATTGGGCTATGCAATATGGTGCGCAAATTTGTTATGGCGTCTTTGCATTTACGGCAATTACATCGGTGTTAGTAAATAAGCCATTCACTATCACACATTCAAAATTAGTGACGCCACAAGAGTTTTGGGGTCATCCAATATTCTTAAAAACGAACAAAGTGGTTTCAGCTTTTTGGGCATCATGTTTTGCAATAAATGGCCTAGTCATGATGTTTGAAATGTACTTCCCATGGGCAACCTTAATCACAACTTACTTTGTACTGACTGCAGCAATAGTATTCAGTGACAAGTACCCACTGTATGTAAGAGAAAAAGCTTTAAAAATGCGTGAACAAGCTCAAAAAGAAGCAGAACTAAAAGCGCAAACAGCATAAAAAGGAAATGAGCATGAGTAAAAAATTATTAATTTTGGCGCGTGGCGAATACGAAAGTTTTCTGAAGTTAGATGGTTCTAGCATTTTCGAAAACTTGCCTTGCGAAGGCGTTATTTTAGCAGATAGAGGCAATGCGAAGATTTTTGCAAAGCTGACAGACAAATTTACGGTAGAAGTGGTTCGTTGGTCAGATGAAGCTAAAGTGCTTGAAACTGCCCAAATGCTGCATCAAGCGCATCAGTTTGAAGCGATAGCAACATTAGATGAATCAAACGTCGGGCTGGCTGCAAATTTAAGAGAGCTACTTAATATCCAAGGTTTGCAAAGTGCTCAAGGTCAGCTCTTCAGAGATAAAGTAGCGATGAAGCAGTGTCTTAAAGGCTCTCCTGTAAAGTATCCGCAGTTTGCATGCTGTAGTGAGGAGTCGCGTGTTAAAGAGATGCTTCAACAATTCAAGAAGCTGGTAATCAAGCCAAAAGATGGTTTTGGCAGTAAAGAAGTTGAGTTTGTATCAAGTCAGCAAGAATTAGCAACATGGTTAGAAAAAAACCAAGCCAACTTAAGCCAATTTGAAGCTGAAGAGTTTATTGAAGGACAGCTTTACCATGTAAACGCACTCATTATTGACGGCGAAACCAAATTAACCGCTCCGGCAGCTTATCTACCGGGAATGAGTAATATTGATTTCTCTGCAGGTACGCCATTTATCAGTGTGATTGAAGAAGATGAATCATTAAAAAGTAAACTTGTCGCGTTTTCTGATGAGGTAAATAAAGCATTCAATATTAAGAATGGTGTGACTCATTTAGAGTGTTTTGTATCTCCAAATGGTGAGCTAACTTTCTGTGAAGTGGGTCTAAGGCCTGGCGGCGGCGGTATTGTCTGGATGATCGAATCACAATATGGCGTCAATTATAGTGAAGCTGTATTAGCGATTGAAGCTGGCTGCACAGAGATTTTGCCGGCTATCAACTATGAAAAGCGTGATATATCGGGGTTAATTGGCATTCGTTCAAATATGTCAGGCTTTGTGCAATCTTGCCTGCCATTAGAGTCAGTCACAGATGGGTGTATCAAGTTAAAACAAGCATTTATTCAACCTGGGTCATTTAAAGCGGCTTCAGCGCATTGTACGGATTTCTTAAGCTTATTTGTTTTTGATTCAACTAATACTGAGTCATTCCATAGTAAATGGCGTGAACTTCAAGATAAGTATCAAGAAAAATTAATATTAACAACAGTTTAAATTTTAAATATCAACAGAGAATATAAGGAAAAATCATGAACACAATTAAACTACACAACTGCGAGCACACTTTTGACCTACTAAATGTAGACATGACAGAAAGTACATTTGAAGAAGTTGATGCGACCGGTTCTTCACTTAACCAGGTTAACTTAACTGAGTCAAAGCTAGAAAAAGTGAAGTTAGAAAATGCCGAGTTAGACAGTGTGTCATTTACAAATGCAAATATGATCTCAATTAACCTGCAAAATGCGACGTTGACTAGAAGCAACCTACACAATCTTAAAATTTCTAGTTGTAACTATGAGGGTATGACCATCGAAGGCATAGAAGTCTTCAAATTATTACAGGCTTATCAAATGCAGCAATCTGCAGCATAACAAGGGCTGGCAATGAATGTTCTCATCGTAGGTTGTGGTGGGATTGGTGGTTACTTTGGTGCTCGGCTTATTGAAGCTGGCACCAAGGTGACTTTTCTAACCCGAGAAAAAACACAACAGCGCCTTCAGAGTGAAGGTTTAAAGTTGTTTAGTGCAAGAGGCGACGTATTTGTCTCAGTTGACGCCATTACAAAAGCATCACTTAAACAACCCTATGATTTGATTTTGTTGACTTGTAAAACTTATGACTTAGCACAGTGTTTAAAAGACTGCGAGGCAGCAGTAAATGATAAAACTTACATACTGCCAATGTTAAATGGTTTTGGTCATTATCAACAAATTCAAGATGCTTACCCCAAAGCTCGACTATTGCATGGGTACTGCAATGTCAGTGCTGCTCGTGAATCAAGTGGGCATATTAGACATTATAATTCGATCCATGAAATGACGATTGGGATACCTTCAGCTTACAGTGAAGATGAGCGAGTTAATGCGCTTATCGAGCAGTTAAAATTGGCTAATTTTAACTTAAGAGTGAGCAAGGCTATTCAGCAAGAGTTGTGGGAGAAGTTTGTATTCATTAATGCATTGGCTGGTGTGACGACTTTGCTTAGGGGCACAGTTGGGGATGTTGTGGAAACACAATATGGGACACAAACAGCAAGTGCGATAATTGATGAATGCCAAACAGTTGCAAAGGCACATGGTTATGAAATAAGGCCCAGATCAAACAAAATAACTAGAGATGCATGTAAGCAGAAAAACTCTCCGCTTTCAGCATCAATGCTGAAAGATATTCAAAACAATCATGAAATTGAACTTAATTTAATTTCAGAGCTGTGTAATTTCGCTGAGCAGAAAAATATTAAGCTGCCTCTGATGAACGCAGTACATAGCCAGTTAGAAGTTTATCAAAACCAATTAAGGTAAAAATTTATGAAAACTGATATTGAATCATATCAAGATGCAATGACACATGTTGCGCGTATAAAATCATTCTACAAATTTGTGTTAAAAGGGCTAATGCTCAGCGTTATGCTGATCCTGCTTAACGCTGTGACAAACAGTGATTATATGTGGAGCCTTTGGGTTTTAGCAGGATGGGCTGTAATTGCTGCCGTTAAGTGGGTAAGCACATTTGGATTCGCCTCCTTATTTGACAAGCGGTGGGAGGAGAAGCAAATAGCAAAGAGCTTATCTCAAACGGGTAAATAAAAAAGACTAATCAGATTCGACTAATGAAACAATACCTGTACTACCGAGTGCATATTGATCGAATATGCACTCATTCTCACCACAACTAATACGCTTTGGTGTGTCGGTTAATTGAATATTCTTAACTAATTTATAGTCTTCTAGCCTATTCCACACTTTCAAATTCTGTTTATCTAAGAGAAATATATACTCTTGTGTGACCGTCCATCTGTCAGTAAAAAAGCTATTGAAGTCAGCTATTAATAACCGTTTCTCTCTCGTTTTCGGATTGTATTCCCACAGACCTGGTTCTCTAAACTCGGTTAGATAGATCATGTCATCAAAAAAGTGACCAGTGTAACCAGATACACCTAGTAGCTCTTTGTCTTGGGTTTTTAAATTATATGACTCTAAGTACCAGCTCTCACCAACTTCTTTACTGTAAAGAATTTTTCCATTCTGTTTAGAGTAAGAATAATTCTCTATATTGGGAATGTCGCTCTTCAGAACAGAAATATCTCCTGTTGCTTTGTCGATCTGAAGTAACTTGCTTGGTGTAGTCGTTAAAAGCATGTCACCAGCATCCCTTAGCGTGGTCACGTCTTTTAAATCATCACTATCAATAACGAGTTGACTAGAAGAGCCTTGGCTTTTCCATATCCCCATTTTATGAGAGCGGTTACTTAAAAAATAATAGCTTTGATCGTCTAAAATATGAGTGGGAGTGTGCTCTAAATAGTCACTTTGCTCTTTTGTAGTAACCTCTAAAGTCGCTAATTGTATCTTTGTTAAGTATGAGTTGAATAGTGAGCCTGCGCTTAAATATATTGTTCCATTAACTGAGTTGGGCATATAGAGTGGAGAGTCAGCTTCATGGATATTTTCAATGTCATTATCAATGGTTGAGTAAGAAAGCAACTTATTTGAATGAGTGAAAATAATCATTTCATCGTTGTGCCAACTGATTTTATCAATGACGTGAGGAAACTCGAATAGTTTAAGTGTTTCTCCAGATGTTAAATCTAATGTCCAAACACTCGAACGCTCCCAAAAAATATCGCGAATAAAAGCAACTTTTTGGCCATCAGGAGAGAGTGTGGGAGCATAATCACCTCGACCTGTGGTTGGTGGTGAAGTGAGGTTACGCTCAAGACCCGTCGTTAAATCGTGTTTAGATATCGTGTAAGGGTCTGAGATACTTTTGCCTTTTGCATAGAATATTGCGTCTGCTGAATGAGAAAACTCAAGAGAAAACAGAAAGCTATTATCATCGCATGTCGTGATTAGCTTTTTTTCTTGGAGTTGAATTTTACTATCAGCCACTCTTGCTATATAAAGACAAGCGCTGTTTTCTTTCTGTTCGATAAAAGCAAGTTGATTACCATCTACAGAAAGCGCAAAGGAAGAAATAACAAGGCCTGGCGCCAGTTTTATGACTTGCTTTTCACCCGTTGTTATATTTTTTGAAATTAAATAAGAATTATCTTTTTGCTCGTTGGTATAAATAAGGGTTTGTCTATCTTTAGAGACTTCAAAGTCATACTCAATGCCTTTCTCATAGGTTAAAGCTGAAAGAGAAAGTTCTTTGGATAATAAAAATGAGTAAACATCAGTAATAAAAAAGGCTGAAACAAGCAGGCAGCCTAGAATTGGAAGTGTTGTATTTTTGAAACTAAAAATTGTCCTCAAAGGCTTTTTCGACTTAGTTGTTGTTAAAGCTTTAGTTTGTACATTAGAGTCATTTTCGCTTTGGGATTTTTGAGGGTGATGAATGCTGTTTAGAAGAACTTCTACTTCTTCATAGTTATTAAAGCGATAACCTTTTTTTGGAATAGTTACAATGTATTTTAAAGAAGGATCACCACAATTAATTTGTTTTCTCAGCTCAGATATAACAGAAGCTATGGTATTGGTATCGCGAAACTGAGTTCCCCAAACTTTCAATAACATAGTATCGTAATCAACGGCTTCACCTTTAGCCTCTAAAAGCGCTAATAGGCAGGCATTATGTCTTGCCGCCAATTGAATAGACTTACCATCTGAATAAATAAGTTCATTATTAGCGGAATAAAACGTCCAATGTGGTGTTTTATAAGTTTGCATAACTTCTCTAATATACAATAGTTTAGAATTGATAATGCGGTTGTTCAGAGGGTGGGAGTCTATAAAGCTAGAGTCAATTTCCCAATACGCTGAACTTAGGCAATAAAATTTGAAAATTAAGTGAGCTTAAATATTAAGCTTTTAATTTTGCTCTTTAATTACAAAGTAAAAACTAAGCTTGTATCGAGAAAGTACTTTATTGTTGTTTAATCTCATTTTCATATCCTTGTGTTAAACAAATGCCTAAACTAAGGCTGTCATGGTTAATTAAATCATTTTAATTTGTTTAATATCGTTTCTATATCCTTGAATTAAACAAATACCTAAACTAAGGCCAAGGGTAGGTTAAGTTAATTTATTTCGCTTTTCAAGCTAGGGCAGGGCCTTGATTTGTTACATTTATTGTATTGTTCCTAGCAAACCTCCGGGCTTCATGCATTACTAACGCCTTAGATTTACGGTTAACACCTTGTTGATAAAATGAAAATTAAAAGCCGGCGGTTTTGCAAGCTAGCATGATGTGGGGTTGCTTTTTATTTTTTTGATGGGTTTACAAATATCTAATTGAAAAACGCCTCAAAAGAGGCGTTTATGCGTATTAATCTAAACTTAGATTAATAGATATCACCACATGTATAACCACGACCACATGTGTTAGCTACACAGTGCGTTACACCATCAGCACTTGGGCCATCAATTGGCTGGCAGCGGTAAGTAACATAACTACTGTTAATTTGCGTACCACCCGCAACTTGTGGAGTCATTTCTGCAGGAATATTGCTGCTATCTGCAGATAAAGTTTTCATTTTCTTTTTGTTTAGTTTAAGTTTCATTGTTAGTTTCCTTCTAAATTAATTGTGGTTAGTAAACATCTTGGCAAGTATGACCCATGCCGCATGTGTGTGCTTGGCATAGTGATACTGCACCACCTGAAATAGTACGTGGTGGAGGGCAATCGCGATAAGTTACGTAGCTGCTATTGATCTGCGTACCGCCCGCAATTTGTGGAGTCATATCTGCAGGGATATTACTGCTATCTGCAGACAGGGTTTTCATCTTCTTTTTGTTTAACTTTAATTTCATAATCTAATCCTTGTTTAAAAATTAGCGCCTAAAAAAGGTGCAAATTCAAATTAATTCATCTTTATAATGTTTTCAAGTTATTAAATTGAATTTTACAGCTTTGTGTTTGGATAGCTTTTAATGCTGTACTTTTCAGCGTGATGTGTTTTGTTGTGGTAAATGAAATTAACTTAAATGATTTGGTCGAGGTTAATGTTGGAGGGGCTGAAAACTAGTTGAAATAAAATTATTCAGTAATAAGCCCATTTAAGGCTTATTACTTGAATGAACCTTAACCTGGTAGCTTTTGGTCATATTCTGTCATGCATACATAACCACAATAAGTAGGGGCTGATTGTACAGCGCAAGCATTCGTGTTGTTATAGTTACTTCCTCCAGCAACTTGTGGTGTCATTGCTGCAGGGATATTGTTGTTGTCAGCTGATAAAGTTTTCATTTTCTTTTTATTTAATTCTAATTTCATGATTATGTCCTTTTATTTTTTCCCCTTATTGGGAAATTTCAGATTACCTAATCTTTAAGTTTTTATCAATATTCTAAAGTTAAGTTAACAATTCTAAAGTTGTTGAGGTTTTGGTGACGCTTCAGTAAGGTATCGGTCAGTTGTTGCAGGAATAATAATTAAAACGGTGTCTTCACCTAAGGATAGATATGCCAACAAAAGCGATTGCGTCTGTAGAGCAAGCAGCTCAGGTGCGCGAAATAATTCAAAGCTTGGCCGAAAAAGTGAGCCAAGATCTTCATAATGTTGAAACTAATGGTTTGTTAAGCGGTTTAGCTGGCCATTTATTATTTTTATATAATGCCTACCGCATCGACCCAAGTTTTGTTGATGAAACGCTATTCTCAGAAAAACTAGAAAAGCTCCAAGAAGAGCTAGATCAACAAGGGTTTGAGCTCAGCAATGGCCTTGCTGGCCAAGCTTGGGTATTAGAGTATTTAAACCAAGCTGACATGGAAGATTACGATCCTGAGTTGCTCAGCGATATGGACCAAATCTTTTATGATGCACTTAATTTTCAACCTTGGCCGGGTGAAATAGAATCGGTACTCGGGCTGGCGGGATATGCCCCTTATACCGCAAGACGCAGCAAGCAATCAGAGCAAGCCGCGTTATACGGCGTAATAGTCGATAACTTTGCTAGTGTGGCACAGCAAGTAGATGAAAAATTAATAAGCTGGTCTCAGCCTGAGTATTCGGTTTATCGCTTCGAAAAAGAAGACCGTAAGAAGCCAGAATTCAATTTAGGGTTAGCACATGGTGTGCCTGGGATCATCGCAGCGCTAATTCCTGCGCTAAACATAGATGCCATTAGAGATAAAACCGCCCAGTTAGTCACGCAGTCTTGTGACTGGTTACTTACCCAACAAAACCCAAACCATGAAGAAGAACACTGCTATGGTTCATGCTCTGGCGGCGAGCACAAATCGAGACTCGGTTGGTGTTATGGCGATCTGACAATCGCATTAACCCTTGCTCGTGCAGGTCATGCTCTAGATAGGCCAAGTTATGTTGATGAAGCACGCAGAATGGCGTTAAAAGCGGCAAAACGTGATGCCGAAAGTGGCTTTATCAATGATGCTGGTTTGTGTCACGGTTTCGTTGGTCTCGTTAGTATTTATCAACTTTTAAATCAACTTATGCCCCACCCTGAGCTTGAGCAAGCTGCAAAATATTGGCTTAACTACAGCCTTGAGCAATATCAAGAAAAAGGCCTTGAAGCATTTTATTCATACAATGGTGAAACCATGGAACACAATGAGAGTTTTGGTTTCTTAATGGGTTATGCAGGGGTTGGCGTTGGCTTTATCTCAGTTTTAAACGATGACCTAGATTGGGCTGAATGCTTATTGATGGCATAAGGAGTGATGATGTCGAACAACAATAATCAAAAACAAGAAAACAAACCGATTCAGCATGCGCCGTTTTTTGTTATGCGTACGCCGCGTTTATCACTAGAGCACTTAGCAGAATTTAGCTCAGAGTCAGCCGACACTAATGCTATCTTAGAAAAGTGGTTAGCAATTGAGGGGGTTGAAGAAGCCATTTATCTTGCTAGCCCTTCTTTACTTGAACGTATTGAGCAATGGCGGACAAAACCAGAATCAAAACAAGGTAAAAAGGTTGCGCAAGCGCTACTAAAATACATGTTGCGTATGTGCGCTAGGCCGACGCCTTTTGGTTTATTCTCAGGGATCCACAAAGGTGAAGTGAGTGATACCACCGAGTTTGTGAGTGCGTCACATACTCAAGATAGCCGTAAAACACGCCTTGATATGTTTTATCTGTCGGCATTAAAAGAGCATTTAGTGAAAGAAGCACAACGTGCCGACAACTTGATGTATCATCCGAACCCTTCTCATTACTTTGTTGCTGATCAATGTCGTTATATCGAGAATTATCTCTCTGAAGACAGCATGCAGTATCGTTTAAGCGCGGTAGACAGTGATGAATATTTTCAGTGTGTACTTAAGCTAGCCAAAGGCGGTTTAAGCTTTAATGGTCTGGTAGATGCTTTTTGCGCACAGTATGCCGAAGCCGAAAAAGAAGACGTTGAAGCATACATTCAAGATCTGATTGACGAAAAAATATTACAGGCCGATATCCCGCTGCCGCTGACGGGCGATTCACCTGATTATGCCCTGTTAAAGTCATTACAAAATATGGAAGAGCTGGCAACCGCAGATCAACTTGCAACGGCTCTGGCCATGATTGAAAAGCTCGATAACGAAAAAAGTGGCGAAATTAAACCTTATAAGCAATTGCTTGAACACTTTCAGAACATGCCAGTTAAAGCGCAAGAAAATAAGCTTTTTCAAACAGACGTTTATCGCGCCTTTGAACAGTGTCAATTAAGCGCTCAAGAAGTGCAACGGGTGCAAAAGCAACTTGAGTTATTGGCTGAATTAGGTGATACCGATAAATCTAACCCATTGAGTAACTTTATCACTAAGTTTAATGCTCGTTTTGAAGGGCAGTTTGTACCTCTTGATGTGATCTTAGATGACGAGTCAGGTATTGGCGTTTCAAATGAAACTGGATATGAAGCCCCGCTGGTGGCAGGTTTAAACCTAGTTAAGGGTAATCAAGGCGCGGGTGAAGCGCCAAGACCGACTTTGCTGAATCAGATCATTGAAGAAGCCCTGAGCTTACCGGCGAATCGCAGCAAAGACACTATAGTTCTAAAGAGCAAAGAGCTAAGAAGCAAAGTAAACAGTAAAGAACCTGTTAGCAAAAACTTCCCTGCCTCTTTTTCTGTGATGCTCAGTGCGTATCAAGACGACAGGGCAAACCCTGTGTTCAAGCTGGGCGGCTGTGCTGGCCCATCATCAGCTAACTTGCTGGGTCGTTTTTGTCACTTAGATGATGGCCTAAAGCAGTCTGTGATTAACGAGTTGAAAAAAGAGCAAGCACACTCAGACAATGTTATTTTTGCCGAAATTGCGCATATGCCAGAAGGTCGTCCAGGCAACGTGATTGCACGCCCACACCTACGCGAGTACGAAATCGTCTTTATGGCCGACAGTAGCTTAGACAGTGAATATCAAATTCCACTCAGTGATTTATTTGTCTGGGTTGAAGGGCAAAAAGTTAAACTGTGGAGCAAGCGTTTAAATAAGCAGATCATCCCGCGTTTATCATGTGCACATAACTACTCAGCGCGTAGTCTTAGTGCTTATAAGTTCTTATGCATGCTGCAACACCAAGAAGGCCGCGCACCGAACTTCGGCATGCCAAGTAGCACCGCCAATGACGCTTTTGTGCCTAGAGTGATGCTTGATAATCTGATCTTAAATGAAAAAACGTGGCGTGTTGACCGTAAAGAGCTCGAAGCCATCAGTAAAAACGGCAAATTCTCATCTGAAAAGCTAGAGGCATTATTGGCCAAGTATCAGCTTGATCCACAAGTATGTTATGCCATGGCCGATAACGTACTGCAGCTAGACCTGCGTCATCCAGACATGCTGGCGGTATTACTATCAGAAACCAAGGGGCAACCTCGCGTTGAATTAAAAGAAGTGCTAACTACGCAATATGCTTCGCGTATTGTCGACACTCAAGGTCAGCACTACAACAACGAAATGGTGATCCCATTATTCAATGGCAATGCGCCAATACACCATCATTTCTCTGACGATCCACTTGCAAATATCACAGCTAAGCCGATTAAACGTCGCTTTAGTGCTGGCTCAGAATGGTTAAGCTTGAAGATTTACTCTGGTAATTCAATCGTCGAGCAGCTATTAACTGAAAAGTTATTGCCATTTATTGCCGAGCAGCAAGGTGACTTTGAAAAGTGGTTCTTCATTCGTTATGGCGATCCCGATTGGCATTTACGTTTGCGTTTCTATGGAGAGCCAAGCAAGTTATGTGGTCAGTTGTTACCTAAGTTGAATCAGTTGCTTGATCCTATGGTTGAGTCGGGCGAGCTACACAAGGTCGAGCTAATGACATACGAGCGTGAAGTAGAGCGCTACGGTGGTCCAGAGTCTATGGCTCTGATTGAGTCATTATTCATGCTAGACAGTGAGTTAATTGCCCGTACTTGTGGCTTAATTGACGAGTTTGGTGAAGACATTCGCTGGCGTGTGGCGCTGCAGTGCACCGATAAACTGCTTAACTTGTTCAATTACAATGATGAAGACAAGTTTAATTTAATCAGTGGGTTGAGAGCCGGTTTTGGTAATGAATTTAACGAAACCAGTCATTTGCGTAAGCAGCTAGGCAATCGTTACCGCGATTATCAAACTCAGTTAGAAGGTGACTTCGAGAAACTAGCTGATTTAACTCAGTTACCTGACGATGAGGCCCAAAACGCGATTGCTCAATTACTTAATTTATGGCAACAGCAAGCACAACCTGTGGTCGCGCAGCTCAATGAGATGCTAGAAGAAGACAAGCTCAACTGTAGTCGAGACTCATTACTGAGCTCTTTGCTACACATGCATAACAACCGTATGTTTAAAGCCTATGGTCGTGAGCAAGAACTGGTGATCCATGACTTGATGCGCCGTAAATATTTCTCGGCAGACAAAGGCCAAAGCCACTAACAGGCTATCGCAATTCAATATTTAAAAAGCACTGTTCTTACAGTGCTTTTTTATGCTTAACAGCCATGTTTAAAACTGTTTGAACTCACCCTAAATCTCGGTATTACCGACTTTATGTCGGGTTTATTCAACTTTCTCACTTAGTGTTAGCCTAGCTTTTTGAGTTATTCTAAACCTCGGTAGCACCGACTTTATGTCGGGTCAGCCTTTATCTCCACCTTAACCGCGCAGCTTCTATTTCTTGCTTATTGTCTATTCATCAAATGCTGACTAACATTACTATTCCAAACTGCTTAGAAAGACATAACAACATGAAAAAAGCATTTATATTAATTATTTCTCTGTTACTCAGCTTCCCCACGTTTGCAGGCTCATTGGCAAAAGAATTAAAGGTATTTGAACCTTACCTTGGTACTTGGCAGGCAGACTTTGCTGTGCCAAAAGGTCAACCTGCCATGCAAGATGTGAGTAAATGGGAACGCGCACTGAATGGCACAGCTATTCGCACCCTGCACTCAATCAATGATGGCATGTATGGTGGTGAGTCATTGATATTCTGGGATAAAACAAAACAAAGCTTAGTGTTTTACTATTTCACAACCGCAGGCTTTTATACTCAAGGCACCATGGAGGTATTACCCAGTGGGGCATTTGTGGCTTATGAAGACGTAACAGGAAACAAAGATGGCATCACCAAAGTGAAATCCACCAGCCAGTTCGTTGATGGTGAGTTTAAAGTCTCGACCCAATATTTAAAAAATGGTGAATGGACTGCGCCAGAGTCACGTAGCTATCAGCGTAGTGACAAGAAGGTGAAGTTTAAATAGGGCACTATTAATTGACTTTTTCTTTTTACAGGGCGGGTATTATGCCCTGTAAAATGATTTCTTCTGCAAGTGCAGTTACAACTTCACCAAAGTCCCAAAAAACTTCAGTATTGACGTTTATATTGGCGGCTATGCTCAAAGACAACTCAGGAATAACCATCAAGATTGATTGCGATCCTCTTGATACCCCGCCATGGTGATAAACCGTATATTTATCGAGTAGTAAATTTTTTGCCTCTCGCCAGCCCAGCGCATAGTTTTGTGGGTTTATTTCACCATTGTTGAGTTTTTGCGGTGTCCACATGGTCTCGACAGTGGCTTGACTTAAAAAATGCCTATCTAGGTAGCCACTGCCGAGCTTGGCCAGATCACTAGGCGTACTGATAAATCCTCCACCCGCTAAACGATGACTCAAGTCGACATTGCGCCATGGTATATAGCTTGTTTGCTGCCCTTTGTTATTAAAATAAAAATCAACAAGGTGTTCGGCATCGGCTTCTAAACCTGTTTTAGTCATATCAAGAGGTTGCCAGATGCGTTCACGCATAGCATCGATAAAGTCTTGCCCTGATGCGGCAGCAAGCACTGCGCTCAGCAACACGGTGCCGTAACTTGAATAATAAAACTGTTCACCGGGAGAGTAGAGTAGTTCACTGCCATCAAAGCCTTTAAGCGCCTCAAGCGGTGTTTCAAAGTGGCTGGTTAGGGCCATCGCATAATACAGTCCCATCAAGTCAGTATTGCGTTTGTAATGCGGTATCCCAGCGCTGTGTGAGGCAAGTTGCCTAGGTGTCATTGCCGGCCATAGTGGATTTGGGTTGAATCCTAAATAGTCTTGGATCGGGGTATCTAAATTGAAGTTATGCTTATCAATCAATTGTGCCAACAGTGTTGCTGTCATAGCCTTTGATGTGCTGCCAATTCGAAATTGATGAGTAGTTGTTAGTGGTATGTTGTTCTCTAAAGACGCATAGCCAATCGTACCCGACCAAAGCGGTTTACCTTGGTAGGCAATGGCTGCAGACAACCCTGGCGCATGGCTTTGCGCTCTGTACTTCTTAATAATATTAATGAGCTTTGCTTCATCGAGTTTAGTCTGGCTATGCGCATGACTTGTTTCTGGATGAGGGGAATTTGGCAGCGCATAATGGCTTGCAAATAAAATTGGGGCTTTACCGCGATAGGCTGCCCAATCGTAAACGGGTTTGAATAACCAGATCAGTAAGGCAATAATCAGGCATATAAGGGTAATAATTTTGTTTTTCATAACAAGCTCTCATTGAATGTGATAGAGCTAATGTATTGAAAGTGTTGCTATTAAATCTTGCCGATAAATAAAAATGCTGGCCGATAGTTAAAAGAGTAAGTTTATTTGTTAAAAATCATAAGAAAGAGGAAGCTATGAGTGAAGCCAAACGTTTGTTCTTTGGAATAGGATTAGATCAGGGGGTGACTGAGCACCTTGAGGCTTGGCTTACAAACTCTGTCACCGCAAAAAAGCCACATACCAAGCCCAGTAATTGGCATCTTACTTTGGCTTTTTTACCGAATGTGTCTGCTGAGCAGCAAGTGCAATTAATTGAATTTGCTCGCGCGCTTAAATTGACTCGCTTTTCTTTAATGTTTAGTGAAACTGGCTATTGGGCGCACAATGGTATTTTTTATTTGAAACCCGACTTCATCGCGCCTCAACTTACCGCTTTAGCTGAGCCACTAAGAAACAAAGGCACTGAACTGGGTATTTATGATAACCCTTATGGATTTGCGCCTCACATCACCTTATATCGAAGTCATAAGCCATGTCCTGAAGTAAATCAGGCTATCGCGCCATATTCACTTCAGGTCAACCAGTTTCATCTTTATCACTCGTATCGCACAGAAGCCGACGGGCTCATTTACGAGCCAATAGAGACCTTTGATTTAATCTAAAAATAACTGCTTTCGATATTGGCTAGGTGTGGTGTTGAATCTCGCCTTGAACGCGCGATTGAATGGCCCGATAGAGTTAAACCCGGCATTAAGTGCGAGCGTTAATATTGGTGTATTTACCTGATCTGCTTGCTTAAATTGCATAACCACATGATCTAATCGATGGTGGTTTAAAAACTGACTAAAATGATTAAAGCCAAGTTGCTCATTTATATATTTTCTTAACTGATGAGGTGGCACAGTCATGGCTTCGGCAAGTTGCGCAATGGTGAGTGTTGGTTGAAGGTAGATTTGAGCAGCCAACTGCGCATTAAGTTTATCGGTTAAAGCACTCGAGGGGCTAATTTTAGGTTGTCCAAGCTGAGTTACTGAAGTGAACAACCAGTCTTTAATCGCCAGCAGACTAGCAAATAAGGCTATAAACACAATAAAAGCATTGCTCAACATAAACCAAGATTGACGACGCCATGGTGAGTCAGTGAACTCAAATAGCAACAGCAATAAACAATAAGCGACAGATAACGTTGCCAATACAATACGCAACCGTCTTCTGGCATCGACTAAATCATCCTGAAAGCCCCACATGCTTAAGCCTATTGCGGTAAGTAAAGCGATGGCCTCTAATAAGTGCATCACTTGGTGAAATGGTGTTGATATATCGGTGAGAACAAATTGCCAAAACAAAATCAGCACAAGTATGAAGATACCGGCTTGACTGGCTTTGTGTGAAAGCCAGTGCGGGAAGCGGGCATGGAAGGTGCGCCAAAAAGTCAGTGCGAGTACAAAAGGAAACAGCTCAGTTAAAAAGAGAAACACGCCTCTGGCTGGATTAAACCTTAACTCATGAATGGGCTGAGTCAGCAATAGAAAGCCCGTTAAAGACAGTGAAAGTGCCAACGCTAAAAGCCGCTCGCCCCGACCAAGCTTGTGCCAAAGTAAGGTGCTCAATGTCAGCATGATGCCAACACTCGAAAAACGCAGTAATAGGTCGACGAGTGTCAGGCTTGTCATGGCAGTAATTTACTCTTGATGCGGCTCGTTATCCAACTCAATACCGAAGGCTTGGTAGTAGGAGATGAAGTCTTCGAGGCCTGTTTAAAAAGCTGTTCTGTTGCTGTATTACGTTCATTTTGAATATGTCTGCGGCTGCATTCTTGGGCGGCACACTGCCAGTCTTGTTGCTTGATGGCTTGGTGTAGTTTTGGCCAGTTTTTCGCTAAATGCGGAGTGCCTAAATTAAAAGCCATATCGAGCAAAGCATATTGGGCACTCAGTGGCATCTGTTCAAATTGGCAGTTAAAGCCGCTTTGTTTGCTAAAGACCCTGTTCAATTCTTGTTTAAACTGGGCGAGGTGTGTGTGAAGGAGCTTATCGGTTTCATGGCTGGGTAGTGTCAGTTCACAAAACTGCGCATACCAACTGGCCTTATAGCCTGACTTTTGTTTGCTTATCTTTTTGTATTCGGCTTGTTTTTCGCTATTACTGGCGGGCTTTCCTGATTGTTTATGGACTAGATTAAGCGCACAAAACTGGTTTGCGTTGGCCATTAAGAATCCAACCCCTATGGTGGGATTGCCTCGGCTATCTAAATAGAGATGGGCGATTTCGCCCTCAAAGCGTTTTAGTTGCTGTATAAACTGGGTGTCGTTACTCGGCATAACTTCTCATACTGTCGAAAAATACGGACTACTCGGTCAATGCTTGTGTTTCTTCCTGCTCAGGAAGGTCACAACTTTGTACCTCTTCAATATTAGACTTTTCATCAACAATATAGCAATGCTTTAAGATGGAGCAGTAGCAAGCGTTCACTTTTACATCAAATATACTTTGATCAATTTGCTGCCAAAGTCCTGAGTTAAAGTTGGTTTTTTGCATCATAAAAACATTAAATTCTTCACCGTCGGCAAGTAAAAAGTTAGTGGTATCGCTTGACGCAAACCAGCCGAAGGCGTTGCGGTAATTAATGTCTCTTTGGTCTTGCTCTATCTCAGCGAGGGCTTCTTTATACGCATTTAACGAACAGCAAGTGTCGAGTAACTCTTCAATGTGAAAATGGTTCTCATCGTTATAAATGTACTCGATGTAATGGACCATGGCAGGGCCTGTGCCAGAGTTAGAAATATTGATATTAATATATTGTTTTTCTTGGTTAATATCGAAATTGGAATAGCCCATTTTGAGCCAAGGTAGGGTTTCGGCTTTAAGCTGACGTTTGGCTGCGGCGACTTGCTCTTGCGAGGCTTTTGCTTGTAGATACGTTGCATAAAACGAGGCTGCAGAAATTACAATGGCACACACTGCGAGCATAGAGTTTATCTTTGAGCGGGTAAGGCCTTTTCTCGGTGGGCGCTTTGCTCTGAGCTTATGCTTTTTATCATCGTGATGATCTAGCACGGCTTGCTCAGAGAGCGCATGGAGTGTCTCTTTATTTGAGTCTGAGGCCTGTTGCGTTTGTTCTTGTTTTGGTTGTTCGCTCATGTCCTTGCCTTAACGTGTTATTTTTATTGTTTTATTTAAATCGTATTTAAGGTGCGGCTAAGAAAATCGTTAACTTATCGCCAATCTGTAAAACGTCTTTCGATAAGCTGTTCCACTGCTTAATTTTACTGACCGTAACATCAAAGTGTCTGGCGATGCGCCATAGGCTGTCACCTGACTTAACTTTATACTCTATTTGCTTATCTGCCAAAATTGGCAGCATTAAGGTGTCGCCTGCGCGAATACGGCTCGATTTTAATTGATTAAAGCTTTTTAATTGCGAAACCGTAATCGAGTGACGCTGGGCGATAACACTCAAACTGTCACCGCGGCGAATGGTGTACTTTTGCCATTGTTCACTTGGCATTTCGGGTAAGTTCGCGACATAATTTTGCCAGTTCTGACTTTCGCCTTTTCTTAAAACTAAATGTTTAGGGCCGTCTAATAACGCTGGGAAACGGGTATAACCCGGGTTTAATACTTCAAGCTGCGCCCACTTCTTTTTGTCATCTAAAATTACCCCATGACGCATATCAATCACATCTATGGTTGGCTGGTTGGCGATTTTTGGAAAGGCCATTTGCTCTTCACGAAGCAGTTGCGCGGCAGCTAAAAGCTTAGGTACATAGTGACGCGTTTGCCTAGGTAATTTTAAATGGAAGAAGTCGGTTGATTTGCCCTGCTTCTTATTATTGCGAATGGCACGTGCAACACGACCTTCACCTGTGTTGTAAGCGGCAATAGCATGGTACCAGTTGCCATCAAAGCGTTTGTGCAAATAGGTTAAAAAGTCGAGTGCGGCATTAGTGGCATCAATCACGTCTTGACGACCGTCATACCAAGGGCCTATTTTTACACCATAATGCTTGGCGATAAGCGGCGTCAGCTGCCAAAGGCCAGAAGCATGTTTGTGTGAGTAAGCGCTGGTATCAAAATCACTCTCAATTAAGGGCATTAAAGCCAATTCGATTGGTAGGCCTCTGCGCTCAACCTCATTGACAATGTAGTATAAAAACGGCTCGGCGCGCTTTGTAATGGTTTCCATGTAGTTCGGGTGTTTTAAATACCAATCAACACGGTTTTGCACTCGTTCGTGATTAGATGGCGCAAATTGCAATTGAATTCTAATACGATGCCAAACATCTTCAGCTTCAGTCGGTAAGATATTTTCAATGAATACCGGTGCCACTGGTTCACTTGGTTCTGCGAGTGCGTTGTCTTCTACTGGAGGTGTATGAACAATGGTTTCTTCAACTTCAGTGGGTGAGTTGTTTAGGCTGGCACAGCCAGATAAAAGCAGAAAAAGTGAGATAAATACAATGCGCATGAAGATTCTTTTTAGTTAGAGTTATTTTTGAATATCACAACAATTGTATAGAAGTTAGTTACAGGGGTTAAGTGAAAATTTTTACGGGGAAGCATGCGACATGGTGGCGCGACTTTGCGTCGCGCACTCTGTGAAGGCAGTTTAGTTACTAGGCGTTAAAATGCTGGTGGTGAAAGCGTAGGTGATCTTCTATGAAGCTAGCAATAAAGTAATAGCTGTGGTCGTAGCCTGCTTGCATTCTCAGCTCACACTCTGCATCGACTGACTTAGCTGCGGCAATTAAGTTTTCAGGCTTTAATTGCTCTGCTAAAAAGCCATCTTCGCCGCCTTGGTCAATCAAGATTGGCAAACTCGGTTTACCTGTTTTTAAAAGCTCTACACTGTCGTATTCAGCCCAAGCTTGCTTGTTGTCGCCTAAGTACGCAGTAAAGGCTTTTTCACCCCACGGGCACTGAGTTGGGTTAGTGATAGGGCTAAATGCTGAAATTGAACTAAAGCGAGATTGGTTTTTAAGGCCGATCATCAATGCACCGTGTCCACCCATAGAGTGACCGCTGATTGCTCGTTGTGAAGTGACCGGAAAGTTTGCTTCAATTAAGTTCGGCAATTCATCAAGGATATAATCGTACATTTGAAAATGCGCCGCCCAAGGGGCTTGCGTTGCATTCACGTAAAACCCTGCGCCTTGACCTAAATCATACCCCTCATCGTTTGCCACTCCTTCGCCACGCGGGCTGGTATCAGGTGCCACTATCGCTATGCCTAATTCTGCGGCAATACGTTGAGCGCCGGCTTTTTGCATAAAGTTTTCGTCTGTGCAGGTTAGGCCAGAAAGCCAATACAGCACAGGCACTTTATGGCCTTCGTTCACCTGTGGCGGTAGAAAAATGGCAAAGCGCATGGCGCAGTTAAGCACCTCAGATTGATGAGTGTATTGCTTATGCCAACCACCAAAGCTTTTGTTATTACTGATATTCTCTAAGTTCATTTTTGATATCCATAAAGAACAAAGAGCTTGTTTATACAAGCTCTTTTGGGGTGTTGCACTGTTTACTTGTTGTAATGGATCACTGAGCGAATGCTCTTACCTTCATGCATCAAATCAAAGGCTTCATTGATGTCTTCAAGGCCCATAGTGTGAGTAATAAAGTCTTGTAAGCCAAACTCACCCGCCATGTAACGCTCAACGATTTCAGGTAACTCTGAGCGGCCTTTTACGCCACCAAATGCGCTACCACGCCATACACGGCCAGTAACCAGTTGGAATGGACGCGTTGAGATCTCTTGGCCTGCGCCTGCAACACCGATGATCACTGATTCACCCCAGCCTTTGTGACAACACTCTAGGGCTGAACGCATCACGTCGACATTACCAATACATTCAAATGAGAAGTCGACGCCGCCGTCAGTCATTTCAACGATCACTTCTTGAATTGGCTTATCGAAATGTTTCGGGTTGATACAGTCAGTTGCACCTAGCTTTTTCGCTAAATCAAATTTACTTTCATTGATATCCACACCGATGATGCGACTTGCACCTGCCATGGTTGCACCAATGATCGCTGAAAGGCCAATACCACCTAGACCAAAAATCGCTACCGTGTCGCCTTTTTGTACTTTTGCAGTGTTCAGTACCGCACCCATACCGGTTGTGACGCCACAGCCTAATAAACATACTTCTTCAAGTGGTGCTTCTTTATTTACTTTTGCTAAAGAAATTTCTGGCAATACTGTGTACTCAGAGAACGTTGAGCAACCCATGTAGTGATAGATAGGTTGGCCGTCTTTGTAGAAGCGCGTTGTGCCATCTGGCATTAAGCCTTTGCCTTGCGTTTCACGCACCGCTTGGCACAGGTTGGTTTTACCAGATGTACAGAACTTACACTCGCCACATTCTGCGGTGTAAAGTGGGATCACATGGTCGCCTACTTCTAAACCCGTTACACCTTCACCTACTTGCTCAACGATACCACCGCCTTCGTGGCCTAAAATTGAAGGGAAAATACCTTCAGGATCATCACCTGATAACGTAAATGCGTCGGTATGACATACACCCGTTGCAACGATGCGCACTAATACTTCGCCTTTACGCGGCAGCATTACATCGACTTCTTCGATTTTAAGTGGCTCATTTGGGCCCCATGCGACGGCCGCCTTAGATTTTATAAATTGATCTGCCATGTTGTCCTCAGTTTTTTAAGTGAATTGTTTTAAGTGTTATGTGCAAATAAGAGCGTAGGCACTCAAAACTATTTTAGCGACGTACTTTACGCGTATTTGCCATATTATTTTTGACGAGAGAAAGTGTAGTTTGTTTACACCTGTTCGATAATCCCTTATTTTTGTAAATTACTTTTACTCAATGGTAATAATAGGGCGGTATGAATAGTTGGCAGGGCATTAATGAATTTGTCGCGGTGGCGCAATCGGGTAGTTTTACACAAGCGGCGAAGCGATTAGGCGTATCGACTGCACATATCAGTCGCCAAGTCACGGCATTAGAAGAGAAGCACAGTACTAAGCTATTTTATCGTTCAACGCGCAAGGTTGCCTTGACTGAAGAGGGCCAAGTGTTTTTTCACCATTGCCAGCATGCGCTAACAGGTCTTGAAGAGGCTGAACGCGCCATTAGTAATTTGCGAGACACACCGCAGGGTTTAATTAAAATGACTGCCCCAGTTGCCTATGGCGAGCAGTTTATCATGCCGCTAGTACATGACTTTATGCGCCAATACCCGGAAGTAGAAGTGCAAATGTTTTTAAGCAACCAAACTTTTGACTTGGTGGCAGAAGGGTTTGATCTAGCCATCCGTCTTGGCAAATTGAATGACTCAACCATGATGGCAAAGCGTTTAACCAGCCGCATTCAATATGTTTGTGCCTCTCCCGATTATTTACGTCAATTTGGCGCACCTCATACATTAGACGAGTTGAAACAACACCACTGTTTAACAGGGAACAGCGAGTACTGGCGTTTTCTCGTTGAGGGTAAAGAGCGCACATTAAAAATGAAAAGTCGCCTCAATTGTAATAGTGGCTTTGCACTTAGAGATGCGGCACTTAAAGGTTTGGGGATAATCAAGTTACCCGACTACTACATTGCAGATGACCTAAAGCTAGGCAACTTGGTCGAGGTGTTACCGCAATACTTAGAAGCTGAAGAGGGAATTTGGGCGCTGTATCCGCATAATCGTCATTTATCACCTAAAGTCAGATTGCTGGTGGATTATCTGAATGCACATTTAGATTCCGACAATAATGCGCAATAAAACTGCAATCAATCCTTAAGATCGCAGAAACTTAAACGTCATAAACCTGCTGTTTAATTGTTCGCTATTAAATATTACACAATAAACAACAATAGGTTTAGTTATGCTTAAACGCTCTCTGATCGCACTTTCTTTATTAACGGCTCTCACAGGTTGTGCCCTTGACGGCGACGATGGTCAACAAGGTCTTCAAGGTGAACAAGGCCCAGCTGGTGTTGCTGGTACGAATGGTTCAAACGGCACAAATGGTAGTGATGGTTCAAATGGCACCGACGGTACAAATGGGGTTGATGGTAAAGATGCTAACCGTCTGTTAGATATTCAAATGGTTGGTCGTGCAGTGTTAAATGCACAAAGTCCAGAGGGTGCAGCCGAAATCGTGGCTTATCAAGCGTCTAAAAAATGGATTTACGCAATTAACAGCTCAGGTGATAGTGCTGTGGTAAACATCATTGCAGCAGAAAGCTTTGATGCCGCTGGTTTGGTGAAAAATAACGAAGGTGTGATCACGACGACTAACTTAAGTAGTGCGATCACGTTAACGTTAAACGACAACACCCCAGGCGATGCGAATAGCATAGCAATCGATGAAAACAATCAATTGTTAGCGGTTGCGATGGCAGCAAAAACCACTGGCGAAAATGGTCAAATTGCGTTTTATGATATTTCAGGTGATGCGCCGGTATTTATCAAAAATGTCACAGTGGGTGCATTACCAGACATGGTGACGTTCAGCCCAGATGGCAGCAAAGTCGTTGTGGCGAACGAAGGTGAGCCAGAGGGGGATTACAGTGTTGATCCTGAGGGTAGCATCAGTGTGATTGCGGTTACCAACGGTACAGTGGTAGATACCGCAACACAGATTACCTTCACAGATTACAACGGCAAACAGGCTGAATTAGAAGCTATGGGGATGGTGTTCGCAAACCCAACGGGTCGTACAATTAACGGCAAGTTAATTAATACCACGGTGGCAATGGACCTTGAGCCAGAGTACGTCAGTGTTTCTAAAGACAACCGTTATGCTTATGTATCGATTCAAGAAAACAATGGCTTAGCTGTGGTTGATTTAAGCGACAACAGTGTCAAGTTAATGGGGTTAGGCTTCAAAGATTGGTCAAACTTAGTCATGGATGCATCAGACAAAGACGGCAAGATCAATTTTAAGAAATATCCGGGTCTGTACGGTATGTATCAGCCAGATACCATCGCAAGCTTTAGCTGGAAAGGTGCAAACTTTGTCGTTTCTGCCAATGAAGGTGATGGTCGTGAGTACTTCTTTGATGCCACAGATGCTGCGGACTGTACTGCAAAAGGCGGTCTAGATTTTGACGATAAAGATGGTTGTTTAGCCTATATCGATGAATCTCGTGTTGAAGACCTAACGCTGGCAAATAACTTTTCTTACTTAAACAACGATGATGACGATATTGGTCGCCTAAAAGTGACAACAGTAAAAGGTGATACTGATAACGATGGTCAATACGAAGCACTTTACACGTACGGTGCGCGTTCTTTCACGATTTGGGACAGCAATGGTTTAGTTGTCTTCGATTCAGGCGATGAAATTGCCCGTATCACAGCATCTGTTCATGGCGCTGCATTTAACAACGATGAAGATGAAAATGAAGGCGACACGCGCTCTGATGCAAAAGGTGCTGAACCAGAAGCATTGGCGCTGGGCCAAATTGGCGAGCGTATGTTTGCGTTTATTGGTCTAGAGCGCATGGGCGGTATCATGGTGTATGACATTACCAACCCTTATGACGTAAAGTTTGCTGACTACTTCTTTAACCGCGGTGTGGTTGAAGGCGCAGATATTACCGGTGACTTAGCGCCAGAAGGTATGTCATTTGTACCTGCTGAACAAAGTGCTACAGGCAAGCCATTGCTCATTATTGGTAATGAAATCTCAGGCTCAGTGGCGGTTTGGCAGGTTGCATTAAGTGCAAAATAGATCTGCGAAGCAGATTACTTTTGCGCAAGGTGAAATGAGTAAGTTTATATGGGCTTAAATTGAGTACTTTTGCGCAAGGGTGACGAACAACCGATGCGAAGCATCGCAGTGTGAGGAAGTGGAGGCAAGGATGCCGACAGGCCACCGCTACAAGGAAGTAATACTCCGCAAGATTGTTAATCAGCTAGTTTAGATGGCTTTGAATTGAGGCATTTACGAAATCATTTTTGTCGCCGTAAACGACGACCTACAAGCTAAGGTTTTACTCCTGTAGGTCATGCTTCAGTGCGACAATTTAGAAAAGTTGCACAACTTACCCATACCAAAAAGCGCATTTGTGAGAAGTGCGCTTTTTTATTTAGTGCAAAATACATCTGCATAGCAAATTTTGTCGCCGTAAACGACGACCTACAAGTGCAGGTTAAACTCCTGTAGGTCGTGCTTTAGCGCGACAATCTTTTCGCTAATTAACTGACCGCAGGCGCTAGATTAAACGCTTTTGCTCTTGGTCTGTGATGTCGCACCAGCAATAAACAAAATCCAGCGACTAATATTTGAGCTATGGTCACCAGCCAAACATCCACAATGAGATAACTCGGTGGCGTGTGGCCTAGTAGCATCTGGATCAAGTCGTACAGTGGGCAAATTAGCGCTAACACCGCAGCAATATAAAGCTGTTGGATCATGCCGCCTCTGACGTTTTTACTAAACCAGCCGTGTACTAAACAAACTAAGATCATCACGCCAAACAATGGCGGGAGTAGACTGACTTGTGACCATGACTCTGGTGCAAAGCGTGCCGCAATGAAGGTGCTGGCAACGGCGATCAAAGTACCGCTCGATAGCGCTAAGGTCATGGCTTTCACGAATTGCAGGCCGCGTTTACTTTGTTTACGGTTATTTTCACGCTTTTCTAGCCAGATTAGATTACCTGTTAAAATCATATAACAGCATGCTAAACCGAGTAAGAAATAGATAAACTTCAGCGTATTGCCGCCATATTCACCGAAATGCAGAGAACTGAGTACACTATATGTGCCTGCGGTGGCTGATTGGCTTGGCTTGTATTCTTTGATTAAACGGCCATCTGCTAACGAGTATGTCAGGCGCGTCAGTTGGTCGAGAGTATGGTGCGCTGTCATTGCAACTTCAACTTGGCCTGCTTGATCGTTAGGCGCAAATATATTCAAAAAGTACACGCTTTGTTCTGGGTAGCGACGCTGTGCATCTTCCACCATATCATCTAGCAAAGTTAAGTCTGCAGGCTGACCCGAGAGCTCTGTAATTCTTGGTGGCGCGTAAAAGTCTGCGGTTGCCATTAAAGCAGGAATATTGCCCTTAAATACCGCAAAGCCAAACCCAGCTTGTAGTAAAATACTCAAGTTGAACATGACACCCGTGAGTGCAAATAAAAACGTATAAGGCAAGGTGCTAATACCTATGATGCTATGTCCATCAAGGTAGGTGTCTTTGCGGCGGTCTACTCGGTATTGGTAATAATGACTGATGATTTTCTTCAGCAGGATCAACGTGCCGGTAAACACCATGACAAAGAAGATCAACGACACAATCCCCACCAACTCGGTACCACCGGGTAGCATCAAGTTAATATGCATACGATACAGCATGTTACCAAGATAAAAGTCTTCTTGATCTAATTCGTAACGTTGACCTGTTTCTGGATCAAAGCTCTGATTGACGTCGATATGTTCGCCTTCAGATGTCTCTATCTCAAAATAACTGACATAAAAAGGTTGGGCTTGGGTGGGTAGTTCGATAAACACACCATGATCCACCGGCATGGTATGCCCTTGGTCGCTGATCTGTTTGGCAATCGTCGACACCGGTACGTGTTGTTTTTGACTGGTTAAGTCTGTTTTCGGTGCATCATATTGCATATCCCACAATACAATGTTTTCTCTGAAAAACGACATTGAGCCACAGACAAAGACGATCATCAACACCCCTGAGATGATCAAACCAAGCCATGCATGTGCATGGGTAAAATTCTTTAACGTAGACTGTTTCATCCTGTTGGTCCTGCTGCAGTAAAGAAGGTGATCACAAAAATTATGATGGTGGGAATAGCCAGCATGCCGGCTCGTTGCCAAGCTTGTTTGCCACTTTCAGCGCCATAGCACCAAGTCATGACGCCTGCCCAAGCTGCTAATGCCAGGACCAGTGAAGTGGCTAAGATTACATTGATGTGAGCGACTAACCACAGGCTTAAAATACTGGGTACTAAAATCATCACGACGACGCCGGATAAGAACCCAGCAAAGGTTTTATGCCACATTATTGGCCTCCCGAAATCAGCTGCAACCCTGCACTAAGCATACAGATAGCAATAATGCTAGCGATGGCCCACTGAGGTTTATGGTTAAGTAAGAATACGGGCGCGGGAATAAACAGCATTAAACCAAGTAGCGCAAAAATACCTGCGACCACAGGGCTGAAATGTGCACTAATCAGCAATGAAAGAGTAATCACACTGAGTAGGGCAATGGTGACTAATGCCAACCAGCGAGGGGGGTTAAATTGTTGTGTCTTTAAAAATTGCTGCCGAGGGCTTGAGGCATAAAGCAACATGCCTGTTAACCAATAGGCAGGAAGGAGGTAAAAAAAACTCATATTTAAATCCTTGCTACTGAGTTATATTTCCTAAAACCGCGAAAAGATGTCGCATTGCTACGACATCTTTTTATAGGGGTTAAATGTTGACTGTCTTACCAGTCGAATACGCCACGGAACGAAATCGCATATTCCGCTGGCGCACCTAAGCGTGCATTACGGGCACGGTGTGCGACGTAATATTCTTCATCGGTGATGTTTTTACCAATGAAGTAAATACCGTAGTTATCCCATTCGTAACCAAGCTGTAAGTTAACCAGCGTGCGCGCATCATTGTGTAAGTCAAAGAATGCATCGCCAGGCTGCAAACCATCACGGTATGGGTTTGGTCTATTCGGTGCATCGCTGGCATAGTTAATATTGATGTTGGCGAATAAGCCTTCAGGCCCTTGATAAGTTAAGCCTGCACTTTGTGTACGCTCTGGTGCAGAGAACTGGCGGCCAGTTAAGTCATACTCGGTTTCTGGTGTTGTGATCTTAAAGTCAGTGAACTCAGTGCCTGCATAGCCAATCGCTGCATAGGCTTTAAGGTAATCTGTTACGTTGTAATTTACTTCAAACTCGAAGCCTTTCACTTCAGAGCTACCTGCATTGACTGTTTCAAGGTCAAAATTGTTTGAAGAAAGTTGTACAGAAACTTGTTGATCAGTCCAATCTGTATAGAAGAAATTAGCATTTGCAGTTAATGCGCCCTCTAACCAAGTAGAGCGAACTGCTAATTCATAGTTGTCTGTATATTCAGGTTCATACTCGAAAGTCACAGATTTTGCTTGGTTGATACCGACACCGCCTGAACGATACCCTTTCTGGAAAGTAAAGGTTGAGGTGATGTCGTCATTCAGATGATAGCTCACGCCAATCTTTGGCAAGAAAGTGTTGAAGCTGGTATCTGATAGAGCGGCAGGCTTTGAAGCGTCAGCTGCAAGACCTAGTAATAACCCGTTAATACCTGTGATAAGCGGCACAATACCTTCATAAGGCGTCCCCACATAATTAGCTGGGTTTGGCATTTTATCTTGGTTTAAAATGGTATATTTCGCATCATTGCCATTCTTTTGCTCTTCACGGTCGAAACGCACGCCCGCTAAAATATCCCACTGATCATTGAGGTGCCAAACGCCATCAGCGAAGAGTGCATAGCTCGTCACTTCTGTTTCGGTAAGAGAGTAAATTTGCGTTCTGGCAGGGTCAAAATCTGCATATTGTGCAATTACCAAGTCAGCAATTTGTGGGCTTAGTTTATATCTTGCTTGTAACACGCTACTCGATAAACCAAGACGAGATAAGTTGTAGTTGTTTAAGCCTGTGCTTAACTCCTTGCGGTCGCCATCGAAGTAGTAAGCGCCTGCTACACCGCTAAAGCTTTCATAATCAAATGTAAGCCTAAACTCTTGAGTCAGTGTTGTTTCAGTATTGTTGTAGAGTGTGCTACTGCCTGTGTCGACGATTGGTGTGTTACCTAGACCTTGTGGGTAGTCCGAGTCCCAGTCAAACGCTTCAAGCACATCTGAGTAAGTTGTATAAGATGAGAACGATAGCTCGCTATTAATGTCATAATTTAAAGTTAAAGAAACAAGTTCAGTTTCGGCTTTACGCTCTCGAGTGTCGTTATAAATTGTTGTACGGTTATCAAAGTCAACTTCACCTGCATTGGTGGCTAAGTTTGCATCACCGTATACGCGCTCTGCATTCATGTAGCTAAGCATTGCCGAAAAGTCTTCAAACCCTGCCGGCTCGTATAAAAATTTTAATCGGTAGGTATGTTCTTCATTAAAATCTGAGTCAGAATTGTCATGTAAGTTCGTGACGTTACCATCGTAGCGCTTTTCTTCACCGCTGAATCTAAATGACAACTCATCTTCAACCAGGCCACCACCAATGGCAATACCGGCTTCTTGCTGGCCGTTTTGACCGAACAGTAATTTGTATTTACCTTCGTTTTCATGGCTTGGCATTTGAGTATTTAAAATAACTGCACCAGCAAGTGCGTTGCGCCCTTGCAATGTAGACTGTGGGCCACGCAATATTTCAACTTGCTGTGCATCCCATGTTGAGAAACCACCATTTCGAACTAAGCCCTGTGGTAGCGGCGCGCCATCAATATACACACTTGCTAGGTAGCTATTACCACCGCCTGATACATTAAAGCCATCAATACCTCGAATGCTGAAACCATAGCTATCACCATGGGTATTGGCGGTGTTCACCATCACATCGGTGAAAGTGTTGATCTGTTGTTGCTCGATCATCTCAGGAGTCAGTACTGCAACACTGGTGGTGGTTTCTTGTAGGCTACGTGCAATTTTTTGACCTGTGACCATGATGGTTTCGATTTCTTTTTCATCACCTTGATCATCGGCAAAAACAAGTTGGCTAGACAGTGCCATAGGGATTGCAAGAGACGCACGTAGTGCAAATGAGAGCGCAGAGAGTTTCATTATTCGTCCGTATAAAGTATTTGCTCAAAAAATAGGTTGCAAATACTAACATGATCAAAATTGCAAATCATTATCATTTCTGTGTTTGTTGTGGGTATTTTAATCTATATTTTATGTTTGATTGAGACTGAATTAGAAAGAAAATTAAGCAGACTTGCTTTTAAGATTATGATTTATTTAGTTAAAAAATTATTTTGTCTGCTTTGAATGAGAGCTTTCTTAGTCTAAATATCATTATAGGTTTCGCAAAAAAGAATGCATATATTCATAACTGTACCAATATACGCATCAATAAGTTTTTTGAAAACAGTTGTTTAGAAGCTAAAAGAGAGTTGTAACCCTGTGAAATGGTTATCTTCAGCTTCCCAGCCATTACCATCAATTTGTCGGTATCGGGTGTAGCCTTCAAGTTTAAAGTGTTCAATCTGCACACCGATGCCTGCGCCTAAGTAAGCATCAATCTCGTTATTTGGCGCGTTGTAAACGATGATACTTGAATGGTTACTATAGCGGTCATTGTTACGTTGGTCGTGAAACATAAGCTCAAAAGCATCAAAGCCCAGCTCACCATACGCGTAAATAGTAGAGAAATAACCAAATTTAAGCCCAGTATCTAGTGTGAGAAAATCTTCGCGATAACCTTGCTCGGTAGTGACACTGGCATTGCCTAACGCACTGCTAAAGCCAATACCAAAATGGGTATGGTTGAAGTAGCCAATCATTTCAAATCCAGTTGAAATGATATGATCGTCAAGCGCATTGAATTCTGATTTTGCAAATACTGAAAAATCGAATTCATCATTGGCTGCACAGGGTAAAGAGGTTAAGCCGAGTAAGAAAAGCGAAGCAATGTAGCGCGTCATGCGGGGGTCCTTGCAAATAAAACTCGTGAAATTGTAAGTTGAGTAAAAGGCACTAACTGTAAGAAAGTGTTTAAACTTTGTAAGTATCTTAAGGCTTGTTAGGAAGTAATAGACCCTTAAATTGTTCTTTATAGCGTCTCGAAAGATTGAGCTTTCTACCACTAATGAGTGTGATCTCGCTGTCGCCGCTTTGAATAGGGGTGATGGAACTAATGGCATCAAGCCGTACCGCGTGACTGCGGTGAATGCGACAAAACCCCTGTGGTTCAAGTTGTTCACTGAGTTTAGTTAAAGTGGCCCGAAGAGGGTAAACACGCCCATCAATGTGTAAATTGACATAGTTACCAGCAGATTCTAACCACTCAATATCACTGACTTTGATAATAAATTCTTTACCGAGTTTTCTTACCAGCAAGCGCTCAAATTGCGGTTGTACAGACTCTTCGGTTTGTTGCAGTACATGGGCTTCGCCCTTTAATTGACCGATAAGATAGTGATAGCTTTTGACTACCACAATTAAAAATACAAACCCCCATACATCTTTGCGGTATTCATACAAAAACTCATACCAAAGCAAGCCAAAGTCATAGCTACCTGCTTGGCTCCAATAAACGAGTTTACGAAGCGCCACCATAATGGCGACGTGTAACACACTAAACACGACTGAAGCAAAAAAATACAAGCCGAGAGAGCGTGTTATGGTTTGAAAGTTAAAAGGTTGGTATTTAAGAAGAAAAATCACACCAGGCACTAACATTAGCGTGCTTAAGGCGCTGCTATATTCCCAAACAAATGGCTCCCACAACTGAAAAGGCAGTGCGCCATCACGTTGCGCTTCCATAATGTCAGAGGTGGCATTAATGGTGTTATTGATAAAAATATAAGCCATCAAAAACAGCGCACCATATTGGTTTGAATAGTGCAGAAAGTGAGGTGAGCGCGCCATATTTAATTCTCTAACCTTAAAAGTAAATCCAGTTTAACAACTAACTTAACCTGAATAAGCCTTAACTTGAACTTTCAGGTTCGATTAACAGGGTTCAATTAAATCTGATAGTGGCGTATGTGCTAAATTTCGCCTCTTGTGAATAACCACTGTGGCTCTCAGGTTTGATATTACCGATTTAAGTTCTTATTCTTGTTTATCAACTTTGGTAGGAAATAAAAAATAATTCCAACAAAAACTCCAAATGAAGCTGCCTTTAAACTACCAAGCCAAAGTATTAATCCAGAATAGCCTTGAGCAGGCCCTAAACTCCCTCTGTTTAAAACATCCATGAACATCAAGCTGTTCCATATGATATGCAATAAAGCCGTAAAAAAGTATGCACGAATGGTAATTGCTTTCATCAGCGAGTTTTGGTCTTTCATCTTATTTCTGAAAACTATAAACACACAAAAAAATATGAAAACTAATGGCGCTGATAACGAGAGTGAAAGGCTAAGTGACTCTAAATAACTTGTATTAGCATATATAAAAGTGGCAAACGTTACTATTATTGAAAACACTAGTGTTATTAATGAAAACCAGATTGTTTTATTCATTTTTATAAATTCCCTATATAGCTTATTCCTTAAAATAAGCATAAAGCTGCCTATTTTTGCCAAAATAGTATTTTTAAAACGCACATCGACTTCTATTAAATGACGCCATAATTCACAGTAGGAATATACTGGGTCATGTCTTGCATTTTGCATGCTGGTGAGGGGGTTATCAACTGTCATCATTCGCTATTTATCGAAGCTTGGTTGAGCTCGTAGCCGTCTGTAAGACAAGCTCTAACTTATAAACAAAAGCTGTCAGAAACAGATGTGAGCTACTTCACTAAACCAGTCCCAAGAGTTTTATCCCACAATCCCACCGCTTATCCCTAGTTACTGTTTTTTAAGCACATATTTATTTTATTCCGAGTGTCTTTCAGAAAATATCAGATAACCAAGTTTGAGAAACTGACGGAAAAGGTATGTTCAAATCTATCGCTAAATGGTGGCAACCCGCTGCTTTTGTAAGTCACCCGACAGGACGTTTTGTTGAATTAGACTGGCTAAGAGTACTCGCGTTTGGTCTGTTGGTGTTCTATCACACAGGTATGTTGTATACGCAAAACTGGGATTTTCATTTTAAAAGTAATTATTTAAGTACAGAAATAGAAAATCTGATGTTGCTTCTCTCACCTTGGCGCATGGGACTGATTTGGTTTATTTCAGGTGCCGCATTGAGTTGCCTACTACAGAAGTCGACATTACCTCAGTTTTTAATGAGTCGAACCGTGAAAATCTTATTGCCCCTGCTGGTGGGCGTGTGGTTTGTCGTACCTATTCAATTGTATGCGCAAATGCAGCAAGAGGTTGGTTTAACGCTTAGCTATGTTGAGTTTTACATCGCGTTTTTTGACCTATCTCACCCGCTCTTTGCACAGTATCAAGCGGGCATTTGGCCTCATGTTGATGTGAATCACCTTTGGTACTTGCGCTCGTTATGGCAATTCACCTTATTGCTGGTATTGATGATACCTGTGCTGCAAAGCCGATGGTTACATAATGGCATAGCGCGTTTCTTAAATCTCCCTGTGTTTTGGGTATATTTAGGATTACTGGTGCCGCTTTGCGTTTTAAAACTTTCATGGCCGAGTGACACATTTCGCTACCCAATGGGCTTCATTTTTTTACTTTATGGCTTTTTATTGGTTCATCACAGAGCGTTTTTTGCTTCGTTGGCTCAGCACTGGCACATTCTGCTCGGTTTTTTTGTTCTAGGTTATCTAGGCGTAGTTTGGGGGTATCAGAGTATTTGGTTAGACAGTCAAAGCGTGCAATGGCAGATCACCAGTATGGATATGTTCTATACCGCACAAAGGTTATTAGGCGTGATGGCCATGCTGGCATTGGCTATGCGTTTTTTAACTCGCACTCACCCCATTTTAAATAAACTCAATGGTTGGGTGTTTCCATTTTATATTTTTCATCAAAGTGTGATCATCGGCTTAGCTTATTACTTTAGCCCATTCGAGTTAGGTCCTTGGTTAGAGCCGACGCTCATTATTGTAATGACGTTTGGGTTGTGTGCGCTAGCTTGTTGGGGGTTGAGTTATGTTGCTTTGCTTAGACCGCTATTTGGTATGAAAATAGGCAAAGTAGAGTCTACTTTAAAGCACAAAAAACCTTTGTTCTTTCATGCCACAATTAGAAAATGGATAGGTATCATTGTGGTGATACCTATCGCAATACAAATTCTTTAGGCATGTTGCTTAGGTCGCCAACAATATAAAGTACATGCAATTGCAAAGAGCACAACGCTTAGTACTAAACTCAATGTAAGCGCAAGGTTTGTAGCAGCTTGGTCTGCTACGTGAACGCTGACCATAGGGTAGGTCCAAGGGCTATACAACCAATGACTTTCAGATCTTGAAAGGCTCATAGCAAAAATAACCATGATAAAGGCTGCGCCAATTGGGGCAGCAAAGTTATTGATTAATTTTGAAATAATCAAACCTATCAAAATAAGGGGTAGACTGGTAATCGACGCGTTAATGAAAAACTGTAAAAAACTTATGTCGGTGCTTTCAAACTTCGGAAAACCGAGCTGCATAAGCAACCACGCACTGATAAAAATAAAACACACCATCAGCAGGTTAGCCAAAACGATCAGCAAAGAGGCAATGGTAAATTTAGCAATGAATAGCTGAATAGGTGAGATAGCAAAGCTGCTCATCAATAACCAGCCATTATCTTTGTGTTCTATTTGATGAAAAATAGTGGTAACTAAGGCAATTAACATAGGCAACATAAGTCCAAGCCACAATGTCGAATTAGCTGATACATATCCAAACCACCCAAACTCAGCAAAAACATCGAGTCCACGCTCAAAAGTCACTAAAAATTGCAAACTTATCACGGCCAAAGGGCAGGCAAATAGTAAAGGTATCAGCCATTGCCTTTTTAGTTTAGTGCACTCACACAACAAAACAGTCAGCGTTTGTTTAAGCATATTCAGCCTCCTTATTGATTGATAGATGTATGTTATTAAATAGCTTTGACAAGCTTTGCGTGTGGTAATGGAATTGGTAAAAGTCGATGTTTTGTGCCAGTAAAGATTTATACACCTGTGGACAAAGCGACTTGTCTATTTGATGAATGGTGATCTTGCCGGCTTCTGGTGTTGATACTTTAAAGACTCTACTTAAAAGTGTTTGAGCTTTATCGGTATGCTCAGCTGAAATCGACACTTCTAATGTGCCCAAAGGGTCGTCCAGTAAGTCAGGTAGGCTTCCTTCGATCACTAGGTTACCTTGTGCGAGAATGCCAACATGTGTTGCCACTTTTTCAACCTCTTCAAGCACATGGCTAGAGAATAATACGGTCGTGTTTAAGCGCTCAGGTAGTGTCCGGATTAAGGTTCTAATCTCTTCAATACCGCTTGGGTCGAGGCCATTGGTTGGTTCATCTAATATCAGCAGTTCGGGTTGACCTAAAATGGCATTGGCAAGTGCTGCTCTTTGTTTCATACCTAAAGAGCAGCGTTTTAAGCGCGTATGTTGTTTGGCTTGTAAATTTACAATAGTCAGTGCTTCATCAATGCACGGTTTTGGTAAGCCTTTCATCTTTGCGCAATAACTTAGGAACTCTTTAATCGTTAGGTTTTGATAAAAAGCAGGCGCATCAATGAGGCAACCTAAGCGCGACTTTAAGCGCGTGCTGACAGGCTCACCCAATAAACGAATCTCACCTTGTTCAGGTTGAAGCGCACCGAGTAACATACTGAGTAAGGTGGATTTTCCGGCACCATTATTTCCTAACAAGGCATATACACTCCCTGTTGGGACGGTCATATTGAGCGCTTTTAATACTTGTGTGTTAGAAAATGCTTTATGTACATTTACTATTTTTACTGCGGCCTGTTCCATCGTTTGCTCCAACATCATCTTTGGTTCTATTAGAGCAATATCATCAGGCATATACATCTGCGGTGTGCCCGAAATTAAATCGGTCTCTAGACCGATCCCTTTTGATAAATAAATCTGTACACTTGCTGGGCGAATTTATCTGTTCACAAGGATAGTATCGAGTGATTGATTACTTAAAACAGCGCCTTATGGCTTACTCAATCAGAGCAAAAGTAATAATAGGCCTATTGTTGGTCAGCTTTTTTGCTTGTTTTAGTTTAGTGACCGTGCAGTTACTGATTTTTAATGTGCCTAAAATATCTGAAATCTATGCTTTGTATGAGCAAGAGATTGCCCCGAAAATTCTTCTAGAAATGGAACAAACAGGTGGGTTGAGTGAGCTACATTTTGACGACTCAGCTTATTTAAGTGCCCTTAATATTCGTAAAGTTGTGGTGGTAGATTTAGAGGCTAAAGTCATTGCGCAAACAGAGCATGCCCCACTTTTTGTTGGTGATATTGGCGCGCAACTGCCCCTGCAAGTGAGAGACGACCTTACGGATGCTTTGTTAGCACATTACAACAGTGGCGTTGAGATGATGTCTGATGATGTTGTCATTTTCACCCGTGCCTTAACCGACCATCAAGGTAAGCAGCTAGGCGCTGTAGTAATGTGGATCGATAACTGGTCTGCAGTCGGCTCTACCCCTTCTTCGTTATTGTCTCAATGGGTTAGCTTTTTACCTTTCGCACTGATAGTTGCAGGATTTATTTTATGTTGTGGTGCCGTTGTTATGTGGCTCGTAGGTAGCCGTATTCAAAAGCGCTTAAAGCACTTTAATCATGTGACATTACTATGGGGGCAAGGGCGATTGACTGAGCGCCTAACAATAGATGGGGCTGACGAGCTAGAGCAGAGTTTTGATAAGTTAAACCGACTTGTTGAACAGCTTGATGTACATATTAAGCAAGAACAAGAAACAAGATTACAAAAGCAGCGTATAGAATTTGCCGGAGAGCTGCACGATACCGTTAAGCAACTGTTGTTCGCAAACAACTTAAACCTATCTAGTTGTCAAACATTGGCACACTCAGAAACACAATTGAGTCTACTTTTAAAACAAGCCCAGAGTAATAATCAGCAAGCATTTGAACAAGTTAATCGGATTTTGCAGGTACAAACTGAGCACGAATCATCGGCGCAAGCATACGTTGAGATGTCAGAATTAACTACTTATTTGGCGTGTTGGAAGCAACAAACTGGCCGTGACTTGGAGGTAAAAAAGCCTCAAAGCGGACAAATATCAAGTTACTTGTTTGCGAGTATTAAAGAGGGGCTACAAAATATCTCTAAGCATAGTGACGCAGACACTATTCGCTTATGCCTTGAGCTCAATGATGGTGAAAGCCGCTTTAGTTTATTCGATAATGGCACGGCGCAGTTTAACCCCAGCTTTGGTCAAGGCTTAGAGATCATAAAACAAAAGCTACATTCTCTGGGTGGACGTTTATCTTTAGAGCAGCGTGAAGATGATAGCAAACGTAAGGTAACCTGCCTTACTGGATATCTACCTTCAGCAAGCAAGGAGTAATTATATGAAAGATAAAGAAAAGAAAATCAAAATCGTTACAATAGACGACCATGCAATAGTACGAAGCGGTATCGTCCAGTTTTTACAAATGCAGCCTGATATGTCGGTTGTGGCAGAAGCTGGCACTATACCTGATGGTATGACAGTGATTGCTAACAGTGAACCAGATGTTGTGCTACTCGATCTGATTTTGGATGGAGAAGTTGAGGGTGTACAAGCTGCGAAGCAAATTAAACAACAATATCCACATATCCAGGTGGTGATCCTAACCTCATTTCACCAAGATACATTAATATTTCCTGCATTAGATGCTGGGGTTATCGCCTATTTACTTAAAGACATACAGCCAGATGCGCTAGTCGATGCGATACGCAAAGCTTCACAGGGGGTTAGTACTTTATCTCCTATGGTTGCTACAAGAATTCTTTCTGCTGAACGAAATAAAGAAATGCAATTGAGCGACCGCGAGTCAGAGGTATTACGCGCTATTGCGCAAGGTCTGTCTAATGCCGAAATATCCGAACAATTGTTTATCTCAGTCAAAACAGTGCGCACACATGTCAGTAATATCTTGTCAAAGCTAAACGTCAGAGACCGAACTCAGGCCGCTGTGCATGCTTGGCAAAATGGACTTATCTTATAATATACTCAGCGGCGCATTAAAATTCGCCACTGAGAGAAATTTTTAGGCTCGCTTCACTGTGTTCTAACGCGAAGTAGCGATAATCTAACATACCAGTTCTATCTGGTTGATAAATATGGCGGTCATACAGATACTCTCCACCAAAAGCACCTTCAAGCTCTATGTTGAGCTGCATGTCATTGTCTAGGTCGAACTCGGCGTAAAAACCGTAAGTAGCGCGATCTTTTTGTCGGTAAACTTCTTCTGGGTAGAAACCAGTTTCAGTATCGGGTAAAGATGCCAACACACCCCACGCATACCACTCTCCGTCTTTTCTAAACTCTAATTCAGCACTGTGCGGCTCTAGCCAAGATATGGCGCGATCACCAGTTAACGGGTCATCGTAGTTGGCATCGCGATATTCATAAAATACATTGATGAGGCTATCTGTCATTAACCAGTTGGTTTGTATACTGATATCGAGATCTAAACCATAGTAGTAGGCGTGCCCAGCATTGCCTACTCCCCAGTCACCATTTTTAAAACGAATGAACTCATGAATATCACGCTGTTTTTGCCAAAAAGCGCGCGTATTTAGCGTCCAGTGATCGTCTGCTTCATAATTTAACTCGTAACTAAACTCGATACTTTGTTGAGGCTTTAACTCAGTGTTGCCCGATTGCTCACGGCCAAAATCATTATCTTGGCTATCTAGAAAGTCAGTAAAATCAAGCTGGTCGACTCTGCGCTGTAAAGTGAATGTTGATTGCAGGCCGTTTTGCGCTTGGTGGCTTAGCTTAATTAGAGGTTTAAGGTAGCGACTTTGTGTTTCATATTGGGTATTTGATTGGCTGCTAAGCTTGGCGTATTCACCCGTTAATTTGCTATATAGCTGCCATTGCGGGGTAAGCTCTATTTTGCTGGCAATAAAAGGTTCTGCACGGGTTTCAGTGACGCTGGTCACTGTGGTTTTACTCTCAGAGCTATCTGCTTCTAAAGTATCTGCCTCTAAACGGTTGTGACTTACTTCTAATCCCAACTCTGGTTGCCACCATAAAGCAGGCTGCTGAGTTGAAAGCTTTAATACTTGCTCAGTATTTGATTGGGTTTGCTGAAATTGAGTAAGTGTGAGTTCACTGTCGTTTTGCTCTGTGGTGAGGGCAACTTGGTCACTATCACGTAGGCGAAGTAACCCTGTCACTTGCCAGAGCCATGAAGATTCGCTCTCATTTGCTTGCTGCTGCCAATCAAAGCCGAGTTCATACTCATCGAGTTGCGATTTATCTTTTATGATTTCATTACCCGGCGCATCGTTATTGCCTTGCCAGTCACGCGTATAATCTTCTTGATAATGTTCTTTTAGAAACAGCGCATTTATTTGCAATACGCTGTCAGTCATCACTTTGCTTGATGTAATACCTGTGTTGATATTTTCAATGCTTTCTTGATACTGCTCTTGACCACTTAAATAGCTGATATTTTGATGATTAAACTCAGTGTAATCGGTTGTTGAGTAAGCAAGGTTTTTGTCTGTAGAAAGCTGTAATTGATGATCCCAATCCAGCCATTGTGTACTGACTTGCAATGAGGCGGCATTTACTTGATTAAAGTCTTTATGTGATTTAGCACCTACCTGCCAATTTGCCCTGTTTTGAGAATTATCTCTAATAATATTAATTATTTGTGTATATTGGCTGGCAGAAGAAAATGGGTGACCGGCCAAATAGACTTCCATTTCAGCAATCTGACTTATAGGTAAATCTGACAATATCGCTTCTAGACTTTGCGATTTATTGAGAACGGGCAAGCCGTTAATCAATACATTACCGCTGGCGTTACTTAGGCCTCGTTGATTATTCGAGTCAATAAACTGAAAGCCTGCAATTTGCTCAATAATATCGAATGCGGATTGCCCCTGCATGGCAAGAAGGTCGTCACTGGTATATAGCGCGACATTATCTTCAATGACAATCCGCGTATCGTCTTGAGCGAACACTGTAGAGTTAAAGCCTAATACACTGATAAAAACAGCAGAATTAAGCCAATTTTTGCTATGCATAGTGCGTCCTTGGTTGGTGATATAAATCGCTGCTATTAAAATTAATTTAGGCTGAGTTCTCAATTATAAAGTGTTATTTGGTAAGGGCTAGGGACGAATGGACGGGTTTCTTTCCAGTTATCCCATTGAGTTGGGATAACTGGACTTACTAGTTTAAATACAGATCAAGCGGCTTGTTTTAGGAAGGTCTTAACCGCTTTTTTATGGGCTTTACTCAAGGCAACGGCATTGTCGTTCGACATTACCACATAGCCACTCCCTGAGGGCTTAATCGTCACCTTTTTGATCAATTTAATATTCACTAAATGTGAGCGGTGGGTTCTGATAAAGGTGTTATCAGGCAAGTTGGCTTCAACTTCTTTCAATGTGGCACGTTTTAACCAAGTTTTTTGTACCGTGCAGATCTCTACGTAGTTACTGGCAGAGTTAAACTGAATGATCTCTGCATAAGGAATATCAATACATTGACCGTTATGTTCAACAGTAATACAGGCTTGTTGTTCGGCTTGAAATACATCAAGTTGAACAGACTTTGGCTTTATTAAGCGCTGCCAAAGATAAATGTTTACGAAAATCACCAAAGGGTGCAAGGGGGCAAAATATAAAAAAGTATAAGGAATTGGGTCGTTAAGGGCATAAAGGTCAAAAATGGCTTGTGCGCCCATGGCAATAATAAACGTACCTATACAAGCAATTAGAGAGAAGGTTGTGATATGTCTTTTCTGCTGTTCAATAAGACTGAGAGCTCTAAACAGCAAAGGTGTAATAATAAACCATAAGCCCCATTCTTGAATTGCCCAATACCAGACATTATTGAGCTGATCTTCTGGTGCGACTGATAAATCATAAAATGCATCTATTGTGGTAAGAAAGAGTATGACAACGCTCCAGCCAATACTGGATATTTGCCATTCTTTATGTATTTGCTTGTCCATCGTTGCCCCTAAATCAGAAACCACGCTTAGTTTACTAGGTGAGCAAAAATTGGCAATTTCTTGCGATAATTTTTAGCCCGTTCATCCAAACGCACATCTAAAATAAGCGCCTTGCTCCCGCTGGGTGTAAAAGAGGTCGCCGCCGCGTTCTTTAAAGTGTAAGCACATTATTTGTCGAGATAAACTCAAACCAATCCCAGAACCCTTGTTGTTTGGTTGTGAAGCCTTAAGCATAGACACGAACATCATCCAAACACGCATCTAAAACAGGCGCCTTGTTCGCGTTGGATGTAAATGAGGTCGCCACCATGGTTCAACATAATCTGCCTTGAAAGGCTTAACCCTATGCCTGAGCCTTTTTGCTTGGTGGTAAAGCCTCAGGTATAGACACGAACATCATCCAAACACGCACCTAAAACAAGCGCCTTGTTCGCGTTGGATGTAAATTAAATCTCCGCCATGGTTTAACATGATCTGCCTTGAAAGGCTTAACCCTATGCCCGAACCCTTTTGCTTGGTAGTAAAGAATGGTACAAACATCATGTCGACCACATGCTCTGCTACGCCCGGGCCGTTATCACTGACTTCAACATAATGCTGGCCTGCTTCATTACAGCCTGTTTTTAATTGCACGCTTGATGAGGTGCCGATGCCGTTTTGCTGCACCGCTTCAATGGCGTTCTTGGTTAAGTTAATAAGTACTTGCTCAACTTGTGCGCTATCTAACATAGTCAGTTGTGAATGAGATACGTCTAGTTGGAAGTCAATATTCGCAGTACTACAAGTTTGTTGATGCAGTTGGAATACGCCTTCAACTAATGGAGCAAGTTGCTCAGGGTTAAGTGTGGGCGCAGGTAAATTACTGACTTCTCTAAAGCGGCCGATAAAATCACCTAAATATTCGGTGCGTTTTGCCAGCGTTTTTAGCGCCATGGCTAAATCGTCTTTGTCTTCTTCATCATCAAAGGTGAGTGTTTCTGGTAAAAGGCTTTCACAACTTTGCGCAATAGAAGCGAGCGGCGTGATAGAGTTGGCAACTTCGTGAGTGAGCACCTTGGTAAGCCGCTTATAGGCTTGTTGCTCTTTGTTTTGTAAGGCATCACGAATCGAGTGCAAGGTAATAATTTTGCGGATCTTACCTTGAATATGAGCGACACTTACTTGTATAGACAAGGTGTCTTGCTGCTCACCATATTGCCAATTGGCAATGGTTTTGAGGCTGCGGTCACAACTTTCGACTAAAGGCGCGATATGCGCCAAATCATCACAGTGGCGAACTGCTTTACCGAGTAATTTGGCAACAGCAGGGTTTGATTCAATCACGTCGCCCGTGTCATCACACACCACGACAGCCAAATCAATATGGACTAATAAGGCCTGTAAAAAGTGTGCCTGTTGCTCGGCATTAAAGCGTGCACTCTGAATGTTTTCTTTGATTTCTTCAAGGTGGCTATGCATAGGGTGGTGTTTACTTAACCCCAGAGAACTATCACCATTTGCCAAAGACTTTAAAACAAAACTCATGTGTTTGTTTTGTTTATTAAATTGCGAAATTAACGAGAACAAAGTCGCACACGAAAATAAGCTTAAAAGCAGTAAAGTTGCTGAAAAGCCATCTTGTATATACAAGTTTGCATTGGTGGTGATCAGCACGCAAAGTAACAAGATAGTGGCAAAAAATACCGTTGTAGGGTGCTTCGTGAAGTAGCTCAAAATACTCAGCTCCGGTTATAAGTCGTATTTTTCCAGGCGGCGATACATGGCACCACGGGTTAATCCTAGCGCTTTGGCAGCCTGCGAGACATTACCCTGATAGTGCTTTAATGCCGCGCGTACGGTGCGGTGCTCAAGTTCCTCAAGATTAAAAGTGTCTGCATTAATCAATTGCTCGCACTCGCTTTGCGCACTTTCAGCTTGGCTTGGTTGTGCGGTGGTCGTTACTTGGCCAACCACACTACTGATATCCAGTAGCTCACCCTCACTTAAGATCACAGCACGTTCAATAGCATGGGCCAGCTCTCGCACGTTACCCGGCCAAGTGTAGGCACTCAAGGTTTGCATGTCGGTGTCACTGACACTTAAGGTGCGTTTGTATTTGTGGCAGAAGTGCTCAAGGTAATAATTCACTAATAACGGAATGTCTTCACTGCGCTCGCGTAGCGGTGGTAAGCGGATCTCAATGGTGTTGATGCGATAAAGTAAATCTTGTCTAAAGCGCCCTTCGTCGACGGCTTGTTGTAAATTATCGTTGGTGGCACAAATGAGGCGAATGTTCACATCTATGGCTTTATTGCCTCCAACGGGGGTGACTTGACGGTTTTGTAGCGCGGCTAATAAGGTGGTTTGCTGGCTCAGTGGCAAGTTGCCAAGCTCATCTAAAAATAGGCTGCCTTCGTTGGCGAGCTCAAAGCGGCCTACCTTGTCTGCTTTGGCATCGGTGAATGCGCCTTTCTTATGACCGAACAGTTCACTTTCAAATAGGTTGTCAGCAATTGCGCCCATATCTAAGCTAATTAGAGCATTTTCGCGACGTAAGCTGGCTTGGTGAATCGCGTGTGCAGCGAGTTCTTTACCTGTACCACTCTCGCCGGTGATTAAAATATTGGCATCGGTCAACGCCGCTTTTTCAATGGTGCTAAATACTTGCTGCATGGCAGCACTTTGACCTAGAAAATCGAAGTTTTTACCACCTGCACCTTGGTTTAGTGCTTGGTTTAACCCTTGTGTTTGGCGAGTCAGTTGCCCAACTTTCTGTTTGTCCTGAGCGTGTGCATAGGCGGCCGCGACGGCCCCTAATAGTTGGTCGTTTTGCCAAGGTTTGGCAACAAAATCAGCCGCGCCGGCTTTAATGGCATCAACGGCTAATTGAATATCGCCATACGCAGTCATCAGCAGCACTGCAATGCTGGGGTCTTGCTCAACGACTTTCTTTAACCAGTAAAACCCTTCTTTACCGCTTATGGCGTCTTGGCTGAAGTTCATATCGAGTAAGATCACATCAATAGGCTGCGTTTTTACGATTTCTTCAATATCAAATGGGTTATCTGTGGTGTGTACTTTTTGATAGTGCTTTTTTAGTAGCAGTTTAGCTGCGATTAAAATATCAGTATTGTCGTCGACAATTAAAATGTGTCCAGCTTGTTTGGCTGTTTGCGTCATGGTCCTTGCCTTTGCCTATTTTTGGCTTCTTTTTATTCTTTTTAGCCTACCTCATTTAGTGACAGTGCGTCTATTAATGTGTTCATAAATGGACACATTGTGGTTTTCGATGTGTTCTGTTTCCGGACACTATAATAATTATTAAAAACACAAACCTTTATAAGTTGCTGATTTTTATGGGTTTAAAAGTTGGCATAGTGTTTGATTTATCTCTGCCATATTCGGACTTAGTTGTCGAAACGAAGATCGACCAAATTCTCAACGATTTAGAGGTGTGCTATGGATAAGAAAATTGAACGTTCAGGATTACAAAAACATCTTAAGAAAGCGGTTGCTGCGGGTGTGCTGCTGAGCATTGCTGCTGCAGCATTCGCATTTACAGATTCGTCATCGGGTCGCAGTCAAAACTTATCACTAAGCAGTGTCACCATTAATGCTGTTGAGCAAGGCGCATTTGTCGATGCGTTAAGCCTTCGCGGTCAGGTTGTGCCAAAAACCACTATTTACTTAGACACGATTGCGGGTGGACAAGTTGAAGAACGTTTGGTTGAACAGGGTACTTATGTGACTAAAGGTCAGCCTTTGGTGCGTTTGAGTAACACCAGCTTACAGTTAGACGTGATGAGCCGCGAAGCGCAGGTGACTGAGCAGCTTAACTTCTTACGCAATACACAAATGAACATGGAAACCAGTCGTTTGAATCTGCGTCGTGATTTATTAGAAATCGATTTACAAATTACCCATTTAGAGCGTCGTTACAAGCAATCTAAGCCACTGGTTGAGCGCGGGGTATTAGCCCAAGATAGACTTTCTGAAATCTCAGAAGATCTAGCTTATTACAAAGCGAGAAAAGAGCTGACCTTAGAGCGTCAAAAGCAAGAAAATTCAATTCGTAAGGTGCAAGTCGAGCAGCTAGAAGATAGCGCCGAAATGCTACAGAAAAACTTACAGTTTGCCCGTGCAAACTTAGATAACTTATTAATAAAAGCGCCTGTGTCGGGTTACTTAAGTGAGCTTGATGTAGAAATGGGTGAATCAAAAAATCGCGGCGCGCGCCTAGGTCAAATTGATATTCCTAATGAATACAAATTAGTTGTGCGCTTAGATGAATTCTACTTAAACCAAGTTCAAAAGGGCATGGACGTCAACGTGTACTTAGATGGTGGCAGCGTGATGGCGACAGTGAGCAAAATAGACAGCCGCGTAACCCAGTCGCAGTTTCAGGTTGAAGTAGCACTACCAAGTGGCCAACAAGATATTAAACGTGGCCAAAGCATTGATGTTGAATTGATGTTAGGTGGCAACAAAGACAACGCATTATTACTAAAACGTGGCGCATTCTTTACTAGCTCAGGCGGTAACTGGGTGTACGTACTATCAAGCGATGGCACAACAGCAGAGCGTCGTACCATTCGTTTAGGCAAGAAAAATCAAAATTATTACGAAGTGCTTGATGGCTTAAATGTGGGTGAGCAAGTGATCACCTCAGGCTACAGCAACTTCGACAAAGCACAGACATTAAAATTTTAAGGACCAGACCCATGATCAAATTAACTAACTTAAATCGCGTATTCCGTACTCAAGACGTTGAAACAACCGCTTTAAACGACATTAATTTAACTGTAGAGCAAGGCGAGTTCGTTGCCATCATGGGCCCTTCAGGCTGTGGTAAGTCAACGCTGCTGTCTATTTTAGGTATGTTGGACTCACCGAGCTCAGGCAATTTTGATTTCGATGGCACCGACATCGCGGGTTATAGCGAAAAGCAGCTATCACAATTACGTAAAGCCTCGATTGGTTTTGTATTCCAAAGCTTTAACTTGATTGATGAACTTACGGTATTCGAAAACGTTGAGCTGCCACTGCAATATCAAAACATCTCAAAAAGTGAACGTAAACAGCGTGTTGAAGCCATTTTAAAGCGTGTTGCTATCGATCACCGTGCCGATCATTTGCCGCAGCAACTATCAGGCGGTCAGCAACAGCGTGTGGCAGTTGCCCGTGCTTTAGTGATCAACCCAAAGCTGGTTTTAGCCGATGAACCAACTGGTAACTTAGATTCTAGAAACGGTGAAGAAGTGATGGCTATGCTGCGTGAACTAAACCGCGAAGGCACAACGGTGATCATGGTAACCCACTCAGAAAAAGAAGGCGCGTATGCCGATCGTTTAGTACGTCTATTAGACGGTCAGATTATGTTAGACAAAGCCAATAACGTTCCTCATGGACTAGAAAACGAGGTTGCATAGTTATGATAGTTAATTACCTAATCACGGCACTTCGTGCCTTTAAGCAACAAAAACAGCATTTTTTATTGAATGTGATTGGCTTAAGTGTGGGTCTTGCTGCTGCAATTTTAGTGGCACTGTTTGCGAAAAATGAGCTGTCTTTTGATAAACAGCAACCTAATGCAGATCGTGTTTATCGTGTGGCTCAAGATTACTCAAAATTGGGTTTGGGCACTATTCCAATTTATAGCTATACACGAGGCACACAGGCATTAGATTTTAGCCAAGTAGAAGATGTATTTGCACTAAAAATGGTGGAGTTTACTCGTGAAGCTGAAGTAGATGTGAAGCACAATAATCAAGGGTTTAAGCTTAATAACCTCTATGCTGCCACCGCGAATATTGAAGACTTTATTGCCATGGATGTGCTTGCAGGAAACATCAAAGAAGCCATGAGTACACCTAACAGCTTAGCGTTGAGCGAATCTGAGGCGCTTCGCATTTTCGGTACTGTGAATGTCGTTGGTGAGACCTTAAACCATGCAAAAGGCAGTTATACAGTGAAAGCGGTTTTTGCCGACTTACCAGATAACACACATTTTGGTTTTCAAGCTTTAGTGTATGCAGAGCATATTTCTGAAAACCTATTTCAAACGTCTCATTATGTTTATTTAAAATTGACAGCTGGCACTGATATTCCAGCGTTAGAACAGCAATTGACTGAGCAGGCATTTACCGGTGATTTTAAAGGTAAGATGTTTGTTGAGCTACACCCTTTACTCGATTTACATTTGACCGCTAAATCTCCATTTGAGATGAAAACGGGTGGTACTAAGCAAGTTGTCACTATCTGTGTCGGCTTAAGCATTTTACTTGTATTAATTGCGAGTTTTAACTTTATCAATATGACCGTCGCGCAATCGACGAAGCGAGCAAAAGAAGTGGGCGTTCGTAAAGCACTTGGTGCGAGCAAAACCCAGTTAATCAGCCAGTTTTTGTCTGAATCTGTGTTAGTTGCAGTGTTGTCTATGGTGTTAGCTTGTGTGTTAGTTGAATTGGTAATGCCAAGCTTTAATAGTCTAGTCGATCGTGAATTAGTGCTTAACTATGTATCAAGCTTTGGTGCGGGTATCGCGATTGTCGCGATTGCGGTTGGCGTGTTGGCAGGCCTATACCCTGCGTTCTTCATCTCATCATTCAGTGCCAAACGCGTATTAAGTGGTGATTTACAGCGTGGTAGTACTGCAATTTGGGTTCGTAAAAGCTTACTTACCTTTCAAGCCTCTTTAGCCATAGGGTTGATCATTGGCTCTGCTACATTACTACAGCAATTATCGCATTTACAAAACTTGCCACTAGGCTACCAAACTGCACAGCGTCTGGTTATTTCTGAAGTGCCTGTTGGAGAGGTGTTTACTCAGCAGCCTAGTGCGGTCGTCAATAAGTTACTTGCGATTGAAGGAGTGCAACATTTGGGCGTTATCGACACGCAATTGACCCGCTCAATTAATAATACGCTTAGGCCAACATGGCCAAACGGCGAAGAGTCTGGCGGCATAACTCCAGTGGTTGGTACTAACTTTGAAGTTGTTAAAAGCTTAGGGCTAGAACTACTTGCTGGGCGTGACTTTAGTCGAGAATTTGCTGGTGATTGGGCGAACAGAGTGGATGGCATCACATATGTTGGCACGATTGTAACTGAAACGGTGGCAAAGCAAGCGGGCTTCACCAATGTTGCCGATATTTTAGGTAAATCAATCAAAGATATAGGTCGTAATGTTGATATGCGCGTGATTGGAGTCGTTGCTGATGTAAAAATCGGTAATGCACAAAATGCCAATACAGACATCATGTTCCTGCTTGGCTTCAATTACTTAAACCCTACCTCAGAGGTGGTGTTAACGGTAAATCCACAAAATGCATTGAGTATTAGACAGCAAGCTGCTGAAGTTTTAGCTCAACATGCCAATGTGTTCGAACCTAAAATCGAATTACTGTCTGACAGCTACAAAGCGGTATTAAGAGGCGATGAGCGTATCTCTCAAGTGGTGCTTATTTTTACTGGCCTTGCGGTGTTTTTAACTTGTTTAGGCACGTTTGGCTTGGCGTCATTCTCTGCGGCCCGTCGTCAAAAAGAAGTCGCAGTTCGCAAAGTGCTAGGCGCATCACGTATCAGTATTGTGAACATCTTAGCGAAAGAGTTCTTAGTGTTAGTCGGTGTGAGTATCGCCATTGCCTACCCAGTAACTTATTTACTGGTTGGCGACTGGTTAGCCAACTTTAACGACCGCATCGACCAAGCTGTTTGGGTATATGGTATTGCTGCTTTAGTGGTTGCAGGTATCACTTGGGTTACTGTGGCGAGCTTAGCATTCAAAGCCGCCAGTACGCGCCCTTCGTTAATTCTACGATATGAATAACCTTTAAGTTGAAATTGGTCATTGTAGAAGTGCAATGGCCAACCATGATGAGTTTTAAGAACCAAAGGAAAATAAGATGATAGGGCACTACTTACTGACTGCGGTAAGAGCAGCTAAACGACAGCGTTTTATATATGGTTTGAATGTTTTAAATCTTACGATTGGCTTTACAGCGATATTCTTGATTGCCTTGTATATGAATTATGAATTGAGCTATGACAAACAGTGGTCAGGTGGGGCTGAAATATACCGAGTTGAGGTGGAAAATAATCAGCAACAAACGGTTACTCCGTTCTTTAATGCTCAATTAGCAAGTGAACTTAATAAAATAACGCATGTAGACAATGTTTATAAGCTGGCACCAATGAAAGATTGGTTTTGGTTTGATGATCAACTCCAAATCGAAGAGCAAAAGTATAAATTAAACAATGTGGTTGCGGCTTCTCAAAATATAACAAAGATATTTCCAGTTAATGTTATTCAAGGAGATTTAAGTTCTGCTTTGAGCTCGCCAAATAGCATTGCCTTATCTCAAAAGCAGGCGCAACGTTTGTTTGGTCAGACTGATGTTATAGGGAAAAAATTAAACAGAGCAACTTCAACCCTAAGTGTTAAAGCTGTATTTGAAGATCTGCCTGAACAAACGCATTTATATTTCGATGCGATTGTTCCGCTTGATGCGCAATATTTAGGGTACGTAAAGTCTTATCATGAAGATGCGTACATATATTTAAAAGTTGATGATGTTCGCTCAGTCACGAGTATTGAGACAGCCATTTCAGCATTGATAAACGCACAAAGAGATAAGTCGTTGGCTCGTGTATCCGCTCGGTTGAAAGCACTGACGCGAATTCATCTCGAAGGAACAAGCCAAGGCGAATTAAAAGCGGGTGGTTCACTGCGTGCAATTTTAATTTGTGTTGCTGTCAGCATACTACTATTCGCAGTGGTAGGAATAAACTTCTTCAATATGGCACTGGCTTCACTGAATAAGCGAGGCAGAGAGATTGGTGTACGTAAAGCGATGGGCGTAACACGCATGCAATTGTTGATGCAGTTTGCAGTTGAGTTTGGCTTACTAGTAAGTATGACAATACTGATAAGCTTAGGTGTATGCGAGCAACTATTACCTTGGTTTAGCGAGTGGGTGGGTCGTTCAATTAATATCAAAGACGGTGGCCTCGTTCTTATTCCTCTATCAGTTAGCCTGATCTCGCTAGGCGCATTATTTGGTGCCATATCTGGTGTCAGAATATTGCAAAAGCCAACTTCTTTTCTACTGTCAGGCTCTTTAGAGTCAGGTGCTCATGCTGCGAAAGGAAAGTATTTACTTGTAGGGTTTCAGATAGCCTGCGCTATTTCATTGATTATCGCGGCATTGACTATTAATAAACAACTAAAGTTTATTAGTGCCTTGTCTTTTGGATATCAAACAGAGCAGCGCATTTATATTCCACAAATAGAGCGAACAGCTTTACAAAAAGACAGTGCTTTGATTAATCGGTTAAATACGCTGAGTAGCGTTGAAAAAGCAACCTTCGTTGATAATGATTTAACCAAAGAAGTGCCTATTAGAATGTCATTATCTTGGATGGATAAGGGCATAAACCAAAGTGATATTCGGTTTTCGGGTGTTGGCTACGATGGCGCTGAAGTTTTAGGGTTAAAGCTGCTCGCAGGGCGAGATTTTTCTTCGAAATATCAGAGTGACTGGTATCACAGCACGGCGAACAATACGTATCAGGCTAGTGTTCTTGTGACAATGAGCTTGGCGAAAAGAATGGGTTTTAATAAACCAAGTAGTGCGCTTGGCTTTACGTTCACAAACCAAGATGGAAGTCGGCATCATGTCTTTAAAATCGTGGGTGTTGTTGAAGATGTCAAAGTTGGCAGTTTAAGAGAGACACCAGAGCCGGTACTTTTTGTTTGTGGTTTATCTTGGATGGGTAAACTAGCTATCCAAATTAAGTTAGCTCAATCTGCTAATGCGGCTTCCGTCGACTCAATAGAGCAGATTATCGCTCAGCATTTTCAAATCGAAGCGATCCCGAGTCAAAGCTTATCTGAGAATTATTTACATACATATCAGCATGACGCTTTTACAGGACAAGTCATTTACTTATTTTCAGCGCTAGCAGTTGTGTTGTGCTGCTTAGGTGTTTTCTCTTTAGCTGCTTATGGTGTGAGAGCCAGACAAAAAGAGATTTCAGTACGAAAAGTACTAGGTGCAACCCGCTTTCAACTTGTGGCTTTAATAACCAATGTGTACTTAAAATTGACGTTATTAAGCGCTGTAGTTGCAATCCCGATCACATATTTTGTCGTGACGGATTGGTTAGCAGGGTTCAATGAGCGCATCACACAAACAGGTTGGTTATACACAGTGGCGGTTTTATCTGTTGCTTTAATTACCTGGGCAACGGTTGCGAGTTTAGCGTTCAAAGCCGCCAGTACGCGTCCTTCGTTAATTCTACGATATGAATAAATTGAGTTTCTAGCCAAAGCTATGGTCTATCGGTGTAACTGATAGGCCATTTTTAGGTGAGAGCAAGGTCTAATGGGTGAGATATGTTGATATCACATGTAACAACAGCATTTCGAGTATTTAAACAACATAAGTTGTACTCGCTATTGAATGTCTTTGGGTTAAGCATTGGCTTGGCAGCTGCACTTCTGGTGGCATTATTTGCTGAGTATGAATTGTCGTTTGATGAAATGCAGCCCGATCATCAGCAAGTCTATCGTTTGCATATTGATGTGAATGTACCAGGGTTAGAAGAAATTCCACTGACTATGGTGAACATAGCGCAAACTTTAACAACACGAAGTGATGTTGCCGATCTTTTTATTCTTGCTGATGTAGTCGATAGTGGTTTGTTATCTGAGCATATAAAAATTGCTGATCAGGCATTTAAGCTAAACAGTCTGTACGGTACAGCGAAGAATATTCGTGATTTTGTAAATATCTCTGTGATTTTAGGTGACCTTGAAGCGGCTCTTTCAGCACCTCAGCAGATTGCTTTGAGTCACAGTGAAGCAGAACGACTATTTGGCAGTGCAGAAGGTGCACTCGGGCAAACGATACTGATCGAGGCAAAACGTTTTACCGTTAAAGCCATTTTTGAAGACTTACCTGATAATAGTCACTTTTTGTTTCACGCTTTAGTGCCAATTGATTTCACAGAATATAGCGACATTTCTAGCTATATTTACCTCAAAACTCTACACAATGCTGATTTAAAAGCGATAGAAAAGCAGTTGGCTGACCGACTCATTGAAAAATACCAACTTAAAAACAGTCAGCTTGAATACCGTTTAGTGCCTATGCGAGAGGTTTACTTTAAAGCCCATTCGCCATTTGAGTTAAAAACGGGTGGCTCTGCTTTTTTAGTCACTTTGAGTGTGGCACTGAGTGTTTTATTACTCGCCATTGCCGCAGCCAATTACATCAATATAGCAGTGTCGCAATTGTTGTATCGCAGCAAAGAGATCGCCATGCGTAAAACTTTGGGGGCGAGCAAGCGTCAGCTCATAGCCCAATTCTTGTTAGAAGCCTTATTGATGGTGATGTGTGCCACATTACTTGCGGTGTGTTGGGTTGAACTGCTCTTGCCAAGTTTTAGTGACTTTGCAAATCGACCACTCGACTTAGTGTGGGGAGCTTCAGAGTTTGCACTGATCATAGCTATAACCGTTTTATTAGCATTCATTTCAGGTGCTTATCCTGCATATTGTGTCGCACGCGCACCGTTAAAATCATTGCTTGCTGGGCAATTAAAAGCAGGCCAGCTGGTTCGAAAAGGACTATTGGTATTTCAGTCTGCGATGGCAATGGCCTTGATTGTTTGTACGCTAGTGAGTTTGCAGCAGTTGTCGTTCTTACAAAGCTTGTCGGTAGGTTATGACGCGACTGATCGCATCGTGATACACGATTTAAGCAGCAAGCAACTCATGGAAAAAGAGCATGCAATACTCAATGAGATCCGTGCGCTGCCAGGCGTTACTCAAGTTACAACAACCGATACGGACTTAACCGACAGCATTTTAGAAAGTTTTTATTTCCGCTGGCCAAACGGCTATGAAGAAAGCGAATTGCCACCGACTATCGGCACTGGTTTTCATGCGGTTGAAACCTTAGGTCTAACACTACTCGCTGGCCGAGACTTTTTACCAGAGTTTCAGAGCGATTGGCTGCACTATTTAAATAAAGTAAATAAAGCGTCAGGTGATCAGCCAGATGAAGAAGCACCTCAGGCAATGGCTATTTTGGTGACCGAACAAATGGCCAAACGCGCTGGCTATGACAATGTGAGTGAAGTGGTGGGACTGCAAGTTCAGGGGCTTTACCGCAACATCAATGCAACCATTGTCGGTGTAGTAAAAGACATCAAAGTGGGGTCGGCGAAAGATGATTGGCTGCCTGTGTCATTTTCAGCGGGATACAGCTCGCAATCAACGGTTAGATTGGTGATAGGCACCGAGCAAGCTAACCTTCCGCAGTTATTTAATCAGCTACGCCAACTTTTAAAACAGTTTAACTTAACCGCTGATCCGCAATTTAGCCTGATGCAGCAAGACTTGGCTAAAGTTTATCGCATCGAGCAAGACTTGTTTGTGCTCATCAGAAACTTCTCAGTGCTGGCCATGCTTTTAAGTTGCCTAGGCTTATTTGGACTCGCGGCATTTGCAGCAAAACGTCAGCAAAAGCAATTAGCAATAAGAAAAGTGCTTGGTGCATCACGTTTCTGTTTAGTGAATCTACTCGCCCGCGAGTTTCTAATCATAGTGCTTGCAGCAGCGGCAATCGCCTTACCATTTGCTTATTGGCTCATGGATAACTGGTTGCAAGACTTTAACGACCGTATTGAACACACCATTTGGGCGTATGGCTTGGCAAGCCTCATTGTGGCTGCATTCACTTGGCTCACCGTTGCAGCGTTGGCATTTAAAGCGGCCAGTGCGCGCCCATCAGAAACTTTACGTTATGAATAACAGTACAGATATACAGCAGTCAAAAAGGAACACAGTATGTTAGCGTCATATGTTACGACCGCTTTAAGAAGCTTTGCACAGCATAAACAACATGCCTTGTTGAGTCTGTCAGGGTTAAGTTTAGGCATGGCCATACTAATGTTGATTGGGCTTTTTATTCAGCATGAGCTGTCTTTTGAGCAAGGTCAGCCGGATCAAAAAAACCATTATCGACTGGTGATGCATGCCCAAGAGAATGGCAACGAATATATTCTTACCACCCCAAGGGCACATCAGCAGTTGCTCGATATTCCTGGTGTTGAATCGGTTTTTTATTTATTGAAAACGCAGATGGTCAGCGACGATAAAGTGGCGATTGGCAATAATGCATTTCAGCTCGCAGCAAACTACGCTGCGACCACAAATCTAGCCAAATTAGTCAATATTGATGTGCTGGCAGGCGATCTTACAACAACCCTGAATACACCCGAAAAAATAGCATTATCGCAGTCTGAAGCTGCGCGTTTGTTTGGGGCTTTTGCTACGCCAGATAAAATAATAGGCCGTACCTTAAAACTACAAAGGAACAATCGACTGCTTACGGTCAGTGCGGTGTTTGCCGATCTTCCTGTGAATAGTCATTTCTATTTTCATTCATTAACCAGCATTGAACCCTATATGGGCATTCGCGGTAATGTAATGCACACCTATGTTGCGCTATTACCTAATACAAATATGGAATTGGTTGCGCAGTCGGCAACAGAAATCTATGCGCAAATTTGGCAATGGCAAAACATTCATTATTGGTTACAACCTATCAAAGACATTCATTTAGGGCCTAACTTTGCCCAAGATATGAAAATAGGCGGAGACGCCACATCTGTGACGATCTGTGCAGTTATGGCGCTGGTTTTATTAGTCATCTCATGTGTGAATTATGTCAATTTCAGTGTTGCGCAGTCCTCTAATCGTGCCAAAGAGATTGGTGTACGCAAAGCCATGGGCGCGACGCGCGCTCAACTGATCACCCAGTTTATGAGTGAGTCTATCTTGCTGGCATGGTTCGCTATGTTAGTGGCCTGTGTGTTGGTTGAGTTATTTTTACCTAGTTTTATGCAACTGATTGGTCGTCCATTGCCAACACTAGAATGGCCGATTTGGTTGGGACAGGTATTTGCGCTGGCAACAGGGATTGGTGTGTTATCGGGCTTATACCCGAGCATGTACATGGCCGGATTTAACACCAAAGCCATTCTGAATGGCGAGCTAAAACAAGGTCGACAAGGTGTGTGGATCAGAAAGGCTTTATTATTACTGCAAATGGGCTTGTCGGTGGGTTTACTAATTAGCGCTATGATGTTGAGTAAGCAACTACATTTTCTACACTCTCTACCTGTGAATTATCAAAAGTCGCAGCAACTAGTGATCAATAATATGCCGCAAAAAGCATTATATGGAGATCAAAGTGCATCACTCTTGGCAAGCATTGAGTCTATCTCTGGTGTGACAGCCAGTGTGGCCATGGACTTCTCAATCACACAGTCTACCAACGCTGGTCTCTTCGTTAAGCTCCCTCAAACACCAGATACACCGCTTTCGTTATCGCTTGCTGGGGTACATGGCAAAGTGGTTGAAACTTTGGGGTTAACCTTGTTGGCTGGTCGCGATTTTTCTGACGAGTTTGCATCAGACAGGTTCAATCGAGACACCGAGCAAGGCAGTATTATCGTGCCTGAATCTGTGCTCAATACGTTAGGGTTCAGCAGCCCAGAAGGTGCGATTGGCAAACCAATCTCATTTTTTGCCGGACCATTCTCGAACGCAACGGGCACTATCGTGGGCGTAGTAAAAGACATTAAAGTTGGGCCAGTCAATCATCAAGGCGCCCCTGTGGTGTTTGTGAATGGTTTGGGTGTAGGCGGCACATATTCGTTGCTAGTTAAAGTTGAAAACCCTAAAGATGCTCAATTAAAGCTTGATTTACAAAACTTTGTGAAAGCGCGTTTAAACATTGCGCCTGTTGACATCACCTTACTTGAAGATGACTACCAAGCGCTTTATCGCGAGCAACAAAAATTATCTGAGGTGGTGGCTATCGGCGGTGTTATTTCACTAGTTCTTATTTTAATGGGCGTGTTTGGCTTAACTGGGTTTATTGTTAAGCAGCGTCAAAAAGAAGTGGCTGTTCGTAAGGTACTAGGGGCAAGTCGTTTGGTGATCATTAATGGGCTCGCTAAAGAGTTTATGATGTTGGTGTTATTTGGATGTGCGATTGCTTGGCCTATTTGCTTCTTGATATTGAGTGATTGGCTAGCGAGTTTTGAGCAAAGTGTTACGCAAAGTATTTGGGTTTATATGGTTGCTTCTTTGTTCATCAGTTTAATCACTTGGTTAACCGTGGCGGGCCTTACATATAAAGCTGCGAGTATTCGACCTGCTCAGATCTTAAGGTATGAATAATATGGGGTGGATAAAAAGTGAACAAAATGTGCTTTTGCTTCGTTTAATAACTAAACTCAAATAATACTTGTTGATCAGAGGTGAGTTATGCAAGCAACCGAATTGAAAATGCAGTTTGAAGAGCAAAACCTAGTCGCCGTTATTTTAAGTTATGCCGACTCTAACCATTACCTTGCGGGTGGTGTTGATACGCAAGGTAATTATTACTTACTAGAGAATCGAAAAGGTAGCACTGAAACCTTTAATTCAATGCGTGAAGCCGAAGTGACTTTAGCTGAACTGGGCGCTGAAAATGCGATATTTGAAATGGAAACTGCCTATGACGAGATGATAGGTAATTCTAAAAATGAGCGTTGCAAAATGATGGTGCATTTGGTCCATTAACTGGAGTCCATTAATTGGAGTCTCATTAATTGGAGTCTCATTAAATAATTCTGCTAGATGGGATCTAATAACCGAATAAAACAGTATAAAATTACTTTGTACCTATTTCCTACTCGATGGCTTGCTGATTTTATGCCCAAGCAAGCCATTTTTATTTCTTAAACACGTCACTTTTTACTTCATATTGAATTTTTTATTACTAGAATAAAAATCGATCAATTAAAACTTGCCCAATAGCAAAGGTTTCGTTTAAACTTTCGCGAAAGTTACGAAACGAAACTTATTAGCCAGTAAAGATGACGGATTATGACCAAACGCAACACGCAACAACGTCGCCATACCATTCTTGCTCGTGTGAATCAGCACGGTGAAGTCAGTGTCGAAGCACTTGCTTTAGAATTTGAAACTTCAGAAGTTACGATCCGAAAGGATTTAACGGCTCTTGAAAAGAGCGGTTTATTGTTGCGTCGTTACGGTGGTGCGATTGCATTACCAAAAGAAATCGTGGCAAAAGGCAACGAAAAAAGCGATACGCTTCGCAAAATGGCAATCGCCAAAGCTGCTTCAGCTTTGATAAAGGATCACAACCGCATCATTATTGATAGCGGTCGTACGACAGCTGCGATGATCCCAGAGCTGTCTAAAAAACGCGGTTTGGTCGTGATGACTAATGCGATGAATATCGCTAATCGTTTGTTATCTTTAGAAAATGAGCCAACACTTTTGATGACCGGAGGAACCTGGGATCCTCATTCGGAGTCATTTCAAGGGCAGGTAGCAGAACAAGTTTTACGTTCGTACGACTTTGACCAGTTATTTATCGGTGCCGATGGCATCGATGTTGAAAGAGGTACAACCACTTTTAACGAATTAGTGGGCTTGAGCCAAGTGATGGCTGAGTCAGCACGAGAAGTGATCGTGCTGGTGGAGTCAGAAAAAATTGGCCGCAAGATCCCAAATTTAGAACTGCCATGGCAGCAAGTAACCACCTTGATCACCGACAACCTCCTTGCAGATGACACACGCAAGGCGATCGAGGCAAAAGGCATACAGCTGATCTGTGCAGAGGCTTAATAAATTCAGACGACAACACCTGAATTTATAAATCATTATGACAACAGCCTAATTAGTTTGATGACGTGCAAATAATTCAACTACTTAACAGTGGCCGAATTATGTTCATCAACTAAATTTTACCTAAGCTACTTGGAATTGCAGGTAGGGTAAATAGGCAAACAACATGCAAAAATGGAGCATCTATGTGTGGCATTGTTGGGGCGGTAGCAGAGCGCCCAGTAAATAAAATCCTAATCGAAGGCTTAAAGCGTCTTGAGTACCGTGGCTACGACTCAGCAGGTGTAGCACTGAGCTTAAACGGCGAATTAAATACAGTTAAAGCAGTAGGTAAAGTTGCTAATTTAGATGCAGCATTAACTGATGCGGGTGTTAAAGGCACTACGGGCATTGCTCACACGCGCTGGGCAACACACGGTGGCGTAACTGAAGCAAACGCGCACCCACACATTTCAAATGATGAAATTGCGTTAGTACACAACGGCATCATTGAAAACCATTCACAGCTTCGTGACGCGTTGAAAGGTGACGGTTACGAGTTCTTATCTGAGACTGACACAGAAGTCATGGTGCACCTTATTCACCAACTTCGCCAGCAGCATTCAACGCTTTTAGAAGCGGTAAAAGCAGCGGTAAAACAGCTTGAAGGTGCTTACGGAACAGTTGTATTCGACAAAGCAAACGACAACGAAATCATTGTTGCGCGTTCTGGTAGCCCACTGGTAATTGGTTTAGGTCTTGGCGAAAACTTCATTGCTTCTGACCAACTAGCGCTTCTCCCTGTGACACGTAGCTTTATTTTCTTAGAAGAAGGCGACGTAGCGCGTATCACTCGTGAAACGGTTGAGATCTTTGATAAAGATGGCAACCCAGTTGAGCGTGAAGTGGTTGAATCAAACATCACCCAAGACGCATCAGGTAAAGGTGAATACCGCCACTACATGCTAAAAGAAATTTACGAGCAGCCAATGGCAGTTCGTAATACGCTTGAAGGCCGTTTAGAAAATGACCGAGTTTCAATCGATGCATTCGGCGACAGCGCACAGCAAATCTTCAAAGATGTTAAACATGTTCAGATCATCGCATGTGGTACGTCTTACCACTCAGGTATGGTTGCCCGTTACTGGCTAGAGCAGTTCGCAGGTGTTAGCTGTAACGTTGAGATTGCTTCTGAGTTCCGTTATCGCGAGTCTTTCGTTCACGAAAACAGCCTACTTGTGACGATTTCACAATCAGGTGAAACGGCTGACACATTAGCAGCACTTCGTCTTGCTAAAGAGCAAGGCTACATGGCTTCAATGACTATCTGTAACGTGCCGGGTTCTTCGCTAGTGCGTGAGTCTGACTTAGCATTCATGACCAAAGCAGGCGCAGAAATTGGTGTTGCTTCAACCAAAGCTTTCACCACTCAGCTAGTTGGTTTGTTAATGCTTACTGCGTCTATCGCGCAAGAGAAAGGCCGTGATCAAAGCGTGATTGTGAACGCAATTAAGACGCTACCGAGCAAGCTTGAAGAAGCGTTAAGCATGGCTGAAGGTATCGAAGGCTTAGCGGAAGAGTTTGCTGACAAGCACCACTCACTATTCTTAGGTCGTGGTTCACAATACCCGATCGCGATGGAAGGTGCGTTAAAGCTGAAAGAAATTTCATACATCCACGCTGAAGCGTATGCTGCTGGTGAACTTAAGCACGGTCCTTTGGCGCTTATCGATGCTGACATGCCAATCATTGTTGTTGCACCAAACAACGAATTACTTGAAAAGCTTAAGTCAAACGTTGAAGAAGTGCGTGCGCGTGGCGGTATCATCTACGTATTCGCAGACAAAGACACCGCGTTTGAGTCTGACGACACGATGCGTGTAATGAACGTAAACCACGTAGAAGACGTGATTGCACCAGTAGTTTACACGATTCCACTACAATTACTTTCTTACTACGTAGCGGTTATCAAGGGTACTGACGTTGACCAACCTCGTAACCTTGCTAAGTCGGTAACGGTTGAGTAATTAACGAGTTTTAGGGGGACATGTGTCCCCTGAAAATCAAGACACTAAAGGCGCATTCAGCGCCTTTTTTATGACTATGCCAAAATAATTTCTCTTTAAAACAGCTTATAATCTACTTCCCCTCATAGGCTTCTGAAGTTTGCATTCATAAAAACTAAAATAAAAAATTATCTTTATAAAATACAGGTTCTTACCAGTTATTTTTCTATTTTCTTGAGTTGTAAACTTAGGGTGCTGTGCACTTAAAAAGGCTGCATTAACAACAATCAGACACAATTCATCAAGACGTCAGGTTTTTTGTATTTGAACTGCTAATGTCAGTGGTTCTTACATCACTATTAAGGATAAATCATGAAGCCGAACTTAACTGTACTTACCCTGCTTTTTTTAAGTCTCAGCGGTTGCTCTATGAGTCATACTGAAGACAAACCTAATGTAGAAGAAAGTGCGTATTTTGGAGAGCAGCCTCCGGGTTTAGTGCCTAAAGTCTTTGAGCCCAAGATTGTTTCACCAAATGGAGAATTTGAAAGCGGTACATTCACGCCAGATATGCAATCTTTTTACTTCACCAAAGCCATAGGCGAAGACAAAAAGCGAGGCTTCTTTGTTATCAATAAAGAAAATAATCAGTGGGGAAAGGTGTCAGAAACCGATCTACGGTGGCCGCAGTTTTCTTACGATGGCAGCAAAATGTTCATCGGCAAAATGTATCGAGAGCGCCAAGGTAATGGCTGGTCTGAGCCTAAAAGCCCAGGTGCGTTCATAAAACATATGGCGCATGGCAGATCGGTTTCTGCGAATGGCACTTATTACTTTACCGGATATAAAGAGCGAGGTGTTGTCGGCGCTTTATATTCTTCTCGTCTTATTAACGGGCAGTATGAAGAGCCTATCAAGCTAAGAGATGATATGAATCAAGGAGAGTACATAGCGGGTTCCATGATAGCGCCGGACGAATCTTACTTGATTTGGAGTGTGCAACGAGCCGAGGGTTTTGGGCAATCTGACCTTTATATTAGTTTTAAAGAGCCAGATGGCACTTGGTCGAAGGTTATAAACATGGGAGCAACGATTAATACAGAAAAACAGGAAAGCTCTCCTCAATTATCACCTGATGGGAAATATTTTTTCTTTATTCGAGGCGATTGGCATGTCAATAAAAATGGCAAACGCGTTTATGAGGGAAAGCAGCATTGGGTTGATATTCAACTGATCAAAAACTTAAAACGAAAAAGCTAGTTTCCATTTTAATATTTCCTTCAACTAAACAACATACGCTAGAAAATTATAAATTGCACAAATAAAGAATATTAATTCTTTATTTGTGCATAATAATTCTTTAAGGTTATAACCAAGATCCATTGATGGTTGAACAAAGGTAAGCGGCAGGTGCGTACAACTGAACTCGTAGACGGTTTTCGTCAATCAACGCCTTATGTAAATGCACATAGGGGGAAAACATTTGTAATTATGCTAGGTGGTGAGGCGATTGATCAGCCTGGTTGTCGCAGTATAATTAATGATATTGCGTTACTGACGAGTCTCGGTATCAAGATTGTATTGGTATTTGGTGCACGACCTCAGATTAATGATGCACTTTGTGATGCTGGCATAATTACCCAGTTTCATAATGATGTACGGGTGACCGACAATGAGTCGCTTAAAGTCATCAAGCAAGTTGCAGGTGCCATGCAACTCGACATCACCGCGCGTTTGTCTAAATCGTTAAGCAGTACCCCTATGTCTGGCTCTAATCTTAACGTTGTCAGTGGTAATTTTGTGATCTCTCAGCCCTTGGGTATTGATAATGGTGTCGACTATCATCACTCAGGCAAAGTGCGTCGTATCGACGTAGACGGAATTTGCCATCAATTGAACAACAATAGCATTGTATTGCTTGGACCGATCACCGCATCAGTTACTGGTGAGAGCTTTAATCTAACAGCAGAAGAAATTGCCACCCAAGTCGCGCTTAAACTCAATGCAGATAAGATGCTGGGCTTCTGTAAAGAGGCGGGGATCTTAGACGAAAATGGGGAAGCTTTAGCTGAGTTGATGCCAAATGAGGCGGAGCAGGTATTAGCGCGTCATCGAGAACAAGGCTCTACTTGTATGAGTGCCTCAGTATTTTTGCAAGCGGCTATTGATGCATGTCGTGGCGGCGTGCACCGTTGTCACCTTATGAGTTATGAAGAAGATGGGGCCTTGCTTCAAGAGCTATTTTCCCTCGATGGTATTGGTACACAAATCGCGCCGCAGAGCTCTGAACAATTACGTAGCGCAACAATTGGCGACATTAATGGTATTATTAATTTAATTCGTCCACTCGAAGAGCAAGGTTACTTGGTTCGCCGTTCTCGCGAACAGTTAGAAATAGAGATTGAACAGTTTACCGTAATAGACCGCGATGGGGTGATCATCGCCTGTGCCGCACTTTATCCATTTGACGAAGAGAATATGGGTGAATTTGCCAGTCTTGCCGTTCATCCGCAATATCGCGATGCAGATCGTGGCAGCATTCTACTTCGATCGGTCATCAATAAAGCTAAGCGCATCGGTTATAAGAGTTTGTTTGCACTGACAACACGCAGTATTCATTGGTTTTTGGAGCAAGGTTTTGATTGTGTGAGTGTTGAAGACTTGCCTGATAAGAAGCGTTCGCTTTACAACTACCAAAGACGTTCTAGGGTACTAAAACTGGATCTAACAAGACTGCCGAAGAATAGGTAATCAGCTCAGGTCCTTGGAGTATTTGAAGGCGCGGCTTTATGTCGCGCATGTCTTGTAGTTGCACGCAAACCGTGTTTTTTAATGCGGGCTACTCTCACTTTTGGTAAAGCGAGCTTTGCGTTTATCTGTCGCTGCTTTTTCGCGTTCAAGTAATTTTTCTGCGTTTACCTCGGCCAGTGGGTTGAGCGCATCGCGGGTTATTTCACCATCTGCTGCCAGTGATAAATAACGGCCACAACAGACCCTCAAAAACGACGTGAAGTTACCTATATCATGATCGGCATCGAGTGATTCGTGATACAAGCGAGTAATAAGTTGCCCAACACTTAAGTCATCTCTAAAAGCGATTTCTTCTAACACACGCCAGAAAAAATGCTCAAGACGAATTGAAGTGGTGACGCCATCAATACGCAGTGAACGTGTGATGTTCTTCCAACAATCTTGGTTGGCTCCGATAAAAAGTTGGCACATAGTGATGGCTCCTCGTGAGTTATGCTTTGTTTAATAGAGCGATAAACTGTTTTAAAAATTCAGGGTGTGCAGGCCACGCTGGGGCTGTAACTAAGTTACCGTCGGTGATTGCTTGATCCATTTCTACTGACACATATTCAGCGCCTGCAAGTATAATCTCTGGCTTGCAAGCCGGGTAAGCAGAAATACGCTTACCAGTAATGATATTAGCAGCCGACAACAATTGCGGGCCATGGCAGATAGAAGCAATTGGTTTGTTATTGTCAGCGAATGCTTTGATAAGACCGATCACATTTTCATTCAAACGCAAATACTCAGGCGCGCGACCTCCGGGTAAGTAAAGCCCATCGTAATCGTCGGCACGCACTGCTGCAAAATCAGCGTTTAACGTAAAATTATGACCTGGCTTCTCAGTATAAGTTTGATGTCCTTCAAAATCATGAATAGCCGTGGCAATTACATCGCCTGCTTTCTTATTCGGGCAAACGGCATCAACCAGATAGCCCATAGCTTGCAGTGCTTGAAACGGCACCATGTTCTCATAGTCTTCTACAAAATCACCTGTGATCATTAAGATTTTCATTGTTCTTCGCCTTCTGCCTGTTGTTGAGTATTGGATACTTATTTTTCAAAAGCTCAGTTTATTTAAGCAAAGAATGAAAAGTGGCGGGTAACAGCCAATTACTACACCCACCCCCTCGCTTATTACCTCTTATTGAGTTGCAGCAAGAGATTAATTTAAAGGGCATTTATAGCCCTAAAAGATGTCGGTTAAGTGAGTTTAAAATAAATTAACTAGCAGAGCACTCACATAGACCCCCAACCCGAATACCAAATGGGTGCAAATACTTTTTAGCCTTGCTTGATTTGCTGAGGGGAGTCTTGATGCCGCAAAGCCCATACCAAAGCAAGGTTGCATGATAAAAAAGGGAAGTGAAACGCTCAAAAATGAAAACAGCAAAATCGGTAGCAACTCAGGTGCGCTTAACCAATTTAGCCCAGTGATACTAATAAATATAAAAGCAAAGATGACACCGATTGCATAATGCGCTGACCACCCTATGAATACTTCACCTTTTACGTAATGTGTTGCGGCAATATTTTGATGGATGAGCTGGCCTCGAGGCATGAGTAAAAGCCACCGACCGAGCAGTGCGTAATTAAGAGAGGGGATCGCAAATAGCTTTTTGATCAGTATTGCGTATAAGTCCATGGCGACCGTGGCACCGATACCTATAAGTAAAATATAAAAGAAAATTTCTTGGGTCATATAGTTTGTCTCTGTTGAAAAATTAACCTTACTTTCATAGCATGCCACTTAAAGTTAACTTTAAGTCAAGGCCATAATGAAAGAGAAAACATTGGATATTGGTGAAGTTGCAAAATTGTCAGGGTTCAGTGCTGCAACGCTTAGATACTATGAACAAAGAGGGCTGATCAAAGCCGTTGCTCGCAAAGGTTTGCGTCGTCAGTTTGATGGTGCAGTTGTAGAAAAGTTAACTTTGATCTCACTGGGTCGCTTGGCTAATTTATCATTAGATGAAATAGCAGATATGTTTGGTGAGAAATCACAGCTAGAAATAAATAGAGCAAAACTGCGACTCAAAGCACAAGAGGTAGATGAGCAAATTACACGTTTAAAAGCCACACGAGATAGTTTGCTACATGTTGCAGAATGCCCTGCAGAGCATCATTTACAATGCCCTAAATTTCAAAAATTAATGCGTGTTGCGAATAAACTTAAATAAAAGAGAGTAATAAACTCAAGAATGACATGCCTTATTACTTCCCAAGATGTCAACAGCATTAAAAGCGAACAAAAAAGGAAGCCATTTAGGGCTTCCTTTTATTATTAAAATTCAAAGTTAACTTGCACTGGGTAGTGATCAGACAGTTCGTTATAGTAACCATCATGATAATAACGGCCAGAAGGTAAGTTCCAATTTCCGCGCAGGTAACGCCAGTAAAAGTCACGATCTGCTTTTGGGTAACGCACTAACATTTCTGGGGTATTGGTCGGCTGCTTATGATCTGTATGCCAAAGTACATAGTCGAGCGTGTCGTTATATTCTAAGCTGTAGTCGAAATAGTAGGCGTTAGCTTTGGTAAACCAGTTGTGTTTTGCAGAGAAAGAGCCAACTTCAGGTGTGTTGAAAATAAGACGGCTGCGAACCACTTCAAGCATATCTGTAATTTCAGATTGCTTACTCCACTCTACGTTCATATCACCGCCGATAATGACCGGCTCAGAAGTGGGAATTTGCTCGCTCTGAATGAAGTCTTGTATCTCTTGTAATTGACCCATTCTCACAATATGTTCAGCTTCTGTGTCGCCATCATGCGTTGCTTGTAAATGTGTACCAATAAGGTGGTAACGTTTGCCATGTTTTTCTATTTCAACATAAGCGAAACCCTTGTTTGCTAAATAATCCCAACTATCAGTCAGGCTTTTATTAAACACATGGGCCTTTTGCGTAATGATGGGGTATTTAGATAAAATCACCACCCCACCGCGGATCACAAAGGGGCTATTCGAGCAGTTACCCGTTAAGCTTTGCCAACCTGCGCCACTGCAGTCTTCGCCAACATTGGGAGTTTGATAAGGATAAAGTTGAGCGAGTTGTGCTAATGCAGCTTCTGATTGGCTGCTAAAGGCTTCACTGATAAGAATAACATCAGGAAGGTCACTTAATTGAGATATGACGTTTGGTAAGCGCTGTGCACGATTTGCTTGATCCCAATCTTGCACGTTTAATTGCATAATATTATAAGCCATCACTTTAAGTGTATGGGCTTTGCTGTGTGCGCTGAGTAAAGCTAAAACACACACAAAGACACGCAGTAATTTCATTTTGTTCTCCGACAATTTCGGTTGTTTAAGCCCTCCCTGACGTCAGCACAATCCAATTGCTAAAGTGAGTGCTCAAATAGAGCAAAAACTTCAGCGCTAAAGTAGTTTTATAGAATGTCGGTTTAATTGCGTGAAAGTGCCTTTTTTATGAAGCTTTTCTTGTGATTATGTTGCTAGTTTCAAAATGCTTACATGAAAGCATGGTTTGATTTATGTAATCGTCAGCGCGGCCGATAAATAGAAACAACTCAATCAAATTAAGGAAAACCCATGCGTATCGGCAATGGCAACGCAATGCCAATTCATCTAAATGCGCCTACCAATACAAAGGACAAGGGCGTTCAAACTGAACAAGCTGAAAAAACGAAAGAGGCAGCTGATAGCCAAGATGAGTCGATCCATATTTCAATGGAAGGTCGAAAAAAACTGCAAGAAGAATCGGAAGATCCTAAAGATAAGCTTCCGCCACACATTAAAGAGATGATAAAAGCCATTGAGCGACTCATAGAAATGATCGAAGCTGCTGAAGAAGCGCTTGCTGAGGCAAAAGAAGCTAGCTACCCAGATGATGACACGAAACGAGATGTGCTAGATATGCATCAGAACCAGATTAATAGCCTAGAGTTTGCTCGTCACGATGCCATTAAAGGGTTGCAAGAAGCTATGAAAGAGGCCGGAATTTCTGAGCCGGGCATTATTGCTGAGTTAATGCGTTAGGGGCTCAAGGGCCTGCATCAAATAACTAAGATGTCGTGTTATTTTTTAATGTCTCCGGTTTTTAGTAGACATTCAAAACTGCCATTGGGTTTAAATCGGAAGTTGCCATCTAAATACTATCTTCTCTCTATTTTGAGAGTTAGCGTTTAATTTATATCTCAAAAACTAAAATCTGCTACATTTGTTATGTTATAACAATTTTAAATTGTCGTGTTGATTTAACAGTAGTGGTGAAGTTTATGGAAACAATGAGTGCAGAGTCTCTTGCTGAGATGGAACAAAAAATCATTAATGCGCCAGAAGAGGAGTATATGAATGACGAGCAGCTGGCGTTTTTTAGGCTGAAGTTAGTAGAGCTTCACGATACGACGCGTGAGCGTATTCGAGAAGCAAAAGAGCAAATGCTGAATAAACCTGATACTACAGATCCGTTAGATAAAGCGGCTTGGGAAGAGCAATCTAGTCTATTAATTCGTATTGTCGAGCGTGAGCAGCGCTTGTTACCTAAGATCCAACAGTCGCTTGAGCGTATTCGTCATGAAACTTATGGCTTTTGCCTTGAGTCTGGTGAGCCAATTGGCATTCCCCGTTTGTTGGCGAGACCGACTGCTGAGTACAGCATTGATGTTAAATCAGTGATGGAAATGAAAGAGCACTTACAAAAAGATTAAATTACCGAAGTATCCGTTAGTAAAAGTATGAAGTTAGCAGCAAGTTAGCAGCTAACTCAGGCACTTTTTATGAGTTTTGCTTGCTTAACCAAGTTGTAGGTCAAGCAATGGCGCGAGTGCATCAAGTTGTTTATTGAGTGCATTAAACTGGCGCAGGTTCGCAAGAAGTGCGCGTTGTAGTGTTTTGTTTGCTGAGCTTTGATCTAGTTCTTGCTCTAATAAACCGAGCGTGTTGTAAATTTCTTCCTCAATTGCATTGTCTTGGCTTTGTGCAAACTGTTTGATTTCTTCGAGTAAATCTTTAATTGCCTGTTGCTGCATAAACTTACTATGCGATGGCAATGGCATCGGAAAGTTATCTTTAGTCAAAAATGGAGTGACCGATTGGTCAATTAGGTTGTTGGCGATACTTTTGACATTCAGTTGAATGTATTTTGCGCAATGGTCTAGTGAAAACTTGGCTTCGTCGAGTGCTAAAAAGATGGTGTATTCTTGTAATAACGCATTCAACATGGTTGTTACATCAAGCAAATGCGGCTCAATGGGTTGGCCAAAGCTTTGCAAAATAATTTTTTGCTGCGTCATGTGATAGTTCACACGTAATTGCTGCAACATGTCAATGAGCTCTTCATTTAGCGTCATTTCATCGCTGTTTAAAATCGCTTTTAAAAAATCGCGTTCTTTTACGACTTCCCCTAGCTCTAGTTCAATATAGCGTTTGATCAGGTTGTCATTATCTTTATGTGTCGAGTTGAGCAACGCATCTATGATGTTTTGACGCGTTTCGTCTGTTTGCAGCAATAATGCTTTAACAATATCGTTTTTGCTTGAAAAGTAAGAATAAATAGAACCTTTCGCAATATTTGCATGTTCTGCAATCTTGGCAATGGTGGTTGCTCTAAAACCATTTTCAATAAATAAGGTTTTAGCTGTCGATAAAATTAAATCGCGTTTTGACACTGTAATTTCCTCAAAGAACTCACCATATTCTCACACATGATTAAAAATATAACAATTAGTCACTTGAAAATGACTGCTCGGTCATTTATATTTTGACCGTTGTTTTGTTTCAGGAGAGAAGTAATGAGTCAAAGTGGTGGTGAGTTAAAAAACTTATGGCAGATTTTAAAGCCGCATAAGCCAAGTAAGATGCAATTTGCAGTGTTGTCAGTGTTGGTTGTCGTTACAACGGTGCTCGAGTTATTGATCCCATGGTTTTCGAAAAACTTAGTCGACTCTATCTCAGTCGATGGCGTTGCGATGTCGGTATTAATGACACTTCTGGGCATTGTGCTAATAAGTGCCGTGTTTGAAGGGATTTTGACATGGTATGGTGCCAAAACTGGTGAACGTATATGCACCAGCTTACGCTATAGCCTTATTGGTAAGTTATTGTTTAGTAAAGTTGAAGCTGCATCAGATAAACACAGTGCTGAATACGCAACACGCGTTGTTAACGATACCTTAGAAGTTAAAACGGTGCTGGCGACTGATTTTATTAGTTTATTTGCGGGTGCTGTATCACTTGTGGCGGTTGTCGCTATGATGTTCTATCTCGACTGGCGTTTAACTCTGGTTTTATTGGCGTGTGTGTTAGTCGGCTTTTTAATTATTTTGCCTTTATCTCTGATGATGAGTGGTATTGGTAAAGCCATTCAAGCTGCTCAAGCAAAGCTCCTGAGTACGTTAACTGAGTGGATGCGCCATCACACTCTGATCAAATCTCATAATGCGCAAAGCCCTTTGCATCAAGAATCAAAAGCATTACTAGAAACCTGCATGGAGCACGAAGTTCGAGGGGCTAAAATCATGGCAATGATCAGCCCGACCATTAACTTGGTGCTGATGATGAGTATGGTCGCGATTTTAGGCTTTTCGAGCTATTGGATGCAGCAAGGTAGCATGACTTTAGGCACAGTTACCGCATTTTTAATGTACTTGTTTGGTTTAACTTTTCCGCTTGTGGCACTGGGCGCATTCTTCAGTAATTTATTTAAAGCTGCGGGCACGGCAACTCGACTACAAGACATTGAGCAGTTAGCGCAGGAGCAGCTTCAGCAAGGTGAAAGCATCGACAATGCGAGTGAAATTCAAATACAAGCACTGAATTTTGAGCGTGATGAGAAAGTGATATTAAATAACGTTAGCTATCAATTTGATGGGCCGGGTTTATCAATTGTAACCGGTGAAAGTGGCTCAGGAAAAAGCACCCTGATGTCGCAATTACTTGGTTTTTATGATGATACAAAGTCAGCGATATTCATTGATGGCAAACGTTTAGATGACATTGATTTATATTCTTTGAGACAAGCAATTGCGTGGGTCGATCAAGAGCCGAAATTATTAAATACCAGCATTAAAGAAAACCTGCTATTAGGTTTGTCTGAGCAACCGAGTGATGATGCAATTGAACAAGCGCTTGAGCAAGTTGGGTTGTCGCAATGGTATGAAAAGATTGGTAAAGATCTCGAACAGGCCGTGAGTGAGCGTGCGCAGATTTTCTCTGGAGGTGAAAAACAGCGATTTGCTATCGCCCGTGCGCTATTGCGCAATGCCAAAGTGTTATTGATGGATGAGCCAACATCGGCCTTAGACAAACACAATAGTACTGAAATGATGACCTTGATCAGAACTATCGCGAAGGAGCGACGTGTCATTATGATCAGCCATAACAGTGCTTTTTTACAGCAAGATGATGATCATGTGCATATTGCAGAGGGCGCGATTGTTAAATCTGCAGCTTAAGTTCATATACAGGTTAATTTAGATGTGAAAAGCGGTGTGAATAGTGTTATTCAGGCCGCTTTTTGTTTGGGTTTTACCTAAAATTATTTCGGTTATTTTTATGAAATGGTTACTTTTTACTTTCTTTTGTACCTGATGTGTTGATATGTTGAACGAGTAACCACTTTATTTTTAAAGGATTTGTCGTGCATTTACTTAAACCTTTGGCGCTTTCTCTTAGTTTAGCCCTGTCTGCAATTACTGTTTCTCCGCTGGCGCTTTCTCAAACTTCAGCAACCGAAGAACGAGCTGATTACACTCAGTTTACTCATGTATTTAAATCGAACATTTTAAACGAAGAACGCACAGTCGTTGTTCAACTACCAAAGAGTTATAAAGCTGAGCCTGATAAAGCCTATCCGGTCATTTACCGTTTAGATGGGGCGGGTAATTTACCATTGATCACCTCAGTGCTTGAGCGCTTACAAAACGACAATGCTGCACCAGAAGCCATCATAGTGGCAATTGAAAATACCGAGCGATTAAGGGATTTATATCCGACCGTAAATGAAGAGCCGCAAGGTCCTGTTGGATTAGGGGGCGGAGGTAAAAAGTTTTTAGACTTTTTTGAAAAGGAGCTGATCCCACTTATCGATGAAAAGTATCGCACTCATGATTATAAAGTCATTGGTGGTGCATCGGCCGGTGGGGTATTTGCACTTTATGCGATGACCGAAAAACCGACCCTGTTTCAAGCGCATTTAGCTTATAGTCCGGCGGTTTGGTGGAATTATGGAGCCGCAGTGACGCGCACAAAAGACTTTTTAAAGAAAAACAAAACCCTAGATACATTTCTTTATATGAATATCGGTGAGGAAGCGGGTGTCATGCGTGAGCGTTATGACGATTTGCAGCAGTTTATTCAAAACAATAAACCATTCAAATTATCATACGTGAGTGATGCGCTTGATGGCGTATCTCACAACCTAACGTCTGCGGCAGGGGCGTTTAATGCTTACCATAATTTATTTATGTCTAAGCAAATGCCGTTGAAAAAGCTGACGTACGACATGGCCTCGATAGATGCATATTATAAAAAGCTCTCCGAGCAATGGGGTGAGCAGATCACACCACCAGATAATGCAGTTAGACAGTTAGGCTATCAGCTCATCGGCATGCGCAATTACGATAAAGCTATTCAGGTATTCGCCCATAATACTAAGCTACACCCCAACTCAGTTGATGCTTGGTGGGGGTTGTCTTATGGCTATGAACAAAAAGAAGACAACAAAAAAGCGTTCGAGTTTTTAGAGAAGGCTGTAAAGCTCGCTGATAAGTCATACCCTTATTACGACATGCTTATGGATGCGCAAACTAGGTTAAAAGCAGCGGCTAACCTGTAGCTTTCAAGGCGGTCGTAACAAAGCAAAGTTACGATTGCTGGTTATACTCAGAGGATGAGAAGTTTGAGCAAGCAAATAATGAAATTGTGTCTGTTCTTTTATTGCTGTTTTATTGCTTGCTCGGCATCGGCTGAGCGCCCGAGTTTGTCAGTGGTGTTTGAACATAACCCACCGTTTCAAACCATTGATGAACACAATAAAGGTCAGGGGCCCATAATTGACTTTGCAGAGCTATTAATTGCTGTCGCAAAAGAAAATGCGGACTTTAAAGCTGAATTCAATGGCAAGCCTTGGGCTCGTATCATGGAAAGGGATGCTTACCACCCCAACATTCTTATTCTCTCAATGTCTAAAACCCCACAGCGAGAACCGCATTTTACTTGGTTAACGCAAGTTTATACCGGTCAGCAGTATATCTGGAAAGTGAAAGGACGACCTGATCCAGAAGGTAGGCAATTACAGGTTGCCGTTGAACGCAATGCACATAAGATGATGAGTATTAAACATCACTTCGGTGAAGATAATATACATAAATCACTTAATTCTGCTCAAGCATTACACGCACTGTTGAAAGGGCGTGTTGATCGTTTTGTCGGCACTGTATTCGCTGTTTCTGGTAAGTTGCAGTCGCTAGGCCATGATATGAATGAACTACAGCGTTTGGCCAAATTTGATGACTCAGGGTTTGCGAGTCAGGGCTTATCGTTTGCGCTCACACTCGATACAGATGAATACTTAGAATCGGCACTACGCAAAGCGCTGAAAGATCCTAGAGTTGAGCAAGCAAGAGCTAAATTACAGCAGCAGTTTGAAGCGTCAGAGCGCCAGCTTATGGCTGGGTACTGAGTATACAATATTGATTAATTTGGTAAAAATAGACGAAAAAATAGCCTTGTGTTAACCTGAATCTGCAATAGGTAATTGTTAGCAAAAGGAACTTTATAATGAAACAAACATTACTCGCAACGGCAGTATTTGCTGTGATGATATCGGGTTGTAACACAACCACTCAAACGACCTCGGATCTTTGCAAGCCTTTAACTTATCAATGTCATAGTGGTTTAAAGAAATATTATGCCGGAAGTAAAGTAGGGAAAAAGGCAGCAAAAGCACTCACTTTAGTAAGCAAAGGGCATACTGAGCAAGCAATTGAGTATCTCGAATCAACACATACAACTAATGCCTATGACCAAGCTGTGATAGCAAGGCTATTAGCATCAGTTCATTTTCAGCAAGATAATTATCGTCAGGCGCTGGACGCAATAAGGATTGTCATTGCCTCTCCAGAAATAAATGCAAATGAGCTGAAAAGTGCATTATTACTAGAACTCGAGTTGTTGTATAGACTACAAGAGTTCAATGAAATTCCATTAAAGGCTAAGGTGTACTTAGCGTATACCGAGCAATCTCAAGATACGAAATTGTATACTCTTTTAAGTTTAGTTAATGGACCAGATGAGCTTGAGCTTAATTTGCTAGAGGTCTTTGGGGAAGGCCATACTTTGAGTAAAGATAAGCAATATGAAGACTTTCTAAAAACAAGCTCAAAAGAACGCACCTTGGCATCAGCTAATGATAAGCACTCACCTAAATTAAAGCGTCGTGTTGATCCTAGTTACCCTATCAGAGCAATAGAAAAAAAGATTGCATATGCAAAGGTAAATTACATTTTTGATTTAGATGAAACGGGCAGGCCTAGGAATATTAAAGTACTTGATGCGAGCCCTGATAGCACTTTTAATAAAGCAGGGATGAAAGCACTAAAGCAATGGCGATATTACGTTTCTTTGGATAAGAATAATCAAGTGATCGATGGCAAGGGGGTCACAGTGACCTTAGAGTGGATGTTGCAATAGAAGCTCTCTGATAAATTGAACAGCAAAGTTGCATTTAAGTTGGGGGTTAACGCGCGAGCCAGGTTTATTTGAGCCTAATCGCTTTATATAACGTATGAATTTGTTATTTCGTTAAGTTTCTCTTTTATGCAACACACCCTTACCCCACGAAAACTATTAAACAGCAAATGGACCGCCGTTCACCCGCAATCAAAAGAAAAGCACTTTATGGTTACCAGTGTTGAGTTTGATGAAGAAGGTCGCGTGATTGAATGTATCATTGAAGCGGTGATGACCAAGCGCGAAATAGAAATTAACTGGCGCGATCTCAAAAACCCAAAAGTGTGGAAGGTGGGCTGGAAATAGCAGTTAAAATCTTTGAAAGTCTCTTAAAAAGCCAAAATTCTTATTTTTATCTTCTCTGATTATTTACATCAAATAAATAACTATAGTGAAAAGTTTTTGCAAATTGTCTTGCAAAAAGGGCCAGTCAAATTTAGACTGCGCCCGCTCACTCATCGAGCGTTTATTATTTCATCAACTAACTGTAAAGGAGAAAAACATGTCACATAAAAATTTATCCTTTGCAGGTCTTGTCCGCTAAAAAGCGATTAATTAGAAACTAACTTATTAGTTTCTGCCATGCTTTCTCATCGGTCACTTCCAAGTATAAATAGACCTGCCAATACGACCCAATAAGGTTTAATAATCAGTATTATTCTGATCGCTTTGGCACGGCTTTGACTTTCATATTACGCCTAAAGTAATTGCTTTCGCTTACTATTTTGTAGCGAATAAAGCAGTCAGTCTGATTAACCTTTTGGATCCACCATCTTTTTCTTAGTAAGAAAGGTATTGGTACTATGGGCAAATCAGTCCAAAAATTAACAGATTCGGTCAACCTAATTGCATCCAAAGATACTTGGATTGAAGGGTTGGCTACACAACAACTAATTAAAACATCAGAGCTGGCAGGTATGCTTCGAGTTGCAGGCATGCCAGATTTACATCCAGGCCGAGGCTATCCAATTGGTGCGGCATTTTTTACAAAAAATAAAATCTATCCTGCTTTAGTGGGCAACGACATAGGGTGTGGTATGGCTTTGTGGCAATCGTCGTTGAAGGTGTCAAAGGTAAACCTAGATAAAATCGTTAAAAAGCTCAAAGACATTGAGTTGCCGCTGGATGACAGCTGGAGCGACATCATCCAAATGCGAAGAAATGAGAAAAACATACGTGTACAAGGTTTTGATCATGCGCTTGGCACTATAGGTGGAGGCAATCACTTTGCTGAATTTCAAGCGGTCGATGAAGTGTATAACGAGCGAGCCTTTTCAGCTTTAGGTTTGTCTAAGCAGCAATTGCAATTGCTCGTGCACTCTGGTTCTCGTGGGTTAGGCCAGTCAATTCTGGTCAAACATATCACTGAACACAACCATGATGGCTTACAAAGCTCAGAGCAAAGCTTTACGCATTATTTTGAACAGCATGATGAAGCGGTGCGCTGGGCTGAGCTTAATCGAGAGATGATAGCAAAGCGCTTTTTAGACGCCATTCGCGCAGATGGTAATGTCATTTTAGATGTAAATCACAACTTAGTGACTGCAAAAGAAATTGGAGGCATGAAAGGCTTTTTACACCGAAAAGGTGCAACACCGAGTGACTGTGGCGCGGTTGTTATTCCGGGTTCTCGAGGTGATTATAGCTATTTGGTTAAGCCCAGAGACGATGCTGACGAAGCAATGCACATGAGTTTGTATTCGTTAGCACATGGCGCGGGTAGAAAGTGGAAGCGTGGTGAGTGCCAAGGTCGCTTAAGTCATAAATATAAACGCGATGACTTATATAAAACTGAGCTTGGCAGTCGGGTGATTTGTGCAAATAAAGAGCTGCTATATGACGAAGCACCTCAAGCGTATAAAAAGGCTCAAACCATTATTGCCGACTTAGAAGAAGCGGGGTTAATCGATGTTATTGCAAGGCTTCGCCCGATATTGACCTTTAAAACCAATGGAGGGTGTAGCGCATGATGTTATTGCAATTAACTTCAGGGCAAGGGCCAATTGAATGCTGTAAGGCTGTAGGACTGGCACTGAAAACCATTGAACGCGAGTGCCAAGCTCAAAACATTGATTACTCGATTGTGGAAGCCGTGGGTGCTCAGCAAAAAGGCTGCTTTAAATCTATATTGATTGAGCTTGAGGCAACAGAAAAGGCCAAACAGTTTGCGCATCATTGGCAAGGTGCACTGTTATGGGTTTGTCAAAGCCCATTTCGTACTAAGCATAAACGTAAAAATTGGTTTTTCAGTGGCAATCTTTATGAAGTGAATACTCAGCAGTTTGATAAGGCGATTGATTATCAAACTTGCCGAGCGTCAGGGGCAGGCGGTCAGCATGTCAATAAAACTGACTCTGCAGTGCAAGCCACGCACAGAGAAACAGGCTTAATGGTTAGGGTTGAGAGTGAGCGCAGTCAGCATGCGAACAAGCGTCTAGCAACAGCGTTACTGTTACAAAAACTAGAAATGCTGAAGCAAACTGAGATCTCTGAGCAAGATAAGTCTCGGTGGCAGCAGCACTGGGAAGTACAGCGTGGCAACCCGAGTAGAACGTTTAAAGGTGAGCGGTTTACTCCTCAAGATTAATTAGGAAATCGATGCTAATAAAAACAAAATTAGGCGCGCTCTTTTAGCTAATTGCTAAAGGAGCACGATATGAATAGAGAGCAAAAATTAATTGGGGCATTTAATCAAAATGATCAAGGTTTTGCTGAGGTGCCTCAAAAAAAGTCGGGAGTGTTTATTACGAGACTATTGAACGGGGATGCGTCAGGTTGTGCGCATTGTTTTCCTCATGGCTATGAAACTATTAACTGCCATCAAAAAAATTATCAAAGAAGCTGGAAGCGATATAGAAAACATCAATGGAAAACATAAATATTTTATTTATTTGTAGTCGTAATCAATGGCGCAGCCCAACCGGTGAGCAAATTTGGAGACGACAGGCGGGTGTGAATGCACGCTCAGCAGGCACTAGCCCTAAAGCAAAACGCACGGTCAACATGAAAGATATTCAGTGGGCCGACATCATTTTTGTGATGGAAAATAAACATAAACAACGCTTAATGGCCGAGTTTACTCGGCTATTAACGCATAAAACCGTTCATATCCTCGATATTCCAGATGAATATCAATATATGGACAGCGAGCTTGTCGACATCTTAACGCACAGTGTGAGCGCGTATTTAAAAACCGTTTAACGAGAATAAAGAGGGTACTGTCATGTAATGCCATCTAAGCACAGTCATATTGTTTTTTAGTTCTGCAAATGAACAGTCTTGCTGTGCCTCAATTTTATTGTAATCACACATATAAATTTAGAAATTGATGGATTTAAAACATGAAATTTAAATACCCTCGCACCCCTCACTTACCTTGGTCCCCGGGTGCGTCTAGTGATGACATTCATCACAAACACAGTGACCATTTTGTTGGTAAACAGGTCATCATCACAGAAAAGATGGATGGTGAAAATACGACGCTATATCGCAATGCAATTCACGCCCGCTCGTTAGATAGCCGTTATCACTCTTCGAGAGCTTGGGTAAAAGCACTGCAAGGGCGTATTGGTTATCAAATTCCTGAAAATTGGCGTATTTGCGGTGAGAATTTGTTTGCTCAACACTCAATTGCGTATCAAGCATTAGAAAGTTACTTTCTAGTGTTTTCAATATGGAATGCGCAGAACATATGTTTAGCTTGGGATGAAACGATTGAGATATGCAACCAACTCGGTTTATCAACCCCAGCTGTACTATATCAAGGCATTTGGTGTGAGAAGAGCATTCGAACACTTGTTATAAACACCCAACAACAAGAGGGTTATGTCGTTCGAATTGCTGATAGGTTTCATTTCGATGACTTCTCAACTCGTGTTGCTAAGTGGGTACGTACCAATCATGTGATGACAAATCAGCATTGGATGCACAGTGAGGTTGTGCCAAATCAATTAGCCTCTCAAAGCGGAAAGAAGGAAGAGCCTAATGGATAAATTAACAGCTTGGTTAAATAGCTTGGCAAGTGCTCATACACCCAGTTTCGCAGAGTGCGTGCAAATATTAGGGGCAAAGTTTCCTTTATTACATGACCTTGCTCGCACAGAGCAAGATGCAATTTGGCACGCTGAAGGAAATGTGGCGATACATACTGAAATGGTGCTACAAAGCCTTTATACATTACTAGGCTCAATGGAACCAACAATAGTGGGACGCCAGCGGCAAACGCTAATTTTAGCGGCTTTACTGCATGATATTGCAAAACCAATGGTCACTAAGCGTAAACACATTGGCAATAAGGCGCGAGTTGTGGCGCCCAAGCATGAAAAATTAGGTGCTGACTATTTGGCTGTAAGGCTAATGGCATTGCCCTTAGCGCATACAGTGGTTAAAGACGTGTTATCTCTGGTGGCCTATCATAATATTCCTAAATTGCTTGTGATCCGAAACGCAGGCTTTGATGCTTACTTTAAGTTATCTTTAGAAATCGAATTGTCTATGCTCTACTGGTTGGAGATGGCGGATATGCAGGGCAGGGTTTGTCAGGATCAAAACGAACAGTTAGATATTCTGGAACAGTTTAAAATGTTTGCTGAAGAGTATGCGTTATGGTCGGTTGAGGATCCCCGTTCAGAGCAGTTAAAGCGAATTCAAGTGAAGCAAAGCCCGCGAGAGCAGGATTATCTCAATGCCATCGCTGTTTCTCAATTGGCAAATGGTGAGATCTCAGTCATTGAAGAAGCAATTGCTAAAAACTTTCAAGCTGCTCAGAACTATGCTCATTTATACATTATGTGTGGGGTCAGTGGCAGTGGTAAGTCGACTTGGATATCTCAACATTTAACAGATTTTGAACTTGTTTCACTTGATGAAATTCGTAAAGAGCTCAACGGCAAGAGAGCATGTCAGAAAAATAGAGGGCAAGTATTACAATTAGCCAAAATCCGACTGAAATCAGCGTTGGCAAATAAACGTAACGTCGTATGGGATGCCACCAATATTCGGAAAGACTTCCGTAAACTTGTTTGTGATTTCGGTGTAAATTATGGCGCGTTAACAACACTGGTTATTTTTCATAAGAGTGAACAGCAGATCCGTGCAGGCAACCGTAATCGTGAATACATCGTTGATGAAGAGATAATTTCTAAACAAATTAGTCGATTCGAATGGCCTTCAGCTACAGAGGCCCATCGAGTAATGTATGTGGTTAATTAATATTAAAGTACAAAATCAGGCTCTTTAGTGAGCTTGATTTTTACACTAAGAAATAACCCAACGCATATCAGGGTTCACCACTAAACAACAAGTGATAAATAATATAGGTACATTTGAAATTAAACTCGTTCTATAATCTGCAAAAATAATAAAAGTAAGAGTTCCTTGGAACATGGAAATTTCTCTCGAAACTATTCAGCAGTTAGCACCAGATCAAGCATCAATTACAGCTGCAAAAAAGCTGTTAAAGCCAGCAAAGTGGCCTGTTCTCGGCCAGTCTAATGAGAACAACACTATTTGGGGAGAGTGTCAGGGGTCTGGATCTAAGCCATACTACACTGTGGCTGATGTCGTTGAGCATGGCTACAAATGTACCTGCCCTTCAAGAAAGTTCCCTTGTAAACATGTTCTTGCGCTATTTTGGCAGTTTTCAGATTCAAGTGATTTATTTAGCGAAACTGAACTGCCTCAATGGGTTATTGAATGGCTAGGCCGAACTAAAAGGACACCAGCCTCACCAAAGTCATCTGACAACACGATCTTGCCTCAAAAAGACGTTTATGCTGTCGAACCACAAGCCAAGACTCTTTCTTCTGAAGAGGTTGCCAAAAAGGAAGCTGCACAGGCCAAGAGAGCCGCATCCAATAAGGCCAAGACCGATGCTAGCATTAGTGATGGACTACTTGAATTTCAGCAATGGTTAGACGATCAATTACTAAATGGGATCAGTACTTTCATTAAAGAGATTAATGAGCGATGCCGACGTATAGCAGCACGTTTAGTTGATGCAAAAGCCACTAATTTTGCAGCGCAGGTCGATGAATTACCTGCAAAGATCTTGCCTTTACCTGCAGCTTCTCAACCAGATAAGGTATTCCAAGAGCTAGGAAAACTGGCACTATTAAGTGAAGCATGGTTTACCGATTGTGACGATAAAGATATACGCCGCATTATTGCAACCAGTGAAACGCGAGAACAAGTACTTGCAGATCCCGCATCATTAAAGATCACCGGTATTTGGCAAACAGTAGGTGAACGAATTCAATCAAGGAAAAGTGGCTTAATTGCACATGAAAAATGGCTTGTGAATCTAGATGATCCACAGACACCTCCTGCACTTTTGCTAGACTTTTACCCTGCTGCTTCAGGTTACAATCGTCCAGTACATAGTGTTGGCTGCCAACTTGAGGGTGAAGTTATCTTTTACCCTGCGAAAATACCTATGCGAGCCTTATTAGGTCAGTTTCAAACAGTAAAAAACCAGCGAGTAGCGACGCAGAGTAATTCACAGAGCTATATTGAAACGTATCAAGCACATCTCAATATCTCCCCTTGGATTGCGCAGTTTCCTGTCAACTTAGGCAAAGGTAAAGTACTACAAGATAATCAGCACCGCTATTGGTGGTCATCATTACAACAAGAGTTGATCATTGCATTAAAGAACAAAGAGATAAACCCTGTCATACTCGGCAGTGAACTCGAGCAGGCATTTATCATTTCAGATGGCACAGAAGCTGATCTACTCAGCGCAACAACAAAAGACTGGGGAGTGATTGCATGCTAGCGCAAATAAAACAAGAAATAGCTCAAATTGAGTCCCTATATAAACGCTGGCTTGTCGGTGGAAACACAGTCAGTGTTACCACTCATTGCGTACCACAAAGCTGGCAATTAAATTGTAAAGAATTGAGCCAAGCAGAGTTACGTCGCCACGCGCTAATTTGGGCTTCTCAACAGCGCAGCTGGATGTTATCTCATAGTGCTCCACAGCAACTAGCTGAGAAGTCAGCCTTACCTCGTTTGACACTTCCTGTCATAGCTCAACCTCACCGTACACGGTTTGTTAGCTGCCTCAACCTATTGGAAAAGCAAGGCGTCAGTATTTCATTTCTTTTGAACTTGTTAACAGAGCGGGGGGTGAGCGTTCACCCAGCTGATTGGTTACCTAACAAGGCTGAAGAGTTACCATCAGAATATTTTCCTTGGCTCTTCTGGTCAGCTAATTACACACAAGACCAAGGCAGCACCCGTCTTACTGGTTTAACCTCTACTAATTGGACTGAATTTTTGCCAATGCATAGACTCGTTATATTACGTAAAATGCGTTCAGAAGACCCAGCACAAGCACTAGCGTTGATCCAACAGTGCTTTAGTAATGAAACGGCGCAACAGCGTCTTAAAATCATCAATATATTAGCGATTAACCTCAGCGAAAATGACAAAAGTTATTTAGAGAGTTTGCTTAACGAGCGATCTCAAAAAGTCGCACTGTTAGCCAAACATCTACTTTCTAGAATTGGCCCTAACCATGCGCTCAAGGACAGTAAGGAGCAAATACAGCAGGCTGCAGAATTAGCCGATTGGTATGAGGTAAAAACAGTTGGTCTACTGCGAAAATCAAAGGTAATCCAACCTAAGTCACTAAAAAGTGAAAAGCAGCAGAGTTTACGTTCCGAGTGGTTGGAGCATATTTCTCTTACTGCGCTTGCTCAAGCCTTGGATATTGATCTTCAAACTCTCATTACAGGCTGGCAGTTTAATAAAAATAGACAATTCGATAATCAAGCGTTTATATCCAACGCGGCACAAAGCCTACCAAACGAAATGATCTACGGTCTACTAAACTCATTACTTGAGTGCTTACCTGAATGTTTTGAGTTAATTTTTTACATTCTTCCCCGCCTAAGCAAAGAGCTGCGTATCCAGGTGATGATGACTTTGTTAAGCCACAAAAAGTCAGAGTTTCATTTCTATAATTGTTTAAATTTTATTGAACGCCCCTGCACTCATATAGAATGGCAGTTGTTAAAAAATACGCAGGCATGGTTAGTTTTACTCGCTGATATTAGAGAGCAATTAAAAGACACTAGCTACCTAGAAAGTCAGCACAGTATCCGAGAAATATCAGCATTGGGGCTAATGGTTGATGAACACTGCGCTCAGCAAATACTCAATTCGCTTTTAGAACTCGGTGTCATGACCACAGATCCTTTACTAGATGTGCTCAAACTAAATATTCAACTATCACAAACAACAACTGATCAGATTTAACCTAATAAGGAAATAAATATGAGTGGTATCCTTCGCCAGCCAGCTGAAACAATTTATCAAGCTGAATTAAATGCACTTAAAGCTGAAGACATTGGGAATAAACCTGATAATTGGGCGTTAACTCCGCAGTCTGTCGTTACTTACCTGTTGGGCGGTACAACTAAAGCTGGTCAAGAAATCACGCCTAAGTACATAGGTAATAGGCGTTTAATTGAAACAGCAGTAGCGACTTTAGCGACAGACAGAGCATTATTATTACTTGGTGTCCCAGGTACAGCTAAGTCATGGGTGTCTGAGCATTTAGCCGCTGCTATTTGCGGTAACAGTACGCAAGTTATTCAATGCACCGCAGGTACTGATGAAAACCAAATTCGCTACGGTTGGAATTACGCACAACTTTTAGCAAACGGACCAAGTACAGAAGCTTTAGTTCCAACCCCCCTTTACCGAGCCATGGAATCAGGGACTTTATGTCGACTAGAAGAACTGACTCGTATGGGCTCAGATGTACAAGATACGCTCATTACCGTTTTATCAGAAAAAATGTTACCTATTCCTGAACTTAATGAAGCAGTGTATGCAAAAAAGGGATTTAACATTATTGCTACTGCAAACAATCGCGATAAAGGTGTTAACGATTTATCTTCAGCATTAAAGCGTCGCTTCAATGTGGTGGTTTTACCGCTACCAGACGATATGGAGCAAGAGATTTCGATCATCTCGAAGCGAGTTTCTGAAATGAGTGCAAGCCTTGATTTACCCGTTCCAAAAGATGCACAACAGGAAATCGAAAAAGTAGTGACGATTTTTAGGGAGCTACGAGGGGGTGAAACACTAGATGGTAAAGTAACACTTAAAACACCGACCGGTAATTTATCTACTGCAGAAGCTATTGCTGTAATGGTTGGCGGTCTGAGCCAAGCTAATTGGTTTGGTAATGGTAAACTTGATGCTGAAGGGATCAGCAGCAATTTGGTTGGTGCCATTGTCAAAGATCCAGTACAAGACAAAGCAGTGCTGGAAGAGTACCTAGAAACTGTACTTAAAAAGCGCGCGGGTTATGCAGGTTATTATAAGAACATAAACGAAGTACTCTAGGGCAACATTATGTCGAACATCCATTATTTTGGTATTCGCCATCATGGCCCAGGCTCCTGCAAACGCTTACTGGCAGCATTGGAGGCATTACAACCAGAATGCATCTTAATTGAAGGCCCTACTGATTGCTCAGAGCTATTACCGCTACTTGCATCAAAAGAAATGCAATTACCGGTAGCCTTACTAAGCTATGCGACAGACAATACTAATTGTAGTATTTACTATCCATTTGCGGAGTATTCTCCAGAATACCAAGCCACCTTATTTGCTATAGAAAACCAGCTAGAATTAGCTTTTATTGATGTCCCAGCCAATATCCAGTTAGCCAAACAGCTACAGTACCTTGAATACGAACAGCTTGAGCCAAATGATGACACTAATACAGAAATAGAGCGAGTGGCTGGACAAGCTAAGTCGAATGAATTTGTCGCGGATCCCATTGGGTGCTTGGCAAAGCTTGCAGGATACCAAGATGGCGAAGCTTGGTGGAATGATTTGATAGAGCAAAATACCTCAAACGACGAAGCCATTTTCGCGACAATTGAAAGTGCAATGCGGTCACTTCGTAATAGCATTAGCGAGGATCATCCTAATCTACAGTCTGACTTAGTCCGTGAAGCATATATGCGGCTTGAAATTGCAAAAGCCAAGAAAAAGACAAGTGGACCTATTGCAGTAGTATGTGGTGCTTGGCATGTGCCAGCATTAAAAGAGAAACATACAGCAAAAAGTGACAAAGAACGTGTTAAGAGTTTACCTGCAAAGCTGACAGCCAAAAAAGTCAAAGCCACTTGGATACCTTGGACTTCTGCGAGGTTATCAAGTCAATCAGGTTACGGTGCAGGTGTAGCCGCTCCTATGTGGTACCAGCATCTTTGGCAGCAACAAGACAATGTAGACAGTTTAGAGTTATGGCTGGCTAAAATAGCCAATGAATTACGTGAGATAGGCCACATTGTCTCAACAGCTAGCGTTATCGAAACCATGCGCTTATGTCGTAGTTTGGCCACTGTACGAGGAAGACCAAATACGGGATTTGAAGAAATTCGTGAAGCCGTGATCGCCTGTTTATGCTTTGGTGAAGCCTCGTTATGGCAACAAATTGAATCGCAGATCCTACTTGGTAATCAAGTTGGAAAAATTCCAGCTAATGCACCTTTAATTCCGCTAATAGAAGACTTACAACTACAACAGAAAAAGCACAAATTAAAACCTTTAGCCTTACCCAAAGAACTATCGATAGATTTACGCAGTCACACAGGGCTTGGGAGGTCGACGCTACTTCACCGCTTGAACATCTTAGATATTCCTTGGGGATCTCTTAAAGGTACAGGTACTAGTAGAGGCACATTTAGAGAAAAATGGGAACTCGCGTGGCAGCCAGAGTTTTCGGTTAAGTTAGTTGAAAACCTAGTGTACGGTAATACGATCGAGCAAGCCGCATCAAGTAAAATAATTGAACAAATGCTCAGTGAGAGCAATCTAGGTAAGCTTGCTGCAAATATCAGTCATTGCCTTGAAGCACAATTGCACAATTCAGCAAGTAAAGGGCTCATATTATTGGAAAAACGCGCAGCACACACCAGTGATTGTGTTGAAATTCTTACTAGTATAGCGCCTCTCATTGATATAAGCCGTTATGGCACTGCCAGAAACGTCTCACTCGGACACGTTGAATTGTTGATTGAAAGGCTAACGATTCAAGGGGCACTCGCAATGCCTTATGCTTGCCGGAATTTAAACGATGATGAGGCTTGGCATTACCGCCGGGCGATAAGTGATGCACATAATGCATTGTTAATCACCGATTGGAGTGAACCTGTCTCTAGTCAATGGTGGCAAGCCTTGGCGGCAATTGTAGATAGTGCTCAAAGCTCTGTGCTACTGACCGGTCTAGCGGCTCGGTTATTGTATCAAGCTGAGCGTTTATCAAATGATGAACTCTCTCTCCTAATGGGTAAAATGTTGTCTCGAGCCGTTGCTCCAGCGCAAGCAGCTAAGTATTTTGAGGGATTCTTTAGCGATGCTATTGACCGACTGCTTTACGATGACATGCTACTAGATGCTATCGAAAACTGGCTCGTAGAACTAGATGAAGAGGCATTCGTTGAGTTTTTACCTCTATTCCGACGTATATTTTCCGCACTTGATGCTATGGAAAGAAAACGCCTAATTGATCGTGTTTTGCAAGGGCGTGATAACGGGCAACTGAGCGTAACAATCAATGAAAATGCCCTAGCAAGTTGGCCCAAGCAACAAAAAAGACTCGCTTCACTAATAAAAAGGGAAAGACTGTGGCCACAATAGAACAGGATACAAAGTTGGTGAAAGACCAAGATCTAACAGGTCATAAAGACCGTCGCTGGCGTTTAGTTTTAGGAGCAGACTCAGAAGAATCAAATAATTTATCCGATGCCGATCGTCGTCTTTCCTATGCATTAACGGCTCTATATGGCGGCGAAGAACTAAGAAAAGGTCGTGGCAGTCTGTCACGCTCGGCTCCAAAGGTTTCTAAGTGGCTCGGAGATATAAGGGAGTTTTTCCCTTCAAGTGTTGTTCAAGTAGTACAACGCGACGCTTTTGAGCGCTTAGGCCTGAAAGAAATGCTAATGGAACCTGAATTTCTTTCAGCAATAGAGGCAGATGTACATTTAGTTGCAGATCTTGTCAGTTTGCGATCTGTTATGCCCGATAAGACTATAGAGACTGCTCGACAAGTAATAAATAAAGTAGTGGCTGAACTCATGGCGCGGCTAGAACAAAAAACAGCGGAGTCAATTAGGGGAGCCATCAATAAATCTAAAAGAACCTTTAGACCTAGGTTCAATGATATTGATTGGCATAGGACGATCCAATCTAACCTACGCCATTATCAGGTAGAGCAGCAAACTATTGTGCCAGAAAAGTTGATAGGTTTTATGCGCCAACAACGGAGAATAGTTGACCTAGATGAAGTCATACTATGTGTCGATCAATCAGGTTCTATGGCAACGTCTGTAGTTTATAGTTCTATTTTTGCTGCAGTCATGGCGTCTATTCCCGCCATCAAAACAAAACTTGTCTGTTTTGATACAGCGGTTATTGATATGACTGACGACCTTGAAGACCCTGTAAACGTATTATTTGGTGTGCAGTTAGGGGGGGGCACCGACATTAATCAAGCTGTGGCATATTGCGAAGAAAAAATAGAAAGACCCTCAAAGACTCATCTTATTTTAATTACAGACTTATACGAAGGTGGTGATGAGCAGGCGCTCAAAGCCCGAGTGGCCAATTTAGTGCGACAAGATGTTAACGTAATCACATTGCTAGCCCTAAGTGATGATGGAAAACCTTCTTATGATAGAGAATTAGCTTCAGACTTTGCAGCGATCGGTTCTCCGGTTTTTGCTTGTACACCGGATCAATTCCCAGATCTCATGGCAACTGCGTTGAAGAGGGAGGACGTACTTAGTTGGGCAGCTGATCAAGATATCAAAACTATACGGGCCTCAGAGTAACACCTAATACTTATATTTATTCACATATTGCCTAGCAGTAACTCTATGCTTTACTGGTCACTGCTAGGTTTATCGCTTTCAGTTTTTGATTTAACCTATTCAAAAAATCGACTCACCAGCTAATTTCTTCAAAGCAAACTTTCCCCGTTCAGATACTGCTTTCGAAGTATCTCGCGAGAAGTATTTAGCCAAGTGGTAAGCTCTTCCATCTAAGCTATCTAAGTTACCAATTAACATTTCAGCTGATACTCTACGAACAATAGAAGAGGGGTCATGCGCGGCTTCCTCAATGAGCTGAGAAAGTAGTGGCTCTACGGTTAAAGACCGAGTTTTTATTACTGGTTTTAATTTACCTTCTCCATAGCGCTTATCTGTCCATACCCATTCCCGACCATGATACCAACTTACTTTCTTCTCAAGTAAAAAACGAAATGCCTTAGCTCGAAGCGCTGGCTGAACAGAACATTTCGCTATTTCTGCTAGATGAGAGTCAAAAACATCTATACGGCCGACTTGAGTTAAGATTTGCGAAAGAGGCCCTGCGTTTTCTTTAATAAGCAACTCTTTAACTTTGTTAAACACTTCGTCGTTGTATAAAACGCGTAACAATAACTCTTTGCTTTGTTCATTAATCCTCTGCCAAGAAGTCCAGTGTTGAAAAACATAAACTAATGCCTTGGCTACCTCATTGGGGTCGGTATTATTAATGGCTGTCTCTAAAGCACTTCTTGCGGCATCACGAACCTGTGGTACCCAGTCATTAAGGCGCCTTAGAAACAAAATGACAAAAAAGCTATTGGGCAACCCAGTATTAGCCGCTTTTAAAGCGTACTCTCGTCGGTGGCCATCCCAACTACACAGGTCTAATACTGAGATGGATGGCTGTTTCCATCGTATAGTCCCCCAAAAGCGTCTCCTCCTTGGTTCACTGACTTTGTCATGTAGAAAACGTATGTGCCGCTCCCAGAAATCTATATTCTTTAAGGGAATAAGTACTGTTACATTTATTACAGCTGAGAGCTTGAATGGTATCTTATTGGCAAAGCTTTGGGGTTGCCTCTCAAATGCTTTTTGCAACCTACTTTCTAATTCACTCCTATCTTTGTGTTTCATTACGTTGACTCCACGGCAAATAACACTTTTACATTGTGTTCTTGTTCGGCAGCAGCAATACGACGTAATATTTCTGTATGAACAGACTCTTCGATCTGTCGGTGACAAGTGTTATTTATTGTTTCAACTTTCATGGTAGTTTTACTTCTTCTTTTTCTAATAAGGTTTGTTTAACGCATGCCAATTCAGCTTGTCGAATAAACTGTCCGATCTCTGACCCTTGTTTCTGCAAAGATAAAGCATGCTGCACGATCGCTTTTGTATCGAGCTCAGAGAGGTTTTTAAGCAACAATAATGCTAAGCGATATTGTGGGTAGTCTTTTTGCTCGAATGTTTGACCTCGACCTTGCGCATCACACAAACAGGCTTGCAAGAATTGCTGGAACCGTTCAGGTTTCTTAACTGCATCCATAGTTTCAACAATTAATTTATGTACTTTGTTCGCTTTCATCTCAAACAGCTTGTGACAACGGGTATGATTGTCGCTAGTGAGTATTGCTAATGTTCTGAAGCGCCCTGGTACGTTAAGACGCTGACAAAACTTGTTTATTACTTCTATACCAGCTTGTTCATGACCAAAAAAATTACTCTGCTTCTGAAAGCTTGCTGCCTTGCCAAAGTCATGGGTTAATGCTGCAAAGCGCGTTTCAAGGTCAAAGTTTAAATCTGCAGCGCGTTTTAGAACTAACATGGTATGTGTAAAAACATCACCTTCTGGGTGATATTTGGCAGGCTGTGCTAACCCAACCATTGCTTCTATCTCAGGAAAAATACCCAGACCATTTAGTGTTTGAAAGTACAGGTGAGGGTGCGGCTCAGAGAGCGCTTTTGCAGTTTCTGCCCAGATACGCTCTGGTACCAGATATTTTAATTCTCCATGATTTTTCAAAGTCTGCATTAAGTTTTGTGTTTCCGGCGCAATTGACCATTGCTCGCCAAAACGGGCCATAAAACGTGCTACACGCAGAACTCTAACTGGGTCTTCTACGAAGGCGTCAGTTGTGTGGCGCAGAACCTTGTTTTGTAAATCAGTAAAGCCATTAAAAGGGTCTACCAAGCTATTCCCCTTGCCAAGTGCCATAGCATTAATTGTTAAATCTCGACGAGCTAAATCCTCTTCTAATGTCACCTTGCTGCAAGCATCGATTGAGAAACCTTTATAGCCATAACCCTTTTTTCTTTCGGTACGCGCTAATGCATATTCTTCTTTAGTTTTTGGATGAATGAAAACAGGGAAATCTTTACCAACTTGTATAAAGCCAAGTGATAACATGTCACTAGTTGTGGTGCCTACAACCACATAGTCTCGGTCATTAGGTGTTTTACCAAGTAAGGCATCTCGTACCGCGCCGCCGACTAAGTAGGTATGGTCTAATATTTTCATGATTCCCTCTGGGCTTGTCCTGTCACAAATTCAGTTGCTCTAAGTTGACGTTAAAGAAATACGCCAAATATGTTCACTTTCTTGTTCTATATTTATCTTTTTCTTGGTTATTTGCTGTATTACTTGAGCGTTAGTAAGAGTATGCAAGCTGGGTTTAGAGGTTGTGAAACTCCCACTGCCAGCCAGCGCCATGGGCACTAATAATTGGTCTGCTAGATAGTGTTCTACCTGTGAGTTTGACTTTAAAAAGGCCTTCACTCTCCCAGCGCAGCGTTTTGCTATATTTTCTGCAGAAGTACCAAGTTCTCCTACGACTTCAAATAAGTGTGTATGGCTTTGACTCTGTATTTTAATTTGTAAGCTGTTGCCTGGCCCTGGAGACTGCACATGATTGATTTGGCAATCAGCATTGGGCCAATTAAGCGCTTTCTTCGCTGCGTTCATTTCACGCATTGCGATGCTGTCAGGTAACTGACTCACAAACCCTGTAAGCTTAGTATTGTCTGTGTTTAATAGATCAACGTCCGGCGCTTTGCCTATTTTAAAGGGCTTTAATTGTTTTGTTGGGTTGATCTTGATCTGCCACTTCCCTCCACCGGCAGGGTAAAACCCTAATTGTGATACTTCAATGTCACTTTGAACGCCCATTGCATTCAAGATGGGTAAATAGCTTTCTTTAAAAAAACATAATGAAGGTGACATGCCATTGTGCGTGCCTCCTTCGAATGTCACCGTCGATAGCCCGTTGGCAAGTGCAAGTACAGGCATAATGGTTTGGCACACTAAAACAGTACTGCCAGCTGTGCCAATTGCAAACTTATATTGACCCGCTTTAACCTGTTTAGGTTGAAAGCGAATGTGAGATGACCCCAATTCAGCGCCTTCTACAACAGCATCACAAATGGCTTGTGCCGCCAATACTGAAGTTAAATGTTGGCGCATGAGTCCCGGCTTTTGTCGATTAGCTCTGATGTTGATTAACTCAATTGGTTGTTGAGTGAGCATCGATAATGTCAATGCGGTTCTTAACACCTGCCCACCACCTTCACCCTGTGCGCCATCTATGGTTATATATTTCATAGTTATTATCCTTTTACACATACAATTTGCTTTAGCGTGTATACCACTTCTACGAGGTCTTTTTGTGCTGCCATGACTTTTTCTATGTCTTTATATGCATGAGGTATCTCATCGATAACGGCTTCATCTTTGCGGCATTCAACCCCTTGTGTCGCGTCAATTTGATCTTGTATGTTGAAGACCTTCTTGGCTTTTGTTCGGGACATCACACGGCCAGCACCATGACTGCAACTATTGAAACTGTCTGGGTTCCCTAATCCTCTGACAATGAATGATCGAGCCCCCATGCTACCTGGAATGATCCCCATCTCGCCTTTTTGTGCACGCACCGCGCCTTTACGTGTTACAAAACAGTCTTTACCAAAGTGGTGCTCGCGAGAGATATAGTTGTGGTGGCAATTCACCGCAAGGTCCGCTGTCTCAAATGAAACAGGTAACACCTTTCTGAGTGCGTTAATTGCATTGAACATCATAATTTCTCTATTTTTGGCTGCGAAATCTTGTGCCCACTCTACCGCTTCGACATAGTCATTAAAGTACTTGCTCCCTTCTGACAGATAAGCGAGGTCCATATCGGGTAAATGCATTTGGTGGCGTTGCATTTCTTTCTTAGCGAGTTCAATAAAGTAATTACCTATCCTATTGCCCACGCCACGGCTGCCAGAGTGAAGCATTATCCAAACTGCGTCATGCTCATCTAAGCATAATTCTAAGAAGTGATTACCTGTCCCCATGGTACCTAAGTGATTTACATGATTACTTTTCTTTATTGCCGGGTGCTTTTGGCAGATCCGCTCAAAACGTACCTCAAGTTTTTTCCATTCATCAGCGACTAGCTCTGGAATGTTATGCCAGGCACCGCGATCACGCTTGCCTTTTCTACCCCCTGTTCTCCCATGGGGTACTGCAGCCTCAAAGGCATGGCGGATCCCAGCTAAATTATCGGGCAGTTGGCTCGCTGTAAGCGTGGTTTTTGTTGCTACCATTCCGCAGCCAATATCAACACCTACCGCAGCAGGGATCACAGCATCAACAGATGGAATAACACTGCCTATGGTGGCACCTTTACCCATATGCACATCAGGCATCACTGCGATATGCGAATGCACAATTGGCATTGCAGCTATGTTTTTTAACTGAGCTTGCGCTTGTTCTTCAAAAGGGACACCTTTCGTCCAAGCTTTGATTGGAGCATGGCCTGTGGTTTTTATAGTATTAAAATTTTTACACATGTTTTTCTCGTTATTTTCTTTATGCATTAAGTGAGTTTAACGACACCATTCATTAGTCCATCCAGCCCACCATAAACGGTTAAGCTATCAATGCGATCTGCTACCTTCTCTAATGCTTCTAGTTCTTTAAGTCGCATTAGTGTTGGGTTGTTTTCCATTACTTTTGCCGTGTTATGTAAACTTCGGGTAGCGGATGTTTCTTCTCGGCGTTTAATGACATTAGCCTCCGCTGCTTTTTGCGCTTCCACGACCTGATTTAAAATGGCCTTCATTTCGCCCGGTAAAATGATGTCTTTTACCCCTACGCTTTTGAGTTCAATGCCGATACTTGATAGTTGCGTCGTCACAAGTTCTTTTACAGTTTCATTGATATAAAGCTTGTCTATTAGAATGTCGTCGAGTGATTTAGTACCGACGGCTTCTCGAAGCGCTAATTGCAGCGTCTTGTATATATATTCATCTAGTTTATCTACACTGCTTGCTGCGATCTGAGCATCCTTAATTTGAATACTGGCGCTCAAGTTGATACGCAAACTCACCCTGTCTTTACTTAAAATCTCTTGCCCAGATACTTCGAGTATCTGAGTGCGACAATCGAAATTTTTTAGTTCAACTTTGTTACTCAACTGCCAAAAGCCATAGTTACCAGGTGGAAGCTGTTCTGCCAATTTGCCATCTATATACAAAAGGCCAACATGATCTTTGGGTACCGACAGGTCAGCGATTGGTTTGGTTGCAACAGTGTTTTCACTTCTAATTAAACGTGAGGCGCTATTGGCTCCAGCTCGCATAATTAGGTTAAATACTCTGTTTTCTATAGCTATTTGGTTTTTTATAGAAACTTTATCAAGGCGAATTTCACCTGTGTCTTTCCATAGATACAGATGCTCACTTGGGGCCACTATGCCTTTGAGTTGATCATTCACATATAAAATACCAACTTGGTCATTATCTAATTTCCAGTGCTCAATTTGTGTTTTTAACACTTCACTATTACGGTAAAGTCGTTCTACATTTGGCAGTGAAACGAACAATTCATTGATATCGAAAGTGGTAAAATTAAGTTCATTTTTAATATCCCAAAGGGTGTGTTTACCCGCGTTTAGTATTTTGATTAACTCTTGGTTTTTAAAGACTAGAAGTCTTTGATTTTCATTTACAGTTTGTGTTTTTCTTAACATGTTTAATACCTTTTAATGTCGCTTTCTAAGCGTGTTGATAAGGGTGAATTACTTGATTAAAAAGGCATTTGCAGCTTTACATGTTAGGGAGCGTCCCGCTTGCTAACAGGTTTTAATACAATGCGTTTTCTAAACATGGGTAACCACGACTTATCAACTTATTCGTTTTCCAAATGGTTTAGGGTGGGACTTGAACCCACAACAATCGAAGTAAACGTTCGAGGCTCTACCAATTGAGCTACCTGAATTTAAGGAAGGATTTGAACCTTCGACGCACGAAACTCTATTTCGCTGCTCTACCTGACTGAGCTACTTAAATTGTGTTTGATTAGGAATACGCATTCACATTGTTCAGCGCACCGGAGTGATTTTTTGAATCACGACCACTTAACCAGACGAATAATACATATCAAGTGATGTGCCAAACGATAAGCAAACAAAAAACAAAAGTCTTAATTTGTTGATTTTAAATAGTTAAATTTTTATTTTTGCTCATTTTTTGCAAGCGACATAGACAATCAAAAAAGCACAAATATAATATTTTGGATATGTATGTATCTTAAGGGATAGGTTGATGAAGAAGACAATTGCGGTAACATTGATCGGGACACAGTTGGATTTTGTTGGCAAACGTATTGATCGATGGTCACGGTGGCGACCGAATATTAGCTTGTGTAGTCAAGAAGATTTAATCGTCGATGAGCTGCATATGCTCCATGATAACCACAGTTGGAAACTCGCGAATAATGTTGCTGTGGACATTGAAAGTGTGTCACCTGAAACACAGGTGCAATTACATAATATAAACTTCTCTAACCCTTGGGACTTTGAGGAGGTATATGCCAAGCTTTATGATTGGTGTGCCCAACAAGAATTTGATACTGAGAAAAATGATTACCTGTTTCATATTACTACAGGGACGCATGTTGTTCAGATTTGTAGTTACCTGCTTACTGAAAGCCGGCATTTTCCCGGTCGACTCATTCAAACCTCTCCAGACAAATACAATAAAAATAAATCGGTCGGTAAAGCACAAATAATCGATCTCGACTTGTCTAAATATGATCAAATAGCAACGCGTTTTGACCGTGAACATCTCGAGGGTAAAGCATTTTTAAAAGGCGGTATTCATACTAAAAACAAGGCCTTCAACCAACTTATAACGCAAGTTGAAAAAGTGGCTATCCGTTCACAAGACCCGATGTTACTGACGGGTCCAACAGGTGCAGGAAAAAGCCAACTTGCTACTCGTATCTTTCAACTCAAAAAGAAACGAGCCATGTTAGAGGGTGAACTTGTTTCAGTAAATTGCGCGACACTGAAAGGCGAAAATGCCATGGCAGCTTTATTTGGCCATACAAAAGGTGCATTTACAGGAGCATTAAAGTCTCGAGATGGCTATTTGCTCACGGCAGATAAAGGCGTATTGTTTTTGGATGAGATCGGTGAGCTTGGCTTAGAAGAGCAGGCGATGCTTCTTCATGCCATAGAAAATAAAGAGTTTCATCCCGTTGGTAGTGATAGAACGTTAAAAAGTAACTTTCAACTTATTGCCGGAACGAACCGTGATTTGAAACAGCAAGTTGCGAAAGGAATGTTTAGAGAAGACTTACTTGCGCGCATTAATTTGTGGTCTTACAAACTACCAGCATTAAAAGATCGACGTGAGGACATCCCCGGCAATATTGACTATGAAATGGACTTATTTGCACAGAAAACAGGGGAAAGAGTCAGGTTTAACAAAGAAGCTAAGCGATTATTTGAAGAGTTTGCAATGTCAAACCAAGCGCCTTGGTCTGGTAACTTCAGAGATTTAAGTTCGGCAATTACACGATTAGGCACTCTTGCAGATTCATCGCGCATTGCTATAGCTGATGTGACAGAAGAAATAGCTAGACTAAAAGAGTCATGGCATTTACCTGATTCAGAACCGCAACGTAAAGCTATCGAAAGGTATTTAACTAGCGAAGCAATATCTAAACTCGATAAATTCGATGCTATTCAACTTAATAATGTACTTGTGATATGCGAAAAACATACGAGTATGGCAGCTGCTGGAAGAGAGTTATTCAACGTTAGTCGAACATTAAAGGCACAAGTAAACGATTCTACAAGATTGCAGAAGTACCTCGCTAAGTTTGGTTTGAAATGGTCAGATTTGAGCGAGCAAAAAAATAGCGAGTAATCGTCGACTCGCTATTTTACCTAACGTTTGGAGGAGTTAGGGTTAGGCAGTTTGCTGGGCGAGCCGAGAGTCAATGCTGGCGATATTTGCCATGAGTTGCTCTTTCACTCGCTGCAGGTGTTGTTGTCGTTGTTCAGGGGCTTGTTTAGCAAAACGTAGTGCACTGTAAAGGCTGCGTTTAGAAACTTGATATCTTGCTGCCGCTTGTGAAAGGCTCGACTCGCCGATCATCACGCTTAACATGGCCTCGTGTAAATCAATTTGTTTGCTCATTTCGCTTGCTCCTTGGTGCTTTTCGTTGCGTGCTTTTCTTCATGAATTGGCCACACACTGACATGTGAGTACCAGTCTAAGTGCCAAATTAACTGCATGGTTTGAACCAAGTTGTGCATATGAAAACCCCTGTAATAACTGCTTTGCTCCCTATCTATAGAAAGAGTTGTGCCAGAGTTTTAAGGTTATGATTTTATTTGGTTTGTTGTTTTTTGTTTAGAGCTGATGCACTATTTCTGTGAAGTTAAAGGTGGGTTTGCACTAAAAAGGGCCAAAGGCCCTGTAAAAAGTTCACTTAGAGTTTCGCCTTCTGAAAGCAATAAAGAACATGCTAGGTAATAACCAAATCAACGAACCAGCACCACCCGATTGTGACGAGTCATTCTTGGGTGTTTCGGTGTTAGATGCTGCACTTATCGTGTAAGTAACTTGTTCGCTGATAACCTCTCGTCCATCAAAAAGACCACTGACATTCAGGGTAAAGGTACCCGCTTCAGTTGCTGTAAACTCATACTCTTCGCCACTGAAATCTGTACCATCATGAGTTTTCCAAACATAAGAAAGTTGCAGTGGTTGGGACGTTTTTAGTTGCGGCGTTAACCTGACTCGCTCCCCAATTTTCGCCTCAGCTTTACCGGATACACTGAATGACTCAATCACAGGTGAGACTGCATCGACAAGATGCTGCTTGCTATAGCTTAATTCATCATTGACGAAAGCTTTCAAAGTTACTTGATAAAAGCCCGGCTGTTTATATTCATGGTCTGGTTTGGCAGCGGTGCTGCTATTTCCATCACCAAAATCCCAATGATAAGCGGTAATATCTGAGCTATTGGCGAGCGTTGAAAAGGCAAACAGAGCTGCATACCCTATTACCTGTTTTATGCTAAACATTCTATATTCTGTCCTTAAATTAGAGAATTCCAAACACTAGAAATAACAGATTAATAGCGATTATGCTAGGTGTTAACTCTCTGATTAATTTATTTGTAATTTACTTTTGTGCTCATAAGGGGTAATTTGGTTTGGTGGATTTTTGCCCACCAAATACTGTTTTATTCTCAATAAGGACTTTGCTTTGAAGGATTATTTAAAGCCTAGCTTGTTCGCTTCTTTGTTTGCGCTCGCTATGCCTGCTACAGCCAATGAAGCTTCTTATCACGCCGTACCTGCCATGATGGGTAATGCTAAAATGGGTTTGCTGTGCGCGCAGGCGCCAGATCTTCCAAGTCAAGACTGTCAAACTGCTGTGATACCAGATACACCTTTAACACAGGCGCGGTTTCCGTATATCCCTGAGCAGTACAACTTATTTTATCGAGATGAGAATAGCCAGTTGTTTTCTCAATACAGTGGTTATCCATTTATTGTAAAACATGAAAGTGGTATGTGCTCTTTAGAAAACCCGGGAGTGGTTACACGTCAAAACGCTGTGAACTTTCCTGTTTACAGTTACAGTTGTGACGGTGCAGCACAAGAAAGTGCTAACCTCTCTCGTCTCAAATTTAACTACTTCGGACAAGGTGATTTTCAAACCGAAAACGATGTACATTTTTATGCTGGCATTACCATGGACATATTGCATCAGCAGCTTGCCCTTATGTACCCAAATTCAGCAGAAGCATGTTCAGCGGGAGCTGATTATTGTTTAGAGCAACTCAGCATAATTGTCGATGGAGATACGACTTTTCGCACCAGTAGCTGGGATGGTGAGCATGTTTTGCTAGATCGGGGCATGGCGACAGGCGGCTATTTTTCTCATGGTTCTTCATTAGACATTATTGCTCATGAAACAGGCCATGCAGTACTGACTTGGAACTCTGATATTTCATTTGAGTTCAAGGGAACCGCTGCTATTCAAGAAGCATTCGCTGATTTAACCGCAGTCCTCGTACGGAGCGAGTTTTATAAAAGACTTCAGATCGGCGGTGAACAAAATTTTATAGAGTCTGATGCACATCAACAGTTATCGATTGATGGTACTTTTTACTATGCCATGGCTTGGGATAGTTTTATTGGCAACAAAGCGCTGCGTTATCTTTTTTCGCCGATGACAGATGGCGCAAGTATTGATGATTGGCGTGATATAGAAACTGAAACGCCTGGTCCGCATTATCAAGCTGGTATTTTAAATCGCTTTTTCTACCGCCTGTCAATTTCGGATGGCTGGGATATCGCAAAGACATTCCGTTTAACCATGAAGGCTGCGCAGTCATGTTTCACTGAAGATACCAGTTTTGAGCATGCCGCATTCTGCTTGATTGATGTTGCTGATGAGCAAGACAAAGCGAGAATATCGGTTAAGTTGCAAGAGGTTGGTTTAGTCCCAACAAATAGCTTAGCTAACAACCTCGACTTTTCTATTGAGCGCTTATATACGTCAATTAACTATGCCCTAGCAGAATCAGAGCAAGCCGAGTTAAGTGCCGTGAATATTAGTCTTAATGAGCAGCCTGTGCATCAGTGGCAAGCGAACTTAAATACACCATCACAATTCAATGCAATAAAACAAGCGCAACTTAATTTAGAGTCAGGCGAACATTTACTCTCGATTGAAACGACAAACACGCAGGGGCAGACTAAAACAGGTCATAGACTTTTGAGTATTTTTTCAGATCCTCTGTGTAAGCCAGACACCGAGAATGTACTATCAAATCAGTTAAGCATAAATGGTGAAGACTTTGTTTTGGAGCAAGGTTATACGTTATTGGTGCCACAGAATGCATGGTATCAGCAGGCATTAGGTGAGTTTCAATTCCACAACATGCCCACGGATAAAGTAGTATCAGTATTTTATGATTTGAATAGAGATCGTCAGTTTTCAGACGATGAAAATGTACTCAGTGCCACGGAGTTTGATACTGCCATTTCTTTACCGAGTGTTGATACTGTGCCCGGCGACATGCTGGTGAGGTTACGTATTGATGATGCAGCAGTAAGCGCATGTACTGCGAATGAACTAAGTCAGTCTGTTGACTTGAAAGTACACATTGAAGCGGGTGTCCCCAGTACACCGATAGATTTTAGTTACAAGCAAGTAGAACAAACATTATATCTTACTGTCTTGCCAAGCTATGGCGAGCAAGCTATGTTTCGTTGGATTTTACCTGAGCAAGTCATTGAGCAAACTGACAGTAAGTTAGAGCAAGCAGTGAATACACAAGGAGCATATGTTGTATCGCTTGAGCATGTTGAGAATGACCGCGTGCTTAGCAGAGCTGAAAAGCAGATTGAACTGATTGCCGATCCTAATTTGGCTATAGCTTGCGAAGCACAAGGTACACAATGTGAGTTTACCGTGAGTCATACTTCATTGCCTGAGGCTGTTGAGTATCAATGGACATTGGCAGGAGAGCAAGTTACTAGGCAAGATGCTCAACCATTTAGCTATGATTTTGAAGCATATGGCGTGTTTAATGTGGCACTCTCTATGATGACAATAGATGGCAGAGCAGAGTTTTCAACCGAATCGCAAATAACCTTGGAAGAAGTATTGCCAGAATTAGACCTGATTGTTGGAAAGCAAGTAAATAATATCATTTCTCTGATAGCAGGCAGTGAGTTAGGAGAAGGCTTTACTTTAAATTGGCTTATCGATGGTCAGTTGCAATCTAGCCATGAAAAAGAAATAACGCATAACTTTACAACGGCGCAAACAGTTACCTTACAGCTACTAAAATCAGGTGAAGTTGTGAAAGAAGTGTCTAAGTTAGTTACGCCAATGACAATGCCGAACCTGACGATCCAGTGTGTGCTAACAGGCACCCAATGTGAATTGTCAGCATCTCATGATTTGCCAGATAATAATCTTATTTATCAGTGGCAATTAAATAATGAAACGATGACCAAAACGTCAAAGGACGCATTTCAATATGACTTTGCCGGCTATGGTGAGTTTGCAGTTTCTCTTACACTTCAGGTACCCGACTCGAATGCTGAGTTTACCTCAAGTGAGGTTATTAAAATTTTGCCTGAGCTAGGTTTAGTTGTAGGGAAACAAATTAATAGCACTATTACTCTGCTAGCAGACAGTGAATTAGGAGAAGGCTTTACTTTAAATTGGCTAATAGATGGTCAGTTGCAATCTAGTCATGAAAAAGAAATAACTCATGACTTTACAACGGCACAAACAGTTACCTTACAGCTACTAAAATCAGGTGAAGTTGTGAAAGAGGTATCTAAATTAGTTACGCCAATGACAATGCCGAACCTGACGATCCAGTGTGTGCTAACAGGCACCCAATGTGAATTGTCAGCATCTCATGATTTGCCAGATAATAATCTTATTTATCAGTGGCAATTAAATAATGAAACGATTACTAAAACGTCAAAGGACGCGTTTCAATATGACTTTGCCGGTTATGGTGAGTTTGCAGTTTCTCTTACACTTCAGGTGCCCGACACGAATGCTGAGTTTACCTCAAGTGAGGTAGTTCATATTCAGGAACCAGAGCCAATTCCTGAAGTGAGTTTTGATGTTTCTCAAATTAATGACACTTTTTTCTTCTCATTGAATTCTCCACTGCCTACTTTATATGAGGTGACACTTGTGATTGCAGGGCAGGAGTATGTTCTAAACGAGGGCAAATTAGACCTTGAGTTACCGAATGAGATATCTAGCTATACTTTTATCCTTAGGAAACATGAGCAAATTATTGATCAGCAAACAGTGAGCTTTATTAGAGAAGCAAACCCTAATTTGGACTTTGTATGTGTTGCCGAAGGTCTAACTTGTCAATTAACAGCGACGCACAATGCCAACACATCAGTCAAAGCATATGTGTGGTCTTTAGTTGCGCAGAAAGAGTCAATCAACACTTCTGAGCCTTATTATGAAATGCAATTTATTAAGGCTGGAACCTACGATGTAATGTTAACTTTGGTAACTGTAACTGGTGCACAGTTTACACATCAGCGTGCTGTCACTGTTGAAGAGTTACCCCATGAAAAGATCGCTATTTTGTTTGCTCAGCATAATGCGACATTAAAGCTAAAAGTGAGCAATGAAGATAACTTGGGTGATCAGTATCAACTTGTTTGGTTGTTAAATGGAGAGCAAGTTACTTCAAAGCAACTTGAAAAAGAGTTAACAACTCTAGCGACTGATTACATGGTCAAGTTACAGGTATTTATGGCAGGAAAGCTTGTAAAAGAGGTCTCGCAATCTATATATGTTTATGCTGATATAGGTCTTGATTTTACTTGGCAAAATAACACAGAGAAGCCGCTAAAGTTCTCTTTCTCAAGTCTTTAAAAAATAAAAGGGTCACAATTGAGTGACCCTTTTTAATAAGCGAATGTTGAGAATATTTAAGTTCTAAGTAGCCCTAATTGACTGTTCTTGTGTTCGACCAGTTTCATCAAATCTTGTGCGGCATCTTCAATGGTGTCAGCCAATTGCGCGAGTTCTGCTGCCGCATCTGAAATCCCTGTCATATTTGCACTTAAGTCTTCGGTTACCGCGCTTTGCTGCTCGGCAGCGGTGGCTATTTGTGTAACTTCATTTGAGATATCATCAAGTGCTTGCACCATTTCACTCATTTGTGCCGCAGCGCTACCACAATGGGTCATTGCATCGCTGGCTTGTACGACTGAGCGTTCAATGATGTCTTCAGACGTTTTTACTTCATTTTGTAAATTATCAATGAGCTGGCTTATCTCATTAGTTGAGTCTTGTGTTTTGGAAGCCAAAGACCTGACTTCATCGGCAACAACGGCAAAGCCGCGACCTTGCTCACCTGCGCGAGCCGCTTCAATGGCAGCATTCAAAGCCAGTAGGTTGGTTTGCTCTGCGATTGAGCGAATTACATCGAGAATTTGTGTAATGTCGCTACTGCGAATGGCAACCGCATTGATAGACTCTTTGGCACTGGCAATTTGATCAGACATCACCTGTACAGAGTCGGATGCGGCAGAGATACCGCGCTCGCTTTGTTTTACCTTTTCGTTGGTCGCATTGGTTGAAGCCGCTGCATTTTCTGATGAACGGGCGACTTCGCTCGCGGTGGCACTGAGCTCATTGATGGCGGTTACCACACTGTCGATTTCCATATGTTGCATGTTTACTTTGGCTTTAATGTCTTCTGCTGCCTGCGAGGTTTTGGTTGATTGCTGATAAGAGTTGTTGGCGAGCCCTTTTAAGTCATTGACCATATTTCGCAGTTTCTGTGTGAATAGGTTAAAACCTGTCGCTATGGCAATGAGCTCTTCATGCTGCGTGACGTCGAGTTGTACGGTTAAATCGCCATCGTTACTTGCAAGATTCTCTACTCTGTCTTTGATGTCAGTTAGTGGGTCGATAATGGTCTTTAAAATAGCCACAGAAAGGGCCAATGCGATAACCGATGCGATCACCCCAATTAATATCATGCTGGAGCCGACGGTCGCGGTATCTTCAGCTTGCTGCTCTGCTAACTCTTGGGCACTGGCAAGTGCCAGATCTTTCGGTAATTCAATGACCAAGCTCCAAGTTGTATTGGCGACCTTAATTTCAATGGGCATAGTGAAAACTAGGTTACTGCCAATTTCGAGTTGAGTTTGTTGTTTACGGTTGTCCATAATGGTTTTGCCCGCGTTACCCGGCAGAGACTCTGTTAAGGGGCGTGCAAGCTTGTCGTAGTGGCTTGAGCCAACGACTAACCCTATATCGCTGAGAATACTGACTTTGGCTTGACCATTATAAAGCGACTTCGACACTTCTTCGGTGAGAGTCTGAAAACGTGGCAGGTTTATATCAACCCCGACTAAACCAATAAAGCGGCCGTTTGCAATCACAGGTACGGTGAGAGAGGTCATTAACTCAGAATTACCGGGTGTGATTTCATACAAGTACGGCTCCATAATACAGGGCTTAAGATTATCTTTGGCGCACAAATACCATTCACTTTCTCTAAAGCCAAACTCATTGCGGGCATTAAGGTATTTTTCGCCTGGATCTTCAATTTGGTGTTGCGTGAATTTACCCGGCGCATCACGGGTAATATACACCTCTAAGGAGCCAGCGCCTGGGACTGAGTGGGTTTGCCCTGAATTGCTAAATTGATTGTCTTTACCGTCGTAGCCGTTGGCTTCGAATTGTGCATAGATTGACGACACCCCTTGGTTCTTTTCAAGTGCACCCAGAACCATTAAATACAGGCTTTGTCTTGAAATAGGGTTTTGTTCTGCTGTTTTAGCAATACCGCCAGATAGGCTATAAGGAATTTGATACTCCTTATTGATATAACCGCTGACTTGCTCGGCATACAGCCGCGCTTTCGCGGTCAATCGAGCATTAATTTCACCTAATACAACACCTTGTACACGCTCACTTTGCACCTGATTATTATTGTTGAGCTGAACCCAACTTATCGTGACCAATGAGGCGACAAGCAACACAAGTGTGATGGAAATAAAAGCGATTAGCTTAATCTTAATAGAGCGCTGATTCATATTCCTACCGTTTTAATTATGAGATATTCGTTGCAATTACGAGGTATTACTAAATATAGACAATTTATGACTTTTTGCTGGCAGAGGTGGTACCAACTGAAGGAGGAAGATTAGTTAAGCGCTTAATCTTCCTTGTTGAAACTTATAGCGTCTTCTGGATTAGGTTTTTATTCTCAACCCCGAATACTTGGCTATGTACGTCGCTGATGAAGTGCCATTGACTGTCAACATTATCAGGTGTAAATGTCAGTGTCATAAAGCCGCGCTGGTGGATGTTGGCAAACTCTAGATCGTCAACCAATAGTTCAAGTACCTTGGCAAATTCGCTGACCTGTGACTCTGGCAATTGTAGGTAATACTCTAGACCAGGAGAGCTCACTGATGGTGTCGCAAATTCATAACCGCATACATCACCTTGTGCTGTGCATAATTTACCAGACCAAGCGTTATGGGTATCGCCAGCAAGGGTAACGAGGTTTTTGTTTGCGGCTTTCGCTGTTTGTAATAAGACTTCACGCTCTACAGGATACCCATCCCAGGCATCTAAGTTATAAGGAGCGGTAAAACCGATACGCATTTTATCTTGCTCACTTAACGTAGGGTCAGATGCTTGCGTGCGTGCTTTTAATTGCGCCAGTTCTGTCATTTGTGCAGCGATAGCTGGGCTTGGGTTAGCCATGGCAACCAGTAACTCTGCTGGTAGCATCATTTTTGTCATCAGTACTTGTTGGCCAAGTACTTGCCATTTGGCATCTGATGTTTTGATGTGATCGGTTAACCAAGTTAATTGCTGAGTACCAATCAACTGTTGATTGGGAGAGGCCAGATCTGCTTGGAAATTCGCTGCATCTAATTGACCCGATGTTGGATCAAAATAGTTCTGATAATCAAGCGGCTTTACGCGAGCTTCATGACGTGTGTCGAGCATGTAAAGTGACACCAAAGAACCGAAATCAAATTTGCGATATAGACTTTCGGTTTGGCCTGTAACGTATGGTCGGATAGGCATCCATTCATAATAGGCCTTTAGCGCAGCCATTTTTCGGTCGGCAAACATGCCCTCATCGTCATTATGGTTCTCAGCCCCATCTAGATAGGCGTCGTTGCAGACTTCGTGGTCGTCCCATACTGCAATGAAAGGCGCTTTTGCATGCAAGGATTGCAGACCTGTATCTGTTCTGTAAAGCGCATAACGTTTGCGGTAATCGGTCAGAGAGATGAGCTCGCCTTGGTTATCTTCTGGTAGCATTCGGCCAAGCTCAGCCGCTTTATCAGTGGCGTATCCACCCATGCCATATTCATAAATATAGTCGCCTAAATGTAGCACAGCATCTAGGTCTTGCATTTTTGCAGCTTCAGCATAAGCGTGAAAATAACCCGCTGGGTAATTTGCGCATGACATAACCGCTAACTTCACTTGCGACACATCTGTTTCAGGTAAGGTTTTAGTTTCGCCCATAGGTGACGGGCTCTCGTTGGCTTTGAAACGGTAATAATAGCGGGTATTGGCTTTCAGTCCTGTCAGGTCAACTTTTACTGTGTAATCGTTTTTTGCTAATGCAGAAAGTGACTCTTTAAATTCTATGTTTTCAAATGTTTTGTCTAGAGATACCTCTAAACTCACATTGACAGTATTAGGTGTACCTTCAGGGGTAACTCGGGTCCACAAGATAACTCTATCAGTTAAAGGGTCACCACTTGCTACACCGTGATCAAACGCAACGGTAAAGTCATTATAAGATGGACTTGAGTCATTGTGGCCACATCCAGTTAAAGATAAAGATACCGTGGCAGCGCCAACACCAGCTAATGCACTTTTAATAAAATTGCGACGTGAAAGCCCTTTCATGAGCTGTACCTCTTTGTTGTTATATTTAAGAAAAGAGGCGATGTTAGAGAAGAGTTATGACATTTTTACGACTGGTCTTACCTTGTAATAAGTTATTCATGCTAGTGTCATATTGCCTCAGCCTATAATTATTAATATATTGATTTATATGCTTTAAAGTTAGCAATTTTGAGAATTAGATTGGGCAAAAGCTAACAGGAAGAGTCAGTATAAATAACCTTGGCTGAGAAAAAAGAATTTACTGAACTAGTATAGTTTGGTTTTGCGTCTGATTTTAGGTATTTAAGTTGTTGTAATCTTGGTCGATAAAGGTATTTAATGGTGACACGCTTAGTTGTTATATCTATCACTGTTAATTAAGTAATTTATTTTGAAAATTGGTATTCATATCAGCACTTGTTCAGATCGATTAAGTTAAAAGCTGCAAGGTGTACTCCCAGAGTTATAAATGGAAAAGTTGAGTTATGTTTAAAGATGTCAGTGACCTTGCTAGTTGTGAAGTATTAATCGTTGATGACTCTGAGCTAATGCGCAGGCTACTAGAGGGATGTCTGCAAGAGATATGTAATGTAAAAACAGTCGAGTCAGCCGAAGAAGCAATTGCCTATTGCCAAGAAGAGCAGCCAGACTTAGTTTTGATGGATTGGGTACTAGAAGGTATGTCAGGGCTTGAAGCCTGTAAAAAAATGCAAGCAACGCCTAAGTTATCTGAAATCCCGATAGTATTTGTTACCTCTAACGCCAATGAAGAGAGTCAGTTACAGTGTTGGGAAGCGGGCGCTGTGGACTTTGTGCCTAAGCCTATCGTACCTAAAACCCTGCAAAACCGTGTAAAGACGCATCTTAAATATAAACTTCAAGCTGATATTTTACGTAACTATTCTTTTATTGATGGCTTAACAGGTATTTATAACCGACGTTTCTTTGATACTGAAGTAGAAAGACTGCTGAAGCAGCGTCATCGTGTAGCTCATTCACTTTCTATGATCATGATCGACATCGACTTTTTCAAGAAGTATAACGACCATTATGGGCATTTGGCCGGTGACGATGTGCTAAAGCAAGTGGCTGATAAGCTAAAAGAAATTGTCAGAAGACCGCTTGATTCTGTGTGTCGTTATGGTGGCGAAGAGTTTGTCGTACTGTTACCTGATACCCCTTTGCAAGGCGCGAAGATTATTGCCAAAACTTTGGTACGTGCTATTGCTGGCATGGCGTTAGAACATAGTCAATCTGAGCATAGTGTAGTGACTATTAGTGCGGGTGTTGCATCTGCCACCAAAACATGTGCCTCGGTTGAGTCTTTGATGCAAAGTGCAGACGAGGCGCTATACCAAGCAAAAGACGCAGGGCGCAATACCTATAAGTGCGCTGACTAAATACTGACAGGCGGTGCAGAAGGTTTAGACAGAATATAAATCATCACCGCCACTTCGATACTTGCAACCAGTATTAGCACCCATAGCGCGGGTTGGCTGTATAGCAAAATCATATACCCAAGTAGCATACCTAAACCTGCTCCCCATTTTCCTTTGATAGGGATAACTTGATGATCATGCCAAAGTCTTAACGGCTCACCAAACTTAGGGTGTGTAAGTAGCCAATTGGCGAATTTAGGTGAAGAGCGTGTGAAGCAGGCGAGCGCGAGAATAAAAAAAATGGTGGTTGGCATAACAGGTAAGGCCATACCCACAAAACCAAGACCAACAAAAATGATCCCTGCAGCATGCAGCCAAAAGCATTTATTAAAGAGTTTAAGACTACTTTTGCTCATTAATTAATCTCGCCAACATGTAATATTTTAAGCTTATCACAGAGTTATTAGTTTGCGAGTTTTTCAGTAACATTGATGTATGACGTTTGCGTGAAGATGCTTCATTTGGACGTTTATATGTTTACTATGAGTGGGGTTATTCGGTAATGTATTCTAGATATCAAAATTTTGAAGTTAGGTGAATTATGGAACTTTCAGCATCAGTTTCTATCCAGCGCACGGAGTCTGGACTCGAGTATTTAAATGTCGACGGTCCGCGTTGTAGTGCTAAAATCTTTTTACAAGGTGCACAACTGACAGAGTTCACGCCTGTTGGCAAAGGCAATTTGATCTGGGTGTCAGAAGATGAAGACTATCTAGAAGGCAAAGCCGTTCGTGGTGGTATTCCTATTTGCTGGCCATGGTTTGGCGTGCATAGCGACCCTGACTGGCCAATTCATGGTGTGGCACGTAAATTAATGTGGCGTGCTGAAGAAGTACATGAAAGCGATGAAGCCATTGTGATTAAGCTTTCATTACCTATGACCTTGGTTGATGGGACCTACTGGCCGCATAAATCTAAGCTTGAAGTTGAATTTCATTTAACAGAACAGTTAAAAGTGAGTCTAACTAACACAAACTTGGGTGATTCACCCTTTACTTTAACTCAAGCACTGCATACTTATTTCCCGACACCAAACATTGAAGCGACGACAGTGGATGGCTTACAGGGCTCGAAGTTTATTGAGTTTGGTGAAGGCCCATTTGATCAAAATGAAGTCGTCGGTTTCGCCCGTGAAACAGACATGGTGTATACCCAAGCTGCACCGGTTCAAGTTATTAGAACGCCAGACGGTAACATTGAAGTGGGTCGTGAAAGCTCTACTTCTTGCGTGCTTTGGAACCCGTGGATTGAAAAGTCTAAGCGTCTAAGCAACTTTAGAGATGACGAATATAAAACCATGTTGTGTCTAGAAGCGGCAAATGTAATGGATGACGCTGCTACCGTTGAACCGGGGCAAAGTCATACTTTGACAACGACATTGCGCTGGGTATAAACGCTTTTCATTCATTTTAAAAAGCTGCATTGCATGATGTGGCTTTTTTTATAAATCAAACTTGATAATGATTCTTATTTGCATATAATCAGTTTTAAGGATGGTGTCTGACACAGTAAAAATAAGGAAGGGTAATGATCTTTGTTTTAAGTTTAGCTGTCGTTGTATTAATGATAATGGCTTTGGTCAATATTAGAGCGTACACACCGCTATTTAAATATTTGCATCATATTGCGACTTGGTTAGCGGCGGCAATCATAGCCAGCGCTATGTTTTATATGGGACTAAGTATGCTGTTGGCGGTCACTATGTTTGTGGTGGCTGGTGGTATTTTGGCGTTATTTATCACTTTGGCAAAGCCAGAGCAGGGCGAGAATAGCTTTTTCTGAACCCCCTTGGTTTTGGTTACATAACACCATGTTACAATTTCATACGGCTTGCCTACATTCTTAACAATGTGATTCCCTTATGCTTATACGCATATTTGAGAAAGGATCACGGAACATGCATTCAGTTATGAAAAAAGTCGCCCTTGGCTCACTCATGTCTTTGTCGAGTATGAGTTATGCCGAACCGACGTGGCAAACCATAGAAACCGAACACTTCAATGTACATTACACGCAAGGACATAAGCGCTGGGCAGAATCTGCCGCACATGAGCTTGAGTTAGTTCGCAATAAAGTACTTGAGCAGCAAAATCGCAGTTTAGAAGCCAAAGCCGATGTGGTGGTCTTTGACCCTTACCATGGTGCAAACGGCTTTGCTATTCCAAGTACCGATAAGCCCCTAATGGCGTTATTTACCACGCCACCGCAATCAGACACCGTGATCTCTAACAGCAGTGGTTGGCAACAGCTATTGATTTTGCATGAGTACATTCATTTGGTGCATTTATCTCAACCTAACCGCAGTACATGGCGACAAACACTTCGTGATGTATGGGACCCATACGATATCGCGCTTGCGATCATGCCGCGTTGGGTGGCAGAAGGGTATGCCACCTTGATGGAGTCGAAAATGACAGGTCGAGGCCGTTTATTTGATAACTACACTGAAGCCCTACTCACGGAGTTTGCTCGCCAAGGTGCATTATTGCCTTATTCAGCGCTCAATAATGGTAACGACAGTTATTTGAGTGGCTCAATGGCATATTTAATCGGTGTGCGATACTTGGCATGGCTTGAAAAGAACTATGGTGAGCAGACCTTAGACGCTGTTTGGACTCGTATGCAGGCGGTGGAGTCTCGTGATTTTGACGAGGCGTTTAAGGGCGTATTTGGCGACCACCCTGCAAAATTATATAAGCGATTTGTCGCCGAATACACCTACCTGAGCATGGCTTCTGCGCAAGACTTACCTGAGTTGGATGCTAAGTTATGGCATGATTTTAAGTTTGATGCTAAAAACTTGCGCTTATCTCCGAGCGGGGAACACATTGCCGTCACTGAGCGTGATAGCAAAGGTCGCACTGAGCTTAATATCTATGCGACAAAAGATAATGAAAAAGCTGAAAAAGACTTCAATGAAAAGCAAAAGGCTTTACTTGCGGCAGATCCTAAAGATGTGGCAGATAATGCGCCAGAGACCTTTGGCAGAATAAAAAAGCACACCCTTACGCCAAGTAATTTTTCAGGCATTCGCTATGCGCGTTGGAAAGATGAAAATACTCTCTATTTCGTGGCATCGGTACAAAAACAAAATGATCAGTATGCGGTGCAAGGCGAATTATTTCAGTGGACGCTTGATGATAACCAAGTCACACAGTTAACTGAAGATGCGGGTATTCGTCGCTTTGCGATAGATAAAAACAACAATGCCATCGTGGCTGAAAAAGTACGCTACGGTTATTCACACTTAGTGAATTTAGAGCTCAACAATGGATCTGAAACCGTACTTTCAAGCAACCAGCTTGGTGATACATATGATTATCCTGAGATCTCTGAAAACGGCAATAAACTGGCCTATTTAAAATCAGGGTTGAATCAAAACTGGCAGTTGTATGTGCGAGATACGCAAACACAAAACAACTTTCAAGTACCCACCCCAAAAGGTTATCAATTCTTAACTCAGCCGAGCTGGTCCAAAGACGGTAAAACCTTGTTCTACGTAGCGGGCGTAGAGGGTGCGATCAATCTATATGCTTATGACTTTAGCACGCAGCAGTTGTTGCAGTTAAGCCAAGGCCAGCATGTGGTGAGTTTTCCACAGCAGTTAAACGACAGTGAATTGCTGTATCTAGGTGTTTCGTCAGAAGGCCCAGATGCTTACACACTGGAAATTAATAACACTGCCAATTTGGTCACTGAGTTGAGTGACACCAAGCAAGCCCCTAAACTTTCAAATGCAGCCGTGCAACTTGATGATGCCCAGATTTACCAGCAGCCATTGCAAAGTAAACCCTATGATAAGTGGGATCATAGTGCATCCATGACCTTGGGCTCGCAGTATTACAGTGCCAGTACTGAAGTGCTACACCTAGGAGTAAAAGGCTCTGACTTTTTAGAAGAAGTCAGTTGGCATGTAGGGCTAAGCAAAAGCTTGGGCGACAGCACCCTAGTTGGTGGTTTTGCCGATGTAAAAATGCAACAAGGTAATACCGAGTGGCAGGCAAAGGCGTTTTCATTTGAACTAGATACCGCAGCGCAAAGTCGTGGGGCAGAACTCGCTGTAATTGCACCGCATACGCTGCAACAAACAGGGCTTAGTGCGCAGGTTAGCCATAGCTATCGCCAAAATATGCTGTCATTGACTGGCCATGCTGCCGTACATGCGAGTGAACTAGACACAGGCTTAGGAAACCAAGACGAACGCTGGTTGCGTCTTGGGTTGGAACAAAGCTGGCAATATGACAAACAGGCATTTGCGATTGGCCAGCAAATTAAAGCCCAGTGGCTAGACGGCAAATCAGGCGAGACAGACTGGCAGGGCTATAACCTTGCTGCGACGATATTCGGCAAAGCGTTTCACATGCCTTTGTATATACAAGCTGAGCAAGCGAAGCGTGAAGATTCTCTCTTGAATTTAGGTGGCTTTAGATCGAGTCTGATTGACCAAAACGTCATGGCAAATACTATCTATAAACCAGATTTACCTTTCTTTGCCGGCGTTGCTGAGCGTTATCAAGGTTATGGTGGTGGTGTGGCAATGTCAGAAGGTGCGCCTTGGCTTTACTACCAACAGCACCAATTAGATAACCAAGTGTTTGGGCAAAGCTATGGAGTCAAATGGACCACCTGGTTTAATGGTCGCGATTGGAGTGCAAAATTCGCTCCTGCGGGGATCAGTGATCTACGTATTGATATAGGCTTAAGCCGCGTTGAAAGCGAACGTTTTGAAAATGAAAACCGCGCATGGCTTGGGCTTTGGTTTGATTTGTAGGCGTTAATGACTTGTTGGGTTATTAAAGCAGGCTTCTTTGGTAACCCATCTTATAAGGCTTTGTTTTATAAATAGTCAGCTTTTAGTTTTGAGTCATAATTAACATTCCGAAGTTGTTTCCAAAAAAGGGGCTGCTTGAATTATACTATTGCGATAAAGGAACTAATCTAGCAATAACGGTATGGATAAGTCACTCGAAACAATATTATTTAAAATTAGCCAAAGCCCAGAAATTGATAGTGGCGATCTTAAAACGGCTGGTAGTTTAATCATTCAAGCATGCTGTAACGGATTAAACATATCTCGTACATCTATGTGGTCTGTAGATGAAAGTGGCGCAAAATGTCACCTCCTATTCGATAATGGTGAATTTCAAACATTCGATAACTTCTTTTTGAGCCGCCAAGCATTTCCTATTTACTTCCAAAATCTAGATAACGAACGAATCATCGCTGCAGCTGATGCGGTGAACGATAAAATCACTTTTGAATTTTCTGAGGTCTATTTAAAACCTCGCAACATTGCTTCTATGCTAGACGTGCCAATACGCCGAAACGGTAAAATGATCGGTATCATTTGCTGTGAACATCAAGGTCAGCACCTCAAGCATTGGCAAGATGATGAACTAATTTTTGTATCTACTTTAGCTGAGCTGTATGGACGGGCGATCAATGCACACCGAAGTTTGCAATATGAAGAGGCATTACGCGACCTTAATGCAGAGCTCGACAGTATTGTGAAAAAGCGCACAAAAGAACTAGAAGCCACTATTTATGAACTTAAGCAAGCGCAAGAAGAGCTCGCGGAAAGTAAAAAATTGGCTGCACTCGGAGAGATGGTTGCTGGCATAGCCCATGAAGTTAATACGCCTTTAGGTGTTGCGATAACCGCGGCGAGTTTATGTGCTGAAAAAATGGGTGCAGTCAGTGCAAACCTAGAGAGTAAGACATTGACCAAGTCTATGCTAAGTGATTTCCTGAACCACTCTGGTGATGCGCTCAAAATAGTATTGGCAAACCTTGATAGATCGGCGCATCTAATGAATGATTTTAAAAACGTCTCGGCCAACCAAATTAATCCCACTCGTGAAAAAGTCATAATAGAAGAGTATGTTGGACAAGTATTAAATACGCTTAGCCCTAAGCTGAAAAAACACAAAGTGCAGGTTGAGTATAATATTGCAAGTCGTCATGCACGCTATACTAACCCAGGTCTACTCGCGCAGGTAATCTCGAATCTTGTTAACAATACCATTGATCATGCGTTTGAGACTGAACAGTCAGAGAAGAAACTAGAAGTAATAATCGAAAAGACAATTGATCATATATATATTCACTTTAAAGATAATGGCAAAGGTATTAGTGAACAGCACTTAGCACATATATTTGATCCTTTTTTTACTACTAAAAGGCATGAAGGTAATACCGGTCTGGGTTTATCAATCTCTTACAACTTACTCAAAAAGCAACTAGGTGGAAGTTTAAGTGTCTCTTCAACAGAAGGGGGAGGTAGTCAATTTACGATGTCACTACCTGATGTATTTTCTAACAATGATCGCAAAGATAAAGTTACTTCTGAAGCTCAAATCCTCTCTTAAGCATATAAGCTTAATTGAATAGTCTTATTTATTATAGGTTTATAAGTATTATACAAGCCCAGCAATTGCTGGGCTTTTTGATTTCAAAATACTAAAGCATAAGCTCTAGTGATTTTAATTTCGCTTCGTACATCCCAGTTTTTTCTTGAGAATCAGACATTTTGATGGCTTTTTCTAAAGCTTCTTTTGCGAGGTCATGATCATTTTGTAGATAGTGGGCCTTGGCTAATTCGAAGTAAGGTTCAGGTAGATAAGGGTGTTGTTCAATGATTTTATTTAGGATTTTCTTTGCTTTTCCAAAGTGTTTCTTTTCTAAGCTTTGTTTTGCAATTAGCAAGAAATCAAATGGCGTTTTGGCTGCTTTTTCAAGTTCTTCATTAAGTCTTTCAACTAAATCAGTATTACTCTGTTGAGCGGCTAAAAATCGATATGACGCAATGAGATTACTACTTGTTAAATTATGCTGTATAGCAAATTGAAAAAGCTGTTCAGCTGTTTTGGTGTCTCCTGCGCGGCGGTGCAAAATGGCTAATAGGTTAATTAGCTCAGGGTTTTTAGGTGTGAATTTTAGAGCTTCATTGATGAGTGAGTAACTTAAATCAAAGTGCTCATCTATTAGCGCATCTGTAGCCAAGTTAGAATAAAACTTAGACACAAGGTTTGAGTAAGTCGCATTGCCAAGATAAAACGTATTTTGTTGGGGGAAATAATCTACGACTGTGCCAGCTCTTAAAATTTGAATCCAATCCTTATCTTTTTCTTCTGACTCTTTGGGGGCATAAAGTTTAGTATTGAAGTGCGTAGAGACAATAAGAAGATCTTGTTCTTTTTTGAAAATAGGATATGTAGACACTTCTCTAAAGCCAGTCTCTACACCTGCGACGTTCGCGTAGGCTTGGGTTAAGATAGCTAGGCTAACACAGTTTCCTTGTTGTTTACTCTGAGACTCACTTGCAGTGAAGGTCTCTGCGTCATATGAGAAGTAACCCATAGTGCTGTCTAAGTATCTTTCAATAGCTTTGTCAGCTCTGAGCCCTTGTGAAATATATTCATTATACTCTGCCAGAAATTTCGACTTTTCAGCTTTTGGAAGTGCGAATATCTCTTCTTCACTAGGCACGGATATAAGCTTGAATAAATTAGGGTTTACAAGTGTTAGGGGAGAGGGGGTAGGTTCTTTTTCAGGTTTAGGTGCTGGCGTCGTGTTACACCCAGTAAAAATAAAAGTGATGAAAAGAAACATAATTAAATAACGCAAAATACAGCTCCTTGTTATCTGTCAATCTAGCTTTGCACTGCTCAATTTCTATTCTTACCTCGTATGCTTGTATTTGTAAAGTTATTCACTAAAATGCGCGCCCTCTTTTAATTATCAATAAAAATCAGTATTTTACATCGTGTTTTATTGGTGGTTACGCCTTTTTTACTTGTTCACAATATCGTTACAGGAGCCTGCGTTGTTCGACTACTTGCCGATCGTTTCATCCCTCATTTTAGTCTTTAGTTTTTGGCCTCTAATTAATAAAGTGCGCCGTAATCGCAGTGTGTCAGGGCTGTCACTGATGATGATGAGCTTTGGTGTGGCACAGAGTAGTTACTTTATTGCTTACAATTTGTTTTTTGACCGCTTGTTTATGGTGTTGCCATTTGTGGTGACCGGCGCCTTGAGTGCGCTGATCTTATATTACTTTGTGCGCTATAACTCAGATGAAAAGCAGCGTAGACAGTTGGCGGTGATGCTGCTGTGCTCGGTGCTGCCTTTTGGGCTGTTATTATTACCAAATACCGATGCGGCAAGTTTGTTAAATGGCCTAACCTATGTGGGTTTAGTGATGAGCTCAGTCAGAGTTATGCCCCAAACCTATAAAACCATTAAAAGTGGGGATGTGTCGAACTTGAGTGCTCGCTACTTTTCGCTGCAGTTCATTGCTGGTTTAACCGGATTGAGTGCAGAGTTACATATGACGCAAGTGAGCGTGGCACACGTGCTCACGTTTGTGATGATCTTACTCACCAATGCTGCGCAATTGGCTTGTATTCATTATTATCGCCGTCCTGTACTGGCTTAAATTTGCGCAGAATAAAGATCAAAGTGGCAAGCGTATTGTCACTTTTGCACCTTCTTGGTGGTTACTCAAAGAGAGTTCACCACCATGTCTCTCTATAATGTCTTGGCAGATAGCCAGACCAAGTCCATGTCCCGACGGTTTAGTTGTGTAAAGCGGTGTGAGTGCATTGCTTAAATTGGCAAAACCTGGGCCGTTATCGCAGACTGTGATCTGTTGCCAACTACCTATGACTTGATTTTGTATGGTGACTTTTGCGTCTGACTCGGCCGCTTCTTTGGCATTCTTTATTAAGTTAATCAGCACTTGTTCTATTTGTATTGCATCAGCAATTAAATTACTGGCGCCAGAGTAGTGTAATTCAACATTTTGCTCATCTGCACACGCTTGTACGATACTTTGTAAATCGAAGTGCTGAGCATGTGGCTCAGGTAACCGGCTAAGGGTAGCGTAACTCTTTATAAAGCTCAGCAGTGCCTCGCTGCGGCTTTTGACTCGAGTCAGAGCTTGGCGAGTTTGCGACTCAGGCAGTGGATCATATTCTAATAAAGTCTCTGCCATCGAACTCATGGGAGTCAGTGAATTAGTGAGTTCGTGGGATAATATGCGAATTAAATCGGCTTGGCTCTGGCGCTTGGCTTTTTGTAATTGCTCACCAATAAACAAGGCGCTTACCAGCGTGTAACCTTGCTCTTTAAGCTTAAATAATTGTAACTGCCATTGTTGATTGAAATCATCATGACAGACATTATTCTGCGAGATTTTAAAGCCTGTTTGAACCTGTGACATACCGGTGAGCAATGGCAGATTTACAGCCTGATGCATGCTGTGGTTAAAAAAGCATAGCTTTTGTTGTTCATCGAATACTGCAATCGGTGTTGGCCAGCTTTGCAGCAGTGAAAAAAACAGCGGCTGTTGCTGTGCTTCATCTTGATGAAATAAATTGCTCAGTTGCATACCGAGTTGCGCAATGGGGGCGCTGTGATCGGTAAAGTGTAAACTGAGATTGGTTTGCCCTTGTTGTTTAGCATCCACAAAGGCTTGTAGTTGTTTTATGGGCTCAAACCAAGCCAAATATATGCGGTACGCTATGTAGCTAAACAAATAAGCTAAGACAGAAAATACGCTGGCAGTGAGTAACACATCGCTGCTCCATGTATAAAGTAAAGTGCTGCTCAAAGTGAGTAATAGCAGTACACAAGCAGTTAAGAGCGCTTTTACTTTGAAAGTTTGAGTATGTCTCATGGCTTACTCAGGCAAATCGATTTGATATTTTTCTAAGCGACGATAAAGCGCATTACGTGAAATACCCAATACCTTGGCAGAGGCACTGATCTGCGACTCATTTACTGCTAGCACATCCAGAATACGCTGTTTTTCGAGTGCTTCTAAGGTCATTGCTGGCACTTCTGATGTTTGCTCTGAATGCGTCATTTCAATCAACAAGTCTTTATCATCAATGGACTCGTTTTGACAGATAAGCACTGCGCGTTCAAGGGTGTGGCTTAACTCTCTGACGTTGCCCGGCCAGTCATGCGAAAGTAGCCGTTGGCTGGCAGTTTGGTCGAGAGTCGGTCGAGTCTTATTATATTTCTGACTGTATTTATCAATAAAGTACTCGGCAAGAGGTAAAATATCAGCTTGTCTGGCTCGCAGTGGTGGCAAGGTAATAACAAAGGTATTCAGTCGATAATATAAGTCTTGACGAAATTGCTGATTAGCAATGGCTTGCGGAATATCCTGATTGGTTGCTGCAATTAAGCGCACATCAACTTTGCTTGGCGCACTCGCGCCCAGTGGCGTAAATTGTCCAGTTTCTAATACTTGCAATAATTTAGGCTGTAAATGAATGGGCAGCGCTCCTATTTCATCCATAAATAAGCTACCCGACTGGGCTTGGCTAAATGCCCCTAAACGGTCAGCCTTGGCATCGGTAAAAGCACCTTTTTGATGACCGAATAGCTCGCTTTCGAACAAGTTATCTGTGATGGCCGCCATATTTAAGTTGATCAGGGGAGCTTGGCGACGGTGGCTGAGTTGGTGAATACGTTGTGCAAGTTGTGATTTGCCTGTGCCGTTTTCACCCAGGATCAGTAAGTTCGCGTCTGTTTGTGCCAGTTGTTGAACCAATTGCTCAATTTGTTGCATTTTCTCAGAATGTGCCACCCAAGCTGAAGCGCTATCACTTTGTACTTTGGTAGGTTCAATATGCCGGGCGATCTGTGCTAATAAGGCGTCCTTGCGCCATGGCTTTTCAACAAAGTCTTTTGCGCCGAGTTGCATACCTTTTACCGCAAGTTCAATGTTTGCCCACGCGGTCATTAAGATGACCGGAATATTCAATGCTGTAAGCTTAGGCAGTAAGGCGAGGCCCTCTTGACCTGAAGTGGTGTCGCGAGAGAAGTTCATATCAAGCAAAATTAAGTCGGGGGTCAAACGCGTTAATACTTGTTGGCAGGCAAATGGGTTTTCGGCTTCAACAACACGGAAACCGGCTTGCTCGAGTAATAAACTGAGCGCGAAACGTATGTCGTCATGATCGTCGACAATTAAAATGCAGGGCTTTGATATGGGCATGAATATATGTACTTCTTTCTAGGGCGGCCACCATAGCCGCCCGGTCCATGATTCAGAGAATAGGTATTATAACTCTCTTAGAGCACGCATCGGGTCGGCATTGATAATACCCCAAACAACCCAAGTAATGGCTGAGAGTACGATAGCAAGCAAGGCAAAACCAAACAAGCCCAGTGCCGTCCAAGAAAGTGCTGGCAGACTACTGTGGTTTTGCTGCAGCACGCCATAGCCAATACTTGATAACGCAATGGCTATACCAGCAGCGATTAGTAATAAAGGCGTGATGCTTTGCAAAGTGCGCTTCAGTAATGATACACGAGTTGCCCCTGTTGCCATTCTGATGGCCAGTTCAAAACGTTTTAATTCACTAAAACCAACCGCCATGGCATTTGAGCCAACAAAGGCCAGTAACAAGGTTAATACGCATAAACCTGAAATAAAGTAAAAGCGAATGCGATCTTGTTCGATATGGTTGTCCCAAATTGATGCCAGTGAGTCAAACTGTAATTGTTTTACCTTTGGATGTGCACTTAGCATGGCGGTTTCAAGCTCTGACTGCTTGAACGTCTGTCCCTCAGGCAATTGCATTATGACGTAAAGACCAGCTTCTGCTGTATTCATAATGGGAGCCATTAAGGTTGGATAGCCACGGCCTTTATTAACAATACTATAATGGTCAGCTACAACACCGATAATTTGTAAAGTGCCTAATTGCTTGCCAATGGCTGATTCAATCGTACCATCCTGAGATAATTGCAATGCCAAAGGTTCATTAATAATCGCGACCTGTGCTAAAGAAGTTTGCTCCTCCGCTGTGATGTTACGACCTGCCAGAAGCTTTAAGCCAAACGCGTTTAAATAATCTGCGCCTACGTTCTTATACATATAAGTAATTTGTTCATTCGTATCGGCATCGAAGTTCATAGAAATCATCATGTTTGAACCAAATGGTTCACCTTGAGAATCGAGTATATTCAGCTGCGGCTGAATGCTTAATGCAGCAGATGATAAATGTGCTTTGATATCAAGGATTTCTAAGTTGCGGCGCTGTTGTTCCTCTGTTCTTTGTTGTTCTTCTGTCGGTAGCGGGGTATCTAACCCATCAAGGTCAACTTGCACCATCATGGTATTACCTGGCGTGAAGCCTAAATCGACGTTCACCTTGTTGTAAGTGGCTTCGGCTAAGAGGGCAGTACCTGTCATGATCAATGCGGCTGAGCTTAATTGAGCGATAAATAATGCTTTTGTCAGCGGGCTCATTTTGCCAGCATTCACCCCTTTGTTAGAGGTATTGATATGTTGATTCAGCGCCCTCGAGTCGCACTGAAATATGGCAGACAGAGAGAAAACAGCATTGATGATCAAGACAATGAAGATGGCCATACTCACAGTCACAAGATCTAAATTTACCAGTGAAAGCATTTCAATATTGCCACCGCTGATAATAGGCAGAGCGCGAATAAGCCAAGCACAGGCAAACAGGCCAACGAGTGCAGAGAGTAAGAACAGCGGTAGATTCTCTAAAAAGGCGATGATAAATAAGCGCTTTCTCGGAGAGCCGAGGCATAAGTGGGTGGCAAATTCTTGCTCGCGCTGTTGATAGTGAGACAAGAATAAGTTGAATAAGTTTAAGGTCGCCATGAATAGCAATGCAGACACTGAGATAAATAGAAAAACAATCAGTGTGTTTTGATCTTTCATTAAATGTGCGCGATAAAGCTCAACTTTGCTAGATGTGCCCATTTGCTCAAGCATATCTACATAAGTTGCTAACTCAGCCTCATACTTTGTGAATAAGTGCTGCCAAAATTGGGTGAGCATTTCTTCGGTAAATACTTGATTTTGCGTTTTAATAAACAGTTTATTTGAACCGCCAAAGCGATTTGAGGGGGCATCAGCTAAGTGACTCGCTAAATCAAAGAACTGCCACGTTTGCTGCGAAACGATATCATCCATACTATAAAACGAGCGAAAATCAGCGAATACCCCTCGAATAAGCAACTGGTTTCCTTCTAATTCTAATTGTCGACCGATCACATTTGAGCTGCTGGCAAAAGCGTTACGCCATAGACTCTCAGATATCCACACCGCACCCTCTTGATTGCTTAAGCTTGGCATTTCACCAACTAATAATGGCGTATTGGCGATCACCGTTTGAAAGTTATTTGAAGCAGTGAGCTTAGTAATGGCAAGGTTTTGATCGTTGACCTGTACAAAATTGGCGCGGGCATGCAAGGTTGCAACCTCACCAATCTGCTTATAATAATCTGCAAATTCAGCTGCTCCGTGGCGGTTAAATATTGAGATTTTAAAGTCTTCTGAGACCTGTACCTGCCTATCAACATGATAAATATTTTGCTCGTCTTTGATGTCTGGCAAAGGCTTAAAAATTAGATTGCTACTCATAGCAACGACTGTGAGTACGGCGGCTAAGGTTAAACTTAATGTTATTAGCACAGGCAGGGCTAATCTTGGTTTTGTGATCAGCCTTTGCACCCCATGTTTCAGCGCGCGTTGGTAAATACTCATGCTACCGCCTCCTGTTGCTCGACTAAGACTTTGCCATCAAATAAACGAATTTGGCGTTTCGCCATACGACTATAACGTTCGTCGTGTGTCACCATCACAATGGTGGTACCTTGGCGGTTGAGCTCTAATAACAGCTGCATCACGGCATCACCATTTTGACTGTCTAGGTTACCTGTTGGCTCATCCACCAGTAGCAGATCAGGTTCACCTACTAAAGCACGTGCAATCGCAACACGCTGCTGTTGTCCGCCAGAAAGCTGGCTTGGCGTGTGATCTAAGCGACCTGTCATATTAACGGCGGCAAGTTGTTTTTCTACGGCGGATTTAATGTCTTTTTTGCTCGCGCCACGATGTTCAAGGGGCAATGCCACGTTTTCGAATACAGTTAAGCTATCGATCAAATTAAATGACTGGAATACATAGCCAATATGCTTATTTCTGACTTGCGAACGCTGATCGACGTTGAGGTTTTTTGTGTCTATGTCTGCCAACACATACTGACCGTCAGATGCGGTATCAAGTAACCCTAAAATACTGAGTAATGTCGATTTACCACAGCCTGAAGGACCAGAAATAGCAATGAATTCGCCTTCTTGAATTTGTAACGACACATCTTGCAACGCATGCGTGTTTACTTGTCCTTGCTGATAGATTTTGTTGATGTTGTTAATGGTCACTAAAGTTTTCATGTGCGTTCCTTATAGTTTGTCGTTATCAAGCGCAAGCTGACTGAAATTATGCCACTGACTGAGATCAGATGTGATAACTATGTCACCGACTTTTAGGCCTGAGTGAATGAGAAGGTATTGCTCGCTCAGCTCACCAAAGCGAACTTGTGTTTGTGTAAGCTGCGCTTGCTGAGCTGTTTTTTTGTAAAGCGGTTGTGTGCCTAAAGGCGAGAGGCCCGGACGTTGTGCGATATAGAGCGCATTTTCAAGGTGTTCTAAAAACACTAAGGCATTAACTGGCTGTGCAGGGCGTAAGTTAGCCGGCGCGCCTTCAGCAAAGTGAACTTCGGCAATGATAAAGCCGTTTTCAACTACTGAACCGAGTTGTTGCACAGTGCCTGAAAATGTCCCTTGTGGATGTTTTAAGTTAACTTGCGCCCCCAGTTGTACGCGTTCAGCAAGACGTTGGGGAATATTAATGCGCGCCATTAACTGAGACTTAGAGCCAACACGTGCCATGGCCTGACCTTGAGATACGCGCTGCCCAAGTTCAATATCGAGCTGCTGTAAAGTGCCTTCGATGCCTGCTGTGACGGTGAGGTTTGCCACTTTATCGGCAATGAGTGTCACTTGTTTTTGCTGTTGATTAAGCTGTATTTGTTGTTGCTCAAGTTCAAGTTTGTGCATTTCTTGCTGCTTTTCGAAACGATATTGCGCGAACTGCAATCGTTTTTGCAGTTGCGATAAACGTAGCTCAGCACGTTCTAACTCTATTTTGGCGGCGATCCCTTGTTGCGCGAGTCGCTGGTTTACATCTACATCGAGTTGTGCAGCCTGAATTTGGCTTTGCATATCGGCCAGATCGGCTTGAAAGTTCAGTTGTTCGTTTTGCTTTTGTAACTTAAATGCCGCGAATTCTGAGTGCATACGCTCTAGCTGTGATTGGCTTTCAAAGAGTTGTTGGTCAAGATCTGGATTACTTAACTTTGCGATGATGCTGGTTGGCGTTACTTCTGCACCTGCGCGTATAAAGATTTCTGTAACCTGTGCGGTTTCGGGCGCACTGATCAAGCGCTCGTACCGTGAAGCATATTCTCCGAGTACAGGAATTTTAATATCAAGCGGGCCTTGTTGAACTGTGGCTGTTTCGAGTTCAGCGGCTCTTAAAGTCGGTATTGACGGGCTATTTAGCCAGAAAACGAGTAATGCAAAAGTCATTAAACCGGCGGTTAGCCAAATATATTTATGTTGTTTAGGTTTGTGCTGAGTGGTGGTCGAAATATCCATGTAAAACCTGCATATAAGTAACGATGCTAAGGATTAAGGAAGTCTTGTGCCAAAAATTAAAATCATTAATTATCAATCTCTTGTGGTTTTTTGTGAGTGGTTTTTAGGTGACGTATGTGCGGTAACGAACAAGGGTGTTCGATTTCGGGCAACTCTGACTTAATAGTTGGGTATTTACACCTTGTTGCATTTTAAATTGATTATGATTTTCGAATATTGGGACTAACCGCTATATTAGGATGAGTTAAATTATTACCAAGGTTGGGGTGAAATGTTCGTGTTGATAAAGACCTTACTTTTTAAATTGTTTAAACAGCAGGCCAGCAAAAAAGTGGCGGGTATTGTAGTTGAAAAAGCGATGCAACAAGGCATGGCATATATGGCGAAACGCGGCGAGCAGACAGAAGATGACACTATGTTGCTTGCTGCGGCGTTAAACAGCTTGGCCAATAAAGGGCTAGAAGACGGCGTTTATCCACTTGAGTGTGGGCAAAAGCGTTTTAATGTGACCATTCGAAATCAAGGTATTGTGGCTATTCAGCCGATTGAAGCCAGTAAAATGTAGTTGTTCAAGACATAGATTACTTAGAACAGATAAATAAAAAGGCCAGCATAAACTTCGCTGGCCTTTTAACATCACAATGCAAACTGAGTAATTAAGCGTCTAATGCCTTCTCGATTAAGCGCTTAATGTAAGCATGATGTGCTTTAGTGGCTGTGTCAGCGCCCCAAGGTGCACTCATGTCATTAATTTGTTGTAACTGATATAACGCTGCTGCTTTAGCAAGGTTGTCATATCGGCTTGGTTTACCAAGGCCTGCAGCTTTGATTAAGCGGTTTACATATTCAACCTGTAGGTTTTGGCTGAATGTGCTTACTGCTTTGCTCTTCACAAAAATGCCAGCGGTTAAATCAGTCATAAAGTCGTTTAACGCGTACTCATTACCGTATAGCGCCGTGTCAGATAAACGCTGTAACACATTTGGGTGTAACAGTTGGTTTAGCACTGATTTCTGCATGCCTAAGACCATTTTGTGCGCTTTCGGATCTTCGTTCTTACCATAGTGGTTGAAGCCACGACGCTGTTGCTGCATGTAGTTATACAGAGGCTGCATGTTTGCCAATACGTTTGGTGCAAATACATTGTCAGTAAGTGCTTGCATCGCTTCTTTTTGACGCGCTAGAGGTACCGGTGTGAATGGTTTTACATCATCAGCCGTGCCTACAACGTTACGTTCTACATATACGCCACCAATTTGACGAGAGATCACGTCAGCTTGGCGCTTATATTGGCCGAATAGTACATTTGCTGAGGTTAACAGCTGCTGGTGTGATTCGCCTTGTACACGTGCTGTATCAGTTAGCTTGCCTAGTAGGCTGTCGATAAGCTCCATGCGATCAACACCATAAGCCACTGGGTTAGATGATAAGTCACCTATCATCACACGCGGATCAATATGACGACCTGGTGCACGCATATCGTCTGCGTCATTACCGAATGTTAGTTTTGGATCGTTTGAGCGAGATAGAATTGCTTCAAGGCGTTTATCTTCTGCATCAGCCGTGCTTGCTGCAACGCTGTAGCCGTATTCAATTGCCCAATCATCGTAAGGACCCGGGCGAGTTTGGAAGATATCGCCTTGCTTTTTACCAAGTGGTGCAATGTTCGCTGGTGCATAATCCATCACTGAACCAGTCACGATACCTTGTGTTAGGTTCTTATCATGTACTTCGTTTTCATCCCAGATGATAGACGACTTCATGTTGTGGTTAAGACCTAGCGTGTGACCCACTTCGTGTAAAATAAGTTGCACAAGGGCCTGGCGAAGCATTTCTTTACGCTCGATATCGCTGCCCGTTGATAGGCTGGCTGTCATCATTTCGCCTTGTAGCTCATGACCTAATGAACAGTTCATCGCATCATGTTCGCCTAAATCGGCATTGCTGTGGCTCATTGCACCTTGGCTATAAAGTGTGTCGTAGATCCAACGGTTCTTCATAAACACATACTCAAGCATGATGTCTGAACCTAAGATCTCGCCCGTTAATGGGTGCGCAAGTGCAGGACCGTAACCGCCGAAAGGAGGGCGAGGTGATGATGTCCAACGTAGCACATTGTAGTTAATGTCCCCGGCATCCCAATCTGCATCATCAGGTTGCACTTTTACAACTAATGCGTTTTTGAAACCGATTTTCTCGAATGCACTGTTCCAAGCCAATACGCCGTCACGGACTGTGTCACGCCATTCAACTGGCGTGGTGTTTTCAATCCACCACACAATTGGCTCTACAGGCTCAGATAATTCAGCACTTGGATCTTTTTTCACTAAGTCCCAACGCTTGATCACGTCATTGTAAGGTGTCCAATCAGGAGATGTCATCACGTCGAATTGATTTGTGAAGTAACCAATACGCGCGTCGTCTTTACGTGGCTGATAATCGTTTTTAGGTAACGCAACAAAGCTGTGTTGAACTTTGACAGACACAGAACGTGGATCTGTTACTGCAGCAGAACCACGCACACTTGGGTTCGGGTTGCTAAACACATAATCAACAACAATGTCTAAATTGTTTGAATATGGACGCTGTTTGATGATGCGAGATTTCTTGCTATCCAGCTTGCCCACGTTAAAGCGTTTGCTGGCATTTTTATCACCAGCACGCTTCCAAGGTGATACCTTGTGTAGTGATTCACTTAAGAAGATTTTGTCGGCTTTAAATGCAATCTTGCCATCTTCTTGTTTTTCAATTTTTACACTCGCCAGTACCGCTTCACTGATGTTTGCTTCGCTTGCACGTGCTAGTGCAGTGTTTTCTTCAAACTGGTAGCGTGGTGTTTTGCTGATGATATCGATGCGGTTGAAATGCTGTCTAAATTCAATCAGTTTAGTTTCGCGGTAGCTACCACGAACATGACCAGCATCCGTTACACCGTCAACGGTATGTGCAAAATACACAAAAGGGGTGTTTAATTGGCTTTCTTCTAAAACCAATAAGTGCTCACCTGTTTTCTTATCTTGGTAAAGCTCAAATACGCCTTTGAATGCGGTTTTGTTTTCAATCAGACTGGCAATGGTCTTTTCTTTTTTATCTTCTTTTTTCTTATCGGCAGCAATGGCTGCTTGGCTAGCAAAAGTCAGTGCTAGCGCAATTGAAAGGGCAGTTTTTTTCATAAGTACGCTTGTTAATTTTTCTTTGGATTTTTTAGTGTACCGAATATGACTTATAAAGCCATATTGATGCGATTGATGACATAGTTGGGTCAGTTTGAATGTTGTTAAGGTTATGATTTTTATGGCTTTTGATTTTGTAACATTGTATGTAAAACCAAACGCCTGCTATTCATCGTATTAGCTGTAACAGATTCTTACAAATGTCACATTTTTCTTGGTATTAATCTTGTTAGTATAGAAAGTAGAGAAGGCTAGAAAATTTTTTAATAGGTGAAATCGTTATGCAAACGAAGGTACTAAAATGGATATTCCCTGTCGCAGCTATTGTTGTTGGGATGATGGGCGCACAGGGCATCAATGCTTTGGCAAATGAGCCGGGTGCAAAGGAGCAGGTAGATACTAGACCTGTTGTTGCTGTAGAAGCGGTTTCAGCACTTGACCATCAAGTTGTCATTAACAGCTATGGTGAAGTTCAACCTTTTGAAAGTACTAGGCTTTCAGCTCAGGTTTCAGGCGAAGTAGTCGCTTGGCACGACAACTTCGTAACCGGTGGCATTGTCGCCAAAGGCGAAGTGTTACTGAGTATCGAAAAAGATAACTATGAAGCGGCTGTCTTACAAGCAGAAGCGGAAGTAACACGTGCGGAAGCTAAACTGATTGAAGAACAAGCACTTGCAGATGTTGCAGCCGATGAAGCAAAACGTTTCCCAAGTAAAAAACACACCGACTTATTCCTTCGTAAACCGCAGCTTCTAAGTGCTCAAGCCGCTTTAAAGTCAGCTAAAGCAGCACTTAAGCGTGCACAACGAGATTTAGACAACTGTGATGTAGTTGCGCCTTACGATGCGTTAATTGTTTCTCGTGATGTGGGTTTAGGTCAGTTTGTCAGCATGGGTAGCAGTATTGCACAGCTAAATAATATTGAGCATGCGGAAGTGATCATTCCGGTTGCAGGGTTTGACAGCGCTTTTTTACCAGAGCGTATTGAGGGCTTAGATGCGACGATCACTCAGACGGGCTTAAACGGTTTTACCCGCTCTGCAAAAATTCACCGTGATTTAGGTGTGGTTGATAAAGCAACGCGTATGGTAAATCTGGTTGTTAGAATTGCAGATCCATATGGGTTACAGACGCAACAGCCACAAGTGAAGTTTGGCTCATACGTACAAGTAAACTTCTCTGGTAAAACGTTAAATAGCATCTATCGCTTGCCGCAAGATCTGGTCAATAACAACACCGTATGGTTGTTAAATAGCGAAGGCCAACTTGAATCTCGCAAGGTGCAGGTGATCCGTGAAGAAGGTGAATATTTCTACGTGAGCACAGGCCTGAAAGACAACGAAAAACTGGTAACTACTTTGCCTGAATACCCGCAAACCGGTATGTCAGTAAAAGTTGCTGGTTCAGATTCATCTAAAGCTGAAACCACAGACAAGCTTTAAGGAGTAGCAGATGAGTCAAGCTGAACTTGAAAAGCAAACCGGTTTAATTGCTTGGTTTGCGAAAAACTCGGTGGCGGCCAACTTATTGATGGTTTTCATCATCATTATTGGTTTGTACACCTATAACACCATTCAAAGACAGATGTTTCCGAATGTAGAGATTAACTACATTACGGTTGCGGCAAACTACCCGGGTGCTTCACCGCAAGAAATCGAAGAAAGTATTCTGATGAAGATTGAAGAGGCCTTGAAAGATGTCACTGAAATCAAAGAAGGGGTGTACCGCGCAAACCGAAATGGCGGTAGCGCGACGTTAGAAATTGATCCAGACGTTGAACTAACTGACGTGTTAGATAAGGTAAAATTGCGTGTCGATGGCATTGCGACTTTCCCTGCAGCGATGGAACCGGTCACCATTAATCAGATTGAATTCCAGCAGCAAGTCATAGAAATGACTTTATCGGCTGATTTACCGTTGACCGAATTAAAACCGATGGCAAAGCGCATTGAGGATGAGTTATTGCAACTCAACAATGTGTCATTGGTGGACGTGAGTGTCCCTCTAGACGAAATCGCCATTGAGATTAAACCGGATATGCTTCGTCAATATGGCTTAACCATTAATGATGTGGCAAGCACCATTCGTAACTATTCGGCTAACTTTTCAGCAGGTCAGTTACGTACTGACTCAGGCATCATCTCGGTTCGTATTGAAAACCAGTCTTATAATGGCGACGAGTTCCGTCAGCTACCAGTAAAAATTGGTGCGCATGGCGGTAAAGTTCTACTGCGAGATATTGCAGAAATCAAAGATGAATTTACCGAAGGTGAACGTTACTTCAAGCTAAATGGCAAGAACGCGGTATTCATTTCTGTTAAGGCAACCAAAGAGCAAAACATGGTACCGGTTGCTGAGTCGGTTAAGAAATTCATTAAGTTGAAGAATCAAGAGCTACCAGCGGGTGTAGAGCTTAAATCATTGGTTGATATGACTTATTACTTAAATGGTCGTCTAACCATGATGAAGAGCAACTTATTACAAGGTATGTTCTTAGTGGCCTTAATGTTGTTCTTGTTCTTACGATTCAAGCTAGCAATGTGGGTAACCATCGGTATTCCAGTATGTTTCTTGGGTGCGGTTATGTTAATGCCAGTACTGGGTATTACTATTAATGTGACTTCATTATTTGCCTTCATCATGGTATTGGGTATCGTCGTTGATGATGCGATCGTTATAGGTGAAAGTGCTTACACAGAAGTTGAGAAAAAAGGTCCAGGAGTTCACAACGTGATTGTGGGTGCAAAACGCGTTGCTACGCCAGCAACCTTTGGTGTACTGACAACGATGGCTGTATTTGCGCCTCTTATGTTCTCGACAGGGCCTGAGAGTGCCAACTTCATTAATATCGCCGGTGTAGTTCTGCTGTGTCTGTTCTTCAGCTTGATTGAATCTAAACTGATCTTGCCTGCGCATATCGCTGCGATTAAGTTTAAGCCATTAAAAGAAGATAGCTGGCGTCATAAGTTTAATACTAAGTTCTTTGGTTTTGTGAATGGGCCTTATCGTCGTTTTGTGAAACTCTGTGTAGAGTGGCGCTGGACTGTGTTATGTGCTTTTGTTGGTATGTTCATCGCAAGTATTGCTTTGAGCAGCAGTGGTATGTTGCGTACCTTGTTCTTACCAAAGATCCCACATGATTTCCCAAGTATTAATATCACCATGAATGACAATGTGTCTGATGAACAGACCATTGAGGCGATTAGAAAACTTGAAGCTGTGGTGCTGAATGTAGATAAGCAAATTCAGCAAGAGTATGGCGCATCTATGTTACGTGATGTCATGGTATTTAACCAAGGTCGCACTGAAGGCCGTTTACTTGCGCCACTTGTTGATGAAGAAGACCGTCCGTTTAATACCTTTGAATTAACGCGTCGTTGGCGTGAACAACTGCCTGAAATTGCAGGCATGAAGTCAATCCAAATCGACGATGAAGTGATAAACATGGGTAGTAACGGTGATTTCGGTTACCTATTATTTGGTTCTGACATCGATACGCTGAATGCGGCGGGTCGCCAATTAATCAGCATGCTACAAACTGAAAAAGGCATCTTTGATGTGAGTTCAACCATTGACCCTGCAAGTAAAGAGATCCAGCTAGCGCTTAAACCTGTTGCTTATGAGCTGGGGCTAACTTTACGAGATATTGGTTCTCAAGTGGGTGCAAGTTTCTACGGTGGAGAAGCGCAGCGCGTGATCCGTAACGGTGAAGAAGTACGCGTTATGGTGCGTTACCCGAAACTGACTCGTGAAGCATATTCTTCATTAAAGCATACAGTGATTAAAACGCCGCAAGGTCGAGAAGTGATGCTAGGTGATGTTGTTGAGATCTCTGAAAAACCGGGTATCAGTTATATTCGTCGTGAAGACGGTTACCGCACTGTATATGTGTACGGTAATATCGATGAAGAGGTTGTAGAACCTAATGCTGTTACTAAACGCATTGATGATGAAATATTACCTGAGCTTATTAAGGCGTTTCCGTCTGTTAAAACTAAGCTAGGTGGTGCGATTGAAGAGCAGCAAGCGCAAACGAATGAGCAAATCGTATTCTTCATTATTGGTATGCTATTAGTGTATATCTTACTGGCAATTCCGCTTAAGAGTTATTCTCAGCCGTTGATTGTTATGTCAGTTATTCCGTTTAGCTTGGTCGGTGCGTTATGGGGTCACTTAGCATTTGGCTTGGATTTAAGTCTGATGTCACTTTACGGGATCATTGCAGCTGCGGGGGTTGTTATCAATGACTCGCTGGTAATGACTGATTTTGTAAACCAATCTCGTAAAGCGGGTCATTCATTAAAAGAAGCGGTGATTGAAGCTGGTTGTGCAAGATTCCGTGCGATCACGCTTACATCAATTACCACTTTTGTGGGCGTATTGCCGATCATGTTTGAAACTAGCTTACAGGCAATGTTTGTCATTCCAATGGCCGTGTCTCTGGGCTTTGCCGTTGTGTTTGCGACCTTAATCACATTATTGCTGGTACCGTGTTTGTACATCATACTGACTGACATTGGTAATATATTTGGTAAAGTTAGAAGCTTGTTTAAGCGTGCCAATAATGCGCTTAAGCCTAAAGGTAAAGTACAAAATATCTAATACCTTATTTTAGAGAATATCTAGGCCAGCATATGCTGGCCTTTTTTATGTAGAATATGAGTTTATATACAAAAGTAGTAGCTGTTTTTTATTTTGTAGTTAAAAGGTTGAGTTTGGGGTGTCGCTAGCTATAATTTAGCTTCGTTCTTTATTTTGAGATAGTTATGTTTAGGCGCCAATTGATACTTGATGAATGGCAACAGATATCAGTATTAAAACAGAATCGTCACCTGTATGTGGGCGATGCTGTCACTGCGCATTTCTTCACGCTAGAAGGTGAAGTCGAAGCGTTACAGCTCACTTTAAACATTGCTTACAATGCAATGCAAACATCACAATATTGGACGCGAGAACTGGCAAACCTCATTAATTTTCATCTCCCCCTTGTGAAGGTGGGTAAAAAAGCCTTATTAGGTTGGGAAGTGGGCTACGGAGAGTTACCTGTCTTTAGCCACCCAAGTAGTGGTATTACCGAGTTCGAACTCAGCTACCAATGTACGGCCAAGCCGAAAGCGCGAAGTGATGAAGCGCACTCTCAAAACATTTATCCTCAGCAACCGCAAAACTATCAACCAGGTACCAAAGTATGGCATCCAGCAACAGGGCGTTATTACAAGTGCAAAGCTTGGCCATTTAGTGAATATTGTCGTGATACCAGCGGCGACTTCGAGCCTGGAATTGGCGCTTTGTGGGAAATGGCTTGGGAAGTGTGCTGAGGTATATCGCATCCCCTTTTCAGGTAGTTTGACTATGGTACACTGCTGCTAATTAACTTATTTAAGGAAAGGCAAGTGAGTCAGTCTATTTCAGCCCCAATCGCAAAAAAAATCCCCCATGTTTTAGAGACGCATGCAGAGCAACGCGTCGATAACTATTATTGGATGCGCGACGATAATCGCCAAGACCCAGAAATACTGGCGCACTTAGAGGCTGAAAACGACTATCTAAATGCGGTCATGGCACCCCACGATATTTTAAAAGATCAACTGTTTGAAGAAATGAAAGGGCGTATTGTAAAAGACGACAGTTCAGTACCAGTAAAAGATGGTAAATACTGGTATATGAGTGAAGTTGCAGGTGACAACGAATATGCGTTTCACTATCGAGCAGACAATGCCGAGATGCAAAATAAGCAGTTGCTGCTGGATGTCAATGAACTTGCTGTGCCATATGAGTATTATGATATTGGCGATATGGCGGTGAGCCAAAACGATGAACTGATGGCCTATAGCGAAGATACTGATGGCCGACGTATTTATAAAGTTAAGTTTATCAACTTAGAAAGCGGCGAATATCTGTCTGATGAGTTAGAAAATACCGAAGGCCAAGTGGTGTGGGCCAATGACAATCGTACGGTTTTTTATGTAAAAAAAGACCTACAAACCCTACTAGGTTTTCAAGTGTTCAGACATGTTCTGGGCACCCCTCAATCAGATGACGTACTCGTTTATGAAGAGCAAGATCGTCAGTTTTATATGGGCTTAGGAAAAAGTCGTGACGATAGCCAAATCTATATTTATCTAGCAGCAACCGAAACATCAGAACAATGGGCGCTCGATGCTAACAATCCGGAACAGGCATTTGAGTTATTGTGCCCGCGTTTAGAAGGCCATGAGTTTGGTATTGATAAGTTTGCAGAGCAGTACTTCATTGTCTCAAACCACCAAGCGAAAAACTTTAAGCTCTGTACAGCAAAGCTAGAAGACATCGCTGATATTGCAAAGTGGCAGACACAGATTGCACACAGAGGCGATGTATTGATTGAAGGGTTAGAGCTTTTCAATAGCCACTATATTGTGACTGAACGTTATTTAGGGCAAACACGTTTTGTCGTACATGACTATCAGGGTGGTAGCCATACATTGGCATTTAATGATGTGTGTTATAGCGCGCATATGGGCAATAATCCTGAGCCAGAATCAACTGCCGTGCGCATTCATTATTCAAGTCTGACTACGCCGAGTAGCGTGTATGAATGCGACCTAGCCACAGGTGAAAAGCAGTGCTTAAAGCAGCAGCAAGTACTCGGAGGTTTTTCTGCGGATGACTATGCCTCTGAGCGCCTACACATTACGGCGCGAGATGGCGTAAAAGTGCCTGTTTCTTTGGTATATAAAAAGTCATTATTCAAAAAAGATGGCTCTAATCCTATGCTGCAGTATGGCTATGGCGCTTATGGCATCACCATAGATCCAAACTTCTCGAGTAATACTCTGAGTTTATTAGACAGAGGGTTTGTTTATGCCATAGCGCATATTCGCGGCTCTGAAATGTTAGGTCGAGAATGGTACGAGCAAGGCAAAAAAGCCCATAAGCAGAACTCATTTAATGACTTTGAAGATGTGACCCGTAGCCTTGTTGAACAAGGTTATGCTGATGCGCATAAAGTCTTTGCTTCTGGTGGCAGCGCGGGTGGTTTGTTAATGGGGGCAGTGGTAAACCAAGCGCCACAATTGTATTTAGGGGTAGGATGTCACGTGCCATTTTTAGATGTGCTCACGACCATGCTTGATGAGTCAATCCCGCTTACGACGAATGAGTATGACGAGTGGGGTAATCCAAATAACGAAGCTGATTATCAAACCATAAAAGCATATTCACCGTACGATAATCTGAAGCAACAAGCCTATCCAAATATATTAGTCACAACGGGTCTACACGATTCGCAAGTGCAGTATTGGGAGCCGATGAAGTGGGTGGCGAAATTACGTGAAACTAAAACTACAGACTCTTTATTGTTATTCCGAACGGATATGGGGTCTGGTCATGGCGGCGCAAGCGGTCGCTTTAAACGCCTTGAGGAAATTGCCCTAGAACAGGCATTTTTTATTAGCCTGCTTGAACAGGCGTCATGATAAGACGCTATACTTTTAAATGTCTAAGACGGGCTGTGACCTTAACAGCCCTGTTTTAATAGGGGTAAAGATGAAGTTTAAAGCACACGGTTTATGGCGTGTTCATATTGAAAATGCGACGATTTATATTGCGTTGAAAGGTGGGTTCAATCGCGAAGGGGTGATTGATTTTCAAAATGATATTATTAAGCGTGTTATGTCAGAGCCAACACCTTGTGACAGTGCTGTACTGAATTTATCTGAATTTGAAATGAGTACCTCAGATAGTTTGGAGGCAACTAAAGAATATTTCGAAGGGGTAAAGCAACGAGGTTATAAATGGGTCGACTATATAGGTGTGAACCCAATTGCGGAATATAATTTAAAGCAGTTGTGGCAAGGAGCAAAAACAGAGATCTGTTTTTACCCCGATGAGAAGGCTTATATTAGTGCTAAGCCTGAGCATATGAAGCCTTTAACTGAACTATCCCAAATAAGCTTTGAGCATCCACACTAGTTTTTCTTGCTCTTTAATATAGTCGCTCATTAGAGCGGCTGTACCTTCATCTTCTGCATCACTTGCCACACCTAAAATCTCGCGTTGTTGTTTTAATAATAGCGTGAAACCATTCAGTAGTGTTGTCACCGCTTCATTACCATCTGTGATGTTTTTCGCTTCTTGAATTTCAGCACGCTCAAGATAATCGCTAAATGCATGCAGTGGCTGGCCACCTATGGTTAAGATACGTTCCGCTAGCTCATCTACTTTTAACAATAATTGGTCATAAATCTCTTCAAACTTTAGGTGCAGTTCAAAAAAGTTTTTGCCTTTGATATTCCAATGAAAACCACGCGCATTCATGTATTGAATTTGATAATTACTTAATAAGCCATTTAGTTTTACTGCTAGGTCTTCACTTGCTTGTGTTGATAAACCGATATCGCTGAACTGTGTCATGTTATTTACTCCTGTTGTTTGCATGGGAGTAAGTATGGGGTATGTGCTTTGATTGGTCTAACGGGATAAAACAATGACTGCAATTCAAAAAAGCGATTGATTAGGTGTTATTAATCTATGGAATAAAGCTTGCCAACATTAGCTGGTTTGTTTGCTTTTTGACCTGACAATTGATCTATAACAAGTTGGTGATAGGGGGTATAAATACCAGAAATAGAACTTGATTTAGGTCAATAATTGCACAGGCATGACGCGCATAATGACTCTGTAAACAGACAAAAATCAATGGGTGTCATCATGGAACTAAAAACACAATCTCAACATAAAGCAGAAATCACCGTTGTCGTTATCGCGCTACTGGCATTTGTCGTCGGTCTTGTTGGTCATTTAGCAGGTGCGAGTTTCGCAAACTCAGATGCATTTGGTTATATTGCTGCGCCAACGCCACTGATCACAGGCATTATCGCATTTGTGGCTTATAAAATTGCAGAAAAAGGCGATCACTAAGCAAGTACTAAAGTCATTCAGAATCAGTTAGAAGTGATAGTACATAATCGGTGACTTTGCGTGAATAAATCATACTGGTATGGCTAACATGAAATACTTTGTGTTCTGCCATACCCTGTAGTTTTGTCTCTTCTAATAACACTGTGCCATCAGAGCTACTGCCTTTTTGCAAGATGGGCATCAGTCCCAAAGGTAAATCACCTGCAATGCTGTAAAGCCTTGCCTTGTAAGGCCAATCTTGGTTGTCTGAGACCAAAAACTCCACACTGTTTTTTAAAAAAACATCGAGCCCTTTTTCATGCATCTGTTTGGCAAATATACTGCCTTTGTGGGGCGTGCCCAAGGTAATGACCTTCTCAACCTGCTCACTGGTAGCTGAGTGGTTATCTAAGTATGCACGCGCAATTAATCCGCCCATTGAGTGGCAAACTAGCGCAGCGCTATCATTACCAATAAAGTCATCGATTTGAGAGAAGATCTCTGATTTATCAGGGCTAAGGGTATTGTAAGTAAGATTTAAAATCTCAAACTGATGTTTTTTAAGTTTGTTGCACAATGGCTGCATCACGAAGCCAGACATATAAAGCCCATGCAAAACGATGATTTTATGTATTGCCATTGTGCCTCCAATTTAAGCCTTCCCTGTTTCGTTGAGATTACTCTAACAAGTGAAACTGAGCCGGCGCTTAATTAATCGTTGAAAAGCAATTACAGTTTAAGTTTTACCAATGATAACCACTATTTCAAGATGGTAGGGATAATGTGCACACTTTGTTCTTCATCGCTTACCCAAATTTCACCATCTTGCACTGTCACGGTTAAATTCATGCCACGTTTTGCCATCGTCGCAAGTTGTGATGTTGCTTCATACGGTAAACTGATAACCGATAGATTATCGTGGCTATAAAGCTTAGGCTGATTCTTTTGCCACCAAATCTCTTGGTTGTTTTCGCCATAACAATAAAGCACAACGTCTTTAGCGCGATTACAGGCTTTCTTAACGCGCTTTTCATCAGGCAGACCCAGCTCTATCCAAAGTTCAATCTCTTCATTATAGTTTTTTAACCAAACTTCAGGCTCATCATCAGCACATAGACCTTTGGTGAATTCCAAGCGTTCTTGGTAGTGAAGCGCAAATGCTAAAATGCGGATCATTAAGCGCTGTTCATTTTCAGAAGGGTGTTGCGCTACCGTTAGAGAGAGTGTTTCGTATACGTGTTTATCCATATCGCTCAAAGCGAGTTGCGCTTTGATGATGGTCGATTTTAAAGCCATTGTCTTCGTTCATGCTAATAAGAATGGCAGCAGTATACATGAGCAAGTGCGTTTAAATACGATTTTATCAACGAGGTTGTTTAGTGTTTTTGCTGATTTTTGCGTAAAATAGCGCAATCAATTTTTGTCGAACAGAATTTAGGAGCGCAAATATGGCCATTCAGTGGTTTCCTGGGCATATGAACAAGGCTCGCAATGAGATTAAAGAGATCATGCCGCAGATGGATGTGATTATCGAAGTTTTAGATGCGAGGATCCCGTATAGCAGTGAAAACCCAATGGTGTCTGCGCTTCGCGGTGATAAGCCGGTCATCAAAATTATGAACAAAGCTGACTTGGCTGACCCTGAGCTTACCAAGCAGTGGATGGACTATTTTGAACAAGAAAGTGGTGTAAAAGCCATTGCGTTTGGTCATGATAAAGGTGCCGAAGTTGCCAAAGTAAACGAGCTTTGTAAAAAGCTCGCTCCACATAAAGTGGGTGCAGATAAGCAGCTAAAAGCCATGATCATGGGGATTCCTAATGTAGGGAAGTCGACTTTAATCAACCACCTTGCTGGTCGTATCGTGGCGAAAACTGGTAATGAACCTGCGGTGACCAAATCTCAGCAGCGTATTCGTCTAGAAGATGGCATCATGCTGTATGACACACCTGGCATGCTATGGCCGAAAGTTGAAAATGAAAATTCGGGTTATCGTCTAGCGGCGACTGGTGCAGTAAAAGACACGGCGATGAACTACGAAGAAGTCGCCAGCTTTACCGCTGAATACTTGCTAACTGCTTACCCTGAGTTATTAAAGTCACGTTATAAAATTGATGAATTGCCGGAGCAAGATTGGGAGTTCGTCGAAATGGCGGGCCGTAAGCGTGGTTGTATTCGCGGTGGCAACCAAGTTGATACCCATAAGATGTCTGAAATTCTAATCAATGAATTACGAGATGCCATTATTGGTCGTATCACCATGGAAACACCTATCATGCGTGATGAAGAAGAAATTATGGTTGCTGAGCTGCGCGCCGCAGCGGAAGCAAAGAAAGCCGCAAAAGAAGAAGAGAAAAAATTACGCAGAGCAAGAGCGCGTAAGAACCGCCGCTAAAACACTCACGTATATTGCAGACATAAAAAAAGCCCTTTCAGGGCTTTTTGTGTTTCATATCTACCGTCACCGATATGAGCAATGTAGCAAGTAAAATGTGTTTGGAGAAAAGTGAAGATATCGCGAGGGGCGTTGCGATATCTCACTCCCTACCATGGCTTTAACGTGGCAACACGTGTTTCGGGTCGAGAAACAAATTAGAGTAAAGTAACAAAGTAAGCCGTCAATCTCGCTTTGTTGAGATTGATTATCAGTTAGATTATCGAGTGTGTCAACAGTCTTTTTGAAAATAATTCTCATTTATTTTTGGGTGGCTAAACTCGGGAATTGCAGGCATAAAAAAAGCCCAATTATGGGCTTTTTGACTTTTCATATCTACCGTCACCGATATGAGCAATGTAGCAAGTAAAATGGGTTTGGCCGCCAACACTGGATAACAAGGGGCGCGTTAAAAAGTGTTATTGGCCAATGCTGTTAACGTGTGTGCATCACGAATTCTGGGTCGAGAAACAAGATTCAGTAGCGTGCCTTGTCTTGTTGAGATTGATTATTAGTTAGATTTATAAATGTGTCAACAATTATTTGAAAATAATTCTCATTTAGATCTTTTATGATGAAAACATGAAACTTAGACATAAAAAAAGCCCAATTAAGGGCTTTTTGACTTTTCATATCTACCGTCACCGATATGAGCAATGTAGCAAGTAAAATAAGTTCGGCCGCTAACTCAGCAAAAAACAGGGGCGTGTTAATTTGAGTTCTTGGCCTGCAATGTTAGCGTGTATGCATCACGTATTCTGGGTCGAGAAACAAGATTGTGTATCGTGCTGTCGTCTTGTTGAGATTGATTATTAGTTAGAATTGTAAAGGTGTCAACACTTATTTGAAAATAATTCTCATTTAGCTTTGGGCGGAGTTGTAAGTACGTTTTATATACTGAGCTGTGTACTTTTCAAACTGAATCTCCTAACGTGTGGTTAACTTTTAAATAAAAATAAAAAATGAACAGGTGACATTATGTTGAGTTCAATGGGTCTAGCACTTGCCCTTATTGCTTTAATTGTCTTGACGCTTAGGGGTGTGAATTTATTTATTTCTGCTCCTTTGTGTGCTGTGGTTGTGGCGTTATCGAGTGGCCTACCTTTATTCCAAATCAGTGATCAAGCAAGCTTTGTATCGGGTTACATGAGTGGTTTTGCAGGCTTTGTACAAGCTTGGTTTTTGATGTTCTTGCTGGGCTCTTTGTTTGGTAAGTTGATGGAAGACAGTGGCGCGGCAGATGCAGTTGCTCGCTATATAGTTAACAAGCTAGGTATGAAGTATGCGGTGTTGGCCGTTGTACTTGCTTGTGCTTTGCTCACGTATGGTGGAGTGAGCGTTTTCATTGTGGCATTTTCGGTGTACCCAATGGCGCTCAGTCTATTTAAAGATGCGAACTTGCCGCGTCGATTTATTCCTGCTGCATTGGCATTTGGGTCTGTTACTTTCACCATGACATCAGCAGGTTCCCCTGAAATTCAAAACTGGATCCCGATTAAATACCTAGGTACGTCACCTTATGCAGCGTGGCAAGAGAGTTTGGTTATTGCCATATTCATGGCGGGGCTCGGGTATGTATTACTGCAGTATATGATTAAACGTGCCGTGGCAAACGGGGAGCAGTTTGAAGCGCGAGATAATGACCCCGAAGCAACACGCAACAAGCTGCCAAATCCTATTACGGGTGTGATCCCTTTGTTGGTCGTGCTGGCGCTATCTTTTACCTTACATGAAACACTGCAGCAAAATGCCTTAATTGTGGCTTTGCTTGGGGGGGTGATCAGCCTGTTTATTATTAACTTTAAATACTTTATTAATATTGAAGCTGCGGTGAATCAAGCAACAACAGGCGCTTTAGTTGCAATAGGTAATACGGCAGCTGTTGTTGGCTTTGGCGCAGTGGCTAAGCTAACCCCTGCATTTCAAGATGCCGTGGTTATGATGACGCAGATCCCCGGGCATGAACTGATAGGTGCCGCGATAGCGGTGAGTGTGATTGCCGGCTTAACAGGCTCAGCATCTGGTGGCCAAGCCATTGCTTTACCTTTGGTGGCGCCACATTATATGGACTTGGGTGTTGAGGCTGATGAATTGCACCGTGTAGTAGCAATAAGCTCAGGCGCCATTGATACTTTGCCACATAATGGTTATGTGGTGACAACCATACGTGCGATTTGCGGAGAAAAACACCAAGACGCTTATTGGCCTTTAGCCATGCTCACTGTGGTCGTGCCGTTAATTGGCTTGGCGTTGATATTAGGATTATTTATTGTTTTTTAACTTTGCTTACAATTTAAGGCTGTTAAAAGTGGCGTTTTTGGGCGCAAGATAACAGCCACTATCATGTTCAATCTAGAAGGATTACACAATGCGATGTCATGAAATTGATTATGAAATAATCGGCGAGTCAATGCAGATGGTCGAAGTCGAACTAGACCCGCGAGAAACCGTTATCGCGGAAGCTGGCGCAATGAACTATATGGAAAGCGGCATTGAGTTTGAAGCCAAAATGGGGGATGGTTCAGAGCCTGAACAGGGTTTTATGAGTAAGCTATTCAGTGCGGGTAAGCGGATGATCAGTGGTGAGTCGCTGTTTATGACGCACTTTACAAATAGTGGGCATGGCAAAAAGCGTGTCGCATTTGCTGCGCCTTTCCCTGGTTCCATCATACCTTTAGATATGGCCGAGCTTGGTGGTTCTGTTTATTTGCAAAAAGACTCTTTTCTGTGTGCAGCTTTAGGCACCAAAGTTGACATCGCATTTCAACGTAAACTTGGCGCAGGCTTTTTTGGCGGCGAAGGCTTTATTCTTGAGCACTTGCAAGGTGATGGTATGGCCTTTGCCCATGCAGGCGGTACGGTCATCAAAAAGCAACTTAATAATGACACATTGAAATTAGATACAGGCTGTGTGGTCGGATTCAGTGAAGGCATTGAGTTTGATATTGAGCGTGTCAGTGGTCTAAAAAGTATGTTCTTTGGCGGTGAAGGACTATTTCTAGCGACGTTGTCGGGTACCGGCACTGTGTGGATCCAAAGTTTACCTTTCTCAAGGTTGGCCGACAGAGTGATCCAACATGCACCAAGTCAAGGAGGTAGTCGTCAAGGTGAGGGCTCAGTGCTAGGTTCAATTGGTGACATAATTGATGGCGACTAGCCTTAGAAACCCTTTTATTTAAGCGCTTTTCGGCCTCATTCGATTTAAATGTATCGAGTGAGGCGTATTTCTTTTCAAGAAAAATCACTTTTTAGCAAATTGTCTGCATTTTAGACGATATCTAGGATGATGTTCACCGAAAGAGGTGATATACTCCCGCCGAATAATTTTCTACTTTAAATAGAGTAAAACAATGGCAGATTTATCGAAATACAGAAACATTGGTATTTTCGCGCACGTTGATGCGGGTAAAACTACCACCACTGAGCGTATCCTAAAGCTTACTGGTAAAATTCACAAAACTGGTGAGGTTCACGACGGTGAGTCAACTACTGACTTCATGGAACAGGAAGCTGAGCGTGGTATTACAATCCAATCAGCAGCTGTAACTTGTGAGTGGAAAGGCCACCGTTTAAACGTTATCGATACTCCTGGACACGTTGACTTCACAGTTGAAGTATACCGTTCACTTAAAGTACTTGATGGCGGTATCGGTGTATTCTGTGGTTCTGGTGGTGTTGAGCCACAGTCAGAAACTAACTGGCGTTATGCGAACGAATCAGAAGTTGCACGTTGTATCTTCGTAAACAAACTAGACCGTATGGGTGCTGACTTCTACCGCGTAGTTGGTCAGGTTGAGAAAGTACTTGGTGCTAACCCACTAGTTATGACTCTTCCAATCGGTATCGAAGACCAGTTCACTGGTGTTGTAGACGTACTAGAGAAAAAAGCATACATCTGGGACGAGACAGGCCTTCCTGAAAACTACGAAATCACTGACGTTCCAGCTGATATGGTAGACAAAGTTGAAGAATACCATGAGATGCTAGTTGAGTCTGCGGTTGAGCAAGACGATGACCTAATGGAAGCGTACATGGAAGGTGAAGAGCCTTCACTAGAGCAAATCAAAGCTTGTATCCGTAAAGGTACACGTGACCTTGCTTTCTTCCCAACTTTCTGTGGTTCTGCATTCAAGAACAAAGGTATGCAGCTAGTTCTAGACGCAGTTGTTGACTACCTACCGTCTCCAACTGAAGTTGATCCACAGCCTCTAACTGACAAAGACACAGGTGAGCCTACTGGTGAAGTAGCAACTGTTTCTGCAGAAGAGCCACTTAAAGCGCTTGCGTTCAAAATCATGGACGACCGTTTCGGTGCACTTACGTTCATCCGTATCTACTCTGGTCGCATGAAGAAGGGTGACACAGTACTTAACTCTGCAACTGGTAAAACAGAGCGTATCGGCCGTATGGTTGAGATGCAAGCAGACGAGCGTAACGAACTGACTGAAGCACAAGCGGGTGACATCATCGCGGTTGTTGGTATGAAGAACGTTCAAACAGGTCACACGCTTTGTGATCCTAAGCACGAATGTACACTAGAAGCGATGATCTTCCCTGATCCAGTAATCTCTATCGCTGTTGCACCTAAAGATAAAGGTGGTAACGAGAAGATGGGTATCGCGATCGGTAAGATGGTTGCAGAAGATCCGTCATTCCAGGTTGAGACTGACGAAGATTCAGGTGAAACTATCCTTAAAGGTATGGGTGAATTACACCTAGACATCAAGGTAGACATCCTTAAGCGTACTTACGGCGTTGAGCTAGTTGTTGGTCAGCCTCAGGTTGCTTACCGTGAAACTATCACGCAAGAAATCGAAGACAGCTACACGCACAAGAAGCAGTCTGGTGGTTCTGGTCAGTTCGGTAAGATTGATTACCGCATCAAGCCAGGCGAAGTTGGTTCAGGCTTCACATTCTCTTCATCAGTTGTTGGTGGTAACGTTCCTAAAGAATTCTGGCCTGCAGTTGAGAAAGGCTTTGCATCAATGATGCAAGAAGGTGTTCTAGCGGGCTTCCCTGTACTAGACGTTGAAGTTGAGCTATTCGATGGTGCTTTCCACGCAGTTGACTCATCAGCAATCGCGTTCGAAATCGCAGCTAAAGGCGCTTTCCGTCAGTCTATCCCTAAAGCGGGTGCACAACTTCTTGAGCCAATCATGAAAGTTGACGTATTCACGCCTGAAGACAACGTAGGTGACGTAATCGGTGACCTTAACCGTCGTCGTGGTATGATCAAAGACCAAGAAGCTGGCGCAATGGGCGTTCGTATCAAGGGTGAAGTACCTCTATCTGAAATGTTCGGATACATTGGTCACCTACGTACTATCACGTCTGGTCGTGGTCAGTTCTCAATGGAATTCTCTCACTACGCACCATGTCCGCAAAACGTTGCTGACACTGTAATCGCAGCTGAGAAAGAGAAAAAAGCAGCTAAGTAATTAGCCCTTTTTATCTGATTTTAAAAACCGCTTGTTTTACAAGCGGTTTTTTTATGCCCGCAATATCTCATTCTATTTTCGTATAAAACATAGTTGAAAAAGGGACATTGGCTAAGTATTATGCCGATTCTTCAAATAGTGTAACTATTTTAGTACCAGCTTTGTGATACGTATAATGGAGTCGTGTTGTGCACACTGTGGATTTAAATTCGAATAAAATATTGCTTCTAATTAGCTTCTCATTAGGTCTGTTCTGTTTAGTGCTCGTCAATTTTGAGCTCGTGACATTTCAACTACTTAAGTGGTTGGGTTTAGTTTTGGTGTCATCTAGTGTTATTGTGGCAACGCTTCAGCAAAAAAATAAGCTGTTTGTGCACATTGATAAAGCGGGTATCAGTTATGGTATTGGCTTTACAGTGAGATATATTCATCAAGAGTCTATTGAAGCAATTTCATCTCACACAAGCTTATTTGGAGATGTGCTGACGGTAAGAACTCGAGATAATCGTGTGGTCCGTTTTTACGCTTGGCAGGTCAGTGAGGCTGATTTGTCAAAAGCAGAGCGTTTACTTGCTTTATAGTTTTTATAAAAAATGCGCCCTAAGGCGCATTTTTTTATGTTGTTAATACAGACTATTTACGGCGGCGACGTAAGAAAGCGAACGGTGTCGCAAGTAAGCTTAACCATGCTAAGCTACCGCTGTCGTCTTCATCAATATCAAGGACATTAACCGTCACTTCAACGGCTTCTGATTGGTTACCAGCAGCATCTTCAGCTTGTACTGTGAATGTGATTGAACTATTCGTTTCGAAATCAAGCTCACCCGCGACCATTAATTTACCTTGTTCGTCGATCTTCACAAGCTCAGTGCCTTCAATCATCAGCTTAGTTACCGCAGTGTTATCACTGAACTCTAACATACCAATCTCTGAGTCCATCTCGGCGTTTTCTTCGATTTGGAAAGTTTGATTAGCAGCAATGACTGGGCTGGTATCATCAATATCAAGGATGTTCAGCGTCACCTCAACCTTGTCAGATACATTACCCGCTGAGTCTTCTGCTTGTACTGTGAATGTGATTACGCTATTCGCTTCGTAATCTAGTTCACCTGCAACCATTAACTTACCTTGCTCGTTGATCTTTACAAGCTCAGTACCTTCAATCATAAACTTAGTAACTGGTGATAAGTCAGCATCGGCATCAGTAAATACTAATGTGCCAATTTCCTTATCCATTTCAGCATTTTCTTCGATTTGGAAAGTTTGACCAGTAGTAATGACAGGGCGAGCATCAACAGTCTTGATTTCGATAACAACCGGGTCGTGATCTGATGAGCGGTATGCATGATCAGCATAGTAACTTGCTAGCTGAGTGTCAGACTTATACTCAGTGTTATAGTCAAATACCGCTGGCTCATCCGCATTAATGTGCCAATCAGTTGCGTCTGTTACTTTCTTCAGAAGGCTAGCAGATGCAACAGCATGGTCTAGGCTACCTAGGCGGCCAGAGAAAGTATAAGAGTATCCGAAGTTATCGCCGTCAACGTGGTTCATTACATTTGCTAGGCCTTTGTCTGCAAATGCTTTAATAGGATCTTCCATCGCATACGCATTCATGTCACCAACAAGAATGATATCTGCATCTTCATTGCCTGTTGGATAAGTCATTAGCCAGTCAGCAAACTTATTCGCGCCTTCAGTACGAATTGCGTTCCAACAGCCTTGACCATCGCCTAAGTCAGCATTATCGCCTTCAGCGCTACGGCAGCTACCTTTAGATTTCAAGTGAGCGACTGCAACTGTGAACTCTTCATTCGTATCCAGTTTTCTGAAGCTCTGTGCAATTGGTGGACGGTTGCTATAATCAAATGGTGCTTCTGTGGTAAAGCTTGCCGTGCCAGCCTCTTCAACAACATCTTTACGATAAATGATCGCTGTTGTGATGTCGTCAGTACCAATCTTTTCTGCATTGAAGTTAACGAAGGCATAGTCGCTGTCTGATTCTGCATTAATTGCTGCAACCAGATCATCAATTGCACTCAGTTCACCAAACCCATCGTTCTCGACTTCCATTAAACCGATAACATCAGCGTTTAATGCTGTGATAGCAGAAACAAGTTTAGCTTGTTGGCGCTGTAATTCTTCTTCGTTATCTGCACCACGAGGGGTAGGGAAGCCAGCGCCTTCACCATCACCATTGAAGTAGTTTAATACGTTAAAGCTGGCGATACGTAAATCACCTTCACCTTTTAACTCAGGAGCTTCAGTACGCTCATTACTGTTTACAAACTCAAGATCAACGGTTGGATGAATACGATACTTGTTGAAGCTGTAGCCGACAACACCGGTTACGCTATTTACAGTGTCGCCTAAACGTAAGCTGTTGTAAGCACTTAAACCATTTTGAGGGTATTTAGGATCAAGATTTTGCTTTGTAGAGCCATCATCTAGAAGAATTTCTTTTAACTTATTTTGTGCTTCTACTGCATTAGCTGCATCACCAGGAAGAGCAACTTGCGTACCTTGATAAAGACGCTCTGTACCAAGCGCAACTTCACCATAGCGGCCTAAACCGTATGTGTTATTTACGTACAGCTGTTGGTCAATACTAACTAGCATGCCTTCAAAGGTTTCTAAATCATCTAAAGCGGCTACAGGCAGAGTAAGTGCTGCTGCAGAAATATCAGCTGTACCACAGCTCTCTGCACGAGTGACATTGCCAATCTGCGTCGCACTGTAATACTCTTGCACAGTACCTTCTAAGCGCACAATGTCACCAACTTTTACACCTAACTCTGAGTAGTAAACAAAAATACCTTCAGAGGTCTTTGCATCTGTATCAACATCTTTTGCTAATGATTGAACAAAGAAGCCTTTTAATTGGTCGTCAGTTTGTAAGTCAGCTGTTACGACCGCTTCAATGATAACCACTTGGTCTTTAAGTGGGCTTTCGTCAGCATCACCTTGGATCGCATTAATCGTAGTATATGCGTCGTTACATACAAGCGGCTTAATAGGCTCAGGCGTATCACCACCGTCGCCGCCATCTGTAGCGCCATGGGCACCTATACCAGAGAAGTCATTTTGGTCGAATTGCTCCCACTGTTCACTTGGGTTGAAAGCAGATGTTGCATCAGTGCGGCCTGAAGTGATGCTTGCTTTACGGCGCAGGGTTTTGTTGGCTGTGGTTACACCGCCCTCATCCCATGCTGAACCAGGATCAACACCCAACTGACCAAAACTATCAATAATTGAATCGTCTTTAGTAAGTACTAATGCATCATCACCGTTGAAAAAAGTAATGGTTGATTCTATATTGGCTTTTGCTTTTAATTCATCAACCGCACTGCTATTTACAATAACGTAGGTTGCGTTTGCTGCGAGTGTTCCGGTTAAAGCTAAGGTGTTATTAGGTGACGCTAGATCACCGTTACCATTTGAATAAAGAGAGATGCTGTAGCCATCTAGTGAGAGTTCAGCACCAGAAGTGTTGTATAACTCTACAGCTTTATTGCTTGAACTGCCTTCTACATATTCAGAGATAATAAGATTTGCTTGCGCAGGAGCTGTTGCGGCAGCCACTAATAGAGCAAGGGGTTTTAAGCTTGTTTTAATCATTTTGTTCCCGTGTATATTTTGATTATTAGCTAAATGGGGACATTAGCCTACGCGGGGTATGTTACATAAAAATGACAAAATGTTAATCTTTGAGGAAAATAAAGAGCGAAAACTCTATGCTTTCACTCTTTATTAATTGTGGTTTTTATTGCTCTTTTAACCAGATAGCTGCTTGCTTAGCGAAGTAAGTCAGAATGCCATCAGCACCGGCACGCTTAAAGGCCAGTAACGATTCCATAATGCATGGTTTTTCAGCAAGCCAGCCGTTATCAATCGCTGCTTTATGCATGGCGTATTCACCACTTACCTGATAAGCGAAAGTTGGTACACCAAACTCGTCTTTTACGCGACGTACCACATCTAAGTAAGGCATACCTGGTTTAACCATCACCATGTCGGCACCTTCTTGCAGGTCTAGTGCAACTTCACGAATGGCTTCGTCTGAATTAGCTGGATCCATTTGGTAGTTCTTTTTATCAGCGCCTTTTAAGTTACCTGCAGAGCCGACTGCATCACGGAACGGACCATAGTAGCTTGACGCGTACTTTGCTGAATACGCCATGATGCGTGTATGGATGTGACCTTCAGCTTCTAGCGCTTCACGAATGGCACCGATGCGGCCATCCATCATATCCGAAGGTGCAACCACATCGGCACCCGCTTCAGCATGTGACAGTGCTTGTTTTACTAAGATCTCTGTGGTGATGTCGTTCATCACATAGCCCGTTTCATCAATGATACCGTCTTGACCATGTGTCGTGAATGGGTCAAGTGCCACATCGGTGATCACGCCAAGGCTTGGACACTCCGCTTTTAAGGCGCGTACTGTTCGCTGTGCTAACCCTTCAGGGCTATAGGCTTCTTCCGCATGAAGTGATTTCTTATCAGCAGGTGTTACTGGGAAGATAGCGATTGCAGGTACACCTAGCTCTACCAACTCTTTTGCTTCTTCTACGAGCAAGTCGATAGATAACCGTTCAATGCCAGGCATAGATTCAATGGCCTCACGACGGTTTTTCCCTTCAAGTACAAAAACTGGATAAATCAGGTCATTCACGGTTAATTGATTTTCACTCATCAGGCGACGAGAGAAGTCATCACGACGCATGCGACGCATACGAGTATAAGGAAATAAATCTAATCCTGATTGAGCCATTCTATTCTCCTAAGGCTGATAGATTCTAACTTGGTTACGGCCTTGCTTTTTAGCTTCATAGAGGGCTTTGTCAGCAAGATCGGTATAAAGATGTGGTGATTTAGGGTCGATAGCAACGGCACTATAAACGCCTGAGCTGAGCGTCAAATTGACGATTACTTTGTCGAGTTTCAATTGGAATTCCTCAACGGTACTGCGGATCTGCTCTGCAATTTGTTGCGCGCCCTCCAGTTCAGTGTTTGGTAGTAGCATCACAAACTCTTCGCCGCCATAGCGGAATACTTCATCAGAAGGGCGCTGTAAGTGTGATTTGATGATATCTGCAACGGCACAAATGGCTTTATCGCCACTTAAATGGCCATAGGTATCGTTAATATTCTTAAAGTGATCTATGTCTAACATCACGACGCTTAATGTACTTTGTTCTCGCCTTGAGCGTCTTACTTCCATTTGGAGGCGTTTATCGAAATAACGACGATTTTTAATTTTAGTGAGTGGATCTTCGATGTTGATCTGTTCAAGCTCACGGTTTTTATCTTCAAGCTCTCGCAAAGTGACCTGTAATTCGAAGGTGCGTTCATCAACGAGTGCTTCTAAGTCAGCTTGTGTTTGTTCTTGTAGTTTAAGTTTCTCATTAAGCAGAACATCTTGGGCTTGGCTATGGGCCAATTTAGCTTGTTGGGCTTCGACCTCAAGGTCTCGTTCAGAAATAAACTGTCTTACCAGGGCAAAACTAAGAATTAAGCTCACAATGAAGTAGCAAAAATAACTGACAGGAGTGCTCAGTTGCGGCCCTGAAAGAAAGCCTAATTCAAAACTGACTTGATGCACTAATGCAAAAAGCATGAAAGCAAACATGGCAATAAAACAAGGAGCATGCTGTTTGTAAATCACCCATTGGCTAATAAATACCAGCATAAGTGCTGTAATCACCACAAAGCTGAGGGTATAACTTGATGCCAAGGCAACATCAATTGGCAATAGACCCAGAGCAAGTGTGAGTATTGCAATCACAGTATATGTATAGCGCTTAGGTGACGAAAGAAATACTTCGAGCTTTGCTACCTTTATGTAAGGTTTCAATAAAGGAATTAAGGCGCTACTCGACAGTAAGATCAGCAAAGGCTGTGCGTATTGTTGTAGCCACTGCCAATTGCCATACAAATAGCGATAGCTAAAGCCATAGAGGTGAATGTTGAGTAACCAAAGTAAACTCACAAATGCTGTCGCATAAAGAAAGTAAGGCTTTTTGGTAAATGAGAACAGCGCCAAATGCATCAGTGCTAGGGCGATAATAAAGCCGGCAAAAATACCGTAAATCAGATTGAATTTGCTTTTGTACTTTATATATTCAATAGGGTGCCACAGACTCAAAGGTACATTGATGGCACCCGAGTGTTCAATATTGAGATATAAAATAGCATGTTGTTGCGCTAGAAGTTTGATGGGTACTAGCTGTGCCTCATGCTTTATCGGCCTTTTTACAAGCGGCAGTGCATCGCCTAAAGCGAGCGTGATAATTGAGTTGTCTTGCGTGGCAATATAGGCAGTGACTTTATCGAGTAAGATATTATCAACACTTAATAATAAGTCGATATCACTGACAGAGAGATTCTTTAGAGAAACTTTAAGCCAAAGTGGCTGAGTGGTTTTGCCTAAATTAAGTGGCTCTGTTGCTTCATCTGTCCAGTTAACGTTTTTTTCTATCAGCTGTTTTAGGTTTTTGCTGTCGTCTAACGTATAAGCGTATGGCAATTGTTTTTGATAGCGAAAGTCATTGCCTACCTCTAATGCCGAGCTAAAAAATGAGCTGAAGAATAATAAAAATGACAGCAAGATACGCATATTACTTGTCCCTATCAGACAAAAATAAACGCTGAAAGTTATTGCGTGTGATCTCTGAAATATGCTCGATTGTTTGCCCTCTCAGTTCAGCAGCGACTTTTGCAATTTCTTGCAAAAAAGCAGGTTCGTTTCGACGAGATTTTGGCTTGGGCTTTAAGCTACGAGGTAGCAGGTAAGGCGCATCGGTCTCGAGTAAAAGTCTGTCATCTGGGATTAAAGGCAATAGTTTTTGCAATTGTTCGCCACGGCGCTCATCACATAACCAACCAGTAATACCAATCATTAAACCGTAGCTTAAATAGTACTCTAGCGCGTGTTGTTCTCCGGTAAAGCAATGCAGCACGCCTTTGACTGGAGTGCGCTCTAACTGCGCACGCATACTATCAAAGGCATCTCTTTCATGAAGATATACAGGCATATCAAGGTGCTGAGCGAGCAGTAGATGTTGCTCTAAAACTGCATTTTGGCTATCGCGAGGAGAAAAGTCACGATTAAAATCAAGACCGCACTCTCCAATTGCAACCACTTCATGATGTTCGGCCAAGGCGCGGATCTGCGCCACAAAATCTGCGGGTGCATCTTTCGCATCATGAGGGTGGATCCCCGCCGTACTCACAAAACCATGCTGTTTGGCAAGCGACAAGCTTTCATGACTAGATTGAAGACAGCAACCAATTAACAACATATTGTCTATGCCGGCCTCACCAGCACGTACAAGCATATGGGCTCTGTCTTTATCGAACTGACTGCTGGTTAAATTGATACCTGCATCGATGAAACGATTATGCATTACTGAATACGTTTAACTTGTATGAGGCGGTTGGTATTTGCTTTTTTCATTCTGAAAGAATCAAAAACACCACGGATGATAATGACTTCATCGCCCTCTTTAGCCGTAAATCGGTCTGAACCCTTTTGCTTCCATATTTGGTCATTGCTCAAAGTGAAAGTACGTTGTCCTCTCGGGTTCTTTGTTATTTTTACAACCGTAGAGCGGATCTCATCTAGCTTTTTAGCCGCGGCTTGTTTGCTTTTCTCTAGCCCAAATTCATTGGCTTTGTCCTGAGGTTTTTCAACCACTTTTGGTGCTTTGGCTGGAGTATTCTCTTTGGCTTTCGTTACTGGCTGAGAAATTTTCTTGCCGGCGATGACTTTGTCATAACACATTAAGCGCTTTAAATCGTTTTCTACTAGGCTGCACGCCTCTAGGGCTTGCACATTAATCTGAGAGGCATAACCAGACGCAGAGAGTAACAAAATCGTTGTCATTAGTATTTTTTTCATAGCTCTTCTTCCTGTTGTTCAGTTGTTTTTTTTGTATAAAAAGCCGCTAATATAAGACCTAACTCAAATAACAATAGCATAGGTAATGCGAGTAAAGTTTGCGATAGAACATCTGGCGGTGTTAAAAACATCGCAACAACAAAAGCACCGACAGCAATATAAGGACGCTTTTCTCGCAAGCTTTGTGTTGTTGTTGCACCACTCCAGCATAACAACATGATGGCTACAGGGATCTCAAATGCAACACCAAAGGCAAAAAATAACTTTAAGATAAAGCTTAAGTAGCTACTGATATCAGGAGAAAGCGTCATCATCTCAGGGCCGACACTTGTAAAGAACCCCAGGATGATTGGCATGACAACGAAATAACAAAAAGCAATTCCTGAGTAAAATAGCACGATACTCGACACTAAAATGGGGATCAGCATGCGCTTTTCATGTTGGTAAAGACCGGGAGCGATAAAACTCCACACCTGATGCAAAATGAAAGGGATGGCAGCAAACAAGGATATAAACAAGGTTAACTTAAACGGCGCGAAGAAAGGGGCCGTCACATCAGTTGCAATCATGGTGCTGTTTTCAGGCAGGCTCTGTACAAGCGGATCAGCGACAAAAGCATATATGTCGTTAGCAAAGTAAACTAAGGCAATAAATATCAATAAAATACTGAGTAACGCTTTCATTAAGCGATTACGCAACTCAATTAAATGGCCAATAAACCCGCTTTGAAGCGATTCGGACATAGTGGGTGCTCGTTATTTCTGATTATCGTTTTTCTGTTCAACGGGGGTGTGTTGAACGGGTTGTTTATAGCTGTGTTGCACTGACTCTGCGGCCTTTTTAAGCTCTTCAACTGACTCTTTTAGTGCTGGTGCTAAATCTTCCATATTTTGTTGCTCAGCCTTTTTAAGGTTATTGTGCAACTCATGAATTCGCAGCTCTTCATTGACTTCAGCTTTAACAGAATTAGCCACTGATTTAATGGTTTTAATCCAGCGGCTGACAGTTCTAATTGCGACGGGCAGGCGTTCAGGGCCCAACACAACGAGGCCGACGATTAAGACGACCACTAATTCCCACATACCCATAAGGGTTAAACCTTATCTTTTTGCTTTTCTTCAGCTGCTTGGGTTTGCTGTTGGCTGTTGTCTTTAAGTTGCTCAGGCTTGCTGTTTTGGTCTTCATCAGAAACGGCTTTTTTAAAGCCTTTTACTGCATTACCTAAATCGCCACCAATGCCGCGTAGTTTTTTAGTACCAAACAAAAGCACAATGATCGCTAAAACAATCAGAAGTTGCCAAATACTAATTCCACCTACACCCATAATGACTCCGTATGAAAGATTAAATAAAAGTTGATTATACGCTCAGTGAGCAAAATATCACCCTGTTTTACGCCACGCCGCTAGAAACGCGCCGATTGATGCAATTAAGCTAATGGTGCTCAAGGTTGTCTGCGCTGCTAAAAAGCTGAGACCAGACACAATTAACAAGCTAGAAGCCAGCATTCCCAATAAAATAGGCTTTTGAGAGCTTACAACAGGCTGTACGGTATGCTGCTTTTTTTGTTTCAGATTTTGATAGATTAAATCTGGTAGTTCAGGCATCTTTTCTGCCCAAAATGGCAAGTTAGCATACATTTGTTTCAATACTGAGACAGGGCCCACTTGATCTTTGACCCAATTTTCTAAGAAAGGTTTCGCCGTTTGCCAAAGATCGAGCTGTGGATAGAGTTGTCGACCTAACCCTTCAACATACAATAAGGTTTTTTGTAACAATACCAATTGGGGCTGTACTTCCATGTTAAAGCGGCGTGCCGTGTTAAACAGATTAACCAACACATGGCCAAATGAAATCTCAGCAAGCGGTTTATTGAAAATGGGCTCGCACACCGTACGAATGGCAAACTCAAACTCCTCAACGCAAGTATCGGCGGGCACCCAGCCCGAATCAACATGTAACTGCGCAACTTGGCGATAGTCGCGGTTAAAGAAGGCAATAAAGTTTTCTGCTAAATAGCGCTTATCTTCTTTATTTAGGGTGCCGACGATGCCGCAGTCGATGCCAATATATTTTGGGTTTTCAGGATGTTCACGAGAGACAAAGATATTACCAGGGTGCATATCGGCATGGAAAAAGCTGTCTCTGAATACTTGGGTGAAAAAGACTTCAACGCCACGTTCAGCGAGTAATTTTAAATTGGTATTTTGAGCTTCAAGGGCGTCAATATCTGATACAGGAATGCCGTATATGCGTTCCATTACCAGTACATTTTTGCGTGAGTAATCGCTGAATACCTCAGGAATATATAGTGCGTCAGAGTCTAAGAAGTTGCGTCTTAGTTGCAGGGCATTTGCCCCTTCACGTTGCAGGTCGAGTTCATCTAATAAAGTTTTACGATACTCTTTCACTACTTCAACGGGACGAAGACGGCGTGATTCACCAATAAACTTGACGATGACTTTGGCAACTTGCCCCATTAAAGATAAGTCGGCATGAATTTGTTTTTCGATATCAGGGCGAATGACTTTTATGACGACATCCTGAGTACCTGACTCAAGTTCTAGGGTTGCAGTGTGTACTTGGGCAATTGACGCAGACGCCAACGGGATTTGCTCAAAATTAGCAAAAAGCTCATCGATGCTATTAATCTCTAACGCTTGCTCAATGAGTTCTTGTGCCTTGTGGCCTTCAAACGGCTCTACTTTGTCTTGCAGTAGGGCTAGTTCGCGAGCGATATCATCAGGTAGCAAGTCACGACGTGTAGACAGCATTTGCCCAAACTTGATCCAAACTGGGCCAAGAGACTGTAGGGCTAGGCGAAGGCGATACCCCAGAGGTTTATCTTTATGCTGATTTTGCAGCCAAAATAAGCTATTTCTGGCGGCTTTTGCAAACCAAGGGAATTTGTCTTTCGGTATGAGGTCGTCAAGGCCGTATTGCAGAAGGGTTTTTGTAATATGATACAAACGCGATGCAGACAAAATAGCTCCCTTAGCGATTTAAAAGTTGTTCAATACGTTGTTCGAGTTGCGCAGCATGTTGTTTTATAGCGCGTGTATGTTGTTTAAACTGTTGCAATTCTAATGGGTGAATCGCAACTTTCAGCTCATCTTGCATAAGTTGCGTGAAAGTGCCTGCAAAGGTTGTGGCACTGTGACTTAAACACGCTTTGGTTTGTTGGCCTTTTTCGACGATGAGTTGTGCTGGGGCATCTCCGATGTAAGCGGATAGATGTTCAGCCCAATCAATGTCTAACTTGGCAAAAGCACCGCTATATGCCTGTGCTAAGTGCAAGTCACCTTCTAAATCCAGTTTGTCCTGACGAATAAGTTGTGTCATGACACTGGGATCTTTGAGCTCAGGTAAGGTCTCTAAGTGTGCACTGATCTTACACTCAGCTTGCTCTTGGTAGTTGTTGAACAGCATAAACTGTCTACCAGTGAAAGTGAGCGCATAGGTCATATGCCAGTCCCTAATCTCGACGGCCAAGGTTTGATGCTTAACCTGATCAAGCGCTAGTTTTAAGCTGGGCTCTTTGTCTAAAAGCAGATTAAGCGCATTTTCAATGGCTGCGCAGGCAAGCGTCGTCAGCATAGTCGATCCTAGTACTTAAAGCCTCGGTGCAATGCGACGATGCCACCTGTCATATTTTGATACGTTGCTTGTTCGAAGCCCGCGTTTTCCATCATGCCTTTAAGTGTTTCTTGATCTGGGTGCATACGAATAGATTCCGCAAGGTAGCGGTAAGATTCGCTGTCATTGGCAACCAATTTGCCCATGTTTGGCAAAATATTGAAAGAATAGAAATCATATAGCTTTGAAAGTGCTTCGTTATCTGTTTTAGAAAATTCTAATACCAGTAAACGACCACCCGGCTTAAGAATGCGGTACATAGAGCGAAGCGCGGCGTCTTTATCTGTAACGTTACGTAAACCAAATGCAATGGTGATCACATCAACACTGTTATCAGGGAATGGCAGCGCCTCGGCATTCATTTGCACATATTCAATGTTGCTCACTAAGCCTAAATCACGCAGTTTGTCACGGCCCACTTTAAGCATAGAGTCGTTAATGTCACCTAAGATAACTTGACCTGTGTCACCAACCAACTGGCTGAATTTTGCCGTTAAGTCACCGGTACCGCCTGCTAGGTCTAAAACACGATGGCCTTTACGAACACCTGCACTGGCAATGGCTTGGCGTTTCCAAAGGCGGTGAATACCAAACGACATAAGATCGTTCATGATGTCATATTTGGCCGCAACGGAGTGGAATACATCGGCAACCATAGAGGCTTTTGCTTCGCGGTCAACGGTTTTATAACCAAAATCAGTGGTATTGTGTTGCGACTCTTTCATCTTTGCTTCTCTAATTGTTTGGCATTGAATTTCAAGCCATAGTGTACTTGATTGCGGCTAAGAGGTGCAATTTATAACAGATGAATTTGCGCTTGTTTCTGTAAATTTAGGCTTTGTTTGTTACAGGGCAATAAAGGTGGATTGTTGAAGAGAATGTGCCTTATGTGCTGCATGTGTTGCCTTACGCGCTAGGGCATTGAAGTTCTCTTCGTCGTTGCGTTTGGCAATGCCGAAAGATAAGTCTACTTTTGGTAGGTTTTTTTCACTTTTTGAGCTGACAAACTTAAGCTTTTCTACACCGACGCGGATCTTTTCAGCGATGATATTCGCGGTTTCCGGTTCAATGTCCGACATCAACACTACGAACTCATCTTTTGCAGTGCGACCTGGTAAACCACTTTCAAACACATACTTTTGGATCTTTTTCGCCACACGGTTTAACACGACTTCACTAACTAGGTCACCAAAGTCTTCAGAAAACTCATGCAGGTTATTGATCTGAATGGAGATAGCACACAGAGGTTTATCTTGTGTGATCCACAGTTGCGCTTGTTGATTTAAGTAATGACGTTTATACAAACCCGTTTGCACATCAATCAGTTGTTCTTTACGAAGCTTAGTGAGTTGCTGTCTAGCCTCACGATGCATTAAGCGGGTTTTCTGAAGTGTTTCTTTGAACTTTTTATGCTGCTGAAGAATAACATCAGTATGCTTGGCCAACTGACTCAATGCATGTTTGGTCTTTGCGATATTATGTTCATCTAAACTGTTGACGCAAACGCTTACTTGCTCTGCAAAATTGGTAATACTACGCTGAGATTGTTGTGCTGAATTAGCAAGGTTTGTTACCACACTATCGACGTTTTTCAGCATGTTTGCTTCCATGTCATGGTTGCGGTTCAGATGTTCAAAGTATAGTTGTTCGATAAAGATGCTATCAATGTTGTGACCCTGCCTGATGGCATAGTCTAAGGTTTGATTGAGTTCGTTATGAGACTTGCTAATGTAAGTGTAAGCGACTTGGTAATTGAGCGGAGTTGGAGGTAAATGATGCTGCTCTAAGAACACGCAGACCTTAGTCATTTTCTCTTGAGCTACTACCATTGGATCATGAAACATGATGTTACTACCGCATACTAAATCAAACAAAATATTAGCAACCTCCCTATGAAACACTGTGATCCATCACAACTGTCCCAGACTACTTTTTTTCTGGTTTTTTGCAAAGGAAAAAATGCGTCAAAGCAGCAAATATAAAGATAAGAGGGATCTTTTGATTGAAATGCGAGCAAAAAGTATGAGTTTCCAACTTGGGAGCAAAGAGAGGACCGAGCTTGCTGTTTGTTTAAGCTGGTCGCAATTTATTGCATCAGTGCTTTTAGAGTCTATAAGGTAGTGATAAATCAGTTACAGGGTAAAAAAAGTGAAAAATGTTCGACCAACTCGCTTGTTAAGTGCCTGTGTCCTTTCGGTCACTTTAGCGCTATCGGGCTGCCAACTTACTAGTCAGTCTTTAGACACTCAGTTCACGCAACTAACTCAGCAAATAGAAACTTATCGCGGCGAAATTAGCCCTTATTCTCGCCAAGATTTAAATGCGGAGTATTTATTGCCAAACTTATCGGCGACCGCGTTGGCAGAGCAAAATAAACAACGAGTCAACTTTTTAGCGCAGTTAGACCGCATTGATGTGTCGCGATTAAGTAGTGAAAACCAAATTAACCACACCATTATTCGTGCACAGGTGCAGAATAAGGTCGACGAATACCAGTTTAACGCACATTACATGCCGTTGACTTCTGAGTATGGCTTTCATTCAAGTCTCTCATTTATGGTTCGAGGGCATGACTTCAGTAAGAAGGCTGGCTTTGAGTTATATCTAAAACGTCTTTCACAAGTCCCTCGATTTTTTCAGCAAAATATTGCTTGGATGAAAGAAGGGATAAAAGTGGGCTTAACTCAGCCACAGGAAGTGCTTGTTGGCTATGAAGAGTCGATTTCTGCTTATATTCCAGAAAATATCGAAGAATCTGAGTTTTTTGCACCATTTAAAGCAAATACTGCGAAATTAAATAATGCTGAATGGCAGGCTTTGCAGGCACAGGCGAAACAAGTCTTGTCAGAGTTGGTTATTCCTGCGTACCAGAACTACTTCACATTCTTCACAACGGAGTATCGTCCAGCAGCGCGTGAAGAGATTGGTATTAGCAGTACACCGAATGGCAAAGCCTTCTATGCTAATCGCGCTAAGCATTACACCACTACGGATATGACCCCAGAGGCAATCCATGAGCTAGGTTTGCAAGAGGTCGCCAGAATCCGTGCGGAAATGGAGCAAATTATCAAGCAAGTAGGCTTTGAAGGTAGCTTCGCTGAGTTTGTGCACTTCTTACGTACCGATCCGCAATTTTACGCCACAACGCCAGAACAGCTGTTAAAAGAAGCCTCTTTCATTGCTAAAAAAATGGATGCACAACTGCCTAAGTTGTTCCACACATTGCCACGTCGTCCATACGGTGTTGCCCCAGTACCAGCGAGCATTGCGCCTAAATACACAACGGGCCGTTATTCAGGTGCACGTAAAGACGATGAAGCAGGCTTTTATTGGGTAAATACCTATGCACTTGATAAGCGCCCACTATATGTTTTAGAAGCGTTAACACTGCATGAAGCAGTACCAGGCCATCACTTACAAATCGCTTTAAACGCAGAGCTAGACTACTTACCAAGTTACCGCCGTAATGCCTATATCTCAGCATTTGGTGAAGGTTGGGGCTTATATTCTGAATATTTAGGTCTAGAAGCGGGCTTTTACCAAGACCCATACAGCAACTTTGGTCGTTTAACTTACGAAATGTGGCGTGCAGCGCGCTTAGTGGTTGATACCGGTATGCATATGTTTGGTTGGAGCCGAGATAGAGCAATGAAGTTTATGCAAGATAACACGGCTTTATCGTTACATAACGTAAAAACCGAAACCGATCGCTACATTTCATGGCCAGGGCAGGCATTGTCTTACAAAATTGGTGAGTTGACGATTAAGCGTCTGCGCAAAGAAGCTGAAACACGTTTAGGTGATAAGTTTGATATTCGAGAATTCCATCACCAGATTTTACGCCACGGTTCAGTGCCACTGTTTGTGTTAGAAGAGCAAGTGAATCAATATATAAACGATACATTGGCACAATCTTAGTTATTCACCTGTATGTGAAGGCCCTATATTTCACTAGGGCCTTTTGAATGATGACTTTGTTGTCGCTCAGCATAGAGTACTTACCTTAATGGCTAGTCAGTCCAAAATCTAATAATCCACAAAGCTATTTAATCTCTTCTAACACCACTAAATTTGAGTTTTAATCCCTCAAAGTGATTGAGCGTTGGTATTAACCATGAGTGCTTTTTAGGCTTAGCCTAAATGAAGTTTGCTGATGGTTAAGAATAAACTGGGTGATTAACTTCGAAAAAATGAAATTAATAATGACAAATTTGTTTACAATTTGAAGACAAAAACTTTAATGGTAAACTGATATTTTTAAAAGGAATGAATATCAAATGAAAAAAGTAATTTACGGGGCATTGATATTATTATTGTTATTTGGGCAGACAATCGCCGCAAAGCAAATACCAATAGAGGCGTTTAGTGCTGGATCAAAGTACTCCCAAGTTAGGCTCTCACCAACTGGAAAGTACTTAAGCTTTACCTCTGATGCAGAAGGCCGAGATAGCCTTGTTGTTTTAGAGTTGGCAACTAATAAAATCGTTAACGTGGTCAGGTTTAGTGGCAACTCTGAAGTCGGCTACTATGAATGGGTTAATGATGAGCGTTTAGCGCTCCAGAAGTTATATCTAAAAGGTTGGACTGATCATCCATTATATTATGGCGAGATTTTTGGCATTGATGCTGATGGCTCGAGTGGTAAATACTTGGTTGGTTATCAAGGCGAGATGCAAACAGGCTCTCGTTTGAAAAAAGCGACACCTTTATACGGTACTTCATACATTTTAGACCCATTAGTTAATGATGAAAAACATATGTTGGTGTATACGATTCCGTGGAGTGCCAGCAAGGAGCCAACAACTGTCGTATACCGAGTTAACGTGAAAACGGGTGTGAGAAAAAGAATTACCCGCTCTCCTTCAAGGATGGCCGCCTTCCTAACTGACAATCAAGGACATGTGAGAGTGTCGTTGTCGACAGATGATTATATAAACCAAACCATCCACATTAGAGATAACGATAAAGATGATTGGAGAGAGTTTAAGCTCAATGCAAATCTTACTGATATTAGTCTGCATGCATTTGATGGTAGTGGTAAAAAGATCTACATCACAGCGTCTGAATCGGGAGAAGCAGAGGGCGTTTTTGAATTAAACCTAGGATCTGGCAAGGTAAAAAAATTACTTCAAGACAAAGAAGTTTCACCTAAAAAGTTATGGGTTGATAATGTTAATCATGAGCTTTTTGCTGTAGAGCTAGAGCCAGGTTACCCAACTTATGCCTTTGTTGATAATACTGCAAAAATGACTCAACGTTTAAAAGACTTAATACAGTCTTTGCCAGGCGAACAAATTCATCTGGTCAGTACAACGGTTGATGCGACTAAGTCTATTGTTCTTGCTCGTAGTGATATTAATCCGGGTACTTACTATTTGTATCATGCTGATAAAAATCAGTTACAGTTTTTATTTAATACAAAGGAAGGTATTGACCATCGTTTGATGGCAGAAACTAAGCCTGTTTCATTTAAAGCGAGAGACGGCCTTGAAATTCATGGTTATCTTACTTTGCCTTTCAATAAAGAAGCTAAAAATCTACCACTAGTAGTAATGCCTCATGGTGGTCCACATGGTCCGAGAGATTGGTGGGGCTTTGACTCAGATGCACAGTTGCTTGCCAATCGTGGCATCGCCGTTTTAAAAGTGAACTTCAGAGGTTCAGGTGGATATGGTCGTGCATTTGAACATGCAGGTCACCAAAAGTGGGGGTCAGCAATTCAGCATGACATCATAGATGCGACTAAGCATGTGATTGAACAAGGCTACGCTGATCCTAAAAATATGTGCATCATGGGCGCCAGTTTTGGTGGCTACTCAGCACTACAAAGTTCGATTATTGAGCCAGACATGTTTAAGTGCGCGATTGGTGTTGTAGGTGTTTATGACCTGCCATTGATGTTTGAAGAAGGTGACGTGGCAGCACGTAGTACTGGTCAAAGGTACTTAACACAAGTATTGGGTACAGATGAAGCAAAGCTTAAAGCTTATTCGCCTTCTTATAATATCGACAAATTAAAAGCACCAGTGCTTATTGTACATGGTGGTGATGACGAGCGAGCACCGATTGAACAAGCTGAATCTTTGGTTGATGCTTTAAAGAAAGCGAAGCATCCTTATGAATACATGTTATTAGAAAATGAAGGACATGGTTTTTATAAGCCGGAGCATAGAGCCGATTACTACAAGCGTGTATTAGCGTTTCTTGATGAGCACTTAGTGCTTTAATTTCGAATTAGTAAAACACATAAAAAGGCCCGAGTTAATCGGGCTTTTTTCTATGCTTATAAAATTAAGAATGATATCTTTGTTTACAAATTCAATACAAGAACTTTAGTGTTAAGCCGAATTTTTAATCAGAATGGACATAAAATGAAAATAATAACATATGGGATTTTAGTATTGTCGTTGCTATTTGGACAAACAATAGCTGCGAAGCAAATACCAATTGAAGCGTTTAGTTCTGGTGAAAAATACTCACGAGTCAAAATTTCACCAACTGGAAAGTATCTCAGCTTTACCTCTGAAGTAGAAGGCCGTAAGAGACTATTTGTACTAAACCTAGAAGAAAATAAAATCGAGAATGTTGTCAGGTTCTCAGGTAATTCAGAAGTAGGTTCTTATCAGTGGGTTAATAGTGAGCGTTTGGTAATGCAAAAGCTTTATGTTAAAGGCTGGACTGATCATCCTGTTTATCATGGCGAACTTTTTGGTGTTGATGCTGATGGCTCTAGTGATAAATACTTGGTCGGTTATCAAGGAGCAATGGAAACTGGCTCTCTTTTAAAAAGAGCGTCAGCAGTATATGGCACTTCTTACATATTAGACCCGTTGATACATGATGATAAACATATGTTGGTTTACACTATTCCATGGAATGCAAGTAAAGAGCCAACAACTATCGTATACCGAGTGAACGTAAAAACGGGTGTGCGAAAAAGAATCACACGCTCTCCTTCAAGAATGGCAGCTTTTTTAACTGACAATCAAGGACATGTGAGAGTGTCGTTGTCGACAGATGATTATATAAATCAAACCATCCACATTAGAGATAACGATAAAGATGACTGGAGAGAGTTTAAACTCAATGCAAATCTTACAGACATTAATCTGCATGCATTTGATGGTAGTGGCAAAAAGATCTACATCACAGCGTCTGAATCGGGGGAAGCAGAGGGGGTTTTTGAATTAAACCTAGGGTCTGGCAAGGTAAAAAAATTACTTCAAGACCAAGAAGTTTCACCTAAAAAGTTATGGGTTGATAATGTCAATCATGAGCTTTTTGCTGTAGAGCTGGAGCCAGGCTACCCCACTTATGCTTTTGTTGATAATACGGCAAAAATGACTCAACGCTTGAAAGATTTAATACAGTCTTTGCCTGGTGAGCAAATTCAGCTAGTTAGTTCTACATTAGATGCGAACAAGTCGATAGTGTATGCGCACAGTGATATTAATCCAGGCACGTATTATTTGTTTCATGCTGATAAGAATAAGTTACAGTTTCTGTTTAACACAAAGGAAGGTATAGATTATCGTTTGATGGCAGAAACTAAGCCTGTTTCATTTAAAGCGAGAGACGGCCTTGAAATTCATGGTTATCTTACTTTGCCTTTCAATAAAGAAGCTAAAAATCTACCACTAGTAGTAATGCCTCATGGTGGTCCACATGGTCCGAGAGATTGGTGGGGCTTTGACTCAGATGCACAGTTGCTTGCCAATCGTGGCATCGCCGTTTTAAAAGTGAACTTCAGAGGTTCAGGTGGATATGGTCGTGCATTTGAACATGCAGGTCACCAAAAGTGGGGATCAGCAATTCAGCATGACATCATAGATGCGACTAAGTATGTGATCGAACAAGGCTACGCAGATCCTAAAAATATGTGCATCATGGGCGCCAGTTTTGGTGGCTACTCAGCACTACAAAGTTCGATTATTGAGCCAGATATGTTTAAGTGCGCGATTGGTGTTGTAGGTGTTTATGATCTGCCATTGATGTTTGAAGAAGGTGATGTAGCAGAGCGCAACTCCGGTCAAAGGTACTTAACACAAGTATTGGGTACAGATGAAGCAAAGCTTAAAGCTTATTCGCCTTCTTATAATATCGACAAACTAAAAGCGCCAGTGCTTATTGTACATGGTGGTGATGACGAGCGAGCACCGATTGAACAGGCTGAATCTTTGGTTGATGCTTTAAAGAAAGCGAAGCATCCTTATGAATACATGTTATTAGAAAATGAAGGACATGGTTTTTATAAGCCGGAGCATAGAGCCGATTACTACAAGCGTGTATTAGCGTTTCTTGATGAGCACTTAGTGCTGTAATACCAATCCGTAATAACACTTAATCATTTTGAGGGATTAAACCTGATGATAGCTGCGTTAAAGATTTCTCATTTAGAACAACTAAATAACGAAATATTTGCCTTGCTACCACAAGGTTTTCTTGCCTCAAAATAGACCACTTAGTTAAGCGGATTGGTATAATTTTGAATTAGCAAAACAAATAAAAAAGCCCGATGCAAATCGGGCTTTTTTATTGATTCAATAAGAGATATTACTTATCAAACGCTCGCTTCATAAAGTTAGGCGTTGCCAATGCGCCATGATGAATACCGACATTGTAATATTCAGTATCGAAAGGTGCTGATTCTGCATCTTTCTCACGGAAACCAGCGAACTGTTCACCTTTACGAGCCATAGTTGCCGACCATAAACCGCTTGGATAGATTGGCTGTGGGAAAGGCAGAGTTTGTAAATCAGCAAAGCCGACGTCTTTCATTGCATCGCGCATTTCTAAAAGTAGCGGCATATGCATCAGTGGAGATTCACTTTGCTGGATCATGATGCCGCCTGGGCGCAGTGCATTTAGACAGCTTGTATAGAAAGCGTGGTTAAACAAGCCTTCACCAGGGCCTACTGGATCTGTGCCATCAACAATGATCACATCAATTGATTCTGGTGCCGCTTCGCGCATGTACTTGATGCCATCATCAAACATTACCGTTGCACGAGGGTCGTTATTTGACTCACATAATTCAGGGAAGTATTTCAATGACATTTGTGTCACTACTTCGTCTATGTCGATTTGCTTTACTGTTTCAATACCAGGGTGTTTTAGTACTTCACGTAATGTACCGCAGTCACCACCACCAATGATCACGACATTTTTAGGTGCAGGGTGTGAGAATAGCGCAGGATGGCTCATCATCTCGTGATAAAAGAAGTTTTCACGAGTACTTACCATAGTACAACCATCGATGATCATCAGGTTGCCAAAATCAGTTGTTTCAAACATCTCAACTTTTTGGAAAGGAGACTGAATTTCATCAAGCTTTTTATTGATGCGTAAAGAGAACGCACTGCCATCGCGATCACTGATCTCGGTAAACCAACGGTTTGCTTCTAAATTCGACATAAGAATTAAATCACACTGTAAATTGTTAACGGCGCATTTTGCCAGCGCCTGAGTTTATGCTCAATCTTTATTTAATGATGTTGGGGCAGTTTTTTATACTTCAATCTTCCCCAGTGTTTTCCATTTTTAATTTGTGCCGTCTTACTCTAGATCTGCAACTAAAAACATATTATTTCAATACGCGGTAGCGTTAAAAATAGAGTGTTAATTTATAGCTTAGCTGCAACTGAGCAAAATGAGTAAAAATACAGTCGCAAATGCGCAAACTGCATATTAAAATGCATGTTTTGCTAGTTTGTTTAAGAGGTCGAGATGACTTGGGGTTTAGATACCGCGCGAGCAACATATAACGTAGCCCATTGGAGCGATGGCTACTTTGATATCAACGAGCAAGGTGAGCTGGTTGCATTTCCAGATAAATGTCAAAGTAAAGCACCGATCTCTTTTACAAAATTAACTGAAGAATTTAAAGTACAAGGTTTAACTTTACCTGTGCTGGTTCGTTTCACCGACATTCTGCAAGACAGAGTCGATACCATGACCAATGCGTTTGCAAAAGCATGCGAGCATAAAGGGTATCAGGGTGACTACACGTGTGTTTATCCAATAAAAGTAAATCAGCAGCGCTCGGTCGTAAGTAAGCTCCTTGCTCATCCAAGCGGTAAAGTGGGCTTGGAGGCGGGTTCTAAGCCTGAGCTGATGGCTATTTTAGGACTAGCAAAACAACCGATTAAAATAGTGTGTAACGGTTACAAAGACAGTGAGTTTTTACGCTTGGCATGTATTGGTCAAGCGCTGGGCCATCATGTAAATATCGTGGTTGAAAAGCTTTCTGAACTGACAACTCTACTTAAAGAAATCGATGACTTAGGCATTGAGCCTGCGATTGGTATTCGCATTCGCCTCAACTCAGTTGGTAAAGGTAAATGGCAAAATACCGGTGGTGAGAAAGGCAAGTTTGGTCTTACTGCAGGTCAAGTGCTTGAAGCGGTTGAGATGCTAAAAGCTGCGGGCAAATTACACTTAATGCAGTTGGTGCACTTTCACATCGGCTCGCAAATCGCCAATATCCGTGATATTCAACGTGCGCTGATTGAATGTGCCCGTCACTTTGCAGAGCTCTCTAAAATAGGCGTGCCACTTTGCACTGTTGATGTAGGCGGTGGTTTAGGTGTTGATTACGAAGGCTCTGGCTCACGTAGTGCTTGCTCGATGAACTACACGGTTGAAGAGTATGCGAAAAACGTGGTGTCTGCGTTTGCGGATGTATGTGAACAGCATGGTTTAACGCAGCCTGCAATTATCACAGAATCGGGCCGTGCACTGACTGCGCATCACGCTGTATTAATCACTGATGTGATTGATGTTGAAACAGCCCCTAATCAAGTCGACGTGAGTCAACCTGAACCTGGCGCACACACTATCCTACAAGAGCTATATAGCGTCCATCAACAAGTGTCACCGCGTATGGCACTAGAAAGCTACCATGATGCGATGCATTTATTCAGCGAAGCGCATGGTCAGTATGTGCATGGCTTAGTAAGCATGCTGCAGTGGGCGCAAATTGAGCAGCTCTACTTTACGATTCTGCATAAAGTGCGCAGCGCGCTAGACAGTAAATCGCGTGCGCATCGCGAAGTGCTAGATGACTTAAATGAAAAGCTGGCTGATAAGCTATTTGTTAACTTCTCTTTATTCCAATCGCTGCCAGATGTGTGGGGGATTCAGCAGTTGTTCCCTGTGATGCCAATTGAAAACTTGCATACGCCGCTGACTCAACGCGCAATCATTCAAGATATTACCTGTGACTCTGACGGTCAGATCAGAGAATATGTTGAAGGGACCGGCATCGAAGCGAGTTTGCCAATTCCGCAATACAATAACGGCGACCAATATCATATAGCGATGTTTATGGTCGGCGCATATCAAGAGATCTTAGGTGACTTGCATAATTTATTTGGTGATACCGACTCAGTACATGTTGAAATGACTGAAAGTGGTTATCAATTAACCAATGCCATTAAGGGTGATAGCGTCACTGATGTATTGAAGTTTGTGCATTATGAACCGAGCTCGCTTGCAGAGAATTTCCAGCAATTAGTGTCTGGGCTAACTATTCCTGAGTCGCAAAAACAGCAGTATTTAGCTGAACTACAAGCGGGTCTAGAAGGCTACACTTACTTCGAAGACTAGTGCGAGCTTTAGCCTCCACTTTTGTGTTTGCGTAAAAAACGGTATTATTCACACGCTATATGGCGATATAAGGTGTATCGCCATAATTGTGTTGTGGTAAAGGAAGTCATTCATGTCGTTTTTTCGCAGTATCTTTAGTTTATTATTCTATTGTTTGAACACCTTGTTTTGGTGCGTCCCAATCTTTGCTTTTGGGGTGATCAAGCTGATCCCAATAAAACCACTACAGACCTTATTTGGCGGGTTAGCCAAAGGCTGCGCCAGTAATTGGGTTGCCTGTAATAGCCTTATCCAAAACCTTTTCACGCCGTACAAAATAGAGCTAACTGGACTAGATACGTTAAAGCGTAAAGACTGGTATCTGGTGATTGCTAATCACCAAAGTTGGGTGGATATCTTAGTGCTGCAACGCGTACTACATAACCGAATTCCATTCTTAAATTTCTTTTTAAAGAAAGAGTTATTGTATGTGCCATTTTTAGGTATTGCTTGGTGGGCGCTGGATTTTCCATTTATGACGCGCAGCAGTAAAAGCCAGTTAAAGAAGAACCCGAAGCTTAAAGGCAAAGACATCGAGACCACGCGTAAAGCCTGTGAAAAGTTTAAAACCATGCCAGTGAGCATAGTGAACTTTGTTGAAGGTACGCGCTTTACAACTGATAAACACACCCGTCAGAAAAGTCCTTTTAAGAATTTACTTAAACCTAAAGCAGGTGGTATCGCCTTTGTAATGCAAGCTATGGGCGAACAAATCAATCAAATCGTAAATGTCACCATTCATTATCCAGATGGCATACCGACTTTTATGGATTTTGCCTCAGGCAAAGTAAAGCGTGTGCAAGTCCATGTTGAAACACAAGGCGTAGATGACAAACTGATTGGCGACTACAGTGGTGACAATCAGTTTAGAGTGCAGTTTCAAGCGGAGCTTAATACGCTTTGGGAACAAAAAGACGCTCAATTAGAAAAGCTGAAATAGGCTTTGGAGATGCGTGTGCTAATAAATGTAATGCAATTAATTAGAGGGGCAGTCGCGACAGCGGCTTTAGTGCTTAATACCGCATTGTGGGGCACGCTGATCTTTTTACTTGGGTTGGTGAAGTTAGTTATGCCCTTGGCGTTGGTTTCACATGCGCTTCATGGCTTTTATAAATGTTGGTGTCGTGGCAATTCTTTTGCGCTCAAACTCAGTGGCGTACAGTTTTCGACAGATATCGCACCTCAGGTCAATGCGCAGGGCTGGTACTTGTTGGTGGCAAACCACATTAGTTGGTTAGATATTATTGTTCTTACGGCCATTGATGCCTTGCCTGCACCGAAATTTTTCTTAAAAGATGAATTAAAATATGTGCCGCTTATTGGTTCAGGTGCTTGGGCCTTAGGTATGCCATTTATGAAGCGAGCAAGCAAAGCACAAATTGCGAAAAACCCCAAGCTAAAGGGCATGGACGTGGCGCGCACACAAAAAAGCTGTAAGAACTTTAAACATCATCCTACAACTGTGATTAATTTTGCCGAAGGAACGCGTTTTACCACTAAAAAGCATAGCAGACAGAGCTCGCCGTTTAAGAATTTATTGAAGCCAAAAGCGGGCGGCACAGCTTTTGCCTTGCAAGTATTGGCTGAGCAGTTAGATGGCTTGATCAGCACTACTCTGGTTTACCATTCTGACAGCCAGAACATTTTTCAAAGCTTTATGTTAGGCAAATTGTCAGCCATTGATGTTAAGCTAGACTTTGTTCCATTAGCGAAAGTGCCGCAGGGTGATTATCAGCAAGATAAAGCTTACCGCGTCACTTTTCAGCAGTACCTAAACGCACAATGGCAGAAAAAAGACACGCAGATAGATATATTATCAGCTCAGCAAACCAGTAGTAGCGCGACAGAGAAGGAAGCTTCGCAACTATGACAGATATACATTTGACGCAACTGATAGAGCCTTGGTTTGAGAGCTCAATGGCGTCGCAGTGGTTAACCCATACCGTGGCAAACCTAATTGGTTTATGTGCACTTTGCTTGTTGTATTTAGTGACTCGCCGATTGGTCTTACCTAGCCTACAGAATTTGATTACGCGCTTCTCTCCTAGTCGTATTGGGCAGCTGAGTCCACAACTTAGTAAACTATCAGGGCGCCTTTCGGCACTCATTTGCTGTGTACTGTTTTTAGGCTTTTTTGAGCGGGTATTTGTTGCGCCTGAGTGGCTATTTGCCATTGGCAAAGTGGTGGGGCAAATTCTGTTAGTGATTATTTCGGGTTTGCTGTTTAGTGCCTTTATTAATTTGGGTCATGGTATTTATCAGCAACTTAAGTTTGCCAAAGAAGTACCGATCCAAGGCCTAGTGCAGGTTGCGAAATTAATTACCTTTATTGTCTGTGCCATTTTATCAATCAGCCTGTTAATTGATAAATCACCCACTTATATTTTATCGGGTTTTGGTGCCATTGCGGCGGTGACACTATTGGTGTTTAAAGACACTATTTTAGGCCTAGTGGCGAGCATTCAAATAGCAGCCAATCGTCTGGTGAGCATTGGTGATTGGATCCAGGTAGATGCTTTTGGTGCAGACGGCGAAGTACTTGATTTAGGTTTGAATACCGTACGTGTGCGTAACTGGGATAACACCATAACGACTATCCCTACTTATCAACTTATCTCGGACTCATTTAAAAACTGGCGCGCTATGCAGCAATCGTCGGGTAGACGGATCAAGCGCCCAATCTACATTGATATGCATAGCTTACAAACTTGGTCAGAAGAACAGATTACCAGCAAAGCGAACGAATTAGGTTTTGAGATAGATGCAGCCCAACCTCTGAGTAATGTGTCTGTCTTCCGTAAGTATGCTGAGCATTATTTAAGGTCTCACCCTAAAATCAGTAAAGAGTGTGTGCTTATGGTACGCTCTTTAGCACCCAGCGAAAAAGGTCTGGGGTTAGAAGTGTATTGCTTTAGTAGCAACACTCAGTGGGTGCCTTATGAACAATTGCAAGCTGAGGTTATCGAGTACTTGGTTGCTAAGTTAGCTGATTTTGAGCTAAGACCTTTCCAAGCAGTCACGGGCCAACTGAAACTTGACTAACGCCACGCCTTGCCAATACTTATATTAGATTGAAAGTTAGTGCGTTCTTAACAATGATTGAATTGGCCGCCAAATTTAAGTAATCGGTTGATATAATTATTTAGCATATTGAGTCGTAAAAAAATTGTCATAAAGTGCATAATTTAAACTGTGCATATGATACAGTGCGCCTGTTGCGCTATGCGAAATCGCATAGTTTTTTTGTGGCATTTGATATGGAGTTAGAAATCACGCAAGCAATAGGGAGGTGAATAGAGGTAATTTGATTTGACTAAATATACAGCTATCACAGTTTTTTTCTTGTTGTTTGCCCGAGTAGTTTGGGCTGATCACACCATACATGTGGCCATTGACCACGCACCCCCATTCAGTGAAATAGATAGTCAAGGTGAAAGCCAAGGCTTGATCATCGATATTGTCTCAGAATTACTGAAAGACGCTCATCCAGGCTATAAAATTAAACCCGTACCATGCCCGTTTTCTCGCTGTGTACGTATGCTTGCCCAAGGGCAGGTTGATGTTATGGGTGGCCTGATTAAAACCAATCGTCGTGAAAAAACCATGGCATTTGTGCAACCGCCTTACATGGTCTTATCGTCTTCTTTTGTTTTTTATGCCAATAAACACAGTGATATCGAAGTGAACAACTTCGATGAGTTACATGGCAAACGTATCGCGGTAATGCGCGGAGGCGCCTATTACAAAGAGTTTGATGAAGACAACACACTCAATCGAGTGCAAGTGAACTCTGAGCATGTGGCGTTTGATTTGCTACTGAAAGGGCGGGTTGATTTAGTGTTGTCGGTTGAAGAAACCGCAGAGGTGGCGATGAGAACACTGAATCAGCCATTTGAGCAATTAAAAAAAGTGAATTATCGCCATACCAACAACATCTATGGTCATATGGCGTTTAGCCAGCGCTTTGCAAAAACCAAGCTGGCGATAAAGCTGCAAAGAAAAATGATAAAGCTGGCTAAATCAGGACAACTCAATAAATTGGTTGCCCCATATCAGTTACCAGCTATTCCATCAGCTTTAATCACAGAGTAACCGTCAGCGACCCATAAAAGTCACGCGTTTAATAAGGCCGTCAATCACCTCATAAGCGGCTATCACGGTTACGCTGTTATCTATTATATTTGCATCTTCACTGGCTGATTCAGCCAGCTCGTGATCCACCAAAATATTGCCCTCTACCATGCGTTTTAGTGAGCTAGCATTAAGATATTTCAAAGAGGCGAACTTCTGACCATATCGTTCAATCAGCTTATCTTTACCTTGATATTGTAAGCCACCAGGGAAGGCATGAATTTCAACATCATCATGATATGTCGCAGCAAAAGCGTCTATGTCACGGTTGTTATAGGCGTCGAGTTGTTTATCAACGATGGCAATGGTAGTCAGTTCAATGTCTGTCATGAGATCCTCAGAATTAAGGTGTCAGGTTTAGGCTAAATGTCTTTTCTCGTTTTTAGTGTACCAGTTACGGCAAACAATAAAGCGGCACACAAAATAATGATGTCAGCATAAAAAGGTGGTGTCTGGGTGCTTAGCAAAGTCCCAACCGTCGTCAATAATAAGCTGCTTGTGTAATAGCTCATGATTATCCTGTCCATGATCTACTCCTTTATATAGTGATGGTTACTGTACAGGTCTGTTTATGCAATGAATACATACATCATGCCTGCACCTGCAAGTCCACCTAATAGTGCAGTACTGAACATCATTAAATATTGCTTCATGTTAGTAGTCGTTTGGCTGCTATTGTCTGCCTCAGCTTCATCTAGGTTAATTAGAGATGACTGCTTTACTTCAAAAACGGCACACAAGCTCATCATGGTTTCGCGGCTGGCAACCCCTTCTTTTTCAACACGTTGAATGGTGCGAAGACTGAGGCCACACGCATCTGCCAATGATTGCTGTGTCCAATTCTTGTTATCTCTTAACTGTTTTACGGTTTTTGGGTTTAGTTGCATGGCAGTCTCCTAAAGCGTGCTGCCGTATAAACCACCAAGGAAGTATCCTAGAGTGGCAAATAGAACACCAAAAATAACTCCGTATATAAAGAACTTAAACAGTGCTTTCCAAGAAAATGGGTCGAGAGTTTTTCGTCCAATAATCTTTTTATTTTTAATGACAACGCACTCTGTTCTACAGGTTATTAGGTTCATTACATCGAATGTGACTTGCCACGGTTTACCTTCAAATTCGAATTCATGTACCGTTTTAAAACCAATATTTCTTTTTTCAGAAACGAGTTCATCATTGATGTACACATATTCCTTTCCAGTGAACATATTTGCTTTACAGGCGATTTGGTTATCCCCATCTTGAAAATACAATTCAAAAGACTGCTTCTTAGGTAGTACTTTTTCTTCGTTGTTGATGCTATGAGTCATGGTGCGTATTCCCTTAGTTGTTTTGATTAAGTTGGGATAAGCATATTCGGTACGTCAGTATAAAGCGCCGACAGTAATATGTCAGTGCCTTTTTTGTCATAAGACAGAGCGTGTCACATAGTCTAACCTATTAATTTATAAGCTAATAAAAACTATATGGAAGAGTGATATGACAGTGTGGTGGCAGAGTGAAAGAGCGCTTTGCACAGGGGCAAAGCGCAAAAGGTTAGAAAATATTGCAAATATCGTCAGCTTTACAGGTGATCACCGTCACATTTTGATAGCCAATACGCGTCAGTTGCTCTGCGGCAAATACTGCACGGCCGCCTGCAGCGCAATGCACATAAATGGGTTTTTCGGCATCTTTCACGATTTCAGGTAATTTAAATTCTAGTAAACCGCGTGGCACATTGATGGCACCGGTTGCTGCTTTTTGCGCATGCTCTTGAGGCTCGCGCACATCAACAAGTACCCCCTCATTGTCTTGAATTTCTTGCTTTGCTTGCTCTGCGCTAATGCAGCGCTGGTTAGGATGAACTGTTTTTAATACATCTTGAACAGGAGTCAACATTGAACTATTCCTTAATACCGAGTCGTTTTAAAAAAGTGATCATCGGACACCAAAGCGTGAAAGATGATTGAATTAAATTTATAGCAATAAATACCGTAAACCACATAAAGTTTTCGTGTACGAAGTAGGTTAACAGTAAAGAAATTAACACCATAGTGCCGGCGATTAAGCGCAGTATTGGATGCATTGTCATAGCTCACCTCTAAATTAAGAATAGAAGACATCAAAATACCAACCCTCAATAATACTTAATCATTTTGAGGGATTAAAACTGACGCTAGCTACGTTGAAAATTTCTTATTTAGAACAACTAAATAGCAAAATATTCGCCTTGCTATCGACAAGTTTTTCTCGCCTAAAAATAGCTCACTTAATTAAGAGGATTGGTATAATTAGTTTATTAGTAAAATCTAAATTAGCAAGCTCTAATATTAGACTTTTCTAATGTATGGTTTATACTTGTTGAAAATCGACCATGGGGACATGTATGCAAATTGAAGATATGGCGCATAACGCAGAGCAAGCAGAGCAGTTATTAAAAATGATGGCGAATAAAAACCGCCTGATGATCTTATGCAGCTTGTTGCAAGGTGAAATGAGTGTGACGCAGTTAAATGAGTCGATTCCGTTAGCGCAATCGGCACTCTCCCAGCATCTTGCAGCGTTAAGAAAAGCCGAATGTGTTGCCACCCGTCGAGATGCGCAAACAATTTACTATCGTCTTACCGATCCTAAGGTTGAGGCGATTTTGCAGCAGCTTTACCAACTCTTTTGCCAACCGGGTGAATAATGATGGGATTAGACAAAGCCATTTCGGCAAGTTTGCAAGGTCGTATCCCTATTGTGATCTTGTTCTTATCGCTGGTAATGGGGGCCATGGCCTTACAGTTTACGCCGCGTGAAGAAGAGCCTCAAATTGTCGTGCCTATGCTCGACATTCATGTACAAGCACCCAACATAGGTGCGCCTGAAGTGGTGCGTTTGGTCACTGAGCCACTCGAAAAGTTATTGCGACAAATCCCTGGTGTTGAGCACGTTTACTCTACGACACAAACAGGGCAAGCGGTTGTGACGCTGCGCTTTCATGTTGGTGAAGACAGAGAAAATGCCATTCTCAATACCTACAGCAAGCTTTATGCACACCAAGAGCAGATGGCGCCGGTGATTAGTAATTGGCAGATCAAACCCATAGAAGTGGACGATGTGCCCATTTTAATGTTGGGCTTGTATTCACAAGATCCCCGTTTATATGGCGACTACGAACTCACGCGCTTTGCTCAAGAGCTATCCAATCACCTGCAACAAATTCCCAATACCAGTGCCATTGAAGTGCTCGCAGGTCGCACCCGTCAAGTGCAAGTCGATTTAGACATTAGTGCGCTGTCTGCACACCAAACCACGCCTTTAGATGTATTACGCGCACTGCAAGTGTCGAATCAATTACAGCAAGTCGGTCATCTGGTGACGGGCAAACAGCAAATTCAACTTCAAGCGGGCGATGTGCTTCGCGATGTAATACAAGTGGCGAGCCTGCCAGTGAATGTCGTAAACGGTCAGCAAGTTTTATTAAAAGATGTTGCAACAGTCACCGATGGCCCTAGCGAGCCAAATCAATATCAGTGGTTGGCCATTGATGATACTCAGCAAGATTTGCCTCTTGTCACCATCAGCGTTGCCAAGCAAAAAGGCAGTAATGCCGTGGCGGTAGCCGAGCAAACGCTGGCCAAAATGGTGCAGCTTAAAGCCGATTTATTGCCTGCTGAAGTGGATTTTAAAGTATTGCGAAACTATGGTGAAACGGCCAATGAGAAAGTAAATAATCTCACTGCGAGTTTGGCCTTTGCGGTCTTTACTGTGGTGGTCTTTGTTGGGGTCTTTCTAGGCTGGCGCCCAGCGATTGTGGTTGGCCTCGCTGTGCCTATTTGTTATGGCATTACACTGGCGCTAGATTTTGCCTTTGGTTATACCATTAACCGCGTCACCTTATTCGCACTGATCTTGTCTTTAGGTTTATTAGTTGATGATCCAATCACGGGCGTCGATAACATCAGTCGTTTCTTAAAACATGGTAAGAAATCAGACTCGTCAAGCAAGCGCATTCTTGGTGCGATGAGTGAAATTAAAGTGGCGTTGTTGATGTCGACGTTAACCATTGCGGTGGCATTTGTGCCGATGGCATTTATTACTGGCATGATGGGGCCTTACATGGCACCGATGGCGTTTAATGTGCCTGTGAGTGTGGTGGTTTCAACCGTTGTAGCCTTCTTTGTCACACCTTGGCTTGCCAAAAAACTGCTTAAAGGTCATGAAATTGAAGAGCCAGAAATCGGTGAGGGCAAGAGTCTTTATAGCAAGTTAGTGATGCCGCTATTAGACTCGAACAAGAAAGCAAAGTGGTTGCTGTGGTCGGTATTGGTGCTGTTTATGCTGAGTGCGAGTTTACCAGTCTTCAGAGCCGTGCCGCTTAAGTTACTGCCGTTTGATAACAAGAATGAAGTGCAAATATTGGTTGAGCTACCAGAGGGTAGTTCGCTGGAGCAAACCAGCTTAGTGGCACGACAAGTACAACAAGCTGCGTGGCAGCTTAACGAAATCACCGCGGTTGCCGCTTATGTCGGTCAACCTTCGAGCATGGACTTCAATGGTATGGTACGCGGTTATTATCGACGTCATGCTCCGCACCTTGCTGACTTGCGCGTATTACTGAACGATAAAACCGAGCGCGACCACCAATCTCATGGGGTGGTATTGCGTTTACGTCAGGCGCTGGCCGGGTTCAATCAAAATGGCATCAAGGTCAAAGTGGTCGAAGTGCCACCGGGTCCGCCAGTGCTAAACACCTTAGTGGCCGAAGTCACCGCCGACCCATTTGTTGATACGCAAGTGCATCATGAGGCGGTAAACACACTGGCGAAACGTTTAGCAAAAGAGCCCCATGTGGTTGAAGTCGACACCTTTATTGCTGAGCTTGCCCCTCTAGCGCGTTTTGTGACAAACAAAGAAAAAGCGGCGTTATCAGGCGTTAGCACCCAAGATATTAGCCAAACCCTACAGATAGCCAGCCAAGGTATGCCTGCGGGTGTACTATATACCCCGCATGAAGCCATGCCAGTACCGGTGCAACTGCAAGTACCGTATGAAGTGCGCAATCAATGGCAGTCTTTGGCGGCCGTGCAGTTAACGGGTCAACAGGCATTAAGTAAAGTCGCCAATGATTATGGCCTCGATAGTGCTGCACGACCTTTGGTTGCACTGTCTGAACTTGGTCAGTGGCAACAACATTATGTTGAACAGCCGATTATGCGCAAAGACCTTCAAACCGTGGTGTATGTTATGGCGGAGTTAAATGGTCGAACGCCTGCTGAAGTCATCGCCGATGTGGTTGCAGATGAAAATCGCACTGAGGAAAACTACCAACCTTGGCAAACGCGCACTTTCTTAAACTCAGGCGGCACACAAGGCTGGCAAATGCCTACAGGCACCAGCTATAGCTTTGGTGGCGAAGGTGAGTGGCGCATTACTGTGGATGTGTTTAGAGATATGGGTATTGCCTTTGCTTTTGCCCTCACGGCGATATTTATCATATTGCGTATGCAAACGGGCTCGAACCGCTTAGCGCTGATAATTATGTCGGCCATTCCGTTAACCATGATTGGCATTATGCCAGGCTTTTGGGCGCTAAATCAGTTTGGCGAACGCGTGATTGCGGGCGCACCTGAGCCTATTTTATTCACCGCCACGGCCATGATAGGCATGATAGCACTGGCAGGCATCGTAATACGTAATTCACTTATTTTGGTTGAGTTTATCAATCAGGCTCGAGCAGAAGGCATGGCATTGAAAGCAGCCTTGGTACGTGCAGGTGAAGTACGTATGCGCCCAGTGCTACTCACCGCAGGCACAACTTTATTGGGGAATGCGGTGATCATCCTCGACCCCGTATTTAGCGGGCTGGCTTTGGCCATTATGTTTGGCATTATTGCTTCAACTATCTTCTCGTTGTTGGTGGTGCCAGTGGTGTATTTCTTAGTTTTCAAATCAACCGAGCAACAGGGGCAGCAAGATGCAACAAGTAACTAAAATTGCAGGGATCAGTGTGGCGATGGGCGTGTTAGCGATTGCCATTGCGGCCATGGCTGGGGTGTTTAACGAAAAAATGCCCGCGGGCACAAAAGCCCTTGCTGAAGAATATAATGGTCAAACTCATACCGTGAGTTTGCAAGCGGTAAAAAGTGCTGAAGTCGTCAGCGGCAGCGTCGATGCCAAGTTTAATACGCGCGTGTCGAGTCGTGTGCTGGCGCAGTTAAAAACCTTACATGTACGTGCGGGCGATACTGTATCGGCGGGGCAGTTAATCGCAACCCTTGAAGGTGCTGACTTAAAAACACAAGTTCAGCAAGTTAAGGCTCAGCAAAGCGCCAATGACGCCCAGCTTACACAAGCTAAAAAGCAATTAGAGCGCGTGGTTGCGCTAAAAGCCCAAGGGCTTGTGGCACAAAATCAGGTCGATGAATGGCAAACCAAAGTGAACGAGCTAGAAGCGCAGTCGGCGGCTTTGGTTCAGCAGCTTGAAGGCACACAAGTTGCCTTGGGATACACCAAAATTCATGCGCCAATTGATGGCAAAGTGGTAGAGCGCTTACAAGAGCCAGGCACTATGCTGAGCCCTGGCATGGCGATTGTGTCTTTATATAACCCGACTAAGTTACAAGTTCATACGCCGGTGCGTGAACAGCAAGCTGCTTTTTTACGAGTCGGCGATAAATTAAAAGTGTTTGTGCCTGCCGTTGGCTTAACCGAGTATGCGCAAATTAGCGAAATTGTACCGGTTGCTGATAAACAAGCGCGCCGTTTTGCCATCAAACTTGATATCGGTTTTGCCAAAGAAGTCAAACCGGGCATGTATGCGCAAGTCTTTTTGCCGGGTGAAGAGCAAGTCACCATTGTGATCCCGCGTAAACTGGTGAAACGCTATGGGCAATTGACTATGGTTGAAGTGGTTGAGCAAGGACAATTGCAAAAGCGTTATGTTCGGCTAGGTGAAGCCGTAAATAACAGTGACGTGCAAGTACTGGCTGGGTTAGAAGCAGGCGAGAAAATCGCATTGAAGCCTGCGATATAATTGACGGAACGGTTACATAAGAAAAAGGCCACATATTTTAATGTGGCCTTTTTCTTAGAGCGCGTTCTTTATAAAAACGTCGCAATCTCTTCGATTGGTTTCTTCACTAAAGCGTGCTCTGGCACAGTCGCATCTTCACTTGGGTAACCTGCAATCAGCAACATATAAGGGCGTTCATTATCGCGGTCACGGCCACAAATATCGGTTAAGAAGCTCATCGGTTTTGGCGTGTGTGTCAGTGTTGCTAAGCCCGCATTATGTAATGCTTGAATCAAGAACCCAGTCGCTAAACCCACAGACTCATGCACGTAGTAGTTGGTGTTCTTATCTTCAGTGTGAATACCGCCTTTCTTCTGACTGAACACGGCAATTAACCAAGGTGCGTGCTCAAGATACGGTTTTTGTGCATCTGTGCCTAATGGCTTTAGGGCATCTAGCCATTCTTCACCTGCACGACCTTCATAAAAAGAGCGCTCTAGATCTTCTGCGGCTTGGCGAATTTGCTTTTTGACATCGGTTGAGTGGATCGCAACAAAATGCCAAGGCTGGTGATTGGCACCACTTGGCGCCGTGCCTGCGGTCTTAATACAGGCTTCGATGATTTCTTTTGGTACAGGACGGTTGCTAAAACTGCGAATTGAGTGGCGACGCTTACAGTTGTCTAAAAAGCTTTCAGCGCGGCTCAGCATCTCGTCTTGTGGGTATTCAATAAAGTCGCTTAGCGGTCGGTTTGCATGGTCTTGCATGTCTCATCCCTAGGGTAATTTTTATATTTAGCTCAGGTCATTTAGTGTTCCAGTGTTTACAAACTATTGCAATTGTTAGCAGGGTATTAATTGTACCTGTAATGTAAAGCTGCTATAACAGCGTTGCTTATTTGTTCAATAAAAGGGAATGTAAATGCTTAAAATAACTGGGCTTTCAAAAACATATGACAATGGCGTTCACGCGTTACGTGGGGTGAATTTAGATATTCCAAAAGGTATGTATGGATTACTGGGGCCAAATGGCGCAGGTAAGTCTTCACTTATGCGTACAATTGCAACATTACAATCCGCTGATTCGGGGAGTATTGAGTTTGATGGGATTAACGTACTCGAACAGCCAAAGGCGTTGCGTGAGCGTTTAGGCTATTTACCACAAGACTTCGGTGTTTATCCACGCGTCAGTGCCTATGATTTACTTGATCATATGGCAGTGCTAAAAGGCTTAAATAATAAAGCAGAACGTAAAGAAGCAGTTGAAGGCTTACTGGCCCAAACCAATTTATATGACCATCGTAAAAATGCGGTAAGTGGCTTCTCTGGTGGTATGCGTCAGCGTTTTGGTATTGCGCAAGCACTACTTGGCGACCCTGACTTACTTATTGTCGACGAACCAACAGCGGGCCTTGACCCAGAAGAGCGTAACCGATTCCACAATCTATTAGTGGGTTTAGGTGAAAGTAAGGTCATTATCTTATCGACGCACATAGTAGAAGATGTGTCTGAGCTGTGCCCAAATATGGCGGTATTGGCAAGTGGTCAGATCTTACTTGAAGGCAACCCGATTGATTTAACTGAGCAGCTACAAGGTAAGATCTGGCGTAAGTCGGTAAGCCTAGCTGAAGCAAAAGAGTTAGAAGCAGTCTTACCGGTTATTTCTAAGCGCTTATTTGCGGGTAATACTTTGCTGAATGTATTTGCTGATGAAGCTCCAGAAGGCTTTAATGCCGTGCCTGCTGACTTAGAAGATGTGTATTTCTCGACATTGCATCAACACCGTAATAGCCAAGCTGCATAAGGAGTCGGTTAATGCTATTTAAAATGATGCAATCTGAGCTGCGATTCTTTATTCGTCAGCCCTCGTTTTATGTCACTTCACTTATCTTATTTTTACTGACCTTTTTGGCGTCGGTGTCTGACACCGTACAAATTGGTGGTGCAGGTAATGTGAACGTGAACTCGCCATTTGCCATTATGCAGGTGGTTGGCACTATGTCGGTATTCGGCATTTTCTTAGTGGTTAACTTTGTTGGTAGTGCAGCAATTCGTGACGAAATAAGCAAATTCAGCGAGCTTGCGCTTAGTAAACCTTTAGACATAGTACAGTACCGACTAGGGCGCTTTTTGGGTGCTTACATTGTTACTATGATCGTTTTTTCTATGTGCCTTTTCGGTATTTGGATAGGATCTGGTTTTGGCGGTTTAATGCAGTGGCTTGACCCTGAGATGATTGGCCCAAATAAGCTATCTTATTATCTAACGCCGTATCTCTATCTTGCAGCGCCTACTTTATTCTTCATTTCTAGTCTATTCGTCGTGGTTGCGAAAAAATTCAGAAGTATGCCTGCCATGTACCTAGTTGCGGTGGCACTTCTGATTGGTTATTTAATCTCTCGTAATCTATTTTCTGATATCGAATACCGCACACTTTCTACATACATAGATATGTTTGCGTTGTCGGCAGCGAATGCACAAACCGAGTACTGGACAATTGCTGATCGCAATGTCTCAATACTCACTTTAACCGGTGACTTACTCTATAACCGTATCCTTTGGTGTGTGTTGGCGGTTGCTGGCTTACTGACCTTGGTACTAGATAAAACACATTATCTTCCACAAAAGCAAAAAAACAAAAGCAAGGCGAAAGGCGATGCGAAAAACGGTCAAGCGCAAGCGCTGTTAAATCGTATTGATTTTAAAGCCAATGCCAGCAGTGCTTGGGCACACTTTACGATGCGTACTCGTTTTGAAGTGAAGCAGGTTATTTTTAGCTATTCATTCTTAGTCTTGGTTATTTTAAGTCTTGGTATGTTAATTCCTGGTCTTGTCAGTTCAATTGGTATGTATGGCACAGATGTTTGGCCTGTTACTTTTAGAATGGTCGAGCTGATCCAGGGAAGTTTCAGTCTCTTGATGATCATCGTCTTAGTCTATTACTGCGCCGAATTAGTTTGGCATGACCGCGAAGCGCGTATGAGTGAGATTGTTGATTCTTATCCGGTTGCGAATTGGGTGTTTTGGGGCTCTAAATATTGCGCCTTAGTACTTGTCATTACTCTGTTATGCGTATTTGGTTCGTTGATCACCATTATTTTCCAACTGATTTCCGGTATAGAGCATATTGAAATTTCTCAGTACGCGATGCGCCTTGGTTATTTATTTGCATTTGGGCTGTTTATTTTGGGTTCTGTGGCGTTCTTATTACAAGTCATTAGCCCGAGTAAATATATGGGCATGGGTCTATTTGTGCTTTACTTTATAGCTTCCCAAGTCATGTCGAGTTATGGTTTCGAGCATAATTTGTGGCACATCGGAAATATGCCAAGCACGCCATATTCAGATATCAACGGCTACGGTCATTTCTTAAGTGCAGCACATTGGTATAACATGTATTGGTTTGGCTTTGCGATGATCTTGGCAGCGTTTAGCTATGCACTATGGCCGCGTGGCGCAGGGCAAACTTTCAAGGCGCGTTTAAGTCAGGTGAACTATCAGCTAGGCCTTGCTGGTAAAGCTGTGATTGTTGCGGGTGCAGCCCTATTTGTAGGCAGTGGTAGTTATATCTACTATAACACTCAAGTCGTTAATCAGTTTATCACACAAGATGATAGAGAAGACCTATCTGAGCAGTACGAACGTGAGTTTGTGCAATTCAGAGATGCACCAATACCCGTTCCGCTTGACGTGAAACTTGATGCGGAGATTTTCCCTAAAACACGCCGTATTGAAGCAACGGTTGTTTTAGAGGTCGAAAACAAGAGCAAAGAAGTGATAGAGCGCTTCTTGGTAAATAAGCCTGCACATACGCTTGAGTGGTCTGTTGAAATGTCAGGCGCAACACTTGGCGAATTAAACACAGATTATTCGCATGCTTGGATGAACCTATCTGAACCTATGCTACCTGGTGAGCGTCGTACTTTAACTATGTCGGTGGCGCGTCAAACTCTAGGGTTTGTTGACCGAGGCAGTGATACCCGATTGGTACATAATGGTACTTTTATTGATAATACCGATTTATTCCCAACTCTTGGTTATAGTGAAGGTAAGCAGATCTTTGATAAAAATGAGCGTCGTAAACGTGGTCTTGAGCCGCTAAAGCTTGGTAACAAAATCGAAGAGACGCAGTACCATAATCAACCTCTATTTGCTGATAACTTTATTACCTTTGCAGCTCGTGTGACGACTGATGAATCGCAAGTGGCTATGGTGCCGGGTTACCTGCAGTCGAAAGAAACCAAAGATGGCCGTACAACTTATGTGTACGAGATGGATGCGCCTATGCTGCACTTCTACACTATGCTGTCGATGGAACTTGAAGTAAAACGTGAAGAGTATAAGGGCATCGCGCTTGAGGTTTACTATCACAAAGATCATGCGTGGAATGTGGATACCATGCTTGAATCGACAAAAGACTCAATCGACTACTTCTCAAGAGAGTTTGGCCCATATCAGCATAAGCAAATGCGTATTATCGAGTTCCCTCGTTACCGCTCGTTTGCGCAGAGTTTTGCCAATACAGTACCGTACTCAGAAGAAATGGGTTTCTTAACCGATACCCGCAATCCTGAGAATATTAATGTGCCTTACTATGTCACTGCTCATGAACTGGCACACCAATGGTGGGCGCATCAGGTGATCGGTGCAAACGTAGAAGGGTCAAATATTCTGTCTGAAATGTTGTCTCAGTATGCGGCCATTATGGTGATGAAAGAGAAGTATGGCGAGCACAACCTTCGTAAATTCTTGAAGTATGAGCTAGACAGATACCTGCGTGGTCGTACGACAGAAGCCCATGAAGAGCGCTCACTTGCCAGAACAGTAGGGCAACAGCACATTCATTACAATAAAGGATCAGTTGTGATGCTCGCTTTGCATGACCTACTGGGCGAAGCGCGCCTGAATAAAGCACTACGCAACTTCATTGATGACTATCGCTTCAGAAGTGATGTTTTCCCAACCACGCTTGATTTCATTACATACTTGAAGTCAGATGCAACGGCGCAAGAGCAAGCCTTCATCGAAGACCAATTTAATTCAATTACCTTATATGAGTTAAAGCTGGCTGACGTTGAAATTGAAGAGGCTACGTCTGAAGGTGAACTTCATACTATTACGCTTACCGTGAAAGCAGCGAAAAAGCATGCTGATGGTGAAGGTAACGAAGAAGATGTACCACTTGAGCAAATGGTAGACATTGCCCTGTTCAAAGCCGATCCTGATGACATCAATGAAGGCGAGAATGTGATGTATCTACAAAAGCACAGTATTACGACGGGTGATAATGTGATCAAACTGAAAGTAAAAGACTTACCTAAGTTTGCGGGTATTGACCCATTTGTAAAACTGATCGACAAAGAAGCAGCCGATAATATTAAGTCGCTGTAATTTGTATGAGCTAACTTATTTAACCTGAGCTTTGGTTAAGAGATTTACTAACATATTGATATTAAAATAATAAGTGATTTTTCAAGTCTGCAGCCGGGGACTTTTAGCGATAACAAGGCGAATTTACGCGTCAATAGCTGGCCTATTGCAAGTAAATTCAACGCTGTTAACGTTGAAAGTAGCCGCTGGAGATAGATTTATTATCAAGAGCTCAGGTTATTTACAGCTCAAGTTAATCATTAAAGGCCTCTATCGTAGAGGCCTTTTGTTTTTCAAAATATAAATTTGGTGAATACTTAAGGTTTAATAAATAAAGGTTATAAATAAACCTGTTATGTTAATCTTTGCGCGAAAATAACAGGTATCAAATAGGAGCATGTATGTATCAACATCAATGGCACACAGGCGAGGCAATTAATCTACCGACGGGCAAGATAGTTTGTATTGGGCGCAACTACGCCGCGCATGCACAAGAGCTGAATAACCCTATTCCGAGCCGCCCAATTCTGTTCATTAAACCCAGTACATGTTTACAGTCTTTCAAAGAGATTACGCTCGCTAAACGCTTAGGTGAACATCACTACGAAGCAGAACTAGCCCTGTTAATTGGCGATACGATTTCATACGGCGGTCAAGATGTGCTAACAAAAATTGCCGGAGTTGGGCTTGCTCTCGACTTAACCTTACGTGATGTGCAGAGTGAGCTTAAAAGCAAAGGTCATCCTTGGGAGCGCGCCAAAGCTTATGATGGCAGCTGCCCTGTTACACCATTTTATCCGTTGAAATCACCAACTGAATTTTCTAGCGCTGAATATAAGTATTGGCAGAATGGTGATTTAAAGCAGCATGGCAAAACTGAACTCATGCTATTTAACATCGAACGTTTACTCACAGAGATCAGTGAAAGCTTTACCCTGATGCCGGGCGACATTGTGTTAACAGGGACACCAGAAGGAGTAGGGGTCTTGAATCATGGTGATGAGTTGCAATTGCAGTATCAGAAGCAGGCGCCTTTAAATGCAAAGGTTGTTCTGAGATAGACGCATTTACTCCAATTTAGATCAATCGTTTAGCAGTAACTTGTAAGCCCCACTGGTTGCAATTTAATCCTTTTTTTAATAGCTTTACTTTGTTTCTAAAAAAGAAAAAGGAAAACGGTAAGAAATGAAGGCATTATTAAAAGGCCTGCTAACTGTGTGTGCAATTGCTTTTAGTTCATTCGTTAGCGCGGATGCTTCCGGTGCGACAAAAGTTACCGTGAAAAAGGCGGATATTACAAAGGAAGAAGTTCAGCTAGTTTGTCCTAACTATATCGAAGCTACGTTTTCGGCTGTGTATGACCAAGAGTTTATCAATGAAATTCGGTCAGAAATAAGAAATAAAGCAGAACGAGAGATTGAAGATCCTGAAAGTTTTTTTAATTCGGCCGAGGTTAATCAAAGCAACTTTTCGCTGCGGTTTAACGATAGCAAATATGAGGGAAGTTGGAGACATATTGAACGAGTACTTGGTCCAGATTACTATGTCACCTATACAACTTTTTGGAACAACAACCGCTTGCAGGTTGATGTAAATCCAATACTCACTGTGATCGATGGCATTTCGCTTGATGCTTATGGTTCTGCGGGTATTCTTTGGGAGGTAGATGAGTGCGCGTCAAAGCAGTTTCAAAAGCATTTGACCCCTAAAGTAAGTGAATCAAATCAAAAGTGCTATGTATCTTATTATCAAGACAACGGTGAGTTGCTTTTCACTGAGGGTGTAGCGTGCAAAGCGCGAAACTAGATTTTGCAAAAAGTGAGAAGTGACAAGCGGGTTGTCACTTCTTGAATAGCAAGTAATTACAAAGAAAAATCCATTGAATAGCTGACGTATGCTTTCATATCGTCATCGGCGTCTAAATCAGTTTTGATCACGCCAAAAGTGAAGCCATCTTTGCTTAGGCTAAAACCATAATCCATATAGTTATCTTCTGAGTACCACTCAGTTACAGTGTCACCGCTTGAGCGACCTAAATGTAAGCCAAGTTCAGTGTCATTGAATACGCTAAATGCGGCGTTCAACTCAATATACAGCATGTCTTCTTCTGCAGTTGAGCCGCTTTGCGCATTACTTAGATAGCTGATCTTCGCACTTAATACGTCATAGCTGACTTCGCCATAAAGTTCGCCAAAGTCGATGCTGCCCTCGGCATCTGGGTAAGCGTAATAGACATAGCCCACATCGTAGCCAATATCACCTGCAGAGCCACTGAAGCCCGCATAAAAATCCATCTCATAGCTTTCTTTGCCACCAAAGTCGATATTTGATACCCAAGTGCCAGCGTAAAAGCCAGAATCATTGCCATAATCAATGCCACCCGATACGGCTGCACCATCAGCGGACTGTGTAATACCACGCCAGAAGTAGTTTGAGCTTGCTGCAATGTTTGCGGTGACTTCAGCATAACTTGCAGTAGAAGTTGCGAGTAATAGTGAGCTAAGTAAGAGAGAGGTTGTCTTTTTCATCTTCATTCCTATGTGCGCTAAATTTTCCTAATCTTAAAAGCAATGCGTGCACCACTTTTTATGTGTCTATATTAATATAGTTTACTATTTGATTATTAATGTTTTTTTATAAATGATAGTTTTTGATTAGAAAATTTATGCACAGTTTTAGTGCGAAAGGAATAATGTTTTGCACGATATTTGCGCATATCGTGCAATGGGGAATATTTATTTCTTTGTGCTTAACCTTATATATTTACAGGTTAACCAAAGATCGCGCGCATTAAGCCAATGGTCTCGTCTACGCTGCGGCCTTTTTCAACCTCTGCGATGATTGAGTCACGCTTATCGCGAATATGATCAGGAATGCTCTCATCAGCAAGTGCGCGATCAACCAATACCTCAGCAGACTCTTTACCGCGACGAACGGTTTTAGTGCCACCGCTGCGGCTACTACGTACAGGCTTATTTAATAACTTAATATAGTTAGAGTTATCAGCCGTGTCTTTGTCAGCATAATAGAAGAAGCAAGGTAACAGTGCTTTGATGCTAGCGAGTTGCTCTTCTAATTCGCCGTTTTCAGTCGTCATTGCAAACCAAGGCATAGTGCGGATGCTCATCACAACATCTGACCAATAGCGCTCGAAGTCACGGTTATTTAAACGGCTAATACCCAATGCTTGGCAAAGTGCATCTAATCGATTGTTGCTAATAGGTGTGAACACATCTGGACGACGCATCGCTAATAGGCGCGTAGCAGGCGCAAGGGTTGGTTTTTCATCTGTGCCCGCAAAGGCACTTAAGTAACCAATCATAAATGCTTGATAGTCTTGCTCGCTTACGTCACCTTCAGCTGGAATGTTCGCAAGGGCGTCATCAAACGCCCCAGGTAAATCTGCTAATAGCTGGTGGAACCCTTTCGCACTCTTAGTTGAAGCAAACCATTCAACATCGAAGTTGTACACGCTGGTATCCAAGCTTGCAGCATGTTTACCAGTAAACGCTAGGCGGTCTTCGGCGATCATCTCTTTTAATGGCGTGCTGCGCATCGGTGCTAGGTAGCTGGTTAGCTTTAACTGTTCTTCAAGGGCCAATACGTCTTTATGTTGCTCGATAAAGCCACAGATCACAGGCCAAGGGGCAATACGTAGCGTTTTAAGCTGTAAAAAGCTGATAGCAGAAATTAACAAATCTTGTAGTTTCTTAACCGTTGGAAGCTGGTGGTCGTCGAGTAAGTCGAAGTTGATGCGGTTTTTTGCTACATCTAATAACTCATAGCACCAACCCAAGAAGTCTTCTGGGTGGTTTTCTACTTTGACTGCCATCAGATTCAAACTTATCTCGGTAGATTGCTTAAGAATGTTTTGGTAAATCTGACTTTCTTGTTCACCCAATGCCATTTTTGACGGGGAAATGAGCAGCTTTTTCATAGGGGGTGGTGTCTCCACGGGTTAAGTTATTAGGGGTTAATTAACCTGAGCTCAGGTTAAATAGCTAACCAAATAAGTGTAGCAGAACTTGTGCTACACAAATGAGGGCGTGGATCATACCTAAGTGAGACGTGGATGCAATCGAAGAAATGCTTATTTATTGCAAGAGGTAAGAAAACTCAGCATCTGCAGGAGCTTACAAGCTGAGTTTTTGGAGGTGGAGTTAAAAGGCCAACACCAATGCTGCGCCAAGAATTGACCCTATCGCTGGTAACATAATGGCAAGGTGTGTTTCTATTTCATACTGTGTATGTTTGGGCAAGGTTGCCCAGTACTCGGTTATTTGTTTTTTCATAGTAAGTGTCCTTTTTTAGCGTTAATCACTTGTCTCTAACTCAAAGAGTGACTCAACAGGTTGCTCAAAGTGGCGCGCAATCTTTAATGCAATCACCACCGAGGGGGTAAAGCGGCCAGTTTCTATGGTGCTAATGGTCTTGCGAGAAACACCAATTAAATCGGCTAACTCTTGTTGAGATAAATTGTTGAGCTTTCTTAATTCAGCAACCTTAACTTGCATACTTGTTAGTCTCTATTTTGCCAAATTATCGATGCACCATAACTTAAGCTGGCAGTGGCCAAGTACGCAAGTGACATTGTTTCATGAGTAAATGGAATTGTTATGACATCTCCAATTACCCAAACTGCAACAATGACACCGACAGTACAGTAAAAAGCATGGCGGCAAGCGTTATGGTTCATTTGCTTTATAAACTCGTCCTGATAGCCGTCAGTGTATTTTTTTGAATTGAAGAACGCTTTAATTTTGTAAAAAACAGCTATGCCAACAAATAGCACCACAAATCCTATATTAAAGAATTGTTGATTTTCACTGTCGCTGAATACGTCAGTGATCACCATGAACAGTAACACTGTGCCAAGTGCCAGCCAAAACCAACCACTTAATGTAATGTGCTTCTCTTCATTTTTAACTTCTAGGTTTGTCATGCCATGGTTTCCTTCGTAATGTAACCTGCGGGTATCAATGTAACCTGTAGGTATCATAAGGTCAACGGTTTTTTGTAACCTCTAGGTATCATGCTAATTTCATTGTCTTTGTGTGCAGATTTTTTTCGTCTCAGCCGTTATGATTAGTAACATCAATTGCAAATGTAAGGAAAAGCAATGAATCGCTTTGTAAAAGTCATTGGTGGTGTGGTTGTTGTGGCCGTTGGTGCTGTGGTTGCGGCGCCATTTTTGATCCCAACCGACACCATTATTCAGCAGGTTTCAGAACAAGTCGAAAATACCACAGGTCGTAAACTCACCATTGCCGGCGAAAGCCAGCTAACGGTGTTTCCAAGCCTAAGTATTGAACTGAACGACGTTGCTTTTGCCAATATGGCCTCGGGCAGTGCTGAAAATATGGTCAGTATGGAACAGCTTGCCGTACATATTCCTTGGTTGTCGTTATTAAGTGGTGAAGCCAAGTTAGAGCGTTTTGTGATCCGCAATCCAAACATCTTGCTAGAAACAGACAAACAAGGCAAAGCGAACTGGCAGATCATGCCAACAACTGCCGCTGCGCCAACAGCTCAAGCTAATGAGGCAGCCGCTGGCCCAGTAAAATTACCTCAAGGGTTTGATGTCAGCTTAGGTGAAGTGGCGATTTACGGGGGTCAACTGACTTATCTTGATGGCGTGACTGGCGCAAAACAGCAGGTGAGTGACTTTGAATTAATTGTAGCGCTGCCTTCTTTATTCAAGCCGCTAGATGTGAAAGGGGGGTTAACCTACCAACAACAGCGTTTTGAATTAAATACCCAAGTCGAAACACCAGCAAAAGCCATTGAAGGGCAAACCTTTAATGTCACGCAAACTTTAGCTTCAACGTTATTAGATCTTGAATTTAACGGTGCCATTGCTCAGCAAGGCAAAGACATTAAAGGTAGTTTGAAACTGGCAGGTGATTCAGTAAAAGCCATTACCCAGTGGCAGGGCATTGATCTCAAAGCCAAAGACAACGCCTTTAACCAGTTTAGTGTCAGTGGTGAGATGCACCTAGCTGAAGAGACTTTTAAACTGAGCGCATTCGAAGCTAAACTTGATGCACTGGCAATTAAAGGGCAAAGCCAAATTGATTTAGGTGCGCGTTTAAATGTCATGGCCGACATTGACCTGGGTATGTTAGACCTCAACCCATACCTACCTGAGAGCCCGGAAAAACCAGCCGAACCTGCACAGCCTGCAGAACCGGGTGAGCCACAGCCGATTGTATGGGACGACACACCGATTGATTTATCGGGTCTTAATGCCTTAGACGCCGACATAAAAGTGCGCTCAAAGGGCCTCATTGCTAAAGAGATTAAACTGGGCGAAAACCAATTCTCAGTTAATCTGAAAGACGGCAAAGCACGTTTAGGCCTAGATAAATTCAACGCTTATGAAGGTAAAGGGCAGGGTAAAGTGGTGGTGAATGCCAAGCGTGCCCCTTACCAGATTAATACCGATTTTAGTTTAACCGACATCAACGCCGAACCATTACTGACTGACGCGGTCGGCTTTGACAAGGTATTAGGCAAAGGCAGCATCAGCTGGGCGCTGAACACCCAAGGTCAAAGTCAGAAGCAGTTTGTGTCAGCCTTAGCGGGTAACTTGGCGTTTAGCTTTGTAGATGGTGGCGTAAAAGGGGCCAATATCGCAGAGATGATGCGTAAGGGCAGCGAAATGCTCAAAGGTGACTTCTCATCTTTAAAAGAAGGCCTGAACGCCGACTTCGATCCAAATCAGAAAACCGACTTCTCGGCACTGACAGGCACCTTTACCTTTAAAAATGGTGTCGGCACCAATACTGACCTAAACCTTGCCAGCCCACTGTTGCGAATTACGGGCAGCGGTGAAGTCGATTTACCTAAGACTTATGTGAATTACCGCCTAGTCACAGGCTTAGTTGATACCATTGAAGGCCAAGCAAGCAGGGATGACAGCACCGGCTTTAAAGTACCACTGCGTATTAAAGGCCCATTCCACAAGGTGGATTACAAACTCGACTTTGGCAGTGCGGCAAAAGACAAAGCCAAAGAAGAAGCGAAAGAGAAAGTAAAAGATAAGCTGAAAGACAAATTAAAAGGCTTCTTCGGTTAAAACCTAAGCGTTTCTAAACAAGCAAAAGCCAGTGCCGCAATGCACTGGCTTTTTTGTTTAGCGCAACACTGTTTTTTAAATTGTCGCCATAAATGACGTAAAAACGATAGATTTAGTACTCCATTGCAGCAGTTAATGTTGCTCATTTCACCTTGCGCAAAAATAACCTTGCTTCGCAACGTGTATTTTGCACTCTTGGTAGCAGCGAAATTACTTCGCGTCATGTTTTACCATCGGTTGATTATTTTTCGTCATATAAAGTGCTATTTTGCTCATGAAACAACCAGTGTAATCGGGTGTAATCTCAAGGAGTTGTTTTCAATAATTGTCTGTGCTCTTATGGGGTTAGTACTTCTAAAGGACATTACTATGACGCAACAATTAACGTATACCGTTAAACCAAGCCGTGACGACACGCCTTGGGTAATTTTAGACACAGACGGCAACCCTGCCGATAACGTATCGGTCGATCTTGCTCAATTCCCTGAAGATGAGTCGATTAACCTTGTGTATGTGCTAACACAATCAAGCATAGACAAAGGTTTCCGCTTTGCTGGCAATGGCACCTTGTTCACTGATGCCCGTGATAATTTTAACTATCAGCTTAGCAGCGAAGTATTCAATGGCGGCACTTCTGTGGTCGTGACGGTAATGAATATTGAACCGGATGCCAGCATTCCAGCTGATGTGATTAAAGAGTTAGTGAAGTCTAAGAGCAAAGACAAGGTGTTCTCTAAAGTTGAGCTTGAAGCCAATACCAATTACGAGATTGACTTTAGATTACTTGCAGAGAAAGAGGGTAAAAAAGGTAAGCTTTATATTTCTCAAGATCCAAGAGTGATAATAGGCGATACACAGCCATAAAAATCTGATTATTTATAGGTACAGAGCTGGTTCATGTTCTTAGTACCTATAACTCTTTCTAATTGAGACGAATATTCACAAAGAGGTTGAAACCAGGGAAGTGTATAAAAGCTCTTACTCCAGCCATTCTGGATAGCAGAATTAATACTTAACATTGCTGATTGGTGTTCCCCAAGCCTAGTTAATACTAATGCTCTAACAAATAAAAGGTCATATATATTGGAATCGCTTTTTTCCAATTTATCAAGTAGTTGAAGAGCCCTAACCTTTTTACCTGTATGAAGCAAAGCCTGAACCCTAACAATTAATTCATCTTTACTGGAAGTCATGTCTGTAAGAGAAATTATTTTATTATAAGCCTCATGAGCTTGAAGCGTTTTATTTATGTATGAATAGCTATCAGCTAAATTAAGTATGATATCAATATTATTTGGATTAAGCTCATAAGCTTTCTTTGCAGAAGAGTTCGATTCTATAAACTGCCCAAGTAAAGATTGAGCAATCGAAAGATTCGATAATAGTGTACTATCGTTAGGTGTTTCTGATAATAATTCAGTATAAGATTGTATTGCTTTGTCAGGTGCGCCGTTGACTAAAGAAATATCTCCATGGGCTTTAAGAGCCCAGAAATCATTTTTTGCAATCACCAGAGCTTCTTCCAAATAGGCAATTGCTGAACGATATTCTCCTTTTAGCAATGCGATTATTCCCGCATTTCGAATAACTTGAAAAGTTGGCTTTGATTGATATGCAGCAGTTATATTCTCAAATGCTTTATCGTAGTCTCCTTGCTTCCTAAAGTAATTTGCCTTGACACTGAATAACTCATATGGCTCTATGTTTGATTTTTCAAGGCTTCTAATTAAAGCTTCTGCTTTATTCCAATCTTTCACAGCTTGGAAAGCTTGGATACGGTCAACAATGTAATTTAAATTTTGCTTATAAATTTCAGGCGAACGGTCTAATGCATCTAATAACTCCCAAATAATATCGTCATTTGGATTTAAATGATGGGTAGTAACCGCCACCTTCCTATAAAGCCTATACAAAGGCACAAAGCTCGGTTCTTTGCGGATCAGTGACTTCACTTCAGCCAGTGTCACCGCAATGTCTTGCGAGCCACTTTGAAATGCTTCAACCTGCGCTACATATTTGTCGTAAAACGCATCGCTATAAGTTTGGCTGGTAAAGCGCTTGTCGAATAATGCCTCAATATTCACCAAACTGTTGTGATAGGCCTCCGAAAAGCTTTCGGTATCGACACTATAACGAGTGGTATCGAGCAAAGTGGCTGTGTGTGCATCAATGGCATTAAGTGTGACTTCACACAATGAATTACGGCAGTTAAATACTGATTCAAGCAGCACGTCGGCGCCAAGGGCTTTGCCGATGTCAGTTTGCGATGCTTGTTCACCCATCAGCTTTAAAGTGCTGGTTACTTCTGAGTTCGATACCTGCAAGCTTGAGGTGTCTTGTAAAATAAAGTTACTGATGGCGTCTTCAAGCCCTAAGGTGGCAATGCGCTGTTGGGTGTCGGTTAATTCAGTTTGTCCGTCGAAGGTAATGGGCAGGGCAGCAATATAACTCTTTGGTTGATTACTTTGCCAATACCAATAACCCGCGCCGATAAGGCAAACAGCAAATAAAAACGACATAGCCGTGACATACTTTTGCCAGAAGCTCGATTTTGCATTAGATGTAGATTCTGAAGGTGTGGGTACTTGTAGGTCTACTGCATCAATATCTTGTGTGTCATCGCATTGTGCATAACCAATATTTTGCTGTAATTGCTTTAACTGAGTAATGACTTGGTGAAAGCTATTTGGGCGTGCTGCTTTGTCGAATGCCAATAGCGAATTGATTAGGGCACCAAGCTGCGCAGGCATGTCGAGTAATTTGCTTGCATCATTTTGACAAGGAACATGCTTGATTTGTTCTGCAATGGCATCTGGCGCGGCGTCTTTGGCTTGGGCTAAATAAGGATGCTCATTTGCAAACAGCTGATAGGCCAGCAAGCCAAATGCGAATAAGTCGGCACGCTGATCTAACGGCTGCTTATTCAATTGCTCTGGTGACATTGCCGTTAAACTACCAAAGCTAGAATGATGACTGCGCTGCTCATCACCGAGTTGGGCAATGCCAAAATCAGCGATTTTTGCCACACCCTGGGCGTTGATTAAAATGTTATCAGCTTTTAAATCTAGATGCAGAATGTCGTTTTTGTGCGCTTCTGATAAGCCTTGGGCTATATCAATTAATAGCTGTAACTTTTGCTCAGACTCGAGATGACGAGTTTTTAAAAAATGTTTAAGGGTAGCGCCTTGTACATATTCCATTTCGATGGCGAGCTGGGTGTCACTCTCGTGCACTTTATATACTTGCACAATATTTGGGTGATTAACGCGGGCAAGAATTTTGGCTTCGTTCAAAGCCTGCTGTTTATCGACTTTATTTACGTCGAGCACTTTTACCGCAACATGACGCTCTAACTTAGCATCCACGGCCAAAAAAACACGGCTCATGCCGCCTTGTCCTAATGGGGTGATTTGTTGGTAAAATTGCTCGAGTTGTATCACGATAAAATGCTTTATTATTAGTTCTAGAGTTAGTGTATCGGTTCGAGTTTGAGAATTCGAACTATTTACGATAGAAAAACATGAAATAGATTAAATAAACGACGGTTTTATTTTATCACTGCTATTTTTACTTGTTTGTTATTTAATCAGTTGAAGTTGTTTTAGTTTTTGCGCTTGAAAAACTAACTGCTTGTCTCCATATCAGAAATGCAATCTAGAAAACTTGGTGGAATAGCACAATTAATTAAAAATTGAACTATCCATCCCTCATGTTTATTGCTACAATTGCCCGCCCTTGAAAGACGAACTCCACGTTTTTTGAGTGATTAATAATCTAACTGCTTCATATTTATACAAATTTGAAGCGAAGTTTAACTACACCGGAGCATCAAAAATGATCCAAATGCAAACTCAGCTGGACGTTGCTGATAACAGCGGCGCTCGCAAAGTGCAGTGTATTAAAGTCCTTGGTGGTTCGCACCGTCGCTACGCGGCAGTTGGTGACATCATTAAAGTTTCTGTTAAAGAAGCAATTCCTCGCGGTAAAGTGAAGAAAGGTGATGTTAAAAACGCAGTAGTTGTGCGTACTAAAAAAGGCGTTCGTCGTCCAGACGGCTCTTTAATCCGTTTCGATAGCAATGCGGCTGTTATCTTAAATGATAACCTACAGCCAATTGGTACTCGTATCTTCGGCCCTGTGACTCGTGAACTACGTAACGACAAGTTCATGAAGATCGTTTCACTAGCACCAGAAGTACTATAAGGAGTCGATCATGGCAGCAAAAATCCGTCGTGATGACGAAGTAATCGTACTAGCCGGTAAAGACAAAGGTAAGCGCGGTAAAGTGCTTTCAGTTGTTACTGAAACTGGTCGTGTTTTCGTTGAAGGTGTAAACCTTATCAAGAAGCACCAAAAACCAGTTCCTCAGCTTCAACAAGCTGGCGGTATCATTGAAAAAGAAGCATCAATCGACGCTTCTAACGTAGCGATCTTCAATGCCGAAACTGGCAAGGCTGATCGTGTAGGTTTTAGATTTGAAGACGGCAAAAAAGTTCGTTTCTTTAAGTCTAACGGAAAAGCTATTTAATTAGTTGGAGTAGACGATGGCGAAACTGCATGAAGTTTACAAAGACAAAGTAGTAAAAGAACTTTTTGAAAAGTTCGGTTACAGCTCTGTCATGCAAGTCCCTCAGATCGAAAAGATCACACTTAACATGGGTGTGGGCGAAGCCCTAGCTGACAAGAAGATCCTTGAGAACGCTGTACGCGACCTTGAGTCAATCTCTGGTCAGAAGCCTCTAGTGACTAAAGCTCGTAAATCAGTTGCTGGCTTTAAGATCCGTGAAGGTTACCCAATCGGCTGTAAAGTAACCCTACGCGGCGAGCGTATGTGGGATTTCCTAGAGCGTTTAGTCTCTATCGCGATGCCACGTATTCGTGACTTCCGCGGTGTTAGCGCAAAGTCTTTTGACGGTCGCGGTAACTACTCTATGGGCGTACGTGAGCAAATCATCTTCCCAGAAATTGATTATGATAAAGTAGACCGCGTTCGCGGTATGGATATCACGATCACTACTTCTGCGAAAACAGATGATGAAGGCCGTGCGTTATTAGAAGCGTTCAACTTCCCATTCAAAAAGTAAGGGTAGGGTTATGGCAAAGAATTCAATGAAAGCGCGCGAAGCAAAGCGCACTAAATTAGTTGCACAGTACGCTGAAAAGCGCGCTGCACTAAAAGCTATCATCAGCGATGTTAATGCATCTGAAGATGATCGTTGGGACGCGGTATTAAAGCTTCAGTCTTTACCGCGTGATTCAAGCCCTGCACGTCAACGTAATCGTTGTAACATCACGGGCCGCCCACATGGTTTCCTTCGCAAGTTCGGCATGAGCCGTATCAAAGTTCGCGAAGCTGCTATGCGCGGTGAAATTCCTGGCCTTAAAAAGGCTTCTTGGTAATAGAATCACGGGAGTAAGACATGAGCTTGCAAGATCCTATTGCGGATTTATTCACACGTATCCGTAACGGTCAGTCTGCGAAGAAGGTATCAGTTTCAATGCCAACTTCAAAGCTGAAAGTAGCAGTTGCTAAAGTACTAAAAGAAGAAGGTTATATCACTGACTTCGCAGTAGCTGGCGACGCAAAACCAGAATTGACTATCGAACTTAAGTACTTCGAAGGCAAAGCTGTAATCGAAAATATCCAGCGTGTTAGCCGCCCTGGTCTACGTATCTATAAGAAACGTGACGACTTACCAAAGGTAATGGGTGGTTTAGGTATCGCTATCGTATCAACTTCTAAAGGCTTAATGACTGACCGTGCTGCACGTAGTGCTGGTATTGGCGGTGAGATCATTGGCTTTGTAGCTTAATCGGAGGGGAACTATGTCTCGTATAGCGAAGGCTCCTATTGCAGTTCCTGCCGGTGTTGAAGTTACACTAGCTGGCCAGGAAATCAAAGTTAAAGGCAAAAACGGCGAATTAACTCGTGTAGTTAACGATGCTGTTGAAGTTGCTTTAAACGACAACGTTATCACTACTGCTCCACGTGACGTAGCAAATGCTTGGGCTCAAGCTGGTACTGCACGTGCACTGATCAACAACATGATCCAAGGTGTTAACGAAGGTTTCGAGAAAAAGCTTCAATTAGTAGGTGTTGGTTACCGTGCTGCAGTTAAGGGTAAAGTATTAGACTTAACGCTTGGCTTCTCACACCCAGTGAACTTCGAGATCCCTGCGGGTATCACAATCGAAGCTCCTAGCCAAACTGAACTAGTAGTTAAAGGCGCTGACAAACAATTAGTTGGTCAAACTGCTGCTAACATCCGTTCATACCGTGAGCCAGAGCCTTATAAAGGTAAAGGTGTACGTTATGCTGATGAGCACGTGCGTCGTAAAGAAGCTAAGAAGAAGTAAGGTAAGACGATGGATAAGAAAACAGCTCGTCTACGTCGTGCTAAGCGCACTCGTAGAAATTTTATTGAACAAGGCACAACGCGTCTTGTTATCCACCGCACGCCACGTCACATTTACGCTCAGCTAGTAAACGCTGAAGGTACTGTGCTGGCTGCTGCTTCTACTGTTGAGAAAGCAATTGCAGAAGCCCTAACAGGCACTAGCAACATCGCTGCAGCACAAGCTGTAGGTAAAGCAATTGCTGAGCGCGCTGCAGACAAAGGCATTGAAAAACTTGCTTTTGACCGTAGTGGCTTTAAATATCACGGCCGTGTGAAGGCGCTTGCTGATGCAGCGCGTGAAGCTGGCTTGCAATTCTAGGAGTAGACAATGGCTAACGTAGAAGCAAAAGCACAACAGCCAGAATTAGCTGAAAAGCTAATCGCGGTAAACCGTGTGTCTAAGGTAGTTAAAGGTGGTCGTATCTTTAGCTTCACTGCACTAACAGTAGTTGGTGATGGCGCAGGTAAAGTAGGTTTTGGTTACGGTAAAGCACGTGAAGTTCCAGCTGCGATTCAAAAAGCAATGGAAAAAGCACGTCGTAACATGATCACTGTTGACCTAAATGGCAACACGCTACAGCACCCAATCAAGGGTCGCCACGCGGGTTCTAAAGTATACATGCAGCCAGCATCTGAAGGTACAGGTATCATCGCAGGTGGTGCGATGCGTGCAGTACTAGAAGTAACTGGTGTACAGAACGTACTTTCGAAAGCATACGGTTCAACTAACCCAATCAACATCGTTCGCGCTACAGTAGCTGCTCTTGAGAACATGAACTCTCCAGAGAAGATCGCTGCTAAGCGTGGTCTAACTGTTGACCAAATTCAGGGGTAATTAACCATGGCAAATACTGTAAAAGTTACTCAAGTAAAGAGCTCTATCGGTCGTTTACCGAAGCATAAAGCAACTTTACGTGGCCTTGGTTTACGTCGTATCAACCACACTGTTGAATTAGAAGATACAGCATGTGTACGTGGTATGATCAACCAAGTTTCTTACATGGTTAAGGTAGAGGGCTAATTCGATGCGTTTGAATACTCTTTCTCCTGCTGCAGGTTCTAAGTCTGCTGGTAAACGTGTTGGTCGTGGTATCGGTTCTGGTCTAGGTAAAACTGGCGGCCGTGGTCACAAAGGTCAAAAATCACGTTCTGGCGGTAAAGTTCGCGTTGGTTTCGAAGGCGGTCAAATGCCTATGCAACGTCGTCTACCGAAGTTCGGTTTCACTTCACGTAAATCTCTAGTATCTACTGAAGTTAACCTATACGAAATCGCTAAAGTTGAAGGCGATGTGGTAGATCTGAACGCGTTACAAGCAGCTGGTCTAGTTAAAAAGAACATCCAGTTCGTTAAAGTAGTTAAATCTGGCGAAGTTTCACGCGCTGTTACTGTTAAAGGCATGAAAGTGTCTAAAGGTGCACGCGAAGCTATTGAAGCTGCCGGAGGCAAGGTAGAAGACTAAGGAAGTACACAATGGCTAAACCAGGTCAAGATATGCAAAGTGCACAAAGTGGCTTAGCGGAATTAAAGCGCCGTTTACTATTTGTATTAGGTGCAATTATTATTTACCGTTTAGGTTCTTTCGTGCCGATCCCTGGGATTGACGCCGCTGTACTTGCCGAGTTCTTCGAGCAACAAAAGGGCACCATTGTTGAGATGTTCAACATGTTCAGTGGTGGTGCGCTTGAGCGTGCTTCGGTATTAGCGCTGGGTATTATGCCTTACATCTCAGCTTCGATTATTATGCAGCTATTAACGCACATACATCCTGCGATGATAGAGCTTAAGAAAGAAGGTGAGCAAGGTCGTAAGAAAATCAGCCAGTATACTCGATACGGTACGCTCGTGCTTGCTACATTCCAGTCGATTGGTATCGCCACTGGCTTACCAAGCATGATGGACGGGTTAGTTGTTAACCCAGGTTTCGGTTTCTATTTCACCGCTGTGGTGAGCTTAGTAACAGGTACTATGTTCCTTATGTGGCTGGGTGAACAAATTACAGAGCGTGGTATCGGTAACGGTATCTCAGTTCTAATATTTGTTGGTATCGTAGCTAACCTGCCGTCTGCTGTTGGCTCGACAGCCGAAATGGCGCGCCAAGGCGATTTGAATGTTTTTGTACTGCTTATGATTGCGGTAATCGTATTCGCTGTAACTTATCTTGTTGTGTTCTTTGAGCGTGGTCAACGTCGTATCGTTGTTAACTATGCGAAGCGTCAACAAGGTCGTCAGGTATTTGCTGCTCAAAGCACGCACTTACCATTAAAAGTTAATATGGCGGGTGTTATTCCACCAATCTTTGCTAGCAGTATCATTTTGTTCCCTGGTACAATTGCAAGCTGGTTCGGCCAAGGTGAAGGTCCGGTCGCTGATGTGCTACAAGCTATCTCTGCAGTGTTGACTCCTGGTCAGCCTCTGTATGCGATGGTATTAGCTGCGGCTATTATCTTCTTCTGCTTCTTCTACACTGCGTTGGTATTTAACCCGCGTGAGACAGCAGATAACCTTAAAAAGTCTGGCGCTTTTATTCCAGGCATTCGTCCGGGTGAACAGACATCAAAATACATTGATAAAGTGATGACACGCTTAACCCTTGCGGGCGCGTTGTATATAACCTTTATCTGTCTAGTGCCCGAGTTTATGACTATGGCGTGGCAAACGCCATTCTACTTCGGCGGTACATCAATCTTGATTATCGTTGTAGTAATCATGGACTTTATGGCACAAGTACAGACTCATATGATGTCACATCAGTATGATTCTGTGCTGAAAAAAGCAAACCTTAAGGGCTACGGTCGTTAAGGCTAGTTTACGGAGTTGAGCAATGAAAGTACGTGCTTCCGTTAAGAAAATTTGCCGTAACTGTAAAGTAATCAAACGTGCAGGCGTTGTACGTGTGATTTGCAGTGAGCCAAAGCACAAGCAAAGGCAAGGCTAATAAAAGTCATGCAGGCTAAGTAATATTACTTAGCCTGTTTCATTGGTAAAACTTGAATATCGGCTGGGTATCCTATACGGGCTTTCCAGCAAGATGATGATCAAGTTTAATTATAGGAGATATGTTAGTGGCCCGTATCGCAGGCATTAACGTTCCTGATCATAAGCATGCTGTTATCGGTTTAACAAGCATCTATGGTGTAGGTAAAACTCGCGCTAAGGCGATCTTAGCAGCGACTGGTATCGCCGAAACTACTAAAATCGGTGATCTTTCTGACGAAACACTTGACGTACTTCGTGAAGAAGTAGGTAAGTACACTGTTGAAGGTGACCTTCGTCGTGAAGTTACACTAAACATCAAGCGCCTAATGGACCTTGGTTGTTTCCGTGGCTTACGTCATCGTCGTTCGCTACCACTACGTGGTCAGCGTACTAAGACTAACGCGCGTACTCGTAAGGGTCCACGCAAGCCTATCAAGAAATAAGGTGGGGTAAGTTATGGCTAAAGCACCAATTCGTCGTAAAAAGGTCAAAAAGCAAGTTGCTGATGGTATGGCACACGTTCATGCATCATTCAACAACACTATTGTGACCATCACTGACCGTCAAGGTAATGCTCTTTCTTGGGCGACTGCAGGTGGTTCTGGTTTCCGTGGTTCTCGTAAGTCTACTCCGTTCGCTGCACAGGTTGCTGCTGAGCGCGCAGGTACTGCTGCACAAGAGTACGGTCTTAAGAATCTAGAAGTATTCATCAAGGGCCCAGGTCCAGGTCGTGAATCTTCAGTTCGTGCATTAAATGCACTAGGTTACCGTATCACAAACATCACTGACGTGACGCCAATCCCTCATAATGGTTGTCGTCCACCGAAGAAACGTCGCGTATAACAATAGGTTAGGAGAAAGAACATGGCAAGATATTTGGGCCCTAAGCTCAAGCTAAGTCGTCGTGAAGGTACTGACCTGTTCCTTAAGAGCGGCGTTAGAGCAATCGACTCTAAGTGTAAGCTTGAAACAGCACCTGGTCAGCACGGTGCTCGTAAAGGTCGTCTATCTGATTACGGTCTACAATTACGTGAAAAGCAAAAAGTTCGTCGTATTTACGGTGTACTAGAAAAGCAATTCCGTAACTACTATAAAGAAGCTGCTCGCCTTAAAGGTAATACAGGTGAAAACCTATTACAGCTTCTAGAGCAACGTTTAGACAATGTTGTATATCGCATGGGTTTTGCAAGCACACGTGCTGAAGCACGTCAGCTAGTTAGCCACAAAGCGATTATGGTTAATGGTACTGTTGTTAATATCCCTTCTTTCGTAGTTACTCCTGAAGATGTAGTAGTAATTCGTGAGAAGTCTAAAAAGCAAGCGCGTATCATCGCTGCTCTAGAGTTGGCTGAGCAACGTGAAAAGCCAACTTGGATTGAAGTTGACGGTAAGAAAATGGAAGGTAGCTTCAAGCGCCTACCAGAGCGTTCTGATCTGTCTGCGGACATTAACGAACAACTAATCGTCGAACTTTACTCGAAGTAAAGTTAAGAGTTAAGAGAGGATAAAATGCAGGGTTCTGTAACCGAATTCCTAAAGCCAAGGTTAGTCGATATCGACGCTATCAACCCATCACGTTCTAAAGTTGTTTTAGAACCACTTGAGCGTGGTTTTGGTCACACTTTGGGTAATGCTTTACGTCGTATTCTTCTGTCATCTATGCCAGGTTGTGCAGTGACTGAAGTTGAAATTGACGGTGTATTACACGAGTACAGCGCGAAAGAAGGCGTTCAAGAAGACATCATTGAAATTTTGTTAAACCTAAAAGGCTTAGCAGTATCTCTAGAAGGTAAAGATGAAGTTTTCCTTACCCTGACTAAATCTGGTGTAGGCCCTGTGACTGCGGCAGATATTCAACATGATGGCGATGTAACAATTGCTAATCCTGAGCACGTGATTTGTCACCTAACGGCTGACAATAGCGAGATCAGCATGCGTATTCGTGTTGAGCGTGGTCGTGGTTATGTACCGGCGTCAAGTCGTTTATCCTCTGATGACGATGAGCGTCCAATCGGTCGTTTGTTGCTTGATGCATCATTCAGCCCGGTTGAGCGTATTGCGTACTCGGTTGAGTCAGCACGTGTTGAACAGCGTACAGACTTAGATAAACTAATCATCGATATGGAAACGAACGGCACACTAGATCCTGAAGAAGCGATCCGTCGTGCGTCGACTATCCTAGCTGAACAGCTTGAAGCATTCGTAGATTTACGTGATGTTTCTGAGCCAGAAGCGAAAGAAGAGAAGCCGGAGTTTGATCCGATTCTACTTCGTCCTGTTGATGACTTAGAGCTAACTGTACGTTCAGCGAACTGTCTGAAAGCCGAGCAAATTCAATATATCGGTGATCTGGTACAGCGTACTGAGGTTGAGCTTCTTAAGACGCCTAACCTTGGTAAGAAGTCTCTAACAGAGATCAAAGACGTGCTAGCTTCACGTGGTCTTTCTCTAGGCATGCGCCTAGAAAACTGGCCACCTGCAAGTCTAGCTGAATAATCAGATTACTATATTAGTTTAGTTAGAAGGATAGGGTCATGCGCCATCGTAAGAGTGGTCGTCAATTAAACCGTAACAGCAGCCATCGCAAAGCGATGTTCAGCAACATGGCTGGTTCTTTGGTGAAGCACGAAATCATCAAAACAACTTTGCCTAAAGCGAAAGAGTTGCGCCGTGTAATTGAACCTTTAATCACACTGGCTAAGACTGACAGCGTAGCAAACCGTCGTTTAGCGTTTGCTCGCACGCGTGATAAAGAAGTTGTTGGTAAGTTATTCAGCGAACTAGGTCCTCGTTTTTCAGAGCGTCCTGGTGGCTACACTCGTATTCTTAAGTGTGGTTTCCGTGCTGGTGATAACGCGCCAATGGCTTACATTGAGCTTCTAGACCGTCCAGTGGCGGAAGAAACTCAAGAAGACGCACAGTCTGCAGAGTAAGTCTTTATAAGACATGAAAAGGCCGAGCATTAGCTCGGCCTTTTTGTTTTCAGAATCGTTCTATTTAATTTACCTTTCAGTCGAAGCAATAAAATAACCCACAAACTAGCATTTCCATTTTTAACCCCTTCCGATATCTATTAATTTATCCCTCCTTTGGTTTACAAATTGCTCAATTACTAAAAACTCAGTTTGATTAACTGATTAACTGATTAACTGATTAACTGATTAACTGATTAACTGATTAACTGATTAACTGATTAACTGATTAACTGATTAACTGATTAACTGATTAACTGATTAACTGATTAACTGATTAACTGATTAACTGATTAACTGATTAACTGATTAACTGATTAACTGATTAACTAGGTTAAAAAATATTGGTGCTGAAAGTAGATATGATACTGCGTGAAGTATCACTGGTAGGCTATGACCTATTAAACTCGTCGTGGTATTAGTAAAAGAAAAGCCGCATTTAAAAGCGGCTTTTAGAGTCTTTATATCAACTACTGTGTTCATGTATGGATTGCCAAATACTCGCTGGCAATAATTCAGTCAGTTGCGATTGTAAATTAGCTATAGCCTCTTGGGCATGGATAGTGTTTTGCTCACAAATACTGATATAGTTTTGCTCCTTTAGCCCAGATATCAGATTGGTAAGCACCTTCTTATCAAAGAACTCTGGGCTTTTTATGCCATGTAAAGTACCTAAGCGTTTGGCTAACACTTCACAATCTGCTTCAAGCTGCTGGCGCTTAATCGCATCTGAATTGATGATCTGCGTCGTCGTAATTGCATAACGTTCAAGGGTTAGATGCATCACGTTACCGAGCATTTCTAATTGAGCTTGCGCTTGCTTGTCGGCTGTGATCTTGATGATGCCATTATCCGTGGTGATCAGCTTCTGTTGTTCAAAGCTGTTTAAGATATTCGCGATATAGTCCTCAGACAGTGTTGTTAAAAACCATTCTTTCGCAAACAGTGGATACAATGCATTCACGGTCTTATTTGCAGACTCAACAGAGACTTCTGTTTTTTGATAAATTAGCTGTGCAAGTATGCTTGGAACAGCAAAAAGATGAATGATGTTATTTCTATAGTAATTAAATAGTGTGCGCTCTTTGTCTTTAATAGAGATGATTTCGCCCATCTCATCAGTTAACACATCAAACTTATTCAACTTTAACGCATGCTCTAGTAGTGATTGCGCATCATCTGAAGGAAGTGTCACTTGATCGTTATATTTTGCTTGCTGCTGAAGTGCTAAATAAAAATCCAGCTGCTTTAGTAGCTTTGGTTTACTTAAAGCAAATTGGTCGCGACTCAGTAAAATTGTGGCGAGTAAGTTAACAGCATTCAGTGCAGCGGCGCTGTTTATATTAGTCATAATGTCTTGCGCCACGTTTGCAACCTGGGTATTAAGCCATTGCGGCTTCGCACTATCATCACCAATATGAGCACGCCAGTCAGGCTGGTGTTCATTTAGGTATTGTTGAAGTGCAATTGGTTCACCGAAGTTAAGATAACCGCGACCATAGTTTTTGAGATTTTTTATCGCTTTAAAAACTGCGAAGATGGATTCGTTCTTTTTGTCATTACCCGCGAGCTCTTTCAGATATGTATTAATCTCCATTACGTGTTCATAGCCGATATAAACAGGCACAATAGAGATTGGTCGCTCAATACCACGCAGCATAGCCTGCATGGTCATTGCTAACATACCTGTTTTCGGTGGCAATAGGCGGCCTGTTCTACTACGGCCACCTTCAGTATAAAACTTAACCGAGTAGCCTTTCATAAAGAGCTGGCTTAAGTACTCTTTGAAAATGGCTGAGTAAAGTTTATTTCCGGCAAATGAGCGGCGAATAAAGAAAGCACCAGATCGACGGAAGATCCCCCCTGCAGGAAAGAAGTTTAAATTTACACCTGCTGCGATATGTGGAGGTACTAACCCTTGGTGATAGATAACATAAGTCAGTAACAGGTAGTCCATGTGGCTGCGGTGGCAAGGTACATAAATAATTTCGTGGCCTTTATTGGTTAGCTCATGAACACGCTCTGCGTATTTTACTTCGATGCCATTATAAAGTTTGTTCCACAACCAAGTTAAAATACGGTCTCCTACTCTGATCATTGCATCGGAGTAGTTGGCAGCGATCTCCTCAAGTAATTCTTTCGCTTTTAACTTGGCTTCTTCATGACTTAATCCTTTCGCTTTAGCTTCGTCTGCAATCGCCTTCTTAATGCTTGGTGATGCAAGTAAGCCTGAGAACAGTGCTTCTCTTGAAGGTAACTTGGGGCCTGTTGCAGCCAATTTTTGACGTTTGAAGTGCACGCGTGCCACGCGAAGTAGTTTGTGCGGCAGTTCGTCAACATCCGCTTTATCCGTCATCAACTGGTTGAGTTCAATGGGTTGACTAAAGCGAACGAGGTTATCTCTACCAGAGAACAACAAAACAAAAAACTTTCTTAACCAGCTCGGAGTCATTGAATGAGAAAATAGTGTGCCGATACCTGGCTTTTCTTTGCCGGGGTTTCTGCCCCAAAGAATAGTAACAGGCACAACCTGTGCGCGCTGTTCTGGAGAGAGGCTAAATGCATCGAAGATTTGTTTGCCAATTTCCAGTGCGTCACTGGGTTTTGCTTTGTCACCAAACAGCGGGGTTGGGTTAGCAAGTGGGATAAAACGGTCGATCTGTTTTCCTGAGAGTGTTTGCTGCTCTCTTGGGTCTGGCAAGCCCAGCTGTTTACATACTGCTGCCAATGCAGCTAAATCTGCTTTTGAATTTAGACGCGTTACGTAAAACGTAGGCACAGATGGGTCGAGATCAAATTGTGCAACAGGAGATTCCGGCAGCAGTTTTGTTCTAACCAAAATACGGTTTACGGCAGCTGCAATTACGTTCGCGCTGCGAGTCAAAATGTTCATATCATAACCAGCTAAAAAATTTGCTATAGAATACCAAGGAAATACTGGACTGACCATTTACAAAAAAGCATCAATCTCAGAAGCTTCTATTAAGTGTAGATGTTTTCAGAAAGAACTCGACTCATTCGCTGTAACGCTAGATAAGATATTTATTAAGATAAACTGTTGCATTTATCACCAGTCTCTATATAATACGCAAACTTTCCGCTCATTATTAGCTGGAAAGTTAGAAACAAGGCTTGGATCTCAAGCCATTAAATAGGAACTCCGATTTGGAGTTCAATGGTAGAAATAGAAGAACACCCGACTTCCTAATATTTAGGTGGTTTCGGAGGTTTTTTTATGCTCTTTTTAAATGCTCTTTTTATTGAGGTTAAAGAATGTCAAATCAACGCATTCGTATTCGCCTAAAAGCTTTTGACCACCGTTTGATTGACCAATCAACGGCGGAAATCGTGGAAACTGCGAAACGCACAGGTGCACAGGTACGTGGTCCAATCCCACTTCCTACACGTTTTGAGCGCTTCACTGTATTGGTTTCACCGCACGTAAACAAAGATGCGCGTGATCAGTATGAAATCCGCACCCACAAACGTCTGATCGACATCGTAGAACCAACAGACAAGACTGTAGACGCTCTAATGCGCCTAGACCTTGCTGCTGGTGTTGATGTTCAAATCAGCCTGGGTTAATCGGAAGATTAGAGAGGTTTTAGGAAAATGGCATTAGGTCTAGTCGGTCGTAAAGTGGGTATGACACGTGTCTTCACTGAAGATGGTGTATCTATCCCTGTGACAGTTATCGAAGCGACGCCTAACCGTGTAACGCAGATCAAATCTGACGCTACAGACGGTTATAACGCGCTTCAAGTTACTGCAGGCGAGAAAAAAGCAAGCCGTGTAAACAAACCAGAAGCGGGTCACTTCGCTAAAGCTGGTGTTGAAGCGGGTCGTGGCCTGTGGGAATTCCGTCTTAACGGCGGAGAAGGTGAATTTGAAGTTGGTGCTGAACTAACAGTTGAGCTTTTCAATGACGTAAACAAAGTTGACGTTACTGGCACTTCAAAAGGTAAAGGTTTCCAAGGTGGTGTTAAGCGCTGGAATTTCAGCATGCAAGACGCTACTCACGGTAACTCTATCTCTCACCGTGCTCCTGGTTCAATCGGTCAAAACCAATCACCTGGTAAGGTGTTTAAAGGTAAGAAAATGGCCGGTCACATGGGTGCTGAGCGTTCAACGACTCAGAATCTTGAACTAGTTCGTGTTGACGCAGAGCGTAACCTGCTTTTAGTTAAAGGTGCAGTACCTGGCGCTATCGGCGGTGACGTTATCGTTAAACCAGCTGTTAAAGCATAAGTCCTGGAGATTTAGTGATGGAATTAGCAATTAAAGGCGCTGGTGCGCTTGAAGTTTCCGAAGCTACTTTTGGACGTGAGTTTAACGAAGCATTAGTACACCAAGTAGTTGTTGCATACGCAGCAGGTGCTCGTCAAGGTACTCGTGCTCAGAAGACACGTTCTGAAGTTCGTGGTGGTGGTAAGAAACCATTCAGCCAAAAAGGTACTGGCCGTGCACGTGCTGGTACAATCCGCAGCCCAATCTGGCGCAGCGGTGGTGTGAGCTTTGCAGCTAAGCCGCAAGATCACAGCCAAAAAGTTAACCGTAAGATGTATCGCGGTGCGATCAAAAGCATCTTATCTGAGCTTGTACGCCAAGAGCGCTTAGTTGTTGTTGAAAACTTCGGTTTAGAAGCACCAAAAACTAAAGAGCTTGTTGGTAAGCTTAAAGAGCTTGAGCTTAAAGACGTGTTAATCGTGACTGAAGAAGTAGATGAGAATCTATTCCTTTCTGCACGTAACCTATACAAGGTTGATACACGTGATGTAGCTGGCATTGACCCAGTAAGCCTAATCGCTTTCGATAAGGTATTAATTACTGCAGGTGCTGTTAAGCAACTTGAGGAGGCGCTAGCATGATCCGTGAAGAACGTCTTTTAAAAGTAATCCTTGCTCCACACATCTCTGAAAAGAGCACTATTGCAGCTGAAGAAAACAACACAATCGTTTTCAAAGTAGCAACAGACGCAACTAAAGCTGAAGTTAAAGCTGCAGTTGAGAAGCTTTTTGAAGTAGAAGTAACTGGTGTTCGTACACTTAACGTTAAGGGTAAAACAAAGCGTACTGGCATGCGTTTCGGTCGTCGTTCAGACTGGAAAAAAGCCTACGTTACTCTTAAAGAAGGTAGCGAGCTAGACTTTGTCGGCGGCGCCGAGTAATAAGGGGAGTTAGAATTATGGCACTTCAAAAGTGTAAACCAACTTCTGCGGGTCGTCGTCACGTCGTTAAAGTGGTTAACCCTGATCTACACAAGGGTAAGCCATACGCTCCGCTATTAGAGAAGAACTCTAAATCAGGTGGTCGTAACAACAACGGTCGTATCACGGTTCGTCACATCGGTGGTGGTCATAAGCAACACTACCGTGTAATCGATTTTAAACGTACTAAAGACGGTATTCCGGCTAAAGTTGAGCGTTTAGAATATGATCCAAACCGTAGCGCAAACATCGCTCTTGTATTATATGCAGACGGTGAGCGTCGTTACATCATCGCACCTAAAGGCTTAAAAGCTGGTGATACTATTCAGTCTGGTGTTGATGCACCAATCAAGGCTGGTAACACATTACCAATGCGCAACATGCCTGTAGGTTCTACTGTTCACAACGTTGAGCTTAAGCCTGGTAAAGGTGCTCAAATCGCTCGTTCAGCGGGTGCATACGTTCAGATCCTTGCTCGTGAAGGTCAGTACGTAACACTTCGTCTACGTTCAGGCGAGATGCGTAAAGTTGAAGCGGATTGTCGCGCAACTTTAGGTGAAGTAGGTAACGCAGAACACATGCTACGTTCACTAGGTAAAGCTGGTGCAAATCGTTGGCGTGGTATCCGTCCTACAGTTCGTGGTGTTGCCATGAACCCAGTAGACCACCCACACGGTGGTGGTGAAGGTCGTACTTCTGGTGGTCGTCATCCTGTATCTCCATGGGGTGTACCTACTAAAGGTAAGAAGACACGTAAAAACAAGCGTACTGATAAATTAATCGTACGTCGTCGTACTAAGTAATAGTTGAGGAATTGCCATGCCACGTTCTCTCAAGAAGGGTCCATTCATTGACCTACACTTGCTGAAGAAGGTAGAGAAGGCGTTGGAAAGCGGTGACAAGAAGCCTATCAAGACTTGGAGCCGTCGTTCAATGATCATCCCTAACATGATCGGATTGACCATCGCTGTCCATAATGGTCGTCAGCACGTACCTGTATTCGTTACAGACGAAATGATCGGTCACAAACTAGGTGAGTTTGCACCTACACGCACTTACCGCGGCCACGCTGCGGATAAGAAAGCGAAGAAGCGTTAATCGGAGGATATGATGGAAGCATTAGCTAAACACAAATTCGCCTCTGGTTCGGCGCAAAAAGCACGTCTAGTTGCTGATCAGATCCGCGGACTACCGGTTGATCGCGCACTAGAAATCCTGGCGTACAGCCCTAAGAAAGCGGCTGTATTAGTTAAAAAAGTACTAGAGTCTGCTATCGCGAACGCGGAGCATAACGAAGGTGCTGACATTGATGAGCTACGTGTAGCTACGATCTTTGTGGACGATGGTCCTACAATGAAGCGTATTATGCCACGTGCTAAAGGACGCGCAGACCGCATCCTTAAGCGTACAAGCCACATCACTGTTGTGGTTTCGGATAGCTAGGAGATATAAGTAATGGGACAAAAAGTTCATCCTACTGGTATTCGCCTAGGTATCTCAAAACCTTGGGTATCTACTTGGTACGCGAATACTAAAGATTTCTCTGAACAGCTTTTTGGCGATCACAAAGTACGTCAATACCTTACTAAGGAATTGAAGTCTGCTTCTGTGTCTAAAATCGTTATCGAGCGTCCAGCTAAATCAATCCGTGTAACAATTCACACAGCTCGTCCTGGTGTTGTTATCGGTAAAAAAGGTGAAGACGTTGAAAAGCTTCGCCAAGCTGTAACTAAGCTTGCTGGTGTACCTGCACAAATCAACATTGCAGAAGTACGTAAGCCAGAGCTAGATGCACAGTTAGTTGCTGACGGTATCTCTTCTCAGCTAGAGCGTCGTGTTATGTTCCGTCGTGCTATGAAGCGCGCAGTACAGAACGCAATGCGTCTAGGTGCTAAGGGTATCAAAGTTGAAGTTAGCGGTCGTCTAGGCGGTGCTGAAATCGCACGTTCTGAGTGGTATCGTGAAGGTCGTGTACCTCTACATACACTTCGTGCTGATATCGATTACGCAACTTCTGAAGCTTTAACCACTTACGGTATCATCGGTGTTAAAGTTTGGATCTTCAAAGGCGAAGTTATCGGTGGTCTTCCACTGAAACAAGAGCAAGAGAAGCCAGCTAAACGTGCTCCGAAGAAAGCCAAAAAAAGTGCTAAGTAAGAGGTAGCGATTAATGTTACAGCCAAAACGTACAAAATTCCGTAAAGTTCATAAAGGCCGCAACCGTGGTCTTGCGAACAACGGTAACAAAGTTAGCTTCGGTTCATTCGGCTTGAAAGCAACTGGTCGTGGTCGTATGACTGCTCGTCAAATCGAAGCAGCTCGTCGTGCTATGACTCGTCACATCAAGCGTCAAGGTAAAATCTGGATCCGTGTGTTCCCAGACAAGCCAATCACAAACAAGCCGCTTGAAGTTCGTATGGGTAAAGGTAAAGGTTCTGTTGAATACTGGGTTGCTGAAATTCAGCCTGGTAAAGTGCTTTACGAAATGGAAGGTGTTTCAGAAGAGCTTGCTCGTGAAGCATTCAACCTTGCTTCTCGTAAACTACCATTCAAGACAACTTTCGTAACTCGGACGGTAATGTAATGAAAGCTAGCGAATTAAAAGACAAAAGCGTAGAAGAGCTAAATGCTGAACTTCTAGAGCTACTTCGTGAGCAGTTTAACCTGCGCATGCAAGCGAGCACTGGTCAGCTAGCTCAAACTCACGAACTGAGAAAAGTACGTCGCAACATTGCGCGTGTTAAAACGGTTATTAACCAGAAGGCAGGTGCATAATGAGCGATAAGATCCGTACTCTTCAAGGTCGTGTAGTAAGCGATAAAATGGACAAATCAATTGTTGTTGCTATCGAGCGTCAGGTTAAGCACCCGATCTACGGTAAATTCATCAAGCGTACTACTAAATTGTCAGTACACGATGAGAGCAACACTGCTAAAGCAGGTGACGTAGTTACTATTCGTGAGTGCGCGCCAATTTCTAAGAATAAGTCTTGGACTTTAGTAGAAGTTGTTTCTAGTCCTAAGCAAGCTTAATTTTAGTCTTAGACTAATTTTATAATTGCTTAAAAGCCCCGGCATTTGCTGGGGCTTTTGTCGTTTAGGTGCTTAGTATTTTTAATATAATTCAACCTAGGTTGCTTAAACCTGTTTCAATTCATGAAATCTCCACAGAAATGAAATGCATTTTATATTTCAGTAACGTCCTTTTATCGATTTATTAAGACTTATACTGGTTGCTCACGTATTCTACAATTTGAAACTACTTTCGGGACATGCATTAACAATGACTCTCCTCATTGTGTTGATGCCATTGTTTCTGATCTTTGACTTTTGGAATGAAGGATATGAATGAAAAGCGCCATTTGAGTGGCTTACTAACTTGGGCATTATTATTTTCCCTATTTACCACCACACATGCACACGCATCTGTAGCAAAGAAAGAGTCAAAAGGCTTAGTGCCTGAAGATTACTTTGATTTTGTCTTTTTAAGTTCACCTCAGGTATCTCCTAATAACGAAGACATTTTATTTGTTAAACGAATAGTCAATGACGATGCCAGCGGAAGAAATAGTCAGGTCTTTAAAATAGACAAATCGGGTGTTGTTTCTGAGTTTACTCAAGGCACAGGCGATCGCGCGCCTCAATGGTCACCAGATGGCTCTCGTGTTGCCTTTATCCGTTCGGTTGATGGTAAATCTCAGGTATTTGTCATGCCAGCCAATGGCGGTGAGGCAAAGCAAGTGACTTTCGTAGAGCAAAGTCTGTCGAGTTTTCAATGGATGCCATCTGGCGAGCAGTTGCTGCTCACTTTAAGTGTCAGTCCCGAGAAAGAAAATGAAGCATTAAACAGCGAGTCTGAAAGTAAGCGTGCTAAACCAGATATTGTGGTAGTCAAAAACGCGAGGTATATCGGAGATGGTGCAGGTTATTTAAGTGATAAGCGTCGCCACCTATTTACTTATGATTTAGAAAGCCAAGCATTGACTCAACTGACAGCAGGGTCTGATTGGAATGTGAATGGCCCAACTTTGTCTAAAGATGGTCAATATGTTTATTTTCATGCCAATAAAACAGGGCTCGAGTATGAGGGGAATGATAATAGCGATATCTATCGTTTGAATATTAAGACAAAACAACAAGTCGCGGTGACTCAACATCAAGGCAGTCAATATAGCGTGAGCGTTTCGCATGACGGTAAATCGGTCGTTTACAGCCACCAAGAAGACACCTATGAGCAAGCAGATCTATTTTTACAGCGTGGAAATAGTAAGCCAAAAAATTTAACTGCAGCATTCGACAGACGCGCTTCAGAGGCTTTATGGTCACCGACAAATAAGTCGCTTTATTTTACAACCAGCGATCATGGTGCCCACCGTTTATTCGCAGTTGACACTAGGGCTGCATCGGTCAAAAAACTATTAGACATAGACAAAACAGTTAGAAATTTAGCAATTGCACCCAGCGGCAAGTTTCTAGTCTTTACCTTAGAAAGTTCAACTGCACTCCCAGAACTATATCGATATGAAATTCAGTCGAAAAAACTGCAAAAGCTCACACAATTTAATGATGCATTGATTGCGAGCAAAGCCCTTTCACCGGCAGAATCATTTTGGTTTGAGAATGAGCTGGGAATGAAAGTACAGGGTTTCGTTCATAAACCAATTAATTTCGACAAGAATAAATCATACCCATTGGTATTGAATATTAAAGGCGGCCCAGGTGGTATGTGGGGGCACCAGTGGTTCCATGAAAACCAAATGTATGCTGCCAAAGGCTATGGTGTCGTTTATGTGAATTACCGTGGTAGTAGCGGCTATGGTATTGCACATAGTAAAGCTGTTAGAAAGGATTACGGTGGTGCAGATTACAAAGATAACATGCAGTTTTTAGATAAGGTTATTGCACAGAATAGCTGGATTAATAAAGATGCGCTGTATATTACAGGTGGCAGTCATGGTGGCTTTTTAACTAACTGGATCACGACCAAAACCGATCGCTTTAAAGCTGCTGTCACGCAACGTAGTGTCAGCTCATGGATCTCTGAGGCGGGCACGCAAGAGTATACGCCAGCGCAAATGACGAAAGAGTTTGGTGGTACGCTTTGGACCAACTTTGCCGGATATTGGGATCGCTCACCACTGAAGTATGCTGATCAGGTTTCGACACCGACTCTGATCATCCACAGTGATCAAGATATGGTGACACCCATAGGGCAGGGTCAAGAGTGGTTTTATGCGCTAAAAGCGAATGATGTTCCTGTAGAAATGGTGATCTTTAAAGGTGAGACACATGGTCTGTCTCGCAATGGTACGCCTACAAATTTAGTTGAGCGTTTAGATCGTATTTTGGATTGGTTTTCACGTCATTAATTACGCTGAGAAGAGAGAATGAAAAATAGCTACCTAAGTAGCTATTTTTCACTTATTAAATCACATTTTTGTGTTTTAAAAAGTTAAACAGCCAGTGAAGTGCCACTAGCGCAATCACTCCTGCGGCACATAAGATTGGTAGCATAACCAGTGCAATTGCTGATGTAGAACTTCCCGTAGTGACTCCGCCAATGTCAAAGTGCAATGAAATAGTGACGAATAACATAATCAAATGACAAGCGATCGAGGCGAATTGGTTTCTCCTGCTAATTGGCAGTGTTTTGAACTTCAAAAAGCAATTCAAACCAAGCAGCAACAAAGGAACTGAGACGATCCATAGTGTGAATATGAAAGATGATGAGCCGCTTAGTGTGATATAGGTGGCTATCAAAAAGGTGTACATCAGCTCATTTTTATACTTGTTTAACATAGTTGTCACCGAAAAAACCTCCCCTGATTGTGACTTTCTTATTTTTAATTATTTGCAGCTGGTTTTTAAATATTGCTTCCCTGAATGTACCCTTTTTAGCTAAAGTTGTACATCGCTTGGAGTTTTCACATATAAAGAGTAGAAGAGTATGCGTCATTCAGGGTGAACCTAACAGAATAGGCGTAGAGAATACTTTAGGAATTTACAAAATGCCGAGATTGACGCTTTTTTTGTGAGTGGCCTGCCATAAAAATGTTAAATGACAGGCGATTAACTTGAGGAATAGGTATAAAGGCTAGTTCACTTTATTCTGATTCATTTGCTCAATAAAGGCATTTGAATCGGCAATCGAACGATTCATATCATTGATTAGGTTTTGAATATCGACTTTCAAAGAGTCAAACTCACCTCGGATCGCCGCGACAGCTTGGGCATTCAGGTTATGCTTTAAATACAGCACATTGTCTTTCAATGAGTCTAAAACAGGCTGCATTTTAGCTTCACTGCGACGCATCGATTTAAGCAGCTTAGAGAACTGCCTTTGTGTTTGCTTTAACTTTTTCTCACTTTCACGTTTTAAATTGGCATTGGAATATTGGGCAAGTTCATCCTGCCACTCATCAAATAATGCTTCGGCGACATCTTCTACTTTGTCGATGTTATTAGAGACATCGCTCGCAGCCGAAAGGCTTGATTCATAATCATCATTTAATTGTTCATAGGCAGTTTGTAATTCGCCACCATCAAAATTAACGAGTGTGGTTAATCTTTCGAGTGCTGATTGAAACTCTTGTTGTGAATTCTGTTGTGACTCTTTTGTGGCTTCGACTCTATCAACTAATATCTCACGTTTGTGGACACCGACTTTTTCCATTGCAGAGTAGTAAACGGTTTGGCACGCGCTGAGGCCTAGGCACAGTGCAGCTGCTAGAGCTAAATGTTTCATAATCAACCTATTTTATTAACTATCTTGATGTAAATTATGGGGCGGATTGCTATGATGTGCAAAACGTTTCCTGTTTATTTTATTTCTATGCAACTGCACTATCAGCAATTACAGTCCAAAGCGAAAGAGTTTTTAGCGCGTCAACCTAGTTGGTGGCAGCATTATTTTAAGCGCTGCCTAGAAGATCAAATTACCATCAATGCCGGCTATTTGGCTTATGTGACGCTTTTGTCTTTGGTGCCATTAATTGCAGTTGGTGTGGCAATATTTTCAGCTTTTCCTGGGTTTGAAGATACCCGAGTTGCCATAGAAAACTTCATTTTCACTAACTTTGTCCCGACTTCAACAGATTCTATTAAGTCTCATATCAGCGCTTTTACGGGTAATGCGAATCAAATGACCGCCGTGGGTATTAGCTTCTTAGCGGCTGTGGCGCTATTGCTGATCAGAAATGTAGATACTGCCTTAAATCGCATTTGGCGGGTAAAAGAGAAGCGACCGTTTATGATCTCTTTTGCGATTTATTGGATGGTATTAACACTTGGCCCGGTTTTACTAGGAGCAAGTATTGGTGTGACTTCTTATATAGTGTCTTTGGTATCGTTTGCCGATCAGGGTATTCCAGGGTTTAGTGGCTTTTTATTAAAACTTTTACCCTACGCAATTTCCATGGCCGGCTTCATTATGCTCTATACTTTAGTTCCGAATAAGAGAGTTGCTTTTCAAGCTGCGATCCCTGGTGCTTTATTTGCGGCATTGCTGTTCGAGCTAACCAAGAAAGGCTTTGCTATGTATATCAGTCACTTCCCTTCATATGAAGTGATTTATGGTGCATTAGCAACTGTGCCGATCCTATTTGTTTGGGTCTATTTATCTTGGATTGTGGTGCTGTTAGGCGCTGAGTTTACTGTGTGTTTAAGCGAAAGGCTTGAGCAACAACAAGCGCCTGAACAACATACTGAGGATAGCCAGCACATAGCGCAGTGAGAAAAGCGATAACCTTGGAGGTCTTATGTCTCTCGGTTACGAGTTCAAAGCGGCGCGTCAAAGCTTTCACCTTGCAGTAGGGCAAGGTGCACAAATTCATGTAGAGGAATATGGGTGCGAGCAAGGGGTGCCTGTGGTCGTTTGCCATGGTGGCCCGGGGGCGGGTCTTGTGCCTGCGATGAGCTGCCTGTTTAATCCACGAAAATACCGCATTATTTTATTTAGTCAGCGGGGCTGCGGCCTCTCTTCCCCTGATTCTCTGGCGCATAATAGTCCAGCCCATTTGGTGGATGACATGCATTTGCTGCTTAATCATCTTGGTATTGAAAAAAGTGTCATTGCAGGGGGATCTTGGGGGGCGACATTGGCGTTACTTTTTTATCAATCTCACCCAGAAAGAGTGTCAGGGTTAATACTCTGGGCAAGCTTTCTCGCTGAAAGCACCGATCTCGCTTGGTTGTATGGGCCGTACGGGGCTGGTGCGCAATTTTATCCTGAGTTGTATTCAGACTTCAGCCATGGCCTCAAGAGTGAATCAGAGGTCTTACAATATTATTATCAGTCTTTGACAGGCACAGATGAGCTGGAGCAACATAAAGCAGCACAGTTATGGATGGCCTGGGAGTCGAAGTTGGCTTTAGGCGCAAGAGCCAGACTTGCTAACATTGAACAAGTGCACTGTACTGTTCAGCAAGCAAAAATCATGTGTCATTTTTTCCAAGAACAAAATTTTTCTCAGCTCTGTAATATCGCTCAATTTAAAGCGTCGCTTTGTCATCTACCATGCTGGCTTATTCATAGTCGAGATGATTTATTGTGTCGCTATGCCCCCGTACAACGCTTTGCTCAAAAGCATAAAGCGCAATTTTATGTATTAGAGAATGCCGGGCACGCACAGCGAGAAGGTGACTATATGGATGCCATTATTCGTGCTTCTGACTTAATGCTGTGTCGTTTGCATTAATACCTTTGTTATATCAGACGTTACACATTCTATGTGGTAAAGACTTTCGTTTTAGAAAACGGCTAAATTCGGTATATTTAGCACATTAAGAATAACGTTTTGAGAATGATATGCAGGGATTAATTCAAAGAGTTACTCACGCAAAAGTAGAAGTGTCGGGTGAGTGTGTTGGTGCGATAGGTAAAGGCATTTTATTGCTGTTGGGCGTTGAAAAGCTTGATGATGAGTCTACAGCAGACAAGCTACTACACAAGGTGAGTAATTACCGCATATTCACGGATGACGCTGGCAAAATGAATCTCAGTCTGAAAGACATTGAGGGTGAGCTTTTAGTGGTATCGCAGTTTACTTTGGCCGCTGATACTAAGAAGGGCATACGTCCAAGCTTTTCGAGCGCGGGCACGCCAGCGCAAGCTGAAGCGTTATACGACTATTTTGTGGCACAGGCAATGGCCGCGGGTATTAAAGTGCAAACAGGGCAATTTGCGGCAGATATGCAAGTGAGCTTGTGTAACGACGGGCCGGTCACCTTTAACCTGTCGGTTTAGCGGCTTACTGCAATGATGTGATTCAAGTAGTCGGGTATGGCAATTTCATTGGGCTTCTTGCCGAAATTGGTGATCAGTCGATGCTGAAGTTGCTCTAGCTGCGAGTGGTGGCTGGAGAGAAAGTTAATAAACAGCCAGCCACCTTGATTTAAGCGATTGCGAATATTTTGATAAAACTTATGATCGAACAAAAAATTCGGCGCATCTTCTTGGCTAAATAAATCTAAAATAATCCAGTCATATAATGCACTTTTCTGCACAAATCGCTCGGCGTCATCACAGATTAGCGCACTGAGCGCATCACCATCGAAATACTTTTTATAACAACGGATAACTTCAGGGTCTTTTTCAATTGAGGTGACATGCACGTCTGGGTATCTAGATTCTAAGTAGTTACGGATAGCCCCAGCACCCAGCCCTAACTCTAATACGGTTTTCGGCGCTGCCAATGGTTGCCAAAGCGCTGCAAGCTGCTGTAAATGCGGAAGTAACAGGCGCGTAGCATCGTCTCTATCAATCACTGATTGTAAAGTGTCGTTGATTAAGAGCCATCGATACTGTTTTTCTTGGCGCACTTGAATACTGATCTGGCCATGTTTCTGCCAATAAATTAGATGTCCAAAATCGTGGCAGTGAAAAACAAAGTCGGTGCTCAAAGTGTCAGAGCTTGTGAAAAATTTTTCCATAATTACATCATCATAGCTGAGCTTTTCTGTAATGCCAGTGTGTCCACCAAGTTTTACATTGATTGTTGTTGAAGCAGCGCGAAACTATGTTTTATTTTGTGGTTTTCTAGTATGGTGAGTTTATAAAAACGACACCAAGTTGCCGTTGCTTTGTAAGTAAATCGACGGCCAGAGATGCATTTCAACAGGAGTAACTATGTTTCAGGTAACTGCGCCACAAAGTAGCGAAGACTGGCAAGCCTATTATCAATTACGTTGGCAAGTTTTACGCGCCCCGTGGGATCAGCCTCGCGGCTCTGAGCAAGACGATTTAGAGCAAGAAGCGGAGCATCGTTATATTAAGAATAATGACGGAGATGTATTAGCCGTTGCACGTTTGCACTTTAATAACCAACAGCAAGCACAAGTGCGTTATATGGCGGTAGATGAAAAGCACCGAGGCCAACATTTAGGTAGCCGCTTACTGCATGAACTTGAAAAGGTAGCTTGGCAGCAAAATGCTGATGAACTAGTACTATTTGCCCGTGAACGAGCGCTGTCTTTTTATGAGAAGCATGGTTATACCGTATTAGAAAAAGCCCACCTTGCATACGGTGACGTACAGCACTGGAAAATGGTCAAGCAAAAGCCTTGTGAGCCAGGTTGGTTCCGCCACCCTGACTGGACGCAGGTACTGCAAAACACATGGCGTGAGTCTATTCCAATCAGTGATGCGATGGGCATTAAAGTTGAAAGCTACACTGACTGGCAGTTTTCAACTAAAGCAGACTTAAAAGCGAACTTAAATTTACATAACTCAATGTTTGCAGGCTCGGTATACAGCATGGCGACCCTGACAGGGTGGGGCGCGACCTATTTGGCGCTTAAAGAGCTCAACCTTGAAGGTAACATTGTATTAGCTGATGCTGAAATCAAATACCTTAAGCCACTCACAACGGCACCAAGTGCAACTGTGACTATCGCAGATTGTTCGGGCAAATTGCTTGAGTTAGAAACTGAAGGTAAAGCGAAATACTATGTACCAGTGAATGTGTACGATGGCGATAAGCTAGTTGCCAAGTTTGAAGGCTGCTTTGTTGTGCTTCGCTAAAATAAAGCGTTAGATCTTAAAAGCCAAGCTACTCGCTTGGCTTTTTTATTATTGGGTAGAAGTTATACCAATCCTCAATAATATTTAATCATTTTGAGGTACTAAAACTGACGCTAACTTCGTTGAAAATTTCTTATTTAGAATAACTAAATAGCAAAATTTCCGCCTTGCCTACATGGATGTAGGTACCTCGGCGATAGCAGGACGCGTGAGCGGCGTTATCGACTAGTTTTTCTTGCCTCAAAATAGACTGCTTAATTAAGAGAATTGGTATTACAAAATATCGGTGAGCAATATACCTACACCAAAACGCTGTATATCGGCATTGTAATCAATCATGCTCTCACCATAGCCGTTAAAGTATTGCGCATATCCTCTGAGCCTACCCCAAAGCGGGAACGACCAATCTAGCTGTAAAGCACCGCGATTATCGCTGTGAAGGTTATTTCTCACCATGAAACCAAATTCATGATCGCCCTGACGATACACGCCACTAAACTCAAAGTAGCCCATATATTTGTATATATCTGGGTTGTCGTCGCCTTTTGCCTCTAAAACATCTGGTTTGTCGTCTTCAGGCAATCGATACCAAGGCTTAAAACTAAAAACAAAGCCTCTGTTTTCCCAAATAAAGTTGGCATACAGTCTGTTCCAAGAACGAGAGTTTGGCTGGCTGCGACCATTTGACTGATGTGATAAACCGACCACTACAGCCATCTCATCGCCCCACAACACATTCTCATCATCTAAAAAATTTACCCAAAATACCTCAGGTTCATAGTTTGTTTCACGAAAGGGTGAAGAGATATCCTTATTATAAAACTGCCAATAGGATTGCAGGGTGAAAGCGGTATAAATGGCCTGATCAGGGTCTGAAAAGCCGGTATAAACAGGCACTTTTAAAGACAACTGATATTTTACCTCGAAGTTATCGAGTGGCTCACCTTGTTCGTCACTAATTGCTTTTATGCCATCAAATGGGCGGTTATTTGGCTGACTAATGTAAGAAACAGGCAAAATGTAATTACGGTGATGGGGCGTTAGAACGTTGCGGTTCTTTTGCGTCACACGTTCTCGGGCCATACGCTGATCGAGTAGGCTGAACTTTTCAGCGGCCTCTAACTTAGAGCACTTTTCTTTAATATCTGCGACTAGAGTGTTGTCGTCAGCATTAATCAGTTCATTGATAACACATTGTTTGACGAGATCGATTTCATCTTCTTCCACTGGCGTTTCTGTGGCAAAAACCAGCAATGGAAAAGTAAATAAAATACTCAAAGATGTGAGTAGATAGCGCATGATTGCCTCTTTATATGCTCCTTGAACAAAACGAGTATACATGAGATGCATGAAGTTAGCGTGAATAAACGCATTGAGTTGTAAATGAAAAACAGGAAAAGGCTGGCGGCAAAAGCCGCCATACCTTAGTAAGCGACACTCAATAAAAGGTGCTTACTCTCACGCAATAAGGTGAAGCCTTACAGCTCGAAATAGTTTGTGAAGAACTTATACAGTTCAGTGCCTTGATTCACGCTGGCCGAAGCAAAATGCAAAATTGTGATGGCATCTGTATCTAACGTGATTTCATGCAATGGCTTTTCTGATAAGTACTGTTCCATACGTAAAATCTTCGCAATGGTGTCACCGGCTTTAATGTGACTGCCAAGTTCGGCGTTGTACTCGACCATGCCACCCATAGGGGCATAAAACGCAAGATAGTCGTCAAGCATGCAGGCATAACGGGTGATAGGCTTAGGCGTAAACTCAGCACCGATAAACACTTTTTTGTGATTTAAGTAACTCAAGATACTTTCAGCATCGAGTTTGGCTTCGGTTAAATCGATTTTCTCTTGTGAGCCAAGCTCAACGGTGAAAGCTTCAACCCATACAGGAATGTTGCGGCCTTGTGCTTTGTAGGCTTCGCTTAATTGCCACCAAGGGCAAAAAGTCGCTTCGTCCATCGCGCCATCAAATTCATTGGGGATCAACAGCACGTGTTCAATGTCAAAGTAGCTCGCACTGGCTTTCGCATATTCCGGACAGTATAAATGCTTTGCCGAGATCGGACCGGTGTGAAGATCTAACACAATGTCAGCTTCATGTGCTAAACGCTGCAAGGTCACAGCGATCCGTTTGCCGGTATTGACACGATAAGCGGGTTGATCTAGAAACGCTTGGGTCTGATCAACAAGCAGAGCGCGGAACTTTGCTTTGATCTCATCTTCTGGCGCATCTAAATGTTCGCTTACAAATGACTCGATCAATTTGCTGTGATCGTGATACATGCGGTTCCAGTTGGTGCCGGTGATCGGATCAAAACGACCTAAAGTAAACTCCCCCGACTTTTGATTACAGCCGATCGGATTCGCGTAAGGCACTAAGGTGATGTCTGAAGCCAGTGTTTGTGTTTTTAGCCGCTCAAGTAATTGGTAAATAACCGCATTACCTTGCACTTCTGCGCCATGCATATTGGCTTGAATATACACTTTAGGGCCGCTGCCATCGCCTTGTAAACGATACACAGGAATGGTTAAAGGTAAACCATTGGCAATCTCGCCAACTTGAATATGTTCTTGAGTAATTGTGTTCATGGGATCACCTACACTAAATAACTTGCGGCGTTTTGACTTTCACGCACGCAGACAACTTGGCCTTGCTCAATCACGTATTCAGCAGGCAATTCATGACATAAAAAGAAAGGCATACTTTCGGTGTACCCATAAGCACCACATTGACTGAATATCACCCAGTCGTGCTCGTTAATATCTTCAGGTAGTGAGTGCTTACCCAAACTGTCGAGTGCGGTACACAGTGGACCATGTACTAGGAAGTCTTGTGATGGTGCGCTAGATTGGCGTAATAATTCACCCGGAAAAGCCTGGTTTGTCACCGCGGGGCGTAACACATGATTAATACCGCCTGCGACGATAAGCTGGTGCTCGCCATAATTTAGTTTTTGCTCAACCACAGGGTTGATGTAGTGACCGATTTCACCCACCGCATAACGGCCTAGCTCCATCCACAGTTCTTCAACTCCAGCCGCGGCTTTAATGGTTGCCAGTGCGTCGACTAATTTTGGCCAAGCGAGGCGATCAGCATCGCTTGTGTAAGGAATACCTAAACCGCCGCCTAAATCTAAAATTTGGCAGGCAAAACCAAGTTGCTCAGCCAAGTCGGTCAATGGCGCGACCATTTGCGACCATAGCTCAGCCAATTTTTTGGTGCTGAGCATATTGCCCCATTGGAAAATATGCAGGCCAACAAAGTTAAGCGCAGGGTAGTCGTGAATAGTCAGTTGTTGCCACTCTTCAAGCCCTAAACCAAATGGCGTTAAGCTGTCGCCACCAAGTGGGTTCTTTTCGCCATCGGGCCAGCGTAATTGCACACGCAGTAGAATGCGCAACTGCACCTGATGTTCTGTTGCAGCTTGGTTTAACCAAGCTACTTGATTCAAACTTTCTGCCACAAAGGTGCGTACACCTTGTGACAAAAAGTGTTGGATCTGCTTTTTAGATTTAGCAGGTCCGGTGTTGAGCACACGGTTAGCAGCCACGCCTTGACGCAATACTTGGTCAAGTTCGCCACTGCTTGCTACGTCAAAGTCAAAGCCTGCTTTATCTAAAGTTTGGATCACCTTAGAAAGTGGATTGGCTTTAACGGCATACCATAACTTCACCACAGATTGCTCTGTCAGTGGTTTTAAATGCGCGTATAACGCATCTAGGTCATAGACAAAAAACGGTGTGTCGTTCTGTTCACTTATCGCAGTGATATGCTGACGTAGCGGTGTGCTCAAAAAGCTCATTAGCGTAATACCTCTTCAAGGATTAAAGACGCATCGCTTTGCTCATCGCGGTATTTAACAATTAAAGCACATGACATACTTAAGCCTTGCTCGCGGCCCCATGCACTTGAAGACGGACGAGAACCAGGAATAACAATCGCATTCTCAGGGATTGGCTCGCCTTTTTCTAATACGCGCTCGTTCACACAGTCGTAAACAGGAATGGTTGCAGATAAACGTACACCTGGTGCAAGTACAGCCCCTTTCTTAACAACCACACCTTCAACGATCACACAACCTGCGCCGATAAACGCATCATCTTCGATAACCACTGGGCTTGCACCAACAGGCTCTAATACACCACCTAGTTGCACAGCTGCACTTAGGTGAACGTTTTTACCTACTTGTGCACATGAGCCAACTAGTGCATGGCTGTCTACCATAGTACCTTCATCGATGAATGCGCCTATGTTTACATACGCTGGTGGCATAATGATTGTGCCAGATGCCACATAGGCGCCGCGACGTACACTTGAGCCACCTGGAACCATACGTACGTTTTGTTCTGCATTGAAACCTTGTGGTGCTAGGTTGTCTTTATCAACAAAACCACCTGGGAATTCAACGTTCGTGCCGTTTCTGAATGCTTCTAAAATGCCTTGCTTTACTTCCACGTTGGCGTGCCAGTTGCCCTGCTCGTCTTGAGTTGCCGCACGTACGCTACCGTTTTCTAAATTGTTTAATAGTTCTAACCAGCTCATGTTTTACTGCCTTAATTCCAAGATAAAATTGTGTCGTTTGCACGCTCAATCGCTGCATTACATTGCAGTTCTAGGTGCGTAAGAGGAGGACGAAGATTCGGTGTTGCCAGAGTTCCCTGTTGGTGCATGAGCACTTTGACAGGAATTGGGTTGGCGACACTAAACAAGCTATTTACAGCTTGCGTCCAGGTGGTGAATAAGTTCGGATAAGTACCTGCTAAAGAGCGACGCACAAACTCAGCGGTTTGCTCTGGCCAGGCATTGGCTGCAACCGAAACTAGGCCTTTTGCGCCCGCTTGAGCAAAGTAGGGGATCAACCCATCGTCGCCACTATAAATGGCCAACTCAGGCGCTGCTTCACGGAATTGCTCAAATTTACTGATGTCGCCGCTGGCTTCTTTTAACGCCCATAAGTTGTCGTGGTGTGCAAGATTCTTTAGTACTTGTGGTGACACTTCGACGGCACTGCGACCCGGTACGTTGTAAAGCATACAAGGTAAGTCAGTGGCGTTAAGTAATGCATCAAACCACTGAGTCTGACCAATTACACCCGGTTTGGCATAAAGCGGTGAGCCAAGTAGGTAAGCGTGAATAGGGTGCTGATTGCAAAACTCAACCCAAGCTAATTGTTCTTGTAAGTTGATACCACCTACCGCGACCATAAGGGGGACGTTAGGTGCCAAGTTACAAACAAATTCAACAATCGCTTGTTGTTCAGACAGGGTAAGTGCTAAGCCTTCACCTGTGCTACCAAGCAACAAAATACCATTGCCTGCTTGTTCTTGCTGACGGACGAGTGTTGTAAGTGTGTCAAAGTCAACTTGGTCTTGCGCGTCAAAAGGCGTCACCAAAGCTGTCCATAAAGGATAGTTGGATAAATCGTATTGTGATTTCATCTCTACCGAACTTATAGCATGTTCGGAGTAAGGAGGGTGTCCATACTTCGAACAATTAAAATTCGAAGAGCAATGGACTTAAAAAAGATAAGGCAAACTGGCCTTATTTATTCTAAGACCAGAAGCTCTCCACCAAAATTCTTGCGTCTTGCGCAATTGGTGACAGTCGCTGGGATTCAGCCCAGTCGCCCGAAGTAAACGTCTAGCAAATACGCTTGCTTCTCGGCGTTAGTTCCCCTCGCTACGGCATCAACGGAGTTTGCTCTCCTCAACCGCGCTACCTGAATAACGCACCTCTTCCAGCCCTGGCAGCCGAGACAATGCTCCACTGCGCTCAAATAGGGTGAGGCGGCATTGAAACATTTTAGCCGTCTAGGTGTCAAGCAAAGGGGATTAAAAAATCATCTCTTTAAAACCTGAGGTTATAAACAAGGGTGTAAAAGAGAGCAAAAAGCCCGGTACAAGACCGGGCAAAGGGAGTTTGTTAAATTAAGTGTCGTAGCTTAGTGGCGTACTTTGATATTGCCTACACCCACTTCAACTTCTAAGTTGTATTGGCCAGAGCCGAAGTATTCTGTTTGTGAGCTGACCATTTTTTTATGAGACTGAGCTTTGCCCGCAAAACCAGATAGACTCGTTTTACCTACACCGGATTCAAGGTTAACTTGTTTGAAGTCATCAATGGCTGTGTCGATACGCACTTTGCCCACACCTACTTCAACATCCGCTGTATTTTCAAGTGCTTGTATTTCAATTTTACCGACACCGACTTCAACATCTAGACGCATACTTTTAGGCACTTTGACCTCCCAAGTTTGCTCTAAATTATCATCATCAATAGACAGTGATAACTCTTGGCGTTGACGCGACGATTTTAGCTGTACTGCGCTTAAATCGACTTTATCAGTAAACCAGCCATCATTATCTTTTGGCTCTAAGCGAATAGTGACTTGGATTTGATCGCCATCGTAGCTAGTCATTTCTAGGCTGCCAACTGGAAAATCAATTTCTAATTCTGTGCTGTTTTCAAGATTAAATGATTGCTCAATGGTTCTAGAATCTTCGGCCCAAACTGGCGCAGAAATAACAGCAGTGGTTAAAGCAGCTAATAATAGTTTTTTCATCGTCGTCACCCTGATTGATGTTGTTTAATAAGTTAGACGACAGGCGGGTTGAAAAAGGTTTAAAAGAATTTAAAAAAATTTTAAGGCAACAGCGAAAAGAAACGCTATTGCCTGTGCAGTAAGGGTTTAACCAACTGAGTTATAAGCGAGTTACATTAAAACCTTGTGCTTTTAACTGAGTGATTAAGCCATGCTTTTCAGGCAAGTGAAGGGCGCCCACAGCAATAAATAATGACTCTTTTGTCAATCTTGGTGTTAATTGTTCAACCCAATTATTATTACGCTGAGTCAGCATTACTTCTTCACTGAACTTACCATAGTCAGAATCATCAAAGCTAAGTTGGTAATACTTGTTTAAGGTGTCCATATCGCCTTTTTTCCAGGCATTAACTAAATCTAGAAAGTACTGCTCAACGTCTTTTAATTGCGCAAGCGTAGTGCTTATCATTAAGTCGCTCTTTACACCTAGCGAACTCAGCATTTCTAGTTGTTGCTCTAAAGTTTCTAACTCGCCGATAGGCTTATTATGTTTCTTAGCATGGGCAATGACCTGTTTGTCGATCCCATAGTCTTCTAGGTAGCCCAGGTTTTGATACTCAATCTGCATCATAGTGACCATCACAGCCCAAGGTGCTAGGTTTTCAAAAAGCGCAATATTGATCTGTTTTGCTGCAAAATATTGCTTTAATGCTTCGAAGTGCTCGGTGCTTATTTCATCTTTTAACGTTCTACCGTGCGGTAAAGTCATAAAAGGAATGGAGCGTTTTTGTATTTCAAATGCGTTGAGTGCCTCAACGTTTACTTCAACGATGACTTCATCAGTTTGCTCAATCGCTTGTGTGATTTTCTTTGGTAAACCATCCATGCTTTTATCACCAACATGAACTGTGCCAAATAAATAAGATGTGACACCCGCTTTTTCGACCTTGAACAGGGCCGGAGAAAGTGCGACGGAGTGACTAGAAAAGCCAATTAAAAAAGCTAAAAGCAGCGTAAAAAAAACGCGGTTTACAGTGCTGAACATAGTATTCCCTTGTAAAAAAATTTCCCCAACATAATAACAAGTTTGTATAAAAAAGGGAGATTTGGTGATTTTTTGAATAAACAAAAAATGTGTTGTTAAATTTTGTATGTATTGAATAAGGCAGAGTTATTTTAAATTGATTGGATATTTATTTCTTATTTTTGGTTTTTTTGAATTTTAAATGCGTTCTATGATGCTTTGAATCTGTAAATAACATAGGGTTTGCTGTTGACTTAATAGGCTACTCGCGGTACTAATAGAAAAAGAACGCAACGCGATGAATATTGTATACCGTTGCCGTAAATAATTCAGGTGATTTTTAAATGCTCAAAACAGCACATTCTCTACTAGTCGTGATTATCAACGTGGTGATTATTATTACCGCGGGGGCTGGTTAGTGCTGAAAGAAAAGTATTAAGCAAAAAGCCCCCCGCACTGAAAAGTTCGGGGGGCTTTTTCGTTTTAGGGTCGAATTTAAGTTAAACAGCAGTCAGATTGGGAATGAGGAACGAAGATGACAGGCGCAGAGTTACTAATAGATTTACTAGCCAAACATGGCGTTAAAGAGGTATTTGGTTACCCTGGTGGGGCAATCATGCCAATCTACGATGCGTTGTATGGCGCGCCTGTCAAACATTACCTAACTCGTCATGAGCAAGGCGCGGGTTTTGCGGCAGTAGGGTATGCCCGCAGTACTGGTAAGTTAGGGGTATGTTTTGCTACGTCGGGCCCAGGTGCAACTAATTTAATTACCTCACTTGCTGATGCCATGATGGACTCAGTGCCTGTGTTGGCCATCACAGGGCAAGTACCGACGGCGGCTATCGGCTCTGACGCATTCCAAGAAGTTGACGTTTTAGGCATGTCTTTGTCATGTACAAAACATAGTTACATGGTTGAGCGCGCTGAAGACTTAGCAGAAGTATTGCAAGAAGCCATGCATTTAGCGTTATCAGGTCGTCCGGGCCCTGTGTTGGTTGATATTCCTAAAGACATTCAGCTAGCACAAGTACCATTTCACCCCTGGCTTGCGCTTGAAGAAGAAGCGCCCGAGCTCGACATGAACGAAGTCGTCAAAGCGGAGCAACTGCTAGCACAAGCGAAGAAGCCAGTGGCTTATGTGGGTGGTGGGGTGCACAACGCCAATGCGCAAGCTGAGCTGATGCAATTTTTAAATAAAACGCACATGCCGGCTGTTTCAACATTAAAAGCGCTAGGCAGTGTTTTACCTGACTATGAATATGACCTAGGCATGTTAGGTATGCACGGTGGTCAAGCTGCCAACATTGCTGTGCAAGAGTGTGACGTTTTAGTCTGTATCGGCGCACGTTTTGACGACCGCGTAACAGGTAACTTGGCTAAGTTTGCCTCGAAGGCGAAAGTAATTCATCTTGATATTGACCCAGCAGAAGTTGGCAAGCGCAAGCCCGCTGCGGCATCTATGATTGGCGACCTTAAAGCCACCATCCCTCATTTAGCGTGCTTTGTGACAGATGCACAGTGGTTAGCACACACTTTGGAAATGAAGAAAACACATGCTTGGCGTTATGACTACCCAGGCGAAAAAGTCTTTGCGCCTTATCTTCTAAATGAACTCAGTAAGCGTATGCCAAATACTGGCGTGGTGTGTTGTGATGTGGGCCAGCACCAAATGTGGGTGGCGCAGCATATGAAATTCACCAGCCCACACAACCATTTAAGCAGTGGCGGTGCAGGTACCATGGGCTTTGGTTTACCTGCGGCAATCGGTGCACAAATCGCACGTCCTGATGACATGGTGATCACTGTCTCAGGTGATGGGTCAATCATGATGAACATCCAAGAGTTGGCCACCATCCGCAGAAATAATCTTCCTGTAAAGATCTTAATATTAGATAACCAGAGACTCGGTATGGTAAGACAGTGGCAACAGCTGTTTTTTGAAGGGCGTTACAGTGAAACGAATTTATCGGATAACCCTGACTTTGTGCAGCTTGCAGCTGTTTTTGGTATTCCGGGGCAAACCATTACCCATGCAAGCGAAGTAGATGCGGCGGTGGATGCGCTAGTGGCATCTGAAGGGCCTTATATCTTACACGCTTGTATCGATGATAAAGAAAACGTATGGCCGCTGGTTCCACCGGGTGCCGCAAATGATGAAATGATGACGGAGAATGCATAATGAAACACCAACTAAATATTGCAGTAAAACAACAAAGTGTCGCAATTGAACGTTTCTTACGTGTGGTCCGTCACCGTGGATTCCAGTTATTAGACCTAGCCTTGGAAGGACAAGATGAATTGTTTCAAGTCAAAATGACCGTGGACAGTGACAAACCCATCTATCTATTAACCTCGCAACTGAGTAAGCTGGTTGAGGTAAAACAGGTTGAGTTGCAACCAATGCAGCAACAGGCTATTGGATAATCGTTCTATATTAAGAGCGAAAGAAAAGAATAATTAATACAAGGTAATAAACATGAGTAATAAATCTGACCTGATCTGGTTCAATGGTGAAATGGTACCGTCTGAGCAAGCGACGACACACGTATTAAGCCATGCACTTCACTATGGTAGTTCAGTGTTTGAGGGGGTGCGTGCCTATGACACACCAAAAGGTCCGGCGATTTTCCGTTTACAAGATCACACTAAACGCTTATTCGACTCTGCAAAAATCTATCGTATGCAGATCCCTTACACGGCTGAAGAAATCAATGAAGCCTGTAAAGCAGCGGTACGTGAGAATGGCTTAAAGAATGCCTACTTACGTCCATTCGCATTCTTAGGCAATGTGGGGTTGGGTGTAAATCCTAAATCACACAAAGCCGATGTTGCAGTTGCAGCAATGGAATGGGGCACTTACTTAGGTGATGGTGCATTAGAAGCGGGTGTTGATGCCTGTATTTCTTCTTGGAATCGTTTAGCACCAAATACGATGCCTACAGCGGCTAAAGCTGGTGGTAACTATTTATCTTCGCAACTTATCTCAGGTGAAGCAAAGCGTAATGGCTATGTTGAAGGTATTGCGCTAGATGTGAACGGTTACCTAAGTGAAGGCGCAGGTGAAAACTTATTCGTGATCAAAAATGGCGTGTTATTCACCCCTCCTACCACAGCGGCAATCTTACCAGGTTTGACGCGTGACACTATGATGCACCTTGCTCGCAAAGCAGGCTTAGAAGTACGCGAAGAACCCATTGCACGTGAAGCGCTTTATCTTGCAGATGAATTCTTCATGACAGGCACTGCAGCAGAAGTAACACCGGTTCGCAGCGTTGACCAAATTGAAATTGGTACGGGTAAACGTGGCGAAATCACCGAGCAATTACAGCAAGCTTACTTTGACCTAGTAAAAGGCCAAAGTGAAGACGAAAACGGTTGGTTAACTTATATCGACTAAGACGCTGTTGAGCGTTTAAGGTCTGGCTGCGACCTTAATAGCAGCCAACGAATTGAATATTGGGAATGAGGAAAGTCGGCAAGCAACCAGAAACTGCCGCATATTATTGAGGGCTAAACCATGGCTAAACTACGTAGTAAGACCACCACTGAAGGTAGACAACGCGCAGGTGCTCGCGCACTTTGGCGTGCAACAGGGATGACAGACAGTGATTTCGAAAAACCAATCATTGCTGTTGTGAACTCTTATACGCAGTTTGTACCGGGTCATGTGCACCTCAATCAGCTCAGCGATTTAATGGCGGATGCCATTCGTGAAGCGGGCGGTGTGCCTAGAGAATTCAACACCATTGCGATCGACGATGGCATCGCCATGGGTCATGGTGGCATGTTGTACTCACTGCCTTCGCGTGACCTGATTGCTGACTCAGTTGAGTATATGGTGAATGCCCATTGTGCTGATGCCATGGTGTGTATTTCTAACTGTGACAAGATCACCCCGGGGATGTTACTCGCGGCACTGCGTTTAAACATTCCGGTGATCTTTGTTTCTGGTGGCCCAATGGAAGCAGGTAAAACCCGTTTAGCCGACATTGATATCAAACTCGACTTAGTAGATGCCATGGTGAAAGGCGCAGATCCGTCGGTGAGCGATGAGGACTCAGAAAAAGTCGAGCGCTCGGCTTGCCCTACATGTGGTTCGTGTTCAGGCATGTTTACCGCGAATTCGATGAACTGTTTAATGGAAGCGCTAGGGTTAGCGTTGCCGGGCAATGGCACGACCTTGGCAACCCATAAAGACCGTCATCAACTCTACATGGGGGCAGCTAAACGCATTGTTGCTTTATGTGACGAGTATTATCGCAACGACAACGATGCGGTATTACCACGTAACATTGCTAACCAAGCGGCGTTTACCAATGCCATGACCTTAGATATTGCTATGGGCGGCTCTTCGAACACGGTATTACACCTAATAGCAGCGGCGCGCGAAGGTGAAGTTGATTTTGATATGAGTGATATTGACCGTCTATCACGTACTACGCCTTTCTTATGTAAAGTTGCGCCTGCGACTCAGCAATATCATATTGAAGATGTGCACCGTGCTGGTGGCATCATGGGAATTCTGAATGAGCTTGCCAAAGCTGAAAAGTTAGACTTGTCAGTAGGCCATGTAGCAGGTGGCTCATTAGGCGATGTGTTACAGCGTTGGGATGCAACTGACAGCAATAATGAACGTGCGCAAACCTTCTACCGTGCAGGTCCTGCGGGTATTCGTACTACCCAGGCAATGAGCCAAGAGTATCGTTGGGACACCCTTGATATTGACCGCGAAAATGGCTGTGTGCGCAGTGTTGAGCATGCCTTCCGTCAAGATGGCGGGTTAGCAGTACTTTCAGGTAACCTGACCCCAGATGGTTGTATTGTAAAAAGTGCCGGTGTGGTCGACGAAATGCTTGATTTTACGGGTCCTGCCGTAGTGTTTGAATCTCAGGACGACGCAGTCGATGGCATCTTAAACGGCAAAGTGAAAAAAGGCGATGTGGTTATCATCCGCTACGAAGGACCAAAAGGTGGTCCGGGTATGCAAGAGATGCTTTATCCGACCAGTTACTTAAAGTCGATGGGCTTAGATAAAGATTGTGCGCTACTGACCGATGGCCGTTTCTCGGGTGGTACTTCTGGTTTATCTATCGGTCACGCTTCGCCAGAAGCGGCCAGTGGTGGAGCGCTCGCGCTGGTTGAGAATGGTGACCGCATTCACATCGATATTCCAAATCGCGGTATTCATCTATTAATTGACGATGCTGAAATGGCTGCGCGTCGTGAAAAGCAAGATGCCCGTGGCAAAGACGCTTATAAGCCATTAGATAGACAACGCGTAGTGTCGCCAGCATTAAAAGCTTATGCTTTATTAGCAACCAGTGCCGATAAAGGCGCGGTGCGTGACTTAGCTAAACTCGAGGAGTTAAGTTAGTCATGGTGGCACAAGAGCTCGATTACTTTCGGGCCATCATCCAAGCGGATATGGCTCCGCTTGCGAAAGTCACAGAGGTCAGCGAGCTGACCTCGCTTAGCAAGCAACTTAACCATCAGGTCTTTTTAAAACGCGAAGATCAACAACCAGTTTATTCATTTAAATTACGTGGTGCTTACAATAAGCTTCGCCAATTGCCTAAGGGCAGTAAAGTGATCACCGCATCTGCGGGAAACCACGCCCAAGGTGTGGCATTGAGCGCGGCGCATTTAGGTCATCAAGCGACCATAGTGATGCCCGTCACAACGCCTGATATCAAGGTAAACTCAGTACGTAACCTTGGTGGCGAAGTGGTTTTACATGGTCATAATTTTGATGCCGCACAATCACACGCCTATGCACTGACTGAGCAACAAGGCGCGGTATTTGTACCGCCATTTGACGACCCAGATGTGATCATCGGACAAGGCACAGTCGCGCGTGAATTAATGCAACAATTACACAACCTCGATGCGGTATTTATACCTGTTGGCGGCGGTGGTTTGCTTGCGGGAATGGCGGTGTATATCAAGTCGTTACGACCAGACATTAAAGTCATCGGCGTTGAGTCAGCAGAAAGCGCTTGTTTAGATGCGGCGCTGAAAGCCGGTGAGCCAGTTGAGCTTGAGCAAGTTGGCAGCTTTGCAGACGGTGTTGCGGTAAAGATCATAGGTAAAGAAACCTTTCGTTTAGCGCAAAAGTTCTGTGATGAAGTCGTGACAGTGAGCTCAGACGAAATCTGCGCTGCAGTGCAAGATATCTTTGTTGCCACACGTGCTATCGCTGAGCCCTCAGGTGCATTGGCCACTGCGGGCTTAACTAAGTGGAGCAAGCAGTGTGGTCAGACTGGGCTTAAAATCGCCGCAGTTTTGTCGGGTGCTAACTTAAACTTCGATCGCTTACGCTATATTGCTGAGCGCACCGCGTTGGGTGCAAAAAGTGAGGCACTTTTTGGTGTCACGATTAAAGAAGAAAAAGGCAGCTTCAAGCGCTTTTGTCATGCTTTAGGGGGCAGAGCCATCACTGAGTTTAATTACCGTTATGCTGGTGAAGGTGATGCTCAAATCTTCGTAGGCGTTGGCTTGCGTGGTGGGCAGCCAGAGTTAGATGAGGTTAAGTCAGTACTGCAAACTAATGGTTATGGGTTTGAAGATCTTTCAGAGAACGAACTGGCAAAATTGCATATTCGTTATATGGTGGGGGGTAAACCGCCAGTGCCATTGAATGAGCATCTTTTCCGTTTTGAGTTCCCTGAATATCCTGGGGCATTGGCACGTTTCTTAGAAACGCTGGGCAGTGAGTGGAATATCACTTTATTCCATTATCGTAACCACGGTGCGGCAGAGGGCAATGTGCTTGCTGCATTTGATATTGCGCCAGAGCAACTGAGTTTATTTAATCTTCATCTTGCTAAGTTAGGGTATAAGTATTGGGACGAGACTAACAACCCGTGTTTTGCTCAGTATTTACAGAACCAAGAGCTTGAACAACAGCAAGCAAGTTAAGCGCTTAGTGCTTGCAAATCACCCTTGTTTTTCTATAGTTTAGTCACGCCTAATTAATTAGAAGAACAAGGGACTTTCATGCTCAAACGGTTTAGCTTGATAAGCTTACTGTTATTTTTTCTGTCTCCAGCCTTTGCATTAGAGTCTGTGGTGCTGCAATTAAAGTGGACCCATCAGTTTCAGTTTGCTGGTTATTATATGGCGGTGGAAAAAGGCTTTTATGAGCGTGTGGGTTTGGATGTCACGATTATTCCGGCCGATATTGAAGACCCTGACACTCACTTTAAAGTGCTCTCAGGTCAGGCGCATTTTGGAGTAACTCACTCAGGTATTTTAGCCGATCGCCTACAAGGTAAACCGCTAGTTGCAATTGCTGCTATGTTGCAATCTTCCCCGTACTGCTGGATGGTCAAAGCTGACAGTGACATCTACAACCCTGTCGATTTCAAAGGAAAACGAGTCAGTCACCTTGGCGTGGCAGAGTTGATGCTGATGCTAGAGCAGGCTGGTGTCGGCAAAGATGACATTTCTTTATATGCGGGCTTTGAGCCAATTGCTGATTTCAAGGCGGGAAAGTTTGATGCCTTACAAGTGTATACTTCTAATGAGCCCTTTGAGATGCAGCAACAAGGTGTTGCCATTAGACAAATTTGCCCAAAACAATATGGACTCAATTTATATGCTGATATTTTGTTTACCAGCGAAAACGTATTACAGCATCGTCCTGAGCTAGTCGAAAAGTTTAAGCAAGCGAGCCTTCAGGGTTGGCGTTATGCTATGTTGCACTTACAAGAAAGTATCGAAATCACTCACCAGAAATACGCCACACATAAAAGCGTAGAGCAAATTGCCTATGAAGCTGAAAAGCTCCGCCCTTACATCGCTCCACCGGGGGTGATCATTGGTAATATGTCAGAGTTACATTGGCGATGGATAGGGCAAATTTATGGCTTAGATATGGCGCAATATGACGCTATTAGAGAGCGCTTTATTTATGAGCTCAAACCGTCAGAGCCACTTTTTCCTTGGTCATGGATGTTGATAGCAGCGTGTGCAGTCACTTTATTCAGTATTCCTCTCTACTTACACCTTATATTCACCAAAAAGCGTCGCTACAAGCTGAATGAGTCAGCACAAGAAAATGAAAACGAGGTAGAATAGCCCTTTTTTGCGTCGGGGAAGTGTTGTGCCGTTATCGTCATTATTTATTCAGTTAGATCATTGCTTACAGCAAACACGCGCCTACTGGCAGTGCGTTGCTTTTGATTACAGTGAATTTCCTTGGTGCGATGAACAGTTAACATATTTTCTAAATGAGCTCAGTGACGAGCAGGTACGAGAACTAGACGCTGATCAGGCTCGTCTTTATGAAGTGTTTGCTGATTTTATTCCTGCTGTCGAAGAGTTATCACAGTTGACTTCCCTACCTTATAGCGAACAGCAAAGGGCCGATTTGCCTTTTTGGCTCAGTAACGGCATTAAAGGTCGTAAATTACTGCAGCTAAAAGATTTCGTCTCACACCTCGATAATGGCGAGCAGCCAGTATTAGAATGGTGCGCAGGGAAAGGGCATTTAGGCCGTATCTTGGCACACCAAGGTGCACAGCATGTGCAAAGTGTCGAATTACAAGCCAATTTGTGTGAGCAAGGGCAGCATAGCGCAAAACAGCAGGGCTTAAACATGCACTTTCGCTGTGCGGATGTGTTGCAAGATAACACCGATGACTGTTTTACTCAGCAACAACATGCTGTGGCTCTCCATGCCTGTGGTCGTTTGCATCAGGTCTTTATGCAGCAGGCGATCAAAGCCGAATGTGACAAAATTAGCTTATCGCCTTGCTGTTATCACTTGTTTACCGAGCCGACTTATGAGGCCATGAGTGCAGAAGGTAAGCAAAGCACACTGCAATTAACCCACAGTGATATGAAATTAGCGCTGCAAGAAACTGTTACGGCACCGAGCAGAGTGACTAAGGTTAGACAAACAGAGGTTACTTGGCGCTTGGGCTTTGATGCGTTGCGTCGAGAAGTGACGGGCGTAGAGCGTTATGTCAGCGTGCCTTCTATTAATAAACAAATATTTTCTGGTGAGTTTGCTGATTTCTGTCAATGGGCGGCGGATCAAAAGCAGGTAGAGTTACCTGAGCTATGTGACTATCAGCATTATCTGCGCTTAGGTGAGCAAAGAAAGAGAATCACCGATCGTATTGAATTAGTCAGGCATATATTCAGACGAGCCATTGAATTGTGGTTGGTACTAGATAGAGCATTGTATTTGCAACAGGCGGGCTATGATGTGCAACTCAGTGAGTTTTGTGAAAAGTCTCTAACGCCGCGCAATATACTCATTCAGGCAAATAAAATAACAAACTAAGGCTAAATTATGTGTGAACTCGACCATTTATTGCAAAATAACCAAGCTTGGGCAGAGCGCACACAAGCAAAGCACCCTGAATTTTTTAGCAAACTCGCTTCGCAGCAAAAACCTGAATATCTGTGGATTGGCTGCTCGGATTCTCGGGTGCCAGCGAACGAAATTGTTGATTTGATGCCGGGTGAGCTATTTGTGCATCGTAACGTCGCGAACGTGGTGGTTCATACCGATCATAATTGTTTGTCGGTGATGCAATACGCTGTTGAAGTGTTAAAAGTGAAGCACATTATGGTCGTTGGTCACTATGGATGTGGTGGCGTGCAAGCCGTTCTTGATGAATCGCGATTAGGCTTGATAGATAATTGGTTAAGGCATGTTGCCGATGTAAAAGAAAAGCATCAAGGGTTGTTGTCGAGTGTCGCTGAGCAACAGCGTTGTGCAGCCCTGTGTGAGTTGAATGTCATTGAGCAAGTGCGCAATGTGTGTTTAACCAATGTGGTGCAAGACGCTTGGTATAGACAGCAAGAACTCACCGTACATGGTTGGGTGTATGGTTTAGAAGATGGCTTGTTGAAAGCGCTCAACTCGCAAACTTGCCATGGCAGTGAAGTGGACCTAATGCATCGTCAGGCGGTAGAGCATATCGCCGAGCGTTATCTTAAATGAGTACATGAAATTAAAAAGGAGCTGCTAGGCTCCTTTTTACTAATAGAATTAGCTTATTCCGCCTTATCAGCTGGATCTTGCTCAGCAAGTTTCGCCTCAAGCTGAGCAACTTTTTCTTCTAATTGCATCAGCTTTTCACGGGTTCTGATCAGCACTTGAGATTGAATATCAAACTCTTCACGGCTGACAAAATCCATCTCAGTTAATTTATTCTGGATAGCTTGTTTGGTTTTTGACTCGAAAGTCTCTGCTAGAGTTTTTACACCCTGTGGCATGTTGCTAGAAATCTGCTTGGCGATCTCTTCAATTTTAGCTGGGTTTATCATGATTGATTACCTGATATGGAGGCGATTAATTAAACTTACGCCATAGTAGCAAATTCGGTTTAGTTTCGGCACCTTTCTAGATCAAATGCTGTTTAATCTTACTAGTTAGTCACTGGGCTTTGCGATAGAATTACTGCCCCAGAATTTCGGACCTGCCAAAAATGAAACTCAATCCAAAACAAGATGAAGCGGTTAAATATATCAGTGGCCCTTGCCTCGTTTTAGCGGGCGCAGGCTCAGGCAAAACGCGCGTAATTACCAACAAAATTGCTTACCTTGTGCAACATTGTGAATACCAAGCAAAAAACATTGCAGCTGTAACCTTTACCAACAAAGCAGCAAAAGAAATGCGAGAGCGTGTGGGGCAAACGCTGGGCAAGCAAGAGGCAAAAGGTCTATGGGTTTCTACCTTTCACACCTTGGGTTTAGAGGTCATCAAAAAAGAGCTAAAAACACTGGGATTTAAACCGGGCTTTTCGTTATTTGACGATCAAGACACCCACCAACTATTGGCAGAGTTGACCGAAAAAGAATTAGACAGAGATAAAGATTTACTGAATTTGCTTAAGATGCAAATTGGCAGTTGGAAGAACGAACTTATTTTGCCTGAGCGTGCTATTCGCGAAGCCCGTGAACCGCAGAAAGCCTTGTTCGCGCAACTCTATGCCCGTTATGCGGTGCAGTTACGTGCCTATAACGCGTTAGATTTTGATGACTTAATCATGATCCCCACTTTACTGTTGGCGCAAAACCCTGATGTGAGAGAACGCTGGCAGGCGCGTTTTCGTTATTTGCTGGTGGATGAATATCAAGATACCAATACCAGTCAGTATCAGTTAGTTAAATTGCTGGTGGGTGAACGCGCGCGCTTTACCGTGGTAGGGGATGATGACCAATCAATTTATTCTTGGCGTGGGGCAAAGCCGCAAAACTTAGTATTGCTGTCAAAAGATTTCCCGGGATTACGCTTGATTAAGTTGGAGCAAAATTACCGAAGTGCAGGGCGAATTCTGAAAGCTGCGAATATTTTGATCGCCAATAACCCGCATGAATTCGATAAACAGTTATTCAGTGAGCTAGAGTATGGCGACCCAATTCGTGTGATAGCGACCAAAGACGAAGAGCACGAAGCAGAACGCGTAGTTGCCGAAATCATCTCCCATAAGTTTATGAAGCGTACCAGTTATAAAGATTACGCCATTTTATATCGCGGTAACCACCAAGCGCGAGTGTTTGAAAAAGCCCTGATGAGTAACCGTATTCCTTACAAAATCAGTGGTGGCATGTCGTTCTTTGCACGCAGTGAAATCAAAGACATCATGGCGTACTTACGCTTGTTAGTGAATCAGGATGACGACAACGCATTTTTACGTATTGTGAATACACCAAGACGAGAAATTGGCCCAGTTACACTCGAAAAATTAGGTAGCTTAGCCAACGAAAAGCACATCAGTTTATTCGAGGCGTGTTTTGAGCCTGAACTGGCAAGCCGATTAGCGGGGCGTGGCTTTAATGCGCTTATGGGCTTCGCTCGTTGGGTCGTTGAGTTATCAGATAGAGCAACGCGTGGAGACACATTGGAAGCGGTGAAAGACATGGTACGTGAGACCAATTATGAAGCGTATCTATATGAGTCATCGCCTAGCGCAAAAGCAGCAGAAATGCGTATGAAAAATGTCTCTGAGTTATATCGTTGGATCACCGATATGTTAACGGGTGATGCAGATAACCCACCGATGACTTTGCCCGAGGTAGTCAGCAAGCTGACACTTCGCGATATGTTAGAGCGTAATGAAGAAGAAGACGATAGCGATGCTGTGCAGTTACTGACACTGCATGCCTCTAAAGGTTTGGAATATCCGCATGTCTTTATGGTGGGGATGGAAGAGGGCTTTTTACCACACCAGACCAGTATTGATGAAGATAACGTAGAGGAAGAGCGTCGTCTTGCCTATGTAGGGATCACTCGCGCGCAGCAAACTTTGACTATGACATATGCGAAGAACCGTCGACAGTTTGGTGAAGTATCTACACCGGAGTTGAGTCGTTTTGTGCAAGAATTACCACAAGATGATTTACAAATTGAAGGTCAGAAGAAAACGGTGCAATCACAACAAGAACGTATGCAATCAGGGCAAGCACGTGTTGCTAATTTACGTGCTATGTTAAAGCGATAAAGGTTCTGACTCTGAGGTGAGTTCGATGAAGGAATTGCCTCGAGTATTTTTATCGTAGTTGACTTGCTTGCCGAAGAATAACTGCAAGCCATGGTTTTCTAACAAGGTTCTGAAATTTAGAATGGCAGGGCCTTTGGCAATTACTTTGCAGTGACGCATCTTAGTCACTGCTAATACACCTTGCAGTTGCACTTCGTAACAAGGTTGCTGCAAAACGCGTTTACTAAAAGTCGAGCTGAGTAGTAAGTACTGGAAGTTAATTTTACTAATCAGACTTAAATCACAGCGATCTTTACCGAAGTCATTAAGGCCAACGGCAAATTCCATCTGCGTGAGCGCTTCGAGGTTTTGCAATTGCGTACTAGATGCAAACCTGAGCTCTTCCTCACTAAATAATAAGCACACGTTATGTTTATGCTGTTTTAGTAAATGGCAGAGGTGTGTAAAGTTATCGCTTTCGAGTACGACTGCGGCACAGCTAAATAAAAGCTCTTGATGATGTGTTTCACTCAAGAACAGCGCTTTTTTCAACAAAGCAAACTCGAGATCGAGTAATTCATTTTTCTCTGCGGTGAACTTCTTTAACACATCAAAACTGGTGCTGCCTAAAATAGGATGATTGCCGAAGATCTCGAGTAACTGTAGCTGTACTTGATTACTTGAGAAGTCGATGACATCGGTTGACCTAAAGTGTGTCGTTAAGCTACTTAAATTATGTTGTTCAGCTTCAACTTTATTTGAGGTAGTGCCTGCGGTCAGCAGAGGGTGATAAAACTCATAGCGGCCTTTGCCTGCATTTTTAGCGTAATACATAGCGGCATCGGCATCGCGAATAATTTCGTCAATATGTTGATAGCGTTTGTTTGAATAGGTAATACCAATACTGGCGCCGCTGTAAACGGTTTGTCCTTTCATTACGAAGGGCTGCTGCATCACTTTTATAATGCGTTTAGCGACGTCTTCAGCTTGTTGTTTATCACTGAGGTGATCTAATAAAATGACAAATTCATCACCAGCAAGACGAGCGAGTAAATCATGATCTCTAATACACTCACCAAAAGCTTTACTGACCCAGATTAAGAATTGATCACCGGCTTGATGGCCTAACTCATCGTTTATTTCTTTGAACTTATCTAAATCAATAAAGAGTACTGAAAAATTATAATCAGGGTGTCTTTGATATTTGAGTAATGTCTTTTCTAATTGAGTTAAGAACAAACTGCGATTTGGCAAACCTGTTAGCGGATCGTGATGCGCGTCGTGATAGAGCTGCTTTTCAATTTTTTTACGCTCTTCAATTTGCATTTGTAGATGCAAATTACTTTGCTGTAATGCTTTGGTTTTATCTGCAACGCGCTGCTCTAACTGTTGGTGGCTTAGCTTCAGTGCTTGATTGGCAAGATGGGTTTGTAAAACCGATGCGATTTGATTTGAAATGAACGAAATAAGTTCAAGATCTTCATGCGTGAATTCATACGCGTCATCGTAAGCTTGGCAAGCAATGAGACCAATAACACCATTTGCTGTTTTGAGCGGTGCACCCATCCAGCTGCTTGCTGGTTTAATAATATCATCACCGCTGCGAATGACGATTTGTTGCTTGATCAGTTTATCGGCACGCTCGCGGTTAATGAGCTGACTGCGCTCTGTACTAATAACAAGCTCGCTATAGCCATTGGCAAAAGGGCGTGGGCAGTAATCACCAACTTCATCAATGCAATAAGGAAAACTTAACCAGTTAGATTCTTTGTCATATAAAGCAATATAGAGATTATCAGCAAACGTAATTGAACGAATAATACGATGTACTTGTTTGTATACATCGTCTATGTCAGTAAACTGTGTTGCTAGCTCTGAGATTTTGAAAAGAATTTGCTGGCGCTCTAACGCGCGTTTTCGACTTTCTATTTCTTTATTTAGCGCTTCGTTACTTTGCATGACTGCACGAGTACGAATTTTTACTTCAGATTCAAGTAACTCACGTTTCTTAACGCGCTCTATGGCTGTACCCAAATAAAGTGAGATAAATTCAAGTAGCTCCACTTGCTGTTCATTATAGCTGAGATCAGCTTCATAGCTTTGTGTCACCATCACACCAATAATGTGTCTATTTTGGCGGATCGGCACGCCTAGCCAGTGTTCAGCGGGTGTGCCAAGCAATTTAAACCGGCCTTCTTCACTAAGACGACTCATTTCTTGCTTATTGATATGAACGGTTTCGCCTTTTCTAAAAGTGAAACCAGTAACGCCTTCAGAAAAGTGATGTGACTCTTGAATTGGCACAGAGATACCATCTTTTTCATCAATGAAATAAGACAACTCTAAGGACTGGGTATATTGGTTTTGCAACACGACGTAAAAGCTGTTGCTAGGTAAGTATTGCTTAAGTATATCGTGAATAGCCGGGTACAGCAGAGTTAGCTCAGCCACAGTATTAGCCAGCTCAGACAATTGTATGAGTGCATTCTGTAATTGATCTCGCTGTTTGTACTTTTGTAAGAGCTTGTTTAGCTTCTTATTTTTATACTTTAGGCGAGTAGCTAAAAGTGCGGGATCTTCCAATGATTTTACCCAATTATTATTAATATTGCTTATTTATTAAGCTTATGATTCCACTTTTGTCATGGAGGGTCAAGGAGAAAATAGGGAACAAAATGGGGAGTTGAGAAAAATTGAATTTAAATGAGAGGTGATGGTCACCTCTCATTAAAAAGTATTACTTTTTAGTCATGAAATCGACTGCTGCTGCAATCTCTTCATCAGAACAATCCATACAAGTACCGCGAGGAGGCATTGCATTAAAACCATTAATTGCATGCTCTACTAATAACTCACGACCTTTTGTCAAACGAGCAGCCCAGTCATCAGCTGTTTTTGGCGCGCCTAGTGCACCTGTACCATGACAAGCCGCACATGACACTTGATAAACTTGCTCACCTGAACGAGGGCCGGTAGGCGCTGCTGGAGCGGCAGCTGCTGCACCTGCTAAGTATACTGAACCTACTGGTGCTAAGCGTTTTTTAATCGCTTCGTCAGTTAAAGCGTTATCAAAAGGTTGTGCGTAAACAGTTGTTGATAGCAATAATAAAGCTGCTGAAAGTTTTTTCATTTGTCTTGCTCACTTCGTTGGTGATGTGCTCAATCACGATAGATGACGGAATAATCACGCGATTATAACGCCACCTATTGATTTATAAAACGTTAACTTGGCAAATTAGACTAAAAACTGATTATTTTTTGCGTTAACGCAATTTTAGCCTCTGACTTAGAGTGGATTAAGCTAACTCTACAAGCTTGGTCATGGCTTTTTGAATGCCTGCGGATGCCTCTGAAATAGATTGAGCAAGCATGTAAGCTGGCGTACTAATTACCTTTTGAGCTTCATCAATAACTATGTCATCAACTGCACAGTTAATATGTTCAGCACCTAATGCAGACATAGCAGCGGCAGTGTCTGCGTCATTGCCAATGGTTGCTTTGATGCCTTTAGCATGAATATGACCAACCAATGCAGGGGCGATACAGACATAAGCGATAGGTTTCTTTTGTTGATTAAATGCTTCACAAGCAGTTTTTAAAGCTGCAAGAATCGTTGAATCACCGCCTTTAAACGCAAAGTCACTTAAGTTTTTCGCTACGCCAAAACCACCAGGGATCGCGAGTGCATCAAAGTCATTTGCATTAAGCGTCTCAAGGTCATGTATTTCACCTCTCGCAATACGCGCGGCTTCAATAAGTACGTTGCGCTTTTGGTCCATTTCTTCGCCATTAAGATGATTAACCACATGGTGTTGATCAATATTTGGTGCGAAGCATTGGTAACTTGCTCCTGCCATTTCTAAATGCAACATAGTTAGAACAGACTCATGGATCTCGGCACCATCAAACACGCCACAGCCACTTAGTATTATCGCGACTTTTTTCATGGTTTTTCCTTCTTTAAAGTTGATAAATCTATTTATATTGAAAGTAGTGTATGTTCAGATCAAAAAATTATAAAGGATCTTGTTTGATCTCTGATCAAATCTTGGTAGTATGTCCGCCCGCTTTGGAAGAGTGGTAAATAATAACAGTGGCAATGACCGCCAATAAAATAGCTTTTCCACATTTCGCTTTATATTTCTGTTTAAGCGCAAAATGTTAAAACCCCTTAAAATCAAAGGTTTTAGGGTTGTTTTTTTGATCTTGAAATTTAAAACCTGAATATTTACATCTTTATCTACAAAGTTATCCACAGATTGTTCTGCTTCGAATAGGCTTTATCTGGACATAATTACTCGAGTTATCCGTTTGCTTATGGCATCCTTACTGGGTTTTTAAAAGTTCATTTAGGATCCACTAAATTATGTCTCAGATCCCCGAAAATCCTTTGATCTTGGTCGATGGTTCTTCTTATTTATTCCGTGCGTATCATGCTCCACCGCATTTAACCAATTCAAAAGGTGAAGCGACGGGGGCCATCTATGGTGTGATCAATATGTTGAAGAGCCTGGTTAGGCAATTTAACCCGAGCCATATGGTTGTGGTATTTGACGCCAAGGGTCCGACATTTAGAAATGAAATGTACAGCGAATATAAAGCGCATCGCCCGCCAATGCCTGATGATCTGCGTACGCAAATTGAACCGATCCATGAGATCATCAAAGCGATGGGTTTACCTTTAGTCAGCATCACAGGCGTTGAGGCCGATGATGTGATTGGTACTTTTGCGCGCATTGCGTCTGAGCAGCAACGTCATGTGTTGATCAGCACGGGCGATAAAGATATGGCTCAACTCGTGAATGAGCATGTCACCTTAATTAATACCATGACTGACACCGTACTAGATCCACAAGGGGTGGTTGATAAGTTTGGTATTGGTCCTGAGCTTATCATTGATTATCTTGCCCTTATGGGTGATAAGGTTGATAACATCCCAGGTGTACCTGGTGTGGGTGAAAAAACTGCACTGGCTATGCTGCAAGGCATTGGTTCTATTAAGTCACTCTATGAAAGATTGGATGACATTGCAGGTCTTGGTTTCCGTGGTTCTAAAACCATGGCTAAAAAACTTGAAGAACATAAAGCGCAGCTAGAGCTGTCTTATGAATTAGCGACCATTAAACTAGACGTTGAAGTTGAACAAAACCTAGAGACTTTCGCCATTGCTGACATGAATAAAGATCGTTTGATCGAACTTTATGGGCAATGTGAATTTAAGCGTTGGCTTAGTGAATTACTCGACGGTAAAGAAGCGCCTAAAACTGCAACAGAGCAAGCACAGCCTGAAGCTAAAAAAATCGAAGCACATTACGAAACCATTTTAACTGAAGCTCAGTTAACCGCTTGGGCCGAAAAGCTTAAAAGTGCAGAGCTAATAGCATTTGATACAGAAACGACGAGTTTAGACTACATGCAAGCTGACTTGGTTGGTATGAGCTTTGCCGTGACAGAAGGCGAAGCCGCTTACTTACCGATTGCGCATGATTACATGGGCGCTCCGGAGCAACTTTCGAAAGCGCTAGTATTCGACGTATTAGGTCCAATTCTGGCTGACGACAATGTGAGAAAAGTAGGGCAGAACCTTAAATACGATAAAAGCGTATTAGCTAGAGCTGGTTTAGAACTCAATGGTATTGCTTTTGATACTATGCTCGAGTCTTATGTATTTAATAGTGTGGGCACACGTCATGATATGGACTCGCTGGCACTAAAATATTTAGGCCATAAAAATATCAGCTTTGAAGAAATTGCCGGTAAAGGTAAAGCGCAACTTACATTTAATCAAATTGAGCTAGAGAAAGCTGCACCTTACGCCGCAGAAGACGCAGACATTACATTACGTTTGCATAATCAACTTTGGCCTATGCTGAAAGAGCAATCAGAGCTGCTCCCTGTATTTAACGACATTGAACTGCCGTTGCTATCTGTGTTATCAAATATCGAACGCACCGGTGTGAAAATTGATAGCCAAATGTTGGCCGAGCAAAGTGTCGAAATCGCTGCGCGCCTAACTGAGCTTGAAAAAGAAGCGTACGAGATTGCAGGGGAAGAATTTAACTTAAGTTCGACTAAGCAATTACAAGCGATCTTATTCGATAAGCTTGGCTTGCCGGTATTGAAGAAAACCCCTAAAGGTGCCCCTTCAACGGCTGAAGAAGTACTGCAGGAATTAGCACATGATTATCCGTTGCCGAAACTTATCATTGAACATCGTGGTTTAGCTAAGCTTAAGTCTACTTATACTGAGAAGCTGCCTAAGCTTGTGAACCCTGAAACGGGTCGTGTGCATACCTCTTATCATCAGGCTGTGACTGCAACAGGCCGTCTAAGCTCAAGCGATCCAAACTTACAGAATATTCCAATTCGTAACGAAGCCGGTCGTCGTATTCGTCAGGCATTTATTGCCGATGAAGGGCACGTGATCTTGGCGGCGGACTACAGCCAGATTGAATTGCGTATTATGGCGCACTTGTCACAAGATGCCGGTTTATTGAAAGCATTCGCTGAAGGTAAAGACGTACACAGTGCAACGGCTTCAGAAGTATTCGGTGTTCCGCTTGAAGAAGTCACCTCGGACATGCGTCGTAAAGCAAAAGCGGTTAACTTCGGTTTAATCTACGGCATGAGTGCCTTTGGTTTAGCGCGTCAGCTCGATATTCCACGTAATGAAGCACAGCATTATATGGATAAGTATTTTGAGCGCTTCCCGGGTGTACTTGAATATATGGAGCGTACGCGCGAAGAAGCGGCTGAAAAAGGGTATGTCGAAACACTATTTGGCCGTCGCTTGCATTTGCCAGATATCAAGGCAAGAAATGGTGCGCGTCGCAAGGCGGCAGAACGCGCAGCGATCAATGCACCAATGCAAGGCACCGCCGCTGATATCATCAAAAAAGCCATGCTGAAAGTGGCGGATTGGCTCGCTACACAAACGACTAATGACATCAAATTGCTTATGCAAGTACACGATGAATTAGTATTTGAAATAGCGAAAGATAAAGTAGAAGCGTTTAGCGAACGCATTTGTTCTTTAATGAGCGAAGCGGCTAATTTAGATGTGCCATTGTTAGTTGAAGCTGATTACGGCGACAACTGGGAACAAGCACACTAATTAGCTTGCTAGAACTTTAAAAAAGAGGCTTTATGCCTCTTTTTTTATGTCTGCAGAAAATAGAGTAATTAAGTAAATACACAGGAGCAGCAAGGCTCACAAAGCAGATAAAGTAAAAAAAGCGTAAACTTAGACAACAGAATGTTTAAAAAATATCAAATTGGCCTAAGTTTTGCTTTTTGGCATTTATTTTTTTGTATCCATTTGTTACAGTGCGCGCGTCCTCATCCTGTAGGACATCCTGTTGATGATGTATCTCTCGCAAGAAGATACAGAGTATTGATAGCTTCTCCCCAGAATTGCTATAGCGGCCCTCCTAGTTTTCGAGGGCCGTTTTTTTCTTCACGACTTTTATTCTTTTTAATTCCTTCATAATTCCTCGACAGTTACACTGTACCTTTCTGACATTAATACCAATCCGCACTAACACTTAATCATTTTGAGGGATTAAACCTGATGATAGCTGCGTTAAAGATTTCTCATTTAGAACAACTAAATAACGAAATATTTGCCTTGCCTACATGGTTGTAGGTACCTCAGAGATAGCAGGACGCGTGAGTGGTGCTACCAACAAGGTTTTCTTGCCTCAAAATAGACCACTTGGTTAAGCGGATTGGTATAATTCAATTTTTGCTAAATCGGTTTTCAAATTCATACCGTAATAGTTTTAATACATAATTTTAGATAGGACTCGTCATGCTTAAACCTTTACTTCTTTCTCTGTCTTTACTGTCGACTCAAGCATTTGCCGCCTGGCAATTAGATAATGATGCAAGCCAACTGAGCTTCACTTCTATTAAGAAAAACAGCATTGCTGAAAACCATCACTTTGAACAACTTTCAGCGCAGATAGATGATAACCAATTAAGCATGGTCATTGAGTTGGCGAGTGTTGAGTCGCTGATCCCTATTCGTAATGAGCGCATGCAAAAAATGTTGTTTAATGTCGCGCAATTTCCTAAGGCTGTGATTGAAGCTGACTTAGCGCCGTATTTAGGCAGCTTAAAACTTGGTCATCAGGTACTAAAGTCAGTACCGGTGACACTTAACCTGCATGGTCAAAAGCAACAGCTCATGTTAGACCTTGCGGTTGTGCAAACGGCAAGGCAATTAATCGTTAGCCCGACTAAAGCAGTTTTAGTGAATGCCACTGATTATAAACTTGAACAGGGTATCGAAGCGCTGCGTAAAATTGCAGGACTAGACAGTATTGCGCAATCTGTGCCTGTGACCTTTAATTTGGTATTTAACCAGCAAGACTTTTAGTTACCCCGGGAACCGGTTAGTTAGAAATGCAAAGCCTGAATGAATTACAAGCGGCGTTACTGACGCCACACGCGCCAACCGAAAAGTGGCCACAACAAACTTGCAGTAGCGGTGATATTCGCATTGATAAAGAAGGGCGTTGGTACTACCAAGACTCCGAAATTAAAAGGCAGGCACTTTGTCGGTTATTTGCCAGTGTATTGCAGTGTCAGGACGGGGTTTATACCGTTACAACGCCTGCAGAACAATGTGAGGTCGATGTAGAAGATGTGCCATTTATCATTGTTGGTTGGCGAGTAATAAGTTCAGAGCAAGGTAATGTGATTGTTTGCCAAGACAATCTTGAAAGAGAATGGCCGATATTGGGTGAATTTGAAATCGAAATTCGTTTATATCAAGGGCAAGAAGTGCCTTACTTAAAGCTAAGTTATGGCTTGGCGGCAAGGGTGAATAGGGCGGTTTATTATCAGTGGGCAGAAAGCGCTGAGCAAGATGAAAAAGGTCTCTATCTTAACTCAGCGGGACAGTCATATTATCTGACTTAATGTGCTTATTCAGAGTCTGGCTGTGCAGGCTCTGACTCTGCTTCAACGTCATCTTCAGGCTTATAAGGGCCTAAGTACCAGTCATCAAGTTTCCAAGCTAGCTCTTTTAAGCCAATGCCTTTCAATGAAGAGAAAGCACACACGGTAATGTCTGCGTCGAGTTCAGCTAATTTCTTTTTAACCTGAAGCACTTCAGCTTTACGCTTACCTTGCTTTAATTTATCTGCTTTGGTTAATAGCGCTAATACTGGGATTTCTGAATCTACCGCCCAGTTAATTAAATCCATATCCAGATCTTTAAGTGGATGGCGAATATCCATTAGGACAACGATGCCTTTTAGACTCTTACGCTTTTGTAAGTATTCGCCCAGCGCGCGTTGCCACTTTTTCTTCATCTCAAGAGGGACTTTTGCAAAGCCATAACCCGGTAAGTCGATTAAACGCTTATCTTCATCTAACTCGAAGGTATTGATAAGTTGCGTACGACCCGGTGTCTTACTGGTTCTTGCTAGCTTTTGATCGGTCAATGCATTTAATGCACTTGATTTACCCGCGTTCGAACGGCCAGCAAATGCGACCTCAATACCAGAATCAATTGGTAGACGGCTGATATCTGGTGCACTGGTAATAAATGTGGCTGTTTGGTATTTCATACGTGACTTGATCACGGGCTCTCCTGACAGATTGAAGATATTAATTAGGCTATTTTATACCAGTTAGTTATTTGGCAAAAGCAAGCATTTACAGATGATTTCAGTGTGAAATGACTTTTTTATTGATTTTTAAAATTAATCTAGGTCAAAACCCTATAATTTATAAGTCTAATATGAGTAGAAAACGTGCCAGAAAAATTTAAATCGTGTAGAATAGCCAACTAGCAAAGTAAAAATAGCATTGATTTTTCCCTAGCAACCCTGAAAATAGGTGTTTCAATCGCTAGGTATTAATTACAGGGTCGGAAACAGAGAATTTACCATGAAAAAAATAGCATTAACTTTAACGATGTTGCTTGGTAGCTTGTCAGCGAGCAACGCACTAGCATTTGATGGCGATGCCGAAGCAGGCAAAGCGAAGGCTGCTACTTGTGCCGCGTGTCATGGTCCAGATGGCAACGCACCTGTAAACATTTATCCAAAAATTGCAGGTCAGCACGCTGACTATATTTATAAGCAGTTAAAAGAGTTTAAGCTAGGTATGACGTCTGGTGGTAAAGAAGGTCGTATGGATCCTGTAATGAGTGGTATGGCTATGCCGCTTTCAGATCAAGATATGAAAGACCTATCTGCTTATTTCGCTTCTCTAACTATGAGTGCAGGTACAACACCTGAAGACGTAGTTGAAGTAGGTAAAAAGTTATACATGGCTGGTGATGCTGAGCGCGGTATTCCTTCATGTGCAGCGTGTCACGGTCCACGTGGTAACGGTACATCACTTGCTAAGTTCCCGAAAATTTCTTTCCAGCATCCTGAATATATCAAAGCGCAGCTTGAGAAATTCCGTGATGGCTCACGTAACAATGACATGAATGGCATGATGCGTGATATCGCGAAGAAATTAACAGATAAAGATATTGAAGTACTTTCTAAGTACTTAGGTGGCTTACACTAATCGCTAAGCTACTAAAGTAGTATAGTTTAGTTATCTTTCTGATAATAAACTATATATTAGTCAAAAGGCAGCCTTGGCTGCCTTTTTTGATCCTCGAATACTTGTTAGATAATTCCCATTCCATTTGTAAGACATTTGCCATAAGTAAGTGTAAGCTATTGCTTAAATTTATCTATTAAATAAGCGTAAGTTATTGTTTTTATTTTGATCACATAAAGCTGACTCAGATCTTTTCAAAAAAAAGATTATTAACCAGTTGTAACAAAATCATTAAGGAGTAGATTACTACGTGTTGCCAAGACAACAAAACAAAATGGAAACATCGCAACTGGAAGCGTAGGCAGCAATAGTTAGTACTAACTTGGTACTCTATGGATGAACAAGAAAGCGTTAGGAAGACCGAAAATAAAAAATAGTCTCATGGAAGTATAAAATAAAAACAATATGGACTATGTACGGAAGCACTAATAAAAATACGGATAGTAAATAAAAATAATAATAAGGCTTAAAAAGTCGAAGGGAGAAGTGTCCAAGTTTGTGACGCTCAGATTAGATAGGCGGTAGAGAGCAATCTCTGCCGCCTTTTTATTTGTGCCGCGGTGCTTTGCTGGTACAATAGCCGACCAATTTCAAAGTCGGTATCTTATTTATCATGTCAGTATGTGGTTTATGTGGCTCAGATGAGTTACAGCCTTATCACCAAGATAAACGTCGCCGTTATTTACAATGTACGCAGTGTGCACTTGTGATTGTTGATGAGCGAGATCGATTATCTCCTGAAGATGAAAAAGCCATCTACGATACTCACGAAAATAGCTTACATGATGAAGGTTATCGTCGCTTTTTATCTCGTGCTTTTGAGCCGACGATAGAAAGAGTACCTTCACACAGCAAGGGCTTAGACTTTGGCTGTGGGCCAGGGCCTTTATTGGCTGAAATGTTCAAAGAAGTAGGCTTTGAAATGGCTTGTTTTGATTTGTTTTATGCAAACGAGCCTGAAGTGCTGACTAAAACGTATGACTTCATAACGTGCACCGAAGTAATTGAGCATCTATCTCAGCCCGGAGAGGTGTTAGCAAAATTGTTGTCACTACTCGACGCTGGCGGTCCTTTGGTATTGATGACTAAACTGATTATTGATCAAAATCGGTTTGCTCAGTGGCACTATAAAAATGATTTAACCCATATCGCATTCTTTAGCCGTGAAACATTTGACTATGTCGCGGCGCGCTTTGACTGTCAGGTTGAATTTATCGGCAATGACGTCATTGTATTAACTAAGTCGAAAAGTAACGACAGAGAAGATTTATGACTAGAAAGAAAAAATCACGTAAGGTAGCTCAAACGGGCACCCCGCGTTTAAGTAAAGAAAAGCTATTAGAACTACGCGCTCTAAAAGACCAGCGCAAGAAAAAGTCTAAGGGTGCCAAAGCTGGGTCGCGTAATGCACCAGAAGCGCTTAAAGAAGACAAGCAAATAACTACTGGCTCGAGCAACAAAGATAAGCGTTTAGGTAGTAAAAAGCCAATTAGCTTGAAACCAGAAGTGGTAAAGCCTGAATCAGCTGAGCCTAAGATGATGCGTCACTTAAAACCTCAGGTTGAGTTAAAAGAAGTGAAGCCGTCACTTACTCCTGAGCAAGAGTTAGAACAGCTAGAGAATGATCCACGTCTAATGAAGCTACTGGAGCAGCATGAACGTGGTGAGTTGATCACAGGTAAAGATGCGAAGTTCTTCAATCGCTCAGTAGCACGTCACCAAGAGCTGTGCGAACTACTCGGTATTGATGATGAGTTTGAAGAAGATGACATCATTGAAGATGATCCTTTAGAGAACTTCATGTCAGACGATTTGGCTAATGAGTGGTTTGATGACGACGATGAAGAGGAAGAGTATAAATAATGGCAACTGAGTGGATCATTGCACTGGTTATTGGTGCACTTATTATTGCTGGTTTATCTTTTTATGCAGGTAAGCTGATTTGGCAAGTGAAAGCTCAAAATGAACTCATTGCCAAAAAGCGTGCAGAACATGAAGCTGAGCAAAAGAAAAAGCGTCAAGAGCGTAATGCCAAGCTTGCTGACAGTATTAATCTCATTGCTAAAGCCATGAATCAAAAGCAATGTGAGTATTCGGAAGGGTGTTTGCGTATTTGGGTTCTTATCTCTCAATATGGTTTTGAGAAAGAAGTTAACCTAGAAGAAACTTACCCGGGCATTCATCAAATGTATGAAGTGGTAAAAGACATGCCGACGCACGATGCACGTAAGAAGTACTCTAAAAAAGAAATCTTCAAAATGGACACTGAGCGCTGGCGTGCTGAAGAACGTCTTGAGAAAGATATTCTTAAAGATTGTGAGCAACTGGTTAGCGAGTTTCAACCCTTACCTGGTAGTGAAAACGTGGTATTTCAGTAATTAGACATATTGAGTAATAAAAATTACTATTTAATCATGTCTTTTCCACGGAGGAAGCAATGCATAAGTTAATTCTTGTTGAAGATGATCAAAAGCTTGCGCAGCTTACAAAGAAGTTTCTTGAAATGAATGGCTTTGATGTGACGGTCTTTTCTTCTGGTTATGAAGCGACTCAAGTGGTTTTAGATAGTCATCCCGATATATTACTCCTTGATATTAGTTTACCTGATTTGGATGGCTTTAAAGTTCTCTTGAGGGTAAGAGAGGAGTTTACAGGACCTATATTAATGCTCACTGCTAGGGATAGTGACTTCGATGAGATACGAGGCCTTGAGTATGGTGCAGATGATTATTTACGTAAGCCGACAGAGCCTCATGTGCTGCTAGCAAGAGTTAATGCTTTACTTCGCCGAGAAACCCGTAAGAATAAAGCAAGTGATATCCTTAAGCTTGGTGAGCTGGTAATGAATAAAAGTGACAGACATACCTTTTTTAAGGGAGAAGTCGTTACGCTTACCAGCGATGAATTTGACATATTATGGTTGCTAGCCAGCAATGCTGGAGAAGTAATGAGCCGAGACCAAATTTGCTTAGAAGTCATGGGAAGGCAAGCTGGTGCCTTGGATCGTAGTATTGATATGAAAATTTCAAGATTAAGAAAAAAGTTTGGTGATGATTTAGAATCTGCTGCAAGATTAAAAACAATAAGGCGAAAAGGGTATTTATGTTCTAAGTCAGGGTGGAATTAAACTATGCTAAAGCTCTTTCTTAGCCTATATATTGTCATTGCTTCAAGTATTCTTGCGATCAATTTTTTTGGTGATTATGTTTATAGTCGGTACTTTTTTAATAAGACTGAAGAGTTTTACAACATAAGATTAGTTATTAATAGCTTTAAGAACAATGTTGCGGAGTCGAAAGATCTTGTTGGCATAAAAACATATGCTTTAGATGAATTACAGCTCAATGAAGAAGAACATCAAAGTTTTGTAAATGGTAAGGAGCTATTTACCTTTGATTCTGAGGGTAATACGTATGTTTTATTCTTTATTCCAAATATAAATAGAGCGGGCCAAGTTGGCCCGTTTATTTTTTCTGAGGATAATATTCAAGAACATATTATTTTCAAGTTAGTTGCTTACTCAGCTTTATGGCTAATCATATCTATTTGGCTCTTGCCTATTTGGCGTGATTTAATGCGACAAAAAGAGCAGCTTCAGTCTTTAGCTAATGGTAAATTGATAACAGCAGAGCCACCAGTAAGGTTCTCTGCAATTACAGATGTTACAGAACAAATTAATAAAATTTCTTCTAGATTATCGGAATTAATAGAAAGTCAGCGCTTATTAGTTAATTCAGTCTCTCATGAGCTACGTACTCCACTTGCGCGAATTAAGTTCTCTTTAAGCTTTTTACCTGAAGATCAAAAAGAGACGAAAGACTCAATTCATGAAGACCTAGATGAGTTAGACGATATGGTAGAAGAGATGCTTTCTTATGCTAGGTTAGAGTCTGAAAGTTATAGTTACGCGAAATCAAAAGTTGATGTATATGCATTACTTGTTGGGTTAGTAGAGAAAGTAGGAAAGGTTTGTGATTTAAAAATTGAACTTCAAGGTAGTAGAGAGTCCTTTATCAATGGTAATAAAAAGTATCTTGATAGGTGTTTTCAGAATTTAATTCTTAATGCTGATAAGTATGCAGATGGGCACCTAAAAATTTCTATAACGAAAGTGGGGCAACAACTTATCTTATCTTTTGAAGATAATGGACCAGGGATCCCTCAAACTTTGCAAGAGAAAATATTTGAGCCTTTTAACCGAGGATTGCATGAGGGGGCTTCTAAAGGATATGGCTTGGGATTAGCAATAGTTAAAAAGGTCGCTGTATTCCATGGTGGACAATGCAATCTTGATGGCAATTATAATGAAGGTGCAAGATTTATTATTACTTTACCAAGATATAAAGACAATTGAATGGGAGAGGGTCTAGCTCTTAAATCCTTTTAGTGCTCCAATCCTTGTAACCAAATTAAGGTGAGGCATTTAACGATTATGAGAAGTGTAAGGCTAAGATTAAAGCAAGTAAATGCTTACGCTTAGTCGTAACCCCTCTAGCCTTTAAAATATCTAAAGCAATAAAATAGCCGATATTTAAACCGGTGCTTTTACAATGTTCGGCAATTGCTAAGCTAGAAACATCTTTAGTAAACAGTTTGTATAATTTGTAGGTTAATAGCTGTTTTCCTGAATAATAATATCGAGTCCCCGCCTTTGTTACGCCTTGATAATGACGAAAGTCGCACATGATATGTAGCCCACTTTCTAGCTTTTCTATTATCATTTACATCACCTCTCTTAAGAATTTAAAAACTCTCCAGATAAAAAGAGGGGGTGAACTAAATACCACAATATCAGTTCACCACTCACTCTCAGTCGACGCTAGCATCCTTGCCTAATAAATGTTGAAGCATCCCCTAGGTGTTGTAAATGGTCATTAATAAACAGTAATGCTTTTTAATTTTCTTTACGCAATAAGTACCAGCTATACACCAACCTAAAGCTGTACTTGTATCAAATGCGTTTGTGTAACACTGTGTAACAGTTTTTGACGAAGTGTAATGTTTTCCATCTTATTGTCACAAAAGCCCGTCTGTTAATTAAGTTGCGATAATATTTGTTCACGTTAATTAATGTTTTTTTGATTCAGAAAGAGGTGGTTGCTATGGCAAAAAGTGTAAACAACATGATTGTAGGAATAAATGGTCACTTCGTTACTAAAGCAATTGAGTTTAAGCTTTCTGATAGGGGGGAGTTATATATAAGCCGAAGTGGTGAAGAGCGAGTGAGATCAAATATCAATATGGTAAAAGCACTTGATATTCTTCTAGATAATCGAGGTCAGATAGTGACTAAGAAAGAGCTTGAGAAATCAGTTTGGAGCCATGGCATGATAGGTAGTAGTAGCTTACCAGTGCTTATTAAGTCTATTCGAGATGCAATTAAAGGCACAGAATTGGTTTTAATGACTGTGAGAGCGCAAGGTTACGCGATTCTTGATAAGCAAGGTATATAATAGGAGTAAAATGTATGGATATTAAATCGATGCTATTAACCAATCACTCAATTAAACTTGAAGATATTAAGAATAAAAATAATATGACTATAGGCTGGGAGGTGCTATTAGATAGAGATGAATGTCAGAGAAATGGCATATCTTCAGCGGCTATGCAGTCATCGCTATCGTCAGGCACTGTGTTACTTGAACAACTTGAAGAGCTAAGTAATCTTACTGAAAATGCTAAAGGTTGTATTTACGAAGGAAAGAAATTCTTTCTAAATGTGGAGGAGTCTCAGCTTTTAGATAGGCATATATTAAAAGCGATGTATAAGACTAGCATGCAATGTAATGCAGTTGATGTTGAAATCATATTTGAAATAACTGAGCGCCATTATGGTGTAGATCCAAAGGAGGTCTTTAAGAGCATTCAAGACTTATCCTCTTTAGGTGTTAAATTTGCTTTAGATGATTACGATGGCAGTTTGTGTGGCTTTAGGTATGCCGCGTTGGTTTCCGGTCTGGTTAGTTTTGTGAAGGTAGATAATTTACAGGTCTTAAATAATTTATTTGAGTTACCAAAACAGTGTGAAGTGATCTTGGAAAAGGTGGAAAACTTAGAGTTGTTAGCTGCTGCAAGAAATAATAATAAGGTGAACTTAATACAAGGTTATGTATTTGGAAAGCCTGGAAAATTCGAGCATGTTAATAATTCATATTCAAAGAAAGTGAGTACGTCATTAGGTAGAGTTAAGACTAAGCTAGAAAAGTACCAACTTTTAACGAAAGAAGAAACACAATTTATAATGCAAATAGTATGAAGAATAGGAGAGGAAAGAAAAGGACTTATCTTTACAGTAATGGTTTCATAAACTTCCTAATTTAGAATGTCATATTTTTTTATACTCTCAGGGCGCTTCTTACTTTCCACCTACCTCTTATATCACTTCCACTTCTTAATACTTATTAATAAACAATAACAGTTATTAATTAACAAGGAGAAGCTTGAATAGTTATATTGAGTATCTGTCAACTCAAAGGTTCAGGTCATGTTCTCAGATATAAAACTAAAATTAGACTTGTTTAACCCGAAAGCGCTTGATGTCTATGGCAAGGCAGTGGCAATCGAATTTAACTATCGCTTACATGAAATAAATAACAATATAAACCCTAAAAATTGCAAGTTTGTTGAGTGCTTTTTAGACCCACTCTCTAACAAGCTGTGTGTTGTTATCGGATATAAAAGCGATTATTTAATTACTTTTAAAAAAGATATAAAGATTAGAAGTTCTCAAAGATACAATGAAAGTAATGTTGTACTATGCTTACATCAAGCAGGCCGGCCTCAAAAGTGTGCAGAAGAAATGGTTATCGCTCTTGAAGAGTTTTGCTTTATTGAAGGTATTTGCATTGAATTGCCTACATCTTTTCTGTTAAAAAAGACTGATTAAGCTTTAAAAGATTATTTTATATAGGGTAAGCCTTTGTCGAGGATTCATTACTGTATTTTAAGCCTGTTGCTTAGTTTTAACGTATTTGCTTTTGAGTGTAAGCAGAAGGTTTCCGTGGGTCATTATATAGAAGGTTCTTTAGGTAGCATAAAGCAATATTTTTCGCCGCCGGGCACGTGCACGAGTGAATCGTGTGAAAAAGTGAACAGATTGGTTTATGAGCGTCTATTGGATGAAGAGCATAGTATAGATAATTCTTTAAGTGTTAGAAGCTATGATTTTCAAAGAATTGAGTTTCGGGCCATTGATGAACTAGGAAAAAAGAAGCTAATTAAGTTAAATCAGCTTTTTAATGGGGAAAAAGAAAACGTATTACTTTCTGAGCTGATATTAAATGTGAATTATACGGTTCTTAAAGATACGTTATTAGAGGTGGTTTTAAAAAGGCCTCAATATAGTCTTTATGAACTATTTGAGTTGGTATATTTAAATGATATAGAAATACTAGCCACTTATGAATCAAATAAAACGACAGGCTTGGGCTGGAAATTATTAAAACTAGAAGAAAATGAAAAGTATCATTATTTTGAACTAAAACAGCAAAGCTCAAAAGGCTGCAATAAGCATTTAAAAGTATATTGGTCTAATGATGCTGAGTTTTTGCTTCGTTCGTTTAAAGAGCGTGTTATCTCGGTGATTGAAAACCCACCCCAAAAACTATCTAAAAAGCTAATAAAGTTAAACGCTGAAAAAGTAATCGGACAGGATTATTTTAGAGTTATTTTGCAAGGAAAATTTCTTAAAGATAGTCGTGAAAACCATCAGTTAATTGAAAGAGTATCTCAAAACTTTTCCTTGAAGGGCAAAGTGTCGAAACTTGTTGATGAGCCTTCATATAGGGTGGTTAACCATAAACCTAGAAACCCCAAATTGTATTCTAGCGAGTACAAAGTGTATGTTTTAAATGGGAGTTTAGCAGGTGTTGATACTGATAAGTTTATAGCGCATTTAAAAGCTTCCTTCAAAGCCAGTGGGTTACTTAATATTACTATAGACTCATCTTGGCAGCAGAATACTCATTATGATGGCTATGTATCGGCAATTATAAACCCAACTGGTAATGAGTTATTTTTGCAAGAGATGCTTTATAGGTGTAGAAAAAGCTTCAAACTTACGATTAAGGGGATATTCAACCATGTTGATTTTTGCTCTAAAGAAGCGGAAGCACTCTTCGAACAGATTGAGCATGACGGAGATTACTCTAAAATAGAAGAGCTAAATGAACTGCTTAACGAAATATCTCCTTTCAAACCTTTATTTAGTAAAGGGTTTGTGACATGGGTTAACTCAAGCCATAATAAAGAAAAGTTAGCTGAGCGCTCTGGAATTTCACCTTACAGTGTATATTTTAATGAATAAAGTTTTTTTATTTCTTATTGCTTTCTTAATGTTTAATAAGGCTATAGCAAGTGAACTAAACCCCATAGAGCTAACCGATAGTTTAGTAAATGAAGCACCCTATCATTTGCAGTTTAATGATATGGGGCATTATCTTCTGCCTTCAGATGAGCGAGTTAATGCTTATACAGCCTTAGAAAAAGGCATGCATATTGGTAAGCGTTGTCGACCCAAGAAAAATCAAAAATGTGTTTTTAAATTGGAATTAAATAACAGCTCGACGATTCAGCCTATGATGAGGGTGAGATATTTCGGTCATAATTCTGCTCAGTTTCATTTTATTAATAAAGCTTTGTTTGAGCAAGAACAAGAGCGAGTTGCTGAGAGGCAGCACTTTTACTTTATTAGAGTGCAAGAGCATTTTAATAATATTGTGATTGAAGGTTTAGTTCAGAGCAGCCAAGTTGTTTTAATCGAATTTTCCAAAGGTGAAAGCGTAACTCTTAATGGTGATTTCTTTTCAAAAAGACGCTTTGAGAGGGATTATAATTTAGGCATGTCGGTAAATGCTTTTTTATTATTTGTATTTTTTACCATTGTTGTTTCATATGTAGTGCTTAGGAAAGAAGCAGCAATTTTTCAAGTATTACTTTCTTTTCTCTACTATATATCACTCTTCATTTTCTTATCGATGTTTCATTTTTCGTTTGTAGATGAAATGATGCATTCTGATCAAGGTAGAATTAAGCAATTCATCTCTGCGATTGTGGCAATAACTTTACTATTCGAACTCTTTTTTTCTAGCGAAGAGGCAGCTAAGAACACAGTAAAAAGGGTGAGAATGGTTATTTATTTAATTTTCATACTGGCTTTGAATTCTTTGTATTTATTTGCTGAGGAAGCCGTCTCTATTCTTGTGATCACTACCTTAAGCTATCTTGCTTTATCAAGCTACATCACTTTCTATCTAGATAAAACGAAACGTAAAGTGGTTAGGTACATAGTTACTGCATCTATTCTTTATATTTTATGTATTCAGCTTTATTTTTTCTACGGAATTCACTTAAAAATTTTTGAATCTAGCTGGGCTAAAGTTGTATTACTTTTGCCATTGCTTCCACCTGTATTAATGATGTTTATAGACCTTAAAGATAGCAAAGTCATTACTTTGGGTCAGTATAATAGATTACTCAAAGGCTCAACTTTAGATTATTTGACAGGTGTTAAAAATTACAATTGCTTGATAGAAGATCTTGGTAGTATGAAAAATGAGAGCTTTTATTATTGTACATTGGGCGGTAGCAGCTTAGAAAAATCTAGCTATGGACAGAACCTAGCTGAAAAGGTGTTGGTTGAATTTACAAATAAGTTAGAAATAAATAAAAAGAATCATTATCGAGAATTGTATCGAGTGAAATTTAATGAGTTTGTGTTGGTATGTGAACCTTCTCAATGTCCCATCAGTCTCATTACTAGTGTTTTTCAAGAGCTGTCGAGTGAGTTCGTTGGAACATCTTTAAATATAGGCCATTCAATTATAAGTAATAATGTGGATGCGTTAAGTGTGTTTCATATGGCTGAGTATTCGGCTTTGAAAGCAAGAAAAACCAATGTTCAGTTTTTAGAGTGGGATGTAACGGATTCAATCAGTTTGTATTGCTTAGAAGGCTATAAAGATAAAGCTCTTGAGCTTATGAATCCTCGCAGTGTAGTTTGCTATTTTCAAAAGATAGTCCCTTGTCATGACGGAGTGCTAGATAAAGTTGAACTGCTGTGTCGGTTTAGAGATGAAGAAGGGAAAGTCCACCCAGCATTTAAGTTATTAGACATAGTCGAAGCGCATGATTTACATGAAGAGCTAGATCTTGTCATGGTGGCTTACGCAAAAGAGGCCTTTCAAAGGTTTAGCCCTAAAGTAAAAGTGTCTATAAATGTATCACCACTTAGTCTTTATTCTAAACGATATCAGCAAGCTATTCAGGAATTACCTGCAGAAAACAAAGAAAGGTTAGTAATAGAAGTTACAGAGCATAGTTTCTATGATAATGACATGACCTTCAAAGATGTAGTTAGTACCTACCAGCAACAAAAAGTTTCCATCTCGATGGATGACTTTGGTTCAGGTTATTCTTCTTATCAGCAACTTGCATCTAGCTACTTCAACGAATTGAAAATCGATGGGACTTTAATTCAAGGTATTAAAGTAGGTTGCTTCAGGTATTTTTTAGTAAAATCAATTATTGAATTATGCAAGCATATTGATTGTAAAGTTACGGCTGAATATGTAGACACAGAAGAAGTCGCGGATATTCTGAAATCATTGGGGGTGGACTATCTACAAGGGTTTTATTTCCACAAGCCCTCACCGTTAAGCGATGTTTCAAGATTTAACAAACATTAATAAGTATTAATTTTCATTAAGGCTTGAGGACATATGACTTAGAAAAGCTTATTCTCTATTGCATTAAACTAAATAGAAAGATAGTTTTTTTAAGTTGAAACAGCAGATTACACACTATATTTATGAAGATCTAATAAAGTCTTTCAGATCAGCCGTTCAAGCGCATATAGTATGCGGTATGCTACTAATTGCTGTGGTAATGCATTTGGGGGACGATAAAGCTATTACTCAAATCAGCGCATGGTTTACTATCTTAGCTATCACTCTGTTAGTTCGTTACAAAATTCATTCAAAGCTTATAAAATCATCTAGCCTGAATATTAAAGCCTACAGTTATTTCACAAGCATTTCAGTAGTTCTAGCAGGGTTATTGTGGTCTTATGCAACAATTATTGTGATGAATGTAACAGATTACCGCTCTTCAACACTTCTTGCACTCATTTATTGTATGAATTTAGCATATGCCGGGTGTATTCATTACATTAATTTCAAGAAGTATAGCCATCTATATTTTTGGTCTACAGTTCTACCTACATTAAGCTATGCTGCTTTTTCAAAGGGGTTATACTTCGAGGTAGCGACAATAGTATTGGTAGCGGTTTTTTACATAAGTGGATATTTAGAGAAACTTAGAGAAAGGTGTGTTGGCCAAATCAAATACAGGGTAAAAACTGATGAATTAAATAAAAAGTTAAAAACATTCTCAGAAACTGATCCTCTTACGGGGCTAAAGAATAGATTTTATCTGAACAATAGCTTAGATGCCATGCTGCTAAAAGCGAAGGAGGAAAAGAAAACAATTACAGCAATAATGGTAGATATTGATTGTTTTAAGCTTTACAACGATCACTATGGGCACTTATCTGGAGATAAAATCATAAAAATGATAGCAAATGTACTGCAGCATAAATTTTCAGGCCTTAATGAAACAATTTTATGTAGATTTGGGGGAGAGGAATTTCTGATCTTATCCCTGGATGAAGAGATTAAATCAACATTAGATTCTCTTTGCGAAAGTGTGGCGGATTTACAAGTTCCACATGTAGCATCACGCTGTTTACCAATAGTTACTATTAGTGTCGGCTGTAATTCACAAGAGGCATTAAAATTATTTGGTCATGATATTGAAAATCTGATTGATGGAGCAGACAAAGCTCTATATTTAGCAAAAGCAAATGGACGAAATCAAATTATTTTTTCTTCTTAAGTTTAAGCGTTTATTTTTTCGATAGAGTTTTTAACTTCATTTCTTGTACTCTCTCCAGTAATGACATAAAGCAACGATAACGTTAAAATCAAAGAAAAAATAAAAGCATAAATATGGATCATTTAACTCGCGTTTATCATTTTCGTTATCTTCGACAGTTACTTGAAGTGAAGCGCTTTTTAAAAGTTAACCCCAGTCTTTTGCCAGCTGTAATTTACTTAGTTTCAAGTGGTGCGGGTCTGTACTATCTGACGTGTTTGTTGTCTCACTTTGATTTTGATGGGCTAAAACACATTGGGCTCGGTGATTTTCTTACGATTATTTTTTCAAGCTTTTGGTTACTCGGAGCATTCGTTGCCTTTCTGGTGCTATTGGCCTTCTTTATTCCCATAGATCGCGCTTCTTCAAGTATTCAATTTTTGTCTATTGGTAAACTTATTAGTGTCTTGAACCGGCCATTTTTAAAGATCCCCGTTTTATATGGCTTTAGCTCTTCAGTCATCGCTATTTTTTTTAGTGCAAATATTTTGGCAGAGAGTCGAGCTAGCGCCATCAAACATACAAAGTCAGACTTAGTCGAGGTCAGTTTCAACTATCCAGTGAATTGGCTGGGTAAAACGATCACAAAATTAAATAAAGTGAAAGTAGTGGCCAGCACAAGTCGGTATGTGTTTATTTACCACCCAGATACGAAAAAATCGGTAGTAGTGCCTCTGGGAAATATTGCCACTATTTTTAATGTAAAGCAGGGGGAGATATGAATCGTATCACAACCGATGAAGCCTACTTCGCTTGGTTTAAATCTTCTTTAGAAAAAAGCAAAGCTTTTTTTTATGAAAACCCCAGTGTGTTGTTGTCTTTAACTTATCTGGCACTCAGCTTCTCAGGTTTAATTTATCTCTATGTACTTGGGCGTGGCGTTGGTGTGGACATTATTAAATATCTAGAGCTGGTTGATTTCTTCATGGCGTTTCTGGCAACCCCTCAAATTTTATATTCTTGTATTGGAGCGATTAGCACCATGGCAATCGGGTTTTTTTTAATAAAAAAAAGTGAGAAAGCAAAGTCAAAACGAACTGAGCCGAGTGTAGGCTGGAGAAGTTGGTTTGAGACATGGCGGCCTGTTTATAAAGTAAATCCGCTTATTTTAGGTATATTTGCTTTCCTATGTTTACCACTGATTTATTCAGCTTTAATCGGCCGCCTTGATGCAGAACGAGTCCTCCAAGAAGAGGGTAAGGTTTATCAGATTGACTTGGTAAATCCAGTATCACTTAATGAGCAATCTATGCTTCGTTTTGACCATTTAAAGCTAGTTACAGAAACCGAGCGGTTTAGCTTCTTTTATTCTGTAGAGTTAAAGCAAGTTTTGTTGATTACTCGCGATAATATTGCCAGTGTGCAGCTTGCTAGTCAGGGCTATGATAACTAGTCAAAGTTTAAAGTTGCCTTTTAGATGGACTTTGTTGCCTGCATGGAGTCTATCTAAAAGAGGCAGTGTCAGCTGCGTTTAAGGTTAAAAACAGCAAATACATCCCTGACACAAAGTAGGTGCTACGAGGGTATAGAAACTTTTTCTGGGGTAGGCTTAACCAAACGTTTAAGCTAGCGGTTATATCGACGCAATCAATACCCAATCAGCTATATCTATGAAGCTAATATGTTCATTTTTGTTGGTATGGGTAGAGGTTTATATGAGTCAACGAGTGCTCATTAGACATTTCTTCAGCAAGACGCTTTTCTTAACAGTATGCTCATCTATTAATTTTAATCTTACCCAAATTAAACAGGTTAACGTGCTGTATTTCAGTCACAAAAAAACGCCCAACGAGGGGCGCTTTTGATAAAGGAATTGGTTGTGCTAATTAGCCGCGAGGACCAGCTTGCTTAATCGCTTCTGATACATCGTACTTCTCAAAGTTAGCTTGGAAGTCAGTTGCTAATTTAGCTGCGTACTCAGCGTACTTCTCTTTGTCTTCCCAAGTATTGATTGGGTTAAGAAGTTCAGTTGCAACACCAGGTACTGCTACTGGTACGTCTAGGTTTAGTGACTCGATGTGTTGAGTTTCAACATCAGCAAGGTTACCAGATACGATTGCATCAACAACAGCACGTGTTGTAGGGATGTCAAAACGCTTACCAATGCCGTAAGGACCACCAGTCCAACCTGTGTTAACTAGGTATACTTTCGCGCCAAACTCACGCACACGCTTCATTAGAAGCTCTGCGTAAACGCCAGCTGGACGTGGGAAGAATGGTGCGCCGAAACAAGTTGAGAACGTTGACTCGATGTCAGACGTTGAACCGATTTCAGTTGAACCTACCTTCGCTGTGTAACCACTTAAGAAGTGGTAAGCGGCTGCTTCTTCAGAAAGTACAGATACTGGTGGTAATACACCACTTACGTCACATGTTAAGAACACAACTGCTTTTGGCTCACCAGCACGGTTTTCAACTTTACGCTTTTCAACGTGCTCTAATGGGTAAGCTGCACGCGTGTTTTGCGTTAGGCTTGTGTCGTTAAAGTCTGGTACACGGTTTTCATCTAGTACTACGTTTTCTAGAATTGTACCGAACTTAATTGCGTTCCAGATAACTGGCTCGTTCTTTTGCGAAAGGTCGATACATTTAGCGTAACAACCACCTTCGATGTTAAATACGCTGCCTGGTGCCCAACCGTGCTCGTCATCACCGATAAGGAAACGTGTTGGATCTGCCGATAAAGTTGTTTTACCAGTACCAGAAAGACCGAAGAATAGTGCTGTGTCGCCAGCTTCACCAACGTTTGCACTACAGTGCATTGGTAAAACACCTTTTGCAGGAAGTAGGAAGTTCTGAACAGAGAACATCGACTTCTTCATTTCACCGGCGTAATGCATACCTGCCAGTAGTACTTTGCGCTGTGCAAAGTTGATAATAACTGTACCATCGCTGTTTGTGCCATCACGCTCTGGGTCACATACAAATGAAGGTACATTTAAGATCTGCCACTGAGGTAAATCTGATGCATTGTATGATTTAGGTTCAATAAACATGTTCTTAGCGAAGATGTGGTGCCACGCTGTTTCAGTTGTTACAACAACTGGAAGGTAGTGTTCAGGATCTGCGCCAACTTCTAGGTGAGAGACGAAGTGGTCATTTTCCTGTACGTGTGCTTCTACACGTGCCCATAGCGCATCAAACTTTTCAGCATCGAAAGGACGGTTAACATTGCCCCATTGGATTTCAGTTTCGGTGCTTGGCTCTTTAACGATAAAACGATCACTTGGTGAACGACCTGTACGACGGCCAGTTTTAGCTACGAAAGCTCCATTTGCGGCTAAAGTCCCTTCGCCACGGCTAATTGCGTGTTCGACAAGTTCAGCTGCAGTTAAATCGACAAAACGAGTAGCGCTTGATGTCATGTTATTACCTAAATGTGAGAATTGAACGGGATAGCTCTGAGTTCTTAATACTCTTAAGCTGAAATTATAGTAACAGATGAAATTGAGATATTCGAGCCTTTGGAAGGGTTAAAAAGGCATAAATTTGGTAAAAAACTTGAATAATTTCAATGATACCGGTGTCATAAAAAAGCCATTTAAAATGACACCGGTATCATTTTTTAGACATAAAAAAGCCGTCGTTTTGACGGCTTTTTAGCTTATGCTGAGTCAATACTACTTTTAGTTAAAAATAGCCTTGATATCTTGTTCATCAAATCGGTAATTTTTCAGGCAGTAATGACAACTGATATTTACTTCACCGTCTTCTGCCACTTGAGCCAGTAATTCATCTTGACCTACATTCACCAAAGCATTGATGGTTTTGTCTCGGCTACAGCCACAAACAAAGCTCAGCTCTTGCGGTTCGAATAATTGTGGGTTGTCTTCATGGTAAAGGCGAGTTAATACCGTTTGAGCATCTAGATCGAGTAGCTCTTCATCTTTAATGGTGTTACTAAGCGCTTCTAGGTGAGTGAAGTCTTGCTGTGACTTTTCTTTATTCACAGGTAAAACCTGTAAAAACAGGCCTGCAGCTTTGAGCTGTTCGCCCGAAGTGCGTGTTGCAAACCATAAACGCGTCTTTAACTGCTCAGACTGTTCAAAGTAACCTTCTAGACATTCTGCTAAATTATCAGAGGTTAAAGGTACAATACCTTGGTAGCGCTCACCTTTAGTTGGTGTGATAGTGATAACCATATATCCCTGACCCATTAGGTCCTGAATACTGTTACCAGTAACTTCGCCTTGTAAGCGTGCAATGCCGCGCATATTTTGATTGTGGTCACCGTTTATTACCGCATATTTAACTGGGCCATCACCTTGCAGTTGCACCGCGATATCGCCTTCGAATTTTAAAGTGGCGGTCAGTAGGCTGGTTGCGACTAGCAACTCACCTAATAATTGCTTTACAGGCTCTGGGTAGTCGTGTTCACCGATAATGTCTTTAAACGTTTGTTCGATTTGTACTAGCTCACCACGAACGTCTAACTGATCGAAAATGTAACGGTGTAATAAATCTGATTGCATTTATAAAATCCTAGCTTGATTTTAACTTTAGTAATTCGCGACGTTGCTTTTTATCCGGTTTGGTTTCCGGGCGCGGCGCAAAAAAGCTGTTGTTCTTTCTAGCGATGGCGTTTTGCTCTCGCTTTTCTATACTGTGCTCAGCTTCTTCATATAATAGCTGAGCAAGTGGCGCGGCCTGACGCTTGTCATAGACCTTTAAAATCGTCACTTCCTTTTCCTCATAACCCTGAGCAAGGTTTACAGTCGCACCAATTTCAACCGTTTTACTGGGTTTACAGCGCTGACCGTTATAGTGTACTTTACCACCTTGGATCATTTCTCGAGCAATACTGCGGGTTTTATAAAAACGCGCTGCCCAAAGCCACTTATCTAAGCGAACTGCTTCTATTTGGCTGTTTTGTTCAGAGGATTGTTTTTTCACAACGAGAATACCATCAAGGATTGAGGGATTTGTGAGGTGAAATTTATCATATATTCAGGCCCAACAAAAGCGGGCGCTGTTCACCCTTCCTTCAACATAATGTGGGTAATCTCACGTAATACAAGTGTCACAAAGTTTCACATTTGTACGCTTGTTGAATTAATTTCGTCGCGGTACACTTGGCCGTTCAACAGAATAAGAAAAAGTCTCATATGGAATTACAATTACAACAGTTAACGAGCATATTTCAGAAGTTGCCGCATGCCAGACTCAGTCGTTTGGTTGTAGTACTGACTGTTGTTTATATTGCTTATCTATGCGCCCAACTCGTTTGGTTGTTTTGGCCTCAACCACAAAGCGCGAACTTAGCACCGCTTTCAAGTTCAGTAAGCAGTAAAACCAATAACGTCAACACCCAAGCAATTATTCAGCAAAACCTGTTTGGTGTTGCTAACGAAAAACCAAAAGCCCCCCCTAAGCCCGTCGCACGTGTTTCTGATGCGCCTAAAACAACATTAAATGTGAAACTTACCGGTATTGTTGCTGTCAGTTTAAATGATACAGCGGGCTTGGCGATTATCGAATCACAGGGGCGACAAGAAACGTACGAAGTAAAAGATGCCATTACAGGTACGCGTGCAAAATTAGCACAAGTGTTGCCTGATCGAGTCTTGCTAGATGTAAATGGCCGTTTTGAAACGCTCATGCTTGATGGTCTTGCTTATACAAAACAAGTGGCCATGCCGGTATCTGGTCCACGTGAAGTGCGTGACACACAGAGAAAGCCAAGCATCGACCGCTCTGAATTGGCACAGCGTCGCCAAGAGTTACTAAGAGAGCCAGGTAAGTTACTCGATTACATCAGAATCTCTCAGGCTCGAAGAAACGGTGAGTTAATAGGCTATCGTTTAAGCCCAGGAAAAGATCCTGAGCTATTTAAAAAAATGGGTTTAAAGAATAATGATTTGGCCATTGCAATCAATGGTTATCAACTAACGGATATGAGACAGGCAATGACTGCAATGCAAGAGCTCAGAGAAGCCACTGATGCCACAATTAGCATTGAACGAGACGGTCGTGTGATCGACGTACAATTCAGCCTGTAAGCACAATTTTTGGAGTTAATAATAATGAGAAATAAGCTAGACCTCAGAAAAATCAAAAAAGGGTTAGCTAAGTATGCGGCTCTGATGTTTGCAGCTGGGTTATCGTTATCTGTTTCTGCTGTTGAATACGCAGCGAACTTTAAAGGTACTGATATTAATGAATTTATTAATATCGTTGGTAAAAACCTGAACAAGACCATCATTATCGATCCTAACGTTCGTGGCAATATTAACGTGCGCAGTTATGAATTGATGGACGAAGAGCTTTATTACCAGTTCTTTTTAAATGTTTTAGAAGTATATGGCTATGCCGTTATTGAAATGGACAGCGGCATTTTAAAAATCTTACGTAGTTCAGATGGTAAGAAAAGTAATGTGCCATTAGTTTCAGATAATACTTCGACGGATGGTGACACCTTAGTTACGCGAGTGATCCGTGTTAAGAATGTGTCTGTTCAAGAGCTTGGCCCATTAATTCGTCAGTTCAGTGACCAAAAAGATGGTGGTCATGTGACTAACTTCAGTTCTGCTAACGTGATGATGCTGACAGGCCACGCAGCGTCTGTAAATCGTCTCGTCGATATTATTAAATCAGTCGACCAAGCAGGTGACACGCTAGTTGAAATTATTGAACTCAAGCATGCAACTGCAGATGACGTGGTAAAAGTAGTTGAGAGCATTTACAAGTCATCTGGTAAAAACAGTATTCCTGACTTCCTAATACCAAAAGTTGTGGCAGATAACCGTACCAACAGTGTCATTGTCAGTGGTGAAGGTCAAGCGCGCTCTAGAGCGGTAGATTTAGTTAAGCGTTTAGATGGAGAACTAAAAAGCCAAGGTAATACGCAGGTTTTCTATCTTGATTATGCAAAAGCAGAAGATCTTGTAAAAGTACTACAAGGTGTAAGTAAAACGCTGCAAGAGGAAGCGCAAGGCGGTAACAATAAAAGTCGCAGCCGAAATAACAAGAATGAAACTAGCATTGAAGCGCATCCAGATTCAAACTCATTAGTGATCACAGCACAGCCAGATACCATGCGCTCATTGGCATCGGTGATTAAAAAGTTAGATATTCGTCGTGCTCAAGTATTGGTTGAAGCGATTGTTGTTGAAGTACTAGAAGGCGATGGTATCAACCTAGGCCTGCAGTGGATTTCAGAGCAAGGCGGTATGTTGCAATTCAATAATGGCAGTAATGTCCCTGTGGGTTCGTTAGCAGTTGCTGCAGAGCAAGCCCGTGATAAAACCATTGAAAAAACAATTACGGGTAGTGAAACTGGCACTACAACGCCATTTACTGAGACTCAAGAAGGTGACTTAGGTCCGCTAGCTGCGTTACTTGGTGGTGTTAACGGTCTTGCTGCTGGCATTATTAAGAATGACTGGGGCGCGATCATTCAGGCAATTTCAACAGACACGAAATCAAACATTCTAGCGACACCTTCTGTAACCACAATGGATAACGAAGAAGCGTCGATGATTGTAGGCCAAGAGGTGCCAATCATTACCGGTTCAACAACCAGTGGTAACAACTCAAACCCATTCCAAACGGTTGACCGTCAAGAAGTGGGTATTAAGCTAAAAGTTACGCCTCAGATAAATGACGGCACAGCAGTTCAGTTGACCATTGAGCAAGAAGTATCGAGTGTCAGTGGTGCAACCGCAGTTGATATTGCAGTGAATAAGCGTGCAATCAACACCACAGTTATTGCTGATGATGGTGGTATGGTGATCCTTGGTGGTCTGATTGATGAAGACGTACAAGAAAGTGTGTCAAAAGTACCATTGTTAGGCGATATTCCTATTTTAGGTCACTTGTTCAAGTCAACGAGTACAACGAAGCGTAAGCGTAACCTTCTAGTATTCATTCGTCCGACGATCCTGCGTGATAGTCGCAGCATGAATGAATTAAGTCATTCAAAGTATAACTTTATTCGTGGCGAGCAGAACAAGCAACGTGAAGATGGTATCGACCTGATGCCGTTTGAAGATTCACCAGTGTTACCTGAGTGGAACGATGCACTGACATTGCCACCAACGTATGAGCAGTATTTAAAAGAGCAAAATAAGAAAGAGCGCAAAGATGATTGATAGTAACAATCAACTAGAAAGCGAGCACACAGAATTGCTTGCCGACGCACCAACTGAGGAGATGGCTCGAGAGCTATCCCTTAGGCTGCCATTTTCTTATGCGCGTCGTGTAAATATGCTATTAGCCGAAAAAGAAGGCGGTCTTAAAGTTTTCTATACGGGTGATTTAAATGTTGCTCATTTACTTGAAATTCGCCGAGTAGCAGGGGCTGAATTTAAGCTAGAACAGTTAGAAGCTGAAAAGTTTGAGTTTATGCTCGAAGAGGCTTATCAGCGTGATAGCTCCGAAACCCAGCAAATGATGGAAGACATTGGCAACGAAGTCGATCTATTTTCGTTAGCGGAAGAGTTACCGCAAACGGAAGATTTATTAGCGGCTGATGATGATGCGCCGATCATCAAGTTAATCAATGCCATGCTGAGTGAAGCTATTAAAGATGGCGCCTCAGATATTCACATTGAAACCTTTGAACAAGATTTGGTGATACGATTTAGGGTAGATGGCGTTTTAAAAGAAGTTTTAAAGCCAAATCGAAAACTCGCGTCGCTACTTGTATCACGTATCAAGGTAATGGCTAAGCTCGATATCGCCGAAAAGCGTATCCCGCAAGATGGTCGTATTTCATTACGTATCGCAGGTCGTGCCGTCGATGTGCGTGTATCGACTATGCCGTCGAGCTTTGGTGAGCGTGTAGTACTACGTCTTCTCGATAAAAATAATGCGCGTCTAAACCTAGAAGATTTGGGTATGACTGAACGTAACCGTGAGTTATTCAGCGAGTTAATTGCCAAACCGCACGGTATTATTTTGGTGACCGGCCCAACAGGTTCAGGTAAGAGTACCACTCTGTATGCAGGTATGAGCCAAATCAATTCAAAAGACCGTAATATTCTAACGGTTGAAGATCCAATCGAATACGAAATTCCAGGCATTGGCCAAACTCAGGTTAACCCGAAAGTTGATATGACGTTTGCCCGAGGTTTACGTGCAATTCTTCGTCAAGACCCTGATGTAGTAATGGTTGGTGAGATCCGAGATTTAGAAACGGGTCAAATTGCGGTTCAGGCATCACTGACAGGTCACTTAGTTATGTCGACCCTGCATACCAACACGGCTTCTGGTGCTATCACACGTATGGAAGATATGGGTGTAGAGCCATTCTTATTGTCTTCTTCTCTATTAGGTGTGTTGTCTCAACGTCTAGTCCGTACCTTGTGTAATGATTGTAAAGAACCACATCAAGCCGATGAGCGTGAATGTGAATTACTAGGTGTAGGCAAAGACAGCAATACAACCATTTACCGTCCAGTTGGTTGTGAATCATGTAATTATAATGGCTATAAAGGTCGTACCGGTATTCATGAGTTATTGGTGGTTGATGAAGCGGTGCGTGAACTCATCCATAATGGTAAGGGTGAGCAGGCGGTAGAAAAGTATATTCGTACTTTCAGTCCTAGTATTCGTCAAGATGGATGTTCTCGGGTTCTGCAAGGACAAACTTCTTTAGAAGAAGTGTTACGTGTAACCCGTGAGGAAGGCTAACCATGGCAGCGTTTGAGTATCGAGCGCTCGATGGTAAGGGCAAAGAAAAGAAAGGTATCTTAGAGGGCGATACCGCGAAACAGATCCGCCAACAACTTCGAGAAAAAGGCATGATGCCTTTAGAAGTTGCGCCGGCTGCTGAGAAAGAAAAGCAGCAATCCGGTGGTGGGTTTAAACTGTTTACAGGTTATAAGCCTTCGGTCTCTGATATTGCTTTAATCACCCGTCAATTGGCAACACTTATCCAGTCTTCATTACCAGTCGAAGCAGCTGTGATGGCAGTGGCAGAGCAGTGTGAGAAACCCCGACTGAAGCGTATGCTGATGTCGGTGCGCTCTAAAGTTGTTGAGGGTTACACTTTGGCTGATGGTATGTCAGAGTTTCCTCATGTGTTCGATAACTTATACCGCGCCATGGTGGCAGCAGGTGAAAAGTCAGGTCATCTTGATGAAGTACTAAATCGTTTAGCTGATTACACAGAGCAACGCCAACACATGCGTAGCCAAATCACCCAGGCGATGGTGTATCCAAGTATTCTTGTGGTTTTTGCCATTGGTATTGTGGCGGTATTGCTTGGTACTGTGGTTCCAGAGATTTTGAAAACCTTTGAAAAGTCGAAACAAACACTGCCTTGGACCACTGAGTGGGTAATGGCTGCAAGTAACTTTGTACAAGCCTATTGGATGCCAAGTTTAATCGGTATTGTTGCTATAACAATTGGCATCAAACAGGCGCTACTGAAACCCAAGATTCGTTTTTGGTACGATACGCAATTATTACGTTTACCAGGTTTAGGCAAAATTAGTCGAAGTACTAATACAGCGCGCTTTGCGCGTACTCTTAGTATTTTGTCATCAAGTGCAGTACCGCTACTTGAAGGTATGAAGATTTCAGGGCAGGTACTTGAAAACGAGAAGATTAAATTAGCGGTATCCGAAGCTGCAGTTCGAGTCAGTGAAGGTGCAAGCTTAAGAGCGTCGCTTCAGCAAACCAAGTTATTCCCGCCTATGATGCTGCATATGATAGCCAGTGGTGAGAAGTCTGGTGAGCTAGAGCAAATGTTAGAGCGAGCGGCCAATAACCAAGATAGAGAATTTGAAACCATGGTCAGTGTATCATTGAAGCTGTTAGAGCCGGCAATGATAGCTACCATGGCCATTATTGTGTTGTTTATTGTTATGGCAATTCTGCAACCGATTATGGCAATGAACAATGCTATCGGTTAATTGTCAAAGAAAGAGTTTAAAAATAACAGCTATTATATAGTTTAAGAGGTATTCATTGTGAAAAAGCAATCAGGTTTCTCCCTAATAGAGGTAATGGTAGTACTGGTTATCATCGGTATGATCTTATCAATCGTTGCCCCAAACATTATGGGCCAGCAAGAAGAGGCTGCTTTAGATAAAGCACGCTTAGATATTCAACAGCTTGAAGATGCGATGAATATGTACAAGCTGAAGAATAAAAAGTACCCAACCACAGAGCAAGGTCTAGAGGCTCTGGTAACTAAAACGACGATAGATCCTATCCCACGCCGCTTCCCTGAAGGTGGATATCTTAAAGAACTACCTCTAGATCCATGGGATAACCATTACCAGTTAGTTAGTCCAGGTGAAATGGGCAAAATTGATATCTTTTCAATGGGCCCTGACGGTGAACTGGGTACTGACGACGATATAGGTAACTGGACTGACGAAGACGAAGCGCGTTAATACGTATGCGTTTAGGCTTAGGGCAAAATATCAATAAAGCAAAGGGCTTCAGTTTAATTGAAGTCCTTGTTGTGCTTGTGATCATCGCCATGTCAGTGAAGATGGTGAGTTACACCTTTGATGATGCCGAAGCCGAAGAATTAGAAAAACAAGCGCTCAGAGTATATAGAGTAATTAATCTTGCCTCTGAGTTTGCAGTATTAAACCAAATTGAGCTTGGCTTTCACCTTGATAAAAATGTCTTAGAATTTTTAGTCTTCGATGGTGAGAAGTGGGCGGTATTTGATGCTGAAGAATTATATGAACCTATTACCTTCGGTAAAGAATACAAAGTTAATCTGAATATTGAAGATTTATCTTGGTCGCAAGACAATTTGCTTGAGCAAGCTAATTGGCGAGAATTAATGGGCACCGGTGATGACGAAAGCTTGCTCGAGTTAAAAAAGCTCAAAGTGCCGCAAGTATTAATTTTATCTTCAGGCGAAGTGAGCGCGTTTCAGTTTAGTGTCGAGCTATCAGATAGAGATGCAGAACAAGCGCGTTACTTTATTGAAGGTGAGTTTATCGCCCCTGTTAATTTAAGAGTGGAGCCTGAAGTATGAAGAAGCAATCAGCTGGCTTTACTCTGTTAGAAGTGATGGTGGCTTTGGGGATCTGTGCCATGGCAGGTATTGCTGCCATGCAAGTGACAGGCGAACATGTCTCCCATATTGCTTCATTAGAAGAACAAACTTATGCATCTTGGGTAGCAGAGAATCGTTTGGTGATGATCCGCGCACAAGGTGATAAGTGGAATGGTAAGAATAACAACAAAGGTGAAGAAGAGTTAGCTGGTATGACTTGGTACTGGCAAGAGAAAGTCACCAAAACCAATGACCCAAGTTTTGTCAAAGTGCAAGTTGAAGTATTCAGCGATGCTGAATATAAAAATTCTTTGTATGACTTAAGTACATTCATTTTAAAGGGTAAGTAACGATGCGATTTACTTATCCTCAGAAAAACCGTCAGCGTGGTTTCACTTTACTTGAGGTCATGATTGCCCTGGGTATTCTCGGCTTTGTGGTGTTGGCGACTCACCAGATATTAAATTCAACGATTCAGGCTAAACAAGGCTCTGAAGAAGTGATTGCAGAATTAGACGCGCTCAATACGACTTTTCGCTTGATGGACCAAGATTTTAACCAAATGACCAAGCGTGAAACGCGTAATGAAGCGGGCGACTTTACACCGAGTTATATTCTTCATGGTCGTTACAATTTAGATAGTCAATATGATGGCATCGCGTTTGTACGCGACGGCTGGACAAATCCAATTAGTCTATTGCCTCGCTCTGAGTTGCAAGCTGTGGGTTATCGTGTGGTTGATGATAAATTAGAGCGTCTTTATCGTGTTTATGTAGATCAACTAGATGGTACAGAACCTCGCAGCCAAGTCATACTAGAGAATATTGAAGACTTAAAGTTTGAATTCTTAGACGACAAACAAAAATGGCAAGAAAATTGGGAAAAGAAAGCGCTGCCTTTAGCGGTTTCTGTAACCATTAAAATGCAAGAAATGGAGCCTATCACGCGTTTTTTCCTCACGCCGGGTGATGGCAAAGTGGCAAGCAGTACATCAAACACAAATAACGGCAATAACACTGGTAGTGGGAGAACTGGCCCATGAACCAGTTAACCTATAAGCATGGCCAGCAACAAGGCGCAGCACTGATCATTGTCTTGTTTATTGTCGCGCTTGCAGCCGTTATTGCTGCTGAAATGGCCACGAATTTAATGATCCAAGTTCAGCGAGCACAAAATATTCAAACTCATCAGCAAGCAAAATGGTATAGCTATGGTGCAGAAGAGCTGGTGAAAAAAGTCCTGATAGAAAGCAAGAAAAAAGACCCTGAGAAGGTGCATTTAGGCCAACCTTGGGCGTTAGAAGAAACTCCTTTCCCAGTAGACCATGGAACCTTAAGTGGGCAAGTGACCGATCTTCAAGCGTGTTTAAACTTAAACGCGCTGCGCGCACCAAAGGCACAAAATGCCAGTATTAATGATACGAATCCAGCGCATAAAGCCTTTTTAGAGCTGTTGAAGAACATAGAAGACTTGCCTTCAGATGAGAGTGAAGAAACCTTGGCTGACAGTGTATATGATTGGCTTGACGCCGATAGCATCACGTTTCGCTCGGGTGCAGAAGAAGACGAATATATGTCGTTGCGTACACCTTATTTAACCGCAAATAACGCATTTGCGTCAGTGTCTGAATTACGTGTGATCAGAGGCTTTAACCCGTTAGTTATGGAAAAGTTGCTCCCTTATGTATGTGTTATCCCTGGTAGTGAAGAATTAAAAATTAACGTGAATACCATTTTGCCAGAACAAGCATTATTACTGAGTGCACTAATCGATGGATTAAGTGAATCAGATGCACAAAGTATCATCTCTGCACGTCCAGAGCAGGGGTATGACAAAGTGGAAGATTTTCTTTCTGAAGCCACCGCCCAAGGGGCTCAGAATATTAAGCAAGTAACCGATCTATTTACCGTAAATAGTGACTATTTCAAGTTGCGCGCAAAAGCCATGTTCGATGAACGGCTTTTCACAATGACCTCAATTATTCAAATAAAAGAAGGTCAAGCGAGCATACTGGCGCGAAAATTTGGAGGCGTACAGTGACAGAAAAATTATTGATCCGTATTGATCAATCCGCCAAACAGGCTATACATTGGTTGGTCTACTCAACCGACCAGCAAATTATTGCCAGTGGTGAGTACAAACAACTATCAGATTTAGCTGAGTTAACAGAGAAAGCGCAAGGTAGAGAAACTAGCGTATTGCTTTCTGCATCAATGGTGCAGTTAAAAACCATTGAACTACCAACAAAGTGGAATAGAAAACTAGAACAAGCACTGCCATTTATGTTGGAAGAGCAACTGGCTTGTGATGTTGATGATGTATTCATCGCAATAGGTGAGCCGAGCGTTAAAGATGATAAACCGACCATTAATATAGCCTTATGTGATCGAACTTTACTTGCTGAGTTATTTGCAGCTTTAGATGAGTATCAGATTTTCGCGAAGCAAGTTCTGCCAGATGCTCTATTACTGCCAGAGCAGGCAGAAAGTGAACTTGCTGTTGTAGAGCTTGATGGTCAATGGTTATGTCGCTTAGGGCAGTGGCATGCATGTGTGATTGAGCCAAGCTGGGGGGCTGATTACTTGCATGCGCTAGCGGTCGAAAAAATTTCTCATTATAGTCCTGCTGATGCCTTGCCAGAGGTGGCGCCTAAGGTGGCAAAAGAGGCAGAATATGAACTGCCGCTTGCATTATTGGCTAAAAATTTAACCAGCACAGCATTCAATTTACGCCAAGGCATCTTTGCCGCAAAGAAAAGTACGCCACAATGGTGGAAAGATTGGCAGTCAGGCTTAATTGCAGCATCAGTGGCGTTGTTTGGTTTTGTGGTTGTTCAAGGCATTCAAGTTGTACAACTGAAAGATCAGGCCGAAAAAGTAAGAGCAGAAGCAGTTGCAACTTATCAACAAGCATTTCCAAATAAACGAGTACGCGAAGCGCTACTTAGACGTCAAATTGAAGGTGAATTAAAAGCCATTTCTGCGACCAAACAAGGTGGCTTCTTAGATTTGGCAGACAAGTTTGTGTCAGTTTATAGCCAAGTCAAAGATTTCCAGCCTGAGACTTTACGCTATGACCATAAACGTAATGAATTGCGTATTCGTGTAAAAGCCAAAGACTTTCAAGTGTTTGGTCAAGTTAAAACGATTCTTGAGCAAAAAGGTTTAACAGTGCAGCAAGGTTCATTAAATAACGATGGTGATGCTGTTATTGGTGAAATTAGATTGCGAGGTGATGTATGAAACAACAAGCAATCAACTACTGGGGCTCGCTAAAAGAGCAAGAGCAACGTTTACTTATCATCGCGGGTGTTGTTTTTATTGTTTTCGTTTTAGTGATGGGAGTATTAAAGCCACTCAATAAGGCAGTTGCTGAAGCTGAGCAAAAACTAAAGCGTGAGCAAAACTTTCAAGTATTTGTTGAGCAAAGCATTGGCAAGTTAAAAGCAGCTGGTAACTCAGCTCGCACTGCTTCAGGCAATTTATCGCAATTAGTGAACCGCAGTCGAGGCCGATATGGCATTGTTATCAGTCAGATGCAACCAAACAATGACAGTCTTCGTGTAAATATCGAAAACGTTGAATTTAATAAATTAGTTGGTTGGCTTGACGAACTGGTACACCAACATGGTGTCACTGTGGCAAACCTAGATATTTCACAAGGTGAAGACACAGGCTTTGTGCGTGTAAGTCGATTGGTGTTAGAGAAGTAGTATGAAGCAAAAAGTTTATTTAGTTCTGTTATTTATTTTCTCGTTTTTGGCTTTTGCTTTATCTCAGCTGCCCGCATCAGTTGCGGTGCAAGTCGCACAGGGTTACTTGCCTAAAAATGTGGCTTTTGGCAATTTGAGCGGCTCAATATGGCAGGGGCAAGTCAGTGAAGTTCGCGTCAATAAGGTTCAGGTTTTCAATGTTCGTTGGCAGTTAGAGCCTATCGCTTTACTAACAGGCAACCTTGCTGGTGATTTAACTTGGGGTAACCCGAGAGCGAGCGAAGAAATGTCAGGAAAAAGCCATTTCAGTCTTTCATTGTTAGACCAACAAGCGAGCTTGAAAGATGCTGTACTGCGTTTTGAAGTTGAACAGCTAATGGGACAGTTAAACCTCCCATTACCTGTTAAGGCAACGGGTCGCGTGATTTTTAACATTGATGAGTTTGAAAGTGGCAAACCTTACTGTCAGCAAATTAAAGGCGATGTATTTAGCCCAAATGTTCGTGTTGAAGGGCTAACTGGTTGGTTCTCAATTGGTGAGCTGGGCGCCGATTTAAACTGTAAGTCGGGTGATCTAGCTGCGGTAGTTCAGCCTGATAATCTATTGGGTTTACAGGCAGATGTACTTTTAGGAAACAACTTTCAATTTAAAGTTGCTGGTAACGTAAAGCCAGATGCCTCATTACCGAAAGAAGTACATGATGCGGTTAAATTCTTAGGGCGCCCTGATGCACAGGGCCGTTATCCGGTGAACTTGTAATGTTAGAGTTTTCGTTTACAGAGCAACATAAGACGTTGCTCATCGATTATTTATCTAGCACAGAGCAGGCTCTGCCTTATGCTGTTTGTGAAGGCTACCTGTTTGCAATTATTTGCAGCCCAGCAGGTATTGAAATGGAGCAGTGGCTAACGATCGTCAGTGGCGGTGATGAGCAAATTGCAGAAGAGCATGTTTTTGCTTTAATGGCAATGCATCACGATATCAGCGAGCGTGTCTTTGCGGGCCAGTTCCAGTTGCCTTATGCGTCATCAGCTTTTGTAGAACTACAACAATGGAGCCAAGGCTTTTTAGCGGGCATTGAGCACTTTTATGCTGAGCTAATTAATAGTGCAGTTTTAAATGATGAGCTTAAACAAGCATTGATCAGTAGCACAGAGCAACTGGGTTTCTTCGCTCTAGAGCAATCACAAATTGCTGCTTACTGTGATGCTAATAATGTTGAGCTAAATAGCTTTTGTCATCAGCAACATGCAATTGCGAACGAATTTGCCATGGCTTATGTGCAATTAGTAGAAAACGCCGCTGTTGAGAGTGGCTTGTATGATGAAGAGGGCTAAAACCCGAGAGTCTACTGTTGGGTAAGCGAGCACTTACCCCAGCTCTAATTCAATACTTGTGCAGCCTTTTGCACAACTTACCAAACCTTTATTCTTATCTTGTCCATTTAGATCTAATAGCAGAGGCTTGTCGCATTGTTCGCATAACAAGGTTTGCCCTTTGCTCAGTTTTTTAAGTATATTTTTGTGCTGGTTAAATGCTGCGGCACGCTTTTTATTAAAAGCATCAATATCTAGCTTCATTACAACGATTTTCCTTCAAAAATAGATTCGCCAGCAATTCTACAGATCTCATTTAGCTTATTACCATAAAAATAGAGATTAAGATCGTTTTCTTTGCAGTAACGAAGGTGGAAGGCCTTTAATTTATCATCAGTACCTAACGCATCATTTAAATATTCTAATTCGGTTTCATCTAACTCTAGTTTTTGCGAAATTTGTGTTCTGGCGATTTTAGCTGAAGTGCTTCTCGCTACTTTGCTTTGTTCACTCAGTAAGCTCACACCTTCGCCTAATAGTGCTTCTCTTGGCTCTTTAATAGCCGGATGTTCGATAGTAAAAAGTGCCAAAATGACAACAACAAGCAACAAAAACTTTTTCATTGGATACCGTAATATTGATCTAAACAGGAGGAAACAATTCAGAGTGTAATAAAATGGGGCTTTCAAAAGCAAGTGATTAAGTTATAAACACTGCATAAGCGCGTCCCTGGTTAAGGAAAATTCAATAATTTCTGAACCAATTGTACCCAGCTTGAATTTGCTTGCATATAATATCCTTATAGATAAAAAGGTCACTGTAGCAAGTACCTGTCGATCACAGCCATGAGGAGCCGAGATGGACAAACAAATAAAAGTAAAAAACATTCCGAGCGATGTAAAAATACAAAAGCCGGAGCTCCAGCCTGATAGGTTTAACCCTCGTAACCGTATTTATGTGCGTGCAGTTAAGGGGCTACACCAGCAACTTCGTAAGCGCTTAGGTTTTATTGGTATGTTGGCGTTTATGCTCATGCCATGGATTAATTTTGAGGGTCATCAAGCCGTTTATTTTGATCTCTTTGAGCAAAAGTTTAATATTTTCGGGTTAACCTTGATGCCACAAGATTTAACGGTGCTGGCATTTTTTCTTATGATCGCTGCATTTGCACTGTTTGTGGTGACCACGTTTTATGGTCGTGTTTGGTGTGGTTACACTTGCCCGCAAACCGTTTGGACTTTTATTTTCTTGTGGTTTGAAGAGAAGTTTGAAGGCAGCGCTAATCAACGTAAAAAACTCGATAGTCGAAAAATGGACTTTGATAAGTTTTGGCGAAAAACGGCAAAGCATAGTAGTTGGATTTTATTCTCTTTGTGGACCGCCATTAGCTTTGTTGGATTTTTCACTCCAATACGTGAATTAGTGCCAGATTTACTGACCTGGAGCGCAGGAAGTTATGCAGTTATCAGTATCTTAGTGTTTACGGCGTGTACATACGGTAATGCAGGCTGGATGAGGGAGATTATGTGCTTACATATGTGTCCTTATTCACGTTTTCAATCTGCCATGTTCGATAAAGACACCTTTACAGTTAGCTATGACGCGAAACGCGGTGAGTCACGTGGTCCTCGCTCTCGTAAACAAGATCCCAAAGAAATGGGGTTGGGTGACTGTATCGACTGTAATCTGTGTGTTCAGGTATGTCCTACAGGCATCGATATTCGTAATGGCTTGCAATATGAGTGTATCAACTGTGGTGCATGTATAGATGCGTGTGATGGGGTGATGGATAAAATGAATTATCCTCGAGGTTTAATTTCTTACACCACAGAGCGCAACCTTGAAACACCAGATAATAAAACCAAAGCATTCCGTGGCAAGCTGGCAGGTTACTTATTAATCATGACAGTGTTAATTGCTGCCCTAGTCGTTAATGTTGCCATGCGTAAGCCAATGGAACTCGATATTATTCGTGATAGAAATCAGCTTTATCGAGTCAATTTCGATGGTTTAGTTGAAAACACTTACACCCTAAAAGTCATCAATAAAACCCAGCAAACACAACAATACGACATTGCGGTTGAGGGGCTAAATAACTTTAATGTGCTGGGCAAACTGGCGATTGAAGTTCAAGCGGGTGAATCGATGAATGTGCCACTTTCTGTGATCATTGACCCTTATGACCTTAAAAAGCCAGTGACTGAATTCCACTTTAGAGTTCAAGTGAAAGGCGACCCGACAGTATCATTATCACAGCCTACCAACTTCTTTAAAGGCAAATAATTAGATACACTAATTAAACCAAGCAAAAGCGGGTATTCCCCGCTTTTTTTATGCCAAATGAGGAATACATGAGCGAGTTTAGTTTTGCGAATTTAAATCCAGATCGTATCTTGGATGCCATAGAAAGCATTGGGGTTTACCCTGAAACAGGCTTGCTACCTTTGAACAGTTATGAAAATCGCGTTTATCAGTTTAAAGCCGAAGACGGTAAGCGTTATGTCACTAAGTTTTATCGTCCCGAACGCTGGACTGAGGCGCAAATAAAAGAAGAGCATGCTTTTGCGCTTGAACTTGCTAATGAAGAAGTGCCTATTGTCGCGCCAGTCGAAATAGCTGGCGAAAGCTTATTCGAACATGCTGGCTACAAATTTGCGCTTTTTCCAAGTGTCGGTGGACGCCAGTTTGAAATCGACAATTTAGATCAGCTTGAAATGCTTGGCCGTTATATCGGACGACTTCACCTAGTTGGTAAGAGTAAACCATTCCAGCATAGGCTGAGTATTAATACTCAGAGCTACTTATTCGATGCCAAGGAAGTTATTGAAAATAGTAAGCTTGTACCTATACATCTAGAAACCGCGTTTTACACTATTTTAGAACAGGTTATTTCGCAAACAGTGCAAATGTATCATGTCGATAAGCCTATTCGTTTGCATGGTGATGCACATGCTGGCAATATTCTCTGCACAGGCGATTCACTGACCTTAGTGGATTTAGATGATTGTCGCTCAGGCCCTGCAATCCAAGATTTATGGATGATGCTTAATGGTGATAAAAACGAGCAGTTAATTCAGCTCGATACACTATTGATGGGGTACGAAGAATTTAACTCTTTTGATGCAAAAGAGCTGCAACTGATAGAACCGCTACGTGCGATGCGAATGGTGCATTACATGGGGTGGTTAGCTGCCAGGTGGGAAGATCCTGCATTTACACGGAACTTTTCTTGGTTTGCAACAGACAAATACTGGGAGCAGCAGATCTTAGCATTGAAAGAACAGCTTGCAGCGTTACAAGAACCTGCATTACAACTGTTTCCATAAAAATTGAGAAATAACTATGTTAAAAGCGTTAAAACTATCCATTCTATTTTTCTGTTTGCCGTTGTTAGCCATGGCTGCAGAATTTGATTTTAAAGAAGGTGTGCACTACCAAACTTTAACCACCCAAAAAAGTGAGCAAGCAAAAGTGACTGAGTTTTTCTCATTTTACTGCCCGCATTGCTTCCGTTTTGAACCAGTTGCTAAAGCATTAGAGCAAAGCTTGCCAGAAGGCGCTGTATTTGAAAAAAGCCATGTGAACTTTTTAGGTGGTTTGCCTGCGCAAGTACAAAGTAATTTAAGCTATGCCTATATCGTTGCAAAGCAAATGGGCAAAGGTGATGAAATTGCAGCTAAAATCTTCGACAGTATCCATGTAAAAAAAGCGCCATTGAATGACATTAAAGATGTGAAAAAGCTACTGGATCTTAATGGTATCAGCGAAAAGCAGTTTGATGCTGCACTAGCAAGTATGCCTGTGATTGCGGCTGAAAAGCTGATGCAAGACGACCAAAATCGTTTTTCAAAAGCGGGCGCACTATCTGGCGTGCCTACATTTATCGTGAGTGATAAATACAAAGTAAATACCAACAGTTTAAAGAGCCAAGAGCAATTCAACGCATTGGTTAAACATTTATTAGCAAAATAATACGGAGAATAAGATGTTAAAGCTAATTAAAGCCGCTGCGCTGGCACTCATGCTGCCTGTAGTTGCAAACGCAGCTCAGTTTGAAGAAGGTGTTCACTACGAAGTGGTTGCCGAGCGTGGTACTAAGAAACCTGAAGTGACAGAGTACTTCTCATTTTTCTGCCCTGCATGTAATGCGTTTGAACCTTTGATCGCTCAGGTAAAACCTAAACTGAATGAAGGTGTAAAGTTTAAAAAGAGCCACGTAGACTTCACAGGCCCTCGTGACCCTGAAGTACAAAAGATTATGGCTCAAGGCTTAGCTCTTGCTGAAGTGCTTCCTCAAAAAGATAAAATCATTGCTGCAATTTTTACGCATATTCATGGTAAGCGTAATAAGATCAATGAACTGGCGGATATGAAAGACATCTTCGTTGCACAAGGCGTAGACGCTACTAAGTTTGATAAAATGTACAAAAGCTTTGCTGTACGTACTAAGACTTCGAGAATGGCGCGTATGCAACAAAAGTGGTCTGAAAAGCGTGCGCTTACAGGCGTGCCTACGTTTATCGTAAATGGTAAATATAAACTGCGTTTACGTGAGTCAAAAACGACGACTCCAGAGCAGATCAGTGCATTAATTAATTATTTAGCTGCTAAATAATTAATTATGAGTTAGAACAGAGCCTCGCACTTGCGAGGCTTTTTTATTGGAAAAGACATGCATAAAATTTTGGTTTCAAGTTGCTTACTCGGACAACCCGTCCGTTATGATGGGCAATCTAAAGGACTAACAAATGATATTCTGACTCGGTGGTTGCAAGAAAAGCGAGTTGTTGCATTTTGCCCTGAAGTTGCGGGTGGCTTACCAACCCCCAGACCGCCTGCAGAGATCAATGCCGAAAAGGTGATCACGACTACAGGTGAGGATGTCACCAGTGAATTTCAGTTAGGTGCTGAAAAAGCACTCGCATTATGTAAAGCGCAGCAAATTAAATTTGCGTTGTTGAAAGAATCTAGCCCTTCATGTGGTCGAAATACTATTTACGATGGGTCGCATAAGGGAATTAAAGTGGTTGGAATGGGTTTAACTGCAGAAAAGCTCGTTAAAGCTGGTATACAGGTTTTTAGTGAAGAGCAATTGCCACAGTTAGTCACTGCTCTGGCAATTGCTGAAAAGAATTAGCGGGATTATTTACGCTGTAAAAATACACCAGACTCCACATGATGTGTATATGGGAACTGGTCGAAAATCGCAATGCGAGATACAGAGTGTGTTTTGCATAGCATGTCTAAATCACGCTCTAGTGTGTCTGGGTTACATGAAATATAAATGATGTTGTCGTAGTTAGACACCAAACGACAAGTGAGTTCATCCATGCCAGCACGTGGTGGGTCAACCAAAATAGTCTGGCAGTTGTAGTCTTGAAGGTTAATGCCATTTAATCTTGAGAATTGACGTTCACCTTTCATCGCTTGCGTAAACTCTTCACTCGACATGCGAACAATATCTAAGTTCTTAACCTTATTCGCTGCAATATTAATTTGTGCCGAGTTTACCGAAGATTTAGAGATTTCAGTCGCTAGCACTTTATTAAAGCTACCGGCTAAAGCAATTGAGAAGTTACCGTTACCACAATATAGCTCAAGTAAATCATTCTCCAGTGGCGCACAAAGGTCTTGCGCCCATTCCAGCATTTTCTCATTTACTTTCGCATTTGGCTGCGTAAAGCTATTTTCAACTTGTTGGTACTGATACGTTTGGCCATTTACAGTCAACTGCTCTGTAACAAAATCATTGCCTAAAACAATCTTTTGTTTGCGAGCGCGACCAATAAAGTCAATCTTATAGGTTTTCTGAAGTTCAGAACGTAATGCATTAATTGCTGCTAACCATTCATCATCAAGCTGTTTGTGATAAAGCAGGCTTACCAGGATCTCACCACTTAGCGTCGATAAGTAATCGATTTGGAAAAGCTTACGGCGAAGTATCTCGTTATGACGTAACTTCTCCATCATAACTTGCATGATTTCACTAATAAGCGGCGCGGCAGGGTCAAATGTTTCCACGCGAATTTTTTGTTTGCTCTCTTGGTCAAACATAATGTGGTAGAGATCGTCACCATCGTGCCATACTCTAAACTCAGCACGTTGACGGTATTGCGTTTTTGCTGAGTCAAAGACTTCAAGCTCTGGTGCGTTAAAGCGAGCAAATTGAGCACTAATACGCGTTTGCTTTTCAGCAAGCTGCTGTTCATAAGTGGCGGTATCAATAGTGATGACTGGCATAGTTAAACTGACCTTACAAATTCGAGAGCGGCTATTGTAGGGGGCATAGGTGATTTGTCCAGTTTCTCGCTAAAATTTGTTGTTTTTTTATACTAAACACTCAAGGGTCATTAATTTTTGCCGATAAGCAGAAAATAACCGAGCATATGCTTGGTTACCATTATTTCTGGGAGACAGAACATGAAAATTGGACAACTTAACCAGCTTCTTAATCCTGCTATGGCAAATAAGGCGAACAATAAAGCTGCCTTTAAGCCGACCATGCATTTAAACCCAGATAGCTATCATGGTGATAAGAGTAAAATAGCAGCTAAATTATTAGATGATAAATTGGCAGAAGCTTTAGGCATTGAAAAGCCAGAGAAAGAGAAAAAACCATTATTTGATTTCGAAGCTATCGTTAAAAATGTGCTCGACTTTGTCAAAGGTGCAGTGAACAAAGCAAAAGCAGATGGTAAAGATGACGACACTTTAAAAGATATGTTGGGTGCTGCACGAAAAGGTGTCCAAATGGGCATTGATGAAGCCACTTCGGAGTTAAAAGAAAGTGCGCTTTTTAATGATGATATTGAAGAGGGTATAGAAAAATCCCGAGAAGGCATTTTCAAAGGACTCGATGATTTTGAAGAAGAGTTATTTAACCCTAAACCTGCTTATATGCAGGTCAGTGCAGCACAGTATGCAAGTTTGTCGAATCAAGCAGAATATAGTTTTACAACTGCAGAGGGCGATGAAGTAACTATTTCACTGAGTGATGCTCGTTCAAAAGGTCAAGCAGCCAGCTATGCTCAAAACGGTGATAATTATGGTTTGGCTGTTTCAGAGCAATCGAGTGAGGAAGTCAGTTTTTCAATTAGTGTGAATGGCGAGCTTAATAAAGAAGAGCAAAAAGCCATAAATGAAATGATGAAAGACATTCGCAATGTCAGTGATTCATTTTTCTCTGGTGAATATGACGATGCATTTGAAAAAGCATCGGCATTAAATATAGAGAGCGATCAAATTACCAACTTCACGATGGATTTGCGTCAGACAAAAACAACCGCTGCAATTGCACAATATCAACAAGCCAACCCCATAAAAGAGTTAGAACAAGCGTTTCAACCTCTAGATAAACAATTAGAGAGTATTCATTCAGAAGGTAAAGCATTAGGCATTGAGCAGCAATTGCCAGATATCATGGCTTGGATGAACGATGGACAAGCAAGAATGGCTCAGCTTTTAGATTATGCGCAAGGCTTCTTCAATCAACTTGATAATAAGTCAGAGAAATCAGCTTAAGTGACTTGGCAAGTTATATAGGCTCGGGCAAACTTGCACCTCTATACAGAGGAGTCTTAGTTTGCCGCACATTTTAGTTTTTGATTCAGGTATTGGTGGGACCAGTGTCCTAACACATATCCAAAATACCCTACCAGGGGCAGACTATACCTACATAATGGATAATGCTTTACTGCCCTACGGTCTTCAGACTGAAGAAACAATTCAAAATAGACTGGCAAGTCTCGTTAATAAAATATCTTCAAATTTTTTTGGGGAAGTTGACTTAATAGTGATCGCTTGCAATACAGCTTCAACTTACGCACTGGCACATATTCGCCAGTTTACTCAAATTCCGATTGTTGGCGTGGTACCTGCAATAAAGCCTGCTGCACAAATTAGTATTAGAAAGCATATTGCTTTATTGGCAACGCCTGCTACTTCAAATAATCAGTATACGCAATCTTTAGTGAGTGAGTTTGCTAGTGATTGCCAAGTAAGTTTCTACCATTCAACAGAGTTGGTAAGGCTAGCAGAGCGTAAGTTTTGGTTAAATGAAGATGTACGAGAGGGTGTTAATAAGGAGCTATCAGCTATTAAGGTCGATAATCAAGCTGATGTTCTGATTTTAGGGTGCACACATTTTCCAATATTGAAGTATGAAATAGCAGGGTTTTATCAGACGCAGTGTGTATTAATCGACTCCGGAACTGCAATAGCAAAAAGAGTTCAGCACTTATTATCTGGCAGTATAGGTAAAATAGAAATAAAAAAGCCGCTACAGTTTTATGCAACGGCTTTAAATGAGGTCCCTGTTAATACAGGGTACGATGTGAAAAGTTTATATCTTTAACTTGCAACAGCTTCTTCAGGTGTCTCTGGTTTTTGTTTTGCAGCTCTAACCTTCAACGTACGTTGTTGGAACTCTTTTTCATTCAATGCTGCAATGGCTTTATCTGCATCAGCTTCTGCCATTTCCACAAAACCAAAACCACGACGTTTACCTGTATTTTTATCTTTTAATAAACGAACGTTGAATACACGGCCTTGTTCAGAAAAAAGTTCTCGAACGACACTTTCATTTGCCTTGTAAGGTAAGTTACCTACATAAAGCGTTTTTGTTTTTACTTCAGCATTATCAGATTGTGTGGTTGCATTACTTGTCGACATAACAGTTGCAATGAAACCACCGATGAGTGTGCCAATAGAAAAAGTAGCACCAAGATTAAGAGAAGAGTCTGCAAGAAGAGCATTAGCTGCAAAATAGCCGATTATCGCAATTGCTAAAACAATAAAAAGAGACTTTTGTTGAGTTGGGTTCATAAGGATCTACCAATATACAATGAGTATACAATAATTTAACAAACGAGCTGCTATCTTAGCGTCTTAAAATGTTTAAGCAATAATTAAAAAGAGAAATTAGCTATTCAAAGTTGGTAAATAGAGCGTTTTTTATTCTAACAAGTCTTTTTTGTTCTCTTTTTGAGCGGTTGAACACATTTCTTAAAATTAATTGAAAAAAGGGGTTGCGCACTTTTAATTTCTCCCTATAATGCGCACCCACTGACACGGGGCGAGACGCTGAAAAGCAAATCAAAACGATGTCGAGTCAAATAAAACTTAATCTTAAATAACTTTTTAAAATTAAGTGTTGACATAAAAAGTGAAGCCGTTATTATGGCGCTCCACTTCGCAGCAAGGCTGCGGTAACTAACCAAGCGTTAGTTACACCGTTCTTTAAAAATATGAAGCAATCATCTGTGTGGGCACTCGTACAGATTGAGTTCTAACAGCTCTTGATTCAGGAGCAAAAAAATTTAGAGTCTCAATTTCTTATGAGTGACTATATAGTCAATTTATACAGAATTCATTGAGCACGAATCTTAGGATTCAAAAACTTTTAATTGAAGAGTTTGATCATGGCTCAGATTGAACGCTGGCGGCAGGCCTAACACATGCAAGTCGAGCGGTAACATTTCTAGCTTGCTAGAAGATGACGAGCGGCGGACGGGTGAGTAATGCTTGGGAATATGCCTTAGGGTGGGGGACAACAGTTGGAAACGACTGCTAATACCGCATAACGTCTACGGACCAAAGGGGGCTTCGGCTCTCGCCCTTAGATTAGCCCAAGTGGGATTAGCTAGTTGGTGAGGTAATGGCTCACCAAGGCGACGATCCCTAGCTGGTTTGAGAGGATGATCAGCCACACTGGAACTGAGACACGGTCCAGACTCCTACGGGAGGCAGCAGTGGGGAATATTGCACAATGGGCGCAAGCCTGATGCAGCCATGCCGCGTGTGTGAAGAAGGCCTTAGGGTTGTAAAGCACTTTCAGTAAGGAGGAAAGGTTAGTAGTTAATACCTGCTAGCTGTGACGTTACTTACAGAAGAAGCACCGGCTAACTCCGTGCCAGCAGCCGCGGTAATACGGAGGGTGCGAGCGTTAATCGGAATTACTGGGCGTAAAGCGTACGCAGGCGGTTTGTTAAGCGAGATGTGAAAGCCCCGGGCTCAACCTGGGAACTGCATTTCGAACTGGCAAACTAGAGTATGATAGAGGGTGGTAGAATTTCAGGTGTAGCGGTGAAATGCGTAGAGATCTGAAGGAATACCGATGGCGAAGGCAGCCACCTGGGTCAATACTGACGCTCATGTACGAAAGCGTGGGGAGCAAACGGGATTAGATACCCCGGTAGTCCACGCCGTAAACGATGTCTACTAGGAGCTGGGGTCTTCGGACAACTTTTCCAAAGCTAACGCATTAAGTAGACCGCCTGGGGAGTACGGCCGCAAGGTTAAAACTCAAATGAATTGACGGGGGCCCGCACAAGCGGTGGAGCATGTGGTTTAATTCGATGCAACGCGAAGAACCTTACCTACACTTGACATACAGAGAACTTACCAGAGATGGTTTGGTGCCTTCGGGAACTCTGATACAGGTGCTGCATGGCTGTCGTCAGCTCGTGTTGTGAGATGTTGGGTTAAGTCCCGCAACGAGCGCAACCCCTATCCTTAGTTGCCAGCGATTCGGTCGGGAACTCTAAGGAGACTGCCGGTGATAAACCGGAGGAAGGTGGGGACGACGTCAAGTCATCATGGCCCTTACGTGTAGGGCTACACACGTGCTACAATGGCGCATACAGAGTGCTGCAAGCTCGCGAGAGTTAGCGAATCACTTAAAGTGCGTCGTAGTCCGGATTGGAGTCTGCAACTCGACTCCATGAAGTCGGAATCGCTAGTAATCGCGGATCAGAATGCCGCGGTGAATACGTTCCCGGGCCTTGTACACACCGCCCGTCACACCATGGGAGTGGGTTGCTCCAGAAGTAGGTAGCTTAACCTTAGGGAGGGCGCTTACCACGGAGTGATTCATGACTGGGGTGAAGTCGTAACAAGGTAGCCCTAGGGGAACCTGGGGCTGGATCACCTCCTTAACGATTTAGAACAGATTTGTTCGTAGTGTCCACACAGATGATTGTTAGTTAGCTTTATAGCTAATTAATATTGCTCTTTAAAAATTTGGAAAAGCTGATAATTAATTCTTTTAGAAGAAATTCTAAAAAGAGTTTTCAAAAGTAAAACAATGCCGATAAACATTCATTTGTTTATTAGCGTCTACTTTAGTATTCAATATTAACTTCTGGCGAAGTTAAAACTGTCTTTGACGATACAAACCATTTTGGGTTGTATGGTTAAGTGACTAAGCGTACACGGTGGATGCCTTGGCAGTTGGAGGCGATGAAGGACGTACTAACTTGCGATAAGCCTAGTCAAGCCAGTAAGAGGCGCTTGAGACTAGGATTTCCGAATGGGGAAACCCACCTGTTTACAGGTATCGTTAACTGAATACATAGGTTAACGAGGCGAACGCGGAGAACTGAAACATCTAAGTACCCGTAGGAAAAGAAATCAACCGAGATTCCGAAAGTAGCGGCGAGCGAAATCGGACTAGCCCTTAAGCTTTAGTGTAGTTAGTGGAACATTCTGGAAAGTTTGACGATACAGGGTGACAGTCCCGTACACAAAAACTTATCTAAAGTGAAATCGAGTAGGTCGGAGCACGTGAAACTTTGACTGAATATAGGTGGACCATCATCTAAGGCTAAATACTCCCAACTGACCGATAGTGAACCAGTACCGTGAGGGAAAGGCGAAAAGAACCCCTGTGAGGGGAGTGAAATAGAACCTGAAACCGTGTACGTACAAGCAGTAGGAGCCCTTCGAGGGTGACTGCGTACCTTTTGTATAATGGGTCAGCGACTTATATTTTGTAGCGAGGTTAACCGTTTAGGGTAGCCGTAGCGAAAGCGAGTCTTAACTGGGCGTTGAGTTGCAAGGTATAGACCCGAAACCCGGTGATCTAGCCATGGGCAGGTTGAAGGTTGAGTAACATCAACTGGAGGACCGAACCCACTAACGTTGAAAAGTTAGGGGATGACCTGTGGCTTGGAGTGAAAGGCTAATCAAACCGGGAGATAGCTGGTTCTCCCCGAAATCTATTTAGGTAGAGCCTCGGACGAATACTTACGGGGGTAGAGCACTGTTAAGGCTAGGGGGTCATCCCGACTTACCAACCCTTTGCAAACTCCGAATACCGTAAAGTAATATCCGGGAGACACACGGTGGGTGCTAACGTCCATCGTGGAGAGGGAAACAACCCAGACCGTCAGCTAAGGTCCCAAAGTGTATGTTAAGTGGGAAACGATGTGGGAAGGCTAAAACAGCTAGGAGGTTGGCTTAGAAGCAGCCATCCTTTAAAGAAAGCGTAATAGCTCACTAGTCGAGTCGGCCTGCGCGGAAGATGTAACGGGGCTAAACATACCACCGAAGCTACGGCTGCATACATTAGTATGCGGGGTAGGGGAGCGTTCTGTAAGTGGCTGAAGGTGTGCCGGGAGGCATGCTGGACATATCAGAAGTGCGAATGCTGACATGAGTAACGATAATGCGGGTGAAAAACCCGCACGCCGGAAGACCAAGGGTTCCTATCCCATGTTAATCAGGGTAGGGTAAGTCGACCCCTAAGGCGAGGCTGAAGAGCGTAGTCGATGGGAAACGGGTTAATATTCCCGTACTTGGAATAATTGCGATGGGGGGACGGAGCAGGCTAATCAAGCATGGCGTTGGTTGTCCATGTGAAAGGCTGTAGGCTGGTGACTTAGGAAAATCCGGGTCGCTAAGGCTGAGAGTCGAGACGAGCTACTACGGTAGTGAAGTTGATGATGCCCTACTTCCAGGAAAAGCCTCTAAGCTTCAGATTATTTCGAATCGTACCCCAAACCGACACAGGTGGTCAGGTAGAGAATACTAAGGCGCTTGAGAGAACTCGGGTGAAGGAACTAGGCAAAATTGTACCGTAACTTCGGGAGAAGGTACGCTCCTATCTGTGATGAGATTTACTCTCTAAGCGGACGGGAGCCGCAGTGACCAGGTGGCTGGGACTGTTTATTAAAAACACAGCACTGTGCAAAATCGTAAGATGACGTATACGGTGTGACACCTGCCCGGTGCCGGAAGGTTAATTGATGGGGTTAGCTTAGGCGAAGCTCTTGATCGAAGCCCCGGTAAACGGCGGCCGTAACTATAACGGTCCTAAGGTAGCGAAATTCCTTGTCGGGTAAGTTCCGACCTGCACGAATGGTGTAACCATGGCCACGCTGTCTCCACCCGAGACTCAGTGAAATTGAAATCGCAGTGAAGATGCTGTGTACCCGCGGCTAGACGGAAAGACCCCGTGAACCTTTACTACAGCTTGGCACTGAACATTGAGCCTACATGTGTAGGATAGGTGGGAGGCTTTGAAGTGGCGTCGCCAGATGTCATGGAGCCATCCTTGAAATACCACCCTTGTATGTTTGATGTTCTAACATAGGCCCCTAATCGGGGTTGTGGACAGTGCCTGGTGGGTAGTTTGACTGGGGCGGTCTCCTCCCAAAGAGTAACGGAGGAGCACGAAGGTTGGCTAAGTACGGTCGGACATCGTACGGTTAGTGTAATGGTAGAAGCCAGCTTAACTGCGAGACAGACACGTCGAGCAGGTACGAAAGTAGGTCATAGTGATCCGGTGGTTCTGAATGGAAGGGCCATCGCTCAACGGATAAAAGGTACTCCGGGGATAACAGGCTGATACCGCCCAAGAGTTCATATCGACGGCGGTGTTTGGCACCTCGATGTCGGCTCATCACATCCTGGGGCTGAAGTCGGTCCCAAGGGTATGGCTGTTCGCCATTTAAAGTGGTACGCGAGCTGGGTTTAGAACGTCGTGAGACAGTTCGGTCCCTATCTGCCGTGGGCGTTTGAGAATTGAGAGGGGCTGCTCCTAGTACGAGAGGACCGGAGTGGACGAACCGCTGGTGTTCGGGTTGTGATGCCAATTGCATTGCCCGGTAGCTACGTTCGGAATCGATAACCGCTGAAAGCATCTAAGCGGGAAGCGAGCCTCGAGATGAGTTCTCACTTTAACTTTAAGTTAACTGAAGGGCCGTTGGAGACTACAACGTTGATAGGCTGGGTGTGGAAGTGTAGTGATACATTAAGCTAACCAGTACTAATTACCCGTGAGGCTTAACCATACAACGCCAAAGTGGTTTTAGCTCAGAAGCTAATATGAACTAGAGTAGAAGTTTTAGAAATTATCAGATTTTTTCCAGATTTTAAGTTAATTGCGAAAGCGATTAGCGCACCGAATTTCCTGGTGACTATAGCGTTTTGGAACCACCTGACCCCATGCCGAACTCAGAAGTGAAACGAAACAGCGTCGATGATAGTGTGGGCTTCCCATGTGAAAGTAGAACATCGCCAGGGCCTAATTAAAGAAACCCGTTGCAGCAATGCAGCGGGTTTTTTGCGTTTATGGTGCTAAATCGTCCTGCACGGTGATGAGGCAATGCTCGGTGATAAAAAGACGAATTAGCGCAAGGTGAAGAGAGCAGCCTTCACAGTAGCCACTCTGTTTATTTTGAAACTCTTTTCACGCTTGTTAGTAAACACACTCAAATTTACTTACCTAACGAACATTTATTTCTTCCTTCCTTTACTGAAAAGAGAATTACCTTAGCTACGTTTATAACTAGCTCACTTCACCTTGCGCAAAAGAAGCGTACTCACTGCGTTCGCAGTCGCTAATTTTGCACCTATTTGTACTTAATTCCTTTATCATTAAACACATTAGAGATCTTCAGCGTATTAAGCGTTTTAATTAATTGACAGGTATTGGTTTGGAATCCTTCAAAGAGATTTATGAAAGAGCATGTGATAGAAAGTTAGGTGAGCAAAATTTGAAGTTGTTAATATCATCACCACTCACTAAACAAGCGTTATTAGCACACTCAGATTCGCTTTGGCTAGAAGCGTTTACAAAGAAAGTATTTCAAAGTGGTTTTTATTGGTCAGTGATAAATGCAAAGTGGTCTGGTTTTAAAGAGGTGTTCTGGCAGTTTGATATCGATGCATTACTGATGATGTCGCCTGAGCAACTCGAAGAGAAGTCACAGGATGAGCGTATCATCCGTAACTTCAAGAAAGTACAAACGATTCCACATAACTGCTATATGATCTATGAAATTGCACAAAAACATGGCTCATTTGCTAAATTTGTTTCCGATTGGCCTGAAGATAACATTATTGGCCTTTGGGCTGAACTAAAGAAACAGGGTGCGCGATTAGGTGGTAACACTGGGCCTTACGCTTTGCGTGCGATGGGTAAAGATACATTTATTTTGTCACGAGATGTAGAGTCTTATCTTAGAGCACACAAAATCATTGATGGTGGTTTGCAAACAAAGAAATCCCTCACTGCAATTCAGTCTTTTTTTAATAAGCTAGCAGAAGAAAGTGGGTGGTCTTTAACTGCGCTAAGCCAGCTTATTGCTTATAGTGTTGGTGATAACTACGTTAATGTAGATGGGGGTGAATAATGCAGAATGATTATGCGGCAATTACAGAAGGCTTTGCTGTTGATTACCCTATGGCTCAACCAAGTTCAACCAAACTCGTTTTATTTAACAAAGAGCTGTTTGAAAGATTAGAGTTAAATTGGACAGAAGAAGAAATGATCTCTTACCTTTCAGGTTCAAATAGCGTTGAGGGCATTCCAGCATCTGCATTAGCCTATTCAGGTCATCAGTTTGGTCATTTCAATCCAACACTTGGTGATGGTAGAGCGCATTACTTAGGCACTACTCAAGGTAACAATCCCTTTGATTTACAGCTAAAAGGCTCTGGGGCAACACCATTTTCTCGTGGCGGTGATGGGTTTTGTGCACTTGGCCCAGCAGTACGAGAGTTTGTGATGAGCCAAGCTATTCAGTCCCTTGGGGTTAAAACAACAGAATGTTTGTCTGTAATCACAACAGGCAACGATGTTTATAGGCAGGGCTATGTGCCAGGTGCGGTAGTTTGCCGTGTGGCATCTAGCCATATAAGGGTTGGTTCTTTTCAATATTTAGCGTTACAGCAAGATAAATCGGGCATGGAACGTTTATTAGAACTTGCGATTAAGCGGCATTACCCACAAATTCAATCTGAAGGTGATGATAGAGTATGTGATTTCTTAAAGCATGTTTGTAACAACCAAATCTCATTGATTATTGATTGGTTAAGAGTGGGCTTTATTCACGGAGTTATGAATACCGATAATTGTTTGGTGTCTGGCGAGACCATCGACTTTGGGCCGTGCGCCATGCTTGAGGCTTTCGATTTCAATGCTGTATTCAGCTCTATAGATAAACAAGGTCGCTACGCATTTGGTCAGCAACCAAATATCGCCCACTGGAATTGTGCACGTTTAGCAGAATCTCTGATGTTAATTATGGCGTGTGATGAAGAGCAGGCGCTCGAAAAGCTGACCGGTGTGCTGACTGATTTTTCTAAGTCTTTCAACGCAGCCTACCATACTATGTGGGCACAGAAATTAGGGTTACCAGATTGGCGTGATTCAGATAGCGACCTCCTCTCGGAATTGTTGGTGTTAATGAAGAATCACCAACTAGATTACACCAATACTTTTGCTGCATTGACTTCCTTGGCAATAAACAAAGAAGTATTGTTTACGCTCCCTGCAGAATTGCATGAATGGGTAGCAAAATGGCAAACAAGGATCTCAGTGTATGATGTTGCCGAGGTGGCTACTTTGATGTCAAAGGCAAACCCAGCCATTGTGCCGCGTAATGAATTAGTCGAAAAAGTCATAGAGGAATTTTATGAAAAAGGACACAGCCCTTTACTTGAAAAGTGGCTACCTATGTTAAATAACCCATATGATTATCAAGAATATGACCAAGTATTTACTGCGCGTCATTCGAAACCTGAAACCTATCAAACTTTCTGTGGTACATAATGCAAATCAGTTCTGGTGAACCGCTAACTTGGCAAACAATTAAACAGGGTGTGCTTGCACATCGTAAGTCGCTTATTTATGCCCATATCATAGCACTATTGGCCGCACTAGTTAGTGTGCCTATACCCTTAATGATGCCCTTATTAGTAGATGAAGTTCTACTCGAAAAGCCAGGCGCAGCCATTGAGTTTATGAATACGCTTTTGCCTGATTCTGCACACAATGCAGTTGGCTATATTCTCTTTGTTTTATTGAGTGTTGTGCTGATGCGATTATCGGCATTGGTGTTGGGTGTTTTACAATCTCGACAATTTACAATTATTGGGAAAGACATCAGTTTTCAAGTTCGCAGTTTGCTGTTAAATCATTTGCCATTAGTACAACTCAAAGAATATGAAACGCAAGGTGGTGGCGCGATCAGTTCTCGCTGTATTACTGATGTTGAAACACTTGATAACTTTATTAGCCAAACCTTGTCACGGTTTCTAATTAGCTTGTTAACTATTATTGGCACCGCAGTTATTTTGCTTTGGATAGACCTAACATTAGGAGCCATTATTCTTCTGTTGAACCCTGCTGTTATTTATTTCTCAAGACAGTTTGGCAAACGTGTTAAAGATCTAAAGAAAAAAGAAAATGGCGCATTTGAGGCGTTTCAATCTTCACTGGTAGAAACTTTAGATGCGATTGCGCAGTTAAAAGCAATTCGCCGTGAAGGAAAATATTTCGAGCAAGTAAAAGCAACAGCAAAAGATCTAAAGCATTATTCTGTTCAATCTCAATGGAAGACTGATGCAGTTAGTCGTCTTAGTTTTACTATTTTCCTACTCGGTTTTGAGGTGTTTAGAGCCATTGCGATGATCATGGTGGTGTTTGCAGACCTAACGGTTGGGCAAATTTTCGCGGTGTTTGGTTACCTTTGGTTTATGATGGGGCCAGTGCAAGAGCTATTAGGTATGCAATATGCCTACTATGGTGCATCCGCTGCATTACAGCGTTTGAACCAAGTATTTGCTTTTGAGACGGAGAAACCTGCAGCGACTCCAAGTGTTAAAGCATTTAAAAATCCGCAAGTAGATATTCGTTTTGAACAGGTTCACTTTGGTTATCACAGTGAGCAACCGGTGCTAAAAAACGTTTCTATGCATATCCCTGCGGGTAAGAAAGTTGCGGTTGTCGCTGTTTCTGGCGGCGGTAAGTCAACGTTAGTGCAATTGCTATTAGGCTTATATGAGAAGCAATCTGGCAGCATTTTTATTGATGATAAACAAATAGAGCAAATTGGTTATCTACAAGTCAGAGAGCATGTTGCGACCGTACTGCAGCAACCCGTTATGCTGAATGCCTCAGTGAGAGAAAACCTATCAATGGGCGGTCAGTTTACTGATGAGCAACTGTGGCAAGCTTTGGCGACTGCTGAACTAACTGAAACCATAGAAAAGTTAGATGAACAACTAGATGCTTTAATTGGCCGTAATGGAGTGCGTTTATCAGGTGGTCAAAAACAGCGCTTAGCAATCGCTAGAATGGTATTAGCAGATCCTAAAGTGGTTATTCTAGATGAAGCAACATCGGCATTAGATATAGAGACAGAAGCAAAAATTCATCGTAACTTAACTCAGTTTTTAAAAAATCGAACAACTCTGATTATTGCTCACAGGCTAAGCGCAATTTCTCAAGCTGATTTGATCTATGTATTAGATGATGGTGAAGTATCAGCGTTCGGTGAGCATAACACACTGATAAGGCAAGAAGGTTTATATCAGACGCTATTTTCTCATCAGTTGTAATGTGAATGTTGAATGAACAATTTAATATTAAAGTATTAAGTAAAGATTAAGCTTGGCTCTTCTACTATAATCACACACAAGCGACGAACTGAGTTGCTTATCTTGATTATAAATGGGGAATGACAATGAAATTTAAAATGCTAAGCCTTGCAGTAGCTATTTTAGCTACATCAGCAGTTAATGCTAAAGAGCAAAAGGAAGGTGTATACCTAGGTGTATTCGGCGATTACTACAAAGCTAAGTGGCAACAAATGCGAGATGCAGCGGGTGTAAATGTTGACGACTCAACATCATGGGGTGCAGAGCTAGGTTATCGTTTTAACGACTATTGGAGTGCACGTTTAGAGTACGCTGATATGGATTTTGATTTGTCCGGTTCAAAAACAGGTTCTTTAAGTGGCGATCGTTTTGGTGTTGACGGACTTTATCACTTTGATGGTGGTCCTTTCTATGCATTGTTTGGCCTGAAATCAATCGATGCTTTCACATCAAATACATTTGCTAATGTAGGTGCAGGCTATCGTCATCATTTAACTGATAACTTATTTGTAAATGCTGAAACAGCACTCTACCAAGGTTTAGATCGCGGTTATACAGATGTAGGTGCAAAATTAGGTATTAACTATGCGTTTGGCGCTACTTCTTCAAAGCCTGTTAAAGCAGCTCCTGCACCAGCACCAATTGCTAAGCCTGAACCAAAGCCTGTTGTTCAAGCTCCTAAAGATGCAGACAAAGATGGCATTATTGATGCTGAAGATCGCTGTGCTAATACGCCTATGACGGATGCAGTAGATGCGAGTGGTTGCACGCTTTATAAGGATGAAGAAGTGACAGTGAGTCTATTAGTACGCTTCCCGAATAATAACTCAGCTGTTTCTCAGCAATATTTAAATGACATTGATGCTGTAGTGAATTTCTTAAATGAATTCCCTGAGACGACCGTACGTTTAGAGGGGCACACATCTGCAGTTGGTAAGGCAGAATATAATAAATGGCTATCTCAAAAGCGTGCAGATTCAGTTGCGAAGCAGCTAATCGAAGAAGGTATTGACGCGAGTCGAGTGAGCGCAATTGGTTACGGTGAGGAGCGCTTAAAGAACACAGCTAATACTGAAGAAGCACATGCACAAAATAGACGTGTAGAAGCGAAATTGATTTCGGTTAAACGTGTAAAAGTGAAGCGCTAAAATAAAGAGCGCTGATAAATACTAAAGCCAGCTTATGCTGGCTTTTTTGTACAATATTTTCAGGTTGTTTAAGTTTAAAACTCTTAATAAGCAACTTGTTTAAGTAAGAAGTTAACAATACCATTATCAAAATTACACTTTTTACCGATATGATGATCATTGAAAAGGGTTGACCGCGACTTTGTTCAATTACCATTAATGACTTAATTATTGATGTAAGCGTATCCGGGCTGTCTTACTTTATTAAGCTTCTGTTAATAATCTTTCTTGACTAAGTGCTTGGGTGTATTAAAATTGTTCAACAAATGTAATAAGTTGTAATCAGGGATTGGGCTACACTTAACCTTGAATTACTCACTTTTAGCTCAAGGTTTAATTATGAAAAAGGCTTTTCTCCTTTCTAGTATTCTACTTTCAACTTCTGCCGTTGCTGCTCCGAATCCATCTTTTAGTGAAGTGCGTTTAGGTTTCGAGTCCATTGACTATAACGAGCAATTAAACAATGTCGCAGGTATTACGGATTTAAAACAAAAGGCTTCTGTTACTAACCCTGCTATTCGTCAGCTTTCTTATACTGGTATTGATGACGACTGGGGGTTTTATATTGCCAGTGCCGCAACTATTGCAACGTCTATTGACACTGAAGTATGGACGGCTGAGGAGTTTGGTGATGTTCAGCAAAATGACTTTAAAATTAAAGCGAATGAAATTGCTTTGTCTATGGCCTATAACTTAAGCAAATCAGTGCAGCTAACTTTTGGAACACGCATTCATACGTCTAGCTTTACGCGTTCAAGCTTTAAATTAGGTGCTGGTGCAAACAGTTTTGATGAAGCTTTAAAAGCGCTAGGTGAAGGAGATGATTTACCAAGGTTCGATTTACCAGGACAGCGCAAAGAGGCGACTGATATTCTTGCTAACAACCCGAGTTATTTAACCCCGGTTATTTCTATTACCGAAGACCAGATGGGTATTTTAGGCGCAGTAGGTATTCGTTACGATAGCCGTTTGGCCGACACTTTCAATAATGTGAGTTGGTATGCAGAAACAGAAATAAGCACGCCATTTTACTCTCGAACTCAAAATACCAGTATTGAATCTGTGACACTAACAGACAGCTTCAATGGTTGGGGAGTAATGGGCAGAGCGGGTGTACGTTATCAACTTATGGACCATATTGCATTGATGGTTGGCGTAGATGCGCAATATAAAGAGCGCGATAAAATTTCAGAAGAAGTAGATGGTCGTCGTAGAACAGTACCTAATATTAAATTTGAAAATGTATCAATTTCAGCGGGTGTACAATGGAGCTATTAAAAATGAGAAGAGCAGCGATTGTTGTAGCCATAACCGCTTTGTCCTTGTCTGGTTGTAAAACACTCGACGCTGTACCTGGAGGGTTAGGTGATTTAGTCGGCAGTAAACAAGTCGATCAAGCACAAGTTCAAGCAGCCTATAGCAAAGCTCAAGAGGCTTACACATCGGCTCAAACAGCGATGCAAAATGCCTCGTCTCAGTCATTAAGTGACTATGATCCTGAGCGCGTTAAAGATGCCAATAAAATTTGGAGTGATTTACAGGAAGAGTTTGCTGAGCTTCAGGCTAAGCCTGAAAGGGCCTTAGATAAAGCATCTTTATTTTCTTCGAATACGGTTGCTGATGAAGTCATGGAGCAGTCACAAAATATCATTGCGCTGATCACAAGTGCTGAGAATTCAAAAAATGCCATTGTTGCTGTTCTTGAACCGATTAGGGCGCACTTTTTAGTTTTGGACAATATTGAAACGCAAAAGAACTTTTCAAAACAATATACACAATTAGTTGAGCGCCATGATGAATTGAAAGCGCTTTTAATTGAAGGTGAACAAGCCAAAGTTGAAGAGTATTTGCCTGAATTTAGTCAGCGCTTACATAACCTCGAACAAGATGCTGTAGAGCAGTTTTATTTAGGCGAAGTGTTTTCACAGTTAAAGTCATTAGCTAATTCAGAAAAATCAGAGGTTTTGCCATCTGTGTATGCCGATGTAAAAGACACTGCCGAAACAGCCCAAGCTTTTGCAAGAAATAATGTTCGAGACTATGACGGGATTAAAGATAAAACGCGACTTGCTGAGCTGCAAATACAACGTATTAACAGCCTTTTCTCTGAGCATAAATCTCGAGAGCAGGCACTTAAGAGCGAAAGTGTAGAGGCACAACTTCTGGCGCTTGAAACACAGTTATTTCAACTAACTCAAAAAGCTGGGTTGGGAGACTTAAGACATTTAAGCTTTTCTGATCAATTAAATGAACTGAAAAAAGCATTATAATAATTCAAAATACTTCAATAATTTCATAACAATATAAAATATATTTGCAAAGGGACTTACAAATTCTATTGATATGGAATTTGCCCTTGCATACATATTTGGAAATGGAGACCACAATGCGTATGCATCTATCAAGAAAGTTCGCACTGAGCTTGTTATCGACAAGTTTAATGCTCACTGGCTGTGGAGGAGGGAGTGATGATACTCCTGATTCTGGTGGTGGCGGTACCCCGCCTCCGGCCCCTGAAAATAAAAAACCGACCGTCACCATAGAGGCACTGACAGAAGCCAAAGAGCAAGTTGCTTTTACACTAAAGGCAACTGCAAGTGATGAAGATGGTTCTGTTGAGTCTTTTTATTGGACTCATGATTCTCAACTAGATTTAAAACCTGAAAATACAGATTCAGAGTCTGCGACTTTCACCGTGCCTGATATATCAGAAGATATAACAGTAGGCTTCACGGTAACTGTCACCGATGATGACGGTGACACAGCTTCTTCGACTCAATCTGTCACAATTAAGCGTAAAGTTTCCAGTGTTACGATCACAGGTATTGTAACCGACGGGCCAATTGAAAATGCATTAGTCACAGTGACTGCGGGTAATAGCACTGTGGATGCTCAAGCGGATGACAAAGGCGCTTATTCAATTACTGCCATCGTGGATGAAAGTGAAGTTGATCAGCTTGTTACTTTAACAGCTAAGGGTCAGCCAGACTCGACAAAAGCATTTGTTGAGTTTAAATCTCAGTTGCCTTCAACCAATACACTGCAAAGTTTGGCGGGTGATGATGCCGTTTTAACAAAAGAAGAAAGTTTTGCGGTTAATGTTACTAACGTATCAACAGCTGAGTATGCGCTACTACAGCGTGATGGTGGAGCACCACAAAATGAAGCTGAGTTAGAAAACCGCCTAAAAGGTATCGATGCGCAAGAAAAGTTAGAATTAGCAGCGTTGATCAAAACGGTTGTTGATTATGGTGTTGAGTTACCTGATGACGTTAAATCAACGCTTGACCTTGTAACAAGCAAAGAAAACGCAGAAAAAACAAAAACTGAAATTCAGAAAACTCAACCTGAAGTTTTAGAAAAAGCACTTAAAGACATCAAAGAAGATGAAGAACTACTTGAAGCCGTGTCAGGAAGCTTACTTGGTGACTTTATTATTAATAAGCCGCGTGCGTATAACAACCGAGCAATCCACCTTACCTTAAACGGTGCAGATGACGGTGCTACTTCTGGTGAAGCGGTTATTTCAGCTAGCCAAGCTGTAAAGACCACATGGCAAGTCATCGACGGTGTAGTAAAGGTTGACTTAACTGAAGACAATCTGCTGCTTGACAGTTGGACTGATGGAGCTAAAAAGTACGAGAAGAGACTCTCATCACTCGAGTTTTCGTTATTAGAAGATAAAGATGCGTTCACAGTTATTGAAATCAGTAAGGCTGATGTCGAACAGTACGAAAACGGTGAACAAAAAAGCGTTATCAGTTCCGGTCCTCTTTTAGGCGTAGCGAATCTATTCAAAAAATCAGAGACCTTTGCGCTTGATGCGCAGGCATGGCAAGGCACATGGGCAATTCAAAGCTTCAATGACAACCAGCAAGACGATGAAGTATTCGTTTTTACGATTGACTCTGAAGGTAATATTTCTGACGAAGATGGCTCTACTTTAGGTTGGACGCTTGATGCAAATGGCCAATTAACCATTACCTACAACGATGAAGGCACTGAACAGGTTATTACTTTCTGGCTCACGAAAGAGTGGAAAGAAGATGCAGTTTATCAAGCCGTTGGTTTAGATAACAGCGGTAAGAAAGAAACCTTCTATGGTCTTTTTGTTAAGCTAGATGACGTCGAAATCAATGAGGAAAATATTGTTGGTCGTTGGCGCGTTGGTTTAGGCCATACAATGGACGACTATGATGTCAATATTCTACCAGATCTAAGTGTGGAAGCGGGTTTAAGCCGTACACCAATAGTGGCAAGGGTTGAAGATGGTATCATTCATCGTGGTATTTATAGTCTTGATGGTGAAAACGTAGATTTCTGTGATACCAGCGAAGAAAACTGTACGGCCTACTACAGAAGCGAACTAGAAATTCTGAATACGGATGACGAAATCTGGTTTGGTTATCACCAAGAGTGGCGTGCAAACAGCCTAGGCGAATTAGAGTTGTCAGATGCAGGGCTGTATATATATGAAAAGACAGATCTTGCATATGATGAATTCGAAGCTGAAATGTTGGCATTTGATGCCACATTAAATTACTTCGATGGAGAAAAATACGCAGAGTTATCTATCTCGCCAAACGCTGACAATAGCTATAGCGTGACCATTGATGGCGTAACTTATGTCGCACAACTTGTTGAAGGCGCGCTTGAGTACACCTATACCGATGGCGTTACATATCGCATTTCATTAGAAGGGTATGAAGCCGGTTCATTATCTGTGTGCCTTTTCGATAAGTCTAAAGGCTGTGATTCAGACACAAACCTATTAACACTCAACACTGCTAAACCGAGCTTTACAGTTGAAACCAATGTAGGTGAAAACGGTAAAGTGACGCCAGAGCAGGCTGAGCTGCTTTATGACGAGCATATAGCATTGTCAATTTTACCTGATTTTGGTTTTGCCATTGATCAGGTAACAGGCTGTAATGGAACGCTGCAGGGCAGACAATACCTAATTGGTGAACTCACCGAAAATTGTCAAGTTGACGTTAGCTTTAAAGAGGCTGACGCATCGAGTGATGGCGTGATCAGTGACTTAACCTTCTACAACCCAGACTACTATCGTAGCAGCGTTTATCAAGTGACGCTGAAGAATGATGGCACGGCGACTTTGTCAAGTTCAAACTATTCGGTCGATGCGCTATGGAGCGACGAAGAAGGTGTAATCAAGGTCACACCAATTGAAGAGCTTATCACTTGGAATAATGATTATTTAGGTTACTTTCAAGGCTGGAAAGATGTACTTGAGAGCATTGAGTTCGAAATTGTTGATGCAAAAGAGCAAGAGTATGAGTTTACTGCCAATATAACTCGTTATAACTCTCAAGATGGTCAACCAACCGATGAAGAGTCTCGCCCAAATAGCTTTAACACGTTTGCATTTAATACCAGTGAGTTAGGTGTACCTTTCCCTGAACTTGCGGGTAAAGAGTGGAGCTTATCGGTATTTGATGATGTTGTTGCGATTAAATTTGCTGAAGGCGGTAGTGCAGAAGTTCGCAGTATTGAAGAATCTGAAACTGAAATGGCCACTTGGTCAATTGATGAGAATGATGTTCTGACCTTTAACTTAGAAGATGGTAATCAAGTTCAGCTTGTTAATACTAAAGACATCAGTGTTGGCTTACAAGCTATCGCCAAAGAGTTTGACAGTGAAGGTCGTTTAATTGCGTCTGGTGCTGCGCTGATGGTAGAGCGTGGTGACATTACAATTACCAAAGATAACTTTGTTGGTGCGCATTATCAGACTTATGGTGAATTAGAAGATGCAACTAGCAGCGGGTATATCATCTATGAAGATGGTCATATTGGCAGTTTGATGTCGAGTTTTGGCCCACAAGGTGTCTTTGATGATAACGGTTACACTAGATATCTATATCGAGATTTTAATACGCATCAAGCACATTGTGATCAGGCATCTCCATCATGCGCTTTAAATACTCAAGTAGATTATCGTTTAATTGCGCAAGATGAAAATCGTTACTTCATTGAAAGGGTGTGGAATCGTTATAATTATCAAGGTTCAGGTGAATTAGTTAGTGCAGCTTCTTTGCTCTGGACGGTTGAATTTACAGGTTCAACAAAAGTCACTGAGTTTAATGAAAATAATCTATATGGTCGTTTGTTTGAGATACTGCCAGATTCAGCAGTAGAATGGCGATTCTATAGTGAATATGACGCTGAGCAAGAGGAATCACAATTCTTCTTAAGTTTGGATGAGGATGAAACTCGTCATCTTGAACTTGCAGGTGGAAAACTTAACTACTATGAGCCGCTAGAAGACACTGACTATGTAATCGAGTTGGTTGATAACGATCAAAATGGAATTGTAGTTTGTCGTTATGAGCAGGGCTTTGCTTGTCAAGAAGACGATAAAGTAACACTGGTAAAAGAAAAACCAGCCTACGAAGTGACTATCGAGTCTGACGTGAATGGCAAGTTAACGGATATGTATGACAGTGACCATATATACCGTCATGGCGACACAGTTAGATTCGAAATCAGACCTGACTATGGCTTTGCACCAAAAGCAATCGAAGGGTGTAATGGTTACAGAGATGGTGGCGATTATGTTATCGATGCCCTGACCAGCGATTGTACGATCACAGCAAGCTTCGAAGAGTTTACGCCACTGTCAGAGCAGGCTTCGATCACTGATGAAAAACTGGCGATTTGTGTTGATAAGCAGTCACATGAACGACGTTTCTGGGCTTTAGATGAAGTCACAGCGCTACAATGTGATCATCAATATAATGGCATAAATAACTTAGCTGAACTTGCAGTATTCCCTAACTTAGAGAGTATTGATTTACATAACATTGATATTGCTGATGTCGATCTATCTGCGTTAACAGCGTTAACCAGTGTGAGCATTGACTACAGCTACAATGAAAGATTCAACAGCTTAACCGTGGCTGCCCCAGAAAATATTATTGCACTGTCATTGCGTGGTAATAGACTGAGTGATGCTCAACTTGAAGGCTTGAGGCTGAATGAGTATATCAATCTGCAACATCTTGACTTAGATTCCAATGTTATCACTAAGCTTGATCCATCTGTCTTTGAGCAATTGCAGTATCTTTCTGTCTCTCACAATGAGCTGACATCAATTGATTTGTCTAATAACCTAGACTTAATTTCTCTTTGGGTTGTTGACAATGAATTAACGCAGATTGATGTTAGCAATAATACAATGCTAGAAAAACTTGGTATCTCGTTTAACGATATTGAAAGTCTAGATGTCAGCAATAACACATTGATTGACAATATTTATGCAGATAGCACAGGTCTAGTAACTGTTACTGGTTTAGAGAATAGCGAACGTAAATGGGGTTATTTTGAGTTCCATAACAACCCGCTTTCAGATGAAACGGTCGATGAGCTAGAGCGCTTAAAACAAGAAGAAGGGTTTAACAATATCCATTACTCTCGTGCGCAATTAGTTACTATCAGCGCAGGTGAAAATGGACAGGTGAATGACACTGAAGTACTTGTAGGTCAGGAGCCGGTAAGTGTGTATATCCAGCCAGATGAAGGGTATGAAGTAGCAAGTATTTCAGGTTGTGATGCAGAAAACGACCAAGTAACACTTCTGAATGCGAAACACTTAGAAATCACCTCAGTGACACAAGCATGTACTATCAATGTTGAGTTTACTGAAGCGGTGCCGCTTGCGACTAAGCTTGAAATTCCTGAAGACAATGTTGCTCTAACTAAATGTTTAAATGACTCTGGTTATATTTGGGCTGAGCAGGTTAAATATTTGAACTGTTGGCGAGATATCCAAGATTTTAGCCCGCTAGCTAAGTTACCTGCACTTCACTCATTGAGTTTGCAAAACCTTTCTGATGACGCTTTAGACTTATCTGCTTTAGAGCACTTAACATCACTTGAGGTCAGCAATTATAACCAAATACCGTTAAATTCGATAACGCTTAACAATTCAGAGCAGTTAACTAGATTAGCTGTTCATAGCGGACTCGACGATATAGCTGTAGAGAGTTTGAACCTAGCTCAATTTAAGAATTTAAAAGAGTTAAACCTATATGGCCACCAATTGACTAAGCTTGATACATCTCAATTGCAACAACTAGAACGTTTGTCATTGAGAAACAATCAGTTATCTGAGTTAAATATATCAGGTAATGCTAAGTTGATGTATTTGAACGCGTCATATAACCAACTAACCGAATTGGATATTAGTAGTAACACTGAGTTAAAAGAGTTAGAAGTATATGACAATGCGCTAACCAGCTTGGACCTCAGCAACAATACCCAGCTACATCATGTGAGTGCTAATTCGAATCAGCTCTCTGAAGTCACTGGTATTGAAAATATCAGCGATAAATGGGCGGGATTATATTTTGAGAGAAATCCATTCACGAACGAAGCGGTTGCAGATCTTGAATACCTTTCTGACATCTACTTCAACTTGTATTATTCACGTATTTATAAGGTTAACTTAAAACCTGGTAATGACGGTGATGTACAAGAGCTGCAAGTTATTTTAGGTGAAGGGGAGCACTACTATACGTCAGTTTATGCAAATAACGGTTTCCAAGTAGCTAGCCTGTCAGGCTGTGGTATTGCAGAAGACAGAGCAAGCCAAGCGAACATTCTGTTCAATGCAAGTCAACTTAAATTGCAAGCCGACACTTTGGTATTTGATGAAAATACTCAAAGTTGTGATCTGACAATTGAGTTTGGTCCAGCAATCGATCTGGCAAAAGAATTAGATATTCAGGATGCAGGCTTATATTCATGTGTAAATAACTCAAACTACATCTGGAAAGAGCAAGTAAAAAGCTTAGGTTGCTACGGTGGTGAAATTCTAGATTTCTCTGAATTAGCTAATGTCACTACACTGACAAGTTTTGAAGTGTATGATGTTCAGTCAGATGCATTAGATTTATCTAAATTATCTAACCTCTCAACTTTGATAGTGTCTAACAGCGATAACTTAACTAACTTAACGTTACCTCAGTCAGAGAAACTAGAAGTATTAGTGTTGAATGGTCTTAATTTAACCAATGAGACGCTTGATAATTCAGGTATTTCAGCGTTAACTAACTTAAAACGCTTAGAGCTTAACGATAATGAATTAGTTAAGTTTGATGCGTCATCTCTCACCCAGCTTGAATACTTAAGTGTGTATCATAACGACATTAAAGAGTTGGTGATTACGGGTAATACGCTCTTAGAAGATTTAAAAGCCGACAATAACCCACTTGTTAGTCTTGATACATCGAGCAATGCCTTCTTGAGACAGTTGCACCTACAAAGAACGGCATTAACTGAACTAGATGTTAGCGCTAATGTACGTTTAGATGGCTTATATGCTTATGAGTCAAGCTTGCAATCAGTTTCAGGTATTGAGTACTTGAAAAACTGGGTACATATCAATTTGGATAATACGCCACTGTCTGAGGATATGGTTGCTGAAATAGAGCGTCTGCGCGACTATGAAGACTACCATAATATTTATTATTCAATCGCTTACCCGGTAACCATTAATACCGACGACAATGGCTATACGTATAATAGTAAAGTTTTCTTACCGAAAGATAAGACGAGAGAAGTTTACTTATATGCGAACGATGGTTTTGAAGTGGGTGAAATTACGGCTACTGGTTGTGATGCGTCACAATATGAACTACTAGACGCAAGCCGTTTAATTGTAGGGCCAATTTCAGAAGCGTGTACGCTGGACGTATCGTTTGTAAAAGCGAAACCATTGTCAGAAAAGGCAGGCATTACTAATGAGTCATTAGCGCAGTGCGTGGACAATACAAATTATATTAAAACAGAACAAGTTAAGTCACTTAGCTGTAGTGTCTATAACGTGGAGAACTTTGCAGAGTTAAGTAAGTTTGAAAATCTACATACGTTAGAGTTATATGACAACCAACAATCAGTGCTTGATTTAACAGGTTTGGCTAATCTGAGATCTCTTTATTTCAGGTACGGGCAGTCTCCTTCAGAGTTAAAACTAACCAATCCTGAATTGCTGGAATCTTTCGTGATTGAGTACATGTACCTCAACGATGATGCTCTAGCGACGTTAGATATTTCTAGGTTTATTGCTTTAAAAGAGCTGCGTTTACGCGGCAATCAGTTAACACAGCTTGATACTTCAGTATTAACCGAACTTGAAGCGTTAGATATTTCAGATAACCAAGTCACAGCGGTTGATTTGAAGACAAACGTTCAACTGCAGTCGTTGCATTTAGGAAATAACCCATTAACTGAACTAAACCTGGCCGAGAACACTCAGTTGCGAAAGTTAGAAGTGTATGAAACTCAGTTGAGTCAGTTAGATGTAAGTAATAACTTGGCACTTCAGCGTGTTAATGCAAGCAATGCGTTTATTGACACTGTAATTGGTATTGAATTTCTTGATGTAGATAAGCTGCAAAGTCTTAATTTCTACTCAAACCCATTAACGCAAGAAATGGTTGATGAGTTTGAACGACTTAAAGGTGAAGGCTATTACATATCTTACTCACTCTCTTACCCTGTTATGGTGAATTTTGATACCACCCAAGCGTGGGGAGATAGTGGTAAGTATCACAGTGATGGTGAAACTAACTTAGATCTATATATTTATCCGAATGATGGCCTTGAGATAGGCACTATCGAAGGGTGTGATGGTCAGTTTGAGTTAGTAGATGCAAACCATTTGATTGTCAAACCTATCACTCAAGCATGTACGTTAGATATCAAGTTTGTAGATAAAGTAGCGCTTGCCGAAAAAGCCGGTATTACGTCAGATAATCAGCCTCTTATGGATTGTGTGAATTATTCTAACTTTATTAAGACAGAGCAAGTTAAAGCGCTAAATTGTTGGGGCTATGACATTCAAAGTTTCACTGAATTAAGTGCTTTTACTAATCTGACTAACTTGGAGTTGAGCTATTTAACCACGCAGAAAGTAGACCTATCATCGGTTGCCTCTTTGAAAGAGCTAACTTTAAATGGTCGTAATACAGATCAGCCACTAATTGAATTAACTTTAGCGAACCCTGAGCAGCTTGAGCGTTTATCTCTATCAGAGAATCAACTTGATGATACTGAATTAGCGCAATTAAACCTTGCGCAATTTACGGGCTTAAAAGAGCTAGTTTTAAGTAATAACCAATTAACTAAGTTTAATGCCGAGTCATTCTCACAGCTTGAAATACTTGAAGTGAATGGTAATAGCCTAAGTGAACTATTACTTACTTCTAACCTATTGCTTCAAAAGTTGCTGGCAGAAGAAAACCAACTTTCAGCTGTAGATGTGAGCAAAAATATTGCGCTGACAGAGCTGCATATTCAAAATAACCCAATCAAGAGTCTGGCTCTAGAAGCTAATACTAAGTTGAATTACGTTAACGCATCTTGGACACACATATCAACTGTAACAGGTATTGATTCAATTGAAGACAAGGGGGTAAGTCTATACTTTGACCCAACACCTATATCAGATGAGACCGCTGGAGAGTTTGAAAGGCTTAAAAATGAGTTAGGTTATTATAATCTATACTATCACAAAGCTTATCCTGTGGTTATTGCTACAAAAGGCGATGGATACGTATATGACACTGAGTTTTTCTTAGGCCCTGATAGCAGTAAAATGGTCAACTTATACACTAATAACAACTCCGTTGTGGAGAGTGTAACAGGCTGTCGTGGCGAGTTCTCTTTAGATGGCACGACACTTACAGTTGGACCTGTAACTGATATCTGTGAAATTAAGGTTGAGTTTGTAGCGCAGTAATAAGCAGTGCTTTCATAACCACAATACTTTCATTAAGTATCTAAAACGCGCCTTTCGAGGCGCGTTTTTTCATGCCCAAATAACCCTTTTAATTAATAAAATGGATATTAAACTCTGTTCGTTAGACTTTTTTATTCTATAGACAGAAATAACCAACTGTTCGGTTAAAAATTAACCTACGCTTATTGTGCCGTAATTTTGAATAAAGTGCTTTCGCTGAGGCTTTAGCGCTATAAAAAAACTGCACAGGATAAGTCATGAAAACAGGATTATACAAAGACTGGAGCTCACTGCTTGCGCCAATCGCTTTTAGTCTGGTCTTAACTGCATGCGGTGGGGGATCAGATGACCCTGCACCGACACCAATACCAGAACCAACCCCAACGCCAGAGAATAAAGCACCAACCGTATCGGTTGATGCAGTCGCTGAAGCTAAAGAGCAAACTGAATTTTCGCTCACAGCAACCGCTGCGGATGAAGATGGTGAAATTAGTACCTATGCTTGGACAACCACTTCCAACCTTGATTTAACGCTTAGTGGGCAAGATACAAGCACGCTAACTGTAACGAGCCCTGATATCTCTGAAGACATTGAGGTGACTTTTACTATCACCGTGACTGATAACGGCTCGACGGCCAAAACTGCGCAAGCGCAACATACTGTTATGATAAAGCGCAAGGTATCATCAGTTTCAATTACCGGTATTGTCACAGACGAACCTATACCAAATGCCAATGTCACCATTTCTGCTGGTGGCTCATCAGCGCAAGTCCAAGCTGGCAGCGATGGCAGTTATTCACTTGAATTGATTGTGGATGAGTCTGAGGTTAAAGATCTCGTGCAAATTAAAGCTCGGGGCACTGGTGAACAAAGTAAGGTTGAATTCTGGTCACTACTTAATTCAGTAGAGACAGTAATCGAGCAAGCGGGTGAAGACGGTGTACTGCAAAAGGACGAAAACTTCTCAGTGAATGTCACCAACGTCACTACCGCAGAATACGCCATCATTACGCGTGATGGCGAAACACCGCAAGACGATGAAGCACTTAAATCAGCACTCTTAAACGTGGATGCTGATGAAAAACTTCAGCTTGCGACCTTAATCAAAGTGGTTGTTGATAACCCAGACTTTGAGTTGCCAGAGGGGGTAGAGAATACCCTTGAGCTCGTCTCATCGACAGAAACGGTAGAAGCGTTTGAGGCTGAGGTGAATGAGAAAGATCCGACCATCATCGAAAAAACGAAGACCGAGATTAAAGAAGATACTGATCTGGTAACGGGTCCATCGGGTAGCTTAGTGGGTGAGTACATACTTCAGTCACCTCGTTATTACAACAATATCGCTTACCACGTCAGTTTAAAAGAAGATAACACAGGGGTTATTCATGGCATAGATCAGCAAGCGATAAGTAGCTGGGCGCTAGATGGCAACAAGTTAGCACTGACATTTGCAGAGCCTTTGAAGAAGTCTGTATCTGAAAATACTCTTGAAGATGAAACTAAGCAGCGAGTTGAAACGTTCGTCACCGGCATGAGTATGTTGGTACTCGGAGAGAATGAAGTATTTAGAACCGTTGAAGTCACTGAAACAGTTTTCCAAACATTGGATGGCGCTGCTCAAGATTCAGAGACAGTCACCTATATCAGTAATCTTATTAGCAAGAGCCAAACCTCAGCTCCCACTACTGAGATACTCACTTCAGACGGTGGTCTCTGGTATTTGGATTTAGATGATAGAGATTTCACACTTAATGACGAACCTGAAGAGCAAGTGTCAAAACTTATTTTTAATGCAGATGGCACAATCACCACTGAATTCTCTGATGAAGAAGTGACATGGCGCATTGAGGGGCGAGCCATTGTTGTCGACTATAAAGACTTTACCGATGACACCAAGCAAACACTTGAATATGAAGGTTCGGCTTCAATTTGGCTAACCAAAGTTTTGGATGCGGGATACCAAGTCGTTACGCTAGATACCACTGACGATGAGTGGCCAAATACTGAATATGGTTTACTTATCAAGCCTTCAGATGTCACGGTAAACGAAAGCACAATGTCTGGCCGTTGGCATGGTTTCTATGGCTTGAACCAAAGCTATTACATGGACTTATATCCTGATGGGTCAATTTATTTTGGTTTAGAACGCAGTGATTATGTTTGGGATATTGATGGCAATACCATGGTGCGTAAAGTCTATATGCAAAATGGTAATCGCGTTGAAAGTTGTTTAGAAGCGCGTGATGATTGTGCTTTGATTGGCATTACTAATCATGAAATTCTCGCTATGGTGAATGACCGTTATTACCTTAAACGTACGTTCTTATGGATGAATGAGCAAGGCATGATGGAGGTCAGCGAATCTGCACTGTTTATCTTTGAATATGACAGTGATTTAAGTATCACGGCCTTTGATCAAACATTACCAAATTATGGCGATACCTATGTGTGGGTGCAAGATGCCATGGGTAACTTGATGATGGTGAAGATCAATCGTGATAGTGAAGAATTTGACGGTGTCATTACTTTTGGAGAGCAAAGTTATAACTTTAACTTTGAAGATGGCAATATTGTTTACTTTGTTGATGGTGCTAAGTATACCCTAGAGATAATAGACAGTTCTCAAGAGCATATTCAGGCCTGCTTATACCCTTCTTCGGGGCTGTCATTCGAGATTGAGGGTGAGGGGTCTGTTGGATTCCACAAAGTTGGCTTTGCGACTTCTGGTTTAGAAGGTGTTTGGGAACTGGCAAATGAAAATGTTATTTTCATGTTCTTACCTGACAGCAGATACTTTGCCATTCAATGGGCAGAAGAAAATGGCTTTGTAGGTTTTGAAAGAGGGGCTTATACAACTGACGGTACCAGCATTACATTTGAAACTGAGCAAAATCATGATGGCGAAGCTTTAGTGTGTGATGCACCTGCAGGGCAAGGTTGCTCAGGTGTTTCTTTTGAATACAGCGTATCTGACTCCGAGTTTGTCTTGGGTGGCACTGATGAGGGATCAATCTCTTTTAGTAAAGTAAGTTTTGCTGCTGAAGGTGTTGAGGGCACATGGGGGCTATTAGACGATGCGGCTTTACTTATGCTGTTACCTGAAACCCGATACTTTGCTATTCAGTGGGAAGAAGAAAATGGCTACATTGGCTTTGAGCGCGGTAACTACCAAACAACTGAGACGCAAATAACATTTGATACGCTGCAAAATAATGATGGTGAAGCACTAGTGTGCGATGCATCTGCCGATAGCACATGTTCGGGTGTCACCTTTAATTATTCCTTACCATCGGGCTGCACCGATGATTCCATGGTGAAGATTTGGAAGCAAATGCCATTAATGGGTAACTCTATTATTAACAACTCAGATCTTTACCTAGGTGAAACACTGGGTTTGAGCTTAGATAGATGGGGTAATGGTAAAGTTAAAACACCAATGGGTGAGTACGATGTAAACTGGTATGTCACATCTGAAGGTATGATAGAGCTTAATTTAATGTATCCATCTGTTATCTATAGCAATACTGACAACAGTATGATAACGGAACATAAACTAAAAGGTTATACGGTGCAGCTCGACGCTATGGAGGGCATGAAAGTAGCAGTCACCGAACGCGTTGATGTTTACACAGATGGTTATATGAGCGGCGACGTTAATCATGACTTTATGGGTAAACTTTACTATGAAAGAGACTTCATAGATTTATCAGAGGTCGACTTTGTTGGTAAGTGGGTCGCTTATGATAGAGCTGATGGCAATCAAATTAGTCATGTAGAATTTATGGCTGATGGCACTGGTACTGTGAAATCGACATTCGATGAACCAGATGAAAATGGTGACTTTACATGGTCGGTGATGGGACGAGCATTAAAATTAAACTTTGAGGATACTGAGTTTGATAACTTGCACATGACTAAAGACTTATCGGTAGGCTACCAGTTTGTTGATAACTTTGATGATTTGGCAGATGTTTATTCAAGCCAGATTATTTCAGGCATACTTGTCAAAGATATGGCTCCAGAACTCAGTAAAGAAGACTACCAAGGGCGCTGGGTTTACTTTGATGGTGCAGATCAAGTCAGTGGTCAAAATGGTACTGAAATCTACCCAGAAGATGAAGACGATTCTTATCTGACATTCGTATTTGGTACAGGCAAAAGCTCTTATCAAGGCCGTTATGAGGATGGCCAGGTTGTCCGAGCACGCTATGTAAATCCTGAGACAAAAGAGAGAACCCGCTTCTGTGAAGCGTCACCAACTTGTGTGCTCGAAGCTGAAATGCGCTATCAAATGGTGGCAGAGCATGAAGGGCGCTACTTCTGGGCAAGAGAATTCAGCAGTTTTGATGCTGATGGAACTAAGCGTCCAGGTTCAGGTGTCATGTTCGTTGGTGAGCGAAATGAGTCAACGGATATTGAAAAGCTTGAAGACTATCATATTAGTTTCTTCTATCTTTATCAGGCAGTAGATGATGGGCAAGTGGCTTGGTATTCGACTACAGCAACAGATGATATGGGTGAAGACATTTACACATTACAAATCGGCGATGCTGAAGCGGTGCAATTCACGTTTGAAAATGGACAAATGCAGTTGATGGACGGACAAGATACCATTATTGAACTAGTCCCGGGCAGTAACAATAAAGATGGCTTAACCTTGTGTAAGTATCTAAAAGGGAATACTTGTACAACACAAGATCATATCCCTTTATTCTTTAGTCCTCCGAACTAATTACCATTTTTAATTATTGAAAAGGCCCATTACGGGCCTTTTTTATTGGCTGTTGCTTGCTAATTAAGCACTGTTCAACTAATAAGTAAATGCAAACAACAAGAAGGAATTAACTATGGCCAAAGTCACTTCACCACCCATTTCAGCTTTTTGCTGGGCAGAATTATGCTCATCGGATTGGGCGGGCGGAAAACAATTCTATACGCAACTCTTTGACTGGCAGTTTGACGATCAACCCATCGGTGAAGATTGTTATTACACTATGCTAAAGAAGCAAGCCGATGATGTCGCGGCCATGTATCAAATGATGCCTGAGCAAAAAGAGGCAAATATTCCTAGTCATTGGTTAGGCTATATTGCAGTCGAAAATGTTGATGCCATCGCCGGTAAAGCAAAGCAGCTAGGTGCAACGGTCATTCATGGTCCTTGTGATGTGATGAGTGCCGGTCGTATGGTGATGATAAGCGATCCAGGTGGAGCATTTGTGGCATTTTGGCAAGCGAACGAGCATATCGGCACACAAAGAATATTAGAGAAAAATACGCCTTATTGGCATGAGCTAGCTTGTCGGGGCAGTGAAAAAATCGGGCAGTTTTATAGCGAACTATTAGGTTGGCAAATCCAAGTCGAAAAAATGGAACACATGGATTATACCTTGTTTTGTAATGAGCAGGGGCCTGTTGCAGGCATGCTCGAAATGACCGAAGAATGGGAGGGCATTCCACCTCATTGGATGATCTATTTTGCTGTCGCTGATTGTGATGCAATGTCTGAAAAATCTACGTCTTTAGGCGGGCAAGTTTGTGTGCCACCCACAGATATTCCAAACATTGGGCGCTTTGCCGTCATCACAGATCCGCAAGGCGCAGTATTCTCAATTATGCAGTCTTATAATGGCGATATTGATCTGGATGCTTGATATTAAAGGTATTTGCCCCAAGTTCAGTAAGCATTAAAAGATGCTAGGAGGATACAATGACAAAACATGTGGTGATTACAGGGGCAAATCGCGGTATCGGCCTTGAATTCGCAAAGCAGTATTTGGCGCAAGGTTATGAAGTAACCGCAGTTGTTCGTAAGCCATCAACTGAGCTACAAGAATTATCGGTTAACATCATAGAAGGTATTGATGTGAGCAAAAGTGATGATGTTGCTCGATTAGCATCAGTGCTTAACGGTAAGTCTATTGATGTGCTTATTAACAACGCAGGTATTTTTGAAAACGAAAGCCTCGCCAATATGGACTTTGAGGCCATTAATGCGCAGCTTCAGATCAATGCAGTTGCGCCTGTGCGAGTCACACACGCTTTGCAAGCTAACTTAGACAGTGGCAGTAAAGTGGCGATGATCACCAGTCGTATGGGCTCAATCGCTGATAATGGCTCAGGTGCTTATATAGGCTATCGTATGTCAAAGGCGGCACTCAATGCAGCTGGTGTCAGTTTAGCGCATGAACTAAAACATAAAGGTGTCGCAGTTGCCTTATTACACCCGGGTTTTGTGCAAACTCAGATGGTTAACTTCGCCGGAGATATCCCACCTCAAGTTGCTGCAGAGCGATTAATACAACGCATCGAAGAGCTGAACTTAGATAATACAGGTAGCTTCTGGCACTCAAACGGTGACATTTTACCTTGGTAAAATAGAGCATATAAAACATGAACAGATGGCAGGCAATGCTTTCTGTTCGTCGCGTGTTCAGGTTAGGTTTGCTAAACTTGTGGCAATGATCACCTATCCTGAACAATTATCATGGAATTAGAACAAAACACACCACTCACACTGCCGCTTTTTTTGCTTGATGAACATATTGAGCAGCGCGACCTAGAAACCTCTGATTTAACACTCAGTGTGATCTTAGACGAAACCTTACTGGCTAACCTCTGTCAAAATCCGGCAGAAGATCAAAGCATCAGTATTAATTTAGAAACCTATCAACTATTTGCCGATAACTCTGATTTCAAACCTGTGATCAGTGAAGCACATCAAGCTCAGTTATTACTTAACCGAGGACCTGTGTTAAGCGCTGTCGTCAGCAGTGGTGAGCAAGTCTTTATTTCTCCTCCAGTAGAAATGATGCCGACATTTGATCTAGGCGACGAAGAAGAGGAGGCGTAATGCCTTGTAAAAAAGGATTTGTTCTTACTTGCCTACTTTTTCTAAGTGGTTGTGTTGCACTGGCTGCCAACCACTACGAGACTTTGTTTGGACCAGCACAACCACAACAACGTGAGGTCGTTGCAAATACACCTCATGCGACGCAATACCTCAATGACGTAAAGCCGATTATTGAGCAGCGCTGTGTGGTATGCCATGGTTGTTATGATGCACCATGTCAGTTGAAGCTCTCCTCTCCAGAAGGTATTGACCGTGGCTTAAGTAAAGAGCCTGTGTATGACGGGACTCGTTTGTTGGCGCAAACACCGTCACGTTTATTGATAGATGCCACATCTACACAACAATGGCGCGATAAAGGTTTTACCACGGTGCTTAACGAACATCAGCAAAGTGCAGATGCAAACTTAGCAGCCTCTGTGATGTATCGTTCATTACTATTAAAACAAAATGCTGAGTTGCCTGCACAGCAAGTGCTAGGTGATGAATTTGATTTTAGCTTAGATAGAACGGCCACTTGCCCAAGCATTGAAGAGTTCGACAGTTATGCGCAAAACCAGCCTCATGCGGGTATGCCTTATGGTTTGCCAGCGTTAGAGCAAAGAGAATTTGCTGTATTACACGATTGGTTAAAAAGCGGTGCTAAAATGGCCCAGATTGCGCCGCCGACCTTAACTGAGCTTGCACAAATTGAAATCTGGGAAGCTTTTCTAAATCAAGATAATCTTAAGGCGCGTTTGTCAGCGCGTTATATATACGAGCATTGGTATTTGGCGAACATTTACTTTGATGAAGCAAAAAAATCAGACTCGCCGAGCTTTTTTAAATTAGTACGCTCTAAAACACCACCGGGGCAGGCAATTGAAATTATCGCAACGCGCCGACCTTTTGATGAGCCAAACGTTGAGCGCGTATATTATCGTTTTCAACATCAGCGCGGCACAGTATTATCGAAAACCCATATGCCGTTGGCAATTAATGATCGAAAGTTAGCGCGTTTAAAAGCACAGTTTATCGAAGCGGATTATCAAGTTTTGAGTCTACCAGGCTATGCACCTGAGGTCGCTTCGAATCCGTTTAAGAGTTTTGCGCAGCTACCCGTTAAGTCTAAATATCAGTTTATGCTAGATGAAGCACATTTGATCATCAGTGGCTTTATCAAAGGGCCGGTTTGCCGTGGTCAAATTGCATTGAATGTGATTAACGATCACTTTTGGGTCGCCTTTGTCGATCCAGAAAAAAATAGCTCACCAAAAATGGCCGAGTTCTTAATTCACAATGACGATGAACTCGCGCTGCCTGCTGAAGAGCAAAGCAATGCCTTACCTCTTTCAAGTTGGGCTAAATATGCCAAACGCCAGCATGAGTATTTAAATGCTAAAACGAAATTAGCGAACCAAGTGTTTGCCGATGGCAGCAATTTAACCACAGATTTAATTTGGCAAGGTGAAGGGCATAACCGTAATGCAGCACTCACAGTATTTCGCCACTTCGACAGCGCCACTGTGGTAAAAGGTTTTGTTGGCCAACCACCAAAAACCATGTGGCTATTAGATTATGCGTTGTTTGAGCGTATTCACTACTTACTAGTGGCCGGCTTTGACGTGTATGGCAATGTAGGTCATCAGCTCATTACCCGTTTATATATGGACTTTTTACGCCTAGAAGGCGAGCAAAACTTCATTAATTTACTGCCGCAAGATGAAAGGCAAAAAGTCAAAAATCACTGGTACCGTAAGTCGCATTTAAGCTTAAGTGAGTTTATTAATCGTAAGACCATTTTAGCTGCCCCGACGGGGATGCAATTTACCACCACTGAGCCTAAGTTAGAGCTATACAGCAAGTTTAAACAGCATTTGCAGCCTATTTTAAGTGAGCGTTATGCCTATAACTTAGTACCTAAGCTATTGGCAAAACTCAATGCGTTACCGAGCAAAGCCATTAACCTATTGCCTCAAGTGTCATTTATTTTGGTCAAGCACGGCGAGCAGCATAAAGCGTATACGCTTATTCATCATAACGCGCACTACAATATTTCGAGTTTATTGAATGAAGAAGGTCAGCGTGCTTACGATGAAGATACCGCGACCCTTGTTCCTGGGTTTATTGGAGATTATCCTGCTGCCATATGGTATTTACCTAATTCGGAGCATGTTCATAGCTTTGTTGAAAATTTGCATAGCATGCAAAGTGAGGCCGACTACAGAGCTCTAAAAGAGCAATTCGCAATACGTCGAAGCCATCCGCAATTTTGGCAATACAGCGACCTGTTGCATGAGATTGCTAAGCAGTACAAAGGCATCGAATATGGGGTGTTTGATTACAATCGACTTGAGAACAGATAACTCTGTTGGGTATGATAGTCGTTAATTAAAAAACGAAATTAGGAAGCGCACCATGTCTGCGAACACAACAAAGCTAGTCGTTATGCTAGAAATGCAAAACGCCATGAACACTAAGGTTCATGAGCAATGGTTTAACCAAGGGTTTGAATGGTATCGCGCTATTTGGGTTGAGTGTGCTGAAATGCTAGACCACTACGGTTGGAAGTGGTGGAAAAAGCAAACACCAGATACTGAGCAAGTGATTTTAGAGCTGGTGGATATTTTCCACTTCGGCCTATCGCTGCGTATTGATGGCGTTAAAAGTTACGAGCAGCTAGCAACTGAACTGGAAAAAGAATTAAGCGAGCCGCAACTTGCTGAAGACTTTAAACAAACACTTGAGCAGCTAGCGGCAAGTGCGGTGGCTGATAAGTCTTTTAACGCGCAAGCATTTGCTGGCTGCATGCAGCAAATCGGTATGAGTATTGATGATTTATATCGTGGTTATGTGGGCAAGAATACGCTGAACTTCTTCCGACAAGATCATGGTTATAAAGATGGCTCTTACATCAAGGTGTGGAATGGTCAAGAAGACAATGAGCATCTAGTTGAAGTTGTGAAAAGTCTAGATACTGAGCATGCTGATTTTGCTAAGCAAGTTTATGCAGGGTTAGAAGCGCGTTACCCTGCATAATATTTGTTCTAAGCTATTGGCAATAAAGTGCGATAGTCAGTAATTGATAAATAGCCAGTGATGTCTTTCACTGGCTGTTTGCTATCTGGGTTAGCAACAGCTAATAAGTGCTCAATACCAAATTGTTTAGCTGAAGCTAATACGCTTAAACTGTCATCGACAAACAGAGTTCTGCTTTTATCAAAACCCAAATCAGCTTGAACTTGCAGCCATAAGCTTTGGCTTTCTTTACTCACACCATACTCATGGGTTGAAATCAGCTTATCGAGGTATTGGTCAAACTGAGTACGTTCGACTTTTAAGCTCAAACTATCAGGGTGTGCATTGGTGAGTAGAATTAACTCTTTGCCTGCGGCCTTTAGCGCCTTTAAAAACTCAGGTACATCGTCACGCACAGTGATCAGGTGCTGTATCTCTCGTTTCATTTCCATAATGGGGAGATCGAGTTCTTTTTGCCAATAGTCTAAGCAGTACCACTGTATTTTTCCTTCTACAGCTTGGTAGCGTTTCTCTATATCTGCAAAAGCTTCTGAGACACTGATATTGTGTTTTTTTGCGAGCTGCTCGGGGATTACATTTAACCAAAAATGGTTATCAAAATGCAGATCGAGCAGAGTGCCGTCCATATCTAATAAAACGGTATCGATTTTTGACCAATTTAACATAGGCATTTGTCGTTAAAGGCTTTATGATTAAGTTAACTGCCATATTAGCAAATAAACGCCTATGTCACAGAAAAAGCATCCAAACCCACCCGAAATTATCCACTGCGATGTAGTGGCCAAAAGTAAACTCTTTACCGTTGAAGCCTTAGATTTGACCTTTTCAAATGGTGAACAGCGTCAATATGAACGAATTCGAGGCGGTGGCCGAGGTGCTGTGATGGTGGTACCAATCACCGCAGACAACGAGCTTTTATTAGTCAGAGAATATTGTGCGGGCACGCATAATTATCAACTCGGCTTTCCTAAAGGTTTAATTGATCCCGGAGAAACGGCAAAGCAAGCTGGCAACCGCGAGCTAAAAGAAGAAGTAGGCATGGGCGCAGAGCAGTTTGATGAGCTAAAAACGCTGTCACTAGCACCGAGTTATTTTAATGCTCGTATGCATATTTTGGTTGCGCAAAACCTTTACCCAGAAAGTTTAGAAGGTGATGAGCCTGAACCGCTGGTGGTTGTAAAATGGCCATTAGATGAATGGCAATCCTTACTTGAACAAGAAGACTTCACTGAAGCGCGTAGTGTGGCAGCGCTTATGTTGTTACAAACCTTCCTAGCAGCAAAGGAGTAGCATATGCAGTCATTATTAGAGCCTTGTATTGAGCTTGCCCAAAAAGCAGGCCAAGCCATTATGGATATCTATAAACAAGATGACATTGGCCAGCAAGAAAAGTCAGATCATACACCAGTCACCAAAGCTGATTTGGCCTCTAACGAAGTGTTGATGGCAGGTTTGCAGGTTATGGCTCCCGACATTCCGATTATGTCTGAAGAGACGCCTATTCCAGCCCTTGAAAAACGCCGAGAGTGGCAGCGTTATTGGTTACTTGATCCTATGGATGGTACAGGCGAGTTTATTCTGCAAAGTGGTGACTTTGCGGTAAATATTGCACTGATAGAAAACAACAAACCTGTGCTTGGGGTGATTTTCTGGCCTGCTAAAAATACCACATACTTTGCTTATGCAGGTTTAGGTGCATTCAAACGTGTGGGTGAAGAACAGCAGCAAATTAGCGTTGCCTCACCTGATAACTTAACTTTAGCAGTGAGTCGCAGACAAAAACTCGAAGCAGTAAGTCAGTACTTGAATAGCCAATTTGATACCGTTGCGCTTGGTTCATGTTCACTCAAAGCGTGTATCATCGCAGAAGGCAAAGCCGATTGTTTTTTACGAATTGGCCCAACAGGCGAGTGGGACACGGGCGCTTCACAGGTAATTGTAGAAGAAGCCGGTGGCTGTATCACTGATTCTGAGTTTAACCCTTTAACTTATAATCAAAGAGAAACCACAGAAAATCCTGATTTTATCGTTATGGGTCATCCTGATTGGCAATTCCAAAAGCTGATCACGCCTCACCAGCGTATTGTTGAGTAAATGTTAAAAAGCTAGCAGGTAATGCTAGCTTTTTCGGTACTTTGCTAGACTTTTGTTTTATTTTTATCCATTTGAACGCGATTTCGTGTTTTATGCCTTGCAATAAAAATTTAATCCATTATTATAGCGACCTCTTGAAAGGGAGACCTTTCAAAACTCATTAAAATAATTCAATTTATTTTAATGTTACAGGCGCGGGATGGAGCAGCCTGGTAGCTCGTCGGGCTCATAACCCGAAGGTCGTCGGTTCAAATCCGGCTCCCGCAACCAATTCTTTTAGAGAGAATCAAAACCTCTAAGGCTCGTTTGCTTATGCAAACCATTCGGACGCGGGATGGAGCAGCCTGGTAGCTCGTCGGGCTCATAACCCGAAGGTCGTCGGTTCAAATCCGGCTCCCGCAACCAATTCTTCTAGAGTGAATCCAAAACTCTAGGGCTCGTTTGCTTATGCAAACCATCTGACGCGGGATGGAGCAGCCTGGTAGCTCGTCGGGCTCATAACCCGAAGGTCGTCGGTTCAAATCCGGCTCCCGCAACCAACTTTCTTACCTTTAAATTTCCTTTATTAAATACCCTAATTAGACTTTTAGCTCGAATATAGTTTTAAACTTTCGTATGTTATGTCTTACCCGCTCTTATTATTCATAAAGCTCATTGGTTCAAACCCGGTTTCTACGTCCAACTCTCTGATCTCTTAAAAACATAATAATTAAACATTTTTCATCAAATTCAATTTGACGTTTAAACGTGATTAATAATTAGCATCGCTTATCGCTTATCGCTTATCGCTTATCAGTTTTAACTGAGCTATTTTTGCTCTGGACCGACCAGTTTAGTTGCAAATTTTTTAGCCTTTTCAAAATTAGAAAATTTAGCCTTATAAATTTATAAAATGCATTATCAATGTAATTATTGATGTTTGCGTGTGTAATTTAAATCAATTAACTGCTCGAAATAGATTAAGATCTGCGCCAATTCTATAATCATAAACGAGAGCAACATGACAGCAGTAAACAACCAGAATTTGCTTCAATTACGTTTTATTCAACAGCCTCATATTGATGGTGTAAAACCATTCTTTGATCATCTACCTGATAACCCATATGCAGACGGTGCTTTCCGTAAACGTCGTTATTCGGTATTGAAGTTTGTTGATAATGAAGTAAGCCTTCAGCCAACTAAAGCGTTTGTTCAAGACGACTCAATTAACAACTTTCAGGGTAACATTGAGCGTGTTTATGAGAATTTAGAAACCGATTTAATTAATAGCGATGCATTTAAGCACTTACTGACTGAATTCAGAGCGATGACGGGCATTGAAGAGAGCCGTGACATCGAAGTTCATCAGTTCAGAATGTTAGCGATTGAAAGTGACACACCACCGGCACCAGAAGGAGTTCACCAAGATGGTTTTGATCATGTATGTGTATGTGGCGTCTCTCATGAAAATATCGCAGGCGGTGAGCTGCTGGTATACGAGCACAAAGAAGCTGAGCCTTGCTTCAAGATGGAAATCAAAGACGGTTTGTTTGCACTTGTGAATGACCGTGAAGTTTGGCACAACGCCACACCGATGAATAAACTAAATGCCGATGAAGTTGGTTATTTAGATTGCTTCGTGTTTACAGCGTAAGAGGCCATAATGGAACTACAAAAATTGCGTCGTCAGTTCCCTGCACTTATGCAGCAGGTGAATGGTCAATCTCCTATCTTCCTTGATGGTCCGGGTGGCTCGCAAGTACCTCAGACAGTGTTGAGTGCGATGTCGGCTTATTTGGGTTACTACAACTCAAATTTAGGTGGTGCATTCTTCTCAAGCGATAAAACTGTCAGTTTAATGGACAATGCGCGTCAAGCAGTTGCTGATTTATTAAATGCGCCTAGCAAAGAGCAAATCGTGTTTGGCGCGAACATGACGAGTCTAACATTTAGCTTTAGTCGTGCGATATCACGTGACTGGCAAGCGGGTGATGAGGTGATTGTGACCAATGCCGATCACTTCTCAAATGTGTCTTCTTGGCGTCAGGCTACTGAAGATAAAGGCGCACTTGTACACGCTGTAAAAATCAATGAAGCGGATTGCACTCTAGATTTAGCACACTACAAGTCATTGTTAAATGACAAGACTAAGCTAGTTGCAGTGACTTATGCGTCGAACACGACGGGTTCTATTAACGATATTAAACAGATCGTTGAACTTGCGCACCAAGTTGGTGCGTTGGTGTATGTGGATGCGGTTCACTACGCGCCTCATGAGCTTATCGATGTTCAGGCACTTAACTGTGACTTCTTAGCGTGTTCGGCTTACAAGTTCTTTGGCCCGCACGTAGGTATTGTTTATGGTAAGCGTGAACATTTAGAAGGTTTTACACCATATAAAGTGGAGCCTGCAAAAGATGTGATCCCAGGTCGTTGGGAAACAGGTACGCAGAGCTTTGAAGGCCTAGCGGGTGTGATTGCTGCGATTGACTATATTGCGAGTCTAAGTGACCTACCAGAAAGCACGCCACGTCGTGAGCGTTTAGCACAAGCATTTGCTAACACCAAAGAACATGAAATGGCATTAAGTGCGTATTTCTTAAAGCGCCTTGCTGATTTTCCTCAGATCCGTTTATACGGTATCGAAGATGAATCTCGTCTTGCTGAGCGTACACCAACTTTTGCTTTAACATTTGAAGGCTTTGCACCGCGAGAAGTGTCTGAGTTCTTAGGCAAGCAACATATGTGCGTGTGGGATGGTAACTTCTATGCGCAAGGCTTGTGTGAGCAGCTTGGTGTAATGGATAAAGGGGGTGTTGTTCGTATTGGTTGTATGCACTACAACACCATTGAAGAGCTAGAAAAATTATTCAGTGTGTTTGAAGCGTTACTGAATCGCTAATTTTGCTTGAATAAAAAAGGCGCTATTAAGTGCCTTTTTTATTTCTAGCGGTAGTCTTAGCAGTAATCTTTATTGCTAACGCAACCTAAGTAGCTCATACAACGCCAAGCAGGCTGTGTCCAATTAGGATCCCAACCTCCGGCTACTTTTGGGGTAACAGCTTGTGGTAAATCGCTGCTGTTTTTTGACAGGCTTTTCATTTTCTTTTTGTTTAATTGCAACTTCATATTATTCTCCTTAATTAAAGTTTGCTTGTTTGAGTGAAAAATAATCGCTGCAATTACACTTGAAGTAAAATGAAATATATTAATGTATGAAAAACAAGCTAAATATTTTCTTCAATATAATTATTTAGCTTTGCGATTCGCTGGCCCATACCTTCAATAATTCTATCTTTAATTTTTTCTCTGATCACACTTGGTAGGCGAGTTAATGCTTCTGGTGTAATGGTCAGTAAAATACTGTCGCTGAGTGCTTTGGCATTGGTACTATGTTCACGTTTACAAATAAATGCGCCTTCACCTATGAATTCACCCGGACCTACCTTGCCGAGCTGACTGAGTTCTCCTTTTTTAAATATAGCGAGCTCACCGCTTAGAATAATAAATAAACGGTTATCTTTATCGAAGCGCTTGAAGGCATGCTTGTCTTTTTGGACGAGATATAAATGGCTGAAAGACTCAAGCAATACTTGTCTTTCAGCTAAAGTGAAGTCACTAAAAAAAGGCAGACGATTGATTATTTCTAGCTGTTTAATCAGCGGTACATGTTCTAGTAACTTCATAGATAATATTCAGAATAGTTTTAACTATCCTGAATATTGCGCTCTTTTAGTTTTCGGGTCAATGTATTGCGGCCCCAACCTATACGAAGTGCAGCATCTTGTTTATGACCGTGGCAGGCATTTAAAGCGGTTTTGATCAGACGGGTTTCAAGTTGCGCTTGAACTGCCGGCCAAATATTCTCTTTGCCGTTTTTAAGCTCTTGGTTAAGCCAGACTTGAAAGGCATCGAGCCAATCGCCTTGCGCTTCGGGTTGTACTTGCGTGTGCTGTAACTCGTCGGGTAAGTCGATATCACCAACTAGTTCGCCAGGTGCCATAACAGTTAACCAGCGGCAGGTGTTTTCTAATTGGCGTACATTACCTGGCCAGTGATACAACTGCATGGTCTTGATCGCTTCAGCAGAAAGCGTTTTACTTTCGACCTGTAATTCTTTCGCGCTCTTTGCTAAAAAGTGAACGGCTAAACGTTCAATGTCTTCTGGGCGCTCTCGTAAGGCAGGGATCTTCAAACGCACTACATTGAGGCGATGGAATAAGTCTTCACGGAATTTACCTCTTTGCACTAAGGTTTCGAGATCTTGGTGTGTGGCCGCGATAATTCTTACATCAACCTTAATGCTTTGATGTCCACCAACACGGTAGAACTCTCCATCGGCTAACACGCGCAATAAACGAGTTTGCACGTCGAGTGGCATATCACCGATTTCATCTAAAAATAACGTACCACCATCTGCCTGCTCAAAGCGACCGCGGCGCATGCTATCAGCGCCAGTGAAAGCGCCCTTTTCATGGCCAAACAACTCTGACTCTACAAGATCTTTTGGAATAGCCGCCATGTTGAGTGCGATGAAAGTATTGGCTTTACGCGGGCTATGATTATGTAATGCGCCTGCAACAAGCTCTTTACCCGTGCCAGATTCACCATTGATCAAAACACTCATACTTGAAGCCGATAATTTACCGATGGCGCGAAATACTTCCTGCATTGCAGGGGCTTCGCCTATGATATCAGGGCTGTTTTGTGGTGTGCTCGGTTGCGCTTTGGTTTTACGGTTTTGTTGCTGAGTCTCGTAAGCACGTTCAACTAGTTGGGTTGCTTCGTTCAGATCAAAGGGCTTTGCCAGATATTCAAATGCCCCTTTTTGAAATGCATTGACCGCTGAATCTAAGTCTGAGTGTGCTGTCATAATGATCACAGGCAGATTAGGGTGCTGGCTATTAATCTGCTCGAGTAACGCCATGCCGTCAATACCTGGCATACGCACATCAGATACAAGCACTGCCGGTTGGTTGTATTCAAGCGCAGTCAGTACATCTTGGCCATTTGTAAAGCTTTCTGTGGCAAAACCTGCACGAGACAAAGCCTTATCTAAAACGAATCGAATAGATGCATCGTCGTCAACTAACCAGACTGATTTCATTCGTGATTCCCCGATGGTTGTGATGTAAATGGCAAATATATATTGAACTCGGTATGACCCGGCCAGCTGTCACATTCAATACTGCCACCATGTTGTTCTATCAGTGTTTGTGCAATAGAGAGCCCGAGACCAGAGCCACCTTCTTTATTGGTTACCATAGGGTAAAATAAGGTGTCTTTTAATTGTTCGTCTATACCTGGTCCATTGTCGCTGATTTGAATAAGCAGTGCTTTTTTAACGACATGATCCCCTTGACGAACACGATGTCTGAATCGGGTTTTTAAGGTTATCTCTCCACCTTGTTTGAGCGCTTGCTGTGCGTTACGCACGATGTTTAAGATCACTTGTTGGATCTTAGCTTGGTCAATAACCACATCAGGAATACTCGGATCGTAATCTTTCTTTAAGCTGATGTGTTGACCCAGCTCAAAGCTACATAGTTTGATCACAGACTCTAACAGTTGGTGGATATTGCACGATGTTTTATTAGGGAGCTGGTTAGGGCCTAATAATTTATCTACCAATTCAGTCAGTCTATCTGCTTGCTCTATGATCAGTTGTGCACATTGCTCGCGCTCTTGCTGGCAAGTCTCATGCTGCAATAATTGCGCCGCTCCACGAATTCCGCCCAATGGATTTTTTATTTCATGGGCAAGACCGCGAATGAGTGTGCGCGCAGCATGATATTGGTGCATTTGCTTAGAGGCTTGATCAAATTTTACTTCGTCATCAATTTTGCGACATTCAAGCAAAATGTACGCTTGGTGCTGATGCACAATTTTACGGCTGTATATGTTCAGTGTGGCAGAGCGATTATCGATGAACACCACGTCTACTCTGTGTTGCTGGCAATCAACGCCTTCATCTAGCACGTATTGAGAGAGCTTTTCTAGGTCGATACTATGATGATTAAAAATACTGAGTAGAGGTTGATTGAGTAGGCGCTTTAGGCCCAAGCCAAACAGTTCACTACAAGAATTGTTGGCAAATTGAATAGTGTAAGCATCATCAATGACTAAGATGCAAGTTGATAGATTTTGCCAAACGTTTTCGGCAAAAGACGTTAAGGAGTGTACCATGATGGATCAGCTTTCATTGTTATGCACCAATTTGGTGCGTTTTATCATACGCCTACATTTGACTTGCATCAACGCTTACTGACACTGGCTTTATGAAGGTAAAATGTGTGCTCTTTGCTTGTCGCAATTTGTGTGCCTTGAGGATTAAAAACAGCCATTTTTATCTTATGTTCACCTCGTGAGAGTGATTTAAGTACAAATGAAGTGGAAGACTGCTTTGCACCTACAGTACTGCCGTTATGGAAGAGCTGGACGGTAAAGCCTTTATGAAAGCTAGGCAGCACCTGACCACTGACATAAACGGTACCAGTGTTTTCTCTAATGGTTTGTTCGTGGTTGGGAGAAGTGATATTTGCTTGATAAGAGATTTGCTTTTGGGTGTTTGATGATTGCAGAACATTGGTATTGGTATTGGTATTGGTACTTGGCATGACCAATGGCTTATTTAACTTTACTTCTTGCGCGCCTTTTCTGGGGGTGTCTGAGTAGACCCAATTGCCATTTTTATCTTTCCAACGATAAATTTTAGCGTCACTTGGCAGCGCAATCAGTGCCATTAAAATACATAACCCCTTTACCGTCCATTTCATTTTTTTGCCCTAACTCTTATCACACAATGCAATAAATACTTTAGTTGTTTATGAACTGCTTTACCATAAAAAAGCCCGCTTTCGCGGGCTTGAGAACACATATGATTTAGGCGCGTGTCAGTTACACGCTTGAGTGCATTTTAAACTCGTCACATGTAGTGTGAGTTGTCATGCACTAAATATACGGAGAATAATTACTGGGTAATTAAACGCTGTAATACATTTCGAACTCAACTGGGTGAGTCGTCATGTTCAGTTTTTCCACTTCTTGTGACTTAAGTTTGATATATGCATCAATTAAGTCATCAGTGAATACGCCACCTTGGATAAGGAATTCACGGTCAGCATCAAGTGCTGAAAGCGCTTCTTCTAGTGAAGCTGCAACTGTTGGGATTTCAGCCGCTTCTTCTGCAGGTAGGTCATATAAATCTTTGTCCATTGCATCGCCAGGGTGGATCTTGTTCTTGATACCGTCAAGACCAGCCATAAGCATTGCTGAGAACGCTAGGTAAGGGTTTGCTGTTGGATCTGGGAAACGTACTTCGATACGACGTGCTTTCTCAGAAGGAACAACTGGAATACGGATTGAAGCAGAGCGGTTACGTGCAGAGTATGCAAGCATTACTGGTGCTTCGAAGCCTGGTACTAAACGCTTGTATGAGTTAGTAGACGCGTTAGCGAATGCGTTGATTGCTTTAGCGTGCTTGATGATACCACCGATGTAGTATAGTGCTTCTTCAGAAAGACCGCCGTACTTGTCACCAGCGAAGATGTTCTGGCCATCTTTGCCTAGTGATTGGTGACAATGCATGCCTGAACCGTTATCGCCTACGATTGGCTTAGGCATGAAAGTTGCCGTTTTACCATATAGGTGCGCCATGTTGTGGATAACGTATTTCATTTCTTGAATTTCGTCTGCTTTCAATACCATTGTATTGAAGCGAGTTGCGATTTCGTTTTGACCCGCTGTAGCTACTTCGTGGTGGTGTGCTTCAACAACTTGGCCTAGCTCTTCTAGAACTAAACACGTTGCAGAACGCCAATCTTGTGAAGAATCAACTGGTGCTACTGGGAAGTAACCGCCTTTTACGCCTGGACGGTGACCCGTGTTACCGCCTTCGTAATCTTTGTCAGAGTTCCAACATGCTTCTTGAGCATCAATTTTGTACATAGAACCAGACATGTCAGTTTTGTACTTAACATCGTCAAATAGGAAGAACTCAGGCTCTGGACCGAATAAAACAGTGTCTGCGATACCAGTCGAACGCATGTACTCTTCTGCGCGCTTTGCAACAGAACGTGGGTCACGCTCGTAACCTTGAAGTGTTGATGGCTCAACAACATCACAACGCACGATGAGTGTTGTTTCTTCAGCAAATGGGTCTAATTTTGCTGAGTCAGCATCTGGCATTAGCACCATGTCTGATTCGTTGATGCCTTTCCAACCAGCGATTGAAGAACCATCAAACATTTTACCATCTTCAAAGAAATCTTCGTCAGCTTGGTGATGAGGAATAGAAACGTGTTGTTCTTTACCTTTAGTGTCAGTGAAACGTAGGTCAACAAACTTAACGTCGTTTTCCTTGATAAATTGTAAAACTGTATGAGACATGTGTGTCCTCCAAAACTCGTTGGGTTAGTTATTTTGCTATAACTTTCGTTATTACTGCGCAGCTATAAGCGGGTATTGTGCCAGTTTTTTATCTAAATGAATTTAAAGGTTTTTTGTGTTTTTTAATTTGTGTTGCACCTTGGTGGTGCACCAACATGATCCGCTAATGCACGTTCGTGGTGCAGCTCCAGTATAGTGCATGATGCTTTTTTGCCCAGTTTTTAGTTGCAAAAATACACACGTTAATTTCATTTCCATGCTGTATTAGCTGCAGGGTGGCTGTATTGTCATTTAAATCACATTTATAAAAGGTATTTTGTTGAGATTGTTGTATTAAAGCGGGCGCTTTTATGGCGTGGTTTATTTCAGCTTCTATACTGAATTGACCCTTTATTCGTCGAATAATGACGTCAGTTGAAAAAATAATGCTGCATAAACTTTCATCTATGGCGTTATTAGGGGATAATACGCCCCTTTTAAATTCTAGCGGCCTATTTTGGGCTGTGCTACACGATTTGGTGTATAGGATTAACCCACTCTTTCGAGTAATTATCTGAGTTATAAACATGAGCATTGAAAAATTACGTAATATCGCGATTATCGCGCACGTTGACCACGGTAAAACGACCCTAGTAGACAAGCTACTAGAGCAATCGGGCACGTTAGAAACACGTGGCGGTAATGAAGAACGCGTGATGGATTCCAACGACATCGAAAAAGAGCGTGGTATTACCATCCTAGCTAAAAACACCGCGATTGAGTGGAACGATTACCACATCAACATCGTAGACACTCCGGGACACGCTGACTTCGGTGGTGAAGTAGAACGTGTTCTTTCAATGGTTGACTCAGTATTACTACTAGTTGATGCGCAAGAAGGTCCAATGCCGCAAACGCGTTTCGTAACGCAAAAAGCATTCGCTCTTGGTCTTAAGCCAATCGTTGTTATCAACAAAATCGACAAGCCAGGTGCACGCCCTGATTGGGTAATGGACCAAGTATTCGACTTATTCGATAACCTAGGTGCAACTGACGAGCAGCTTGATTTCCAAGTTATCTACGCTTCAGCAATTAACGGTTGGGCAACGCTTGACCTAGACGAGCCTTCAGACAACATGCAACCAATGTTCGAAGCGATCGTTGAGCAAGTAGAAAAGCCCGATGCAGATCCTGCAGGCGCATTCCAAATGCAGATTTCACAGCTAGACTACAACTCATACATCGGTGTAATCGGTGTTGGTCGTATCAAGCGTGGTACTGTTAAAGTAAACCAACAAGTAACAATTGTTGGTGCTGACGGTTCTACTCGTAACGGTAAAGTTGGCCAAGTACTGACTTACTTAGGTCTTGACCGTCACGAAGCACAAGAAGCGCAAGCGGGCGACATCATTGCAATCACAGGTCTAGGTGAACTTAAGATCTCTGATACTGTATGTGATGTAAACGCAGTTGAAGCACTTCCAGCGCTTTCTGTTGATGAGCCAACAGTAACAATGACGTTCTCTGTAAATACGTCTCCGTTCTCTGGTCAAGAAGGTAAATTCGTAACTTCACGTAATATCCTTGAGCGTCTTCAAGCTGAACTTGTTCACAACGTAGCACTACGTGTTGAAGAGACAGACAACCCAGATAGCTTCCGTGTTTCAGGTCGTGGTGAACTTCACCTAGGTATCCTAATCGAAAACATGCGTCGTGAAGGCTACGAGCTTGCAGTATCTCGTCCAGAAGTAATTCTTCGTGAAGTAGATGGTCAATTAGAAGAACCATATGAAACAGTAACTGTTGACGTTGAAGAAGAGCACCAAGGTTCTATCATGGAACAGCTTGGTCTTCGTAAAGCTGAAATGACTGATATGGCACCAGATGGTAAAGGCCGTATTCGTATGGACTTCATGATGCCTTCACGTGGTCTAATCGGTTTCCAAACTGACTTCATGACACTAACATCTGGTTCAGGTCTTATGTACCACACATTCGATCACTACGGCCCACACAAAGGCGGTAACATTGGCCAACGTAAGAACGGTGTACTTATCGCAAACGCGGCAGGTAAAGCACTAACTAACGCACTATTCAACCTACAAGACCGTGGTAAGCTATTCATCGGTCACGGTGTTGAAGTTTACGAAGGTATGATCATCGGTATTCACGCGCGTGATAACGACCTAACTGTAAACGCGCTTAAAGGTAAGCAGCTTACTAACGTACGTGCATCTGGTACTGACGAAGCACAAAACCTTGTGCCACCAATCGTTATGACACTTGAGCAAGCACTTGAGTTCATTGATGATGATGAGCTAGTAGAAGTAACACCAGAAAGCATCCGTATCCGTAAGAAACTACTTACTGAAAGCGAGCGTAAGCGCGCGAGCCGTGAAGCTAAGAAATAACCTCTTACGAGATGTAAAAAAACCGCTCAACTGAGCGGTTTTTTTGTAGCTAAATAAAGCAAACTATTTAGAAGAATTACTTTTTGGCTTTTAATTAAAACAAACCATAGCTTTCGGTTTCTTCAGGTTCATAACTGTGTAAATGTTCTGGCCTAAAAATCGCACTAGGATCGATTAATACGCTATGTGTATCATCACGTTTAATTAAACCTTTCATCATTTGCTTAGTCTGCGGATCGATATCAAAACCGATATTGGTGATCTCATGAAGTGGTTTGATCTCACTTTCATCACAGTGAATATTGTCTTGAACTTGATCTACCAATAAGCCGATATGCGGTTTTTGGCCATCTAAGGTTGTAAAAACAATAATAGGTTTATGATCGAGCGTGATTTGATCTCTCGCTGACTCAAATAATCGGATCAGTTTTTGGTAAGTTGTAGTACGCTCTTTCTCGAGCATTCTTACTGCTTGTTCTTTTTCGCCTTTGGCACACATATCTAATAAGGTGCTTGAAAGATTGTGTAATTTTGTATGTGGTTCTTCAAAGCGTGCAAGTAAAGCTTTTAAATCTTCATTATCAGTTTTGAAACTATAAAACCACTTACCAAATTCACATTGTCGAGGATCTCGTGCTTTGGTGAAAGCGACACCTTCATGAATGCTGTGTTCAAGTGCCACTAACCAAGCTTTATGATCTTGTTCACGATCATGTAGAAGTTTTACGAGTGCTTGATTCACTTCAGAGGAAGATTGGTTATTTAAGATTAAGCCAAGATCAAAAATAGGCGTTGGGGTGCCCATGTAATCTTTGACCCCCAAGAAGCTTGGGTTGCCGTTTGGCAATGAGGTTAGGTTTCCTTCATAGCGCTCGGTCAGCAATATGTCTAAGATCTTTAAAGAAATTGTTTTTTGCCCAACACGAAAGTTAATTAAATCCATGTCTGCCTCATCATGCTTATAAGTATGACTAATGATAGATCAATTACGAATGATATGAACGGAAAATTGGTAATTTCTTTTGCTTTGGTTTGATCTTAAATAAATGACGTAATTCATCATCTTGGTTGATCACATTGCTTAAGGCATTGAGGACACAGTTAGAATTAAATGGTAAAGGACACATTTTTGCGGCACGACTAAACACTAATGCGTTGAGGTACCCTTCAAAGATGGCGTGCGTAATAGGTAAAGAATGTGTGCTTAACGTTGCTCTGAATTGCTCACAAATTTTACCCTCACAAGAGACTGGATTTGGCACCACTTCTGTGACCATTAATTTGCTTGGTTGAGTCAGCTTACTTAATAGGTCTTCGCTGGAGACAAATGATACAGTGGTGAATGCAAGTTTCTTGTTTTGCTTTTGTGATAGCAGGATGAAGTGTGATAAGGGCTCATAAGTGCCGACCATAGCAACGGCAGTGGCTTCACTGTTGCCAATTAGTTTGAGTGCTTTCTCAACTTCATTGGTATTTCTACGAAATCGGCCGACAACCTGAGGTTCTAACCCCCTCATTCTTAGTGCCGCAGTGAGACTTTTTTGTAATGTAATACCAAATTCGTCAGCTTGTATGAGCAATGCAATTTTTGAATGGCCTAATTCATCAACTAAGTAACTGATTTGTTCTTTTGCCTCATCAAGGTAGCTGGCTCTTAAGTTAAACACTTTGAATGCGGGTCTTTCCCTTAAAAATGCAGCACCCGTATAGGGCATAAGTAAAGGTATTTGCGTGTGCTCTAGCATGGATTTTATGGCAGTTGTGGTTGGGGTACCCATATAACCAAATAATGCATGTACTTTTTTATCGTAAATAAAAAAGCGTGTGTTGTTGACGGTATGGTTTGGCTCATAGCCATCATCTCTCACATCGAGTTCGATAAGCGAGCCATGAATTCCACCTTGCTTGTTGAGTTGCTCAAAGTAAATTCTAGATCCCGAAGCAAGTTGTTTGCCTATTTCACTGGCAGGTCCAGTTAATGCTACCGACATACCTAGCTTAATGTCGAGTTGCGATCCAGAAGCCATAAGCTGGTTTGCCCACAGTAGGCAAGAAGTAAGCAAAATTGAGGGCTTAAATTTGGGCATAAATTTCTGCAACTAGATTAGATAAACATAGGTTTAGTTGTTTTTTTGAGTCAATGCATAACTCTTTCTGAACTACGTCTTTTTTATTACCTTGTAATATTAGCTTAATTAGTAGTCGATGGGAAATAGCCGAAAGGTTGTATAGTATTTGTGGATTCTGTGACACTATTTTCCAAATCAAGGCTAAGCCTTGTTCGATATGCGCAGGTTGGTCGAGTAATATTTTTAACTGCTGTTTATACTCAGCCGAGATGAGTGAGTTGCCAGATGTTGGTTTCATTAACTGACTGACAAGTGTGTCATCTAGCATTTGATACTGCGTCAGCAATTGATAAGTAAATTGCTGAGAAAAGCGTACTCGCAACTGATGCTGTTCTTCAGATAGATTTTTATTATTCTTTAATACAATTGCAGAATACTCACCGCTAGCTTTGTCTTGTTTAAAGCCTAACTTTACAATTTGATACTCGTTCTCTTGCCAGAACTTTAATAACTGTGCAGTGCAGCCAAAACTACTGCCAAAGTAATCGACCTCATCTTGTAGTTGCTGCTCAGTGTAATTCAATAACTGCTGACCCAGCTTTTGGCATTGAAAATCTGGTGCGATAGCGATTCTGACAACTCTGGCGGCTTTATGACTTAAAAATGTATCTTGTTGTAGCAAGTGGTAAAGTTGTTGCGGTAGCAAGTGTCCTTTGGGTCGCCTGCTTTGTTGCGCAATCATTGCGATACTATCAGCATTTAAACCGCCTTCAATGCTGACCAGACAAATGCCAAGCAAATAATTCTGCTGTTTGATTGCAAAAAGTTTGTTAGCAGGCTGGTCGAGCAATTGCCTTAAGTCATTAACACTGGTTTGGTAATGAGCGAGCACTAATAATGAAAATGCTTGTCTGAGTAGATGTTCATCGTGAAGTAAATCTTCAGGTGTAAGATGAGTAAACTCGAACTGTTCAAGTTGCTTTGGTGCTTTAAACTCCACATCGAGTGCGAATAGTTTGTTTATGCTGCTTTCTAACGGATCACACTGCTCATACCTGATCGGTGCACTGAGGGTTAATTGCTGATAGGTCGGGTATTGTTTTGCTAAAAAACGTTTGAATCTTAGCGTATAACCTCGACCATTACCTTCATAGCCCACTAAAGTCGACGCAAATACACAGCGCTTAAACTTATCCGCTATTTTGATGAGGGTAGGCACGGGTAAAGCTGCGGCTTCGTCAATAAGAATGATGTCATCGCTGATATCCTCTTGAAGTAACTTATCTGGTGGACAAAAGCTTAAGTTAGCGAGTGTTTTCTCATTTCCTGAATATTCAATTCCGAGGGCTTTGGCCAAATGCATAAAGCTACTTTTTACTGCTTGATATTGTCGAGCACATACCACAAATGATTGCTCAGGCATTTTGCTCGCTAATAAACCTAAAGCCGATGATTTACCACGGCCTCTATCGGCTGTAAGCAAAGTATGTTGCCGAGATTTGGTGAGTAATGTAGTGAGCGTTTCAATCACTTTATCTTGCTCACCTAATCTATGGTTCAGCTCTGAAGCAGGTTTTAAATCTGGTAAAGACAGTCTTGCATGGTTCGTTTCAGAAATAATAGAGATAGGTAGCTGAGAAAATAAGCGCTGCCAACGCGCTAAAAATGGACTTGTTGTTAGCGATTGCTGATGATTTTGCCAAGTTGTGATCCCTTGGTCACACCAAAAACTTAATTGTCCAAGTTCAGGTAAGACGAGCGCAAGTATTCCGCCTGCCTTTACTGTGCCACTCAGTGCCGCGAGTTTATTAGGGATAATCCCTGAGTATCCATCGTATATTGCGACCTCGAACTCTTGACCGAGAATTTGATGAAGATGCTCAGGCCATTGCGCTTGATTAAAAGCAGGTTCTTTTGACAGTGTTAAAAAAGAAGTTGTTTTGTTTGTGAGTTTATTTAACTCAGTGGCAGCCCACATTTGTGAGCCGCAAAACAACACTAACTGACGGTGCTGATTAAAAGTAAGGCGCTCAAATAGCGCCTCTAAATTATATTTTTTCGAGTCTTGCATAAGCGGTGACAAGCCATTTAGTACCCACATCGTCAAAGTTGACTTGAATACGCGATTGCGCGCCATTCCCTTCGTAGTTTAATACGGTGCCAGCACCAAACTTAGCATGTAAAACTCGTTGACCAAGGTTGTAACCGCTATCCTCAAAGGTTGCCAAAGTAATGGTGTTACTGAAGCGGCCTGTACTTGCTGGGCGCGAAACTTGCGTTTTAATGCGAATTTCTTCTACACAGTCTTCAGGGATTTCACGTAAGAAGCGCGAAGGACTATGATGTTTTTCTTGTCCATACAAACGACGGCTTTCTGCATGGCTAATATAAAGTTTATCCATTGCGCGGGTCATACCGACATAACATAAGCGGCGCTCTTCTTCTAAGCGGCCCGACTCTTCATGGCTTTGTTGTGAAGGGAACATACCTTCTTCTACACCAACCATAAATACAAGTGGGAATTCTAGACCTTTTGCCGAGTGTAAAGTCATCATTTGCACAGCATCTTCATGTTCATCAGCTTGGCCTTCACCCGCTTCGAGTGACGTGTAGGCTAAGAAGCCTTGTAGTGGCGAACTAAAGTCTTCATCAATAGGCGGTTCATATTGACCACAGGCACTGATTAATTCTTCTAAGTTTTCTACTCGAGCGCGACCTTTTTCGCCTTTTTCGGCTTGGTACATTGCCATTAGACCAGATACTTCAATGGTTTGTTTAGCCTGTTCGCTCAATTCTAGCTCATCGATTTTATCGCTGAGATGCTCGATAAGTTCAACAAACTTAGTGACGGCAGTTGCTGCTCTACCTGCTAAATGCTTTTGCTCTAGAATTGCTTTTGCGGCGTACCATAATGGCATTGATTCATTGCGTGCACAGTCACGGATATGGCTCAAAGTTTTGTCACCAATACCACGCGCTGGGGTGTTGATTACACGTTCAAATGCGGCATCATCCTGACGGTTGCAGATCAGGCGTAGGTAACATAAAGCATCTTTGATCTCTTGGCGTTCGAAGAAGCGCATACCGCCATAAATGCGATACTTTAAGCCTTCTTGTAACATGGCCTCTTCAAGAATACGTGACTGGGCGTTGTTACGATAAAGAATGGCGCAATCTTGTAAAGCATTACCCCCATTCAGCCAAGTTTTGATTTTACCTACCACAAAACGGGCTTCATCTAACTCATTAAAGGCAGCATAAATCGAAATAGGCTCGCCTTGGTTGCCATCGGTCCAAAGGCTTTTTCCCATTCGCTCGGCGTTGTTTTCAATCAGCGCGTTTGATGCTTTTAGAATAGTTGCCGTAGAACGATAGTTTTGTTCAAGGCGAATAGTCTCGGCATCAAAGTCATCTAAAAAGCGTTTGATATTTTCAATTTTAGCGCCACGCCAGCCGTAAATACTTTGGTCATCATCGCCTACGATCATGATATTGCTGTCACCGCCCGCCAGTAGTTTTAACCAACGATATTGAATGTTGTTGGTATCTTGGAATTCGTCTACCAACATATGACGGAAACGCTGCTGATAATGGCGCAGCAAGGTCGGCTGCTGTTGTAGCAACTCAAAGCAGCGTAATAAGATTTCAGCAAAGTCGACTAAACCCGCTCTGTCACAGGCTTCTTGATAAGCCGTATAAACGCGCAACATGAGTTGCTCGTTCACATCATAAGCTTGAATATCTTTTGGACGTTGACCTTCATCCTTACGGGCGCTGATATACCAGGCTATCTGCTTTGGCGGCCATTTCTTTTCATCAATATTCATGGCTTTCAACAGACGACGGATCATACGTACTTGGTCGTCAGTGTCTAAGATTTGAAATGCTTCTGGTAGGTTAGCTTCACGGTGATGAGCGCGAAGGATCCGGTGAGATAAACCATGGAAAGTGCCGATCCACATACCACCGACAGGTGATTTGAGCGTTTCTTCAACACGGGTACGCATTTCTTTGGCAGCTTTATTGGTAAAGGTCACAGCAAAAATACTATAAGGAGAAGCGTGCTCTACCTGCATTAACCATGCAATACGATGAACAAGTACTCGCGTTTTACCTGAGCCTGCGCCAGCCAGCACCAGCATGTTCTGCAAAGGAGCAGCTACAGCTTCGCGTTGTTTATCGTTTAAGCCGTCAATTAAATCAGAAACGTCCATTAGGTTACCTTGCCAAATCAGAATGCAGCAAAGTATACCTAGGCTAGCGTCTATTTCCCAGCAAGACACACATTTTTACTATGCGTAAAAACTTAACTTTTTGAAATATATGAAGAATGAAAATAAATTAAACTGTATAAATAACCAGTTTACTGGCCGATATATTCTTTTAAGCGATTTTGAACTTCTTCAACTAATAAGTCAGGTTGGAATTTAGATAGAAACGCATTACAGCCCACTTTTTCAACCATAGCTTGGTTAAAACTGCCACTCAAAGACGTATTCAAAATTACATAAAGATCTTTAAGGCGAGGATCATTCCTAATTTCATAGGTTAAGCGGTATCCGTCCATCACTGGCATTTCGGCATCGGTGATCACCGCAAGTATTTCTTGATTAATGTCTTTGCCTTCATCAGCCCACTTTTTCAAAATGTCCAAAGCGGCTTTGCCATCGGTAGCAGGAATAATTTCAATTCCTAACTGCGCTAGTGTGTCTGATACTTGCCGACGTGCAGTTGGTGAATCATCCGCATGAAGAATTTTCTTACCTTGAAATTCAGGCAGGATTGATTCATCTAGTATATCGTCTGATATCTGTATGTCGTAGCTAATAATCTCTGCCAGCACTTTCTCTACGTCGATAATTTCAACGAGGTGTTCTTGGCCGTCACGCTTTAGTTTTGTAAAGGCAGTAAGATAATGGTTTTTACCCACAGAACTTGGTGGGGGCATAATATCCGACCAAGTGGTATTGACGATTTGGTCAACTTTGCCGACTAGAAAAGCTTGAACAGTACGGTTGTATTCAGTGATAACGAGATTGCAGTCTTCATCACGCTGACATTCTGGCAAATTGATTGCTCTGCGAAGGTCGATCACTGGGATGGACTCTCCACGAATGCTAGTTACACCACATACTTTCGGATGCGCGTTTGGCATGATATTTAGGTGTGGTAGCTTTACAACTTCTTTTACTTTGAAGACATTTAAAGCAAACAGATGGCGGCTATGTAAATGAAATAACAACAACTCAAGTCGGTTTTCACCCACCAGTTGAGTTCTTTGATCTACAGAAGCTAAAACACCAGCCATGTCGTTATCCTTTAGAAGAAGATAAATTCAGTATACCTAACACGAGGTAGAAATCTAATAAACCTAAAATGAGGTCATTTATAAGTCTATCCTAGATTTATTTAAAGTGGTATTTGCAAGCAAATAGATATCGCGTATTGTGAACAAAAATCATTAAATTCAATTATTTTAGTTATGCCTCTGTATTTTAAAAAACTAGCCATGCTCTTAAGAGCACATATAGACAAAGCTAGTTGGCAGCTGTTAATGGCAGTAACAGTGTTGCATATAGCTGCGACTTGGTTACTTCTTCTTGCTGCAAACGAAACCGAGCTTTTAGGGCTCAACACCTATTTTTATTATTATGTTGTTACCACTTCAACGGTAGGATATGGCGATATGAGTGCCGTAACCCCTATGGGTCGGTGGGTCGTGGCACTATTTCAAATTCCATTTGGCTTAGCGTTATTTGGTGTTTTGCTTGGCAAAGTCGGGCAGTTAGTTACATTTTGGGTAAAAAGAGCAATGACGGGAAACAAAAACTTAGCACACTTAACTGATCACATCGTTATCTTTGGCTGGCATGAGCAGAGAACAAAAAAGATTGTTGATTACATACTTGCCGACAATAAAAGAAAAGACCGACAAATCATTCTTGCTGTTAATGATCTCGAAGAGCACCCTCTAGCTAACTATTCTGAAGTTGAATTTGCCCATCTGACGAGTTTTACAGATGAAAAAGAATTGGAGCGTATTGCGATTTCTCAAGCTGATAAAATTATTATAGATGGCAAAGATGACGATCAGACCTTCACTACTGCATTAATGATAAGCCCGTTAATAAAAGAAGCTGCACATATTAGTGCGCATTTCATTGATGAGAGTAAAGTCAGTCTGCTTCGCACTCATTGCAAGAATGTTGAGTGTTCTAGTACAAAGTCAGCTGAGATCTTAGTGCGCGCGATGCAAGATCCTGGTTCGAGTCGAGTGCAAGAGGAATTACTTTCAACTTTGCATGGCGATACTCAGTTTAGTGTACAGTTACCTGAGAATATTGCAGCACTTCCTTTCTCTTCTTTCTTTCACTACTTCAAGGAAAAGCACGATGCAATCATTTTAGGAGTTGCTCACGATCTGAATGCATTTAATATGGACTTAAATCCACCCCTGCATTATCAAATCAAAGGCGGTGATATTCTTCACTATATTTCACCTGAGCGTATTTTACCGTCAGAAGTAAAGTGGTCAGAAATCAAATAGTATTTTTGAAGTCGTAAAAATTGTAATCGTTTTGCGGTAGATAATAGCGAGCAACTGTCATTGCTCGCTATGGTGGTAATGTTTTAATAATAAAAACTCTTCCTCTGTAACTGGCATGATAGACAATCGGCCAGCTTTTTTGAGGGGTAAGTCGATAATTCTAGGGTCTGCCTTAATCTGTTTCAGAGAGATAGGCCTTAACTTTTCTCTAAACTGAACAGTGACACCAAACCATTTTGGGGAATCTGGCTTAGACTTTTCATCAAAGTAATCACTACTTGGATCGAATTGGTGGGGATCTGGGTGTGCTTCTTCTGTTACTTCTGCGATCCCGACAATTGCAGGCACTTTACAGCTGGAGTGATAAATAAAGATCTGATCACCTAGTTTGACATCATCTCTTAGAAAGTTTCGTGCCTGATAGTTTCTTACACCTTCCCAAAAAGTGCTTTGCTCTTGTGCACTCTTTAAATCATCAATAGAAAATGCATCAGGTTCCGTTTTGAATAACCAATAAGCCATAAAAATCTTCAGATAGTGTTTTTTAATATTGTTGATGAAATGACAAAGCTGAGCAAGGTAAATACACAATAAACAGATACGTGTAGTATGATTAAAGCGTTATGTTGTTTGAGGGTAATGAGTTATGAGTCAGGTATTAGAGAATTTACTGTCACTTCTTTCATTAGAAGAAATTGAACAAGGGATCTATCGAGGGCAAAGCCAAGATTTAGGTTTTCCACAAGTCTTCGGTGGTCAGGTAATGGGGCAAGCCCTATCAGCAGCCAAATATACGTTGCCAGCAGATCGTTATGTTAATTCTTTACACTCATACTTTTTACGTCCGGGCGATGCCAGCAAGCCAATTGTTTATGATGTTGAAACTATCAGAGATGGGAGAAGTTTCAGTACACGTCGTGTTTGCGCAATCCAATATGGTAAACCCATCTTTTATATGACAGCTTCCTTTCAGGGGGATGAAGAGGGATTATCTCATCAAACAGAGATGCCTGATGTGCCAGCACCAGAAACGCTTAAGTCTTCACTTGAGTTTTACCAAGAGCACGCAGATCTAATTCCAGAGCAACTGAGAAATAAATTTACCTGCGAAATGCCTATCGAAATGCGTCCGGTAAACTTTCAAAATCCATTTAAGCCAAAAAGCACTGAAGCAAAAAGACATGTTTGGTTTAGAGCAAATGGCACAATGCCTGATGACAGACGCATACATAACTACTTATTAGCATATGCATCAGACTTTGAGTTTTTGCCAACGGCACTACAGCCGCACGGGCATTCTTTCTTGCAACCTAATATGCAAGTTGCAACGATAGATCACGCTATGTGGTTCCATCGTCCATTTAGAATGGATGAATGGTTGCTATATAGTGTCGATAGTCCAAGTGCGAGTGGTGGCCGTGGTCTAGTAAGGGGGCAATTCTTTAATAGACAAGGTGAATTAGTTGCTTCAACCATACAAGAAGGCGTGATGAGACTAAGATCTAACTAGATCTTAGGCTTTAAATGCAAATAACCTGTATTAAATGTTAGCAAAAAGCGACTAAAAACAGAGTTTTGATTTCTTTTTGAGCGGTTGAACACATTTCTTAAAATTAATTGCAAAAAGGGGTTGATCAAAAAAATGATCTCCCTATAATGCGACCACACTGACACGGGGCGAGACGCTGAAAAGCAAATCAAAACGATGTCGAGTCAAATAAAATTTAGCTTTAAACTTTCTCTTAAAAAAAAGATTAAAATTAAGTGTTGACATAAAAAGTGAAGTCGTTATTATGGCGCTCCACTTCGCAGCAAGGCTGCGGTAACTCATCGAGTTACACCCGGGTAACCGGAATGTTCTTTAAAAATATGAAGCAATCATCTGTGTGGGCACTCGTACAGATTGAGTTCTAACAGCTCTTGATTCAGGAGCAAAAAAATTTAGAGTCTCAATTTCTTATGAGTGACTATATAGTCAATTTATACAGAATTCATTGAGCACGAATCTTCGGATTCAAAAAACTTTTAATTGAAGAGTTTGATCATGGCTCAGATTGAACGCTGGCGGCAGGCCTAACACATGCAAGTCGAGCGGTAACATTTCTAGCTTGCTAGAAGATGACGAGCGGCGGACGGGTGAGTAATGCTTGGGAATATGCCTTAGGGTGGGGGACAACAGTTGGAAACGACTGCTAATACCGCATAACGTCTACGGACCAAAGGGGGCTTCGGCTCTCGCCCTTAGATTAGCCCAAGTGGGATTAGCTAGTTGGTGAGGTAATGGCTCACCAAGGCGACGATCCCTAGCTGGTTTGAGAGGATGATCAGCCACACTGGAACTGAGACACGGTCCAGACTCCTACGGGAGGCAGCAGTGGGGAATATTGCACAATGGGCGCAAGCCTGATGCAGCCATGCCGCGTGTGTGAAGAAGGCCTTAGGGTTGTAAAGCACTTTCAGTAAGGAGGAAAGGTTAGTAGTTAATACCTGCTAGCTGTGACGTTACTTACAGAAGAAGCACCGGCTAACTCCGTGCCAGCAGCCGCGGTAATACGGAGGGTGCGAGCGTTAATCGGAATTACTGGGCGTAAAGCGTACGCAGGCGGTTTGTTAAGCGAGATGTGAAAGCCCCGGGCTCAACCTGGGAACTGCATTTCGAACTGGCAAACTAGAGTATGATAGAGGGTGGTAGAATTTCAGGTGTAGCGGTGAAATGCGTAGAGATCTGAAGGAATACCGATGGCGAAGGCAGCCACCTGGGTCAATACTGACGCTCATGTACGAAAGCGTGGGGAGCAAACGGGATTAGATACCCCGGTAGTCCACGCCGTAAACGATGTCTACTAGGAGCTGGGGTCTTCGGACAACTTTTCCAAAGCTAACGCATTAAGTAGACCGCCTGGGGAGTACGGCCGCAAGGTTAAAACTCAAATGAATTGACGGGGGCCCGCACAAGCGGTGGAGCATGTGGTTTAATTCGATGCAACGCGAAGAACCTTACCTACACTTGACATACAGAGAACTTACCAGAGATGGTTTGGTGCCTTCGGGAACTCTGATACAGGTGCTGCATGGCTGTCGTCAGCTCGTGTTGTGAGATGTTGGGTTAAGTCCCGCAACGAGCGCAACCCCTATCCTTAGTTGCCAGCGATTCGGTCGGGAACTCTAAGGAGACTGCCGGTGATAAACCGGAGGAAGGTGGGGACGACGTCAAGTCATCATGGCCCTTACGTGTAGGGCTACACACGTGCTACAATGGCGCATACAGAGTGCTGCAAGCTCGCGAGAGTTAGCGAATCACTTAAAGTGCGTCGTAGTCCGGATTGGAGTCTGCAACTCGACTCCATGAAGTCGGAATCGCTAGTAATCGCGGATCAGAATGCCGCGGTGAATACGTTCCCGGGCCTTGTACACACCGCCCGTCACACCATGGGAGTGGGTTGCTCCAGAAGTAGGTAGCTTAACCTTAGGGAGGGCGCTTACCACGGAGTGATTCATGACTGGGGTGAAGTCGTAACAAGGTAGCCCTAGGGGAACCTGGGGCTGGATCACCTCCTTAACGATTTAGAACAGATTTGTTCGTAGTGTCCACACAGATGATTGTTGAATAGAATTAGAGAACAAAACATTGTTTGGGTCTGTAGCTCAGCTGGTTAGAGCGCACGCCTGATAAGCGTGAGGTCGGTAGTTCAAGTCTACTCAGACCCACCACTTTGCTTAAAGTCGGTCATAAACAATGTATTCCTAGTAATGTGGGGCTATAGCTCAGCTGGGAGAGCGCCTGCCTTGCACGCAGGAGGTCAGCAGTTCGATCCTGCTTAGCTCCACCACTTTACTACTTACTCCTCATAGATAAACACTTTGACTTCAGAGTCTTTAACTCTGAGAAGTAATTCTCTTGCTCTTTAAAAATTTGGAAAAGCTGATAATTAATTCTTTTAGAAGAAATTCTAAAAAGAGTTTTCAAAAGTAAAACAATGCCGATAAACATTCATTTGTTTATTAGCGTCTACTTTAGTATTCAATATTAACTTCTGGCGAAGTTAAAACTGTCTTTGACGATACAAACCATTTTGGGTTGTATGGTTAAGTGACTAAGCGTACACGGTGGATGCCTTGGCAGTTGGAGGCGATGAAGGACGTACTAACTTGCGATAAGCCTAGTCAAGCCAGTAAGAGGCGCTTGAGACTAGGATTTCCGAATGGGGAAACCCACCTGTTTACAGGTATCGTTAACTGAATACATAGGTTAACGAGGCGAACGCGGAGAACTGAAACATCTAAGTACCCGTAGGAAAAGAAATCAACCGAGATTCCGAAAGTAGCGGCGAGCGAAATCGGACTAGCCCTTAAGCTTTAGTGTAGTTAGTGGAACATTCTGGAAAGTTTGACGATACAGGGTGACAGTCCCGTACACAAAAACTTATCTAAAGTGAAATCGAGTAGGTCGGAGCACGTGAAACTTTGACTGAATATAGGTGGACCATCATCTAAGGCTAAATACTCCCAACTGACCGATAGTGAACCAGTACCGTGAGGGAAAGGCGAAAAGAACCCCTGTGAGGGGAGTGAAATAGAACCTGAAACCGTGTACGTACAAGCAGTAGGAGCCCTTCGAGGGTGACTGCGTACCTTTTGTATAATGGGTCAGCGACTTATATTTTGTAGCGAGGTTAACCGTTTAGGGTAGCCGTAGCGAAAGCGAGTCTTAACTGGGCGTTGAGTTGCAAGGTATAGACCCGAAACCCGGTGATCTAGCCATGGGCAGGTTGAAGGTTGAGTAACATCAACTGGAGGACCGAACCCACTAACGTTGAAAAGTTAGGGGATGACCTGTGGCTTGGAGTGAAAGGCTAATCAAACCGGGAGATAGCTGGTTCTCCCCGAAATCTATTTAGGTAGAGCCTCGGACGAATACTTACGGGGGTAGAGCACTGTTAAGGCTAGGGGGTCATCCCGACTTACCAACCCTTTGCAAACTCCGAATACCGTAAAGTAATATCCGGGAGACACACGGTGGGTGCTAACGTCCATCGTGGAGAGGGAAACAACCCAGACCGTCAGCTAAGGTCCCAAAGTGTATGTTAAGTGGGAAACGATGTGGGAAGGCTAAAACAGCTAGGAGGTTGGCTTAGAAGCAGCCATCCTTTAAAGAAAGCGTAATAGCTCACTAGTCGAGTCGGCCTGCGCGGAAGATGTAACGGGGCTAAACATACCACCGAAGCTACGGCTGCATACATTAGTATGCGGGGTAGGGGAGCGTTCTGTAAGTGGCTGAAGGTGTGCCGGGAGGCATGCTGGACATATCAGAAGTGCGAATGCTGACATGAGTAACGATAATGCGGGTGAAAAACCCGCACGCCGGAAGACCAAGGGTTCCTATCCCATGTTAATCAGGGTAGGGTAAGTCGACCCCTAAGGCGAGGCTGAAGAGCGTAGTCGATGGGAAACGGGTTAATATTCCCGTACTTGGAATAATTGCGATGGGGGGACGGAGCAGGCTAATCAAGCATGGCGTTGGTTGTCCATGTGAAAGGCTGTAGGCTGGTGACTTAGGAAAATCCGGGTCGCTAAGGCTGAGAGTCGAGACGAGCTACTACGGTAGTGAAGTTGATGATGCCCTACTTCCAGGAAAAGCCTCTAAGCTTCAGATTATTTCGAATCGTACCCCAAACCGACACAGGTGGTCAGGTAGAGAATACTAAGGCGCTTGAGAGAACTCGGGTGAAGGAACTAGGCAAAATTGTACCGTAACTTCGGGAGAAGGTACGCTCCTATCTGTGATGAGATTTACTCTCTAAGCGGACGGGAGCCGCAGTGACCAGGTGGCTGGGACTGTTTATTAAAAACACAGCACTGTGCAAAATCGTAAGATGACGTATACGGTGTGACACCTGCCCGGTGCCGGAAGGTTAATTGATGGGGTTAGCTTAGGCGAAGCTCTTGATCGAAGCCCCGGTAAACGGCGGCCGTAACTATAACGGTCCTAAGGTAGCGAAATTCCTTGTCGGGTAAGTTCCGACCTGCACGAATGGTGTAACCATGGCCACGCTGTCTCCACCCGAGACTCAGTGAAATTGAAATCGCAGTGAAGATGCTGTGTACCCGCGGCTAGACGGAAAGACCCCGTGAACCTTTACTACAGCTTGGCACTGAACATTGAGCCTACATGTGTAGGATAGGTGGGAGGCTTTGAAGTGGCGTCGCCAGATGTCATGGAGCCATCCTTGAAATACCACCCTTGTATGTTTGATGTTCTAACATAGGCCCCTAATCGGGGTTGTGGACAGTGCCTGGTGGGTAGTTTGACTGGGGCGGTCTCCTCCCAAAGAGTAACGGAGGAGCACGAAGGTTGGCTAAGTACGGTCGGACATCGTACGGTTAGTGTAATGGTAGAAGCCAGCTTAACTGCGAGACAGACACGTCGAGCAGGTACGAAAGTAGGTCATAGTGATCCGGTGGTTCTGAATGGAAGGGCCATCGCTCAACGGATAAAAGGTACTCCGGGGATAACAGGCTGATACCGCCCAAGAGTTCATATCGACGGCGGTGTTTGGCACCTCGATGTCGGCTCATCACATCCTGGGGCTGAAGTCGGTCCCAAGGGTATGGCTGTTCGCCATTTAAAGTGGTACGCGAGCTGGGTTTAGAACGTCGTGAGACAGTTCGGTCCCTATCTGCCGTGGGCGTTTGAGAATTGAGAGGGGCTGCTCCTAGTACGAGAGGACCGGAGTGGACGAACCGCTGGTGTTCGGGTTGTGATGCCAATTGCATTGCCCGGTAGCTACGTTCGGAATCGATAACCGCTGAAAGCATCTAAGCGGGAAGCGAGCCTCGAGATGAGTTCTCACTTTAACTTTAAGTTAACTGAAGGGCCGTTGGAGACTACAACGTTGATAGGCTGGGTGTGGAAGTGTAGTGATACATTAAGCTAACCAGTACTAATTACCCGTGAGGCTTAACCATACAACGCCAAAGTGGTTTTAGCTCAGAAGCTAATATGAACTAGAGTAGAAGTTTTAGAAATTATCAGATTTTTTCCAGATTTTAAGTTAATTGCGAAAGCGATTAGCGCACCGAATTTCCTGGTGACTATAGCGTTTTGGAACCACCTGACCCCATGCCGAACTCAGAAGTGAAACGAAACAGCGTCGATGATAGTGTGGGCTTCCCATGTGAAAGTAGAACATCGCCAGGGCCTAATTAAAGAAACCCGTTGCAGCAATGCAGCGGGTTTTTTGCGTTTATGGTGCTAAATCGTCCTGCACGGTGATGAGGCAATGCTCGGTGATAAAAAGACGAATTAGCGTAAGGTGAAATGAGCAGCCTTCACAGTAGCCACTCTGTTGATTCTGACACATTTTTCAAACGTCTAAATAACTAAACCCTAAACTTCAGTTAAACTAATTCAGTTCACCTTGCGCGAAAAGAATGTAAGCGCTGCGCGCTTGTCATAAACCTTTCGCACTATACTTGCGCAAAAGAAGCGCACTCACTGCGTTCACAGTCGCTAATTTTGCACTTTATTGCATTAAATCTATCCAAATTTAGTTTGCCATTTTGACACAACTGTATATACTCACAGTATCTTTACCTGTATGGAAAACCAGTTGTATGCGACCACTAACGAAACGACAAGAACAAGTATTTGAACTCATCAAAGTCTTCATCAAAGATACAGGTATGCCTCCTACACGTGTTGAAATTGCTGATGCGCTTGGTTTTAAAAGTGCTAATGCTGCTGAGGAGCATTTAAAAGCTTTAGCTAAGAAAGGGGTGATAGAAATGGTGCCTGGGGCTAGTCGTGGTATTCGATTAGTCGACGATGGCTCGTCTGAAGATACAGGGCTTCCTTTGATTGGTAAAGTTGCTGCAGGAGAGCCTATTTTGGCTCAAGAACATATCGAAAGTCATTATGAGGTTGATCCGAGTTTATTTAAGCCTGCTGCTGATTACTTATTACGTGTAGATGGAATGAGCATGAAAGACATCGGTATTCTTGATGGTGATCTTTTGGCTGTACATAAAGCGCAAGTTGCTCAAAATGGTCAAGTTGTTGTTGCTCGAGTAGACAACGATGTAACAGTTAAAAGGTTAGAACAAAAAGGTAGCAAAGTGCTATTACATGCTGAAAATGAAGAGTTTTCTCCAATCGAGGTTGATCTAGAACACGAACCTTTTGCTATTGAAGGTCTTGCTGTAGGTGTTATAAGAAATTCTAATTGGATGTAACTTCTATATAATTCTAACAATAGGTTAGCTGCTCTCTTTTTCTGTTTCTTTAGTCAGCTAACCATATCTCTTCTTACTTTCCATTTTAATATATCAAATTCTTCTATTTTACTTTCTTGCTAATTGCTTATTTATTGACTAATTGTTAATAGGTCATGTATTGCCTTCGACTTTAGTCGGATCCTATGACGGTCATCCAATAATTCTAACTGCGAACTTCATGCTGAAGTCGATAAATGGGGGCGTCGTATGAGAATAAGTAAATTTGCTTATTTGCTTACTTTTTTGTTGCTTAGTCCACTTTCATTAGCCAATAGTGACTACAACATGAGAAAAGGGGTTACTGATGTAAGTCATAGTGTTTATGAACTACATATGACCATTTTTCTAATCTGTTGTGTAATCGGCTTGATTGTATTTTCAGTGATGTTTTGGGCTTTATTAAAGCACAGAAAATCAAAAGGAGCTGTGGCTGCACAGTTTCATGAAAGTACCAAAGTTGAAATTGTTTGGACTGCTATTCCTTTTCTTATTCTTGTCATCATGGCGATCCCCGCAACTAAGACTTTAATTGCTATGGAGGATACCAGCAAGGCTGACATAACAATCAAGGTCACAGGGTCACAGTGGAAATGGCACTATGAATACCTTGGTCATGACGTTGATTTCTTTTCTGTGTTATCTACGCCTTTATCTCAGGTTAATAATGAGGAAGAAAAAACAGAGACCTATCTATTGGATGTAGATAAACCGCTGGTAATACCTACAAACAAAAAAGTGAGATTTCTAATGACGTCAGATGACGTTATTCATTCATGGTGGGTACCTGATTTTGCAGTTAAGAAAGATGCCAACCCAGGGTTTATCAATGAAGCTTGGACCAAAGTAAATGAAGAAGGTATTTACCGAGGTCAGTGCGCTGAGCTATGTGGTAAAGACCATGGCTTCATGCCTGTAGTTGTTGAAGCTGTCTCACCTGAAAAATTCGAACAATGGTTAACTGAGCAACAGTTAGCCAAAACAGAAGCAGCGAAAGAGGCCGAAGCTGTACTATCACAAACTCTAAGTAAAGAAGACTTAATGACAGAAGGTCAGACAGTTTACATGGGATATTGTGCAGCTTGTCATCAACCTACAGGATTGGGGCTGCCTGGCGTCTTCCCTGGTCTTAAAGATAATGCGGTTGTTAAAGGGGATCTAGATGAGCATATAGATGTGCTGCTAAACGGTCGCCCAGGTACAGCAATGCAGGCATTTGCAAAGCAACTTACAGTAAAACAAATTGCGGCTGTTATCACTTACAAACGTAATAGCTGGGGCAATGATACGGGTGAAGTAATCCAGCCTAGCCAAGTTCAAGCGTTCATCGATAAAGCGTCAGGAGAGTAATCATGAGTACTCAGGTTCAAAGTTCAGAACATGCTCATGAGGAGCATCTTACAGGTATAAAGCGTTGGTTGTTTACGACTAATCATAAAGAAATTGGCTCTCTTTATTTAATCTTTTCGTTAGTGATGTTTTTGATTGGTGGCGCTATGGCCATGGTGATCAGAGCTGAGTTATTTCAGCCTGGACTGCAGCTAGTTGACCCACATTTCTTTAATCAAATGACTACAGTGCATGGTTTGATCATGGTGTTTGGCGCTGTTATGCCTGCCTTTACAGGCCTTGCTAATTGGATGATCCCCATGATGATAGGCGCACCAGATATGGCGCTGCCTAGAATGAATAACTGGAGTTTTTGGATTTTACCTTTTGCATTTGCAATCTTACTTGCTTCACTGTTTATGGAAGGAGGGGGCCCAGCGTTTGGCTGGACTTTCTATGCACCGTTATCCACAACATATAGTAACGACAATACAGCATTGTTTGTGTTTGCAGTTCATATAATGGGCATCAGTTCAATCATGGGAGCAATTAATGTCATTGTAACCATTGTCAATTTACGCGCCCCTGGCATGACATGGATGAAGTTACCTCTCTTTGTATGGACCTGGTTAATAACCGCTTTTTTATTGATTGCCGTAATGCCTGTATTAGCTGGTGCTGTAACTATGGTACTTACCGATAAATATTTTGGTACCAGCTTCTTTGATGCAGCAGGTGGCGGAGATCCTGTTATGTTCCAGCATATTTTTTGGTTCTTTGGTCATCCTGAAGTTTACATCATGATACTGCCTGCATTTGGCATTATATCGACCATAGTGCCTACTTTTTCCCGGAAGAAGCTATTCGGCTACTCTTCCATGGTATACGCAACCTCTTCTATTGCTTTTTTATCTTTTATCGTATGGGCACACCATATGTTTACCACAGGTATGCCGTTAGCTGGAGAGCTCTTCTTTATGTATGCGACCATGCTGATATCTGTACCTACGGGAGTCAAAGTCTTTAATTGGGTTGCAACTATGTGGCGTGGCTCGATTAGTTTTGAGATCCCTATGATGTTTTCCATTGCGTTTATCGTGCTCTTTACGTTGGGGGGCTTCTCGGGGTTGATGCTTGCGATCACTCCAGCAGACTTCCAGTACCATGATACTTATTTTGTTGTGGCGCACTTCCATTACGTACTTGTAACAGGTGCTGTATTTTCCATTATGGCGGCTGTTTATTATTGGTTACCTAAATGGACTGGCAACATGTACTGTATAACCACAGCGAAGTGGCATTTTTGGATGTCATTAATTAGCGTCAACATTTTATTTTTCCCAATGCACTTTGTAGGCCTTGCGGGTATGCCAAGACGCATACCTGATTACGCGCTTCAGTTTGCTGATTTCAATGCCATCATTAGCATTGGTGGTTTTGCCTTTGGCCTTTCTCAGCTCATTTTTGTGTGGTGTGTGTTCAAATGTGCACGGGGTGGTGAATCGGTGCCAGCTAAAGTGTGGGATGGTGCAGAAGGGCTAGAGTGGGAGGTACCTTCCCCAGCACCTTTACATACATTCAGTACTCCTCCTAAGGTGAAGTAGTATGCATGCGGCACTCGTTAAGAAACTCATAATCGCTGTAGTAGGCATGTTTGCTTTTGCTTTTGCACTTGTGCCGCTTTATGACGTTTTTTGTGAAGTAACAGGCTTAAACGGAAAGCCTGATATGGAAGCAGCACAGGCTAGTAATTTAGTGGATGAATCGAGAATGATTGATGTGAGTTTTATTACTCAAACTAAGCAAGGTGTGCCGTTTAGTGTAAAAGCAAAACAGTTTTCTGTCGCTGTAAAACCAGGTGAGATGTCAGAGCTTATTTTTGTCGCTAAAAACCTTAGTGAATACCAGAGAGTGATGCAGGCAGTACCGTCTGTTTCACCAGGAAAAGCAGCCAAATACTTACATAAAGTAGCTTGCTTTTGCTTTGATAGACAGCCGTTCGAACCTAATCAAGAAGTTGAGTTCAAGCTCGTATTTTATGTTGATACAGAGTTACCTCAAGACGTTCAAGAGCTAACCTTATCTTACGCCATTTTTGATATCAGTGACGTCGCGTTAGCGCGTGATGACGCGAAAACCGAACCTTACAAAGGTTAGGAGGAATTATGCAATCTCAAAGTTATTATGTACCCGCCCAAAGTCCTTGGCCAATTATAGGTGCTGTAGCTATGTTCTTCATTGCTGTTGGGGCAGGTCTGACTGTCATGCAATTGGGTAGTGAAGATTTAAGTGGTGTTCTCATATTAGGTTTAGGTGTTTTGATATTACTTTATATGCTTTTTGGCTGGTTTAAGCATGTTATCCAAGAGTCTGATAAAGGCCTGTATTCAGCGCAAATGGATCGTTCATTCAAGCAAGGTATGAGTTGGTTTATTTTTTCTGAGGTGATGTTCTTTTTTGCATTTTTTGGTGCTCTGCTTTACGCAAGAGTGTTTTCTGTACCTTGGCTAGGAGGTGCAAGCAATAACCAAATGACGAATGAAGTACTATGGCCAAACTTTGAAGCGATGTGGCCGCTACTTTCAACACCGGCTGGAGATGTAACACAGAGTATGCCATGGTATGGTCTGCCACTTATTAATACGATTATTCTGCTTACATCTTCTGTAACCTTACATTTCGCGCATAAAGCCATCGAGTCAAATAAACGCAAACCGCTCACTCTTTTCTTACTTATCACGGTAATACTTGGTTTTATCTTTTTAGCACTACAAGCCCAAGAATATGTCCATGCGTATGAAGCGCTCAACTTGACGCTTCAGTCAGGTATCTATGGCAATACCTTTTATCTTTTAACTGGGTTTCATGGTATGCACGTCACCATAGGCGCAATTTTATTAACGATTGTATTAATAAGAGTGGCAAAAGGACATTTTACCGAAGATAAACATTTCGCTTTTCAAGCCGCTGCTTGGTATTGGCATTTTGTCGATGTTGTATGGGTATGTTTATTTGTTTTCGTCTACGTTTTATAGGTGCGAAATGAGGGACTTATATGGCTTTAATCAGAGCGCTGCCATGGCAAGCTATAATCATTTGGCTAGTATGCATCACAGTTGTGACAACGTGCCTAGGTTTGTCTTACTGGCAGTTTTCTAGAGCAAAAGAAAAGCAGCTTCAACTTGATGAATTTAGTCAAGTTGAGTTGACTTCGTTCGAGTTTATCCAAGCATTGCAAAATCGCCCTATTGAAAGATTGCATGGCCAAACCGTTTCTTTAATGGGAAGGCTAGAGCAACAATACATCTGGTTTTTAGATAATAGAATTGTGGATGGACGTGTCGGTGTTGATGTCATTTCCCTTTTTAAAGTTGCGGGTTTAGAAAAGTATCTATTAGTTAACTTAGGGTTTATACCGCTTCAAGGCCGAGGGCAACCTGACACACTCTCTTTTGACGAAATTCAAAACTTAAATTTAGTGATAAAAAGTCGCCACTTAGAGCACTTTACTTTAGCAAAGTCAGCGCTTGAAGCTCACTCTCAGCGGTTGCAGTTTATAGATCATTTGTACTTATCAAACTTAACAGGTAAAGATATCTACCCTGCCATTTTTTATCAATTACCTGACTCAGCAGTGATTGCTGAACCTCACTATCAACCAGTAGTAATGAGTCCTGAAAAACATCATGCCTATGCTTTGCAGTGGTTTTTAATTGCAGTCGCAGCGGCTTTCATCGCATTCAAAGCAACAAGAACAGAGGTGCCGAATGAAGCTTAAACCTATGTGGATGTTTGTTATCTGCTGTATTACGCCATTTATTTTAGCGTATGCGGCAATTCAGACAAACTGGCTGCCAGATAATACAACGAATAAAGGGCGCCTTCTCAGTAACGATATACAAGTACCTAATTGGCAGGTAAATGATAATACGCTTTGGAGTATCGCACTATCAGCGCCGGTTGATTGTGGGTTGGTCTGTATTCAACAAAGTCAACGCTTACAAAATGTGTATCAAGCCCTTGGCAAAAAACAAGACAAAGTAAGCCTAGTGATTTTTGGTGAGGCGAAAAATAATGACATGACTCAGTATCCGGCACTAACTGAGTTGCAAGCTGGATGGCTTTATCTTGTCGATCACCATGGTTTAGTTGTGCTTGCTTATCCATACGAAGAAAGTGAGCAAAAAAGTAGAGTGTTACATAAAGGATTGTTATCGGATCTAAAAAAGTTACTCAATTATGCGCGCAGTAGCTAGGAGGAAAAATGAATAAAAAATATATTTACCTCACTGTAATTAGCACATTTATTACTTTTTGTGTCGTTGCTTTAGGGGCTTATACTCGCTTGAGTAATGCGGGGTTAGGGTGCCCAGATTGGCCTGGGTGTTATGGTTTTTTAACCGTGCCTAACACTGCAGATGAGTTACAAGCGGCAGCTAATGCTTTTCCTGGCAGTACAGTTGAACCTTTTAAAGCTTGGATTGAAATGATCCATCGTTATTTTGCGTCTTCGTTAGGTCTGTTGGTGATTGGCTTGTTGTATTTTTCGCTTAGAAAGCGTGTTGAGAAAGTCCCTAAAAAGTTAACTATTGCTTTGTTTGTGCTGATTTTACTGCAAGGTAAGTTAGGCATGCTGACAGTAACAATGAATTTGCAGCCCTTTATAGTGATGGGCCATTTACTCGGTGGATTTACTATTTTGGGACTACTTTCAATGCATTGCTTTTATTTATTTACACCAGAAAAGCGTTTTCTCATATCTCCTACAAAAATCCCTGCTAGGTTGTCAGAAATTAGCTTGATTGTCTTGGTGTTACAAATCGCGTTAGGCGGCTGGGTCGCTGCTAATTATGCGGCACCACACTGCGTCGGATTGCCTATTTGTGAGAATATCCATTTATTTTCTGTAGAAAGTTTATTTCATCTTCCCATTGGGGAGTTGAACTATGAATATGGTGTATTGCCATTTGAAACTCGGCTATCCATACATATGGTTCATCGAGTGTGGGCGGTTGTCACAGTACTTACACTTGGTATATGGGCATGGTATGTGTTGACTAACAGTAAAGAAAAACTTTTAAAGAATACTGCAAGTTTACTTATTGCTGGCTTAGTTCTTCAGCTGTTTTTGGGAGCATTGATCGTGCACCTGCAATTTCCAATATTAATTACACTTTTTCATAATCTAATGGCGGCATGTTTGCTGATTGTTAGCTTATTTTTATGGTTTTTACTTACTTATAAAAGTACCAAGGAGGCAGCATGAAAAGTCTTACTCTCAAGCCCGAAGTACTGTTTCAGTCATTAAACTTATCTGCGTACTTGGGTATTTGTAAGGTAAAAGTAGTCGCTATGCTAGTCATTACCGCTTGGGTTGGGTTAATGCTTGCGCCTGATATGAACAGAACGCTCCTTGAGCAAAGCATGAGTTTATTAGGTATAGGGCTATTGTCAGCATCGGCCGCTGCGATAAATCATGTCGTAGATCGAGAGATAGATAAAAAAATGGCAAGAACAAGACATAGGCCGCTGGTGCAAACTCAACTGAGCGTGAAACAAGCACTTGGGTTTGCTGCGTTCATTGGTTTGATAGGGAGTGCGTTATTATCTTATTGGAGCAATACCTTAACGCTCTTCATGACGCTCGGCGCATTAGTCGGTTACGCGGTGGTGTACACTATGTTTTTAAAAAGAGCGACGCCACAAAATATTGTTATTGGTGGCTTAGCGGGGGCAATGCCACCGCTATTGGGGTGGATCAGTGAAACAGGTCAGCTCGATGTGCAAGCTTGGCTGCTAGTCATGATAATCTTTATTTGGACACCTCCACATTTTTGGGCTTTGGCCATAGCAAGAAGAAATGACTACAAACGCGCTGATATACCTATGTTACCTGTCACACATGGTAGTGAACTTACTAGATTCTTCATTGTAATTTATTCAATACTTTTATTTGTAGTGTGCTTGCTGCCTTATCTAGTTACTATGTCAGGCAACCTATATTTGCTTTGTGTACTTATACTTAACAGTATTTTTTTATATAAAAGCATTGTTCTGTACATAAAATGTTCAGATGAAGCTGCGATGGCACTTTTTCATTTTTCAATTACTTATTTGCTGCTACTCTTTATATCGCTATTTATTGATAGATGGATCCTTTGATGCGCTACATATTGTTTTTGCTAGCTTTATTATTGTTTGGATGTGATAAAAATGTGCCTGTTTCAGAACATGCTATTCACTATAAACAAGCAAAAGAAATCCAAGATTTTAATTTGCAAGATCAGCATGGCAATACAGTCACAAAGCGAGACTTACTTGGGCAGTGGACAATGATATTTTTGGGATACACAAGTTGCCCTGATATTTGTCCAATGACACTAGCAAAGCTTACCGAGATAAATACTGAATTAGCACAACAACATAATGTTAAAGTTTGGTTTGTTTCGGTCGATCCTAATAGAGATACTCAGCAACAGCGCAAGGCATATATAGACTATTTCAACTCAGACTTTAAGGCGGTATCGGCAGAGCATGCAAACCTATTTCCTTTTGTCAGAAATATCGGTTTGATATATGCGATCAATAACAGTAAGGAAACAGAATATTATGTGGACCACAGTGCTTCAGTTGCACTGATTAACCCACAGGGAAATCTAAGTGGTATTTTTAAGGCTAAATTTGCAGCGAATGAAGTACCATTAATTGATGCAGCGCAAGTAATAAAAGATTTTAATGCTATCGTGCATTAGAGTGCTTGGATAAACTGGGTGAGCTTTATGATTGATTCATAAATCGAGCTAACACCCTAATTATTTTTAGCTTTTAGTTAATAACTTTTATGGCATTTCTGCTAACTGGGTCTAAGCTAAAAATATAAAAATTACACAAGGAGAGCGCATCGCGCATGTTAAAACTTCCTTCAGAACTCACAATAAGTCATGTTGAAGAGTTTCATCAACAGGTATTGCAAGTGCTTCATGCTGAGCACGATGTCAGTATTGATGTGTCAGATGTGCTACGTGTAGACACAGCATCAATACAAGTTTTATGTGCTTTGCAAAAGCATCTTCTTGAAATTAACAATGGAATTCGTTGGCATGGTGAAAGTCAGGCGCTTAATAAAGCGGTTGATGAGCTTGGTTTAACAGAATTACTCGCCCTATCGGCGTGAATTAAGAGGTCATTATGAAAAAGATTTTGGCAGTGGATGATTCAGCATCTATGCGACAAATGGTTGGCTTTACTTTAAAAAAAGCGGGTTTTGAAGTAGTTGAAGCAAAGGATGGCAGTGAGGCTTTAGGTATTGCTAAGCAACAAAGCTTTGATGCCGTGATCTCCGATGTCAACATGCCTGTGATGGATGGGATTACACTTATTAAAGAGCTAAGAACATTACCTAGCTATAAGTTTACTCCACTACTAATGCTTACGACTGAATCAGGTTTAGACAAAAAAACTGAAGGTAAAGCTGCAGGCGCGACAGGGTGGATTGTTAAACCTTTTAACCCAGATCAGTTGCTAGCTGTTCTTAAAAAAGTTATTCGCTAAGCTAGGGTGTTGTTATGAGTATTGATTTAAGTCAGTTTTTCGAGGTCTTTTTTGAAGAGAGTCTCGAAGGGTTAGATGCAATGGAAGCGGAGCTCCTAAACTTAGAGCCCGGCAATGAAGACATGGAAACCATCAATACTATTTTTCGTGCTGCGCACTCTATAAAAGGAGGAAGTGGCACGTTCGGCTTTACTTCTGTTTCTGATTTCACACATGTATTAGAAACATTGTTAGATCAAATCAGAGATGGACAACGTGCATTAACAGCAGAACATGTAAACCTTTTACTGAAATCAGTTGATTGTTTAAGAGGCATGTTGGCAGCGTTACAGGCAGAGCAAGAACCAGACCTAACTGAAGCCGATGAAATTAGAAAGCGCTTTGAAGTTATTTTGGGTCTTTCTGAAGACTCTGATTCAACCAGTTCAGAAACTCCAGAAACACAAAGCGAAAATACTTACCAAATTGATTTTAAGCCTCACCCTCATTTATTCAAAACGGGTAACGAGCCCTTATATATGATTTCAGAACTTGCCGAGTTAGGTGAGTTAGAAACGCAGGCATTTTATGATGCCATACCCGATATAGATTCATTACATGCTGAAGAGTGCTTCTTGGCGTGGCGCTTTTTTTTAACGACATCTAAGCCTGAATCTGCGATTTCTGAAATATTTGAGTGGGTTGAAGACGATGCCGATATAGACATTGTTTTATGTGGTGGGTTATTTGAATCTGATTTATCAGATGATGAAGGTTCTACTCCCTCAGTTCAAGTGTCCACTGAATCTGAAAGTAGATTAGAAAACCCTGAGCCTGAAAGTAAAGCGGTCACGTCAATCGCCACAAATGCTCCTGTTGTGAAAAAAGCTGAGGCTAAGAAACCATCCGACTCCTCAGCAACCTCTATCCGTGTTGGCATAGATAAAGTTGATTCCTTAATTAATATGGTGGGTGAGCTTGTGATAACACAAGCCATGTTGAGTCAAATTGGTGAGCAAGAAATTACCGAATCAACGATTACAGCATTACAAGAAGGGTTAGCTCAACTTGCCCACAACACGAGGGACTTGCAAGAAAATGTCATGCGGATCCGCATGCTGCCGATTAGTTTCGTGTTTAGTCGGTTCCCAAGATTAGTAAGAGACACATCTCAAAAACTGGGTAAACAAGTAGAGCTGAAATTATTAGGTGAACAAACTGAACTTGATAAAACCGTTATGGAAAAGATATCAGATCCTATGGTTCACCTTGTGAGAAATTCTTTAGATCATGGGTTAGAAACACCTGAGCAGCGTGTTGCTGCAGGTAAAGATCCGGTTGGTACTGTTACGTTAAATGCGTTCCATCAAGGCGGTAACATTGTCATTGAGATAATGGATGATGGACAAGGTTTAAATACTGAAAAAATAAGAAGCAAAGCCATTGCCAATGGCTTAATTCAAGAAACTGATGAACTCTCGCCGGATGAAATAAACGAGTTGATTTTTATGCCTGGCTTTTCTACGGCTGATGAAGTAAGTGATATATCCGGCCGAGGCGTGGGCATGGATGTTGTTAGAAGAAATATTCAAGCTTTAAACGGCTCGGTTGAAGTGGCCTCGGCTCCAGGAGTTGGCTCAACCTTTACAATTCGCTTGCCACTTACGTTGGCTATTTTGGATGGTCAATTAGTTAAGGTTGCCCAACATACCTACATTATCCCGCTCATTTCAATTGTTGAATCATTACAAATAGATATCAGTAAAGTCAGCCGAGTTGGGAAAGACCTAGACGTGTTAAGGCTTAGAGATGAATATATTCCGATTCTTCGATTATACGATATTTTCAATCATGACGGTGCGATTGAAGAGTTAGATAAAACATTACTCGTTGTTGTTGAAAGTGATAACCATAAAGTTGGTTTATTGGTCGATGATTTACTTGCTCAACAGCAGGTTGTTATTAAGAGTCTTGAAGCGAATTACCAAAAAGTTGATGGTATCTCTGGTGCAACAATCTTAGGCGATGGCAGGGTGTCTTTAATTATCGATATCAGTGGCTTAATTAAATTAAGTGGTTTAAAAAGACCAGGTTCCCAAGACTTAATTGTCGAGCAAAACGCAGTAGGGGGGGCAGCATAAATGTCAGAACAGGCAGAACAAAATCAGCAATTGATCTTGGAAGGTCAGCACGACGAAAATCAATACCTGACATTTATGATGGCAGGTGAAGAGTACGGAATGAATATTCTGGCTGTACAAGAGATTCGTGGATGGGAAGATGTCACTGCAATCCCTAATTCACCAAGCTTTGTGAAAGGTGCCATTAACCTTCGTGGCACGATTGTGCCGATTATAGATTTAAGACTGCGATTTGGTATTGCAGATAATGAGTATGGTCCACTTACCGTTGTTATTGTTGTCGCAGTTGAAATAAATGGTCAGAACAAAGTAATGGGTATCGTGGTTGATGCTGTTTCAGATGTATATAGCATTTCTGAAGAGCAGGCTAAAGATGTGCCTGATTTTCAAGATTCAGATAACGCCGAGTTTGTTCATGGATTGGTTAATGTTGGGGAGAAAATGGTTGTTCTTCTTAATTTGGAAAGCGTTTTAAACTTAGAGTAAAAATAAGCACGGGTAGGGTCAAGATGAGTGGTAGAAACGTTCAAAGTGAAATAACCAATAAGCTATTGATATCAGCAGTAGTTATAGTGGTGTCAATCGCAATTGCATTGCAAATTTTAGGTGTGTCATTGAGTGGTGAAAATGCGATTGGGTTAGGCTTGCCTTTCGTCATCACTTTAGCGGTTATATTTTATTTAAAACAAAGTTTCAGCACTTATGCGGCACAATTAGAAACGGTTGATAGTGCGATAAACTTGTTAAAGTTTAAAGATGAAGAAGCCGCACAGCGCTTAGACTTAGATGCCTATCCTCAATTACGTACTTTGTTGGTTGCAGATGATACAGAAGCAGAGTTGGAGGATGATGGGCAACTTGTTGAAAGCATGATTAGTGCACTACAAGTATGTCAGGCAAATATTATGATTGCCGACGCTGATTTAAACATAAGTTACTTGAATGATTCAGTAACGGACATGCTCTCTGCCAATGAACATAAATTACAAAGAGATCTGCCGAACTTCAGTGTTGCTTCTTTAGTAGGCCAGAATGTTGATGTATTCCATAAAAACCCAAGTCATCAAAGGGGCTTACTAGCCAACTTAAGATCGGTCTATAAAACACAAATTACCGTAGCAGGTTTAACATTTGATCTTATAGCCACCCCAGTATTTGATGACCAGCAACAGCGTATAGCAACGCTTGTTGAATGGAAAGACCTCACCGAGCAAATTGCCTTCGAGAAAGAAAAACAAATTTCTGCAGCGCACAATGCCAGAATTACAAGTGCATTAGATGTTTGCCAAGCAAACGTCATGTTGGCTGACACAGACCTAAATATTGTTTTTGCTAATCACTCAGTACTTGAAATGCTGAGTAATAATCAAGAGCAGTTACGCTCCGCACTGCCAAACTTTGATGCAAGCAACTTAATTGGCGAAAACATTGATGTTTTCCATGCAAACCCAGCCCATCAAAGACAGATGCTAAGTGCCTTAACTGATACCTATAAAACTGATATTAATGTTGCAGGGTTTACTTTTGGGTTGATCGCAACCCCTGTTTATGATGACCAAGGCGATAAAGTAGGTACTGTGGTCGAATGGGATGATAAGACCCAACGACTAGCTGCAGAAGAAGCTGCGGCTAAGCTTGCGAATGAAAACGCTCGTGTTAAGAGTGCACTCGATAATGTCACTACAAATGCGATGATAGCCGATGCTGAATTTAACATTGTGTATTTAAATGACGCTGTTGTAAGCATGATGCGCAATGCAGAAAGTGACCTGAAGAAAGACTTGCCTAACTTCGATTCGTCCAAATTATTGGGTGCCAATATAGATATCTTCCATAAGAACCCAGCGCATCAAAGGGCGATGCTAGAAAGGTTAAGTTCTACATATAAAACAGAAATCGTTGTAGGTGGAAGAACTTTTGCTTTGGTTGCGAACCCAGTTTTCAACGATGAAAATGAAAGAATTGGCACCATCGTAGAATGGAATGATAGAACAAGTGAAGTCGTAATAGAGAAAGAGGTTGCAGATCTTGTTAGTGCAGCTTCTGAAGGTAACTTGACTCAGAGGATTAATGAATCGGGTAAGGAAGGCTTCTACCTCAGATTATCACAAGGTTTAAATCAACTGGTCAGCATTGTTGATGATGCAGTAACAGACACTGCACAAATGCTTGATGCGTTGGCGAATGGTGATTTAACACAAAGAATTACGCAGGAGTATCACGGCTCATTTGATAAGTTGAAACGCGATGCGAATGTGACAGCTGATAAATTAACTGAGGTCATTAATCGTATTAGTTCCTCCGCGACGCTTGTGGCCAGTGGGGCTGAAGAAATCTCGCAAGGTAATGCAGACCTAAGTCAGCGTACAGAAGAACAAGCATCTTCGCTTGAAGAAACAGCTTCAAGTATGGAAGAAATGACAAGTACTGTTCGTCAGAATGCTGATAATGCAAAAGTTGCCAATGAACTTGCAGAAGAAACAAGCTCTAAGGCAATGCAAGGTGGCGAAGTTGTGAACCGTGCAGTACAGAGTATGTCTGGGATTAATGAATCTAGTAAAAAGATTGCTGATATCATAGGGGTTATTGATGAGATTGCTTTCCAAACCAATCTGCTTGCATTAAATGCAGCTGTGGAAGCGGCTAGAGCTGGTGAACAAGGACGAGGTTTCGCAGTTGTGGCAGGTGAGGTTAGAAACTTGGCACAGCGTTCAGCAGGTGCTGCGAAAGAAATCAAAGACTTGATCCGCGATAGTGTAAGTAAAGTTGAAGACGGAACACTACTCGTGAATGAGTCAGGTGAAACGTTGAAAGACATTGTCGCGTCGGTGAAGCGTGTTACTGACATGATTTCAGATATTGCTGAAGCATCTGTTGAGCAAAGTTCTGGTATTGAGCAAGTCAATAAAGCCGTGACACAAATGGATGAAATGACGCAACAAAATGCAGCATTAGTAGAAGAGGCATCTGCTGCAGGTGAGTCTATGGCTGAGCAAGCTAATGATATGCGCCGTTTGCTTAATTTCTTTACAATCGATGACTCGACTTCAACATCGATGATGCTTTCAGAGGCTAAGCCAAACAAAGCACCAGCGAGAATAGCTCCGACGCCTTCGACTGTTCAAGAAACTAAGTCAGAGATCCAGTCACCAGTGAAGTCTCCTGTGAATTCTGTAGCGACTGCTAATCAGTTCGCAGATAGCTCTGATGAATGGGAAGAGTTTTAATTAGGTATGAAGAAGGTGCTTATTGTGAGCACCTTCAAATCTTAAATACACCTTTCTTGTTGAGTCACTCGTTTTAGTGTTGCCTGTTTATAGGATAAATGATGAGAGAATTTGCACTATCTGATCAGGATTTTCAGACCATTGCACAAAAAGTCTATAAAGCATGTGGTATTGTTCTTGGTCCTCATAAAAGGGAAATGGTTTATTCAAGACTGGCGAGGCGCATTAGGGCAAATCAGTTGGATTCATTTTCTTCATATTTAAGATTCTTAGAAGAGAATGAAGAACAAGAGTTCAGTCAATTTATCAACGCTATCACGACAAACCTCACTTCATTCTTTCGAGAAAATCATCATTTTGAATATCTATCGAATACGGTTATTCCTAAGCTTCTAGAAGAAAATAAACTCTCAAAGAGAATACGTATTTGGTCGGCTGGCTGTTCTACAGGTGAAGAACCCTATAGTATCGCCATGACAATCGCAAACCGTTTCCCGTCTGATTGGGATGTGAAAATTCTCGCTACAGATTTAGACTCCAATGTGCTCTCAAAGGCGCAAAGTGGTGTTTATGATGCTGGCAATGTAACCGGACTCGATGATGACGTTTTGAAAAAGTGGTTTTTGAAGAGCTCTGACAATCATGCGTATAAGGTTAAGCCAAGCCTGCAGTCATTAATCTTTTTTAAAAGACTAAATTTACTTGAAAAATGGCCAATGAAGGGACCTTTTGATGTGATTTTCTGCAGAAATGTGTTGATTTACTTTGACAAGGAAACAAAAGATAAGTTGTTTAAAGGCTACCACCAAATGCTAGGTGAAGACGGGCACTTATTTATTGGCCACTCAGAAACCATGGGTAAAGAACATCATGAGTTTAAAAATTTAGGCCGCACCATGTATCAAAAGGTTTAGTATGGATAATCGATTTAAGCCGGTTATCAGCGGCTTTGAGCACGTCAAACGTTTTTGGGATTCAGGAAGAGGCTGTGTGATAGCCAAAGTGTTACCAGGAGAGTTCTATGTCTCAAAAAATGATGAGCTAATCTCAACTGTACTAGGATCATGTATTGCTGCTTGTGTATATGATGATAAATTGGGCGTAGGTGGAATGAACCACTTTATGCTGCCAGCAGCAAAAGGGATTAAAGAAATTCATGCGGATGATTTAACTTGCCGTTACGGAAACTGGGCAATGGAATACCTAATCAATGAAGTGCTCAAGAACGGTGCATCAAAAGCTAATCTGAAAGTTAAACTTTTTGGTGGTGGTAAAATAATTCGCTCTATGACAGATATTGGTGTCGGTAATATTCGTTTCGCAAATGCTTACATACAAGAGGAAGGACTCGAGTTGGTTTCTCATGATGTCGGTGGTCCTTGGCCACGCAAAGTGGTATTTCATCCACAAACTGGTCGTGCACAAGTCAAGAAATTAAGAGAAATGCATAACGACACGATTGAAAGACGAGAAGTGCGTTATTTACATGATATTGAATCGCAAGATGCACAGACAGATATTGAGCTGTTTTAGGAGTTGGCATGATAAAAGTTTTAATTGTTGATGACTCGCCTTTAATCCGAGGGATACTGACAGAGGTGATCCAGCAGGCTAATGATCTTGAAGTGGTAGGTAGTGCTGAGGACCCTTACCAAGCGAGAGAGATGATAAAGTCGCTTAATCCAGATGTGATTACGCTAGATATTGAAATGCCCAAAATGGATGGTATCAGCTTTTTAAGAAACCTGATGCGTCTTCGTCCTATGCCTGTTGTGATGATTTCAACTTTAACGCAACAAGGCTCACCTATTACGTTAGAGGCACTCGAAATTGGTGCCGTTGACTTTATTGCCAAGCCCAAAGTTAATGTAGCAGAGCAATTACAACATTATGCTGAAACAGTGCAAGAAAAAGTTCGCACAGCTGCAACTGCACGCTTGCGGCCATATCGCACTTCTGAGGCTGCGGTTCATAAAGCTCAACTACCCTCAGGGCAATCTTTCGAACGGAACTCGATTATTGCTATTGGCGCTTCAACAGGTGGTACCGAGGCGATTAAAGAAGTTTTGGTTCAAATGCCAAAAGATGCCCCCCCAATAGTCATTACCCAGCATATTCCTCCTGTATTTAGCACGTCGTTCGCAATGAGGATGGATAAAACCTGTGCAATGCATGTCAAAGAAGCTGAAGACGGTGATATTCTTGAGTTTGGCCGAGTTTATATCGCGCCAGGAGATAAACATTTAAAAGTAGTCAACAAAGGGTTAAATAAAGTTTGTGTTTTAGACGATGGCGCACTCGTCAATAGACATAAACCAGCAGTGGACGTATTGTTTGATTCCTTAAAACCATTTGCTAAACATGTATCAGCTGTGTTGCTTACAGGCATGGGTAGTGATGGTGCAAGAGGTATGCTGGACTTGTTAGAAGCGGGGGCAAAAACCGCTGCACAAGATGAGCAAACCTGTGTTGTTTGGGGGATGCCAAAAGCGGCTGTAGATATGAACGCTGCACAAAAAGTGCTACCACTACAAAGTGTGGCAGCACATCTGCTCAAGTCTACTAGTCGTTAGTTTGCAGCACCCAAGGCTGTGAAAACCAATAGAACTGACCGGAGTGTTTGATGGAAGGGGCTGTACAGTTATAACGTGTACGGCCTTTTTTAATGTCTTTAGGTGAAGTGACCGACACCCTTTTCTCATTTTCCCAGGAAATATCAGCACGTCCAATACCTGAAACGAAACATGCAAATTGAGATTTGTAAAAATCTTTACTGGCAAACTCGATCTCAATAGTGGGTGTTGGATTAGTTGTTACAGAGTCTGTGTAAGCAAGCTCTGAGATTGCAAAAGGTAGTGAGTGTAATTTGGTTTTTAGGGTGTCTAATTTACTGTAAAAGCCTGATGCAGGGTATCGTGGGACGCGTGTATAGTCGGTAAATTTTGACACCGCACCAGAGTGCTGCCCAATACCAATGAAACCGAGTTCTTTAACGAGGTTTTGTAGTTGTCTATTGAACTCACCATAGGGGTAGGCGAGCAACTTTACATTATGACCCACTTCTTCTTTGATGCGCTTTTCTGAGAATAGGATATCTTCACGGACACGTTTCAACCATTGCGCTTGGGTTTCACTGTCTTGTTTTAAATGTAGGTAATCATGCTTCGCGCTGTGATTAGCAATTAATGCACCGCGTTTTGCTAAAGCTCTGAGTTCGTCCCAAGTCATCACATACGATTTATTTTCATCGATAAGCTGAGGGTTTACAAAAATGGTATATGGGTAGCCAAACGCTTCAAGAATGGGAGCCGCTTGCTCGATGTTATTGTCATAACCATCATCAAAAGTGATGGCCACGGTTTTGGCAGGCAGTGCCTTCCCTTGTTGTGTATGCTGGAGTAACTTATCCAAGTGAATAACATTAAAGTCATTGTCTTTAAGAAAGGTTAAATGAGTTTTAAACGTTTCTTCACTCACTGATGTTACCGCTGGTAACTTTTCGCTGACGTGGTGATACTGTAAGATCACAGCTGATAGTGATGGGTTTGAAAACAATAACAAAGCGAAAACAAAACAATGAAAAAGATATTTAAAAATCATAAAACGCACCATATAAGTTTGCTATTGCTAGCGGGTCCGATGATTTTATCAAATATATCTGTGCCATTGTTAGGGTTAGTTGATACAGCGGTGATTGGCCACTTATCAGAAGCTCACTTTCTGGCTGGTATCGCATTAGGGTCGGGCAGTATTTCCTTGCTATTTTGGCTTGCGAGCTTTCTAAGGATGAGCGCCACGGGCGTGCTCGCACAGTCTTATGGAGCAAAAAACTGGCCTAGATTACAGCAGCAGCTTTTAGCGAGTTTGCTTATTGCTTGGACTTTTTCAATTTCATTAATCCTTCTGTCTCCTTGGTTATTAGATGGCATAAAAGCCTTATCAAATGCTTCCTCGGATGTTTTTGCCCAGGCACAAAGCTATTTTGAAATTCGAATATTTAGTGCACCTGCGGCGATGACTAACTTGGTGCTTTTGGGTCTTATGTTGGGTATGCAATACGGGAAAGGACCATTCTACTTACTACTATTTACAAATATCACTAACATTATTTTAGATGTGCTGTTTGTGATTGGTTTTGGGTGGCAAGTGGCAGGCGCTGCTTGGGCATCGGTGATAGCGGACTACACGGCGCTGCTAGTCGCGATTGCATTAATTAAAAATCAACTTGCACAACACCAAGTTAATTGGCGTTGGTTGCTGCCAAATAAAACTCAGTTTTTGTCATTGTTATCACTAAATCGAGATATTTTTATTCGTTCACTGTTATTGCAACTTTGCTTTAGTTTTATGACTTTTTATGGCGCACGATTGGGCGAAACGACACTGGCGGTCAATGCCGTTTTATTAAACTTTTTAATGTTGGTGAGTTTTGCTTTAGATGGCATTGCGTATGCTGCAGAAGCAAAAGTAGGTCAGGCCAAGGGAGAAGGCTCAGAAGTAAAAGTGAAAATTTGGGTCAATTTAAGTTTATTTTGGGGGGCTGTGTTCGCGTTGCTTTATAGCTTAGTCTTTGCTGTGTTTGGTTTAAGTATCGTCAAGCTTTTAACAAATATTCCAGAGGTTATCAGTGCCTCAACAACTTATCTATTCTGGCTCATTCTTCTACCTTTATTGGCAATGTGGTGTTTTATATTCGATGGGATTTTTGTCGGCTTAACCCGAGCTCAGGATATGCGAAACAGTATGTTCTTTTCTGCCATTTTTGGGTTTATGGTGCCTATTTGGCTAACATTGGAGTATGAAAACCATGGTCTGTGGTTTGCTATGAGTTGCTTTATGTTATTGAGAGGCGTTACTTTGGCTTATCGCTATCGTCAAATTCAACGGCAGGGTTTATTGTTGCAATAACTTGTGAGAAACGGTTAGCAAAGATACCTAAGTAGCCCCAACCCGCAAAGAAAATTGCTGGCGCGAGAAAGATCAGGCCAATTATTTGCACCCAGGCTTGGTAATAATAGCCCCAAGCGATAAAAGCAACAGCAATAGCAAACAGCCCCAAACCGATAAAAAAGCGTTTGAGGCTGAGTTTAGGTTGTTGCCCTAGACGGTAAATTATGGGCTTCAACATAATTAGTAGTAAGAGTGCTCGCCTGCTTGGTGCTCAGTGATATCACGTACCCCTGTAATCTCTTCAAACTTAGCAACCATCTCTTTTTCGATGCCTTCTTTTAACGTTACATCGATCATTGAGCAACCATTACAGCCACCACCAAATTGAACCACAGCGATACCATCAGCTGTAATTTCAACTAGGCTTACTTGGCCGCCATGATTGGCAAGTTGTGGGTTTACCTCAGTCGTTAGCATATGCTCAACACGCTCAGCTAAAGAAGCATCATCTTTAAGACGTTTAGCTTTGGCATTAGGCGCTTTGAGTGTTAACTGAGTGCCCATTTTGTCAGTTACGAAGTCGATTTCAGCTTCATCTAAAAATGGTGCGCTTTCTTCATCAACAACCGCGTCGAAACCATTAAATGGTAGGCGAATATCAGTTTCTTCAACAGCATCAGGTGGACAGTAAGACACACCACATTCAGCTTGAGAAGTACCAGGGTTTACAACGAAAACACGAATGTTTGTGCCTTCAGTTTGATCAGCCAATAGCTTGGCAAAGTGACTTTGTGCAGTTTCAGAAATTGTGATCATAATCGAACTATACTTGACTAAATTACTCGGTTAATGGCTATGATACTCCGCTGGTGGCATTGTCGCCAGTGTTGAACGTAAAAATTTGGCTTATCTGATTTGGCTTGTTAGCTTACTTGCTACAATTTTAAGCAAAAGGTTTTAGTATGCGCACGCTCCTCGCACTCACATTGTTTTGCTGCATTTACTTATTCTCAAGTAGTGCAATAGCAAAACCGGTTTCCTATTACTTCCAACAGAATGTCCAGTTTGATCCTGCTATTCCAAAGCCTGAAGAGGTATTAGGTTATCAAGTCGGCCAGTGGCATGTGCGTCATGACCAATTGGTTAAGTATATGCAGGTGTTAGCCGAAAAAAGCCCTAGAGTGAGTATTGAAACCATAGGTTTTAGTCATGAGCAGCGACCGCTACTGCTACTAAAGTTTAGTAACCCAGAGAATATTGCTCAGTTAGATCAACTTCGTGAGCAGCATCGCGCACAAGTTTTTGCAAAGCAGCCAGCGAAAGATTTACCCGCTTTCATTTGGATGGGGTATAGCGTACATGGTAACGAATCATCTGGCAGTAATGCCGCCTTATTAGTTGCTTACTATTTAGCCGCAGCACAGGGAGAAGCAGTAGAGCAACTGCTAAATAATTCTGTGGTGTTACTAGACCCGGCCTTAAACCCTGATGGTTTGGCACGTTTCGCTCAATGGGCAAATAGTAATAGAGGGCAAACCTTATCTTCAGATCCTCAACACCGTGAGCATGTTGAGCAGTGGCCTTCAGGTCGTACAAACCATTACATGTTCGATTTGAACCGAGATTGGCTGTTACTACAGCATCCTGAATCACGTGCTCGAATTACCGCATTTCATAAGTGGCAGCCACATGTCTTAACGGACTTTCATGAAATGGGCCCTAACAGCACGTATTTCTTCCAGCCGGGGATCCCGACGCGAACTCACCCACTTACGCCTAAGAAAAATACCCAGTTAACAACAGCGCTTGCAGATTTTCATGCGCAAGCTTTAGATGCGCAAAATCAGCTTTATTTTACACAAGAAAGCTTTGATGACTTTTACTACGGAAAAGGCTCAACATACCCTGATATAAATGGCTCGGTGGGTATTCTCTTTGAACAGGCAAGTAGTCGAGGCCATGTCCAAGAGACCATTAATGGGCAACTGACATTTGCACAAAGCATTAAAAACCAAGTTACAACTAGCTTGTCTACTTTTGCAGGTGCGATGGCAAACAAGCAGCAATTAATTGACTACAAGAATAACTTCTACCATCAAGCCGAAACTTTGGCTGATAAAGAGAAGTTTATGGGTTATGTCGTTGCTAAAGGGGAAGACCCACAACGTTTCAATGAGTTTATGTCTGTGCTGTCACAGCATCAAATTAAAGCGTATGGTTTAAGTAAAGCCATCAAAGCCTCTGATAAAAGCTTCATGCAGGGTGATGTGTATATTCCACTGAAACAAGCTCAATTCCGTTTAATTAAAGCCCTTTTTTCTGAGCAAACAAACTTTCAAGACAATACGTTTTATGATGTATCTGGTTGGACATTAGCACATGCTTACAACTTAAAGTTTGGTCAAGTATCTAGTCGCTGGGGGCTAGATGTATCTAAGCAAACTTGGCAGTCAGAAGATGTAAACTTTCCGGCAGTAAAAGAGAGTTATGCTTATGCATTTGATTGGCAGCCAAGCGCTGCCCCTAAGCTATTAAATACACTTTTACAGCAAGGGGTCGATGCACGTGTTGCACTTAAAGGTTTTAAAGCAAAAACGGGACTGGGAAACCGAGAATTCAAAGCGGGTAGTATTGTTGTCGCTTCAGGTGTGCAAAAGCAATCTGACATTGTAGCCATCATGCAACGAGCACAAGCTGACTATGGCGTACAAATTTATGCAATCCAAAGTGGCTTAACCAGCGAAGGCGTTGATCTAGGCTCTCGTCAGTTAAGACCAATTAAAGCTCCGAAGGTCTTGCTGATAGGAGGGGCGGGCAGCAGTCAGTATGAAGTGGGCGAAGTTTGGTATCATTTAGATACACAGTTAGGTATTGCACCCACTCTCATTGAACAAGATAGATTGCACCGTGCCGATCTTTCTAAATACACACACATTATCTTAGCCCATGGCAGTTATCGTCGTATGGCGGAAAAAGCCAAAACTAAAATTGCTGCATGGGTGAGTAAAGGCGGAGTGGTCTGGGGCCACAAAGGCGGTGCTAAATGGTTAGTTGATAATCAACTTTTAAGCGCACAATTGATCTCGCCTAAACAAGTGGCAGAGCAGTTTGATACTGCTGATTTAAGTTATGGCGATAGAGAAGTTTTATCAGGTAAGCAGCGTATTGCTGGTGCCATTTTTGCGTCAAAACTTGATTTAACACACCCACTCAGTTTTGGTTATGAGCGTGAATTGCTGCCGTTATTTAAAAATAGCACACAGCTGTTTGAGATGCCCGAGAAGCCATTTCTAACGGTTAGCCAATATCAGTCAAAACCTTTATTGGCAGGATATGCTGCGACAGAAAATGTCACTCAAATTGCAAACACGGCAGCATTGATAGGTCATCGTTATGGTCAGGGCAGTGTGGTTGGTATGATAGATAACCCTCTGTTTAGGGGCTTCTGGAAAGGCAGTAGTCGCTTACTAACGAACACATTATTTTTTGGTCACACTTTGGCTGTGCAAGGGCGTTAATGCTGTGGCATAAGCCCATATCTCTTCAGCGCCTGCTGCGTAACATGCTTTTGCTGCAGCGTTGATAGTCGAACCTGTGGTGATCACATCATCGATGATCGCCACTTTCTTCCCTTGTAGATTTTGCTTCACTTCAAATGCGCGTTTTACATTTTGCTTGCGTTGTTTGAGGCTCAAACCACTTTGCGCTTTTGTTGCATTGATACGTGTTAAAGCTTCGGTGCTTATTTTTGTAGGTGGAAAATGGCTCAACCAGGTTTGTGCAACTTGGTTAAATCCACGGTCGATTAAACGGTTTTTATGAAGCGGCAAAATAATATATACATCTGGTGAGAAAGTAGATGTACTTTCAAAGTGATCAAGTTGAGTCGCAATAACTGCATTGATAGCCGCTTGATAATGGCTCTGTTTGGTAAACTTAAATTCACTTAGCCATTGTTTCATTGCGCCTTGATACCACGCACATGCCAGTAATCCATGACAATGAGGCAAGTCAAACATGCGTGCTATGTCAGGCTGGAATAATAAGTTTGGCTGCTCTAATGAGATAAAAGAAAAATCTGAGAGGCAAAATTGACAGATCCCCTCGTTACTTGAAAGTGGGTTCTGGCACATATGACAGTGACTTGGAAATAAGACCTCTGCTAAATTCTTCAATAGTGACATTGTGTTCATCCTTGGTATCAGTATCATACGGCTAAGTTTGGTTTAGAGTAGAAATAATGCAAAAAGAAATCGTGTTGCTTCATGGTTGGGGTATGAACCGACAGGTTTGGCAGTTATTAGAGCAAGAGTTACAAGGCGTTGTTGAAGGGCAGGTAAAAAGTTTAGACTTACCGGGTTTTGGTCATGCTCAAATGCCTGAACAACCTTATTCTCTTGCCTCCGCTGCAGCGCTTATTGCGGAACAACTAGCTGATAATTCAACCTTAGTTGGTTGGTCACTTGGTGGCTTGGTTGCGCTTCATATTGCAAAGTACTATCCACAAAAGGTAAACAAAGTAGTGCTAATTGCCTCAACGCCGTTTTTTGCTGAATCAGATAGTTGGTCAGGTATTAAGGTAGAGGTGCTAGAAAACTTTAAAGCGCAATTGCTTGAGAATAGTGCAAAGACTATAGAACGTTTTTTAGCGATACAAGCTATGGGGTCAGAACACGCTAAGCAAGATGTTAAACAATTAAGAGCTTGGTTATTAGAAGCGCCAGAGGCAAACTCCGAAGCGTTGAGTTCTGGGCTCGATATTCTTTTAAATGATGATTATCGGAAGGTTTTTAGCACGCTCGAACAGCCAATATATGGCTTATTTGGGAAGTTAGACTCTTTAGTGCCAAGACGAAGCATTGCTAAAATGAAGGCCTTAAACGTTAACTTCCAAGCAGAGGTTTTATCAAAAGCGTCACATGCGCCTTTTATTTCACATCGAGCTGAAAGTTTAAATTTCCTAAAATCAGTACTTTAATAAAAAGCGGCAAAAAATTGCCGCTTTTTACTGCCGAAAACTTTATTTTGTACCATGTTTGCGCAATAATTAAACATATTTAGATTTTTGCGAAGGTGCTTATTATGCCTATTGGTGACGTGCTGAATAATGGTATAGACGGTTACAACCGTGCCAGTCAAGGTATTGAACGTGCCACGGCAGAGATAAATCGCGCAACTGCGTCGGAGCAAGATGAATCTCAGCTTGCACAACAACGTCAGTTGCAAGGTGCTAGTCCTGACGAAGCTGTCACTGCGCCTGTATCTCAACCAGCAAAAGTTGATGAAGCCTTAGTTAATCTTAAAGTCGAAGAGTTTAACGCCAAAGCAAACACTCAGTCGATCCGCACCGCAGATGAAGTGCTAGGTACTTTGATAGATATATCAGTTTAAATGTTATGAATATTGCAACGCCGCAGCCGGCGATTAACTTAAATACATCCAACGTCTACACAGAAACAGCTAGGCGTGATAATCAGCTGCGCGAAGTAATACCTAAACCAGCCCCATCTAATGCAAGTCATACCGAAAATAAAGCGCTGAACGATGGTGAGAAATCACGTTCTCATCTTAACGATGATAGCGGTACTTACGACAGTACTGGTCAGTTACAGCAAAATAAGGTTATTGCTGAAGATGATGAGCAACGCGAGCAACAGAGTAAAGGTAGTTCGCAAGAAGAAACTTCAGAACAAGAACAACAAAACCAAGAAGCTGAGCAGCAGCAAATTGAAGAGTTAAAAACTCGAGACAGAGAGGTGCGTTTGCATGAGCAGGCGCATGCGCGTGTCGGTGGGCAATATGCAGGCTCTCCAACTTATGAATATCAGCGAGGACCAGACGGTAACAACTATGCTGTTGGTGGTCAGGTAATGATTGATGTTGCTGAGGTACCCAACGATCCAAAAGCAACCATAGACAAAATGCAAACGGTGCGTGCTGCTGCACTGGCACCGGCAGAACCGTCAGGTGCAGATAGAGCAATAGCGGCTGATGCAACTCAAAAAATGGCGTCTGCACAAGCTGATTTGGCTCAGCAAGTGATTAGTGGTGACGAGCAAGCTGAATCTGAAAGTGGTTCAGTGGGGACATATGAAACACGTAGATTAAGTGAAGAAGATAGCTCTGATAATGACATTCAAACTTTAGAGCGAGCTTCATTGCAAAGTGAAGGCGACCCCTATTCAGTTGCTTTACCTATAGAACCTGATCCTGAAATTCAGGCTAGAGCATTGCGGATCAGTGATTTTTATCAGCACGTTGCTGTGCCCAACACCAATAGCAATTTATCTGTGTCAGTTTAATATATTAAAAAAGCCGCTTGGAGCGGCTTTTTTATTGGTTCAATATCAACCATTTTGATTAATTATGACGGGCACTGATATTATTTTTTCAGTTTAGCAAAAGCTTCTGCAAAGGCATTGCCCATTGCAGCATTTCCAGCATCTTTTTTAGGGCGCTGTCCTTTGGTTTGCTTGTTATTAGGTTTACTTTGCGAAGGTTTACTCGAAGTAGACTTACCCTGAGGCGCAGCTTGCTGCACGTCATCATCTAGACGCATTGTAAAGCTAATGCGTTTTCTAGCCACATCGACTTCTAACACTTTCACTTTTACGATATCGCCCGCTTTTACGACTTCGCGCGGATCAGAAATAAACTTATTGGTGATCGCAGAAATATGTACTAGACCATCTTGGTGAACACCTACATCAACAAAGGCGCCAAAGTTAGCCACATTTGATACGACGCCTTCTAAAATCATTCCGACTTTTAGATCTTGAATGGTTTCGACACCGGCTTTGAAGGCTGCCGTTTTAAATTCAGGTCGAGGGTCACGCCCTGGCTTATCTAGTTCAGAAATGATGTCAGTGACCGTTGGTAAACCAAATTTGTCATTCGTGAATAGAGCAGGCTCGAGTTGTTTTAAAACTTCGCTGTTACCGATCAGGTCGCTCACTTCGATATTTTTTTCAGTACAGATCTGTTTAACCACAGGGTATGCTTCAGGGTGAACCGCTGAGCTATCAAGTGGATCAGCACCGTTTACAATGCGTAAGAAACCGGCTGCTTGTTCAAATGCTTTTGGCCCTAAGCGCGCGACCTTTTTCAACTGTGTACGGTTGTTAAATGAACCGTTCTCATCTCTAAACTGCACAATATTGCTAGCCAGTGTTTTGTTTAGGCCAGAAACGCGGGTAAGTAGTGGTACCGAAGCGGTATTGACATCAACGCCCACCGAGTTTACACAATCTTCAACCACAGAGATAAGTGACTGACCTAGTTGACTTTGAGAAACATCGTGTTGGTATTGGCCTACACCAATTGATTTAGGCTCAATTTTTACCAGCTCTGCAAGCGGGTCTTGTAATCGGCGAGCAATTGAAACTGCACCACGTAACGATACGTCTAAATTTGGGAATTCATTCGCGGCAAACTCAGAAGCAGAATAAACAGATGCACCTGCTTCACTGACCATGATTTTGCTCATGTTGAGCTCTTTGTTGTTAGCTAATAGTTCAGCTGCAAGTTTATCTGTCTCACGAGAAGCTGTACCGTTGCCAATGGCGATTAGCTCTACTTTATGCTGACGACATAATTGCTCTAAAGTACGAACTGACTTGTCCCAGTGATTCTGTGGTGCATGTGGGAAGATAGTATTTGTGGTTAACAGCTTACCTGTTGCATCAACCACAGCCACTTTACAGCCCGTACGCAGGCCTGGATCGATACCCATAGTGACACGAGGACCAGCTGGGGCTGCCATCAATAGGTCCTTTAAGTTCTTGGCAAATACATCAATGGCTTGTGCCTCTGCTTTTTCACGCATGGTGCCTAAAAACTCATTTTCTAGGTGCAGAGATAGTTTTACTCTCCAAGCCCATTGAACCACTGACATTAACCAAGCACTTGCTGTTGCTGAACTTACATTTAATTGGTAATGATCAGCGATGATTTGTGCACAATATTGTGCTGGGTTTTCGCTGCTTGGTTCAGGGTTAATGTTTAACTGTAATATGCCTTCGTTGCGGGCACGCAGCATAGCTAATGCACGATGCGAAGGGACTTTTGTGAGCTTCTCAGAATGCTCAAAGTAGTCGCGGTATTTAGCACCAGCGTCTTCTTGCCCTTTGATTACTTTGGCTTCGATTACACCCTGTGTGTCGATTTGTTTTCTTAGCTTTGCCAGTAACTTAGCGTCTTCGGCGAAGCGTTCAATTAAAATAAATTTAGCACCGTCTAGTGCCGCTTTGTCATCTTCAATGCCTTTTTCAGCATTTACGAATTGAGCTGCATGGCTTTCAGGGTCTAAGGCAGCATCCTTATAAAGGGCATCTGCAAGTGGCTCTAAACCTGCTTCAATGGCAATTTGACCTTTAGTACGGCGCTTAGGCTTGTAGGGTAGATATAAATCTTCTAACTCGGTTTTACTCTGCGCGCTGTTGATATCAGCGGCAAGGGCATCACTTAACTTACCTTGCTCTGAAATGGTATCAAGAATGAAGCGTCTTCTGTCTTCTAGTTCTCTTAAATAACCAAGTCGTTGTTCTAGAAGACGTAATTGTGTGTCGTCTAGACCGCCGGTTACTTCTTTACGGTAACGAGCAATAAATGGAACTGTGGCACCTTCATCAAGAAGTGCAGTGGCAGCAATAATTTGCTGTTCTTTTGCATTTAGCTCTTGTGCCAAACGTGCAGAGATGTTGCTCATGCAAAATCCTTATAAATTCAGATGTATACGTGCTGTCTAAGCGTATTTTATGTGGGCGATCATAGCATAGCGTCTATGAATAAGAAGCTTATTTAAGGTATTCGATAGTATTTACATACCAGAGCTTTTCTCCCTCTGGTGTGCGCACGACAAACTCGTCGTCGACTTCCTTACCTAATAGTGCTCGTGCCATTGGTGCGTCTATAGAAATATAGTCTTTTCGGTCATAAATTTCATCTGGACCGACAATTCTGAAACGTTTTATTTCTTCTTGTTCATTTTCAATTTCAACCCAAGCGCCAAAGTAGACTTTGCCGGCTTGTTGAGGGTCATATTGAACAATCTTTAAATCGGGCAAACGTTTTCTTAAATAGCGTACTCTGCGGTCTATTTGCCGCAATAAGCGCTTATTAAAGGTATAATCAGCATTTTCAGAGCGATCACCTAAGCTGGCTGCCCAATTCACAATTTTGGTTATTTCAGGGCGTTTTTCATACCAGAGGTGGTCATGCTCTTTTTGCAGTTGGTTATAACCCTCAGGGGTAATTAAGTTAGTTTTCATTCGCTAATTAGGGTTATCTTTACTCACCTGACACGGTAATAAAAAATCATCTGGGTGTCGAGCTAGCAAAATATTAAAAAATTGTAATGTTCGGTAACAAAACTCTTCATAGTAATGGTGTCGAGAAATGACATTTTCAATTATATTAAGCAAAGATATTGGATAAAAAGAAGAAATCAATCATGGGAAATGAAACTACCAAGGTATTAGTTGTCGACGATGATATGCGTTTACGCAGTTTGTTGGAGCGTTATCTCGTCGAGCAAGGTTTTATTGTTCGTGCTGCGGCTAACAGTGAGCAAATGGATCGCTTACTTGAGCGCGAAAACTTTCATTTAATGGTGTTAGATTTAATGCTTCCTGGCGAAGACGGCTTGTCTATTTGTCGCCGCTTACGTCAAAAAGAGAACGAGATCCCAATCGTCATGCTAACAGCCAAGGGTGATGAAGTTGACCGTATTATAGGTCTAGAGTTAGGGGCTGATGATTACATCCCGAAACCATTCAACCCAAGAGAGTTATTGGCGCGTATTAAGGCTATTTTACGTCGTCGCGCCAAAGAAGTACCAGGTGCGCCTGCTGCCGAAGAAAATGAAGTAGAGTTTGGTATCTTTAAACTGAACTTGGCGACCCGTGAAATGCAAAAGGGTGATGAGGTTATCTCACTAACCAGTGGTGAATTTGCGGTATTGAAGGCTTTAGTGAAGCACCCAAGAGAGCCATTGAGTCGTGACAAATTAATGAATCTTGCACGTGGCCGTGATTATAGTGCCCTTGAGCGTAGTATCGACGTTCAGGTATCACGTTTACGCCGTATGATTGAAGAAGATGCAGCGAACCCTAGATACATCCAAACTGTTTGGGGTCTAGGTTATGTGTTTGTGCCAGACGGTGAAAAGTAGTTTCGTTTATGAGCTTTTTTCCACGTAGCGCTTTTGGGCAAACGGTTTTCTTTGTTGGTGCTTTATTGCTTATCAACCAAATCGTTTCTTATATTACAGTGACACTGTATGTGTTTAAGCCAACCTTCGAGCAAGTGAATTTGATGTTGGCTAAGCAAGTCAAAACAGTATTCATTGATTGGGAAGAAGGGGTCGAAATAAACAAAGCGACCTCAGATAAATTCTTTGAAATCACGGGTATTGAAGTAATGACCCAAAGACAAGCGTATATGAATGGTTTAGACAAGGCCAAAGAATATAGTTTGTTGTCTAAGAGTATGTCTGAGCAGTTAAATGGTTCTGCAAGAGTGCGGATCAGCCAAGGCGACCCCGTGGTCTATTGGGTAGAAGCGCCGCAAGCACCAGGCTATTGGGTGAGGGTACCGCTGACAGGCTTTAGTGAAACAAAAATGGAGTTTTTGATTTTCTACCTGTCGAGTATTGGCTTTTTGAGTGTATTGGGGGGCTGGTGGTTTGCAAGGCATCTTAACCGCCCACTAAAAGCATTACAAACAGCAGCCGGTCGAGTCGGTGTGGGAGATTTTTCTACTCGACTCGTGGAGCGAGGATCAACGGAAGTTGTTGAAGTAACACAAGCATTTAACAAGATGTCGAAAGGAATCGCTGAGCTCGAGAATGACCGACGACTCTTGATGGCCGGTGTTTCTCATGACTTGCGCACACCACTGACCCGTATTCGTTTAGCTACCGAAATGATGTCAGACGAAGAAGACTACTTAAAAGAAGGGATCATTGATGACATTGAAGATATGAATGCCATTATTGATCAGTTTATTGAGTATCTTCGTCACCACAACAGCGGGGAAATGCACCCTGATGATGTGAATAGTCTAGTGTCTGAGGTTGTGCATGCTGAGCAGCAACATCAGCGTGAAATTAACTTAACAGCTGCTGATAGCTTACCAAAAGTGATCATGAATACGGTTGCGTTAAAACGTGTTGTTACCAATATGATAGAAAATGCCATTCGTTATTCCGATGAGGCCATTGATGTCAGCACTGCATACAACCCGCGTAAGAAAATGGTGATTGTCACTGTGAAAGACCGTGGACCGGGTATTCCTGAAGCTGAATTGGAAAGTGTCTTTGAGCCTTTTAAGCAAGGTGACCAAGCTCGGGGCAGTGAAGGCAGTGGTTTGGGTTTGGCAATTATAAAACGCATTGTCGCGACACATGGCGGTACGGTGAAGCTTCGTAATCGTCAAGAAGGCGGCTTAAGTGCTGAAGTATATTTACCGGCTTTAGCCTAATATCTGACTTAGAAAGTAAAAAGGATGGCTTAGCCAACCTTTTTTGTACGTATTTATTAGATGAGCAGTGCTTAAATAACGCGTGAGAATCGCGTATTTTTAATCTGCTGTTGTAAATACGCGTCAAAGCACATACAGATAATACGAATGAATAAATTGCCTTTGCTGGTGACTTCAATACGCTGCGCTGATAATGTCACGAGCTCATCTTCTGCCAGTGGTTTGAGTGCTTCTAGGGCTTCGCTGAAGTAATCGATAAAGTCGATATTATATTTAGCCTCAATCGCCTTTATGTCTAATTCAAAATGACATATCAGTTGTTTGATAACATCGGCTCTGAGCTCATCGTCATTATTTAGGCGCATCCCTTTATGGGTCGCACAGCCAATCTCGTTAATGTCTGAGTAATAGGTTTTGAGCTCTTTTTGGTTTTGCAAAATCGCATTACCAATCTGTGAAATAGACGACACTCCTAGGCCTAATAAGTCGCAATTACCATGTGTTGTATAGCCTTGGAAGTTACGATGAAGCTCTCCATTTCTTTGCGCAACAGCAAGCTCGTCGTCTTTTTTAGCAAAGTGGTCCATACCGATAAACTGATAACCTGCCTCAGTCATTTGCTGTAGCGTATTTTTGAAGATCTCAAGCTTTTGCTGCGGACTTGGCATGTCCGCTTCTTTTAGTTTGCGTTGCGCGGCAAATCTATCAGGGAGGTGAGCGTAGTTGAACACCGACACTCTGTCTGGGCTCAGCGCTATCAGTTGCTCAATGCTTTGCTTAAAACTTTCTGGGGTTTGGTGAGGTAAGCCGTAGATCATATCTGTATTGACGGATTTAAACCCGAGTGCTCTTGCTTGCTTTACCAGTGCTAAAACTTCTTCGACACATTGCGGACGGTTTACCGCAGCTTGTACTTCATCATTGAAATCTTGAATACCAAACGAAACTCGGTTGAATCCCAAGTTTTTCAAGGTGACTAACATGTCGTCAGCAATAGAGCGCGGGTCGATTTCAATACCGCGTTGCGCGTCTTCAGTGAAGTTGAAGTGTGCTTCTACAATATCAATCAGGCGTGTCATTTGCTCGGCAGTTAAAAACGTTGGCGTACCGCCACCTAAATGCAATTGCTCAACACGGTAATGCGCAAACACAGAGGACTGCGCCTGTACTTCTTTTTCTAGATGATCTAAATAGACGTCAGCTTTTGACTGATGGCGTGTCACGATTTTATTGCAACCACAGTAGTAACAAAGCTGGTGGCAAAATGGGATATGAATATAGAGCGATAAAGCCTGATTTTTTGACTGCTTCACTGCGGTATGTAAATCAGTCTGTTGATAACCGCTCTCTAATGATAATGCAGTTGGATAAGAAGTATATCTTGGCCCAGACACATTATATTTTTTGATTAGGGACTCATCCCAAGTTGGTAAATTAATCACGATACGCACTCATCTATTAGATTAGAGTGTGTAGTGTATGACGAGAAGTGAAGGTCGGTTTTGATCTGTAGCAAAGCAGGGCATAAATCATGCCCTGCTCAGAATAGTTAAAGCTTGAATTGGTTTACCGTACTATTAAGTGATTTAGCCAATCCATTTAGATCATGTGCCTCATCAGCCAAAGTGTGAGCGTGATTAGCAGTGCTGTTAACTAGGTCATTAATTGCATTTAAGCTGGTGTTAATGTCTTCAGCCACAATGGTCTGCTGCTCAGTTGCGGTTGCAATCTGATGGCTCTGATCTTGAACCGTTGCCACAGAGCTGGCGATTTCTTGCAATGAATCGAGCACTTCTTGTGTCTGTGATACAGAGCCCTCAGCCTGATCTTGGCCTTGTTGCATCATAGTTGATGCTTGCTGTGCAATTTGTTGTAGTCGCGTGATCATATTGCGAATATCGTCTGTTGATTCTTGCGTTCTACTCGCCAGCGAGCGCACTTCATCAGCAACTACTGCGAAGCCTCGACCTTGTTCACCAGCACGTGCCGCTTCAATCGCAGCGTTTAGTGCCAGTAAATTAGTTTGCTCGGCAATGCCATTGATCACGTCAATTACCGCGCCAATGTTAGTAGTTTCTTTTTCAAGACCTGCAACAACTTTCGCAGCCTCACCGATGTGGTTAGCCAATTCAGTCATCACTGTTTGTGCTTGGCTTGAACGCGTCGCGCCGTCGTTCGTCATGCGTTGTACTTGCTCAGCAGCGTGACTGGCTTCTTGTGCATTGCGTGAGATTTCAGTCACAGTTGCAGCCATTTCTGTTACCGCAGCACTGACACTGTCAACTTGTTCTTTCTCTTGTTGGATTTCACTATTGGTACTGGCAGACACAGAGCTTAATTGTTCAGAGGCATGACCTAGCTGAGAGGCTTGTTGCGCTGTGGTTTGCATCATTGCACGCAGCTTTTCAATAAAAGTGTTCATATGGGAAGCAAGCTGACCAACTTCATCATTGCTTTCAATATTGATCCGACGCGTTAAGTCGCCTTCACCTGACGCAATGTCACGCATAGTGTCGGCAAGAGACACTATCGGTTTAGTGATCATCTGTGTCGCCCATAAGATCATAAGAACCACAATGCTGATAATCACTAGGAAGGCGATCACGGTACTCATGACGGCTTCATTTACTGGCTCTTCTATAAATGATACTGGGATCATGACACCCACATGCCAATCGAGTAATGGTTCATCGAGTTTTACGCTGTTATACACCACGTAATAGTCTTGGCCTTTGAAGGTAACAACTGATGTGCCTGATTCATTATTTTTAATTTCAGAGTTTAATGCTCGGAAGCCTCTGGTATCTGAAAACTGTTTTTCTAGCCCGTCTAGGCCTTCTTTTCCATTCGGACCTTCATCGGTAATAGACAGCTTGTGGCCTGTTTGTTTTGATAAATGAACAACGTTTAAATTGTTATCTAGCAGGAAGCCGTACCCTTGGCCTTGAAAGCGGATCTGCTCAACCAACTGGTTGATTTGTTCCATTTGCAAATCAATACCTGCGATCCCCAATAACTTACGCGATGAATTGTAGACAGGTAGCTTGATCACGGCAGATACGTCGCCTGTGTTTGCATCGACTGAAACCGGGCTCACATGCAATTTACCAATCGCCATTGCCTCTGGCCACCATCCACGCTTATAAGCAAAATATGGACGACCATCAGAGAAGTGAGAAGTACGTTCGTTTTCTTTGAAGTACTCACCTGTAATAGCAGACGCAAAGAAAGTTGACAACACATTATCATTATTTGTCGTGAGCCTATCAAAATCTCGATTGACTAGGTCATAACCCGGTTGGCTTGATAGCTCAGCTTCGCGCTCGGTATATTGCTCAAAAAAGTCTACAACATGAGCGCTTTGTGCAAAGGTGCTGACTAGTTCACCGTATTGTGCAAAAAACGATTCCATCGACAGTTTTTCGGCATAAATGTAGCTTTGCGCTTCACGTTCAACACTGTCGCGAGAAATCGTTGCCAGGTGATTTACAAAGTAGCTGGAGGCGATAATAAGCAGTACAGAAATTGTACCACCGATCAGTAGGAGTATTTTTCTCCTGAGGGATAAGTTGTTAAGCATGATATATTCTTTTTATTGGTAACCGCACTACTCTTAATCAAAGCATATCTGAGTCGCTTTGACCACAGTTAACATAAGATTGACGTTATATTGTTCCTATAATAGTACTTTGCGGTTTGAAATTAATACAGAGGTATGAGATGAAGCTAGTTGTTTTGGGGGCTGGTTGGCTGGGAAGTGCGTTAATCGAGAGAGCCACAGAGGTAAATTGGCAAGTACAGGGTACCAGTCGTAGCTCAAACTCCAGTAGTGTAATCATTCGACAGTTTACATTGCAAGAAGACAAGTTAATTCATTCTGTGGATTTAAAAGACGCTTATTGGGTGTGCGCTATTCCTCCGAGAGCACGTCATGCTGACAGCAATTATCTTGAAACTTTATCTGCTGCGTTAAGGCTTTCTGATGAATTAGCGTGTAAAGGGTTTTTGTTATGCTCAAGTACAGGTGTGTATTCAGAGCAAGATGGTACCTATACCGAAAGTGGTGAATTAGACACTGAAACCACGCGTAAGAAGATTTTGCTTGCAGCAGAGCAAAAAGTATTTGATGCCAAGGGAAAGGTTTTACGTTTGGCGGGGCTCGTTGGGCCAAATCGAGAACCAGGGCAATTTGTAGCGGGTAAAACACTTAAAAGTAGCAGTCAAGCTGTTGTAAACATGGTGCACCAAGCCGATGTCGTTGCCGCCATTGAGACGGTAATACTCAACTGGGCGGGAGCTAATGCTGTTTATAATGTTTGTCACCCTAGCCACCCAACTCGTCAAGATTATTACCAGCAAAGATGCGCTAAGTTAGGCACACAGCCCCCTTCATTTGCAAGTGACATCGCCAGTGCAAGAGTGATAGATGGTTTAGCCATTGAAGCACTGGGCTTTTGCTATCAGGCTGAGATTTAACTGTGCGTTATTTTACTTTTTTCTTAAAGGTGAGATGACCGCCTAAACGATATTTGCTGCCTGGAGAAATGAGCCGGGTAAAGCTGACAATACCATTAGCACTCCATGTTCTTCTGATCATTTGTAAGCAAGGCTCTTCGTTATATAAACCAAGCCACTGACAAACATCTTGGCTTGGCATAATGGCTTCAATGGTGTGTTTTGCTTCAGTCAGCGGCGCCACTGCCGAAAGGTATTCATGTGGTGTGACGATAGTAAAGTCTTGTGCCAGATAATCAGGTGCAAGTGCTGGGGTTACAAAACGCTCTTCAGCTTGGAGAGCTTGGCCATTCTCGTGGTGAACAATCACGCTGCGATATACTTTGCTGTCTATATCAACACCGAGTGCGATAGCGATAGGCGCCATGGCGGCGATTTCTTCTAGAGCGACGACCTCAGCACTGTACTCACCATTTCTCTCTTTTACTTCATCGGCGATATTTTTAATCTCTAACATAGAAGACTGTGACTTGAGGCTGGCTACAAATGTACCTAAACCTTGACTTCGCGTTAATACTCCACTGTCTGTCAATTCACTCAAAGCGCGTCTGGCGGTCATACGGCTTACACTAAATCGCTCAGCAAGTTCATTTTCAGAGGGAACACGTTGGTCTTCTTTCCAAATACCAGCACTAATTTGGTCGGTGATATGCTGTTTTATCAATGCAAATTTAGGTTCGTTGGCCATACTAGATAATTAAATAGAGAGTATATGCCATTAAAAATGGCACAGATTTCTTGTATATACAAGTTTGCGTGATAGGCTTATAGGCAATTAAACAAACTCAAATGAGGCTGTGATGTTTGAAGCAGATTTAGTGATAACCGATGTTAATCTGGCAACCATGGATAGCAATGTAGATGCTCCATATGGTGCAATAGAGCAAGGCGCGTTAATAATCAAAGACGATAAAATCGCTTGGATAGGTAAGCAAAGTGACTTGCCTGAGTTCGATGCTCTAGCGATACCTGTGATTAACGCAAAAGGACAGTGGTTAACGCCAGGCCTAATTGATTGTCATACGCATATTCTTTTTGCAGGAAACCGAGCCGGCGAGTTTGAACAGCGTTTAAATGGTGTTTCTTACCAAGAGATAGCTCAGCAAGGCGGTGGTATTGCTAGTACTGTACGTGCCACTCGAGAAGCAGACGAAGAAACCTTGTTCGTAGCAGGTAAAAATCGTTTAAATAGCTTATTGAGCGAAGGCGTAACGACGGTTGAGAGTAAGTCGGGGTATGGCTTAGATTTAAACACTGAGATTAAATTACTTGAAGTGAATAAAGTCTTAAATGACAACCACCCTGTTGATATTCAAAGTACATTTTTGGGCGCACATGCATTACCGCCTGAGTTTAAACATGACTCAGATGCATATATCGATTTAGTATGCGATGTCATGTTGCCAAAAGTGGCTGAGCTTAATTTGGCAGATGCGGTGGATGTATTCTGTGAAAATGTTGGATTCAGTTATGCGCAGACAAAGCGGGTATTTGAGAAAGCACGTCAACTAGGCTTACCAGTAAAATGCCATGCTGAACAATTATCAAATCAGCACGGTACTGAATTAGTTGCTGAGTTTAAAGGTCTGTCGGCAGATCATATTGAGTATCTCGATGAAGCAGGTGTAAAAGCGATGGCTGATGCAGGTACGGTTGCGGTGTTATTACCTGGTGCTTTTTATTTCCTGAGAGAAACACAAATGCCACCGATTGAGTTACTTCGTCAATATAAAGTCCCGATGGCTATCGCCAGTGACTTTAACCCAGGCACTGCACCGTTGTGTTCATTACGTTTGATGCTGAATATGGGCTGTACTCTATTTAGATTAACACCAGAAGAGACTTTGCAAGGGGTAACGGTAAATGCTGCGAAAGCACTTGGACTGGCAGATCGAGGCATGCTTAAAGTGGGCATGCGAGCCGATTTAGCCCTATGGGATATTGCAACTCCAGCGCAATTAAGTTATCAATTTGGTGTAAATGAGCTATCAAATTTGTGGATCTCAGGTAAACTGATCCAATAAGAAGTATTTAATTTATAGGTGAAAGTTGGTGATGACCTTACTAGGTACATTGACCAGCTTTCCTGTATTCAATGGATTGCAACAGGGGGAGCTGGCACTACTAACCGCGTTTTTAGGTGGGTTAGTGTTAATGGGCAGTATCGCTTTAATTATCCTTACCCATTCGCAATCAAGTCGCGCTCTTCATGTTGTTACTATGCTGGTGGCTTTCACCGCATTGCTTCCCAATATGTGGGCAACGTATGCAATCTCTCTGGTGTTATTCGGCCACCTCTACCTAGCACTTAAACTTGGTTCAAAACCTTTACTTTTGATGTCGTTTCTCGCGGCAGCAGCATATTTACTGTTATTAGGGGGAGCGATAGTTTGGTACTGGCCAATTCAGTTAACGTTACTGCCTTTACTCTTGATTTATATTTCACAGCTTTATGAGTTCTCTTTAAAACCAAGTAATAATAGCGCCTCAGATTTACCAGAGCAGGGCGAAATAAGAAAGCAAGATGTTCTAGGTTTACCCCCTAGAAGTGCGTTGAGAGATGCTTATTATGCTCACACAGAGCAAGATGCTTCTCCTATGGTATTAGTGATGATCCGCCTCGAAGGGTTTGAACAGGTGAATTTTCATTTAGGTCGAGAGTACGGCGATTTATTACTTGCGCAATCAGCGAACCGAATTAAGCAGCAATTGCAAAACGAGGACATTGTAAATATTGAACAAGGGGATGAATGCGCTAAGCTTGCGCACTTAGGAGGATTAAACTTTGTGTTCTTATGCTCCTTAGCCCATCAACAACATCTTCATGAACAAGTTATAGGTGCCATAGTGCAAACTACGTTAAAGCCGTTTAACGTAGGTCATTGCACCATAGAAATAAAAGCCAAGGCCAGTTATGTCTCTTTCGCTGATAAAGTCAGTGATTTTGATAATGCCATCACGTGTGCATTTTTAGCGCTCGATTCAGAGCCTAATAAGGTCGTGACTGAATATCAAAATAGCATGCGAACTGCGAAACAAGAGCAGCAAGCACGTTTGGCTGAGCTTACTCATCACGACTTTAGAGATCAGCTCGAGCTATATTTTCAACCAGTCATTCGTCATAGCGATAATGGTATTGAGTTCTTAGAGTTATTGCTGCGTTGGCAGCATCCAAAGCAGGGGATTTTAGCTGCCGGTAAGTTCATTGATGATATTCGCATTGCAGGGTTAGCCTTGCCTGTTGCTCAGTTCGTGATAGAGCGAGCTGCGGAGATTGCGATGGCGCTGAAAATGGAAGGGATCAAAATGGCGTTGAGCGTCAATGTTTTTGGTCCAGAAATGCTGCATGAAGAATTTATTGAGTTTTTAGACGATGTGCTGTTGACTCACCATCTTGAAGCAGGTGACTTAATTATTGAGTGTCCATCTGCGCTGTTTATGTCTTTGGATGCACAGGGCGTGGCCATGATAGCACGTCTTCGCAGTATTGGTGTTCGTCTGTGTGTAGACGGCTTCGGTGAGGCTCCACTAGTATTGGCTAAGTTACCGAAATTAACCGTTGATTATGTCAAAGTAGGGCAGTCCCTTACCCGAGATCATCAACACCAAGGTGCACTCAGAGGCATTGTCAGAGGGCTGGTAGACATGCAGCATCAGTTAGATTGTGCGGTTATTTGTGAGGGCGTTGAAAGCCAAGAGCAGCTTAACTTTGCGCAAAGCTTAAATACTTTTGCCGCTCAGGGATATTATTTCGAAAGGCCATTGAGTAGTGTGGGTATGTTGAGCTGGATAAAGCAATATCAGCTTGAGCACCATCATTTAGTTGATCATTAAAAGGGTAGCTATTGCTACCCTTGCTGTTTACCCAACAAGTAACTACAGACTAAGCCACTTAATACTTGCCCAGCTTCAGTTATGCCTTGCTCTAAGCCATTCGGGTGTGTCGAAGGTGCTGCCTCACACAGATGTAAATAACGGCTAGCACTGTGCGTTGCACCCAGATAGACAAAATGCTCTGCATCGCTGACAGAAAAACCACAATTAGTAAAAGCGCTAACAGGCATGCCACTAATGGCATCTACATCAACTTCAATACCTAAAGGTTTATCAATTTTAAAGCGGGCTAAACTGTGTGTGCAGTCTGAAGTTAAACTACGGCTGCGCATAACTTGCAAGGTTTGGTAAGTGGTGTAGGTAAACCCGGCATTAGTCAGCGAGCTGATAATGGTTTGGTTATTTTTTTGCTCATGCATGCCAACTACATGGTAATCATGTAAGTATCCGTCTTGATATGCATAGTGGAAACCGTTGCCACTATGACGACCTTCAATGGCCCTAAAATCAGCATGTGGGTCAAAGTTAATGGCATTACATGGCTTAGCTTCACTGGTGCTTAAGGCTTTTAAAATTGGGTAACAATTATTGTGGCCACCACCTATGACAATCGCTTCTAAACCTGCATCAAAAACAGGTTTTAAAACGGCTGTCACTCGCTCATCTAATTCGCCACATAAACGTCTTAATTGTGCTAAACCTTCGGCATTTGCGTTATCCAATGTTTTGCTTTGTGATTGCAAATCATCACAATTGACTTCGCCTAACAGCAATACTGATTTGGGATCTAGGAACTCATTACTAGGTAAGTTTAAAAAGCGTTTTAAAAACGCTTGCCAACCTTGTGTTGCGCCTCCGCGACCACAGTTTGCTCTTGGGCCTATGTCCTCGTTAATGCCGAGTAAAACATATTTAATACCAAACTCAGCTGCATCTTTTAGTGCACTTTCTAAAGGGGCTGATTGATCTAAATAAGAGATTGATTGCCAAAAGCGAGTTTCATTCGCTCTGCTGGTAGTAAAGCACTTTGTATCGGCTTCACTATATCGAATTAACCAGTTACTCATTATGCTTCGACTTCTTCAAGCGCATCTTCAAGTACCAGCTCTTCGGCGGAAATGATAATCCCAGTGCTGTCAGCATATAGGTAATCGTCTTCATAAAACGAAACACCTGCAAAGTTGACGGGGACACCTTGCTCGCCACTACCTTGGCTATCAGCTGCGACTGGAATAGACGCAATAGCTTGTATACCTAATTCACACTCTTCGAGTTCATCAACATGCCTTACTGCACCATAAACAACAATACCTTGCCAATGATTCTCTACAGCCAGTTCAGCCAATTCGATATCAATCAGCGCTCGGCGCGAAGAGCCACCACCATCAATTAATAGAATTTTACCAGTACCATCTTGTTCTAAAATCTCTTGAATCAGTTCGTTGTTTTCAAAGCATTTCACTGTGACGATGCGACCGCAAAATGCAGAGTGTCCACCAAAGTTAATGAACATGGGTTCAAGTACATCGATAGCATCTGCAAAATGATCGCATAAGTCAGATGTGCTGTAGTCCATATTGAGTTCTCCAGAGAGTGTGTGTTTGCTCCAGTATACTCTGATGCAAGCTCATAGCAATGGCAAAATTGCTGTAAAAGCAGGCACTTTGTGCGTTCAATCAAAGTCTTTTGAATTCCATAATAGTGTCTTAAAAAGTTCACCCAACTGTTACTTTTAAAGTCTAAAGTTTAATCAGTAGACAACAGTTTTGTGTAAGAAATGCCAGTTTTGACAACGCCCAGGTGTTCTTGCCACAAGGAACAAATAAGGTGAATTCATTGAAAGTGTTATATGCAGCAAAAATCATCGATCTTGCACAATTACAGCAAACACTTTTGTTGATTCAGTGCTTCAAAGCGCATCAAGTAAACTCAGATGTGATCCTATCCGGTAATAGTCTGTCAAACCTTATGAGTAAGCAGATAATTGCCGAAATTGAAGCGCTTAAAGTGGGGAGTTGCTCGGTGCGGCATAAACCAAATCGCTTTACGAAAACCTTCAGACAAAAAGTTTCTGATATTTTTACTCATCGAGCATATTTTAAAGTCGCAAATTATGACTTAGTCATTACTGACAATGAGTCGATTGTCGCCTGGTCGGCAAAGCTTTCAGGGATCCCTGTACTCGCTTTGGGGCATCATGTGGCAGTAAACCATCATCAACTGCCTTTTGAAGGGGCGAATCTAACGAGAATTTGGCAGCAATGGTTAGTGCCTGCTGATTACCGTGTCGGGTTTCACTGGATCCCTTTTGCGAAAAATATTTTGCCTCCTATCGTGCCTAGCTATAACACGACTTGTATTAAAAATAAGGTGGTTGTTTATTTGCCGTCAGAAAAATTAGAGGCGATAGAGGTATTGCTGACAAGTTTTCCAAATACGGAATTTTATTGTTTTCACCCAGCAGCAGAGGTGAGGTCGGTGGGCAATATTCATTACCGGCCCGATGATCATGAGCAGTTATTACATGATATGAAAAGTTGTAAAGGCGTGATTGCACATGCGCAATTTGAAGTACTTAATGCAGCACTGAATATGGGAAAAAGCCTATTAATTAAACCACTTGAGCAAGAACTAACACAGGTGATTGATGCAAGCTTGTTAATTAAACTTGGTTGGGCAAAGCAGATGCATTATTTAAATGCCAATGCAGTTGAAGATTTTTTGGACACCGCGCCTAAAAAATCGGTGGATTTTTCAGCAGATCCGTGTGCCCTTGTTGAGTGGATTAAAGCAGAGCAATGGCATGATGTCAGCGCATTGCATGATTTCGTTTGGAAATCATTGAAAGTTGGATAGTTCCAAATAGAAAATCCGTTTAATTATTGCGCATATTGGCACTTTTTTATTGTTTTTATGTGAAATCTAAAAGCCTAATTTTCAGCCTTGGTCTATACTAAGCATATGTTTTATAACCTTAGGTAACAGTATGGCCTTATTAGAAAATTTAACCATCAAAAGGCGTTTACAGCTCAATGCGATAGTTGTTGGTATCGCAATGCTGGTAATGCTAGCGGTGATTATCTTTGAAGCTCGCACAATGCTTAAACTCAACGAAGCAATTCAGTACGCTGAAGAGCTTGAAATTCATGAGTTATCCATGCGCAAGTTTGAGAAGAATTTTCTATTCTATAAGGACACGGAAGCGCTTAGTCAATTTGATAAAGAATATCAGCACTTAATCACAAAGATAGATCTATTAAATGTTTTACTGGATGATTTATCTATTGATCAAGGGGAACTAGAAAAATTTCGAGGGTTAAGTCGATCTTACAAAGAAACGTTTGAGAATGTAGTCGATCTGCAAAAGAAAATTGGTTTACACCCTAAAGATGCATTATATGGTGCGTTACGTTCTGCTGTGCATGAAGTAGAAACAGGGTTAAAGCAACACAACAACTTCGAATTACTAAGCTTGATGCTACAACTAAGACGTGCAGAAAAAGATTTTATGCTTCGTTTAGATACTAAATATCTGGGTAAATTCAATAAAACTTATGATCAACTCTATCCTAAGTTACAGCCTTACGGTTTATCACCTTTACTTCTGGAATATAAGAACAAGTTTACTAACCTTGTTGATGCACAAGTCGAACTAGGTGTATCACTTGATAGCGGTGCATTAGGCGAGATGGTTAAAATTGTAAAGCAAGGTGATGCAACGGTTGAAAATATCGTATTGCAAACTAAGCAAGCTATCGAAGATAACGCTAAAGCAACGCAAGCTGCTGCCATAGGTATATTTGTCGTTGCAGCGATTATCGTTATGATTTTGGTACTGTCTACCAGTCGTTCAATCATTGGGCCTGTGGAGCGGGTGTATCAAACCATTGAACGCATTCGCCGTGAAAATAATTTAGCAATAAAAATTGACTCTACAGGTAATGATGAAATTACCACGATGACAGAAGATTTTAATAGCTTGATAGATGACTTCAAGATTTTAATCTCAGAAGTAAACACTGCTTTAGGCACGATTAATGAAGCAACTCATCATTTAAGTGAAACCACCGCACAAACCAGTGCGGGTATGCATGAGCAGTTGCATGAGGCGGATATGGTCGCGACTGCAGCGACTGAGATGCAAGCGACGATTCAAGATATCTCACATAATACTGAAGCTGCAGCGAATAAAGCTGAGTCAACCAATGGTAATGCGCAACAAGGTAGAGTAGAAGTCGATGCGACAATTCAGCGTATTATGGCCTTATCTGATTCATTAGGTGGCGCATCAGACGTTGTTTCGCAACTTGAGCGTGATGCAGAAACAATTGGCTCGGTTTTAGATGTCATCCGTGGTATTGCAGAGCAGACAAATTTACTTGCTTTGAATGCGGCAATTGAAGCTGCACGTGCAGGTGAGCAAGGTCGAGGCTTTGCTGTTGTTGCTGATGAAGTTCGCTCTTTAGCACAGCGTACGCAGGATTCGACACAAGAAATTGAGAGTATCATTTCTACTCTACAAGAGCGCACACAGTCTGTTGTCAGTATCATGCAACAATGTCGCTCTCAAGGTAGTGAGAGTGTTTCTCAGGCCGAGAAGGCAGGTGAGTTATTAAGCTCGATTACAGCAGATGTGCAAACCATTATGGAAATGAGTACGCACATCGCAACTGCCATTGATGAACAGAACCAGGTTGCTTCTGAGGTGAATAAGAACGTTGTTCGCATTCGAGATATTGCGCAAGTTGCATCTGAGCATGCACAGAGTAACGCCCAAAGTAGTGAAGAGGTTTCAGAGCAAGCCAAAGTTCTACATGAGGCAGTTGCCAAGTACCGCTACTAGCTTGCTACTAAAATTAAAAAACGCAGCGTTTGCTGCGTTTTTTTATATTCAAGTTTTAGCGCTCTAGGCTAGGGCGTGAACTTGATTGGAATACGATCTTTATTGGCATGATAGTCCTCAACTCTCGCTTGGTATCTCTGCCAACGTTCAGTCTGTTCTTCTGATAGTGCTCGTAAATATTGCCAGCTATACAGCCCTGAGTCATGGCCGTCATCAAAAATAAGTTTCACAGCATAATGTCCAACAGGCTCAAGCTTTCTGATGGCTACTTCTTGCTTATTTAACACCAAGTTCAGAGGATCTTTAGACTTATTACCATGCCCTTGTACTTCAGCAGAAGGGGAGTGTGTTCTTAAATACTCACAGCTTAACGTGAATACTTGCTCATCATCGAAATGAATGTCGAGCGCTTTGGAAACGGTATGATAGTGAAGTTTATTGACAATATACATGACTGTTCTCAATGAGTATTTTATCTATATCTTACAAAAAAGCGGGGCACAGGCCCCGCTTAATAGTAACGCATAATCTTTACTAAATTTAAAGAATAAAGCGGCTTAAGTCTTCATCTTGTACCAGCATATCTAAATGCTGCTCAACATAGCTTGCATCGATAGAAAGCGTTGTGCCTGTCTTCTCAGAAGCATCAAAAGAGATTTCTTCCATCAGCTTTTCCATCACAGTATGAAGGCGACGTGCACCGATGTTTTCTGTTTTCTCATTTACTTGCCATGCAGCTTCTGCAATCTTAGTGAGCGCATCATCAGTGAACTCGACAGTCACTTGCTCGGTGCCAAGTAGTGCTTGTTGCTGTTCAGTAAGCGATGCATGAGGCTCGGTAAGAATGCGTTTGAAATCAGCTGCCGATAAAGCTTCAAGTTCTACACGAATAGGTAAGCGACCTTGTAACTCAGGAATTAAGTCAGACGGCTTTGCCATTTGGAACGCACCAGAGGCAATGAAAAGAATATGGTCAGTTTTAACCATACCGTGTTTAGTGCTGACCGTTGAGCCTTCAATTAGAGGTAGTAAATCACGCTGTACACCTTCACGGCTCACATCAGGACCTTGTGCTTCACCGCGCTTACAGATTTTGTCAATTTCATCGATGAACACAATACCGTTTTGCTCTACGGCAAAAATAGCTTGTTCTTTAAGCTCTTCTTGATTCACCATTTTAGCGGCTTCTTCTTCAACAAGAAGCTTGAAAGCATCTTTGATTTTCAGCTTACGGTTTTTACGCTTGTCGCCACCCATGTTTTGGAATAGACCTTGTAGTTGGTTGGTCATTTCTTCCATACCTGGTGGTGCCATGATCTCAACTTGAGGTGCAACTTCAGCAACATCAATGTCAATTTCTTTGTCGTCTAGCTGACCTTCACGCAATTTCTTACGGAATACCTGACGAGTACTGTTGTTTTCGGCTGGTTGAGTCTCACCCCATGCATCTTTTGCTGGTGGAAGTAGCGCATCAAGAATACGTTCTTCTGCGGCTTCTTCTGCGCGATGTTGGTGTTTTTTAGCTTGTTGCTCACGCGTCATCTTGATTGAGATATCAACCAGATCACGGATGATAGTCTCAACTTCTTTACCTACATAACCTACTTCTGTGAACTTAGTTGCTTCAACTTTCAGGAAAGGTGCATTTGCAAGTTTTGCTAGACGGCGTGCAATCTCAGTTTTACCGACACCTGTTGGGCCGATCATTAGAATATTCTTTGGGGTTACTTCAGCGCGTAAGTCGTCGTCAAGTTGCATACGACGCCAGCGATTACGAAGTGCAATTGCCACGGCTTTTTTGGCTTTATCTTGACCGATAATGTGCTGATCTAACTCGTGCACGATCTCTCTTGGGGTCATCGCAGTCATGGCAATCCTCTATAGTTCTTCGATGGTTTGGAAATTATTAGTGAATACGCAAATATCGCCAGCAATTTTCAGGCTTTTTTCTACGATTTCACGTGCACTTAGATCTGTATTCTCTAATAGTGCAGTTGCAGCAGATTGTGCAAAGTTACCACCACTACCAATGGCGATTAGGTCATGCTCTGGTTGCACTACGTCACCGTTACCTGTGATGATCAATGAAGCAGTTTCATCAGCCACTGCCAGCAAGGCTTCTAGTTTACGAAGAGCGCGATCACTACGCCAATCTTTCGCCATTTCAACTGCCGCTTTGGTTAAATGGCCTTGATGCATTTCTAGTTTGCTTTCAAAGCGCTCAAATAACGTAAATGCATCTGCAGTACCACCGGCAAAACCCGCTAATACTTTACCGTTATAAAGACGGCGTACTTTTTTGGCATTACCTTTCATTACTGTATTGCCAAGTGACACTTGACCGTCGCCGCCGATAACAACTTTGTCGTCACGACGCACGCTTACGATAGTAGTCATAAAATTCCTTACTGTGCGTTAACTCACACTTGTCTTACTTAAATATCTTAGATTGCTGTAGGTATATGGGCTATTAATGAGAAATCAAGTCCAGCCCCAAATTCCACAGCTTACTATGTTGATACGCTTGAGCTTATTTTTATCGCTTTCTGCTTGTCGCTTACTTTCATAAGGACCTAAGCGAACTCTAAACCAGACACCATTTGATCCTTCGGTTCTGCGGATTTCAGCCACTAGGCCAACAAACGCAATTTGTGCTTTCATGCTCTCTGCGTCTTCGTGTTTTCTAAATGAACCGCATTGCATCTGGTATGGTCCGCGTTTTTTGATTTCTTTAATTTCAACTTTGATTTCTGCGTCTTTAATCTCTTGAATAAAATCAGGATCTCTAGGTTTTGGCTTCTCTAGAGGTTGCTCTTTTTTAGCAACTGGTTTGGCGGCTTCTTCTACTTTTTTAGGGTCGGCATTTTGTGTGATATACCAAAGACCATATGCAAAACCGCCAACGAGCAGTAAGGCCAGCAAGATAAGCAATTTTGAGACGGGTTTTGGGCTAGGTGCCGGTTTTTTGGTGTTTCTGCCTTTGGGCTTTTTATTTATAAAGTCGTGTTGTGCCATAAGTTACTTAATAAGTATCCATAGGATCTATGTCTATACTCCAGCGCAGTCGGTTTGCTAATGGATGCTTATCTACATAGGTTAATAACTGAGTTAAGTAACTATGTAGAATTGCACGGTCCTGCGCTTGAATATGTAATTGATATCGATATTTTCCTGCCACACGCTCCATCGGCGCGGGAATTGGTCCGAGCAATTGTATACCAGAGAATGGGCTTGCAGGAACCAGATCCGATAAAAAGTCGATGACTAATTTGGCATTGTTAGCTTCGGCGCGTATTAAAGCTAAGAAAGAAAATGGTGGTAATGCAACTTCTTCACGCTCTTTGAGTGCATAACGGGCAAAGTCGCCGTAGCCATTATTAACTAGATCTTGTAATAGCGGGTGTTCGCAATAATGAGTTTGTAATAATACCGTGCCGGGTTCGCCACTGCGCCCAGCGCGTCCAGCAACTTGAGTGATTAACTGAGCCATATGTTCCGTGGCTCTAAAGTCACTACTATATAAACCACTGTCGACATCTAAGATAACCACTAGGCTGACATCGGCAAAATGGTGACCTTTCGCCAGCATTTGAGTGCCAACCAGAATACGTGCGCCACCTTCATTAATTTCATTGAGGGCTTCTTCGAGTGCGCCTTTACGGCGGGTTGAATCTCGATCTATACGGCTCATTGGTGTGTCGGGAAACTGTGCTTCTAAAAACTGTTCAACCTGTTCAGTGCCCAAACCCACGGGCAAAATATTGGTACTGCCACAGTCAACACATTGGGGTGGCACATAGCTTTGCTCACCACAGTGATGGCAGACTAAACGAGACATGCCTTTATGGTAGGTGGCACTGGCACTACAGCGGTGACATTCGCTGAGCCAGCCACACTCATGACACATTAAAGTAGGTGCATAACCCCGTCGGTTTAAAAACACCATCACTTGCTTGCCACGTGCAAGCGTACGTTCAATATGCTGTAAAGTGGTTGGTGCAAAACCATTTTGATGCGGCTGGCCTTTCATATCAACCAACAAGTAGGCGTTATCAACTTTGGTTTGTGCACGCTTAGTCAGCGACACTAATTGGTATTTGTCACTGAGTGCATTGTGTAGGGTTTCGAGTGCGGGGGTTGCAGTGCCTAATAAAAGTGGTATTTGTTGTGTCGCACAGCGGTAAACGGCCAAGTCTCGAGCATGATAACGCAGTCCATCTTGTTGCTTAAAAGATCCGTCATGCTCTTCATCTACCACGACCATGCCTAGGCTTTTAAAAGGTAAGAAAATCCCTGAACGAGTTGCGATAACTAGCGCGCTACTACCTTGCTCAGCGCGCCGCCAAGTGTGTAAGCGCTCATTATCAGTTAAATTTGAATGCCATAAATCAATGGGAGTATCTGGGAAGCGGCGCCTGAAGCGATTGACGGTTTGTGGCGTCAGGCCAATTTCTGGTACTAAAACCAGTGCTTGTTTACCGGCATTAAGTACCTTCTCTAGACATTGTAAGTAAACTTCAGTTTTACCACTACCCGTGACCCCTTCAATTAAGAAAGTGCGATACCCTACTTGTTGATTCACAGCGGCACAAATGGCAGCTTGCTCTTCATTTAGACGCGGTTTGCTTGCAATCTCAAGTGTGTTTGACGACCAAGCTTCACAGTGGCTAATGGCTTCTGTTATTAAGCCTTTCTCTTTGAGCGGTTTAATTTGTTGTGTTGTAAATCCTAATGCTTTTAACTCAGTGAGGCTCGTGACGCCCGAGCCTTTTAAATGCTCAATCAGTGCTAATTGTTTTTTTGCGCGAAGCTTGGGAGATGCTTTTCCTTCCTCAGTGAGAGTGTAATCGGGCACTAGGGTTTTATCTGGGTGTTCACCTTGACGCAAAGATGCTGGTAGCGCAGTAAAAATTGTTTCGCCTAGCGAGTGGCAATAATAACGTGCTGTAAATTTCAAAAAGGTCAGATAAGCATTATTGATAATCGGGAGCTCATCAATGACAGAGGTAATGGCTTTGATTTTATTTTCGGGCACATCTGACTGAGTCTTGATGTCAACGACCATGGCGACCAATTTTCTATTGGCAAAAGTCACCCATACACGACAGCCTTTTTGAACTGTAATATTCGGGGCGATTTTATAATCAAAGGTTTTATGTAGTGGGACTTTTAGGGCAACTTCAACAAATAGCATGAATGTTCGAACATGACAGTAGATGGTTATAATGTACTAAAGCAGACCTTGAAATCCCAGTGAAAAACGCTCGGTAAATTGCTGTTCATTGGATTAGGTGTAATGAACGCGGGATTTATTTACTTTTTGTGCAATTTTTGCTTGTAGATCTTTGGCTACTTCAATAAAATACGCGTCCACTAATTTGAATATAACTACGTATGGTGCCAAACTTCGGGTTTGGAGAGCGATACGGCCTAACCTAGAGGTTTACTATGAAAGAAGGTATCCACCCTAAGTACGAGTCAATCACAGCAACTTGTTCATGTGGTAACAAATTCGAAACTCGTTCAACACTATGTAAAGACATTCACCTAGACGTATGTTCTGCATGTCACCCGTTCTACACTGGTAAGCAGAAGATCCTTGATACAGGTGGTCGTGTTGATCGCTTCAACAAGCGTTTCGGTGCTCTTAGCAGCAAGAAATAAGCATCGCTTGTTTGAGAAAGGCACCCTTTTGGGTGCTTTTTTTATGCCTGAACCTCATTAATCCTCTGAATATTCATTATTTCCAGCTGGCTTAGCATTGCTTATCTGATCGTTCTTCTGCAAAATTATTTCTGATACATCAAACCCTTTTCATAGCACAGCCGTAGAAAATGGCGTAAAAACTAAATGCATAACTTTGCACTTTTTATTGAGATTGACTTTAGCTTTCTCAAAGGTACGGCTGCTTAAATTGGTTTTGATTGAGATTTAAAGTTGTCTAAATGTGTTTAAAAGAGTCTAAAATGCAGTAAATGTAGCTAAGTTGGGTTTTCTTTCTATGTTTGGTATGGTGACATTTTTAGTCGTATAAATTGCTGGTTTATTAAACGTATTGACCCTTTTTTAGGTCAGTAAAATGTCAAAAAAGCTAAAAGAATGTTTCATAAAATCTGCAAAATTACGGCATCTTGCAGATAAATTTCGCTAAAAAGTGGATAGACCTGAAATTGCTTGAATATATCTAGAAAGCGAGTATCTTTTAGTTATTGCGAATTATTTCACTCTCACTTTTAACTTCTTTGCAGGAAAAAATCGCGTCATGTCAGACTTTCGTGAACAAGCTTTACATTACCACGCTCATCCCGTTCCAGGTAAAATCAGTGTTGAATTAACTAAACCAGCCGAAACAGTTAAAGATCTTGCGTTGGCCTACAGCCCAGGTGTGGCTGAGCCGGTTCGAGAAATTGCTGCAGATCCTGCTAATGCTTACCGATATACAGGTAAAGGCAATATGGTTGCGGTGATCAGTAATGGCACTGCAATTTTAGGTTTAGGTAACTTAGGCCCACTTGCTTCTAAACCAGTTATGGAAGGTAAAGCGCTACTATTCAAACGTTTTGCAGGCTTAGATTCAATCGACATTGAAGTAAAGCACCGCACTACAGAAGACTTTATTAACACGGTTGCGAATATTGCAGACACTTTTGGTGGTATCAACCTTGAAGATATTAAAGCACCAGAGTGTTTTGAGATTGAAAAAGCGCTCATAGAACGTTGTGATATTCCTGTATTCCACGACGACCAGCATGGTACAGCGATTGTAACTGCTGCGGGTATGTTGAATGCATTGGAAGTACAAGGCAAAGACATTCATGACGCTATCATTGTATGTTTAGGTGCAGGTGCTGCAGCAATCGCATGTATGGAACTGCTGATTAAATGTGGTGCACAGCGTGAGCACATTTACATGCTAGACCGTAAAGGCGTTATCCATACGCGTCGTGATGACTTAAACGAATATAAAAAGCTTTTTGCTAACAACACTGATAAGCGTACGCTTCAAGACGTTATTGCAGAAGCAGATGTGTTTGTGGGTGTATCTGGCCCTGACTTACTTTCTCCAGAAGACCTAAAGCTTATGGCAGACAAGCCAGTAGTATTCGCCTGCTCAAATCCTGACCCTGAAATTAATCCAGAAGTTGCACATGGTGCACGTAACGATTTAATTATGGCGACAGGTCGTTCAGATTATCCTAACCAAGTGAACAATGTTTTATGTTTCCCGTTTATCTTCCGTGGTGCACTTGATGTGCGTGCAACAGCGATTAACGATGAAATGAAGATCGCAGCGGTAGAAGCCATTCGTGGTATTGCGAAAGAGCCAGTGCCTGAGCAAGTGCTTAAAGCGGCCGATGTTGAGTCGTTAGAATTTGGCGCTGAGTATATTATTCCTAAGCCAATGGATCCGCGTTTATTGCCTCGCATTGCTAAAGCTGTAGCACAAGCTGCGATTGATTCTGGCGTTGCACAAATCGATTTACCAGAAAACTACATGGCACAATTTGAATCTTAGGCAAGATTAAATTAAAAAAAACCTCGCAATGGCGAGGTTTTTTTATGTTTTCTTTGTAATAACAAAAAAGCTGATTAACCTTCTTCGTTAATCTCAGGGATCTCTAAGCCCATCTCTTTCATAATGTTACGCACTTCAACAGGGATCTTCTCCGGATTGTCTTTACGTAAGTCCTCGTCGCTCGGCAACGGTTGGCCCGTAAAGGCATGCAGAAATGCTTCACACAGTAACTCGCTGTTTGTTGCATGGCGCAAGTTGTTCACTTGACGGCGGGTACGCTCATCAGTCAGTACTTTTAACACATTTAAAGGAATAGATACGGTGATCTTCTTCACTTGCTCTGATTTTTTGCCATGCTCTGCATAAGGGTGAATATATTCACCATTCCATTTAGCCATAATATTTTTTCTGATGCCTTTAGAGTAATTACTGCCAATAAGACTACGCTCGTTTGCGACGGCTTTAATTGACCTAGTTTGACTAACGCCCAACTCAAACTAAGGTTAATGTACCGATTTATGGTCAAAAACCCAGTCTTATTAACAATATTAGTTAACGAGGTGGCGAAATTTTATCGGTTTAAAAAAGATAGTCAAATTCTAGTTAAATAGCCATTTAGCAGTATAAATGTTTTGACTTCTCTAATTTGATCATCTAACCTTTTAGACGTCTAAACATCCATATACTAGGTGGTGATATGAGCCAACGCAATAAATCAACAGTCGCAGTCAGACATGGTATCGAAGCCGATAAACATCATGGTGCGGTTGTGCCTCCTCTTTACCTTTCAACAACGTATTCGTTCGCTGACTTCGATACTAAGCGTGATTACGATTACGGCCGTAGCGGTAACCCAAATCGCGATATTCTAGCTGAAGCATTAGCGCAGCTTGAGGGTGGAGAAAAAGGCATCATCACAGCGACCGGTATGGCAGCTGTCCACCTAGTAACACAACTTTTAAATCACGACGATACCTTAGTTATTCCACATGATTGTTATGGTGGTAGTTATCGTTTATTCACATCACTTGAAAAGCGTGGCTTGTTAAAACTAAAAGTTTTAGATTTAACTCGCGCTGACAGCCTTGCACAAATTGCAGAGATCAAACCTAAACTGGTTTGGATTGAAACACCGAGTAACCCAATTCTTCGTCTTACAGACATAGAGGCGGTTGTGAATGCAGCCCATGCAGTGGGCGCATTAGTTGGGGCTGACAATACGTTTTTATCTCCTGCGCTACAAAACCCAATTTCGTTTGGTGTTGATATTGTGGTGCATTCGACCACGAAATACATTAACGGCCATTCTGATGTTGTTGGCGGGGCCGTGATTGCGAAAACCCAAGCGTTAGGCGAAGAGCTGGCTTGGTGGGCAAATAATATTGGTATTACTGGTGCACCATTCGATAGCTATCTGACATTACGTGGTTTAAGAACTCTTAAAGTGCGTCTTAAGCAGCACGAAGAAAATGCCTTAGCTATCGCCAAGTACTTAGAACAGTCTGAGTACGTTCGCAAAGTGTATTACCCAGGTCTTGAATCACATCCACAACACGAACTGGCGAAAAAACAGCAGTTAGGGTTTGGTGGTATGGTGAGTTTTGATATCGCAGGTGGTCTTGAAGATGCTGCGGCATTCTTAACAACAGTGAAAGAGTTCTCGTTGGCTGAGTCTTTAGGTGGTGTTGAGAGTTTAATTTGTCACCCTGCAACCATGACACATGCAGGCATGGAACCTAAAGCACGTTTAGAAGCGGGTGTAGGCGATACTTTGATTCGTATTTCTGTCGGTATTGAGGAAGTAGTAGATCTACTTGCAGACCTCGAAGCGGCTTTTGCTAAAACACAGCCAGGTAAAGCGCCTGCGCCTGCTGATAACAAAGCCTGTAAATTAACACCTGCCCATCCAGCACTTTGGTAAAAGAAAATGACAAGAGTAGTACATAAATTTGGTGGGTCGAGCTTAAGCTCGGCCTCGCGTTATCAGGCTGTCGCACAGATCGTGGTTGGCCAGTGTCAGTTGGGCGATTGTGTTGTGGTTTCTGCAGCAGGTAAAACAACCAATACCCTAGTTAAACTATGGCAGAGTTATCAGCAACAAGAGCATCAAAGTTTTAACGATATTCTATTACAGGTTGAGAACCATCAAGTCGAACTGATTAACGCACTATTCCAGGGGGTAAAGCAGCGTGAATTGGCCGATACACTGTTAACTGAATTACAAGTGATCACCCAAGCTGCGAACAGTAAAACTCTAAATGAAGCTGAGCTATTAGCACACGGTGAATTATGGTCTGCGCGCATTCTAGCAAACTATTTATCAGAGTCCGGTTTACAAGCCCAAGCGATTGATGCCAGAACGTTATTTACTGTGCATAACGGTCAGTTAGTGCATCAACAAAATAAGCAAGCGTGCTTAGCGACCTTAGATAACGATCACATCTTTGTGGTCACAGGTTTTATTGCCGCTGACGACCAAGGCAATACTGTGACGTTGGGACGCAATGGCAGCGACTACAGCGCAACATTGTTAGCAAATTATAGCGATGCAGAAGCAGTCTCTATCTGGACAGATACGCAAGGTGTATTCAGCACCGACCCGCGTAAAGTCAGCAATGCAATTAAATACCCTAAAGTGTGTCGTGAACAAGCAAATTTACTAGCGCGTTTAGGTAATCCTGTATTGCATGCTAAAACTTTATCTCCTTTGAAAAATACCAGCATCAAGTTACAGGTTCGTAGCAGTTTTGACCCTGAAGCACCAGGTACTGAAATCGTTAAAGCGGGTTACAGTAAGGCGAAACGTTTTATTACGTCATTTGATAATTTAGAGCTTGTGCGTGTTGACCGTTTAGGTGTTAATGAAGTGCGTGAAGTGAGTCAGCTTATCCAGCATAGCATTCATCACTTTGTACAAAATGGCGAAGAGTTTTTATTACTACCAGGTGCTTTCACACATCAAGTAAGCCAATATTTTGCTGGCCGTCTCACCTTGGTTGAAAGCCACTTACAAGGCTTTGCACTGGTTGCACCAAAATCCGATATCTCAGCATTAGAACTGCAGGCTAAATCAGTGTTGGCAGAGCAAGACGTGGTACTCAGATTTGCACATAGTGATGAAGATTATGCACTGTTCTTGACTGACCAAGCGATTGACAGCGATGTTTTGGCGATATTACATGACAAACTAGTGAACAAAGGTCGAGAGCTGGCGGTTATCATAGCGGGTCTAGGTAATGTCGGTGAGGTTTTCCTTGAGCAGTGTCAAACTCAGGTTGCTCGTTTACAATCGCAATTTGATTTAAAAGTCGTTGGTTTATTACGTTCGCAGCAAATGCTATTTGCAGCCAGTGGTTTGAATTTAGATAACTGGCAAACTCAGTGGCAAAATGAAGCGCAAGTATACGAGCAAAGTGAAGTGCTAGAGCGTATTGAAGAGCTAGATTATGAACATAAAGTGGTGATTGATATCACTGCGAGTGAGTCTTTTAGCTTGTTATACCCAGAATTCGTGAAGCGTGATTGTCACCTTATCAGTGCCAATAAATATGCTGGTACAGCGAAACAAGACTGGTATTTATCTTTGCGTCAGCAACTTGAAGAACGCAATTTACTATGGCGTTATAACACCAGTGTTGGCGCGGGCTTACCGGTTAACTTTGCATTAGCCGACCTGCAAAATAGCGGTGATAAAATCACCCAAGTTGAAGGTGTGTTTTCGGGTACTTTGTCTTGGTTGTGCAGTGAGTATGATGGCAGCAAAGCTTTCTCAGATTTAGTACTAGAAGCACAGGCTATGGGCTATACAGAGCCAGATCCTCGCGAAGACTTATCGGGACGAGACATGCAGCGTAAGTTGTTAATTCTCGCTCGAGAGCTTGGTCTTTCTCTCGATGTGGATGATATTGGTCTGGAGCCTTTAATGCCAGAGCATTTAGCAACTGGTAGCTGGCAAGACTTTCTTGCCAAGAAAAACGAGCTAGACGCGTTTTATGAGACTAAGTTTGCACAGGCGAAAGACAATGATTGCGAGCTGCGTTATACCGGTTTATTAAGTATCGCTGAAGATGGCAAGGTTGACGCAAAAGTGGGTATTGCGTTTGCTGAGCAAGGTTCTGCGATTGCCAACTTAACACCAGGCGATAATATCTTTGTAGTGAAAACCCTATGGTATGATGCAAACCCACTGGTTATCCAGGGCCCTGGCGCTGGTAAAGAAGTGACTGCAGCAGGTATTCACTCAGACTTATTCTGGTTATGTCAGAATCTTAAGTAGTGAATAGCTGATAATTTAGAACTGAAAAAGCGAAGTGTTTTTAGCACTTCGCTTTTTTGTTAAGGCTATTCTTCATATTAATTAAAATAGCTCATCTTGTTCAGGCAAAGAGTCAGAAGAGAATGGGGTTTTTGACTTATCTTGCTGCACATATTTAGTCGGTACAGTGTCAGACTCAAAGTATTCGAAACGGCTAGTGTGATCGTTTTTTGAACTTAATAAGCCAGTTTTTAAATCAACTCTAACAGAAGTTAAGCCAGGTGCCGGGTCAATCGGTGCAAGCGGTTCATTTTGTAGTGTTGTTTTCATAAAGCGCACCCAAGCTGGCTGTGCGGTAATTGCGCCTGCTTCAGCACCAACTGCTTGGCCTTTACCTAGATTATTGTTGTAGGCTGCGCGACCAAGAGATTTGCTTGCATCGTCAAAGCCCACCCACACTGTGGTTAATACATTTCGATTGTAGCCCGTGAACCAAGTATCCACTGAGTTATTGGTGGTACCAGTCTTACCTGATAAGTCTCTGCGTTTTAAAGTTTGCGCTCGCCAACCTGTACCAACCCATCCTGTTTTGTGTTTCCAGCTACCGCCACCCCAAATCGCGCTATGTAATGCACTTGAGACAAGAAAAGCATTTTGTTCACTGATAATTTGTGGTGCACATTGCATGGCATTTTCGAGGCGCAGCTCTTCATCACATGCGATTAATGGCTGAGCTTTACCCAGTGAATTACCATAGGCATCTGTTATCTCACTGATAAAATAAGGTTCAATTAGGTGACCGCCATTGGCAAAGGTACTCATGCCACGAGCCATTTCTAGTGGTGTAATGGCCGCACTACCTAATGCTAAAGATTCACTGCGGTTAATGTCTTCATCAGCAAAGCCAAATTTAAGTAAATGATTGGCAGAGCGCTGTAAACCAACGCCTCTTAGTAATCTAACTGAGACGACGTTTTTTGATTGCGCTAATGCGCGACGAATTCGAATCGGGCCACTATAAACTTCAGGACTATTTTTAGGTCGCCATGCAACCCCTAAGCTTTTATCCCAGTGATTGATAGGTGCGTCATTAATAATTGAAGCAAGCGTGTAACCGTCTTCTAATGCCGCTGAATAGATAAAAGGTTTAATGTTTGAACCAACCTGACGTTTCGCTTGCACTGCACGGTTATATTGGCTTTGTGCGAAACTATAACCACCGACTAAGGCTTTGATCCGGCCATCTTTTGGATCTAAAGATACAATGGCACTCGATGGTTGTGGATACTGACTTAATTGCCAGCCATTATTTTCTCGTAACCAAATCTGCATACCAGGCGAAAGTACATCGTCCGCTGCTTTAGGGGCATTACCTTGTCGTTTTTCGTTGATGTATGCGCGTGCCCACTTCAGACCATCCCACTCAATGACTACAGATTGACCTGACTTTAATAGCACCTCAGCGCTCTGCTCGTAAACATGCGTGACTATACCGGCAACGAGTGGGTCAATTTCATTAACGTCATTGAGTGTTTTAAGTAGTTCTGTACGAGCAGGAATAGGCTCTATTTCGTGTTGCCATAGCACAGATTCAGGCCCGCGATAGCCGTGACGCATGTCGTAATCATGCAGGTTGTTAATGAGTGCTTGTTGTGCGGCAAGTTGAATTTCAGATTCAACACTCGTATAAACTCTAAAGCCAGTGTTATAGGCTTTGTCAGCACCATAGCGCTCTACCATATATGCACGGACCATTTCAGAAATATAAGGTGCATAAAGCTCTATTTCTGCACCGTGTCGCTTTGCAGTAATAGGGGCTTGTGTTGCCTCATTATATTCACTGCGAGTGATGTACTTTTCTGTCAGCATTCGACCTAAAACCACATTCCTGCGAGATTTGGCGCGAGTCGGGTTACTGATAGGGTTTAGCGCTGAAGGTGCCTTTGGTAAGCCAGCGATCATGGCCATCTGCGCTAATGTGAGCTCGTGTAACTCTTTACCATAATAAACCTGTGCTGCGGCACCAATGCCAAACGAACGGTGGCCTAATTCAATCTTATTTAAATACAGTTCTAAGATTTCATCTTTTGACAATAATTGTTCTATATGTAGCGCAATGAAAATTTCTTTTACCTTACGAATGTAAGCTTTTTCGCGGGTTAAAAAGAAATTTCTTGCCAACTGCATGGTGATGGTACTGGCACCTTGTTTCTTTTGGCCTGTACTGATCAATACAATAGCCGAACGTACGATCCCGATAGGATCTATACCAAAATGCTCATAAAAACGATTATCTTCTGTTGCTAAAAATGCATTGAGTAAAGGTTTAGGAACGTCGTCAATCTTAACGGGAATACGGCGCTTTTCACCAAATTGGTTGATTAATTTTCCATCTTTAGTAAAAACTTGCATAGGTGTTTGAAGTTGAACTTCTTTAAGTACCTCAACACTAGGGATATCTGATTTTACGTAGTAATATAGTGCTAGTAACGTGAGTACGCCTAAAAACCCGCAGACGATAATAAACTGTAAAAATCTTTTTAATAAAGTCACGTAATATTCCCTAGTTAGACTCCCAATTGTGGGTAGAGGCTGCTAGTATAGCTTGAACAAAATTCGATTAGTATTTTTTGTTCATAAATAATAACCTGTTTAAATTAAAATAAAGGATAAAAACACAGGGTATGTTAAGTAAATTGTTCAAAGCACACGCCCCACTCATGGTTGGCATAGATATAGGCTCTCACTGTGTTAAAGCTGTTTTGCTTTCGCAAACTCACAGCGGTTATCGCGTTGAAGCTGTTGCTATTGAACCTATCCCTAAAGGTGCAATTACTGAACGAGCCGTACAAGATATTGAGGCGGTCGGTCGTGCAATCAGTAAACTAAAAAAACGCTTTCCAAAACATGCCCCTTTCGCAGCAGTTGCTGTATCAGGTCAAACGGTTATAACCAAAGTGATCTTTATGGATGTTTCATTAACTGATGCTGAACTAGAGTCGCAAATCGCCATTGAAGCCGACAGCTTAATTCCATACCCATTAGACGAGGTTAGTCTAGATTTTGAGAAAATATCGGTCAATGAAGCCGATCCGTCGAAAGTGAATGTACTGCTTTCTGCAGCTAGAACAGAGAGTGTACTAGCAAGAGTGAGTGCATTAGAAGAGGCAGGCTACAAAGCTAAAGTGGTTGACGTTGAGAGTTATGCCTTGAGTCGTTCACTTGATACTTTATATGGTCAGCTTCCTTCCGATGCATTTGATAAAATCGTTGCGATTGTTGATATCGGTGCGGTGATTTCATTGATGAGCGTGGTTCAATCAGGTAAGACTATTTATACCCGAGATCAGGTCTTTGGTGGTGAGCAATATACCAATAGCATTGTTGCTTACTACAACAAAACGTTCGATGAAGCCGAGTTGGCAAAAACAACCGGGGACTTACCGCCAAATTATACTTTTGAAGTACTAGCGCCATTCCAAACTGCTTTATTGCAACAGATCCGCCGAGCAGTACAAATGTTTATGACCACCAGTGGTAAAGACCATGTCGATTATCTAGTGCTATCAGGTGGAACAGCTTTGGTTGAAGGTCTCGATAGACTATTGGTCGATGAATTGGGGATCCACACGATTATTGCCGATCCGTTTTCAGATATGGAAATTGCACCTAAAGTAGACCGAAACGTACTGTTAAGGCACAAACCTCAGTTTACCCTTGCCACAGGTCTAGCGCTTAGGAGTTTCACCACATGCCACATATAAACCTCCTACCTTGGCGCGAGCAACAAAGACAAGCTTCACAACAAAAGTTCCTAATTCTGATTGGCAGTATTGTGGGTGTTTCTTTATTTGTGATGTATTTGATCGGTAGCTTTTACGATAGCCTTCGCACAGGGCAAGAAATAAAAAATAACTACCTGCAGTCTGAGATCCGAAAATTAGATACACGGATCCGAGAAATCAATGATTTAAATAAGCAAAAGGGTAATTTACAACGTCGTATTCGCTTAATTGAAGAGTTACAAGGTAATCGTAATCTTGGCACACAAATTATAGATGAAGTGGCGCGTGTTGTTCCATCGGGTGTTTACCTCACCAATCTCCAGCGTGATGGCAACATGATAAAAGTGGTAGGTCGTAGTGAATCAAATAATCGTTTGTCGCAAATGCTAAGGCAGGTTGAGTCTTCTTATCTATTAGAAAAGCCTACGATTCAGGGGATTATTGCAGGTGAACAAACTAATCGCTTGTTGAGCGATTTCACCATGCACTTTTACGTTAAGTCCTATCAAGAACTTGAAGATGCCAAAGAGAAAAAGTGAGGGAATGGTTAGATGAACTTTGATCTTAAAGCGTTACAAGATATCGATTGGAATGAGATTGAGCTAGATAATATTGGTGAATGGCCAAAGCCTGTCAAAGCCATGTGCGTCGTTCTGGTTACTGTGATCATGTTGTTTATTGGCTATTCAATTTTAGTATCTTCAGCAATTGATGAGTATGACTTTGCAGTAAATAAAGAGCAAGAGCTGAGAAATTCGTATCGCTTCAAGTATGCAAGGGCGAACAATTTAGATTTATACAAGCAGCAAATGCAAGATATGGAAGCGCAATTTTCTCAACTCTTACAACGACTCCCTACATCTAACGAAACACCTGGATTATTAGATGACTTGACCTATGTGGGCACTTCAAGTGGTCTAACATTTTTAAAGATTGGTTGGATGCCAGAGATAAAGAAAGAGTTTTATACAGAATTACCGATTAATCTTGAGGTGGTAGGCACTTACCATGAGTTTGGTGAGTTTGTTGGCAAGGTTGCACAATTACCACGAATTGTAAGTTTGCATGATTTTAGAATAGAACGAGCTAATGACCGTGACTTAGTATTTAGTGTTATTGCAAGAACATATCGCTATGAACAAGGAGCTAAATAAATGCACCTTAAAAGTGTAGCTATCAGTTTAAGCCTAATTTTTTTGGCTGCTTGCAATGATGATACGGCGCAGCAGAAAGAGTTTATTGATCAAGTGCAAGCCAGTGCAACACCGAAAGTTGAGCCGATCCCTAATATGAAAGAATTTGAATACTTTCCATATAGCGCCGGTTCACTGCGTAGTCCATTTGATGCGCCTCAACCTGAAGTGATTGAAAGCAGGTTAGTTCAGGTCAAAAACTGTTTACAGCCAGATCAAAATCGTGCTCGAGATCCTCTAGAAAAGTATCCTATTGATAATCTTGTGATGAAAGGCACAATAGCCTTATCAGGCATTACTTGGGCGTTGATACGAGCTGCTGATCAGGGCCTTTTCCGAGTGAAGCAGGGGGAATATATGGGCCTGTATCATGGTGAAGTAGTTGGTATTTATGATGACCATGTAGAATTATTAGAGCTGATCCCCGATGGAACAGGTTGTTGGAAAGAACGATTAACTAAAGTTGAGATTATTGAATCTACTCAACTTTCAGCAAGCGAATAACAATAAAGGTACACTACTATGACTCGCATGGTTGCGAATTTGCTTAAAACTACCATTTTCTCAAGCCTTTTACTTGTGTTATCTGGCTCAGTTAATGCCTTACCCATGTTATATGATGTGCGCTATAACCCGATTTCTAATTCAGAGACAGAATTGCAGTTGGTGTTTGATGAGCAATTAAATTTGGAGCCCAAAGTCTCAGTGCTGAATGATCCTGCACGTTTAGAGTTGTTCTTCTCGGGCGCTGAGTTTGAAGAGAGCTTGCAGCAACTGAAAGTGAATAAAGCGGGAATTAAACAGATCAAAAGTACCATGGTCAAAGATGGCTTTATTGTTACAATCGAAATGGATCAACTTAAGCTTTATAAAACTAAAGTTAAAAACAATTTGGTATATCTGCAAATTTCTGAAAATCCAATTTATGACGATTCAGAGTCTTCAGAGCAAGGAGCAGGTCAGCTCACTCAACACATAAACCGCATTCAATCAATTGACTTCCGCCGTGGTGAAAAAGGCGAAGCAAAAGTATTAGTGTTTCTAGAGACTTCACAAGCTGCAATTGATGTGCAGGAACGCGGTGGAAAAATCATTGCAGACTTCCATCATATTGATATTTTGGATGAATTACTTTATGAATTAGATGTAGTTGACTTTGGTACTGTGGTCAGCAAAATCGAGACCTTTTCAGAAGGTAACAAAAGCCGTTTGGTGATTGAGCCAAACAGCGCATTTGCGTTTAAGTATGAGCAACTCGACAATATCTTCACACTGACTATCGAAAAAGATAATAAAACTAAAAAGTTTGGTGAAGAGAAAGTATATCAAGGTGAGCCAATTACCTTAAACTTCCAAGATATTCCAATTCGTTCGGTATTACAGATCATTGCCGATACCAACAATTTTAATTTGGTCACCAGTGACTCCGTATCAGGCAATATCACTTTGCGTTTAGAAGGCACGCCGTGGGATCAAGCGCTAGATGTTGTACTGCGAGTTAAAGGTTTAGATAAGCGCACCGAAGGCTCAATTTTAATGGTTGCACCTGCAGAAGAGCTAGCTGCAAGGGAAGCGAAAGAATTGCAAGCAATGCGTCAGGTAGAAGAGCTAGAGCCACTTTATAGCGAGTATATGCAATTAAACTATGCTAAAGCGGAAGAGTTTGCAGATTTACTAAAAACAGAAATTAACAGCATTATTAGTAATCGCGGTAATGTCTCAGTGGATGTTAGAACCAATACTTTGATCATCAAAGATACTGCGAAAAGTATTGAAAATGTGCGTCGTATGGTTGAAACATTGGATGTACCGGTTAAGCAAGTTCGCATTGAATCTCGTATGGTAACAGTAAGCGATAACGTTTCAGATGACCTAGGTATTCGTTGGGGCTTTAGTGATCAGCAAGGATCAGATGCAATCTCTGGTAAGTTGTCGAGTGCTGATCAATTATCAGGTGGTGTTATTCCTGCCTTTACAGATCGTTTAAATGTCAATTTACCGGTCACTAACCCAGCTGGCAGCATAGGGGTTCATCTTGCTAAATTAGCGGATGGTACGCTAATTGACTTAGAGCTCTCGGCGTTAGAGCAAGAAAACAAAGGCGAAATTATTGCTACACCAAGCATTACGACTGCTAACCAGAAAAAAGCACGTATTGAGCAAGGTACAGAAATCCCTTATGTTGAATCGGCTGGCGCGAGCGGTGCGACCTCTGTTACGTTCAAAAAGGCGGTGTTAAGCATGGAAGTCACGCCACAGATCACACCTGACAACAAAATTATCTTGGATCTAGTTATCACACAAGATACGCGTGGTGATAATGTACAAACGCCGACCGGGCCAGCTGTTGCTATCAATACCCAGCAAATAGAAACACAGGTATTGGTCGAAAATGGTCAAACCATCGTACTGGGTGGTATCTATCAGCAAGAAATCACCAGTGCTGTGACTAAAGTGCCGCTTTTAGGTGATGTACCTTACCTAGGTGCTTTATTTAGGAACACGCGTCACATTAATGAAAAAAGAGAGTTGCTGATATTCGTGACCCCGAAAATCATGTTAGACGGCCAGTAACAGCGCATTAATGATTATATTCTGCGTGGTTTACGGTAAATTAAATGATTTGACTTGAAATTGCGCACGGATTACTGAGATAATCCCCTCCTTAATTTTTGGGGCCAGGTCGTGAGGCGGGGTTTATTTTCAAATTTTAGAGTTCGTTAGTACTAAATAGATATGGCTGAGAAACGTAATATATTTCTAGTAGGCCCAATGGGGGCTGGTAAAAGCACAATTGGTCGTCATTTGGCAGACCAATTACACCTTGAATTCTTCGACTCAGATCAAGAAATCGAACGTCGTACTGGCGCAGACATTGCGTGGGTGTTTGATCTTGAAGGTGAAGAAGGTTTCCGTCGTCGTGAAGAAGGCGTAATTTCTGATCTAACTGAGATGCAAGGTATTGTATTAGCTACTGGCGGTGGTTCAGTTATGAGCAAAGAAGTTCGTAACAAACTGTCAGCGCGTGGCATTGTTGTTTACCTAGAAACACCAATTGAAAAACAAGTTGCTCGCACTCAAAGAGATAAGCGTCGTCCACTTCTACAAACTGAAGAAGCACCGCGTGATGTACTAGAGCGCTTAGCTGAAGAGCGTGAGCCTTTATACCAAGAAGTTGCTGATTTTGTTGTTCGCACTGATGAGCAGAGCGCAAAAGTAGTAGCAAATCAAATTATTGAGAAGTTAGATTTCTAAATTATAAAAGGAGTAGCCAATGCTTGAACTTAATGTAGATTTAAACGAGCGTAGCTACCCCATTTATATTGGTGAAAACCTTCTTACCGACAGTGGGCGATTGTTATCACATATAGGTAAATGTCGCCCAGTGATCATCAGCAACGAAACGGTTGCCCCTCTGTACTTAGACTCACTGTTAACTCAACTCAACGAGTTAGAGCCTCTGCATTTTATTCTCCCTGATGGTGAGCAATTTAAAACCCTTGAGTGGTTTGAAAAAGTTTCAGCATTTTTACTTGAACATAATTGTGGTCGAGATACCTGTTTAATCGCGCTTGGCGGTGGGGTAATTGGGGACTTAACAGGCTTTGTGGCGGCGTGCTATCAACGCGGTGTACCATTCATTCAAATTCCAACGACTTTGCTATCACAAGTTGATTCTTCTGTAGGCGGTAAAACAGCAGTAAACCACCCGCTAGGTAAAAACATGATCGGGGCTTTTTATCAGCCCAAAGCAGTTTTCATCGATATCAATAGCTTGAAAACTCTACCCAGTAGAGAGTTTGCAGCGGGCATGGCTGAAGTTATCAAGTACGGTTTAATTTACGACCTAGCACTTCTGAACTTTTTAGAAGAGCAACATGAAGAACTCAGCAATCTACAAAACGATGTGTTACAAAAAGTTATTTACCGTTGCTGTGAAATCAAAGCTGAAATTGTTTCTCAAGACGAGAAAGAAGCAGGCTTGAGGGCACTTCTTAATTTGGGTCACACATTTGGCCATGCCATCGAAGCACAAATGGGCTATGGCAACTGGTTACATGGTGAAGCGGTTGCTGCGGGTATGATGTTAGCAATGACGCTTGCGCACATGCGAGGCTCTGTTAGTGAGTCTGACGTTTCTCGAGTTGAAGCGCTGATTGCAAGTTACAACCTACCAGTAAGTGCTCCAGAAACCATGACTAGTGAGCAGTTTATTGGTCATATGCGTAAAGATAAAAAGAACCAACAAGGCAAGATCAGATTCATTGTCCCTACACAGCTAGGGCAATGTGCACTCGTTGATGATGTGTCTGATGAAGCCGTGAGTCAGCTAATAGGGCGCTAATGCAATCGCAAATATTGCCGAGTCGAGCTGCCTTGGTTGATAGAATTGCGATGCAATTCGAATATGGGCAAAATCTCATTGCTTTGGTTGGTCCTTCAGGGTTAGGAAAAAGCTATTTAGCAGAGACCATAATCACTGAAAAGTATCCTGAATTTAATAAAGCCTATATTCAAGTAACAGCACAGATGAAAGATACTGAGTTGATGACTCAGTTGCTACAAAATAGCTTTAGAGCGCCGTTGGTCGATCAAACGCAAACGCTTTCAGACAACTTTTTTCAACTTTATCAAACACAACCTTGTGGCCCATGTTTTTGGGTATTAGATGGTGCAAGGCATCTATCAGATGAAATCATTGAACAACTGAGAATATTGTCAGCAAAAAGCCCTGTTGAGCTGTTTATTTTGGTAACAGCACAAGCGCCTAGAATGTTGCCAAGTGCACTTGATATTCACTTAGAACGTTTGTCACTGTCTGAGTCTAAACAACTGATGGCGATGTTCTTCAGAGACTTACCAATGGAAGAAGATCCTATTTTTCAGGCGTTCTTGCAAGAGTCACATGGCAACCCCGCGTTACTGCTGAATTGGCAGGCATCGCAACAGAGCCAGTTGAGAACACAGATACCTAAAAAGCGCTATCGTTGGCATTTAATTGCTTTGACAGTGCTCTTGGCTTTGTTGCTTGTCGCATTTATGTATCAAAAGCAAATTCAGTTCTATTTTAGTGACCAAGTGGATGATGCTGAGCCTCTCGCAACTGTGCTACCTGCAGAGCAGGTGTTAAATCTAGATAGTACCGAAACACAAACGGATAAGTCATTGCAGCAACAAGGCACTATAGCAGCTCAGCCTTCGATACAAACTAACGAAGCTATGGATGAAGTGCCGAAAGAAACTTTAGAAGAAGCATCTAAAGGTTCAACTTCAGATACCGTCTCTGCAGTTTTAACTGCACTTGAAACTCCAAGGGTAAGTAAAGATGCTGAGGTTGTTAGACCACAAAATAACTCACAGTCAGTTAAAAGTGGAGAAGCTGATACGGTTGCTGAAACATTAAATTCAGCAAGTAATGATATTGAACAAGATGTAGCAACCACTGAATCGACAAAGTTGCCTCTTAAATCAGAGCCTGTAAAAGAATTCGTGGAAACAAAAAATCACGAATTAGATTTATCACCAACAGAATGGTTACTGACGCAAAATGACAGCGTATGGGCTATTCAGTTACTTGCAGTGAAAGACAAAGCCATAGCAAATAGCTTTGTCTTAACAAATGAGTTAAAAGACGTGTATGTCTATGAAACGGTGAGAAACAGTACGCCTTGGTGGGTTGTTATTCAAGCGCCGTTTGCAAATATTGATGAAGCAAGAAGTGCGCGTCAGCAATTGCCTAAAAATGTGCTGGCAGGGCAGCCTTTTTTCAAAAAATTCGAGCGTATCAAGCAGGAAATTCAGCTTGTTGCTCGGTAATTAGCGTGAATTAGTGTAGAATCGCCCAACTTTAAATGCATCACAACAAAAATGGTTTTTATGTCGCTATCTGTGGTTAAATATGACGTTACTTTATTTACAGTGTCGCATCGCTGTGAATGTTTTAAGCTGTCGTTTTTTACTAGTGGCGCTGTGTATGCAAAGAATAAAAAGAATGTAAGGGTCTAAAGTGGCAAACGGCTCATCTGTCATTAATCGTCGTTCTCCATTGAAGTGGGCGGGCGGAAAAAAGCGGATAATAGAAGAAATTAAAGCGAATTTACCTTTAAAGGGTAAACAGCGTTTAATTGAACCTTTTGTCGGTGGTGGCTCTGTATTTTTAAATATTGATTTTGAAGAATATTTGCTACTTGATGTAAATAAAGACCTAATTAACCTGTTTAATATTCTTAAAGACTCACCAAAAGAATTTATTCGTGAAGCCGAGTATTTGTTCATTGGTGATCATAACGAAGAAGCCCGTTATTATCAGCTTAGAGAAGAGTTTAACGATACCTTAGATCCATACAAGCGTTCATTATTGTTCATTTATCTTAATCGCCATGGTTACAACGGCCTATGTCGTTACAACCAAAAGGGTGGCTTTAATGTACCTTTTGGTCGTTACAAACACCCATATTACCCGCGAGAAGAGCTGCTGCAATTTGCCAATGTGGCCAAGCGCGCGACATTTGTATGTAATGATTTTGAACATGCTTTTAGTAAAGCGGATAAACACGACGTCGTTTATTGCGACCCACCTTATTCTCCGATAAATCGCACTTCAAGCTTTACGGCTTATGCGGGCAATAAATTTACGGATGAAGATCAAGCACGTTTAGTAGAATGCGCAATGGCAGCTAAACAGCGAGGCGTATCAACACTTATTTCAAACCATTATGTTGATTTTACAAAACAGCTTTACCGAAGTGCTGATAAGATAACCACCCTACAAGTTCAGCGTAATATAAGTTGTAAAGGTAGTGTTCGTAGCAAGATTGAAGAAGTCATGGCGTTGTATAAAGCTTAAAACTTAGCGCAACGCTCAATTAAACAGAGTTACTTTTTGGGGCGCGAGATACTGACGAACTCAAATTGTTACACAAAGAACCTCATCTTCTCTCATCTAAAAAATATCATAGAGTTAGCTAGTGATAATGCCTACCAGCCAAACAAGTAAAAGCACTAAAAGAAATACAAATACAATTGAAATCAGTGTAAACGAGATAAAGAGGTGTTTGTTTGAAAAGTCTTGATGACGCTTGTCTTGGCTTTGAACACCAAACATAGCTGCTAAAACACTTTGGATCATGCTTAGCAGCTGCATATTAATTAGAAATGCGAAGTGAAACTTTCAGTGTTACTTTCGGTTTCATCAGACCCCAAAAGTAACTCAAGTAAATCTAAATAATGAAACTGTGCACTGCTACTTTCGCCTGTTAACCAAGCGTACCAGCTTGTATGTGCTTCAAGTTTGCATTGTTCAAGCAAATTGCTATTAACTTGAACTGTATTTGTACTACATGAACATGTGCTACTGGCAACTTCTTCACTGTAATCAACAGAGTAAACTCCTGCTGATAATGTAACAACAGCTGTCACCGCAAGCATCCGTGTTTTAAGCCGACTAAACATGTGTAACTCCACCCAACAGTTATCTCAATATAATACACCGTCACTGTTCAGAAAACAAACATAGATAACGTAAAAATTTGTGCGTTAATCGCCATAAAGTAAAATAATGTGATTGGAGTTTTTAGTCTATTTTCGATGCAGGAACAAGGAGAATAAAACTTGGGTACAAGGCATGAATTGCGGTAAAGTAACGCTGACAACCGATGTATCATTTAAAGAGAGTTTACCGTGCAAAAACAACCTCAATACCTTATTGCTCCTTCTATTTTATCTGCTGATTTCGCAAGGCTTGGTGAAGACGTAGAGCGTGTTATTCAATCAGGCGCTGATGTCGTACATTTTGATGTGATGGACAATCATTATGTACCAAACCTGACATTTGGTCCTATGGTATGTAAGGCATTACGTGATTATGGTATTGAGGCGCCGATTGATGTGCATTTAATGGTAAAACCGGTTGATTCACTCATTCCAGAGTTTGCTAAAGCAGGTGCGAGTATCATCACTTTTCATCCAGAAGCCAGCGAGCACATTGATAGAACCATTTCATTAATCAAAGAGCACGGCTGTCAGGCGGGTTTAGTATTTAACCCTGCAACACCATTACATTACCTAGATTATGTGATGGATAAATTAGATGTCATTTTATTGATGTCAGTGAACCCTGGGTTTGGTGGGCAAAGCTTTATTCCACAAACCTTAGACAAACTAAAGCAAGTCCGTGAGCGTATTGACGCATCGGGTCGAGATATCCGCTTAGAAATCGACGGCGGTGTGAAGGTCGAGAACATTGCAGAAATAGCAGCAGCAGGCGCTGATATGTTTGTGGCGGGCTCAGCTATTTTTAATCAACCTGATTATGCGCAGGTGATTACGCAAATGCGTGAAGAACTAGTGAAGGTTTCACGATGAAATACCAAGGTGTGCTATTTGATTTAGACGGCACTTTAGTCGACAGCGCCCAAGATATGTACATGGCGCTGAATCTGACTTTGACAGAAGTAGCGTTTCCAATAGTAAGTTATGCGCAAGTAACGACTTGGGTTGGTAATGGTATTGAAATGCTCGTGAAGCGAGCATTGAGTGGTGACATGGCTGTCAATCCTGAGTTACCTCCACAGCTAGTCGTCGATGCGGTCGCGAGATTCAAAAATCATTACCAGCAACTTGCGGGTGACTATGTCGCGCTTTATCAACATGTTGAAACAGGCTTAGCGGCAACAGCGCATTTACCAAAAGCCATTGTGACTAATAAAGATCGTGTTTTTACCGAGCAACTTTTAGAAAAGTTAAACCTAACGTCACATTTTAAAGTATTAGTGTGTGGTGATGATGGTGAGAAAAAACCGTCACCTTCGCCACTTTTAAAAGCCTGTGAGGCACTTAATATTTCGCCAGAAAAGGCAATCATGATTGGAGACTCAAAGAGCGATATTGTCGCGGCTAAAAGCGCAGAAATTGATGTACTCGCGCTTACTTATGGTTACAATCAAGGATTCGACTTAAAAGAGCTTGAACCTGAGTACCTATGCGACGGGTTCTTAGATATAATCCCAATCATTAATCAGCAATAAATCAGTAAATTTAATAAAGGAACAACATGACTAAACCAGTAGTGTTAAGTGGCATTCAGCCAACCGGTGGTATGACGATAGGCAATTATGTAGGCGCCATAAACCAGTGGCTTAAGTTACAACAAGATCATGATTGTTTCTTTATGCTAGTTGATTTACACGCGATCACAGTTCGCCAAGATCCTAAAATGCTACGCGAGCGCGTGTTAGATGGCGTTGCACTTTATGCTGCGTGCGGTATTGACCCTGAAAAGTCAGCACTGTTTGTACAGTCTCAAGTGCCTGAGCATGCTCAGTTGTCATGGGTACTTAACTGTTACGCGCAAATGGGCGAACTAAATCGCATGACGCAGTTTAAAGATAAGTCTTCAAAGCATTCAAACAATGTGAATGTAGGTCTATTCTCATACCCTGTGTTACAAGCTGCAGATATCTTATTATATCAAGCTGACCAAGTACCAGTCGGTGAAGATCAAAAGCAACACCTTGAGTTAACTCGTGATATCGCAACACGCTTTAATAATTTATACGGTGATGTTTTTAAAGTACCAGAACCTTATATCCCAGAACTTGGCGCGCGCGTGATGAGTTTGCAAGATCCACTGAAGAAAATGTCTAAGTCGGATGAAAACCCAAATGCGTACATCATGCTGTTAGACGAGCCAAAGAAAATCGAGAAAAAGCTAAAAAAAGCCGTCACTGATTCAGATGAGCAAGCACGTATTTATTTCGACCGCGATGAAAAGCCGGGTGTATCAAACCTTCTTACTTTATTGTCAGTGGCGACAAAACGCTCAGTAGAAGATTTAGTACCAGAATATGCTGACAAAATGTATGGTCATTTGAAGAAAGATACCGCTGCGGCAGTGGTGAATATGATCGAACCAATTCAAGCGCGTTTCAAAGAAATTCGTGAAGATCAAACGCTGTTAGATAACATCATGCGTAATGGTGCAGAAAAAGCGGGCGCACGCGCTGAGCAGACGCTTAAAGCGGTTTATGATGCAGTTGGCTTCATACCTCGTCCATAATTTGGTTTTATAATTTAGGCCAGGCTTTATCGCCTGGCTTTTTTATGGAAATTTCTATGTTATTAATGATCGATAATTACGACTCGTTTACCTATAACCTAGTGCAGTATTTCCAACGCTTAGATCAAGACGTTGTAGTAAAACGAAACGATGAGTTGAGTATTGCTGATATAAGAGCGCTTAACCCTGAACATATAGTGATCTCTCCTGGACCTTGTAGCCCCAATGAGGCGGGCATTTCTTTGTCTGTTGTTGAGCAATTAAAAGGTCAGTTTCCAATACTAGGAATTTGCTTGGGTCATCAAACGATTGCACAAGCTCTAGGCGCACAAGTGATAAGAGCCAAAGAAGTCATGCATGGTAAAACGTCGCAAATTCGCCATACAAATAAAGGCGTGTTTCAAGGTTTACCAGATCCACTCACCGTGTGCCGCTATCACTCTTTGATTGTTGCCAAAGAGCGCTTGCCTGAAGACCTTGAGATTACTGCATGGACAGAGAATGGCATGCAACAAGTGGATGAAATAATGGGCTTATGCCATACTGAAATGGCCTTAGAAGGTGTGCAATTTCATCCTGAAGCGATACTTACAGAACAAGGTTTAGCTTTACTCAACAATTTTATTCGCCGCTTTTCTAAGTAAAAGCAACGCTTTAATAGGAATATAAGAACGTTCAATGACTGACTTATCTCGGCAATTAAGGATTTCAATCGCGCTCAATGAGCGGGCACATGATTTGTTTATTAGTCATAACTTTGCGCAGCAACAGTTAGGGTATATTCATACTCTAGACCTAAATTATGGTGAGAAGATACCGCAACGTACCATGCTTGAGGTTGAAATTGCTGCGGCAGCAAAACGAAAAGAGAGCAGCACCAGTCACCATAAATATATTGCGAAAGCCAGTAATCATTTGCATCAAATTATAGAGTCATCAATTCAACAACAAATGGATGATATTGATAATATCTATCATGAGATTGTTGGCATTCAGGATGCGGTACCGACTATTTTAGATATATTGGGCGTTAAGTCAGCGTCGGTTGGACGCCTTGAACCTTTGGTTAATGAATTAACCTGGTTAGGCAGAGACCTGGTCTCCTTAGTAAATTTACCGCAGTATCGTAAGCAAAGCTCAAAAGGTGTCACAGTCAAAGTTGACACGCCAGCACTTGCACTACGTTATCTTGGGCTTGAGAATTTACAAATGGTCATTCCGACTTTTGCAATGCGTCACTGGATGCCTCACGATACATCGCCATTTCCTTTATTAAAGCGCAAACTCCGTGATCATAGTATGACAACGGGAATTGCAGCAAAGCATTTAGCTGAATTGAACGGTGTAAAAGAGCAGCATGCTTTTACGCTAGGTATGTTATTAGATGTGGGTAAAGTCGCTTTAACGCGCTTGTATCTAAGAACGTTTGAAAAGGTCTGGCAGGAAAAGGTGCGCATCGCGCGTGATAAAAACCATAAAGACCTTCACTCTGCACTTTTAGAGCTATCACCTGATCCACTCTTTTTAAGGGGCCTTTTGCTCAATCACTCAGCAAATCTCTCGGCTAAATTGATAGAAAAAATGGCGTTTAGATATTTGCCATTTATGGCGCCGATGGAAGAGTTCGCTGCTAATTATTTACCTCAGTCGCATAGTCAGTCAGCCGATTATTTACCTCTTAGTCAGGTACTGCGAAAGGCACATGGCTACAGTCTGTATATGATCCTCAAAGACAATCAGTTTATCGAAAAGGATGAAGCAGCTCATTGGTTTGCTCACCTGGGGTTATCAAAAGAGGAACTCACTACGCTAGCAAAATGTAACTTTAATAGTTTACAGCTAACAATTTTGTAAAATTTAAGATTTTTTTTGCGACTATTCATTCAAGCCACTAATTAACTCGATTAGTGGCTTTTCCTTTTCTTAACAGTCAAATCTATCGAGTGCACCTAAATAGTTATTCACTCACTATGAAAAACTATCCCAAACCCTTGAATATCAAGGGCTCTATGAAAGTTTTAAATGAGACTTTAAGGTTTTTTTCTGAAATAATGGGTGAATGAAATTTGTGCCATACGGCTATTTTTAGCCGCGAACTAGCTACACTCAATACTAGTTTTAGCGCACCTAACTCAACTTTATGGGGATAGAAAATGACTATTAATCGTGAATTATTCGATCAGGTAATGGTACCTAATTATGCACCTTCAGCAGTTATTCCAGTTCGAGGCGAAGGTTCTCGCGTTTGGGATCAAGAAGGCCGCGAGTTTATCGACTTTGCAGGTGGTATCGCTGTTAACTGTTTAGGTCACTGTCACCCAGCATTAGTTAATGCGCTGAAAGAGCAAGGTGAAAAAATCTGGCACCTATCAAATGTAATGACAAACGAGCCTGCATTGCGTTTAGCGAAAAAATTAACAGACGCAACATTTGCTGAGAAAGTTTACTTTGCAAACTCAGGTGCAGAAGCGAACGAAGCAGCACTTAAATTAGCGCGTCGTTTTGCGCTTGATAACTTCAGTGCTGAAAAATCACAAATCATCTCATTCAACAAAGGCTTCCACGGTCGTACTTTCTTCACAGTAACTGTGGGTGGTCAAGCTGCTTATTCTGATGGTTTTGGTCCTAAGCCAGGTGATGTTGTTCACTGTGACTATAACGACCTAGCTGCATTTGAAGCATTAATTTCTGATAACACATGTGCTGTGATGATGGAGCCACTTCAAGGTGAAGGCGGTATCGTATCTCCAGAAGCTGACTTTGTTAAAGGTGTTCGTGAGTTGTGTACTAAGCACAATGCGCTGCTAATTTTTGATGAAGTACAAACAGGTGTTGGCCGTACTGGTGACCTATACGCTTACCAAGGTTTAGATGTTATTCCAGATATTCTTACAACTGCAAAAGCGCTAGGCGGTGGCTTCCCAATCGGTGCGATGATCACAACGACTGAAATCGCGAAGCACTTAAAGATTGGTACACACGGTTCTACCTACGGTGGTAACCCGCTAGCTTGTGCTGTTGCAGAAGCGGCATTCGATACGGTAAATGATGAAGCTGTTTTAAACGGTGTTAAAGAGAAAGAAACACTATTCCGTGAACTACTGACTGCAATTAATGACAAGTACAACGTATTCAGCGAAATTCGTGGTAAAGGTCTATTATTAGGTGGTGTTGTAAACGAAACATACAAAGGCCGTGCGAAAGAGTTTTTAGTAGCAGGCGTAAAAGAAGGTGTGATGTCACTTGTAGCTGGTGCAGACGTTGTTCGTTTCACGCCATCATTGGTTATTCCTGAAGCGGATATCCGTGAAGGTATGGCTCGTTTCGAAAAAGCAGTTGCTGCAGTTGTAGCTGCAAACGCTTAATTCCTTGAGTGGCCAAGCTTGCTTGGCCTTGTCTACCGTCAAGTTAACTTTTTAGGAGTAAGCGGACTCATGATGATCCTTCGCCCAATCCAGCAAAGCGACTATCCAGCGCTTTTAAAAATTGCCCATGAATCAGGTCATGGTTTCACTTCATTACCAAATAATGAAGAGCTATTACAAAGCAAAATCGAACGCTCTGAAGCGTCTTTCAAAAAAGAAACGGATGTCCCTTTTGATGAAGGCTATTTGTTCGTTTTAGAAGACACTGAAACTGGCGAAGTAGTGGGTACCAGCGCGATTGAAGCAGCTGTTGGTTTAGATGATGCGTTTTATCATTACCACCTTAGTAAGGTGATCCATTCATCACGCACCTTAAATGTTTATAAAGCGGTTGATATTCTGACTCTGTGTAACGACTACACGGGGGCCACTGAGTTATGTACCTTGTTCTTGAAAGAAGGGCATCGCAGAGGTTTTAATGGCAAGTTGCTATCAAAGTCGCGTTTTATGTTTATTAAACAACATCAGCAGCGCTTTGCAGATACGGTTATCGCTGAAATGCGTGGTGTATCAGATGAAAATGGTCAAAGCCCATTCTGGCAATGGCTTGAAGAGCACTTCTTCTCAATGGATTTCCCAACGGCAGATTACCTAACAGGTATCGGTCAGAAAGTGTTCATTGCTGAGCTTATGCCAAAATACCCAATTTATGTGAATCTGTTGAGTGAAGAAGCGCAAGAAGTGATTGGCCAAGTACACGATAATACGCGCCCAGCGATTGAGCTACTTAAGAGTGAAGGTTTCACTTTTAACGGCTATGTTGATATTTTCGACGCAGGTCCGACAGTTGAAGCAAAAGTAGATAATATTCGTACAGTACGTTCATCAAGCTTCAAAACAGTGTCAATTGGCGATAATCCAGGTGGTTCACCTGTGATGATTGCAAATGATAAACTTCAAGGGTATCGTGCAACCGTTGCTGAGCTTCAGATTGATGACAATACTGATAACGTCGTTATCTCAGCTGAGTTGGCAAACGCATTGAATTTAGTGGATGGTGACAAAGTCAGCATCGCAACTATATAAATATAGAGATTTATTATGACAACACATGCCGCACAATTTATTAATGGTGAATGGTTAGCAGGTCAAGGTGAGGCATTCTCATCACTGAACCCAGCAAACAACGAAGTTATTTGGCAAGCAAACTCAGCAACGGCTGAGCAAGTTGATACTGCAGTTAAGTCAGCGCGTGAAGCTTTTTATAGCTGGAGCGACATGGCATTTGAAGCACGTTTAGAGGTTGTTAAACGTTTTGCTGAGCAGTTAAAAGAAAACAGTGAAGAGCTGGCAATTGCGATTGCGAAAGAAACAGGTAAGCCACTGTGGGAAACGCGTACTGAAGCGGGTGCTATGGTTGGTAAAATTGCCATTTCAGAAAAAGCTTACCATGAGCGTACAGGTGTGGTTGAAAACGCAATGCCAGTTGGCCGCGCGGTTATTCGCCACAAAGCACATGGTGTCGTAGCTGTATTTGGCCCATATAACTTCCCTGGTCACTTACCAAACGGTCACATCGTGCCTGCATTGTTAGCGGGTAATACGGTTATCTTTAAGCCGTCAGAACTAACCCCTTATGTTGCTGAGCTTACACTTAAGCTTTGGGAAAAAGCAGGCCTTCCAGCAGGCGTGATCAACCTAGTACAAGGTGAAGTAGAAACAGGTAAAGCACTTGCTTCTCACCGTGGTATCGATGGCTTATTCTTCACAGGTTCTTCTCGTACAGGTCATATCCTTCATGAGCAGTTTGCTGGTCAGCCAGGTAAAATTCTTGCGCTAGAAATGGGTGGTAATAACCCATTAATCGTAAAAGATGCGTCTGATACGAAAGCGGTCGTTCACGACATCATTCAATCTGCATTTATCTCAAGCGGTCAACGTTGTACGTGTGCCCGTAAGTTATTCTTACCTGCTGGCGAGCAGGGTGATGCGATCCTTGAGCACCTAGTACGTGCAACAAAAGCAATCAAAGTGGGTAACTTTGATGATGAAGCACAGCCATTCATGGGTTCTATGATCTCAAATCAAGCGGCGGCAGGTATGGTTGCAGCACAGCAGCAACTGATTGACTTAGGCGCTGAGACTATCATCGAACTTACACATAAAGAAGGCACAGGCTTTGTAACACCAGGTATCCTTGAGTGTTCAAATGTCACTGACTTCCCAGATGATGAGCACTTCGGTCCATTATTAAAAGTATTCCGTTACACAGACTTTGATGCAGCAATCGAAAAAGCAAACGATACAAGTTTTGGTCTTTCTGCTGGTCTATTAAGTGACAATGCTGAAGATTACGACCACTTCTTACGTCGTATTCGTGCAGGTATTGTAAACTTTAACCGTCCTATCACAGGTGCATCAAGTGCAGCACCGTTCGGTGGTATTGGCGCATCAGGTAACCACAGAGCAAGTGCATATTATGCAGCAGATTACTGTGCTTACCCAGTAGCGTCTGTTGAGTTAGAAAAGGTGACATTGCCAGGTGCATTAAGCCCAGGTTTATCAATCGACTAATTCACAGTCTCTATCTATTTAGGTAGAATAAAAGTATTAAAAAAAGCAGCTTAGGCTGCTTTTTTTTCATCCGTTAGCTGTAAAAGTAGCAATGCATGTGAGTTTCTGCTTAAATCAATAGGAGATGCTTTGAGAGTTTCAGGTGGACAAACTATGGTATTAGATAAACAGGGCTATGATGAGTTAGTAATGTACTTAACCCACAATTTAACCTTGTTTGAAAAGCCTGGTGAGATTGAGCCAGGTGCACCAAGGGTGATGGAGTTAATTGAAGATGTCATTGCTGAGTACGTAATAAAAATCTGTGAGCAAAATACAGAGCTATCAACTGAGCAACGTAGCTTAATTGTCCGTGAGGTTGATGGTATCGTCTATGACTTGCAAGAAGTGCTGTCTAGCGTGACAGAGCAGCGAGTGACCAAAGAGCAACGAGAGTTTATAGAAGAGTTTGCAGGTTTGGTTAAAAACCTATTCGACGCCGCAATCTAAAATAATTGCAGTCTCAAACAGTTTATAGCATTTTATAACACCGCCGCTTTCAGGCGGTTTTTGTATTTATAGAGGTAAAAAATGGAAGCGAATATTAAGTGGGTTGATGGCGATACTTTTATTGGCCGCTCACAGTCTGGCCATAATGTGGTATTTGATACAGGCGCTGATGGTGCTGCGCCAAGCCCAATGGAAATGGTCTTAATGTCGACGGGTTGTTGTTCATCGGTGGATGTGGTGAGCATTCTAAAAAAAGCAAAACAACAGGTTGAGAATGTTGAAGTTAAGCTAACAGCAGAGCGTGCAGAAAGTGCGCCTAGAGTATTTACCAAAATGAATCTACACTTTGTAGTTACCGGTAAAAATGTTTCTGAAAAGCACCTTGCACGCGCAGTTCAGCTGTCTGCTGAGAAGTACTGTTCTGTGGCCTTAATGCTTGATAAAACAGTAGAAATTACTCACAGTCATGAGGTTGTTGAAAGCGTTGCAAAATAACGCTTTTTCAGTGCGGATTTTTCGTATAAAATCCGCCCTCTTTGAGTTCTGCGTTGCAGATTTATTGTTTAAAGGTTGAGTATAGTGAACAAGCCCTTTGATAAAATTAAGCTCCATGGCTTTAATAACTTAACGAAAAGTTTAAGCTTTAGTATCTATGACATTTGTTACGCTAAAACGGAGCAACAGCGTAAAGAATATTTAGAATACATTGATGAGCAATATAGCGCTGATCGTCTAACGGATATTCTTAAAGAAGTTGTCGATATCATTGGTGCAAATGTGCTGAACATTGCTCGCCAAGACTATGATCCGCAAGGTGCAAGTGTAACGATTCTTGTGTCTGAAGAGCCTGTAGAGCAGCAGACATTTGATAGTAACGAGACACCAGGACCTCTTCCTGAGTCAGTGGTTGCACATTTAGATAAGAGTCACATCTGTGTTCACACTTATCCTGAAGCGCACCCTAACGATGGTATTTGCACATTCCGCGCAGATATCGAAGTATCAACCTGTGGTGTGATCTCTCCGCTCAAAGCGTTGAACTTCTTAATCCACTCTTTAGAGTCGGATGTGGTGACAATCGATTACCGTGTACGTGGCTTTACTCGTGATATCACAGGGGTAAAACACTACATTGATCATGCAATTCACTCAATCCAGAATTACATGACAGAAGATACCAAAGAAGCGTATCACATGGTGGATGTGAATGTTTTCCAAGAAAACTTATTCCACACTAAGATGATGTTAAAAGAGACAGATCTAAATACTTATCTATTCGGCTTAAGTACCGATGATTTAAGTGCAGAAGAAGAAAAAGAAATCCGCGCGAAAGTAGAGCGTGAGATCCAAGAAGTATTTTATGGTCGCAACCTACCTGAATTAGGTTAATCTATTAGAACAAGAAAAGCGCGCACTTTTAAATGCGCGCTTTTTTTATGTCTAAGTTTTATAACTCATATTTAAACGTCAAACCTACAAGGCGAGGCTCGCCATACTGGTAGTAATTTTCAGTCGCGTACTCTTTAAGTGGATTATTACCGAACTCAAAGCCGCGAACAGGCACGTCTCTATCAGCCAGGTTTCTTCCCCAAGCAGTCAGTGACCAGTTATCTCTATGATAGCTTATACTTGCATTAATCAGATTTTGATTAGGCGCTTGGTCGTTATGACTGTCTGAGAAGTAATAACTATCTTTACCTTCATAGCCAAGTTGTGCTTCTAGCTTATCTGTTAGCGCATAGTTAAAGCTGAACGCATATTGATATTTAGGTGCTTGTGCTTGATCTCTGCCGTGCTGATTGATGCCATCAGAAGTTGTGAAACCTTTAATTTTTGAGCGTAAGTAGCCAAAGCTATAGTTAAGAGCAAGGCGTTCTGTATATTGTTTTGTACCTTCTACTTCAAAACCATAGTTCTTGCCTGAGCTAGCATTATCTAAATATCCAGCGAATTGTTGGTCTTGAACTTGCCATTGCTTCAATTGCATATCATCACGTTTCATGTAGAAAGCAGTGACACGCAAAGTATGGCTCTTATCTTCAGATTTGCCTTTCACACCAAATTCGGCATTCCATAAATATTCAGGGTCGAAGGTGTAGTTCTCTGGCTGAATATTTAGGTTTTTATCTTTCGCTTTCGCAAGCGCCTCGCCGTTTACACCACCGATTTTGTAGCCACGAGAGAGGCTGGTGTAGACCATTGTACGTGGGACAACTTGATACTCTAGTGCAACCTTACCACCTAGCATGGTTTTATCGGTTGTTTCTGAAAAGCCATTATTGTCTTTGTAGTCAGCTTCATAGCTTTCTGCACGTAATCCGGTGATCAGCTCAACATCTTTTGCGATTGATGTTACTTTTTGGCCATACACAGCGGTGTTAGTGATATCAAAACTAGAATTGAAAGGATTGCTTGGGTCATTATAGATACGAGTTAAGTCTACATCACGACGCTCAGAATAAAGGCCAACAACCCAGTCATTTTGTTTAGCGCTTACTTGCAGGTCGAAAGTGCCTTTTTCAGTATCACGTGAATAAATATCAGTAGAGCTGTAACCCCAAGGGTGAAGACCTGCTGCACATAAACTTGCTTGGTTGGCGTTTTTACATACCCAGTCTTCATCATAGCTATACAGTGAGTCTGCTTGCAGTCCAGTTACCGTTGTTGTGATATTGACTGTTTCAAAGCCGGTGTAATTTGCAGTTAAAGAGAAAGCATCACTTTCTAAGTTATCTTGGCCCGGTTCATCAGCAACACTGTTGCGGCTATTATCAAGTGTAAATGCATCATAACCGTTTTCGATATTGATGTGATGTACAGCAATTGAAGTATTAAAGCTGTCGCTCCATTCATTATTAAGCTTCAATCGTAAAGCTTGCTCATCTTGTTCTTGGGTTGGGCGATCCAGATATAGGTTATCGGTATAGCCATCTGATTTACGTTGGAACGCGCTCACTCTGATAGCTGAGCTATCAGTTAAGCCAGTGCCTGCAGCAATACCTGCTTCATAACTATTATAGTTGCCAACACCTAACTTCACCTTCAATGCTTTATCTTGGCTAGGCGCAGTGGTTTGCATATCAATCATACCTGCCATGGCATCTGCACCATAGCGAGTTCCCTGCGGGCCGCGATAAACCGCCACTTGCTCAACATCAAATAACAATGCACTGCCACCAAGGCCTGAGTAGTTGATACCATCGATGAGTAAGCCCACACTAGGCTGGATTGGGTCTTGGAATTGAGAGCGAAGACCAACGCCACGGATCTGTACAAAGCGACCGCGAGATGCGCCAGCTGTGAAGTTGACGTTAGCCGCTGAATTTAAAATCTCATCTAGGTAGCTGGCACCACGTTGTGTAATTTCTAGCTCGCCTAATACACTGGCACTGGCGCTTAAGGTTTGAATGCTTTCTTTTTTGAAGTCACCGGTGACTTCAATCACTTCAAGGCTATTTTGCTCAGCAACCGCATTAGCGGCAAATAAAGGCAGCATGGCTGCGCATAACAAAGAGATTTTTGCTTTCATTTTCAGGCTATTCCGTTTTGATAGTGAGGCGTGCATACGTTATGAATATCAGTTTTGTTCAATTCAAAATCAGTAGTTAAGTTCGGCACGCGCTGGCTATTCTAACAAATCAGACCATACAGAGAAGTGAAACTATGTTTAATTGTGTTATAACTGCGGCCAACATCACCGAGTTAATGAGGATTAAATGAGTTTCAAAGTTGAGTTTAAAGTGCGTGACTACGAGTGCGACTTACAAGGCATCGTCAACAACAGCGTCTATTTCAATTATCTAGAGCATGCACGACATGAGTTTTTGGCAGCTAAAAATATCGATTTTGCGCAACTTGCACGTGATAAGGTCAATTTAGTGGTGATCCGCTCAGAAATGAACTACAAAGACTCATTAAAGCCAGGCGATGCATTTTACGTTGAAGTCGAAGTGGAGCGTTTAAGCCGTTTGAAATTCGCCTTTAATCAAAAGGTGATCCGCGCAGCAGATAATAAACTGATGCTGGATGCAGTTGTGACAGGCACATCGGTAAATGCAAAAGGTCGCCCATTTGTGCCTGAGCAACTTGAGCAGTTATTTACATAAAAAATTAAGCCCTAAACATAGGAAACCTTGCATGAAAAATAAGTTACCTACTTTGGCCATTGTTTTGGGCTTAGCAGGCTCTGCTGTTTTATCAGGATGTACCATGGTGTGGGATGATCCAAATAGCCTTAACCCTTTCTCTGAAAAGACGTTACCGCAAGGGCATTGGCAATTAAGTCAGATTGATGAGGTTGCGCAGACTAGTAGTGAGATGCGCATTCAGCTCGTTGAAGACAATCAGATCATGGGCCACACTGGATGCAACCGCTTCTTTGGTAAAACCCGTATTGAAGACAATCAGCTGTATGTTGAGCAAATCGGCATGACAAAAATGCTCTGCTCCGATGAGCTCGATGAACAAGAGCGTATGCTACTGAATATGTTAGAAATCGGTGTGCCTCTTACGGTGTCAGATAAGGCGCTAATACTAAATGGTAAGCCAATCCTGACCTTTAAACGTTTAGATGGTCTTGAATAAGCCATTGTTTATGAAGTAGACTGCACTCAATTCGTTACTTGTCGGAGTGCCTTCGGGCTGAGATCGCATTATTTGCGGGATCCGTGAACCTGATCAGGTTAAAACCTGCGTAGGGAACAAGCTGCCTTGCAAGCAAATATCTTTGCTGGCTGCAAAAAGCTAAGATGCGTCGTGCATGCATTTAGCTCGGACCAATTGGGCTAACCCCCATCTCTCTCCATCTGGAGATCTGACAAGACACCTTAACTAACCATGAGGCAAGTCATGTCAAACAATAGTAGCAAGCCAAGCCGTCGCGAAACCCGTGCCGCGGCATCAGAATATATTTATAACCTTACTGGTCAACCGTTTCCAAACTCACAAAAAGTGTATGTAGAAGGTGAGCAGGCGGGTGTACGTGTGGGTATGCGCGAAATCACTCTAAGCGACAGCTTTATTGGTGGCACAGAAGAAAACCCTGTGTTTGAGAAAAATGACCCAATCCGTGTTTACGATACATCAGGCCCTTATACAGAGCCGGGCTTTGAACTAAATGTTCGCAAGGGCTTACCTAAATACCGTGAGCAGTGGATCTTAGAGCGTGACGACACAGAAGAGCTGGAGTCTGTAACCTCACAGTTCTCTCAACAGCGCATGGCTGATGAAGGTCTTGATCACATTCGTTTTGAGCACTTACCTAAAATTCGTCGTGCTAAAAAGGGTAAAAACGTCACGCAAATGCACTATGCGCGTCAGGGCATTATTACCCCAGAAATGGAGTTCGTAGCGATCCGTGAAAACATGGGCCGTGAAAAAATTCGTGAAGAATTATTAGCGCAACAGCACAAAGGCGAGTCGTTTGGTGCTGAAATTCCAGAGTTTATCACACCAGAATTCGTTCGCTCAGAAGTTGCACGTGGTCGAGCTATCATTCCTAACAACATCAACCACCCTGAATCAGAGCCAATGATTGTTGGTCGTAACTTCTTAGTAAAAGTGAACGCTAACATTGGTAACTCATCTGTTACCTCTTCAATCGAAGAAGAAGTTGAGAAGCTAGTATGGTCAACGCGTTGGGGTGCAGATACGGTAATGGACTTGTCTACTGGTCGTTATATCCATGAGACGCGTGAATGGGTGGTACGTAACTCACCAGTGCCAATCGGCACCGTACCAATTTACCAAGCACTTGAGAAAGTAAATGGTGTTGCTGAAGACCTAACATGGGAAATTTTCCGCGATACGCTGATTGAACAAGCAGAGCAGGGTGTGGATTACTTCACGATCCACGCTGGTGTATTACTTCGCTACGTACCGATGACGGCAAAACGTGTAACCGGTATTGTATCGCGTGGTGGTTCAATTATGGCGAAGTGGTGTTTAGCGCACCATAAAGAAAACTTCTTATACACACACTTCGAAGACATCTGTGAGATCATGAAGCAGTATGACGTATGTTTCTCACTGGGTGATGGTTTACGTCCGGGCTCAATTGCAGATGCCAACGATGAAGCACAATTATCAGAGTTACGCACTTTAGGTGAACTGACGAAGATTGCTTGGGAGCATGACGTTCAGGTGTTTATCGAAGGTCCAGGTCATGTGCCAATGCATATGATCAAAGAAAACATGGACGAGCAATTAGAGCACTGCCATGAAGCGCCTTTCTATACACTTGGTCCATTAACGACCGATATCGCACCGGGTTACGACCATATTACTTCTGGTATCGGTGCTGCGCAGATCGCTTGGTATGGTACGGCGATGCTGTGTTATGTAACACCAAAAGAGCACTTAGGTCTACCAAACAAAGAAGACGTGAAAGAAGGCCTTATCACATACAAAATCGCCGCTCACGCAGCTGATTTAGCAAAAGGTCACCCAGGTGCACAAATTCGTGATAACGCGTTATCAAAAGCGCGTTTCGAGTTCCGTTGGCACGACCAATTCAATCTAGGTCTAGATCCTGAACGTGCACTTGAATATCACGACGAGACACTACCGCAAGAGTCGGGTAAAGTGGCGCACTTCTGCTCTATGTGTGGTCCTAAGTTCTGTTCAATGAAGATCACTCAAGAAGTACGTGACTACGCGAAAGACCTAGAAGCACAAGGTGTTGATATTTCTGATAACAACGCAATTAAGATCAAGATGATCGATGTTGAAGCTGAAATGAAAGCCAAGTCTGAAGAGTTTAAACAAACAGGCTCTGAGCTTTATCACAAAGCCATCTAGTCACACTAGATGATTATGCCATGCGGACAGCATGGCATTGTTTTATAACCTTCGGGTTTTTAGGGGCAGAAATGAGTAAACCAAGAGTTGCTGTATTAGGGTTTGGTTTGTTGGGGCGTGTTGCAGCATTGATGCTGATGGACCGCTATCAACTAAGCATCTTCGAAAAAGACGACGCACAAGCAAATAACAGCGCCGGTGTGTTAGCGGCGGCCATGTTAGCGCCGTTGGCAGAGTCGGTAATTTGTGAAGCAGATTTAGCCGAAGATGGCTTAAAAGCCATGGCACTTTGGCCTGAACTTTTAGCAAAACTTTCTTCCCCGGTATTTTTTCAACAAGCAGGTACCCTCGTTGTGGCACACCAGCAAGACAAGGGTGACTTACAAAGTTTTTCACAGCGCTTAAAACCCCTCGCAGGGCACCAAGCACACATAGCCAATAGCCAAGACATTTCTCAGTTAGAACCAGAACTTGCAGGGCGTTTTCATCAAGGCATATTTTTACCTTGTGAAGGCCAGCTCGATAACTTGGCTTTTTATCGCGCCAGTTTTGAGACCTTACAACAGCAAGACATTGATTTTCATTTTGGTCAGTCTGTGCATTGCGAGCAGGGGCAAGTTAACGGTGAAGCATTCGATTGGATCATCGATTGTCGTGGCTTAGGCGCTAAAGATGAAGTGTCTGGGCTACGTGGTGTTCGTGGTGAAGTCGCACGCGTTTACGCACCAGAAGTGACGTTAACTCGTCCTGTGCGTTTAATGCATCCTCGCTACCCAATTTACATTGCGCCGAAACCAAATCACGAGTTTGTCATTGGTGCGACTGAAATTGAGTCGCAAGATAATGGCCCGATCACGGTGCGCTCTACCCTTGAGTTGTTGTCAGCTGCCTACACGGTACACAGCGGCTTTAGTGAGGGGCGTGTGATGTCGATTAATTCTGGGCTAAGACCTGCGTTTGTTGATAATCGTCCAAACATTGAGGTGAAAGACAACCTCATCCAAATTAATGGCTTATATCGCCATGGTTATTTACTTGCACCCTTTGTGGTGCAGCAAGCACTGAGCAAGGGGTTACTTTGAACGTCGTATTCAATGGTCAACAAGTCGCGTTAACCGACACTAATTTACAAGCATTTATTGAATCGCAAGGCGCAGTGCCGCCATTTGCTGTGGCTGTAAATGGGCAGTTTGTACCGCGCAGCCAATGTGCTGTGGCTGAATTAAAAGAGGGCGATCAAATCGAGTTATTGTCGCCTATTCAAGGGGGCTAAACATGCATAAACCACTCACTATTTATGGCGAAACCTTTGATAGCCGTTTATTGATAGGCTCTGCGCTTTATCCATCTCCGCAAATTATGCAGCAATCGCTGGTGGCATCGCAGTCGCAAATTGTGACTGTGTCGTTGCGACGTCAAAATTCAGTTGAAGCTGGCCAAGATTTCTGGCAATTAATCAAAGACACAGGGCTGCGCGTATTGCCTAACACAGCAGGTTGCCACAGTGTCAAAGAAGTGGTGACCTTGGCGCAAATGTGTCGCGAAGTCTTCGATACAGACTGGATCAAGTTAGAGCTGATTGGTGATGAGTATAATTTGCAGCCTGATCCCGTGGCTTTATTAGAAGCGACTGATATTTTGATCAAAGATGGCTTTAAAGTACTGCCTTATTGCACTGATGACTTAGTAATCTGTCAGCGACTGGCTGATTTGGGGTGTGAGGTATTGATGCCTTGGGGGGCGCCAATTGGTACAGGCAAAGGGATAATTAACCCTTATAATTTAAAAACCATTCGTGAGCGCCTGCCAGAGCATACTCTCATTGTGGATGCTGGCTTAGGTTTACCATCTCACGCTTGCCAAGCGCTTGAGCTAGGTTATGATGCGGTACTATTAAACTCGGCCATTGCTGGTGCGGGTTGCCCGGTGACCATGGCCAAAGCGTTTAAATCAGCAGTAGAAGCAGGGCGTTTTAGTTATGAAGCCAAAGCCATGCCTGAAAAAGAAGTGGCGGCACCTTCTACGCCGACCATGGGGATGCCGTTTTGGCACCAAGATTAAAATAGATAAAGAATTTAGGAGTCTGACATGTCAGAAGTTGTTTGGAGTATTGCAGGCTCAGACAGTGGCGGTGGCGCAGGTATTCAAGCCGACCTTAAAGCCATGCACAGCTTTGGTGTTCACGGTTGTACGGTTATTACGGCACTAACCGCTCAAAACAGCCTTGGGGTTGACGCCATTAATCCTGTCAGTAATGCCGTGATTGAGTCTCAACTCAATGCTCTGGCGCAAGATATGCCTGCAAAAGTGATTAAAATAGGCTTGCTTGCCAATATTGCGCAAGTAGAGTTAATCGCCGAGCATATCGCCCACTACAAAAAAACGTGGGCGGTGCCGCCAGTGGTGGTGTATGACCCGGTTGCGATTGCAACCAGTGGTGACACCTTAACCGAAGAAGACACCGTTGACGCGCTAAAGAAATATCTTTTCCCGCTGGTGGATGTGATCACGCCAAATACACACGAGACACAGTTACTCACAGGTATTTACCTTATTGGCCCAAGTTCAGTGGTTGAAGCGGCCGAAAAGCTGCAGGCTTTTGGTGCAGGTTCAGCGGTGATCAAAGGTGGTCACTGGGATTACCCGAAAGGCTACTGCATAGATTATTGTCGCAGTGACAGCCAAGAAGAATACTGGCTAGGAAACGAGGCGATAGTCACTCCACATACCCATGGCACGGGCTGTAGTTTATCTTCATGTATCGCGGCTTGCCTTGCCAAAGGTTACCCGTTAAAAGATGCATTTATTTTAGGTAAAGCGTATATCAACCAAGGTTTAGCAAGCGCCGAGCGTTATGGCGAAGGCATTGGCCCTGTAGCGCATACGGGCTTCCCAGAAGACTTAACGCATTTCCCGCAAGTGATTGAACCGGGTAGTTGGTTAGCCGATGAATTAGAACTGGCCGCGCCGGATGATTTTAATTTTGCAGCAGGTTTTGCTGACACCGAGGGTGAGCTTGAGCTTTATGCGGTTGTTGATACTGCAGATTGGATTGAAAAATGTTTAGCCGCAGGCGTACCGACCGTTCAACTGCGCATTAAAGATCCGAATGATCCAAACCTAGAAGCGGAGATCAAAACTGCCATCATGCTGGGTGAGAAATATCAAGGCCGAGTATTTATTAACGATTACTGGCAGTTAGCTATTGAGCATGGTGCATATGGTGTGCATCTTGGTCAAGAAGATTTAAGTGAAGCAAACCTGTCGGCAATTCAAAATGCGGGTTTACGTTTAGGTGTATCGACACACGGCTTTTATGAAATGGTGCGAGCGCATAACTATCGCCCGAGCTATTTGGCATTTGGGGCGATTTATCCAACCACAACCAAAGATATGACAGGGCAAATACAGGGCCTTGAAAAGCTCAAGCATTTTGTACCGTTAATGAAAGCACATTACCCGACCGTGGCCATAGGCGGTATTGATATTGCGCGTACTGAGCAGGTTGCCAGTACTGGTGTGGGCAGTGTCGCGGTTGTGCGTGCTATCACTTTAGCTGATGATCATCAAAATGCGGTTCTTGAGCTTAAAGCTGCAATTCGCAAAGGACGAGGTGAGGCTTAATGGCATTGGATGACAAAGAGCGGCTGCGTTACAGCCGCCACTTGTTACTCAAAGAAGTTGGCGAAGCTGGGCAAAATAAGCTGAAAAGTGCCAAAGTTGCGGTGGTAGGCTGTGGCGGTTTAGGCAGTCCGGCTTTACTGTATTTGGCGGCTTCAGGCATAGGGAAACTGACATTCATTGATGATGACGAAGTTGAGCTGTCTAACCTTCAACGTCAGATTATGTATAAGGTAAACCACCTCGGTCAAAGCAAAGCCAAAGCTGCGGGCAAGGTGCTGACCAGTCTAAATAATCAAATTTCACTAAATCCTGTGCACGCACGTTTAAGCGCAGAAAATTTAGATGTGTTATTGGCTGATGCCGACTTTATCCTAGATTGTAGTGATAACTTTAAAACCCGTTATCTACTGAATGAATACTGCCTTGCGAAGCAAAAAGTACTAATTTCAGGTGCAGCCATCGCAACCCAAGGTCAAGTAATGGTATTTGATTTTAGAAGCGAAAGTCCTTGTTATGCCTGCTTATTCCCAGAAGGGAGCGAGCAAGTATCGCAAAATTGCGATAACTTTGGAGTAATCAGCCCGCTGCTCGGCGTTATAGGCTCAATGCAGGCGCTTTATACCGTAAACATGATTTTAGGTCATTATAGCGGCAGTGTGTTTAAACAAGTTAATGGTTTAACGTTAGAGCAAAAGTCCTTTGGGTTATTTAAAGATCCAGAGTGTGAACAGTGTGCAAGTGGTTAGAGAGTCAGAGCATGTCATGAATCACAAAGCCTTGCACATCACCTTGAATAGGCTTGAGCTCAGCAAACAAAATTGCATTTTGTGCTGAGTTAATATGAAACTGGTTGATGAAATGGTGATTGCTCGCCATGACTCTTTCAGCTTCTTTGGTTGTTAAGTTATAGCGCCAAATGCCTGAATCCTTTCGATAAAAGTAAACCTTGTCTTCTATTAGTTGAAAGTTGAGCCAGTTTATATTGCTAAAATCTTTGATAAGTAAAGTCTCTTTACCCTCAAAAAAACGCCACAGTCCAGCTTGGTTCCTTTTTGAGTAAATCAGCCCGCCTTGATATTGATACCCACTATAGCCACCATACTGTGTTAATTGAGTGTGTATTAAAGTCGTTTTGTTAAACAGCCATAATTGCCATTGACCGCTTTTTTGACTGCTATAGATGATGTTTTTATCGTCTTGGCTATAGTTTGCAACATACGCTTTGTGCTCAGCTGTTATGAGTTTATTCACTTCATTGGTGAGTAAATTAAGCTCATATAAAGCGCCCAGTTTTTCAAAAAGTACATACTCTTCTTTTTTATCAGTTTGAAAGCGTCTAAAGCCAAATTCAAATGGTAGCGAGATTTTGTGTAATGCTTCGCCTTTAAGTTGCCATAAATCATGCGTGCCCATCATATCTGAGAGAAACAACAGTGACTGATTATCAGTTTGCCTTGGCAAACGGTTGAGCGCAGCATTGTTAAGCATGGTTTTGGTTTCTTGTGTGTTGAGGTCATATCTTTTTATACGACTGCTAGGGTGATATTGAGTCGCGAGTAATACCTTGCCATTAGAAGAGAGGGTACTGGTAATTGACTCAATCGGATAGCTCAGCTGTTTGATGACGTTTTCAGAACCACTTTGAGTATCAATTTGTAGTAAGGTCTTTTCTGCAGTAAAAAACAGTACATCATTTTCTGCGTCCCAGGCTAAAGCACCAACCACATAAGGTACAGGATAAGTTGCCAGCTTTTCTAGTGTATGGGTGTTTAGCACATGAATTTCACTGCGATCAGACTCAAGATATCGAGCAAATGCTAAACGAGGTTGAGTGGGATGAGCGGCCAATCGAAAATCACCATTTAAAGCAGCGTGCTTTTGTGGCAAGGATATTTGCTCTAGTACCTGAGTTGCTATCTTAAATTGATATATTTTATAGGGCGTTGCGTTATTTTTTCTGGCTTGAATAAAGAGCCTCTGCATATCGTAGTGCCATGCAATTTTTACATCCGAAAACTGACTACAATCGAGCAATGTCTTTTTATCAAAAGAAGCGAGAGATACCTGTTCTATTAAGCAGCTTTCTCTATTTTGAGACACCAGTCCAATGACTTTCCCATCTGGAGCGAGTCGAATATCTCGAACGTCAGTCAGTTTTATCGGCAATACTTTTGGGATGTCTTTATTTACCTTCAAGTACAGTGATGCTTGACCATTTACATCAGTATTAATGAATAACACTTGCCCGTCTTTTGAACTACTAAGCTTGGTTTCTACCCCATCGAGCGCGGTAAATCTAAACTGGCTGAACTCAGTTTGTTTGGTTTTTTCCTCTGTGTTCTGCAAAGTGTTATGTATGTATAAGAAAAACAGCGATATAAGCAAAAAAGTGCAAATGACGATGATTAACCATCTATTTTGAGGTCTTATAGACGGTTCTAAGGTTGCGGAGCCCAGTGTGTTATTAGGCTCAGACAGTATTTTTACAGGTGCGCAAAATTGATAGCCAAACTTTGGCTTGGTGACAATAAATTCAACATCTGGTGATAGCTGTTCTAGATGACTTCTAAGTTTAGAAATCGCTTTGTTTACCGCACCGTCAGAGACGACTTGTTGTGGCCAGGCCAACTCAATTAATTTATCTCTCGATAGAACGGGTTCGTTACTTTGAGTAAAGGCTAATAATAGGTGATAAGACTTGGCTTCCAATAAAACGCTTTCTCCATTATGAAAAAGCGCTTTTTCTTGAGTATCAAAGATGATGTCATGTATTTGATATTTCATACCTAGCCTAATGTTTTTTATACTTATTTTTTAGGTAAGCAAAAGGTAACGATAAATTCGATTAAAGGTTGTGACAATAATGTAGCAGCAAATTTAGTCTCTTGGCAAAACAGGAGAGACAAATGAAAAAGTTATTATTAGCCCTTGTATTATCTGGTGTGCTACAAGCTTGTGGAAGCCAGAGCCACCACACAGAGCAGGTTGAACTCAATGAAACACCGGAGGAAACCTCAAGTGATTTACATTTAAGTTTAGGAGATCGTTTTTATACCTTGGCCTTCCCTGAAGGAGGGGTTAAAGAAGGAAAAGCATACAAGTTATTATTTGCTTTTCATGGTTCAGGAGGAACAGAAAAACGTATGCAACGCATGACGCGATTTGAGTTATTAAGCGATGACTACCTTGTAATTTATCCTAAATCTAAGGAGGTAGAGTGGGATGAAGGGTGTGAGTGCAATATTGCACATCGTTTGGGTGCTAAAGATGTCGAATTTATCGTTCAATTGATTGATAAAATGCATGCCGAATATAATTTGTTGGAAGGTGAAAACTACGCGGTCGGTTTTTCTCAAGGTGGGCTGTTCAGCCAAAACATGCTGTGTAAGTTCAGTGAAAAGTTTCAAGCTGTCGCGAGTGTGGCATCGCCTATGTCAGATAGGTTATCGAGTATGTGTAGTATTACCGATCCTACAAGTTATATGTTAGTGCAAGGCACTGCAGATAGAGTCTTACCTTATCAAGGTCTGGTACATCATAACTTTGGGCTTATTTCGGCGCCTAAAGCCGTCGAATTGATTACTAGCCAGACCATACCTGATGCCATAGTGTCTGAAAGTACGCCCAGTGAGCGCGTTACTGAGAAATTATATCGTTCTTCAACCGACACTAAATTATTAAGCAAATTAGTCAGCATTGATGGCGGGGGTCATGCTTGGTCTTTTGAAAACTACTCAACCTCAAACCAGCTATTAGACTTTTTTAATCAAAGCAGCGCGTACGCTTTACCTGAATACTCAGCGCTTTATACGGTGAATACTAAAAACTACCACGTTAGAAGTATGGGTAAACAAACTGAAAAGGGAGATGTGGTGATCCTCTCAGGCGCGAACAAGTTTTTTCACAGCGACTCCGCCTGGGCCTCACTTGTACAACCATTACTTGCGGAGCATGCAAGAGTGCATGTAATAGATAGGCTGGGAAATGCTTGGAGCTCCGATACCGAAGAACCTTCATTCAAACAACTGGCGGCAGATTTGCCTGAACTACTGAGCTTATTAGACATTAAAAAAGTAACATTCTTGAGTTTCGCCAACAGTAACTTAGCGACTCTCATGTACTTACATAATCCCAACCCTGAAATTCAGGTGAATGGTATTGTGTGGGCTGATCCCGATATTTTACTGCCTCACTCGATTGCTCAATATCAAAGTGGCGCGGTTGCGGGCCTGCGAAAATATAAAAGCGAATATGTTGAGCATGTACGTGGCGGAAATTGGACAGAAAAGAGTCGTGAGCGTATTGCCATTGAACGTGAAGAGATCGTCAAGCTCATTCCTTCAAACCATCAAGAGAAAATGGATTGGGTCTACTATGACCAAGTAACTGAGCTGCGGTTGCAAGTCGAAAATCAAGTAACACGTATAAAAGAAATGATGAACTATCATGACGATCTGAATATTGCAGAGCCATTACAGCACAATATAAATGTGCCTATTAGTGTAATTGACAGCGACTTTGAGCGTTTAGATATTGCTAATGCGACTGAAGAAGAAAAGCCGGGTCTTATAAAGTGGCAGCAAGAGGGGACGCAATGGAGTAAAGATATTGCTAATAAAACCCAAGGACAATACTACGTACTTGAAAACGCCAGTCATCAAGTGTTTTTTGAACATCCAGATACTGTTGTCAAAGCAACACTAGAGATATTAGAGCGTAATGATTAATTACTTTTCTAATTCTTGATGGCCTGCGAGCTTACTAGGAGTTGCGTGGGCTAATTTGACATTTTTGTCAGTACAGTACTTTACCTCCTCGTGATTACTCCTAAACTTAAAGGTGAGTAAATCAGGCTTACATAGCATGGAATTAAGATGCACAGTCATTTTCATAAACGAAATAGAGGAAAAGGGTCGTTTGTAAAATACTGTGCTTTTTTATTTTCATTGTGCTTTTCTCATATTACCCACGCCCTAAACCTAGTCACCAGCGAAGGGCCGCCTCATACCATAAATCATCAACTCTACAGCGGCATAGATTTAGATGTGACCAAAGCCGTGCTCAGGCAGCTCGGCTATTCTGTTAATTTGCATTTTGTCGCGCTCGGCCGTGCTGAAAAATTAGTTCGCTCGGGGCAGTACGATCTAATGGCACCGATATTCTTTGCAAAAGATAGCGATAACTTTTATATCAGCGACCCTATTGTTACCTATAAGCCCATGGTGTTTTCTTTGTCTGAGCGTAATTTATCTCCCGACTCTATCAGCGATCTTGCAAAATATTCTTTGATTACTTTCCAAGGTGCGCCGGGCTATTTTGGTGATGCGTTTAAAACCATGTCGGAGCAAGCGCGATATAAAGAGTCGGCAGATATGTCGGTGATCCCCGAGATGCTGGCGAAATCCCGTTACGACTTTGCAGTATTAGACCAATATATTTTTTATTACTTCTACCGCTTGAACGACAAACAAAGGCCCATAGATATTTTTAAACATCATTACTTAATCCCGCCAGTCACCGCCAGTGTCGCTTTTAAAGATAAAATGCTCAGAGATAGGTTTAATTATGAATTGAAGAAGTTTAAACAAGGTGAAGGCTACGCCAAAATCGTTGAAGCTTATCTGGGGCGAATGGAGCAAGTGGCACACACTGATAATATTAACAACTAGTGTTAAGGAAGTTGTTCCTCTCTTGGAAAAAGTATAATTTTCTTGGTCTTGTAAGGGATAACGGAATATACAAAGAAATCAAACGCTCACTTGTGATTTTAAGGCTCAAAACCATCACACTTTTTAAAACAAGGACGCAAAGTGCACAATAGATTATTGCCCAAAGAGATCAACTATTTCTATTTTATACATTTGATCCCAGTATTTTTTTATATCAGCTTTTTTATTATTTGGGATTTAGGCTAGCTGATGGTTTCAGTATTGGCTTTTTTACGTTAAGTATCTTGTCGTTTTTTATTTCATTCTATTATGGGCGCTCCAAGCATGTTTGCTTTGATAAAAGTGTCAGTGTGATCAAGTTAATTATATCTATTTGTATTTGCTTACTTGTTGTTTTATATGCTTTGCAAGAGATGCGGATTGAGCCGGAAGAGTTAGCTCAAGAGTCTAGGTTTATTGTGATTTGTCTTTTGGCTGGCATAAATACTTCTGTCCATGCCTTAATAGATTCTTTCAGAGAGAAAAGCTGAATGGCTCTAACTCGTCCTAGAAAGAACGTTTAGGTTGGGTCTTCTTATCAAATATTATTTTTGTTTTTGATATTCCCTCAAACTCAACCCAAACTGCTTTTTAAAAGTGCGGCTCAAATGCGCGCTGTCTGAGAAACCTGCAATATACGCCGCTTCAGTGGCGGTTTTTCCTAGCTGTAATGTCTGTACTGCACAGATCAATCTTCGCCATAATAAGTAAGGTCGCCAGGGGATCTGCATAGTGTCTTTAAACAAATGCAAAAAGCGACTTTCTGAGAGATTGAGCTCAAGTGCAATGTCTGCTGCGCGCCACTGTTGTGGTTTCACACACTCATGACCAATGCAGAGATTAAGCTTATCGAGTAAGCGAGCTATACGTGCATCAAGTATGGTTTGAAGTGCATGGGTTAAACCACACAAACTGAGCAACTCACTAAGGGTCTGAGTACTGTTTAAGGGTTTATTTATCTCGATTTCAATAAAGGCTTTATCAGCCAGTTTCGCCATGAGTTGCATGCCAAGGTTGCAGCTTGGCTCGATTAAGATCACCCACCCAGTTTGCATGGTGAGTTGATGGCTGATTGTTTGGTTAATGATGCTTGCACCAGTGAGCTGTATTTCATCGTTATTTGGCAGAGTAAGGCGCATATCCGCGTCACCCATAGGTAAGGTGATCTGAATAAGCGTGTGTTGATGTGCAGCCGTTTTTGGCACTGCGCCAAAAATGGCTATTACGCCGGGGTCGATGAGTAATTGGCTAGATACATGTTGCTGCATAGGTTATTGGCAATAAAAAACCGAAGACATTGCTTCGGTTTTATCAGCTATTTACATAACTTGCTAGTTATTGCTTATGCAAACGCGTCTTGTAGTGGTGGTACTACTTGCTTCTTACGGCTTAGTACACCATCTAACCATACGCGGCTTTGCTCAGGCGCAACACCGTAAGCACGCTCAACAATGCCTTCGTCATCAGATGCGATTAGCATTTGTGAACCTTCTTTCATGATGTCTGTAAGTAGTAAGAATACAGAGTGACGGCCGCCTTCTTCTTTCAGCTTTGCAATATCCGCTTCAAGATCAGCTTTGATGTCGTCAAATACAGCTAGGTCGATAACTTCTAACTGACCGATACCGACTAGGTTACCGTTCATGTTGAAGTCTTTAAAGTCACGCATAACTAAGTCTCGAGCAGGCGTGCCTTCAACCGCTGATTTAACTTTAAACATTTCCATGCCGAATGCTTTGTAGTCTTCGATGCCTGCGATTTCAGCAAGTACTTCAACACACTTAATGTCAGCAGTCGTACAAGTTGGTGACTTGAAGATAACAGTGTCAGATAGGATTGCACCTAACATAAGACCCGCGATGTTCTTTGGTATTTCAACACCGTAGAAGTCATACATCATCTTGATGATGGTGTTTGAACAACCAACAGGGCGGATCCAACACTCAAGCGGTGTAGACGTCGTTAAGTCGCCAAGTTTGTGGTGGTCAACAACACCCACAACCGTTGCTTCATCAATATCATCTGGTGCTTGTGTTTTTTCTGTGTGGTCTACGATGTAAACCTCTTCACCTGCATAGCTCATTTTAAGCTCAGGCGCTTCGAAACCAAACGTGTCTAGAATGAACTGTGTTTCAGGTGATACATCGCCTAAACGCGTTGCGATTGCTGCTTCACCAATTTGATTTTTTAAATATGCAAGTGCAATTGCACCACAAATAGAATCTGAATCAGGGATCTTATGACCCACTACATACATTGCCATGGACGGAACTCCTTAAATTTTGCGCGATATTCTAGCAAACAATCACGACAGTTTAATAGCAAGTCGATGCATTTTTAGACCTAAATCTAAGCCTAACCGAAGCAAAACAGGGCAAAAGCATGCTCCACAGTGAAGATGTTTTTCGATACACTGCAAAACGACTATTTAATAAAAGCAATAAAGCACAGAGGCAAGCGCATGGGATTGAGTCGTAAAGCATGGAATAACGTGGTGATCTTCGCCATGCTGATCATGATCTTCTTTTTAAATGGTCTGCATCATAAGCTCAACCCGAATGAGCAAGTGTTTGGTCCTCAGCGACTCTTACCCGAACAAACGTTTGTACTGACATTGGCTTTTCCTGGCTACAAAATTGAGCGCATTGGCACAGCTTGGCGTAGTGAAGGGCCGTGGCAAGTAAGCCCGAATCAATTGCCTTTGTTGATTGATGCATGGCAACAAGTTGAGCTAGAGCTGACAGATATTTCTTTGCCGAGTAGCAAAGCCGTCAGTGTGGCGCAGTTTTGGTTAGCAGGCGAAGAGTTACCTTGGAGCTTTCAACTCTATCAAGATGCCGAGCAATACTATATTTTTGATAAGCAGCAGCAATCTTGGTTGATCTTAGAATCAGAGCTAGCGTATCAACTGTTTGAACCGCTTAACTTAGCGCAAGCATCAGCTCATTAACCTCAACATATTTAAAGAAATAGACATTAGAGAACCTCATGCCTGAATTACCAGAAGTCGAAGTCAGCCGTTTAGGCATTAGCCCACACATTAAAAAACAAACAGTCAGTAAAGTATTGGTACACAATGCAAGCTTGCGTTGGCCTGTTCCAGATGAAGTGAAAGATATTGAAGGGTTGACGATCAACAGTGTGCGCCGTCGAGCGAAATATTTAATGCTTGATACGGATATTGGCAGTGTGATTTTACACTTGGGTATGTCGGGACATTTGCGCATTGTGCCAATCAGTGAGCCGCTAAAAAAACACGATCATATTGAGATCCACTTCGATAATGGCAAAGCGTTACGTCTAAACGATGCACGTCGTTTTGGTGCGTGTTTATGGCAAGCGCCTGATGAGTCTCATGCGTTGTTCGCAAAGCTAGGGCCTGAGCCACTCACCGATGAATTCACTGCCGAGCATTTATTTGAGTGTTCGCGCAACAAGAAGGTGCCCATAAAGCAATTTATTATGGATAACCATGTGGTTGTGGGCGTCGGTAATATTTACGCCAATGAGTCGCTGTTCAAAGCGGGTATTCATCCTAAACGCGAAGCAGGCAAGGTGTCGTTAAAGCGCTATAAATTGCTCACGCCAATCATCAAAGACACACTCGCTGCGGCAATCACCCAAGGCGGCACAACACTGAAAGACTTCGCACAGTCTGACGGTAAACCGGGTTATTTTGCCCAGCAATTACTGGTTTATGGACGCAAAGGCGAAGAGTGTGTGACCTGTAAAACCGTACTGAAAGAAATTCGTTTGGGACAGAGAAGTACCGTGTATTGCCCTAAGTGTCAGAATTAAATGCGAATTTTTTAGTGTCTAGCCAGTATCTTCTATTTCTAGTTGTGCTGTACCTTTTTTAACCGTATCGTTAACGGCCATGATTTACAGAGACTAATATTTTCACAGCTGTATTTTTACATTTCTTAAATAAGGATTATTTATGGAAAAAAGTTATCTGACTGCTTCATTGAAAGATAACCTGCTTAAAAACAAAGCAGGTCTTGTGTTATATGTTTTCAGTCTGATTGTTATCGCGTTCGTGATAATGACCAGCAGTGGACTAAAGGTGTTGCCACTCTTTTTTGCGATGGGCCATATCGCTTTGGTTATGTTACTTAAGCAGGGACTAGTTGGAGAGGCTTGCAAGGCAGAAAAAGCACATTATTTAAATAGATATGTGCCAGTAGCACGCAAGTATGCAGTTTTTTATCTACTTCATGCCGTATGTGCTGTTGCTTACACATATTTAGCTATTACGCAGACTCTAAACTTTGAGCAAGGCCTCGCGGTTTTTGGGTTGTCGTTGTTATTTACCCTTTTAATTTCTGTGCCTTTAGTTAAAACTTCAGCTCAGCATAATCATACAATTAGTGTAAAGCCAAGTATTCAACTAATACTCAAGACGATTTTATTGACTACTTTGTCTGTAGTGGTGTTAGCTAATTTTGTTACAGAAATAACATATCAATACTTTTTGGCTTTTGTTTTCTCGCACTCTATTATTTGGTTTTTTCATCATTCTTGGTTAAGAGCGTGACGTGAATAGCTACAATTCAAGTGACTTATTAAGCCGGTGCAAACCGGCTTAATTTTTTTATAGGCTAGAACTTAGCAAGCCATAACAGCTTTACTGAATGCTGAACACCTATAAAGTGGGCAGTCAGTTAAGCAAGAGATACAGCTAAGCGCTGGGTTGGTATAAGTACCGCCTGCGACTGCTGCCGTTTGCTCGTTATTCATCTTACTCTGACTTAAGTTTTTAAGCTGTTGCTTTTTAATCTTATTTAATTTCATTTTATGCTCCTTATATTTGTTGTACTTATCGGTAAATAAGCACAACAAAATTTGCACAAAAATCAGTCAAATTAAATTGAAGAAATTTAAACTCACAGCTAACCAAGCATGAAATCGATATTTGCTTGAAAAACGTTCAAAAACTGGCCTTAAAAAGCTATTTTTTCGTTTAAATAGCCTAAAGCATGAATATTTTTAAACTTCGAGCGCATCTTGTTTAGATTCTTCATTGTCAGCTTGATAACACCATGCCGACAATATCTGTGTCACTTGCTTAATACGTAACTCAAAACTACTTTTTAATGCGCGCTCATGAATGGTGTGGTCGCCATCGCCGTATGGGCCAAAGCCATCTAAGGTTGGCACGCCTGCAGCGCTGACTACATTCGCATCTGACACACCGCCGCGTTGCTCGGTTTTCAGCGGCTCATCTAAGATCGTGGCAATCTCGTCGAGTAACTGCTGTTGCATTGTATCTGGGCTCATCACGCCGCGTTGCAAGCCACCGTTCACGTTAATTTGCACACCGGTGATTTCCATGGCGAAACAAATATTCTCTATGCCTTTGAGTAATCGCTGTTGCTCTTTTAAAGTTTTAAAGCGGGCTTCGACCATCAAGTTGGCTTTGGGCGAAATAGTATTGGTGCTTAAACCGCCTGAGATTTTACCGACATTGACGGTGCTGCCTTTTTTTAAATCGGTCAGGGCTGTCATTTCGGTGAGCATATTTGCCAGCGCATAGTTGGCGTCGATGCCGTCAGCGTAGTGATTGCCGGCGTGGGCGGCTTTGCCAATGATCTCAATATCGAAGGTGGCAATGCCTTTTCTACCAATAACGACCTCGTGATCTTTACCTGCCGCTTCAAATACCAAACACGCGTCATAGTCTTTGGCGAGTTTTGCGGTTAAATATTTACTGTCATCGCTGCCAGTTTCTTCATCACTGACCAATAAAAAATCGATGTTATAAAGTGGGCCAAATTCCGCTTTTAAATTACGAAGTGCATTCAGAGCAACAAAGTTACCACCTTTCATATCGCACACTCCAGGGCCATACACCCAGTCGTCATCTTGCTTAAACTCGGTAAAGGTATTGGGCGGAAAAACGGTATCTAGGTGGCCGAGCAGTAAGACTTTCTTACCTGCTCTTTTAGGTGTATGGAAAAGCAAGTGATCACCAATATTTTCTCTTTGGTAACGGGTCATAGCAAAACCTAAAGGCGCAAGCAGCGCAATCATTTGCTCGCCGTGTTCATCAATCCCTGCTTTGTTTTTACTGTGAGAATTACAACGAATAAGGGTTGCTAATTCTGCAAAATCTATCTGTGTCATAACGGATTTCCCTGTATTTAATTGCCGCCAGTTTCTCGACACTATGTTTCAAGGAGGTGAATGTTTTATGAACAAATTTTGTTCGCTGCAATTGGTCAAAAAAGTGTCATCTTGATCCGTTTAAATTGCCGCCAACAGCGCAAATAACTCTTTTGCGCTATACCCGTTTTGAAAACAAGGAGCACATTGTGACAGCACCTCATGTAGGCATTTGGATGTACGAAAATGGTGGCGGTAAAGCCATCGAGCAAAAACTAGTTCACGCTTTGGCTGAGCGAGGCATTCAAACCTCAACAGGATTAAATTTAAGAGATGCCAGAGCGCAAGGCGGCTCAATTATGTGTAATGGCATCGCCATGGAAAAGTTAGATACGTTCTTAAGCTATAACGCAGGGCAGCAAACTCAGTATCAGCTTTACTTGTATCAAACATTGAGCGAGACCATTCCGACGCTAAATAACTACAACGCTTTCTCGATTGCTGAAGATAAATTCCGTACCTCTCACTTATTAAGCTCGCAAGGCATCGTAACGCCAGATTACCGTTTATGTCACAAGAACGACATGGACGGCTTAAAGTCAGCCATCCGCGACTTCGGCGGTAAGTTGGTTTACAAACCAACCGACGGCTGGGGTGGCGTTGGCATAGTAAAAATTGACTCTGAGCAGGCGCTCGACATGCTAATGCCTTTTTTAAGCCGCACCGACTTACGCTACTTCTACGTAGAGCGCTTTATCAATTATGACAACACCGACTATCGCATTGATATTGTCGATGGCAAATGTGTGGGCTGTTATGGCCGTAAGGCACCAAAAGACGATTGGAAAACCAACATCACCAGCGGTGGCTCTGTATTCGTGCGCGAGCCAAGTGACGAAGTGGTTGATATTGCAGTTAAAGCCACAGAAACACTCGGGTTAGAGATCGCTGGTGTTGACCTTATTTACGACCGCGAACGAGAAGAATATGTGGTGCTTGAAGTGAATACCATTCCAGCCTTTGCCACGCCTGAACAAGAAGCGCTGGGGATTAATTTTAATCACAGCAAAATCTCGGCCATGGTCGAGCTGATAGACAAAACTGTACAACGCAAACTTTCACTGCAATCTGCCAAGGTGGCTTAAATCATGACGAAGAAAACCTCACTGCCAAAAATCGGTCTGCTTTATTTGGACTATGTACTGCGCTTTTTTGATAAATCTAACTTTAAAGGTTGGCCCGATAAAATTGAGCAAGTGACCTATCATTGGGGCAATGATAAAGCCCGCTTTATTGCAGAAGTGAAGCGTAAAAAAATCGATGTGTTAATTGGTAATATTCCAGCTACGGCGTACGAGACATTTCGTGACATTGCCCGTGCTCTTCCTGAAGTACGTTTTTTACCGTCACTAGATAGTCAGTTTTCAAATAAATCAAAAGAAAATGTCACGCACTTTTGCCGTAAATACGACTTGCCCATCCCGCATACTGAAATTTTCTATATTCCTGAAAAGGCACAGTCTTATCTTGCCTCGGCGACTTATCCGAAGATTATTAAGCGTTCTTACGGCCCATCGAATTATGGTGGTTACTTTGTCCATAAGGTAGATAGCTACGAAGAAGCGCAGAGCCTGTTGAGTGAAAAGCGTTATTACCCCGTTTATGTGCAAGATTTTGTGCCGATGGAAGCAGATATTCGCGTTATGCTGATTGGTCACAAACCTGTTTGTGCGTTTTGGCGACGCCCGCCTGAAGGAGAGTGGCTAACTAACACCAGCCAGGGCGGTAGCATGGATTACCAAGGTATTCCAAAGTCAGTGCTTGATTTGGCGACCAAGACCTCAAAAGCGGCGAATGCAGAATATTGGGCCTGTGATATTGCGCTAGGCAAAGATGGCAAGCTACGTATTTTAGAGTGTGCGACTGCCTTTGCTGCATTCCCTTATATCCGTGACTGGATAGGCCAATACTTGATGTGGCTATTGGGCGAAGGGCGTTTTAGCAAACCAAATATTCCTATTTATAACTGGGAAGAGCTGGGCAAAATCGATGCGCGTTTTCTTCGTACCATGCGCCATATTGGTTTCTCTAAATATACCCCAAGCCAAGACTGCGGCGAATTATTTACCGATATGACAGAGCAAAGATATCCAATCTTTGATACCCAGTACCGAGCGGGTGAAGAGTGGCCGAGTGAGATCTGGAATCTACAAGATAACTTTAAACTGCCTGCCAAAGTGGTACCAGCGTCAGCCATGCAACCTGTACCAGGCAGTGATGAAGTCATGTCTGAAACCGATTTACCGAATGTGGCATTTGATGAGTCACAAATTCGCGCCATGCTGGGAGAAGTAAAAGGCGTGGGTGACAAAATGATTGATGACATCTTAGCGACGTTTGGCGCAACTGGCGTGGTTGAGGCTTTAAATACTGAGCCTGAACAGCTGTGTGTTGTAAAAAACCTCAAAGCGAAAAAGCTAGAGAAAATCGTTGATCACTGGCACGCCTTTACAAAAGCATAACGGGAAGTAGGCATGAAAATACAGTACGCGTCGTATCAAGACACCATCGATTTTTTACAAAAAGCGATGAGTGAACATCCGCATTTAATTCGTCTGCAAAGTATCGGTGAAACCTGGGAGGGCAGGCCCATTATGCTGGTTACTTTGTCATTGGATGTCACCTATGCGGATGACAAACCCGCGTTATTGTATACGGGCACCATTCACGCACGGGAATGGATAGGGAATGAGTTAGCGATCAAGTTTATTCAGTATGTCATAGACAACTATCGCTTTAACCCTAAGTTACAAACGGCGTTAACACGAAACACGCTGTATATGGTGCCCTGCCTAAACCCAGATGGATTTGAATACTCGCGGAATCACTTTTCATTTTGGCGTAAGAACCGCCGCAATAATGGTGATGGCACTTTTGGGGTGGATCTTAACCGCAACTTTGACGCTAAATTCATGCGAAATACCAATACGCAATCGAACACTTACGGTGGTCCGCATGCGTTTTCAGAGCCTGAAACCTGTGCCATCCGTGACTTCGTCGAAAAGCGCAGCAACATTTGTATTGCCCTTGACTACCACTCACAGGGAAATGTGTTCTTTCCGGCCCATAAGTTTAATCACGAAGTTGAGATTGAAGGCACAGATTTAAATGTGTTGTGTGCCAACATGAATAACGAGATTAAAAAAGTCACAGGACGTCAGTATGGCATTCATCGTGGCAAGCCGCCTGCACAGCTGATCCAGGGCAGCGGCCGCGAGTATTACTATCGCAAAGGGATTATTGCCACAGTGGTTGAGGTAGGTACCCGTAACATACCTGATTATATGAAGAATATGGCGCAGAGTGTGGCCGAGAATATTCCAGCGGTTGCCTATGCTTTGGGTGAGGCGATTAACTATTCAAACCTTGCGCCTGCAAGAGTACCTGACTTCACCATAAAGCAAGTGGGTCACGATAGCGTGGAGCTTGAGTGGGAATATGAACAGCGAGAAGATATTTATTTTGAATTGTATCGTGCTGAACACAATAAAAGCCCCTGTAATGAAGCTAACTTAGTGGCAATTACCAAGTCATTGTCATTCACCGATACACAACTTGAAAGCGGACAGTTTTATTTTTACAACATCCGTGCTGTCGATAAAGTCACTAAAATTAAATCGCCGTTTAGCCCTGAGCTGCGTTTAAAAACCTTATTGGCAGAGCATCAATGTAGCCGCACATTGTTCCCAGCCAAAGAGCAAGTTGGTTATTTAAGTGCTAACTATCAACAAAAGGCCCGTGAACGCTTTGGTTATAATTCGATGTTTATTGGTGTCGATAAAAAACGCGGTACGAGCGTGGGGGTCGTGGTATTCGATTTGGCGAATATTCCAGAAGGCTCACATATCGATCGGGCAGAGTTTTTCTTATACCCGATGAATCGGGTGAATGCGAAAATAGAGAAGTATGGTGAATGGTCGATATCGGTGCTAGATCCAAATCAAATCGACAACATTTATGACTACAGTGCCATTTGTGAAGCGCCAGCTTTACATACCCTTGGGCAGACAATTGAGTCTGATAAGATGACCCAAGGTATTTGGCTTAAATGGTCGTTTAATGGCGTCGAGCGAGATTTGATCTCTCAACTTTTAGATGAGCAAAAACTGATCTTACGCTTGCAAGGGCCAACCAGTTTACCACTGGGTAATGACTCACAAGTGATGCAATTCGACATTGGTTATGGGCCATTTGGCAGCGGCTTACACTATCGTCCTAATTTAGAGTTGGTTTATCAACTACCAGAGCAAAGCTTAAAACTGACGCCAAACAGCTGTAATACTATTTATCAAGAGAAAGTGATTGCGGATAGCTTATGTTCAGGTTTTGACGACCAAGGTGAAATTGTCTACGGACAAATGGCATTTGAGCATCAACACGAGTTAGAGCCAGAAAAAACCGTGTTTACTCAAGCTTGCTTAACCTTGTATAGCCAAAACTCACTGCCATCGAGTAAAGACGTGCGCTTTACCGTGGAGCTGGTGGAGTTGAAAGACGTCGACTTTAAACACGTTAAACAGCGTCAGAAAATCGAATATATCGGCTATGAAGTGAGTAATGCCCAGCTTAAAGAGCGTACTGCCCATGATTTTATGTTCGACAGTTACAGCTTAAAAGAGCTGGCGCGCTTACATCAAACACAAACCCCATATTACTTTGTGATCCGTGCCACCGCTGAATCACAAGCTAAAAATGCGTTAATTGAGTGGAGTAATGCAGAGCTAAATATTCGCTACATAAACCGGCGTAATCAAGCTTTACCCGCACCTACAGAGTTACAAGCACAAGTTGAAAATGGGGTGGTGAAACTGACTTGGCAAAACCCAGAAAGTGATGATTTTGTCGGTTGCTTTGTGGTGCGAAATTGCTTCCACCCACCGCGTTCACCGTTTGATGGCGTAAAGCTTTACGGTGGCCCAGATGAATACACGCTCGATAATTTTGGTAATCCTGATATCGCTAAATATTATGCGGTGTTTAGTTACGACCACGCGCCAAACTATTCAGAGCCCGCGGCGGTGTATTACTTGGGTAATAATAAAGAGTAATTAACGAGTTTTGGGCGGTTTTGTAGGTCGTCATTTATGGCGACAAGTTTGAAGCTAAAAGGTGGCAGTTCAAGGAGTTGGGGCCGTTAATTTAGTGCGTAAAATTTAATATTTCATCAGGTATTGCACTAAGCATTTTTGACGCGCTTAAGCACGACCTACAGGTGATTGCGTAGGTCGTCATTTATGGCGACAGGTTTAAAGCTCAAATGGTGCCACACCCACAGCTTGCATGGTGTAACCGGTCTGCGCTAATTCGCCGCTCCAAGTCTCAACTTTGATAACCCCAGTGACTGTGATTGCATCGTATAAACTTTCGATTGGCACGCCGTTTTTGATTTTTACATGGACGATCTGGTTTGGTGGTGGTGGTGGCACGTGAATACATGCGCCAAAATATGGCACCAATAAAAACTCAGTGATCACTTCGCTGTCACCTTCAAGCGGCACAACAAAACCCGGCAAACTCACTGACTGACCATCTAATGCTGTTACCACAGGGGCGTCTAAGTCTGGTTGCACCCAGTTTTGATCTGCGCCATCGTGGCTGGCTGCATCTTGATTGCTAATTTGCACATGACCTTGTGGGATTAAGTCTTCCCAAAAAATTTCTTTCGGTGCTTGGGCAAAACTCAGTGCACTAAAGCACAAAGCAAAGCAGAGTGAAAATAATTTCATACTTAAGATAACCTTTTAAACTTTAATACTCATGCCGTCGCTGAGTGAATAATAGTAGGCGCGCAATGCCGGGAAGATCCCCATCACAGTGCCAGCCAGCATAATAGCGCCCAATAGCTTAACTTCATAGCTGCTGAGCATAGAAAGCGACAAGCTAATGCCAAATTGTGCCTGTAACACAGGTTGCGCTATCAAGATTGTCACAAAGAATAATGCTGTTCCGAGTAAGCAACCGAGAAGTGTGATGATCACCGCTTCACTGGTTAGCAAACTGAAAATATGCCAAGGTCGAGCGCCAACTGAGCGCAGAATGGCCAGCTCACGGCGTCTTTGATTAAGCGTGGCGAGTAAGGTTGTCAGCATGCCGAGTAAGCTGATGATCACCACCACGATTGAAAACAGCAGTAAGATCTTTTCGACAATATCTAACATGCCCCACAGTTCACGCAAAGTGACGCCAGGCATAATGGCCAGCAGTGGCTCGCCTTTATATTGGTTGATATTACGACGAACTTGCAAAGTATAAAGAGGTGAATCAAAACCCATTAGAAACGCGGTGATTTGCTTTGGTTGGCCGATTAATTCGCCAGGTTCACTCTCAACCAGCTGGTGGGTTTTATGCTGATGTTCCCCATGTCTATGCTCGTCATGCTCGTGGTGTTCATCGTCATGTTTTTCATGTGAGTGATGATCATGATCTTCATGTTTATGTTCATCATGAGAATGAACAGCTTCGTTTGATGGTTTATTAATCGCCTTTCCAATCATGCGCGGCGAAGCGTTATGACCAGAACCATGCATTTCATCAATGGCGATAAGTGGCACATGTACGGTGCGGTCTACGGGCGTGCCGGTTGGCTTTAAAATACCGACTATGGTCATTGGATTATCATCATGATGGTGAAAGCTGGTGTTACCCATACCATGAGAAATCACGATTTGTTCTCCGAGATGATAGTTGAGCTTTTTCGCCACATCGCTGCCTAGAACTACTTCGCGACCATTATGAAATGCGCGACCATGTTCAAATGCCAGTATTTGCTTTTTCCCGTAACGGAAATGCGAGAAGTAGCTGCTATCTGTGCCTAATACCGCATACCCTTTGTGGCTGTCGCCAAGGCTTATCGGGATGGTCCATGCTACACCGCGTTGCTGTTTAATGTACTCATAGCTTTGCCACTGCACGGCATTATTGGCATGGCCTATTCGAAAGACACTTGAGAGCAACAGCTGTATGTCGCCCGTGCGCGCACCGACAATTAAATCTGTACCTGAAATGGTATTGGCGAAGCTGCTTTTTGCTTCTTGTCTCACTCGCTCAATTGAGAGCAGTAACATTACACTGATGGCGATGGTGAACAAAGTGAGTAGTACGCTCGATTTGCGATTCCAACTACTTTTGAAAGCCAGAGATGCTAAGTTCATTGTGCCGCTCCGTTAATCTCATTCAAACTCACTTTTCTATCGAATAGCTGCGCCAAGCTGTGGTCGTGACTGACAAATAAAATAGTAGCTTGGTATTTTTCCGCTTGGTTAAACAAGGTTTCGATAAAGGCTTCACGGCTGTCGGCATCGAGTGCTGAAGTGGGCTCATCGGCAATGATAAGCTCTGGCTGACCAATAAATGCCCGTGCAGCAGCCACTCGCTGTTGCTGACCGATACTTAACTCACTGACAGATTTAGCTTGTAGAGCCTGATCTATCCCTAAATTTTCTAGCAAGCTAATAGCGCTTTGCTGTAAAGATTGGGTGAGTTTGCTTTTTCGCATTTTAGAGTATTGGCAGCCAAGCATGGCGTTTTCAATTGGGTCTAAAAATGGCAGCAAATTAAAGTTTTGAAAAATCGTACCTATATGGTCGGCCCTAAATTGATCTCGTTTTGCGGCTGAGAGTTGGCGCATTTGCGTATCTAAAATTGTAATATCACCCGCTTGAATGGCATTAATACCTGCTAATAATCCGAGCAGGGTCGATTTACCACTGCCACTTGGGCCGTGTAAAAATATCCGCTCGCCTTGGCTAATTGTTAACTTAGCAATATCTAGCGTAGGGGCGGGGTGTTTAGGCCAGCTAAATACGAGGTTGTTTATCTCAATCATGATGGGCTCAATAAACTAAAAACACTGTGATGGTATAACAGTTTTCTCATCGGCTAAACTCTGCTCGGTTTAATTACCAAAATTCAACGATAAACCCCACATTTAGCAACATAAGAGTTCGGGTTTAGTTTGTGATTTAAGGGTCTTGCGATTATTATATGCACTTCTAACCCCCTCATATTTTTTGCACCCCTTAGCAAGGTGCATCCGGCCTTGGAGTAATAATGAGTAGCTACAAAGTTTTAGAAGTGAATGATGATCTACCGATCCGCACAAAAGGTGCCGTTCACAGTGGTAAAGTTCGTTCAGTTTATTGGTTAACCGACGAAGACAGTGCGCGTTTAATCGAAGAAAAAGGCTACGATGTACCTCAAGGTACTGAGCTGGCGATCATGGTAATTTCTGATCGTATTTCTGCGTTTGACTGCATTTGGCAAGGCGAAAATGGCTTAAATGGTGTACCAGGTAAGGGTATTGCACTAAACAGCGTGGCATCACACTGGTTTAAGTTATTCGATCAAGCAGGTCTTGCGGGCAACCACATTGTAGACATTCCACACCCTTATGTGTGGATCGTACGTAAAGCAAGCACGGTACGTGTTGAAGCGATTGCGCGTCAGTACATTACAGGCAGCATGTGGCGTGATTACAGTAAAGGCGTGCGCAACTTCTGTGGTATTGAGCTACCTGAAGGGCTTGAAGCCAACCAAAAGTTAGACGAAGTTCTTATTACACCGTCTACCAAAGGTATTATCACTGACGTACCAGAAGTACCACCAGTGGATGATGTAAACATCACTCGTAAAAACATCACAGATAATCTAGCTGCATTTAACTTCAAATCAGAAGCTGATGTGGCTCAGTACGAAAAGCTATTAACTGAAGGTTTTGCATTGATCAGCAAAGAACTTGCTGAGCTTGATCAGATCTTTGTTGATACCAAGTTTGAGTTTGGCTACGTAGAGCAAACTGATGGCACTGAGCAGCTTATCTACATTGATGAAGTTGGTACGCCTGATTCATCTCGTATTTGGGATGGTCCAGCATTCCGTGATGGTAAGGTAATTGAAAACTCGAAAGAAGGTTTCCGTCAGTTACTAATCAACAACGTGCCAGACAGTGATGTATTGCTTAATAAAGACAGAATGCCTGAGCGTGAGCAACTGGCGCAAGATTACAAGCTACCAGTTGATGTGATGATGTCAGTATCAGATACCTATGTAGGTATCGCGAGTAAGATTGTAGGTAGAGAATTAACAATTCCTGCTGATCCTCGTGCAGAAGTGATTGCTATCCTTGATAGTGAATATGGCCTTATCGATTAAAAAGTGAGTTGAAGCCCCTTAGAGGCTAAGACCTAAAGCTATAAAATCTTCAGTCTGATAATACTAAAAACTTGTATTATCAGGCTTTATTCTCAAAATCCTTGCAATTAACAAGGTTATCCCTTTATCTTTACTAAGATCTCGGTCAATGAATTTAAGGCAATATTGGTCTATATTCATAACCAACTCTGAATTCTAATTTTCACTGCGCAAATTGTTGTGGCTAATGTTTAGTAAGCACCGTGCAAAAGGAACATCATGAGCACCACTTTAAAACAACGAATTATTTTACTGTGTGTCGGGCTTGTATTGCTTACGGCAATCACAAGCTTAGCGAGCTTTTGGTGGTCGACCAATCAATATAATGACAAACAAGTACAACAGGGTATTAAAGTTGCGCAAAATGTTTATCAACAATACCTAAAAGCCAAAGAACGTTTATTGGTAACCGCATCTACGGTACTGACTGCGGACTTCGGCTTCAAGCAAGCTGTGGCGAGTCGAGATCAAGACACTATTCAAAGCGCGTTGTTTAATCATAGTAACCGAATAGACGCCGATATCATGCTGTTGATGGATCTAAAAGGCAATGTCATTGCGTCTAACAAAGAGGGCTTGGTATTACCTAAAAACAGCCAACAACTCATGAAACAATTACTAGGTAATGGTAAAGAGTCGACCTTTATAGTGATTGATAACCAACTTTATCAAGCAATCATTCTGCCAGTAAAAGCACCACGCACCATTGCATTGAGTGTGGTTGGTTTTGCTGTCGATGAGGCGATAGCAACAGAGCTTAAAGAATTAACGGGTGTTGAGATGAGTTTTATTTCTCACGCTACGGGTCTAAAAGCCAGTTCAATAGAGCTACCAAATGAACAGAGCGATCTACTAGCCTTCATTCATGGGCAGACAACAACACGTTGGCTTTCTGATTACCCTGTTTTTATAAGTGCAGAAGTGCCTTTACCTGCTTTATCGAACAACCCAATTAGCGTTATCCTCAGTGCAAACCTAACAGAGCAATATGATGAATTTGATCAGCTAGTATTAAGCATCATTTTATTGTCGTGCGGCACTATAGTGCTCGGTTTCTTAACCAGTGGCTTCTTAGCAAATAACTTGACGACTCCACTTCAGCATTTGACTGAGATGGCAAAGCGCTTCTCAAAAGGGGATTATAGTGCAGGTTTAACGGATCACAGTCCAAGTAAGGAGATCTGTGAGCTAGTAGATGCTTTCCAAGAAATGGGTGAAGACATTCAAGCCCGTGAGAAGCAAATTCGCTTTCAAGCACAGCACGACCATTTAACGGGCTTTTATAATCGCTCTGCGGCTCTAGAGCGTCTTGCAAAGAAATTAACAAGCAATCCTACCTTATATTTAATTGCGATTGATATACGAGGCCTGCGCCACATCAATGACAAGCTTGGTCCTAGAGTGGGTGATGATTGTATTCGCGCAGTTGCCAAGCGAATTGAAGAAGTCACCAAAGATTCTAATGGTTTACATGCACGAATTGGTGGCGACGAGTTTTTAGTGGTTATGGAGCCTACAGTGGGTAGTACTGTTGAAGCTTGTGTCGCTAAGCTTAATCAAGCGCTGGTAAAAAGTTATATGATCCGTAATTTAGATATCTCATTGCGCTTTAGTATGGGGGTGGTGATTTATCCCGAGCAAGCTGATAACCCAGAAGACTTGGTGCGTAGAACCTTGATAGCAGTCGATACGGCAGCGCAAGATAGTCATGAGATTTATTATTATCAAGATGGTGAAGACGAAGAACACTTGGCCCGACTCAAATTGATTGATGAATTAAAGCAGGCACTTACGAATGATGATGGGCAACTATTTATGGCCTATCAACCTAAGTTAAACTTAAAAACACAACAAATTGATAAAGTTGAAGCACTGATCCGCTGGCATAAACCTGACGGGCAATGGGTTTCTCCAGAGCTTTTCATTGACCTCGCTGAGCAATCAGGTCTGATAGTCGAGTTAACCCAATGGGTTGTATCTACTGTTGTTAAGCAAGTCGCTGAGTGGCAGCAACAAGGTATTACCATGAAAGCGGCGATCAATGTATCAGCACAGGATATTGCCCATGATGATTTTTTCCCTCATTTAGAGTCTCAATTAGCGTTATTTAAAGTGCCTCCTGCACTCATTACAATTGAGCTCACAGAGCGTGACATGATAGAAAATGAAGAGAAAGGTATCGCCGCGCTCAAGGCTTTGAAAGCCTTAGGTGTGATGATCTCCCTAGACGACTATGGTGTAGGGCAAACGTCTCTCGGACGTCTTAAAATGCTGCCTATTGATGAGTTAAAATTAGATAAAGTGTTTATTCTAAAACTTGATGAATCGCAGCAAGATCAACATATCGTACAGTCAACAATTACGCTTGGTCATCAGTTAGGCTTTTCTGTGGTTGCAGAGGGGGTTGAAAACTTAGCGTCTCTAAACCTACTCGATCAAATGCAGTGTGATTATGCGCAAGGGTATTATTTAAGTAAGCCGCTCCCATCGACTGAGTTTTTGAACTGGTTAGGTGATTATCATCAGGCAGGTTAAATTTGTTGAGTGATGATTAAAATAAAAAACGAGCCGAGGGCTCGTTTTTTATTTTTGGGTGATTTTAGACAGGTCGGCTGAAATTTTCTTGCGCTGAAAATACATGTCTTTGCGATGGCGGAAGTTTCGCCAAAAAGTACTTCTATTTGAATGTCGGCCATTATTGCTGGTTGCAATATCACTAACAAATGATAAATCTTCATCAATAGGATAGGGCTTAACGCCGGTAATGTTTAAAGCCACTTCGCTATGAAATTGAATGTCTACATCAACCGCTCTAAAAAAGGGTCTTCTTTTCAGTAGTTTGTTCGCACCATCAAGACTAATAGCGTAACCATGAGTGCAGTTAGGTACTTTTAAATAGTTACCTAGTGTTAATGTATCACTAAGTTTTACTTCATCAATAAATGGGTTTGCACAATTATCAGACAGTTTCACTAAATCCCAATTTCTTAGTTTACCGATTTGTTCAATAACATCGACGAGATGTGGTTCGATTTTAAGATCGTCTTCTAGCACGATGCAAAAAGGGATTTGCTCATCGCGCATTTTTTCCCAAATACGCATATGACTAATGTAGCAGCCAATTTCACCTGGTGTCATATTTCTATGATGGCGTTTTAAGTTTAGCTCTGCACTGTACCAAGAGGCGACTTCTTGCTCTGAGAGTGCTTTCCCAATAGTGGCCTCAAAGCGTGTGCCTTCTAGGCCAATGGCTTGCAATCGAGAAGATGTGGTATGCCACCTTTCGATGCTACTAGCCATGTTGATGATAAAAATAGGAGGCTGCATAAAAAATAGGTTTTGTTCTTTGTGTAAAAGAGTTTAACAACGTAGAATCTATTTAATAGCAGTTTTAAGAAAAATAATTAAAACTTTTTGCTTTTTTATATTAGGATCTGACTGCATAAAGGAATATCAAATTGCAATTACGTTTCTCTAATTAGTAGAAAATCATGAAGATATGTTTTGATATTCAGCATTTATATTACCTTCCTCAATATATCCCTGTAATTCAATCTCTTAATACATCAAATCATCAGGTCTTTCTTAGTGCTTATGATACTTTTCAGAATTATGAAAAGGCGGCGTTAGAAAATGTTGCTAAGCAATTGAATGTTCAATTAAATTATAACAGTTCGATGTTACAAGCTTATGAATATTATTTAGAAAGTAAGTTTGACTGGGTGGTATTTGGGAATGCATTTGAGTATGCCAAAGAACTGAATAAAGTGAGTAAAACGATATTAATGCAACATGGTATCGGGCCTAAGCAGTGCTATTACGATGTTTCAGACTCGGGAATGACAGTTCGCTTTGTTGAGGGGGAGCATCGCCTTAAGAAACTGCAATCTCTTTATCCGAATTCAACTTTTATTGACACTGGCTATGCTAAATTAGACCCAATCTTATCAGGCAATGGGCAAGCGTTTTCCCTACAAGAAATCGGGCTAGATCCAAATAAGAAAACCATTTTATATGCGCCGACCTATTACCCAAGTTCAATTGAACGTTTTGTTAAGTCGTTTCCAAAAGAATTTAGCAATTACAACATCATTATTAAACCGCACCAGTTTAGCTTACTAAAAGCAAAATATGGGAAGCAAAGAAAGCTGTTAAATGCATTTGCCGAATATGACAATGTGTACTTAGCAAAACCTGAGCAGTTTAATTTAGTGCCGTTTTTGGCAATCAGTGACATCATGTTGTCTGATGCTTCTTCCGCTGTGTTTGAGTTCTTAGCATTAGGCAAGCCCGTTATTTGGTGTGACTTTTATAAATTGAGGTGGTCTTATCGTGGTCCGCTTGCATTTCGTTTCAAAAAGCGCATGGATGAAGATATTAAGTACTTTGAAGAGATGTGCTACCACGCAAAGAGTTACAGCGACATTAAAGCGTGTTTGGCTGAAACTGAACACGAATCAGTTGACAAAGTAAAAGAGCGATTAGAGAGAATTGTTCACCTAACAGGTGCGTTAGATGGACAAGCCAGTACACGCATTGTTAATTATTTAGAAGAAGCTTTATGAGTAGAGTGATCACTTTCGGCACATTTGACATTTTTCATGTCGGCCATGTAAGAATTTTAGAAAGAGCAAAAGCGATGGGAGACACTTTGATAGTAGGTGTTTCATCTGATGCGCTAAATCAATCAAAGAAAGGTCGATTACCTGTTTACTCACAAGCTGAAAGGGTAAAAATTATCTCAGCACTAAAATGTGTAGATGAAGTTTTTATTGAAGAGTCGTTAGAGTTAAAAGGTGAATACATTAAACAGCACAATGCTGATATCCTAGTAATGGGCGATGATTGGCAAGGAAAGTTTGATCACTTCAATACGCTATGTAAGGTACATTATTTGCCAAGAACACCATCAATCTCTACAACAGAAATTATAGAAGTCGTCAAAGAAACAGACCTTTAAAGAGGGAGAGCTGGTGAAAAATATCAAGTCGTGTGAGTGGTTAAGTAAAAACCTAGAGAGAGTTCATATCTTCGATGCAGGCATAGTGAGTGCAGGCGTGAAAAGGGCATATTGCCCTCCAGCGATTATTCAAGGTGCTAAACGGTTTGATATCAAAGGTGCGCTATGTGAACCTGATACTAAGCTTTCAAGCACTATGTGTGGTGCGCAGCAGTTTCAGGCTGAAATGCGTCAATTGGGCGTGCATAACGCTGATACTGTGATTGTTTATGACGATAAAGGCTTATTTAGTGCAGCACGTGCTTGGTGGATGTTCAAAAGCATGGGCTTTGACGAGGTATACGTATTAGATGGGGGCTTAGTGCGTTGGCTTGAACTAGGTTTACCTACTCAGGTTGAGTACAGCCAAGCTAGAGCGATAGGTGATTTTGTTGCTCACCCAAGAGCGGGTTACTTCATTGATAAGCAAGCGGTTCTCAATGCCATAGACGATCCTAACACCTTATTGCTTGATGCGCGCAGTTATAAACGTTTTACAGGCGACGAGCCAGAGCCAAGAGCCGGAATGATCTCAGGGCATATTCCAAACAGTAAGAGTATGCACTATGAGAGTGTACTTGATGAAAGCAAATGCTTAAAACCAATTTCCGAATTACATGCAAGATTGAAAGCTTTGGGGGCTGAAGACACGTCTCTGCAGTTTAGCTGCGGCTCTGGCATAACAGCCTGTATTTTGGCCATGATAGCTGATGAATGTGGTTATCAAGATTTAGCTGTATACGATGGTTCATGGTCAGAGTGGGGTAATACTGAAAATAACCTACCCATAGAAACAGGCGAAGTATAGTTTACTACTTCACCTGAGGTCATTTATAAGGGCAATGGCGGCAGCCGTTGCCACAGCACTTACCCCGTTTTAAGTGTGCCCAACGACTCATCACGAGTAAGCCATTTTCCATATCGTAATCAATGCCTTCAATAAAATTAGCATCGTTTTGATAAGGTCTTGCGAGCGCAAGCTGCTCCTTAATAGGCTTGCTTTTTATATCTTCGATATAAGTTCTAATATTTTTTATTAAACAAGCGCGACATACGCAGCCAGATGACTCAGAAATAGGTAGAATATTTGGCAGTGTCATACACCAGCAATCAGTGTCGGCACTACATTTTAGACTTTGCTGGCATTGCTCGCAGTTCATGAAGACATTCGAATAAGAGAAATTTACGTGAATAATAGCATGACTCACCTAGAGGCGGTTAAAGCCATCGTGCACTTTAGTGAAAAGCGTTCAGAGGCGTTTTCAGTATTACTCTCTGCCTTGCAATCAGAGGTGGTTTATTGTGTTAGCAATCAAGATGTGCTCACTGTATTAGATAAAGTGCTTAGTAAGCAATTAGATATGGATGAATTAGAAATGTGGGCACAGTTACTCGATATGCGAGAAGACATAGATACACAACAAGTGGAAGGCGTGTTGTATGCCTTGAGTAACCCCGAACAGATGGGAGAGATTACAATGGAAAAGATTCAGCAATTAAGCAATTTGTTGGAAGCTAAAAGCTAAAAGCTAAAAGCGACTTAAAAAGTAAAAAGCAGCCTAAGCTGCTTTTTTAATACGTTAAACTTGAAGTAAGTTTATTTGTGATAAGCCAAACACGCTTCAACTTCGTTCTTAGAACCAAGAATTACTGCAACGCGCTGGTGGATGTCATTTGGTTGAATATCCATAATACGCTCTTCACCTGTGTGCGCTAAACCGCCCGCTTGCTCTACTAGCATTGCCATTGGGTTTGCTTCGTACATTAAACGTAGCTTATATGGCTTTTCTGGGTTTTTGGTGTCTGCAGGGTAAGTGAATAGGCCACCACGACATAATACACGATGTACGTCACCTACCATGGCTGCAATCCAGCGCATGTTAAAGTTTTTACCGCGAGGGCCAGTATCGCCAGCTAACAAATCTTGAATGTAGTTTTTCATTGCCGGCTGCCAGTGACGCTGGTTAGAGGCGTTAATTGCGAATTCTTTGGTATCTTCTGGAATTTTCGCAAAGTCTTCAGTTAATAAGAAGCTGCCGTGCGTTTTATCAAGGGTGAAAATACGTGTGCCTTTACCAGTAGAAAGCGCAAGCGTTGTTGATGGGCCATATAGTACATAACCTGCTGCAACTTGCTTGTGACCTGGTTGCATGAAGATAGCAGGATCTGCAGGATCTGAATCTTTAGGCGCTTCCATGATTGAGAAAATTGTACCAACCAGTGAGTTGATATCAGTGTTTGAAGAGCCATCAAGTGGGTCAAACGCGACGATAAAATCAGCGTCAGGGTTGCCTGCCACCGTGTAGTCTTCTTCTTCAGATGCAATCGCTTTTACATAGCCAGACTCTAATAAGATGTCTTTTAAAAGCTGGTTAGACAGTACATCAAGCTTCTTTTGAGTTTCACCTTGAATGTTCTCGTCTAATGTTGAACCTAATACGCCAGAAAGTGCGCCTTGGCCAACACGGAATGAAATTTCTTTACAAGCCGCAAGGATAGTGCGGATCAATGAAACTAACTCTCTAGAACAACCGTCTTCAATTAACACCGGAGGAAGTCTACGCATAGTAAATAGTCCTGATAACGTTATGGTCGCAGCCAAGTATAGTGTGAGAGGGGGCTGCGTGCCGCGCTGAATTTTGTCTTAAATAGCTGTTAAACAGATTGGATAAATTATACTGTAACAATGACAACCACTTAAAACCTCTAATAACAAAGATAAGATTATGCGAAAAATTGGATTTTTACCTGTCATATTCTCAGCTTTGCTGGGCACTATGATAACCCAAGCGCACGCCGCAATTAAGTCTATTGATGAGTTTACTGAAAAGTTTAATCATTTTCCGGGTCATTACTCCTTCTATGCCGACACTCAGAGCGGCAAAATTTACCTTGATGTCGATAAATTCAAGCAACCGTTCTTGCTGCAATTTAGTTTGCCATATGGTGTAGGCTCGAATGATATCGGCTTAGACAGGGGCCAACTAGGCGGAACGCATATCGCGCAATTCGAGCGCTTTGGCGACAAAATTATGCTCCGCGCATTAAATACTTACTATCGTGCGAGCTCGAACAACGCCGCTGAAAAGCAAAGTATCAATGAGGCGTTTGCTTCAAGTATTTTGCAAGGCTTTAAAGTTGTTGCTGAAGACAATGACAGCGTCTTGATTGATTACACGCCTTATTTGTTATCAGATGTGCATGGTGTGAGTCGCACGTTGGCAAATCGTAAACAAGGTAGCTTTAGCTTAGATACTTCGCGCAGTGCGGTATTTATGCCTCGCTCAAAAGCATTCGTAGATAACACGGAACTTGAAGCCGTGTTGACGTTTAAAGGCAGCAAGCCAGGTGAGTATGTTCGTCAAGTCAGTGCAGACCCATATGCAGTGACAGTTCACCAGCATCACTCACTCATTAAATTACCTGATGATGAGTATCAGCCTCGCCAATTTCATGCACAATCTGGATATTGGAGTATTGAGCATAAGGATTACTCGGCTCCGCTGAGCGAGTCTATGCTGGTGCGTTATATTCCTCGTCATCGTTTAGCGAAAAAAGACCCAACGGCTGCGCAAAGCGAAGCGGTTGAGCCAATTGTGTATTACCTTGACCCTGGTGTACCAGAGCCAGTAAGAACGGCTTTATTAGATGGCGCACGCTGGTGGGAGCAAGCGTTTGAAGCGGCAGGTTATAGCAATGGTTTCCAAGTGAAAATTTTACCAGAGCATGCCGATCCTATGGATGTGCGCTACAACGTGATCCAATGGGTGCACAGAGCAACACGTGGTTGGTCGTATGGCTCTTCGATTATTGATCCGCGTACGGGTGAGATCATCAAAGGTCACGTCACATTAGGCTCATTGCGAGTGCGCCAAGATATTCTAATTGCAGAAGCGTTAGCGGCACCTTTCGTGAAAGGTGACGAAGTAAACACACATTTACAGAATATGGCCCTTGATCGTATTCGTCAGCTAAGTGCCCACGAAATTGGTCATACGCTGGGTATTGCACATAACTTCTCGGCGTCTATTAAAAATAGAGCGTCTGTGATGGATTATCCGCACCCATTGGTTGGTTTTGATGCACAAGGTCAGCTAGATATTTCTAAAGGCTATGCTAAAGGTATGGGCGATTGGGATATTCAAGCGGTGAAATATGGTTACAGTGATTTCAGCGGTAAAGACGAAGCAACTGAGCTGGCTAATATCATCACTGAAAATCACAACAAAGGGTTAGAGTTTATTTCTGACCCAGATGCGCGCCCGCAAGGTGGTGGTCATCCAACCGCGCATTTATGGGATAACGGTGAAAACCCAGCCGCAGAATTACTGCGTGTACTCGATATTCGTCAGCAAGCGTTGAATACGTTCGGTATTAATAACATTAAAACTGGTGTTGCATTGTCTCAGTTAGAAGAGAAACTCGTACCCCTGTTTTTATTCCATCGCTACCAAACTGAGTCGGCTGTGAAGCTTATCGCGGGTATTGATTACGATTATGAAGTACGTAGCGAGCGTGCTGTTAAAGGTGCGCAAATTGTAGATAAAGCGACGCAGCAACAAGCACTATCGGCGATGCTGAAAACCCTTGAGGCTGAGCAGTTGATGATCCCTGAGGGCATCTTAGCTTTGATCCCACCTAAAGCGTATGGTGAGCGTAAAACCCGTGAAAGTGTCTATGGCCGTACAGGCCTAGCCCTTGATGCTATGGCGTTACCGGAAGTGGCAGCAAACCATAGTTTAAAACTGCTATTAAATGCTGAGCGCTTAAATCGTCTATCGCAGCATGCTGCGCGAGACAGCAAAAACTTTGGCTTGAGCGACCTAATGAATGCACTTTACAGCAAGATCTTTGAAGCAAATAGCGCAGCTGGTATGGCACAAAAATTAACCCAACGCGTGCAATTTTTAACAGCAGCACGACTAGCCCAGTTAGCTAGCTCAAATAAAGTTGAACCAGAAGTGCAAGCGCAGTTACGCTTTCAACTAATGCGAGTAGCGAAACAGTTTGATCAAAGATCACTGTTTAGTAGCGTCAGTGAAGACACTGCATTTAGACATGACCTTGCACGTCAAGTGAAAGCGTTTTTAGAATCAGGAAAGTGGCCTGAAGGCTTTGCTGCATTAAAAATGCCGCCCGGCTCACCAATTTAACCTTCATTTTAAAGAGCGCAAATAAGCGCTCTTTTTTTACATTCTCTTACAGTTAAATAGTCATTTTGTTTACTTGAGAAATATTCAATTAATATCTTGCTAGCTTGTCCCCTTTTTGATAGTTTCTTTTTTGACCTTGGGTCACACTTAATAAGGAAAGTCACTATGAAATTGAAGTTAAACAAAAAGAAAGTAAAAAACTTAAGCTTAGATAACTCACAAGCTGTTTTAGAAGCAACGCCGCAAATCGCAGGTGGTGTGCCTTTGTTTGTGAAAACTGAGGTTTGCCATACAAACCCTTGCATCACAATTACGACATTGCCACCTAGCTACAGAAACGACTGTTTATCTTAATAAACGCAAGTTTTAGAAAATTACTCTATTCATTATTGGTCCTGATGTTAAGTAAGTAATTTATTCACAGGTACCAAACCTATTCATTTAAGGAAAATAAAATGAAACTTAAACTAAACAAAAAAAGCGTAAAAAACCTTTCAAAAGACAACAAAGCACTACCGGTAAATGCAACTCCAGCGGTAGCGGGTGGTGTTAATACTCTACGATGCATCACTGATACAGGCTCAATCGCATGTGATAGACCTACAACTTATACAATGAGTATCGAAATCTGTAGAACAATCCCATGTGACATCATGTAATTGAGCATACAATGAAAAAAGCCACCTTTGGTGGCTTTTTTAGTTTTAAAAACATAATTTATGAATTAACTGTGTGATCTTCTCTTGCGATGGTTTGATTTTCTCCATTGCTAAAAACTCATCAGGCTGGTGAGCTTGCTCGATAGAGCCCGGACCCATAACGATGGTTTCGCAGCCGAGCTGCTGTAAAAATGGTGCTTCGGTGCAGTAGTTCACTGCAATGGCTTGTTCTCCTGAAACCGCTTCAGCCAGTTTTACTAATGCACTGTCGGTTGTGCCAGTAAAGGCTGGAATAGGATCATGCAAGTCGATAACCGCAACACTACCTGGGTATTCATCATTAATGGGTTTAACCGCTTCTAGCAATAATAATTGCAGCTCTTGAATACTCAGCCCGGGTAATGGACGAATGTCTAAGTGCAACTCACAGCAGCCACAGATACGATTAGCATTATCTCCTCCATGAATATGCCCTAGATTTAGAGTGGGGTAGGGTATTGCAAAATGCTCAATTGAATATTTATTCTTTAAAGTGTCTTTTAGTTGCAACAGCTTTGCAATAATCTTATGCATCACTTCAATGGCATTTAAACCGCGTGCAGGATCAGAACTATGACCCGACTTACCCGTCACACGAATGGCGGTACTCATGTGCCCTTTATGGGTGAATACAGGCACCATATCAGTCGGTTCACCGATGACACAAAATTCAGGTTTCAAGTTTTGATGTCTAGCTACTTCTTGTGCGCCTGCCATGGTGGTTTCTTCATCTGCGGTGGCGAGGATCATAATGGGTCTAGCTTGTTTCGCATCTTGTGCATCAAGTTGCTTAATGGCTTCAATCACAAATGCAAAAAATCCTTTCATATCAATCGAGCCTAGACCAAATAGTTTGTTGTCGACTTCACTAAGTTTAAACGGATCATAACTCCAGCGACTGTCATCAAAAGGCACAGTGTCTGTATGCCCAGCTAACATCAAACCGCCTTCACCTTCGCCACGTTTGGCCAGTAAGTTAAATTTACCCGGTGCGCTTTCAAGTTCTGTAATCTCAACCTGAAAACCTAAATTTTCACACCAGGCTGCTAATAATTCTATGGTGGAGTAATTGCTCATATTGAGCTGCGGATCGAGTGCACTAATAGAGGGCTCAGCGATAAGCTGCTGGTACATATTAATAAAAGCGGGAGTGGTCATATCAGTCCAAAATATTTATTCAAAATGTTTGCATAATAATTTATATGTGTTTACTATGAATATCAATTCACTTTTTAAGCATAAATATAATTTGAGGCTAAGATGCGACGATATACATTCAACACTTTTTAAAGAATGCCCAGAGGGCACGAAACGGAACCAAATTTTTAGAGATTTTTTTACTATGTTGAATGTAACCATTATTGGCGCTAGCGGCTATAGCGGCGCCGAATTAGCCAGTTTAATTGCCAAACATCCCAACTTCTCCCTTGCTGGATGTTTTGTGTCAGAGCAAAGTTTAGACAAAGGAAAGCTCCTGAGTGACTTGTATCCAGAACATGCCTCTTTGCTCGACACGCTTCTTTTACCTCTTAATGAACAAGCCTTTATTGATATCGAAGCAAATGCTGACTTCGTTTGCCTGTGTACAGACCACAAAGTCAGTGTAGAGCTCGCGCCTAAGTTTTTAGCTATGGGCAAAAAAGTATTTGATTTATCTGGCGGCTTTAGACTTAAAAATCCTCAAGACTACGACAGCTTTTATGGCTTCACACATCAATCACCAACCTGGCTTGCTCAAGCTCAATACGGTTTAGCAGAGTGGAATGCAAAGGGCATTTCACAGGCGCAACTCGTTGCTGTTGCAGGCTGTTATCCAACGGCTGCGTTAAATGGTTTAAAACCACTTAAACAAGCCGATTTACTTGCGGACGATACCATTATTGTAAACGCGGTATCAGGTGTCACGGGTGCGGGTCGTAAAGCCAATATAGGTACCCAGTTTTGCGAAGTGTCTCTCGCACCTTATGGTTTATTCAATCACAGGCATACGCCAGAAATTTCACAGTATCTTGGTCATTCAGTGTTATTCACCCCACACTTAGGTAATTTTGCTCGCGGTATTCTTGAAACTATTTATGTGAAGCTGAAGCCGGGTGTAAGTGAGCACCAGGTTAATGAAGCATTTCAGGTATTGGCCGACGAGCCGTTAATTCGTTTAAAAGGCAATAAGCAAATGCCTTCAATTAAAGGTGTGGCTAAACAACCGTATGTTGATATTGGTTGGCAAGTACAAGGTGAACAACTGATCGTGGTGGTTGCCATCGACAACCTGTTAAAAGGAGCTGCTGGTCAAGCGCTTCAGTGTATGAATATCGCAGCATTGTTACCTGCTGAACTTGGCTTAAAAGGAGTGTCATGAAGATGCAAACATGGGTCATTAAAGTCGGTGGAGCGGTGTTAAACACGGAAGATGCAGCGATGGGACTATTTTCTGCAATTGCTGAGCTGACAAAAGTACAAATCGACAAGCAGTTTGTTGTGGTACATGGCGGTGGCGCGCTAGTTGATAAGTGGTTGTCAGAGGCGGGCTTTGCAACGGCTAAGCACCAAGGTCTTCGTATCAGCCCAAAGGAACAGATGCCTTATATAGTTGGTGCATTGGCAGGTACTGCGAACAAACAACTGAGTGGTCAAGCCATTAAAGCCGGTTTAAAACCTGTGGGTACTTGTTTATATGAAGCGGGTTTAATTGCTTCGCAAAAACTCAAAGCATTAGGTCAAGTGGGCGAGTGCCAACAGGGTGAAGCAAGTATTCTACCTACTCTGTTAGAGCTGGGCAGAACACCTATGGTGAGCTCAATAGGTATCGGAGTTGATGGTCAACTTTATAACGTTAATGCAGATGAAGCGGCGGCGGCGATTGCCGAGCAACTAGATGCTGAACTGATTTATATGACAGATGTAGAGGCGGTGCTTGATGCGAATAAGCAGCCTTTACATCAACTATCTGAACAACACATTGCAACTCTTATCGAAGAAGGAGTCATTGTTGGCGGCATGGAGGTCAAAGTGAAGACCAGCCTGCACGCTGCACAACACTTACGACGCGGGGTGTACATATCGAGCTGGCAGAAGCCAGAAAATCTTATTGCCTTAGTTCAAGGCATCCATGTCGGTACAAAAATTACACCTTAGGAAATAGCAATGACATCTCATTTTTTAACAGGATTAGAACTAAATAAAGCTCAAGCGCTAAAACTTTTGTCGCTTGCACAAACCATCAAGCAGCAGCCAAAAGAGTTTAATCAAGCGCTTGCAGGTCAATCTATCGTTACTTTGTTTGAAAAGCCGAGTCTACGTACTCGTGTGTCTTTCGATATTGGTATTAACCGTTTAGGCGGCCATGCAGTTTATCTTGATCAACAAAACGGTGCGATGGGCGGTCGTGAGTCGGTGAAAGATTTTGCCCTCAATATTGCCACTTGGGCTGATGGTATCGTGGCACGTGTTAATGCGCATAGTTCATTGCAAACATTGGCTGAGTTTTCGAGTGTCCCTGTGGTGAACAGCTTATGTGATCTTTACCATCCATGTCAGGCATTAGCTGACTTTTTAACGTTGCAAGAAGTTTATGGTGACGTCAGTAAAATCAAACTGGCATATTTAGGTGAAGGTAATAACGTCACTCATTCTCTTATGTTATTAGCTGCAACGCTAGGTACTGACTTTGTGGCGATTAGTCCAAAAGGCGCGTCACCAGATGCACAGGTCTTAAAACAAGCAGAACAACTGGCATTAGAGTCAGGTGCATCAATCACTGTAAGCGATGACATAGAAGCTGCAACGGGTGCTGATGCCTTGTATGCAGACACCTGGGTGTCAATGGGTGACACGACACCACTTGAGCAAGTTAAAGCTAAATATATGCCGTATCAAATTAATCGGCAGTTGGTAGAACAATCTGGCGCAAGCACAATTCTACATTGCCAACCTGCTCACCGTGAGTACGAGATCACTTCAGAGGTGATGGACGGTGCAAATTCAAAAATTATTCAACAAGCTGAAAACCGCATGCATGCCCAAAATGCACTGCTGGTGTCACTGTTAAATCCAAATTATGTGTAAGGGTAAAGTAATGAGCGAAATCAAAAAGGTTGTATTGGCATATTCTGGTGGTCTCGATACGTCAGCAATTGTTCCTTGGCTAAAAGAAAACTATGACTGTGAAGTTGTCGCCTTTGTTGCCGATGTAGGTCAGGGCGATGAAGAGCTAGTAGGTGTTGAGGAGAAAGCTTTAGCATCGGGTGCATCAGAGTGTCACATCGTAGATCTTAAAGAAGAAATGGTGAGTGACTATATTTACCCAACACTGAAAACAGGCGCAATCTACGAAGGCACTTACTTACTAGGCACGTCTATGGCACGTCCTATCATTGCTAAAGCACAGGTTGAAGTGGCTCGCAAAGTAGGTGCTGATGCGTTAGCTCACGGGTGTACGGGTAAAGGTAACGACCAAGTCCGTTTTGAATCTTGTTTCTCGGCATTAGCTCCAGATCTAAAAGTGATCGCGCCTTGGCGTGAGTGGGATTTATCAAGCCGTGAGTCATTACTTGATTACCTTGCAGAGCGTAATATCCCATGTGCTGCTTCTGCGACAAAAATTTACAGTCGTGATGCCAATGCTTGGCATATTTCGCACGAAGGTGGTGAATTAGAAGATCCTTGGAACCAGCCAAGCGACCAAGTATGGACTTGGACAACAGCGCCAGAGCAAGCGCCAGATAAACCAGAGTTTGTTGCTGTATCAGTAGAAAAGGGTCAAATCGTTGCGGTTAACGGTGAGCGTTATAGCCCATATAAATGTTTAATGGAGTTAAATAAACTAGCAGCGCCACATGGTGTAGGTCGAGTTGATATTCTTGAAAACCGTCTGGTGGGCATGAAGTCTCGTGGTTGTTATGAAACGCCAGGTGGCACAGTCATGATGGCTGCACTGCAAGCAATCGATGAGTTAGTGCTAGATAAAGCAAGTCGTAAATGGAAAGAGGCACTCTCTTCTGAGTTTGCACATTTAGTGTATGACGGTCGTTGGTTCACGCCGTTAAAAGACTCAGTGCTAGCCGGAGCTGAAGCGTTAAGTGAAGTTGCAACAGGTGAAGTGATCTTAAAAATGTATAAAGGCCAAGTGGCTGCCGTACAAAAGCAATCGGTAAATAGCTTATATAGTGAAGATTTTGCCACATTTGGTGAAGATGATGTGTACGACCAGTCGCATGCTGAAGGGTTTATTCGCCTGTTCTCATTGTCGAGCAGAATTGCCGCATTAAACGCAAAGGCTAAATAAGAGTTAAGTTCGGAGATTTCAGCATGGCACTATGGGGCGGCCGTTTTTCATCAGGACCTGATGAGGCTTTTAAACAATTTAATGATTCTTTGCCGTTTGATTACCAAATGGCGGAGCAAGACATTATCGGCTCAATCGCTTGGGCCGGTGCACTTCAACAAGTAAAGGTGTTAAGTGCACAAGAGCATACTGAGCTGGTTGCAGCTTTGAATGAGCTATTAAGTGAAGTACAACAAGATCTATCAGCAGTGGCGAGCGCTGGGTATGAGGACATCCATTCGTATGTTGAAGCTAAGCTGATAGACAAAGTAGGCGATTTGGCGAAAAAACTACACACGGGCCGCAGTCGCAACGATCAGGTTGCGACTGACTTTCGTCTTTGGAGTCGAAGTACAGCCGAACAAATTGTTGAAGCCATTCAAGCGTTAAAAGCTGAATTCGTCGCCCTTGCTGAACGTGAACTAGGCACGATTTTACCTGGTTATACGCATTTGCAGCGAGCGCAGCCGGTATTATTTAGCCATTGGTGTATGGCTTACGTTGAAATGCTTGAGCGTGATGAGTCTCGTTTAAACGATGCCATTAATAGACTAAATGTCAGCCCACTGGGCAGTGGTGCGTTAGCAGGCACAGCTTACCCGATTGATAGAGAAGCTTTGGCTCACAATCTTGGCTTTAGACATGCCAGTCGCAACAGCTTAGATGCAGTGTCAGATAGAGATTTTGTAGTTGAGCTTTTAAGTTGCGCAAGTATTTCTATGATGCATTTATCGCGTTTCGCAGAAGATTTGATATTCTATAACTCAGGTGAAGCTAGTTTTATTGAGTTGGCAGATAATGTGACTTCGGGTTCGTCGTTAATGCCGCAAAAGAAAAACCCAGATGCGCTGGAGTTAATTCGTGGCAAAACGGGCCGTGTCTTTGGTGCTTTTAGCGCCATGATGATGACACTAAAAGCATTACCGCTTGCGTACAATAAAGATATGCAAGAAGACAAAGAAGGTTTGTTTGATGCTATGCCGACTTGGCTTGCCTGTATTCATATGGCACAAGCCTGCATTAAGGGCATCAAGGTAAATGGTGAAGCAACATTACAGGCAGCGAAAGGCGGCCATGCTAATGCTACTGAGCTTGCTGACTACCTAGTTGCTAAAGGCATTCCATTTAGAGAAGGCCACCATATCGTTGGGCAGCTTGTTCAGCATGCAATTGATAAAGGTCAGAATCTAGAAGATTTATCGCTTGATGAATTTCAAACTGTTTGCTCCGTAATTACACAAGATGTTTATCCTGTATTAGAGATAGATGCTTGTATTGCCGCACGGCAAGCGCTTGGTGGCACATCGTTGCCACAAGTGGAACAAGCAATTAAATATGCTAAACAGCAGGCAAAATCTAAGTAGTAATAAAGATTAAGTGGCTTGTAGAGTTTATTTCTTGGCATGTTAAGCCAATACTTTTTGAATCAAGCCACTACTCGTTTATTTGAGTAAAGCTTTAAATTATTAATTAAGCACCATTTTTATATCAAACTGGTGCTTTTTTGTTACTTGTGAACATAAAACCAGCATTTAAGCAAGTTAAGTGTAATGTGGTGTAATATTGGATCGATCATTGCTAAATAACTTTTAACAATAAATAAACGTCACTTTTATGACTCTCTGTTTCACAGCGTAAATAAGGAAACATTATGTTAAAGGTAATTAAAACTTTAGTATCAAAACAACGTTCGGCTCAAAGCACTAGCCAAATCAATTCGCTTTCTGGTAAGGTAATTAAATCTGAAAAGTTTTTAGAGCAAATTACTGGTGCTCGAGGTGGTGGTCTTGTCGATAAAGATTATCGCCCAAAAGATAAAAAAGCTGATTAATTGCTTCAACTAACTCTCGTGGTGGATATATTCTTAACTCAATAAGCTTAGGCTTACACTTTGACACAATAATTCTAATAGGTATGGTTTTGGCTTTTTTGCTGAACTTATTCTTTTTTGTGTCTGGAATTAGTAAAAATATATCCCTCCTTTTAGCTTCCTTTCTAATGGCTGCGTCATACTTCACAAGTAATCATTTTATAAATTTATCTGCTGATAGAATGTATATGTATATCTCATGGATAGTATATGACATAGTCACTATAGGTATGATCTTATTTGCCCATAAGCTTTGGAAGCAAAAACTTTGTATTGCTGTTAAATATGTAATTTTTGGCCTTTCATTAAACGCTTTATTATGCTTGTTTATACATATTGATCTTCGGGTACTCTGGAACTCTGAGCCTTGGTGGTTCTGGTATTTCTATACATTAGCGATTAATACGATCGATGTGATCATGGTTGCAGCACTCATACTAGATCGAGACTTTTTAGGTATGAAATTTTTGAAAAACAAAATCTCAATCTATTTCTCTAAGAAGAAAAAAACACTTTCAACTTAATATACCATAATGGGTAATACAAAAAGAGATTACTTCTCCCGTTCAAGCTGTCTAGCCAATCAGACTGTCGTTGTAATAATATGCACTCGTTGTAATGAAAGGCTTGTATCGATAAGTAATAAAGTTTAACTTGTCTAATTGCAGTTAAATGGGCTTTATAGTTCCTTTGCGCCTTTTTCTATAGAGTTTATTACTTCGGGTTATGTATTACTGTGGTTACCCTTTTTTCCTCTGCTATCTTTTCTAGTTTTCTAGCCAACTTTGTCATTTGGAGCTTCTTAATGACGACCTTATTAAATTTTGTGAGGATGTCTGGCTGGCAATTCAAGAATATAGATAAAGCAAAATTAAAAGAACCATTACAGTTATCAACTATCATGTTCTTATCTTATTTTATTGGTAGTGTGATTGATTACTTCGTAAATTTGAAAGAGCTAATCTCTTATCTTTACCCCAATACTTACTTCCTTTTACTTGATATTTTAACTGTATTATTTATTTATAACTGTGTGAATACGCGTTCTGAGCAAGGCAAGATATGCAAAACTTATTTGCTTGTAGGCTTGTTGTGTAATTCACTACTTTTTCTAGTTATTCAAATAGAAGTATTTTTGGTCTTTGAGGGATTAAAATCTTACCAGCCATGGTGGCTTTGGTATGTTTTTGCAGTAGGGGTTAATACATTCGATGCCATGATGATTTTAGTCTTGTTATTACATAAAGATTTTCTCAAGCTCCACTTTCTTTTCAATCAATTTCAACTCCGCAATGAGTAACAGGTGGTTATGGATAATTACGGGATAATCTATTTTGGGGTGGAAATGGATTGGGACCTTTTCACCAGGTTTCTATACAAGCACCTTGTAACTTGGTTATTTTTTTTAGTCATGCTGGCTAGCTATGTAAGAACATCCAATATACATGCAAGTCAAAATGAAAAAATTGTACAAAAAGAAGTGCTTAAGCTATCTGTTGTAATGTTCATCTCTTATGCCTTAATGATACCAATAGAACTCTTAGTTACCTTGTTCGACTTTTCTTCGCGTTACTTCCCTTATACTGTTTATCTTTTTCTAGATATATTCACCATTCTGCTGATATGTTTTTTGATGAATACCCAAAGTAACAAAGCATTACTATGCAAACGCTATATTGTCTTTTGTTTATCGTGTAACTCTGTTTTATTCCTCTTAGTACAAATCGATTTAATTCTGATGTATGAAGACTTTAAACCTTTCAAAGCTTGGTGGTTTTGGGATGTATTTACGATAGGTATAAATTTTTTTGATGCAGTGATGATTCTGGTGCTCTTGAGTTATAGGGATATATTACTTTTACATAAGTTCGAGTCACAATTTTTAGCAAGGAGAAATAAAAAGCTTAGAGTTGGTGAATTAAAATGATAGAAGTTTTGTATCTTTTTGGTGAAATATTGTACTTTGAGCCAATAGTGCAGTTTTTATATGGACATACTACAACGTTTATCTTTTTTATGGTGCTGCTGGTGAACTTTGTTAGAACCTCCAGAGGAAACAGCTACCCTCTAAAAAAACAGCAAGCACATGAAATTTTGATTTTATCGCTTGTTATGTCTGTGTCATACGCGATTCCCATGCCATTCGATTACATATATTGGCTCTCCGAGGTACGTTCAGTTTACATGCCTAATACACCCTATATGGTGCTGGATATTCTAACAATTCTATTTATTTACAGTTTTGTAAAAATAGAAACCAATTTGGGGGAATTGTGTCGTTTTTATTTAACGGTTGCACTTGGAGTGAACGCTTCTTTATTTTTCTTATTACAGCTTGATCTTTTACTTATACATGAGGGGTTGAAGGAGAGTGGCTTTTGGTGGTTTTGGACTGTATTTAGCTATGGGATAAATGGCTCAGACCTTATCATGGTCCTAGTTTTAGTTGTACAAAAAGATTTTTTAGGTTGGTACAAGCTAAGCGAAAAAATTAAGGGCGCTTATACGCGCCCTTAATTAAAATTGAATTTCCCAGCTTGCTGAGACTGCTGTGTGAGTCTCAGAGTCTTTGGGTAGTTTATCTTTCCAAACACTCAAGCCCAGTTTTCCTAAGCCTTTTAATACGCCTTGCTGATAGCCTACTTCGAGTAAGCTTCTATCTAAATCTAAAGAATCAAAATTTAACTGCTTTAATTTAGCATACCCGCCGAAACCAGCCAGACGGTAATAATCAATACCTAGAGTGACGCTTTTAGCTTGCGGTCCCATGGCCGCACCTAGCCATTGCTCGCGTTGCATGTAATCAGCCCCTTTATTTGATGTAGCAAAATTACATTGGAAACTGGCTTGCTCTGCTTGGCAATTCAGTTCTGTATCACTTAATTCAATAAAGCCTTTTGCTCGATAGGTTATATCTGCAAGGTGACCCTCAATACCAAGGGTATAGCTGCTATTGCTAGGTAATAACCCGGCGTCATTTTCACCAGCTATCTCAGCATAGACAGCAAAAGGTAAACCTTGAAAAGTGTCCGAGTATTTCGCATCTAAACTTGTTAGACGCTGCTTGCTTCTAAGCTCGGGGTTTTGTGGATCTTCTTTATAAATAAAGTCACTTGATGTTGAGCTAAACGCAATCTCTAATCCAGATAATGGCATGCTAGATAAGCGAACGCCCCAAAAATCACCTTCTTTCTTTGTGGCTAATGTTGGCTTTTGCTTGGCTGCGATAGCAGTGACTTGCCAAGGGCCGATAAATGATAAAAATGATGGGCCTTGGTAGTCGGTATTGGCTCTACTCAGTCTAAACGCTTTCATAGGGGCCGCGTTATTGCTAAGCAGTAAAGCTTGCTCATTACCTGGGCCCCACCAATAGTTCAATTGCTCGATACTAGCTGACCAGTTATCTAGCAATATCGCGACATGACTACCATAATGATTGATGTACTTACCATCGATGGCATCATCCGTATAGTTGACTTGCACTTTAGCGCTAACGTCCTCACTGATTATCTGACCAAACGTTTGAACACCAGACTTTGCGCCTTTGCGCTCGCCAAACCCTTCTCTTAATTCTGGGTCTTGGTTGTAGAAAGCGCGAATACTGGAGCGGCGTTTTTGCTTCGCATTAGATAAAGCATGCTTGATATGCGCAATCGCGAACTTTGCCGACTCAGGTACTTCATTCATATTAACAGCAGCCAAGTCTTGCACTATACCTCGCCATAATAAAGGGTATTGATTGACTGGTCGTTGAATTAAGTTGTGACTGACAAGTAAGTCGATAGAATGCTTAAGCTGCGCTTGTTCAGCTTCTATCCAGGGACTAGAGATAGCTGAGAAGCTACTTAGGCCGACTGCTAGGGTTAATAGTTTTAACTTCATCCGTGTAATTTTTCCATTAAGGCCTTGGCAACAATAGGATCGACAAACTCGGTTACATCACCATGATGTAAAGCCACTTCTTTAACGAGCGTTGAGGAGATGAATGAGTTTCTTTCTGAAGGCGTTAAAAATACGCTTTCAAGATCAGGGTTAAGTCGGCGGTTCATATTCGCCAATTGAAACTCGTAGTCAAAATCCGAGACTGCGCGAATGCCGCGAATTAATACTTGGGCATTTTGTTGTTTAGCTAAATCGACTAATAGTCCAGAAAAACCGATGACTTTAACGTTTTTGTATTCACTCAACACCTGTTCAGCGAGTTCAACGCGCTCATCTAAGTTAAAGCAAGGCTTTTTACTCGGGTTATTGGCAATGGCCAATAACACCACGTCAAACATTTTAGCTGCACGCTTAATTAAATCTGCGTGACCATTGGTGAGTGGGTCAAAAGTGCCAGGATATAGCGCGGTAACTTTCATAACAGTTCAGTAAGAATAAAATTTCCGTAATGTTATCAAGCTTTGCAGCAAATATCACTGGTCTGCTTAGCAACTTGTTGCTTATAACTAAGCCGTTTTAATGGTATTTTCAGTATGGATATAATTTTTATGGAACTGTTTTTTTTTTGGGTAATGTCACATAATTTATGTCTTATGACAGAATCAAATAAGTAATTAAAGCAGAATTTAGTTATTATATTCATCATTATTAGCGTGTCTGAGAGCAGGATATGAATACCAAGGAAAAAATTATTCGTACCAGTATTGCCTTATTTAACCTTCATGGAGAGCGAGCGATCACTACCAATCATATCGCTTCAAACTTAGGTATAAGTCCCGGCAATTTGTATTATCACTTTAAAAATAAAGAAGACATTATCCGTAATATCTTCACTCTGTATCGAGAGCATTTAAGTACCCACTTTAAACCACTCGACACATCTCACGAGCCACTAGAACAATTAACACAGTATTTAGATTCATTGTTTGAACTTATGTGGCGTTATCATTTCTTCTATGACAACCTAACTGACATTCTTGCGAAGGACAGTGAGTTAAAAAGGCAATACATAGAATTTCAAGCCGATTTGTTTAATCAAGTGCGCTCAGTAGTGATCGGATTACGCAGTGCTGGCGTAATAGAAATCACAGATGAGGATGCATCTGAGTTTGCGCACATGTTAAAGATGACGGTGAGCTTCTGGACACCTTACGTTAAAGCGCGTCGTATGACAGGGGTATTAGAGCAACAAGATATCTATAATGGCATTGTCAAAGTATTGGTTTTAGTCAAACCATATTGCACTGATTTGAGTTTTAAGAAAATTAGCGACCTGCAAAAGCAATATCAGCAATTGGCTGATGAGGCTTTACCGAGTATTGCCTAATCAACCAATATTGTTTATTTCCTCATCGCATAGAAATTTGTTATAATCGCGCGCCCGACTGACGCGGCGCGCATTCGCCCACCTTAAGAGTGTTTCTATGCTTAAATTTATCGTAAAACTGCACCCTGAAATCGCGATCAAGAGTAAATCTGTTCGTAAACGCTTTACCAAGTTACTTGAGAAAAACATCAAGATGATTTTACTTCGTCGAGATGAAAAAGTTCGCGTAAAAAATAACTGGGATAACATTGCAGTTGAAACGGATATCAGCGATGCACAAACCCGTGAATGGTTCATTGATAACCTAAAACGCGTACCAGGTATTGTGCAGTTTATCGAAGTACAAGAAACACCTTTTGAAACCATTGACGATATTTACCAGCGTACTCTAGAACTTGCGAGTCACACTATCGAAGGGAAGACCTTTTGTGTGCGTGTGAAGCGTAATGGTAACCATGACTTTACTTCAAGCGATGTAGAGCGTTATGTAGGTGGTGGCCTTAATCAAAATGTTGAAGGCGCAAAAGTTAAGCTGAGCAAGCCTGATGTAACAGTTAAAATCGAAATCAAAAAAGACTTAGCCTATATTGTTACCCACACTCACTACGGCATTGGTGGTTTCCCTCTGCCGACGCAAGAAGATGTTCTTTCTCTTATCTCAGGCGGTTTTGACTCGGGTGTAGCTACCTACCAAATGATGCGTAAAGGTGCGCGTACTCACTTCTTATTCTTTAATCTTGGTGGTGCTGCCCACGAAATCGGCGTGAAACAAGTTAGTCATTATCTTTGGAAGCAATTTAGCTCTACTCACAAGGTTAAGTTTATTACGGTAGACTTTGAACCTGTGGTAGCCGAGATTTTAGAAAATGTAGAAAACGGTCAAATGGGTGTTGTACTTAAGCGTATGATGATGCGTGCAGGCGCTGCGGTAGCTGAAAAAGTAAATGCTCACGCGTTAATTACAGGTGAAAGTGTTGGTCAGGTATCTAGTCAAACACTGGCTAACTTAAGTGTGATAGACCGTGTAACTGAAACACTTATCTTACGCCCGCTTATTCAGCACGATAAAGCTGACATTATCAAGATTGCACGTGAGATTGGTACAGTAGAAATGGCAGAATCTATGCCTGAATACTGTGGTGTTATTTCACAAAAGCCGACTGTTAAAGCGAAAATGTCAAAGATCTTGGAAGAAGAAGCCAAGTTCGACTTTGATGTTTTAGATACTGTGATCAAAAACGCGACTGTAAAAGACATTCGCGAAATCGAAGAAGAAGCGAAAGAAGAAGTTAAAGAGGCTGAAACTGTTAGTGAGCTTCCTGAAAATGCAGTAGTACTTGATATTCGTTCGCCAGAAGAAGAGGACGCAAATCCACTTGAGCTTGATGGGGTAGAAGTAGAGCATATTCCATTCTTTAGATTAGCGACTAAGTTTGGTGATCTGCCTCAAGATAAAGAATATTACTTATATTGTGCCCGTGGGGTAATGAGCCAGCTACAAGCACTTATTTTGCATGAAAATGGTTACATGAATGTAAAAGTGTACCGTCCATAGCAAGTATTTTTAGTTGTCAGAAAAGCCGAGTATAACTCGGCTTTTTGCTATCAGCTTGTTTGTTCTAAACGATTGATTTGTTCAAGCATGGTTCGGTTATAAGGCGCATCCAGCCCGAGTTTTTTCGCCTCACCAACGATATAGCCACAGATTGCCTCAATTTCAGTTTTACGCCCTAATTTTAAATCTTGTGCCATTGATGAGTTATTACTGCGAGTTTGTCGCATAACGGTATACGCACTGTTGAGCGCTCGAGCTAATGCGATATCAACTCCTAATTTATCGGCAATAAAACAGGCTTCATTTAATAAGTTCATCACTTGTGTGGCGTAATTCGGTTTGAGTAATTGCCCATTTTGAACTTGATGCAAAGCGGTGAGTGGATTAATGGCAATATTAACCATCAGCTTTTGCCAGCGCAGCAATGTAATGTCGTTATGAATGGCGCTGGCGGAAATACTTTCAGCAAATACTGCTTCATAAAAAGTATCAATGTTATTTTCAGCTTCGGTATTACAAGCACCTAAATAGGTAGCACCAATACCTGTTTGAACCACTGTTTTGCTCGACGCTTTAAGTGCTCCGCGTGAGGTACTCATAAAGTATAGGCTTTGATTCTTACTGAGTTGCGACGTGATCTCAGCCAAATCGGTAATACCATTGTGACTGATAATTACCTTTGCTTCTGGCGTTAGAAGAGGCTGAATGACATTGAAAGCATCAACGAGTTGGTACGCTTTAACGCAGATAAAGCAAATTGAGATGGGATCTTGTGAGGTTAAACTTGTGATATCAACTATGTTGGCAGTGATTGGAGTGACGGTTTCGCCTTCTTGATAATAAAAAGTGTTGTTTTTTTTATGTCGAGTCACTAGCGTGATTTGATGGTGTTGGCTTAAATGAAACGCAAAGCTTAAACCAACAGCACCAGCACCTAAAACATGAATGCTAGCCATGCTTACGAACTCGCCATTCTCGCCATGCGAAATAACTTAAATAGTAGCTGGCAGCACCTGCTACATCAGCAACAAAATCACCAACAGAAGCTTGCCTATGAGGCAGGGTATCTTGCATGTATTCAATACCAATTCCGTAAGCGGTTAGTAAACAAAGCTGAAGCCAGATAGGAATGCGAATGGCGTGATGCATAATAAAGGCAAGCACAAAAAAAATACCAAAATGTGCAATTTTATCAGCGTGCTCAAATCGAATGCCTGAATGCTGGATCTCTTTAGCAAATAAAACAGTACAAATACTTAAAGTGAGTAGTAATAAAATTTGGTAAATACGCCGAGTCACAAAACTTCCTATATCTCTATGCAGGCAAAGTAGAGCCAGTATATCACCGAAAAATGGATGGTGGGTGAATATACGAAAGTGCTCTGTAAATAGATGTTATCAGGCGAGATAAATTTATTCACCGAGTCGGTTTTTGCTTGTTATAATCAGGCCATAATATGATTAGGAGATAGATAATGCCATCATTTGACATTGTGTCTGAAATTGAAATGACAGAAGCGAAGAACGCGGTAGATAATGCGAACCGTGAACTTGAAACCCGTTATGACTTCCGTGGTGTTGATGCATCAATTGAGTTAGTAAACGAAACGATCAACCTGAAAGCTGAAGCTGAGCAGCAAGTGATGCAGTTGTTCGATATCATTGCAGCGAAAGCGTCAAAGCGTGGCTTAGATGTTTCAAGCCTTGAGCTGAAAGATATTGAGCGCTCTGGTAAGTATGTGTCACGTAAAGTTGCCCTGAAGCAGGGTATCGATAAAGACATGGCGAAGAAAATCGTTAAGCTTATCAAAGACTCAAAAATCAAAGTGCAAGCTTCTATTCAAGGTGAAGAAGTGCGCGTAACAGGTAAGAAGCGTGACGATTTACAAGAAGTAATGCAGTTAATCCGCACTGGTGAACTAGGTCAGCCTTTCCAGTTTAAGAATTTCCGCGACTAGGTACTTCTATAACTGGCTATAACTAAGAGTATTTATAGCCAGTTACAATTATTTTAATGTTTTTGAGGTGCAACATACTTTTTTTGCTGAGATCTTAGTTGCTCTCTTCGAGCAAATTCAGCCTGTTTTAACTTTTCATCTCTTGTTTTCTTACCAATTTTATAGCCTTTTTCAAATTCTTGCCGTATTTCTAATGGACAACTGTGATTTAACTCTAACCCTTCTTGACCTCTTTTAAATCCATTATCAAAAGTACAGTAAGATATTAATCCGTCACTAAAGCCATCTATATAGCTTTTTTGTGCAGTTGGAGTTAATTGTTTTGCACATTGTTGCTTAAAGGCATCAAAAATACGGACACTTTTTCCTGTAATAGCACTGTTTTGCCCAAATTCATACCATTCACTTTCTGAGGCATTGCAGGCCATTTGGGTTGTATTCGACTGGCAGCCAATTAACAGGCTGAGTGGTAAGCAAATTAAGAGTCTTTTCATTTTGTAGTCCTTAAGTTTTCTGCTGCTCTTTTGTTTTAATAATGTTTTCTATTAATGTTATTTGTTGCCATATACCTTTTGTTTCTTTGTATTGATTTGCAATATTTTTAAGAGTGTTGAGTGCGGCTTGGTAATTTTGTAAATCGACATAGAGCTGAGCTCTAGCGAGCAGGGCTTCTTTTTTCGAATCATTTAGAGCTTCAGCCCGCAATAGTAAGGTTTCTGCTTGAGTAAACTGTTTATTAGATGCTAGATAATTAGCGTATTCAATTAATGCCATACCATTATTAGGGTTCTTCTCTATTGATAGCTTGAAATTTTCAACAGCTTTTCGCGTGCCATTTAATTGCTGTGCAATCAGGGCATGGTGAAGGTAGATTACACTTTGCTTGTGTGCCGACATGGTTTGTACTTTAGTTTCAAGCGACGCCAGAATTTCTTGGCTTTGAGACCATAATCCCCTTTGACCGAGCCAAGTTAAATAGGTGTTGAGGCTATTCATTTCAAGATCAAAGTTATTCAAATGATAGCTAATAAGTTCTACGGCTCTATCAAAGCTATCAAGTTGCATGTGAAGCTGAGCTGCTATTTTGTAATTGTTTTGCTGCTCGTTACCGAGCAGTATTGCCATTTCTAAAGATGCTAATGCTTCTACGTTATTATCTAGTTCAAGTTTAAGTATTGCTTGATTTAGCCATAACTTATGATCGTTCGGGTGCTTGGCAATAAGTTCGCTTAGAAGCGCTTGCGCAGCCGGGTACATTTTGGCTTGCGTTAAAGCAATAAATAACCCTTGCTGCCACTGTTCTTGAGTTGGTTCTAATGAGAGTGCTTGCTGGTACGCTGAAATCGCAGAATAGGGGCCGTGTAGGGATAAGTTTAAATATGCTAACTGACCATATATGAGAGCATCTTGAGAGCCATAGGAGATAGCATTAGAAAAGTGTTCTCTTGCTTTCTCTAACTTCCCTTTAAGTAAGTAAAGCTGCCCAAGGTCACTATGCGCCCTAATAAGTTGTGGGCTTCGGCTCAATGATGATAAGTAGGCTTTTTCCGCTTTATCATAATCTTCTAACGCGAAATATAGTTGTGCTTTTAGCATTATCATGGCAACGCTTAACTCTATTTCATAAAAAGCTTCTAGTTCCTTAAGAACTTGCTCTCTTTTCCCCTGCTCTAACAGGCTCTTTAAGCGTTCTGCTGTTTCAAGCTCTTCAGGTGCTATGTTCGCCTCTTTTTCAGTGTAAGGACCGGTAAACTGAGGTAGTACAAATGTTGGAGGCGCAACCTCTATCTTAAATTGAGAGGATGATGAGCTGGCAAATGCGACAGTGCTACACAGGCTTTGAGACAGTAGCGCAGCAATAATTATTTGTTTTAGATTCTTCATAGATTATCTGCCGTAATTGAAGTTAATAGAGTAAAAGTAAATTGCTTGTACAGCTCTGCCATCTTTCTTTGGCTTGCTGAAGATTGCATGGCTAACCCAGGCGCGGATCACTTCTTCCATTTCGGGGTAAACAGGATCAACAATGCGTTTGATATAGGGTTTGCCTGATTGATCAATGATCAATTCAACTTGTGTCTTTATTCGTTTCACTCCCTTTTGTCTAACAGATTTAGGGGGCGGGAAGTATTTTTGTCGCACGACTTGAGGCACGCGATCAAGTTTTTCGACAGCCAGTAAAGGCACATCAAGGGCTAATCGTTCTTGAATCACCTTTGCATCCATCGCGAAGTTGGGTAACTCAAGCGACTCGACTTTTGGTAGTGTCATCGTCGGTTTATCAGCATAATTAATACTAGGTCCGTCACCTAAGCTGGCTAGGTTAAGCGCGGTTTGAGACGGCTCACTACTGCTCGAAGTAGTTTTCACTGGCGGTGGCGGCGGCGGTGGAGGGGTTGGTAAAGCCACGTCTATTTTTCTGGTAATGAGGTCCGCTTTTGGTGCCACAGGTTGCTGTTTTAGTAAATGTAAGCTGAAAACTAGACCTGCAACAGTCATTGCACTTAACAGCCAGGGAGCTAAAGTGAGCGTTCCATACTTCAATGAATTATGAGTTAGAGGGGCCATATTATTGCGCCTGTGTTGCTAGGCTAATATTGCTCAAACCGGCGAGCTTAGCTTGATCAATGACTTTTACCAATAACTCAGTGGGAACGCTTTTGTCTGCTTGAATGATCAGTGGACGAGTTTGCGAGCGGCTTGCTTGCATCAATGTTGCCCTTACACCGGCAACGCCAATATTAGTGCCTGCATACATGACTTGACCGGTATCCGTTATCGCAATTAAAAATACTGACTTTTGTAACTGCTGACTGGATACGGCGTTGGGTTTATCAACCTCTACCCCTGTTTCTTTTACAAATACAGTGGTCACAATAAAGAAGATAAGTAGTATAAAGACCACATCAAGTAGCGGTGCTAAGTCGATCTCTTGGCTTTTAGATTCGGAAATTTTTTGTTTTATTAGTGAGCGCATGCCGTATTTACCTGCCAGTTAGAAACTTTGCTTCTCAAAGCGGTATGGAGCAAAAGACCAGGTACAACAAATACTAAACCTAGCTGTGTTGTGAACATCGCAGTGGCAATCCCGCCACTGATCATCTCTTGCATATCTAGTCCGTTGTTGACAGACATGAAATTAAATGTGCTTAGCAATCCACTGATTGTGCCCAAGAGTCCCAGTAAAGGTAAGGATGCAAGCAATGTCTTTAGAGCGCTTAACCAGTAATTACAACGCGCAGCCCATTGTGTGTTGCAAGTTGCGAAAGCCAGTAACGATAAAAGCTTACCGTAACTAAAAAATGCAACCCCAATCAATGTCCAAACTATGGTGTTGTTGAGTAGTTTTAGGAAGATGCTGATATCTGTCATGTTAGTGCATCGCAAATTTACTAATCTGAATTGCATTGGCTTCAAGCTTGGCGTTATAGCTTTTAGCCTTACGATTTAACAGCGCACTTATAATGAGTGATGGAATAGCAACAATCAGCCCCAGCTCTGTTGTAACTAAAGCTTCCGATATTCCTCCCGAGACGGTTGCCGCATCTCCTGTACCAAAGGTATTCATCATCATAAAGGTATTTATCATGCCAGATACAGTACCAAGTAAACCTAAAAGCGGGGCAATAGCAGCTGTTGTAGCAACAACGCCTAAATAGTTTTCCACCTTCTGTTGGTGCCGCATTAAGTAAGACACGATTTGATCGTCTCTTTGCTCTGAGATTGGTGTATCAAGCGCGATTTGAACCAGCTTTTTCTCTGCACCATCAAATGGAATTTGAGCTTCCAATGAAGTTTTTTGGGCTTTGAGTTGTTCAATGAAATCGTTACTAATGCGAGGTAAACGTATGAGTTGAATGCTTTTAAGTAGAGCTGCGATAAGTGCCAATAAGCCAAAGAATAAAATAGGTAATGCCCACACACCGCCTTTTTTAATGTGAGAAATTATCCCTTGCTGGTTATTTTGCAATTTTGTGGCATTACCAAGTGTCGGGTCAAAAGTCACACTTCCTATGCCTGTTTGATTGAGTTGTTGCAATTGCATAGCTTGAGCATTTTGGCTTACCCCTTTAACAAGGTTAGGTAGAGTTTGATTAACTGGATTTTCAAGCAACCCACCAGATTGTAATTGGGAATTATATGCCAGCTGGATGGGGCCAATATTGAGGACATTGAAAGGTTTGACCTCACCGTTTGTGCTGATCACATCAGTTTGTTGCCAGCTAGGTGCAAGATCGTCGATTAATTCGTTTCTCAGATGCCGAAATATCTCAGGATTGGCTGTGACATTGCTCGTTCCAGTATGCTCAAAAGCAATATTTTGTTGTTCTAAATAAGTTTGTAATAACAGTTTTTGGTAATTATCTTGTTCTCGCCATTTATTGATCCTGTCTGAGAGTTGCTCAATACTCATCAACTGCTCATCGGCAGTTCGTTGAATAGTTGTGGCTTGTTCTCGTAATGCTTTGACGACAGCAAGTTCTTTATTTAGTTGGGCCTGATATTTCAGAGTTTCTTCGTTAATCTTAGATTCAAGCGCCTGCAGTGACTTTTGAGAGCCTGTGATCCTGTTGACGAGCTCTTGGCTGACAGAATTAGGGGCTGCTGTAGAAGAAAAGCCTGTGATCAACAAGAAAAGTAATATTGTGAGCCGAGTGATCATAGTAAGTCCTTTTCAATGGGAGCTATTGCAAGAGGGGCATTCACAAAGGCTGCAGTTGTAGGTTTATTGAGTATAGATTTTATTTGTGCAAGAGATTGCAATAGGTCTTCTCGTGAAGAGAGGCCCAATAACTGCTGAGCTTGCTCCGTGTGGTGCCACTGCCAACCATGTTGCTCTACCCGTCCTATCCCAAAGTGTTTACCATCTTGGCTAACATACCAAGCCTGTGACAAACCCAAATAGATCTGACTTACGAGCATTTGTGTCTCCCCGCCTGCTGTAGGAATGGTCATATTGGTATTATTCAACGCAACTCTTTGATTAAACTCAGTCGCTGATTTAAACATACTTAGCAGTTTTTCTAGTTGCTCGCTGTTAGAGTAAGGTGTGCTATTAATGGTCGTTAAAGCATCTTCCCATTGAGCCTGAATAGGAGGGGGCAATAGAGGAGAGACTCTATTAATAAATTGCATTAGGCTTTTTAGCTCGGCTTCAACTAGTCGCTGATTTTCTTCAAGCTGTTGCTGTTGCTGAGTGAGTTCAAATCGCTTTTCGTCCACTTCGCTTCGCGCGTCTTTGGCTTTATTGATTAATGCACGTAACGCTGCTTTTTCTTCTTTTAGCAACTTAATTTGATTTTGTAATGATTGCTGATTTGTTTGCCAGCTTAGTTCTAGTTTGCCTTTTTGGCTCTCTAAGTCTAGCCATTGTTGCATTAACTCATAATCGGTTTGGTTGGCAAATGCATTGCTGGACAGCGCTGTCATTAAGAGGACTATATTTTTCAATTATTGTTTTCCCTGTACTCTTCTTAGTTAAAATTACCATTACAGAAATAGTTTAAATAATCAACAGTTAGCGTCATTAGTTTTTTGCATGTTCACCGAACAAAGATTTTTAATGAACTTATTATTAATTTTCATAATGTTAAGCTTAGACTTACGTTTTTGGTGCGTTGCTTATTTTTAAGCTTTTAGGATATAAAGGTTATTTTAGATTTCTAGACGTCCATTGCCTTTTTTTCATTATTTGTGCACAATAGCGCCTCTTTTCAAGGTGCTCGATTTATGGTGAGAAACACCAAGATACCTAATTGAATGAAATCGAGATAATCGGGAAGTTGGTGAATATACACGGGAAAGTATGTAGTCCAACACTGCCCCCGCAACGGTGATGTTTTAATCTTTCATGATTAATACAAAGTCCGGAGACCGGCCTTGAGCTAATTTACTTGTTGTTACTTGTGCGGTGGGCGCAAGTTTGGAATTATTATGCTTAAAAAATCTTTGCTTGGTGCTGCCGTTGCTGCTGCACTGTCTTTTTCTGTGTCTGCTGAGCAGGCTCAACCTATCGAACGTATCACGGTTACCGCGAATAAATTCTCTCAATCTATTGATAGCGCACTTGCCGCAGTGAGTGTTATTGATAGAGCTCAAATTGAGCAATCAAATGTCAGAGATCTTCCGTCTCTATTAAATACATTGTCAGGTGTCGATATTGTTCGTAATGGTGGCTACGGGCAAAAAGTGAGTGTTTTTGTTCGTGGTGCAGCCACCAAACATACACTTGTATTAGTTGATGGTGTGCGTATTAGCGATGCGAACTCTGGCGATGTGTCTTTTACTAACATTCCTGTAAATAGTATTGAGCGTATTGAAGTAGTTAAAGGCGCTCGCGCTGCAATTTATGGCTCTGATGCCATTGCTGGTGTGATCAACATTATTACGCGTGAGGCTCAACAGCATCAAGTAAACGTGACAACGGGGGCGCATAACTATTTTAATCTACAAGGTACGACTAAATTTAGTCGTGATAACTTAGATGTGAGCGTTAACTTCGGTTTTGAGCGCACTGATGGTTATGACGTAATTGCCAAAGATCCAGAAGCTGCAATCGGAAAAGATCATGATCAGGATGGCTACCTAAACCGCAACTTAGGCGTTAATTTAAACTACGATGCTGATCAGTTTGGTGTATTTAACGTCATTGGTCAGTTCAGCAGCGGTCAAGCAGATTATGATAATGCTTGGGGCAACGATGCGTATAACTTCGAAAACTTTACGAGTAAGTTAGGCTGGGAAAAGAAAACAGCAGAATTTACCCACACTGCTGCACTCAGTCTTTCGCAAGAAGAAAATACACAAACGGGCACCGCTACTGAGGATGTTTACAGTACAGAACGAACAGAATTAGAGTATCGCACTTTATATGCTCTTAACGATGAGGTGCAATTAACAGCTGGTGCGAATCTTTTAGATGAAGATTTAAGCGGCTCTAGTGCTTCTTTCTCTGAAACGTCTCGTGATAACCAAGCTGTTTTTGTCGGTGGTTTTTATGATGATGGCAAGTTTTTAGCAAGCTTAGTTACGCGTTCTGATGACTACGATTTTCATGGTCGAGCAAACACCTATAGCAGTGCTTTTGGTATCAAAGCGAACAAGTATGTGAGCGTGCATTTCAACCACGGTACAGCATTTAGAGCGCCTTCTTTAACTAATGCTTTTGTGAAAGACAGCCCTTGGTATCTACCAAACCTAAATATTAAACCAGAAGAAGCAACCAACAATGAGCTAGGTCTGAGTGTCACAACTGACTCTGTTCGTTATGAATTTGCAATTTTTAGCAATCAAATTGATAACCTAATTTCTAATCAATATGATGCTGATACTGGCAAATATATTCCTTACAATGTTGACAGTGCAACCATGAAAGGTGCTGAGCTGAGCTTAACTACTTCGACATATGGTTTCGATCACAACGTAAACTTAACCTTCTTAGATGCTAAAGACGATACGAAAGGCACAGATCTTCCTCGTCGTCCAAGTAAGTCATTTAACTACACAATTTCAAAGTCATGGGAAAAGTTAAACGTTAATGCGAGTATGCAATATCGTTCGGATAGACCATCAATTTCTTTCTACAACACAACTTTACCATCTTATACTGTATTTAATTTAGCAGCTAACTATGCGTTATTTGATGCATTGGAGCTCAATGCTCGAGTTGAGAACTTAACTGACAAGTCTTACTTCACGGCGGGCTCAGGTTTTGCGAAAAGTGGAGAATTACTAGGTTATGTACCTTTAGGGCGTCAGTTATACGTAGGCGCAACTGTTCAGTTTTAACCTCTAACGGTACTTAGAAAATAAAAAAGCCAGTCAATGACTGGCTTTTTTGATTAAAACTTTTATCAATTAGTTTGTTGAAGGCAGCTCCATGATGCCGTCAATCTCGATTTGTACACCTTTAGGTAATTCTCTTACACCGATAGCTGCACGTGCAGGGTATGGCGTTGAGAAGTGTTGGCTCATGATCTCATTTACTGTTGCGAAGTTGCTTAAATCAGTCAGGAAGATATTTACCTTAACCATATCTTGTAAGCGACCTCCTGCGGCTTCACACACTGCAGTTAGGTTTTTAAACACCTGTTGCGTTTGTTCTGCAAAGTCTTCTGAGATCACTTCCATCGTTTCAGGCACTAATGGGATCTGGCCAGATAGATAAACAGCAGTACCTACTTTAACCGCTTGGCTGTATGTGCCGATAGCTGCAGGTGCATTGTCTGTTGAAATAATTGCTTTGTTCATAATAATCCTACTTTTTACGGTATACACGTTGAACGTCAGGCATCACCCTGATCTTGCGCATCACATCCGCGACGTGAACACGGTCTTTAACCGTGATACCTAAATCAATAATATATAAGTTACTTTCTTTTTCGTCAGTGGCAATTTCGACGATATTTGCGTTGGTACTTGCCACTACGCTGGTTAATTTTGCAAGCGTACCTTGGTGGTTGATGATTTCAACTCTAAGACCTGCAATATATTCTTTCTCTGGGTTGTCATCCCATTTTACGACGAAATACTTCGAACGTTCGCTTTCCCAACCTTTAATGTTTTTACACTCTTGGCGGTGAACATTTAAGCCCTTACCTTGGCTCACATAAGCGGTGATGGCATCACCTGGCACTGGACGACAGCATTTCATGTAGTTAACTAGCATGCCTTCAGTACCAATGATCGCTGCTTTTGCCTTTTTAGCTAAGTGTTCAATACTGCCATCATCTTCGTCAAGATCATCATTTTGCAATAAGCGCTTAGCAATCAGTACACTCATGATGTTGCCACAGCCAATCTCAACCAGTAGTTCGAGCATGGTTGAAAGTTTGTGCTCTGCTAGTACACGGTCAATTTGTTCTTGTGAAATATCACTTAATTGATATTCGCCAAGGGCAGAATCGAGTAAACGACGGCCTAGTTCGAGCGCTTCTTCTTCGCGTTGGCTCTTTAGATAGTTGCGAACACCTAAGCGCGCTTTACCTGTAACAATGAAGTTTAACCAAGTGGCGTTAGGGTGAGCACCAGAGCTGGTAATCACTTCTACGGTTTGACCGGTATCGAGTGCTTTACTGAGCGGATAAGGTTTACGATTTACTCGTGCACCTACACAAGTGTTACCGACATCAGTGTGTACCGCATAAGCGAAGTCGACGGCAGTTGCACCCATAGGGAGCTCTACAATGCGGCCATCTGGCGTGAAGACATAGATTTCTTCTGGGAATAGCTCAGTCTTAACGTTTTCAACGAACTCAAACGATGAACCAGCACTTTGTTGTAATTCAAGTAGGCTCTGCATCCACTGACGAGCGCGTTGCTGTGCCGTATGGCCAGCACTGTCACCGGCCTTTTTATACATCCAATGCGCAGCAACCCCTTTGTCAGCCATTTGATCCATATCGTGGGTACGAATTTGGATCTCGACTGGAATACCATGTGGGCCAACAAGTGAAGTATGTAGTGACTGGTAACCATTGGTTTTTGGTACGGCAATATAATCTTTGAAACGTGTTTCGATTGGCTTATATAAGTTATGAGCCACACCGAGTACACGATAACAAGTATCTAGGTTATCAACAGCAATACGGAAAGCATAAATGTCCATGACTTCGTTGAACATCAATTCTTTATTGAGCATTTTTTTGTAAATGCTGTATAGGTGCTTTTCACGGCCGCTGACATTCGCTTCAATACCAGCTTCTTCAAGACGAGATTTGATTTCGTTTTGAATATTGCTGATCACTTCTTTACGGTTACCGCGAGCTTTTGCGACTTCTGATTTTAGAGCGCGATGACGCATTGGGTAAAGCGCTTGAAAACCTAGGTCTTCTAATTCATTTTTAATGTCATGAATACCAAGACGATTTGCAATAGGCGCAAAGATTTCTAGCGTTTCACGGGCAATACGACGACGCTTATCAGGGCGAAGTGCGCCAAGTGTACGCATGTTGTGGGTTCTGTCGGCAAGCTTAATCAAAATAACGCGGATATCTTGCGTCATCGCCATGATCATTTTGCGATAGTTTTCAGCTTGGAATTCTTTTTTATCTTTAAAGCTGAGTTTATCTAACTTACTTACACCCTCAACAAGCTCCGCGACTGTATTACCAAAAATCTCTGCAAGATCTTGCTTGCTGAAGTCGGTGTCTTCAATCACGTCATGCATGAGTGCCGCCATGAGGGTTTCATGGTCTAAACGCATGCTGGCGAGAATTTGAGTCACTTCAACTGGGTGAGTGATATACGGCTCGCCACTAGAGCGAGTTTGCCCTTCATGGGCTTCACGCGCCACCACGTAGGCTTTTTGAACCAGTTCTACGTCAGCGGGGGAAAGGTATTCTGAGATCTTTTGCTTCAGGCCTTCAAAAAGATACATTCACACTCCAATGTTCCAGTGAAGTAATATGATGCTATGAATATACGATGAATTATCAGAGAAACCAATGGCTAGCTGTGACTTTTATGCCTACGGAAGGTAATTAACCTGAACTATGGGTAATAAATCTATCTCCAGAGGCTACTTTCAACGCTAACAGCGTTGAATTCACTTGCAATAGGCCCGCTATTGACGCGCAAATTCGCCTTGCCTACATGGATGTAGGTACCTTGGCGATAGCAGGACGCGTGAGCGGCGTTAGCCTTAAAAGTCTCCGTCTGTAGATTAAAGGTATTTATCAATTCAATATTAAAGCTTTAGTAAATCTCTTAACCAAAGTTCAGGCTAATATTTTGTTATTGACCACTAGAAACAACAAAGCCAGCGTTAAAGCTGGCTTTGAGTATGAAGTGCAGGAGGTTTTAGCTGTTACCGCCAACAATTGCAGCAACCGCAGCAAGCTCTGCAGCTTCTTGGTTTTGTTGCTCTTCACGATCGATCATATCAAGAGACGAGTTGTTCACAAGTCCTTGTTCGATCTCACGTAGAGCGATTACAGTTGGCTTATCGTTTTCAGCATCAACCATAGGATCTTTACCACCTACAGAGATCTGACGAGCGCGACGCGCCGCTACTAGGATTAAGTCAAAACGGTTACCAATTTTATCTACTGCATCTTCTACAGTTACGCGAGCCATCGAAGCACTCCAAAGTTATTCATGTCGAATTGGTAAGTTTACTTGATGCAAACCAATTCTCCAATAGGTGGTTAAAAATTTATCTTGTTTAAATGAGTGAGATTAAGCCAATAACTCAGCAATTAAACTTTGATGACGGTGTTTTTGTGCATCTAGTTCAAGGCGAGCAGCCATGACAATATGTTCAAGTTGCATTAGAGCTGTATCAAAATCATCATTTACTAATACATAATCGAACTCATCATAGTGCGAACTTTCTGATTTTGCTTCCGCCATGCGGCCTGCAATCACTTCTTGAGAATCTTGTCCGCGGTTATTTAAGCGATTTTCAAGCTCAGCTTGCGACGGCGGTAAAATAAAGACCGTTTTTACTGATGGCATTAATTCACGAACTTGGCGCGCACCTTGCCAATCAATATCTAAAAACACATCAATGCCTTGCTCAAGTTGAGACTCTATCGCCGCTTTTGAAGTGCCATAGTAATTTTCGAAAACTTGCGCCCATTCAAAAAAGTCGCCCTGATCAATCAAGGCTTTGAATTCATCTACACTGACAAAGTGGTAGTGTTCACCATTGTTTTCACCTGGGCGAGGGCCGCGAGTAGTGTGAGAAACTGACACTTTAATATCAGCATGTTTTTCTAACAGTGCTTTGATCAGGCTTGATTTACCAGCACCAGAAGGCGCTGAAAGAATAAATAAATTACCGCGAGTTTGTGATGTCATAATTAAATCTGTGGCTTGAAACGTGATTTGGTTTCTAAAAGCATATTTTAAACTCTGTAAGTTTAATTGGCTAGAACAGATTTCGAGCGCAATAAAATTGTCATACAGTGGTTGTAAACTAGTCAGATACTGTTTCTGTTTTGGTGATCTGCAGTGGAGAATGGTCGCATAGAGGCGTTTAAAATTGACGCGCAGAGTTTACAAACAATTTTAGACGAACGCTTGGTTGAGTCCTTATTTCAACCAATTTGCGATGTTGCGCGACAAACTATTTTGGGCTTTGAAGCATTGAGTCGTGGCCCTAAAGGATCTGAGCTAGAATCACCAAATGCCTTATTTGCAGCAGCACAGCGTTTTAATAAGCTCTCTGAATTAGAACTGTTATGCCGTGAAAAAGCGATTGAGCGCTTTGCTGAATTAGACTTGTCGGGCAAACTATTTCTAAATGTTAGTCCGAATACCTTGCTAGACCCAAACCACCCTAGAGGTGAAACTCTGCAGCTTATTCAGCAATATGGCTTACAGGCCAATCAAGTTGTGATTGAAGTGACAGAGCAAGATAAAGTAGATGACGGCTTTTTGTTGCTTAAAACCATCGGCCATTACCGTAAATTAGGCTTTAATATTGCCATTGATGATTTAGGGGCGGGTTATTCAGGGTTAAAACAGTGGTCAGAGTTACAACCTGATTTTGTAAAGATCGATCGCTACTTTATTGATCATTGCGATCAAAGTTTGGTTAAACGTGAGTTTTTAAAGTCAATTATTGAACTTGCCAAAGCAACGCGTACAGCTGTCATAGCTGAGGGTATTGAACGCGCTGAAGAATTAGCTTTAATCACGCAGTTGGGCATTACCAATGCGCAAGGTTTTTTAATAGCACGACCCGCACATGTTCCATTGAATGCCTATCCAAATACCCTAAAAGAGTCGAGCCAAGCACAAGGAAATGTGATGCATCGAGGTTTAGTTAAAGCAATTGGCGAATTAACGCATGTCACCCCAGCGGTATTAAATGATGTATTGTGTCAAGACGTACATCGTGTGTTTGAAAAAGATAAGCAGTTGATGAGTCTCGCTGTCGTTGATGAGCAGCAAATGCCTTTGGGCTTACTTCACCGTGATCAATTAACAGAAGTTTTTGCAGCACCTTATGGTCATGCTTTATATGCTAAAAAGCCTTTGGCTTCTCTCATGGACAAACAGCCCTTAATTGTTGATGAGCAAACTCAACTAGATGAAGTGAGTCAGTTAATTACGGAGCAAGACTTTGATATTCGTCGTCACATTGTGGTAACGCAAGGTGGGAAGTATTTAGGTTTGGTACCACTTAGAGCGATTTTAAAACACATTACCGAAGAAAAAATTCGTAATGCCCAGCATGCAAACCCGCTCACTATGTTGCCTGGTAATGTCGCAATTAACGAAGCCATAGAACAGCGACTGTTAAATAAACAAGACTTCACCTTGGCATATATCGATTTAAATCACTTCAAGCAGTTTAATGACTTGTATGGTTATGCCAGTGGCGATGGAGTGATAAAGCTCCTAGCTGATGTGATAAGTGAATGTTGTGCAGGCTTTTCTGGGTTTGTTGGACATATTGGTGGTGATGATTTCATGGTGGTGTTTGATGGCGATGATGCCGAACCACTTTGCCGAGACATTATTAATGAGTTCGAGTTGAAGTCTAAAAGCTATTTTACCGCTGAGCATGTCAAAGCTGGGGGTTATTGGGCGACAAACCGAGAAGGACAGCAGCAATTTGTGCCTTTGCTCACACTATCTATTGGTCTGGTGTCACCACATGTGGATAGCTGTCATAACAGTCATCAGGTCGCGGCGCTTGCAACGGATGCAAAAAAGGAAGCCAAACGTTATCGCAACAGCTATTTATTTGTGGCAAATAAGCGTCGACCAACAGTGGCGATTGTTTCTTAATCAGAAATACTTGAGTCATGGCTCTATTTTGGGTAGCTTAGAATAAAATGAGTGGGAGCCCACTATATGCAGAGACTCATCAATTTTTTCATTATTATAAGCGTTTGTGCTGCTTTTCAGCTTCAGGCAAAAGAAACTGAAACCATAAAAGTCGCGAAAGAACCAAGAAAGCTTTATGGGCGAGATCATTACCTTTATGAGTTGCTCGATAAAGCGTTAAAAGCTGCAGACGCCACTTATGACTACGAGCATGTCACTGTTCATCCTCATCAACAGCGTACTTTGATGGCACTCTCGTCAGGAAAAGTTGACTTGCATTGGAGTATGACCAGCCCTGATCGTGAGCAAATCGCAATAGCCATTCCTGTGCCTTTATTTAAAGGCTACATAGGTAAGCGGGCGATCATGGTGAAAAAAGAACGTCTTGCGCAGTTCGCGGAACTTAAAAGCATTGAACAATTAAAAGCATTTACCGCAGTACAGGGGCATGACTGGCCTGATACTAAAATATTGGCTTTTCACAACCTGCCGATAAAACCACTCTCTAATTATCAAGCTATGTTTAAATTATTAGCTGCCGGTAGAGTGGACTACTTTCCTCGTTCTTTCATTGAAGTGAACTCTGAGCTTGAAGAAAACCCGGATAAATTTGTGTTATTGCCGAATGTATATTTGGAATATCCCACAGCATTTTATTTCTTCGTAAATAAAGCAAAGCCACAATTGGCAGATGACCTAAAGCGTGGATTGAATAAGTTAAAAAATAGCGGTGAATTTGATGCGTTATTTTCGCGTTATTTTGAAAAAGATCTAGCGCGGTTATCTATGTATCAGCCTGATAAGGCTATCAGGTTGAAGAACCCGTATTTTAATGCCGAATAAATTACTTTCGACAAAACAAAAAAGGAGCCGGTGGCTCCTTTTTTAAACCCAATACACTCGTAATTACTTTAGTAATGACTCAGTTAATGTCGGGCGAATTTCTTTTACGATCTGTTGGCAAAGCTTAGGTGAACCACACACGATGTTACCGCTCTTCGTGTAGTTAGTACCGCCTGCAAAATCAGTGATCATGCCGCCAGCTTCTTTGATAAGTAACTCACCAGCTGCTGTGTCCCAAGGCTTAAGACCGATTTCGAAGAAACCATCAATACGACCAGCTGCAACATAAGCCATATCTAGTGCTGCAGAGCCTGCACGACGAATATCAGCTGTGTGAACAAATAGCGCTTTAAATGCATCAGTATATGCATCAATGTGGTGCTTTTGCTTAAATGGGAAACCAGTCGCTAGCACAGTACCTGCGATTTCGTTGTTTTTAGCAACACGAAGACGCGTGCTGTTTAGCTGTGCGCCTTGACCACGAGAAGCAGTGAATAGCTCACTACGTACAGGATCATAGATAACTGCTTGGTCTAAACGACCTTTTACTTTAAGTGCGATTGAGATGGCATAATGAGGAATGCCTTTGATGAAGTTTGTTGTGCCATCTAATGGATCGATGATCCACTGGTAGTCAGCATCTTTACCCTCGGTAACACCTAGCTCTTCACCCACGATTGAGTGCTCTGGATACGCTTTTAAAATCGTTTCACGGATGATAGCTTCCGCTTCTTTATCTACGTTAGTAACAATATCGTTGCTGCCTTTTTGTTGGGCTTCAACACGTGATAAATCTTCACTTGCACGTAAGATCACTTTAGCTGCATTACGCGCAGCGCGTACCGCAATGTTTAACATTGGATGCATAGCATTACCTTTGGGTTGTAAAAGAACAGTATAAATTCGTTGCCTACTGACAATGCAGTAAGCACAGGACGGCGTATTCTAGCGATTTTTGCCTTAAAGTAAACCCAAAAAACAAAATAAAAATGTTGTTTTTTTAACCGTGTTGAAATTGCTATTAAAAAATATAAACGAAGATTTTTGAGTGGCAGAAAAAGGCTGTGGTAAACTTAGCCAATTATCAATTTTCGTCGTAAAGGCTTAGTGAAATGGCATTAGAAGATATTCGTATTGTGTTAGTTAACACCTCTCATTCTGGCAATATTGGTTCAGTTGCACGTGCAATGAAAACCATGGGGTTATCAAAACTATATTTAGTTGACCCGGCTTGTGAGGTGGATAGCCACGCCAGTGCGCTTGCAGCTGGTGCAACTGACGTATTAGGTAATAGCGTGACGGTGAGCAAGTTAGAAGAAGCCATTGCTGACTGTTCACTGACCATTGGTACAAGTGCGCGTTCTCGTACCTTATCTTGGCCAATGGTAGAGCCAAGAGAGTGTGCTCAAAAATTGGTTGATGGATCTGAAAGCGGCCCTGTAGCTTTAGTTTTCGGTCGTGAAAACAGTGGCTTGACTAATGAAGAACTGCAACTTTGTAACTACCACGTATGTATTCCTGCAAATCCTGAATATAGTTCACTAAACCTTGCGATGGCTGTCCAAACCCTTACCTACGAAACGCGTATGGCGTTTTTAGATAAGCAAGACAAGCCAGTAGAAGAAGACGACACAGTTTACCCAAGCTCGCAGCAAATGGAGCTTTTCTACGAGCACTTAGAAAGCACATTGAAAGAAACCGGCTTCATCATCAAACAGCATCCAGGCATGGTAATGACCAAGCTAAAGCGTCTGTTTAATCGCGCCCGTCCAGAAGATCAAGAGCTTAATATTTTACGCGGTATTTTGACTTCAATTAACAAGTCTACAGGCAATAAATAACCCCTGATTATTTTTTGTTTAATACTTGACTAATTTAGTCGGGTAATTACAATGAGCAGTACTTGAGTAAATTACTCAGGTATTGCACTTGTTACTTTAGTGGTAAGTGTAGTGAGTAATACTTGACTATCCTAGTCAGGTAATTAAAATTCACCACCTGATAAAACGCTGAGGGGGCAATAATGAAACTAACATCTAAAGGCAGATACGCAGTCACAGCGATGCTCGATGTTGCTTTGCACGCCGATGTTGGCCCAGTTCCTTTAGCTGATATTTCTGAAAGACAAGAAATATCATTATCTTACCTAGAACAATTATTTGCTCGTTTACGTAAACATGGCTTAGTGAGCTCTGTGCGTGGACCGGGCGGCGGCTATTTACTTGGCCGAGATTCGCAAACTATCTCTGTAGGTGATGTGATTAATGCAGTCGACGAGTCAGTTGATGCAACCCGTTGTCACGGTGAAGGCGGCGGTTGTCAAAACGGCATGCGTTGTTTAACTCACACACTATGGTCTGATCTAAGTGAGCGTATTGCTGAGTTTTTAAATAATATTTCCCTAGCTGAGTTAGTCGCCAAATCTGATGTGCAGTCAGTTGCTTCTCGTCAAGATAGCGCTGTTAAAACTGCCATAAAGCAACTAGATAACATTCAAGTGAGCTGTCAACTTTAAGTTGGCGTCAAGCGGAGAAACCAATGAAATTACCGATATACCTAGATTATGCAGCAACCACTCCGGTTGATCAGCGCGTTGCAGATGAAATGATGCAATGTCTGACTATGGATGGCAATTTTGGTAACCCAGCATCACGTTCACACCGTTTTGGTTGGCAGGCCGAAGAGCTAGTGGACCAAGCGCGTAACGATATCGCTGATTTAATTAATGCAGATCCGCGTGAAATTGTTTTCACTTCAGGCGCGACAGAATCAAATAACCTAGCAATCAAAGGCGCAGCTAACTTCAACAAGAAGAAAGGCAAGCACATCATCACGGTTAAAACTGAGCACAAAGCCGTTTTAGATACATTCCGTGAGCTAGAGCGTCAAGGTTTTGAAGCAACTTACTTAGAAGTTGAAGAAAACGGTTTACTTGACCTTAAAAAGTTAGAAGCAGAAATGCGTGATGACACAGTACTTGTGAGCGTGATGCACGTGAACAATGAGCTAGGTGTTATTCAAGATATTACGACTATCGGTGAGATGTGTCGTGAGCGCAAGATCATGTTCCACGTAGATGCAGCACAAAGTGCAGGTAAAGTAAAAATCGACTTACAAGAACTAAAAGTTGATTTCATGTCTTTCTCTGCGCACAAAATCTATGGTCCTAAAGGCATTGGTGCACTTTATGTTCGTCGTAAGCCACGTGCTCGTCTAGAAGCACAAATGCACGGTGGTGGTCATGAGCGTGGTATGCGTTCTGGTACGTTAGCGACTCACCAAATTGTAGGTATGGGTACAGCTTTCCGTGTTGCTAAGCAAGATTTCGAAAAAGACCATGCGCACATCAGCACGCTTCGCAAGCGTTTACTTGATGGCTTGATGAGCATGGATGAAGTGTATTTCAACGGTGCGATTGATCAATCAGTGCCAGGCATTTCAAACATCAGCTTCAACTTTGTTGAAGGTGAGTCATTACTAATGGCTGTAAAAGACATCGCGGTTTCTTCTGGTTCTGCATGTACTTCAGCAAGTCTTGAGCCATCGTATGTATTACGTGCACTAGGTCGTAATGACGAGTTAGCACATAGCTCAATTCGTTTCAGCATCGGTCGATTCACGACTGAAGAAGAAATTGATTACACTGTTGAGTTACTTAAAAACTCAATTGGCCGTCTTCGTGAAATGTCTCCACTTTGGGAGATGCACCAAGAAGGTATTGATTTAGATAGCGTTGAGTGGACTCACCACTAATTTAACGTGTAGCAAGTTTATAGCGGGTAGCGAGGAAAGAATTATGGCGTACAGTGATAAAGTAATTGATCACGTAGAGAACCCAAGAAACGTAGGTGCTCTAGATAAAAACGATCCAAGCGTTGCAACAGGCATGGTGGGTGCACCTGCATGTGGTGACGTGATGAAGCTGCAGATCAAAGTGTCTGAAGAAGGCGTTATTGAAGATGCTAAGTTCAAAACTTATGGTTGTGGTAGTGCGATTGCATCATCTTCACTGGTAACAGAGTGGGTGAAAGGTAAAACACTAGATGAAGCTTCTGAAATCAAAAACACAGATATTTCTGCTGAGCTAGAATTACCACCGGTAAAAATTCACTGCTCAATTCTAGCTGAAGATGCGATTCAAGCTGCAATTGCAGATTACAAAAGCAAACAAGCTAAATAAGAGAGAGCGGCATGGCAGTAACATTAACTGACGCGGCAGCTAATCGCGTTCAGACATTCTTAGCTAATCGTGGTAAAGGCATCGGTCTTCGTTTAGGTATTAAAACGACTGGCTGTTCAGGCTTAGCTTACGTATTAGAATTCGTAGACGAGTTAGACGAAGGTGATGAAGTGTATGAGCATAATGGTGTTAAAGTCATCATTGATGCGAAAAGCATGGTTTACCTTGACGGTACAGAGCTTGATTACACGAAAGAAGGTCTAAACGAAGGGTTTAAGTTTACCAACCCGAATCAAAAAGACGAATGTGGCTGCGGCGAAAGTTTTACAGTGTAACTGACCTTGCTGTTGTTAACAAAGCCCTGCCTTGGTAGGGCTTTGTTGTATAATATCATTTAGCATAATAATTTTAGCGCTTTTGAATGAGTTAACCTAATGCATTACTTTGAATTGTTTGATATTCCCGTTTCATATGATGTTGATCTAAATGCCATTAATACCCGCTATTTAGAATTACAACGCATTGTTCACCCAGACCGATATGCCGGAAAAAGTGAACGCGAAAAACTGCTGGCTGTACAAAAAGCCGCAGAGATCAACGATGCATTAGCAGTGTTAAAACACCCTGTGAAACGTGCTGAGTATATGCTGAGCGAAAAAGGCAAAGACATTCGTGCTGAGCAGCAGACTTTACAAGATCCGATGTTTTTAATGCAGCAAATGGAACTGCGAGAAGCGCTAGAAGATCTTCCGCAGAGTAACGATCCTGAAGCGGCTATCGAAGATTTTGAACAAGAAATTAAGCTACTTGATAAACAATATTCAGCACAACTCGCATCACAATTGAACAGTGATGACGATGCACAGTTAGACGCTGCAGCTGATAACATTCGAAAGCTAAAATTTGTATACAAATTGCGTGATGAATTAGCACGCATAGAAGACAGTTTATTCGACTAAACCAAATTGGTTTACAAACGAACCTAAAAACGTAGAGCACTATGGCACTATTGCAAATTGCTGAGCCGGGGCAGAGCGCGGCACCTCATGAACATAAGCTAGCTATTGGCATTGACCTTGGTACCACAAACTCTTTGGTTGCGACGGTACAAAGTGGTGAAGCCAAAACCCTAACTGATTTTGATGGCTCAGCGATGTTGCCATCAGTGGTTCGCTACGAAGCAGATAAGATCACGGTGGGTCAAGTTGCCGCTGCGGCATCAGCAGAAGACCCAACTAATACGTTAATTTCAGTAAAGCGCTTCTTAGGTAAGTCTCAAGCTGAGATTGAACAAAGTTATGGGCAACTACCTTATGAGTTCGTGGAAAATAATGGCAGCTTAGCCATTAATACTGTAGTAGGTGCAATCAACCCAGTACAAGCCTCTGCCGAAATTTTAAAGTCACTAAAAGATCGTGCAACAGCCAGCTTTGCAGGTGAAGACATTAAAGGTGCAGTGATCACTGTACCTGCATACTTTGATGATGCACAGCGTCAAAGCACCAAAGATGCTGCAGAACTTGCAGGCCTAAATGTGCTGCGTTTATTGAATGAACCAACAGCAGCTGCCGTTGCTTATGGCCTAGATTCAGGTCAAGAAGGCGTGATCGCCGTTTACGATTTAGGTGGCGGTACATTTGATATCTCTATCTTACGTTTAAACCAAGGTGTATTCGAAGTATTAGCAACGGGCGGTGACTCAAGCCTTGGCGGTGACGATTTTGACTCTGCACTTGTCGCACATTTTAAAGAACAAACGCAAATTAATGACTTAAACAATTCAGAGCTGCGTTTATTCATCAATAAAGCTAAAGCCTGTAAAGAAGCGCTATCTAGCTACGAAACCGTTAATGTTGGTTTAGAGCTACGTGATACAGCTCACACAGTGACAGTAACACGCGCTCAGTTTGCCGAAATGGTGATGCCGTTAGTGAAAAAGACATTACGTGCTTGTCGCCGTGCGGTAAAAGATGCTGATGTATCGCATGAAGAAATCTTGCAAGTTGTTATGGTGGGTGGTTCAACCCGTATGCCAGTTATCCGTGAGCAAGTTGAAGTGTTCTTTGATAAAAAGCCACTGACTTCTATCGACCCAGATCGCGTGGTCGCAATCGGTGCTGCGATCCAGGCAGATATTCTAGTCGGTAACAAGCCTGATTCAGATATGTTACTGTTAGATGTATTGCCACTGTCTCTAGGACTAGAAACTATGGGCGGATTGGTTGAGAAAATCATCCCGAGAAACACCACGATTCCGGTCGCACGTGCACAAGAGTTTACCACGTTCAAAGACGGTCAAACGGCCATGTCATTGCATGTATTGCAAGGCGAACGTGAACTGGTAGATGATTGTCGTTCACTGGCTAAATTTAGCTTAAAAGGTATTCCAGCAATGGCAGCTGGTGCAGCGCATATTCGCGTCACCTTTAAAGTGGATGCCGACGGTCTGTTGAGCGTTTCAGCGATGGAGAAATCAACGGGCGTGCAAGCAGAGATCCAAGTTAAGCCTTCATTTGGTTTGTCTGATGATCAAGTTGCGCAAATGCTTAAAGATTCAATGAGCAATGCCAAAGAAGATATGCAAGCGCGTATGTTGAAAGAGCAACAAGTTGAAGCGCTGCGTGTATTAGAGGCGTTAGAGGCTTCTTTATCAACAGACAGTCAATTATTAAATGATGACGAATTAGCTGCACTTCGTAGTGAAATGCAAAAGCTGGCTGATTTACGTGAAACTGCGACATCACCAGATGAAATTAAAACAGCTATTGAAGCTGTAGATGCGGCAAGTAGTGAATTTGCTTCGCGCCGTATGGATATGTCAATTAAACAAGCCCTTACTGGGCAATCTGTAGACGAGGTATAAGTAATGCCACAGATTATTTTCTTACCCCATGAAGAGCTTTGCCCAGAAGGCGCGGCAATTGAAGCAAAAACAGGTCAAACTGTACTGGATGTTGCTTTAAAAAATGGTATTTCAATTCCTCATGCCTGTGAGAAATCATGCGCGTGTACAACCTGTCACGTGGTGATCCGTGAAGGTTTTGACTCGTTAGAAGAAAGTGACGAGTTAGAAGATGATATGCTAGATAAAGCATGGGGCTTAGAGCCTGAATCACGTCTAGGTTGTCAGGCAATTATTAACGATGAAGATTTGGTTGTTGAAATTCCAAAATATAATCTGAACATTGTGAATGAAGATCACTAATCGATTTTGAAGATAAAAAACCCGTAGTATTTACTGCGGGTTTTTTGTTTAAGGAGACAAAGCATGTATTGGCATAAAACTTTAAATAGCTCACTTATTAATGGCAAATCGTATCAAGGTAGCGATACTTTCACCGTAAATAACCCAGCTAACGAGCAGTTGATTGAAACACTTTCATCGGTTGATATGGCAGGCTGTCAGCAGGCATTAGATGCTGCCATTACATGTTTTGAAGCGCTAAAAACAACAACTGCTAAACAGCGTAGCGATGTGTTATTAAAATGGCATAGTTTGATCTTAGAGCGTAAGCAGGCATTGGCTGAACTTGTCACCCTTGAACAAGGCAAGGTCTTAAAAGAGTCTTTGGCAGAAGTTGATTACGCAGCGGGTTTTGTTAAATGGTTTGCTGATGAAGCGCTAAGAAGTTATGGCGAAGTTATTCCGGCTAATAGTCCAACTCAACAGCTGACTGTCATTAAGCAGGGAGTAGGCGTGGTATTTGGCATTACACCGTGGAATTTCCCCCTTGCCATGATCACCCGAAAAGTCGCACCGGCTTATGCTGCGGGTTGTAGTTTTATCCTCAAGCCATCTGAATATACACCATTAAGTGCAATAGCGCTGTGTCAGCTTGCATTGCAAGCTGGCATGGAATCGGGGGCTTTTCAAACCTTAATCACTGAAGATGCTGCACAGCTTGGTGCGTTTTTCTGCGAACACAAGCAAGTTAGAAAAATTACGTTTACCGGTTCAACACGAGTCGGACAAATTTTGTTATCACAAAGCGCCCAGTCAATTAAGCGAGCTTCTCTTGAGCTCGGTGGTAATGCGCCTTTTATGGTATTTGAAAGTGCTGACATTAAAAAAGCAGTGCAAGGGTTGATGGTGGCGAAATTTAGAAATGCGGGTCAAACCTGCGTCGCTGCCAATCGAGTCTTAGTACAAAACACGTGCTTAGAAGCATTTTTAGAAGAGTTAAAGCTGCAAACTGCTAGTTTAAAAGTGGCTGATGGCTTTACTGAAGACGCCGATTTAGGCCCATTGATTAACTCACAAGCGAAACAAAAAGCACAAAACCTAGTTGAAGATGCCACCTTGAAAGGTGCCAAGATTGCCTACCAAGGTGAAGAAAAAGCGAGGCAGTTTATGGCGCCTATTATTCTGACCGAGGTAAAGCAAAGTATGGAGATAAGCCGCAGTGAAATCTTCGCGCCTGTGGTCGCCATCCAAACTTTCGAAGGTGAAAATCAGGCACTCACTATGGCTAACTCCGTTGATGAAGGTTTAGCTGCGTACTTTTATTCGCAAGACATGTCACAAGTTCAGCGTGTAGCGAGCAATCTAGAATATGGCATGGTGGGTATTAACGAAGCACTCATCTCAAACCCAGTCGCGCCATTTGGCGGGATGAAAGCATCAGGTCTTGGTCGAGAAGGGGCAAAGCAAGGGCTAGAGGAATACCAAGAAGTTAAATACCTCTGCCAAAGTTTTTAATTAAACACGCACTAGTGATAAAGCATTCTCACTAGTACCACTAATTTGTATACAATTTTCGCTGATTATCTAACCTAAAGCTGGTACACTCTTGCGCCTGTTAATTTTTGGTCAACAATTTTAAATGGCAACAGAGCAAAATAATTTAACGCTTGTGGTGCTAGCCGGTGGGCTGGGTAGTCGATTTGGTGGTAACAAACAAATTACCCCTCTGCCCAAACTTGAGCGCACCATTATGGAACTGAGCATTGAAGATGCATTCAATGCAGGTATCAAGCAAGCGGTGTTAATCATTAATAAATCCGTTCGTGCAGAATTAGAGCAAACAATCTTGCCGCGTCTCCCAAAGACTATGCATATCACTTTGATTGAACAAAGTATTGATATGTTACCTCCTGAGTTTAAGCATTTAGCCGAGCATCGCACTAAGCCTTGGGGGACAGGGCACGCATTATTATGTGCAAAGCCTTACGTGAATGGCCCCGCGGTTGTGATCACTGCTGACGATTATTATGGTCCCAATGCCTACAAACAAATGGTTGAACATTTTAGTCAATCGCAAGATGCTAGTAGTATGGCAATGGTTGCCTTCCCAATTGAAAAAACGCTCTCTGAGCAAGGGGGAGTAAACCGAGGTATTTGTGAAGTCGAGCAGCAATCGCTTAAGAAGGTTACTGAAACCTTAAATATTCATCAAACAGAACATGGTTTGGTGGGAGAAATTGAGGGTCAATTACAATCACTAGACAGCCATAGCCTAGCTTCTATGACTTTTTGGGGTATTACACCCATCTTGATGGCTAAACTAGAAAATGATTTTAAAAAATTCCTAGAAGCTTATGACAGCGATGTCAAAAAAGAGTACTATTTACCTAATTGCATCCAAGCCTGTATAGAAAGTGAGCATGTTTCAGTGCGCGTTTATTCTGCCGTTGATTTTTGGTTTGGTGTCACATTTAAAGAAGAATTAACAAGCGTAGCAGGAAAGATTTATGAACATCGTCAAGGATGAGCAAACTATCACGCCCATTACACCAGTATCTGAGGTGACTATGACTAATACTGCGATAGCTGAGCATTTGTCGCAAGAATTTGGTTTAGACCATGAAAATGCCACCATTAAACCAATAGGTAGTGGTCATATTAATACCACAATGTTGTTAAAAGATTCACAACAAGCTGTGGTTGTGCAAAAGCTAAATACCGAAGTATTTCCTAACCCTGAACATTTAGTTGAAAATGCTCGAGCTATTGAACAGCATCTTACAGAAAAAGCTGATAAGAATGATTATGAATTAGAGATTATCAAGCATTTGCCGACCACTTCAAAAGAATACCTAGTGAAGGTGGATGGTGAAGTATGGCGTGCTCTAGAGTTTATTGGTAAGAGTTACAGCGAAGATGTGGTGAGTTGCCCTGAAAAGGCGCAAACAGCTGCCAATGCATTCGGGCAATTTGCACAAGCTTTGTCAGACTTTGATGCACAAGTACTACATCATGTTATACCTGACTTTCATAACCTTGCTAAGCGAATTGCTGCGTTTAACGACAAACTTGAAGCAGATAGTGAAAATAGAGCTGAAAAATGCCAAGAGGAAATTGCGTTTTGCCAAGCGCAATTTGGTCTTGCAGATGAGCTAGAATCTATCTATGGCAGCATTCCACTTAGACCGTGTCACAATGACACTAAAATCAATAACATGCTGTTCTGTAAAGAAACCGATGGCGCACGTTCAGTGATTGATCTTGATACATGTATGCCAGGTTATTGGCTGTTTGATTTTGGTGATATGGTGCGTACCTTCTGCTCACCTGAAGAAGAAGATTCAACAAACCTTGATAATGTGCGAGTACGAGAAGAGATTTTTGCTGCTTTAGTTAAAGGTTATGTTGCACCATTAGAAAATGAGCTTACACCAGAAGAAAAGCAAAGCTTTTTACTGGGGGCGAAAGTAATGCCATTTATGATTGGTCTTCGTTTCTTAACCGATTACTTGGATGGCGATAATTACTTTGCGACTAAGCACAGTGAGCACAATCTGCATCGAGCAAGAAATCAGTTCAAGTTATATCAAGATGTAGTTGCAAAAGAAGCCCTGCTTGAAAAATTAATACACAGCTAAATTGATTAGTTAAGACATATAAAAAGCGCCATAGGCGCTTTTTTTGTGCCAAAACAAAATAGGAACATGTATTGGTCGCAACTGAATGACAGCGCTTTACTTATTAGTTAGGGTAAATACCAATCAGTCATAATACTTAACCAATTTGAGAAGCTAAAACTCACGCTAGCTGTGTTAAAAATTTATCATTTAGAATAACTAAACAGCAAAATTTTTGCCTTGCTATCGCAAAGTTTTATCCACCTCAAAATAGGCTACTTAATTACACCGATTGGTATAAGTGGTTACAAAGAGGAAAAAATAATAATGAAACAATTAAATAGACGCGACTTTCTCAAAGCCGCAGGTGTTGCAGCTGCTGCTAGTGTCGCTGCGGGGTGTGCACAAACATCAAATTCAAGCACGGCATTTGTACCTACTCAAAAAGGTAAGTCAGTTATTGGTCTTATCGCACCAAAAATGGATGTAGTTAGAGTTGGGTTCATCGGTGTTGGTCAGCGAGGTTATGGCCATGTTCGTCGTATGAGCCATATTGAAGGCGCTGAAATTGTCGCAATTTGCGATACTCACGATGAAGTTTTGGAACGTTCTGCCAATTATTTAACAGAAAGAGGTTTGAAAAAGCCGGCTCTTTATCGAGGCGCTGATTTAGCGTATCAAGATATGCTAGCCCGTGATGATATCGATATTGTGATCATCTCAACGCCTTGGAAGTGGCATGCACCTATGGCCATTGACACTATGAACAGTGGAAAGCATGCATTTGTTGAAGTGCCTTTGGCACTGACAGTCGAAGAAATGTGGGACATTGTGGATACCGCAGAGCGCACTCAGAAAAACTGTATGATGATGGAAAACGTCAACTATGGTCGTGATGAGTTGATGGTACTAAACATGGTTCGCCAGGGGCTATTCGGTGAATTACTGCACGGTGAAGCTGCTTATATTCATGAACTACGTTGGCAAATGAAAGAAATCGAGCATAAAACGGGTTCTTGGCGAACGGGTTGGCATGCAAAGCGTGATGGTAACTTGTATCCAACACATGGGCTAGGTCCGGTTTCTCAGTACATGAATATCAACCGTGGAGACCGTTTTGATTATTTAACGTCAATGAGCTCTCCGGCATTGGGTCGAGCCGCTTACGCTCAGCGTGAATTTCCAGCCGATCATCAGCGTAATCAATTGAACTATATTGCCGGTGATATGAACACCACCATGATCAAAACGGTTAAAGGTCGTTCCATCATGGTACAACACGATACAACCACGCCAAGACCTTACTCTCGTCATAACCTGATCCAAGGTACCAATGGGGTGTTTGCTGGCTTCCCAAATCGTATCGCACTTGAAAAAGGTGGAAATTTAGATAATTTCCATGAGTGGGAGCATGACATGACCCCTTGGTATGATAAATATGATCATCCACTTTGGAAGAAAATGGGCGCAGAAGCAGAACGCAATGGCGGTCATGGTGGCATGGACTTCTTAATGTTCTGGCGCATGATTTATTGTTTACGCAACGGTGAAGCGCTAGATCAAGATGTCTATGATGGTGCGGCTTGGTCGGTGATCTCACCACTTTCAGCTCAGTCAGTCGCGAATCGCAGTGAATCTATTAGTATTCCAGACTTTACCCGAGGTGCATGGAAAAATGCCACGCCATTAGGTATTGTGGGTAGTTAATGACTTTAAGCGCGCCATGAGCGCGCTTTTTTGATTGTTGAGGTGAAAATATATGACAAGGTACTTTGCGATTTTCATTGGTTTGCTTTTAGTTGGTTGTAAAAGCCCGCTTAAACAAAATAATGCGCTCACTATAAAACCTCAAGTTGAGCAATTTATATCAATCTATCAGGCCAGAGTTGATTTTGATGCATTTTTAAAGTTATATGCAGATTCTGCACAATTAGAAGATTTAGTATATGGTCATCATGCTGTTGGAAAACCAGGCATAGCTGCTTTTTATAATTGGAACGGTGGTAATTTCAAAGTAATAGATGATTTAAAGACTTTTGAACTTATAAACCTAGTAGTTGATGAACAGCAACGACATGCCGTAATAACAGGTCGCTTTAATGAGTTTATTTACCATGACCAAAAAATGGGACCTTGGCGATTTGTTATAACGCTTCAATTTAATGAGAAAGGGCTCATTACGCACCAGCAAGACTGGATCAATTACACGCCAAAAGCGAATTTTATGACGGGTAAAAACCTCAATAAAACTATTCCTTAAAAAATCTCAGAGGCTAAAATAGGTAAAACACTTCTATTATGGATTTCAAAATGCAGCTATCTGTAGAAATTAGCAAATATCCACTTCACTCAGATTATATCCCTTTTATCAAAGCCTTTATTGAGCGCTTAAATAAACATCCAGATCTTAAAGTGTTAACCAATACAATGTCTACCCAAGTATTTGGTGAATATGACCTCGTTATGTCGGTACTTCAGCAAGAAATGAAACGCTCTTTTGAAGAGTTTGGGAAGATTGTATTTGTGTGTAAGTTCATTTCGGGAGATTTATCGCCGCAATGATTGAATTTTTAAGCGCCACATTTTCCGGTTTTACTGCTATGTCTGGCTGGGAGTACATCGCAGTCATACTTTCTCTGGCTTATGTCTTTTTGGCTGTGAAAGAGAATCAATGGTGCTGGCCTGCAGCTTTTCTTAGTACGTTTATTTATACCATTATGTATTGGAATGGTGCGTTGTTGATGGAATCCGCATTAAATGTGTATTACATGGTAATGGCGGTAGTGGGTTGGTATATGTGGCAACAAGGCAAGCAGCCTGATTCAGTCGCCCCTATTATTTCTTGGACATTGTTAAGACATATTTACATCATCATTGTCACCGCTTTAACGGCAACAGGTATCGGCTTTGTGATGGACAATTATACCCATGCTGATTTTGCGTATCTTGACAGTTTTACAACCTGTTTTGCTGTGATGACAACGTATTTAGTGGCTAAAAAGGTATTAGAGAACTGGCTTTATTGGATCATTATTAATGCGGCATCTATGTACCTGTTCTTTGTGAAAGGGTATTACCCGACATTTGTACTTTATGTGTTTTACACGGTTATAGCCTGTTGGGGCTACAAGCGTTGGTACGAAGAACACGAACAAAGAAACGGCTTACCACTTGCGAGCCTTTAATTTTCAAAATCTGCCTGATGAAGTAAGAGAGTTCGTTGCTGAATCTTTTGCTTTCAGGCCAGTTAAAGCGTGTTACCAAATCACCTCAGGGCTTAGTAATCATAATTACTTGATTGTTGTCGAAAAGAATAAATATTTGCTTAAGCTTTATCAAAATGACATGCCTTCGCCAAGCCTTGCTTTTCAAACTCTGATGGCAAAGCCAGGTACCGGTATTCAAGAAGTCATTCGCTGGGATGAGTGTCTAAAAGTTGCATTATTTGCTTATGTGGATGAAGCGGCTGAGGACATAGATAGAAAACGTTTATGTAATTTGGTGGAGACAATCGCTTCAGTACATCAACAGCCATTGGTTAATTTACCAGTCTCTCTTGATATAAAACACGCATTATCAGATTTAAGTGCCTCTTTTAAAAAGCTTTTTAATTCTGAGTTAGAGTGCTGCTTACGCTTACTTGATAGCTATCCAAAAGAAGAAGGTTGTTGCCATAACGACTTAGTTCGAGAAAATATAATAGCGACTGAAGCCGGAGTGGTAGTGATTGATTTTGAATATGCAGCAGTTGGAGATATTTACTTCGACATAGCTGGCTTGGTAAGCAGCTTTAAGCTAACTGTTGATGAAATAGTGTGGATGATGAATATCTATTATGGCAGTAAGGGCATTGCAGTACCCGAATATGCAATAGATAAGTTGAGAGGTTTTAGAATTGCTTACCTATTGTTATGTATCTCTTGGTATGATGCGCGAGGTGAAGTAGAAAAAGCCACTTCACACACATTACAATTAAAGCGATTAAATACCACCTAAGCGCTTTGCTAATTCTTTGTATTTTTCTACATCAGTTTGATCAAATACAGGATCACCTTGTGCGTCTTCACCTTTTGCAATTAATAGGTTTTCACGAGCAAGTCTTTTCACTCTTTCCACTTTTACTTCTAAAAACTCAGCAACTTGCTGCGTGGTCATTTGGCTCATAATAGCTTCCTCTTGATGTGTTAAGCTTTTATTGTTGTTGTTACCGCATTACACGGCGCTTTATGTTAATAAAACGTAGTAACTTGCTGTCTATAATACTGGTAAATCAAAATCTAAGCATAGTCAAAAATACAAAAAATCGCTAAAAAGCATTAATATTTTTGTTTTTAGTCTGTTATTTAATCAGCTGAAAGTGAAACGCTAGTATTTGCAAAGGAATGACATTACTATATGCAGCGTTCGTGTGCTCTCGTGGTGAAATGGATATCACGTAGCTCTCCGGAAGCTGAGTTGCAGGTTCGATCCCTGCCGAGAGCGCCATGAGCAGTTTTAAAAGCGGTTTTTAACCGTAAATAACCACTGCACACTGTCAATGTTATCTTCTTTATTTATCGGCGCAGCAACATCCAAATGCAATACAATGCCAGCATTGGCTCGACTCGGTGCAAGTCTTAATCCCATGCCTATATTTTTTAATAATGAGTTATCGACATTGACTTGAGCTTTGCCTGTGACCTTACCTGCATCGAAGAAAAGCGCTCCTCCTACCTTGAAAAGTTGCAGTAGGTCATATTCCCAGTAGTAACGCTTTTCTAAATTAACTAAAGCACTACGACTACCTTGTTGATAGTTTAACGGGTAACCTCTTAGGCCAGTTTCACCGCCTAAAACCAATTGTTTGTCTGCCGTTAAGTTTTTAGCATACTTCAAAGACAAGTTCGCAAACCATGATTGCTGTATACTGGTGTTTAGATAATATTGAAAGTTAACGGCACTAATGAAGTTTCGGGCTTCGTTTTGGTCTGTATTCCATTCTCCTTGAATACTTGTATTGAATCGCCATAAACTGCGTTCGGTTGTGTAATGCGCTTTGGTTGCGGAAAATTGATAAATGACGTGACTATCGTCATCCACCCAGTGATTCGATGAATAACCGAGTTTGGCTTTAACATTCCAGCCTAAATTTAAATCTTCTGTACGATAAATTGAATCAAAATTGCGCACCTTAATATAATCGTCTTGAAGCCATTGCCCCTGAAAATATGGGTAGGTGAGAGCTCGGTTGTCTGCTAAAGCAAGAAAAGAGTAAGGGGTGGTTTTAAAGTTGTGTTGTTCATTGTGTAGACCCACAGTATATCTATGTGTCCACTGTTTAGGTGCCTGAACGGCGAAACCATAATACGCGTCGTTAATTTCAGTGTCGTGTAAAAACTCAGAAACGACTTCATTTCTAGAATAAATCGACTCTACCCGTTTATTCGCATAAGTATAAAACCCATAACTATGCGTCGATTTAATTGAATAAAATGGCAGGTAAGCCCCTAAATAATGCCGCTCTCCATCTGAATTATCAGCATACTCTATGCGACCTCGGTAGCGACTCGATAAGATAGCTGGGTCGTCATAAACAAATAAATAACCGTTTCTATCTTTATCTTCAGTTGCGGTGAAAGATAATCTTTTGCCATATCCTAGTAAGTTTGTTTCTCGAAAGCCTAGGCGCGAGGAGTTTTCACCACCACTGCGACTAAAGCTAATGTCGGGCAGTAAAGTCCATAAGTCTCTTGTTACAACTGTGACATGCACTTCGTCTTCACATGTCTCTTCTGCATATATGCGGGCATCGTAAAGATAATTTTGTTGACGTAATAAACGCTCGGATTCTGCTAATTCCTTGATGTCATATTTTGATCCTTGGCTAAATAATAAAGTACTTAGGATGACTTCCGGTTCTGTTGTGATATGCGCGTGGTTTGCAAAGCGAAATAAAAAGTTATTTTCTTCCGGTAAGCTGGTGTCGAAAACGTTTAACTGTTTTAAGATGATTTTTGTTATACGCTTATTTTCAGCTTCTTTGGGAAAAGTTTGCTGAGTGTCAAGTTGGCGCTTTAGGTTGATATCATCATTGCTGTCTTGGCGTTGATTACTGCAGCTGTTTTCTTGAGAGTTGAAGATATTTGGTTCTGCAAATGCAGCACCACTGACGCAAAATGTAGAGAATAAAAGCAATACGGGCTGACAATACCTTGTGACCACTACCTTCCTCCTGCTGTTTATCCTCTTTTATATCATTATATTAAGCAGAAAAATGGAGGTCTGTCTAATTATTATGAAAGAGTAGAAAGCAAAAATAGTTGCAGTTTTTCAAGTAAAAGTTCCGCTTCAACCCCTTCAGGGCTTACCCATAAACTCTCGCTGTAATGCTCAAAGTTAAGATTAAAATTTTGTCCATGCCAACAAAAGCGCATTTGATGGCGATCTGCGCCTTCGGAGGTTTCAAGAATAGAAATAGCCTCATGGTTTAATAATATTTGACCCCAGAAGCCAAATTCATCGGCCTCGGGGAAAAAGTCAGGTGCGATCTGCAGAAAATTAAATTCAGTATTAAAGGTAATTTGCGTCATCATTTACTCGCGGCTAAATAATTTCGGATAAGTTGCATAAACGGTGCGCCATACTTGCTGAGTTTACTAAAACCAACACCTGACACATTTAAGAATTCAGCATCATCAGTAGGCATTTTCTGCGCCATTTCTGCCAGTGTCTTATCGTTAAAGACCACATATGGTGGAACATCATCGGCATCGGCGAGTTCTTTACGTAAACTACGTAGCTTAGCAAACAGCTTTTTGTCGTAATTAAATTGCGCCAGTTTATCTTGATAGATGTGTTTAGCTTGTAAGCGAGGTTCGGCCAATTGCAATACATATTCACCGCGTAATACGGCTCTTGCTGCTTCTGTCAGTTTAAGGCTTGCACCTTGTGTTATGTCTTGAGCAAGTAATCCATGATGAACGAGTTGACGCAATATACTTAGCCAATACTCGACGCTATGACTTTTACCTATACCATAGGTACTTAATTCGTGGTGTCCGTTATCGCGAATTCGACTGGTGTTTGCCCCTCGCAATAAGTCTACGATATACCCTAAACCAAAGCGTTGTTGCGCGCGATACACACAAGATAGCGCTTGCTGTGCCACTAAAGTGCCGTCAAAGCGTTTCGGCGGATTAAGGCAAATATCGCAGTTGCCACAAGGCTCTCTCTGATATTCGCTAAAGTAATTGAGTAATATTTGTCGACGGCAGGTTTGCGCTTCTGCAAAGTTCGCCATTGCCTGAAAGCGTTGCTCTTCAACTTTACGTCTAGCCTCGTCGGGAATATCCTCAAAAAAGCGCTTTACTCGACCTATATCAGCAGGATCAAAATACATGATGGCTTCTGCGGCAAGTCCATCACGACCAGCACGGCCTGTCTCCTGGTAATAAGCCTCAATACTCTTAGGTATATCGTAGTGAAGCACAAAGCGTACATTTGATTTATTAATCCCCATACCAAATGCGACGGTTGCAACAACAATATTGATATCGTCTCTGGCAAAGGCTTTTTGTACAAATTGACGCTGATCATTACTCATGCCGGCATGATATGCGGCGACATTAAAGCCAGCTTCGGCAAGTTTTTCTGAAATATCGTCTACACGCTTACGACTAGTGCAATAAATAATCCCGCTTTGGCCTTTTTGATCACGTAAATAGCGCATGAGCTGAGAAAGGGGTTTGAACTTTTCTTCAATGGTGTAGCGAATATTTGGTCTGTCAAAACTGCCTGTATGAATATAAGGTGCATTTAAACCAAGTTGGTGTGCAATATCATGTCGTGTCGCAATATCTGCCGTAGCCGTTAAGGCCATCATAGGACAGTGAGGAAAGTGTTGTTTGAGTTCACTTAAACGACGGTAATGCGGTCTGAAATCATGCCCCCAGTGAGATACACAATGGGCTTCATCAATCGCAAAGAAGCGAATATTCAAGCTTTTTAATCTTTGAATAAAATCAAACTGTAGTGCTTTTTCCGGTGCAACGTAGAGTAACTTTAACGTACCTTCAGCTAATTGATTAAAAATCGCATTTTGCTGCGTAAAATCTACGGTGTTATTGATGTATGCGGCACTAACGCCAATTGCTTGAAGCTGAGAGACTTGATCTTCCATTAACGAGATCAAAGGCGAAATGACTACCGTTGCGCCATCAAATAAAAGCGCAGGGATCTGATAACATAATGATTTACCGCCACCTGTTGGCAGTAAGACGAGTGTATCTTGTCCACTTAGGGCCGCATTAATTACTGCCTCTTGGCCAGGTCTAAATTCACTGTAGCCAAAAGTGTCTTCTAATGCTTGCTTAGCAAGGGTTGACTGTTCGCAGATGGGATCTGATTTCATGGCGGGCATTTTAGTGGCTTTTGCATTGCTTGTCTGTAAATTTATTTGCGCTGTTGTGTTTGATGGTTTACAGGCAACTATCATGTTATGTCTGTCAGTTCCTATTTTCTGTCTATTTGCAACCAGCTTAGCAAGGTATAATGTTTTTTTACTTTTTGAGTCGTGTTGATGCTAAATAATCAGACCCAACAGGGTTACCTTTATGCTGTCTTAGCATTTTTAATGTGGGGCATGGCACCCATCTATTTTAAACAGATTGAATCTATAGCGGCACTAGAGATCTTGACTCACCGAGTGATTTGGTCGGTGCTGTTTTTAATTCTCATTGTATTCGCTGCGAAGCAATGGCATCAGATCCAGCATGTCATCAAGAAACCAAAATTATTGGGGATGCTTTGTGTTAGCTCTACTTTACTCGGGTTCAATTGGGGGTTGTTTATTTGGGCCGTCAATAACGATCACATGCTTGATGCAAGTCTAGGCTATTATATAAACCCACTGTTAAATGTATTGCTTGGTGTCATCTTTCTCTCTGAGCGCTTACGAAAATGGCAAATCATCGCCGTCGCGATTGCTTCACTTGGGGTGTTATTACAAGTAATTGCATACGGTTCTTTTCCTGTTGTGGCATTTGCGTTGGCAAGCTCGTTTGCAATTTACGGGCTTTTGAGAAAGAAAATGCCGGTAGAATCACTACCTGGCTTGCTAATCGAAGCACTTATCTTAATGCCGTTTGCAATTATCTATTGGTACTTGACCCCTGCGACGGTGAGCTCAGATATGTTTAATAATGAAGTGCTTCTAAATATATTGTTAGTAAGTGCTGGTGTGGTGACAACCTTACCTCTGTTGTGTTTTATTGGCGCAGCGAAACGTCTTCCTTATTCCACACTTGGTCTATTTCAATATCTTGGTCCGAGTATCATGTTTACCTTGGCGGTGACCTTGTATGGTGAGGAGTTCTCAATTGAACGAGCTGTGACTTTTGCTTGCATTTGGGGGGCATTGGCCTTGTATAGCTGGGATAGCTTAAGGGCAAGTAAAAAGAAATAGTAGGATGCGTTAAGTGGCTAGCATTGTAATGCTAGCCACTTCCCCTGAATTAACAGAGCACTTTATTGCGGCCAGAGTGCTTCGCTTCATAAAGTTTTATATCAGCTTCTTTTATCAGACTATCAACATTTTTACTCACGGCTCTACAAACACCAATTGATACCGTAAAGTGAATATTATGTTTGGTTAGTCCGGCGCTATGGCTGTCTAGATAACCTCTAAACTTGTCTAGTAAAGACAAACTCTCTTCTTGGGTAGCATCAGCAAAATAAACAGCAAATTCCTCACCTCCTAATCTCGCGGTAAGTTGACCCGGGAAGTGAGATTCAAACGCTTGAGCAAGGGCTTTGAGCACATCATCTCCAGCGTCATGACCATAGTTATCATTAATTGCTTTAAAGTGATCTACATCTATCATGGCCAGTCCCACCTCATTATTTGAAGCGGCTTTTTGCCTTAATGACTTATTAGTAAACTCAAAAAAGTAACGACGATTAGGTAAACCTGTTAAATAATCAGAGTTAGCTTGGCGCTTTATTGTGGCTATATATTCCAGCATATCGACGTTTTGACTAAGTCTGCAATAAAACTCCTCTGCGTTGAATGGCTTGCGAAGATAGTCGTTTGCGCCTCGCTTTATGAATCGAGCTGAGAGGTGTAATGCATTAGAGCTAGAAATACCGATAATGGCTTTTTCATCATTAGAATATTGCAGTCGTATTTCACTACACAAGTCTTCACCATTCATATTTGGCATTTCATTGTCAGTGATGACAACAGAGATATCTGGGTTTTGCTTTAATACTTCGAGGGCTTCGATACCATCACATGCTTCCAGAACTTTATATTTATGCCTCACTAATAAAGAACTGATGTAATTTCTGGTCTGACGGGAATCATCAACAACCAATACTTTTACAAACTCATTTCGTGGTAATCGCATAAGTTGTTTTTTAAGGTATTGGTAAGCTTGTTTATTCTCTTTGGTGATGTAATCGATGATAGGGTACTTTTCGACAGTTTCTCGAGTTTGATTGTCTAGGTTACCAGTCATGACAATTGTGGGGATATCAGAGTTCACAGTATAGTGAATCGCTTCGCCGTTAGGCGCATCGGGTAAAATAAAATCAACAACTGCGCAAAAGTAACTATTATTGTCGAGTAACTCTTTTGTTTGTGCTAGTGATTCAGCAATGTCAGCCTCATAGCCTGCAGAAACAGCGATATGCCTTTGCACTCTAGCAATGGTTGGGGTGTCTTCGATAATTAGGATTCGACGTGTCACTCAGTACTCGCTCGGTAATTCACCTATACATTTACTATTAACCTTAACCTATCTATTTAGCAATTCAACTCAAAATTACTTATAGATGATGTAATAAAGATTATTTTAAAAATTAAGTAATAATTTATTACTCTCCTATAATTTATAGTTGAAACATACTTTTATGACGTTTTTAATGCAGTTTATTTGCAATTATTTGACTCTAATGTGTTGTGTGTAATATTTCTGTCATTAACTGCTGAGAAACTAGCGTCGTTTTGAATCATCATGTGTTGCGATATTGAGGAAAATTACATGAAACTAGTTAAATCAACACTTCTTCTTGCTGTACTAGGTGCGTTATCTGCTAATGCTAATGCAGGTGTTAAAGTATACGGCAAGGCAAATGTATCTGTTCAATCAAGCGATGAAGGTGCTGGAAGTGCGACAGAAATTAAAAGCAATGCGTCACGCTTTGGTTTTAAGGGCTCAGAAAAACTAGATGGCGGCCTAGAAGTAATTTATAAGCTTGAGTTCCAAGTTGATGTATCTGACGCTGATTCGAAAAGCGATAAAGACAATATTACAGCGAGAAGCCAGTATGTAGGCTTGAAAGGAAGTTTCGGTGAAGTAGTAATTGGTCGTAATGATACCGCCTTTAAACTTTCACAAGGTAAGGTAGACCAGTTTAATGATTTAGAAGCGGACGTGAAAAACCTGTTTAAAGGTGAGAATCGCCTTGGTAATACGATTTCTTATAAGTCGGCAAGCTTTAATGGCTTTAAAGTATTAGCAACTTTCATTGCTGAAGACTCAACAGATGGTGAAAATGGCTACTCTGGTGCAATTACTTACGGTGATTCAAAGCTGAAAAAGTCTAAGTACTATGTTGCCGTTGCCGGTGACAGTGAAGTGAAAGGTTATGATGCATTACGTATCACAGGTCAATTTAAAGCAACTGACGCACTTAAATTAGGTGCTATGTATCAGAAACAAGAAAAGGTAGAAGGTACAGGCACTGCTGATGGTTTCTTATTAAATGCTGCATATGGCTTCGGTAAAAACACCTTCAAAGTGCAATATCAAACAATTGACTTCGATGCAGTCGATTCAAAAGACGTAGATGGTTTTAGTGTTGGTCTTGATCACAAGCTAAATAAATCAACCAAACTATATGGTTTCTACTCAACAGTTGATGAAGACAAGGGTACAGAAGAAGATTACTTAGGTCTTGGTATTGAATATAAGTTCTAATATTCATGCTACAAGTATTTTATAAAGCAGGCTTAGGCCTGCTTTTTTAGTTTTTGGAGTTTAAAAAGAAAGGTTTGTATGAAATGCAAACAAAAAAGCGGTGTTTTTAGTGTTTTTGATTTCTTTTTGAGCGGTTGAACACATTTCTTAAAATTAATTGAAAAAAGGGGTTGCGCACTTTTAATTTCTCCCTATAATGCGCACCCACTGACACGGGGCGAGACGCTAAAAAGCAAATCAAAACGATGTCGAGTCAAATAAAACTTAACTTTAAAAACTTTTTAAAATTAAGTGTTGACATAAAAAGTGAAGTCGTTATTATGGCGCTCCACTTCGCAGCAAGGCTGCGGTAACTCATCGAGTTACACCCGGGTAACCGGAATGTTCTTTAAAAATATGAAGCAATCATCTGTGTGGGCACTCGTACAGATTGAGTTCTAACAGCTCTTGATTCAGGAGCGAAAAAATTTAGAGTCTCAATTTCTTATGAGTGACTATATAGTCAATTTATACAGAATTCATTGAGCACGAATCTTCGGATTCAAAAAACTTTTAATTGAAGAGTTTGATCATGGCTCAGATTGAACGCTGGCGGCAGGCCTAACACATGCAAGTCGAGCGGTAACATTTCTAGCTTGCTAGAAGATGACGAGCGGCGGACGGGTGAGTAATGCTTGGGAATATGCCTTAGGGTGGGGGACAACAGTTGGAAACGACTGCTAATACCGCATAACGTCTACGGACCAAAGGGGGCTTCGGCTCTCGCCCTTAGATTAGCCCAAGTGGGATTAGCTAGTTGGTGAGGTAATGGCTCACCAAGGCGACGATCCCTAGCTGGTTTGAGAGGATGATCAGCCACACTGGAACTGAGACACGGTCCAGACTCCTACGGGAGGCAGCAGTGGGGAATATTGCACAATGGGCGCAAGCCTGATGCAGCCATGCCGCGTGTGTGAAGAAGGCCTTAGGGTTGTAAAGCACTTTCAGTAAGGAGGAAAAGTTAGTAGTTAATACCTGCTAGCTGTGACGTTACTTACAGAAGAAGCACCGGCTAACTCCGTGCCAGCAGCCGCGGTAATACGGAGGGTGCGAGCGTTAATCGGAATTACTGGGCGTAAAGCGTACGCAGGCGGTTTGTTAAGCGAGATGTGAAAGCCCCGGGCTCAACCTGGGAACTGCATTTCGAACTGGCAAACTAGAGTATGATAGAGGGTGGTAGAATTTCAGGTGTAGCGGTGAAATGCGTAGAGATCTGAAGGAATACCGATGGCGAAGGCAGCCACCTGGGTCAATACTGACGCTCATGTACGAAAGCGTGGGGAGCAAACGGGATTAGATACCCCGGTAGTCCACGCCGTAAACGATGTCTACTAGGAGCTGGGGTCTTCGGACAACTTTTCCAAAGCTAACGCATTAAGTAGACCGCCTGGGGAGTACGGCCGCAAGGTTAAAACTCAAATGAATTGACGGGGGCCCGCACAAGCGGTGGAGCATGTGGTTTAATTCGATGCAACGCGAAGAACCTTACCTACACTTGACATACAGAGAACTTACCAGAGATGGTTTGGTGCCTTCGGGAACTCTGATACAGGTGCTGCATGGCTGTCGTCAGCTCGTGTTGTGAGATGTTGGGTTAAGTCCCGCAACGAGCGCAACCCCTATCCTTAGTTGCCAGCGATTCGGTCGGGAACTCTAAGGAGACTGCCGGTGATAAACCGGAGGAAGGTGGGGACGACGTCAAGTCATCATGGCCCTTACGTGTAGGGCTACACACGTGCTACAATGGCGCATACAGAGTGCTGCAAGCTCGCGAGAGTTAGCGAATCACTTAAAGTGCGTCGTAGTCCGGATTGGAGTCTGCAACTCGACTCCATGAAGTCGGAATCGCTAGTAATCGCGGATCAGAATGCCGCGGTGAATACGTTCCCGGGCCTTGTACACACCGCCCGTCACACCATGGGAGTGGGTTGCTCCAGAAGTAGGTAGCTTAACCTTAGGGAGGGCGCTTACCACGGAGTGATTCATGACTGGGGTGAAGTCGTAACAAGGTAGCCCTAGGGGAACCTGGGGCTGGATCACCTCCTTAACGATTTAGAACAGATTTGTTCGTAGTGTCCACACAGATGATTGTTGAATAGAATTAGAGAACAAAACATTGTTTGGGTCTGTAGCTCAGCTGGTTAGAGCGCACGCCTGATAAGCGTGAGGTCGGTAGTTCAAGTCTACTCAGACCCACCACTTTGCTTAAAGTCGGTCATAAACAATGTATTCCTAGTAATGTGGGGCTATAGCTCAGCTGGGAGAGCGCCTGCCTTGCACGCAGGAGGTCAGCAGTTCGATCCTGCTTAGCTCCACCACTTTACTACTTACTCCTCATAGATAAACACTCTTACCAAATAATTGGTCAACTGAGAGTTTTTAACTCTGAGAAGTAATTCTCTTGCTCTTTAAAAATTTGGAAAAGCTGATAATTAATTCTTTTAGAAGAAATTCTAAAAAGAGTTTTCAAAAGTAAAACAATGCCGATAAACATTCATTTGTTTATTAGCGTCTACTTTAGTATTCAATATTAACTTCTGGCGAAGTTAAAACTGTCTTTGACGATACAAACCATTTTGGGTTGTATGGTTAAGTGACTAAGCGTACACGGTGGATGCCTTGGCAGTTGGAGGCGATGAAGGACGTACTAACTTGCGATAAGCCTAGTCAAGCCAGTAAGAGGCGCTTGAGACTAGGATTTCCGAATGGGGAAACCCACCTGTTTACAGGTATCGTTAACTGAATACATAGGTTAACGAGGCGAACGCGGAGAACTGAAACATCTAAGTACCCGTAGGAAAAGAAATCAACCGAGATTCCGAAAGTAGCGGCGAGCGAAATCGGACTAGCCCTTAAGCTTTAGTGTAGTTAGTGGAACATTCTGGAAAGTTTGACGATACAGGGTGACAGTCCCGTACACAAAAACTTATCTAAAGTGAAATCGAGTAGGTCGGAGCACGTGAAACTTTGACTGAATATAGGTGGACCATCATCTAAGGCTAAATACTCCCAACTGACCGATAGTGAACCAGTACCGTGAGGGAAAGGCGAAAAGAACCCCTGTGAGGGGAGTGAAATAGAACCTGAAACCGTGTACGTACAAGCAGTAGGAGCCCTTCGAGGGTGACTGCGTACCTTTTGTATAATGGGTCAGCGACTTATATTTTGTAGCGAGGTTAACCGTTTAGGGTAGCCGTAGCGAAAGCGAGTCTTAACTGGGCGTTGAGTTGCAAGGTATAGACCCGAAACCCGGTGATCTAGCCATGGGCAGGTTGAAGGTTGAGTAACATCAACTGGAGGACCGAACCCACTAACGTTGAAAAGTTAGGGGATGACCTGTGGCTTGGAGTGAAAGGCTAATCAAACCGGGAGATAGCTGGTTCTCCCCGAAATCTATTTAGGTAGAGCCTCGGACGAATACTTACGGGGGTAGAGCACTGTTAAGGCTAGGGGGTCATCCCGACTTACCAACCCTTTGCAAACTCCGAATACCGTAAAGTAATATCCGGGAGACACACGGTGGGTGCTAACGTCCATCGTGGAGAGGGAAACAACCCAGACCGTCAGCTAAGGTCCCAAAGTGTATGTTAAGTGGGAAACGATGTGGGAAGGCTAAAACAGCTAGGAGGTTGGCTTAGAAGCAGCCATCCTTTAAAGAAAGCGTAATAGCTCACTAGTCGAGTCGGCCTGCGCGGAAGATGTAACGGGGCTAAACATACCACCGAAGCTACGGCTGCATACTTTGTATGCGGGGTAGGGGAGCGTTCTGTAAGCGGCTGAAGCTCAATTGTAAAGTTGGGTGGACGTATCAGAAGTGCGAATGCTGACATGAGTAACGATAATGCGGGTGAAAAACCCGCACGCCGGAAGACCAAGGGTTCCTATCCCATGTTAATCAGGGTAGGGTAAGTCGACCCCTAAGGCGAGGCTGAAGAGCGTAGTCGATGGGAAACGGGTTAATATTCCCGTACTTGGAATAATTGCGATGGGGGGACGGAGCAGGCTAATCAAGCATGGCGTTGGTTGTCCATGTGAAAGGCTGTAGGCTGGTGACTTAGGAAAATCCGGGTCGCTAAGGCTGAGAGTCGAGACGAGCTACTACGGTAGTGAAGTTGATGATGCCCTACTTCCAGGAAAAGCCTCTAAGCTTCAGATTATTTCGAATCGTACCCCAAACCGACACAGGTGGTCAGGTAGAGAATACTAAGGCGCTTGAGAGAACTCGGGTGAAGGAACTAGGCAAAATTGTACCGTAACTTCGGGAGAAGGTACGCTCCTATCTGTGATGAGATTTACTCTCTAAGCGGACGGGAGCCGCAGTGACCAGGTGGCTGGGACTGTTTATTAAAAACACAGCACTGTGCAAAATCGTAAGATGACGTATACGGTGTGACACCTGCCCGGTGCCGGAAGGTTAATTGATGGGGTTAGCTTAGGCGAAGCTCTTGATCGAAGCCCCGGTAAACGGCGGCCGTAACTATAACGGTCCTAAGGTAGCGAAATTCCTTGTCGGGTAAGTTCCGACCTGCACGAATGGTGTAACCATGGCCACGCTGTCTCCACCCGAGACTCAGTGAAATTGAAATCGCAGTGAAGATGCTGTGTACCCGCGGCTAGACGGAAAGACCCCGTGAACCTTTACTACAGCTTGGCACTGAACATTGAGCCTACATGTGTAGGATAGGTGGGAGGCTTTGAAGTGGCGTCGCCAGATGTCATGGAGCCATCCTTGAAATACCACCCTTGTATGTTTGATGTTCTAACATAGGTCCCTTATCGGGATTGTGGACAGTGCCTGGTGGGTAGTTTGACTGGGGCGGTCTCCTCCCAAAGAGTAACGGAGGAGCACGAAGGTTGGCTAAGTACGGTCGGACATCGTACGGTTAGTGTAATGGTAGAAGCCAGCTTAACTGCGAGACAGACACGTCGAGCAGGTACGAAAGTAGGTCATAGTGATCCGGTGGTTCTGAATGGAAGGGCCATCGCTCAACGGATAAAAGGTACTCCGGGGATAACAGGCTGATACCGCCCAAGAGTTCATATCGACGGCGGTGTTTGGCACCTCGATGTCGGCTCATCACATCCTGGGGCTGAAGTCGGTCCCAAGGGTATGGCTGTTCGCCATTTAAAGTGGTACGCGAGCTGGGTTTAGAACGTCGTGAGACAGTTCGGTCCCTATCTGCCGTGGGCGTTTGAGAATTGAGAGGGGCTGCTCCTAGTACGAGAGGACCGGAGTGGACGAACCGCTGGTGTTCGGGTTGTGATGCCAATTGCATTGCCCGGTAGCTACGTTCGGAATCGATAACCGCTGAAAGCATCTAAGCGGGAAGCGAGCCTCGAGATGAGTTCTCACTTTAACTTTAAGTTAACTGAAGGGCCGTTGGAGACTACAACGTTGATAGGCTGGGTGTGGAAGTGTAGTGATACATTAAGCTAACCAGTACTAATTACCCGTGAGGCTTAACCATACAACGCCAAAGTGGTTTTAGCTAAGAAGCTAATATGAACTAGAGTAGAAGTTTTAGAAATTATCAGATTTTTCCAGATTTTAACCAAATTTGCTTGGTGACCATAGCGTTTTGGAACCACCTGATTCCATGCCGAACTCAGAAGTGAAACGAAACAGCGTCGATGATAGTGTGGGTCTCCCATGTGAAAGTAGAACATTGCCAAGCACCTAATTTAAAAAATAAGAATACAAACAAATTCAAAGAATTTGCTTAGTGACTATAGCGTTTTGGACCCACCTGACCCCATGCCGAACTCAGAAGTGAAACGAAACAGCGTCGATGATAGTGTGGGTTTCCCATGTGAAAGTAGAACATCGCTAGGCTCTAAATTTTAACCCCAACTCGAAAGAGTTGGGGTTTTTTCGTTTTTAGTCTTAAAAATTAAATAACAAATTATCATTCACTTTTCATTTAAACATAGTGATAATCCCACCTCACTAACCGCGAGCAAAATTTAAAGGTCACAATGAATTATATTCCCCTCAATGAATTCAAAAAGGCTTGGGTGTTTAGGCATCAAGACTTGGAAATTGCCCCGACTGATCTTGAAAAGATTAAACTAATGTCTCCGACACGTTCAGCAGTGCTTTGGTCTACTATGGTTAGTCGTGAAAAAGATCATCCAGACTTTTTCACCGAAAATGAATGGGCTGGGCAAGCAAGTTCATGGCAAGAAAACTTGAACTGGGAAAAAGACTGGGAGGCGGGATTAGAAGAGCTACCAGAGAGCATAAATGAATTTCTAAAGTGGGAAAACAATACAACGGTCTATTTTTGCTTAAATAGAGACTGTGTGATTGAAACTCAGTTTGATGTTTTCAAACGTTGTTGGCAGAACTTTATGTTTCTTGCTGATGGTTGTTTGTTGCTTGGTAAAAAGCGCGATACAGTTGCTCAGTTTTTAGAAAATGGTGATGTTAAACTGGGTAATAAACCTAAGGGCTAGCAGTAATACGTTGCACATGCTATAAAAACTGCAGTAACCGAAGAAGGGGATGTCAGTGCAGAGTGTGCAACAAGCTCAGCTATGGAACGATGAAAAAGAGCGGTTAATGTTTGCTGAGCTGGTTAATGTTTTCTACGCCAGAGAAATTCCAGCACTTGCTGCTGTTCATAACGATCAGAAATTACGTAAATCTTTGGCTAGTTTACCCTTCTATGTAGAACGCGCCGCACGGCATATTGTGCAAGGTGACATTCCGCTGGAATTAGATTCGCAAAATGGCGGTTGGCTTGCACCCCAGAGAAAGCTTCCTCCCCAAGACTTAGAGCAAAACGCTTCATTTTATAAAAAACATGCTAAAGCTGGATTGGTTATTCCTGTACTAAAAGAGTATTCGGGTTATCAATCCATGAGCTTAGACTGTATTGATCAAGTTGATAAAAATAGCTTTCATAGTAATTTAAATGGTTGGTTTTTCTTTTCAGGCGCATCTCAATCCAACCCTAATCTTCAAGTACTAAAGCCAAGCAAACAGGTCATGACAGCAGCCTGCTGTGGTCACCAATGGCAATTTAATAAAGCAGTGCCACCTAGAAGGCTTAGTTTGCGCGAGATGCTATTAGCCAGTATGATCAATTGGAAAAATGTTCGTTCTATAAAACGTAATGTTTGATTAATTTGTTATTGGGAAGTGCAGTTTTGCGTATATTTCAGTTTCTACTTCTTAGCCTTGCGCTATTTCTTCAGTATAAATTTTGGTTTGGCCATAATGGTATGCAAGATTATACGCGCTTGAAAAGTGTTGTAGACACGCATGAGATAGCGAATGAGAAATTAATTAAACGAAATAAGCTATTAAAAGCAGATATTGACGATCTTAAACTTGGTTTAGAAGGCGTTGAAGAAAGAGCAAGACATGAGCTTGGTATGATCAAGCCAAATGAAACCTTCATTAGAGTCTTACCGAATAAATAATATGAAGAATTCTCCTATTATTGCTGCTGTTGTACCAGCTGCAGGTGTTGGCAGCCGTATGCAAGCTGAGATCCCAAAGCAGTATTTAAAAATAAATAATAAGTCTATTTTAGAGCACACAGTGGATAAGCTCAGCTCTATGAGTGAGCTTAACACCATTATGCTAGCGATTAATCCTGAAGATACGCTATTTAACTCGCAGCAGTTTAGTACGGACAAAGTGCAAACTACTGAAGGTGGTAAAGAGCGAGCAGATTCAGTTTTAAATGCGTTAAATGCACTTGAGAGATTGAATCCAGATTGGGTTTTAGTACATGATGCTGCAAGACCAATAGTGCAAATTGAAGACATTCAAAACTTGATTGCTAGCTGCTTTGAAAAGCAAGAAGGCGGTATACTTGCAGCTAAGGTCAAAGACACCATTAAACGTGGTCAACAATATAGCGAAGAGACCGTACCTCGTGCCGAATTATGGCAGGCACTTACACCTCAGTTATTTCCTTATCAGGCGCTCAAAGATGCTCTGAGGACTTGTTTATCAGAGTCCAAACTTATTACGGATGAAGCTTCAGCCATGGAGCTGCAAGGTAAACCTGTGTTACTCGTTGAAGGCCGCAGTGATAATATTAAAATTACCACACCAGAAGATTTACGCTTAGCCGCGTTTTTACTAAAAGAGTAGGAAGAAGAAAATGATTAGAATTGGTCACGGTTTTGATGTGCATAAATTCGGTGGTGAAGGCCCGTTAACGATCTGTGGTGAGAAAATTCCTTTTGAGCAAGGCTTTATTGCGCACTCTGATGGTGATGTAGCTATTCATGCTCTATGTGATGCTTTGCTCGGTGCAATGGCACTTGGCGACATTGGTAAACACTTTCCAGATACATCTGCTGAGTTTGAAAATATAGACAGCCGTATTTTGCTCAGACAAGTGATGGAACAGGTTACAGCGCTAGGCTATAAGCTCGGTAACTGCGATGTTACTATTGTTGCGCAAGCACCAAAAATGAGACCGCATATTGATAACATGCGTGCCAACCTTGCTGCTGATTGCCAGGCAGAACTGACTGAGGTAAATGTGAAAGCTACAACGACAGAAAAGCTGGGCTTTGAAGGTCGCAAAGAAGGCATTTCAGCCCATGCAGTAGTTTTATTGGTTAAAGCATAATGAAATTGCATTACCTGTATGGCAAGCCTGAAGCGTTGGCTGATTTTAAAAGTCAGCCAGAAGACTTCGTTGTTGATGAAATACTTGATATCGAACTGACCGGCGAAGGTGAACATGTCTGTTTGCATGTTATTAAAAAGCAGATAAACACCTTAGATGTCGCTAAGAAAATCGCAAAACAAGCTGGAACACATGTAAAAAATGTCAGTTATGCGGGACTCAAAGATCGCCATGGTGTTTGCAGTCAGTGGTTTAGTGTCCCTGTTCCTATCAAGAAAGACGTTGATTTTACAGAACTAAACGATGACTTTATTTTTGTTACTCAGCAAAAGCGCCATAATCGAAAACTAAGAACAGGCTGTCACTCAGGTAATCGCTTTACGATCACACTAAGAAACATTGATAAGCCATTAGATATTTTGTCACGTATTAATGCAGTGCGTCAGGGCGTACCAAACTACTTTGGTGAACAACGCTTTGGTCATGATGGTCACAATCTTACTATGGCTGAGCGCATGTTTGCGGGTGAACATATTCGCGACAGAAAACTACGTAGTATTGTTATTTCTGCTGCGCGCTCGCACATATTCAATCAACTGGTGAGTATGCGAGTAGAAGAACATGGCTTAGCTAAGACCTGGCATAGAGAAATCTTTATGCTAGAAGGCTCTAATGCGTTCTTTGAAGATGATATCAGTGATGAAAACATCGCAAGGTTAACTTCTGGAGATATCTGCTTATCGGCACCACTGGTCGGTAAAGGTGAAAAAGGGTTAATTACGCAAGAAAAAGAGTTTCTTGAAGCCTTTAGTGCTTGGCATCATGGCCTTGCCGAATTAGGATTAAAAAATGAGCGCCGTGCTCTAAGATTGATCCCCATAGATCTAGAAGTGAAAACCTTGTCGTCAGACAGTATTGAATTACGTTTTGCACTACCTAAAGGGACATTTGCAACAGCAGTGCTTAGAGAGCTTGTTAATTACGTTGATGTGAATAAAAGCGCATTTACAAATAAGGAAGAACGATGAAGATTTTACTCAGTAACGACGATGGAGTTCATGCAAAAGGGATCTCTGTACTGTATGAAGCCTTGAGCAAAATTGCCGAAGTGACCGTTATTGCCCCAGACAGAAACTGTAGTGGCGCAAGTAACTCTTTGACGTTGTTAAATCCATTGCGTGCAACACAATTAGACAATGGTTTTTACTCAGTCAATGGCACGCCGACAGACTGTGTTCACCTTGGTGTGAATCAGCTTTTAGATGAAGAACCAGATTTAGTTGTGGCAGGCATTAACAATGGGGCTAACTTGGGTGATGATACACTCTATTCAGGTACTGTCGCTGCGGCAACAGAAGGGCGCCACTTAGGGTTACCTGCAATTGCAGTTTCTCTAAGTTCAAAAAAAGAAGCGTATTACGAAACCGCAGCTGAAGTGGCGGTGAAAATAATCAAACAATTAAGTTCCCATCCGCTTCCTAAAGATCAAATCATCAATATTAATGTGCCAGATATTCCTTTAGCTGAATTAAAAGGGATCAAGGTAACGCGTTTAGGTGCACGTCATAAAGCCGACACTATGACTAAACAAATTGATCCTTGGGGGCGAAGTGTTTTTTGGTATGGCTCGCTTGGCTCTGAAAGTGATGCAGGCGAAGGCACTGACTTCTATGCTGTTAATCAAGGCTATGCTGCAGTGACCCCGCTTAAGGTTGATATGACAGCGCATGAGAGCATCGATGCAATGTCTTCTTGGCTGGAAGGGGCCAACTAAGTGCTTGGCAATTATGCCCGTAGTGCAGATGCTTTAGCTGAGCAATTAAAAGCATCGGGAGTACAGGATAAGAAGGTGCTACAGGTAATCAAAGATACCCCCCGACACCTTTTTATCGATGATGTGTTAAAACACAAAGCCTATGAAAATACGGCATTGCCGATAGGTAATGGGCAAACTATTTCTCAACCATTTATTGTTGCAAAGATGACAGAAATTTTGCGACAAGTTGGTGTGAAAGGAAAAGTGCTTGAGATAGGTACTGGCTCTGGTTATCAAAGCGCGGTGTTAGCACAAGTGTTCGAGCAGGTGTTTAGCGTTGAGCGAATTAAGACTCTACAATGGCAAGCAAAGCGACGTTTACATCAACTAGATTTATACAATGTCTCCATGAAGCATGGTGATGGTTGGCAAGGATGGCAAACGAAAGGGCCATTTTCTGGGATTATTGTCACTGCAGCGGCAAAATCACTACCTCAAGCTTTACTTGAACAGCTCGAAGACGATGGCGCTTTATTGGTTCCTATAGGTGAAGAAGAACAAGTGTTAACGCTTGTGGTAAGAAAAGGCGAGCAATTTATTGAGCATAAAATGGCACCAGTACGCTTTGTCCCGTTAATAGCGGGAGAAATTTCACTATGACCTTGCCTAACCTCTTCTTATCTTGTTATTTTTAATAAGTTAATCGTCAACTTTACTGGGTAAATGAGTGCAAGCAGTGAACATGTTCATTATTTTGTTACTAATTGTGTTCATTGCAGGATGCTCATCAACGCACACACCTGCCCCCGTCACTTCTTTGACTTATGCTGATTCATTATCATCAAGAAAAATCATCATCAGAAACAATCGGTACACGGTGCAAAAAGGCGATACGCTGTTCGCCATTGCTTTTACCGCTAACAGGGACGTGCGTACGATTGCAGCCCTAAATAATATCAAACCACCATACACAATTTTTCCAGGTCAAAAGTTAGTACTAGCTAAACCTAAAACGCGCAATAAAAAAAGCACTCCACGCAAAGTTGTTAAAACAGAGACTATTGATAAGAAACAAAAAAATAACAACTTGGTAAAAAAAGATCTTGCGAAGCCAAAACAACGGGAGTATGTTCAAAAACAAGCCACTCAAAAAGTAAACACAGCAGCATCGAAAAAGAATGGCAAAATTGATTGGCAATGGCCGGCTCAAGGGCAAATAACCAAGCGCTTTTCTAACAAAGAGCAAGGTTATAAAGGCTTGCAGATCAAAAACAAATTAGGAACATCAGTAAGTGCGGCAGCAGCAGGGACAGTCGTATACGCAGGAAGCGCGTTGAGGGGGTATGGTAATTTAATCATCCTGAAACACAGTGATGATTACCTAAGTGCCTATGCTCACAACGATCGACTACTTGTTCGGGAGCAGCAAAAAGTTAAAGCTGGGCAGAAAATTGCCGAAATGGGAAATACGGATGCAACGCAAACGGCTTTGAGGTTTGAGATTCGCTTTAAAGGCCAAGCGGTAAATCCTAAGAAGTATTTACCATAAATGCTTTTATTACTGACTGTATGATGGATTAATACCACTCACTCGCTTGGGAGGATGATATGGCTCAAACAGCAAAGAAAGAGACTAAGAAGCTAGTCACTGCAGAAGCTGAAGTTGATGAAGCAGTACTAGATGACGAAAAAATGGAACTTTTGGAAGATGTCGAAACGGAAGATGATGTTTTTGCAAAAGAAGAAACCGTTAAGAATTTAGATGCAACCCAGTTGTATTTAGGCGAAATTGGTTTTTCCCCTCTATTAAGTGCCGAAGAAGAAGTTTATTTCGCGCGTAAAGCACTTAAAGGCTGTGAGGCTTCTCGCAAACGCATGATCGAAAGTAACTTGAGATTAGTGGTTAAAATTGCCCGTCGCTACAATAATCGTGGCCTTGCACTTCTTGATTTAATAGAAGAAGGCAATTTGGGCTTGATCAGAGCGGTTGAAAAATTTGACCCAGAACGAGGCTTTCGCTTTTCAACTTATGCAACGTGGTGGATAAGACAAACTATAGAACGTGCGATTATGAATCAGACTCGTACGATTCGCCTTCCTATCCATGTTGTTAAAGAGCTTAACGTTTATCTTAGAACAGCTCGTGAACTGACACAAAAGCTTGACCATGAGCCAACTGCAGAAGAAATTGCAGAATGTCTTGACCGTCCAGTTGAAGACGTCACTAAAATGCTTCGCCTGAACGAAAAAATCACCTCTGTTGATACACCTATAGGCGGTGAGAATGATAAAGCGCTACTAGATATTATCGCTGATGAAAAGGGATACGGTCCTGAAAATGAAGTTCAAAGCAATGATATCAATAAGCATATTGTTGATTGGCTAGGTGAGCTTAACCCTAAACAACGTGAAGTGCTAGCAAGACGTTTTGGCTTACTGGGATATGAACCTTCAACACTAGAAGATGTCGGCAGAGAAATTGGTTTAACACGCGAGCGTGTAAGACAAATTCAAGTTGAAGCCCTTAGACGTTTAAAAGATATTCTACAGCATGAAGGCCTAAATATAGATAGCCTTTTCGAGCAACAATAAGCTTAATTTAATAATAAAAAACCACTTCAATTGAAGTGGTTTTTTATTATTTATAATTGACTGATTAATTGAGTAAGCCTTTTAATTTATAGAGTAACTCATGTGCCTGGCGAGGAGTCAGATCATCAGGGTCAATTTGCGCAAGTTGTAGCTCAACTTGTGACTCTTGCATAACAGGCTCTAATGGTAATTGACCTTGTGACTGAGCGGTTGGCTGTTGTTCATCAATCACACTTTCATGTTGCTCTAGGCGCTTTAACTTCTCTTTTGCCATGGCAAGAACGGGTTTTGGTACACCCGCGAGTCCTGCCACTTGAAGGCCAAAACTTTTACTCGCGGCACCATCTAAGACCGTGTGCTTAAAGGCAATCGTATCGTTGTGTTCTACCGCATCTAAATGCACGTTTACAAGCCCTGTCTGTTGCTCTGCAAGCTCCGTTAGCTCAAAGTAATGTGTCGCAAAGAGGGTTTTAGCATTGAGCTTACTCGCTAGGTAGTCAGCGGTTGCATAGGCCAAAGATAAACCATCATAGGTGCTGGTACCACGGCCGATTTCATCCATTAACACCAATGAGTTCTCGGTGGCATTATTTAGAATCGTAGCGGTCTCGGTCATTTCTACCATGAAGGTTGAGCGACCTGAAGCAAGATCATCACTCGCCCCAATACGTGTAAAGATACGATCAATGTGACCGATGCGTGCTTCACTTGCAGGTACATAAGAGCCAATATGTGCCATTAAAGTAATAAGTGCTGTTTGACGCATATAGGTCGATTTACCACCCATGTTAGGACCCGTGATGATCAACATTTTACGCTGTTCATTGAGTTTCACAGGGTTGGCAATGAATGGCTCTTGGCTTACATGTTCAACAACTGGGTGGCGACCATCAATGATGTCGATGCCACTTTCTAGCGTTAATTCTGGTTTGCAGTAATCGAGCGTCTGGGCACGCTCAGCTAACGTATTCAATACATCTAAGTCAGCGAGTGCTGCAGACATTAATTGTAGTTGCTCTAGGTAAGGCGCAATGTATTCGAATAACTGCTCGTATAATTGTTTTTCAAGTGCCAGAGCCTTACTTTGACTGCCCAATACTTTGTCTTCATGCTCTTTTAGTTCAGGAATGATATAACGCTCGTTGTTTTTAAGCGTTTGGCGACGAATATATTCAGGTGGCACAAGGTGTGAGTTAGCCCGGCTAATTTCAATGTAAAAACCATGCACCTTGTTGTAGCCAATTTTAAGTGTGCTTATTCCTGTGCGCTCACGTTCACGCACTTCTAATTTTTCAAGAATATCGGTTGCACCTTGGCTCAGTGCTCGCCACTCATCGAGTTCAGCGTTATAGCCAGTTGCAATTACGCCACCATCGCGGATCAGCACGGGCGGATTATCAATAATCGCTTGCTCTAGGAGTGACTGTAGCTTAGGTAATACAGGGGATTGATCACAAATCAACTTTATACGTGGATCGGCTGCCTCATCGAGTAAAGCATGCAGCGGTGCAAGGGCTTGTAAGGCACCGCGTAAACGCGTTAAGTCGCGAGGGCGGGCAGTACAAAGCGCAAGACGCGCCACTACACGCTCAATATCGCCAATATGTCTTAAGCTGTCATAGAGCTCCATACAAATTTGGCTATTGATCAAGCTGGCAATGGCATTTAGTCGAGCATTTAATTCGTTGCGGTCACGTACCGGTGTATGAATACGGCGCTTTAATAAACGTGAGCCCATCGGTGTCGCGGTTTTATCCAATACTTGTGCTAGGGTGTTTTCGATCCCGCCAGATAGGTTGACTGTCAGCTCTAAGTTTTTACGGGTTGCCGCATCTAAGATCACCGCATGTTCGTTTTTCTCAAGGGTAATGGCGCGAATATGTGGCAAAGCAATGCGTTGTGTATCTTTAACATATTGCATCACACAGCCTGCTGCGATTAAGCCTGTATGGGCTTTTTCAACACCAAAACCGATTAGATCTTGTGTACCAAACTGCTGGCAAAGCAAATGTTTTGCAGTATCTAAATCAAATTCCCAATCAGGGCGGCGACGGCCGCCTTTGACTTGCTCAAGTAAAAATAGGTTTTGGAATGACTCAGGGTAAAGTAATTCAGCGGGTTGCAGGCGCTGCAGCGTCGAAACCAATGCTTCATCGGTGTTTAATTCAACAATGTTAAAACGGCCTGAGTTGATATCAAGATAAGCGACGCCATATTGGCCTTGTTTATTTTGATAGACGCTGGCAAGTAAGTTGTCTTGTCGCTCTTGCAATAAAGCTTCATCACTAACCGTACCCGGCGTGACAATACGCACCACTTTTCGCTCAACCGGCCCTTTGCTGGTAGCAGGATCGCCAACTTGCTCACAAATCGCCACTGACTCTCCCATTTGCACTAGGCGAGCAAGATAATTCTCTACCGCATGATAAGGTACGCCGGCCATTGGAATAGGGGCCCCGCCTGCCTTACCGCGATGGGTCTGTGAAATATCGAGCAGTTGTGCGGCGCGAATCGCATCATCAAAGAACAATTCATAAAAGTCACCCATGCGATAAAACAGTAAAATGTCTTGATGATCCGCTTTGATCCGCAGATATTGCTGCATCATGGGAGTTTGTTGTTTTATAGTATGTTCTGAATATAAATCTATCGACATGCAATGACCTAAAAGGATAATGATGGAGCTACAGCAACAAGTGAGTACTCTAGCGTCAAAGTTGGGCGCTATTTTAGCTGATAAACGACTGACGATCACTACCGCTGAATCATGTACAGGCGGAGGAGTGAGTTATGCGCTTACCGATACATCGGGCAGTTCACGATATATTGACCGCTGCTTTGTCACCTACAGTAATGAAGCTAAGCAAGCATTGCTGGGGGTAACTGAAAGTACCTTACAGGAACACGGTGCAGTCAGTGAACAAACCGTGTTAGAAATGTGTGCAGGCGCTGCAAAAGCTGCCAATGCAGACCTTGCTATTGCAATTTCGGGAGTCGCTGGGCCTACAGGTGGCAGTGATGAAAAACCGGTAGGTACTGTATGGTTTGGCCTATTTTTGTCGGGAAAACAGCATACCTATCATTGTGTTTTTACTGGAAATAGAGCTGAAGTTAGAGAGCAAGCTGTTGTTTTTTCTTTAGAAAAATCAATTGAGCTATTAAATTCATAAAAATATGCTTGATACTGTAATTTCATACAGTATACTTACTGGCATTACGCAAGATTGGAGAAGCAAATGAACGACAATAAACAAAAGGCACTAGATGCCGCGTTATCACAAATTGAACGCCAATTTGGTAAAGGTTCAATCATGAAACTAGGTGATAGCCAAGCGTTAGACATTGAAGCAATTTCTACTGGCTCACTAGGTATTGATATCGCATTAGGCATAGGTGGTTTACCAACTGGTCGTATTGTCGAGATTTATGGTCCTGAATCATCAGGTAAAACAACGCTTACTCTTCAAGTTATTGCCGAAGCCCAAAAGCAAGGTAAAACATGTGCATTCGTTGATGCTGAGCATGCATTAGATCCAGTCTATGCAGAAAAACTGGGTGTTAATGTTGACGAGCTGCTTGTTTCTCAGCCTGACACGGGTGAGCAAGCATTAGAAATCTGTGACATGCTAGTTCGTTCAGGTGCAGTAGATGTGGTGATTGTTGACTCGGTAGCAGCACTAACACCTAAAGCTGAAATTGAAGGTGATATGGGTGATGCACACGTTGGTCTTCAAGCGCGTCTAATGTCACAAGCTTTGCGTAAGCTAACTGCTAATATCAAACGTTCAAATACGCTTTGTATCTTCATCAACCAAATTCGTATGAAAATTGGTGTGATGTTCGGTAACCCAGAAACAACGACAGGTGGTAATGCGCTTAAGTTCTACTCATCAGTACGTATTGATATTCGTCGCATTGGCTCAGTGAAAGATGGCGATGAAGTAGTGGGTAACGAAACACGAGTTAAAGTTGTTAAGAACAAAGTTGCACCGCCATTTAAGCAAGCTGAATTTATTATCATGTATGGTCAAGGTATCTCTAAAGAAGGTGAATTAATTGACCTAGGTGTGAAGCACAAACTGGTTGAAAAATCAGGTGCATGGTACAGCTACAACGGCAGCAAAGTTGGTCAAGGTAAGTCTAATTCAATTAAATTCTTAAAAGAGAACGTTGAGATCGCTAACGAGATTGAAGGAAAGCTAAGAGACATGCTGCTACTTCAAGCGACTATCCAGCCTGAAGAAGGTGAAGATAAAGGTTTAGCGGAAGGCGCAGAGCTTTAATCGCCAACTAAATTCAGAATATCAAACAACATCTCCAAAGCCTGCTTAGCAGGCTTTTTTTGTTTTTATACCTCGTTGATTATTCTTACTACAGGTTGCTGGTGAATGTGCCATAGCTAAGCAACGTAAAGAAAAGTCCATAGGTAAACATCTACTCAGATTAAAGAAATTTAAAATTGGTGGTTTATCTTTTTAATAATCCCTTTAAACTTATCGTGTTTCTTATTTATAAATAAGGTTACCGTAAGTCTATGAAAGTACACCTTGGTCGTCGCGCATTTTCAGCTATGGAATTACATACTTTGTTCCATGGGTATATTTACGGTGATGAAAAGCAAAAGCGTGAACAGCCAAAGCACTGGCACTTCTGGTTGCCTTTAATTGCTTATTATACCGGTGCTTATAGTGATGAAATTGGCAATTTAACCCTTGATGATGTGGTAAAAATTGAGGGCGTGCATTGCTTTAAATTTGCGACACACCAGAAAATTCAATCCCGAGTGGTACCTATTCATACCGCGTTATGGCAAGCTGGATTAGAACCGTATCTAGAGTTTGTGAAAAGCCAAAACGAACAACGTTTGCTATTTGACCTGCCAGCCAAAACGGGTCGTTACAGTGAAAAAGTTCGCATTTGGTTTTCAGGTGAAGGTAAGCGTTTAGGGTATTTACAAAAATGCGATATACCAAGTATCGATCAGCAAGGACATAAAACGTCTGTGAGTAGCTTGCGTTTGAACTTCGAGCAACAAATTCGTATTTCAGCCATTCAACACTTAAACAAACCTGCATTTCATTATTTGTTGGGTCTAAAAGATAATGCTCTATTAAAAGAACCTACCCCACAGTTGTTAAAAAAGATCATTGCACCCGTGCGCGTGATCAATTCATCTGTGCATTGGCAGCGCTTTTTAGAAAGGCATTGATTTCTGTTTATAGGTTAGTTGATATATTTTTGTGATTGTCGGGCTAAAGCCGCGATCTACAGGTGAAAAGAGAGCCCTTTGGTGTAGGTCGTCATTTATGGCGACAATTTATTTAGCAATCAGGCCATCGCCAGTTCTGACTTTCCACCTAGCCATCGAGCGACCAGCGGCTTCACAGTTTCAGGCTGTTGCTGCATCAATGTAAAAGCCAGTGCGCGAACTTGCGGTAACAAGTGCTTATCACGATTTAAATCGGCTACTTTAAATTCAGCTAAGCCGGTTTGTTTAGTACCAAGTACTTCACCAGGGCCGCGAATCTCTAAATCCCGCTCAGCAATCACAAAACCATCATTGCTGTCTCTTAGAACGCCTAAACGCTTTTGCGCAGTGATAGACAGAGGCGCATGATAAAGTAGTAGGCAATGCGATGCGATTGCACCACGGCCAACACGGCCTCTTAGCTGGTGGAGTTGAGCTAATCCTAAGCGTTCAGGGTTTTCGATAATAATTAAACTGGCATTGGGGACATCTACCCCAACTTCAATCACGGTTGTCGCAACTAACACATGGTATTCATCAGCTTTAAAAGCCGCCATTATCTCTTGTTTTTCTTGTGGCTTCATTCGGCCATGCACAAGGGCTATTTTTAATTCTGGCAGTAATTCTTTTAGTTGCGTAGCAGTGTCTTCTGCGGCTTGGCATTGTAAAACCTCAGATTCATCGATAAGCGTACAGACCCAATAGACTTGACGATGATCTTCTATACAGGCACTTTTTACCCTTTGTATCACTTGCTCACGACGGGTATCTGGCACCGCAACTGTAGTGATTGGCGTGCGCCCTGGAGGCAGTTCATCAATGACCGACGTTTCTAAGTCTGCATAGGCGGTCATGGCTAATGTACGCGGAATAGGTGTGGCAGTCATAACTAACTGATGCGGATAACAGTTATTAAATTTACCCTTTTCTCTGAGTGCTAAACGTTGATGCACACCAAAACGATGCTGCTCATCTATGATGATCAATGCCAGATTATGAAATTCGACTTGCTCTTGGAATAGCGCATGGGTGCCGATCACCATCTGGGCTTTGCCAGAAGCGATGCTTTCCAGTACTTGTATGCGCTCTTTGCCTTTGGTTTTGCCACCTAACCAAGCGGTTTCTATACCTAAGCTACTGAACCAATTTTTAAAACTAATGCCATGTTGTTCAGATAAAATCTCAGTCGGAGCCATTAATGCCACTTGGTAACCCTTTGCAATTGCAGTCAAAGCACTGAGCGCGGCAACGAGGGTTTTACCAGAACCCACATCACCTTGGACTAAACGCATCATGGGATATGGCTGTTGCAAATCTTGTTTAATTTCTGCCACGACGCGACTTTGCGCATTGGTTGGACTAAACGGTAGCTGAGCTAAAAATTCAGGTTCGAGTTTATTCGTCGGTGGTAAAGACACTGCTTGCACCGCCTGACCTTTCTGGCGAAGTTGCAATAAACTGAGGTTTTGCGCTAACAGTTCTTCAAATGCTAAACGCTGCTGCGCGGGATGCTCCCCCAATTCGAGTAAACTCAAGTCGGTATCTTGAGGTGGTCGATGAAGTTGCAATACCGCATCTTTTAAGCTCAGTTGATTAGGGCGATATTGCTGCGGTAAATATTCTTCTAAGTCGTATTTATCTAGTAAGTCGAGTGCTTTGTTGGCAATACTCCGAATACTCAACTGCTTTAGGCCTTCGGTTGTAGGGTAAACCGCGGTTAGGGTTGCGAGGTTCGGATCTTGTGGCTCAGTGGGACAACTGCGAATGTTGTATTCTGGGTGTGCCATTTCTAGCCCTGCACGTCCTCGTCTTACCTCACCAAAACAACGAATAATTTTACCGGGTGACATGGCATTCTTTTGTGCAGCATTAAAATTAAAGAAGCGCAGTGTAAGTCTACCGGTCCCGTCGTTAACGTGACAAACCAACATACGACGTTTACCGAAAGTAATATCACTGTGCTCAATTTCAGCTTCAATACTGACATGAGTATGCGGTATTAATTCATTAATCGTATAAGTGCGTGCGCGGTCTTCGTAGCGAAGCGGTAAGTGAAATAGCATGTCTTGCACAGAAGCAATGCCTAATTTAGCTAAACGTTCGGCAACTTTAGGCCCAACACCTTTGAGCTCAGTGATCGGGTAGTTGGCTAAATTAGGACTCGACATACTATTCCTTAATGACTTTTATATGACTACTTTTGCTTGAACTTAAGCGTGTTCCAAAACGCTTCATCTGCGACAATTTCACCTTCATCATCAAGTGAAGGGTAAGGTAAACCTTTCTCCACACAGCGATTCGCAATAATAGGGTGGCAGCCTTCAAACAAGAGTTTGTGTTTAACCTCAGCATCTAACATATCGTTGCGATCGTAAAGCCCTGCTTCTTCACGTTGCCTTTGTGCTTCATATAAAATCAGTGCAGCAGCCACCGATACATTGAGCGATTGCACCATACCAGCCATTGGAATAACAATGTGCTTATCGGCATGGGCAAGCGCTTTGTCTGAGATACCTAGACGTTCTTGGCCCACGATCACAGCCGTCGGCTTGGTATAATCAATTTCGCGAAAATCAACGGCTTCATCACTGAGATTGGTTGCTAACAATTGGATGCCAGGGTTCTGCTCGCGAATTGAAGCAACCGCTTGATCAATACCATCATGCATATGGGTCTCAACCCAGTTTTTGCTGCCGCCAGAGGTATTGTTAGTTAAACGACGCTGATCTTGTGGCCATACAGCATGTACATGGTGGCAGCCTACAGCGTCAGCTGTGCGCACAATGGCAGATAAATTATGATGTTTATGCACTTCATCTAAACATACCGTTAGGTCGGTTTGGCGTCTGTCTAAAACCTGCTTTACGCGATGAAAACGTTTATTGTCCACGGTTACTACTCTAATTCTCAAAATTGCGCCGATTATACGCGTTTATCGCGCTTAGGGCATTACTTCACGGCAAATTGGGTTTTGCAATGAAATCAGTGTTTCTGTTGATTGAATGGCTTCTATGGTTTGTATTTTATTGATCAGAACATCTTGTAGGTGATCGATTGAACGTGCCATGACTTTAATAAAAATACTGTAGTTGCCTGTGGTGTAATAAGCTTCTACAACTTCGTTAAAGCCTCTTAGCTGCTCAATGGTGCTCGGGTAGTCACCCGCATGTTTTAGGTTAACCCCAATAAAACAGCAAACGTCATAACCCAGTTGCTTTGGATCTATGGTGACTTGCGTACCAAGTATGATCCCCGCTTGCTTCATCTTCTCAACTCGAACGTGAATAGTTCCCGAACTCACGGCGAATCGTTTTGCTAATTCGGCATAAGGTGTACGCGCATTATCCATTAATGCGTGCAAAATCGATTTATCGAGATTATCGATCTGATAATTTTCCATGCTTTTAAAGGCTCATAATTTATGAATCATTAAAATTTACCTGAAATTTTTAATGAAAAATATAGCGTAAAGGTATTTTTGTTATTGGATCTTGTTTTTAGATTCGAATTTGTTGACGATGGATTTAACAGTACAGAGCGAGCTGGGTTGCAGGCTCCGTGTAATCGAATCATTGGGAATGAGGAACCAAATATGAAAACAAGTTATCTAGAAACACAAAAACAGATCAGCGCCGTGAAACGTTTTTTCTCGGAGCAACTAGAAAGCCAGCTTGGCTTGTTAGAAGTTCAAGCACCTATTTTGGCTAAAGTAGGCGACGGCATTCAAGATAACTTGAGCGGTACTGAAAAAGCGGTTTCGGTGGAAGTAAAAACATTACCTGAAGCGAGTTTTGAAGTCGTGCACTCACTGGCAAAATGGAAGCGTAAAACTTTAGGCGATCATGGCTTTGCTGTTGGTGAGGGGTTATATACACACATGAAAGCGCTGCGTCCTGATGAGGATAAATTATCGCCGATTCACTCTGTCTTTGTTGATCAGTGGGATTGGGAAAAAATCATCTGCGCTGACAGTGAGCGCTCTCTAACAAAGCTTAAATCTACTGTTGAAACATTATTTTCAGCCATTAAAGCAACTGAGAAAATGGTGGCGAGCGAGTTTGGTTTAACGCCATTTTTACCAGAAAAAATTACTTTTGTGCACAGTGAAGAATTACGCCAAATGTATCCTGACTTTACTGCTAAGCAACGCGAAAAAGCCATTGCTCAAGAATATGGTGCGGTATTCTTAATTGGCATTGGCGGTGCATTAGGTGATGGAGAAATTCATGATGTGCGTGCGCCTGACTATGATGACTGGTCTACAGCCACTTGTGATAAGTATCAGGGTTTAAACGGCGATATCTTGGTTTGGAACCCTGTGCTTGAAGATGCGTTTGAGATCTCCTCTATGGGCATTCGTGTTTGCCCTGAGTCGTTAAAGCGCCAATTAGCGATCACTTCAGATGATGCGCGTTTAGAGCAAGATTGGCATCAACAGCTGGTGGCGGGTGAGATGCCGCAAACCATAGGCGGTGGTATTGGACAATCACGCTTAGTGATGTTGATGCTACAAAAACAACATATTGCACAAGTGCAAGTAGGCGTGTGGGGCGATGAATTAAAACAGCAATTTGAAGGTGTGTTGTAAGCTGAAAGTCACAAGCTGTAAGCTGCAAGTTAGCGAGTGATGAGAATTAGTTACTCAGAATTGTAGGCGCAGGTTTATCCTGCGCTTTTTTGTATACGACTATATTTAAGGGTCTATTTTGAGTTAATTTGGCCGTAATTATGGTGACATGTTTTAAAGGTTGTCGGGCTAAAGCCGATACCTACAGGTGTTGAAGGGTCGTTTGGTATATCGTTATTTATGAAAATAAGTTTTATGAACCAACTAACAAATACAAATAGAGTTTAAAACTCAATCTTTACTTCATTATCGACGAGTTTGGCTGTGCAAGGAGGGTATTGTCTTTGTGTTTTATAAACGCGATCAAAAATATGGATCTCTACATCACTGTTTAAGGCTTTATTAACCGTTAATTGGGTATTGTCGAGTAAGTCATGTAAGTGGTGATCCAACTCGCTGAGCTGCTTTTCTAGTTGTTCAGCTTGTTGACAATAATGTTGCTGGGTTGCCAAAATCTTTTGCATGATTGTTTTTTTCTTATCTTGATCTTTTAAATGGTCTGCCTTTTCAACGGCTTGTTGCAGTGTGTTTAACTGTTCGTCAACACTAGAGAGCTCTTTGACGCATTCATCTGTTTTAGCCGTTAAAGCCATTCCGCTTCGTGCCAAGAAAATATTCATTTTGGTACCTGATGATGTACCAATCTCACCAGCAATGACTTTCTGCGCATCAATGATTTCACCACCGATTAACTTACCGTTTGGTTTGTCACCACCGCCAATGATAATAGTATCAAATGCTTTTAGGTCACAGTGGTTGCTTTGTTTATGTACAGTAATATTATTTGCTTCCAGGTAAGCATATTGGCCGTGAGAAATTTCAATATTTCCCCCAGCAATGAGCTTACAAGTAAGTTCTTCATCATTATGTTGATGGTCGAGATGACCAATAACAGCTTGCTTTACTTCAATATTTCCCTTTGTTTGTATTTCGGCTGACTCTACGCTGCCAAGGATTGTGACATCACCTTTGGCGATAATTTTCATTCCTGGTGCAACACTTTTGCTGACGATCACACTGCCATCAAATTCAATATGACCACTTTTAACACTGACTTCATCGATAGTAAAAACATCGTCCACTCTCAAGCCATTATTTATTTCGCTTGGGCAGCCCGACAGTGTAGCAATAAGTTGTAGAGGGTTTTTACTCGAGATTTCGGTGCCTTCACCGGCTGTTAGCTGAAAAGTATCACCTGGTTTGGCCGGTAAGGTCTCTCCTAAAACGTTAAAGCCATCAGTGCCATTTGTTGCGGGAATTTGTGTTGCTAATAATGTACCTTTTTCGACACTTGCTAAAGCGCCAAAGTCACGCATGTCGACGCTACCATCTTCACGAAGTTTAGGTTGCTTTAAACGTTGTTTTAACGTGCATACATGAAGTTTTAACGTCGCAGCCTCGCCGTTGATTGGCATCCTTCCCTGTGCAAGCATTTCTGAAACTTCATCTCCAGGCTGAGCTAGATGTTGCTTCTTAAGTAAATTCTCAAGGTAGACATTCTTGAAACCACGGGTAACACCAGCGGCAATCAGTGCTTTTTTAGCCTCTTCGAGTGAAATGGCTTTACCGCCATAGGCGACTGTAATTGTACCAATTGCTTGCATTTTATCTTCACAGACATCGACTTTAAATGTGGCGTCATGCTTAATGGCGACCGCTAAAATCTTTTCTGTTTGATCGCCTTTAAAATACGCTTTAATACTCTCGTGATCGACTTCACATTGCGCAAACGGCGACTGTTTTAAGGCATCAAGAATAAAGCCTTCGCTCGGAGGCGCGGCTTGAGCGATGTCCATTAAAATTTTGCCATTATGTGCAAGTTTAAACACGTTATCCACCTTATAAAGCGAAAACCTAATACTTTTGGTTAGTTAAATTTGTTTTAACTACCTCCAGATTGCTTAAAAGTAAGACATTAGTCAAGTGTGTAAGATCAAAGGTTTGGATGATAGCTAAAGTCGTAAGCAGGGGGAAAATGAAGTTGGGGGAAAAGTAAAACTGTGGGCACAATGAAGATGTCATGCCCACATTCAAAGTGATTACAACGTGAAGCTAAGCTGTAAACCAGCGCCTATGTCGTTCTCACCAGATGTTTGTGCCATTAAGTCTAAGCGTACAACGCCAAATGGGCTTAATCCAAAGCCAACACTGTAGCTGTCTTCTTTATCACCATTGAAATCGTGACGGTAACCAGCACGAATTTGTACCCAGTCAAACGCATTTAACTCTAAACCAAGACGTGCGAATTGGCTTTCTTCAATTAGGTTTGAATGTTGAGGTGCGGTTAAATCAACATCAGCAGCAAGTGTAACGATGTCACCGTTGTAAGAGATACCGGCAATATACTCAGGCCCAACTTTGTAAGAAGGCGTGATACCTTGGCTTGTTACAGAGTCGTAGTCATTTTCGATGAGGTTTTTAGCCACGAAACCAACAGTAACTCTTTCAGTTAGCTCAGTTGCTAAGCCAATATCGAAGTTGAAGTTATTTTCTGTTTTCGTGTAATCGTTTGCATCAAAGTCATCTTCGTCAAAGTCATTTACTTTCGATACGTAGTTAAATGAATCAACTTGTTGGAACTTAGGTGTGATGCTCCAATATACTTGCTTATCAGAAACAGTAAACTGATTTGCATAGGCAAAGCCGATTTCGCTAATTGCTGCACCTACAACTTGTAAGCGAGAGTTTAGCTCTTCAAGTTCTTCAGGCGTTTGTGCATTTGCAATTACATTTACATCATCACCAGAAATGAATAGATTTGCGTTTGCGTCAATATCTGTATTTGCATAAAGCGCAAAACCACCAATACGACTAGGTGAAGCAAGGGCAATTGCTAGGTTTGCTTCAATATTGATACCACCGTTTAATTTATCTAAATCAGATGCTAGTTGTTTTCTAGCTCTATCTAATTGATCGACTGTAACATTACCGCCCGATTCAGCTAGCTCTAGTAAGTCTGAAAGTTCGTCAAAGCTATCTTGGAAAGTATCGATATGGTCACGTAATTCTTGCTCGTCTCGAACAAATACGTTAGCAGAAGGTAGGATTAAGCCGAAATCGTCAGTCTCATCAGAGTGGCGATTGATCAGTGCAGGGTTTATTAACACTGAAGATAGGTAGTCTGCAGAAGCGACACCGACATTACCCATACCTTGAGAGCGAGTATCAGCAGCCGACACAGCCGCAGACGTTGCACTTGCTAAAAGTGCTAAAGCAATACGTTTTTTCATCTATGAAAACCTTGTTGTATTGAGAGCAGAAAAGTTACGCTTATTCTAGCAGCTTCATTGGCGTCACATAAAAACTTTCAGTTAAAAAAATATGAAAGATTAATTGATATCAACTTTCTTAATAACTAGAAAGTAGTTAGCTCAGGCTCGAATGCGAGACAAAGGGCGTCTAGCCGGGGGGCTTCATGGATGAATAATTGGCAGTGTCCATCTCATGGTAACGAATTATTCAGAACCAGTCGGGCGAGAGCCGCCCGAAAATAGCGAAAGGGTGCAGCTATTTTAGGCTCGAACGCGAGACAAAGGACGTCGAGCCGGGCGGTGCTTCATGGATGAATAATTGGCAGTGCCTATCTCATGGTAACAAATTCTTCAGAACCCGTTGGGTGTATCGCCACTACAGAATCAAAGTCTGCTTTAGTCGCGCCCATCTTCATTGCCACAGCAAAACCTTGGATCATTTCATCAACCGCAAAACCAATACCGTGTAAACCAACGATTTTCTCGTCTTCGCCCACACAGACTAGCTTCATTTTACAAGGCTGGCGGTGCTGTGTCACAGCGGTGTACATAGCAGCAAACGTAGAAGTGTATACTTTCACATTTTCTTCGCCGTACTGTGCGATCGCTTGTGGCTCGGTTAAGCCGATTGTGCCGATAGGCGGGTGGCTAAATACCACTGTTGGTACTAGTTCATAATCCATTTTGGCATCAGGCAATTCTGGATTAAATAAACGCTCAGCCAACATACGACCTGCTTTTACGGCTACAGGCGTCAGTTCAATACCGCCTTCCATAATGTCGCCCAGTGCATAGATACCAGGTACAGAGGTGTTTTGGTATTCATCAGTTTTAATAAAGCCGCGCTCAGTGGTTTCAACATCAGTGGCTTGTAGATTGATTAAATCAGTCACAGGTTCACGACCAATCGCCCAAATGACTTGGTCAACCGTATGGCTGTCACCATTTTCTAAATGCAAGGTTACAGAGCCATCAGTTTCTTTTGTCAGCGCTTTTGGTGTGGCGTTGGTATGAAGTGTAGGGCCTTCTTTTTCCATCACTTCAGTGAGTGTTTCAACAACTAAAGGGTCGAAGCTACGAAGTGGTGCATGTTTACGAACAAAAAGATGTGTTTCAGTACCAAGGCTATTTAAAACACCAGCAAGTTCAACAGCAATATAACCTGCGCCAATTACTGCCACACGTCGTGGTTGCTCGTCTAATTCAAAGAAACCGTTTGAGTCGATACCGTACTCAGCACCTGGAATATTTGGAATCGAAGGGCGACCGCCTACTGCGATAGAAATATGATCAGCAGTATAATGTTCACCATTCACTTCGATGGTTTTATTATCAACGAATTTAGCAAAACCGTTGATCACGGTTACGCCATTTTTTGCTAAATAACCTTCATAGCCCTTATGAATACGGCCAATATACGCTTCGCGACTCTCAACTAATTTTGCCCAATCGAAGTTTTTAAGTTCAACATCAAAGCCGTAATCAGGTGCGTAAAGCTTAATTGCTTCAGCGACTTGTGCACCGTGCCACATCACTTTTTTTGGTACGCAACCCACATTTACACAAGTACCGCCCATGTGTTTTGCTTCAATTAAAGCGACTTTTGCGCCACGCATTGCCGCACGGTTAGCCGAAGCAATACCACCGCTACCACCACCAATGGCAATATAATCAAAATGTTGAGCCATAAAAACTCCTTAAAAATTGGTTTTATGTTCTAAGCTTTCAGTAATAGAAAGGCGAAGTATCAAGAATATTTCAGTCTAACTTGTAATTGCGGCATTTGCCCCAATTTCAATGCTAATACGTTAAATATGTCATAAAAGAACATATTAATAGAGCAAGATTAAAGGAAAGAGTATTTATGAGTAACCCACTGATTGGTCTTGAAGGTTTGCCACCATTTTCGAAAATTCAACCAGAGCATGTAGTGCCTGCACTTAAAGCTGCAATAGAACATTGTCGTAAAACCATTGACGAAGTATTGGCAAGGCGAGAGTTTACTTGGCAAGGGCTAGTGGTGCCACTAGAAGAGGCGGATGACAAGCTTTCTCGTATGTGGTCGCCAGTATCACACATGCACTCAGTGGTTAACTCTGAAGATTTACGTAAAGCCTATGATGAGTGCTTACCGCTTATTTCAGAATACTCAACCTATGTGGGTCAGCATCAAGGTTTATATGAAGCCTATAAAGCATTAAAAGACTCAGAAGAATTTGCATCACTGAGCATTGCCCAGCAGACCTCAATCGACAATGCATTACGCGATTTCACCTTGTCGGGCATTGCATTAGATAGCGATAAGCAAAAGCGTTATGGCGAAATTTCAGCGCGTTTATCAGAGCTCGCTGCAAAGTTTGGTAATAATGTGATGGATGCAACGCAAGCATGGCAAAAGCATATTAGAGATGAAAGCGAGCTTGCCGGCTTGCCTGAGTCGGCGATTGCTTTAGCGGCGCATACTGCGCACAGCAAAGAGCTTGAAGGTTGGGTGTTTACTTTAGATATTCCGTCTTATCTTCCTGTGATGACTTACGCTGATAACCGCGAGTTACGTGAAGAAATGTACCGCGCATTTTGCACACGCGCTTCTGATCAAGGCCCGAATGCCGGTGAGTTCGATAACTCAGAGATTATGGCTGAGGAGCTAAAGTTGCGTCATGAATTAGCAATGCAGCTAGGTTTTGACAGCTTTGCTGATAAATCATTGGCGACAAAAATGGCCGAAAATCCGGCGCAGGTTTTTGAGTTTTTAAATGATTTAGCGTCTAAGTCTAAACCACAAGCCGAGCAAGAGTTAAATGAGCTACAAGCATTTGCCGAGTCAGAATATCAAATGACTGACTTACAAGCGTGGGATTACGGTTACTTTGGTGAGAAGTTAAAGCAAGCTAAATATGCTATTTCTGACGAGCAGTTACGCCCTTACTTCCCTGCAGATACAGTATTAAAAGGCTTGTTCACCACAGTTAATAAGCTATTTGGCATTAAAGTTACTGAGCTTTCTGATTTTGATACTTATCATGAAGATGTTCGCTTTTTTGCTGTGCACGATAAAAGCGATGAACTTCGCGGTCACTTTTACCTAGATTTATATGCGCGCGAACACAAACGCGGTGGTGCGTGGATGGATGACTGCATGGGTCGTAAAATTCGCGCTAATGGCGAGCTACAAACACCGGTGGCGTACTTAGTATGTAACTTTAATAAAGCCGTCGGCGACAAGCCTGCTTTGTTTACCCACAACGAGGTGACCACTTTATTCCACGAGTTCGGTCATGGCATTCACCATATGTTGACGCAAATTGACGCCTCAGCGGTGGCGGGTATTAATGGTGTGGCGTGGGATGCCGTAGAGCTACCAAGTCAGTTCTTAGAAAACTGGTGCTACGAAGAAGAAGCGCTGAGCTTTATCTCGGGTCATTTCGAAACTGGTGAGCCATTACCTAAAGAATTACTTGATAAACTATTAGATGCGAAAAACTTCCAGTCGGCCATGCAGATGCTGCGTCAGTTAGAGTTTAGTTTATTCGACTTCCATATTCATGCTGATTATAAAGCCGAAGAAGGTTGTCAAATTCAGTCTACTCTAAATGAGGTGCGTAAGCGTACAGCCGTGGTTAAAGCACCTGAGTTTAACCGTTTCCAACATGGCTTTAGTCATATTTTTGCAGGCGGCTATAGCGCGGGCTATTACTCTTACAAATGGGCAGAAGTTTTATCGGCAGATGCATTCTCTCGTTTTGAAGAAGAGGGCGTATTTAACCCACAAACTGGACAAGATTTTATGCAAAACATCTTAGAAAAAGGTGGCTCAGAAGCGCCAATGGAATTATTCAAGCGCTTTAGAGGTAGAGAACCACAAGTTGACGCATTACTCCGTCATAGTGGAATAGCGTAAAATTTTTGTAGCGCGGGGGAGACCCTGCGCCAAGATTGCAAATTTGCATAATAATTACTCAGAGTTTGATGTAGTTATAAAAATAAAAGCGTCTTCGGGCGCTTTTATGCTTTTTGGGGTTCGCAAAATTATCATCTCCAGCTATGCTATTTAAAGACATGATTTATTAAGGGAAATGGTATGAGCAGACTGGTGCTGGCTATCGATGACGACAAGTTAGTGCATAAGATCATCGAAGACGCGTTGGCTGAAAGCTGTAAATTGATCCGAGCTAAAAATGGTGATGAAGGATTGCGGTTAGCCCTTAAATATCACCCCGATATTATTCTTCTTGATGTAGAAATGCCTGGCATGAACGGCTTTGAAGTATGTGAAAAGCTAAAAAAAGCGTCACAAACCAAAGAAATTCCAGTGATGTTTCTTTCTTCTCGCACAGATATCTCTGAGCGTATGCGTGGTTATAACTCTGGTGCTGCAGACTACATAGTAAAACCTTTTAACCGAGAAGAGTTGCTTGCCAGAATCAATGTACTTGATGACTATCGCCAAGTGTCTCAGCGTCTTAAACAAGATATGGAGCAAGCGCAGATAACTGCTGAAATCGCCATGACAGACTCCGGCGATATGGGTCGGATTATGCGCTATGTTGGTCAGTCGTATCACGCCCATGATCTAGAAAGTTTGTCGAGCTTTTTCTTCGAGTTCTTTGTGCCTTTACAGCTAGAAGTCGCGGTCGCATTTTGGCATCAACAAGGTGAGGTGTTTAAATCTGCTGAAGGCGCTATTCAGCCAATTGAGCAAGAACTATTAGAGCAAAATCGTGAAGGTAGTCGTTTTGTCGACTTTGGTCGTCGTACCATTATTAACTACCCTAAAGTCTCTTTGCTGATCAAAAATATGCCGACCGAAGATCCTGGTATGTACGGTCGTTACAAAGACTTGCTGCCACATATTTTGGAGGCGACGAATGCCAAAATTCAAGATATGGAAGAGAGTGAGCAAGCAATCGAGCAAGTAGCGCACATAGGTCAGGTATGTGATGACATAGCACAACAATTGGTATTTTTAGATATGCATCACAGCACGCAATCTGAAAACTTTGAGCAGTTATTGCAGTCTGCACAAATCGAAAATACAGAGCAACTAAAAGCATTTTCACAACATTTTGCTTTTATGAACGAAGAGATTGATGTCATCAAACAAAAACTCGCTTTGATCACTGAAACGCGAGAAGCACTGCATACCAGTCTTAATAAGTTGAGTCAGCCTTGGAGTGAAGATCAAGTAGCCTCTCAAGATGATATTGAGCTTTTCTAACCCGCTTCTATTAATTAAGTATTATTGAAGGTTGGTATAAATAAACGTTTCAACGTTATAATGGGCAAGCTGTTCTATAAGGAGTTTGCCCTTGCTAATCCATACCCCCTATCCTGAAAATCGTCCTTATCTTGATGAAATCGAAAAACGCTTTGAATTAGCCAAATGGGCCGAGCAGTGTAATGCCAATGATGTGCCAAATAAAAGCTTGTTTAAGTTGCAATTTGATGAGCATGGATTGCAGTTATTCAAAAGTGATGAACCAAAATTAGGCGCCATTCGAGTTGACTTTGTAACTGGGGCCAGTGCACACCGACGTAAATTTGGCGGTGGCAAAGGTCAAGCAATTGCTAAAGCTGTGGGGCTAAATAAAGGTGCGATACCGCATGTACTTGATGCGACTGCAGGTTTAGGTCGAGATGCCTTTGTATTAGCTGCGCTAGGTTGCAAAGTGACCATGCATGAACGTCACCCTGTGGTTGCTGCATTACTTTATGATGGCCTACAGCGTGCTTACCAAGATACCGAAATAGGTGAGTGGATGAAGGCGCAAGTGGATATGGCGTTTGGTTCTAGCCATGACTTATTAAATAGCACAGAAGTTAAACCTGATGTGGTTTATCTTGATCCTATGTTTCCACATAGAGAAAAGTCGGCACTGGTGAAAAAAGAAATGCGTGTGTTCCAATCTTTAGTGGGAGACGATCACGATGCAGATGCATTACTATCCTTTGCTATGCAATTGGCGAGTAAACGCGTTGCCGTGAAACGCCCTGACTACGCGCCATTCCTCGATGAGCAAAAGCCGAGTATGCAAATCACCACTAAGAAAAACCGTTTTGATGTATACGTAAAAGCAGCAATGAAATAGAGTTTTTATTCTATATAGGAATAAGTAAAAAGTATGCTTTTTACTTAGTTCGCTCTCTTGTTGAACAAATTACATCAAACTGTCATAAAAGGGTAATACGCTAGCGCCGAAATTTGAAACAAAGGGGGTGTTATGCGTGTTTCTGCTTTTACTCGATGGCTAGCAATTTTGCTAACGTCGGCAAGTTTATTTTTAGCTGGCGTGTTGTTTTGGGCGTCGAATTTATTAAATACACTAGATCAGCAGAACACAGGATATAACCAACTCAAAAATACTGTGCTGGTGGAGCTATCAGGTAGCATTGAAAGCTATCTTAGCAGCGGAGATAGTCAGTACTTAACAGAATCTTCTGACATAATTAATAGGCTCAAGCAAGACTATATTGCTCAATTGCCTGATGACCTGGCTGCGACCATGAGCAATAAGTTAGATGCATTGGATGCTGATATTAACGGAAAGTATCGTGCGATAGGTAAATTGTCTGGCAATGAAATGGCATTACTTGATAATGCTTTAAGGCAAATGAGTGGTTCAGCCGCTTCTTTAATTAGTTATGCGTCGAAAGCCAATGACAGCCCTGTCAAAAAACAATATTACGCGTTAGCGTCTGATTACTTTCAAGCAGTGAACCAACTGAGTATTTTTACCTATCACTTATCAATCAACCCGGATGCAAATACGCAAAAGAGCCTACAAAATACCATTTCGACTTTGCAATCTATCGCCAATAACATCGAGCGTTTAGAAAACCTAGGGGTTATGAGCGAAGTCGACGAAGACGCGTTGTTTTTTGGCGAAGAAGCAGAAGACTTAGCTGATGAAATCAAATCAGAGCTTTCTAGTTGGGCGAATCGTTTTGGTAAAGACGTACAAAATACCTTTGCGCAATCACAATCTCGCCAAGCGGGTACAAAAGCACTTCGAGCAGATATTCAGACGATTATCGATATTGTGCTATCGGCTGAAAGTGACTTAAAAGCCAGCCAAGACGATTTAAAATTGAATGTTTTGGTATTATTTAGTGTAGCAATCGGATTGCTGATTTTGCTTGCCGTAGGTGTGTACTTTGTGCAGCTTAGTCAGGTACTTAATCCATTACGACAACTCAGAGATGGCTTTGCTGATTTGATCAATTCAAATGAAATGAAGCAAATCCACAGTAAAAACCCAGATACAGAAGTGGGTGAGATAGCCGGTTACTTTAATCAGCTCATTCAGCGCCAACAACTAGAAGCACAAGAGCGCCAAGAGATGTTGTCGCTTGTAAATGAGTTTATGGCCCAGATGAGTCAAAACCTGTCACAGATAAGTCAGCAATCTGAAAACACTTATAATCAAGTCGAGCAAACTCAGGGGCTATTGCACAATATTAGAGATTTAGGCGAGCAAGCCAACGATATTAATACTCAAGTTTCTGATAATGCCAATAGTACCTTTGAAGCCATGTCACACAGTGTGCAATTTGCCGATGCCATGCTAGAGGCGAGCTCTTCAACAGAGCAGCGTGTAGAGCAAGGGCAAGATAGCTTAAATGAATTATTGAAGGGTGTTTCAGACGTAGGTACTGTGGTTGAAATGATCCGTACCATTGCGGAGCAAACTAATTTATTAGCATTAAATGCAGCCATAGAATCGGCGCGAGCGGGTGAGCATGGCCGTGGGTTTGCCGTTGTTGCCGATGAAGTGAGAAAGCTAGCGCAACAAACGCAAGATTCATTGTCTGACATTCATCAGCAGTTAAACACCCTAGGCGAAAACTCTAAAAAAGTATCTGAGCAAATGGGCGCGTTATCACAAGATGCGCAAGCGCAGACTGAACATGCGCAAGAGTTAAAGCGTAATTCTGAAGGGGTGGCAGAAAGTGCGCAAACCGCTAACCAAGTAGCGAGCCATGCTATGGAGCTTGCTCAACAGCAAAGTGGTTTGGTGGATGATTTCAGTCAAGCTATGTTGAGTATGAAAGACCAAGTAAATAGTTCGAGCCAGCAAGTGAGTGAGATCCAGTCGAAGTTACAGCAACAAATGTTACAAGTGAGGCAAAGTCTCGGTTTGTCATAAAAAAGCGCGATGCAAAATCGCGCCTACATTCTGGCTGTGTGGTAGGTCTCGGCTTTAGCCCGGCAAAAGTAGCTTAGGGCAAAACCCTTGTCGCCATAAATGACGACCTACATCGTACATGTTAATTTGCTCTGTAGGTCGTGGCTTTAGCCCGACAAAAGCAACTCAGAACAAAACCCTGCTGCTGTAAATGACGACCTAGACTAACTGCACTTTATTCAGCATCACTCCAGATTTTTGCATGGTCTTTTCTATTTGCTCAATGGTCATAGGGTCACGACTCACGCCAGATTGAAACCAATTAAGTGTTTGCGCGCTATGTCTGAGTTTAGGCGTGTTATTCAATACACTATGCAAGTAGTTTTCAGCGAATAATTGATGGCTTGTAATATCATTTGAGATAGCCAGCATACCCGGATGAACATGATGCATGTGTACACCTGATTCAGGAGAATGCGCAATAAATCGAGAGGTATTGTAAGCGAGTAAACGTACCTTATTTGAGATGGTTTCTTGTATGTCGCGCATCGCAAATAAGCCATCAAGCCGATTACGATATTTCTCTAAAGACTGTGCTTCAAATAAAACGTTAGCTAATCCATTTTGCGGGGAATGTATCAATCCTTCTTTATCAGTAAGCTGATCTAAAAATAGAATATGATCGGCTTGCCTTGCCTGCGCCAGTACTTTCACATCTGGTAACGCTTTGGGCATAGTCAGAGTCGACCAGTCACGATTATTAGCAACATTCACAAGTTGCGCTTTATGAAACTGCTTATCTGTTTGAGGGTCTGCAATCGCTTTAAGCAATGGAGAATTATTCGCTAGCCCCTCTGGCGTATGATAGGCAATAGTAATGCGTTTTCTGTTGATGCCTTTTGATTGTAAGCGTGTCAAACAAGCGCTTACTAATTTATGATCAACACTATAAGGGAATGCTTTTTCACTCACTTGCCCTAAGATAATGAGTACTTTATCAGTTTCAGATTGTTTGAAATTAAGCGCATCCGTTAATTGGTTGAAGAGCATGTTGGTTTGTGCTTGCTCCAATAGTCCTGCGTTTTTTAATTGTGCGGTGGCAACCCCGCCATTGTGATTGTTAAACACGTTGTCGAGTGCAAAGCTGGGCATGCTGCTGGCTAACAATCCCATTCCTGCACCGGTGCCTTTTAAGAAAGCACGTCTTGATAGTCCTTTGTTATTTGATGGTTCCATAATATTTAAACCTTTTCGTAAATACTGAGATATTCCGGCAGCATAGTGCTTTCTTCGAGCGGAATAACCTTATGCACTTTGTAGCCATAGACCGCCATTTCTCTATGCCATGCGTCTAAAGATTGCAGTCTGTTTCTATGCGTTTGTGCGCTCTGCCACGAGCGACCATGTAGTAAGTTTTGCCAATCATTAAATACCGAGACCAGATGTTTCTGTGCGGTGTGTTGCACGTCGAATATCGGCATGATTAACTTGCCACCAGAGGGCATGTGCTGCTTTATATTGAGCATCATGTGAGTAAACTCATTGCTTGAATAGCTGTGAGGGCCATTATAAATAGCGGCTAACTCAGCCTTAGGCGCATTTATATGACTTGCTTGAGTGAATAGCTCTGTTGGATGAATTACTCCAGTGAAATCCGCTCGTGGCAATGGTGTATATTGCTCGCTTAAGGTGTGCGTCATGGTATAAGTTGCACCATTAAAAAATGGCAAGTGATTGATTGGATCAAACTCACTATTGGGTAGACCAAAGCTGATATACCCAGAGAACCGTTGATGCTGAATTAACTCCGTTAAATATTGGCTGAAGCGCACTTGCTGATCTTGCAAACGATGCATATTAAGCAACTGTATATTGAGGTTACTGCTGGCTAGAATAGCCGACAAACGCTGGTATATCAGCGCTTCACTTTGCATGTTTGCCGCACACTTTAATGCTTGAGTGTGTATTTCAGCATCTTGATATAAGTGCAGTTGCTTTGCCAATAACGCAGTAAAATCATTAAATAAATACTTATTTAAATACAACGCATGGTAGCTATTTGATTCATTGAGCAAGGCCCTTATCCAAGGCGAAGCAAACGCATCAAGACTGGTTAATCCGGCAGCAGCAAAACCGCTTTTTAAAAAAGCGCGTCGCGACAATGTCATCCTTTTACCCTTGTGTTAACGTGGCCGGTATGATGTTTTACCGGCCGATTTTGATTAAATACCTAAAAAGGCACGGTTTTCAGCTGGGAGATCTTTCATTGGGATCTGTGCTGCGATCACACAAGGTTGATCATCACGGGCATGCGCATGTTGCAGTGCACCAAGTAGATCTTCATAGGTATTTACTCGAAGGCCAATGCCGCCGTTGTATACATGCGGCATATTTTCGTATTTCCAACCGTTGAGCATCACGTAATCTAATGGTGCTTTACCAGGCTCAGTAAAGAACGAACCGTCAATTAAGAACTGCTCTATCGCATATGATCCATTATCAACAATGACAATAATGGCTGGGATATTGTTTTGTACAAAGGATGAGAATGCCTGTGACACCATTTGGAACCCACCGTCACCAGTTACAATAAGCGGTCGTTTGCCCGTTGCAAAATAACTACCAATGGCGGCGGGAGTGCCCTGACCAATTGAAAGCCAAATCGGGTTAGCTAAGAAGCATTGTGTATCGGTCACTGGTATATCCGCGCCCGGGAAGCTTGCCAAACAGGTATCTAAACTAATGTAATATGGCGCATGGGTAGTATTTAAGAAATCCCCGATGGCAGCAAAAATTCCATCATGCCCCAAAGTGCCTGAATATGGATCGCTGGCAAATTTGCTTTGCCATTGCTCTCGGCGTTGCTGATAACTTAATCCGGCGACACTGGGTACGGTGTTACCTTGTGAGTTAAGGGGTTGCAACGTATTGATGGCTTCTATTGCTGCGCCCAAAGAGAGTTTTGGTAGTACATGGCTGCCTACCATGGCTTTATTAAATGCCACACGGATCAGCTTCTCTTTCAGTGAGATAACCATATAACGGTGATCAATGCCAAACAAGCAACCAAGTGCAATCACACAGTCAGATGATTCAACACCCTGTGTTATGGTTGAAGGAGCTAAATCACTGTCATACACACCGCAAAACAGAGGGTGTGACTCACTTACTAAAGACTTAGACAGCAAGGTGGTATAGAAAGGCAGTCCTTGAGATTCAACAAATTGCATTGCCTCATCAATTAGACCAAATCTAACTAGTTCAGCTCCTAATAACACCACAGGCTTTTGAGCATGCGCTAGTCTGTCTTCAAGGGCGCGGACAAACTGCTGCTTACCCGCAGTGTGGCGTTTTGCTGAATAGCTTAAGTTCGCAGAGAAGTGACCAATCGGCTTTTTCCACAAATCTTGAGGGATCTCGATATAGACAGGACCAGATTGCTCTAACGCAGTGATCAGCAAAGCATCTATTCTATCTGCAGCACCGTCTAATTCACGGATCTCTTCAGCGGCGAGCGTCAGCTCTTTGAACACGTGTAAATCGGTTTTACCAAACCCGGTTGAGTGCGAGAATAACACATCGTATTCGGCCTCAAGGCTTAAGTCTTTATCGGTTGGACCGCCGTTGATCACCGCCAGAGGCACGCGCTCTGTTAATGCACTGGCAATGCCGTTGGCCATACTTAACGTACCTACACCATACGCAACTGAAACAGCACCTAACGCGCCTTGTCGGCCATATCCGTCTGCGGCATAACCTGCTTCTAGTTCATTAACGGTATTGATGAAGTGCATGTCAGGATCGGCAACTAAGCTGTCGATAAAATCTGAACATGATGTACCCGGCACACCAAAAACATGGTGACACCCTAATTGTTTAAGTCTGAGTGTAATAAACTCAGCGACTGTATAAGACATGATATTTCCTTATTACCAAAACTTATCTTTGGCTTACTACTTTAATTGGTAAAAAATTTAAGCGTGTTTGTGAATGTATTGCACGGCCTCAAGCGCTGAGACTAACGCGCCTTGGATCCAAGAGTGATAAACAGAGCAATGCTCACCCGCGAAGCATAAGCGCTGCTCAGGTTCACGCATGAGTGCATAATAATCTTGATGATCTCTGGGGTTGAAAAAAGCATAGGCACCCGCTGAGTGAGTATGGTTACTCCAGCTCCATCGCAAGACACTTAAAATGTCATCTCGTGTGATATAGGGGTGTACTTTTTTCAGCTCAGTATAAATCAGCTCTTTAAGCTCGAAGTTATTGAGCGTATCAACACGGCGTGCGTGTTGGCCCCAGGTATAAGAGGCGAGTAGGTAACTTGCCGAGTTTGATATCAAAGTATCTTTGGCGATGGCATTATCAGCTGGGTACCAAGTGTGTCCTAGGCCGACATCATAGATGGTGCTACCACCATAGATCCCTTCTTTTAGCTCCCAAAAACGATTTTTTGTTCTGATCAACACTTTAGTGGCTGAATCATAGTGTACTTGTGCAAATGCACGCGCTTTCTTTGGGTTTATGCTGTTATGGAAGTCGATTTTGCCCAATACACCAAAAGGCAGTGTACAAATAGCATAATCAGACTCTATGGTGTGTTTGTTTCTATCTCTAGACTGGTAACACACAGATACTTTATCGGTTTGATTGTTAATATCGACGACTTTGGCACCCGCCAGAAAATTAACTTTACCTGCAATACTTTGATAAAGACGTTGTGCGAGTAAATCCGTACCGCCGACGATTTCGTCAAAGCCTTCAAACCAAACTCGCTCAAGCTGCTCGCGTAAATGCTCTGAAAAAGCAGTATGTAGTAAGGTCGAAACCCCATAAATTGACGAAACATACTCCAAGGCCTCTGAACTTAATCCCGCTTGCTTAAAGGCATCTTTTAGCGACATAGCATCGAGTGTTTTCAGTCTGTCAGTACTTAACTCTTTGTCATATAGGGACTGCTTTTCTTTATCCGATAAAGTATTGAGTACTTCAGTGACTGCAAGATCCCACATATCATCTACGCTCATGTTGCGCTCTTTAGGGGTCAGATCGAAGGCCTGCTTTAGGCGTTCAAAACCTTCAGCGCTCCGAGCCACTTTTTGGCCACGGATCATCGCGTGGGCTCTGGCATTATCCTGTACAAATGGTCTTAGCTTTAAGCCCATTTCAGCGATGTAATGACGTGATAGCTGATGATGTGTTGGAATACGCATTGCGCCTAATTCGGCATAAAGCGTATCAGATTCTCGTAAGGTTCTAACGCGACCACCGATATGGCCAGGATCAGCCTCAATGATGGTCACTTTTGCACCGAGTCTTAGTAACTCGTAGGCGCTGGTTAATCCCGCAATACCACCTCCAACAATAGTAACAGAAGGCGTTTTCGGTAAACTTTGGGCAGCAAGTGCCCTGACACTTTTCAATAGCGCCATAGGCTTGCCACTATGGGCAAGAGTATTATTCATCATTAAAAAGTCCTTTTAACGATTGATTAAGTTTATTTAAAAATTACAGTGTTAACGCTGATTTAATCGCATCTGCCAAAGCCACAGGTTGCGTGATCATAGGCAAATGACCAGACGTAATACTGTAGGTTTTTGTCGCACCTATAGATTGAGCAATCTTTTGTTGTGTCGCATATGAGATGATTTTATCTTCTTTCGCAAATACATAGGCTTTTGGAATTGCGTCTAACTTAGTTTTGTTTAAGTACACTTTGCCTTCGCCCGTGACAGCAGGTTCATCGACAGATTGTGACCAAACTTTTGTCTTAAGAGAATGAGATTGGGTGTTGGTAAATGACGCAACATATTCAGCTTGGTTGGTGATTTTCATCCAACCGTCTTTATAGGTGACCCCTTTGAAGTAATTGTCTTCATCGTCTTTGTTTAGCAGTGCAAAAGGTTTCGCTCCCTCGATAGGCGCGACGGCACTGACATAGATTAAGTTACTGATCTCAGCCTTATTGCATGATGCGAGTGCTTCGTGAGCAACCGCGCCACCTTGACTGTGCATAACCCAAACTTGAGGCTGAGGTAGTGCATTCGTTCGCTCACACAGTGCCTTTGCTGCGTGGTTTAAGGTAATGCTTGATGGCGTAACAGTATTATCACGTCCGGGTAAATCTAGAATATGTGATGCAATTTGTGCACTTTCCAGTTCAGTTGCAACAGGCTGCCAAGCAGAGCCTCGCAAATGCGCGCCATGAATAAATACCACTGTGGTAGCTGCTTGCTCAGCGCTTAGAGCGGCTGCAGAAAGCGGTGTTGAGTTTGACGAAATACTATTACAGGCCACTAAACTGGCCGTGGCACAAAAAGCGATAAAGGTATTTTTTAACTTCATCCTAAGTCCTTCCTAATTCTGTAAGTAAAAAACGCGGGCATCTTAACAATAAAAAATACGAAAAATAACAGTATAAAAAATAGGGACTTTTGCTTTTTAACTGCGTTAATCGAAAAAACTCAAAAATGATTTAGGTCTGCCGAAAGGGTTGAGAATTTTTATGCTAAACAGCAGGTTAACTATTCTCTGTGTTCGTGAGGTGAGCGCATTATACTTTTGTCGAATAAAAATAATTATTGTTTCTTGTAGTTAAATGGACTGTTTTATTTTTATCCAAAAAGGCCTGCAATAATGTAAATATTGCGAGAGTAAATGTGCAGTTATGATTATTTATTACCTGTCAAATTAACCTTTATTTTTCTCCCACTATTGAAATATGCAGTCTTAACGAGTTTTCTTATTGGACACTGTTGAGGGGAGTTAAATAGTTTTTTTATAAAATAATTTATTTTAAATCTCCCATTAGGTGGTATCTGAATGCAATTTTCAGTTTATTGCACACCGCAGGTATCTTTGCGTCTAATTTGGTTAAGTGCTTATTTATTTTGACTGTTGCTTGAATTGACTTGGTGTTAATTGAGAGTATTTTTTGAATGCACTATAAAACGCTGATTTAGAATTAAAGCCCACTTGCATAGCGATATCTAAAACCGTTAGTTCTGACTCTAATAGCAGCTTTTGTGCAGCCACAATGCGTTTATGATTCACATAATCAAAAAAGTTGGTCGCTAAGGTTTCATTGAGCGTTTGCGAAATATAATTAGGCGATGTATGAATGTGTTTGGCAAGTTTTGGTAAAGAGAGGTTTGCATCTAAATAAAGCTGCTCCGAGGTCATTGCTGTTTCCATTTTCTGTGCGATGTTTCCTGCCATCTCAGCAGTGAGTGCAGAGCGTTTATATTTCTCAGAAGAAACATTTTCAGATTCTTTAATTTGGCTGTTTTCATTATCCAAAGCAAAAGACGCTTGATGTTCAAAATCGACAGACTCGTTAGAGAATAGCTCTTCAAAGCCTGGTTTTTGTCTTAATCCCCAAGTGGCGACAAAGCAAACCGTAATGAGCAAAACAAACTGAAAGGTATCTTGTGTAAATTCACTGGCGATAAACAAATTATCGAGTAATAAATTCACTGCTGCGAAAGCCCAAGCAACGCCTACAATCAGCAGTAAACCGCTTAGCCATCTGATCTCTTTCGCTTCGGTCGAAGCAAATACCTGTTTTAATTGGCTTCTGTAATGCTTTAGACGCTTGATGATTTTAATCAGATAAAACGCTGACTGAGCAATCCAGCCCAACACCAGCACAAATGTGGCGATCAGCAATCCGTAAATGAAGTTTCTAAACAGTGCCGATGTCTGTTCGAGTATCGCCATGTCACCCTTACCAAGCAGATTGTAATGAATCTCAGCGGGTAGCAAAAAGGTGATAAGGCTAATCAATAACCCAAGCCCAGGTAGAACTAAATGCCGTGCATCGGCTTTTTCAAATCGCCAAGGTGCATCATGTGTTAAGCCTTTTACATATAGCCAAAAGCAGGGCGCGAACAGTAATAAAGCAGGCAGTGCCAGCGTTAAGGTTGAAAGCTGTAAAGCGGGCGCAAGTGCTTTTAGGCTTGGCTGGCAAATAACAATCGCGACGCCAATAAAACTCAAAGCGAGCGGGAAATAAGTGTGGTTTTTGTCGGTTCGAACAACCAGTAAGTTAGCGCTAAAGAATAAAACACTCAAAGTCGCAATATTAATTGCCAGTAAATTTAAATCAACGGCTGGCATATAAGTAACCCTTTTTTATCCTTACTTTACAGTTGGTTAGTTGTATGTTTGTGGTGTTCTATTGGTTAGGCGAAGTTCAAAAATGGTCTTAATCAATAGGCCTGAACGACACACTAACATTGATATTACAAGATTGTCTCAAGCAAAACGAGAAACGAGGCAATGTTATGAACTTAATCACTGCAAATAAAAACCAAAGAGACTCACAGCTAGTAGACCCACACTGTGAGGCCGCGTCATCATCAAGTAATTCAAACGCAGTACACTGTAGTCAAAAAACAAGTAATCACAAAAAAAGTCCAAGCAATTGGAAAGTAGTCAGCCTGTTATTCTTCTTAATTGGCCTGCCCGCTATACCTGCAATTTTTATTGTCGCACTGGTCTTACTCGGCCCAGATGCAATCGCTGAGGCATCAAGTTTGATTAATGCCCGTTATTTTGAACTCTCAGCTGCAATTTTGGTGCATGGTGTAAGCGGTATTGTTTTCTTCTTTTCATTACCCACTCAGTTCTCAACTCGATTACGCATAACTCGACCTAAGATGCACAGAGTAATGGGGCGCTTGGCCGTTGTGTCTGCGTGCTTAATGGCAATATCTGGCGTATGGATGCACCTCGTATTTTCACCAACAGACTTAGGGGCGCGTTTTATATCCTTGGTGATTGTGGCTATCACTATTTGTATTAGCTTCAGTACAGCGATTGTGTTTGCGATGAAGAAAAACATCGCCGCCCATAAGGCATGGATGGCACGCGCCGTAGCCGTCACTTTAGCTGTGGTAACACCGCTATTCTTGGGAGTGATTTTAAGTCTGTTTATCGATGTAAGCAGCCCGATTGGAGAGGTTGCTGTCAGCGTACTACACGACTACGACCGTTTGATTGGATTAGTTTTAAATCTGCTGGTAGTAGAGGTGTTAATGGCTAAAAAGCGCTTTCATTTATCTGTAGAAAATATGAAATGTGTCACTCAGTTTAAGTAAAACTGCGAATATTGTTTAATAAATTTTTAGTTGTTTTGTCACTAAAGTTATTGAGTATATTCAGCGCTGATTTTCAGCATGTTTTTTTAATTTAAGGATAAAAGCAATGAAAAAACTAGCATTAACTTTAGCGCTATGCTTGGTTTCTATAACTTCTGTACAAGCAAAAGTAGTCACTTGCGAAGATAAAATTGACTCAATTACAGTTCAACCAAACAATGATGTGTGGATTTGGTTTGAATATGAAGATACCGCAAAATTAAAGGCAAACCACTCTCGCCGTTATGAGTTACTAGGCCGTGCATATATTGCAATGGCAAATAAAGAGACGGTGCGTTTTAAAATCGATAATGGTGAGTTGAGGTCAACTAAGTGTCACGATTTAGACACTGGTTTTAGTACTTTAATTGACATCGTAAATTAATTTCTTGAATCCAGATTTTAGAATTTAAAACGAGCTTTATTCGATTAGTACTAATTTATAACTGAAGAAAACTATAAAAGCCCAGATAATCTGGGCTTTTATGTAATATGCTGAAAGTATTACAGCGTTATTCAATATTCTGGATCTGCTCGCGCATCTGCTCAATTAACACTTTAAGTTCAACCGCTGCATTGGTGATCTCAGTATTGATTGACTTTGACGCTAGGGTGTTTGATTCACGGTTAAACTCTTGCATCATAAAGTCTAAGCGACGGCCACATGCGCCACCTTTCTTTAAGATTTTGTTTGTTTCTTTAACGTGAGACTTTAAACGGTCTAGCTCTTCAGCGACGTCTTGTTTTTGCGCAAGGTAAATCAGTTCTTGCTCAAGGCGGCCTTCGTCTATGTCTGTTTTAAGTTCATCTAAACGGCTGGTTAGCTTGTCGCGCTGCCATTTAGCCACTTCTGGCATATGACCCTCAACAATCGCTACTTGCTCGATGATGGCATCAAGACGTGTCGTGATCATGGCTTCAAGGTTTTCACCTTCACTTGCACGCGCCGCTTTGAAATCTTCAACCAGTAAATCAAAACCAGCTAGTAGCTCGCTGTTTACTGTGTCTAAATCGATTTCTTCGGCTTCCATCACGCCCGGCCAACGTAAAATATCAACTGGGTTGATGGTGCTTACCGCTTGGTCGCCATTGCTTTGTGACTGAACCCACTGGGCACTTTTAATTAACTGTTGTGCCAGAGTCTCGTTGATAGACAATTCGCCAACATGGGCTGGGTTGGCTGCAAACTTTAAGAATACTTCAACCTTGCCGCGTTGTAGGTGCTTGCGAAGGCGTTCGCGTATTACCGGCTCCATACCGCGAAATTGTTCAGGTGCTCGGATAAAGGTTTCTAGGTAACGCTGATTAACTGAGCGGATTTCCCAAACCCCTGTGCCCCATTCACCTTTAACTTCTCGGCGTGCGTAGGCGGTCATACTGTGGATCATGTAAAGATTCCTAAAATCATAAAATTAAAACCGATGGCATTATAGCTACAGGGCAGGCCAGTTTGAAGTGCAATTTCTGCCCAGTCACAAAATCATCATTTTTGTTGAGAGTAAGTTATAGCTCGAATTAACACAAATGTCCGTGGCAAGATAACGCATGACCCTTTATAATATTGAAAATTTTGAATATAGGGGAACGTGGATGCGTCCAAGTGAAAGAACAGCAAATCAAATTAGGCCTGTGACCTTTACCCGTAACTATACTATGCACGCCGAAGGCTCTGTGCTGGTTGAGTTCGGAAACACAAAAGTACTTTGTACAGCAACGGTTGAAGCCGGTGTACCTCGCTTTATGAAAGGCCAAGGTAAAGGTTGGATCACAGCTGAATACGGTATGTTGCCACGTTCTACTCATACGCGTAATAACCGCGAAGCTGCGAAAGGCAAGCAAGGCGGCCGTACAATGGAAATTCAACGCTTAATTGCGCGCGCGCTTCGTGCTGCTGTTGATTTAAAAGCGCTTGGCGAAAACACCATTACAATTGATTGTGATGTACTTCAGGCTGACGGTGGTACGCGTACGGCGTCTATCAGCGGTGCATGTGTGGCATTGGTTGATGCACTGACTAACATGCGTGCGAAAGGCATGATCAACAATAACCCACTGAAGTTTATGATTGCAGCGATTTCTGTGGGTGTTTACAAAGGCCAAGCGATTTCTGATCTTGAATACCTAGAAGATTCAGAAGCTGAAACTGATATGAATGTGATCATGACAGAAACAGGCAAGCTGATTGAAGTGCAAGGTACTGCTGAGGGCGAACCGTTCTCATTTGAAGAATTAGATGAGTTGTTAGGTTTGGCGAAGCATTCAATCCGCGAAATCATCGATATTCAAAAACAAGCATTGGCATAATTTAAGTAGGGTTAAGTTGACATGAAAGCATATCAAAAAGAGTTTATTGAATTTGCTCTAGAGAAGCAGGTATTAAAGTTTGGTGAGTTCACTTTAAAATCTGGCCGTACTAGCCCTTATTTCTTTAACGCGGGTCTATTCAACACAGGTCGTGACTTGGCACGTTTAGGTCGTTTTTATGCAGCAGCACTTGAAGATGCAGGCATTGAGTACGACTTACTATTTGGCCCTGCGTACAAAGGTATTCCAATTGCGACAACGACAGCTGTAGCCCTTGCTGATCACTACAATAAAGACGTACCGTATTGCTTTAATCGTAAAGAAGCAAAAACCCATGGTGAAGGCGGTAGCTTAGTAGGTTCACCACTTGAAGGCCGTATCATGTTAGTTGATGACGTGATCACTGCGGGTACTGCTATTCGTGAGTCAATGGAAATCATTGCTGCGGCAGGTGCTGATCTGTCAGGTGTTTTAATTGCCCTAGACCGCCAGGAAAAAGGTAAAGCTGAGTTATCTGCAATTCAAGAAGTTGAGCGTGACTTTGGTACACAAGTGGTATCAATCGTGAAACTTGCTGACCTAATTACTTACCTAGAAGAGCAAGGCTCAATGGGCGAGCATTTAGAAGCAGTTAAAGCCTACCGCGATCAGTATGGTGTCTAAGAAAGCTTTAGCTTTCGTTGCTCCAGCTTAACAAACGTTAGCTGTAAAAAGCAGGTACAAATATAAGATAGAAGATGCCAGTCTAAGACTGGCATTTTTTTTATATATTCAGCCCATATTTAATCAGTATTGATAGGATACCAACCCTCAATAATTCTTAATTATTTTTAGGGACTAAAACTGGCGCTAGCTACGTTAAAAATTTCTTATTTAGAACAACTAAACTTCAAAATTTTTGCCTTACTATCGACAAGTTTTTTTTGCCTCAAAATAGATCAATTAATTAAGAGTGTTGGTATAGCACCTGTTTCTGTAATTAATTCGCACAATAATGGTGATTTCCGTTAATATGGCAAACCATATATTCTTCACCCAAGGTCTTGGTTTATGAGCAACAACAATAATAAACACATTCATATTTTAGGTATTTGCGGCACATTTATGGGCGGCATTGCGGCCATTGCTCAGTCTTTGGGTTATAAAGTGACAGGCTCAGACCAAAACGTTTATCCGCCTATGAGTACTCAGCTTGAAGAATTGGGTATTGAGCTCACTCAAGGTTACGATCCTAAACAGCTAGACCCTGCGCCTGATATGGTGGTGATTGGCAATGCCATGAGCCGTGGTAATGCATGCGTTGAGTATGTGTTAGAGAAAGGCTTAAATTACACCTCAGGTCCTGAGTGGCTAAAGAATCATTTACTGTGTGACAGCTGGGTATTGGCAGTGGCGGGCACACACGGTAAAACCACAACGGCGAGTATGTTAGCTTGGGTTTTAGAATACGCAGGTTTGCGCCCTGGTTTTTTAATTGGTGGCATAGTGCAAAACTTTGGGGTGTCTGCACGTGTCAGCGATACGCCGTTTTTTGTGATTGAAGCTGACGAATACGACACGGCCTTTTTTGATAAACGCAGTAAGTTTGTACATTACCTGCCACGTACGTTGGTCATGAACAACCTTGAATTTGATCATGCCGATATTTTTGTGGATCTCAACGCCATTCAAACGCAGTTCCATCACCTTATTCGTACTTTACCGGGTAAAGGCAAAGCCATTTATCCGGCGGATGATATTGCCTTGCAAGAGGTGGTTGAGCGCGGCTTTTGGAGTGAACAAGAAACGTTAAAAGGCGATTGGGACTATCACTTACTCTCAGCTGACGGCTCACAATTTGAAGTGCTTTTACATGATGAAGTACAAGGGGTTGTGAAGTGGGACGCAATTGGTGAGCACAATGTGAAAAATGCCATGATGACCATTGCCGCAGCGCGACATGTGGGCATTCCAGTTGAGGTGTCGATTGATGCCTTAGCTGAGTTTATATCACCAAAACGCCGCATGGAGTTGATCGGTGAAGTAGCAGGTATTCGTATTTACGACGACTTTGCACATCACCCAACGGCAATTAAAACCACTTTGGCAGGCTTAAAAGCCAAAGTAGGCAGTGATGAGGTCGTTGCAATTTTAGAGCCTCGTTCTAACACCATGAAAATGGGCGTACACAAACAAACCTTGTTGGCGTCACTTGAACAAGCTGATAAAGCGTATTTATTCGAACCTGAAGGGTTAGATTGGTCGTTGAAGGCCCAAGCCCAAGAAGCAGGGCGAGAGTGCGATAGCACGATTGAGTCTATTATTGAGAAGGTGTGTGCAAACGCACAGGCAGGCCAGCATATTCTTATCATGAGTAATGGTGGTTTTGCAGGTATACATCAAAAATTATTGGCAGCGTTGCAGGCTAAATTTAGCTAGGTTGCCAACGTCGAGCTTAAAGGTTTAAAAATGAAACAGTATAAAGAGGCCATTACACTGGCTTTTAGTGGCGCATCGGGCGCACCCTATGGTCTTCGTCTACTCGAAGTGCTGGTGGCAATGAACTACCAAGTTTATGTGCTTATTTCGAGCGCTGCGCGTGTGGTGCTTGATACCGAATCAAATATAAAGTTGTCTGGCAATGAGCAGAAATGTACTGAACAGTTAAGTGAGCTAGTAAAAGCTGGGCCTGAGCAAGTAAAAGTATTTGGTAAAGATAACTGGTTTAGTCCGGTGGCTTCTGGTTCAGCGGCACCGAAAAAAATGGTGGTTTGCCCATGTAGCGCAGGTTCTGTATCGGCGATTGCGGTAGGCGCATCAGATAACTTATTAGAACGTGCGGCTGATGTAGTGATTAAAGAGCGTGGGCAACTGATTTTAGTGCCTCGCGAAACGCCATTTAGCTCAATTCACTTAGAGAATATGCACAAATTGAGTCAGATGGGCGTGACCATCATGCCTGCGGCTCCGGGTTTTTATCATAAACCTGAATCGATCGACGACCTTGTCGACTTTATGGTGGCGCGAATTTTAGACCACCTTAATATCGAACATACACTCACTAAACGTTGGGGTTATGGAGACCACAAATAACATGACCATCGCATTAAATATTCAAGGCTTACGCAAAGTCTATAAAAATGGCGTCGAGGCGGTAAAAGGCATCGACTTGCAAGTAGAGCAGGGCGATTTTTTTGCGCTGCTTGGCCCTAATGGTGCAGGTAAATCAACCACCATTGGCGTCATCTCATCATTGGTAAATAAAACCGCAGGCACAGTTGAAGTTTTTGGTCATTCGATTGATACGAAGTTAGAAGACGCGAAACAAGAGCTAGGTCTAGTGCCGCAAGAATTCAACTTTTCTCAGTTCGAAACACTGAACCAAATTTTAGTGAACCAAGCGGGTTACTATGGTGTGCCACGTAAACTAGCCCATGAGCGTGCCGAGAAATATTTAAAAAAGCTGGGTCTGTTTGATAAAAAAGACAAGCAAGCGCGAACGCTTTCGGGAGGTATGAAACGCCGCCTGATGATCGCACGCGCATTAATGCACGAACCTAAGTTGCTTATTTTAGATGAACCAACCGCAGGTGTAGACATCGAACTACGTCGCTCAATGTGGGATTTCTTACGTGAAATCAACGAGCAAGGAGTGACGATTATTTTGACAACTCACTACCTTGAAGAGGCGGAGTTACTGTGTAAAAACATCGCCATCATCGACCAAGGTACGATTGTTGAAAACACCACGATTAAAGCCTTACTTGCCAAGTTAGACAAAGAAACCTTTGTACTCGACTTACAGTCACCTGTGAAACCCGTTACCTTAGAGGGTTATGAGTTCGTTATGACTGACGACCACACATTAGAGGTTGAAGTGGCAAAATCTCAAGGGTTAAACGAGGTGTTTTCACAGTTATCAGCGCAAGGTAATACCGTGCTGAGTATGCGAAATAAAGCCAACCGATTAGAAGAATTGTTTGTAAGTTTACTAGAGCAGGGGCGTGAAGCATGAGTTTAAGTCGTTATTCAGTCGCGTTAAAAAGTATTTGGATCAAAGAATGTATCCGCTTTTTACGTATTTGGGTGCAAACCTTAGTGCCACCTGCGATCACTATGACGCTGTATTTTGTGATCTTCGGTAGTTTAATCGGCTCGCGTATTGGCGAGATGGGCGGCTTTAGCTATATGGAGTTTATTGTACCGGGTCTGATTATGATGTCGGTGATCACCAACTCCTATTCAAATGTTGCATCAAGCTTCTATTCGACTAAATTCCAAAAGAGCATTGAAGAGCTGTTAGTGGCTCCAGTGCCAAATTACATTATTGTGCTTGGTTATATGGGCGGCGGTATGGCCCGCGGCATGCTAGTAGGTTTAATCGTCACAATTGTGTCTTTGTTTTTTGTTGATATTCAAATTCATAATGTGTTTGTGATCATTGCCACTGTGGTACTGACATCGGCGGTTTTTGCGTTAGGTGGCCTTATCAACGCCGTTTATGCAAACAGCTTTGACGACATCAGTATTATACCAACGTTTGTCCTGACGCCACTGACATACTTAGGTGGGGTATTTTACTCTATCACGCTGTTGCCTGAATTTTGGCAAGGTGTGTCGCAAGCAAATCCGATCATTTATATGGTGAACGCATTTAGATTTGGCTTTTTAGGTGTGTCTGATGTCAGCATTTACACCTCATTTGCGGTATTATTAGTGCTAATTACTGGTTTATTTATTACGGCACTGACATTAATTCGCCGTGGAATAGGATTACGTCACTGATGAGTGAAGCAAATTCGAGAAGCATTGTTTCAAACCAACCTGGGCTACATGAAAAGCTCGATGAAATAGTACAAAAACACCTAGCGGCAGAGTTTAAAAAGCCCATTGCCGAACATACGCAAAAAGCGTTTGATGAGGTCAATGAAAAGGTTCAGGCTTTTAACGGGCCTTTGATTTTAGATTCATGCTGCGGAGTAGGTGAAAGCACCGCTAACTTAGCTAAGCTGCACCCAGATGCCTTAGTGATTGGTATCGATAAGTCGTCGCACCGCTTAGATAAACATGATGTGGAATATAAGCAAACAGAATCAGGGCATTATATTTTAGTGCAAGCTGACCTAAACGACTTTTGGCGCCTTGCGCTAGAAGCTGGTTGGCAGCCAACGCACCATTACTTGTTATATCCAAATCCTTGGCCAAAAGCTAAGCATATTGGTAGACGTTGGCATGGTGCCCCTGTCTTTCCATTTATTGTGAAGCTAGGTGGTATTTTAGAAGTGCGCTCTAATTGGGATATTTACGTTAAAGAGTTTGCACGAGCGCTAGAATTAGCAGGCCACCCAGCTGCGGTTGAAGCGTACGAGAGTGACACTGCCATCACGCCGTTTGAGCGAAAATACTGGGCGAGCGGGCAATCTAGTACACGTTTGAAACTAGATTTATCTCGCTAAAGCCTGTTTTCAAACTCATTAAAAAAGGGCTGTCTAGCCCTTTTTTACATTGATACTCAAAGGTCTATGCACTCGCCTGATACGTCGTATGCTCTTCTGGGCATTTGATATGCGGCGTGGCCTTGCCAATATAACCCCCTTGTAAGTAAGTAACACCAGCTGCACTGAGCAGTTCGTACTGTACTTCGGTTTCTACATTACCGACGATCAAGTGCATTTCTCTGTCTTTACACAAACGTGCTAAATGCTCGATAAAAGATAGCACCTGTTCATCACTTTCTAAGTGTGAAGAAATGCCATCATCGAGCTTGATAGCATCAATGCTGAGTTTCATCACTCTGCTTACGGTCAGCAAACCACTGCTCACTGAGTTCACCAAAATTTTCACGCCCTTACTCTTTAATATATTTATGGCAACCGCCATTGCATTAAAGTTATCTAGAATATCTTGTTCATCAAGTTCGAAGGTGATTAAGCTTGGTTGCGGGTAGCGGCGCAGCTCTTGTGTAATAAAGTCAATTAATTGAGGATCAGAGGCGTCTTGGTAGCTTAATCCAATCGACCAAGCTGTACGAGATTTTCTAAAGCGAGTTACACATTGAGAAAAAATATGTCGTGTGAGTTGCCCTTCCATGCGGGATTGTTTCACCACTTCAGAAAAAGCGTTGTCGGTAATGATACCGCCTTGCTCATCGAGTACACGGGCATTACATAAATACTGGCATATATTGTCATGGTTCGGCGCGCAGCGCGGGGTAAAATAAACAACGACACGATTTTGAGAAAAGGCATCATTAAGTGTTTTAGCCATTGCTAGGCGAGCATGTTGCAGCTGTTTAGCCTCGTGCTTATCAATACTGTAAATACACACTAACTCTTTTTGCTGAACCGCTTGTCGACAAGCAACATAGGCGTTTTCTAAAAGTAGAGATTTATTCCCTTCTGCTATGCCTGCATTAAGCTGAACATAAAGGTGAGGCCGACTTAACACGGGAGAACTGGCAGGAAACTGTTGTACCAAATTACTTAAAAAATGTTCGCCACGCTCACTGTCACAAAATAACACTAACTTTGATGTTGCGAGTCGATAAACATACACTGAGCTGGATTGTGCAGCAAAATAACTCATCACTTTACTCATCACCTGATCGCCCACATTTGCACCATAAAAGCTGACAATATTCTCTAGCTCATGTATTTCTACAATGGCAAGGCTTAAGTGCTGACTTTTGTGCTGTTTGATATCGTACTCAAGAGCAATGCGATTACCAAAACCTGTGCGAGGATCTGTGGTGAGTGACTTTCGATATAAGATAAAGTAAAAGCTGGCCACCAAAACAGCGATGAAAAAGAAAAAGCTGCCACTGAGAATGGCACGCGTGACGCTGGCATTGAGCTGCGCTTGTACAGAATCCATGGTTATGTCAGCACCTACGAGGTAAGTTTTACCTGTATTGCTCATATAGGGCACAAGAATTGTCTTAAAACGCCCCCACTGGTCTTCTGAAATCTCAAATACAGGCTCAGTAGAGCGAAAAGCACTTTTATTTATGACTGTCGCTTCTGGATAGGGGTCTAAAAAGCGAGTAAGCATGTTCGTTTGTACATCTTCTTTGGTATAGCTTGATGTTGTAAAAAGCACAAAAGGCTTTTCATACACCATGCTATACACGTACTCGACATTGAGCGTATCAGCCAAAAGCGAGAGTTGTTTGCTTAAACGTTGGTATTGTTCAGGTTGAATTGTTGCTAAATCAGCATGATACTGTTCACCAATTAAAAGCTGTGCACTTTTAGCCGCATGTAGCAAGCGTTCATCAATATCGCTAATAATTGCTGTGCGCGTTGTTTCGTAGGTGTAGTAAACATAACCTACTAAACAAGTTAGAAATATAAAAAAGCCTGCAAAGAGAATGTTTGCTGGCGAGGTCCTTCTGATCATTGTTAGTCCTTATTCTAAAAAGCAAAAAAGCTTTTAAGAGTGATCATCATTTTCCACAAATATTAGGCAAATATCTGACTTAAGTCCACTTCAAGATTGCGTCTTTTACACTAGTATAGAAAGCGCGTTTAAGTTTTATAGGCGCAAAACGAGACTTTAATGAAAACTTAAAGTACAGTTAGCGGTTTAGTCATATAAGAATTATAAGGCCAATGAGGATATTTACATCTATCGTTGGTTTGTTTAACTAGGTAGAAACATGGGTCCTAAGCGTTGTGCTGTAGCTTCTGATGAAACTTTAATGCGTATATTTACGGTGCCGGAAGCGCCAGATTCAACTTTAAGCAAGATTGAACTGGAAATCTCCAATAATTTGGTGGGCTTTTTAAACGAGAATATTGCTGCAATTGAAAAACCTTTGCACGAAGTGGAAAAAGATTTTCAGTCGGCTGCTATTCCAGAACAGCCTATGTTTGTATCTGACTATGCTCAAGACATAATGGAGCAGCTCGTTGCGCATTCAGTGCATACGGCTTCCCCGAGTTTTATTGGGCATATGACCTCAGCACTTCCTCATTTTGTTTTACCTCTATCAAAACTCATGGTGGGGTTAAATCAGAACCTAGTAAAAATCGAAACTTCGAAAGCATTTACGCCATTAGAACGTCAAGTGTTGGGTATGATGCACCACCTTGCTTACGGTGCTGATGAATCTTTTTATGGCAAATGGATGCACAGTGCAAAAACGTCGTTAGGTGCGTTTTGCTCAGGTGGAACCGTTGCCAATATTACAGCACTTTGGATCGCCCGAAATCGCTTGTTAAAACCACAAGGTGATTTTAAAGGTATTAACAGCCAAGGCCTAGTGGCAGCTATGATGCACTATGGCTACAAAGGCTTGGCGGTTTTGGTGTCTGAACGCGGTCACTATTCACTGGGTAAAGCCGCAGATGTATTAGGCATTGGTCGCGACAATTTTATTGCCGTTAAGACCAGTGATAATAATAAGGTTGATGTTCAGGCCATGCGTGAGAAAGCATTAGAGCTTGAAGCGCAAGGCATTAAAGTCATGGCATTAGTGGGGGTTGCTGGCACAACTGAGACAGGTAGCATAGATCCATTAAATGAGATGGCTGATTTGGCTCAAGAGCTAAACTGTCACTTTCATGTAGATGCAGCTTGGGGTGGCGCCACCTTATTGTCGAGCAATGCGCGTCCATTATTAGCTGGCATTGAGCGTGCAGATTCAATCACCATTGACGCGCATAAACAAATGTATGTGCCTATGGGCGCGGGTATGGTGCTGTTTAAAGACCCGCATGCCACAGATGCCATCGAACATCACGCTGAATATATTCTTCGTAAGGGCTCTAAAGATTTAGGGAGTCATACGCTAGAAGGAAGCCGTCCAGGCATGGCGATGCTGGTACATGCGTGTTTGCGTGTGATTGGTCGTAAAGGCTATGAAATGCTGATCGATAAGGGCATTGCGAAAGCAAAGTACTTTGCCGAGCTTATCAAACAAGATGAAGATTTTGAGCTGGTATCAGAGCCTGAGCTATGTTTATTAACCTACCGTTATGTACCTAGGGCAATTAAGCAGGCAATCGCCAATGCGAATGAAGCCGAGAAAATCGACATTTATGCTGCATTAAACCGATTCACGGCAAGCATGCAAAAGCGTCAGCGTGAAGCAGGGCGCTCATTTGTCTCTCGTACACGCCTTACACCAGCACAATACGATAATCAGCCTACGGTTGTTTTCAGAGTGGTCTTAGCCAACCCATTAACTTCGGAAGCTATGCTTAAAGAAATTCTAGACGAGCAAAAGCAATTGGCGCAAACAGATCCTATCTTTAAAAAGTACTTAGCTAAGTACTTATAATCAGAAAGAGATTGATAGTAAAAAAGCCAACTGAACAAGTTGGCTTTTTTTTATGCTGTTCAAATAGTATGCTTAGTTTAAGCGATTTTTAACCAACTTCTGAACATGCAGTATTTAAAAACAATCATTTATGTCGACTCAGTTGAAGAGGCGTTAGATTTTTACTATCAAGCTTTTGGTTTTGCGACTACTGCGCTGACTGAAGCGGCTGATTATGGTGAGTTAGATACAGGTATGGTGACACTTGGCTTTGCCTCACACCCTTTGGCGCAAGCGCAGTTTAAGCAAAGTTATATTCGTAGCCACCCAAAGCAGCCCGCACTGGGGTTTGAATTGTGTATTGAGTGTGAAAATGTGATTGAGAGTTATGATAAAGCGGTTGAAGCCGGCGCAGAGCCGCTGATGCCACCAATTCATAGAGGAGAGCACACACAAGCTTATGTGCGTGCTATCGAAGGAACTTTGATTGCGTTAGTCACACAAAGCGCGTGCTAAGCCAGTAGGCTCGATTTCTACACACACGTTCTCATCGTTCCAGTTTAAGCCAAATAGTGCTTGGTCTTCGTTTAAATCTTCAACCCACTCGTCTAGTAACTCGTCTAGGTCGATAGCCATAGGCGAGTATGCTTGCCACTCGTCTTTACATTGTGCTTTTGCTTTTTCTTCACTATCCCATAGCAAAAGGACATCCGCATTTTCAAACTGGTTTGACTCGCAAACAACGACGCCACCATCTTCTGCGCCTAAAGCCCAAACTTGCGCTCCAAGGCGGGCTTGCTCAACAAATGTGACTAATTCTGATTCAATTTCGATTTCGCTCATCATCTTATCCTGTTTAAGCTATCAAGAATGTCTAGGATCAGTTTGTGCTACACCAGGCAAATTACTTTGTACTTGATGGAATGCCACCAAGGCTGCAAAGTCTTGCAAATTATAGAGATCACGAAACAAGATCCAATCTAGCAGGCAGTATAAACTGATCTTGAGATAACTGCTTTCTAAAAACGCTTCTTTCACACATTGTTCATTTAAATAGGCCAAAAGTGCAGCAATGCGTTCATATTGAAGGTTGAAGAATAGTTTGTTTTCAGAGGTATCAAAGCCTGAACGATGGCAAAGTAACAATTCAATTAATGAGTCATTACAAGCATCGACTTGAACTAGTTGGTTCGCTTGCCACCAAGTCACTTCAGGGATCTGATATTGTTCAGTTAAATAACGCATGATTAACCCCGAGTCCGCGATGTTTAACTCACCATCAGTTAGAAATGGGATTTTCCGGGTCGGGTTGTGTTCAATCATGGTTTGTCGATCTGCCTGCGCAAATATATCAAGACAAGTGTAAGGTAAATCAAATTGGTGATACTGGGCAAACATACGAATGCGGCGCGCGTAGGGAGAGGTGTCAGAACCATACAAGTGCATAAATCGGCTCCTATCTTTTATGCTTATTGAAAAAATACCTTTGAAATAGGTATAAAAAAAGCCGCTAAAGCGGCTTTAGAATATACTGATGTTTATTCAGTTCGGCTTGTTACTTCTAGTAAATGGTAACCAAACTGAGTTTGCACTGGTCCTTGTACTTGATTAACCGGTGCAGAAAAAACTACTTTATCGAATTCTGGTACCATCATACCTGGTCCAAATTCGCCTAGCTCACCACCATCTTGGCCTGACGGACAGCTTGAGTGTTTTTTTGCAAGTTCTGCGAAGTCTGCACCTTGCTCTATTTCTGATTTCAATTCTAAGCAAAGCGCTTCGCTTTCAACTAAAATATGTCTTGCACTGGCAACTGTCATACATTCTCCATAATTCTAAGTCTGAGCAATATTTACTCATAGTTTCTTCTAGTATAGATAGAATTTTTTCTCGCGCAACGGTTATAGTGAATTTTCAATTGCTTGAGTTAAATTTGCCGAAAGCGGCTTAGTTCGGCTATTAAAGCGTTGTACCGTTTTTCTGTCTGCTGAAACAAGATATTTATAGAAGTTCCACTTAGGTGAACTTGTCTCTGCATTAAGGTGTTTGAAAATAGGGTTTGCATCATCACCGCGAACGGCTGTTGTTGAGAGCATTGTGAATGTTACCCCGTAATTTACGTAACAGACTTCAGCTGTATCTGCTTCATCGTTTTCTTCTTGGAAAAAGTCGTCGCTCGGAAAACCAATTACTACTAGGCCTTTGTCTTTGTATTTTTGGTGCAGGGCTTCAAGTTCTTCAAATTGGCCTGTAAAACCACAATTACTGGCCGTATTCACAATCAGTAGTGGTTTATCTTTAAATTCACAAAAATTTACTGACTCTTCAGAGTGCAGTTTTCGCATTGTGACATTCGTGAAGTCATCGCAGCTATTTGCCTGCACTGGCGTTGTTAGCAGCGCATAGCACAAAATCATTAAACTTAATAAATACTTACACATATGTTTTCCCATTTTTTATTTGACTAGTTTAAGATACGAATTCTTCGTTTACCACGATCATTGTAGAGTAAAAGTAATGAATATTCGCTATGCACAAGCATCCGATTTAGAGGCGATAGTTGCCATTTACAACGAAACCATTGCCAGCCGTATGGTGACAGCTGACACCGAGCCCGTGACTGTTGAGTCTCGAATAGCTTGGTTTGAAAGTCATAATAAGCGCTCGCCTATTTTTGTTTGTTACGATGGTGAAGATGTACTTGGGTGGTTAAGTTATAAAGACTTTTATGGGCGACCGGCATACCAGAATTGCAAAGAAATTAGTATTTATATTACTCACAATGCACGTGGTCAGGGGTTGGGCAAAAAGCTGCTCGAATTTGCGGAAGAACATGGTCGAGAGATAGGCCTAAAAGTATTACTTGGTTTTGTATTTTCGCATAACACCCCAAGTATTAAGCTATTTAAACAGCATAGCTATGCTGTATGGGGCGAGTTTCCTCAAGTGGCAGAAATGGATGATCAGACTTATAGTTTGACTATTCTAGGGAAGCATTTGTGATTGTCATAATTAATCACAGATTTGCTCAAGTGTGAGTTTGCTCAGTCAATATGTGGTTGGCTGAAAAATAGAGTCTAAGAACGAGCTATGTCTAATAAAATACTGATAATTGATAGTAACAGTGTATTGGCCATGCGCCTTAAAGTGCTATTTGAGTTACTAGGTGGTGAAGTAGAACATATTCATTATCGCATGTTAAATGAAGAGTTTGATTTCAACCAATATGATGTTGTTGCCATTGCGCATGGGATCCCCAGTGAATATCTAGATAGCTTGTCTGTTTTACGAGCGCATTCTAAGCTCATCTTACTTGCTCCAAAACCAGATAATACAGAGCATTTGCAAGTTTTTAGTCAATTTAATCGCGCTTTACCTAATGGTATTGTGATTTATCCCTTCTTTGCTAATAAAGAAATTACCAACCTATTAGAGCGAGTCTTAGAGGTTGGCATTGATTCTCGGCTCGTATTACCAAAAGTGTTGTTGGTTGACCATTTTCACGAACGACTTGAATCTTTGGCAACCAGTCTACGCGGCGCTCAACTCCAAGTGTTAACAGCGCATTGCAAAGAAGAAGCCTTAGAGCTTGCCAAAGATAATGATATTGACTTGTTGATCAGTGACTTTAATTTGGAGCAAGGCACAGGGCTTGAAGTATTTAATGCGCTTAAAATGGTATATCCACACTGCCGATGTCTGTTGTTTACCTCTCGAGCAAATCAAGTTGATATGATGGAAGCCATTCGTCAAGGCGTTGAAGATGTACTGATCAAACCTTTTGATGAAAGTGAACTACTGCAATCGTTGCATAAATTATGGCAAACCGAACTGCTCAAACGTCATAACCAAGAGCTGGTTGAACGACTGCAAGACACCGTTGATGCCTTAATAGAAAGAGACAGTTTACTTCGAGTTATCTATAAACATACGCCTGATCCTATTATGCTGTTTTCTCGAAATGGCAAAATCATTGAAGCGAATGATGCCTGTGGTGAACTATTAAAACTGTCTCCTGAAGACTTACCGGAACATTCTATCTTCGAGCTATTTGATAAAGAGACTGCTTCAGGTCTTAAAACGGCGATCCAAGGTGTGGGTGCTCATAGACATTTTGATTTTGAGTTATTGTTACCCAGAGAAAGCGGCGCGGTGCCACTTATGGGCACTTTTACCGAAATTGACCATCATGGTGAAATGGCATTTGCGGTGATATTAAAAAATGTAACGCAACTAAAGAAAAAGCAACAATTATTAGAAGAAGCGAAAGAAGTATTAGAAGTTGAAGTACAAGCGCGTACTGCACAGTTACAAAAAGCAAAAGATGACGCCGAAGCGGCTAACCAAAGTAAATCAGAGTTTTTAGCCAATATGTCACATGAACTTCGTACTCCTATGCATTCCATTTTAAGTTTTGCACGCTTTGGGCTAGATAAGCTTGGTGCAGGAGAAACCCCTGTCGATAAATTAAAAAAATATTTATCGCGAATAGAAACCAGCGGTGAGCGTTTACTTTTACTACTCAATAATTTGTTAGACCTATCAAAACTCGATGCGGGCCATTTTCCATTTAACCCAAGTAACAATGATTTAATGGCGATCATTAAAACAGGCATCGAAGATGTCGCTGGCTCTGCAATGGAGAAGAATATTCAAATTCGAGTCAATTCTCCAGTAGATAAATTGCCACTGTTTTGTGACCAAGAACAACTTAATCAGGTGATGCGAAACCTGCTAGGAAACGCACTTAAATTTAGCACGAAAGACAGTGAGATAGGTGTTGCGATTACCTTAGTTGAAGAAAAGGTCAATATTGCAATCAGTGACAGTGGTGTCGGTATTCCTGAAGACGAGCTAGAGCAGGTCTTTTCTAAGTTTGTGCAAAGTAGTAAAACCAATAGTGGTGCAGGTGGAACTGGGCTCGGTTTAGCCATTTGTAAGGAGTTTATACTACTACATAAGGGTTATATTTGCGCTAAGAACAATAATAATGGCGGTGCAACTGTGATGATTGAGTTACCATTAAAGAAACAAAACGAATTAATGGTTTAGCAAACTTGTTAAACCAAGACTATAACTATTCTATAGGTATCAAGAAAAGGAATAGATCATGGCATTGCAAAGAATTTTAGCTGTTGATGACGAGCCGTTTAATTTAGAGATCATAGAAGAAATCTTAGAAGACTTGGACTTACAATTGGTGACTGCAGAAAGCGGACCGGAATGTTTAGAAGTGCTGGAGTCGTTTTCCCCTCAAGTCGTTTTACTTGATGTAAGTATGCCGGGTATGGATGGCTATGAAGTATGCCGTCAAATAAAAGCAAACCCAGCCACTAAAGATATTGTCGTTATGTTTGTGTCTGCTCGAGGTTCAGTTGAAGAGCGTATGGAAGGTTATTCCGTAGGTGCCGAAGACTATATTGTTAAGCCTTTTGCTCATGGAGAATTAAAAAGCAAACTCAGTAATTTGGGTCAGATTTTACTTGAAAAAGAAAGTCTGGAACAACAAGTTGAAGATGCAACAAGCACTGCATTTAGCGCCATGGCGACTAGTAGTGAAATGGGGCAAATTGTTAATTACATCGAGCAAATCGGTCAAATAGACGATGTCTCTGAATTAGCACAAGCCTTGATCAGTTGTCTTTCAAGTTTTGGTTTGAATTGCAATATGGAGTTAAGAATTGACGACGATAGGCAGCATTTTGCGTCATCAGGTCTATGTTCTCCGATTGTGCTGGAACTTTTCGAGATCCTCAAATCAAAAGGCCGTTTACATGAGTTCCAAAACCGTATTCTGGTAAATTACGAAAATCTTAGCCTATTGATTTTGAATATGCCTGAAGACGATGAAGAAAAGCATGGTCGTATTCGCGATCATATTTGCTTTATCGTGAGTGTGACTGAGCAGCAATTGTTGTCAATTTTGACACGCAGAGAGTTACAAGAGCAGCAGCAAAACCTCTCAGAAGTCATCTCTATGGTACACAGTAAGTTTACTGGGTTAATGTCGTTACTGGATGATAATCGTAAGCACAATGAAGAGGTATTCCGCTCACTGCAAGAGCAGTTTGAAAGCAGGATACCGACTATGGGCTTAGATGAAGACCAAGAAGTATTTATCTTCACTAATGTTGATGAGGCAATCCAAAACTCTGTTGCGCGTGAAGAGTCTATCACGAGAGTTAGAACTGCTTTTGCTGAAATCGAAGCGGATCTATCGTTAATTAATAAAAAATAGTAGGGGCAACTACTATTTGTTATACCAATCCTCAAAATGATTGAGGATTGGTATTAAGCATCGCGTGGCAATCCCTTTTCAATAATGCGGATCAAGCGCGATTGCTTTCTATCTTCATCACACTGTTTTTGCCTTTGTTTCTCTAAAGCCCATTCAATGTGCTCTTTAACCAAATCACTACTTTGATGAAAGGCACTTTCTAATGCGTCCACGATGGTTTGATTAAATGGTGCATTTCCGAGCCCAACAGCTAGGTTCCTTTGCCAGCGTTCGAAACCAATCCGACGAATTGGGCTACCTTCAGTATTTTTTAGAAATGTATCTTCTGTCCAACTAAATAGCGTCAGTAATTCTTGATCTTTGAGGTTCTTTCGAGGTGCAAAATCATCCTCTTGGGTGAGTTGTCCAAAACGATTCCATGGGCAAACCAGCTGACAATCATCGCACCCATATACGCGATTGCCCAGTAGAGTGCGATACTCCTCAGGAATGGGGCCCTGCAACTCGATGGTTAAATACGAAATACACTTTCTAGCATCAACAACATAAGGTTCAACAATGGCACCAGTAGGGCATAATGTTATACAGGCGGTACATTTTCCACAGCCTTCTTCTTTGTTTGGTTCATCAATAGGAAGGGGTAAGTCGACAAATAACTCTCCTAAAAAAAACCATGAACCAGCTTGTTTATTGATTAACAAGCTGTTTTTACCACGCCATCCAAGGCCTGCTTTTTCTGCGAGTTGGCGTTCTAATACTGGCGCTGAATCAACAAAAGGGCGAAAGCCAAACTGTCCAACTTCCTGTTCAATTTTTTGTCCAAGCTTCTTCAGTTTATTACGGATCACTTTATGGTAATCACGACCTAACGCATAGCGGCTAATATAGGCGGTTTCTTTATTTCCAAGCGCCTTTGCAAAGCTCGCTTCAGGTGGCAGATAATTCATTTTTACACTGATGATCCGCTGAGTGCCCGGGACAAGTTCAGCGGGTCTTGCCCGTTTCATTCCATGGGCGGCCATGTAACTCATTTCGCCATGATAGCCATTATCTAACCAGCGCTGCAGTTGAGCTTCGTGTTCTCTCAGATCAATGTCAGTGATCCCAACCTCGGCAAAGCCAAATTCTTTACCCCATTGCTTAATTTTTGCAGCAAGTTCAATATAATTAATCTTAGTGGCAGTCACGGAATCATAATCTTGGAAGCTAAATACACCGCTAATTTACCACAATACGCATACCTCGCCCAACAGGTACAAGCGTATGAAGCACAAACTGCGCAAAAAATGGGAGTTTCTTTATGGCAGTTAATGCAACGAGCTGGTGAGGCATTATTCAGTTTGTTTGACGTCGAGTTTGTTGATGCTGAACGAATCTTGATCTTGGCTGGAAAAGGCAATAATGCGGGAGACGCCTACTTGTTGGCCGCGCATTTACAACAAACTGGCCGACAGGTTGTCGTTTACAGTGTGTTTCCGACTAGTTTATTGCAAGGTGATGCGTTAAAAGCCTACCAGCACGCTAAATTATGTGAAGTTGAATTCAGTGCAGGTTGGCCTCAGCAACAAACGTTTGATGTGATTGTTGATGGCATATTTGGTACTGGGTTTAAAGGTGGGCTTAGTGCTCCGCTTATTTCTATTTTTGCTCAATGTAAAAAAAGCACTGCAATCAAATTAAGCATAGATGTCCCCAGCGGTGTCAATGCCAATTCATCAGAAGTTGCTAATGGCGCCTTTAAAGCAGATGTCACACTGACTTTTATCGCTTTAAAGCAAGGCTTATTAACGGGTAAAGCGACGGCGCATTGTGGTCGACTTTATTTAGCTGAATTGGGAGTTGCAGAAGCGTTTGCAACGCTTGTTAAGCCGAGTGCCACTTACCTCAATCAACATGAACATCTTGCGAACAGTCCTGCAAGAGCAATAGACACATACAAAAACCAATGTGGTCATGTGTTATTAATTGGTGGTGGAAAAGGGATGGCCGGTGCCATACGGCTGGCGGCAGAGGCCTGTTTACGAACGGGGGCAGGCCTTGTCAGTGTCGCAACGCATCCAGATAATGTTGCCATGGTATTACAAGGGCGCTATGAGCTTATGGTTCATGGTCTTGAAAATAAAGCTGATTTATTGGCACTTATGGATAAAGCCGATGTCTTAGTGATAGGGCCAGGACTTGGACAATCTAGTTGGGCAAAGGAGCTGTTTGATACTGCCATAGAGTTTGATGGTGAAATAGTCTTAGATGCCGATGGCTTAAACTTATTAGCAAAGCGACCAAAAAAATTACCAAGGTGCGTCATTACACCCCATGAAGGAGAGGCTAGGCGATTATTAGGTGAGCATTACAGTATGTCTGCTCGCTTCGAAGTGGCGAAATTACTCCATGAAGAATATATGGCTTCAGTGGTATTAAAGGGGCCAGGCAGTTTGATGTATGATGGCAATTGCACAGCAATTAACCGCTCAGGAACGCCTGCAATGGCCAGTGCTGGGATGGGAGATGTTTTATCTGGTATGATTGCTGCTTTAATTGCACAAGGGTTAGCCCAAAACACCGCTGCACAACTCGCGGTGTATATTCACGGATTCGCAGCGCAGATAGCTGCTAAAGATGGTAAAAAGGGGTTACTAGCCAGTGATTTATTCGTTTATATTCGACGTTTATTAGGATAAACATGCGTAATACGTTTACTTTATTGTTAGAGGATGAAACTGCAACCGTGAATATGGGTGGCAGGCTTGCTCAGGTTGTTCAACAAGGCGCGGTGATTTTTTTACATGGTGATCTCGGGGCAGGAAAAACCACTTTAACACGCGGCATTGTGCAGGGCTTAGGTCATACTGGTAAGGTTAAGAGTCCAACCTATACCCTAGTTGAGCCTTATGAATTATCGAATTGTTCGGTATATCATTTTGACTTGTATCGCTTGGGCGACCCTGAAGAGTTAGAGTATATGGGGATCCGAGATTATTTTGCACCGACAGCGATTTGCGTGATTGAATGGCCTGAAAAGGGGCATGGGTTTATTCCAACTCCCGATTTAAATATTACTATGCAGTACCAAGGGGAGCAAAGACAGATCAGTATTGAAACTGAGTCTGAACGAGGTATTGCGATACTAAACACACTACAAAACGATGAACAGTCTAAGAATAATTAAAATAATACAGTTAAGTCTCATCTTTTGCCTGTTACTGAGTGTATCAGCATGGGCAAAAAATAGCATTGAAGGGGTTCGGGTGTGGCCTTCACCTGAGAGTACCCGCGTTGTGCTTGATATGTCTGCCAAACCCGAATTTAGCTACTTTATGCTAAAGAACCCGCTTCGTTTAGTGGTTGATTTAGAAAATACAAAAAAGCATAACAAGCTGCCGGCAATTCCTAAAGAGCACCGTGTGTTATCTAAGCTGCGTTACAGCAAACCAAAAAGTGCGAAAAGTACCCGCCTAGTGTTCGATTTAACGCGTACTGCTCGACCTGTTATTTTTGCTTTGGCACCTACAGGGCCTTATAAAGATCGATTAGTGATAGATTTATATGGCAAGCAAAAAAGCCTAGAAGCGAACGATACTAAGAAAAAACGAGAACGGGTGACTGATCGAGACATTATTGTTGCGATTGATGCCGGTCACGGTGGTGAAGATCCTGGTTCGATTGGTCCTTCTGGGACCTATGAAAAAAATATAACGCTTCCGATTGCTAAACGACTGGCGAGAATGATTGATGCAGAGCCAGGCATGCAAGCAAGGCTCACTCGCACAGGTGATTACTTTCTAAAGCTCAATACGCGTACTTCAAAAGCAAGGCAAAAACGCGCTGACTTTTTTGTGTCTATTCATGCTGATGCATTTACTCGACCAGAACCTAACGGCACCTCAGTATGGGTATTATCGCTACGACGCGCGCAGTCAGAAACAGGTAAATGGCTAGAAGACCGAGAAAAGCATTCTCAATTACTAGGTGGTGCGGCTGATTTAATTAAAGACACGGCAAATGAGCGCTATCTAGCAAAAGCCTTATTAGATATGTCGATGGACCACTCAATGAAGACGGGTTTTACCGTTGCCGAAGAAGTCGTAAGAGAGTTGAAGAAAGTCTCTAAATTGCATAAGAAAACGCCTCAGTCTGCTAATTTTGGAGTTCTAAAGTCACCTGATATACCGTCTATATTAGTTGAAACAGGGTTTATCTCAAATCCAAAAGAAGAAAAAATGCTTAAAACGGCACGTCACCAAGAACGACTTGCTCGTGCAGTTTTTAAAGCTATTCGTGCTCACTACCAAAAGAACCCACCTGATGATTCATTATTTGCTCGCTTGAAAGAAAATAAGCCTATGCAGCATAAGGTGAAGCGTGGCGAGTCATTAAGTTTATTAGCACAGCGTTACGGCACCACGGTATCGGCGCTGAAAAAAGCCAATAAACTGAGTAAAAATACCTTGTATATAGGCCAGGTATTAAAAATCCCTAAAGTGTAGATGAGCATGAGCATTGAAATTTTACCAGCCCGTTTAGCAAACCAAATTGCTGCGGGTGAAGTGGTTGAAAGGCCTGCTTCTGTTGTTAAAGAGTTAGTCGAAAATAGTATTGATGCAGGAGCAAACCGCATCACTATCGATATTGAACGCGGCGGTCATAAACTGATCCGCATTCGTGATAATGGTCGCGGTATTGTCAAAGATGAACTCACTTTGGCACTCTCTCGTCATGCGACCAGCAAATTGAAAAGTTTAGATGATCTCGAATGCATCTCATCTTTGGGGTTTCGTGGTGAAGCTTTGGCATCAATCAGCTCGGTATCGCGTCTTACTTTAAGTTCAAAGCCCGCAGAGCAAGAAACAGCTTGGCAGGCATTTGCTGAGGGAAGAGACATGGCCGTGCAAGTACAGCCGACTGCTCACCCCAATGGCACCACGATTGAAGTTAAAGATTTATTTTTTAACACCCCAGCTCGACGTAAGTTTTTACGTACCGAAAAAACCGAATTTAGCCATATTGATGAGCTGGTGAAGCGCATTGCGTTAAGCCGTTTTGATGTGGCAATTACCCTGACTCACAATAAGAAAGTGGTTCGTCAATATCGTGCTCGAACGCCAGAGCAGGGTACCGACAGAGTAGCACAAGTGGCGGGTAAAGCGTTTGCAACCGACGCAGCATATATCGAATCTGGCGCTGAAGGGCTAAAATTATACGGTTGGGTATTACCGTGTGGAGATAATGGCAACTCACAATATACCTATGTAAATGGTCGTATGATGCGAGATAAACTTATTTTGCATGCAATACGCCAAGCATTTGAAGAGCAGATGGGGCAAATAGAATTGCCCGGCTTTGTGATTTATCTCGAATTGGACCCAAGACAAGTTGATGTTAATGTGCATCCGGCCAAGCATGAAGTGCGCTTTCATCAAGCGCGTTTAGTTCATGATTTTATTGTGCAAGCATTGAAACAAGCGGTATTTATGCCAGAGCAAAGTAGCTTGAGTGCAGAGACACAACCAGATTATGTCGAAGATGCTCAGCAGCAGAACTATCGCTCAGAGCTGACCTCCGCATCTGAGCCTCTTGTATCAGTCCCTTCAGGGTTTGATTTTACGCCCAAACCTAGCCAATTTTCATCAAGTGCCGGGCAAAGTAGTAGGGCGAACTCATCTTCATACTCAGGGGGGCGTGCAACTGTAAACCAGAATACGACTGAGCAAACTCAGCATCAATATAATGCCAATGAGTTTTATCAAGCACTGACACCGCAAGCTCAAACACCGGCATCTTCAGAGTTTTCTTCACTCGAAGACAATGTAGCAAATACAGTTGGTACAGAAGTCGACATGATGCCTTTGGCTGAGGGGATGCTGTTTGTTAAAAAGCAAAATCATATTCTGTTAAGTCATTATAAGTATGCTTTGTTACCTTTATGGCTAGCTGATATTGAGCAAGATGCGGCATTGACAGGTAAGGCTTTATTGTTACCTGTTCGCGTAAATTTAGACTCTGTAAATAAGCTAGCGCTTGAGAAAAACCAATCTTGGTTGACTCTACTCGGCTTTGATATTCAGTTTTTTGAAAAATACATTATGGTTAAAAAACTGCCTATCAATGTGTATAGCATAGATGTGGCTGAGTTAATTAATCGTACGTTAGATTGTAGTAAAAAAGGGTTCAGCGATATTCATCATTGGCTTGAGTGGTTATATGAGCAAACGCCAAGTAGTTATTTTGCCAGTGATAGCTTTGCGAATTTACAAATAAAAATACAAAACAATACACAATGTCTTTCAGCAATACAGTCAAAAGCAGTTAAACTAGACAGTAATATGTTTAAAACAATTTTAGAACAAGGCGCACAGTGAGTAAGTTACCTGTCATTACCCTTATGGGGCCAACCGCCGCTGGTAAAACAGCATTGGCAATTGAGTTATGTCAGCATTTAGACACAGAAATTATCAGTGTCGATTCTGCGCTCGTGTATAAAGGGATGGATATAGGTACCGCGAAACCCAATGCGGAAGAACTAGCGCAAGCGCCTCATAAATTGATTGATCTGATCGATCCCAAAGAGAGTTACTCGGTTGCAGAATTTAGACGTGATGCCATTGAATGTATCGATGCACTGCACGCGAAAGGTAAAGTGCCCATTTTAGTCGGCGGCACCATGATGTATTTTAAGGGGTTAATAGAAGGCCTATCACCTTTGCCTGAAGCAGATGACAAAGTTCGTGCCCAGTTAGAAAAAGAAGCCAATGAGTTTGGTTGGCCTGCACTTCATGGACTTTTAGCTGAAGTTGACCCAGAAGCCGCAGCGAAGATCAGCGAAAATGATTCTCAGCGAATTAATCGTGCATTAGAGGTGTATCGTTTAACAGGTAAAACCATGACAGAGTTGCAACAACAAAAGCAGTCAGAGTTACCTTATACGTTTCATCAATTCGCTATCGCCCCTTCTGACCGTAAAGTCTTACATGACAGAATCGAAAAAAGATTTAAAATAATGTTAGATCAGGGGTTTAAAAATGAAGTTTTGGCCCTATATCAGCGAGAAGACCTACATTTAGATTTACCGTCGATACGTTGTGTTGGATATCGACAAATGTGGGAACACTTAGCCGGCGAATACGATCACGATGAAATGTTATTTAAAGGAGTCGCGGCGACGAGACAGCTCGCAAAGCGACAATTAACTTGGTTGAGGGGATGGCCAAATGTGACTTGGTTAGAGACTGATGCGCAAGAAAACTTGCAACGTGTTCTAACTTCGCTAAGCTATTAGTAGTTGATAAATCAAGCTGTTCGAGTTTTCTCAACAAAGAAAATATAATAACACCTAAAACGAAGGATAAGACAATGGCAAAAGGCCAATCTTTACAAGACCCATTTTTGAATGTACTACGTCGTGAACGCATTCCTGTTTCAATTTTTTTAGTTAACGGCATCAAATTACAAGGTAAGATCCAATCATTCGATCAATTCGTAATCTTACTTGAAAATACAGTGAACCAAATGGTTTACAAACACGCTATCTCAACAGTTGTGCCAGCTAGAGCAGTAAATTTCCAATCTGCACAAGGCGGTGATAACTCAGAGAATTCTGGTAGCGAAGAAGGTAATTATTAATTTTTTAGGAGCGTAATGCTTGTTTGACCGTTATGAAGCCGGCGAACAGGCAATCTTAGTTCATATCGACTTTCAAAACGAAGGAGATCGAGAAGATCTCAGAGAGTTAGAAATGTTGGTATCTTCTGCTGGTGTTAGAAGTTTGGCGGTTGTGCAAGGCAGTCGCCAAGCACCACATGCCAAACTGTTTGTCGGAACTGGTAAAGCAGAAGAAATCGCTGAGATTGTCAAAATCCACAATGCAGATGTCATCATCTTTAATCACCAACTCAGCCCCTCTCAAGAAAGAAACCTAGAGAGTATCTGTAAGTGTCGTGTATTAGACAGAACGACGCTGATTTTAGATATTTTTGCTCAGCGAGCACGTACTCACGAAGGTAAGCTACAGGTTGAGCTCGCCCAGCTAAGGCATATCTCAACGCGCCTGATCCGTGGTTGGACCCACTTAGAACGACAAAAAGGCGGGATTGGCTTGCGGGGGCCAGGTGAAACTCAGCTTGAAACCGATCGCCGCTTATTAAGAGAGCGTATAAAAAGTATACGTAAAAGGCTTGAGAAAGTCGCCACGGTTCGAGAGCAGGGCAGACGTGCGCGTAGTCGAAATGAAGTGCCTACTGTGTCGTTAGTGGGTTACACCAATGCGGGTAAGTCTAGCTTATTTAATTTTGTTACTGATGCTGAGGTTTATGCTGCAGATCAGCTCTTTGCAACACTTGACCCAACGCTTAGAAAGTTAGAAATAGACGACATTGGCCCTGTCATTTTTGCTGATACTGTAGGGTTCATAAGACATTTACCTCACGATTTAGTCGCTGCGTTTAAAGCGACACTGACAGAAACCCGTGAGGCAGATCTACAATTGCATGTGATCGATGTTGCTGACAATAGAAGAAAAGAGAACATAGAAGAGGTACAATCGGTTCTTAAAGAGATTGAAGCAGATGAAATTCCTCAGCTTTTAGTCTATAACAAGATTGATCTCTTAGAAGATGTTAAGCCAAGAATTGATTTTAACGACGAAGGTGTGCCAATTCGAGTGTGGTTGTCTGCGCAAACTGGCGAGGGCACAGAATTACTACTAGAGGCTATCTCTAAGCTACTGGCAAAGAAAGTGTTTGCCTACACACTTTGCGTACCACCTGCGTCAGGTAAATTACGTGGAGCGCTGTTTAATTTAAACGGCGTTAAACAAGAAAACTATGATGAGCAAGGCAATTGGCTGCTTGATGTACGTATCCCACAAGTTGATTGGGAAAGATTGAAAAAAGAACAAGGTGCAAATATCGAGCAGTTCATCGTTTCAGATTAAACAAAGACTGTTACGATTTTCTTCGCATAAAGATATAAGTCATGCGAGATATTTGTTAGATTTAACTTAATTCATTTTAGATAACAATGGAGTATAGCTATGGCCTGGAATGAGCCGGGTAAGAATGGCAATGATAACGATCCGTGGAAAAACCGCGGTGGTAAAGATCAAGGCCCACCCGATCTTGACGAAGTATTCCGTAAATTCGGCGATAAGTTTGGCGGTATTTTTGGCGGCAAACCTGGTGGTAGTAACGGTGGTTTAGGCGGTGCAGGTATTACCTTTGTATTGCTAATTGCTATCGTTGTTTGGGCTCTAAGTGGTATTTATACCGTGAAAGAAGCCGAGCGAGGCATTGTATTACAGTTTGGTAAATTCGACCGAATCGCTGAGCCAGGCTTACGTTGGAAGGCTACGTTTATTGAACAAGTGATCCCAATCGACATCGAAGCAGTTCGTTCGTTATCGGCGTCAGGTTTCATGCTGACTGAAGACGAAAACGTAGTAAGTGTTGAATTTGAAGTTCAGTATCGTGTTGTAGACCCAACACTATATCGCTTTAGCGTGACAGATGCAGATCACAGCTTACAGCAAGCGCTTGATAGTGCACTTCGTTATGTTGTTGGTCATTCACGCATGGACCAAGTATTAACAACGGGTCGTGAAGTGGTTCGTCAACGTACATGGGATGAGTTAAATAAGATTATTGAACCATATAACCTTGGTTTAATCGTCACTGACGTGAACTTTAAAGACTCTCGTCCGCCAGCTGAAGTAAAAGATGCGTTTGATGATGCGATTGCTGCACAAGAAGATGAAGAACGTTTCATTCGTGAAGCAGAAGCATACGAAAGAGAAATCGAGCCGCGTGCACGTGGTCAGGTTACTCGTATGACACAAGAAGCTGAAGGTTACAAAGAGCGTATTATTCTTGAAGCACAGGGTGAAGTCGCACGATTCGAGCAACTTTTACCTGAGTATCAAGCGGCGAAAGAAGTAACTCGTCAGCGTCTTTACATCGATATGATGGAAGAAGTATTAGGTAGCAGTAGTAAAGTGTTGGTTGATGTGAAAGGTGGTAACAACATGATGTATTTACCACTTGATAAGATCATGCAGCGCAGTGGTCAACAAGGCACCATGACACTACCAAACGCGAACGACCTAAATCAATTACGCCAAACTTTAGGCCAGCAATCACGTAATAACAGTACTGTGAATAGCGCTAGAGATCGTTTTTCAAATGACAGATATAACAACAGTGGGAGATAAGCGTTATGAGAAATTTTAGTTCTATCCTCTTAATTGTTGCCGTGTTGATGTCATTTTCATCGGTGTTTGTTGTTAAAGAAGGTCAACGTGCGATTGTTTTACTATTCAGTAAGGTGCAAAAAGACAGTGAAGACAATGCGGTTGTGTACGGCCCAGGTCTTCATTTCAAAGTACCTTTCTTTAGCCAAGTAAAGCAGCTTGATGCGCGCATTCAAACGCTTGACGGTGCACCAGATCGTTTCGTAACGAGTGAGAAAAAAGACTTAATTGTTGACTCATTTGTTAAATGGCGAGTGAACGATTTCAGTGCTTACTACCTGCGTGCGCGTGGTGATAAGCAATATGCTGAAACGCTACTTAAGCAAAAAGTGAATAATGGTCTGAGAACTAACTTTGGTAACCGTACAATCAAAGAGATTGTTTCTGGTGAGCGTAGTGAGTTAATGGCAGAAGCCTTGGTACAAGCATCTGAGAGTGCAACTGAGCTAGGTATAGAAGTTTTAGACGTTCGTGTAAAACAAATCAATCTACCTAATGAAGTCAGTGAGTCAATCTTCCGTCGTATGCGTGCTGAGCGTACTGCGGTAGCTAAAGAGCACCGCTCTGAAGGTCAAGAGAAAGCTGAAACAATTCGTGCAGAAGTGGATCGTCGTGTGACGGTTATGCTTGCTGATGCTGAGCGTAATGCGCGAAGCGTACGAGGTGAAGGCGATGCAACAGCGGCTAAGATCTACGCTGATGCATATAATAAAGACGCGGAATTCTTCGGTTTCGTTCGTTCTTTAGAAGCATATAAGAAAACCTTCAATAACAAAGGCGATGTTATGGTGCTGTCACCAGACAGCGAGTTCTTTGACTATATGAAGGATGCGAAAGGCGCGAAGTAATTAAATAGCGCTCGTATTTCTTAATTAAAAGCCCTGATTTTTTCAGGGCTTTTTTGTTGCATTTCAAAACATTGTTTTATTCGCGCTCACAGTACAGAAAAAATACCACTTTTACGGTTATCTTCGTTGTCATTTTCTGGTAAAATCCTCGCCTAATTTTTTCTAAGTGATATTGCAATGGGTAAAAACGTCGTTGTACTAGGCACCCAATGGGGTGACGAAGGTAAAGGTAAAGTAGTTGATCTACTAACAGATAAAGCTTCTCTTGTTGTGCGTTATCAAGGTGGCCACAACGCGGGTCATACTTTGGTGATCAATGGTGAGAAAACAGTTCTACACTTAATCCCGTCAGGTATTTTACGTGACAACGTTAAGTGTGTAATTGGTAATGGTGTTGTATTAGCACCTGACGCGTTAATGAAAGAAGTGGGTATGCTTGAAGAGCGTGGCGTACCAGTTCGTGAACGTCTACTTATCAGTGAAGCATGTCCTCTGATCTTGCCTTACCACGTAGCATTAGACCAAGCGCGTGAGCTAGCGCGTGGTGAAAAAGCGATTGGTACAACTGGTCGTGGTATCGGTCCTGCCTATGAAGATAAAGTGGCTCGCCGCGGTCTTCGTGTTGGTGATCTATTCAACCCAGAGCAGTTTGCTGCAAAACTTAAAGAAATTCTTGAGTACCATAACTTCACATTAGTTAACTACTACAAAGTAGACCCAGTTGACTTCCAGAAGACTTATGACGATGCAATGGCTGTTGCTGATATCCTAAAAGCAATGGTTGTAGATGTAACTGAGCTACTTGACCAAACGCGTGAAGCTGGCGACAACATCTTATTTGAAGGTGCTCAAGGTACACTTCTTGATATCGACCACGGTACATACCCATATGTAACGTCGTCAAACACAACAGCTGGTGGTGTTGCGACGGGTGCAGGTTTCGGTCCACTTAACCTAGATTACGTACTTGGTATCGTTAAAGCTTACACGACGCGTGTAGGTTCAGGTCCTTTCCCTACAGAGCTTTACGATGGTCTTGATAAGCAAGATCCAGTAGGTAAGCACTTAGGTGACAAAGGTCATGAGTTCGGCGCGACTACAGGTCGTTTACGTCGTACTGGTTGGTTTGATGCTGTTGCAATGCGTCGCGCTGTACAGATTAACTCAATTTCAGGCTTCTGTTTAACTAAACTAGACGTACTTGATGGTGTTGAAACAATCAAGATCTGTACTGGTTACCAGTTAGAAGATGGCACAGTAACAAACGTTACACCACTTGCAGCTGAAGGCTATGAGAAAGTAACTCCTGTTTACGAAGAAATGCCAGGTTGGTCTGAAAATACATTCGGTGCAACGTCAGTAGAGCAGCTTCCTGAAGCGGCTATCAACTACATCAAGCGTATCGAAGAAATCACAGGCGTACCAGTAGATATCATCTCTACAGGTCCTGACCGTATCGAAACAATGATTGTTCGTAACCCATTTGGTGCGTAATTCAATCTTGTTTAAAAAAAGCTGCTTCGGCAGCTTTTTTTGTGCCTGGATCTTTTCGTGCTGTTTAACTTTGGTATATTTATTGAATGATCTGAGCGTCATTTATGTGGGTGAGTGTTTATGTTTCAAAAGCGTCATTTAATCGGCTTACTATTAGCCAGTATCAGTCAATTCTCTTTCGCACAGCCGGAAGAGTTAAAAGCCGTGCCGCTTTATACCCAAGCTGAATTAATTGAGTTAATTAAAAAGAACCAGCATTTAAAACGAGTCAAAGACGATGAGTGTCAGCTCGTGCAAGATATCGAAGCGCGTGCAGAAACCATGGCGTTGCCCTCATATCAATTTTTGTATGGTGACATGCTGGCCTATGCAGTGTGTGTAGAGCGCGACGTTGAGCTTGGCCTATATTATATGAAACAAGCTGCAGAGCAGGGCTTAGCCTCAGCGCTGGAGCAATTAGGCAGATATTACGATGTGGGACAGCTTGTACAAGCTGATAAGGCAATGGCCATTACATATTTGCGTGAAGCTGCAGCGCAAGGTGATTTAAAAGCGCAAATGCGTTTAGTGCGCTTATTCAATGAAGGTCATGGTAGCCCAAGAGATTACGAAGACGCGTATCGATGGTTATTTCATTCAGTAGTAGCCGATAAAAAAGTTCACAAACAGATAGAAGTGGCATTGGCAGATCTTGCCAGAAAGATGCCTGCGAGCGTGGTTCGCAGGGCAAGGTTACCAATGTAAAATTGGTAACCAGACTCAATTTACTGTTAACTCACAGCCTCAGATTCATTTTGCAAGTATGAATCTTTCAGTACACTCATTTTGGGTGGCTGCAGGGCAACAATTTTATCCCCCTCTTTTGGCACATACTTTTGTTCACTCACAAACGGGCGAATTTCAATTTGTTCATCATCTTTGGCATTTTCTTCGATAATGAATAGGGGCAGAGCCTCTTTATTTACCTCTTGATATTTTTGCCAATCGAATTCTTCTGTGAGCTTAGTTGCGCTTATCTTGCCACCTTTTGAGATCAGGCTACTGAGTTTGGCAAAGCTACCTTGTTCACCAAATAAAATTTGGCGAGATAAAAAAGTCGCACTGTCTTTGTTTGCTTTTGCATGGTTGGTTGAAGAGCGCAGTGAAAATACACTCTGTTCATTCAATAAATGAGAAAAATACTGTACACCTAGCGCATTATGATGACGGTTAGGAGAAAGAGCTAGTACCTTATTGAGTTGCGTCATGGGTAAATAGCGTTCAGCATGCTCGGATTGTGGGTTGCCATAATAGCATTGAAGGCCGTCCATACGTGCCATTTTACAGTTTTCCCAAGCCGGGTCTGATAAATGCACGCTGATATTTTGGTCTTGTAAACCCTTAGCAATCGCACGAGCAACATGATTAGCGCCAATTATCAGCAGAGTATTGGGACTCGGTTGTCGGACACCTAAAAACTTAGCGAAAGGGGTGGCAGTTAAGCTTTGAAGTACCACGGTGACTATGATGACAGTGAAGATCAGCGGCACGATTTTTTCGGCATCTGGAATACCTTTTTCAATCATACTTAACGCAAAAACAGAGCCTACTGCAGCGGCAACTATCCCTCGTGGAGCAATCCATGATAACAGCAACCGAGATTTAAATGATAAATCAGAATTAAACGTTGATACTGCAATACAAATAGGGCGGGCAACGAAAAGCACGATAGCGATAAAGATCACGGTATTCAAACCAAGTAACATTATATCGCTAACTTCTAGTCTTGCTGCCAAGAGAATAAATAGACTAGAGATTAAGATCATGGATAAGTCTTCTTTAAACTCTAATACAGAGTCAATTTCCAAATCGTCTTGGTTGCCCAGCCAAATACCAAACACTGTCACTGCCAATAAGCCTGACTCATGGCTTAAATGGTTTGAAAGTGTAAAACTGAAAAGTACGAGCGCTAAAATACCAAACTTATGTAATTCGTAAGGCAGCCACTCTTTTCTGATCAATAAAGTAGTGAGCCAACCACTGATTATGCCTATCCCTAGTCCAACCCCGAGTGTAGAGAATAAGGCCCACATGGTGTGGCCAAATACCTCGCCACTGCCAACTAGACTGACTGCTTCAAAGACTAATACTGCGAATAATGCGCCGATAGGATCGATCACTATGCCTTCCCACCTCAATACACGGTCTATGTCTTGGTTTGGTCGCATGGCATTAAGCATAGGTGCAATGACTGTTGGGCCTGTTACAACCAGCACTGCGCCTAAAATAGCCGCGACACGCCAATCTAGCTGTAAAATATAATAACCAGCAAAAGCAATAATGATAAAGGTCGCGAGCATACCAATTGAGCAGAGGTTACGAACAATTTTACCTATACCTTTTAATTCTCGAAAATGTAAGGTCAGTGCGCCTTCAAAAAGAATAATAGCAACGGATAAAGACACGACGGGGAAGAGTAAATCACCCAGTAAAAGATCTGGGTCGAGTTGACCAGTAACTGGACCAAGTAATAAGCCAACTAATAAAAGAAATAGAATAGCAGGAACTTTAAATATCCAAGCTAACCATTGCGCAAAGACTGAAAAAATGGCAATTCCAGCAATATAAATAGCTGACATGCACTCTCCTATCATATAGACATACGTTAATATGACTTTCTGGTTAATGTAATACCACTCCTAAACATAAAAAATTTTTAAAAGGAGCGTTATAAAACAAATATATAAAGATTTATAAAGTAATTGTCAGATGATTTTTATGACTTAAGGCAGTTCTGTGCTAACCAGCATAAAACGACAAAGTCATTTAGTTAAACATAGACCTGATTAGGAGAATATGTACTTAAAATGAAGAAATAATGAAAGGTGGAAAGTGGTGGAGCTAAGCAGGATCGAACTGCTGACCTCCTGCGTGCAAGGCAGGCGCTCTCCCAGCTGAGCTATAGCCCCACATTCCAGACTGGATACGCTCAGAAATTTATATTTTTTTTATTTCTCCGTCAATACTAAGGTTAAAAAAATCCCAAAGTTTTTGCGTGCTTTGTTACACTGATTGTCAAAATAATAAGAGTGCTGGTTTGTTAACTATGTTGAAACTCCCTTTTCTTTTTACACTTATGGTGGTTCTTTTGTCTGGATGTATTTCAAAGCCTGATGAGCCTTTTAAAGTTGCAGATCAAACATTACACACACGTCTGGCTGATAATGGTTCAAAATTATTCGCCTTCATCGTAACCGTTGAGAAACAAGCTCGGGTGAAGTTAGATACACGAAAAGAGATCTCACGCAGTGAGTTTAAGATGTTTCTAAATGAAGAGCATATTGAAGACTCGCCAGCATTAAAATTAGCTCTAGAAGAGCGTGCGGTACAGCTTCTAAAAACGGCTTTAGACGAGCAAGATTATTGCCAGCAAGGTTACGATATTAAAGAAGTGTATTGGAAAGAGCGTAAGGTGCAATTAAGAGGTCAGTGTCGTGACTGAAGTTACAGAAGTTAATAAGCTATTTGAGTTAGAGAGCTTATTTAAACAATTGAACCTCAATGCAGAAAAATATCAACACCCGCCTTTACACACGTGCCAAGATGCAGATGAACTTAATCTCAACCGGGTTGGTGTAAGGATAAAAAATCTATTTTTACGAGATAACTACGGTAAGCGACATTTCCTATTGTTGGTGCCTGCAGATTATCAGGTAGATTTAAAAGCCCTGTCTAAACAGCAAAAATTATCGCGATTGGGATTTGCATCATCTCAACGGTTAGCTAAATACCTAGGTGTTAAACCGGGCTGCGTTTCAGCGTTAGCGGTTTTCAACGATACTGAACAAGTTGTTACTGTATGGGTAGAATCAAGTCTATGGCAGGCTGAGCAATTTCAGTGTCACCCGTTTTTCAATGATCAGACTTGGGTGTTAAACAAAGCGGATTTAGAGCGTTTTTTTGAGTACACAGGTCATGCGCCTCAGGTCATAGACGTGCCTTGTTTGTAGTTAGTAAGGCATGCAATAAGCCCAAGTGAGCAGCAAACTAATAAACAAGTCAAAAACGCTATATAGCCATATTCTTCAAAGATAAAACCAGGTAAGAATGACCCGAGTGCGCCACCGCTGTAATAAAAAGACACATAAGCACCGTTAGTCACCGAAGCTGGTGCGGTACTAATTTTGTTTGCTAACGGCGCTGCGGTTGCATGTATAACGAACATACAACCACAGAAAAGGGTAAAGCTGACAATGAATAAGCTGAATATATGACTTGTAAGCATGATGTGGCTTACACAATATAAAATAAAAATTAGACTCAGCAGTGCCCAAGCGTTTTTAATTTTCTTATTAAGCCATGGTGTGCATACAGATAAAATTGCTCCGACCAAATAGCCCGTGTAAATAAAACCAATTTCTTTATTATCCGTAATGCCGTATTGATTTTGTACAATAAAGGGTAAAAAGTTCAGTAATGCGGCAAAGCAAAAGAACATGAAAAATACTGCGACGAATAGGCGTAAAAGAACAGTGTCTTTTAAATGCACTACATGCAGCCAGGGCTTTATTTTTTGTTTAGTGCTTTCTTCTTTCTTGGGTTGTTTAGGAATGATTAACGCAAGGAAAACTAAGCCCACACTAACTAAGTAGAAAAAGTTCTGCCACTGCCAAAATGCGGCAAAGTTTGCTGCAAGCATCCTGCCTAAGTATCCCCCAATAATTGAACTACCAATATACAGTGTCATATTTCTTTGTAACGCATCACCTTGAAAAGTGGTGCCGATATAACTTGTCATGCCTATTAGCGCAGCAGGTAATGTAAGGCCTTGTATAAGTCTGCAAATTAATAGTCCTGAGAAGTAATCTGAATAGGCAAAAAGTAAGTTACTTGCAGCAAGGATCAGTAAGGCGATACGCAAAATCGACAACGGATTGAATTGGCTCAGCATAACGCCGTAGCAAAGTGGTGCGATGGCAAGTGGCATCATAGTCACTGTCATTAATGCGCCACTGTTTGCAATTGAAACATCATATAGCTCAGAAAAAATAGGTAACAGAGGTTGAGGGGCGTATAAGACTAAAAATGTACAGACAGAGCAAAGCAGTAATTTAAATAATGACATGGTGTCTGATACCCAAAACAGCGCAAATAAGAAACTATTGTGCTAAACCTTTATAGGCTAGTTAAATATAAAGTTAAATTGCAGAGCATGTTAATGCATGAAACGCGTTAAGTTTAAAGCTTTATCAATTAGTTGGTAATTTTTTGCGCTAAATCACACTTTATTTGCTTTACTTTAGTTAGATTGCAGTTGCACCTCTCTTTGTCGTGTCGTGCATCTGAGTTAATATATTGGGAATTGTATTTTCATGGAGTTGCAGCATGGGTTCTCTACAAGACCAATTACTAAAAGCAGGTTTAACGACTGAGCATAAAGCCAAAGTTGCTAAAACCGAAAAACGTAAAGCACAAAAGAAGAAAAAGAAAAAAGGCGCGACAAGTGATCAATCTGACTTACAAAAGCATATTGAACAAACAAAGCTTGAACAGCAGCGCAAAGCCGAAGAGCTAAATCAAGCTAAGCAAGCTGAGTTAAAAGAGCGCGAGCAAGTTGCTCGTGTTAAGCAAATTTTAGAGCACCATAACCAAGATGAAATTCGTGGTGAAGTGACATTCAACTTTACTTACGACAATAAAGTAAAAGAGTTGGATGTGAACGAGCAAACTAAACAAGCCCTATCAAAAGGGCGTTTAGCAATTTGTGTTCTTGAAGGTAAGTTTTATGTACTTCAAGACGAGCCAGCACGTAAGATCGCTGAAGTTGACGAAAAATACATTGTTTTCCATGTTGCTGACGATACAGCAGAAAGCGATGAAGACGACCCATATGCAGGTTATGAGATACCAGACGATCTAACTTGGTAAATTCGTGATTGGGGCAAGTAAAGAATTCATATAGTCACACAAGAAGAGAAAATTATGAGTAAAGTAAAATATATGGTTTTAGGTGCAGGCATTGCTTTCACTGCATTTGCAAACAATGCAGAAGCTGCAGACGGTAAAGCGTTATACACGGCAAAAATGTGCCAAACATGTCACGGTGCTGAAGGTAAAGCGCCAATCATGGACGCTTATCCTAAAATCAATGGTCAAAACAAAACATATCTACTTAACCAAATGAAAGACATTAAATCTGGCGCGCGCGCTAACGGTATGTCTATGGCAATGAAAGCGATGGTTGCAAATGTATCTGACGCTGAGCTAGAAGCGATTGCTGATTATTTATCAAAAGTTAAGTAATCCACATTGGATTATGAAAAAACCACCGCATGTCGGTGGTTTTTATTTTATTGAACATCGAACAAGAGTCATTTAGACTTCTAAACTTCTAAATTGGCTGGTTGAGCCAAGTTAATATTTTAAGGCAAATTATGTTTGAACTACCAAAACTCAACTTAAAAGACAAAGTCAGCGAACAAGAGTGGCAACTTCGTGTTGATTTGGCTGCGTGTTATCGTCTAGTTGAGCATATGCGTTGGGGGGATTTAATTTATACGCATATGTCTGCGCGTTTACCCGGTACAGATCATTACTTGGTGAATGCATTTGGTTTGAGTTTTGATGAAGTGACAGCATCTAATTTAGTGAAGGTCGACTTACAAGGGAATATTTTAGATGACACGCCATTTGAAATAAATCCTGCTGGATTCACTATTCACAGCGCTATTCACGAAGTAAGGGAAGACGCTCACTGTGTGATCCACCTACATACAAAAGAAACCATTGCTGTTGCCAGCCTTGAGTGTGGTTTATTGCCATTAAGCCAACACTCTATGTTCTCATTGCCCTCGCTGTCTTATCACGATTATGAAGGCTTAGCGGTGAATGAAGACGAAAAAGCGCGTCTACAGAGTGATTTAGGTACTACCAACCATATGCTGTTAGTTAACCATGGTGGTTTGACCGTAGGTCCAACGGTGGGTGATGCCTTTATGCGCTTTTATGACTTACAGCGCGCTTGTGAAATTCAAGTTGCTATTCAAGCGACGGGCCAAAAAGCCGTGCCTGTGCCTCAACCAATCATTGACAATATTTATAATCAAGCAAATGTCGTTCATAGCGGTAGCACAGGTGGTCAGTTAGCCTGGCCTGCAATGCTCAGAAAAGCGTACCGCCTTGATCCTAGTTTTGCTGAATAGGAGCTAACATGAAAGTAACTCGCGTCGAAGTTTTTGATATCCATTGTCCAGACAGACCAGCTTGGACTCCAGTTTTTGTTCGTATTCATACTGATGAAGGTATCAGTGGGGTAGGTGAAGCCGGTCTTGCTTATGACTTAGGTCACAGTGCGGCAGCGAGTATGATCAAAGAAATGGCAGAAGCTTTTCTTATTGGTCATGACCCATTTCAAACAGAAATGCTCTGGTCACGTATGCTACGTGAAAGTTTCTGGGGATTAGGTGGTGGCCCTGTAGTTTACGCTGCGATGAGTGCCATTGATACCGCACTTTGGGATATTAAAGGCAAAGCATTAAATCTGCCTGTTTATCAACTTCTTGGTGGTAAGGTAAACCCAGAGCTACGCACCTATGCGTCGCAGCTACAGTTTGACTGGGATGATGAATTCAAAGCTCTTGTGCAACCTCATGAATATGCGGAAGCTGCACACAAAGCAATTGCCGAAGGATACGACGCGGTTAAAGTTGACCCTATCATGTATGACAAAGACGGTAATACTTATTACGACCGTACTAAGCTTATCTCTCGCGCGGAAATGAAGTTATACCGTGCGCGTATGGCGGCTATCCGTGAAGCGGTAGGTGACGAAGTGGACATTATTTTTGAATGTCATAGTCTACCAGGGGCTACCTCAGCCATTCAAATTGGTGAGATTGCAGAAGAATTCGATTGTATGTATTACGAAGAGCCGGTGAATTACTTAAACCACTCTTTACATGCGAAAGTTGCCGATAAAGTGGCAGTGCCAATTGCTGGTGGTGAGCGTTTATATAACCGCTGGGGTGTCCGTCCATATTTAGAAGATCAAAGTGTAGATGTATTACAGCCAGACATCGGTCTGTGTGGTGGTTTTACTGAAACGAAGAAAGTGTGTGATTACGCGGATATCTTTGATGTGCGTATTCAAGCGCACGTATGTGGTGGTCCTGTTGCCACTGCGGCATCGCTTCATTTAGAAACTGCTATTCCTAACTTCTTAATTCATGAGCACCATACTTATGCGATTAAGAAATGGAACCGTGAGTTATGTATTCAAGATCCACAGCCTAAGAACGGTGTATTCAAAGTATCAGAAGCGCCAGGTATCGGTATTGAGCTAAATGATGAAGTGGTTATGCGTTCTACACGAGTTGAAATAAAGTAACAGCTAAACATCACTAAACCTAAAAAAGGGTCACATTACAGTGACCCTTTTTTAATGACTTAAGTTTTAGCTTGGTGGTGTATTAACTAAACTTAGCCATCTCATGCTCAAGGTCTTTAGTTAAACCTTTAATGCTGTCTGTTGCACTGTGAGCATGGTGAGATACATTGGCAGTCTGTGCCGCCGTATCAGAAATGGTGACTACACGCTGAGCGGTATCTTCACCCGCTGCGAGCTGCTCTTTGGCCGCATGGGCAATCTGGTCACTCATTTGGGAAATGGCTCCCAGAGAGTTCGCAACCATTTGTAATGCATCACTGGCATCTTTAGACATTTTTACAGTCTTTTCAGATGTTTCTACACTTAAGCTCACAGAGCTTTTCGCCTCTTGTGTTGCAGATTGAAGATTACCAATCATGGTATGAATTTCTTCAGTACTTGATTGGGTTCTTTGAGCTAACTGTCTTACTTCGTCAGCAACAACCGCGAACCCTCTACCTTGCTCACCAGCCCTAGCTGCTTCGATGGCTGCATTTAACGCTAATAAGTTGGTTTGCTCTGCAATGCTTTGAATAACACTCAGTACATTCGCAATATTCTTAACTTCATCATCTAAAATACGAATATTATTACCAGCGCTGTCGATTTGCTGTTCTAATAGCGCGATTGCTTGTGCCGCTTCAGACGTTTGCTTATCTGCATTTTGACCTTGCTGCTCGGCTTCTTGTACGGAGTAAGCGGCCTGCTCGGCATGTTCAACAACAGTTTGCGCCGAGGCTGTCAGTTCAGTAATCGCGGAGGCAACCATTTGGGTTTCTTCACTTAAACTTCGGGTAAGTTGCTCTAATTCTTCTGAGCGAGCTTCACCATCATGGCTTTGTGATTGCAACTCAGTACTCACATGTTGGATACCATCGACAACGCCTTTTAGACCCTGTTGCATATACTGCATTGCGGCAATGATGCTTTCTTCATTGGCGTTGTTGGTATTGATGTCTGTGCTTAAGTTGCCGCGAGATACACGTTTCACAATTGAAAGTACAGTATCGAGTTCGGCGCCCAGCTTGTTAGATAGGCCTAAACCAAACTTAGCTAGAGCAAAGGCTAAAGCAGTTGCAATGATAAGAGAGATAACTAAAAGCCACTGAGCGGTATTCCAATAGCGTTCATTGACTTCTTTCATACTTATGCCAGTACCAATATACCAACCAAAGCGAGACGTTTTTTGAACAACAGACGTGAGGTCGACAACTTCCCCTTCACGAACAGAGTCCCAATGATAGGTGATAATTCGATTGGTTTTATTACCGACCAGCCTTTTTACTTTCTGACCTATGCTTTGGCCACTGGCATCTTTAAAGTCGTTAAAACTGGTACCTTGTAATTCGGGGTCGTGAGGAGTGGCAATAAAGTCGAGTTTCTCGTTTACTACAAACACATATTCTGAATCGTGATACTTATTCTCTCTAAGCATTTCGGTGGCTAACTTCTTAGCTTGCGCTTCGTCTAGTTCGCCTGTGGCAACATAATGCTCAAATTGTTCAACAATGTTGACCGTGCTTTTCATGAGTTGATTTATACGAGCAATATTATCACTTTCACTTGCATGGCGAAGCGCTTGTAAACCAAACACTGCAACCACTAGAAGTGAGACGAAAATTGCCGCAGTAAATAAAATTATTTTTATTCTTAAGGTGATACCTGACAGCACGACGGACTCCTAACTTAGTTTAGTCTTTCATGTCTATCATGATTATAGGGTAGATGTTAAGCGAGGATTGAGAAAATGCAGGATTTATGATGTGATATTTTTTCATAAACCCTGCATATTTATATGGTTATTAGCGAATGAGTTTAACTTCCTGTTCATTTAAAGCGCGGTATTCACCAGGTGCAAGCGTTTCATCTAACTCGATACCACCAATATTTTCTCTATGTAATTCAACAACTTTATTTCCAACAGCTGCGAGCATGCGTTTTACTTGGTGGTATTTACCTTCGCAAATAGAGAGTCTTAAGCTGTAAGTCGCTAAGCGTTCTGCTTTTGCAGGTAAAGTTGCATCTTTTTCACCATGTAGCATGACACCTTCCTCTAATTGAGACAGCATTTCATCACTGATAGGCTCTAGGGTTTCTACCAAATAAGTTTTAAATTTCTGCTGCTTAGGAGAAGTGACTTTGTGTGACCAATCGCCGTCATTGGTAATAAGAACTAAACCTGTGGTGTCGATGTCTAAACGACCCGCAACATGAAAGTTTTTTAAGTTGGGCTCATCAAGTAAATCGAACACAGTGGCGTGTATTTCGTCATTATTGGCACAGATATAGTCTTGTGGTTTGTTTAACATATAGTAGCGCAAGCCTAGATAAGCTATATGCTCGCCCTGCCATTCAACATGGTCATCTTGTGTGATTGGGTGATCAAACTTTGTGATCAGTTCTCCATTCACTATAGCATTACGTTTTTTTATACCCGCTTTGACTTTGGAGCGAGGTAACTCTGTTATATGGCTAACGAATTTATCTAATCGACAAGGAAATTTCATGTTAAATCACTTTTGTAATGCATTGTAATGGCATTATACGAAAGCCAATATTTTAAATCAGTTCTTTCTGTATACTTCAGGCAATAAATCATAAACGTGAACACTGAGTTGATAGTCACAGCCCAGTAAATCTTCTAAAGCAAACAGTAAGGTTTCACTGAGGAACTGCTTTTTCTCAACTTCACGTCCCGCCATGATATGGGCTTGAACATGGACAAATCCAGCTTTGCCATTACCAAGCTGAAAATGTTGAAAACTATTCGCTCGGGTCTTTACCGTCGTTAAATCAAATAGCGCAGTGCCAATTGCAGCTTGATGAATGGTTGCGACCAGTTCTTCGGTCTGTATATGTAAGTTGTCTGAGTGCTCAATGATAAAGTGCGGCATAGATGACTTCGCTCGTTAATTATGCGTAAATAACGCTATGTTATGTGAATATAGATGTATTGTCAGATGTTTTTAAAACGCATGCTCGGCGCTATTTTGATCACTGCAGGCTTAATGGGTTGTAGTGATGACGCCGCTAAAGTCAGTTTAGGTTTATTTACTACCAAAGATGTGGTGGTTAAAGCGAAGCAAGATCCCATTGTGACAGGCGTGACTTGTCATATAAGCCATATAGAAGCGGACTTAGATTTTTCAGATCCTTCGGATATGTCAATTGCGTGTCGCCAAACAGGCCCGATTACGGCCGAGCAGTTACAGCAAATAGATTTATCAAAAGATGGTGAAGTGGTTTTTAAAGCCTCTAAAAGTATTTTGTTTAAATCATTAAAAGTGCGTCGTATTTACGATGCCGATACGCAAACCTTATTGTATTTGTCTTATTCAACTAAAGAGACTAGTGGAAGTCACCATCATGCTTTATCGAGTGTACCTTTGTATAACACTCAGGCTTGGAATTGGACTAACAAAGAAAAATAGATATGCTGTCGTTATTTAAAACAAAACCCCTTGTATCAAAAGAAGAAGAAAGTTGGTTAATCGATGCCTTTATTTGGGCATGCGATAACTTTGATGGCCAATATTTCCTAGAGCATACGCAAGTTATCGAGCCGACAGGGCAGTTTTTCCCAGATCAGGTTTCAAGTGTTGAGCAAATGGCGCAAACCGTGTTTAAGCGCGTGCGTGATTACGCGGGCTTACAAGTATGGCCTGTACAATTGGTTAACCCTAACCAAATGATGCCTCAGCAGATTGCGCCTTTTAAATTTGTCGGCTCTAACCGTGGAGCGGATGCGCAGATCGTTAACCCGCCCATTATCCCAATGAGTTTGTCTTATAACCCAAACCAGATTAATCAACCGCAAGACCTTGTTGCCAGCTTGGCAGGAAGCCTAGCTTTGATGATGGTTTATCAAAAAGGCGTTATGCCACCGGGTGGGAAAGAGCAAATTCCTGCAGCCAGTGATGCGTTAGCGTGCTACTTAGGCTTTGGGGTGATGATGAGCAATACCGTCTATCAGTTTAAAGGTGGTTGTGGCTCATGTTATAACCCTTATGCCAACAGGCAAGCGGCGCTTACTGAACCTCAGACTGTGTTTATGCATGCCCTGATCTGTCATTTTAAGCCGCAAGTTGATGGTAAGAAGCATCTAAAATCTCATTTGCGTAGTATGTATAAACAGGCGCAAAAGCAAATTAAAGCTTTATTAAATGAATCAGCCAACCCGTACTTGTTAGCGTTAGAAGAGAAGCGCCATGCTCAGTTATCTTGATGAATTTTTGTTAATCGCCATTGCGCATTTTTTTGCGGTGGCAAGCCCTGGGCCTGATTTTGCCATTGTACTCAAACAGAGTATTCAACAAGGGCGTAATAACGCTTTATGGACTAGCGCAGGTGTTGGGTTGGGGATATTCGTGCATGTCGCATATTGTTTATTAGGTGTGGCTTTAGTGCTAGCAAACTCTCCTGAGTTATTTACTATTTTAAAGTATGTTGCTGGTGCGTATTTAGCTTATATGGGTGTGCAAGCGCTCAGAGCCAAGCCGGCATCTGGTGATGACAATATAGATACCGCGGAGCGTGTTCAAGTTGAATCAGCCTTTAAAGCATTCAAACGTGGTTTTTTGGTCAATGCATTGAACCCTAAAGCGACTTTATTCTTTATGTCATTATTCACACTTGTAATTGCGCCAACAACGCCGACTTCAGTGCAAGCGATATACGGTCTTTATATGGCGTTAGCTACTTGGGCATGGTTCTCATTTTTAAGTATGGTTTTGAGTAAGCAATCTGTGCGTGCCTTTTTTCATCGAGCAGGGCATTGGTTTGATAGAGGCATAGGTGTTGTGCTGATTGCCTTGGCAATTCGAGTGGTGGTGTAGCCATGACAAAGAAGCACATTAATTTTGCCTATGGCTCGAATATGTCTACCTCTAGGCTATTTGCGCGTTTACCTAATGCAGAATTACTCGGTGTGGGCACTTTACATGCGTATCAGTTGACGTTTGATATGCTTTCTACCGACGGCTCAGCAAAGTGCAATATTGTGCCTGCAAAGCAGCGCGAGGTGTTTGTCCACGGTGTACTGTATGCGTTAGATGACCAAGAGCTTGCGAGATTAGATGCAATTGAAGGTGAAAGATACGACCGTGAAGCGGTGGAGATTGTGCGTCCATGCGGTGAAATACTCATCGCTCAAAGTTACATTGCGAATACGTTTATAGATACGCACCTGCCTTTTGACTGGTATGTCGAGCACGTTCTAAAAGGCGCGCAAGAGCATCAATTCAACTCTGATTATATAACTCAGATCTCAGCACAGGCATCGCAAAGTGATAGTAATCTAGAGCGCGCTGCTAGAGAATGGGCCATCCACAAATTATAAAAGAACAACAACAAGGGACATTATGAAACTCAAGGCATTATTTTCAGCCATGTGTTTAGTGGCTGCAACTAGCGGCTTCAATGCATTTGCACAACAAGTTAAGCCACAAGACGTGGAGCAAGCTGTCAACGACGCTATGTCGCAATTTAACATACCGGGTATTGCCATTGCAGTAGTAGAGAATGACAAAGTTGTGTTAGCAAAAGGCTTTGGAGTCCGTCACCTCGAGTCAAAAGCGCCAGTTAATGCGAATACGTTATTTGGTATTGCTTCTAACTCTAAAGCGTTTACCGCTGCGGCGTTGGCTATGCTGGTGGATGAGGGCAAAATTACTTGGGACGATAAAGTCATCAAGCATATTCCTGAGTTTAAATTACATGACTCATATGCCACTCGAGAAATGACTATCCGTGATTTACTCAGTCATCGCAGTGGTTTAGGGTTAGGCGCAGGTGACTTAATGATCTGGCCTGACACCAATAAATCAGTACCTGAGCTTATTGAGGGGATCAGCCATTTAAAACCGGTTTCGAGCTTTCGTAGTCAATACGCTTATAACAACTTGATGTTCGTGATGGCCGGTGAAGTTGTCGCGCGTGTAAGTAGTTTAAGCTGGCAAGAGTTTGTCGAGCAAAAAATGATGAAGCCGCTTGAAATGACCACGTCTCGTGCTGGTTTTTCTCGCATTGCTAAAGGCAATCAAAACTGGGCTACAGGTCATATTCCGATGGAAGGTAAACTAACGCCTTTCTTTGTGAACTATTTAGAAGATTTTCGTGGTGCAGGCGCCATTGCATCTAACGTCAATGAAATGAGCCAGTGGTTATTAACCCAGCTTGATGGCGGTAAAATGCCTAACGGAAAGCAATTGTTTAGCGCCGAGCAGCAAGTGCAAATGTGGCACCCACATATTATGCGTGTGGCGTCTAAAAGTGCCTTTGAAGCGTATCGTCAGCAGTTTAGAGGCTATGGCTTAGGTTGGTCGATTGAAGATTACAATGGCTTCAAAAAAGTCGGTCATGGTGGCGGTATATTAGGTATGGTGTCGCAGGTTGCGATGATCCCAGAGAAAAAGCTAGGTGTAGTGGTTTTATCTAACCAGCAAGCTTACCCTGCATTAACAGCCATTATTAATGAAGTATTTGAAGATGCGTTAGGTCTTGAAGAGCAAGACTATGTGACAAAAGCGGCTGAGCGCTTCCACAAAGGTAAAAAAGAAGCCTATACCAAAGCTGGAGCGGTGAAGCTTGAACAAGTACAACCAGCGTTAGCGGTACAAAATTATACAGGTACTTTAACCAGCGATTGGTATGGTGATGTGATTGTCGAGTATGTGGCTGATGAACTGCGTATTGATTTTACCCATACTAAAATGCTTAAAGGTAAACTAGAGCACCACTCTGGCAATACTTTTATTGTGCGTTGGGATGACGCATTATTAGAGGCAGACGCATACATTCATTTTGAAATGGATAAAGCACAGCAAGTAAAGTCAGCGAGTATGGAATATGTGAACCCGCATATTACCGACTTTAGTTTTGACTTCCACAATTTGGACTTAAAAGCCAAGCGCGCTGAATAGTTTTTAGCTGTAGCAGTTTTAGGCCTGATTAAGTTAACTTAGTCGGGCTTTTTTGTGTTTGGTTAAACTCCGTTTAGGTTATTCACTAGCACCAAAGTCGCAAAGGCGTTATAAAATAGTTTTGTTAAACTGAATGTGAATTTATCTTGGCAAGGACCCGTTATGCGTACCGCAGTTATCAGTCACCCTCATTGTCGTAAACATAAAATGATTGCAGATCACCCCGAGTGCCCAGAGCGTCTTGATGCGGTATCTGACCGATTATTGGCATCTGGACTGGATATTGCGGTGGCTCAAAAAAGTGCCCCTAAAGCAGAGTTAGAGCATATAGCATTGGTGCATGACAGAGCGTTAATAGATAAAGTGCTGACTTCAATTCCGCAAGAAGGATTGAGAGAGCTAGATGGTGATACTTGGCTATGCCCTGATTCGATGAAGGCTGTTGAGCGTGCGGTCGGAGCGGGTATATTAGCGGTTGATGAAATTCTAGCTGATAGCATTGATGCTGCATTTTGCAATGTCAGACCACCAGGCCACCATGCTAATCAGTCAACGTCTTCTGGCTTCTGTATCTTTAACAACGTTGCTATTGCTGCCGCTTATGCAAAACAGCAGGGTGTGAAACGTATCGCGATTCTAGATATTGACGTACACCATGGTAATGGCACCCAAGATATTTTTAGAGACGATAAAAACGTACTGTTTTGCTCATTGTTTCAGTATCCGTTTTACCCTAATACCGCCATTGAAAATACTGACACTGTTATTAACTCACCATTGGCGATAGCCAGTGATGGGGTTGATTTGAAGGCGCTATATTCACAGCAATGGGAGCCTACGTTAAGGGCGTTTAACCCCGAGCTAATCTTTATTAGTGCAGGCTTTGATGCTCACCTAGAAGATGATATGGGCAGCCTTAAATTCACTGAGGCGGATTATCAATGGCTAACGGAGCAGGTTGCTGAACTTGTTAAGCAACCAGAGTGTAAAGGGATTGTCTCTTACCTTGAAGGTGGTTATGCACTCTCTGCACTAGGTAGAAGTGCAGTGACGCACATTAAAGCCTTGGTTGAAGCTTAAGGCTTACTATTCAGAGCTCAGACTATTTAGTCTTGCCTGTAAATCTCACAGGCAAAATCATATAGATCTTGCAAAGAAGTGAAGCTTAGTTTCGCAATACAGCAATGACCGTCTTGCGCTAATTGCTGCTGCAGCTTTGTAGTTAACTTATCAAGGTTCACGTCAGTGCGCTGGCTTGACGCCAGGTTAAATGCCTCACCACTATTTTGAATATACATCGATCCCCTTTTCTGTTCCTCTGAGAGATAGAAAAGCGCATCAGACAGTGATGACTCACTTTCAATATACTCAATACTTTGTTCTGTTATGAGCAATAAAGGGAGTGCTTGAATAGTCAAAATTTGTCCTCAATCAAAGTTTGTTTCTTAGCCAATATTATACTGGCAAAGATTGACTCATTGCGAGGAGTGCTTAATGACATCTGAAAGTCGTCAACTAAAGGTCAAAGATATCTTTACCAACCAGCTGCTATCGTGTGATTTCAGCACCTCATTATTTAGTGCGGTAACAAAAATGCGTGCGCACAAAGTTAGCTCTATTTTTGTCACGGAAGAAGACAAAATTGTAGGTATCTGGACCGAATCAGATTGCGTTAAGCTCAACTTTTCACAGCAAGGCTTTCAGCAAACCCCTATTGGGGAATTGATGGCTACGCCAGTACAAAGCGTGCAAATTGATAAAAGCCTCAGTGAAGCTACCATCAAATTTCACCAATTAGGTATTCGTCATCTACTGGTTAAAGATGAGCATTTTGAGCCAGTTGGCGTAGTGTCATTGTCAGATATTGTGCGTAATCAGGGGTTAGATCATTACCTGCATTTTAGGCCAATAGAAGATCATTACGAAAAGAAGGTGACCATTTTAGATAGTAATGATTGCATCTCTAAAGTCATTGATGTGATGCGAATTAAGCAAGTTACAGCTGTGCTCATTCATAATATGTTTCTCGGTGAATATGGCATTATTACGCAAAGAGACATTGCTTATATGGTGCTTAACCCTGATTGGCGTATGCCATGCTGGGAGTTAGCCAGCTACCCAATGCAGTCAGTGGTTCCTAAAGACAGTTTGTTTGATGCTTACCGGTTAATGACTGCAAACTCTATTCGTCATTTAGTGGTCAAAGAGCCAACTACAGAGCAGGTTATTGGCTTGCTGGCATTAAAAAATGTCTTAACCGAAATTGAAACCGCATACTGTAGTGAACTCGAAAAAGTGCTCGCCCAACGCGACCTTGCGCTGCAAAAATCAGAGAAGAACCTCTACCTTGCGAATCGCATTATAGATGCGTCTCTAGATGGTATTATGATCACCAGAAGTTCAGGTGAAATTATTCAGATAAATCCTGCTTTTAGTGCCCTGACAGGCTACAAGGACTACGAAGTATTGGGCAAAACTCCCAATATTTTAAGCTCTGGTATTCATCCTCAGGAATACTATAAACAAATGTGGGATGAGTTAAATGAAAAAGGAGTATGGCAGGGGGAGGTTTGTAATCGTAAGAAAAATGGCGATATTTATGTAGAGTGGCTGACTATCATTGAAATCAACGAGCCTTATAGTGATGATGTGCTATACGCCGCTATTTTTAGTGACATTACAGAACGTAAAAATGCCGAAGAAAAAATTGTTCGCCTTGCCTATTTTGACGAATTAACAGGACTACCAAATCGTCGTTTGTTTAACGACCGGCTTTCGATGGCGCTTGCATCAGCGCACAGAGATAAACAAAAGCTATCAGTCATGTTTATTGATTTAGACCGTTTCAAAGAGGTCAACGATACCCTTGGTCACAGTGCTGGCGATGAACTACTTGTAAAAGTGAGTGAACGTATTAAAGGGCAGCTCAGAGAAGGCGACACATTAGCAAGACTCGGTGGTGATGAATTTGTAGTGTTACTGACTGAAGTAAAAGACTTGGCCGATGTGGTGTCGTTTGCCAATGATATTTTAGACTTGCTCGGGCAGCCATTTGAAATTAGCGGTATGAGTGTCGGGGCTACGGCATCTATAGGCGCGGCTGTGTACCCCGAAGATGGTTTAGACAGCGAATCTTTGCTTAAGCATGCTGATGTTGCTATGTACCGCTCTAAAGAGGTAGGGCGTAACTCTTTTCAGCTCTATAAAGCCTCTATGAATGCGCGTTCGTTAGAGCGTTTGTCGATGTTAAGCCGTTTTCAAAGCGCTTTAGAATGTAATGAATTTGAGCTTCACTACCAGCCAGTACAATGTTTAAACGAAGAGCACATTTCTAGTGTTGAGTGTTTACTTAGATGGCAAGATCCAAATTTAGGTATGATCTCACCAGCTCAATTTATTCCACTTGCTGAGGAGCTGGGTTTAATCACTAAATTGGACCAGTGGGTGATCAACCGGGCCTGTGAAAAAATGGCATTTTGGCGCCATCAAGGTATTCAACTGCAACGCATTGCGATCAATGTGTCGGCACAACATTTACATCAAGGTGAACTGGCTTTAACTGTGGCAAATGCCTTAGAGCGACATCAACTTCCGGGAAATTGCTTAGAAATAGAATTAACTGAAAGCAGCTTTATCAGTAATTTACAAGAAGCAAAGAGCGAGCTGAAAAAGCTAAAAGCGTTAGGGGTTTCGATTGCGCTAGATGATTTTGGCACTGGTTATTCAGCCCTGAGTTATTTAACTAAGTTACCTATTGACGTATTAAAAATCGATGCAAGCTTTACTGCGAAAGTCCCTGATGAATATGGCAATAGTGAGATTGTGACAGCAATTGTAGCTATGGCAAAAGCCTTAAAGTTGAAAGTAGTTGCTGAAGGGGTAGAGAAGCAAGTTCAAAAGGAGTTCTTAAAGCAGCTAGACTGCCATTACTTGCAAGGTTATTTGTTCTGTCGGCCTTTAAGTGAATCGCAATGGTTGAGCTTTTACCAAAAGCGTACAGGTTCAAATTTAGAGGCACCAATGCATTAAATGCATTGGTGCTTCATTCAACGAGTTAACTTACAGTGCTTCGAAAGCCACTTCGTAAGAGGTGAATTTACGAATGTTGATAACACCTTTTTCAAAGATTAAGTATTGACCTTTAATGCCTTCAAGTACGCCAGACACTTCAGGATCTTTGTCGAAGTTAAACGAGCTGATCTTGGTTGGGTATTCTGTCACAGGGAAATCTAAATCAACGACTTCTTCATCTAATTGTTCAATGGCGGTGGCACCAAACAATTCAGCCAGCTCATCTAATTTAGCCTGAATCTGAGGAATAAGCTCAGCAGCTGCAGCTTTTAAATCAACATCGACACTGACGCCTTTAAGCATATTGCGCCAATTGGTTTTGTCGGCAATGAACTCGGCTAAAGCGACTTCTACGAGACCTGACTGTAAGCGTGTTTGCACTTTAAAAATAGGCAGAGCTTGTGTCGCACCTTGGTCAATCCAGCGCGTAGGAATTTGTGTGTGGCGAGTAATACCGACTTTTAACCCAGATGTATTTGCAAGGTAAACATAGTGCGGGATCATGCAATTCGCTTCACCCCATTCAGGCTCGCGACAGGTACCTTGATCAAAATGACAGGTTTCAGGCTTCATAATACACATATCACAGCTAGCCAGTTTTTTCATACACACAAAGCAATGACCTTGTGAGTAACTTTTTTTGGTTTTTTTACCACAGCTGCAACAGAAAATATTACCTGTGAAAGTTAGCTTAATCGCTTTACCAAAATATTGGTTTAGATTAACCAATTCATCGCCTAGCGGAAGATGATATTGAATCGGTTGAGTGTGATCTGCTTTTAGTTTACGCAGTGTACCTTGCATCTTTACGCCCCTAAAGATGTGAAAATTTAAGTGCGCAGTCTAGCAAAGCTGGTGGAGAGATTATACCAATTTTATTAACTGACTAATCATTCTAGCGAGCTAAAAAGCCCACTAACTTCGTCTGAAATTTTTAATATAGAACAACTATATATCAAAATATCATCCTTGTTATTGAACTTTTTCCGGTAACCGGTTTTCTGTCGCAATAATAGGCCAGAAATTTAATGCAATTGGTATGAGAAAGGCCCTATAAAGGGCCTTTAATCATCTAAATAGATGTGAGATTACTGTTCGCGAGCAATGGCGCGATAAGCGATATCAGTACGGAACTCAACGCCGTCCCAATTGATTTCGTTTACCAGTGCATACGCGCGTTTTTGCGCTTCAGTCACAGTGTGACCAAGTGCAGTTGCACAAAGTACACGACCACCGGCTGTTACAACGTTTTCGCCGTCTTGTTTAGTACCTGCGTGGAATACTTTCTCGCCTTCAGCGTAATCAACACGAAGACCTGAGATAGCATCACCTTTTGGATAGCTACCTGGGTAACCTTTCGCTGCAAGTACCACACCTACCGCTGCACGTGAATCGAACTTAATTTCAGTTTGATCTAGCTCTTCACGGTTTGCCGCTTGAATTAGCTCGACTAAGTCAGACTGTAAACGAAGCATGATAGGTTGAGTTTCAGGATCACCGAAACGACAGTTATACTCGATTACCTTAGGTGTACCGTCAGCTGTGATCATCAGACCTGCGTATAGGAAACCTGTGTAAGGAGCACCTTCACTAGCCATACCTTCAACCGTTGGGTTGATCACTTCGTTCATGATGCGCTCATGAATGTCAGCGGTTACAACCGGTGCAGGGGAGTAAGCACCCATACCACCCGTGTTAGGACCTTGGTCGCCATTGTATGCACGTTTGTGGTCTTGGCTTGTTGCAAATGGCAGCACGTTTTTACCGTCAACCATGACGATAAAAGAGGCTTCTTCACCTTCAAGGAATTCTTCGATAACTACACGACTACCTGCTTCACCAAATGCATTTCCAGCAAGCATATCGCGGATTGCTTCTTCCGCTTCTGCTTCAGTCATTGCAACGATCACACCTTTACCTGCAGCAAGGCCATCAGCCTTAACAACAATCGGTGCACCTTTTTCTTTTAGATAAGCAAGTGCAGGTTCGATTTGTTCAAACGTTTGATATTCCGCAGTTGGAATATCATGGCGTGCTAAGAAGTCTTTTGTGAACGACTTAGAGCCTTCTAGTTGTGCTGCTGCCGCTGTTGGGCCGAAGATAGCTAGACCTTCTTCACGGAAGCGGTCAACCACACCAATTACTAATGGTGCTTCAGGGCCAACAATGGTTAGCTCGACGTTGTTGTCTTTTGCAAATGTAACAAGTGCATCTAGGTCTTCAACACCAATCGCTACATTTTCTAACTTAGGCTCTAGTGCTGTGCCTGCATTACCAGGTGCAACAAAAACGGTTCTTACAGAAGGGTTTTGAGCGGCTTTAAACGCAAGCGCGTGTTCACGGCCGCCACTGCCAATGACTAGTACATTCATGGCGTATTTATCCTATTATAACTTTTTGAATTTTAGGGTCATGCGATCGCTTTCCCCAATTGCCTTATACTGCTCAGCTTTTTCTTCACCTAAAGCTAAACGTGGTGGCAATGTCCAAACACCTCTCGGGTGATTAGCGCTATCAAGTGGGTTAGCGTTAATTTCGCTTGCTTCTACCAATTCAAAACCTGCTTTTTTAGCAACTTCGATAACATAGCTTTGCTTCATATACCCTGATGACTTTTGGTCTTCGTCGGCACGGTGTTCTGGTAAACGGTGTTCAACAACACCTAAGATACCACCCGTTTTAAGCGCTTTATTAAATGCTTTAAATGCACTTAAAGTGCTGTCTTCGCCACCACGCATGTACCAATTGTGTACATTACGGAACGTTAAAACCATGTCAGCAGAGCCTGCAGGGGCAATGTCTGAGTGAGTGACCGGTGCAAACTCGGTAATTTTTACTTCGCTAAAGCGTGTATCTTCAGCCACTTTCTGTTTAAAGCCAGCCAGTGAGCGCTGGTAATAACCTACTTTTGAATCTGCAGGGAAGTGCGCTGCATAGAAAGTACCTTGGCCTTTAACAGCAGGTGCTAAGATCTCTGAATACCAACCACCACCAGGCGCAATTTCAACCACTGTCATATTTGGCTTAAGGCCAAAAAATTCAAGAGTTTGTGCAGGGCGACGGTATTGGTCACGGGCGCGGTTCTTATCAGAGCGAGCATTATCAGCAACTGCCGATGTTAACTGTGCAGAGCTAGATGATGAAGATGAACCTGTTGCAGAACAACCAGCAATAGCAGTTACAATGCTAGCAGCAAGAAGTGTTTTTAAACCAAATTTCATTTTTTATGTCCTTCACTTTGAGTGTGTTTTAAGCAGACTACTTGAAATTGGGAGAAAGAAAAAGCGCGAAACGATGAATGTTTCGCGCATCTCGATTAGTGACGGAAGTGGCGCATGCCAGTAAATACCATCGCCATACCAGCTTCGTCAGCTGCCGCGATAACTTCTTCGTCACGCATTGAACCACCTGGTTGAATAACTGCAGTGATCCCAGCTTCAGCAGCGGCATCAATACCGTCTCGGAATGGGAAGAATGCGTCAGAAGCCATAACAGAACCTTTTACTTCTAGGTTCTCATCAGCCGCTTTTATACCAGCAATCTTCGCAGAGTAAACGCGGCTCATTTGACCTGCGCCTACACCAATTGTCATACCGTCTTTTGCGTATACAATTGCGTTTGATTTAACGAACTTAGCGACTTTCCAGCAGAACATTAAATCTTTTAGTTCTTGTTCAGTAGGCTGGCGCTTAGACACCACTTTAAGGTCACCCATTTCAACCATGCCTTGGTCACGGTCTTGTACTAAGATGCCGCCGTTAACACGCTTGATGTCAGCTTGCGTCGTTTTGCTTGACCATTCGCCGCACTCAAGAAGACGTACGTTCTTCTTAGCTGCAACGATTTGCGTCGCTTCAGCAGAGATACTTGGTGCGATGATCACTTCAACGAATTGACGTGACACAATCGCTTCCGCTGTGTTTGCATCTAGTTCACGGTTGAATGCAATGATGCCACCGAATGCAGAGGTAGGGTCTGTTTTGAAAGCACGGTCGTAAGCAGCAAGAATGTCTTCGTCTACAGCTACGCCACATGGGTTAGCGTGCTTAACGATAACACAAGCTGGCTTGTCGAACTCTTTTACACACTCAAGTGCTGCGTCAGTGTCAGCGATGTTGTTGTAAGAAAGGGCTTTACCTTGTAGTTGCTTTGCAGTTGCAACTGATGCTTCTTCAAGGTTGTTTTCAACATAGAAAGCAGCATCTTGATGAGAGTTTTCACCGTAACGCATATCTTGCTTTTTAGTGAATTGCATGTTAATAGTACGAGGGAATTTAGTCTCAACAGCGGCTTCTTCAGTGTAATCAGGCACCATTTTACCGAAGTAGTTGGCAATCATACCGTCGTATTGTGCTGTGTGCTCGTATGCTGCAATCGCAAGGTCAAAACGTGTTTGGTACGTCGTAGAACCTTCGTTTGCTTGCATGTCAGCAATAACACGGTCGTAATCTGATGCGTTTACAACAATTGTCACGTCTTTGTGGTTTTTCGCTGCAGCACGAACCATAGTTGGGCCACCGATGTCGATGTTTTCAATCGCATCTTCTAAAGTACAACCTTCTTTTGCAACAGTTTGTGCAAACGGGTAAAGGTTAACAACAACCATATCGATAGCTGAAATGTTGTTTTCTTCCATCACGCCTTCGTCTTGGCCGCGACGACCTAAGATCCCGCCATGTACTTTCGGGTGAAGGGTTTTTACTCGGCCATCCATAATTTCTGGGTGACCTGTGTAGTCAGATACTTCCGTGGCAGCAATGCCGTTCTCTGTTAGTAGTTTAAACGTACCGCCAGTTGAAAGTACTTCTACGCCTTGTGCACTTAGTGCGCGGGCAAATTCAACAATACCGGTTTTATCTGACACGCTTAGTAGCGCGCGACGAATTGGACGATGTATATCCATGATGGTTTGGGTTTCCTCAATGATTACTTAAGGGCTAGCTTAGAAGTGCGCTATTTTAGCCTAAAACGAATGAGAAAACGATTAAAAAGGCAGAGAAGAGGGTGAGAAAAACTGAATTTATGCTGTTGGTATTTTGCACAAAGTGTGTTTGTTTGAAATTTAACTGTTAGTGTATTGAAGCGCTAAACTGTTAAAATTTAGGCAATAAAAAAGCACCCTAAGGCGCTTTTTTATATTAAGCATTAAGCAGAAACTGAAATTAGTTCATGCCGTACTTTTTAAGTTTCTTACGAAGAGTACCACGGTTGATACCTAGTAAGATCGCAGCACGAGTTTGGTTACCACGAGTATACGTCATTACTTCTTCTAAAAGTGGTGCTTCAAGCTCAGAAAGAACAAGATCGTAAACGTCTTGTACGTCTTGACCGTTAAGCTGTTTTAAATAGTGGTGTACAGCTTTTTTTACTGCATCGCGCAAAGGTTGCGGTTTCTCTTGTGACTGAACGTGAGCGTTAGTAATAAATGGAGAAGTCACATTTTGTTCGAACATCTTTATGTCTCTTTCTTAGTTAGCTGCTAGTGTTTTAAAGTATTGCTCTAATGCCTCGATCTGCTCATTGGGCGTTTCAAGGGCATTAAATACTCGCCTAAATTGACCTTCTTGGTCATGGGCCTGCAAATACCAAGATACATGTTTGCGTGCGATGCGCGCTCCCATCGGCTCCCCATAGAATTGATGAAGGTTTACTAAGTGCTCCATCAATATGCTTTGCACTTCAGATAATTCTGGTGCAGGCATATGCTCTCCGGTTCGCAAATAATGGTCTATCTCTCGGAAAATCCAAGGACGACCTTGGGCGGCTCGACCAATCATAATGGCATCTGCGCCCGTATATTCCAGTACCTGCTTCGCTTTCTCTGGAGAGGTAATGTCTCCATTGGCAACCACAGGAATTGATATTGAACGTTTAATATCCCGAATAGTGGCATATTCAGCTTCCCCTTTGTACATGCAAGCACGTGTGCGACCATGCACAGCCAAAGAAGCAATTCCATTACGTTCAGCTATCTTTGCAATCTCAACACCATTGCGGTTATCTGTATCCCAGCCAGTACGGATCTTTAATGTCACCGGTACATCAACGGCTGCGACAACTGCCTGAACAATTTCTTCAACCAGTTGTGGATACTGCAACAATGCAGAGCCTGCTAATTTCTTATTCACTTTCTTAGCGGGGCAGCCCATATTGATATCTATGATCTGCGCACCGTTATCTACATTGAACTGAGCTGCCTGTGCCATCAACTCAGGATCGGCACCTGCAATTTGTACAGAGCGAATACCAGACTCACCAGAATGATCCATACGGTTCATCGATTTATCTGTTTTCCATACTTTTGGATTTGAAGACATCATTTCTGACACCGCAAGACCGGCACCCATTCGACGACATAGTTGTCTGAATGGTCTATCAGTGATCCCAGCCATCGGGGCTACAATCAAGTTGTTTTCAAGTTGGTATGGACCTATACGCACTGCTATCCAAATCTGCCTCGTTTCAAGGGGCGCTAAGTTTACGGTTTTTTTTGAAAAAATCAAAGGCTAATAATTGAACATTATTGCTTTTTTTTTGAACTTTATATCTTGACTTTTGATAACAGTTTGAAGGGGCTTTCTTATTGGGGGATTTTTGAGCAAAAACAGCATGTATGAAGAAAAATAATTTAGGTCATGAAAGTGAAAAAATCGTAAAGCCTGTTAAACACAGGCTTTAGCTGTTACAAGTTACTAACTCTACAGACAGGGTATTTTGTTTAACTTGCTTTCATTTGACCACTTACGCGCGTCCATTCTCCTTCTTGAGCAGTGGCTTCAAGGTCAATAAATGGCGCATAAACATCGGCAACAGATTGTGCTTGCTCTTCTAAAATACCTGACATGGCAATTGCACCTGTTGGCTTTAAGAAGCCCAGAATGATTTCATGCAGTTCACGAAGTGGCTGAGCAAGGATATTTGCTACCACAATATCAGCATGAAACTCCGGTTGGTTTTCAGGTAGATATACTTCAAGCTGGTCGGCTACGCCGTTACGCTCTGCATTATCTTTAGAAGCAATCAATGCTTGCGGGTCAATATCAATACCAATCACGCGTTCAGCACCAAGTTTGATTGCAGCAATGCCCAAAATACCTGAGCCACAACCAAAATCGACCACTGTTTTACCCGTCAAATCTTGGCTTTCTAGCCATTTTAAACAAAGGGCGGTTGTTGCATGTGTACCAGTACCAAATGCAAGGCCTGGATCTAGCAGTACGTTAACGGCATCTGGTTCTGGAATATCACGCCAGCTAGGGCAGATCCAAAGTCGTTCACCAAATTTGATTGGGTGGAAGTTATCCATCCATTCGCGTTCCCAGTCTTTGTCTTCTAGCTGTTCTATTTTGTAAGTAAGCGTATCAGCAACATTGGCTTTTAGATACGCGACAACCACGTCCATATCGTGTGCAGCATCGAACAGACCAATCACCATGGTTTCTGGCCATAAGATGACTTCGCCCGGCTTTGGTTCGTATACCGGAGTATTACTGCCGTCCATAAAAGTGACTGATGGACAGCCTACGTCTAAAAGTAAATCACTGATTTGGTCAGCGCTTTCTTTGTTAGCGTGAATGCGAATTTGGATCCAAGCCATGGGTATTCCTAAATAATAAGTTAATAAAAAGGCCGCTTATAGCGGCCTTCAAAATAAGTTTTTTATTCTTAGCCTTTAACGTCTAAGAAGCTCTTTAATAAGTCAGAGCGTGAAGGGTGGCGAAGCTTACGAAGTGCTTTAGCTTCAATCTGACGAATACGCTCACGTGTTACGTCAAACTGTTTACCTACCTCTTCTAATGTGTGGTCAGTATTCATATCGATACCGAAACGCATACGAAGTACTTTTGCTTCACGAGCTGTTAAGCCTGCTAACACTTCGTTCGTTGCGCCACGAAGACTTTCCATCGTTGCTGAATCAATCGGAGACTCAATTGTCGTGTCTTCGATGAAATCACCTAAGTGCGAATCTTCATCATCACCAATTGGTGTTTCCATTGAGATTGGCTCTTTCGCAATCTTCAATACCTTACGGATCTTGTCTTCTGGCATCATCATGCGCTCTGCCAGCTCTTCAGGACTTGGCTCGCGACCCATTTCTTGGAGCATCTGACGAGAAATACGATTTAGTTTGTTAATCGTTTCAATCATATGTACAGGAATACGGATTGTGCGTGCTTGGTCAGCGATAGAACGTGTAATTGCCTGACGGATCCACCAAGTCGCATAAGTTGAGAACTTATAACCACGGCGGTATTCGAACTTATCAACTGCTTTCATTAGACCAATGTTACCTTCTTGGATAAGATCCAAGAATTGTAGGCCTCGGTTGGTGTATTTTTTCGCAATTGAAATTACAAGACGTAAGTTCGCTTCAACCATTTCTTTTTTCGCACGGCGAGCTTTAGCTTCACCAATACTCATACGACGGTTGATGTCTTTGATACGCTCAATTGTTAAACCTGTGCTTTCTTCGATCGCTTTAAGTTTGTTGATACAGCGCTCTACTTCAGGCTTAACGTCTTGTAATTTGACTGAATACTTTTCGTTAGCCGCAATTTCTGCGTCAACCCAAGCCATATCAGTTTCGTTGTTAGCAAAATGCTTAACAAAAGTCTTCTTCGGTACCTTAGCGATTTGTACCACTTGCTTCATGACAATACGTTCTTGAACACGTACTTTGTCCATCATTTCACGCATGTTATTAACCATGCGGTCGAATTGCTTAGGTACTAGTTTGAAAGTACGGAAGTGGTCACCAATTTCAGTGATAGCAACTTGCGCATCAGGATGAGCACGACCTTTTGTTTCAAAGATAACGCGTGCAGCATTATAAAGCTCACGAAGCTTTTCGAAGTTTTCGCGTGCTTCTTCAGGATCTGGACCTGTATCTGCTTCTTCTTCGTCTTCGTCATCATCACCATCATCATCTTCATCAGCTAAGTCTTCGTCACTTAGTTCAGAACCGATGTGTGTGGCAGAGATTTGAGTTTCTTCAGCATCAGGATCAAAGAAACCAGAAATAATATCGCTAAGGCGAATTTCTTCAGCTTCAAATTTATCCCATTGCTCAAGCAGATAAGTGATGGCTTCTGGGTACTCAGCAACTGAGATTTGTACTTGGTTGATACCTTCTTCAATACGTTTAGCGATTTCGATTTCGCCTTCACGCGTAAGTAGTTCAACAGTACCCATTTCACGCATGTACATGCGTACCGGATCGGTAGTACGACCGATTTCTTTTTCCACAGTTGCAAGTGCGGCAGCGGCTGCTTCAGCAGCATCTTCGTCTGTCGTAGTTTCTTGCATCATTAGTTCATCGGCATCTGGTGCATTTTCAGCAACCTTAATACCCATGTCATTGATCATACTAATGATGTCTTCTACTTGATCTGAATCTATGATGTCCTGTGGAAGGTGATCGTTAACTTCTGCAAACGTTAAGTAACCTTGTTCTTTACCTTTCTGAATCAGAAGTTTGAGTTGTGACTGAGGAGATTGATCCATAGAGAATTATGCTTCCACTCTGATAAGTTGATACAACAGGCGCTAGCACTACAGCATTTTAAGCTAGACGCACGTGAATAGAACATTATAACAGCAATGATTAATGTTCGCTAGTCATTCTAACGTTTAAGTGCCTGAGTTAATAACGCAAGCTCGAGTTTTTCGTCTCTACTTAAACAGTCGGTCTTGTCTTTTATTAATAAGGTCTCGTGTCGGTAATTTAAACACTGGTTTTCAATAAACTGGAAAGAATCTTTAAAATAATCTTCCAGCTTTTCATCAGCGACACCATGTTGCCAAACAGCCAGTTTTTTCAATGCGTCAAACTCAGGTGTATCTCGGTATTGCTCGAGTAGCTGTGCCGTCGTTATGTCATTATTTTGCAAACATAGATGCTGTATGTTGAGTAGCAGTTTAATGCCGGGAATGGCCATTTCGGCAAGTTCAGGCATGTATTCAACACTAGCTGCGAGCTTTGGGTGCTGTAATAATAAACCAATAGCACCACGCATAGGTGTTACTTTGAACTTTCTTTCTATTGAAAGTTGCTCGTTTGGGTTATCGACTTTTTTAGCGAGCTGCTCTTTGGTTCGACCGATCAGCTTTGCCAATGTTTCTAGCAGGTTTTCTTGATAGAACTCACTGGGGACTTTAGAAATAAGCGGTAATGCATCGCTCATTAACTTGGCTTTTCCAGAGTCGGAAGTGACATCGCAATTTTCTAGTAACTTGCGAAACAGTACTTTGGAAAAATCCTCAGCTTGATCTAAGCGAGATTCAAATGCATCTTTGCCTTCTTTTTGCACCAGTGAATCAGGGTCTTCACCATCCGGTAAAAAAACAAAGCGCAAAGATTTGCCATCTTTCAGATTACTTAACGCATTTTCGAGTGCCCGCCAAGCCGCATCGCGACCCGCTCTATCACCGTCATAACAACAAATAACTAAATCGGTTGTTCTGAATAGAGTCTGCATATGCTCTGGGGTTGTTGCTGTTCCAAGTGCCGCTACTGCGTAACTTATGCCTTGTTCGGCTAATGCCACAACATCCATGTAGCCTTCAACAATGAGCATTTTCTCAAGCTTACTATTTGCTTGCTTTGCTTCATATAAGCCATACAACTCAAGACTTTTGTGGAAAATACGCGTTTCAGGCGAGTTCAAATACTTAGGGCCTTGATCATCCCCCATAACACGTCCGCCAAAAGCAACGACACGGCCACGCTTATCTCGAATAGGGAACATCAACCTATTACGGAAGAAGTCGAATTGTTTGCCTGGTGTTTTTTCGGATGCGAGTTTTAACTCGAGTAGTTGTTGCTTTTGTGCTGGATTGCGAGCAAGTTGATCACCTAATGCATTCCATTCGTCAGGGGCATAACCAATGAGGTATTTTTGAACCGTTTCACCTGATAAGCCTCTACCTTTAACATAATCGATTACTTGCGTGGCATTTTTATGGTGTTTCAACTGGTGCTGAAAGAATTTTGCAGTTTGCAACATTAAGTCATAATCAGACTTTTTCTCTTGCATGCTGCGTTCAGGTTTACCTGAACCTTGCTCACGTGGTACTTCTAGGTTTAAAAGTGCAGCGAGTTCTTCAATGGCATCAACAAACTCGAGTTTGTCGTAGTCCATCATAAATGAAATAGCGTTACCGTTAGCGCCACAACCAAAGCAGTGGTAAAACTGTTTATCTCTAGAGACAGTGAATGAGGGAGTTTTCTCGTTATGAAAAGGGCAGCATGCTTGGTAATCTTTGCCCGCTTTTTTTAGGCCAATACGATTATCAATCAGGTCAACAATATCGGTTCTATCGAGCAGTTCGTCGATAAATTGTCTGGGAATTTTTCCTGCCATAAATACTCTAGAGCTTATACGAAGAAACCGAGCGCATGGCTCGGTTTACTTAAACATACTATCAGTATGAGGGATTATGCGCTTAATCTTTGCTTAATTAAACCAGAAACTTTGCCTAAATCGGCTTTGCCTTCAGCTTTTGCTTTGATTAAACCCATAACTTTACCCATGTCTTGCATACCTGCTGCGCCTGATTCGGCGATTGCAGCATCAATCAAAGCTAAAATTTCTTCTTCAGTTAAAGGCTGAGGTAAGAAAGCTTCAAGCGCTTCAATTTCATTGGCTTCAATTTCGGCTAAATCATCACGACCCGCATCTTTATACTGGGTGTATGAATCACGGCGTTGCTTAACTAACTTAACTAAAACTGAGGTAATACCTGCATCATCTAGTGTCGTTTTATTGTCAATTTCACGCTGCTTGATTTCAGCAAGAACCATACGAATTGCACCAAGGCGAACCTTGTCTTTTGCTTTCATAGATTCTTTTTGTGCGTCTTTTAGCTGTGTTAAAAGGCTCATTTATACAAGACCCAAAACGGATTAGTATAATTTAACGCGACGCGCGTTTTCGCGAGAAAGCTTCTTCATGTGACGCTTTACTGCAGCAGCTTTTTTACGCTTACGCTCAGCTGTTGGCTTTTCATAGTGCTCGCGACGACGAACTTCTGAAAGGATACCTGCTTTTTCACATGAACGCTTGAAACGACGAAGTGCTACGTCAAACGGTTCGTTCTCTCTTACTTTAATTACTGGCATTAAAAATTCACCTACCTAATTTATGAGCTAAGCTCATCTGATCAAATAATGACCACGTGGTTCAAAAATGGTGCGGTATTGTAAGCTGAAGCATTACCGCGTGTAAAGACTAAATTTTAGCAAATTACTTAGCATTTTCTTAATTTCGCTGATAAAGCCTGCAAAGTACTTGTCCTGCTTGTTTTTCTTTTAATACTTGCCAATTCTCAGGTGCATCAAAAGTACATTCTTTTTCGACTTCAACATAGATTAATGCCTCATCAGCAAGCCAGTCATTCTGTTCGAGTAAGTGGCAGCTTGGTTCGGCAAGCCCTTTTCTAAAAGGCGGATCAACGAAAACCAAATTAAACTTATCACCTTGATTTTCAATAGTTAAGTGCTCAATGGCACTCGTGTTTATTATGTTTGTGTTATCTAGTTTTAAGGTGCTAGCATTGTTTTTTAATTGTTCAGCGGCTTTCTTATTTAATTCGATAAAGGTTGCATGTGCTGCAAATCGTGATAAACATTCAAACCCCAAGCCGCCAGACCCTGCAAAGCAATCTAGTACATTGGCACCTCTGGTATCTTGCATTAACCAGTTAAACACCGTTTCTTTGACTCTATCAGTCGTTGGGCGCAACCCTTCTAAATCATTAACAGGTAACTTTCGGCCGCGAAATTGGCCACTAATGATCCTAATGAAGCCATTATTGTTGGTTCGTTGAGGAGCTGATTTTTTTCTCATGCTTTTTGACATCAAACTGATTGTTATTTGGTGCTTAAATTAACCTAGGCAGCATTTTTACTACCTAGTGTTACGTGATACACTGGGCAAAGTTTTCAGTACAACTCTTATTAGCTAACGAAAAGCTTTGTTCTACCAGAGTGAGTTAGTTTATCAGACTTTATCTATATGGTATTTAGCGGGTATGGGAAAAAAGAATAAATTTCTGTCTTGGTTAGGTTTTGGCAAAAAAGACGAAGAGCAACAAAAGGCTCAACAAGCAGAAGAGCAGGCGCGATTAGAAGCTGAGAAGTTAGCACAAGAAAAAGCCGAGCGTGAAGAAGCAGAGCGTTTAGTACGTGAAGCAGAAGCGGCTGAGCAAGCGCGTTTAGAAGCAGAAAGGTTAGAACAAGAACGCATTGCTAAAGAACAAGCCGAGCGTGAAGAAGCAGAGCGTTTAGCACGTGAAACAGAAGTGGCTGAGCAAGCGCGTCTAGAAGCAGAAAGGCTAGAACAAGAACGCATTGCTAAAGAACAAGCCGAACGTGAAGAAGCAGAGCGTTTAGCACGTGAAGCAGAAGCGGCTGAGCAAGCACGTTTAGAAGCTGAAAGACTAGAACAAGAACGCATTGCTAAAGAACAAGCCGAACTTGAACAAGCCGAACTTGAAGAAGCAGAACGTTTAGCACGTGAAGCAGAAGCGGCCGAGCAAGCACGTTTAGAAGCTGAAAGACTAGAGCAAGAGCGTATTGCTAAAGAACAAGTTGAACGTGAAGAAGCAGAACGCTTATCGCGTGAAGCACAAGCGGCTGAGCAAGCGCGTTTAGAAGCTGAAAAGCTAGAACAGGAACGCATTGCTAAAGAACAAGCCGAACGTGAAGAATCAGAGCGCTTATCGCGAGAAGCAGAAGCGGCTGAGCAGGCACGTTTAGAAGCTGAAAGACTAGAGCAAGAACGTATTGCTAAAGAACAAGCCGAGCGTGAAGAGGCAGAGCGTTTAGCGCGTGAAGCAGAAGCGGCTGAGCAGGCACGTTTAGAAGCTGAAAGACTAGAGCAAGAACGTATTGCTAAAGAACAAGCCGAGCGTGAAGAGGCAGAGCGCTTAGCGCGTGAAGCAGAAGCGGCTGAGCAAGCGCGTTTAGAAGCTGAAAGATTAGAGCAAGAACGTATTGCAAAAGAACAAGCCGAACGTGAAGAAGCAGAGCGCTTAGCGCGTGAAGCAGAAGCGGCTGAACAAGCTCGTTTAGAAGCTGAAATGCTAGAGCAAGAACGTATTGCAAAAGAACAAGCCGAACGTGAAGAAGCAGAGCGTTTAGCTCGTGAAGCAGAAGCGGCAGAGCAAGCACGTTTAGAAGCAGAAAAACTAGCTGAAGAAAAAGCCAAAGCGGAAAAGCCTAAAAAAGAAGGTTTCTTCTCTCGCCTTAAAAAAGGTCTTTTAAAGACAAAAGCAAATATTGGCTCTGGCTTTGCTTCTATCTTTAAAGGAAAGAAAATTGATGATGACCTTTTTGAGGATCTAGAAACGCAACTGCTTACTGCTGATTTAGGTGTTGATACCACCATGAAGCTGATCGACAACCTAACAGATGCCGCTGACAGGAAGCAGCTTAAAGATGGTGAAGCGCTTTACGACTTAATGAAGCAAGAAATGGCAGAAATGCTAAAAGTTGCAGAGAAGCCATTAGAAATTAATTCGGATAAAAAACCATTTGTGATTTTAATGGTGGGCGTAAACGGTGTTGGTAAAACAACGACAATAGGTAAGCTTGCAAAGCAGTTTCAGCAAGAGGGCAAGTCAGTGATGTTGGCGGCTGGTGATACTTTCCGTGCAGCAGCTGTTGAGCAGCTTCAAGTTTGGGGTGAACGTAACGATATTCCAGTCGTTGCTCAGCATACAGGTGCTGATAGTGCATCAGTGGTATTTGATGCTTTCCAAGCTGCAAAAGCACGTAATGTTGATGTGTTAATTGCCGATACTGCGGGTCGTCTTCAGAATAAAGACAACTTAATGCAAGAGCTTGAAAAAATTGCGCGCGTTATGAAAAAGTTAGACCCTGATGCGCCGCATGAAGTCATGCTAACCATAGATGCGGGTACTGGTCAAAATGCCATCAGCCAAGTTAACCTATTTAATAAAGCGGTCGGCTTAACAGGTATCACTTTAACTAAGCTAGATGGTACCGCGAAAGGTGGTGTTATCTTTGCTGTTGCCGATAAGTTCCAGATCCCTATTCGTTATATTGGCGTAGGTGAAGGCATTGATGACTTGAGAACTTTCAAGAGTGATGATTTTATCGAGGCACTATTTAGCCAAGACGATTAACAAAGGAATAAAAGGGAGTGTTTACTCCCTTTTTGGTCTCAAAATAATAAAAGATAGTGAAGGCCTGACATGATCCGATTTGAAAATGTAAGTAAAACTTATCCTGGTGGTCATAGAGCGTTAGAAAAAGTCAGTTTTGAATTAGCTGATGGTGAGTTAGCGTTTTTAACTGGCCACAGTGGAGCTGGTAAAAGTACGCTGCTAAAGCTTATTAGCGTCATGGAAAGGCCTTCAGCGGGTCATGTATACATTAATGGCGTTAACTTAAACGTTGTGAAAAATCGACAAATACCCTACGTACGCCGTGATATTGGGATTATTTTTCAAAACCATCGACTGTTAGATAGATATAACGTGTTTGATAATGTGGCGCTGCCATTAGTGATTGAAGGGATGCACCACAAAAATATCACCAAACGTGTTCATGCTGCGTTAGATAAAGTGGGACTTTTAAATAAAGTAAAATGTCAGCCCAGTACTTTATCTGGCGGTGAGCAACAACGTGTCGGGATTGCGCGTGCTATCGTAAACTCTCCGCCTTTATTACTTGCAGATGAGCCAACGGGCAACTTAGATCCAGAATTATCAATGGAAATTCTCAAGCTGTTCGAAGATTTCAATCGTCATGGCACTGCTGTATTAATCGCGACCCATGATTTGGGGTTAATCGCTAGAATGAAGTATAAGAGCCTCACTTTGGATCATGGTCGCTTAATCACAGATCCACTGGCGCAGGAGGTGCTATGAGTTTACTTTTTAAAAGCCGTAACTCTCAAGGCGGTAGTAATAACCGAAACGGCATTAGCGCACTGTATTTTTCTCTTCTGAACTTTATTCGCCAAGGCATAAATAGTTTAGGCGAAATGTGGCGAACGCCAATCGCCTCTTTAATGACTATTTTGGTATTAGGGTTGAGCTTAACCTTACCAGCGACTTTATATGTGGTCGTGAAAAACGTACAACAGGTGAGCAGTGGGTTTAGTGATGCTGCTGAAATATCTTTATTTGTAAAAGAAGAGCTTAATGATGCACAAACGCAGACATTGGTAAAACGTTTAGCACTTTATCCAGAGATCGAAAGCGTCAGCTATATTTCGAAGTCTCAAGCTCTAAAAGAATTTAAACAGGTTTCAGGCTTTGGACAGGCGTTAGATTACTTAGATGAAAACCCATTGCCGAATGTGGTTCTAGTGACGCCAACCGTGCGCTATAGAAAACCACAAGCAGCCCAGCAGCTCCTGACTAAACTTGAAGCTGAGAGAGAGGTCGAATTCGGTAAGTTAGATATTGCCTGGTTAGAGCGCTTGAACGCACTTTTAAGCCTTTTAAAAGAAAGTGTATTTACAGTGGGTTTATTACTACTCAGTGCAGTGATACTTATTATAGGTAATACCATTCGCTTATCTATTATGGACAAGAAAGAAGAGATCCAAGTTTTAAAACTGGTTGGTGCAACGAATGCTTTTATTCATACGCCATTTATCTGGACAGGTATATGGTATGGCGTAATAGGTGGATTTGTCGCATTCATGAGTGTGGTCATGATGCTATGGTGGCTAGAGTCAGCAGTGGTTATGGTTGCAGGTGTGTATCAAAGTAATTTTGTATTAACCGGCTTAAATGGCAACGAGCTGTTAATTTTGCTTTCACTGGCAATTGGACTTGGCTTTAGTGGTTCTTATATTTCAGTCAGAAAATATATTAAAGACATAGAACCAGACAAAGTTTAATTGAAGATAAATAGAGAGTGCTAAAATTAGCACTCTCAGCAATTTTTATGAACTTAACTGTCATTTATCTGTCATATCATTTCGTTAAATTCACAACTTGAAACACTTTTAAATTTATTTCAATAATCACTTTTTTATATTTATCAATGGTTTATTTTTTTAATTCCAAAATTGAATAAAACTTCTTGCAATTAAGAACAGAAAAGTATTATATAGGTGTTAGCACTCTTCAGGTGAGAGTGCTAAAATCAGCTAAAATGTTTATCACTGAGGTGAAAAATGAGTAACGATATTTACGCAATGGCCCTGACAACAGGACAACAAAGCGCAAGTTTAGATGGCTACTTACAAACTGTAGGCCAAATTCCTATGCTTGATGCAGAGCAAGAGAAAGCACTAGCGACTCGCTTACATCAAGATGGTGATTTAGAAGCTGCTAAGCAACTTATTGTTTCTCACCTTCGTTTTGTAGCGCACATCGCTAAAAGCTATGCGGGTTATGGTCTGCCGCAAGCAGATTTAATCCAAGAAGGAAACATTGGTTTAATGAAAGCGGTAAAACGCTTTAACCCTGAAGTGGGTGTTCGCCTAGTTTCATTTGCTGTTCACTGGATTAAAGCTGAGATCCACGAATATGTATTGAAAAACTGGCGTATCGTAAAAGTTGCGACAACTAAAGCGCAACGCAAATTATTCTTTAATCTACGTAAGAATAAAAAGCGTCTAGGCTGGTTTAACCAAGACGAAGTGGCGACTGTTGCTAACGAGTTAGGTGTAAGTGAAAAAGAAGTTCGTGAGATGGAATCACGAATGAGTGGTCAAGACATGGGCTTCGACTTAACATCGGATGATAATGATGATGCACCAGCAAGCAGCTTCTCACCGGTACAATACTTAACCGATCAAAGTGGCGATTTAGCTGATGTTGTTGAAGAAGAACAATGGCAAGAGCAATCTCAAAACCGCCTGTTTGCAGCATTAAAAACTTTAGATGAGCGCTCTCAAGATATCATTAGCTCACGTTGGTTAGCTGATGAAAAGGCTACCTTACAAGACTTAGCTGCTAAATATAATGTGTCAGCTGAACGAGTCAGACAGCTTGAAAAGTCAGCTATGAAGAAGCTGCAATCAGCAATGCACTAAAATAGAATAGATTCCATAAAATGCCGCTATCTTCAGCGGCATTTTTTATGCCTGAATACAGCACAGAGTTAGTCAGCGAACTTTGAAATGCGAGAAAAGTACATTTGAGCTTACAAGTGTTCGCTAATTGATTATAATGCGGTGCTGATTTAAATAGGAGTATGGGTTTTGTTAGCTGTTTTACGTGTAATAGCTATGGCGCTATTTATTGTATTGAGTTGTATTTTTGGTTTATTGCTCTCAATCATTAGGCCGTTTCATAGAAATAATGTGCATATTATTGCTAGCTGGTTTGGCAAAATGTCCACAGTGGTAGGGGTTAAGTTGGAAATTAATGTCGATCCCAGTGCCCAAACAGTCGGCCCAGCCATTTATGTCGCAAACCACCAGAACAACTATGATCTATTTACTCTACCTGCGGCAGTTCCTGAAAATACAGTGAGTATGGGTAAACACAGTTTAAAGTGGATCCCATTTTTTGGTCAGCTTTATTGGCTATCGGGTAATATTTTAATTAATCGAGGTAACCGCTCTAAAGCAATGGGCACCTTGGGCAAGTCTGTAGCAAAGATAAAAGATAATGGCTTATCTGTTTGGATGTTTCCAGAGGGCACCCGAAGCTATGGTCGAGGTTTATTACCCTTTAAAACCGGCGCATTTCATACAGCGATGAACGCTGATGTGCCTGTAGTACCAGTTTGTATGAACTCAACCCATGATTGTATTAAGCTAAATCGTTGGGACAATGGTACAATCTATATTGATGTATTGGCACCGATCACCCTTGATAAAGAAATCAGTGCCAGAGACCATGCTAGTGCAACACATACGCTGATGGCTGAACGTATTGCACTACTTGATGACAAGGTAAAAGAAGATAATGGAAAACTGGCGCGAAATTAGTGAAGACATCGTCGAGTCTTTAATTGAAGACGGCTCTTCAACTGAAAAACTATACGAAGTTGAACATCACTTTGTAAGTGAAGACTTTAAGCAGCTAGAAGAAGCGGCTCTAGCTGCATTTAAACTTGGCTATGACGTAGAAGACCCTGCAGAACTTGAACTTGAAGATGGCAGTAAGATCTGGGGTTTTGATGTTGTTGTTGAAGCAGAGTTAGATGTTGATGTGATTATGGAAGACGTCGATAAGTTAGCTGCGCTTGCTATTGAATGCAGAGTTGAATATGACGGTTGGGGCACTTACTTCCAAGAGTAGGTTGAACTTACCAGAAATTACGAAAAGGAGCGAAAGCTCCTTTTTTAATGCACTTTTTATAAGATTTTTCTAGGGCGAATGTATTAAATTTAGTTTAAAAGATAGACGGGTTACGTTGAAAAATGATACAAACCATTCTTGTATCTAATTTGTTAAATTTATGTGCTTATGCTGGTTTCTTTGCCAATCTCTGAATTACAACCTGGGATGTTTGTAGATAGTGTATGCAAACAGCGCAGCGATGCCAAAATAAAAATAAAGTCCCGTGGTATGGTACGGGATCAGGCGATTATTGCCCAGTTGCTTTCTAAAGGGGTAATGGAGCTCAAAATAGACTTTTCTCAAAGTGATATTGATGTTCCGGAAAAGTATCGGCCAGCACCAAAACAAGAAGAAAGCGAAACACCTAAAGAAGCCGCTCGTTCACCAATAAAGAAAGCATTCAAACCTGCAGTTGCAGAAAAATCTTTAGAGCAGGAATTTGCTAAGGCAAGTCAACAATTTGATCAACATTCTCAGCAATTAAAAAATTTATACAATGATCTAACCATAGGTGCAAAGCTTGATGTTTCTCTGCTTAATCAAGTTAGCAATGAAATCGTAGACTCAGTCTTACGTAACAGTAATGCGATGGCTATTTTGAGCCGCTTAAAAGACAAAGATGGTTACAACTGGCGCCACATGATCAATTGCACTATTTTAATGAGTGTGTTTGCTAAATACCTAGGCATTAAAAATGAGCAAATTCAGCAGTTAGCACTAGGTGCTATGTTACATGATGTAGGCCATACAAAATTACCTCAAGGGATCATTAATAAAACCGAAAACCTCAATGAGTTAGAATTTAAAGCACTGAAGAAACATGTGGTGCAATCATTGGGGCTGGTAAAAGGGGAGTCAGGGATCAGCCCGCTGGTTATGGATATGATTTTAAACCATCATGAAAGGGTGGATGGTTCAGGCTACCCAAGAGGCTTATCGGGCTCAAAAATTAGCAAACCAGCAAGGATGATGGCGATTGTCGATGTTTATGATGCAATGACGTCAGAGCGCCCTCATCAAAACGGTGAAGAGCCCATCCATGCATTACGTTATTTACTGGCAAATAAGCATCAGTTTGATGCACAGTTAGTGCAAAAGTTTATAAAGTGCTTAGGAGTTCACCCTGTCGGCACTATTGTGCGATTAACGAATGATAGGTTGGCACTTGTGCTTGAAGGGAACAAACAATCACCTATGAAACCTAAGGTGAAGGTATTCTATAACACTAAGCACAAGCACCACATCACAGGAAAAGATCTTGATTTACATGCAGTCGATGATGAAATTAAAGTCGTTGCCAGTGTCAGACCGAGTGATTATGAGCTCAATTTATCCCGCCTGTTAAGGTCTCATCTTTTAGTTTAGGTGTTTCGGAGCGTGTTAGAGCTTGCCATTTTGCAGATAATACCGCGCCGAGTTGACAGCTTGTCATCATAATAAGCCATAGAATAGTGCCCTGTTCAGTGTGAAGTGCAAAACAGCTAGAGGCCAAAGAAACGAGCGCAGCTAAAATTGTGCCTAACCAGAAAAGATTGATAGGATTATCACATTGTCCTGCTTTATTACAGGCGCAGTAATTGGCTTTACAAAAGCAATAAACACTTAATCCTGCAAACATCAAAGAGACTAGAATAAGCATGACGAACATGATGAAGGCTCCATTTTATGTTCCTTTAAAAGATAAGGCTTAGTTTAAAAAGGAGCCGAAAGATTGTCAATCTAAATGAGAATTAATATTATTTGATTCTAGAAACGGTAGCCAATATGAATGCCACCAATAGACTTCACCTTTTCAGTATCAGCTTGTTCGCAGAAAATAAAGCATTCACCATCTTCTTCTTTTACGCCAAAACTCGCGCCCACATAGAAGCCTTCTTTATCTTGGTTACTGAAGTAATAATTTGCTTTTGCGACTAAAAAGCCGTCACTTGCATAGGCAGCTTGTTGCCCGAGGGTTAGTCCTAAATCAACATGATCATTTAAATGATACTCATAGCCCAATGCATAGCCAATAATGCCTATTGAAGCAAATGCGCTATGTTTTTCATTTATATCATATGTGTATTTTGCACCGAGAACACCACCATGTTCAAAGTGGCCAGCACCGAATGACCAAGATGAATTATCATTTGCATGACTCGAAAAGCTGGCGATAGACAATGTTGATGCGAGTAAAAGCTGTTTAAGCATGGTTAATCCGTTTGTTATTTTTATTGTCGATGAGTGTATCAATGTGTTTTCTTTTTGGAAACAAAAACGCGAGCTTAAGCTCGCGTTTTTATAGTGTTAGTAATGATTAAAAGTGGTATTACAAACTCTCAATCTTTGCTTTTTGCTCAAGTAATTTCGCTTTGGCGTCAGAAAACTCGGCTAGCTTATCTTTTTCTTTAGCCAGTACTGCTTCTGGTGCGTTGTTAACAAATTTTTCGTTAGCTAATTTGTTATTAACTTGAGCTAAGCCTTTCTCTGCTTTCTCAAGCTGCTTCGCGATACGAGCTAATTCAGCTTCAACATCGATTAGGCCAGCCATTGGGATCATGATCTCAAGGTTACCAACATACGATGTTGCACACGCAGGTGCTTCGTCTTTGTTATCAAGAAGCGTGAACGCTTCTAGCTTAGCAAGAGACGCTAAGAAAGCTTCGTTTTCCGTTAAGCGGCGCTTGTCTTCGTCAGATGCATTAGCAAGCAATACCGATAATGGTTTGCTTGGGCTGATATCCATTTCACCACGGATGTTACGAATAGCAAGAATGAATTGCTTAACCCACTCTAGGTCGTCCATCGCTTGGCTATCAACATTTGCTGCATTGTATACAGGGAACCCTTGAACCATGATGCTAGTGCCTGCAGTTTCGATACCTGCAAGTGGTGCAACACGTTGCCAAATCGTTTCTGTGATGTATGGCATTAACGGGTGCATTAAGCGAAGTAGGCTTTCTAATACCGTGATTAGGGTATGGCGAGTACCACGTTGCTGTGCTTCGTTACCTTTAAACAGTACAGGTTTAGTAAGCTCTAGATACCAGTCACAGAATTGGTTCCAAGTGAACTCATAAATGGTGTTTGCAGCTAGGTCAAAACGGTAGTTCTCTAGATGCTCAGTATAGGTTTTAACAGTTGCTTCGAATTGGCCTAAAATCCAACGATCAGCGAGTGAGTATTGTTTTTCAGCATCTGTAGCGAAGCCACAATCTTGCTCTTCTGTATTCATTAATACGTAACGGCTAGCGTTCCATAGTTTGTTACAGAAGTTACGGTAACCTTCAAGGCGGTTCATATCCCAGTTGATATCACGTCCCGTAGAAGCCATTGCTGCAAGGGTGAAACGCAGTGCGTCTGTACCGTGTGCTTCAATCCCGTTTTCGAATGTTTTACGGGTGTTCTTCTCAATCTTCTTAGCTAGTTGAGGCTGCATCATGTTACCAGTGCGCTTTTCAACTAGGCTTTCAAGGTCGATACCGTCAATCATGTCGATAGGATCAAGTACGTTACCTTTCGACTTAGACATCTTATCGCCGTTTTCATCACGGATAAGGCCAGTTACGTAAACGGTTTTAAATGGTACTTGTGGCTTGCCGTCTTCATCTTTGATGAAGTGCATGGTCATCATGATCATACGCGCAACCCAGAAGAAGATGATGTCGAAACCTGTTACCAATACGTCAGACGGGTGGAAAGTTTTTAAATCATCTGTGTTTGCAGGCCAGCCTTGCGTTGAGAAAGTCCAAAGTGCAGACGAGAACCAGGTATCTAACACGTCTTCATCTTGCTTAAGTGCAACATCATCCGCAAGGTTGTTATCGCGGCGAACTTCAGCTTCGTCACGACCAACGTATACGTTGCCTTCGTTGTCGTACCAAGCAGGGATACGGTGACCCCACCAAAGCTGACGTGAAATACACCAGTCTTGAACGTCATTCATCCACGAGAAGTACATGTTCTCGTATTGCTGAGGTACGAACTTAATGTCGCCATTTTTAACTGCTTCTTTTGCAGGCTCTGCTAGAGGTGCTACGCGCACGTACCACTGATCAGTAAGAAGCGGCTCAATCACTACGCCAGAACGGTCACCGTAAGGTACTGTTAAGTTGTGATCTTCAATTTTTTCTAATAGGCCAAGTTCTTCAAACTCAGCAACAATTGCTTTACGTGCATCAAAGCGGTCAAGACCGTGTAGGCGCTCAGGAATTGGCGCATCTAATTCAAGCTCTTTACCGTCGAATGTGTAGCTTTCGCCTTCGCTTAATACCGCAGCATCTTTGTTAAAGATGTTGATCATTGGTAGTTGGTGACGTTTACCTACTTCGTTATCGTTAAAGTCGTGGGCAGGCGTGATTTTCACACAACCTGTGCCTTTCTCCATGTCTGCATGCTCATCGGCAACAATTGGAATACGACGGTTTACGATAGGCAGTAAAATTTCTTTACCGATTAAGTCTTGGTAGCGCTCATCATCAGGGTTTACTGCCACACCTGTATCACCTAGCATAGTTTCAGGACGTGTTGTCGCAACAATGATGTAGTCTTTACCGTCTTTAGTTTTTACGCCGTCAGCAAGTGGGTAACGTAAGTTCCACATGTGACCTTGTTTGTCTTTGTTTTCAACTTCAAGATCAGAAATCGCAGTGTGTAGCTTAGGATCCCAGTTAACTAGGCGCTTACCACGATAGATTAAGTCTTCTTTGTGAAGGCGTACGAATACTTCTTTAACGGCTTCAGAAAGGCCTTCGTCCATAGTGAAACGCTCACGGTCCCAATCTACAGAAGCGCCTAAACGACGTAATTGTTTAGTGATAGTGCCGCCAGAGTGGTTTTTCCACTCCCAAATTTTATCGATAAATGCATCGCGGCCTAGGTCGTGACGAGTCTTACCTTCTTCAGCAGCTAACTTACGCTCAACAAGCATTTGTGTTGCGATACCTGCATGGTCAGTACCTACTTGCCAAAGCGTGTTGTTACCTAGCATGCGCTTATAACGAGTCAGCGTGTCCATGATGGTGTCTTGGAAAGCGTGGCCCATATGTAGGCTACCTGTGACATTTGGTGGCGGGATCATAATTGAGTATGCTTCGCCTTTACCTGATGGCTTAAAGTAACCATTGTCTTCCCAGTCTTTATATAAAGACTGTTCTATATCTTGTGGATTATAGGTTTTATCCATTTCACAGAACCTTAATTAGTGCTTAATTTTCAATTTCTTGAGTTGAAATATTGGCGCCGAGCTGACGTAAGTGCACAAAGCGCTGACGCGCGGCTTGCTTGGCGTTTTGCTCCGTCGGTACAAAATCATATACCTGACTGAAGCGTCTTATAAAGTCGGGTAGGGTGGTGGCTAAATTAATTAGCACATTGCGTCTACCAACGGGAGGTGTTTGGCCAATCTCGACAGGAGCACCGCCTTTAGGGCCTTCGCCTTGCAGGTTGTGGGGCACAAAACTATCGGGTTCGAAACACCATAATTGCTCATCAATCAGATGGGCGTCATCAATCGAATCGACGTAGATAAACACACGATGGCCTGCTCTAAACTGCTTAGCTGCAGCGCGAGCGGCAAGATCAAAATGAGCCGGGATAGATACTTCCGGCTCATTATTTTGTTTTAACACATAAAATCGTGCATTGATGGTCATAAATTCGCTTCAAATTACATATTTTAACGGTTTTACAGGGTTAAAATAAGCGTTCAAAATAAACCCGCATTTTGACACAGAACGAACTGACCATCAATCACTCACAGCGGTTAATCTGCTTGGGTTTCAGTTGGTCCAACACGATTTAATAAGTATTGTGTCAACATAGGTACAGGTCGACCTGTCGCCCCTTTGTTTTTACCACTCTTCCAAGCTGTACCTGCGATGTCTAAGTGTGCCCAATTGTACTTTTTGGTGAACTTAGATAAGAAGCATGCTGCAGTGATAGTTCCTGCTGCACGACCGCCTAGATTTGTGAAGTCAGCGAATGGGCTGTCTAGTTGCTCGTGATAGTCATCCCACAGTGGTAGTTGCCACGCACGGTCGCCACTTTGCTCAGATGCTTTTAATAAGTCATGCGCAAGTGGGTTGTGATTTGACAGTAAACCCGTTGCGTGTGCACCCAGAGCTACAATACAGGCACCTGTCAGAGTTGCTACATCCACCACGATTTCAGGCTCGAATGCTTCAACATAAGTAAGTGCGTCACACAATACTAGGCGACCTTCCGCATCAGTGTTTAATACTTCAACTGTTTGGCCTGACATCGTAGTCAGGATGTCACCCGGACGGTAGGCGTTTGAGCTTGGCATATTTTCACAGCCAGCTAGTACACCTATGACGTTAATTGGCAACTGAAGCTCTGCAACTGTACGCATTAAACCTAGAACGCCTGCGGCGCCACCCATGTCGTATTTCATTTCATCCATGGCTTCGCCTGGTTTGATTGAAATACCACCTGAATCGAACGTCAGACCTTTACCGACAAAAACTACTGGCGCTTGCTCTTCAGGTGCACCATTGTAGTGAATTACTGACATGACTGATTCGTTATCACTGCCGCGACCAACTGCTAGGTATGAGTGCATACCTAATTCTTCCATTTCTTTTTCACCGACTAGGTTTACAGAAATGTTGTCAAAAGATTCTAATTCTTGAGCTTGCTCACCTAAGTAGCGAGGGTTACAGATGTTTGGTGGCATATTGGCAACGTCTTTACACAGTTTTGCACCAGCAGCAACGGCAAGGCCATGGTCAATCGCATTTTCACCAATGGTTAACTCGCGACGTGTAGGTACGTTGAATACGATTTTACGCAGTGGGCGACGTGGATCTGTTTTTTTGCTTTTTAACTGATTGAATGTATACAAGCAGTCTTGTGTTGTTTCTACTGCTTGACGTACTTTCCAGTATGTATCACGACCTTTAACATGTTGCTCAGTTAAGAAGCAAACCGCTTCCATAGAACCAGTTTCATTTAATGTGTTGATCGTTTTTGAGATGATTTGTTTATATTGTTTGTCATCTAGTTCACGTTCTTTACCGCAACCAACAAGTAGTACGCGCTCACTTAAGATATTTGGAACGTGATGAAGTAGTAATACTTGACCAGGCTTACCTTCTAAATCACCACGACGTAGTAAATTTGAAATGTAACCTTCACTGATCTTATCCAGCTGTTCACCGATTGGAGATAAACGACGCGGCTCATATACGCCAACTACAATACAGGCACTGCGTTGTTTTTCGGGACTACCACTTTTTACGCTGAATTCCATTGTGACTCCTGAGTCTAAATTATGTCTTTTTGAACTTTATCTGTCTTCGCTTATCCATATCATAAATGCATGATTATCTAATATGCTTAGTATGATATTTGGTTTTGATGACATATAATAAACTGACTAAAATAATCAGTTTACTCAATTTTTCCTACTATTCCAGTGAAACACGATGTTTTATAGGGGCATATTTTGCTAATTTTTCGCTACCTAACAGCTGAAGTCTTGAAGTCGCAAATTGCTGTCTTTCTCACTTTAATGACTATTTTTGTCTCACAAAAGTTTGTCAGAATACTAAGTGATGCAAGTGATGGTGGCACACCAAGCAATTTAATTCTTTCTTATTTGGCACTTAAACTCCCTCAATTGGCGGTTTATATACTCCCTTTAAGTTTGTTTTTAGGGATTATATTGGCTTACAGCCGTATTTATGCCGACAGCGAGATGACCGTGCTTAAAGCGTGTGGTGTGAGTGAATGGTATGTGGTGCGTGTAACGCTGGTATCAAGTGTGGTTTTTGCTTTATTCGCGGGGGCGCTAAGTATGTATGTGGCACCTTGGGCTAATGAAAAAGAATATCAATTAAAAGAACAAGCTGAAGCAGATGCGGGATTGTCGAGCTTAAGGGCCGGGCGCTTTCAACAAACTGGCAACGAAAAAGCAGTGGTGTTTATCCATGATATTAACCAGCAAGGTAGAGAATTAAACAAAGTATTTGTTGCTCAGCTACCTGATAAAGAATCTTCACAAGCTGCGCGCTTAGTATATGCACAAACAGGGCGTGTTATTGAACAAGAAACTGGCGAGCAGCAATTACAACTTGATAATGGCTTTCGTTTTGAAACTGACGGTCAAAGCCAAGCTTTGAGTAAAACCGAGTTTGGCACTTATCAAGTACAGATCCAAGAGCAAGAAATTGAGCATCAGCGTCGCAAGTTAGAAGCAATCCCGTCAATGCAGTTACTTGAACTGGGCACACCTGAAGCCATTGCACAATTTCAACTTCGCCTTTCGACACCAATCTCTATCATTTTACTCACGCTTATGGCTGTTCCTTTGAGTGTCGTAAACCCAAGACAAGGTAAGTTTGCCAAGTTGGTACCTGCTATTGGTTTATATCTAGGCTATTTTATTCTTCTCAATGCGGGTAAGTTTCTAGTTGCAGAAGGAAAAGTACCTACTGCGGTAGGACTGTGGTGGATACATATTAGTGCACTGTTTATCGGTGCTTATTTAATAGCGAAAGGTCGTCCATTTGGCGTCTGGTTGCGTTCATTATTTGCTAAGCGAGCACAAACAGCATGATGAAAACGTTAGATTGGTATTTAGGCCGTAGTATCTTACAAACAACCAGTTTTGCATTGCTGGTCTTTGTTGGTATTAATACGCTGATTAAGTTTATAGAGCAATTAAAGTCTGTAGGCCGAGGCTCCTATGACATTGCTGCTGCTTTACTTTACACCTTATATAGCATGCCTTCAGACATCGTTGTGTTTTTCCCTATGGCCGCGCTAATAGGTGGTTTGATGGGGTTAGGTGCGTTGGCATCGAGCAGTGAGCTGGTTGTTATGCAAGCAGCAGGCTGGTCAAGACTACAAATTATTGGTTCGGTCATGAAAACGGCGATCATTCTGGCGCTCTGTATGATGGCATTAGGTGAATGGGGGGTGCCGCAGTCAGAAAAAATGGCGAAGCAGATCCGAAATCATGCCATATACGGTGGAGAAGTCTTTAATGCGCAACAGGGCGTATGGGCTAAAGATGGTAATAACTTTATAAATATCGGTAATGTTGAGCAAACAGGCGACCTGAAAGATGTCAGTATTTATCATTTTGATGACTCATTAGCATTAACAAAGGTCACGCGCGTGGAGGCTGCAAAAAGTGTCCCTCAAGGCTGGCAGTTTCAAGGTGTGGAAGAAATGACGGTAGCGGATGTGCAAATTACTACTCAATATAGTGAGTCAATGCTCTATGCGTCTCAGCTCACAGCCGAGAAGTTAGACGTCGTTTCTGTAGACCCTGAATCATTGTCCTTTAAAGGCTTAATGTCGTACTTAGCTTACCTAGCTCAGAATGATCAAGATACCAGCACCTATGATTTGGCGCTTTGGCGAAAAGTGATGCAGCCTCTAACAATTGCAGTGATGTTGCTGGTTGCGCTGTCATTTATTTTTGGTCCTCTACGTTCTGTTAGTATGGGCGCGCGCATTATTATGGGGGTAGTAACAGGCTTAGCGTTTCATTTAAGCAACGAGATCTTTGGCCCCATTGTTATGGTTTATAACGTCCCTGCATTTATCGGCGCTGCGATGCCGGCCGTACTGTTTGTATTGGTGGCAACCGTTTTATTGAAGCGGCAACAATAGAAAGGTGAATCGAATCTATAAGTGTAAAAAAGCCAGCATCTGCTGGCTTTTTTCATTTATAAGACTTTTGATTAGTGGTCTCTAGAAACTGATAAGTTAGCTAAAGCTATGAGCGCTTGTTTGTAATCAGAGTCAGGTAAAATACTTAAATAGTTGATTGCTTTTTGTGCTTCATCACGCGCTTTCTCCATCGCAAAATCAAGCGCCTTGGTGTCAGCTAAGGTTGCTAAAATGTCATCTAAAAACTGCATGCCATTACCTGTTTCAATGGCTTCTCTAATTTGTGCTATCTGTTGCTCAGAGCCTTTTTGCATCGCATAAATAAGCGGTAATGTAGGTTTACCTTCGGCTAAGTCGTCACCTAAATTTTTACCCATTTGTTCAGCATTTGCGCTGTAATCTAAAACATCATCGACAAGTTGGAATGCTGTGCCCAAGTGCATACCATACAACTTTAAGGCGTCCTGTACTTCAATACTTTGCTCAAGTACAACAGCCGGCAACTGAGTGGCTGCTTCAAACAGTTTTGCAGTCTTACTGTAAATAACCTGCATGTAACTCTGCTCAGTGGTATCCGGGTCATTACAGTTCATTAACTGCAACACTTCACCTTCTGCGATGACATTGGTTGCATCTGCTAAAATTTGCATTACCTGCATGTTCTGTAAGCCGACCATAAGCTGGAATGAACGTGTGTAAATAAAATCGCCAACTAAAACACTTGCCGCATTTCCAAACTCAGCATTTGCTGTAGGTTCGCCTCTTCTTAGAGCCGACTCATCTACTACATCATCATGAAGTAGGGTTGCGGTATGAATAAATTCGATGATTGTTGAGAGAGTTATATGCTTGTTGTCATTACAACCGAGCGCACGTGCTGCAAGTAAGGTAAGCATAGGTCTAATGCGCTTTCCGCCACTATTCACGATGTATAAGCCTAGTTGGTTTACTAGTGCTACATCAGATTGCATTTGTGCATGAATAAGTTGATTGACGTCTTGCATGTCATCTGCAATTAACGTCTGGATAGCTTTGATATCCATCTTGCTCCGAGCCAAGTTTGGTAATGATAAAACGCGCGAATTGTACTACAAAAATTCCGTAAGCTCGATAATTAGTCGTGAATGAGATCAAAAAAACTATTAAATTAATGGTTTGGCTGTTTATTGAACTGAAATAAAGGAGTTTTGTCACTGTTTTAGGGAGCACAATTTAGGTTATTTAAAAGCCGATAAATCAACGAAAAATAACTTTGGTTTATAGGGATTTTTAGATAGACTGTCACAAAATAGTAATTCGCCCTCGTCGTAGCTAATTTTTATGCAAAATCTACAAAAATAGGGTTGCGTGAAGTTTAACATTAGCGTAAACTTCGCGCCCTATTGAAGAATATTAAGTTGCGTCGATTTGAGGGCGCACAACGGAGTTAAATATGTACGCGGTTTTCCAAAGTGGTGGTAAACAGCACCGTGTGACTGAAGGTCAAACAATTCGTCTAGAAAAATTAGACGTTGAGACTGGTGCAGCAGTTGAGTTCGATTCAGTACTTTTAGTTGCTGATGGTGAGAAAATCGAGATCGGTGCACCGTTCGTAAACGGTGGTAAAGTGACAGCTGAAGTTGTTTCACACGGTCGCGGTGAGAAGGTTAAGATCGTTAAATTTAGACGTCGTAAGCATTCTCGTAAGCAGATGGGCCACCGTCAGTGGTTCACTGAAGTTAAAATCACTGGCATTAGCGCTTAATTTTTAGAGGTACAGAAAGATGGCACATAAGAAGGCAGCTGGTAGTACTCGTAACGGTCGCGATTCAGAAAGTAAACGCCTAGGTGTTAAACGTTTTGGCGGCGAATCAGTTTTAGCGGGTAGCATCATTGTTCGTCAACGTGGTACTAAGTTCCACGCTGGTTCTAACGCAGGTATCGGTAAAGACCACACTATCTTTGCAAAAGCAGATGGTAAAGTAGTTTTCGAAACTAAAGGTCCTTTAAACCGTAAATACGTTAGCATCGTTGCTGAGTAATCGGTAAAGATTCAGAAAAACCCCGCTACGGCGGGGTTTTTTTTTGTATGTAAATTATTTTAGGTCTTTATCTAGCAACGCAACTCTAATGAGCAGGAAGCAACTGCTTGAGTTATAATTTGCTATCAGACCTCCCAAAACAGAGAGAAACCATGAAGTTTGTCGATGAAGTTGTAATTAGAGCTGAAGCTGGCGACGGCGGCAGTGGCATAGTGTCATTTCGCCGTGAAAAATATGTTCCTGATGGTGGCCCTGATGGCGGTGATGGTGGTGATGGTGGTAGTGTTTATCTCGTTGCAGATGAAAACTGGAATACATTAATTGATTATCAGTTTGAGCGATTCCACCGTGCTGAGCGAGGCACTAATGGCCAATCGCGTAACTGTACAGGTAAAAAAGGTGCGGACCTGTTCCTAAAGGTACCTGTTGGTACACGTGTCACTGACGAAGACACTGAAGAGTGTTTAGGCGATTTAACACAACATGGTCAAAAGTTGCTTGTTGCTAAAGGTGGCTTCCATGGTTTGGGTAACACGCGCTTTAAGTCGAGTGTAAACCGAGCGCCAAGGCAAAAAACATTGGGTACACCTGGTGAGGTTCGTAACCTTAAGCTAGAACTTATGTTACTTGCTGATGTTGGACTGCTAGGTCTGCCAAATGCCGGTAAGTCTACGTTTATCAGAAGCGTTTCAGCAGCTAAACCTAAAGTTGCTGACTACCCATTCACAACGCTAGTACCAAACCTCGGTGTGGTTCGCCCTGAAGCGAGTAAATCATTTGTGATTGCGGATATTCCAGGTCTGATTGAAGGTGCTTCAGATGGTGCAGGCCTTGGTATTCGTTTCTTAAAGCACCTAGAGCGTTGTCGTGTGCTACTGCATATTGTTGATGTGATGCCAATTGATGGTACAGATCCGGTTGATAATGCATTTTCTATCATTAACGAATTACATCAGTACAGTCCAAAATTAGCGGACAAACCTCGTTGGTTAGTACTTAATAAGATTGACCTACTTCCAGAAGACGAAGTAGAAGAAACTTGTGAGCGTATCGCTGAAGAGCTTGGTGCCGAGGTTGTATACCGTATCTCAGCTGCAAACAAAAAGAATACCCAACCCTTGTGCTATGACATTATGGCGTTACTTGAAAGTATGCCAAAAGATAAGTTTGAAGAAGAGCAAGCGGAAGAAGAAGTTGAGTTCAAGTGGGATACTTATCATCGCGAAGCGAAGAAAAATGCGCAGGACGATGATTGGGATGACGACTGGGATGAAGATGATTATGATGTGGAAGTTATCTACGAGAGATAACTTTTAATAAAAGGGCTTTTAAAGCCCTTTTTTAATACTAAATACTTAGGAAGCAACAATGATTATTTCTATGATTGCAGCAATGGCGAATGATCGTATTATTGGCGATGATAATCAGATGCCATGGCATCTACCTGCTGATTTGCAACATTTTAAGCGTGTCACCATGGCTAAGCCTGTGGTCATGGGGCGAAAAACATTTGAATCAATAGGGCGTCCATTACCAGGGCGTCGTAATATTGTGATAACCAGAAATACAACCTATAAAGCTGAAGGAGTAGAGGTTGTTTCAAGCCCGGAAGAAGCTTTGACCTTGCTTGAAGGAACGGAAGAGGTGATGGTTATTGGTGGAGGTAATATTTACGGTCAATTCTTACCATTAGCAGAGCGCTTATATTTGACCTTTATTGATCTAGCAGTTGCTGGTGATACGCAGTTCCCTGATTATGAAAAAGGCTATCAATGGATAGAAGTAGAGTCTGAGGTTAACCAGCCAGATGAAAGAAATAAGTATGGCTATACCTTTGTAACTTTACATAAAAAGTTATGAGTTTGTTGCGGTAGATTATATTGATTGCTACAATTATATACGTATTCTGTTACGAACAAAGTATTAAAGGGTCGACGAAATGAAATTATCTACCGCACTTGTATCAGCTTCGCTGGTTGTTGCGTCTTTTTCTTTTAGCTTTTCAGCAAAAGCAGATGAACAGTTAGCTGCGTCATTATGTGAGTATGTTGCTGCAAACGATAAAGGTGGTTTGCGTAAAAAGCTTAAAAGCTCTCGTCTAAAAATAAGGAACATTTTCGATGGTGTGTTATGTAATGGTAATAACCTATTACGTCACGCTATTGCTAGTAATGCGGTAGATGCCGGCGGGTATATTGTAAAAAACTTACCAAAAAGTAAATTAGCAGATGGTGCTGATATAGCTTGGGCTGAGGGCAACGGTCATGGTGGTTCAGCTTTAATAGGTACAATTAAAGCGCGCGCTGGTTTATAAACTTAGCCCGCTCTTATAGTTCTAAAAGCCAGAAGAAATTTCTTCTGGCTTTTTTGTTTTTACAAAACTAAAAGCACATTTAGCTATTTTTTCAGCGTGCTTTTCAATCAGTTAGTTTAAAAGATAAACATAAGTTAGATGGATTAAGCTAAGCTGCATATTCTATGAGCATTTGACAATAATTTACTATAAAAGTGTTTGACTTATTTTCGTAAGCCTTTATTATACGCATCCACAAGACGGAGAGGTGGCCGAGTGGCTGAAGGCGCTCCCCTGCTAAGGGAGTATAGGGTTTGTAGCCCTATCGAGGGTTCGAATCCCTCCTTCTCCGCCATTTTTAAATGGTTTCTTGTAATTAAGGACGCGTAGCTCAGCTGGATAGAGTACCTGGCTACGAACCAGGCGGTCGGAGGTTCGAATCCTCCCGCGTCCGCCACTTTCTCAAAGTGGTAAAATATATGGGTATCCTTTGGTTGGGATATAAAATTAAATCAAATACGGACGCGTAGCTCAGCTGGATAGAGTACCTGGCTACGAACCAGGCGGTCGGAGGTTCGAATCCTCCCGCGTCCGCCACTTTCTCAAAGTGGTAAAATATATGGGTATCTAAAGTAAGATGTAAAATAACTTGTTCCGGACGCGTAGCTCAGCTGGATAGAGTACCTGGCTACGAACCAGGCGGTCGGAGGTTCGAATCCTCCCGCGTCCGCCATCTTTCTCAGATGGTAAAAATAGAGAATTTGATATACGGACGCGTAGCTCAGCTGGATAGAGTACCTGGCTACGAACCAGGCGGTCGGAGGTTCGAATCCTCCCGCGTCCGCCACATCAAACCAATTGATGTGAGAAATAACCGACGAAAGTCGGTTTTTTTATGCCTAAAATTTAGATCGTGTTCCGGGTTGGTTAATTGAAATGTCGAAGGTTCACTCTTCGTAAAGCAAGTCCCACGTCCGCCACATCAAACCAATTGATGTGAGAAATAACCATTGAGCGTCGGTTTTTTATGCCTAAAATTTAGATCGTGTTCCGGGTTGGCTAATTGAAATGTCGAAGGTTCACTCTTCATAAAGCAAGTCCCACGTCCGCCACATCAAACCAATTGATGTGAGAAATAGCCATTGAGCGTCGTTTTTTATACCTAGAATTTATTCTGTTTTAGCTAATCAGGCTGTCGAAGGTCCACTTTGGATCATGTATTCTCCCTTAGCTAACTGCTTCTTGCCGGAAAGCTTACAACTCTTTAGAGTAGAGTACAGCGTTATGCTGACCTTGCTCATCTTGATGAATAAAATGCTTTACATAACGCATACCAAGCTTCTTCATAATATTGATAGAGCTTAAATTACCCTCAAGGGCCTCAGCAGAAAAAGCAGTATATGCTTTGTCTGTAGCGAGTGTATTAGCTATATGTTGTGCGGCTTCAGTCGCATAGCCCTTGCCCCAACTCATTTGTTTGAAGCGCCAGCCCAGCTCTAAATTACAGTCGTTACGTTGACCTGTAAAAAAGCCCATCGGACGAACTAATATCCAACCAATGAACAGATCCTCTTCTAAGGTATTTACTTGCCATAAGCCCCAACCTTTTTCTAAATTTGTGAACTGCTCTAGACGAGGGATAAAAACCTCTCTAATTGTCTGCATTGAATTTGGCTTACCATGCGTTAAATATTTCATGACCGCAGGATCTTGGTCTAATTCGAATAGCAAATCGGCATCATTTTTATCCATGAGTCGATAACCTAATCTTTGCGAGTTTTGTATCTTCATTTGAGTTCCTTACTGCTTTTATGGACTTAGTTGATTACAATATGAGGCTTATAACCTAAGGGGCATTAGTGAAAAATTCAGTATTAATTCTACGTCAAAAGCAAATTGCTGCGGCCAAGCGTGAGTTTAAAGCGCGTGGTTCGAAATTATCCCGCTGTGAAGCTTGTTTGCTCTCTGAACATTTGTGTATCTGTGACAACCTTCAAGTTGCCGAAGATTGTCAAAGTGCAGTATGTCTATTAATGTATCACAATGAAAGTTTTAAACCTTCAAATACGGGTCGTTTGATTGCAGACGTGGTGCCTGATAACTATGCTTTCCGTTGGGATAGAACTGAGCCAGATAAGGCACTGCTATCGCTTCTAAAAGATCCAAGCTATCAGCCTATTGTCGTTTTCCCCGCTGATAGCGCAGAGCCTGATCGCGTTATTACAAAAGTTGAACGGATTGAGTCTAAAAAGCCATTATTTATTTTTTTAGATGGAACATGGCGTGAAGCGAAAAAAATGTTTAGAAAGAGCGAGTATTTAGATAGCTTCCCTGTGCTTTCTGTGTCCCCTGACTCTCTATCAGATTATAAACTCAGAGTTGCTCCGCATGCTCATCAGCTAGGTACAGCAGAAGTCGCGTGTGTTGTCTTGTCTGAATCAGGAGAAAGCTCTGCTGCAGAGAAGTTAACAGCGCATTTTATTGACTTTAGAGATGCTTATTTAAAAGGAAAAAGAAGTTTAAGTTAAACTCATAGCCGTTAAACGAAGAAACGCGGCTCTATGAGCCGCGTTGACGGAATCTTCTAAGCATCCTGCTTTGGTTTTGAGCTGATCAACTCCATACAATCAATGTCCTTTCACTCGCATTTTTGTTATTTAGCGAGTACTACTTCCTGTAGTGTCCTTCATTGGCTTTATGCCAAACATCCATATGCCCTTATCCGAACTTCCTGCTATTATCCATAACAAATTTGGCCACCATGGCTCCATAAAATCCTAAATACATCCTGTATGGCTCACCTTGAGCGCTCATCCTGTTGTTCCATAAGTCAATTAAACCGCATTAGGCAATAATTAACTATTACAGTCCATTACACGTCATGTGATTTACAGCCGTCACTGGCTTCCTAAAAGATGTAGAAAGTTTAATGGAGTAGCGAAGTAAAAAAAGGTTAAAAATTTAATTTTTTAGAGAGCTGAATCGATAGTAAGATTTCAACTTTATGATAAATAATGATTAATTCTATTGTTGTTGTTTTGTTGAGCTAGGTTTTGCTTCAAAGCGACAGTTAAAGTGAGAGATCTCTTACATAATAAATTGCTAATTAGGCGTTAAGAGAAAAACAAGTTACAGTTTTTAATCAGTAAAAGGGTGTACTTTGAAACTAGAATAGTTAAAATTAGTTGATAATAATTATTGTTTGGCTTTGGAGGCCTTATGAAAAAAGCATTGGCTATTCTACTCTCAACTGTCACGTGTTTGCCTGCTATGGCAGCCGAAGAAATCAACATTTATTCTTTCCGTCAGCCTTTTCTAATTCAACCTATTCTTGATGATTTTACCAAGCAAACTGGCATTAAAACGAATGTGGTTTTTGCAAAAAAAGGGTTAATTGAAAGAGTTAAGCGTGAAGGTAAGCATAGCCGTGCTGATGTGGTTTTAACATCTAACTTCAGTGCTTTAATGCAATTAGAATCGATGGATCTAACGCAGTCGATTAAGAGCGACGTCGTAACCAAAAACATTCCTGCAAGCTTTCGTGATCCAGAAGGTCAGTGGGTTGCACTGACCAAGCGTGTTCGTAACGTATATTCGTCAAAAGAGCGCTTAGGAAAATTAGATGCGTTAACTTATGAAGAATTGGCTGATGTAAAGTATAAAGGCAAAATTTGTACTCGCTCTGGTAAGCACCCTTATAATTTAGGGCTAGTTGCATCTATGGTCGCGCATCATGGTGAAGCGGAGACTAAATCATGGCTTAAAGGGGTTAAAGCAAATTTAGCAAGAAAACCACAAGGTAATGACAGAGCGCAAGTTAAAGCAGTGAAAGAGGGCTTATGTGATCTTGCATTGGGTAATAGCTATTATTTTGGCAAGATGCTGCAAGATGAAAAGCAAAAGCCATGGGCTGATTCTGTTTATATCAACTTCCCGAACCAAACAAATCGAGGCGCTCACTTAAATGTTTCGGGTGTTGTCCTAACTAAATATTCGAAAAATAAAGAAAACGCCTTGAAACTTATCGAGTTTATGACGGACAATAAAGCGCAAAATATGTATGCGTCAATGAATATGGAATACCCAGTTAAACCAGGTGTGGCGCTTTCTGAACTTGTGGCATCTTGGGGTGAGTTTAAGGAAGACAACTTACCATTGTCAGAAATTAGTAAATACCGTCCTTTAGCTCTTAAGCTAATCGATGAGGTAAAATTTGATCTTTAATGCAATCATTACTTTCTCTGTCTAAATGGCAGGTTTTTGCTTGGCTGATAGGCGCTTGCTTATCAGCACCACTGGCATTTTTAATCTTCGAGTCGCTGCAAGGCGACTCTGATGTTTTTACCCACCTGTGGGATACCGTGCTTTGGGATTATATTTATAACACCCTAGTACTAATTGCAGGTGTGCTCCTCTTAAGTTGCTTAATTGCATTACCGCTCGGGTGGCTTACCGCTTATTGTCAATTTCCTGGAAAAAAATACTTCGAATGGGCGTTGATGTTACCTTTAGCAATGCCAACTTACATTATTGCCTACGTCTATACCGATTTATTTGATTACGCAGGGCCTATACAAATTGCCTTAAGAGAGTGGTTTGGTTGGCAATCACCGGATGATTATTGGTTCTTTGATATTCGTACATTAGGTGGTGCAATCGTGATGATTGCACTGGTGCTTTATCCTTATCTTTACCTTATTTTTAAAACCGCTTTGCGCGAGCAGTCGTTTAAGTTACTGCAAGCTAGCCAACTAATGGGTATGAGCCCACTTCAAAGCTTTTTCAAAGTGAGTTTGCCTCTTGCTAGAGGCGCGATTGTCGCTGCACTTGCTTTGATCAGTATGGAAACCATGGCAGACTTTGCCACAGTGCATTATTTTGCTGTCAGCACGCTCACAACGGCCGTTTACGATACTTGGCTCGGCTATTATTCTCTAACAGCAGCAGCGAAAATTTCTGGGATCATGTTGTTGTTCTTATTTGTGGCCATCACACTAGAAAAAATAAGCCGTAAAAATACCACTGTGCATGAAAGACAAAGTGCCGTAAACGACACGCATTTATATATGCTATCAGGGAAGTACGCTTGGCTTGCCAGTATCTATTGTATTGTGGTTTTGTTTTTTGCTTTTGCCTTACCGGTTGGTGTACTCGTCAGTTATTCAATAGATTATTTCGAACAAGCATGGAACGCTGAGTTTTTCTTATATGCTTGGCAGAGCTTAAAGATTTCTTTATGGGTAAGCGTTATCGCAATTGCTTTAAGTATTATCGTGTTGTTTTATCAGCGTATTGGTGAACAAAAGTCTAAGGCCTTGCCAGGGCGTGTATCAAGCACAGGCTATGCATTACCTGGAACAGTATTAGCGATTGCGGTTTTACTGCCGCTTACTTTGCTTGATACTAAGCTAAATGAGTGGTTAGAAGGCACTGCATTTGAGCCAGGTCTGCTTTTTAGCGGTACTATTTTTGCCATGGTATTTGCGTATGTGGTGCGTTTTTATGCTATTGCTCAAGGCGCTGTTGAAGCTAGCTATGTACGAATTAGTCCATCTCTTGATATGGCAAGCCAAAGTATGGGTAAGAATTTTGCCCAAATGCTCAGTAGTGTGCATATCCCACTTTTACGCGGGGGGATTTTAACCGCAGGGTTACTGGTATTTATCGAATGTATGAAAGAGCTTCCCGCTGCCTTATTGCTTCGTCCTTTCAATTTTGAAACCTTGGCAACCCATGTATTTCAATATGTGAGTGACGAGCAGCTAGAGCTTGCGTCCATTTCTGCATTATTTATTGTTCTTGTTGGCTTAGTGCCTTTGTATTTTGTTAATCGCTCAATGGAGCAGCACAATTCATGAGTAGTTTGTCTTTAAAAAACTTAAGCTATCAATATGATGGCCAAAAAGTGATTGAAAATTTAGATTTAGAAGTCGCCGAAAATGAAATTGTTTGCTTATTGGGGGCCAGTGGTTGTGGCAAAACCACCACTTTAAAAGCCGTGGCAGGTTTATTAACGCCTCAGCAAGGTCAAATCATTATTCATGGTAAAACCATGAGTGACAACACGCAGTTTACAGCACCACAGCATCGTAATATTGGCATGATGTTTCAGGATTATGCGTTATTTCCTCATTTAACGGTTGCTCAAAATATCGCGTTTGGCTTAAGTAAGCTTAATAAGGCTGACAAACAAGCACGTATAAATGAAATGCTGGAGCTTGTGCATTTATCAGAGTTTGCTGAGCGTTACCCTCATGAGCTTTCAGGCGGTCAGCAACAACGTGTTGCCATTGCGAGAGCGCTTGCATATAAACCTAACTTACTACTTCTCGACGAGCCTTTTTCGAATATTGATGCGCAAGTGCGTTTCCAACTTATCAATGACATTCGACAGATCATAAAAGATCAAAAGGTCTCGGCTATCTTTGTTAGTCACTCAAAAGAAGAGGCCTTTGCTTTTGCAGATAAACTGGCTGTGATGCATAAAGGTCAAATCGCCCAATTAGGTGATGCCAAAACGCTATTTGAACAGCCAGCTTGTAAAGAAGTGGCAGAATTTTTAGGGCAGGGTATTTATATTCCAGCGCAGGCTGAAGATAAGCGAGAATTTATTACTTCATTTGGTAAACTTTCTTCGACAAAAGTGTGTGAAAATGCGCAAGGCTCTGGAAAAATTTATATTCGACCAGCTCATATACAGCTAGAAAATGGCGACACGAATGACGTCGAAATTCTGCAATCGCGTTTTATCGGGACTGAGTTTATTTATCAAATAAAAGTGGCAGAGCAAGTCATCGAAGTGCCTGTCGAAAGTGAACATGCCCTGAATATTAATGAGCCAGTGACTTTTAAAATTAAGCCACATGCGGTAAATTTCTTTTCATAGTCATTACTTATTATAACTTGGGGTGCCATGGCTCAGCCGCAGTCAGGAGTGTGTGCAGAGGCAAATCTGCATGGACTACATTTGTTTTTTAATGTACTTGATGGTCAAGATGAAGCCGTTAGAGCAGCATTAGGGCAATGTGAACGCTTACAATCAGAATTGAGCGACCGCTTCTCTGAGTCTATGGTATCTAGCTTTGTGGCCATTGGGGCACAATACTGGCCGCATATATATCCTGAATGTATTCCTAAAGAGTTAAAAAGCTTTCCGCATATTCGCTCTCACGAGCACCTAATGCACACTCAACCATTTGATTTGTTGTATGTGATCCGATCTGACAGAGAAGATGTGAATCATCTATTTGCTCAAAGTGTCAGGCATATGTTGGCAGGCAAAGTAGAATTGGTTGCACATATCCGCACTTTTCGTTTTTTAGATGGCAGAGATTTTAACGGCTTTATTTATGGCGCTAATACGCCTCATGGACGTTTTAAGCGCCAAGTGGCTTTAGTTCATGACCCTGAAAGCTTTGAAGACCAAGGCAGCTACATTCATGTGCAGCGAGTGAAGTTTGATCTAAACCGTTGGCAACAACTAAGTCTGAATGACCAAGAAGCTATTATGGGGCGCTCTCGTTTAGAAAATAAAAAGCTAGAGATTCCTTTCTCTAATAATCACGCAGCTCTATCTGAGCTTAACAATGCAGACAACTTACCACTGCTGCTTGAGCAAAGCATGCCGTTCGGAGATGTCTTTGAGCAAGGATCTTTATGGGTGAGTTGTGCCGCTAAGGGCAGTGCTTTTGAGAAGTTGTTAGCGACACGAGTAGGAAACGAGCAGCACTACGATGCGTGGCTAGATTATTGTCAGTCCGATATGGGGGCTGCGTTTTTTGCGCCATCCGTGCAGTTTTTGCAAAACATGGCGCAAATAGCAGAAAGTTAAACGTTGTCGAATAAGGTTTTTACTTTCTCAAGCGTTACGTCAATTTCAGAGATTTTAGCTGGCGCAATAAAGATAGTATCGTCACCAGCAATGGTACCTAATACGCCATCAGCAGTACCTAATGAGTCTAATAAGCGGGCAATTAGTTGAGCTGCACCAGGGCTGGTACGGATGATTATCATCATTTCATTGTGCATGATATCAATCACTAATTGTCTTAATGGGCTTTTTGCCGTTGGTACGCCCATTTCTGCCGGTAAGCAGTAAACCATTTCCTGTTTTGCGTTACGAGTTCTTACCGCACCAAACTTACTTAGCATACGTGACACTTTGCTTTGACTTACATTATCAAAGCCTTGATCTTTCAGGGCATCGACAATTTCACCCTGCGAGCCAAAGTTTTCTTCTTTTAATAGTGCTTTGAACGCCTTAATCAGTGCTTCTTGCTTCTCGTTTGCTTGCATAATTGAACTCGTTTATTAAATATTACTTAGATTTTACACAATTCTGAATCCAGACCCAACTTTGCAATTAAAAAACAAAGTGAATTGATTGCAAGATTTAATGAGATGTTGGATATTTCCAGAAATAGAAAAATGAATATTTTGAAGTGTAAAGCAAGCTTGCACGCTGAAAGCAATATTTTACAACTATAGTCGAAAAAAACCTTAAAATAGCGCCGATAAATTTGTTTTTACCTGCACTTTTCATTATCTTTACAGCACACACAATTCCACCTTCAAATTATGGAGAATTCCACATGAAAGTTGCTGTATTAGGTGCCGCTGGCGGTATCGGTCAAGCTCTATCTTTACTTCTTAAAAATGGCCTTCCTGCAGGTTCTGAGCTATCTCTATACGACGTAGCGCCAGTTGTTCCTGGTGTTGCTGTAGACCTATCTCACATCCCAACTGCAGTTAAAGTTGCAGGTTTTGGTGCAGATGATCTTGACGCAGCGCTAGCGGGTGCTGACATTGTTCTTATCCCAGCTGGTATGCCTCGTAAGCCTGGTATGGACCGTGCTGACCTTTTCAATGTTAACGCTGGTATCATCAAAACACTTGCTGAAGGTATCGTACGTAACTGTCCTAAAGCACTAGTTGGTGTTATCACTAACCCAGTAAACGGCACTGTACCAATCGTTGCTGAAGTATTCAAAAAAGCGGGTACTTATGAAGCATCACGTGTATTCGGTGTAACTACGCTAGACGTTATCCGTTCAGAAGCATTCGTTGCTGAACTGAAAGGTGTTGACGTATCTGAAGTTAAAGTACCTGTTATTGGTGGTCACTCAGGTACTACTATTCTTCCTCTACTTTCTCAAGTTGAAGGTGTTGAGTTCACTGAGGAAGAAGTTGCAGCTCTTACTCCACGTATCCAAAACGCAGGTACTGAAGTTGTTAATGCGAAAGCGGGTGGTGGTTCAGCGACACTTTCAATGGGTGCAGCAGCAGCACGTTTCTGCTTCTCACTAGTTAAAGGTCTTCAAGGTGAGCAAAACGTTGTTGACTACGCATACGTTGCAGTTGAGAATGGTGACGCAGCATACTTCGCACACCCAGTACGTTTAGGTACTAACGGTGTTGAAGAAATTCTTTCTTACGGCGAGCTAAGCGCGTTCGAAGAGAAAGCGAAGAACGACATGCTAGAAACATTAAACAAAGATATCCAAGAAGGTATCGACTTCATGGCTGCGCAATAATCGCAATCTGAAAGTTTTAAAAACCCGCTTCGGCGGGTTTTTTTATGCCTGAACCTTTTTGCTTGGCATCTTTTGTGTGTTTCATCTTGGTAGCTAAGAGCTAAGAGCTAAGAGCTAAGAGCTAAGAGCTAAGAGCTAAGAGCTAAGAGCTAAGAGCTAAGAGCTAAGAGCTAAGAGCTAAGAGCTAAGAGCTAAGAGCTAAGAGCCAATAAATTAAAAATTAGGGTATAAAAAAGCAGCTACGGCGCTGCTTTTTAATTTGGTAAGTTACTTAAGGTTAGTTATTCAGTGCTAACCTAAGTTCTCTTGAGCGCTCTAACTGGGCAAGTAAGTCTTTAGCAACTGGTTTGAACTTAGCGAGTTCAGTTTTCGGTAGCGGTTCAGACTTAGGTAGTTTTACGGTTTTCGGGTTGCGGTGAACCCCATTTACTAAAAACTCATAGTGTAAATGCGCACCTGTTACACGACCAGTAGCCCCGACAGTACCAATTTTTTGACCCTGCTTTACTTTCTGGCCTGTTTTAACCATACGTTTATTAAGGTGCAGGTACTTAGTGACATACTGACTACCATGTTGGATAAACACATAGTTACCATTGAGTTTGTTATACCCAGATTTAGTCACCTTACCATTACCTGATGAAACAACAGGCGTTCCAACACGTGCAGCATAATCGATGCCTCGGTGCGCCGATACTCTACCCGTCACAGGATGCTTACGGCGTGGGTTAAAGTTAGAGCTGATATATTTAAAGTTAACTGGGGCACGTAAGAAGGCTTTACGCATACTGCGGCCTTCTGGTGTATAGAAATTATCGTCAGTGTGACGGATAGCACTGAAACGCTCACCTTGGTTAATAAACTCAGCGGCAATGATTTTACCATTGCCGATCAGCTCACCATCGACATAATGAGTTTCGTAAACCAAAGAAAAGGTGTCGTCTTTACGAATGTCATTAGCAAAATCGATATCCCAACCAAAGATGTCTGCAAAGTTCATAATTTGACGTTCAGATAAACCAGCAGAAATACCTGCCGTCCAGAAGCTTGACTTGATTTTACCGCCAGCGCTTTGATTGACAGTTTCGATTTCTTTGCTGTGAATAGCCGTTTGGTATTTTCGTTCTTCATCTAAAGACACCAACAAGGTATCAGTTTTCGAAAGCACATATTTAAGATGGGTTAACTCACCTTCGGCATTTTTTGCAAAACTCAACACTTCACCAGGATGGATTTTAGTCAGTTTGCGAGTTTCAGCATTGGTGTTAACTAATTTATGTAGAGTTTGCGCTGAAAAACCTGCACGCTTGAACAGCACCGCAAGGCTATCACCATGCTTTACTTCAAAGTCATTGAATTCAAGGGTATCAATTGTGGTTTTTTCTGGCGCTTGAACTTCTGTGGGAGCACTTAAAGTTGTAAGTTGCTCTTCATTTTCAGAAACTTTTACGGGTAATTCGTAACGCTTGCCAACTTCGAGCGCTTTTTTGTCACTGTCTCTTGATGCAGTTGCCTTTTCTGACGGCCATAAAGCAATTATCAGCATGACAGAAATGCAGGTAAGAATAAGCAGTTTGTGTTTTTTAGGAAGCTTATGAACAACGTGAACCATAACGCGCCTTTTCTGCTGTCAAGATAAATCGGTAATAATATTGCAGGATATACGCAATAAAGCGTGAATACCAGTGTTTTGTGCATTTAAACTGATCTGAATATAGGCTAGAATCGTGCGATAAACTGTATATTTTGGAGCGACGAATGGTGGACTTTGAAACTGCATTAGCCGAGATTAAGCGCGGTGCAGAAGAGATTCTTATTGAAGATGAATTAAAGGAAAGATTGAAATCTGGTAAAAAGCTAAAAATTAAAGCGGGTTTCGATCCAACAGCACCAGATTTGCATTTAGGTCACACTGTTCTAATTAATAAAATGAAAACCTTCCAAGACTTAGGTCATGAGGTTATTTTCTTAATCGGTGATTTCACCGGTATGATTGGTGATCCAACGGGTAAAAACGTCACTCGTAAACCACTAACACGTGAAGACGTGTTAGCAAATGCTGAAACTTATAAAGAGCAAGTTTTCAAAATCCTAGATCCTGCAAAGACCACAGTAGCATTTAACTCTACTTGGATGGAACAGCTAGGCAGTGCAGGCATGATCAAACTAGCTGCACGCCAAACGGTTGCGCGTATGCTAGAGCGTGATGACTTTAAAAAGCGTTATGCTGGCGGTCAAGCGATTGCAATCCATGAGTTCTTATATCCTTTAGTACAAGGTTGGGATTCTGTTGCACTGGAAGCTGACGTAGAATTAGGTGGTACTGATCAGCGCTTCAACCTACTAATGGGTCGTGAGTTGCAAAAAGATGAAGGTCAAAAGCCACAAACAGTATTAATGATGCCGTTACTAGAAGGGACAGATGGCGTTCAAAAAATGTCTAAGTCACTAGGTAACTACATTGGTATTACTGATGCACCTAACGACATGTTTGGTAAAGTCATGTCAATTTCAGATGAATTAATGTGGCGCTATTACGAGTTATTAAGCGCACTTTCAATTGAAGAAATTGAAGGCCTTAAGCAAGAGGTTGCAAATGGTCGTAACCCGCGTGACATTAAGATTGATTTTGCTAAAGAAATGATCGCACGCTTCCATAGTGAAGCAGATGCTGAAGCTGCACACCAAGATTTCATTAAGCGTTTCCAAAAGAATGCTTTACCTGATGAGATCCCAGAAGTGACTATCACAATTGATGAAGACTCTACGATGATCTCTCAACTTCTTAAAGAAGCGGGTCTTGTAGCTAGTACTTCAGAAGCCATGCGTATGATTAAGCAAGGCGCTGTTAAGTTAAACGGTGAAGAGAAAGTGACTGATAGTAAGCTTGTGATTGAGAAAGGCTCTACACAGATTTACCAAGTTGGTAAGCGTAAGTTTGCAAAAGTGACAGTAAGCTAAACACTCGTTATTTCCAATATTAAAAAGCTGGATTTAAACCAGCTTTTTTTATGTCTGTTTTTTATGCTTATTTGCTTAAGTATTTAAATAAAGCGCAACAAACCAATCTAAAAGCCATATCAGTGCTATCAAAGAGAAAGTAAACCACTTAATTCTTTCTAAAAATGTTAAACACTGCTTAATATCTTCAGGCTCAGGGTGACGTTCAGCGCCGATACGCATTTTCGCAAAGCGCTCACCTTGATATTTACACGGGCCACCTAACTGAATTGATAGGTTTGCTGCAAATAGAGATAAGATCCAGCCAGTATTCGTTTGATAGCAGTGCCTTGCATAGTGCTTGAAGTAATGAAAAGTTTTCTTGCCTTGTAAAAACAAGGCCAGTAAAAAGATAAAGCCTCTGAGCGGTAAAAACTCAATATAAAAAATGGCTGTCTGCAATGGTTTTATAAAAGCGCTATTCGGCGGCATGCGCTTGCGCCAAGCATGATCACACACCAGTAGTAATTTAAAAGAGAATGCAGCGAGCGGGCCGAGTAATAAGTAAAAGAAAATCACAAGATAGTAGTGGCGAACCGTTCTTAAGGCTGTGCTATCTATGCAGGCTTTGGCAATGCCTATACTTGATAACTCATTGACTTCACGAACTACGTTTTGTGCCAACAATTGCCTCGCCGTTGCTTTTTGTTTTTGTTGTAGAAGTGCAGCTATGCGTTTGGCTCTTTGTAAAACGCGAGTATCTAAACAAAAGTAGAGCACTAATCCCCCGAGCCAAGCTGGGTAAAATGCAAACTGACTGATCAGCACTGCAATAAGTACAATGGTAAAAATGGGGAGAAAGAAACCTAATACACCGGCTATTTTTTGTAATGAGGCACTCCGCTCAGGTTTAAAGACACGAGCGCCTATGCGTTCAAAAATAAGCGAAAAGAAAGTAATAGGGTTGTAGCTATTCAGCAGCGGTAACGAGTGAGCCGCTGCTATCGCGCAGATAAAAATAATGAGGCTTTGAAAAGCCTCAAACTGCTGACTTTCTACCATTACAAGCCAGTGTTGTTTAGCTGCTCAAGTAGTTCAGTCACTAGTTTAGAAGAATTTACAGAAGCAACTTCTAGGTATTCTTCAAAAGATTGTGGAGACTCTTTACCTGCAATATCTGATAGAGAACGGATCACAACAAATGGCGTATTAAGTACATGACATGCCTGAGCAATTGCTGCGCCTTCCATTTCTACAGCTAGCATTGATGGGAAATCTTGACGCGTTTTGTCAATGCGAACAGGATCACACATAAAAGAATCACCAGTACAAATTAAGCCAACCTTTGTTTGTGTGTCTTCAAGGATAGCTACACTCGCTTTCGCAGCGTCAATTAATGCTGCATGAGCCGCAAAGCCAGCAGGCATTTGTGGGACTTGACCAATCTCGTAGCCAAAAGCTGTTACATCTACATCGTGGTGGCGAACTTCGTCAGAAATAACCACATCACCGACATTTAATTCAGGATCAAAGCCGCCAGCAGAACCGGTATTAATGACGCAGTCTGGGTTGAAATTATCAATTAAAAGGGTTGTCGCAACGGTTGCTGCCACTTTACCAATGCCAGATTGAACTAGAGTCACAGTATGACCGGCTAGTTCGCCAGTATAAAAAGTGAAGCCGCCTTTAGTTAGCTCTTCTTTGTTTTGTAAAGCCTCACGCAAAATTGCAACTTCAGGCTCCATTGCACCGATAATACCTACTTTCATGATTTCTATTCCTCAAAAAATTTTCGCTAGTATAGCCTATCGTACTTTTATAAAAAACTTGTTCATATCAGCGATGATATAAAGCTTTATCATCATGGTATTGAGTGCAAAGCATCTATTTAGAAAGAAAAAAGCCCTTTGAATATTCAAAGGGCTTACGTGACATATGGAAACTTTTAAATTTCAGCAAGCTGGGTTTGCGTTGAATGCGCCTTTGCTTGCGAAGGAGAAAGCACTGCAGGCTTCTCTGTACGTGTTCTCGGTTTGCGAACTGGTTGCGGTTGTTGACCAATTTTATACAAAATTGCGCTACGTACTTCATTTGCTTTATAGCCTGTTTTTACTTTCATACGAATATGTGGAATATTCGCTGACTCTAAAGCACCATTAACAAACCAATCTTTTTGCGCTTTATGGCCACTCTTGTTCGAATTGTTTACAAGATCAACAGCCGCAACAATGTTTAGTGTGGTTTTATCAATGAGTACGTAATCGAGTTGTTTATTTTTAGCTTTTGCCAACGCCGCTCTGCGCGCTTTTTTTGACAAACCGGGCTTACACTCGATTAAATCAATCAACTTCACACGGCTGACAATCTTAAATTTATCGCCAACTGCACGTTCTAATAGACTTAGGAAAGTGGCTTCAACAGTACTGAAGACAGATTCTTTACGATTGAAAGGGTATGGATTGCCACCTACATCGGTATATTTTGCAATGACGATCGAAGCGCCAGCTACCAATGCAAAAACTAATAATAAAGCGAACTCCATATAACACTCCACAACAACAATTTGACTTTGATCTTTATAAGCAAAGTTCTTGCCAATTGTGGAGTGAAAACAAGTTTAAGCTGAATAACCGCCAGGTAAGCCTTTGAATGCATAGGCCACAGCGTCGTGAGCATGTAAAGACTCGTAGTGATTAATCTTGATATAGTAGTCGGCAAACCCTGCGTTTTCGAACAGTGCTTTGAGCTTTCTTGCCGCATCTTCACAAAACATCAGGTTTTGGCCGTTCAAACGAGCGAACTCTTGCTCATCTTCCCGTTTCACTGCCGCTTGAACGGGGGTTTTAAGTTCATCTTCAACTAAGTTGACTAACCCTACAATGTCGAATTCTTGACAGTTTTCATCAAGTTTAACTTTAATGTTTGAAATACTACGTTGCGAATGCGGTGTTGCTAATACGCCCTCGGTAGTGCCAAGCCAAGCATGCACTTCTTCGTGAGAAATGTCTTTATCTTTAAACTTCGCTGCGAAAGCATCTTGAATAAGTTGACGAGCTAACGCCGCAGAGCAAGGACAAGTAGATGAGTAGGTAACATCTAATGCCAGTTCTATAGAAAACGTTTGGTTAACCAACGAGGCAGTAATGCTAACAGGGTAACTTTTCCAACCTTGTTTTTTGCTTAGTAAAGAAGGTCGGCGTAGTGGCAATTCAAAGTTAATAACCACTTTTGCCGCATCGCTGATATCTTGGTGTGTCGTTACAAATTCGTCGAGAAGTTGCTTTAATGTACTTGGAGAAAGGGCTTGTTCACAAGACAAATTATCTAGAGCTAAGAATAAGCGAGACATATGAATGCCTTTCGCGTCTTCTTTATGCAGGTTTACAAATGCGTCTGCTTTTGCTGTTACAGGTTGCTCCGGCAAGCCTTTTGTTGCAAGCATTAAAGGTAGCTCGATGTTACCCATTCCTACCCAATCTAATTTACCGGTTTGAAGTGCATCGGCTGAATGAGCAATATCTGGCATTGTAGTCTGCATGTTAACCCTCTTTTTCACGACATTTTCGAGTCGCGCATATTACACTATTTAACGCTTTAATGCGTATATGTTCGCATTATCAATTAGCGCGTTTATTAAGAACTGTTAAGAACTTTATACGTCTATTGTGGCTTTTTGGACTTTTAATGCTTTGGGATTAATCACTTGCTTGCGTATAATGAAACAGTTAACGGAGCAAATTGATTAATATGATAGATTCTTCATTTGGATCATGGCTAAAAGTCCTTGCCAATGTGATTAATAAGTACGGTGAAAAACAAGCTGGAGTGCTGTGTTATTGCCTAATATTACTCGCCTCACTAATTCTGTCGTGCATGTTCTACTATGTGGCGTTAGGCGAGATTGTCATTGTTGATGTATTGGCAATTATGTTTTTTGCCGCCGTTACTTCTCCTGCCTTACTGGTTATTTGCATTCAAGCACTCAAAGAACTTGAGGCTTCCAGAGCGTATTTAGATACTGCAACTCAACAAGAAAAGCTTTTAAATCAGAGCTTAAAAGACAATATAACCCGGCTAAACAGCGAAATTGACGAACGTAAAATCGCTTTACATGCTAAGCATCGAGCCATTGAAGAGTTACGTCGTGAAATCGCAGAGCGTAAGAAAACGCAGCAAGAACTCGCGCAACAAAGTATGCTGCTTCGCTCAATTGTCGATTCTTCTCCCGATTTATTCTATTACCGCGACGAGCGAGGTATTTTTGCTGGTTGCAACAAGATGTTTGAAAAAGTCATGGGTAAGCATAGCGATGAGCTTATCGGTAAAAGTGTTTTTGATATTTACCCTGAAAGCTACATTCCTGAAGTGCTTAAAACCGATGAGCAAGTTGCGAAAACGCATCAAGCGCTCACGCTAGACGTTGAGTATCCGGTCAATGATGAAAACCGCTGGTTTGAGATGCGCAAGCTGCCATTTATCAATGAGCAGGGCGAGTATATTGGTCTACTTGCGTTTGGCCGTGACATTACTTCGCGTAAAGAGGCAGAACAGGAGCTTGAAACAGCCTATAAAGATAAAGGTAAGTTCATTGCGACTTTAAGTCATGAGCTTCGCACACCACTGAATGGCATCGTAGGTTTAACTCGTATGATGCTAGACACAGATCTGAGCAAGCAACAAAAGAGCTGGTGTAATACCATTTTCTCGAGTGCAGAAACCTTAGGTAATATTTTCAACGACATCATAGATCTCGATAAAATCGATAGAGAGCAGTTAGATATTGCTGCCGACAGTATCAATGTCTCAGATTTTATTAATGATGTGGTGAATTTTGCTGGGCTTATTGCAGAGCAAAAGGGGTTAGAGTTCAATATTAGCAGGCAAGGGATCTTAGATGTCTACGCTTTATTAGACCCAACTCGCTTAAGACAAGTGCTTTGGAATTTAATTAACAATGCCGTGAAATTCACCCACAGAGGCAGTGTGACACTTGAGTGTAAACGTGAAAATCGTGATGGCGAAGTGTGGCTCGTTATGAGCATTACTGATACGGGATCAGGTATTGCACAAGATCAACTCGCTAGAATATTCGAAATGTATTACAAGGCACCAAGTGCAAATGGTTCGAATGCCATAGGTTCAGGGATTGGACTAGCAGTGACGAAAGCGCTTGTTGAAGCAATGCAGGGCAACATTCAAGTGAGTAGTATTGTTGGTCAAGGAAGTCGTTTTGAGGTTGAAATTCCACTAACCTTGACAGCAGCACCAAAAGAGCAAAGCTATGCTGGTCGTAGCCTTTACATTCTGTTAGTTGAAGATGTGCCTTTGAATGCAGAAATCGCGACAAACCTACTTGAGCAGCGAGGGCATGAAGTCATTTGGGCCGAAACAGGTGAGGATGCACTTTCGTTTGTTGCAACTGAAGATGATCTCGATTTGGTCTTACTCGATATGCAATTGCCAGATATCAATGGTGATGAAGTTGCTCGGGAGATTAGAGCTGACAGCCATTTCGATAAATTACCTATCGTCGCCTTAACAGCTAATGTTCGTAGTGCAGAAGAAGAGCTTGAAGGGATAAGCATTCAAGGCGCACTAGCTAAGCCAATCAATACTATTAAGCTTGATAAAATGCTTGCAGAGTTATTCGGTATTAATGCCAGAGCGACTAAACCTAAACTCATAGAAACTAAAGCCAATTGTGCAGATAAACAAGCTGAATTTACTTTGCTTGAAATGGAAACTATCTGTGATTTTATCGACTCAATGGGCGTTGAAGCGTTTAAACGAAGTTCAGATCTATTTGCTAAGTTAAGTCCTAAGTATTGTGAAGAATTACAGCAATCTATCGATAGCAGTGACTTCGATGAATACAGCTCTGTGGCTCATAAACTTAAAGGCGCATCTGGTTCAGTTGGTTTAAAGCAAGTTCAAGAACATGCTAAAAAGATGGAAAAAGAAGTGGCTGAAGTTGGATCTGAAGTCGCTCAAACCTGGTTAGGCGAATTATATGATTTGCTTGAAGCGGGACAAAAAGAACTTAAAACGGTTGTTGATAGTTGGAATGGGTAACTGTTAAAGAGCAAGTTAGCATAGTATGAGTGAGGGGCTTCATATTGAAGTTATTCAAAATACTTTTGAGCCCTCAGTTTAGAAATGATACTTTAAAACAATGAATTTTAGTCATTAAAAAAGGGCCGAGAGGCCCTTTTTTACAAGTATAAACTAGTAAAATTGATTAGCTATCAATCTTACCGATGAAGCGGTAACCTTCACCGTGAATAGTACTAATTAGCTCAGAAGTATTAGTATCACTTTCAAAGTGCTTACGAATACGACGAATAGTAACATCAACTGTTCTGTCATTTGCGCGAAGTTCACGACCAGTCATATGCTTAATCAATTGCTCACGGCTGAAAATACGGCCCGGTGAATCAAGCATTAAACGTAAAGCACGGTACTCGCCTTTAGGTAAGCGCTTAGCTTCACCTGCAGGAGATGTTAAACAACGGCTATTCTCATCAAGTTCCCAGCCGTTGAACGTAATTACACCACTGCTTTCAACAGATGCATCTTCAGGGCTGTTACCTGTACGAGAGATTAAGTTACGAGCACGAATTGTCAGCTCTCTTGGATTGAAAGGTTTTGTGATGTAATCATCAGCACCAATTTCTAAACCAAGAATACGGTCAACATCATTGTCGCGGCCAGTTAAGAAAATTAAGCCAACGTTTTTCTTCTGACGAAGTTCGCGAGCTAAGATTAAGCCATTCTTGCCTGGTAAGTTAATGTCCATAATAACCAGGTTGACATCATCATGAGTCGTTAGCTTGTCGTGCATATCATCGCCATCAATGGCTTCAATTACTTTGTAACCTTCTGCCTCAAATAAACTAACGAGGTTCAAGCGAGTTACGTCTTCATCCTCAACAATCAGAATGACTGGCGTTTGCATTATCATTTAACCTTTTAGGAATATGTTATTTACATTTTATTCGGTACTAGAAGAAAAAACCGAATATTTAGGATTATAGGAGTATATCTAAATGTTAACAAGTAAAATCAGTTAGGGTGAAACTTTGCTACGGCGAGTAACCGAGAAAGTACTTTAAAGTTATGTTTTGCAATCTGTTGCTTATTAACATAAAGCCTGATTTTATTGCCCTCTTGAACAAGCGCCGCCATTCCTTCATTATCTAAAAAACTGAGGTTATCACTAACCATTAACATATCTAGGGGCGTATTCTTGTCATAAGAAGACAGTATATCATTGCCAAGAGCTCCATCAAAGTATGTGATTTCACATTGACTGGAAAGTTCCAAAATAGCGGTGTTTTTTTCTACTTTTTTTATGCTAATTGGTAAACCTTTTATTTTCAGGCTTTTATTTTTAGTAAGTATCGCGCCGGGCCCTGACTTCAGATCATAAAAACAAAAACGGATGCCGCTATCGCCCATTGATGGAAATTCAATAAAATTTGCCATTTGATATAAAAAAGCAGAGCGAATTTGTTCCGGTGTTTTGGACATAACACCGAAAGAGCAAATTAACAGAAAGCAGGTTAACCAAAACCTCATGATGTCAATTCGCCTAATGGTAAAGAAATAACAAATCGAGTGCCATCGCTATAGTCTTCGTCTAGAGTAATAGAGCCATCTAAAGCCTGAGTGACTAGGTTGTAAACTAAGTGCATACCTAGACCACTGCCACCTTCCCCCCGTTTGGTTGTTACAAATGGATCGAAGATCCTCTTTTTAATAGAAGTTGGTACGCCACTACCATTATCCACATAAGTAATCTCTAGGTTGCTTCCCTTGCTTTCAGCACCAATTTTGATCTGATTACTTTGCTCATCTTCAAAACCATGAATAAGAGAATTCGATATGAGTTGTTCGAATATTTGCTGAAGAGGACCTGTCTTACTCGAAATAGTTAAATTTTCAGGTAGGCTTAATTCAATCTCTGGTGACTTTATAGAAATCTCAGCATTCATTGCCATTAAGATATTACTTAGCAAAGACTTCACGTTAACGTCGGCGCTAATTTCAGTATCTTGACTCACTGCCACACGCTTAAAGTTAGAGATAAGATCAGCGGCACGGTTTAAATTTCGATATATAAGATCAAGGTTTTCAACTCCATCGTTAATAAATCTTTCTAGTTGTTTAGATGTGAGCGTCTTTTGTTCAAAGGCCGACTGTATATCAGCGAGCTTATCTCTTAAAAGCGTTGAGCCTGTAACGCCAAGGCCAATTGGCGTATTAACTTCATGGGCAACTCCCGCAACCATTTGACCTAAAGATGCCATTTTTTCGCTTTCGACAATCTGGTTTTGGTATTGATGCATGCGCTCTAGGGTATTTAGCAATTCTTGATTTGCTTCACGAAGCGCGATGGTTCTTTGGTTTACTTTTTCTTCCAAGCTTTGATTAAGTTGATTAATTTCTTGTTTATCAGCTTCGTGACGTTCAATTTGGTTTTGTGTACGTGAAAGCATGATATTGAGGTTGTTTGAAAGGGTGTTTAACTCTTCAATGTGACTGCTTGATGCACGCGTGTTGTAATTATGGTTTTTTGATACATCCTGGAGTAATAAAGATAAATCTTCAATTGGCGCGGCTATGCGCTTTTGAATACTACGAGCAACGAGAAGTACCAATAATAAGACGAATAAAGTCAGTAAAATATCAACTAAGATTTTGTTGTTGATGTACTTATTCAGCCTCTCAAGAGAGCCCCTAATATAAACATAACCCTCAATTTTCCCTTCATACTCAACGGGTTTTATTAGCTCTATATGATCGTCAGTGATGCGAGGTATTTTGAGATCATCAATACTGCCCACCTTCAACGGTACGGGAGGTGTTTTACTGGCGTTATAGCTGGTAAAGAAAACGGGTTTTTTAGTGACGTCGTCTATGTCATAAATATGTATGTTTTTTACAAGCTCAACTTTACTAAATGACTTTAAACGTTTTTCTTCAGTTTTTCTGTCTTCGAAAATCAGCGTGATCTGCGCATTAAAAGCAATGATATCGGCTATCATGTCAAGCTTATTAATGATCAGTTGCTTTTGTTCTTTAACGTCAAGGTAAGTGGAAATAGAAATAGACAGCGATAGGCATAGAGCTGTTACGAGCATAACTGCGCTGATCAATACCTTTCTAATGCTTGTTTTTGTTATTTGTTTAGCCATTCGCTAGCCTTTGCAACCTACATGCTTACCAATACGGTTTGAGTAGTAGACATAAACTTCAAATTTTTGAAAAGTTTACAAAAATAAAACGTTATTTATAACTTTAATAAACTTAGTGTAGCAAAGGGAAAAAATAAAAATAACTAAAAATTGCGATGGAGCTTATGCTATTTTTCTCTAAGTTTGAATTAATTCATTCTTTGTTCTTAGAAATGCAAGTTAGGTTATTTAGTTAAAAAAAATAGTCTGGTAACTTAAGGAAGTTTTGAGCAAGGGCCATCAAGCGTTAATAAAGCTGAATGACCCATTAAGTAAAGTGGTTAAGATTTTTGTGCGTGGTACACCGCAAATTTATTATTTTTTGCAATGGTTTCATATTCGCCAAACTGTGCTTCTAAGATTGGCTGATATTTTAAGAAGCTATTAGCAACTATGGTGAGCTTGCCTTTAGGTTTTAAGAATTGCTTAGAAAGCGCCAAAAAGTCTTCAGCAATTTGATAATCAGTTGAAATACCCGTATGGAATGGCGGATTACTGATGATTAAATCAAATTGACCAGACACAGATTGCATGCCATCACTCAAAATCACATTGCCTTCGAGGTTGTTTAGTTTTAGTGTCTGTTCGGTAGCATATACAGCCAAAGCGCTAACATCTAAACAGTTCAGTCTCAATTCTGGTGTTTTTAGTCCTAGGTAAGTGGCGATAATCCCTGCACCACAGCCAAAATCTAGCACTTTGCCTTTGTACGGCACGGCAATTTGCTCGAGTAACAGACGAGTACCATCATCTAATTTACCGTGATTGAAAACCCCTGGCACACTTGCTACTTCAAAACTCTGGTCGTTCACACTAACTGTGAATGTGGTTTGGTAACTGCTGATATCAAAACGCTCTAATAAATTTAAATCAGCAAATTCAAACAAAACGCAGTGTTTCGCGCTTTCTAATTTATAAAATTCACCTGTAAAAGGCTTAAACTGCTTTTCAGCAGATTTAACGCCCCCTTTGTTGTCACCAACAATTAATACACGTGTTTTAGGTGAAGCAATAGCTCGGATATTATCAAGCATCATCAAGGCTTCTGGCTTTGACTTCGGGTAGTAATAGATAATTAAATCGAGTTCTTCCAAGGTAGGCAAACTATGACCAACATGACTAGTAATGCCTTTGTGCTTTTGTGAGTCTTGGTGATCAGCCTCGTTGTAGCTAAAAGCGTGAATATCGCTATTTGGGTTTAATTGCTTTAACTCGCGAAGAAAGCCGTCGCGCATGGTGTTAATCACTAAAATGCGTTCGCCTGTCAGTTCTTCTTCGTTACGAAGAAGCAATAAACTTGGGTTTGCTAATCGACTCATAAATACTCTATTTAAAATCTCTACTTAATTTTGCGCAAAAGCAAAATTATACCAATCCTATTCAGTAAGAATTATTGTGGAGAGGTATTAACCTAATACCATTAAGATAAAAGAGCCATTGGGCTCTTCTATCTAACTAAACATGAATCCTAAAAATTAGAATTTACTTTTAGTTGTTACGTTTGAACATTAAGTCCCAAACGCCGTGACCTAGACGATGGCCGCGCTGCTCAAACTTAGTCAGTGGACGATTGTCTGGACGAGGCACATAATCTTGTGTCTCAGAGATATTTTCGTAACCAGGCGCTGCTGTCATTACTTCTAGCATATGCTCTGCGTAGTTTTCCCAGTCAGTAGCCATGTGGAACACGCCGCCAATTTTTAGCTTTTGGCGTAGGCTTTCAACAAACTCTGGCTGCACAATACGGCGCTTGTGGTGGCGCTTCTTGTGCCAAGGATCAGGGAAGAATAACTGCATGGTTGTTAGGCTGCCATCAGCGATGCAATCAGCAAGTACTTCAACAGCGTCATGTTCAAATACGCGAAGGTTCGTTAAACCCGCTTCGTCGGCTTCCATTAAGCATGCTCCAACACCCGGGCGGTGCACTTCAATACCAATGAAGTTCAAATGCGGTGCGTTCTTTGCCATTTCAACTAACGATTTACCCATGCCAAAACCGATTTCAAGTACGACATCGTTGTCGTTGCCGAATACTTGAGAGAAATCTAGTAAGCCTTGGCTATGCTCTAAGCCCATGCTTGACCAACATTTTTCAATGGCAGCAGCTTGTCCTTTTGTTAAACGGCCTTCGCGCTTTACAAAACTACGGACTTTGCGGATGTATTTACCTTCATTTAGAGCTTCTTCTAAATTGGCTTTACTCGATTCGTTCATAATCAATTCTGTGCTGTAAAAATGGGCGCATATTATCCCTGTTCCACGGCCGAAGTACAATACTTGACTGGATATAAAAGGCCTCTACACTGTGCGCCGAGTAAAGTAATCATAGTCGTGGTGATATGCAGGTTTCAAAACAGCAAGCCAAATGGTTTGCCGAGCAAGTAGTAGAGTGGTACCACCTTCATGGTCGAAAGACCTTACCTTGGCAATTGGGCAAGACGCCTTACAAGGTATGGGTGTCGGAAGTGATGTTGCAGCAAACACAAGTTGTTACTGTGATCCCTTATTTTGAGCGTTTTATGGCGCGCTTTCCGACGATTGTCGATTTAGCTGATGCACCAGAAGATGAAGTGTTGCACCATTGGACAGGGTTAGGTTATTACGCCCGAGCACGTAATTTACACAAGACAGCGAAAATTGTGCGTGACCAATATGCGGGTAAGTTTCCTGAAACTTTTGAACAAGTTGTAGATTTGCCGGGTATAGGGCGCTCGACCGCTGGGGCGATTTTGTCGCTTTCACTGGGTCAGCCGCATCCGATCTTAGATGGTAATGTAAAGCGTGTTCTAGCTCGATTCTTTATGGTTGAAGGCTGGTACGGGGTTAAAAAAGTAGAAAATTTACTATGGTCCTTAAGCGATACCATCACGCCAAAAGACAATGTCACTGAATTTAACCAAGCCATGATGGATTTAGGTGCCAGTCTTTGCTCGCGTAGTAATTTTAACTGCGAAGCGTGTCCGTTAATGAGTCAGTGTCAAGCCTATGCAAACAACCAAGTTAAAGCTTTCCCGAATTCTAAGCCGAAGAAAGAAAAACCAAAAAAGCAGGCGTATCATTTGATAATTAACGCAGATAACAAGGTGCTAATGGAAAAGCGCCCAAGCTCGGGCATTTGGGGCGGTTTGTTTGGCTTCTTTGAATTTGAGTCATTACAAGAAGTAGATACTTTTATTGTTCAGCAGGGGTTAAATGGAAAAGTACAATCTCTAGAATCGTTTGTGCATATTTTTACTCACTTTGAACTGACGATTCATCCGCAAATTTTAAAGCTAGATACTATTCCAGATTGTGTTCATGACAATCCGCTTATCTGGTTTGATTTAGCAGAGCACCCAGAAGTTGGGCTTGCAGCACCAACGAAAAAGTTAGTTAAACTCCTAGGCACAATGGGGTAGACTAATGTCATTAATCGAGCATTTAATTAGGTGATGAATTATGGCACGCACAGTGTTTTGTCAGAAATTACAAAAAGAGGCTGAAGGCCTTGCTTTTCAACTTTACCCTGGTGAAGTGGGTGAAAAGATTTTCAATAATATCTCTAAAGAAGCTTGGCAACAGTGGCAGCATAAGCAAACTATGCTGATCAATGAAAAGCACCTAAACATGATGGACCCAGATCACCGTCAGTTGCTAGAAGAGCAAATGGTTGGTTTCTTATTTGAGGGTAAAGAAGTAGAAATCGAAGGCTATCGTCCGCCGGAGAAATAATCTTCTTAATTTTTATCTCAATTTAGAAAGCCCCGCAAACTTGAGTTTGCGGGGCTTTTTATTTGTTTCTTATTTTCGGGGCTATTTGCTATTAGTGAAGAATACGTGCTCTGATAGTACCTTCAACTGCGCTAAGCTCTTTCAGCGCAACCTCAGAATGGTCGGTATCTACATCAATAACAACATAACCAATTTTGTCGTCGGTTTGTAGGTACTGAGCTGCAATGTTGATGCCGTGCTGAGCAAATGCTTGGTTAATTTGTGTAAGTACACCTGGGCGGTTGACGTGAACGTGTAACAAACGGCTTCGATTCGCAAGTTCAGGTAGTGATACTTCAGGGAAGTTTACCGCGCTTAGTGTAGAGCCGTTATCTGAGTATTTAGCCAGTTTACCTGCGACTTCAATACCAATGTTTTCTTGCGCTTCTTGTGTCGAACCACCAACGTGTGGCGTTAAGATCACATTATCAAATTCGCGCAGTGGAGAAACAAACTCTTCGTCGTTAGATTTTGGTTCTACCGGGAATACGTCGATTGCAGCACCAGCTAGCTTTTTATCTCTTAGAGATTCTGATAGTGCATCGATATCGACTACTGTACCGCGAGAAGCATTAATTAAAATCGCACCTTGCTTCATTACTTCAAGCTCAGCCATGCCGATAAGGTTTTTAGTCGATGGTGTTTCTGGTACGTGCAAGCTTACTACATCAGCGCGCTGTAAAAGTTGTGTTAGGTTTTGAATTTGTTGTGCATTACCTAGCGTCAGTTTGTCTTCAATATCGTAAAATTCAACTTTCATACCGATGTTTTCGGCCATAATGCCAAGTTGAGTGCCGATGTGGCCGTAACCAATAATACCTAAGGTTTTACCACGTGCTTCATAAGAGCCAATTGCTGATTTGAACCACTCGCCACGGTGAGCCATGGCGTTACGCTGTGGAATGCCACGAAGTAATAAAAGAATTTCACCTAGTACAAGCTCTGCTACTGAGCGTGTATTTGAAAATGGCGCGTTAAATACTGCTATACCACGCTCTTTAGTCGCTTGAAGGTCAACTTGGTTAGTACCAATACAAAAGCAGCCTACCGCGACCAATTTTTCTGCAGCATCAATAACGCGTTGGTTTAAGTGAGTACGCGAGCGAATACCCACAAAGTGAACGTCTGAAATACGTTCCATGAGTTCATCTTCAGGTAAGGAAGTCTTAACATAATCAATGTTGCTATACCCATTGCGCTTTAGGGTTTCAACTGCGCTTTGGTGTACGCCCTCTAACAACAGTATTTTGATCTTTTCTTTTGCTAAAGAAACCTTACTCATGACTCATTCCTATTTTACAATTTTAGGACCTTCTGGTGTCCCTGTGATAACGATGTCAGCGCCGCGCTCTGCAAATAAGCCGTTGGTAACTACGCCGACGATTTGGTTAATTTGTTGCTCAAGCTGCTTTGCATCGTTGATCTCTAGACCGTGAACATCCAAGATCACGTTACCGTTATCAGTGATCACGCCCTGACGGTAAACCGGATCGCCACCTAGTTTAAGCAGTTCTCTTGCCACATAACTGCGTGCCATAGGGATCACTTCAACTGGTAGTGGGAATGTACCCAAAGTTTCTACATATTTGGTGTTATCAACAATACAAATAAACTTATCAGCTACTGCCGCTACGATTTTTTCACGGGTTAATGCTGCGCCACCGCCTTTGATCATGTCATTATGTGCATTGATCTCATCAGCACCGTCAACATACACGTCTAGCTTAGCCACATCGTTTAACTCGTAAACTTCAATGCCTAGTGCTTTTAACTTTTCAGTAGAAGCTTCTGAGCTAGATACTGCGCCTTTAATGTCATCTTTAATGCTGCCTAACGCATCAATAAAATGATTTACCGTAGAGCCTGTACCAACACCTACAATCGTGCCTTCTTCTACAAACTCTAGTGCAGCCCACGCCGCTGCTTTTTTCATTTCGTCTTGAGTCATTTCAGTTCCAAGGTTGTTGTCAAAAGTTGTCAACGCAAGTATACCGAAAACCTAGGCAAAATGACGTGTTTTAAGCGTTTAACGTTGAAGTTTTACCACTGGTAAAACTTCGTCGGTGTTAAAATCTGCTGTAAAGGCACATCCCATGCTTCTATTGGTAAGCTTTCTACTTTCTGACAATCATGAGCAAGGCCAATTAACTTAGGCTTCTCACGTTGTTCAGCATAGTGCTTTGCCAATGTTCTATCGTAGTAGCCGCCGCCCATTCCAAGTCGATTACCTTGCTCATCAAATGCAACTAAGGGCATTAGCAAAATATCTAATTCTGGAAGCGGGCAAATTTGGCTGCAATTCAGCTTAGGTTCCAAGATAGCATAGCGATTCGCCACCATGGGTGAGTTTTCTTCATATTGCTGGAATAGCAATGAGACGCCGTTGAAAGGGTGAATTATAGGTAGATAAACTTGATGTTTTTTAGCTCTAAGCTCTTGAATTAGCTTGTTTGTATTGAGTTCGCCATCATTGCTTAGATAAAGCCCTATCTTGGCCTTTTTAGGGAGGTTTATGTGTTGAGAAAAATTAATAGTTAAATTTTCTTCAGCTTGATTTTGAAATGATGGAGTTAGATTTCTTCTAGCTTCACGTACTTTTTTTCTGATTTCAGTACGCGATATTTTTGAATTGTGAATTTTATTCATGTTAAAAAGCGACTAGTTCAGGGAAAGCAAGTGCGATGGCTAATATGATCAACAGAATGATGAGTACAATACCAAGACCATATTGCACTTTTTTACTGCGTTTAGGTGGTGGATCAAGCTCAAGTTCATCAAAAAGGTCGTCTTCTTGCCAATCATCATCGACTTTATTTTCTTTCACGATCTCTTGTGAAGGTAAACGTTGCTCTAATTCTTCTAAGCGTTCTTCGATCCGAATAAGGCTAGAAGTAATGTAATCAAGGGCTTCTAGAATACGTTCATCTTTTGAGTTTTGAATTGAGCTGGCGCTATTTGCAGTGCTCTCTGCTGATTGCAGCTTGGCATGTAACCCGAAACTGGCCAATAACTTTACTTGTTTAAGGCATTTGGCTTTTTCGCTGGGGGCAAATAAAGATTTGCCTTGCGTAAACGCTGTGATTTTTTGCGGCGTTGTTTTAAGTTTTAAGCTGAGCTGCTCGATTGCGGCTGATTCACTCACGCTGCTATCGAAGCCGGCAAATACAACACGGTATTTGTCAGTCATGGAAACATCCTTAAATTCGCTAATGCTTTGAGTATACCCAAATTTTAAAGACATGCGAATGAAGGTATGGCCTTATAAGCAAGATATAAGGCCATGGTATAAGTTTTTAGTACTTAGCTGATTTGCCTGTAGGTAGGGCGTTTTGAATAAATTCACGCAAGTCTTGATTTGATTGCTCTAAATCAGCACGACGTAAATACATCATATGACCAGAGCGATAACCCTTAAAGCTTAAACGGTCACGCATTTTTGCACTTGGGTCGAGTTGCCACATCGTATATTTTGCATCGAAGTAATTTGTTGCACCGTCATAGTATCCTGCTTGCACTAACACATTAAGGTAAGGATTTTGCGCCATGGCTAAGCGTAGTTGCTCACCGGTGTTGTTATTACTGCGATCCCATGGATGCACTGAACCAAACATATTGTATTTAATATCGGTTTTGTAGTTTAACTCTTCACGTAGATAGTAATTAATAGCTGGCGTGAAAGAGTGTAGCCATGAGGTTAGCTCAGGCCAGTAGTCAGGGCGGCTGCCTGCATCGCGTTTATCAATACCTAAATAACGAGAATCTAAGCGGCCAAGTGTTTGGCCTCTGTCTCTTAGCAGCTCTTTCCAAAAAGCGCTGGTTGGAATATCTAAATTGTTCTGAGCGACAAAGGTTTCTGATAAACCACTGAACTTAGCAACTTGCTTAATTGTTTGTTGCTTTTCAGCATCGCTGATAAATGCACCTTTTGCCAATGCTGGTAGGTATTGGTTAATGGTGTAAGTTTCAACTTCGTCTAACATGTCTAACAAGTCTTTATTTTGTAACTCTGGCGCTAAAGCTTTGTGGTACCAAGCAGCCGCCGCATAGTAAGGTAAGCGATTTGCAGCCTTTACTGGGCCTTGGCGTTTAATGCCAATGTCGGTAGGTGAAACCAATACCACGCCATTTAAGTACATCCATTGGCTGTTTTGTAGTTCGTGAGCAAGACCTGATACACGTGTAGTTCCATAGCTTTCACCAATTAAAAACTTAGGTGATAAAAAGCGGTTGTTGCGATTCACAAAAGTGTTTAGCCATTCAGCGAGGTATTTGATATCAGCATTAACGCCAAAGAAACGCTTTTTCTGCTCTGCCTTACTAGGCATTTTTCCATCTTTGTTTGGTAAAACTCGCGAATAGCCAGTATTAACTGGGTTTACGAAAACAATGTCGGCTACGTCTAAAACTGAGTAAGGGTTGGTTTGTACACCGTACGGTTGAACTGGGTAACCTTCAGTATCGATATTTAAAGTTTTAGGGCCAGTGTAAGCAATATGCATCCACACTGACGCAGAGCCAGGACCACCATTAAAGGAGATTAGTAGTGGGCGCTTACTTAGGTCTTTAACATCGGTTTTTTTGTAATAGGTGTAATGTAAAGTGGCGATCGGGTGACCTTCCTCATCCCATACTGGCTGAGTCCCTGTGGTCGCAGTGTAATTAATTCTCTCACCAAGAATTTTAGTTTTATGTTTTGTGACAACTTGGTTGTCTATGCCGATCTGGCGGTTATGTTCACTTGCATTAACCGTTTGGCCGATCAGCAATGCTGCACTGATGATGATGGTTATTAGTTTCATTAGTTTATGTCCTCCGAAACTAAATAATGTTCTGCTCTTACTGAATATGCAAAGTTTATGAGTTCAAGTATGGGCAAATTGAGATGGGTGTAAAAGTGATTGAAATTTATGCACCAGCTCAGTTCAATTTGCATAACTACGCACTTAATTGGTGCATTTTATCTAATTTTAAATGTTCTTAAATTGTTAACGTTATGTATTTTTTAAAGTTTTAATTTTGGTATAGAGCTTGATTATTCATTGCCAACATAACGCATCACAATGTCGAAGGGGGCAATATGAAAATGATCAGCGCTATCATCAAGCCATTCAAACTTGATGAAGTCAGAGAAGCATTATCGGAGCTAGGTGTGGAAGGTATGACGGTTGTTGACGTAAAGGGTTTTGGTCGTCAACGCGGTCATACTGAGCTTTACCGAGGTGCTGAATATCAAGTTGATTTTATTCCAAAAATCAAAGTTGAAATCGCAACACAAAGCGAAAACGCAGAGCGTATTGTTAACACCTTAAGTGAAGTCGCTCGCACCGGAAAAATCGGTGACGGTAAGATTTTTGTGTATGACCTAGACCAAATTGTACGTATCCGTACTGGTGAATTCGACGAAGAAGCGATTTAGGAGCAATAACAATGGAAAACAGCATCATAGAACTCAAGTTCTCTTTAAATACTTTTTACTTTCTGATCTCTGGCGTATTGGTTATGTGGATGGCAGCGGGTTTTGCCATGCTTGAGGCGGGTTTAGTTCGCTCAAAAAACACCACTGAAATTCTAACAAAAAACATCGCGCTCTATGCCATCGCTTGTACTATGTTCTTGCTGGTGGGTTACAACATTATGTACGTCGATAATACAGCTGGTGGCATCGTGCCGAATTTTGGTGCGCTAATTGGTAGTGCCGCAGATGATGCAACTCATGCATTAGAAGCTGATTTCTTCTTCCAAGTTGTATTTGTGGCTACTGCAATGTCAATTGTATCAGGTGCAGTTGCGGAGCGAATGAAGTTATGGGCTTTCTTAGCATTCACGGTTGTTTTAACAGGCCTAATTTACCCAATCGAAGGTTTCTGGACTTGGGGCGGCGGCTTCTTATCTGAAATGGGCTTTGTAGACTTTGCAGGCTCTGCGATTGTTCATGGTGCTGGTGCGGCAGCTGCATTAGCAGGCGTATTACTACTAGGTGCTCGTAAAGGTAAATATGGTAAGAACGGTGAAGTTTATCCAATCCCTGGTTCAAATATGCCACTTGCAACACTAGGTACATTTATTCTTTGGATGGGCTGGTTTGGTTTTAACGGTGGTTCGCAGTTATTCATTGCAGATAAAGCAAATGCGGTTGCAGTGAGTCAAATTCTTGTGAATACCAATGCTGCGGCAGCGGCAGGTGCGATTGCTGCTCTGCTAGTGTGCAAAGTACTTTGGGGTAAAGCAGATTTAACTATGATTTTAAATGGTGCATTAGCGGGCTTAGTTGTAATCACTGCAGAGCCAGCTTCACCATCACCGACTCTGGCAGTACTGCTGGGTGCATTAGGTGGTTCACTGGTGGTATTCAGTATCGTGTTCCTTGATAAGGCTAAGATTGATGACCCGGTAGGTGCGATTTCTGTACACGGTACCTGTGGCGCATTAGGCATCATGTTAGTACCACTTTCAAATGGCGATGCGAACTTTGTGACACAGTTAATCGGTCTAGTCAGTATCTTTGCTTTCGTATTCATCGCTTCTTACATTGTATGGGCTATCTTAAAGTCAACAATGGGTATTCGAGTTGGCGAAGAAGAAGAGTTGTCAGGTATGGACCAACATGACTGTGGTGTTGATGCTTATCCAGAGTTTGTTACGGTTCGCGGTCAATAGTTATCAAAGTTTCAATTTGCACACAGTGAGTGAAGAACAAATATCAGAAGTATCGAGTTAAGATTTACTGAGTGGTGTTCATGTGATGAGAGTTATTCACTGTGTGCATTTTGAAAACTGAATAAAATCAAGCCTAACTTAGCAATGAGTTAGGCTTTCAGGTCTTGTTAATCTAAGGTAATCTATGGTGATTAAATTGGCATTAACCATTCGTGAATAAAGGCATGGCCGAAAAAAAGACTCCTACCCCAAAATCGTCTACAAAAAAAGCAACACCGAAAAAAAGCGCTGCGCCTAAATCGAAAAGCACAAAAAAAACAACGAATAAAACTACAAAACAGTCCAAAGGCAGATTTGCTAAATTCAAACAAAGAACCTTGCTAGGACTTTGGCGTTTATTTTGGAAAGGCAGTATCGCAGTAATCGCGGTGTTAGCTTTTTATGTGATTTATCTTGATGCCAAAGTGACTAAGCAATTTGAAGGGAATAAATGGCAGTTGCCAGTGCAGGTCTATGCCCGAACGATGGATTTTCGTCCTGATCAATATTTGTCAGAAAAAGAAGTGCTTTGGGAATTAAAGCGCTTAAATTATTCAGAAGTAAATCAACTTAGCCGCACAGGCCAGTATGTGGTTGAAGGGCGAACTATCCGTATTTATCGACGCGCTTTTGAGTTTTATGATGGTGTTGAGCAAGGCAAAGTATTTACCTTAAATTTTGCTGGTAAAAAATTAGCCAGTATAGTCAATGAGTCTGGTCGTCGAGTGCCTAAAGCTCGCTTAGAGCCCGTACAAATAGCTCGTATTGGTAATGACTCAAAGCAAGACAGAGAGTTTGTACCACTCGATAAATTTCCCACTATTTTAAAAGATGCGTTACTGGTTGTGGAAGATAGAAACTTCTATGAACACCATGGTGTATCAGTGATGTCTATTCTTAGAGCGCTTTATACCAATATTAAAGCAGGAAGAACGGTGCAAGGCGGCAGTACACTGACCCAGCAGTTAGCTAAAAACTTCTACCTAACCCGAGAACGCACTCTTACGCGAAAGATCAATGAAGCCTTAATAGCGATGATCTTAGACTTCAGATACAGCAAGGACGCCATTTTAGAAGCCTATTTAAACGAGGTGTATTTAGGGCAGGCATATAATCAAGGCGTACATGGTATGGGACTGGCAGCGGAGTTTTACTTTGCTAAGCCTGTCGATGAGCTTGAGTTTGACCAAATTGCGTTACTTGTAGCTATGGTCAAAGGGCCTTCTTATTATAATCCGAGACGTTACCCAGAACGCGCCCAAGAACGTCGTGATCTGGTACTCAGATTGCTAGCAGAAAATGGGTATTTAAGTACCAATGAATATCGTCAGTCATTAGAAAGGCCCATTAAAGTTGAACCTTTAAGCCGTGACCGACAACAAAATTATCCAGGTTACCTAGAGTTGGTAAATCGAGAGCTAAAGGAGCTGTTACCTGATCAGCAAGTCATTAATGCTGGTGTGAGGATATTTACGTATTTCGATTTACAAAAACAAGCCGCAATGGAAGAGTCTGTGCGCAAAGGCTTACCTTATCTAGAACGTAAATATAAAACTGAAAAACTTGAAACCGCGATGCTCTCAGTCAGCCTTGAGAAAGCGGGGGTGTCTGCTTTGGTTGCTGGCCGAGATATGCGCTTTAGTGGTTTAAACCGCGCACTCGATACCAAGCGACAAGTGGGGTCATTAGTGAAGCCTGCAATATATCTTTCGGCCTTTGAGCAAAATACTCACAACCTTGGCACATTATTGGACGATGGGCCGCTAGAGGTTAAAGATAGCTCAGGTGATGTATGGACCCCTGAAAACTTTGATCATAAATTTAGAGGCGAAATGCCGCTTTATGAAGCGTTTAGTAAAAGTATTAATATTCCGGCGGTTAACCTAGGTTTAGATATTGGTGTGCATAAAGTTGCTGAAACACTGAGTGAGTTAGGTATTAAGCAGCAGGTTGAACAATACCCTTCGTTACTTCTTGGCGCTCTGGAGCTTTCTTCATTCGATGTGGCACAGATGTATAGCACCATTGCCAGACAAGGTCGCTATCAGCCACTTACTAGTATTGCTGCTATGACCAATTCGGTTGGGCGAGTATTGTATGAGCATCGAACGCGCTCAGAGCAACGTTTTGCTGAAGAATCGATTTATATGACCAATTACGGTTTAAAAAGAGTCACCAAAGATGGCACTGCAAAGCGTATTAATCTTCACTTTCCGTCTATCCAGCTTGCAGGCAAAACAGGCACCAGTAATGATTTAAGAGATAGCTGGTTTGCAGGGTTCGATCACAATACAGTTACTGTTACTTGGCTAGGACGAGATGATAACAAACCAACAGGTTTGACTGGGTCTAGTGGTGCACTTGAGTTATACATTCGCTATCTGAAACCACTTAACCCACAGGCAATAGCCGATCAGAGACCGGACGGTGTGCGCTGGGCGTTTGTAAACCCAAAAACAGGCCGTCAGGCTGCACCAAGTTGCGGTAAGGTTATACAGTTGCCTATTAGGCGAGAGCTGTTTAACCCAACGCCAACTTGTTCATAAATTGGCGTTACCTATTATAAAAGAGCTAAACAGCATCACTAAAATTGGAGTTTCTTAACTGCACCCTCAAAATGAGAGCTCATGCGTGCAAGTGTATGGGCATCATACTATTAGGTTGCAATCACTGACTCTGTTGTATGTCGGTTATACTTTTAAAACCTAAACTGTTTAACGGCTCCATTTAGCTGAGTGCTCATGGCTGCAAGCGCATGGGCATCATCTTGAGTGGCGATTGCAGATTCAAGAGTGTGTTGAGCAACATTATTAATGGTGGTCGCATCGCTCAAAGCTTGTTGAGTGGCTTGAGACTGTTGCTGGACTAACACACTAATATGCTGCCCCTGATTATCTATGTCGACCATGCTGGTTTGGGCTTCTTGTAACACCTGATTAGTTTTTTCTGCTGCAAGCACACCTTGCTCCATTTGCTCAACACTTCGACGCATTTTGTCTTGTGTTGTATTTGAAGCTTGTTGAAGTGCATTAATGATGGTGTGAATTTCTTCAGTTTGCTGCTGAGTTCGTTTAGCAAGTGTCCTGACCTCATCGGCAACAACGGCAAAGCCACGCCCTTGCTCACCAGCACGAGCTGCCTCAATAGCAGCATTAAGCGCGAGTAAATTGGTTTGTTCGGCTATTTCACTGATTGCGACACTGACCTTACTAATATCTTGGCTATCTTGTGCGAGCTTATCAAGTGCTTGTCGACTTTCTTCAAATTCTTGTTGCAACATAGTCATATGCTGAGCAAGTTCTGTCGTGTTTTCACTGCCTTGCTTTACATGACTTGCCGCTGTGCTTGCCAATTGTGTTGCTTCTTGGGCTGAATGCTCAACAGAGGTAGCAGCATTATTCATTGCTTCTAACGCTTCTACAATGGTGCCAATATTTTGCTGTTGCTGACTGACATCTTCACGCGTACTTTGGCTGATTTCATTGAGTTTGCTGGTGGCATTTTGCAGGTTGCCACTGGTACTTTTTACATCACCAAGCAGATTAACCATTGCATCAAGTACCTGATTGTATTGGTAGGCAATAATGCTCATTTCGTCATTACCAATCGCTGTAGCTTTGGCGCTTAAATCACCTTGTGCAGCTTTACTTGCGTTGTATTCAAATGCGCGAATATTGTCTACCACGGCAAAGTAAAAGCCGAACATAAGGTAACTTGCAAGCAGTAGTGACACTACTGCAGCGAGCACGACACTGTTTCTGATCATTTGTTGAGATGATAAGCGTTCATTTAGTAATGCTTTTAAAAGTGGGGTTGCCGTATTAATGAGCATACTTACTTGTTCAAGCGTATCACTTTTTAAATTATTGAATTGGCTTTGTGATAATTGTAATTCATCAGGGTCAAGCAGATTGTTTTGAATGCTATTTTTAAAAGCCTGTACGGAACGTGTCACCTTATCTAGTTGCTGTGATAGCGATGATTTTACAGTTTGATTATCTGAGATAGCCACCGCCAATTTACCTTCTAAGCGTTTAGCGTAACCGGGCAATGATTTATTGTAATTCGAGAGGGCAATAAAGGTATCTGGGGTAAATGAACCCGCTTGGATCACCAATGATGCTTGCTCAGAAGTGAGATTTATTTGCTCAATTAAGCTCGGAACAGACTCAACCAAAGAACGGTTTATGTAAGAGCGTGCAATATCGCCATCGATGGCGAGTTTTGATTGAATAGAGACTTGTTCGAGCGCGTGTTGTTGCGCGCTATCTGTGATAATAAAGCCATTTCCTCTGGCTAATTGACGATTTGCCTGCTTATTTTCAGACATTATATTTTGTAAAAGTGCGGGGTATAGCGCTAAACCACTTTGTTGCTGCTGTGTGAGCGCAATATTTTGGCTGAGAATAGAGCTTAAGAAGAATAAGCTGACACTGAGTGGAACAAGTAAAATACCAAAAATTAGACTGATTTTGCTTTTATATTTCAAGTTGGCCATTAAAGAAATAGCGGGTGAGAAAAGCGTTTTTGATCCTTGCATGAGCGTCACTTATTAATTGTGTGTATTAGATAGACCGAGCAAGTTTTAATTTTAGTTCAAAATTATTTTTTTTTCTTTAAAAAACAAAAAAGCCCACAAATGTGGGCTTTTAATTTATTGCTACAAAACTTCTTATAACTTTTTAAATACTTTTGTAGCTGCGGCAATCGTGTCTGCAATATCAGCGTCTGTGTGCATTGAGCTTACAAAGCCAGCTTCAAAAGCAGAAGGGGCAAGATAAACACCTTCTTCAAGCATTAAATGGAAGAACTGTTTAAAGCGCTCTAGGTCGCATTCAGTTGCTTGCTGATAGCTATTTACAGACTCAGCAGTTGTGAAGAAGAAACCAAACATGCCACCCACATAGTTAGTAGTCAGTGGGATACCCGCTTCATCAGCAGCTTGTTGGAAACCTTCGCACAGTGCTTTGCTCTTTGCTTCAAGCTCTTGGTGTAAGTTACCTTGGCTTAATAGCTCAAGTGCTTTTAAACCAGCGGCCATAGCAATAGGGTTACCTGATAGAGTACCAGCTTGATATACAGGACCTACTGGCGCGATGAAATCCATGATTTCTTTTTTACCACCGAAAGCACCCACTGGCATACCGCCGCCGATCACTTTACCTAAACAGGTTAGATCAGGCTGAATGTTGTAGTAAGCCTGTGCGCCACCTAGTGCAACACGGAAGCCTGTCATGACTTCGTCAAAAATAAGCACTGATTTGTGCTCATCACATACTGCGCGAAGTCCTTCAAGGAAACCTTCAACTGGCGGAATACAGTTCATGTTGCCCGCAACAGGTTCGACGATAATACAAGCGATTTCGTCTTTGTACTCATTGAAGATAGCTTTAACTTGCTCAATGTCGTTGAACGCTACCGTTAATGTGTGCTTAGCGAAATCAGCAGGAATGCCTGGAGAGTTAGGCACACCCATGGTTAAGGCACCAGAGCCAGCTTTAACTAATAGTGAATCAGCGTGACCATGGTAACAGCCTTCAAACTTTAGAATTTTGTCACGGCCTGTGAAACCACGAGCAAGACGAATAGCACTCATTGTCGCTTCAGTACCTGAGCTTACCATGCGTACTTTTTCGATTGATGGCACTAGCTCTTTTACTTTCTCAGCCATCAAGATTTCAGTTTCAGTTGGGGCACCGTAACTAAGGCCGCGCTCAACAGCTTCTAAAACTGCTTGCTTAATTTCTGGGTGGTTGTGACCTAAGATCATAGGGCCCCAAGAGCCCACATAATCGATGTATTTTTTATCGTCAGCGTCGTATGTATAAGGACCTTCAGCATTGGTGATGAATAGCGGCGTGCCACCTACACCATTGAATGCTCGCACTGGTGAGTTAACGCCACCAGGAATTGATTCTTGAGCACGAGAAAATAAATCTTGGCTAATTGTCATGTATATAGTCCTATTTTAACTGTTACGTTTACGGCTGAACCAAGGTACTTCTACTTCGTAGTTTTGTACTTGGTTTTCAACGCCTAAAGTTAACGCGAATAACGCCATACGGATCAATACGCCATTTTGTACTTGGCGGAAAATTGCTAAGTTGTCGTTATTGTTTAAATCATTGTCTAGCTCGTTCGCATCACTGCGGCTATCGCGTGGCAGTGGGTGCATTAGAACTGAAGTTGGCTTGCAGTGTGCATTATAAATTGCTTGGCTAATTCTAAAGCCACCACGGTATTTGTTGGCTTCTTCTTGAGACGGGAAGCGTTCTTCTTGTATACGTGTTTGATAAACGATATCAGCAGCTAGGTTACCTTCCATTTTCGAAACCAGTTCGATTTGATGACCCGCGTTCGATACAGTATCAAGAATATAGTCAGGCATTTGTAAGCCATCAGGTGCAACCATAGTGAATTTAACATCTTTATAGTGGCACAACAGTTTTGATAAAGAATGTACGGTACGGCCGTATTTTAAGTCGCCTACTAGCGCAATGTGCATGCCATCGATGCCACGCTCAAAGCGGTGAAGTTCTTTATCTATGGTTAAAAGGTCAAGTAATGCCTGCGTAGGGTGCTCATTTGGACCATCACCACCGTTGATAACTGGCACATCAGAACCTGTAGCAAATTCAGCTACAGAACCCGCATCTGGGTGACGCATAGCAACTGCATCTGCATAAGCTGAAATAACGCGCGCGGTATCGTATAAGGATTCACCTTTAGCTAGAGCTGAGCTTTGCATGCCCGTCGTTTCACGAACCAAACCACCTAGTAAATTGAACGCAGTACCAAAGCTGACACGCGTACGTGTACTTGGCTCAAAAAATAGGTTAGCTAGAACAGCACCTTCAAGCACATTGGTACGTTTTTGCTTTTTAGCATATGGTTCCATTTTCTTTGCTACAGCAAAGATCTGTTCAATGGCATCTCTGTTTAATTGATTTACAGAGAGAATATTTTCACCTTGGAAACTTAACATGAGGCGATCCCTAATCAGAAAATGACGAGCGATTAAAAGCGAGGCTTTCAACCAATATATTTAGCAGGCCAAGACTGGCTGACTTGGCGCCGCATAATAGCATAATTAACCTGAGCTCTGGATAATAAATCTATCTTCAGCGGCTACTTTCAACGTTAACTGCGTTGAATTTACTTGCAATAGACCAGCTATTGACGCGTAAATTCGCCTTGCCTATATGGATGTAGGTACCTTAGCGATAGCAGGACGCGTGAGCGGTGTTATCGCTAAAAGTCTCCGGCTGCAGATTTGAAAAAGTTACTTATCATTTCAATATCAATACGTTAGTAAATCTCTTAACCAAAGTTCAGGTTAATTAAAAGCTAGGTTTGAGTATTGCCAGCATGATTATCGCTAAAAGCAATAACACCGGAAATTCATTAAAGATCCGATAAAAGCGATCACTGCGCGTATTTCTATCATGTTTGAAATCGGCAAGCAGTTTAAAGCAGTAGCCGTGGTAAATATAAAGGATGATCACTAAGGCAAGCTTGTAATGTAGCCAGAGGTTATATTTAAACCACTCTCGACCGTACTCAAAAATCATTAACAGACCAAAAACCAAAGTGAGTAAAGCAAAAGGCGTTACAAAGAACAGTAATCTGCGCTCCATCACTTTTAACATGGCACTACAAGGTGGTTCTTGGTTGATAGCGTGATATACAAATAAGCGGGGCAGGTAAAAAATACCGGCAAACCATGCCACCATAAAGAAAATATGCAGTGCTTTATATATAAGTAATGCTGTCATTTAGCCTCCAGTTTAACTGGTTCTTATTGTTAGAATTTGACGGATCTGATCCCAGCGGACCACACCCATAACATGGTGTTCATCTTTTTGATTAAACACATATACGGCGCCACTTCGTTTATCGTTTAATAAATCAAAAGCGTCTGACATGGTTGCCTGGCTACTTAAGCCTTGCATCGGAATATAAGAAATATTCATAGAGTCGTCAGACATCAAACTTAAATCGTATTCTGCCAGTCGATAGCCATTTTGTTCATCAAACACGATAAGTGGCGTGTGGCTATTTACCGCAGACAGCGACTCTTTTATTTGCTCTTTGTCATCAGAGTAGAGTAGCTTGAATTGCTCATTCATCTCTTCAACAATTCCCACTTTTTGCAGTACTTCACTGGCGGGTGACACTTGGTAAGCTAAGCCTTGGAAATCAAGTTGTTGTAAGAAAATAGAACGATTTCCAAATACTTGTAATGCCGTCACGTATGCGGTTGAAATCACTAACATCGCAGGGACGATAATTTGTGGGCTGGCAGTTAACTCCATCACGGCTGTTAGGGCTGCTAGTGGGGCATGCAAAGTTGCAGCTAGTAAGCCCGCCATACCTAGTACGCTATATGTACCTGCAATGTGCTGGTCAGGGCTAATAAATTGCCCGAAATAAGACATTAAGGTGCCCATTACAACACCTAAACCTATGACAGGGCCGATTAACCCTCCAGGGATACCTAAACCAATCGCAAATAAAGTTGCTAGTAACTTGGCTATTAAAATAGTCGTGAGTAATTGAATGTTTTCAGGTGATGTAACTGCCAGCGTAATGGCACTCATACCAGAGCCCATAGCTTGAGGTACTAGATTACCGATTAAACCGGCAATTAACCCTGCTAGCATTAAGCGAGGGAACATGCTTAAAGGCTTAAATGTGCGGATGATCATCATTAGGTTCTGGTTAAATGCAAAGGCGACAGCTCCTAAAATAACACCACAAATTACCAAATACGGATAATGCCAAAAGCTCAAGGGTGTGACACTGATAAGGGCGAGCTCGGTATCATGACCAAATACAAATTGTGTGGCTAACGCGCCCGTGACAGCGGCAAGCATGATAGGCACGAATATATGTACTTTATATTCACGCAGTACGACTTCCATTACAAAGATAACGGCAGCTAGAGGTGTATTGAATGAGGCGGCAATGCCAGCAGCAACACCACACCCAGAAAGGGTTCTTGCTGCATTCCAAGGCAAGTGTAGTCGTTCAGATAACACACTAGCGCCGGTTGCACCCATATGTACAGAAGGGCCTTCTCGACCAACTGAAAAACCGCTAATTAGTGCTAATGCTCCACCAAAAAATTGGTTTGCAGTATTCCAAATCGGCATTTGCCCATAGTGATGCTTAATGCGGTGAATAACAAAAGGTATACCTAGTCGGTAATGCTTGAAGCCAGTCATAGCAGCAAACAAAGCAATCAAAAAAGCCGCTAAAACGGGTAGGCTAACTCTTAAATGCTCTGGTAGTTGTGTAAAGTCATCCGGGGAGTCTAGAAATAAACTTTGCACGCCATAAATCGTAAGCCTAAATAAGATAATTAAAATTGCAGCGATTAAACCTGCAGCGACACCTAGTAAGCATAACTGAACAGAGGTTTTTGGCTTGGCTAATTGGCGCCTAAGGGCGTCCAGAGACATGGCTTTATTCCGATAAAAAACAGACCCCTAAGTGTATCAAATAAATTGGTTTTCGTCTTGTTTTAGCGCAAAGAAGATAGCTTTTCTAGCAAGTTGTTACTGAGTATTCTACAAACGGATTACTTGATTAAAATACTCGGGTATTAGATAATCGCGCCATTATCAGAATTAAGGGTCGAGAGCATGTCTGATCAGTTACCAATTCAATTTAGCGACGCTGCAGCAAAGCGTGTGAAAGAGCTTGTTGCAGAAGAAGAAAACCCAGATTTAAAACTACGTGTATACGTGACAGGTGGTGGTTGCTCTGGTTTCCAATATGGTTTCACATTCGATGAGAAAGTGAATCCGGGCGATTTGGAAATTGAGAAAAATGGCGTATCCATGGTTGTTGACCCAATGAGTATTCAATATCTTGTAGATGGTATTGTTGATTACACCGAAGGGTTAGAAGGCGCACGCTTTTTTGTTAATAACCCAAATGCGACTACAACTTGTGGTTGTGGTGCAAGCTTCAGTGTTTAAACACAGTAATTTATTTAAAAAGCCACGCAGTCGCGTGGCTTTTTTTATGGGCTTTGCGTGACCCAAATCATGAGTGCGAAGAAGCTCAGTACAAATACGCTAAATGAAAGAATATAAATAAATCCTTTCTTCCCTTGCTTAATAGGCACCCCTTGGCTTTTCAAAAACCAATACCAAAGTATGCATAGCATAATGGGCAGTAAAAAAAGTACTCTAATCATAGTTTTCCTTTTAGCGAAAATTTAATTTAGCTTTAGTCAATAATCTTCTAAGAAAATTTATTTATTCATCTTTTTAGAATAAAAAGTTAATTAGTTTGTATTAAGTGTAAAGTTAATGCTCTAATATTTATCATTAAATTTATTATTTTTATTAGTGTAGACGCAAAATATAGTCTATACCTATTTTGGGACATGGGTACAAACTCTGGATTTACCATGTCGCACTGTGATATACAGTATATGTTAAGTTGAGACGGGCATATTTCAACTTAAAGAAACAATAAAATCATCGAGTAGGAGATGTAACATTATGATGGGTAAAACGGTTTCTTCTGAAGAAAACGGTAAGTTAACTAAGTGGCTTAAAAGCAAGCGTCATGAGAAAGGCCATACAATGCGTAGCCTTGCGCAAGTTTTAGGAACTCCACATTCATTTATTGGCAAAATTGAAAACCAAGAACGTCGTTTAGACGTGATTGAGTTTCTTCGTTACTGTGAAGCACTAGAAGTGGATCCGTATGAAGGCTTAAGCTTACTTAATAAAGAAGAAGCATAAGTTTTAACACCTAAAGGTGCGTAGTGTTACGCACCTTTAGTTGCAGTTGAGTTTTTATGAAACTGCTTTTCTATGGCATATAGTTTATGTCTAATCATGTAAAGAAACAGTAAAGAAGGGATTACCATCATTGCGGTAATTGCAAAAAATAACGCCCAATTCCCATCTAACCAGTCATCGATTACCACACCACTATAAGCTGATAATAAAGTACGGCTTAAGCTACTTAAAGAAGCCAATAATGCATAATGAGTCGCACTAAAGGCGCGATCACACAGCATTGAGATAAATGCCACCATAGCAACTAAAGACCAAGCTTGGGTGAAGCCGTCTATAATGATAGCCAGTGCATATAAATGTTCTTTTGGGCCTGCTATGGCAATCCAAGAAAACATTAAATTAGAAGCAGCCATGGCGATACCGCTGACAAATAACCCTTTCACTATGCCGTATTTGTGATTGAAAATACTGCCTAAGAAAGCAAATACGATGGTAATGAGCCCGGTACCTAGTTTTGAATACTGACCAATTTGTGTATTGCTAAAACCGATTTCTTTATAGAAAACAATAGACATGCGAGCTAAGAAAGCTTCGCCAACTTTAAATAAGAAAATAAAGGCGAGTAAGGCAAATGCTGTTTTTACGCCATTTTTGGTGAAGAAACTTTTGAAAGGTTCAACTAATGTTACTGCTAACCAAGCTAACAGGCGTTGCCATATGGAATTGCCGTTTTCAAATAACTTATTCTGATACTCTTTTTCTAATTGAGCATGAGTGAGCTCACGATGTGATTTAGGCTCTTTTGCAAACAAGGTAACCAGTATCAACAATAAAACAATGCCAGCGAGTACAAAATAAATTTGTGACCAATCAAAACTGGGTAAATCAGCTAAAAAGAAGGGCAGTGCACCTAAAAGTGCATAACCTGACCACCAACCTGAGGTTGCCATGGCTGCAGCAGCCGTGGCTTTTTCACTTTCAGTTGTATCTAACGAGTCAATACGAAAAGCATCTATGGCAATATCGTGTGTTGCGCTGGCAAGGGCTATTAAAAAGCAGAACAAAGCAGCGAGGAATAGCTGATCTTTGAGGCTAATAAAGCCAAGACTCAATGTTGCGATGAAAGTGACCATCTGTCCAAGTAAAATCCAGCTACGTCGTTGACCTAACAAATTGCCTAACAGAGGGAGCTTTAAGCGGTCGAGTAACGGAGACCAAAGAAAGTTGATGGTATAGGCGCTGAAGACCACACCAAATAAACCAATCATACTGCGGCTTAAGCCTTCATCTTTGAGCCAAGCAGACATTACAGAGCCAATGAGTACCCATGGAAAGCCGCTGCTTAGGCCAAATAAAAAGATGGTAAGAAGGCGTTTGTCTTTGTAGTAGCCTAAGTACTCACTTAGGCTAGAGTTGATTTGCATGACTATCCCGTCAATTAAAGAGCTTCGGCTTTTAGGATCTCAACTTGATAGATCATCACAGGCTTTTTAGGCACAAAGTCGTAGCCGATTTTTTCATTAAACCCAGTTTCTACTTGTGTGATTTTATCCAGTGTTTCATAGCCTTCCATAACATTACCAAACACAGCGAACCCCCAGCCTCTGCCCGGGTTTAAATGGTCGTTGTCTTTCATGTTGAAGAAAAACTGACGAGTGGCAGTGTGCGGCTCATTATCTTGATACGCCATGGCAATGGTATACATGTCATTCTTTAAACCATTGCCACTTTCGTTGAAAATAGGTTTACGTTGGAACAAGCCATCATAATCTTTGTCATAGCCACCGCCTTGGAGCACAAAAAATTCGTCGATCTCTGAGTATTGATCTTTTTCAATACGGTGAAAGACAGAATTTTTGTAATCACCATTGACTACATAAGTCAGGAAGTTATTTACAGTAAGCGGTGAGCGTGATCTGTCTAGTTCGACAATAATATCCCCTTCACTGGTAATTATTTTTACGCGTGGAAACAGGTTATTCTTTTGAACAAATCTGCCTTCTTTATTACTAGCAAAGGCATGACTACTCATGCAGATAATGAATAGGGTGATAAGTAACTTTTTCATGATTATCCTTTGAAGAAGTTAATTAAAGCAGGATCTGAGACAATACGGGTAATCACTTGCTCACTCAGCTCATTAAGTTGGCCTTCAACTTTAGCTTGCTCATGCTTTAGTGGAGCTGTCATTTGAGCCTGACCTGAATAAGTTTTTTCGAATGTACGCTTACCTTGGGTTGCTAACACTTTAATTTTAGCAACGGCATTACTTTCATGTTGTGTATAAGATTCTGTTACTTTTGAATGAAAGGAATCAATGTGTAGTGTTAACGTGTTACTACCCATTGAAGTAAGCTGTGCACCATTAGCTTTAAGGGCTTGCTCAAAAGCCATTTTCACCCGTTTGCTTAGCTCGGCATCCGGTAAGTACTCAGCGGGCTCTTGATCGACCACCTTAATTGTGAATTTACTGATCCTATGGTCTTCGACCGACAAGGTTACGGGGACATTAAAGTCGGCCACTTTGCCTGCTTTATATACCGGATTTAAGATCACAGATTTTGGTTGGCTGGCACAACCTGCCAGCAACATGCCACACAATACAAGTGCAATTTTTTTCATTTTTAGCCTCTCTTTGTGGTGCTTAGCACAGTAAATTTTTTATTGTTACCAATGACTTTACAGTTTCCGAACAAGCGGAGCAATTTTTCTTGATAATCTAAATGGCGGTTACCAATGATTCTTAATTCACCGCCGGATCTGAGTGTTTGCTTTGCCTGCACAAACATCTGCCACGCAATATGATCCGTGATTGCTTGCGCTTGGTGAAATGGCGGGTTACACAAAACCAAGTCTGCACTGTTAGGCGCAAAATCAGTCAAACAATCATCTTGAACAAACTCACAATCTTGCAAGCGCTCAGGTAAGTTGTTCTCGATATTTGCTTTGGCACTAGCCACAGCCATGGCCGACTCATCAACAAAAGTGATTTTTGCATTTGGCATTTTTGCCAATGTTTGTAAGCCGATAACACCGTTTCCACAGCCTAAATCAATAATCCTTAACGGTTTCTTACCCTGAGGTAAATAATTGCTAAAAAAACGCGCGCCAATATCAAGGGAGTCACGAGAAAATACATTAGCGTGGTTTAAGACAGTGAAATCAGTTTTTTCTAAAGGCCAACTCACCGGAAACTTACAAGTCTGCTTTTTTTGTTTTGTTTGACTAAAAATAAGACGTGATTTCTTAACTGCTAAACTGGTCGAAGGCTCAGCAATAAAATGGCTGAAGCTTTTTAATGTAGATGTGTGTATCTCTTTCGCTTTACCGGCAGCGATCACTGGCACATCATTCTCAAACTGACTGAGCAAGCTAAGTTGATATTGCAAAAAGCCGGCATTTTTTGGGATTTTGATGAGGATAAGATCAACGTCGCTAGGTAAATCTGAGAGACTATCAAGTAATACAGTTTGACGACTTTCTAACTCGTTTTCTTCAAGGTTATAAAGGCACGCTTGCTGACTGACATAAGAATCATTAAAACTGGTCACTTTGCGAGAGTTTTGCGTATCTAAAGCATGTAATGCACAGCTTAAGGCGCCAAAGCCATCGTTTAATACCAAAATATGTTGTGCGTTGACATATTCGTTTTGAATATGTTCGATTAAATACTCATCGGCTGAATCCCACGCTTGTAGGCTTCTGTTTTTTTGATCGAGGGGAAATCGATGTAAAGTTAGCGAGTGGCCGCCCAATACAGCTTCAGTCGTCATAGTTTTTTATAAGTAGTCATTTTATGAGGTGAATAATAGCATGACATCAAAACTCACTAAACCTGAGTTACCCGAGGGGTTTGCTTATTTTCCAAATTTGATCTCATTTCAAAAAGGGCTCGACTTGTATGAACACCTCACTGGGGAGTTAAACTGGCAACAACCCAGTATTCAGGTTTTCGGTAAGTTTCATCCTATTCCTCGTTTGCAGAGCTTTGTGGCTGATGAAGGGGTACATTATGCCTATTCAAATCATACATTAGCTAATCAATGCTGGACGAAACCATTGGCTGCGATGCGCAGTAAACTTCAGAACCACTATAATCAGACGTTTAATGCTCTGCTATTAAATTGGTATCGAGATGGTCATGACACTATGGGGTGGCATAGTGATGATGAGGTTGAGTTAGGCGCTGAGCCTTTAATCATTTCAATTTCTTTAGGCGCTGCGCGTAAATTTAAGATCAAACATAAAACGACAGGTCAGCAATGGGAGTTAATGCTGGAGCACGGCAGTTGTTTAGTGATGTCGGGTAACAGTCAGCAACTTTTTCAACACTCATTGCCGAAACAAAGCAAAGTAAAAGGCGGGCGTATCAACCTGACATTTAGAAGTATTGTTAAATAATCCTATCTCGGTATAGTAGCCACAATTGAAAAATGCAGAGTTTATATTCATGTCAATGCAATCTCAGATCGAAGAAAAAATCGCTGCGGCAATCGCTTGCAAGCATTTAAATGTCATAAATGAAAGCCACATGCACAGCCGTGGCGAAGAGTCTCATTTTAAAGTGATTGTGGTCAGTGAAGAGTTTGCGGGTAAACGATTATTACCGCGTCATCGCCAAATTAACGACATTCTAAAAGTTGAATTAGCAGAACACATTCATGCACTGTCTATTCATGCCTATACGCCTGAAGAGTATTCAGAGCAGCATGGACAAATTCCTGAGTCACCAAAATGTTTGGGTGGTTCGAAATTCGATAAATAGTCAAAATTAGGGTTAAGCGAGACTTTTATCATCGAGTTAAGCCTAATTTTATAGCTGATCAGACCTGTATTTTTAAGATCAGCCTTTAAACTACGCTCCGTAAATTTAAATAAAGATAGGAATCATCATGGTCATTAAGCCGAAAATTCGTGGTTTTATTTGTACCAATGCACACCCAGCTGGTTGTGCCGCTCACGTTCAAGAGCAAATCGATTATGTAAAAGCACAAGGGCAATTAGAAAACGGTCCTAAAAACGTACTTGTAATTGGTGCATCAACGGGTTACGGCCTAGCTTCTCGTATTACAGCAGCGTTTGGCTCTGGTGCTAAAACTCTGGGTATTTTCTTTGAAAAAGAAGGTACTGAGAAAAAGCCAGCTTCAGCAGGTTGGTATAACACGGCAGCTTTCCAAAATGCAGCGGAAGCAGCGGGTCTTTGGTCTAAAAATATCAATGGCGATGCGTTCTCTGATGAGCTTAAAGCTAAAACAGTTGAAACGATTAAAGCAGAAATGGGTAAAGTAGATTTAGTAATTTACAGCCTAGCGTCTCCGCGTCGTACTGATCCTAAAACAGGTGAAACGCATTCATCGGTACTTAAACCTATCGGTCAAGACATCACAACGAAGAACTTAAATACATCTAAGCGTATTATCGATTCTGTAAGCGTAGAAGCTGCGAATGAAGATGAAATCGCTAACACAGTTAAAGTGATGGGCGGTGAAGATTGGGAACTTTGGATCAATGCATTAAAAGACGCAGACGTATTAGCTGAAGGTTTTAAAACAAGTGCTTACACCTATATTGGTAAAGAGCTAACTTGGCCAATCTACGGTCACGCTACAATCGGCAAAGCAAAAGAAGACTTAGATCGCGCAACTTTAGCAATCCGTGAAGCGACAGCTGATCTAAAAGGTGAAGCGTATGTTTCTTCTCTTAACGCTGTTGTGACACAAGCAAGTTCTGCTATTCCAATCATGCCGCTATATATCTCAGCTTTATTTAAAGTGACTAAAGCAGATGGTACTTACGAAGGTACAATTGAGCAGATCCACGGTCTATTCAACGAAAATCTATATGGCGCAACCCCACGTTTTGACTATGGCGGTCACTTATTCCAAAATTACAAAGAGCTAGAAGACGACGTACAGGCACGTATTCAGCACATTTGGGATACGGTTGATACAGACAGCATTGATGAGTTAACAGACTATGTTGGCTACCACAATGAATTCTTGAAACTATTTGGTTTCGGCGTAGATGGTGTTGACTACGAGCAAGACGTAGACACAGTGGTTGAAATTAACAACTTAGTTTAATCACTAGTATCACTTTTATAACTAGGTCGGCTTTGCCGGCCTTTTTTGTTTATTTATATTTATTTTTTCTGCTAACACCTGAAGTTTTCTTCTGTTTAGTAAAAATGATTCATTGCGTATTTCAGCAACTGGACTTTGGTCTAAATTGAACTAAATTCATTCTATTTTCTCCTCGAAAAGACCTTGTAAATCTGGATTAATTTCATAATTCCACTCGCATAGTGGGGGTTATTAATGTTAAAATCACAGAAATATGTGAGGACTCGTCCACAAGGTTTTAGTTATGGATTGTTTTGTCGCTTGGCTTTGCCGAATACAGAATGGTCACTTTCTAGATCTTGGGGCAAAAAAAGATTTTTCAATTTCTTTCCGTTAATGTAATGCAAGTGCGTATGATCAACATAAAAAAAGGTCTGGACTTACCAATAGAGGGCGCACCTCAGCAAGTAATTCATGATGGCGTAGCTGTCAAACGAGTTGCCGTGCTAGGTGAAGAATATATCGGTATGCGTCCAACCATGCATGTTCGCGTGGATGACCAAGTCAAAAAAGGCCAAGTTCTTTTTGAAGACAAAAAGAACCCAGGCGTCAAGTTCACTGCACCAGCTTCTGGTGTAGTTAAAGAAATTAACCGTGGTGCTAAGCGTGTTCTTCAATCTATCGTGATTGAAGTACAAGGCAACGAGCAGGTTACTTTTGAAAAGGTGGCGGCTGCTGATTTAAGCAACCTAGACCGTGAAAAAGTAAAAGAAGTGCTTGTTGAATCTGGTCAATGGCCAGCGCTACGTGCTCGTCCATTCAGCCGAGTGGCAGCACTAGATGCAACTGCAAGTTCAATCTTTGTGACTGCAATCGACACAAACCCATTAGCTGCAGATCCAGCTGTGATCATTGCTGAAAACGTTGAAGCGTTTGAAGCGGGTCTAGCTGTAGTATCGCGCTTAACTGATGGTAAAGTGTTCGTATGTAAGCAAGCAGGTAGCACAGTACCAAGTTCTTCACTTTCTCAAGTTGAAGTTCATGAGTTCGGTGGTAAACACCCTGCAGGTTTAGTAGGTACTCACATCCATCACCTAGATCCAGTATCTGAAAACAAGCAGGTATGGCATTTAGGTTACCAAGATGTGATTGCATTCGGTAAGTTATTCCTTACTGGTGAAATCTACTCTGACCGTGTAGTTGCTTTAGCGGGTCCTCGCGTTAAGAATCCTCGCTTAGTTAAAACACAAGTTGGCGCTTCTCTAACTGATTTAGTTGCAGGCGAGCTTGAAGACGGTGATAACCGAGTCATTTCTGGCTCTGTGTTAGCTGGTAAAACAGCAACCGGCCCTCACGCTTTCCTAGGTCGCTACCATACTCAAGTATCAGTATTACTTGAAGGTCGCGAGAAAGAACTATTTGGTTGGATTGCACCAGGTAGCAACAAATTCTCTGTAACACGTACATTTATCTCACACTTAGCGCCGAGCCGTTTGTTCAATATGACAACGTCTACAGGTGGTTCTAAGCGTGCAATGGTACCAATCGGTAACTATGAGCGTGTTATGCCACTCGACATTCTACCTACACCACTACTTCGTGACTTAATTGCACGTGATTTAGATAGTGCGATTGCGTTAGGTGCATTAGAGCTTGATGAAGAAGATTTAGCACTGTGTACTTTCGTATGTCCAGGTAAGTATGAGTACGGCGCAATCTTACGTGATTGCCTGACTACTATCGAGAAGGAAGGTTAATCCCATGGCCTTAAAGAAATTTCTAGAAGATATCGAGCCGCATTTTGAACCTGGCGGTAAGCATGAAAAGTGGTATGCCCTGTATGAAGCAGTCGCAACCGTTTTCTACACTCCAGGTTATGTAAACAAAGGTGGCACGCACGTTCGTGACAACATCGACCTAAAACGTATCATGATTTTAGTGTGGATGGCGACATTCCCTGCAATGTTCTTTGGTATGTTTAACATCGGTCACCAAGCTGCTCTAGCAATTGGTAACGGTTTTGAAATTGCCAACACTTGGCAGGCTGCTATTTTCCAAGCATTAGGTGGTGAGCTTACTGCACAATCAGGTATTGGTGCTAAGTTCTTCTATGGTGCATGTTTCTTCCTACCAGTTTATGCGACGGTATTTATCGTTGGTGGTTTCTGGGAAGTCTTATTTGCTTCTATCCGTAAGCATGAAGTTAACGAAGGTTTCTTTGTAACATCTGTATTATTTTCACTGATCCTTCCTTCTACAATTCCATTATGGCAAGCCGCGTTAGGTATTACTTTTGGTGTTGTAGTTGCAAAAGAAGTTTTCGGTGGTACAGGTCGTAACTTCCTTAACCCAGCATTAGCAGGCCGTGCGTTCTTATTCTTCGCATACCCAGCTGATATCTCGGGTGATACGGTTTGGACTGCAGTTGATTCATTCACAGGTGCAACAAACCTAGGCCTAGCGGCGCAAGGTGCTCTTGATTACAACAACATGGCACTTTGGTGGGATGCTTTCTATGGCTTCGTACAAGGTTCTATGGGTGAAGTTTCAACGCTAGCACTAATGATTGGTGGTTTGTTCCTAATCTATGTTCGTATTGCGTCATGGCGTATCGTGCTAGGTGTATTCCTAGGTATGGTAGTGATGTCTCTACTTCTTAACATGATTGGTTCTGAAACTAACCCTGCATTTGCTATGCCTTGGCACTGGCACTTAGTACTAGGTGGTTTTGCATTCGGTATGTTCTTTATGGCGACTGACCCAGTTTCTGCGTCTTTCACAAATAAAGGTAAATTCGCATACGGTGCACTTATCGGTGTAATGGTTGTTCTGGTACGTGTAGTTAACCCTGCATACCCAGAAGGTATGATGTTAGCAATTCTATTCGCTAACCTATTTGCACCATTATTCGACCACTTCGTTGTACAGTCTAACGTTAAGAGGAGATTGGCACGTGTCTAGTAACAATGAAACTATTGGCAAAACGCTAGGCGTTGTTGTTGGCCTATGTTTAGTATGTGCAGTTGTTGTTTCTATGGCATCTGTTCAATTACGTCCACTACAACAAGCAAACAAAACTCAAGACGTGCAACGCAACATTCTTGCTGCAGCAGGTATTGAAAGTTCAGCAGATGTTTTCAAAACATTCAATGAAAACATCGAAGCACGCGTTGTTGATATGAAGACGGGTGAGTTTGTTGATACAGATCCAAACTCTTTCGACTTCGAATCAACTAAGTTCGATGCAAAGCGCAGTGTGAAGCTTGAAAAAGCGCAAGATAAAGCCGGTGTTCAGCGTATGACGACTGAATCTCCAGTTTACTTTGCTAAAAATGCTAACGGTAAAGTAGACACTATCATTCTACCAATCCAAGGTTACGGCCTTTGGGGTATTATGTACGGTTTCCTAGCACTAGATGCTGATACTAAGACTGTTAAAGCAATTAACTTCTACAAGCACAATGAAACACCGGGTCTTGGTGGTGAAATCCAAAACCCACGTTGGACATCTATGTTCGAAGGTAAAAAGCTACCACTTGATATCGTAAAAGGTACTGCTGGTAACAACGAACACAAAGTAGATGGTCTTTCTGGTGCGACATTAACATCTGTAGGTGTTGATAACACAGTTGACTTCTGGACAGGCGACAAAGCGTTCGGTCCATTCCTTGCGAACGTACGTAAAGGAGCATTGAACTAATGGCAAATGCAAAAGAAATGAAAGAAGTCTTGTTTGGCCCTGTTTTTGCGAACAACCCAATTGCGCTTCAAGTACTTGGTATTTGTTCTGCACTAGCAGTGACATCAAGCCTTAAGAATGCACTTATCATGTCAATCGCTCTGACATTAGTATGTGCTTTCTCAAGCTTATTTATCTCTATGATCCGTAACCACATCCCATCAAGCGTTCGTATCATCGTTCAGATGACTATCATCGCTTCATTGGTAATCGTGGTAGACCAAACGCTTCAAGCGTTTGTATATGCAACAGCGAAAGAGCTTTCGGTATTCGTTGGTCTAATCATTACTAACTGTATCGTAATGGGTCGCGCAGAAGCATACGCAATGAAGACACCACCACTGATGTCATTCCTTGATGGTATCGGTAACGGTTTAGGTTACTCAGTAGTGCTTCTAACTGTTGCGTTCATTCGTGAGCTAGGTGGTTCAGGTACATTATTTGGTATCGAGATTTTACCACTTATTTCTGAAGGTGGTTGGTACCAGCCTATGGGTCTATTAATCCTACCGCCAAGCTCGTTCTTCATCATTGGTTTCTTCATCTGGGTACTTCGTACTTATAAGAAAGACCAAGTAGAAGCGAAGGCATAAGGAGAGAGAGATGGAACAATATATTAATTTATTCGTTAAAGCGGTTTTCATTGAAAACTTAGCGTTATCTTTCTTCCTAGGTATGTGTACTTTCCTTGCTGTATCTAAGAAAGTAACTACATCAATGGGTCTAGGTGTTGCAGTAATCTTCGTTCTTGGTGTTGCTGTTCCAGTAAACCAATTAGTTTACTCTGCAATCTTAGCGCCAGGTGCACTAGAGTGGTTAGGCTTCCCTGAAGCTGACTTAAGCTTCCTTAAGTTCCTAACTTTCATCGGTGTAATCGCAGCACTTGTACAGATCCTTGAGATGACACTAGACAAGTTCTTCCCTGCGCTATACAACGCACTAGGCATCTTCTTACCACTAATCACTGTAAACTGTGCGATTTTCGGTGCAGTAGCATTCATGGTTGAGCGTAACCTGAACTTCGGTGAGTCTGTGGTATTTGGTTTAGGCTCAGGTGTAGGTTGGGCACTAGCAATCGTATTACTTGCTGGTATCCGTGAGAAGATGAAGTATTCAGACGTACCAGATGGTCTTCGTGGTTTAGGTATTACCTTCATCACAGTAGGTCTAATGGGTCTTGGCTTCATGTCATTCTCTGGTATTTCACTTTAATTTAGCGAGGAAAAATCATGCTTGAGGTATATTTAGGCGTAGGGATGTTCATCGCTATCGTTGTAATGCTTGTATTGATCATCATTGCAGCGAAGTCGAAGCTTGTACCAAGCGGTGACATCACAATCAGCATTAACGGTGACCCTGAAAAGGCAGTTACTTCAGCACCAGGTGGTAAACTACTAGGTGCACTAGCAGACGCTGGTATCTTCATTTCATCTGCTTGTGGCGGTGGAGGTTCTTGTGGCCAGTGTACCGTTCACGTTAAAGCGGGTGGTGGTGATATCCTGCCAACTGAGCTTGACCATATTTCAAAAGGTGAAGCGCGTGAAGGTTGTCGTCTAGCGTGTCAGGTTGCTGTTAAAACTGACATGGAAATCGAAGTTGAAGAAGAAATCTTCGGTGTTAAGAAGTGGGAATGTACAGTTATCTCTAACGATAACAAAGCGACATTCATCAAAGAGCTTAAGCTTGGTATCCCTGATGGTGAGGTTGTACCTTTCCGTGCAGGTGGTTATATCCAAATCGAAGCGCCAGCTCACCACGTTAAATACGCTGACTTCGATATTCCTGAAGAATATCGTGCAGATTGGGAGCGTTTTGGCTTCTTCAATCTTGAGTCTAAAGTTGACGACGAAACGATCCGTGCATACTCAATGGCTAACTACCCAGAAGAGTATGGCATCATCATGCTTAACGTTCGTATCGCGACTCCGCCGCCAAACAACCTAAGCCTACCATGTGGTAAGATGTCATCGTTCATCTGGTCACTTAAAGAAGGTGATAAAGTGACTATTTCTGGTCCATTCGGTGAATTCTTCGCGAAAGAAACTGATGCAGAAATGGTATTCGTAGGTGGTGGTGCTGGCATGGCGCCAATGCGTTCACACATCTTCGATCAGCTTAAGCGTCTTAACTCAGACCGTAAGATGTCTTTCTGGTACGGTGCACGTTCTAAGCGTGAGATGTTCTACGTAGAAGATTTCGATGGCCTAGCGGCTGATAACGAAAACTTTGAATGGCATGTAGCTCTTTCAGATCCTCAACCAGAGGACAACTGGGAAGGTTACACGGGCTTCATCCATAACGTTCTTTTAGAAAACTACCTGAAAGACCATGAAGCGCCAGAAGATTGTGAGTTCTACATGTGTGGTCCTCCAATGATGAACGCGGCTGTAATCAACATGCTTAAAGATTTAGGCGTTGAAGACGAAAACATCTTACTAGATGACTTCGGTGGCTAAATCAGCGTTATCTCAGTGAACACTTCACTGAAATAAGATAGACTTAAACCCCAAGCAATAAGCTTGGGGTTTTTTTTGGGATAGAGAAAAGTATGAAGAAACTAGTAGGCATTTTTGTATTACTGACCACGGTTGTTTTGACAGGGTGTTTTGACGACAAACAAGAGATTGAACCTATTGTTATTCAGGGTAAAACAATGGGGACCACTTACACGGTCAAAGCTTTTCCAATTAATGAAAATTTAACTGCTGAGAAATTAAAAACAGAAGTTGATAACACTTTAATTGCGGTGAATCAGTCTATGTCACCTTGGGTGAAAAACTCAGAGATTAATCAGTTCAATACGTTGGCAGCAAATACTTTTATGCCTATCAGTGATGACTTTAAGTCAGTTGTGAAAGAGTCTGTTCGTTTAGGCGTTTCAACAACAACACTAGATGTCACCATGGGACCTCTCATAGATTTATGGGGGTTTGGCCCAGATAAACGCCCAACAAAAACACCTTCACAGTCTCAACTGGATGAAATGAAGGCTCGCATTGGTGTTGATAAGTTGGTTTTAACAGACGAAGGGTTAGCGAAAACCATTGACGGTTTAGAGTTATCTTTTTCAGCGACAGCGAAAGGTTTTGGTATTGATAAAGTTGCTGAGCTTTTAGAATCTAAAGGGATGATAAATTACATGGTTGAAATTGGTGGTGAGCTTAGAATTGCGGGCACTAAAGCTCAGTCACAACCTTGGCGTATTGCGATTGAACAGCCAGATGCGCCAGCAGGGCAGAGGCAAGTGCATAAAGTTATTGAACCAGGCAATAACGGCATGGCGACTTCAGGTGATTACCGTATTTTCTACGAAATGGATGGCGAGACCTATACGCACTTGATTGATCCAGGCACAGGCAAACCAGTTAAGCATGATTTGGTATCTGTGACCGTCTTACACCCATCAGCAATGACTGCTGATGGCTTGGCAACAGCACTTACTGTCATGGGCACAGAGCGAGCAAAAGCTTACGCAGAAGAGCACAATTTAGCTGTATATTTAATTAGTAAAAGTAATGAAGGGCTAGTGACCTATTCAAGCCCGGCTTTTGCGCCTTATTTGTAAATAAGGCTATTTTGATTAATTAGTCGAAATAGTACACTAAGCGCGTTATAATGGCGGCTGTTTAAATGCCGTCATTTGGTTCAGATACACTGAGCCGTTAAACTGTTTTTAAGGGGCTTGTGCATGTCACTATTTTTCCTAACTTTTGGGTTACTTATTTTAATTGTTGCGGCTATGGCTGTCGGTGTAATCGTGCAAAAGAAATCTATGGCAAGCAGCTGTGGCGGTTTAGGCGCGGTTGGTATTGAAAAGTCATGTGATTGCGATGATCCATGTGACCGACGCAAAAAGCGTATGGCGAAAGAGCAAGCTTGGAAAGAGAATCAGATTCTTTAAGTTAAGCAAGTTTCCTAGAATTAAATGCGAGCTAAGGCTCGCATTTTTGATCTGAGGCTAAAATGACGAAGACATGGTATTTCCTAAGGCACGGTAAACCTGTTACTACAGGTATTCTCACTGGTTCTAAAACTGACGTTGCCGTGTCTGCGTTAGGGTTAGCAGCGATGGAGTCTGCTTTACCAAAAACAGTTCAATTTGATACCTGTATTTCTTCCCCTATGCTGCGTTGTCTGAGCTTTGCGAAAAACCAATCTAGGCAATCAAGCTTACCACTGGCGATAGCAAAGCAACTTCAAGAAATGGATTTTGGAGATTGGGATGGTCGAACTTATGAATGGCTTTGGGAGAACACACAGGATCCAAGTATAGGTGAATTTTGGCAGTCGCCTTGGCAGCATACGCCGCCAAATGGAGAGTCCCTTTACGCGTTTAGGTCTCGTGTCAGACAATGGTGGGAGGCAGAACTATCAACCCGACATACAACACATAACCTAGTAGTGACTCATGCTGGTGTGATCAAACAAATTTTAGCTGAAGTCCTTAACTTACCTTTAGATTCTCTTTCCTCTATCAATAGTTTAGAAGTTGGCTATGCTACATTGGTAAAGATAGAAGTTTACTTTGATGAAGCACATAAGCCGTGGCCTAAAGTTGTGTTTTAGCCATCTAGACTTCATAATACGGTTTTTCTGATTAATCTTGGGAATAAGCTGAAACTGCTTAACTGTCCCCGCAACTGTGAAGTGCATTTAAATGCACGAAGTCAGATACCAAGGTCAGAAAAATCCTCTTGAGCGGGCGTACTCAAGAGCACACAATTTTAACCGAAATTCGGTTAGGACTGTGCGTTTGTGTCTGCCCAACAGTTAGTAAGGGTACGAATGCAATTAGCTTGTCAGCACTCTGAATTTGCTCTGCAAGTTTCAAGCTTAGATTTGGTGCTAGATAACCATCAAATATTACAAAACATCTCTTTCAATGTTACAGAGGGACAGTTTATTGGTTTATTAGGTCCTAATGGGGCTGGTAAGTCATCGCTGCTTCGTTGCCTTTACCGTTTTTTTAGCCCTTCAAACGGACAAATAACCCTTTTTAACAAAACGATTTCAAGTTTCTCGCATAACGAATATGCCCAGCAAGTTGCAGTGGTTCTACAAGAAATGCCTGAGCATTTTAATCTATCGCTTTATGATGTAGTTGCAATGGGTGTAACACCTCATAAAAGTTTATTTTCTTCATTAAATAAAACCGACCATGAACTAATTGCAAAGTCTATTGAACAGGTTGGTCTGGCACACAAAATCAACGAAGCATTTGCTCACCTTTCAGGTGGTGAAAAGCAAAGGGCGCTGATCGCGAAAGCCATGGCACAAAAACCTAAACTATTGATCATGGATGAGCCAACCAGTCACTTGGATGTAAAATATCAAATACAAATTATGGAGCTCGCCAAAGCAATGGGGATCACAGTGATCGCTTCTTTCCATGATTTAAATCTTGCGGCAGCTATGAGTGATAGCTTGCTGGTGCTACAACATGGCGAGCTATATAAAAGTGGAGCGCCAAGCGATGTGCTAGATGCGCAATTACTCAGTGATGTATTTGATGTCTGTGCTGAGGTCTCGCAAGTACCTTGCCCGTATAGAGACAAAACCCATATTCCTCATATCCGCTACCACTTTGGATATCAACTATGAAGCCGCTTATTTCGCTGTTAATTTTGCTGATAAGCTGCTTTGTTAGTGCTTTAGTTGCCATTAAGCATGGCGCGATTGATATTAATGCGAGTGCTGTTTGGCAAACGCTATTTGCTTATGATGCCAACGTCTTTGAGCAAAAAATTGTTATGGAACTTCGTATTCCCAGAGTGGTTTTGGCATTTGTTGCTGGCAGTGGTTTGGCATTGGCAGGCATTATTTTGCAAACAGTGACCCGTAACCCTTTGGCAGATCCCTACCTTTTTGGTATTTCATCAGGCGCATCATTTGGCGTCGTGTTACTTATAACATTTACAGGTATCACAGCTGGTTGGGCGATGTCAGGGGCGGCGTTTTTAGGTAGTGTGCTGGCAATGACCCTATTGTTGCTGATTGCCTATGGACAAAGGTCGAGACAGGTAGAAGCGATGTTACTCGCCGGTGTTGCCTTATCTTTCTTATTTAGCGCATTTACCAGCTTGCTGTTGTATTGGAGTGACCCACAAGCAGTGAGTGCCATTATGTTTTGGAACTTAGGTAGCTTTAGTCGTGCAGATTGGCAATGGTTGTGGTTGCCCTGTTCAATTGTATTGCTATGTATGGCTTGTATGCTGTTGTTTAGGCGCGGTTTAAACGCACTATTACTGGGTGACGAAAGCGCTGCAACTTTAGGTATTCAGGTGGCTAAGTTGCGTTTAGGCATGTTGCTATTGAGCTCATTGCTGACTGCGGTATTGGTTGCCATGTGCGGTGGCATTGGCTTTGTCGGGTTGATGATCCCGCATTTGGTACGTTTTTTCATTTCACAGGCAACTTCAATTGGCCTGCTGTGTACTGCTTTAAGTGGTGGTTTGATGATGATCTGGGTAGATCTATTTGCCCGTACTATTCTTGATAATCAAGAGCTTCCCATTGGTGTTATCACTGCTGCAATAGGCAGTGTGTTCTTTTTAACTTTACTGACTCTCAAACAAAAAAGGCCTTAGCGTATGTTCTCAGTTAAAGCACTTGATACGCGTTCTCGCGAACTTATCGAAAAAAAAATAAACCTGAAAACCAAGCCTTTGGGTGCGTTAGGTGAGCTAGAAACATTGGCTAAACAGCTGGTGACTATTTTCTCTCAGGGTATAGAACCTGAGCAGCTTTCAGCATTTCGACCACAAATCAGAAAACCCACTCTAACAGTGTTTGCAGGCGACCATGGTATCGCTGCAAAAGGTGTATCTATCGCGCCTAGTGAAGTAACAGCCCAAATGGTAGCGAATTTCGCGTCAGGAGGCGCTGCAATTAATGTTTTCAGCAAACAATTAGGCTGGCAACTCGAGATAGTCGATTGCGGTATTCTAAGTGAACCCGACCAGGCCTTAGGTGTTACGTCACAACGTTTGGGTTCAGTTACGCGTTCATTTGATGAATGTGAAGCGCTAACCCAAGCTCAAGAAGCGCAAGGTTTTGAGTTTGCTAAGAAGCTAGTTCATAAACAATATCAACAAGGCTGTAATACTTTTGCATTTGGTGAGATGGGCATTGGCAATACCAGTGCAGCATCGGCTATTTTTAGTGCGTTGAGTGGGCTCTCTGCTGAATACACGGTTGGGCTTGGCACGGGTGTTTCAAACGAAGTGGTAGATAAAAAAGTTGAGCTGATTAATACCGCGCTTAACTTACACCGAGATAAACTTAACGACCCGCATGCAATCTTACGTTGTTTGGGTGGGTTTGAGATCTGTCAAATGGTCGGTGCCATGTTGGCTGTTGCTGAGTTACAGCAGGTTATTGTTATTGATGGCTTTATTGCAACGGCCGCGGCATTACTGGCTATTCGTATTGAGCCAAATAGTCAGAGCTATATGGTATTTGCCCATTGCTCTTCTGAGCAAGCACACCTGCAAATGTTAAATTCAATTAATGCTAAGCCTCTTTTAGATCTTGGTCTTAGATTGGGTGAAGGGACGGGGGCGGCACTGAGCTTACCCTTGCTACAAAGTGCTCTGGCGTTTTATAACGACATGAATAGTTTTGATGACGCAAATGTCACGAAAGTTGTTTAACATGAATAAGCAACACTTTTTATTGGCTGTGAGCTTTTTAACTCGCGTGCCTGTACATTTTAAACAAGAGATTGAAGACAATGCACTCAGTGAAGCCAGTGGCTATTTTGCCTTAGTGGGTTTGTTGTTGGGTGTTGCTTTGGCTGCTGTATATGGTGTTGCGTTTTTGATTTTTCCTTCAAGCGTTGCTGTGATCTTCACTCTTGCTCTAGGTATTTTAATTACTGGCGCATTTCATGAAGACGGTTTTGCCGATGTCTGGGACGGTTTTGGTGGCGGTTGGACTGTGTCGCAAAAGCTGTCGATTATGAAAGACAGCCGTCTAGGTACGTATGGTGCCAGTGCACTTATTTTATTACTGTTATTAAAGTTTCAGCTGATGAGCCTGCTTAGCGATAGCTTTACACAAGTATTGTGTGCACTGGTATTAGGTCATACTTTAAGTCGTGCAATGGCAACAAGTATCATTGGCAAGCTTGATTATGTGCAAGAAGATGCCCAATCAAAAGTAAAGCCGGTCGCCATGTCGCTCTCTTCTCATGCAAAAGATTTCCTCGCATTAACCTCACTGTGCGTGCTATTTGTGCTTTGGCTTTTTACACAGTTGTCTTTAATGAATGTGATTATTTTAGTGGCTGTTTTATTTTTAACTCGCCAGCTGTGTATAAGCTGGTTTAAGCAACAGCTAGGTGGGTATACGGGAGATTGTTTAGGCGCTGCGCAACAATATTGTGAAATCATGATTTATTTAACTTTAGTGGCGCTCTGGGTGTAATGAAGGCAAGTGATTAGCTATGACTCAAAATAATATTCATCTCATTTTAGGTGGCGCGCGCTCTGGCAAAAGTAGTTTCGCCGAGCAAACGGCGTTGGATTTATATGCTTCAGGCAAAGTGAGCAAACTTGTATACATCGCCACCGCAGAAATTAAAGATGATGAGATGGCAGAGCGAGTATCACATCATCGTGACACACGAGATAAACGCTGGCAAGTGATTGAAGAGCCATGGCACCTAGCCGACACATTGCAAAAATTTGGTGGCGACAGTTGCGTACTAATCGACTGTTTAACCTTATGGTTAACACATGGGTTATGTGAAAAATCAGAGTCTGAATTACAAGTACAAAAGCAGCGTTTGCTCGAGGCATTACAAAATACACGAGCATCTGTTTTGCTAGTCAGCAATGAAGTAGGTCATGGCATAGTGCCCCTCGGCGAGTTAAGTCGGGTTTTTGTCGACCAGTCTGGCTGGTTAAATCAAGATATCGCTAAAGTTGCGCAGCGTGTTGACTTTATTATGGCTGGTTGCCCGTTAAGGATTAAATAAGTGACGAAGATAAAAACATTAATGGTGCAGGGCACTACATCTGATGCGGGTAAAAGTACCTTGGTTGCGGGGTTATGCCGCGTGCTTGCTAGGCAAGGGGTTAAGGTTGCGCCGTTTAAACCTCAGAATATGGCACTCAATAGTGCGGTAACCCCTTGTGGCGGCGAAATAGGCCGTGCCCAAGCGCTACAAGCCATCGCTGCGAAACAGCCTTTAAGCACCGACTTTAATCCTATTTTACTCAAGCCGAATAGCGACACCGGTGCGCAAGTCATTATTCATGGCCGTGCCATTAGCAATATGGAAGCGGCGAAATACCACGACTATAAAAAGGTCGCGATGCAAGCAGTGCTTGAATCGCATCAAAGATTAGCATCTGATTTTGATGCCATTATGGTCGAGGGGGCGGGCAGCCCTGCGGAAATCAATCTGCGTGAAAATGATATCGCTAATATGGGGTTTGCTTGTGAAGTAGATTGCCCCGTGATTATCATTGCTGACATTGATAAAGGCGGCGTGTTCGCACACCTTGTCGGTACTTTAATGTTACTCAGTGAATATGAGCAGTCATTAGTGCGAGGCTTTGTGATCAACCGTTTTCGTGGCGATATTGCTTTGTTGCAATCGGGTCTTGATTGGCTCGAAGAAAAAACGGGAAAACCTGTGTTAGGTGTGCTGCCGTATATGCATGGCTTGAATATAGACGCTGAAGATGCCGTCGCAATGGATAATGTGGTGACTGACAAACAACTCTCGGTAAGTGTGTTGTTACTGCCGCACATTAGTAATCACACTGACTTTGATAGCTTGCGGTTAAATCCTCAAATCGATTTGCGCTATGTAAAACATACAGAGCAAATCGGGCAAACTGATCTGATTATTATCCCGGGTAGTAAAAACGTCATTAACGACTTAGCTTTTTTACAGGCGCAAACATGGCAAACCGAAATACAGCGTCACTTACGTTATGGCGGTAAGGTGCTAGGCGTGTGTGGTGGTTTACAAATGTTGGGTCAACGCATTTGTGACCCTGATGCCATAGAAAGCTCACAGGCAGAAATTACAGGGTTAGGATTAGCTGAGTTTGAAACTCAGCTAACGCAAACCAAAACCCTGACTCAGGTGCAGGGTAAGTGCGTTATCAATCAGCAAAGCGTGGATATTAAAGGCTATGAAATTCACTGCGGGCAAAGTAGCGGTCCTGCCCTAGAAAAGCCATTTATGTATTTTACTGACCATCCACAAGGTTTCCTGAAAGATGGTTTTGTATCTGATGATAACCAGGTTGTTGGAACTTACTTACATGGTTTGTTTGATGAGCCCAAAGCGGCTGAAGCCATTTTACACTGGGCGAGTAATGGCAGGCTAACAGAAACGAATTTTAGTCTAGATGAGCATCGTGAAAAACAGTTAGAGTGGCTGGCAGATGAATGTGAAGCGCATTTAGATATGAACAAAATTAAAGCATTAATCAATTTATAGGGTGTGAATTATGAGCGAACAAGATAGACATCAACAGAGGCAACAAAAAGTCAAAGAGAAGGTTGATGAAAAGGTTGCCGCTGCCAATATCGAAAAGGGCATTTTTCAGGTCATCACAGGTAATGGCAAAGGGAAATCGACGTCAGGTTTTGGTGTTGTGACGCGTTGTGTCGGTCACGGTCAAAATGCTGCGGTAGCTCAGTTTATTAAAGGTATGTGGGACTGCGGTGAGCGTAACTTACTTGAAAAAGTAGGCGTACCTTTTGCTGTAATGAAAACCGGCTTTACATGGGAAACGCAAAACCGTGAAACAGACACTGCTGCAGCGGTTGAGACATGGCAGCAAGCTAAAAAATGGTTAGCAGACGATAGCATAGATTTGGTGTTATTAGATGAGTTGACCTATATGGTGAGCTACGATTATTTAGACTTAGATGAAGTTATCAGCGCTATCGAGAATCGTCCCAAGATGCAGTCTGTGATCGTGACAGGTCGTGGTGCACACCGTCGTTTAACTGAGCTTGCTGACACGGTAAGTGAAGTCAGAAATGTGAAGCATGCTTTTGAATCTGGTGTTAAAGCACTAAAAGGATTTGACTACTGATGTGGTTAAAAAGGACTTTATTGATCATCTTTTTGCTGCTTACAAGTCAATATGTAGCAGCAAATCAATCACAAAATGCGCCACAACCAGATACTCAACATAAAGCACAACGTATTGTGGCTTTAGCGCCGCACATTGTTGAAAACTTATTTGCCATAGGTGCAGGCGGTAAAATTGTCGGTACCGTTGAATATGCAGATTATCCAGAGCAAGCGCTTGAGATCTCGAGAATTGGCGGCTATCACGGCGTTCAACTTGAGAAGTTATTAGCTTTAAAACCAGATTTGGTGATCGCGTGGAAAACTGGTAATAAAAAAGCCGATCTTGAAAAGCTCGAGAAGCTAGGTATTAAAGTGGTTTATAGCGAAACCAATGACCTAACTAAAGTATCAGAGCAACTGATAAAGTTTGGTAAGCTAACTGGTCATCAAGCACAAGCCAAACAAGTGGCTAAAGAATTTGATGCGCGTTTAGCCAAATTACAAAGCCAATATCAAGATGCGAAGTCGCTGGATGTATTTTATCAACTCTGGCCTGAGCCCATGATGAGTGTGAATAAAAACACCATGATCCATCAGGTATTGACGATTTGCCAAGCCAATAATGTATTTGCTCACAGCCGAGCAGATTATCCGCAAATTAGTGTCGAAAATGTGCTTAAGTTTAAACCTCAAGTAATCGTATTACCTGAAGAGAAAACAAAGAAAGACGTGCAGCATACTAATTGGCAAAACTGGCCTCAGATCCCAGCAGTCGAACATCAGCAGTTTATTAGAGTCAATGCCGATCTATTACACCGTTTTAGTGTGCGAGCGCTCGATGGGGTTGCTGACTTATGTGATAAACTGTCGCAATCTCGCCGTTACTATCAAGAGCAATCATAATGAAGACTTGGTCAGATTTTATCGCTGAACAAAGCCAGCAACCCTACCTTAAAGACACGCTAGAGTACGTCGCTCAAAAGCGCAGTGAAGGCGTGACGGTGTTTCCTCCTGAACAACAGGTATTTTCAGCATTCGATGCCACGCCATTTGAGCAGGTTAAAGTGGTCATTTTAGGCCAAGACCCTTATCACGGACCAGATCAAGCACATGGTTTATGTTTTTCTGTGTTATCGGGTATTAAACCGCCTCCGTCATTGGCAAATATGTATAAAGAGCTGGTGCAGGACATAGAAGGGTTTAGCACCCCTGATCATGGTTATTTAATGCCATGGGCTGAGCAGGGTGTGTTATTACTTAATACCGTATTGACGGTTGAACAAGGACAAGCACATTCTCACAAACATCTAGGTTGGGAAAAGTTTACAGATAAGGTGATAGACGAAATTAATCAACATAGAGAAGGCGTGGTGTTTTTACTATGGGGCGCCCATGCACAGAAGAAGGGCAAGAACATAGATAAAGTGCGTCATCATGTTTTGCATGCGCCACATCCATCTCCTCTGTCAGCTCACAGAGGTTTCTTTGGCTGTCAGCACTTTTCAAAGACAAATGACCTACTAACCAGTTTGGGTAAAACACCTATAAACTGGCAAGTTTAAACACACTTCCAAAAACGAAAAATGGCTCCCGAAGGAGCCATTTTTTTAGATTAAATCTAGTTCTTCTAGATCTAAGTTGTCTGCAAAATAGTCAAGTTCTTGTAGCTCTTTGCGAAGACGTTGTTTTTCTTTATAGGCTTCAATTTCGCGCCATTTTCGTTTTTGTTTTTTTGAAGAGGTGCGTTTTGTTGTTTCAGGACTTTCTAATACTGCAATGATATCGTCTAGGCTATCCATGATGTTCTCCCATTGATTATTGACCTCAAATGACGGTTTTACGTCAGCTCTGTATATTTGATATACGTTTCGAGCAACTTCGGTATATCATAACTCGCTTAAAAATAAAACAACTATGTGTTGCTTTTGTTACAGTAAGGTAACAGTTTGATGAAGATGAAACGCGGGGGAATCTGGCTTTTGAGCATAAAAAAACGCCGCATAATGCGGCGTTTATATTGAATATGTTTATTAATTATAGTGCTTTAAAACGCGCTTCTAGCGTTTCTTGTGCCTCAGCAAAAGCACGAATACCTTCAGCAAGCTTTTCAGTGGCCATTGCATCTTGGTTATGCTGCCAGCGGAATTGCGCTTCGGTTAATGGCGCAGGCTTAGCTTGTACTTCATAGTCGTTCTCAAGTAAGTACTCTTGTGCGTCAGTCAGCTCACCAAGCTCTTCAAGCAGTGCAGGGCTAATGGTTAGCTTGTCACAACCTGTTAAAGCAATGATTTCACCGGTATTCCTAAAGCTTGCACCCATTACCACAGTGTTATAACCGTGCTGCTTATAGAACGAGTAGATGCTACGAACAGATTGCACACCTGGGTCTTGCAGTGGATCAGTTGGCTTTTCTAGCCCGTTAGCAACGTGCCAGTCAAGAATACGACCCACAAATGGTGAGATTAGGAAAACATTGGCATCTGCACATGCACGGGCTTGTGCACTGCTAAATAATAGCGTTAGGTTACACTTAATACCTTCTTTCTCTAACTGTTCAGCTGCTTTGATACCTTCCCAAGTTGATGCAATTTTGATTAAGATTTTGTCTTGGCTGATACCTTGCTCTTTGTACAGAGCAAGTAAGGTTTTTGCTTTAGCAATCGTCGCTTCTGTATCAAAAGATAAGCGCGCATCTACTTCAGTTGAGATATAACCCGGGACAATATTGGCAATCTCTTTACCAATTAATACGGCAAAGTAATCACACGCTAATTCGACTTGTTTGTCTGCGTCAGACTCGTTCGATTTTGCGTAATCCCAAGCTTGCGTTAAATAGGCTTGATAGGCTGGCATCTCAGCTGCTTTTAAAAGCAGTGAAGGGTTAGTGGTTGCATCTTCTGGTTGATGCTTACGAATGGCTTCAATGTCGCCGGTATCGGCAACGATTGATGAATGCTGTTTTAGCCTATCTAGTGCTGATGTCATTATGTTTCCTCATTCCTCTTACAGCTTATGGGCAAACTCTACTTCTCCTATGTTGCAATAGCGTGAATGGCATGAATAGGTCAATTGTCCTTATTTGACACTCACAAGTTGAGAATTAAAAAATATTCAAAGGAAGAAGAAGAGCACATATCCCGCATTACTTGCTACTTAACAATCTTCACTTGCAGTAACAAAGGGATAGTGTTGAAATTGACACTAATTAATTTTTAAGTCAATAGGTAAGCCATGATCACAGTGATCTCTCCCGCGAAAAACTTAGATTACGATACGCCAGCGCATATCGACACTTTCACGCAGCCTGAGTTACTAGAACACTCAGAAGAGTTAATGACAGTGTGTCGTGAATTATCACCGCAACAAATTGGCAGCTTGATGAAAATTAGTGACAAGCTTTCAGGCTTAAATGCTGCACGCTTTAGCGAGTGGGCTCAACCTTTCACATCAGATAATGCGAAACAGGCGGTGCTGGCATTTAACGGCGATGTGTACACTGGCTTAGACGCTGCCTCATTAGATGAAGGCACACTAAGCTACGCGCAATCTCACTTACGTATTCTTTCAGGTTTATATGGCGTACTAAAGCCACTAGATCTGATGCAGGCTTACCGCTTAGAAATGGGCACTAAGCTTGAAAATACCCGAGGTAAAAACCTTTATGAGTTTTGGGGCACAGTGATCGCCGAAAAACTCAATGAAGCGTTAGCGGCTGAAGGAGCGACACAATTAGTGAACCTTGCTTCAAACGAGTATTTTAAAGCTGTTAATAAAAAAGCGCTTAAAGCAGATATCATCACTCCGGTATTTAAAGACTGCAAAAATGGTCAATATAAGGTGATCAGCTTTTATGCGAAGAAGGCCCGCGGCATGATGGCGCGCTACATTATGGAAAACCAAGTGACATCGCTTGAAGCGTTAAAAGCGTTTGACGTCGCGGGTTACTATTTCAGTGCAGAAGCAACTCAAAAAGAAAACGAGCCGGTTTTCTTACGCGCTGAACAAAACTAGCTAGCAACTCATAATCAGCTTTCTGTGCGGGTTTAACAGGGCTCGCACCTTACTTTCTTTGCTATTTCACCTTTCATTTAAAGCAGAAAAATAATGAATAGAAACGTCCTTTTCTTGGCTATCTGTCAGGGATTAATGACCACAGGTAATATCTTATTAGTGACGATTTCTGCGCTTGTGGGTCAAGCATTAAGCCCATCGAGTGCACTCACAACTTTACCGGTCGCAACACAAATGCTGGGATTATTACTGACAACGGTTCCTGCCTCATTACTCATGGCGAAAATAGGCCGTAAAAAAGGCTTTAGTTTGGGAAACCTAATCGGTATCAGCGGTACAGTTTTAGGGTTTTATTCATTATTGAATAGTCAGTTTTGGCTATTTGCGTTAGCCACTTTCTTAATCGGCGTTGGTATTGGCTTCGCAACTCTATATCGTTTTGCTGCCATTGAAGCGAGTGACAACCCTGCCACTGCGATTTCAGCGGTAATGGCAAGTGGTGTGGTAGCGGCAGTGCTCGGCCCCAACTTAGCTGTATGGGTGAATAATCATTACCCTGAAATTAATTATGCTAATGCCTTTATTGCCTTGATGGGGCTTTATATTTTGGCTTTGTGTTTATTACAGTTTGTGAAGTTTAATGAACTCAGCCAAGCAAACTCAGATAAACCACAGCGGCCTTTATCTGAGATTATGACGCAGCCTAAGTTTTTGCTCGCCGTGATGATTGCGATGATCAGCTACACCACAATGAATTTGTTGATGACTGCTACACCTTTGGCGATGCATCGCCATGGTTATGATCTTGCTGAGTCTGCGCTTGTGATTGAATGGCATGTTTTGGGAATGTTTGTACCCTCATTTTTTACCGGTAAGTTAATTAATCGCTTTGGTCAGAGCAACATCATGCAAGCAGGTGTAGTCATTGTATTGCTATGTTGTTTGGTGAATTTAATGGGGCTGAGTCATTGGCATTTTTTAGTGGCGTTGTGTTTGTTAGGGATTGGCTGGAACTTTATGTTTATTGCCGCTACTCAAATGGTCAGCGAGAGCTATTTGCCCCATGAGCGGGCTAAGTCACAAGCCAGTAATGAGTTCCTCGTTTTTAGTATGGTGACGGTTTCTTCATTGGGCGCAGGCTGGCTTGAGGCTGAAATAGGCTGGCAGTTATTAAATATGCTGACTATCCCTGTGATGCTTTTGGCCGCGGGTATTATCTGGCTATTAAAGCCTAGGCTAAAAGTAGCTTTAGAGAAATAAAATGAAAAAGGGTCTGAAAGACCCTTTTAACTTCAACTAAGCTTGATAGTTACTTTTTCTTTTTAACTTTGGCTTTTGCCTTTTTCTTGGCTTTTATTTTCGCCGGATCTTTTTTCTTCTTAGGCAACTTCGCTGGTTTATTCTTCGGTTCTAAGCCTTTAATAACACGAGACTTTAGTTGCTGTTCAGTGTAGCGCTGAACCTTGCCTAAAATTGCCATGTCATGAGCTTCAACTAAAGAGATTGCCGTGCCTTTTTTACCTGCGCGACCTGTACGGCCGATACGGTGTACGTAAATGTCTGCTGTGCGCGGCATATCGAAGTTAAATACATGAGTTATGTCTTGAACATCAATACCACGCGCGGCTACGTCAGTCGCTACTAGAATACGTGTTCGGCCCGCTTGGAAGTTGGCCATGGCCGTCATACGCTTGTCTTGCGGCATTTCACCACGTAACCAAGTGGTTTTAATATCGTGTGAGTAAAGCTCACCAACTAGCTTTTCTAGTCGTTCACGCGTTTTAACGAAGACAATCGCTTTTTGTACTTCCTCTTCGTTCTTAAGTAACTCAACAAGTAGCTTTAGTTTGTGATTATAGTCATCAGCTAGGTGCACCCATTGATGAATCTTTCCTTTCTCTTTGCGTGATGGCTCAGCTTCAAGTAAGGCTGGATCATTAAGAATGCGATCGGCGAATAACTCAACACTGTCGCCTTCAAGAGTTGCAGAGAATAAGAAACATTGACGGCGATTTTTTGCTTCATCACAAATACGTAGCATTTCTTTTTTGAAACCCATGTCTAGCATGCGGTCGGCTTCATCAAGAATAAGTAGCTCAACGTTTTCTGCGTGGAAGTTTTCAGTTTCAAGATATTCCATCAAACGACCTGGTGTCGCAATTAAGATATCGTTGTTCTTTTCGAAAATTTCTTTGTGGCTGCCGTAGTTAATACCACCGGTTACGACACCAATTTTAAGGTGAGTATTTGCCGCAAGTAACTGACATTGTTCGTGTACTTGGTAAGCAAGTTCACGGGTAGGCGTCATAATTAATACACGTGCAAAGCCCGGATCGCGACGAGGGAAGTCTAACAAGTATTGGATTGCAGGAATTAAAAACGCAGCTGTTTTACCCGTACCTGTTGGTGCTGAGGCAAGAATATCTCGACCCATCAGACCTTCAGGAATAGAAAGTTGTTGAATGCTGGTGGCGGTTTTGAATCCCATTTTATCAATAGCTGAGAGGACTTTACCGTCTAGATCAAATTCAGAAAATTGCATAGTGCATCATAAATAAAGGACAATGTGCTCAATTATACGCGTGATAGTGAATTTGGAAAAGCGAGATTATGGCAGGCTTTGCGTTTAAGCAGTTTTGTATTGAGCAAGAGAACACCGCAATGAAGGTCTCAACCGATGGAATTTTGCTTGGTGCTTGGGTGAATTTGTCCGGGGTAAAAAGCCTGCTAGATGTCGGTGCAGGCACCGGGCTATTGTCTTTGATGTGCAAGCAACGTGCTGAATGTTTATCTGTTACAGCCGTTGAGATTGAATCTGGTGCGTTTCAAGATGCGCATTTGAATATCCAAAATAGCCCATGGCAGGATGGTATTATTTTACATCAATCTGCTATTCAAGATTTTCAGAGCGATATTCAATTCGACTTGGTGATCAGCAACCCACCATATTTTAACGATAGCTTAAAAGGTCCATCGGCAGCCCGAAATTTAGCGCGCCATACAGATTCATTGAGCTTCAGTGCGTTACTGAATGAATTTAAGCGCTTATCACATTCTAAAAGTCGCTTAGCAGTAGTGCTACCTTACAAAGAAGGATTAGAGTTTATTGCGCTAGCGCAACCACAAGGTTTGCATATTGTGCGTAAATGCGAGGTGAAAACGACTGAGCGCAAGGCAGCCAGCCGTTTATTGCTCGAGTTTGAGTATGCTACAAATAGTGGTCTGATTGAGGCTGAGAATACGGTGTTATGTATTCATGAAAACGGTCAATACAGTGAAGACTTTACTGCACTTTGTAGAGACTTTTACTTAAAAATGTAAGGTTGTTCCTTAATTGGGGAGTTTGCGCATTTTTGATTTAGATGCGCTAGAATACAAGGTTATATCTAGCTGTTTATATGTGCTGGATACCTTTTCTTTTTATAAATATTTCACGGGGTTTGTATGTCAGATAAGTGCTATATCACAGCACAGCAGTTGCTTGAGGATTCTTTTCGTTTAGCCGCGCAAGTTTATGATGATGGTTTCCGTCCTGACTTCATCATTGGTATATGGCGAGGTGGTGCACCTATCGGTATCGCTGTGCAAGAGTATTACGATTACAAAGGCATAGAAACAGATCACATTGCTGTGCGTACATCTTCTTACTATGGTATCGGCAAACAATCAAAAGAAATCAAAGTACATGGTCTTCATTACATCATCGAAAATGCCAATGCAGATGACTCGTTACTCATTGTGGACGATGTATTTGATTCAGGCCGCAGTATTTTCGCGTTAAAAGAAAAGCTTTCTGAGCTAATGCGATTAAACTTGCCTAAAGATATTCGCACAGCTTGTCCTTACTACAAGCCAAAGAATACTAAAGTACCTATGAAGCCTGATTATTTCATTCACGAATCGGATGAGTGGTTAGTGTTCCCGCATGAGCTATCAGGTTTAACCCCAGATGAAATTGCAGAGGGTAAATCAGATTTAAGTAATATCAGCGAGTTATTTACTAAATAATCTAGCAGAGGAAAATAAAAAAACTGCATTGTGAAATGCGGTTTTTTTATTTTGAATATTTATTAAGTTGAACTAAGCCCAACCGTCGTAACGCTTTCTTCGCGATAAGAATAGAGTTAATACAACACCTATTAATAAGCCACCCACACCAACACCACCGCCGTAGGTAAGCATTAAATGTTGCTCTGCTTGTTCAGAAGAAAGCGCTTTTTGTTTTTCATCCGTTACCGCTTTTTCTAAACGCTGAATTGTTTGCTGTAAATTTTGATTTTCAGCTTGTAAATCTTGATTAAGTTGTTGCAAGCGAGGTAAGTCTGTTTGTGCATCATTGAGTGCTTGCTGTGTTTGTTGTAATTGCTGACCTAGTTCATCTAGTTGGTGCGCAAGTCCTGGTTGGCTTGAGACAAACTGGGTTTCAACCCACACTTCACGACCTTTATCATCGGTGATTTGCTGAAAACCATTTTCATTACCCGCCATAATGGCCACTTGGCTACCAGCATCTACAGAGCCAACAATACGATAATTCTTACCTGGTCCAGAATGTACATAAACGAATAAGCTATCTGAGATATAGGCCGTATTTTCGCTGCTATTACTATTTTCTGTTGTTTGAACATCTTCAGCGAGAGAATAGTGCGAGAAAAGTGCGAAAATTGTAGGCACTAATATACGTTTTAACATCCGTGACCCTTATAGAGAGTTGTTTCTTGAGATAGTATGAATTTCAAGGAGTAATATCAAGTGAAGCGCTAAACTTCCTTGAACTTGCTGCAAAAAGATTGCAAATAACCGCTGCTTTGTATATTTTTACCGTTCTACAATTATATAGGTAATCACTTGCCCTAATGGACACTGAAATAGAACTGAAGTTTTTACTTTCAGATAATGAGGTTCCTCTTATTCCAGGACTCATCATGCAGTTTGCAAAAACTGTAAAAAATAAACCCGCCAAGAATCTAAAAAACGCCTACTTTGATACCCCGAATCGTGAGTTGAGAGCATTAGATATCGGTTTAAGAACACGTTGTTGTGATGAGCAGTGTGAGCAAACGATTAAATTGGCAGGGCAAGTTGTTGGTGGTCTTCATCAACGTCCTGAGTACAACTTACCTATTGATACGCCGCGTCCAAATATTTTGGCATTTAAGCAAGATATTTGGCCACATGGTATGCAGATCACAGCCATTAGTGACAACTTATTTCCAATTTTTAGTACTAACTTTATTCGCCGAACTTGGCTCATTGAAACTGAGCAAGGCTCAAAAATTGAAGTGGTACTCGATAAAGGTGAGATTGTTGCACAGGGTCAGGTTGAAGTCATTTCTGAGTTAGAGATAGAACTCGTTGAAGGTCAGCGAAGCGATCTATTTTTACTTGCTGAGCACTTAATTAGCTTAGGAGGTTTGCGTTTAGGCTTATATTCAAAAGCAGCAAGAGGTTATCGCCTTGCTGATGATAAGCCATTAAAACCCAATAAATATATTGGTGTTGTGAAGTTAAACCGTCACGCAACTCAAGAACATGCACTGGTACAGTGTGTGAATTACGGTATTGAGTTCGTGCAAAAGCATGAGCAGTGCTACTTTAATAAACCAAGTTTAAAGACACTTAAACGTGTTATCGATGGCATCAATCTGATTAAACATGCGTTTAAATTATTTGAGCCCATTGTTGAAGGCAATGCGACTGAGCGCTTGCTTGGTGAAATGAATTGGTTATTGAGTGAGTTAGATTGGGTTGAAGATGCGATCCATTTGAAAACATACACCTCAAAGCGCCATGCTTATTATAAAAAAATCAATAATGCAGATGAGTTAGCAGCACTTATTGATGACTTAAAAGCAGAGCAGCCTAGTATCACTGATATAGAGGACTTATTCCACAGTCCGCGCTATAACAAACTTGTTTTAGCTTTAACACGTTGGTTGGTTGACAAAGGTTGGCGTCAGGAATGGAGCCAGCATGCGGTATCAGCGGCTGAGTTGCCTATTAAAGAGGTGGCTAATGCAGCTTTTGAGAAAGACTGGCAAAAGTTACAATCTGATTTACCTGAAGGCAAAGATTTATGTACGCAAGATTACCTTGCGCTTCGCTCATTGCTAGATTGCGCTTTGCTGAGTGGTAACTGCCTGGGCTCTTTATACGACAAAGACACAAGACAATCATTCCGAACGCCTTGGATTGATATTGCTTATGGGATCTATGAGCTGGAAACGCTGGCTTATTTAAAAACCCTATGTGAGCAGCAAAACTTGCCAGAGCTTGAAGAAATAGAATTATGGCTTTCTAAAAAAGCAGACTTTCTAGTTCAAGCGATGGAGCAAAGCCGCAGAGCCTCGCTCAATAGCATGCCATATTGGCGTTAATCATGAAAAAGCTCTGTAAATATCTTTTATGGAGCTTGCTCGTACTTCCTTCCTTTCAAGCCTATGCCAATTGGAAAAGTTGGTATAGCGAAGACAATCTATCTATTAGCTATCAAAAACAGTCATCTGGATTAATCGAAATTAAAGCGCAAGCCAGTTTTGATAACTTAAATCGTCAAGCCTTCTTAAACCTTTTAAATGATACACAAAATGCATCTGAGTGGCTCAGTAACGTCAGAAGTGTCAGTTCTATGCCTTGGCATACTAAAGGTGAAAATATTGTTGTAACTGTTCTAAATGCGCCTTGGCCTGTAAAAGACAGAGCGATGCTCACACATTCATGTCATAGGCTTGTTTCGGAGGCCACATCTAGGTTATTGATCAAATCTATCGATAAATCTAAAAGAGCGGAATTTTTACCACTAGAGCAATTTAAGAAGTATATCTTCGTTGCACCCATAGAGGGCAGTTGGTTACTTGAAGAAACTTCAAATACCTTGCTCATAACTCATCAAATTTATGCTGATCCACAAGGTAAAATCCCCACTTGGTTAAGCAACAAAACCGCACTTAAAGGGGTAAAGAAGACCTTTCAAAATATGGCTAAGCAAATCTATAAAAAAGAGTATCAGGCTGAGAATAACTTTATCACTTCTTCTTGTTCGACTTTTGAGTAATCACTTTTCCTCTACTACACTCAGCTAACCAAAAGTGAAAAAGTATCCGGCCTATGATCGACATTGATGACAAGGTGTTGGCAGATCTGAAATCTGGTTTTAGTTTGCCTTCAAAGCCTGAAGTACTACAAAACTTACAAAATGAATTGAACAGTGATGAGCCAGAGCTTGGGAATATTGCAGAAATCATCAGTGAAGATGTGGGCACTGCCGCTGCGGTCTTAAAAGTCATTAACTCTCCGGCATATGGTATGTCTCGAACCATTACAGATATTCGCCAGGCCGTGATGTTTTTAGGTGTAAATTGCATCACACAATTAGTGACGGGTCACTTGCTTAAAAATGCTTTTAAACAAGAAGATTGTTGTATTTCGTTGCAGCGATTTTGGGATAATGCTACCGATATGTCGCAACTAGCGATAGCTATCGGTAAGCAAATAAAAACCACTGTCCCATTAGAAAACCTACAATTACTGGGTTTATTCCATGACTCAGGGATACCCGCAATGGCTATGCGCTTTGATAACTATAATGACTTGATGACTCGAGCCTATCAGAGAGGTGAGCAAAGTCTGCTTTATTATGAAGAGCAGATATATCCAGTAAATCATACCATTGTCGGTTATTACTTGGCGTCTTCTTGGCATTTACCTAAGCCTATTTGTCAGATGATTTTACGCCATCATGATGAAACCTATTTAAAAGAAGAGGCTGATCAGACATTAAAAGCGACTTTTGCAACCATGAAATTGGCAGAGAATTTAGCCTTTGAAGCAAAACATTTTAGACCTTGTGGCGATTGGCATGCATTTAAAGATTTGGTAATGGTTGCACTTGAGCTAAGTGATGATGATTATGTTGATCTAAAAGAAGACGTAGAAGAGTATTTTATTCATTAACTACAGATGTTAAAAAAGGCGCTCCTTTTCAGGTAAGCGCCTTTTTTACAGATGACTTAAAATTATAAGCCAGCAGCTGCTCTTAGTGCGTCTGCTTTATCTGTTTTTTCCCAGCTAAATGCTGTGAAAGTGTCATCACCAACCGTCATTTCAAACGGCTCACGACCGAAGTGACCGTACGCAGCAGTCATTTGGTACATAGGGTGAAGTAGGTCTAGCATCTTAGTAATGCCGTAAGGGCGTAGGTCGAAGTGCTCACGAACTAGCTCTACTAGCTTCTCTTCTGATACTTTACCTGTGCCGAATGTATCAATTGTGATTGATGTAGGCTCAGCTACACCGATAGCGTAAGAAACTTGGATTTCACACTTGTCTGCCAGGCCTGCTGCAACAATGTTCTTAGCAACATAACGACCAGCGTATGCTGCACTGCGGTCAACCTTTGATGGATCTTTACCAGAGAAAGCACCACCACCGTGACGTGCCATACCACCGTATGTGTCAACGATGATTTTACGACCTGTTAGACCACAGTCACCTACTGGACCACCGATCACGAAGCGACCTGTTGGGTTGATGAAGTATTTAGTATCTTCAGTTAAGAACTCTGCAGGTAGCGTGTGCTTGATGATGTTTTCCATTACAGCATCAACCAGTGCATCTTGCTCGATGTCTGGGTTGTGCTGAGTTGAAAGTACAACAGCATCGATAGCAACAGGCTTGCCGTCTTCATATACGAAAGTTACTTGAGACTTAGCATCTGGACGTAACCAAGGTAGGATACCTGATTTACGTGCTTCAGCTTGACGCTCTACTAACAAGTGTGAGTAGTAAAGAGGCGCAGGCATAAGCGTTGGTGTTTCGTTCGTTGCATAACCAAACATTAGACCTTGGTCACCCGCACCTTGCTCTTCAGGCTTAGAGCGATCTACACCCTGTGCAATCTCAGGAGACTGTTGACCGATAAGGTTCATGATGCCACATGTGTCACCGTCAAAACCTACATCAGAAGACGTGTAACCGATATCTGTGATTACTTTACGCGTGATTGACTCTAGGTCTACCCAAGCATCTGTTGAAATTTCACCAGAGATGATCGCAACGCCTGTTTTAACCATAGTTTCACAAGCAACACGTGCGTGTTTGTCTTGCGTAATGATTGCATCTAGTACCGCATCAGAGATCTGATCAGCGATTTTATCCGGATGACCTTCAGAAACAGACTCAGAAGTAAATAAGTGTTTTGCCATTGTATCTATGCTCACAAATATTGCGCTTCACGAACATCGGGGATAGCGCGAAAAAATAAGGGGCGTATTCTATCTAAAACAAATTAACTTGCCTAGTTTTTTTACGCCTAGACGTCTGAATTAGATTTTTTCAATTGCAGATCCTGAAATATGCAGGTTTAGCCCTCGTTTTCTCAGGTATTTACGTTGCAGTAAGTACCATAAATGAGTCAGAATGAAGGCACTGACATTTCAGCGCAACACAATTAAAGGTAGGAGAATTCATGCCGTCACGCAAAGAACTTGCAAATGCCATTCGCGTTCTGTCTATGGACGCAGTACAAAAAGCTAAGTCTGGTCACCCGGGAGCACCTATGGGTATGGCTGATATCGCAGAAGTACTATGGCGCGATTATTTAAAGCACAACCCAAGCAACCCAGAGTGGGCTGACAGAGACCGCTTTATTCTGTCAAACGGTCACGGCTCTATGCTTATTTATTCTTTGTTGCACCTGAGCGGTTATGATCTTTCTATTGATGATCTGAAAAACTTCCGTCAAATGCATTCTAAAACACCGGGCCACCCAGAGTACGGCTATGCACCAGGTGTAGAAACAACAACAGGCCCACTTGGTCAGGGTATTACAAATGCGGTAGGTATGGCGATTGCTGAAAAAGCACTTGCAGCACAATTCAACCGTGACGAATTTGATATTGTAAACCACTTCACTTACACCTTCTTAGGCGATGGCTGTTTAATGGAAGGTATATCACATGAAGCTTGTTCATTAGCCGGTACACTAGGTCTTGGTAAGCTTATCGCATTCTGGGATGACAACGGCATCTCAATCGATGGTGAAGTAGAAGGCTGGTTCAGTGATGATACACCTAAGCGTTTTGAATCTTACGGCTGGCATGTAATTGCTGACGTAGATGGTCACGATAGCGATGCAATTAAAGCTGCAATCGAAGCGGCTCGTGCAGAAACTGACAAGCCAACACTTATTTGCTGTAAGACAGTCATTGGTTATGGCTCACCAAACAAATCAGGTAGCCACGATTGTCACGGTGCACCATTAGGTGATGAAGAAATTAAAGCAGCACGTGAATTCCTTGGTTGGGATCACGATGCGTTTGAAATCCCTGAAGACATCTACGCTAAGTGGGATGCATCTTCTCGAGGCCAACAGGCACAAAGCCACTGGTTAGTGAAATTCACAGAGTACCAAATGGCGTACCCTGAACTTGCGGCTGAGTTTGAGCGTCGAATGAAAGGCGAACTTCCTGCAAACTGGCAAGCTGAAACTGAAAAGTATATTGCAGAACTTCAAGCAAACCCAGCTAACCCTGCGACACGTAAAGCGTCACAAAATGCACTGAACGCATTTGGCCCAATTCTTCCTGAATTTATGGGCGGCTCTGCTGACCTTGCAGGTTCTAACCTTACATTATGGGAAGGCTCTAAAGGCTTAACGGCTGATGATGCTTCAGGTAACTACATTTTCTACGGTGTACGTGAATTTGGTATGTCTGCAATCATGAATGGTATTGCACTACACAAAGGCTTTGTACCTTACGGTGCAACTTTCTTAATGTTCATGGAGTACGCGCGTAATGCGGTACGTATGGCGGCATTAATGAAGCAGCCAAGCATTTTTGTTTATACTCACGATTCAATTGGTCTGGGTGAAGATGGCCCGACGCACCAGCCGGTTGAGCAAATTGCCAGCATGCGTTTAACACCTAACCTAGTGAACTGGCGTCCATGTGACCAAGTTGAATCAGCTGTTGCTTGGCAGCAAGCGATTGAACGTAAAGATGGCCCAACATCACTTATCTTTACTCGTCAAGGCCTAGAGCAACAAGCTCGTGACGAAGCACAAGTTGCTGCAATCAAGCAAGGTGGTTATGTACTTAGCTGCGACGGTAACCCAGAGCTTATCTTGATTGCTACGGGTTCTGAAGTACAACTAGCCGTTGATGCTGCAAAAGAGTTACGCTTACAAGGCAAAAAGGTACGTGTTGTGTCTATGCCTTCTACTGATGTATTTGATGCACAGTCAGCTGAATATAAAGAAAGCGTTTTACCTGCAGCAGTAACACGTCGTGTTGCTGTTGAAGCGGGTATTGCTGACTACTGGTTCAAGTATGTTGGCCTAAACGGTGCTGTTGTAGGTATGTCTACATTTGGTGAGTCAGCACCAGCAGGTGAGCTATTTGAGCACTTCGGCTTCACTGTTGATAATGTGGTAGCGCAAGCTAACCGTTTATTTGCTTAATCTATAAAGCAAATTAAGTAACTTTAAACCCGCACATGTTGCGGGTTTTTTATTGGAAAAATCCTTCATACAAACTCTCAAAGTTCCCTTCTTTATAAAAACTGGTTTGGAATAGACTTTCAATTTCGCAAAGTGCGATGCAAATGGGTAAAGTAACTTTCTTGCTGATTGCTAACTTATTGAAAATATTAAGTCAGGCTGTTGGTATAATTTAAGCTTGTTTCTCAATACTTTTATTTTGGGGAACTAAAGATGAAACAAAAAATATTCAGTGTTCTTATCGGTGTTGCCTCTCTACCCAGTTTTGCAGTTACGGTTGGTGGGATTGATTTTAACTACTTAAATGGGGTTCTGCCCACAGACACACTCAGCTACAGTTTAAAAGGTAAGCCCCTCACCAATATTTCTAATGTTGGATCGCAATTACCTACGGATGTCCTTACTAATATCTACTCTATGCTGCCAGAAGGACAATATGTAAATACTGCATTTGTCGACAGTAATCTACTTAGTAATATAGTAATTAAAGATGAAAGTGAGCTAGATGAGACATTTGTAACAGCTACCGCCAATGTAACATTTTTAAATGAAGGGGCTGGGTATAGAAACACACTAGGTTATTTCGTCTTCGATGCGGATAATCCGCCCCAGAGTATTGCTGATATATCGCAGCATACGATTATTTTTCCTAATTGCTCAAAGCCGGGTGAGGGGGAAATGTCGCAAGGCGATAGGATGGAACTCGGAATAGATTTACAACCAGGGCAGGCACTTGGTTTCTTTGTTATTCCTAACGGTTGGGGGTGGGAAGGCAGTCTAGGTAACATAGTCAATCTAGGGCCATGGAATACGCCCTTCTACAGTGTCCCAGCTTTAAACCCTGAAGCAGATGAAATAAACGAACACAATGTGGTGTTTTACGATGCACAAAATGAATTCTTTGTGATCGGATTCGACGATCAACATCGCTCGCAAGGCGATAATGACTTTAATGATTTATTATTTTCGGTAGAAGTGACACCAAGCTACGCAGTACAAGGCGTAAATGAAAATGGTTCAGTCGATTCAGGTACATACCAGCTGTTGGAACAGACAGATACGTCAGTCACAAATACCAGCTACTACCCAAGCCAAAGTGGTTATGCGACTTTGGCTTTTGAGGATAAATGGCCAAAAATGGGCGACTATGATTTCAACGATGTTGTTATTAAATATCGCATGTCGCAAACATTTAACAATCAAAATAGAATGATAGAACTTGTGATTGACTATCAATTAGTTGCCACAGGTGCATCATTCCATAATGGGTTTGCGATTCAAATACCAGACGTTGATACAAGCGCAGTAACTTCAGCAATTATGACCTATAACGGTGAAGAGATGAGTAATAACTTTTTGGAAGCAACAAATAAGTTAAACATGAAGTTACTCGATGATAATAATACGTTTGATGAAGCTTATGATGTGGCAAGAGAACTGGCGAATACGAGTTGCCAGTTCTATAGAACCATGCCGAGTTGCGTAGAGCCCGCGATGGATTTCTTCAAAGTAGTTCTTACTTTTGACCCTGAGCAAATGTCTTCGACAGTCTCTCTTCCGCCATTTGACCCATACATTTATGCGCTTGATGGTCAATATCATGGACCTTACGGAACGCGTAACTGGGAAGCACATCTTAAACAGTTTTCCGGCAGTGAACTATTTAGCAATGGGCTATTTGGTCAAGTAGATGATGCAAGTCAGACGCCTAACTACTTTATTAATGCTAATCAATTTCCATGGGCACTCAATATCACCAGTGATTGGAAGCACCCTCAAGAGAGTGTTGATATTCGAAATGCATACCCCAAATTTGCTGATTGGGTTACTTCATCAGGCGAGCAAGAGAAGTCTTGGTATTTGCTTGAAAATGCAACTAAGACAAAACTTTACGAGCAAGAGTAGGAGACAAGCATGAAAAATTTATTAACATCGACCCTACCAAGTCTTTTTGTGCTAACTGTTTTATCAGCATGCGGAGGTGGCTCTGAAAATACTCAAGAAGCCCCACAACCAAGCGTAAATAATACCACCGCGACCGTTCAAGAAAATAAAGAGCCAAGCACTCAGGATTTAGTTGCTGCCTCAGATTTTGATTTTAGGACTGATATGAAAGTTGAAGTAACTGTGTCCGGATTGAAATCAGAAAGCGGCAAACTTGTCTTTTATCATGGAGTAGGATTTCATGATGAAAAGACTAACATCTATTATCCAGCCTATGAGAATCGATTAACTTCAATGTTTGCTTTGAATGGCTCTAGTCAATCAATGCAGGTAGATGGTAATTGGGAATATCTAACCGTAGAGTGGTTACCGATGGATGCTGGAATAAGTGAAGTCTATAAAGTGATTAAACTGACTGGTGATAGCAGTTACTCTCTAAAGTTTGAGTAGTTTACTTAACTGATATGTAGTGACAAGAAAAGACGACAATGAATGGTCGTCTTTTTTGTGTTTATTTTGGATTCTTTGATAGATATAAAAAATTTATTAAATTAAAAAGTACTTAAGTTTCAATCAAGTTTTGAAAGCGGTGTAGTGATGAAGAAGGATGATATTAAACTGGTTAATACAGTACCAGAACAGTTAGCCATCTTAGAGGGATGGGAGCAGCAAGCTGGTGTAGGTGAATTTATCTTGGCCAACTCCAAAGAGCAGCACTTGGTTAGTATGCAAGAGCCCACAATTCAATACCTGTCAGTTCTTCAAAATGAACGCTTGGTGGGCTTTATTATTCTTGCTTTGGAGCCCAATAACACTATTGAGTTTAGGCGCATAGTGATAGGTCATCGCGGTGCTGGAATAGGGCAGTTGGCTATTCGAGCTATGGAGCAATATTGCCTTGATCACTTCGCTTGTCAGCGTATTTGGTTAGATGTGTTTGACTTCAATGAGCGAGGGCAACACATCTACCGTAAACTTGGCTATCAAGAATTTAAATGCTGTCAGCATGGTGAACATCAATTGCTATTCTTCGAAAAGCACTTTTAATTCGCTTTGGCATAATCACTCGGTGAAATGCCAAAGTAGCGAGTAAATTCGCGACTAAACTGAGTGGCGCTTTCATAACCGACTTGCGCAGCGGCTTGTTTTACTTTGATCCCTTGATCTTGTAATAAGTCTCTCGCCTTAGATAATCTGAGCTTCTTTACGTATTGAATAGGGGAAGATGCGGTTATTTGTTTAAAGTTACGGTGAAACGTAGAGGCGCTCATATTTGCCATACTCGCGAGTTGTTCAACATCTAGCTTGTCATCATAGTGATTATGCAGGTGTTTAAGCGTACGCTCCATTTTAGACATATGCGTATTATGTGAAACTAAATCAAATAAAGGCGACGCTTGTGGGCCTTGTAATACGTGATAAAAAACTTCTCGAACCAAGCCTTTCCCAATAATGTCAGATTGTAACTTTGATCCTAAACAGTCAACTAATCGGGTTAGCGTGCAAGATAAGGCATCTGTATTTTCACTGACAAATAGGCCTTTTGCATTGCTCATTTTATCGCTGCTATTTAGCTTACCATGTTCATCAAATACCCTTACTAACTCCCCCAGTACAGACATGTCAAAGTCGATGATTAATGACAATAAAGGATTGTTGTTTGTAAGCTGTGTTTCACATTCTGCAGGTAAAGGCACGGTGAGTACCAAATAATTATCTGGGTTATAGGTATAAATTCGCTCATCGAAAAAGACCCGTTTTTGCCCCTGTAGAACGAAAATAATACCTTGGCTGTAACACAGTGGCGTTCTTTGTGCACTTTCACTGCTTTTATAGATACCAACGCCGTTAATAAATGTCTGGTTGTAGCCTTCAGAGGGCGCTAATAGTTCGAGTTGTTTAATGAGTGATTGCATCGTTCGTCACCAAATTATGTCATGGAGTAAGTATATCAAGGGTAAAAGCGTTTTTGAGCTGTTTTCTTATTGGTGAGAGTTTTAGGCATGAAATTGATGGTTTAAGTCATTTTAATAAAGCTATGAGTTGCTATTCTGTACTTAGCAAAACACATAGGGGCACATTATGCAAAACTTTGATTTTTACAATCCGACTCGAATCGTATTTGGTCAAGATAGACTGAGTGAACTAGATAAACTTATCCCTGCATCGGCAAAAGTACTAGTTTTATATGGTGGTGGTAGCGTTAAGCGCTTTGGCACCCTTAAAAAAGTGGTCAGTAATTTAGGTGATCGCGAAGTAATAGAGTTTGGTGGTATTGAGCCAAACCCACAATTTGAAACCTTAATGAAAGCGGTAAAAGTGGTGAAAGAGAATAACATCGACTTTTTACTTGCTGTTGGCGGTGGCTCAGTGATGGATGGCACAAAATTTATCGCCTTAGCAGCGAATGCTGATAAAGAACATCATACGTTATTGTTCCATGGCTTTAATCCTGTGCCAGTTGAAAAAGCTGTGCCACTTGGTTGTATTGCGACTTTGCCTGCGACTGGTTCTGAAATGAATGCCTTTTCTGTGGTGACCTACAATGAGCAAAAATACCCAATTACATCGCCACTAGTGTATCCACAGTTTTCAGTGCTTGATCCAGACTTTACTTTCTCTTTACCAAAAGAGCAGGTGGCGAACGGTGTAGCAGATGCATTTGTGCATGTAGTTGAGCAGTACCTGACTCAGCCTGTCGGTGCAAAAGTGCAAGATAGATTCTCTGAGGGGATTCTAAAAACCTTAATTGAAGATGGTCCGGTTACTTATCAAAGTGATGATTTAGCGGCTCGTAAGAACTTTATGTGGTCAGCTACATCTGCTCTGAATGGCATTATCGGTGTTGGTGTACCACAAGATTGGTCAACTCACATGATTGGCCATGAGCTGACTGCGATGTTCGGTATTGCGCACGGCCGTACACTTGCCATTGTTCTTCCTAGCTTATTAAGAGCACGTAAAGCGCAAAAACATGACAAGCTAGTACAATTTGCTGAGCGTGTTTGGGACATCAAAGACGGCACTGAAGACGAGAAAATTAATCAGGCGATAGATAAGACAGAAGCGTTCTTCAACTCGTTAGATATTGTGACTGCACTGTCTCACTATGGTATCGATAATGAAGGCATTGATACGGTAGTAGCTAATATGGAAAAAATGGGATTAACTCAATTAAGTGAAACTGGTGATCTAACGTTAGATATCGTTAAAGAGATACTGTTAGCAGCGAAGTAAATTTATTTTATAAAAAAGGAGCCGTTTGGCTCCTTTCTCGTTTAAGTATTCATTTTGTAATTTGAATAAAAGATTAAGCTAAATCTTCTTTATCGCCTAACCCTGCAGTGAGCTCTTCAAGTAACTCTTTAATTTCTTCTGTGATTAAGATGAAATCGGCATCTAACTTAATGGCCATGTCTTCTTTTGGAATATCGGCATTTTGCTCTTTTAGTGCATCGGCATAGCTTAAGCGTTTTAATGTACCGTCATTTTGTAAAATAAACTTCACACGTTCACGCCAATCAAGCGCAAGTTTAGTAACACGCTTACCATTTTCTAAGTGAGTTTTAATTTCATCGCTGGCTAAATCATGTTGCTTCAACTTAACTTGCGCACCGTTATCGTCAGGCTCTTGAAGTTCTGCGTCTGAGCCAATCGCGAAACCATCAGGGGCATTAAAGTGAGTTAACCAGTCAGTTAAAAACACATCTAAATCATAGTTAGCAAACGCAGGTACCACAGGCAGTGTGCCTAATGACTTTCTTAGTAGTGCGAGTAACTCTTCGGCTTTATTAAAGCTTGCACTGTTTACAATAACCCAGCCATTTACTTGATCAATAAAAGCAAATTGTAGGCTCGATTTTTTAAACGCTTGAGGAAGCAATGTGCTTAAGATGTTCTCTTTGAGTTCATCTTTTTCTTTTTTCTTAACAGGGCGGTTTTCTTCACGCTCAATTAATTCAATTTTTTCAGCTAACATGTCGTTGATAACTGAAGCTGGAAGCACCTTCTCTTCACGTTTTGCACACACTAAAATGCTTTTTTCAGAGAAGTGCGATAAAGTTTGCCCGTGTTTACCAAATGCTTTAGTCCAGCCAAAGGTATTCATTTCTTGACTGCCACAAGGGCGGAATACGTCTTGCTCTAAGGCTTGTTCAAAGTCTTCTTGGTTATATGAAACGTCTTGTTTGAATCTGTAACAGATCAGGTTGCTGAACCACATATTGTTATTATCCACTGATTTTAATGTTGGCTATGATAGCAATATTTATTTTGCTTGGGGGATAAAATTAAGCCCCGAATAATCAGAGCTTAAAACAATTAATTAAAGCTGTATTTTAATCGAACATATTAGTTGGCTGTTGCAGTGTTTTCGGGAATCGGATCATATAGCTCAACCCTTTGCCTTCTTCACTACTCACTTCGATTTCACCGTTTAAGGTCTGTTTAACTAAATTTAAGGTGATGTGTGTGCCTAAGCCACTACCACCTTGATCACGCTTAGTGGTAAAGAAAGGGTCGAACAACTTTTCTAGTTGAGTCTGGCTGACACCACGACCATTGTCCTTGTAATGAATAACCACATCGTCGTTATCATTTTTAATTTCAATATTAATCTCGCCCTGATCAATACCTTCAAAACCATGAATAAGAGAGTTCATAATCAAGTTGGTAAAAATCTGGCTAATTGCACCCGCAGGCAAGTTCAATTGTAGGTCTTCAGGACATTCAACATTAATCGCATGCTTGGTTTTCTTTAATTTAGGGTGTAACGAGCGAATAACCTCAGCAAGGTATTGCTTCAAATTAATATTACGCACAGCCTCACTTGCTTGGTCTACTGCAATCTGCTTGAAGCTCGCGACTAGTTCAGAGGCCCTATCTAAATTGGTAGTCAGTAAGCTGGTGCTTTGCTTAGCGTCGTTAATAAACTCTTCAAGTGCTTTTGGAGAAAGCGTTTTGTCTTTATAAGCGGCTTCAATTTGTTCTAACCGTTCTTGCAAAAATGAGGTTGCTGTAACACCGATACCAACAGGTGTGTTGATATCGTGCGTTATACCCGCAACTAAACCACCAAGTGCAGCCATTTTTTCAGAGCCAACAAGACGTTCTTGGGCCATGTTTAATTCATCTAAGTAACGCTCAAGTTCTTTTTGCTTGGTTAGCAATTCTTGCTCAGTTTGACGACGTAAGTCGATTTCTTCTGTGAGCGTGAGTTTTTGTTTTTCAAGCTCGTATTTTTGCTGCTGCAAATCCATCATAGCCTGGCTGAGGTTAGAGGTTTTTCGAGCGACTTCTTGTTCTAGCTGTAAATTATGTTGATCTAACTTTTCGTTACTGATTAATAATTCTTTTTGCGTGTCATCAAGTTGATTTCGATAGTCACTGACTTTGTCTATCAGTTTATTGAATGCTTCCTCCATGACTTTTAACTCATTGCGTTCCGTTGTACCAATGTCAATGCGTTGGCCGTCAATGTCATCGTTTAATTCAAATGCTTCGATCTGTTCGGTTAAATCAGTGAGCGGTTCGGTCAGTAATTTTCTAAACGCGATTAAGAATAAGATGATTAAGAAAGTGGTTTTAACAACAGCATTACCAAGCAAGAAGTAAATCGATAACATAATGCGGCTGAGCACAACTTCTCGGCTTGAAAAGAGTGTGACATCACCAACTTGTGTCGCTCGACCAGAAAACTCAAAAATTAAGGGAAAAGTATAACCAAACAGTCCTGAGGGCGTATCTTCAATGATGGCTTCTTCTTGAACGAGTTGTTGGCTGTATAGCTCATGAATATCTAGAGAACGGCCCAGTTGAGAGATAATCTCACCACTGTCGTCGCGTACGATAATGCCTTCAATCATAGGGATTGCTAACAGGCCCTCTGCGGTGGTAACAGTTTGCTTGGTGTTTAATTCCCAAATAGCACGCGTTAAACTACGGCTAAAGGTCTTTTGCAACATGGTTAGCTCATTCTGAATATAGTTTTTAGTATTTATATACTCAGTAACAACCTGACCACATGTGACAAGGAAAGTTAACAAAAAGTAAACCGATAGCACATTCGTAAGTAGCTTTTTTGATAGGCTTTTTTGCAGCATGAATGAAGCTAGGCTCCCTGATTTTGTTTAAAGCGATACGTCTGTAGTTAAACTTAGCTAATAAAGGCGTAAAAATAAATATTTATCTGGCATTATTGTTTACAATGCCTTTATTTGGTTAGATATTATATCGAACTTATTTAGTGCTTTAAGATGAATATGTTATAAGGCATTTTAAATAAGGTGCTAGTAGTAGGTTAATTTCGAGTGAATGAGTTTAAAAGATGAGCTTTACTATTTTGGTCTGTGATGATTCAGTGGTTGCCAGAAAACAAGTGGTTCGCTGCTTGTCATCAGCGTTTGATGCAACAATCTTGCAAGCGAAAAATGGTGTAGAAGCGTTAGAGGTTTTAAATAATCACCAGGTTGATTTACTTTGCCTTGATTTAACCATGCCAGAATTAGATGGTGTAGGTGTATTACAAGCCGTGAAATCTCAAGTTATCGAAACTTTTGTTGTAGTCATATCTGCGGATATTCAACCAGAAATGAAAGCGCGAGTGGAACAACTTGGTGCAATCTCTTTTATCGAAAAGCCCGTTAAATCTGATGTTTTATTAGACGTTTTGCATACTTATGGCCTTAGGTAACTCTGTCTTTTAGGCTAGCCTTTTTACTTCCTAGTTTTCTCTATTTAGCTTATAAAAGTTATACTAAGGTCTAATTTTTCCTTTCTTTAAATCAAACTTGAGTTTTTTGCATAATAATTTCATAAAAAGACGGTTGCATGGTGTCTGATTTTCGGGCAGTCTAATAATTATGAAAACAATGAATTTAATTACGACCATTATTACAACCACCATCCTAACTGGATAGTGGCATAGGTCGTTGCGCATTAGAAAAAGGCCTGTGTTCACTACGAACACAGGCCTTTTTTCGTTTTTGGAATGAGGAAAAATTATGCGAGTTTTAAAATTTGGCGGCTCTTCGCTCGCCGACTTTGATTGTCTCAAACGGGTCAAGCAATTGATCGAGTCTCAAGCAGGCGAACAAGCTTTGGTTGTTCTTTCAGCCCCTGGAGGCATGACAGACCAACTTGTTGAGTTAGCCAAGCTTGCTGAGCAAGGTGCTGATTATAGTGCTCAGTGGCAGGCTTTGCTAAATCGCGCAGACAGTTTGAAGCGTGAAGTCGAGCAGTTAGATTCTGTTGTTGCTCATTGGCCAAGCTTTGCTGAGCTTAGTGATAAGCTAGCTGGGGTTAAATTATTAAAGCACTGCCCTGAGCAAGTTAATGCCTTTGTGATCAGTTTTGGAGAGCGAGTGAGTGTTGCACTTATGGTTGCCATGCTAGGTCATAGGGCTACATACCTAGAAGCAACGGAATGTATCGAGACTCAGGGCGGGTATCTTGATGCTGAGGTCAACTTAGTCGCGAGTGGACAGCGCTTTGCTGAAGTTTTAAAATCGCAATCAGCCGACTTTTATATTATGCCGGGGTTTACTGGGGTTAATAACCAAGGTGAACTAACAACTCTTGGTCGCAACGGCTCAGACTACTCGGCTGCAGTAGCTGCTGCTTGTTTAAAAGCCGAAGTGTGCCAGATTTGGACAGATGTTGATGGCGTTTATAATGCCGATCCGCGTTTTATTAAAAAAGCCAGCAAGGTAGATAGCTTATCTTATAAAGAGGCGATGGAGCTGTCATATTTTGGCGCTAAAGTTTTGCATCCAAAGACGATCTTACCGTGCGCGAAAGTTGGCGTGCCATGTGAAATTAAAAATACCCATAATCCTGATGTGCCAGGTTCTGTGATCTCAAATGAATGCCAGAGCGACGAAACTGTTAAAGCCATTTCATCGCTAGAGAATTTGGCGATGTTGACAGTGTCAGGCCCCGGCATGAAAGGCAAAGTTGGTATGGCTGCACGTGTTTTTAGTGCGCTTGCCAATGATAATGTTTCTATTGTTTTGATCACGCAGTCATCGTGCGAGTTCAGCATCAGTTTCTGTGTGCATGAAGAAGATTTAAATTTAGCTTTAAGTGCCCTAGAGCAAGCATTTGAACTTGAGTCGCAAGCTGGATTAATTGAGCCTGTACAAGTGCAGCGTGAACTTGCCATCGTGACTTTGGTAGGTGATAACATGAAAGCACATAAAGGACTTGCAGCTAAGTTCTTTGATTCACTGGCACAAGCACAAGTTAATATCGTGGCCATTGCTCAAGACTCTACTGAAAGTGCGATTTCTGCGGTGGTTGATGGTGCACTGTGCAATGATGCGGTAAAAGTCTGTCACGAAAATTTCTTCACTCATGTGCCTTCAATTGATGTGTTTTTATTAGGCTGTGGTTTAGTCGGTCAAGAACTGGTTAAGCAACTTGAAAAACAACAAGATTGGCTAGCAAAGCGAAATGTAAAGCTTAACCTTTATGGTGTAGCTAATTCACGCAAGCTTTTACTTGATGCAAACGGCATCGCATTTGATGCATGGCAAGCTCAGTTAGAACAACAAACATCAGGTTTCGAATTGGCTAAGGTAGAGCAGTTTGTTAGAGAAAATCACCTTATAAACCCTGTGCTGGTGGATTGTAGCTCGTCACAACAACTAGCAGATCAATACTATAACTTTTTAGATGCGGGCTTCCATGTGGTTGCTGCAAATAAAAAAGCCAATACGGGCAGTTTTTATTACTACCAGTCTTTAAAAAGTGCTGCGCAAAAACGCCAGCGCAAATTCTTATATGAAACAAACGTAGGTGCAGGTCTACCGGTGTTAGACAACTTGCAGCTACTTTTTGGTGCCGGCGACGAGTTATTGTCATTTAACGGTATCCTTTCTGGTTCACTCTCATACATGTTCGGTGTACTTGAAGATGGCTTAAGTTTGTCAGAAGCGACTGCAAAGGCGAAAGCGAATGGCTTTACAGAACCCGATCCCCGTGATGATTTATCGGGTACTGATGTTGCGCGTAAGCTTTTGATCATCGCCCGTGAGTCAGGTCTTGAATTAGAGCTGTCAGATATTGAAGTTGAAGCGGTTGTTCCTGAGTCATTTGCGCCAGGTACAAGTGTTGATGAGTTTATGGCTAAGCTACCTGAACTTGATGCGCCATTTGCTGACAAAATTCAAAGTGCCGCGAGTGAAGGCAAGGTGTTGCGCTATGTCGGCAGCATCGAAAACGGTAAATGTAAAGTGGGTATAGAAGCGGTTGATAAGCAGCATGCACTTTATGATATCCGTGATGGCGAAAATGCTTTGGCAATTTTAAGTCAATACTATCAACCACGCCCATTTGTTATTCGCGGATATGGCGCGGGCGCGGAAGTGACGTCAGCGGGTGTATTTGCAGATATATTAAAAACACAGTCGCGTTAAGGAGTTGTTATGATTAGTTTTTATGCACCCGCGTCTATCGGCAACTTTTGTGTTGGTTTTGATTCTTTAGGCGCTGCACTTGCGCCTATAAATGGTGAGCTACTGGGTGATGTGGTAAATGTTAAAGCAGCAGAGCAAGACACGTTTGTTTGCTCTGGTCCTTATGCTGATAAATTACCGGGTGAGGCCCATGAAAACTTGGCCTATCAATGCTTAGTCCATTTTCGTGAACATGTCGCACCAAGTATGCCGTCGGTCTATCTCGAGCTTGAAAAGCGATTACCAATCGGTTCGGGTCTAGGTTCGAGCGCCTGCTCTGTAGTGGCAACTTTTGCTGCTTTGAATGAGTTTGCAAAAACGAATCTTAGTCAAATCGAGCTGATTGAATTAATGGCAGATTTTGAAGCTAAGGTGAGCGGCGCTCGTCACTATGACAACATCACACCTTGTTATTTAGGCGGTTTACAATTGACCGCTGATCTTGTGCCTAACAAAGCCTTATCTGTGCCTGTTAACTCTGATTGGTACTATGTCGCGGCATACCCGGGCTTTGCGTTAAATACAGCAAAAGCACGTGCAGTACTGCCAAAGCAAAGAAGCAGCTCAGAAACTATTGAATTTGCGCAGCGTTTGTCGAGCTTTTGCCTTCTGATGCAAACTGAGCAATTCGATTTAGCGCTCTCTCTCATGAAAGATGATATGGCAGAGCCGTATCGATGCTCTTTAATAGCTGGGTTTGAACAAGCTAAAAAAGCGTTACCTGAACTTGGCGCTGAGCTGGTGAGTATTTCAGGTGCTGGTCCTACACTCTTTACGATTTGTAAAACTAAACAAGCGGCAGAGCAATGCCAGACTTGGTTAAACGAACACTATATTAATGAACACGGTTTTAGTCATATTTGTAAGCTAGACCAACAAGGCACGCGTGCCATTTCACAAGGAGAATAATCAATGCAACTTGTAAACTTAAAAGATGCCACGCAGCAAGTGTCTTTCACAACGGCAGTTAAAACAGGCCTTGGTCGTAATCAAGGGGTGTTTTTTCCAGAGCAACTGAGCAAATTAGAAAATATCGATGCTTTACTTGAAAAGCCATTTGTTGAAAGAAGTGTCGAAGTATTGAGCCACTTAATTGGTGATGAACTACCAAAAGATACGTTAGCCGAGATGGTCGCGCGTGCTTTTAATTTTCCGGCGCCGCTTAAGCAAATTGGCGATAAGCAATATTGCTTAGAATTGTTCCATGGTCCAACCTTGGCGTTTAAAGATTTTGGCGGCCGCTTTATGGCTGAATGTATTGGTTTATTTAATCAAGGTGAGCGAGTCACAATTTTAACTGCGACCAGTGGTGACACAGGTGCAGCGGTAGCACATGCCTTTTATAACAAGCCAAATGTTGATGTAGTTATACTTTACCCAGAAGGCAAGATCTCGCTCGCTCAACAAAAGCTCTTCACGACGTTAGGTGGAAATATTCATTGTTACGCCGTTGAAGGCAGCTTCGATGATTGCCAAGCATTGGTTAAGCAGGCGTTTTTAGATGATGAAATGAAAGAAAAGCTGGGTTTAAACTCCGCCAACTCTATCAATATCAGCCGTCTAGTTGCACAAGTGTGTTATTACTTTGAAGCCGTTGCGCAATTACCAACAGAGCAAAGAGGTAAAGTGCATGTTTCTGTACCAAGTGGTAATTTTGGTAATGTGTGTGCAGCTATGATAGCTGCAGCCCTGGGTTTACCTATTGCAAACTTGTCTGCAACCACCAATCAAAATGATACTGTACCTCGTTATATGGCATCAGGTGAGTGGTCGCCAAATGCCACATTAGAGTCGTTATCAAATGCAATGGATGTGAGTAAACCTAATAACTGGCCTCGCGTTGAGACTATGTTGGAACGCGGTGATTTCGATAAACATGAGTTTTATTCAAGAGGTGTCTCGGAAAGTCGCACGCAAGCGGTAATGAAAGAGATTGCTGCAGCGGGTTACGTGATGGAGCCGCATACCGCCATTGCACTTGAAGGTCTGACTTTAGATAAAGCTGAAGATGCTGTGGGGATCTGTTTGGCTACGGCGCACCCTGCTAAGTTTAAATCTTCAGTAGAAGAGGTGCTTGAGCAAGAGATTGCAATGCCTAGCGTGTTGCAAGATGCCTTAGATAAAAAGTGTTTAGCAGAGCCAATGAAGGCTGATTATATGCAATTGAAAGCGGCTGTTTTTGCTAAATTATTGTAATTATTAATCGCCAAGGGTGAGCCTTTGTAGACTTAAAAAGTTTGCCAAACTCACCCTATATAAATAACACTTATTTATTCCCTTCTTATTTATTTGTTTTTTTAATGTTTAAATAAAAAAATATCATTACATAAACACTGTGAAATAAATTCAATCCCTGTTTAAATATGCTCAAGCCGAAATTATAGGCATCGGACGCATAACTGCGTACAATACAGCTTTTACTACCCTAAACGTGTACCTAGGAGACCCCATGTTAGAACGTAACATGAACATTGCAGATTTTGATCCTGAATTAGCAAATGCGATTGCACTTGAAACGACTCGTCAAGAAGAGCACATCGAGCTTATCGCTTCTGAAAACTACTGTAGCCCACGTGTTTTAGAAGCTCAGGGTTCTCAATTAACTAACAAATATGCTGAAGGTTACCCAGGTAAGCGTTACTACGGTGGTTGTGAGCACGTTGACGTTGTTGAGCAACTGGCTATTGACCGTGCTAATGAGCTTTTCGGTTCTACATATGCAAACGTACAACCGCACGCTGGTTCACAAGCAAACGCGGCAGTATTCCAAGCGCTTCTTCAGCCACACGACACTGTATTAGGTATGAGCCTTGCGCACGGTGGTCACTTAACACACGGTTCTCACGTAAACTTCTCTGGTAAAACGTATAACGCTATCCAGTACGGTCTTAACGAAGAAACTGGTGAGATCGATTACGCACAGGTTGAAGCTTTAGCACTTGAGCACAAGCCAAAAATGATCATCGGTGGTTTCTCAGCATACTCAGGTATCGTTGACTGGGCTAAATTCCGTGAAATCGCTGACAAAGTAGGTGCTTACCTATTAGTTGATATGGCACACGTTGCAGGTCTTGTTGCTGCAGGTGTTTACCCAAGCCCAGTACCTCACGCACACGTTGTAACTACGACGACGCACAAAACACTAGCGGGTCCTCGTGGTGGTCTTATCATCTCAGCTTGTGATGACGAAGACATCTACAAGAAGCTAAACAGCGCAGTATTCCCTGGTGGTCAAGGTGGTCCTTTATGTCACGTTATCGCAGGTAAAGCGGTTGCTTTCAAAGAAGCACTACAGCCAGAGTTCAAAACTTACCAAGAGCAAGTTGTTAAGAATGCACAGGCAATGGTTGCTGTTCTTCAAGAGCGTGGTTATAAAGTTGTTTCTGGTAAAACAGACAACCACTTATTCCTACTAGACCTAATTGACAAAGACATCACAGGTAAAGATGCTGATGCGGCGCTTGGTCGTGCTAATATCACTGTGAACAAGAACTCAGTACCAAATGACCCACGTTCACCGTTTGTAACGTCTGGTCTTCGTATTGGTTCTCCTGCTATCACGCGTCGTGGCTTCAAAGAAGCTGAGTCAGCAGAGCTTGCAGGTTGGATCTGTGACGTACTAGACAACATCAACGATGAGTCAGTACAAGCAGAAGTTAAAGAGAAAGTAAAAGCTATCTGCGCTAAATTACCAGTTTACGCGTAATTTCGCTCACAAAATCAAAGAATTTTGTTATGATTAAGGCCGCATTTGCGGCCTTTTTTATATTTTTTCACAAGTGATTATCTATGCATTGTCCATTTTGCACCGCTAAAGAAACAAAAGTCATTGATTCCCGTTTAGTCGGCTCAGGCCATCAAGTCCGTCGCCGCAGAGAGTGTGTGTTATGTCATGAGCGTTTTACGACGTTTGAAGGTGCCGAATTAGTCATGCCTCGGGTAATTAAACAAGATGGTTCTCGAGAGCCGTTCAATGAAGACAAATTATTAAATGGTCTGCACCGCGCGTTAGAGAAACGTCCAGTGAGCACTGAGCAAATTGAAGAAGTCGTGCATCAAATTAAATCGCAAATTCGTGCGACGGGTGAGCGTGAAGTGGCAAGCCATATGATTGGTGAATGTATTATGGAAGCGCTGAAAAAGCTCGATAAAGTGGCCTATGTCCGCTTTGCTTCCGTATACCGCTCATTTGAAGATATTAGAGAGTTTGGCGAGGAAATCGCGAGGCTTGGAGATTGATGTTTAGCGAGCAAGATAAAGATTTTATGCAGCAGGCCATCGCGCTTGCTGCAAAAGGCCGTTTTACCACTTCACCTAACCCTAATGTGGGCTGTGTCATAGTAAAAGACGGTGATATAGTTGGTCAGGGGTATCACCAAAAAGCGGGTGAAGGTCATGCCGAAGTGCACGCATTAAAGATGGCTGGAGACAAGGCAAGAGGCGCAACCGCTTATGTTACCTTGGAGCCATGTAGCCATTATGGTAGAACCCCGCCTTGCGCAAAAGGCCTAATCGACGCTGGCGTCAGCCGCGTTGTTGCTGCCATGGTTGATCCTAACCCAGAAGTCGCAGGTCGCGGCTTGCGCATGTTAGAAGAAACTGGTATTGAAACTGCAGCAGGTTTATTTGAGCAAGCTGCAAGAGCACTGAATCCAGGTTTTCTAACTCGAATGGAAACGGGCTTACCTTATATAAGTTGTAAATTGGCTGCGAGCCTAGATGGCAAAACCGCATTAAAAAATGGTGAAAGTAAGTGGATCACCTCAAGTGCAGCCCGTCAAGATGTGCAGTTTTTACGTGCTGAGCACTGCGCTGTGTTATCGGGTGCTGATACTGTACTGTTTGATGATGCCAAATTGAATGTACGACTTTCAGCAGAGCAGCTTGAGCTTGCTGAAGGGTTGTCAGTTCGCCAACCTACTCGAGTCATTATCGATTCCCAAAACCGTTTGTCTCCAGATTTAGCATTATTTTCAATCAATAGTCCTATTATAATTTTAAGAACAAAAGCAGATACAGCACACCAGTGGCCAGAACATGTTATAGAGCTGGTGGTTGACTCTATAAATGGTAAGGTTGATATCAAAAAAGCGTTAAAGCAATTAACTGCGCATGGTATCAACAGTGTATTCGTTGAAGCAGGCGCGACGCTTGCGGGTAAGTTTCACGAATTAAATCTTATCGATAATTATATTCTTTATTTAGCACCTAAAATTATGGGTCAAGACGCGCGAGGTTTATTTAACGTGCCAGAGTTGACGCAGATGGCAGATGTACAGAGCCTACAATGGCACGATATTAAGCAAGTTGGCGATGATATTCGTTTAACAGCACGCAAAGTAGCGCAAAAAGGTTAAGTTTTATGTTTACAGGTATCATTGAAGCAACCGGTAAGTTGACTGAGTTGACACAAAATCAAGGCGACCTAACGGTTCGTGTAAGTAGCCCAAATTTAGACATGGGCGATGTACAGTTAGGCGATAGCATTGCTACAAATGGCGTGTGTTTAACGGTTGTTGAAAAATTTTCTGATGGTTTTCGTGCCGATGTTTCAAATGAGACCTTGAAATTGACGCAATTTGCTCAATATAAGCTAGGGCAAACAGTTAATTTAGAAAAAGCATTACAACCTATTTCGCGTTTAGGTGGTCATTTAGTCTCAGGTCACATTGACGGCATTGCGACAGTCGTGGCGATTTCACCTAATGCCCGCGCAACCGAATATTGGTTAGAAGCGCCCAGTGAGCTGATGAAATATATTCCGTATAAGGGCTCAGTAGCCATCGATGGTATCAGCTTAACTGTAAATGAAATTAAAGACTGTCAGTTTAAGCTGACAATTGTGCCGCATACAGCACAAGAGACAACCATTGCTGAATTTAAAGTGGGCAGTAAAATTAACTTAGAAGTGGATCAAATTGCACGTTATTTGGAACGCTTAGTACTTGGAGCTCAAGAGCCTGCACAAAGCTCTACTCTCACAATGAACTTATTGGCAAACGCAGGCTTTATTAAGTAGCGAATTAATTAAACAGGTAAATTATGAATTTGAACAGCGCACAAGAGATCATCGAAGACATTAAAGCCGGTAAAATGGTTATCTTGATGGATGATGAAGACCGAGAAAATGAAGGTGACTTAATCATCGCAGCCGAGCATATTTCAGCGGACGCCATAAACTTCATGGCAACCCACGGCCGTGGTTTAATTTGTTTAACTATGACTCAAGAGCGTTGTCAGCAAATTGATTTACCATTAATGGTGAGAAATAACGGCGCGCAATTCTCAACTAACTTCACAATGTCTATCGAGGCGGCAAAAGGCGTCACTACTGGTATTTCTGCCGCTGATCGTGCTCGTACAGTACAGGCAGCAGTGGCTAAGGGGGCAGTGCCAACAGACATCGTGCAGCCAGGTCATATTTTCCCTATTATGGCACAGCCTGGTGGAGTATTAACTCGTGCTGGTCATACAGAAGCAGGCTGTGATTTAGCGCGTTTAGCTGGTTTAGAACCCGCTTCAGTCATTGTTGAGATCTTAAACCCAGACGGTACTATGGCGCGTCGTCCTCAGTTAGAAGTGTTTGCCAAAGAGCATGGTTTAAAAATTGGCACTATCGCTGACCTAATTGAATATCGTAACTTAAACGAAACAACTATCGAAAAAGTTGCGCAGTGTAAATTGCCAACTGAGTATGGTGAGTTCGACTTAGTCACTTACAAAGACACCATTGATAACCAGCTTCATTATGCTTTACTCAAAGGTGAAGTTTCAGAAAGTGATGCAACGCTAGTTCGTGTTCACTTACAAAGCACCTTTAATGATGTCTTATTATCAGACAGAGGCGCTGATCGTAGCTGGAGCTTGCATGGTGCGATGAAGCACATCAGCGAAAATAACGGTGTGCTAGTTATTCTAGGTAAACAGGAACAAACTGAAGACATCGAGCACATGGTAAAAGCATTTGCTGCGCAAGATGCGGGCGAAACTGTGAATCAGCGTAAATTCCAAGGTACATCTCGTACCGTTGGTGTTGGCTCGCAGATTTTAGCTGATTTAGGTATTCAAAAAATGCGCCTAATGAGTATGCCGAAAAAATATCATGCACTTTCAGGTTTCCACCTAGAAGTCATTGAATACGTAGAGCCTAAATAATTGAATGAAAAAGCCCGTTGATGACAGCGGGTTTTGTTATTTGGGGTTAACCAAAACTGTGCTATTATGCGCGCCAATTTGGCAATTGCTTATTGCGTACTCGGCGCACTTTGATTGCAAAGTACGAAACATTAAGAAGATTAGGACCATCTAATGAAGATTATTGAAGGTAACAAATACGCTCCTGGCAAAAAATTTGCCATTGTTATTTCACGTTTTAATGATTTTATCGGTAGCAGCTTACTTGAAGGTGCTGTTGACGAGCTAAAGCGTGTTGGTGGTGTTAAAGAAGAAGACATCACTGTGGTATATGTACCAGGTGCCGTTGAGTTACCATTAGCAGCTAAGCGTTTAGCGATGAAAAAAGAGCATGATGCAATCATTGCATTAGGCGTTATCATCCGTGGTGGTACTCCACATTTCGACCTAGTTGCTAACGAGTCAAATAAAGGACTTGCAAGCGTTTCATTAGACTATGATATTCCGGTAGCATTTGGTGTATTAACCACGGAAAGCATTGAGCAAGCCATTGAACGTGCGGGCACTAAGATGGGCAACAAAGGCGGCGAAGCAGCCCTTGGTGCACTAGAAATGGTGAACGTGCTAGAGCAAATTTAAGAGGATCCTCAGTGAAACCAGCAGCAAGACGTAAAGCACGTATATTAGCGCTTCAAGCCGTATACTCTTGGCAATTAAGTGGCAACCCGATTGCCGATATTGAGCAACAAATGTTGATCGAGAATGATGTATCTAAAGTAGACGTAGAATACTTTAAAGATCTTGCTCGCGGTGTTGCAGTAAACGTAAAACAATTAGATGAGCTTGTTAAGCCGCATCTTTCTCGCCCGTTTGAAGACTTAGATGAAGTTGAGCGCGCAGTATTACGTTTAAGTGCATACGAACTTAAGTTCCGTGAAGATGTACCTTACAAAGTAGCAATCAATGAAGGCATTGAGCTTGCGAAAATCTTTGGTGCAGAAGACAGCCATAAGTTTGTGAACGGTGTTTTAGACAAAGCAGTTAAAGCAGTTCGCAAATAAAGGCAAACAATTTGGAGAGCCGGCTTAGGCCGGCTTTTTTATGTATGAAGGAATTTGAGTTAATCAATCGATTTTTCACCGGCCGTGGCATTACTCGACGTGATGTAGACTTAGGCATAGGTGATGATTGTGCCCTAGTTACTATCCCTGAAGGCTGCCAATTAGCGGTCACCACAGATACGCTGGTTGAAGGCGTTCATTTCTTTTCTGATATTTCTCCCAAAGCCTTAGGACACCGAATTTTAGCGGTAAACTTAAGTGATTTAGCTGCAATGGGTGCAGAGCCTGCTTGGATATCAATAGGCTTAACGCTACCTAATGTTGATGAAACCTGGCTGGAACAGTTCACTGAAGGTATGCACGATATTGCTGAGTACTATAACGTGCAACTGATTGGTGGTGACACCACACAAGGTCCATTAACGATTACCGTGTGCGCTAAAGGTATCGTGCCAAAAGGCAAAGCATTGACCCGCAGTGGCGCTAAAGTGGGGGATTGGTTATATGTGACTGGCGACCTTGGAGATGCCGCTTTGGCAATAGAAGCACGTAAACAAGGCTGGGAACTCAGTGATGAAGATCGCAGTTATGTTCAGAAACAGTTTGATTACCCCGCACCCCAAGTTGCAGCTGGTCAGGTTTTACGAGGCCTAGCGAATTCAGCCATTGATATTTCTGACGGTTTACTGGCCGATTTAAACCATATTCTGACCCACTCAGGTGTTGGAGCGACAATCCATGCAGATAAGGTACCAGTGTCAAATGCGCTTAAAAACTTGCCAGACGAAGAAGTACGTTTAATGCTGGCAATGGCCTATGGCGATGATTATCAGTTGTTGTTTACCGTGCCTGATAGTAATAGAGTAGCAGTAGAAAAGCGTTTGGCAGAATATGGGGTGACACCTACCTGTATCGGGCAAATTAACGCAAATGCTGGCGATGTATCGCTACTTTATAAAGATAAACCTTGGCCATTTCCCGCAACTGGCTTTGAACATTTTAGTTAGGAGTCAGTTTGGCTAAGCAGTACAAATTTGATATTCGTAAACCTCACCAATTCTTTGGCTTGGGTTTTGGTTTAGGACTTGCCCCATTTGCCCCGGGTACATTTGGCACTTTAGGCGCTTTACCGCTCATTTTCATTACAGCAAGTTATCCATTATGGCTGCAATGTGTTTTTGCAGTTGTGATCAGTGTATTTGGTATTTGGGTTTGCGGACAAACGGCAAAAGATGTCCAAGTTCATGATCATCCAGCAATTGTGTGGGATGAAGTAGCTGGCTTTTACATTACCATGATAGGCGCAGCATTATCTTGGAAAGCGCTTCTAGTTGGCTTTTTATTATTCCGATTTTTCGATATTGCCAAACCAGGTCCAATCAGAATGTTAGACAAAAAGCTGCATGGTGGCTTTGGGATCATGGCGGATGACATTTTAGCGGGTATTTTTTCGTTGCTTTGTGTACAAGCTTTGTTTAAAACTGGTTTCTTAGTAGCTTAATCAATAAAAGATTGTGAGTGTATGAACAAAAAAACCTTGCTAGTGTCTTGGCTGTTTATACTGATGAGTTTTTCAGTATCTGCTGCCATCAATGACTATATTGTGAAGCAATGGAATGTACAAAATGGCTTACCCTCACAATCAATTAAAAGTTTGGTGCAAGACCAGCAGGGCTATGTATGGCTTGGCACTCAATTTGGCCTCAGTCGATTTGATGGCTATCAATTTCGAAATTTTACAACACAAAACACGCAATTCTTACAAACCAATGCCATTCATAAGTTACTGTTAGATAGGCATGGTAAGTTATGGATAGGCACCAAACGCGGTCTACATCGATTAAACCCCCACACGCTTGATGTTCAGTCATTTAATATCAAAGGACCTATCCTCGATATTGTTGAGGACAAGCAAGGCGACATCTGGGTTGCAGGTAATGGCTTATTTTACATCGGCAATGACCAACAAGCACAACGTGCATTTGATTCAGCAGAAGACAATAAAAAGTTTCCTGTTAACCGCATTAATCAGATTGTAGGTAGTGTGTCTAAAATCGCCCAAGGCACCGATGGTCTTTGGTTGGTGAATGAGCGTAATCTTTTAAAAATAACCAAATCAGCTACCAATCGTAGGGACGTATTTCGTCTAGAGCTTGGCTTTCGGTTAGCGCTACCTGAACAATTAGCACAAACTATAGTGCATGATTTGGCATGGATTGAAGGGCGCTTGTATCTGGCCTCTGAACTCGGTGCTTACTTCTTAGATATAGACCAAGTGCTGAGACGTTATACCGAACTTGGCAATGGTGCTGTATATAAGTTTATGTACGACTCAGATACAGGGTTATGGGCATCTACTTCAACTCGTTTGATGTTCAGAGAGGGGATCTCTGATTGGCGTTATGTCGAACCAATTCATGCTGATCAGTCGATTTGGTTTTCAGATATGTTTAAAGACGCAGAAGGAAACATTTGGTTAGCCAGTCTGAACGAAGGGCTTTGGTTTGCGCATACAGGTAATATTGCGCGACACATGATTGATGGTAACAGTCAGCAAGGTATAACGGCAACGACCAAAGATAACCAAGGTCGAACTTGGATGGCATCAAGAAGTGGTGTCGGTTACTTGAATAATGATGACTCATTACAAGTGGTTATTGCCCCTGAAGAATTAAAAAACAGCACAGTATATGAGCTGGAATTTAGTGGTAATAGCTTGTTCATAGGCACTGAACGTGGTGCCATGATTTATGAGCAAGGGGTGCTACAGCTGTTACCGTTTCGAGAGTTACGACAAACGCCAGTATTAGCCATTACACCGTCGCAGCGAGGTGGAATGTGGATAGGTACGGGCAGTGGTATGTACCGTCTTGAGTACTCGGGTTTAACACCATTTGCTTACAATGCATTTTTAGGTAGTCAGTTTGTCACGTATATCAATGATCAGCCCAATGTGGGGTTCATAGGCACCAACAAAGGAGCCTATCAATTTAATCAAAAAGGCATTGAAAAGCTTGGTGGGCAAACGTCTCTAGAGTCCGCTTATGTTACCAGTATTCTATACATCCAAGGTGTGGCGACTTTAGTTGGCTCTTGGAATGATGGGTTATTTTATCGAACAGCAAAGGGCGATTGGTATCAGCTTGATGCCTCAAATGGCTTACCTCATGGTTCAATTTCCTCGCTCTATTATGATCAGCAACAGGCGCTTATTTGGGTCAGTACTCGAAAAGGTGTTTACCGCTTACCTGCGGCGCAATTTACACATCCAATAAACAATTTAAAAGTTGAGCAAGTTATTAGTCAATTTGACCGCCAACTCGATGGCAAAGTCGGTCGTTGCTGTTCTGGTTTCGGTGGTGATGCAGTATTAGAAAAGCAAGGTGCTATTTGGTATCCAAGCTCTCAAGGGGCAGTTGAAATTCCCAAGAATGTTGAACTATTTGGCTCTAAAGACTTATCACCAAAACTGGAAGAGGTGATCACGCAAGAGCGAGTGATAGTCGCAAGTAAATTTGCAGAGCTACTTAAACTTGATACCAGTGAACGAGATATCACGATTAACTACACCGCCATAGACTTTTATGCGCCAGCGAGTATCGAGTTTAGATATCGTTTAACTGGCAAAGAAAACACTGAATGGCGAGAAGTATTTAACCGTCGAGAAGCGATATATACGAACTTAGAGCCGGGTGTATATAACTTTGAATTACAAGTTAAGCGTAAAGGTGAAGGCTGGCAACAAGCTCGAAGCATTACACAGCGTATTGAGATCCCTAGACGTTTTGATGAAACGGTGTACTTTAGACTGTTAATTACGCTAGGGTTTGTTCTACTGTTTTATGTATTCTTTTGGATTTTTAGAGCTCAAGAGCGACGTAAGCAGCAAGCGCTTGAATCTTTAGTGGCAGAGCGCACCATGGCACTGCGTCAAGCGAACGACAAGCTTAACCAAGTGAATACTCAGATGAAACTAGTTAGCCATACAGATGAGCTCACAGGCCTCAAAAGCCGTCGTTTCTTATTCGATCAACTCCCTAAAGATGTCGAACACTACCAGCGTAACTCAAAGTCATTACAGCAACAGAATAAGCGCCTGGTATTGCTTATTATCAATGTCGATAATTTTAGTAAAGTGAATGATGCCTATGGTCCGATTGGCGGTGATAGTTGTTTACAGCAACTTGCTACTTTATTGAACACCAGAACGCAAGGCTCAGATTATGTGGCTCGTTGGAGTGGTGATGAGTTCTTATTGTTGCTTCGCGACTTTAAGCGTGACGCAATTGAAACTTATATAAAAGAGCTTTGCCGTGCAATTGCTGAATGTGACTTTCAATTGCCCAATGGTAAGGCGATTAATATGACAGTGTCTATGGGCTGGTCATTTTACCCACTGCCTCTGCTAGGTGGGCAAGTGATAAGTTGGGAGGCCTCTGTGAATTTGGCGGATGTCGCACTTCATCAAGTAAAACAACGTGGCGGTGATGGTGCTGCAACCATTACATTTGATGATCAGTTGGATGCGTTTGAATTTGAGCAAACAAGTAATGTTGAGTCACAATTACAAACCTTACAGGCAAATGGGCTTGCAGATGTGAAAATTTGGATGCGTTAGTTAGTTGTCAGTACAGGCTGGTTATTAATAACTTTAAAGCGTAAAAAAAAGGAGCCAAGGCTCCTTTTTTTAAAACTTCAGTGTTTATTACAGTATCGCTTTAATTCGCTGCTCGATTGAATCAGCACATAAGCCCATTTCTGCATGCATTTCGTCTTGTGTACCATGCTTGATAAATTCATCAGGTATACCAAATAACGACACAGGTGTATGAATACCTTGTGAGCCAAGGAACTCCATCACAGCACTGCCAGCACCACCGGCAATGGCGTTATCTTCAAGACAAACAAAGCGATCATGGGTTTTGCTCAGCTCAACAAGTAAAGCTTCATCAAGTGGCTTAACAAATCGCATATCAACGAGAGTTGCATTTAAGTTTTCAGCGGCTTGCTTAGCATTATGAAGTAGTGTGCCGAAACTTAAGATGGCCACTTTCTCACCTTCACGGATCACATTGCCTTTACCAATCTCAAATGCTTGCATCTGCGTTTGTACATCACTGTCACCGGCACTACCACGAGGGTAACGCACCGCTACAGGTTGGTTACACTGGTAACCTGTGTAAAGCATCTGACGGCATTCGTTGGTATCACTTGGTGCCATGATGATCATATTTGGAATACAGCGCATAAAGCTTAAGTCATATGCACCTTGGTGAGTTTCACCATCAGCGCCAACAATGCCTGCGCGGTCAATTGCAAACAGTACAGGTAAGTTTTGTAGCGCGACATCGTGGATCAGTTGGTCATAAGCACGCTGTAAGAAGCTTGAATAGATCGCAACCACAGGCTTAAGGCCTTCACATGCGAAACCTGCACCTAGAGTAACAGCGTGTTGCTCAGCAATGGCAACGTCAAAGTATTGCTCAGGAAACTCTTTTGAAAAACGCACCATACCAGAACCTTCACGCATAGCTGGCGTAATCGCCATAAGCTTAGGATCTTGTGTTGCCATATCACATAACCAATCACCAAATACTTTTGAAAAAGTAGGGGCGCTAGGTTTAGATTTTGGCAAGCTATGGATGCTCGGGTCGAATTTTGGTACGCCGTGGTAACCAATAGGGTCGGCTTCAGCTGGTTTGTAACCTTTACCTTTTTGCGTCTTGATGTGCAGGATCTGAGGGCCTTTCAGGTTACGCATATTTCTTAGCGTATCAACCAGCATATTGACGTCATGACCATCAATTGGACCAATGTAATTTAAACCAAGCTCTTCGAAGAAAGTGCCAGGAATAACCATACCCTTTAGATGCTCTTCCATACGGCTGGCAAGCTCTTTCACAGTCGGTACACCAGAAAGAATTTTCTTACTGCCTTCGCGAATATTAGTATAAAAGCTACCAGAAAGAATGCGTGCAAAGTGGTTGTTTAGTGCGCCTACATTTTCAGAAATAGACATCTCATTATCATTTAAGATAATCAGCATGTCGGATTTAATGTCTCCGGCGTGGTTCATGGCTTCGAACGCCATACCAGCCGTGATCGCACCATCACCTATAACTGCAACGGTTTTACGGCCTTTACCTTCTTTTTGTGCAGCGATAGACATACCTAATGCAGCTGAAATCGAGGTACTTGAATGACCTACGCTGAAAGTGTCGTATTCACTTTCTTCACGATAAGGGAAAGGGTGCAACCCATCTTTTTGACGGATCGTGTGCATAGCATCACGACGTCCCGTTAAGATTTTATGCGGGTAAGCTTGATGGCCCACATCCCAGATTAATCTATCTTCAGGTGTGTCATACACGTAATGTAAAGCCACAGTCAATTCGACGGTGCCTAAACCTGAAGCCAAGTGACCACTGCTCTGCGAAACCGAATTAAGTAAGTAATCTCTTAATTCGTCGCTCAGCTTACCCAGTTGGGGCTGTGGTAATTGACGTAATTGCGCCGGTTCATCAACCAAGGCGAGTAATGGGTACTTGCTACTGTCCAGTTTCATTCTTTCAACATGTGTCCTACGCAAACCTTGTCCGATTATATACAAAGGTTTACTTAATTTTTATAAATTTGTTCTGTTCGTCATCAATACGTCATGATTGAGTATTAGTGATCACGCTCAATTATATATTTCGCAAGCTCTGCCAATACATCGGTATTATGAGGTATTGTATCAAGTGCAGACAGAGCATCTTTGACCAATAGATGCGCTTTTTGTTTTGCACCATCTAGTCCAAGCAAAGCCGGATAAGTTGACTTGTGGTTATCTAAGTCTGAGCCTTGTGGCTTGCCTAATACGGCGGTATCGCCTTCAATATCTAAAATATCATCTTGTACCTGAAAAGCGAGGCCAAGATTTTTACCGTATATATCGAGAGCAGTAATAATTTCTGTCTCGACATCCGTAGCGCACAGCGCGCCTAACTTAATTGCACAATTTAACAATGCGCCGGTTTTAAGTCGATGAATACGTTCAAGCTCTGCAAGGGTAATTGACTTTTCTGTCGCTGAAATATCAAGGGCTTGTCCGCCAACCATGCCCTGCAAACCAGATGCAACGGCAAGCGTATTAATCATCTTGATTTGTTGCTTTGCCGATACTGAAAATTCATGTTCACTTAAAAATTCAAACGCTAAGGTTTGTAGCGCATCGCCTGCTAAAATGGCCTGTGCTTCATCATAAGCAATATGACAAGTCGGTTTGCCTCGACGCAAGTCATCATCGTCCATAGCCGGTAAGTCATCATGGACCAATGAGTAGCTATGAATACATTCAATTGCAGCTGCGGCGACATCAAGGTCTGTTTCTTTAGCACCTAACAGTTTGCCTACAGTGTAAACCAAAAAGGGCCTTAATCTTTTACCGCCATTATTGATGCTGTAAAAAGTTGCTGATTTTACAGTTTCATCGGTATCTAATGCCAAAGAGAAGTAATTACTGATGTAACTGTCTAAACGGTTTTGTGCCGTATTTATATGCTCGAATAAATTCACTGCGGGGTCTTAATCTAATTGATTTGGCATTGGTGTTACTGGTGTTTCAGGGTCATTGCCCATCAGGATTGAGACTTTTTGCTCAGCACTGTTTAACTTTTCATTAGACGCATTGGCTAATTGAACACCACGTTCAAATTGCTTTAAAGATTGTTCTAAAGTCAGACTACCTTGTTCCATAGCCTGTACAATGCCTTCTAGTTCGGACATTGCTTCTTCAAAACTTAGATTTTCAGGTTTTTTTGCAGCCATAGTACATCTTGCCCAGCAATTTATTTTAAAGGTAGCAATTTTAGGAGGATTAGCGACTCAGGTCAAAGCTTGTTACTGGCAATCGTGGCGGATCAGTTTATTTTTTGCCTTATGTGGGCTTTAATCGAATTTTAACAACGTAATTGAGTTAAGATATTCAAGATGTTGCCGATAAAAGTCTTACTGAAAGCTAGGCTTTTCACTGTAACATAGGCACAAGGTTTGCAAATATTCGAATTAAGCATGATATTTGTAGTTGCCACTCAAAAAATTGACTTCGAGTGTCATAATAAAAAAGTAATGATAAGTATTCTCTGGAGGGGATAGTGGATTTAGCAACCGTTATCGGAATAGTAGGCGCAATAGGTTTGGTCATCATGGCGATGTTCATGAGTAGTAATGGTGACTTGGCCATGTTTGGTGATGGCCCATCTACCGTCATTGTATTCGGTGGCTCTATTTTCATCGTACTCTCGAACTTCACTATGAGCCAGTTTTTAGGCATTGGTAAAGTTGTTGGCAAAGCCTTTATGTTCAAGATTGAATCTCCAGAAGAGCTCATTGAGAAAGCCGTTGAATTGGCTGACTCGGCTCGTAAAGGTGGCTTTTTGGCTTTGGAAGAAGCAGAAATACCCAATGCCTTTATGCGTAAGGGCGTTGATATGTTAGTAGATGGTCATGATGCTGATGTTGTACGCGCTACTTTATTAAAAGACATTTCACTCACTACCTCTCGACACGAATTAGGCGCTAACTTATTTAAATCTTTGGCAGATATCGCCCCTGCGATGGGTATGATCGGAACGCTAATTGGTCTAGTTGCCATGTTATCAAACATGGATGACCCAAAAGCGATAGGTCCTGCAATGGCAGTAGCACTACTTACAACGTTATATGGTGCGTTCCTTGCGAACGTAGTTGCTATTCCTATTCAGGCGAAACTTGAATTGCGTAAAGATGAAGAAGAACAAAATCAACGCTTAATCTTGGATGCAATTTTGGGTATTCAAGATGGTCAAAACCCGAAAGTAATTGAAGGTATTCTGAAGAACTACCTACCTGAGTCGAAACGCGGCAGCGACAAGGAGGAGTAGTATGTCAGACGAACAAGAATGTAAATGTCCCCCCCCCGGGCTACCCGCTTGGATGGGAACATTTGCTGATCTAATGTCACTCTTGATGTGCTTCTTCGTTCTGCTGTTGGCTTTCTCTGAAATGGATGTTTTAAAGTTTAAACAAATTGCAGGTTCGATGAAGTTTGCTTTTGGTGTGCAAAATAAAATCGAGGTAAAAGACATTCCTAAGGGGACCAGTGTAATAGCTATGGAGTTCACACCTGGTAAACCTGAGCCGACTCCCATCGAAACTATCCAACAGCAGACGGTAGAAATGACTCAGCAAATGTTGGAGTTCCAGGCCGGTGATGAGGCTTCAGCAGGTGGTCGTCAAGAGCAACGCGGTAATAAACGTGGTGGCGAATCGCAAAGTACTTCACAAGAGCAATCTATGGAGCAGGCCATTTCGGCAGCCGATCAAGAGCAAGTGAATGAATTGGTGAAGAAAATTGCCCAGCAAATGGAAAAGCAAATTATGGATGGTGCAATAGAGCTTGAGTCTCTTGGACAACAGATCATTATTCGCATTCAAGAAAATGGTGCTTTCCCTTCTGGTAGTGCATTTTTACAGCCAAAGTTTAAGCCGATCATTCGTGAAATTGCGGAGCTTTTAAAAGATGTGCCAGGAGAAATTACAGTATCAGGTCATACAGATGATTTTCAGGTGACCAATGAGCTTTACTCTAATAACTGGGATTTATCTGCAACCCGTGCGGTTGCCGTTGCCAGTGAAATGGTGAAAGCCCCAGGGTTTGATAAAAATAGAATGGTCGTTGTTGGTCATGCTGATACACGCCCGCTAGTACCCAATGAGAATGACACAGATAGACGCCGCAATCGCCGTGTCGAAATTTCTATTCTACAAGGTAAAGCGAAAGAATCTGATCCTATCGAACTGCGTGGCAATTAATTTTTTCATTCTTTAGTATTGTATTTCTTGATAGATGATTGGAATTCAGCTAATTTGAATATGAATCATTTATCAAGGAGAAATACGATGTCTATTCTAAGTAAATACGCTTACATGCCAGGAAATAATGGCGACGGTGCTGATGATAATGATGAGCCACCAAAGTCAGAAGAAAAATCGTTAGATTAATCATCTCAAGATTAACCTTTCAATATGTCATTCGATTTAAACAGCACTTACTTTAATCAATTTTTGTTATTAGTAAGAGACCATGCGACGTTACTAACGTTTATTTCGGTTGCTCTGTTTGCATTATTAAAAGATGACAAAGCCCTTAGATATGCGGCACTGTGTGCCGCATTTTATGTGATTGGCTATTTTTCTTTCCCTTTGATTAAAAAAGTTGATGCCGATCTATATGTCATTCGTTACATTTATTGGGCGTTGAGTGACATCGTTTTTATGGCCATTTTGGCTGTCTGGGCATTGAAAGACAAAGTGTATTTATGGCAAAGCGTATTGGCACAACTCATTGTACTTCCTGCGCCTATCATGCAGTTATTTAGATTGGTAGATAGGCACTATCTCGATTTAAGTTACTCGACCTACCTTTATAAAAGTATTTTACCTTTAGTGAATATTCTCACCGTCATCCTGTGCTTTCTGCCCGTGATGTATCTTTTAAAAAATCGAGTAAACCAACTACAAGTAAAGGGATAGTGTTTCACCAGTTTAAGCGCCTAGTTAATCCCTTAAACTGGTATAGATATTACTACCCTTAGATTAATTTATATCAATATCAGTGATTGCAACATTAATCCCGGCATCTGAACCTGCAGAGGTTTGAGCAGCTAACTTAACAAATGTTTTATTTCCCTGGGCGTTTGGAATAACAATATCTGTCAAAGTAAACTCACAGTTTTGTATTAACCTTTCTTGAGGTAAGTTGGCACTTAAACACATTGTTTTAGTAATGTTATTACTGCGTACCTCTTCACAATAGGCAGGGTTTAAACTGCTGCTTAACTGTTCATCAACCTCAATTAAAGAAAGTAAAATAGTAAAGTCAGTATCATTGCATGCTAATGGTACGACTCTTTGATTATTTGATAAGTCTCCTTGTAAAAACCTCTGCTCATCTGAATTTTGGTACCAGACGGTCAGTGTACTTTGCAATAGGTTAGTGGGCATTGAGTTGGGACTGCCTTTAGCACGCCAATCATTTAAAGAGTTTACTTCAGGCAGTGCAAATGAGACGCTAAGTTCTGGTATATATTTGAATTGTTGACCAACTTTGATTGTATTATTCTCAGCGCCTTGCCATGTATCTGTAACGTCTGCACCAAAAATATTCGCTACTTGCTCACACAGTGGTTCAGAGCCTTTGTATGATGTTTCTGCTAGGCTACTTGAGCGGTTTGTAAAGTAAGTTACTTGTGGCTTAGTTTGGAGCGTATCCCCCTCTATTTGCCAATAAGCAATGTTTGTTTCTTGCTTATTGAAATGCCTTTGCGCTGAGAAATTACTGCCACATTGTGTGCTCTCATTGACGGTAGGCGCTGTATTATCTTTTGATAGTGGTTCGCTGCCCCCGCCACCGCACGCGGCTAAAAAAGAGCAGGAAAGCAAGATTAGGGGGTATTTCATAAGACTTCCTTGAATTTGGGTTATCAGGCTTGCACGATAACCCAAACTTTTTACCGTTAACCTAGCGCAGGAATAACGCCAAACATTTGCAAGCCTTGTGCAGCTATTATGACAACCCCACAACAAGCTGCAAGGCTTAATCCAAATCGACCGCCTTTTACCTGATAGCCTTGTTCATTAGTTTGTTGTGCTCTTTGTACCCAAACCATTGCAACAGGCAAAAATATCGCTAAAACAACCAGTGCAATTGCCGCATACCCTAATGCGGTAATAAACCCTTGTGGATAGAATAAAGCGAAGCCAAGCGGGGGCACAAAGGTAATTAATGCCGTCTTCAATCGGGCGCTTTTGTTATCACCTTGTTTGAAAGCATCAGCAAAGAAGTCAAATAATCCAAGACTTACACCTAAGAATGAGGTCGCTAATGCTAAATCTGCAAAAATCGTGATCGACGTACTGACCTGTGTGCTATTTACTAAACTAGAGACGCTGCCAATGAAGCCTTGTAGGCCTTCAGATTGTAAAAGTTGTGACTGGCTCATCATACCTTGGCTGATCAATTGCCAGAAGACATAAATAATTAAAGGCACGGAGGCACCGAAAATCATAACTTTTCTGAGTGAACGAATGTCAACACCAACGTATTTTACAATTGATGGAATTGAACCATGAAAACCAAATGAAGTGAAAATCACAGGTATGGCTGAAATAAGAAGCCCTTGCTCTAGCGGCATTTCGAGCAAGTGTTGACCTTGAACATAAGGGGTCAGAACAAAGAATAGACTGCCCAGCACGATTACTTTAATGGCAAATAAAACACGGTTTAGTTTATCAACCGTTGAGGTACCCATGGTGACAATGGCTGCGACCAGTACAGCCACGAGTATAGAGCCGACTTGCGGGGCCACATCGACATCAAGCGCTGCATTTATTTTTGACTGTAATTGCGCGCCTCCACCTGCGATATATGCTGCACATAGCGCATAAAACAGAAAGACCATTGCAAAATTAGCGATATATTGCCCACGTTTGCCCAGTAGTGTCTTGGCAAGCGTATTGAGTGTGGCATCGGAGCTGGCGAATTGATGAAGCTCTAGCATTAATAACGCGGTATAGGTCATTAATAGCCAAGTTAATAAAATCAGGATTAAAGATGCACTAAAGCCAATACCTGCAGAAGCGATAGGCAGTGCTAACATGCCCGCGCCTATGGTTGTGCCTGCGACAATTAGCATACTGCCGAGGGTTTTATTCTTTATCACATTATGCCCCTTTAAGTGTGAGAGAGCAGGCAAGATATAACGCAGAGCAAAAAATTGAAACTCCTTTGTTATAAATCAAGATACGTGTTTGTAATATATGTTTTACATTCTGTTGCACAGTATTGAGATTTAGGCATAAAAAAACGCGATGACACTGCATCGCGTTTTTTTTGAAAAGTGGTGATTACTTTACTTCTTTACCTGCAGCTTGTTGGTCAGCATGATAACTAGAGCGAACAAACGGGCCACACGCTGCGTGGGTGAAGCCAATTTCGTCAGCGTAATCTTTTAATGCATCAAACTCTGCTGGTGGCACATAGCGTTTAACCGGTAAGTGATGTTTTGAAGGTTGTAAATATTGACCTACAGTTAGCATGTCAACATTGTGCTCACGAAGGTCACGCAATACCTCTTCGATTTCAGACATTTCTTCGCCTAAGCCCACCATTAAGCCCGACTTAGTTTTAACATTCGGGTGTGCTTCTTTGAAACGACGAAGTAGTTCTAAAGACCACTTATAATCTGCACCTGGGCGAGCCAGCTTATACAGGCGAGGAGCGGTCTCTAAGTTGTGGTTGAATACGTCAGGTGGCGTTTCAGTTAAGATCTCTAGCGCTTTTTCCATACGACCACGGAAATCTGGTACTAAGATTTCAATGGTGATCTCAGGATTGTGCTTACGGATCGCTTTAATACAGTCAGCAAAATGTTGTGCACCACCATCACGTAAGTCATCACGGTCTACAGACGTGATAACCACATACTTAAGCTTCATGTCTTTGATGGTCAAAGCCAGTTTTTCAGGCTCTTGTGCGTCTGGCTTTAACGGACGGCCGTGTGCTACATCACAGAAAGGGCAACGACGAGTACAAATAGCACCTAAGATCATGAATGTCGCTGTGCCGTGGTTAAAGCACTCAGATAGGTTAGGGCATGATGCCTCTTCACATACTGAGTGTAACCCATGGTTTCGCATTGCTTGCTTGATGCCCTCAATGCGCTCACTTGATTTAGGTAAACGGATTTTAAGCCATTCAGGTTTTCTTAGCATTTCATCGCGTTCAGTTGGCATAACCTTAACTGGGATCAATGCCATTTTCTCAGCATCGCGAAGCTTTACCCCTGGCTCCATTTTTACTGGTTTACTCATTCGTTCTCGAACCCTTCTTTGTGTTCAACATGCTCAGCGTTAAGACGTTTGAGCATATGTTTAACAAGACCTTGCGCAACTTCATCAAGTTGCGACGGGCCATTTAATTCACTTGTTTGCACCATGTTCATACCCGCATAGCCACAAGGGTTTATACGCATAAATGGGCTCATATCCATGTTTACATTCAGTGCAAGACCATGAAACGAGCAGCCGCGGCGAACGCGCAGGCCTAAAGATGCAATTTTACTGTCGTTGACATAGACTCCTGGCGCATCAGGTTTGGCATAGGCATTAATGTCATACTCTTGCAGCATGTCGACAATGCACTCTTCTAGCCAAGTTACTAGCTCTCTTACGCCGATTTTAAGACGACGGAGATTAAACAGTACATACATCATTTGCTGACCAGGACCGTGATAAGTCACTTGACCACCGCGGTCAACTTGAATAACAGGAATGTCGCCTGGTGCTAAAACATGCTCTGCTTTACCTGCTTGCCCCTGAGTAAAGACAGGCTCATGTTCAACAAACCAGATCTCATCGGGACTGTTATCGTCTCGGGTATCAGTGAAGTCTTGCATTTTTTGCCAAATAGGCTGGTAACTTTGCAAGCCTAACTGGCGAACTATCACGGTACTTTGAGTCATGGTTAGCCTTTACAGTACGTAACGTACGTCTTCGATATTGCCAATTTCGGTATAGATTTGCTCAATATGCTCTTTTGAAGTAACGGTCGCGACCAGTGTCACCGACTCGTAAGTGCCTTTACTACTCGGTTTTACTTTAGGCGCATAATCACCCGGTGCAATTGTTTGCAACTTTGCAAGGATCTGATCAGTCAGATTTACATTTGCTAGGCCCATAATTTTAAACGTGAATGGGCAAGGGAACTCTAAGTATTCGTCAAACTTAGTATTTTTAACTGGTTGAACCATGAAGGTGTCCTCATCGCAAATGGTGTGGTGTGTTTTTATTTCACACACGCTCAATAATGGCGGGCATTCTATCATTTTTGCGGCAAAAAAAAACGCCTCACTCAGGAGGCGTTGATGACTAATAAATCAATTATTACATGATCTGTAAACGTAAATAGTCATAGATCTTACTGAAGAAGCTACCTTCTTCTATTTCTTCAAGCGTAACTAATGGATACTGAGAGATTTCTTCGCCATCGAGTTCAAGGAATAGTGTGCCTACTTTAGTGCCTTTGGCTAATGGCGCTTCTAAAGTTTTATCTAATTCAAAGTTCGCTTTTAAATTTTTGCGTTGACCACGAGGGATGGTAATGGGTGTGTCTTCTAGAATACCTAAAGAAACCGTCTCTTTATTACCCATCCAAATACGCTGATCTGCAAAGCTATCGCCCGCTTTATATGGTGTGATTGTTTCGAAGAAACGGAAGCCATAGTTGAGTAGTTTTTTGCTTTCGACTTTACGAGCACGCTCACTGTCTGTACCCATCACAACTGCAATTAAGCGCATATCGTCTTTAGTTGCTGATGTCACTAGGCTGTAGCCAGCCTCTGATGTGTGGCCTGTTTTAATGCCATCAACGTCAAGGCTTGCATCCCATAACAGTGAGTTACGGTTGTACTGCTTGATACCATTGAAGGTAAAAGACTTTTCTTTATAAAGTGCATACTCTTCAGGCACGTCACGAATAAGCGCGGCACCTAGCGTCGCCATATCTCGCGGTGTCGTGTAATGCTCGTCTGTATCAAGGCCATGACTGTTAATAAAATGCGTGTTAGCCATGCCTAGTTTTTCAGCGTGTGCGTTCATAAGATCTGCAAATGCACTCTCACTGCCTGCAATGTGTTCAGCCATTGCCACACACGCATCATTGCCTGATTGAATAATAATACCGTGGTTAAGATCGTCGACACTGACTTGCTTGCCAACTTCAATGAACATGACCGATGAGCCAGGGAAATTCTTCGCCCATGCTTTTTCACTGATGGTAACCATATCAGTTGGTGAGATATTACCGGCTTCAATTTCGACACCAATCACGTAACTGGTCATCATTTTGGTTAGGCTAGCAGGAGCAAGCTTAGTATCTGCTTCACCTTCCGCAATGACTTTGCCAGTTGTGTAATCCACCAAGAAATAACCTTTTGCATTGATCTGAGGTGCAGAAGGTAGGATCTGTGCGGAAGCTGAAAAAATGGTTGCTGAGCATACCAGCCCGCAAATTTTGGTAAGTAGTTTGGTTTTTAGTAAAGTCATTATGTTCTTTTATCGATAAAATTAAAATTAGTCAGCTTTTTCTATTCTAAAGTCGTTGTTCACTGTAAAGCAAGAAAGCCTGGCGAAATTCACCTGCCTGTAAGTTTTCTAGCAGGGATTGAGCATGAGTATCATCTTCTAGCGGGCCTAAGCGAAGTTTATGTAAACCACCTTCTTCTGCAATATTGGTATCAATTGCAAATTGACCTGCGAGTTTATTTGCCAAGTGCTCAATATTGGTTTTATTACTACTCGCAGCGACTTGAATATAGGTTAATCTTGGCGCAATGCGATCGAGTGTAATCGCTTCAATCTGAACCTTTGCTGTACCTTGGTTATGGTAGCCTAGCTTATAGGCCGCGGCATAAGATAAGTCGATAATCCTGTCATCGTGGAATGGTCCACGATCATTGACTCTGACAATAGCCGATTTGCCATTTTCTAAATTGGTTACTTTAACAAAACTCGGAAGTGGTAGGGTTTTGTGGGCCGCAGTCATGTCATACATGTTAAAGATCTCACCGTTAGAGGTGTAGTACCCGTGGAACTTTTGCCCATACCATGAAGCGGTACCTTGCGCTTTATAACCTTTTTCATCTGACATAGGATGATATTGCTTACCGAGCACCACATAAGGGCGTCCGGCGCTGACACTTTTTGGCTCAACTTTTACTTTCGCATCACGCATTTCATATTCGGTAGGAATGCGCATAGGTGCAGTGTCTTGGCGTGTGTGATAGCGAGAGCTACACCCACTCACAAAAATGACAACAAGGGCTAGCAAGTAAGCCTTATACAACTTAGTCATGATTTAAGTAACATCCTCTTGTCTGTCGCAATTGACATAATGATACCGAATCCTGCCATCAGCGTAACCATGGATGTGCCGCCATAGCTAATAAGGGGAAGGGGGACACCTACAACCGGTAATAGGCCCGATACCATGCCAATATTCACAAATACATATACAAAGAAAGTCAGTGTTAAAGCGCCAGCTAATAGTTTGCTAAATGCATCTTGAGCACGTACTGCAATCAATAAACCTCTGCCTATGATAAATAAATAGACGCTGAGTAATAACACCACGCCCATTAAACCAAACTCTTCGCTCAATACCGAGAAGATAAAATCTGTGTGTCGCTCAGGTAAAAACTCTAATTGTGATTGCGTGCCATGCAACCAACCTTTGCCCTCGACACCGCCTGAACCTATGGCGATTTTCGATTGAATAATGTGGTAGCCAGCACCTAGAGGATCGCTTTCAGGATCAAGTAGTGTCATAACGCGCTGTTTTTGGTAAGCGCGCATACCGTAATGCCAAAAAGCGAATACAGCGGGGACCATTAATAACAGCGCACCACCAATGAGGCGCCAGCTTAACCCCGCTAGAAACAAAACGAAAATGCCAGAACTGGCAATAAGCAGTGAGGTGCCTAAATCCGGTTGTTCTTTAATTAAGAAGGTGGGCACACACAATAATATAAAACCGATAAACAAATTAATAAACTTTGGGGGCATGCGGTGTTGAGAGATATACCAAGCAACCATCATAGGCACAGCCAGCTTCATGACTTCTGATGGTTGAAAGTTAGTCACGCCAAGGTTTAACCAACGTTTTGCACCATTAATAGTAATACCAAAGAAAAACACCGCAACCAGCATAGCCAAACCCACTAAATAAAGTGGGATCACTAGGCGCTTTAGAGTGATAGGAGGAACTTGAGCAAACACCAATAATGCGATGACCGCGCCACCCATGCGCACACTATGTCTTAACATCATATCCATGTTTTGGCCGCTTGCACTATACACAATTGCCAAGCTGCCAAACATCATACAAACAAGTGCTAATAGCAAAGGCACATCTAAATGTATTTTCTGCCATAGCGTGCGTTTATGACCGAGCACCATTAATTGGCTCCTTGCTTAAGAGGGTTTGCAGTAAAGTAATAATCCATTAATTGACGCGCGATAGGGGCTGCGATTTTACTACCGCCACCTTGGTTCTCCACTACCACAGTTACAACAACACGCGGGTCATTATAGGGGGCAAAGCCTGTGTAAATTGCATTGTCTCTATGACGCTCGTCTAGCTTTTCTGCATCATATTTCTCACCTTGCGCGATGCTGACAATTTGCGCAGTACCAGTTTTACCTGCAGGGTCATAATCCGCCCCTTTAAATGCTTTATGCGCAGTACCTGTGACCTTAGTTACAGTGTTATGCATGGCTTCAAGGGCGACGCGCCAATGGTCATGATTTTTGAGCACAATAGGCGGGCGTTCTTCGGTGTACATAGGCGTGATTTCATCAAACTGCTTTTTTACTTGTACAAGATGGGGTTGGTAATGTTCGCCTTTGTTAACCATGATTGTTACAGCGTTGGCTATTTGCATTGGCGTCGCAGTCCAATAACCTTGTCCAATCCCGACAGAGATGGTGTCGCCTGGCCACCAGTTTTCTTTAAAACGTTCTTTTTTCCAAGCTACGGTTGGTAAAATAGCGGTTGTTTCTTCATGAATATCAATGCCAGATAAATCACCAAAGCCAAACTTATTCATAAAATTGCTGATTTTGGTAATACCAGACTTATAGGCAATCTCGTAATAGAAGGTATCACAAGACTCCTCAATGGCTTTGTAAACATCAACATGACCATGTCCCCAGCGTTGCCAATCACGCCAACGGTGATCAACATTCGGAATTTGAAAAAAGCCCGGGTCCCACATGCGAGTTTGTTCAGTAATAATGCCTTCTTCTAAGCCGAGAATAGCTAAATGCGGTTTGACCGTAGAGGCCGGTGCATAGCGACCTTGAGTCGTTCTATTGATTAAAGGTCGATCTGGATTTAGTAAGGCGCGATAATCTTTACCACTGATCCCATGTACGAATAAGTTTGGGTCGTAACTTGGATTTGAATAAAGCGCGAGAATACCACCGTCTTTAGGATCCATAACAACGATCGCACCACGCATGCCTTCAAGGGCTTTTTTAGCGACTTGCTGTAAGCCTATATCTAACGTAAGAACTAAATCTTGCCCTGGTGTGGGCGCATCGACGCTTAAAGTGCGGATCACTCTGCCTCGGTTATTCACTTCAACACGTTGTGAACCAACGATGCCATGCAGTTCTTTTTCGTAGAATTTTTCTATGCCAAGCTTACCAATGTCATGGGTTGCACGATAATTTTTGGCTTCACCAGCGAGCTCTAAAGCCGTGAGCTCTTTTTTATTTAATTTGGCAACATAACCAAGTGCATGGGTGAGTGTCTCACCGTAGGGGTAATATCTGGCAAGGCGAGCTTCAATATTAAAGCCCGGAAATTTATGCTGATTAACCGAAAATAAGGCGACTTCTTGCTCGTTTAAACGCGCTTTGATAACACGGCTTTTAAAGCGCTGCTTACGACGAATATTCTTTAAAAAGTTTTCTTGGTCTTCTACAGAAATGTTTAATAAAGCGCCGACTTCAGCAAGTTGCTTGGCGATATCGTCTACTTGTTCAGGGATCACTTCTAAATTATAAACAGGGCGGTTCTCGGCCAATAACACCCCGTTTCGGTCGTAGATTAAGCCTCGGTTTGGTGCAACAGGGATCACTTTAATACGGTTATCATTAGAGCGTGTCTTATGGGTATCGTGCTCTGTGACTTGAAGCTTGTAGGCGTTACTGAGTAGCAAGCCTATAAGGAAAGTAACAAACACAAAACCAACAAATGCGCGACGAGCAAATAAATTTGCTTCAGCTGAATGGTCACGAATTGTTGGTCTTTTGTTTATCATCTGAGTTGTATTATTCTCTGTGGTATGGGTGGTTGTTATTTAAACTCCACCCGCGATACAAGCTTTCAGCGACAATAATGCGCACAAGTGGGTGCGGTAACGTCAATGCCGATAGCGACCACTTTTGCTCAGAAGCGGCAATACATTCAGGCGCAAGGCCTTCAGGGCCACCTATCAGTAAACTGACATCTCGACCATCAAGTTGCCACTTTTGCATATGATTTGCGAGTTGATGGGTATCCCAAGGTTTACCTGTTACTTCTAGCGTCACAATTCGGTTGCCTTTTGGAATAGCGGCTAAGGTTTTTTCACCTTCCAACTGCAAAATACGCTTGATATCGGCATTTTTACCACGCTTTCCAGCTGGGATCTCAACAAGTTCTAACGCCATATCTTTTGGAAAACGACGCTGATACTCTTTAAAGCCAGTCTCAACCCAAGCAGGCATTTTTGTGCCGACAGCAACCAATTGAATTTTCAAAATTAGCCCCAGAGTTTCTCTAAGTCATATAAGTCACGAGTTTGGTCTTGCATAACGTGCACAACCACATCGCCTAAATCAACCAATACCCACTCACCTACATCTTGTCCTTCAATGCCTAATAGGTCTTCACCAGCATGACGCGTTTCTTTAGCAACGTGTTCAGCAATAGACTGTACGTGACGTTTTGAGTTACCTGAGCAAATGACCAAATAATCCGTTACAGAGCTCACTTCTTTTACATCTAACTTAACAATGTCACGGGCTTTCATGTCGTCAACTTTGTCTAATGCAAAGTCTAATAATTGTTCAGAATTCAAATCTTGTATCTCTATGCTCAAAAAATAAGGCGCGTATAGTAGCACAGCACATTGGTTTATTCAGCATAGAGCTGATGAGTACGAATGTAATCTATGACCGAAGACGCGAGAAATTGTTCCATAGGTTTTTGATTATTTATTAGTTTTCTAATATCGCTCGATGCGGCATCAAAACTAGGACCGGTTAAAAAATGACAATGACCTGCTTTTTTCGTGAGTAACAGCTCATTTGTCTCAACTTTAGCTTGTTTCACATAGTCAGCAAGCGCTTGGTTTGGTGCATAAATTTCGCCTGGGCGCTGATAAACCACGATGTGGCAAAGCTGTGTAATGGCTTGCCATTCATACCAAGACGTTAAACTATTGAAGGAATCCATACCCATCAAAAAAATGATGGGTATATTAGGCTGCTCGTCTCGGTATTCCTGTAGCGTTAACAATGAATAGGAGGGCCCTTGTCGCTCAAGCTCTCTTTTATCAATAGTGAATGATCTCTTACTTTGAGTTGCTAACCTGAGCATGTTGAGACGGTGTGTGTCAGTGATCTTAGGCTGTGCTTTGTGCACAGGTATGGCGCAGGGTAAGAATCGTAATTCAGACAACCCTAGCTCAGCAACGCATTGCTCGGCCATGTTTAAATGTCCTAAATGGACGGGATCAAAAGTACCACCAAAAAGTGCAATCATATTGTTTAATCAGTGTGGTTGATGGGCAGACCAATTGGGATGTGATAGCAAAAACTCAGTGCACAATGCAGTAAGGCTTGATAAGGCGCAGTGAGTTCTCCGCGTTTATAGCCACTGTCTATCTGTGCCAACAACAGACCGATTTGCTCGAGCTGATGCAGAGGCAATCTATCAAGTGCTTGTTGAGTTAAAGGCTGCTGGTTTTTCCAAATATTATGCTGTTTATAGAGCGCAGTAATATTTTGACCTTGCTGTAAGCCTTGCTTAATTGATACTAAGGTTTGCTGCTGCTTATTCAGCGCCCAAACAAGCGTATTCGGCTCCGTGTTATCTTCAGCTAATTTAACCATCACTTTGGTGATTTTTTTTGCCTGACCGGCAAGCGTTGCATTAGTCAGGTCAAAAATATCAAATTTACTTTGATTAAGCAGACCCGCTAAGATTTGTTCATCATTGACGGTTTGCGAAGGGTAAAGCAACGCCAGTTTTTCTAGTTCTTGATGTGTTGCGAGTAAGTTGCCTTCTGTGGCCAGCAAAAGTTGCTTTTTAGCATCTTGTGTTAGAGCGACTTTTAACTGCTTGGCTTGCGAATCAAGCCAGCGCTGCAAGTGTTGACCAGTCAATTCATAACAAGGCACATATACGCCTTGCTTTTCCAAGCCTTTAAACCAAGCTCCGCGTTGGATCTCTTGGCTGGCTTTTTGACCTTTCACAATTAACACGACATCAGGGTTCGGTTGAGCAGTTAGTTGTTTAAACGCATCGCTCCCGGCTTTACCGGGTTTTTGCTGGTTTAAGTCAAATTCAATGAGTGTGCGTGCGCTAAATAGCGACATACTATTGTATTGAGCAAGTAATTCTTGCCAATCAAAGCCTGGCAACAAACTAAATTTAATGACTTCGTCGAAGCCTTGTTGTTTTGCTGCCTGTTTTATTTGCTGCACACATTGTGCTTCTTGAAAAGGTTCTTCACCTAAAACCAAATAGAATGGAGCAAGGCCTTTTCGTAAAGTATCTGGAAGTTGGTTAGCGTAACAGCGCATTAGAGTTGTGACAGCTCTCGAACAATACGTTTACTTGCCTGTTTGCGCAGCTCGTTAAGAATAATATCAAGCTCTTTGGCTTTTGCGAGTGCGTTGTCAGGATCATCTTGGTAATTGCGGTAAATCTCAAACCCTTTATCTACAGGCTCAAGACCTGGGCGAGTCACTCTATATGAAACAGAATAAGCCAATTCGTATTGCGCAACCTGACCATTTCTAAACAAACTTAACGTTTGGCGTGTTAAAGAGTCACGATACAGATGAAGCTCAGGTACTTGTTTGCTTCTGTTGTCACTAATGGTGACTTGAGATGTGATGAGATCTTTGCGAAGTAATGAAAACAGTTCAGACTTGCTATCATCACCCGACAGATGAAGTGTTTGTAATTCTTTTGGTAAATATGAGGCTTGCTTTAAATGAAAGCCACAACCAGATAACAAAACACAGGCTAGCAAAAATGCTAGCCCATGCTTGATTGAACGCGATAAACGCATCTTAGTTTGCAACCACATTAAGTAGTTTACCTGGTACGTAAATCACTTTACGGATTTCTTTGCCTTCGATGAATTTAGATACATTCTCTTCAGCAAATGCCAGCGCTTCAACTTGTTCTTTCGTTGAGTCGGCAGCAACCGTTAGCTTAGCTCGCAGTTTACCGTTCACTTGTACCACGATAAGTTTTTCGTCTTCAACAAGCGCAGCTTGGTCAACCACAGGCCATGTTGCATCTAACACGTCACCTTCGTGACCTAAGTCTTGCCACAACTGATGACACATATGCGGGGCAATCGGTGCAAGCATAATCACGATGGCATTAAGTGCTTCGTTTGCTAATGCAATATCTTGTGCATCTTTAAGCGGTGCTTTTGCAAGCTTGTTCGATAGCTCCATGATAGCAGCAATCGCAGTATTGAACGTTTGGCGACGCTCAACATCATCTGTTACTTTTGCAATGGTTTTGTGGATTTCACGACGTAGCACTTTCTGGTTGCTGTTTAGCGCATTTATATCAAGCTCAGCTGTACCAGTTGCATTAACGTCTACTGCGTATTTCCAAACACGTTTAAGGAAACGAAGTGAACCTTCAACACCCGAGTCAGACCATTCTAGAGTTTGCTCTGGTGGTGCTGTGAACATCATGAATAAACGAACTGTATCTGCACCGTACTGCTTGATAACAGTTTGTGGATCAATACCATTGTTCTTTGACTTAGACATTTTAGACATACCAGCAGACTCTACCGGTTGACCATCGTCTTTGTGCCACGCTTTAGTGATACGGCCTTTATCGTCAGTTTCAGTTTCAACGTCAGTTGGTGAAATCCAAACATCACCGCCTTTTTCGTCTTTACGGAAATAAGTTTCAGCTAATACCATGCCTTGACATAGTAGACGCTCGAAAGGCTCATCTGAGTTTACTAAACCACAGTCACGTAATAGTTTGTGGAAGAAACGCGAGTAAAGTAGGTGAAGGATCGCGTGCTCGATACCACCAATATATTGGTTTACTGGTAGCCAGTAATTCGCTGCACCTGGCTCTAACATACCTTCGTCATAACGTGGACTACAGTAACGCGCGTAGTACCAAGAAGATTCCATGAAAGTATCGAACGTATCTGTTTCATGGAATGCAGGTTCACCGTTCACTGTGGTTTTTGCCCACTCAGGATCTGCTTTAATTGGCGAAGTTACACCGTTCATTACCACGTCTTCAGGTAAACGAACCGGTAGCATATCTTCAGTCGCAGCAAGCTCAGAACCATCTTCTTTATTTAGCATTGGGATTGGTGAGCCCCAGTAACGCTGACGGCTAACACCCCAGTCACGTAGACGGAAGTTAACTTTACGCTTACCTGCGCCAATGCCTTCTAGTTTGTCAGCAATGGCGTTGAATGCTGCTTTAAATTCAAGACCGTCAAATTCGCCAGAATTAATCAGCGTGCCTTTTTCAGTGAACGCTTCTTTTGACAGGTCAGCTACAAGCTCAGAACCTTCAGCAGGCGCAATAACTTGTTTGATCTCAAGACCGTAAGCTGTCGCAAACTCGTAGTCACGTTGGTCATGACCAGGTACTGCCATTACCGCACCTGAACCATAGTCCATTAGTACAAAGTTTGCAGCCCATACAGGTACTTCTTCACCAGTTAATGGATGGATTGCTTTAAAGCCTGTGTCGATGCCTTTTTTCTCCATCGTTGCCATATCAGCTTCAGCAACTTTGGTGTTCTTACATTCTTCAACAAATGCAGCAACTTCAGGGTTATTCTTAGCAGCTTCTAACGCAATCGGGTGACCAGCAGCAACACCAACGTAAGTCACACCCATGAAAGTGTCAGGGCGAGTAGTGTAAACTGTGAAAGTTTCGCCATTATCAGCACGTTTGAAATCGATTTCTAAACCTTCAGAGCGACCAATCCAGTTACGCTGCATGGTTTTAACTTGCTCAGGCCAATGCTCAAGCTTGTCTAAATCATCTAATAGCTCTTGAGCGTAATCAGTAATCTTGATGAACCACTGAGGAATTTCTTTTTGCTCTACGAGCGCGCCAGAACGCCAACCGCGACCGTCAATCACCTGCTCGTTAGCCAGTACTGTTTGGTCAACTGGATCCCAGTTTACGGTAGACATTTTCTTGTAAACTAAGCCTTTCTCGTAAAGCTTAGTGAAGAACCACTGTTCCCATTTGTAATATTCTGGGTGACATGTTGCGATTTCACGATCCCAGTCATAACCAAAACCAAGCTGTTTTAGCTGACCGCGCATGTAATCAATGTTTTCGTATGTCCACTTAGCAGGCGCTGTGTTGTTTTTGATCGCCGCGTTTTCTGCAGGTAGACCAAACGCATCCCAACCCATAGGTTGCATAACGTTTTTGCCTTGTAAGCGCTGGAAACGAGATACCACATCACCAATGGTGTAGTTACGCACGTGACCCATATGCAGTCGACCACTTGGGTAAGGGAACATAGAGAGACAGTAATACTTCTCTTTGCTCTCGTCTTCTACGACTTTAAACGTCTTGTTTTCTTCCCAATACTGTTGGACTTTTGACTCAATGTCTTGCGGGTTATATTGCTCTTGCATCTATGTTTCCAGACTTCTTGCAAATTAATAAAAAATTGTTCGATAGCATACCCCAAAAACTGAGCGAATCACAGCCATAGAGGTGCATTTTGTGGTGCTTACAAGGCAGCAAAATATCACTTTTTTACCACTAGACTATAGTTATAGAAAGTTTACTGAAAAATGGAGTCTGCCATGGCGGAGTATAAAAAGTGGTTAGATGATTTTGCGCATTGGCTGAAAGATATAAAAGAGCATGAGCTTGAAGACTTAATTAATAAATTTATTGAAAGCCAAGGTAAGCTAAAAGAGCTCGGCGAAGAGAAGGTAAAAAACTACAGCCACTATCTCAAGCGAGATTTAAAACATTTAGAAGATGACTATAAAGACACTGATGATATTGCTTGGCAAGAATTAAAGGCGGGTGTGCTATTTGAGTTGGCACAGCTTGAAGACCGCACACAGCTAGAATGGCAGGCTTTATTAAAAGATTTTGAGCATGATGGGGTTTACAAAGCGGGCGAATGGATAGCCATGGGGCAATTAGTATGTAAAAATTGTCATCATACTACAGATGTACTTTATGCCTCTGAAATTAAAGCATGTAGCCAATGTGAGCACCAAGAATTCAGCCGAAAAGCATTGTCTCCATAGTCTAGCCAATTGGGTTAGATAATAAAAAGAAGTTAGGAATGACAAATAAGATAGCACCTTTACCTATTGAGGCCTTAGCGCCAACTGTTTCTCTTGCGCATGTTGAGTCATGCATGCGCAATCCTTATCCTGAAGCGTTGACATTTATTGGTCAGCAACGCGCCCAAAGTGCTTTAGATTTCTCACTGGGTATGGATTTGCCTGGTTATAACACTTTTGTAATGGGCGAAGCGGCATTAGGCCGTTTTACCATGGTAAAAGACAAGTTAGAAGCTCACAGTAAAACTAAATCAACGCCAAATGAGTGGTTGTACGTCAATAACTACGACGATCACCGTAAACCTATCGCGCTATTTATGCAGCCAGGTCAGAGCAAAGAGCTTGCTGATGACATGGATGAGTTTCTAGATGAAGTCGCTGATACTTTTCCTGCAGCATTCGATAACCCGGGTTATCAACGCAAAAAGAAGTCCATCGATAAAGAATTCGATAACAAATATGACGCTGCCATTACCGCAGTGGCAGAACTTGCCGCTAAAAAAAGTGTGGCGCTGATAGAAGAAAGTAATCAGGTGGCCTTTGCGCCAGTGATCGATGGCAAACAATTAGATGATGCTGAATTTGCTGCACTTGATGAGAAAGTGCAAGAACACTTTTTTGATGCCATTGATAAGCTAGAAGATGATCTGATTGAAGCTTTAATTGAGCTACCACGTTGGAAACGTGAATCATCAGAAAAGCTGAGAAACTTAAAGAAGCAAACGGTTGAAACCGCCACTAAGCCTTTACTGAAGAAACTAGAACTTAAGTATGCCAGCCACATTGGTGTCATTCGTTATCTGAAAGATGTCCGCATTGAAATTGTTGATGCGGTGCTAGAGTGGCTTGATGACAGCGGCAGCGAGGAAAATAAAGAAGAGTTTGATCACCGCGGCATGCTGAATGACTTCTTTGCGCCTAATATTCTGGTTGAATATAAAGATGGAGAGGCTGCACCTGTGGTGTACGAGCCAAACCCAACTTTTGGCAATATTTTTGGAAAGGTTGAATACGCTACTTCACAAGGCAACTTAATCACCAGTTATCGCTCAATCCAACCGGGTGCGTTACATAAGGCCAATGGTGGTTATCTGATCATGGATGCCGATAAAGTCTTGGCTAACTCGCAAGTGTGGGATGGCCTAAAACTATCACTTAAAACTCACCAAATAAAGAATGATTTGCCGTATCAAGATAGCTCAGTAGGTAGCAGTTTCACGCTTCGCCCTCAGTTAATTCCACTTGATGTGAAGATCATCTTGTTGGGCTCACGTGATTTATATTACGCCATCAGTGATTACGACGAAGAGTTTGCTGAGCTATTTAGAGTATTGGCTGATTTTGATTACTACCTGCCAAGCAGTGATAAACTTCAATATCAGTTCATTACTAAAGTGCTTGAATACTGCGATAAAACTTTAAACTGTGGTATTTCAGCGTGCGGTCTTGCGCGTTTGCTCAAGTTTAGCTATCGCCAAGCAGAGCACCATACCAAGCTGTCAGCACGATTTGCAGATGTTCTCGAGTTAGTTGCAGAAGCAAGCTTTTATGCAAAACAAGACAATGTGACTGAGGTTACCGCAGAGCACATCGATGAAGCCATTGCAGGCAAGCAGTATCGCACCGGTCAACTTAGTGAAAATATGCTAAGTGATATTAAAGAAGGCCACACATTGATCGAAACTGACGGTGAAGCGATTGCTAAAATCAATGGTCTGACGGTATTACATATTGGTGACACGGCATTTGGTACACCAGCGCGCATTACTGCTACGGTATATGCAGGTTCAGATGGCGTCATTGACGTCGAGCGTGAAGCCGACTTAGGTAAGTCAATTCATTCTAAAGGCGTGATGTTATTAACGGGTTATTTAGGTAACAAGTATGCACAAAACTTTAGCTTAACACTCAGTGCCAATATTGCGATTGAACAAAGTTATGGCTATATCGACGGCGATAGTGCCTCGCTTGCTGAATTATGCGGCTTAATCTCAGCTATCACTCAACTACCCATTAACCAGTCGTTAGCGTTGACAGGCTCAATTAATCAGCATGGCGAAGTGCAGGCGATTGGTGGCGTAAACGAAAAAATAGAAGGCTTCTTTAAGCTTTGTAAAATGCGTGGGTTAACTGGTCAGCAAGGCGTGATTATTCCTCAGTCTAACCGCGTTAACTTAGTTTTAGATGACGAAGTGTTACAAGAAGTAGAGCGTGGCCGTTTCCATATTTATGCAGTTTCAAACGTGGATGAAGCATTGAGCTTATTGATGAATCATGACGCTGGAGAGCTAGTCGACGGGGAATACCCTGAGGGCTCTATTAATGCGCTAACACTGGCTCGATTACAGCAAATTGCTGATGTGGTCAGTGGCGATAATGAAAAAGAAGAAACAGAACAAGATAAGGAGTAAGTAGCGTGTCTACAACCAATGTAATTTTAGTGATTGTCATCGTGATTTTGGTGGCACTATTTTCTCGTGCGTCGCAAAAGAACAAAGCGGCTGCAGGAGAGAATCGTATTAAAGCGGCTGAGTTTTTGGCAGAAAATGCAAAAAAAGATACTGTGGTAACAACTGATTCTGGCTTACAGTACGAAGTGCTTACACAGGGGGAGGGAGATGCAAAGCCTTCTGCCACCAGTAAAGTAAAAGTACATTACCATGGCACACTTGCTGATGGCACCGTATTTGATAGCTCAGTAGAGCGAAATAGCCCGATCAGCTTTGGCTTAAACCAGGTTATTCCAGGTTGGACTGAAGGTGTACAGCTAATGACTGAAGGCAGTAAGTTTAAATTTTATATCAGTCCTGAGTTAGGTTATGGAGACCGTGCAGCCGGTAAGATCCCAGCAGGCTCACTGTTGATTTTTGAAGTTGAGCTTTTAAAAATAGAGTCGTAAAGTTAGTCTCATTTTAGAAACATGAAAGGGGGCTAAGCCTCCTTTTTTATACATAATGTAAGGAGAGAATATGTATATGGGTCTTGTTATCACTGCATTAATGGTACTTTTTGTTTATTTCAGAGCTAAGCATGTCAATGAAATAAAAGTATATGTTGGCGAAACCTACCCCGATATCTTGGCTAGATTATCAAAAGACAAAATGAAAATAGGGGTCAATAATTTGTTTGTGATTGCCCTTGAAGAGTCCCTGAAATTTGGAGAGTTAAGTAAAACTCAGGATAAGCGATTGCATTTATTAACCAAAAGAATGCGTGATTTTGATACGCGTTTTATGGCGGTCTCAGTTATCGTTATGATCAGTTATATTTTTCTGGCTTAACTCAAATATTACTGAATGAAAATCTATCATGCATACTCACAGTGTAGTGACTGAATAAAAAGATAAATCTCATTTGTCATCATAAGAAAATGAGATTTATCTGTATTCATTGAATCTTATTCTATCTAATACTCTACTCAAGTGCTTATTGATTAGGTTTTCTGCTATTGTGTCATTTACTCTCCATAGGTACTTGAAAAGCCTTCAACTAATTTATCAAACGATTCATCATTTTCGGTTTATTTTATTTGCGATTTGTAGTGTTTAATTGCAGCTTTGTTTTGCTTTAGGTAGCTTTGAGCGGCTATTGATAAGAGAGAAATAAATGACCGAGTACAGCTTACCAAACCGTCGCATTCTGGCTATCGATGTTTTCCGTGGTTTGACGATCCTCACCATGGTATTTGTAAACGAACTTGCCGCAATTAAAAACATTCCTGCTTGGATGACGCATATGCCTGCCGATGCGAACGCCATGACTTTTGTAGATTTAGTATTCCCAGCTTTCTTATTTATTGTGGGCATGTCTATTCCATTTTCAACACAAGCAAAAGCTGCAAAAGGAGCGAGCTCAAAACGTTTATTAGTTGATGCAGCCTTCAGAGCGCTTGGATTAATTGTAATCGGCTTGTTTATGGTGAACACCATATATGGTTATGACGAAAGCAAAATGCTGATATCTATGCCGCTTTGGACTTTGTTGATGTATGCCAGTGTACTACTCATATGGAGTCACTATCCAAAGCACCTTTCAAGTGTATTAGTCAAAGGCTGTAAATATTTAGGCATACTTGGCCTTATTGTGCTGGCGTATATTTATGAAGGCCCTTACGGTGGTATGACACCTCAGTGGTGGGGGATCCTAGGTTTAATCGGCTGGGCGTTTATTTTTAGTGTGGCAGTTTATTTATTTACTAAACAAGATGTCATTAAATTAATTGTAGCCAGTCTTGTATTTGTCGCGTTATATTTTGTTATAGAACACTTAAGCGGTATTAACGGTGTTCTAGACCGACTTGTCGAAGATAACCGAAACCATACCCATGCGACGATAGTGTTAGCAGGTGTGGTGATGAGCTTAATTTTTTATCACGCTAAATTAACTGACAAAAAGTGGTTCAACTATTTTGCTTTTGTATTTGTTAGTGGCGCACTTACCTTGTTGAGCTGGTGGCATTGGCCAGTTTCAAAGATATGGGCAACGCCAAGTTGGGCATTCATGAGTATCTTCTTCTGTGCACTGATCTTTGGTGCTATTTATTATATCGTTGAGTTAAAGGCACAGACTGATTGGTGCAAGGTATTTGAACCAGCGGCAAATAACCCATTATTAATTTATATCTTGCCCTATATTTTAATTGCAGCCTTACAGCTACTATCAATTCCAGCAAGACCTGAGTTTATGAGTAGTGGCGTAATCGGTATTCTATGGAGTCTAGGGTTTGCAGTGATGATGATGTTTGCTGTGAATGGCTTAAACAAGCTTGGTGTGAGATTAAAGCTTTAAAGCTCTTGCAAAGCCCTAACTCAAAGGCGGCTCATTAGCCGCCTTTATTATGTGATACTAACCCTCTTAATTAAACGATCTATTTTGAGGAATGGTATGATGTACTTTAGAAAAAGTTCCTTTCAAGTTTGTTTGCTATGTTTGTTTTCAAACGTGGTAAAAAGACACAAATAGATAAAAACCCGACCAAAATCCAGATAGGTAAATGGCCATATTTACTAAAAGGACTCAACCCTTTAATAAGCTGTAAGTCAGTCTTGAGTACTGTCGCTTCAAATTGCGGTATTGTTTGCTCAGTTTGAGAGATGGGGTCATAGACGCCTGTAATACCGTTATTGGTCACGCGAACAAGCGGTCTTTGCAGTTCTAGGGCGCGCATTCGAGCAATTTGCATATGCTGATGGGGGCCATGAGAATCTCCAAACCAAGCGTCATTACTGACTGTAAAGAGAATATCAGATTGCTCTGTGAAGTTATCTCTAACCAAATTGCTAAATACGATTTCGTAGCAAATAGCAGGCAGAATATGTAAGCCATTAGCAATGAGGTTGTTTTGCACGCGCTCACCTCGAGAAAAAGAAGACATGGCAAGGTTAAACAAAGGGGCTAACGGTCTGAGAATATCTTCAAATGGCACAAATTCACCAATAGGCAGAAGTTGATGTTTTTGGTACCTATTTGAATGTAAGTAGTTGTAGTGGCCTTCACTCGAGTCTGGGTATTTCTTACCTAAAACAATAAGCGTGTTGTAGACCGCTTTGGTATCAAACTGGTAATCAGGGATACCAGTGATGACTGCGGTATTGTTAAATGCGGCAGCCTTGTCTAGGCCTTCTAAAAATGGTGTTGCCATATCTTCTATTTCGGGAATGGCCGCTTCAGGCCAGACGACGAGGTCTGTGTCGTGCCATTCAACCCGGGTCATATCTCGGTATTTTGACATGGTTGGCCAAAACTGTTCTGGCTCCCAGCGCAAACTCTGTTGGATGTTGCCTTGTACAAGCAAAGTTGAAATGCGCTTATCAGAGTGCGAAGTAGAAACTGTGAAGCTACTAATGAGATATAAACAGATCAGAGTGGCAATTGCTGAAAGCGAAAAAGAAGTATGTTTTGCTTTAAAGCTGTAATAAATGCTACTAGCAAGAAACACAGCCAGTAAAGTTAAGCCAAACTCGCCAATTACAGGCGCAAAGATATTAAGTGGTGAATCAGTAAATGCATAACCAAAACTGAGCCATGGAAAGCCAGTTAATAATTTACCACGTAAAAACTCTGCAATAGCAAAGCCGGCTATTAACAATGCGATCCTTTGCCACGCGCTTTGGCTGAACCTAGCGGCAAATGCAAAGGCCAGCGCAGGGTAAATTGCTAAGTAGGCACACAGCAACCCCATCAGTAACAAAGAAACTGGTAAAGGTAATCCACCGAACTGAGCTATAGAGACATGCACCCAGCTTATACCAAGTGCAAACCAGCCAAAACCAAAAGCAAAGCCATATTTGGCTGCGCTTCGGGCAGACTGTTTATCTGTTACGTAGCAAGCGGCAACGAGTGCAAAAATAGCGATGGGCCATAGGCTAAACGGTGCATAGCTAAAAGTCATGGCAAGGCCTGCAAAAAATGCAAGCCAAGCATGTTTGTTAGAAAAGAGGGAAAACACCTTACTCAACGTGATCTTCGGTAGTTTCGGTCTTTGGTACTGTTACTTGAAGTTGAATAATACGACGATTATCAGAGTTAGTGACTTTAAACTGTAGCGGTTCGATGTCGATTGTTTCACCACGACTTGGCATATGACCAAAGGCATGAAGAATAATACCACCGATGGTATCGGCTTCTTGTGTATCGTAATCAGTATTAAAAAACGAATTAAATTCATCAAGAGGCGTTAACGCCTGCACTGTAAATACATGCTTTGACAACTGACGAATATCATCGTGCTCTTCATCGTCATCATGCTCATCTTCAATTTCACCAACGATGGTTTCTAAAATGTCTTCGATGGTTACTAAACCTGAAACGCCGCCATATTCATCGATAACAATAGCCATATGGTAACGCTTTTGTCGAAACTCATTAAGCAAAGTGTCAACACGTTTACTCTCAGGTACCACGATAGCAGGGCGAAGATATTCTCTTAATGCCGGTAAGGCATCAGATTTATCCAAAATCAGCGGCAATAAGTCTTTAGCCAGTAAAATACCTTCAACATGGTCTTTGTCTTCACAGATCACTGGAAAGCGAGAGTGTGATGATTCAACCATAATCGGTAGTTGATGCTCTAGAGACTCATCTACATCTAAAGTAATCATTTGTGAGCGAGGGATCATGATATCTCGAACTTTAAGTTCAGAGACGCTTAGTACGCCTTCCATCATGTCTTTTGTCTCAGGATCGATGAGTGCACGCTCTTGCGCATCAGCGATGACTTCAACCAGCTCTTCTTTATTTTGGGGTTCTCCTTGCAGCATCTGGGTAATGCGTCCTAGCCAGCTTTTGCCAGCAGAACCCTGACTACTTTGCGAGTTATCGTCGCTCATTTCTTTTTATATCTCCAATTAAATAAAATTTTGTTAGTCGAACTTAGTAAGCATCATCACGATATGGATCGTCTATGCCCAATTCGGCTAATAATGTTTTTTCGATGCCTTCCATCTCAATGGCGTCTTGTTCATTTATATGGTCAAATCCAAGTAAATGCAAGCAACCATGAATTGTCATATGAGCAAAGTGCTCATGAAAGCTTTTTTCTTGTTCTATAGACTCTGCTTTCACCACTTGTGGGCAAATAATTAAGTCGCCAACAAGAGGGAGTTCGATGCCTGGTGGCGCATCAAATGGAAAAGATAGCACGTTAGTCGGCTTGTCTTTGCCACGATACTGGCTATTAAGCTCTTGGCTTTCAGCTTCATCAGCAATACGTATCGTTAACTCGGCATGTTCACGATACGCAGATAGGGCTTTGTCAGCCCATAATTCAAACTGTTCATGTGAAGGTAAATCTTCAAATTCACAGGCAACTTGTAAATCTAATTCAACGCTCATGTCTGTTACTCAGCTTGGTTCGCTTTCGCTTCTTTGCGAAGGCGCTCTTTTTCAGCCTTTTCTTTTCGCTCAGATTCTTCTTTCTTCTCGTATGCTTCAACAATACGTGCCACAACAGGGTGACGAACAACATCATGTGACTTGAAGAAATTAAATGAAATCTCATCGACATCACTCAGTACTTCAATGGCATGACGAAGGCCAGAGCGCGCACCACGAGGTAAATCAACTTGCGTAATGTCACCTGTGATGACTGCCTTTGAATTAAAGCCGATACGCGTTAAGAACATTTTCATTTGTTCTGTGGTGGTGTTTTGGCTCTCATCCAGAATGATAAAGGCATCATTAAGCGTTCGACCACGCATATAGGCAAGCGGCGCTACTTCTATGACATTCTTTTCAATTAAGCGTTCAACTTTTTCAAAGCCAAGCATTTCAAACAATGCGTCGTAGAGTGGTCGCAGGTATGGGTCGATTTTTTGTGTTAAATCGCCAGGTAAGAAACCAAGTTTTTCACCTGCTTCAACCGCAGGGCGAGTTAATAAGATGCGGCGAATTTCTTGACGTTCTAGTGCATCAACAGCAGCAGCAACTGCAAGGTAGGTTTTACCAGTACCTGCAGGACCAATACCAAAACTGATATCATGACGAAGAATATTAGCCACATACTGACTCTGATTCGGATTTCGAGGCTTAATCACACCACGGCGGGTTTTAATATAAACTTCTTCGTTCCATACACTCGGTGCATCTTGCTCAAGGCAATTAGCTTCAGTGATCGCTAAGTGCACGTTATCAGGTTCAATTTCATTTACTTCGCCACGCACAGGCTGAGTATCAATGTATAAACCTTTTAAGATATCGGTAGCGGCTTTAGCTTGAACAGGTTGTCCAGTCACTTTAAACCAGTTGTCTCTGTGCGTGATTTCAACCCCAAGGCGACGTTCTATTTGTTTTAAATTCTCGTCAAAAGGGCCGCAAAGTGATGAAAGGCGAACGTTGTCGGCGGGCTCTAAATAAAACTCAATATTCTTTAGTTGACTGCTCAAAATTGCTTCCTGTAACAACCGCGCCAGCAAAAGTGCTGGCGCAATCTGTATTTAACTAAGGTGTAAAGGTTGCAACACCTAACTCATCGGCTTCGGGTTCCGACGGCGCACGATTTAAAATATCGGCAGGTGCAACATCTTTCCTTAAATTCATTTCTGATTCTGTACGAATTAGCTCACCACGTAAAGAGTTAGGTAAAGCTTCGGTAATACGTACATCAACGAACTGACCGATCACTGAATGCGGACCTTCAAAGTTCACAACACGGTTGTTTTCGGTACGACCGCGCAGTTCCATTGGGTTTTTCTTCGATGGACCTTCAACCAAAATACGCTGTTCAGTATCGTACATCTTACGGCTGATGTCTTGAGACATTTGGTTGATACGGTTTTGAAGAATGTATAGACGCTCTTTTTTCTCTTGCTCAGAAACATCATCAGGTAAATCTGCCGCAGGCGTGCCTGGGCGCGCTGAATAGATAAAGCTGAAGCTCATATCAAAACCAATGTCATTGATCAGATTCATTGTTGCTTCAAAGTCAGCGTTCGTTTCACCTGGGAAACCAATGATAAAGTCTGAAGACATTGACAGGTTAGGACGGATCTTACGAAGCTTACGAATGGTTGATTTGTACTCTAAAGCAGTATGACCACGTTTCATAAGATTAAGAACACGGTCAGAGCCACTTTGTACTGGTAAGTGTAAGTGGTCTACCAGCTCTGGTACATCCGCGTACGCTTCAATGATGTCTGGCGTGAATTCAACTGGGTGAGATGTGGTATATCGAATGCGGTCAATACCATCAATGGCAGCAACGTAACGTAGTAGATCTGAGAAGTAACAGATTTCACCATCGTGCATTTCACCGCGGAATGCATTTACGTTTTGGCCAAGTAGGTTAACTTCACGTACACCTTGCTCAGCAAGTTGTGCAACTTCTAGTAATACATCATCTAACGGACGGCTTACTTCTTCACCTCGCGTGTAAGGTACAACACAGAAAGTACAGTATTTAGAACAGCCTTCCATAATAGAAACGAATGCCGTAGGGCCTTCCGCTTTAGGCTCAGGAAGACGGTCAAACTTTTCGATTTCAGGGAATGAAATATCAACAACCGCACCTTGCTTACTTTGTACTTGCTTGATCATCTCAGGTAAACGGTGCAATGTTTGCGGGCCGAATACGATATCAACAAACGGTGCGCGTTGACGAATCGTGTCACCTTCTTGTGAAGCTACACAACCACCCACACCAATAACTAGATCTGGGTTGTCATCTTTTAATAACTTCCAGCGACCCAGTTGATGGAACACTTTTTCTTGTGCTTTTTCACGAATTGAACAGGTGTTGAGTAAGATTACATCAGCTTGTTCAGCTTCTTCGGTTACTTCATAACCATTGGTTGCATCTAACAGGTCAGCCATCTTCTGCGAGTCGTACTCGTTCATCTGACAACCCCAGGTTTTAATATGCAATTTTTTACTCATTGAAATATTGCCTCGTTTTCAATTCGGACTCTGATTTAGGCCACTTGCTTAGACCTAAAAAGTATACGCACAACTTAAAGGACGCGTATTTTATATGACCAAGCACATCTAGCCAAGTATAGTTTTTAACTTTGCAAAGCGTGATCAAATTGAAACGTATTTTGCGCATTACAGTCAGACAAATTAGCGTGGCTTGCTGTACAATGTCGACATTGTTTTTAAGAGGCAAAATAGATGAAAAACAAGGTGGTTATAGTCGGTGGCGGCATGGTCGGTGCAGCTACAGCAATTAAGCTAGCCAAACAGGGCGCGTCGGTAACAGTTTTGGAGCAACAGTGTATCGACCCTCTTGCGGTGCTTGCGAGTGAAAAAATTGATATTCGAATCTCTGCCATTAACCGCTTTTCAGAAGCTTTACTTGATGACTTAGGGGCAATGCCTTTACTCAGAGAAAATAGAATTGCCCCTTATACCCAACTAGAAGCCTACGAGTCAGTACAAAACTCACTGTTATTTGATAGTGAAGAAGTTGGCACAAGTCACCTTGGGCATCTTATCGAAAACAGCTTAACGCAAGCTAGTTTATGGGCGCAATTTGAGCAATGGCAAATACAAGTTGAGCAAGTTGATGGTTTACCAATGAGCATAGAGCAATCTGATGATACCGTTACACTGCACTATAAAAACAAAAGTCATACCGCCGATTTACTTGTTGCCGCTGATGGTGGTCGCTCACAGGTAAGGCATTTAGTTGGAATAGGTGTTACAGGCTGGCAATATCAACAAAGTTGTATGGGTGTACTAATCAAAATTGATGCTCCGCAGCAAACAAAAACATGGCAGCAATTTAAACAGACTGGCCCAATTGCGTTTCTGCCTATGCACGCACCGTATGCCAATTTAATTTGGTATCATGATAGCGCTGAGCTTGCTCGATTGAAGCAACTATCAAATGAACAATTAAAAGCTGAAATTCAGTCAAACTTCTTTGCGTTGCCTGGCGATTTTAGTGTTGAAGAAAAGGCGGTGTTTCCGCTTGCTAGGCAACATGCTAATACTTATTCACAAGGTAGAGTTGTACTTGTGGGGGATGCAGCCCATACGATCAACCCATTAGCAGGTCAGGGGGTTAACCTAGGCTTTAAAGACGTCGCTGCGCTAGCCGAAGCATTAGAATCGACAGACGATTTTGGCTGTCCTTTAGCTTTGCATAAATATGAAAAAAAACGTCGTTTAGATAATTTGGCGATGATGAGCATGATGGATGCGTGTTACTTTGGTTTCTCGAATGACATAAAACCATTAAAGCACCTGCGCAATTTAGCATTAAAAGTGGCTGACAATGCAGGTGTGCTAAAGAAGCAAGTGTTAAAGCATGCGATGGGCGGTGATTTTTAATCAGTAAATTTCTTTGATTGAAGCGGACTAAGGTTCGCTTTTTTTGTGCGTGTAAAAAAGTATGCGAGAAAAATGATATAAAACTTAGACTGGGAAATTATAGATGATTTATTTATAAGGTAGGGTGATTAGATAATTTTAGAAAACATGGTGCGGAAGGAGAGACTTGAACTCTCACATCCGAAGATACTGGAACCTAAATCCAGCGCGTCTACCAATTCCGCCACTTCCGCAATGTTTTTTCTCGTAAGAGATTGGCTGGAGTACCAGGATTTGAACCTGGGAATGGCGGGATCAAAACCCGCTGCCTTACCGCTTGGCGATACTCCAACAAAATTTTAACTTTCTGCTGGTCTCAGGACTTAAATCTGGGGATGAATGAGTGAGGGATCAGAACCTCTCTCTTCTGTCCTTACCGCTTGGCGATACTCCAACATCAAGGATAAGATAAGTTATTTTCGTTCAAACTTACAAGAACATGGTGCGGAAGGAGAGACTTGAACTCTCACATCCGAAGATACTGGAACCTAAATCCAGCGCGTCTACCAATTCCGCCACTTCCGCATTTTTATCTGGAGTATCTTGGAACTTAAATACAGCGTCTATTTCAAGACCACTGCCAATTCCTCAACTTCAGAAAGTTGGCTGGAGTACCAGGATTTGAACCTGGGAATGGCGGGATCAAAACCCGCTGCCTTACCGCTTGGCGATACTCCAACTAAAGGTAGTTTGATTATTTTAGTTCTAATCAAGAACATGGTGCGGAAGGAGAGACTTGAACTCTCACATCCGAAGATACTGGAACCTAAATCCAGCGCGTCTACCAATTCCGCCACTTCCGCAATGTTGGCTGGAGTACCAGGATTTGAACCTGGGAATGGCGGGATCAAAACCCGCTGCCTTACCGCTTGGCGATACTCCAACTAAAGGTAGTTTGATTATTTTAGTTCTAATCAAGAACATGGTGCGGAAGGAGAGACTTGAACTCTCACATCCGAAGATACTGGAACCTAAATCCAGCGCGTCTACCAATTCCGCCACTTCCGCATATTTTCTTTAAAAGAAAATGGTGGCTATGCCCTGATTTGAACAGGGGACCCCATCATTATGAGTGATGTGCTCTAACCAGCTGAGCTACATAGCCATTTGGCTGGAGTACCAGGATTTGAACCTGGGAATGGCGGGATCAAAACCCGCTGCCTTACCGCTTGGCGATACTCCAACGAAAACTTCAAATCTTTGTTGAACCAGGATTTGAATCTGGGGGATAAATGAGTGAGGGGTCAAAACCTCTCTCTTCTGCCCTTACCGCTTGGCGATACTCCAACTAAGGTAGTTGATTGTTTTAGTTCTAATCGAGAACATGGTGCGGAAGGAGAGACTTGAACTCTCACATCCGAAGATACTGGAACCTAAATCCAGCGCGTCTACCAATTCCGCCACTTCCGCACTACAGGGTAGTTAGTTTTATAGTTGCTAATCAACTCTAAAAGCATGGTGGCTATGCCCTGATTTGAACAGGGGACCCCATCATTATGAGTGATGTGCTCTAACCAGCTGAGCTACATAGCCATCTCTTTTTAGTGTGTCACCATCGCTGGTGCGGGGCGTATTATGCTGATATGCTCCAAACTCGTCAACACCTTTTTTGCAAAAAAGTTGTCATTAAAGTTCTTTTGCGGATTAATTGCGCGAAATGGCTGAATATGAACCATAAAAAGATAAAAAGTGAGCTGTTTTTAGAAAATAAAAAAGGAGACATCAAGTCTCCTTTTCAAAACACTCAGTTAAAGCGATTAAACGTTGAACAGGAAGTTCATCACGTCGCCATCTTTAACAATGTATTCTTTACCTTCTTGGCGCATTTTACCTGCGTCTTTCGCACCGCTTTCGCCTTTGAATTCGATGTAATCATCAAAACCAATTGTTTGCGCACGAATAAAGCCACGTTCGAAGTCTGTGTGGATTTTACCTGCAGCTTGTGGCGCAGTTGCACCTACAGGGATAGTCCATGCACGTACTTCTTTTACACCAGCAGTGAAGTAAGTCTGCAATTTAAGTAGCTCGTAACCACCACGGATCACAAGGTTAAGACCTGGCTCTTCAAGACCAAGATCAGCCATAAACTCTAACTTATCTTCTTCTTCTAGCTCTGAAAGCTCAGATTCAATTGCTGCACACACAGGGATCACAACTGCATCTTCGTTTGCAGCAATCTCACGAACTTGCTCTAAGAATGGGTTATTTTCAAAACCATCTTCTGTAACGTTCGCAATATACATGGTTGGTTTAATTGTTAAGAAGTTAAGCGGCTTAATAGCAGCGAGTTCTTCTTTACTAAGCTCTAAAGAACGCAGTGTTAAGCCTTCATCTAAATGGGCTTTCACTTTTTCTAGTACTTCGTTCTGGAATTTAGCTTCTTTATCGCCGCCTTTCGCTTTTTTAACATTACGTTGAGCTGCACGATCCGCAGCTTCCATGTCTGCTAAAACAAGTTCAGTGTTGATAACATCAATATCATCAGCCGGATTTACTTGGCCAGACACGTGAACAATGTTTTCATCTTCAAAACAACGAACGACATGTCCAATGGCATCTGTTTCACGAATATTAGCAAGGAATTGGTTACCTAAACCTTCACCTTTTGACGCGCCTTTTACAAGACCCGCAATATCAACGAACTCCATGGTTGTTGCGATTGTTTTTTGAGGGTTAACAATCTCAGCCAGTTGGTCTAAACGCGGATCTGGCACGGCAACAACGCCTGTGTTTGGTTCGATTGTACAAAACGGAAAGTTTGCGGCTTCAATTCCCGCTTTAGTTAATGCATTAAATAGGGTTGATTTACCAACGTTAGGTAAACCTACAATGCCACATTTAAAACCCATAATTTTGAACCTTCAGTTAATCAAATTGTTGCCGTAAGCGATTTTACGGCTTAAATGAATGTAGTCTGTTTTGTGCTTTTAACACACCGTCTTTTGCTAAAATTTCCATACAGCGAACAGCTTCATCAACCACAGCGTCGATTTTTTCTTGGTCAGCTTGAGGTGCTTTACCTAAAACCCAGCCTGTTACTTTATCTCTGTGACCAGGGTGACCAATACCAACACGTAAACGCATAAATTCTTTGTTATTGCCCATTTTAGCAATAATGTCTTTCAAGCCATTGTGACCACCGTGACCACCGCCTTTTTTAATTTTGGCGATCCCCGGTTCCATGTCCATTTCGTCATGGGCAACTAAAATATTTTCAGCTGGGATTTTATAAAAATTAGCAAGGCTTGATACCGCTTTACCACTTAAATTCATATAAGTTGTAGGAATAAGCAGTTTGAATTCTTGGTTGTTGATTATGACTTTGCCAGTAAGGCCGTGATGCTTTGAGTCAGGTTTGAGGATGCAATTGTAGCGTTTTGCCAGTTCTTCGATGAACCACGCACCGGCATTATGACGGGTTTGAGCATATTCGGGGCCTGGATTAGCCAGGCCCACAAGCATTTGAATAGTATTCAAGGTGCTAACACCTTAGAAATTATTCTGCAGCTTCTTCAGCTTCTTCAGAAGCAGCGCCTTTAGGAGCGTTTACAGTAACAACTGCTTGGTCGTGGTCTGCACCTTTAGCTAGTTCTACTGAAACAACACCTGCAGGTAGAGCTACGTCAGAAAGGTGTACAGTTGCACCAACTTCGATTGCAGCTACGTCTACTTCTACGAACTCAGGAAGTTGAGCTGGTAAACAAGTGATTTCGATTTCAGTTACGTGGTGAGCGATAGTGTTACCACCTTTCGCAGCAGCTTCTTCGTTGATGAAGTGTACAGGAACCTTAGTGTGGATCTTGTGAGCAGCGTCAACACGTTGGAAGTCTAAGTGAGTTACTTTAGGCTTGAACGGGTGACGTTGGATGTCTTTAAGGATCGCTTCAACAGACTCACCACCGATGTTTAATGTAAGGATGTGAGTGTAGAAACCTTCATCTTCTTGTGCTTTGATTACTTTGTTGTGGTCAAGCGTTAAAGCAACTGCATCTTTACCAGCACCGTAAAGGATCGCTGGTACTTTATCAGCGTGACGTAGGCGGCGGCTCGCACCAGTACCTAAAACTTCACGTACTTCTGCTTCTAAAGTGTATAATTCGTTAGACATGGATGTCTCCAAAATAAAAGTTAAATTAATGATTAGAGGACTCGCGACCAAATCCTCTACCTTAAAAAGGCGCGCTACTATACCACCGCTGGATGGTAAATTAAACAAAAAAAGCACCCGAAGGTGCTTTTTGTTAAAGTGGGCGTCGTTTAATGTGTAAACATTGCCGAGATTGACTCTTCGTTGCTGATGCGGCGAATTGTTTCAGCCAGCATGTCTGCAAGGGTCAATACTTTAATTTTATCGATTGAACGAAGCTCATCACTTAACGTGATTGAGTCAGTTACGATAACTTCATCAATAACAGAGTTGCGAAGGTTTTCTGCCGCAGCACCAGAAAGTACAGGGTGCGTTGCATAAGCAAATACGCGTTTAGCGCCATGCTCTTTAAGTGCTTCTGCTGCTTTACATAATGTACCACCTGTGTCGATCATGTCGTCAACAATGATACAGTCACGGCCTTCTACATCACCAATGATGTGCATAACTTGAGATACGTTTGCTTTCGGACGACGTTTGTCGATGATAGCCAGGTCAGTATCGTTTAGTAATTTTGCAATTGCACGAGCACGTACAACACCACCAATGTCTGGAGATACAACCACAACATCATCAAATTCACGAGACTTCATGTCGTCAAGTAGTACAGGGCTACCAAACACGTTGTCTACAGGCACATCGAAGAAACCTTGAATTTGTTCTGCGTGCAGGTCTACAGTCAATACGCGGTCAACACCAACGCTTGAAAGGAAGTCTGCTACTACTTTAGCTGTGATTGGTACACGGGCTGAGCGAACACGACGGTCTTGACGCGCATAACCGAAGTAAGGAATAACAGCTGTGATACGACCTGCTGATGCACGACGCAAAGCGTCAACCATCACGATCAGTTCCATTAAGTTGTCGTTTGTAGGGGCACAGGTTGATTGAATAATGAAAACATCCGATCCACGTACATTCTCATTGATTTGAACACTGATCTCGCCGTCACTAAAACGACCAACAACAGCATCACCTAACTCGATGAATAAACGTTTCGCAATTTTTTGAGCTAACTCAGGCGTTGCGTTACCAGCGAAGAGCTTCATGTCAGGCACGGTAGGGTTCCTCAGGCACTGAAATTTTTTGGACTAACATGCAATGACGTTGTCAAAACAGGCTAACTTAAACAATTTTACTTCTACTCTTTAAGCCATGACGCTAACTGGCGATGGGCCAGTGATACAGCATGGCTTGGGGCGATAAACCCTTGCCAAGCATTGGGTAATTCAGAGAGTACACGCCGTGCGTTTTGTTCAGAGTCTAGCTCGACAAAACAACACGCTCCCGTCCCAGTCATTCTTGACGGCCCATATTTTAGCAACCACTGCAGGGTCTTTTCAACCTCGGGGTAGAGCTTTTTAACCAGAGCTTCACAATCGTTGCTAGTATTTTCCATAAACCACTGACTGGTTAGTTTAGGGGTATTTCTAGGTAAATCAGGATGAGTGAAGACTTTTGCCGTACTAATATGAACGTTGGGGAACACAACACAATACCATTTATGTTCAATCTCAACTGCATTGAGTTTTTCACCAACGCCTTGTGCAATGGCGGTTTTACCATTGATGAAGACAGGTACATCCGCACCAAGTGTTAAGCCTATTTCTGCCAAGGTGTTTAGGTCTAAGTGACATTGCCACAATGAATTTAGCGCTAATAAAGTCGTTGCTGCATCGGATGAGCCACCACCAACACCACCGCCCATGGGCAAACATTTTTTTAAGCCAATCGATACGCCTTGCTCTGTTTGCTTGTATGGCAACAAGGCTTGAGCCGCTTTAAAGATTAGGTTGTCTTCGGTTTTGATATTATTGGTATCACCAATAATACTAACTTGGTTGTCATTCGTTAAGTTGAACTCTAATTCGTCACCAAAATCTAAAAAGGTAAACAAGCTCTCTAATTCATGATAGCCGTCTTCCCGTTGATTATTGATATGTAGAAACAGATTAAGTTTAGCTGGTGCTGTTAGAGTCAAGTTATTCATTATTAAACTGCCATGAATTGAGTTGAATTTTTATTCTTAATTTATCTTGGGTAAGCGAAATTCGTTTTGGTACCCAAAAGCCATCAACCATTTGATAGCTTTGATAGTCTATAAGCCATGTTTTACCTTGTTCATCTGTCCACTTTGCAGACTTAAGGCGTGATTGTGGATCATATTGATTATTGTCACTACGGATGGCACCGGTTAACCAAAGTGGTGCTTTTTCAAAAGGTAATTGAAAGCCACTCAAGCGGGCAATCAATTCACTGCTACTTTGATCAATATATTGCTCATCCTGATAGGCCATTTCACTGTGATTTTCATGCTCGACTAATTCGAGTAATTGTGTGCCAATAAAGCTAGATAAAATTAGATGTTGGCGACTTTCTTTCAGTTGCCAATTAAAGTTAACGGATTGTCGATCATTGGGCGCAATAAAGGCGACTTTACCACTGGCTTTCCAGTTTTTTTGTGCCTCTAATTGCGACCGCCAATCTGTCTGTGGCGCATCTTGCTCTGTTATTCGTTGGGCACAGCCACTGATAAATAAAAAAAACATGAGCAAAATCAAATGAATTTGTTTCAAATGTTGTTCCTTCCTTTCCATATTCGCAGGATGTTTGATAAAATTCTCGGCTTTCTAGCAGGGCTCGAGCAATTTATTGGTAGCTATGACCATTATCGCACTTGGTATTAATCACAAAACAGCATCAGTTGAATTACGCGAAAAAGTGGCGTTCTCACCTGAGCAATTATCAAACGCATTGTCGCAATTGGCGAGCTCTGAGCAGTTTAAAGAGACCGTGATTGTCTCGACCTGTAACCGAACTGAGCTGTATTGTAGCCTTGAGCATAGCAATTCCCAAGCGCTTCTCAAATGGTTAGCTGATTTTCACTGTATCGACACTGAACAGCTTGAAGATAATGTTTATATTCATCAAAACCAAGACGCCATAAATCATTTAATGCGCGTAGCTTGTGGCTTAGATTCTTTAGTACTGGGCGAGCCGCAGATCCTTGGTCAGATCAAACAGTCTTACAACAGTGCAAAGCAGCACGACTGTGTGTTACCCACTTTTGAACGTTTATTTCAAAAAACCTTTTCAGTTGCCAAGCAAGTAAGAACTGAAACGGATATTGGTGCCAGTGCCGTATCTGTTGCCTATGCAGCAGTTAACTTAGCTAAACACATTTATGGCCAACTAGATAAAACCAAAGTGCTGCTAATTGGTGCAGGTGAGACTATTGAGTTGGTAGCCAGACACTTATATCAACAGCACCCAAAAGCCATCACGGTTGCAAATAGAACAATTGAGCGTGCTAAAAACTTAGCTGAAGAAGTTGAAGCTGATGTGATTTCATTGGCGCAATTGCCAGAAAAACTGCATGACGCTGATATTGTCATCAGTTCAACGGCTAGTACGTTGCCTATTATCGGTAAAGGTATGGTTGAGCAAGCACTCAAACAACGACGTTATAAGCCAATGTTGTTTGTTGATATTGCGGTACCGCGAGATATTGAAAGTCAGGTAGGCGAGTTAGATGCGGCTTATCTTTACTCTGTTGATGACTTACAAGCCATCGTCAACGAAAACATGGCAAGCCGTGAGCAAGCGGCAGAGCAAGCGCAAGAAATCATACTGCAAAAAACCCATGAATTTGCCAAGTGGCAACGTTCACAAGGGTCAATTGATGTTATTCGACAATATCGAGACTCGGCGCAAGAAGTAAAAACAGAATTAGTAGAAAAGGCTGTAAATCAGCTACAATCAGGCAAATCAGCCGAAAAAGTGTTGCTTGAATTGGCTAACAAGCTCACAAATCGTTTAACTCACGCACCAACACGGGCAATACAGGCCGCGGCGCAAGAGGATGATATCGATAAATTGGCCGTGCTTAAACAAACATTAGGAATCGAGCAGGAAAAGTAAATTAATGAAAGAGTCTGTATATCGTAAATTAGAGACCTTAGCCGAGCGCTATGAAGAAGTGCAAGCAATGCTAAGTGATCCAGAAGTTATTGGCGATCAAAATCGTTTCCGTGCCTTATCAAAAGAATACTCAGAACTTGAAGACGTAGTTAAAGCGTTTGCTTCTTACCAGCAAGCCCAAGACGATGTGGCGACAGCTGAAGAAATGCTTAAGGACTCAGATCCTGATATGCGTGAGATGGCGCAAGAAGAATATAAAGAAGCAAAAGCTGCCATTGTAGCCCTTGAAGATGAACTACAAATTTTGATGCTGCCAAAAGATCCGAAAGATAACAACAATGTTTATCTTGAAGTGCGTGCAGGTACAGGTGGTGACGAAGCGGCAATTTTCGCTGGTGATTTATTCCGTATGTACAGCCGTTATGCTGAAACTCAAAAGTGGAAAGTTGAAGTGGTTAGCACCAACGAAGGTGAGCATGGTGGTTATAAAGAAGTTATCGCGCACATCAGTGGTGAAGGTGTTTACGGTAAATTGAAGTTCGAATCAGGTGCTCACCGTGTTCAACGTGTGCCTGAAACTGAATCTCAAGGCCGTGTTCACACGTCGGCATGCACGGTAGCTGTGATGGCTGAAATCCCTGAAGCCGAAGCGATTCAAATTAACCCAGCAGATTTAAAAGTAGATACCTTCCGCGCGTCGGGTGCCGGTGGTCAGCACGTTAACAAAACAGACTCTGCAATTCGTATTACGCACATTCCGACAGGTGTGGTTGTTGAATGTCAGGATGAGCGTTCTCAGCACAAAAACCGTGCTAAAGCGCTTTCTGTACTAGGTGCTCGCCTCCAACAAGCTGAAGACGAAAAACGACAGGCAGCTGAAGCATCTGAACGTCGTAACCTAGTAGGTAGTGGTGACCGTTCAGAGCGTATTCGTACTTACAACTACCCGCAAGGTCGTATTACTGATCACCGTATTAACCTAACACTTTACCGTCTGAATGAGATCGTAGCCGGTGAACTAGGTGCCGTGATTGATCCATTATTACTTGAGCACCAAGCTGATTTATTAGCAGCAATGGGTGACGAGTAATCGTGGTAAACCTAACCGTCGCCCAAGCAATCGCTTGGGCAACCCAAACTCTTCAAAATACCTCTGACTCACCTAAACTTGATGCTGAAGTTTTATTGCTTCATGTGCTTGATAAACCTAAAAGCTATTTATTTACTTGGCCTGAAGCCGAACTTACTGATGTGCAATTTGGTACATTTGAGAAGCTGATCGCAGAACGAGAAACAGGCCACCCGGTCGCTCATTTAGTCGGTGTGCGCGAGTTTTGGAGTTTAGAACTCGAAGTTAATAACTCGACGTTAATTCCAAGACCTGATACCGAGACCCTAGTAGAAAAAGCGCTTAGCTTAGATTTGCCCACCAATGCAAAAATGCTGGATTTGGGGACGGGCACCGGCGCCATTGCGCTATCGCTGGCTTCAGAGCAGCCTAACTGGCAGGTCACTGCGGTCGATTATTCTGAGCAAGCCGTTGCGCTTGCAAAGCGAAATCAACTAAAACTCGCCATGAATAATGTCACTATTATGCAAAGCGATTGGTTCAGTGCAGTACCAAATCAACAATTTGATCTTATTGTCAGTAATCCGCCGTATATTGATGAACTTGATGAGCATTTAAGCCAAGGTGATGTCCGTTTTGAGCCAAAAAGTGCATTAGTTGCACCAGATAATGGTATGGCTGATATTAAGCTAATCATTGAGCAAGCGCGGCAATATCTGGCACCGAACGGATATTTGCTGATTGAGCATGGTTATCAACAAGCGCTGTTATTACAAGAGTTTTTTGCACAAATGGCGTATAGCAATATACTTACTATAAAAGATATGGCAGGCTGTGATCGAGTAACCATGGCCCAGTGGCAAGGCAAGCGATAATAACGCCCTGTGTATTAATAGGACCCCGCGTATGGATGATTTTTTGTTTTCAGATGAGCCGAACGATGTAGTTGAGCCCGACAGCAATGGCGTTTGGAAAGTAATTGTTGTCGATGATGAACCTGAAGTTCATGCGGTCACTAAGCTTGCATTAAGTGATTTTGAGTTTCAAAAGAAGCGTTTAGAGTTTATTAGTGCATATTCTGGTGAAGAAGCGCGTAAGGTTATTCAAGCGCATCCAGATGCGGCAATTGTTTTACTTGATGTGGTGATGGAAACCGATGATGCGGGTTTACAAGTTGCTAAGTTCATTCGAGAAACCGCGAAAAACAATCATATTCGTATCATTTTAAGAACAGGTCAACCGGGTCAAGCGCCGGAAAGACAAGTCATTGTTAATTACGATATCAATGATTATAAATCTAAAACAGAACTGACAGCACAAAAGCTATTTACAGTTGTGATGTCGAGTCTGCGCTCTTATCGTGACATATTAGCCATCGAGCAATCACGTCAAGGTTTAGAAAAGATTATTTGCGCTTCACGAGACATCTTTTCATCACACTCCTTAGAGCATTTTATTAAGGGCGTGGTTCAGCAGTTAACCTCTTTGTTAGGCACTGTCGATGAAGCGATTTACGCGACGTCTTTGGTTGCAAGTAATGACTCAAATCATAATGCTGAACAGCTGGTTGTTTTCACAGGCCGTGGTGAGTTTGAGTCTTGTGAAGGTAAACCTATTTCTGAAGTGCTAACTCAGGACCAGCTCCAAGCTTGCTCTACTGCTTTGCAAGAAAAAAGCATAGTTTACAAAGATAATTATTTGTTCGCCTACTGCACCAGTGAGTTTAATCATAGCTCAATGTTATTTGTGTCTGGTATTCCTGATTTTCTGACGGATACACAAAAGCATTTAATTGAAATCTTTTCGCAAAATGTGCAACTGGCTTATGAGAATGTGCAACTGCAGGCTGAAGTTGAGGACACTCAACAAGAGCTAGTTTACAGATTGAGTGAAGCGCTAGAACAACGCTCTACCGAGACAGGCAATCATGTAAAACGCGTTGCGCATATTTGTTATGCCCTAGCTGAAGGGTATGGTTTACCAAGACGTGATGCAGAATTAGTGCGTATGGCCTCGCCACTTCATGATGTAGGCAAAGTGGGTATTCCTGATGCGATTTTAAATAAGCCAGATAAGCTTGAAGAGCAAGAATGGCAAGTGATGCAAACTCACGCTGAAAAAGGTTATGAAATCTTAAAAGACTCACGCCGTGAAATTGTCAATGCAGGGGCGATTATTGCTAAAGATCACCATGAAAAGTGGGATGGTTCAGGCTACCCAGCCGGTAAACAAGGTGAGAGTATTCATATTTATGGTCGAATTGTTGCTCTAGCTGATGTCTATGATGCACTTCGTCATAGACGTTGTTACAAGCCTGCTTGGGAGTTAGAGCAAGTTGTTGCTGAAATTAATAGTCAAAAAGGCAAGCATTTTGACCCTAAGCTCGTGGATGTGTTTAATAGCATTATTGACGACTTAGAGGCGATTTTAGTGAAGTATCCAGATAAGCAGAGTAGTTAATTAAATGGAATATATTGCAATCAAACATACTCATGTGATGTTCGCACTGTTGAGTATTATTTTGTTCTACACGAGAACAGTATCTCGTTTTATGTCGGGGAAACTAGCCAGTAATAAACTCGTTTTTATTGGTAGTCACATTATAGACACTTTATTATTGGTTTCTGCTGTCGCGCTGTTAGTTGTTGCGAGTATGAACCCATTACAACAACCATGGCTGACTGAAAAGATAGTTTTAGTTTTTACTTATATTGGTTTAGGGTTTGTGGTTGCTAAATCGACACAGTTTAAAACGCAGGTTATCGCACTGACAGCAGCTACTATCTCGCTACTTCTCATTGGTTATTTAGCGGGTAGTAAAGCGTCATTTTTACTTTAAGTTTCTTTGAGTAGGCTTTGCCTACTCAACCTCTCCTCATTTTTACCCCATATAACTCTTTCTAAATCAATTAACAAAAACTACTTCTATAAGGCGCTACATTAATCCCTATAAAAAATGTTAGACTAGCCGATTAATAAGTAAGAGTAATAGTTAAGGTCGTTGGTATTTATGACTGATATCTGGTTCGATGAACAAGACAGTAGTGCAGACTACATACCACAGCATAGATTATTTAGATGCATCGACGCTGAGCGTCAGTGGGATGCGCAGATAAATCTAGAAGAGAGTTACTGCCAGCTTGCAGAACTTGAATTAGCTGTTGATCAATTATGTCGCGAACATACCGAAACACATACGTTGATCGATGCGCTTTTAGATGCGTTTTATACTCGTTGGTTATTCAGTGGCAGCAATCAAAACGAAGTTGAGTACAAGTTAAATAGTGTCAATCATGTATTGAAAATGCGCACTGGCAATGCTACTTCTCTTGCTTTGATTTTGACGCATTTACTGCAACGTGCACAGCTTGATGTGAATATGGCATTTCACCAAGGCGATATTATGGTTCATATCGCTTTAAGTGCTGAAGAAGGGTATATCGTAGAGCCTTGCGGCGGCAATCAAACTTGGTATATCAATCCCGAAAACGACAGTAAAGATGAAGAGCCTTACGAATTATTATTAGGTGATGAAGCATTTAAGCTATATCTCGCTCAGCAGAAATGGGCGTTTATCACCGCAGATAAGTTTGGTCATGCTTTAAGTTGCGTTGAACAGTTGATGGACTTACTCGGTGACGACCCGTATGAACGCCGCGATAGAGGGTATCTACTCAATCAGATAAATTGCCCCAAATTAGCTAAAGCTGACTTACAGTTTTTTGTCGATGAGTGCCCTGACGATCCAACGATTGAGATTATTCAGCATCAAATTGAAGAGTTGCAAGACTACAATCATGTAGTGCACTAATAAGAATAAGTTGCGCGCTTTAATATTTATGCCAAGTTTAGTGTGGCGTTAAAGCATGCTTTACAAGCTCCCGAGTAGACATATATTAGATTTCTATTACTAAAAGAATTAGGAAAGTTATGAACACGCAAATCGTAAAAGTTGAAGATATTGAAGTGGCAAACGACAAACCGTTTGTATTATTTGGTGGTATGAATGTGTTGGAATCGCGTGATCTTGCAATGCAAATTGCTGAGCACTATGTTGAAGTAACCAGCAAGTTAAATATTCCTTACGTATTTAAAGCATCTTTTGATAAAGCAAACCGCTCTTCAATCAATTCTTACCGTGGTCCAGGCATGGAAGAAGGCCTGAAAATTTTCGAAGAGATTAAAAAGACTTTTAATGTCCCTGTGATCACAGATGTGCACGAACCATTTCAAGCAGCTCCAGTTGCGGAAGTGGCCGATATTATCCAACTTCCAGCGTTTTTAGCACGTCAAACAGATTTAGTTGTGGCGATGGCTAAAACTGGCGCTGTGATTAATGTGAAAAAGCCACAATTCTTAGCGCCACATGAAATGCGTCATATCATTAAGAAGCTGAATGATGCGGGTAACGACCAAGTTATTTTATGTGAGCGTGGTAGTAGTTTTGGTTACAACAACCTAGTGGTTGATATGCTGGGCATGGATGACATGAAGCACATGGCACCTGTAATGTTCGATGCAACACACGCGTTACAACGCCCTGGTGGTCGTTCTGATTCTGCCGATGGTCGTCGTGCTCAGGCAACTGAACTTGCACGCAGTGGTATGGCGTTGGGCCTAGCAGGTTTATTTATTGAAGCACACCCAAATCCAAACGAAGCAAAGTGTGATGGCCCTTGTGCATTACCATTGGCTAAGTTAGAAGGCTACTTAAAGCAAATGAAAGCGGTGGACGATTTAGTGAAAAGCTTCGAACCACTAGATACAAGCGCAGCCGACTTATAATAACGATAAAGAGCAGCAAATTTGCTGCTCTTTAGTTTGGTTTAAAGAATTATGTCTAGAAGACTCCCGCCATTAAACGCCCTAAAAGCTTTTGAAGCTGCGGCACGTAATTTGAGCTTTACCAAAGCCGCAGAAGAATTGTATGTCACACAAGCTGCTGTCAGTCACCAAATTAAAACCCTTGAAGAGCATTTAGGGTTAAAGCTGTTTCTAAGAAAAAACCGTTCTTTGCTTCTGACCGAAGAAGGGCAGGGTTATTACTTAGACATAAAAGAAATTTTTAATCAGCTCGTTGATGCCACAGATAGGTTATTAGCGCGTGGTGCAAAAGGGTCATTGACGGTGTGTTTAACACCAAGCTTTGCGATTCAATGGTTGGTACCCAGACTAAGCAAGTTCCATGAACTTCACCCCGAAATTGATGTGCGAATAAAAGCCCAAGACGATGAAGAAAACTCGTTAACGGATGACGTAGACGTGGCTATTTATTATGGCCGTGGTAACTGGAACGGGGTAGAGGCCTACCAGCTTCACAAAGAGTATTTGGTGCCTTTATGTAGTCCGTTTCTACTAACAGGACCTAAGCCGCTTCATGCACCATCAGATTTAAGTCAGCATACCTTGTTACATGACACCTCACGTCGAACTTGGAAAGCGTGGATGAAAACCGCTGGGGTACGTGATGTACCAGTGAATCAAGGGCCTATTTTTAGCCACTCATCCATGGTGTTACAAGCTGCAATTCACGGTCAAGGCGTTGCACTGGGTAACAGTGTATTAGCAAAACCTGATTTAGATGCGGGCCGCTTAGTTATTCCATTTAGTCACAGTTTAGAAAGTAAAAACGCGTTTTATCTTGTGGTCAGAGAAGCGCAAGCTGAATTAGGTAAAATCGTTTCGTTTAAAGAATGGATGCTCAGCATGGTTGAGCAAGAGGAACAAGAATGATCCAATGGATTAAAGCTGATAACCCCAAAGCACAATTTATTTTTGCCCACGGGGCAGGGGCTGGTAGTGACTCTGAGTTTATGCAAGATATGGCTAATAAGCTGGCTGAACATGGCATTCAAGTTGGCTTATTCGATTTCGAATATATGCAAGTTGCTAAAGAAACCGGTAAGCGCCGTCCACCGGATAGAGCGCCTAAGTTACTCGCCTATTTCAACAAAGTATTAGCATCAGTCGATGCTGATTTACCTCTATTTATCGGTGGCAAATCAATGGGCGGCAGAATGGCCTCATTGTTAGTGACAGAGTACTCTTTACCTGTAAAAGGCGTGATTGCTATGGGTTACCCCTTCCACCCACCAGGTAAACCGGAAAAACTGAGAACGGATCATTTTGCTGATATTCCTTGCCCGTTTTTAGTGTTGCAAGGTGAGCGAGATACCTTTGGTACACAAGCTGAACTAGCGCAAATGTCATTTTCTAAAGCGCCGACGTTTCAGTTTTTCGCTGATGGCGATCATTCACTAAAACCGCGCAAGAAAAGTGGCTTTAGCGAAGACGCACATCGTCTGGACGCTGCAAAAGCCACCGCAGAATTTATAGAGCAACACCTGAATGACTAAACTATTTTTATTGATAGGCAGTGCATATTGCATGTTATCGGTGATGCTCGGAGCTTTTGCCGCTCATGGTTTGAAAAAACATGCCTCTGAGTATGCGGTCGATATTTTCAAAACCGCTGCCGAATACCAAATGTTTCATGGTTTAGCCCTGATATTAGTGGCGATACTGATTAAGCAAGGTTTAAAACTGAATGCTTCAGGTTGGTTATTTGCCTTCGGCACCATTTTATTCAGTGGCAGCTTATATTTGTTGGCATTGACTGAGTGGCGTTTTTTAGGCCCCATTACGCCGATTGGTGGCGTGTGCTTTATTTTAGGTTGGTTGCTTTTAATGGTCAAAGCAGCCAAACATAAATTTTAATTAAAGAGATTTGAGAACACCTATGTCGAGTGTTGTGATTTATTGTCGTAGTGGCTTTGAAAGTGATGCCGCAGCTGAAATTAACCATCATGCAGCCTTACAAGGCGTTGCAGGCTATGTAAAAGCCAAACCAAATACCGGTTATGTGAGCTTTGAAACTTATGCAGCAAGCGATGCCGAATTGCTCATTAAGAAAATCGACTTTCAAAGCTTGGTATTCGCAAGACAGTGGTTTGCAGGTGTATTCGTCAGCAAAATGTCGATAGAAGATCGCGTCAGCGAAGTAAAAGCCGTGGTGGCTGATTTTCCATTATGTGGAGAGTTGCGTGTAGAAACCCCAGATACCAATGAGGGCAAAGAGCTTTCAAAATTCTGTAAGAAGTTTTCAACGCCGCTTGCGAAAAGCCTAGAAAAGCAAAATAAGCTGACACGTGCAGTGAAGAAAAACCGCCCAGTATTACATGTGATGTTTTTAGTAAACGATACGGCATTTGTGGGTTACTCTTTCCCGAGCAATAACTCGCCTTTCTTTATGGGTATTCCGCGCCTGCGTATGCCAAGTGATGCGCCGAGTCGCTCAACGTTGAAACTAGACGAAGCCTTTCATGTTTTTGTGCCGCCAGAAGAAATGGAGCAGCGTGTTCAGCCAGGTATGCGTGCCGTGGATTTAGGTGCTTGCCCGGGCGGTTGGACCTACCAACTTGTGCGCCGAGGCATGTTTGTCGCTGCCATAGATAACGGGCCGATGAATCAGAATTTAATGGATTCAGGTCAGGTGAAGCACTTCAGAGAGGATGGCTTTAAGTACTTACCAGAAAAGCGCAATAACACTTGGTTAGTATGCGACATGGTAGAAAAGCCGAAGAAAGTGACAAACCTAATGTTAGATTGGATGGTGAATGGTTTTGCTAGCGAGTTAATCTTTAATTTAAAGCTACCAATGAAGAAACGCTTTGAAGAGGTGTATCAGTGCCTAGAGCTAATTCGAGAAGAGTTACCTAAGTACGAGATTGAATATACTTTGCAAGCTAAACATTTATACCATGACCGTGAAGAGATCACAGTACAAGTGCAAATACACAAGATCCCACAAAAACTGTTCAGCTAACGTTTAATGCAGTTTTTATAAAAATAATAAAGCCCTGACTTATTCAAGTTCAGGGCTTTTTTTGTATTTAATGTAATAGTTTAATTTGAGGTCAGGTTATTTTAGCGCGAGATATACTCTTGCGCTGTCATAGCAAAGTACTCAACCTGAGAATGTAAAATATGAGTCGGATTCGGATCCACCACTTCCACCTGAATGTTGTTGTGGCGGGCAATCTCTAATGCCATATTGGTGATATTGACGCTAAACGAGGTCCCCATGAATACCATTTTCTCAGCGTCTAGCATCTGCTGTTGCGCTCGGCTGATTTCATATAACTCAGTGTAGTATTCATCAAATAGCAGTACATATGGCTTTAATGATTCATTTAATATTGGCCCATTTTTACCTATTTTAAATAATTCAAGCAGTGAGCTTTCGAGGTTTGCTTCATCCACCTCATCCCAAGGGGCTTTAAAGCGCTCAACCTCATCTCCTTGATGATGGAATAAAGTGACTTCATCCAATCGACCGTGAATTGAAATGTAATCAGGATTACCGGCTTTACCGTCTAAGCCATCGATGTTTTGTGTGATCAAGGTTTTGTCTGCAAGCCAATGATGCACCTTATTAGGTCCGTGGTGACGGTAAGTGGCAAAGCGATTGTAATACCATTTTAAAAACTCACCAGGGTTGTGCATATACATATCGCGCGTCGCCATTTGCTGTGGTGTATAGTTGCGACTGCCAATCGTCCAAAAACCATCTTCACCACGAAAGGTGGGAATACCACTTTCAGCACTGACGCCTGCGCCCGTGATGAATAAAGTTTTGTCAATCTTCGTCATTTGGTTTGCTCCTAAAGTGCTGACATTAAGTTACTGTAATCATCGCGCCAAATAAATGTTGGCTTTTGATTTGGCCAAGGGCTTTGAAGATGCTTAAAGCTTTCAATTGCCTGCTCATCAAAGGTTAAAGTGACCCAGTGTGTGTTGTGCTCATGCGCTTGCTTGGCTTTTGATTCAAAGAAATGCACTTTGAGTTTCAGCTCGTCAGCAAGACCGCGCATGAGGGGCGTGAGATCTAAATGACTATTAGAGATATGTATTGCTAAAACACCATTTTCCTTAAGCTGTGATAAATATAGTTGCATGGCTTCAAGTGTTAACAAGTGCATAGGAATGGCATCGCCACTGAACGCATCTAGGACAAGGGCGTCAAATCTGTTTACTTGGCCTTGCTCTTTTTGCTTTTGAAGTTGCACGCGACCATCACCAACCACATATTCAACCTGTGCTTTACTGTTATTTAAGTAGCTAAAATGGCTTTGTGCCGTTGCCACAACATTGGGGTTTAACTCGTAAAACGTATAGTTATCACGATGCTTACCATAAGCTGCCAGCGTACCTGCACCTAAGCCGATAAAGCCCACTTGCGCACCATTGGCTTGACTGTTGAGCAGTTGAGCCACTGCCGTTTCAAAGCGGTAGTAACTTTGTGGTTGACCTTGTAAGTAAGTCGGTTCAATGATCTCAGTACCGTGAGAGGTGGTGCCATCTATTAGGCGGCGCTCCATTTGTCCATTGATAGAGACTTCTTTGACCGACAATAAGCCATAAAAATTACGTAATCTCAATGTGTCATGGTTGGTAAACTGACTGTTTAGCCAGATAAAAGTCGGGGCAAGTAATACCAAAACGCCGCTAGCGACAAGCACCATGTTGCGGCTTTTTGCAAACTGCTGGGTACTAATTAAAGAATAAATGAAAAGTGCCAAAACAAGCCCTAAAGCCAGAGGGTACTCATAAAACAAAGTAAAAACCTTAGGCGCGATGAAAGTAATCGCTGCAGTGCCTAAAGCGCCGCCTAAAGACATCATTAAATAAAACTGCGTCAGTTTTGACTGATGCGGTTTGGTCTTCTCAAGCTCGCCATGGCAGATCATACAGGCACTGAATAACACGGTTGAATAGAGCACAATTTGACTGAGTAAATCGAGTTGGCTGCCAATAAAGAACAGCATCAATCCAATGAAACTACTGAATGCGAATACTGTTAGCCAAAACCAGCGCTGGTAAACCTTAGCCGAGTGGAAGCATAAAATAAACGTCAGTAAATAGAGCGATAAAGGTAACAGCCATAAAAAAGGAATTGGCGATACATTCTGTGTCATCGCGCTGGTGGTTGCCGTTAATATGATCACGCCACAGGCGCTGAGCAATAGCCATAAAGGCAGACGCTTATCTAGTGATGAAGCGTTTTCATCTGATTGTGCCGCCTGAGTGTAATTGTTTTGTTTAAGTGCTAAGCCAATAAAACCTGCAAATAATAAGACAAACACACCATAAACAAGGCTCCAAGCCCAAAATTGTGCTGACAGTGTTAGCCAAGGTTCAAATACAAACGGGTAACTGAGTAGCGCTAAAAAAGAGCCAATGTTTGAGTAACTATAGAGTTTGTACACTTTACTGTTGAGAGATTGAGATTGCCAACTTTGTAATAGCGGCGAAGTTGCAGCAAGCACAAAATAAGGTAGACCTACGCTCAGTGCAAGTTTAAGTAACAAAGCGAACTCTGGAGAAGCTTGTTCCTTAATATCACTATCAGATAGACCTAAAGGTAAAGCGAGTAAGCTAATGAGTAAGAGACTCAAATGCACAATTTGCTGTTTTTTTATATCAAGAAGTTTAACCAGCAAGTGTGCATAACAATAGCCTGCGAGTAAAAAAGTTTGAAAAAACAGTAAGCAGGTTGTCCAAACTTGTGCGCCACCACCAAACACGGGCAGCAAAGATTTAGCTAACAAGGGCTGAACTTGAAACAGCAAGAACGCACTTATGAATATCACTATAGTGGCTAGCATGCAGAGCCTTTTCTCTTTGGAAAATTAATTATTGCGCACTTTAGAGTGTTGTATTCATAGATGCAAATAGAGTTTAACTGCTTATAACCCGAGCAATGTTAATTGTCTTTTATAAATGATATTTAATCTCATTTTCTTAAACAGGTACTTCAATATGTATATGATATAAGGTAACATTTGTGTTGTTATATTATCTCTCTGGTGTTTTAAATGAAATTAAAATTATTAAGCAGTGCAATCTTATTAGCCATGCTAAGTGGCTGTGGTAATAGCAGTAAAGTTGAAGAAATCACGCCGACTGAACAAGTCGATCAGGGTTCTGGTGAAGGTTCTGGTGAAGGTTCGGGCGAAGGCTCTGGTAGCGATCATGACCATGAAATTGAGTATCCACTAGGCCGACTTGCTGTTTCATTTGCTGATGAAAGTGATGTATCAGTTTATGATCTTACAGACAATGAATTATTAGAAACAGTTACTTTAACTAATCCTGTTTCTGCCCTTTATGCGAGCCCAGAGGGTCGCTATGTGGTTGCTATTCAGCGTGATCATAACCATGTTGAATTTATTGATGGCGGTATTTTCTTAGAAGCCCATGATGACCACTTTCATTTAGAACAAGAAGATGTCCAGGCGGTGAGCTTTGAATTAACAGAAACAAAGCCAACACATTATGTACCAGGTGGTGAGCATGCATTGGTATTCTTTGACGGTGATAAAGACACTCAAGCAGATGCAGGTTTTGCTTTAATTTCAGATGAAGGCATTACTGAAGCAAAAAGCGATGCTCATCATGAATTTAATACTTACATGCATGGTACCGGTGAAATTCGTGGTGAATATGTAATTTCAACATTACGTGATGCTGATGCCGAAGGCACGTTACCAGATCAAATAGCATTATTTGAACTGCATGATGATCACTTCCATCAAGAGCAAGAATTCGAACATAAGTGCCCAGGGCTTCATGGTAGCGTTCAAACAGAAGAGTTTGTTGCTTTCGGTTGTACTGATGGCATCGTTGCGATTGAAGAAGAATCAGAAGTATTTACTTCAAAACACATTGCATATCCAGAAGGTTTTCCAGAAGGTGTTCGTATAGGTAAATTTATTGGTCACCCTGAAAACCACACGGTCATTGGTTTATCTCGCGTAGGGCCATACTCTGTTAACTTAGAGACTGGTGAAATCAAAGCTTTTGCATGGCAACCAGAAGGTGTTGAAAAGTATCTTGCATACGCAGGGAATGCAAAGACAGGCAACGCATTAGTGCTAGATGATCAAGGTTACTTAAATGTTTTCCATGGCGAACATGACTGGGAAAATGAAGCGCGTATTCAAGTTTTAGAAGAAATTGAAGAAGGTGCCACGGCTAAGATCATTGCAAACATGGCGCATCACATTGTTTACGTCGCTTATGGTGAGCACTTATACGCAGTAGACACTGAAGCAAAAACAAGCACTGAAATTCAGCACTTTGATAAGCCAATCGCAAACCTTACTTGGGTAGGTGCGTTTGAAGCTGAAGAACATGATCATGAGCATGATCACTAAGTAAATCTTATTGTTTAACAGACTCCCACTAAAAATGGCGACCAGTAGGTCGCCATTTTTTTCGGAAATTTAAATTACATAGAGTTAAACTTCACGATAGTTCTTACGATAATTTTCAACCCACAGCTTGGTTGCGCCACATACCGCAACAGGCATTACGATCAAGTTTACGAAAGGAATTGAGGTGAGTAAGAATACTGCAAAACCAAACCCGTACGATAACCCCTGTTCGCTTTTTAGGTCGTCTTTCATTTGCTTGAAATGAATCTTGTGATTATCAAACGGGTAGTCGTTGTACTGTACGTTGTACATCCAACAGGTAAATAGCACCCACATGATTTGCCCGAATACAGGGAGTATCCAAAGTAAAATAAAGAAACCAATTGCCCTAGGAAGATAGTAACAAAGCTTAGTCCACTCTCGTCCAAGCATACGCGGTACATCTTTTAAGGTATCTGAAAGCTTATCGTCATTAATAGGTTGGCCTGTTAAATAGAGCTCAACTTTTTCACTAAGCAAACCATTAAAAGGTGCGGCAATGAAATTGGTTATCACAGTGAAAACCATGGAGTAGGAGAATAAGATCACCAAGATAGCAATCGGCCACATCAGCCATTCAAGCCAACTCAACCAAGATGGCAGCAAGTTGTTGACGTATTCAAAGCCTTGAACTAGCCAATCGTATAAAAAGAATAAAGAACCGCCGAATAGCAAAACGTTAATAAATAATGGAATAAATACGAAGCGCTTTAATCCTTTTTGGGTTATTAACGAAAACCCAGCAATGAAATACTCAATACCTTTGCCTAACTGCACAACTAGCCTCAACAATTATATGTACACGTTTTTAGTATAAAGTGTTCCAGAGACAGCGACTAGCGCTTATGGTAACAAACTATGTCAAAGTGGAAGCTTACGATCAGCAATAAGGTTATTTAGGCAATTCAACGTTGTAGCGTTTCGCATACCATAAAAAGAAGGGCAGCTCGATGACTGAGAAGCTTACCAAGGTAAACCATACCCAGTTAACTTCAGTGAACACTAAAGTGAAAGTTTGAGAAGAGCCCATATATACAGAGCCGACGACAAACAAAGAAATCACTGATGCAATTAAATCTTGTAGAGAGATCTTCTTAAGGTCATTGCCCGCATATTTTGGGTTTGCATAAAAATAGGCAACAAACAGCACAATAAAATTAATCGCGATAATTGCAAATTCAGGTGTCATAGTCGATAAACTGTTTAATAAAAACGCTAATAGTGTAGCGTTATGCGGATCTACTGTCCAAATAAAAGAAAGGAAAAAGGCGAGTAAAGTAACCCGCCTTTGTGCTAGCTCAAGCTTTCAATAGCGATTAGAAAGTATAAGTCGCTGAAATACCGAAAGTGCGCGGGTCAATAATACCGGCGTTGCCATATGGGTCACGGGCATTTGCAGGGGAACGGTGAGTTACTGCTTGTCTATCTAACGCATTATTCACGAACACGTTGAAAAGCCAATTCTCCAATTCATAGTTGGCATGTACTCGAACCAAAGAGTAGTTACCCGCTTTCTTTTCTGGTTCATTCGTAAATGTCCCAAAAAACTCATCAACATAATTACCAGAAAGACCGACATTGAAGGCATCATTAACCCAATACTTTACACTTGCATTGGCGGTGATTTTGGGTGCTGAGTTGAGCTCTTTGCCATCTAAGTCTTTGAAGGTTTCAGTGCCATCTTTCATTTCCGTCTCAAGAAGACCTAGACCACCGGTCACTTGTACATTGTCAGAGAGCATTGCAGACACTTCTAACTCAAGTCCATAAGTATCAACACGCGCTAGGTTATCAATATTTCTGTTAGGGCCTACAGCTTGATAGCCCTGGTAGGCATTAAAGAACACATTGGCACTGAAGTTAACATTGCCATCATTCAGTGAGCTTCTTAGGCCAGCTTCGTAGGTGTTCACATATTCAGCATCGTAATAATAGTACTGCTGCGTCATCCAGTTAAAAGCACCACCGGCAGAGTTATAGCCTCGGCGTGCACTGATGTTTGCGGTATGTTGTTCATTTATCTTGTATTGCAGAACCACTTTAGGTAAACGAATAGTATTTTCTTGATCAAGTATAGAGCGAGAGCGGTGAACCAGTTGTTCACCTTCCATCGCATTTTCTATGTAATCACGGAACTGTGATTCTTGTTCTACACGTAGACCTGAGATCACACTGAATTGCTCATTGATGTTGTAACTGACTTCACCATAGATTGCGCGTGAGTCACTACTGTCGTTACCTTGATATAAGAAGCCTGTATGGCTTTGGTAATCCTGCTCTCGCTCAAAATAGGCCAGGCCAATAAAACCCTTAAGCGCTGCATCATCTAAACCAAAGTTGTACTTACCATCAAAAGTCACGTTCTTTTCATTCATAATCAGTAGCTGATTTCTCGCTTCAACTAATTCGTATGAATTAAAGCCCCACCTGTGATCCATATATGCCCACAACACATCGACGCTGCTGTCTTTATCAATTGTGTAGTCGACATTTAATTTTGTTGTGCGTGTATCTGTGTCCATATTTCTTTCGAAATTTGGTATGAAGGCCCAAGGATCGTCATTTCTAAAATAACGACGGCCTGAGTTGCCTTCTTCACTGTTGCTGTCAAAACTTAACATAGTAGAAAACCCTTCAAGGGCTTTTGGCTTCCACAATAGCTTAGTGCCATAACGTGTGGTTTTGAGTTTGTCTAAATCAAATTCAGGGTCGTGGGTTGGGTGAATGATGCTGTTATCATAATCATTACCTTGAAGACCTTGCGCTGTGAACCTAAATGCTAATTCATCTTCAATAATAGGGCCTGATGCCATCACAGAAGTATCAATATAATCACTTTGGTTACGGTATCCAAGTCTACCTGCAGCTTCCCAATCAAAACTTGGATCTTTGGTTTTGATGAAGATCATGCCACCAATGCTGTTTCGGCCATTAGTCGTTGATTGAGGGCCTCGAAATACTTCGATTTGTTCTACGTCCCAGATACCAGAGTCACCGGTTAAGTCAGCCATATAAGGTTGGTAAATGCCATCAACTAAAATTGAAACACGGCCCTTAGCACCCCCTGTTACACCATTAAAGCCTGCGGCAGCACCATTACCGGATACACCACGAATGTCAGGTAAAGCGCCTGGTTTAACAACCACATTGGCAATTTCAGAGACTGCTGAAGTAACGCTTAAATGAGTCAATGTTTTAAGTAGTTCTTCATTGATTACTGACACAGAAGAAGCGGTATCTTTTAAAGTTCGTTCGGCTTTTTCACCCATGATAACAATGGTTTCCATTGATTCATGAGTTGTGTTGTCATCTTCAGCGAATGCAGCTGTATTTAAAAACGCACAAGATAGTGAAGCTGCAATTAAGTGCTTGGTAAACTTCTTAGACATTATGAGATCCTCTCAATAATTTTTGGATATAGGTCGGCTTTCCTACCGATACTTGGTATGGATGCGCATGCCGAGCTCGTCGAGTTGACTGTTGAATATATAAGTGCAGAGAATTCAACGGCGGGGATTATAGGTACAAGGTTGTTAAATGTAAATGCAAATAATTATCAATATTGTTGGTTTAAATCAAAACAAGCAGTTCTGACGCTGGACGGTCGCAACCTGTTTGTGTTTATAAATATCAGGTATAATCGCCAAGGTCTTTTGTGGGGTAACTATGATTTCTAAAAACCAACTAAAATTATTGCGTGCATTGGCGCAGAAAAAATATCGCAAACAACATAATTGCTATTTAGTGCAAGGAGAAAAAAATATCCTTGAGTTGTTTGCTGCCAATGTGCCAGTAAAACAGTTATTTGCCTCACCTGCATTTATTGCCGCTCATAATGATAAGCTTCTTGCCGATGACATTGTCGAAGCCGATGAAGAGAGTTTAAGTAAAGCGAGCACTTTAGTGAGTAACAATGCGGCCATTGCCATTGTCACTATGCCAGAACCAAGCTGCATAGACGTATCAGGCCTCGTACTAGCGCTAGATGGGGTATCAGACCCAGGAAACCTAGGCACCATTATTCGCGTGGCTGACTGGTATGGTTTGAAGCAAATTGTGGTTAGCCAAGATTGTGCTGACCATTTTAATCCTAAGGTGATTAGTGCGACCATGGGCTCGTTTGTTCGTGTGAATGTGATCCGCACTGACTTGGCGGAATTTTTAGCGGACTATGAAGGTGATATTTATGGCGCATACCTGGGTGGTCAAAGCGTTCATAAAACTCAGTTTGCTACAAAAGGGGTGTTGGTAATGGGCAGCGAATCTCATGGTATTCGTGAACAAGTTGCGCCGTATATCAACCAAAAGATCACCATTCCTGCTTTTGGTGGAGCAGAGTCGCTCAATGTGGCTATGGCGACTGGTATCATCCTAGATAACATTAAACGCCAAGATTATACCAACCCTCAATAATGCTCAATTATTTTGAGGGACTAAAACTGACGCTAACTTCGTTGAAAATTTCTCATTTAGAACAACTAAATAGCAAAATTTTCGCCTCGTTATCGACAAGTTTTCCTTGCCTCAAAATAGATCGCTTAATTAAGAGGAATGGTATTAATCTTTGAAGATTATTTTGTTATTGTTTTCAATTAACTAAAGTAACCCTAGCAAACCATGCGGCTGACCCATATTAAGCTTGCAGGCTTTAAATCATTTGTTGAGCCCAGCAAGATCCCATTTCCAGATCAGATGACCTGTGTGGTCGGCCCAAATGGCTGTGGTAAGTCTAATGTGATTGACGCCGTGCGCTGGGTGTTGGGTGAAAGCTCAGCTAAGAACCTGCGTGGCGATGCCATGACAGACGTTATTTTTAACGGCTCAACACACCGTAAACCTGTCTCTCAAGCTTCGGTAGAACTTTTCTTTGATAATACTTCAGGTGTGTTACAAGGCAGTCTTGCAAATCGAAATCAAATCGCGATTAAGCGTTTAGTAACTCGAGATGGCCAGTCATTGTATTTTCTCAATGGCAGCAAGTGTCGTAAACGCGATATCACTGATATTTTCTTAGGCACAGGCCTTGGGCCGCGTAGTTATGCGATAATTGAACAGGGGATGATCTCTCGCTTAATTGAAAGCCGCCCACAAGAGCTCAGAGTGTTTTTAGAAGAAGCCGCCGGTGTTTCTAAATACAAAGAGCGACGTCGCGAAACGCAAACCCGTATTCAAAGTACCCGCGACAATTTAGAGCGCCTGCTAGATATGCGTCAAGAGCTGAAAAATCAGCTTGATAAACTCGCGGTGCAAGCAGAGCAAGCGAAGCAATATCGTGAGCTTAAGCGTGATGAGCGTTTGCTTAAAGGCCAAGTCGCAGTCATTAAATGGCAAAAACTAAATGCACAACAACAGCAAAAAGCCGCCGAAATCGCTGAGCTTGAAAAACAAATCCGCTTTTTTAGTGACGCCCATCAAGGGCATGCTGATGTGCTCTCAGCATTAGAAGCAAAGCTTGAGCAAGACACCCATAAACTAGAAGATACACAACAACAAAAGCACCGTATTCATACTGAGATAATTCGCTTTGAACAGCAAAAACTCAGTGCACAGCAACAAAAGACGCAACTACAAGCTGATATAGATAAACAAAAACAAGCATTTAAAGAAGCACAAGATGCGCTGCAAACCCTGCAGCATGCGCAAACTGAGTTTACCGAGCAACAGCAAGTGGCAGAGCAAGGGCTTGAACAAGCGAAAGAGACGTTATTAAAAGCACAAAATACATTTGAATCGTCACAAGCTACACATAAAGCACAACAAGCGAACTTAAATGCAGGGCAGCATGAAATATCTGAGCAGCGCCAAACTCTGCAACGAGCAGAGCAAAACCTTAAGCAAGCTGAGTTATCGTTGACTCACTTGCAGGCAAATATGGCTGAAGTAGCAAAGCAACTTGAACAGCACCAAAGCCAATCAGTCACAAAAGAGCTCGATGCAGCAAAAGCCGAGTTTAATCAGCTTGCGAAACAAATGGCTGGGCTACAATCGCAGGCCAAGCAACTGTCTACGACTTTAGATGATGCACAGGCTAATTATACAAAGGCCGAGCTTGAAGAGCGCGAGCGCGCGCAAAAGGTCAGTAGCTGCAAGGCAAATATCAGTGCGTTAGAGAATGTGCTTAGCTCACTGACCGAGGACGTACAGCAGACGTTGCTGCAAACCTTATCCGTTAATGCGAGTGATGCAGCGATTGTTGAAAGTGCATTGCTTGGCATGACGTTATTACCTGTAAGCGAAAGCATGACTGAGCATGGTGTTTGGAATAACACCCAAGCGCCTCGCGAGGGCTCAGTTGCAAGTTTACTGCAGGGGCAGGTTTACCCTGCTTTTTTAAATCATATCCAATTACTTAAACAAGGTCAGAGGTTTACCCCCGAGCAAGGCTGGTGGATGGCTGTTGATGGCAAAGGTAACTTGTATGGAGATAACTTTAGAGTTAGTAAGTCTAAACAAACATCAGTGGGCTTATTAACACAGCAAACGCAATTAAACGAACTTAACGACGAATTACCAAAACTAATCGCAGACGTTGAGCAAACAAAAGCGCAAAAAGAAGTCTTACAAACGCGCTTAAAAGCAGCGCAACAAGACGTGGAGAGTAACAGTGCCAGCATTCACCAAATCGCTCAGGGTATGGCAAAGGCACAAACTCACTCCGAGCTATTAGAAAAGCAACATGCTAATTGGCAGCAAACACTCGAACAATATCAACAAAAGCAAGATGCGCTTCAAGCACAATTAACTGAGCAAGCAGCACCTATTGCCAAGCAAAAACAACAGATTGCTGACATAGAGGCTGCCCTAGAGTCACTGCAAGCGCAGCAAATCGAGTTACAAGCTCAGGCCGACGAACAAGAACAGGCCTATATTCAGGCCGCAAGTCACTCGCAATCGGCTCAGCAAGCATTGCATCAGGCAGAGCTTGAGTTACAAAAAGTACAAAATACGTGGCAGCTTGAGCAAACAAAGCAGCAACACAGTCAAAGCGTGTTAAATAGCGCTTTAGAGCGACTTGAAACCTTACAGCAGCAATTAGAAGATCAACAACTGCCAATGCTCGAGTGTGAAGAGCAGTTGATGGTTTTAGTCGAGCAGCATCAAGAAATCGAAATTCAGCTAGAGCAGTGCCAAACGCAAAAAGCACAAGCCCAAAAAGCACTACAAGATAAGCAAGCGAGTTTGCAAGACGCACAATCGGGCGTTACGAAAAAACAAAATCAGCTTCAGCAGCTTAAATTAGCAGAGCAAGAGCTAATGATTAAAGCGCAGTTGATGCTAGAACCCCTTGAAGAGTTACAGCAAACACTCAAAGATATTTTGGCAAGCTTGCCAAAAACTCCTAAGCTGGTGAGCTTTCAGTCAAAGTTACAAAACACTACTCAACAGTTGTTGGAGTTAGGTGCGGTAAACCTTGCTGCGATTGAAGAATATGACCAAGCCCTTGAGCGTAAAACCTATTTAGACGAGCAGCTTGATGATTTAACTGCCGCACTCGAAACCCTTGAAGGCGCTATTCGTAAAATAGACCGAGAAACCAAGCAACGCTTTAAGCAAACCTTTGATCAAGTAAACAAAGACTTTGCAGGGCTGTTTCCGAAAGTGTTTGGAGGTGGTCAAGCGTATCTTGAGTTGACCTCTGATGACCTGTTAGAAACCGGTGTAGCGATTATGGCAAGGCCACCGGGCAAGAAAAACTCTACAATTCACCTTTTAAGTGGTGGAGAAAAAGCGCTGACCGCATTATCATTAGTGTTTTCAATATTTAGGCTAAATCCAGCGCCATTTTGTATGCTGGATGAAGTTGATGCACCGCTTGATGACGCCAACGTCGTGCGTTTTTGCCGTTTGGTCGAAGAAATGTCACAATCGGTGCAATTTATATATATTAGTCACAATAAAATCGCCATGGAAATGGCGGGTAGACTGACGGGGGTAACCATGGCCGAACCGGGTGTTTCGCGTATGGTTGCCGTAGACATAGAACAAGCAGTGCAAATGGCACAAACGTAGCAATATAAAGGTGAGTAATGGCCGAAGAATTAAGATGGGCATTAATCGTGATCAGTGCGCTAGTTATTGGCGGTTTATTGATCCACGGCTTATGGTCAGTAAGAAAAAAAGAAACACCAGAACAAACTGATAATACTCCGAAACCACAGCCTAAAGTTGAGCCTGCGGCCCCAGCGACAGACAATGAGCCTGAACTGGGTGATATGAATTTTTCAGCGGTAGATGAAGAGCCTACTGCAGAGCCTGTTGTTGAAGAGCAACAGCAAGATGCTGCGCCGGCAGCAGCCCCTGAGCCACAAGACTTTATTATCTTGCACATTGAAATGCCAGAAGGTCTTTCTATGGCGGGCTCTAAGCTATTACCTTGTGTTTTGAGCTTAGGCTTTAAATATTCTGATGAAGGTTTCTTTAATCGTCATGTTGAGCCTTCAGGTAATGGTCCTGTATTGTTCCGTTTAGTGAACATGTTTAATCCGGGTACATTCGATATTGATAACATGGAGCAGTTTAGCACTGCGGGCGTGAGTTTATTTATGACGCTGCCATGTGAAGGCGATAGCCTAGCAGCCTTTAATATGCTGCACAGTGCTGCTAAGAAACTGTCTGATGAGTTTGGTGCCACAGTACTTGATCACCAACGTCAGCCTTTAAGTGTTGAAACGGTTCGCAGCTATGTTGAAAAGGTTCGCGAATTTGCTGCTTAATGATTAGCGCGTTATGATTTTTTAGGCCACCGAGCTCACGCTAGGTGGCTTTTTGTTTTTAGAGGTCGAGATGTCAGAGTCAATTGTTAAGCAAATTGATGCATTAAAACAGCAATTAGAAGAATATAACTACCAGTATTACGTATTAGATAACCCAAGTGTGCCAGACGCAGAATACGATAGAGTAATGCGTGAATTAATGGCATTAGAGCAAGCAAACCCTGAATTACTTACACCTGATTCGCCATCACAAAAAGTCGGTGGGGAAGCGCTGAGCAAGTTCTCTCAAGTGACCCATAAAGTACCTATGTTGTCTCTTGATAATGCTTTTGATGAAGCAGAATTCACTGCATTTAATCGCCGTATTCAAGAGCGCTTGTTAGTGAGTGAGCCACTTGACTTTTGTTGCGAGCCAAAACTAGATGGTCTAGCGGTATCTATCTTGTATAAAGATGGCGTGTTAGTGCAGGCGGCAACACGCGGTGATGGTCAAGTCGGTGAAAACATCACAGAGAACGTTAAAACCATTCGTAACGTACCGCTGCGTTTACGTGGTGATGATATTCCGGCTGAACTCGAAGTACGTGGTGAAGTATTTATGGATACGGCGGGTTTCGAAAAATTAAATGAAACGGCGTTTGCTAAAGGTGAAAAAACCTTTGCGAACCCACGTAATGCTGCAGCAGGTAGTTTACGTCAGCTAGATTCTAAAATTACCGCCAAACGCCCATTGATGTTTTATGCATACTCAACCGGTGTTGTTGAAGGGGTAGAGTTGCCTGATGCGCATTTTGAACAACTCAGTAGGCTCAAAGATTGGGGCTTCCCAATGTGCCCAGAGACCCGCTTAGTGACAGGCACCACAGAAGTGATGGCATATTATCAAGACATTCTTGAACGCCGTGCAAGCCTAGCCTATGAAATTGATGGCGTGGTGATCAAAGTAAACCGCAAAGATTACCAACAGCAACTCGGTTTTGTTGCCCGAGCACCACGCTGGGCCATTGCCTTTAAGTTTCCTGCGCAAGAAGAAATCACTCAGTTACTGGATGTTGAATTCCAAGTGGGGCGAACCGGTGCAATTACACCGGTAGCACGTTTAGAGCCTGTTTTTGTTGGTGGCGTGACAGTGTCAAACGCAACGCTTCACAACCGCGATGAAATAGAGCGCCTTGGTGTAAAAGTCGGTGATACCGTCATTATTCGTCGTGCAGGTGACGTAATACCTCAAGTAACACAAGTGGTGCTAGATCGACGCCCTGATGATGCTAAAGACATCGTATTCCCTGAAACATGCCCTGTATGTGACTCACACGTCGAGCGAGTTGAAGGCGAAGCTGTGGCTCGTTGTACCGGTGGTTTAGTGTGTCAAGCGCAACGTCAGCAGGCGATTAAGCATTTTGCATCACGCAAAGCATTCGATATTGATGGTCTAGGCGATAAAATTGTTGATCAGCTTGTTGATAGAGAATTGATTGAGACACCTGCGGATTTATTTACCTTAAAGCAAGGCCATTTTGAGTCACTTGAGCGTATGGGGCCAAAATCGGCATTGAACCTAGTTAACGCCCTAGAAGCGGCAAAGCAAACGACTCTAGCAAAGTTCTTATATGCTTTGGGTATTCGTGAAGTAGGTGAAGCAACCGCGCAGAATCTAGCAAACCACTATTTAACGCTAGAAAAGGTAATGGCAGCCAGCACGGATGACTTACAAACAGTCAGTGATGTGGGCGTTGTGGTTGCTAAACACATTCATGCTTTCTTTAATGAGCCGCATAACCAAGCTGTTGTGAACGCGCTACTTGAAATTGGTATCAATTGGCCGCAAATAGAACAGAAGTCAGCGGATGCACAGCCGCTTGCTGGGTTAACGTATGTTTTAACCGGTACATTGAGCCAGCTAAATCGTAACGACGCGAAAGCGCGTTTGCAGGCACTCGGCGCAAAAGTGGCAGGCAGTGTCTCTAAAAACACCCATGCCCTTGTTGCGGGCGAAAAAGCGGGCTCTAAGCTAACCAAAGCCCAAGATTTAGGTATTGAAATACTCGATGAAGATGCCTTAATCGCTTTGTTCGCTGAACATGAGTGATACTGAGCAGCAATTATAGAAATACACTACGCGGTCAATATGGCCGCGTTTTTGTAGTAGTTCCTCTGCATAGAGGGTAGGACATTTATGAAACATTATGGCCCAGAGTATTGGGATAAATATGGCGTGTATCGTACACCTTTGGCTTTTAACTTGACGCTGGTGGTGTTGCTGCGTGCCTATTTATTATGGACTTTCTCGGCATTGGCAAGACGTCCCGATATTGATTTTATGTCGTTATTTTTTGTTTCTAAATTCCACTTCTTTACGGCGTTAGGTATTGGGGCGATTGCCATTGTACCGACTGTAATATATTCACTTCGCCGACCAACCAGCTCTCAGAAGTTAGCCAAAATTTGGCGGCACATGCGCTGGCCGTTATTACTTTGTGCATGCTTAGACTTAACTTGGCTGATCTATCAAGCATCACAATCGTATTACCAGTTTTCGATGTTTTTAGCAGTGCAAATGGTGCTCTTGCTCTGGGTAATATTGTATTTGCTGAAAAGTCGCTATTTAAGCTACTTTTTTAATGATTGGCCTGAGCCTGAAAAACAAGATAACAAGGGGTAAATTATGCTGACCTGGCAAGATGTTTTAAAGTACGCGAACGCTGGTAATCCAGAGCCGAAAAATCGAGTTGAGAAAACAGCTGAACAGTGGCAACAAGAGCTAGACCCTGAAGTCTTCTATATTACCCGAAACAAAGGCACCGAGAGGCCGTTCAGCAGTGGCAGTTGCACGCTATTTGAAGCCGGAGACTATCACTGTGCCTGTTGCAATAATTTATTGTTTTCAGGGGACGAAAAGTTTAACAGTGGTACAGGTTGGCCATCATTTACAAAACCTGCCTATTTAGAATCGATTGCTTACATTGGTGATAACAGCCATGGTATGCAGCGAGTCGAGATTGTGTGTAATGTATGCGACGCACACCTAGGGCATGTATTTCCTGATGGTCCACCACCGACAGGCTTGCGTTATTGTGTAAATGCGTTATCGATGACAAAAGCTTAATATATTTTAGTTAAAGCTTATACTAATCCTCTTAATTAAGCGTTCTATTTTGAGGCAAGGAAAACTTGTCGATAACGAGGCGGTAATTTTGCTGTTTAGTTATTCTAAATAAGAAATTTTCAACGAAGTTAGCGTCAGTTTTAGTACCTCAAAATGAGTGCGTATTATTGAGGATTGGTACTACTCTACCGAAAGTCCCAGCTCATCGCAGGTGACTTTCAGCTTGCCTAAACGCTCTTTCTGATCTGTTTCTAAATCCACACTGTTTAAAAGTGCAAAGCACTTCTTGAGCAATGGGGTGTTGATGGTGTTTTCTTTTTGGTGGTTTTTGTCTAATAAACATTGCGCCAAATTAAGAGCAATACTGGCATTTTTTGGCATGACTCTAAACGCTTGCGTAAATGCTTCAAGCGCGACATCAATTCTACCGCGGTTAAACTGAGTCACTGCATGGTTGTTAAGCTCTTTCGGGCCCATGGTAATGTCTTGCTTCTCTGTTTTTTGCTGGTGGATATAATGCAGGGTAGTGGGGTCACTAATGTCTTTATGACGCTCGCAGTGTTGTATGATCTGTGTGAATAAGTCTTGAGCCTTGTGCTGCATCCCTAGTTCATGACAAGCTTTTGCTTTATCAAGTGCAGCATCGATAGAGCGTATTGTTGGTTCATCTTCTAGTTGATTAATAAGTTGAATCGCTTTTTGGTGCTCATCTTTCAAGTAGTGAATACGTGCGTTTAAAACATCTAACTGGGTTTGATTATCGGCATTTGGAAATTGCTTTTTTAAATCGCCAAGATATTTTTGTGTTTGTCGTGTGATGCGATTAATTTGCTCTGTTTGATCAGTGGCTAAGGCAAAGTCGATGCCCGCCCTAGCTGCATTTAAATAGATCTCAGGGCTATCATGAATGGAGTGCTTAGCGAACTGAGCAATGTCTTTATGCGCGTTGTAGCTCGATTCATAATCATGATTGATTGACGCAACCCGACCTAAACTTTTCTGTCTTTCGATATTGCGAGGTGCCATATTAGATGCTTGCTGAAGAAATGTTTGCGCGTTTTCAAATTGATTCAATTGCATTTCAAGGCGACCAAGTAAGTCGAGCGCAACCAATCGAGTTTCTGAACGTTCTAACATCGTCTTTAGCATACGTTGAGCTAGCACATGTTCTTTGTTTGCAATTAAAGCTTCTACCAGGCCAATTTTAGCCCAAGCGAATTTTTGTAAAGAAAGCGCTGATTTATAGAATGTTTTAGCCTCATCAACCCGTTTTAATCTAAGTAATGCCTCACCTTTGAGTTTGAGCAAAATCGGGCTGTAGGTGTTGTCATCATTATCGAGTTCTTTGTCGATAAATTTAACTGCTTTTGAATCATTGCCATCATCAATTAAAGTAAAAATTTGTTTTAGCGCAGATTTTCGCTTTAACACGCGGGTAAGCCGGGTTTTTAATTCTTTAATTGAAAATGGTTTAACTAAGAAATCATCGGGTTGAAGCTCAAGTACGCTATGAACTAACTCCCCGCTGGTCTCTGCAGAGACAAAAATAAAAGCGGTGGTGTTCTTGATGAGGTTTTTGCTTTTTAACTCTTCGTAGAGCTGATAGCCGTTTTGTCGCTTAGTTAAATCGAATGAGCAAATAATTAAATCAAACTTTTCACTGGCACAAAGTTCAATTGCTGCAATTGCGTGCTCGGCAATATAGATATGCTTAAACTGTAGCTGCTCTAAAGAGCGCCTGAGATGGCTCAGCGCGAGCGGCTGTTCTTCGACAATTAACAGCTTGATATTGCTAAAGTTGTTTAAGCTCATTGAATAAATTAGTAACGATAAGGGCTTATGACAGTCTAGACCTTTAATGGGCTTTTTTAAATAGTTTGGAGATAAAACAGAGTAAGATTAAGAATTTAAGATTGGATTATGTGGTGGGTCGTACTGGACTTGAACCAGTGACCCTCGCCTTGTAAGGGCGATGCTCTCCCAACTGAGCTAACGACCCACATAATAAATAGCTTGATATGGTGGGTCGTACTGGACTTGAACCAGTGACCCTCGCCTTGTAAGGGCGATGCTCTCCCAACTGAGCTAACGACCCATATCAATGTACTTTGCGAACCAGTAAAGTGGTGGGTTGTACTGGACTTGAACCAGTGACCCTCGCCTTGTAAGGGCGATGCTCTCCCAACTGAGCTAACAACCCGCAAAGTCTTTCTAAATGGTGGGTCGTACTGGACTTGAACCAGTGACCCTCGCCTTGTAAGGGCGATGCTCTCCCAACTGAGCTAACGACCCATTTAGAAAATGGTGTGTAATATGGTGGGTCGTACTGGACTTGAACCAGTGACCCTCGCCTTGTAAGGGCGATGCTCTCCCAACTGAGCTAACGACCCATATTACAGCTCTATAATGGTGGGTCGTACTGGACTTGAACCAGTGACCCTCGCCTTGTAAGGGCGATGCTCTCCCAACTGAGCTAACGACCCATTATAGATAAATTTAGATATGTGGTGGGTCGTACTGGACTTGAACCAGTGACCCTCGCCTTGTAAGGGCGATGCTCTCCCAACTGAGCTAACGACCCATATCTAAAAACAACACGTTACCGTGTCGTTGTGGAGCGGTATTATAGGGAGACTTGCAACAGAGTCAATAGCTGAATTTACAATTTTGGTCTGTCTGCGGGTTTTATCATCAAATTGCAATTGTTCTTCATTATATAGCAAGTGCATTTTCACGCTGAAAAAACTTAAAAAGCTAAGAAAACTGACTCATTGAAAAATAAATCAAAACTAAAGTGCCCAATATTATGAATTTAAATCAGGGCTATTTTAGTTGGTAAAATAAAAAGTTTATGGTCTTTGAGCTTTTCTCAAAACTAATGATAGATGCTCTTTCGTATAAGTCGGAATAGAGAGCTAAATTAGCAAACTTCATAACGCTAGCTGATATCTAAGTGCGGTAGGGAATAAAACAGAACAATTTGAGGGGTAGGGTGATGATATAGTGGGGGGTTTAGTTGCCTAAAAACGGTTGTTGTGGTTATATATGCGCCTGTTTGCTGTTTTTTAAAGCGAACAGTAAAAAGTTAAAGAAAAAATGTTGACTTTAATTTTATGGGTGCATAGAATGCGCCCCGCACTCAGCGATACAGGTGACTAACTGAAAGGTTAGATAAGCCCAAGGTAAGGGGCTATAGCTCAGCTGGGAGAGCGCCTCGCTGGCAGCGAGGAGGTCTGCGGTTCGATCCCGCATAGCTCCACCAATTTTCTAAGTGCAATTGTCCTAGAGAACACAGTTTTTGTGTCCCCTTCGTCTAGAGGCCTAGGACACCGCCCTTTCACGGCGGTAACAGGGGTTCGAATCCCCTAGGGGACGCCAATTTCGCTACTTCTTCGAATGGAGTAGGGAAGCTAAATATACTCGTATGGTAAGAGTTAAAATAACCAGTCCTAGTGACACATTATCTACATGATATTGCGTCCCCTTCGTCTAGAGGCCTAGGACACCGCCCTTTCACGGCGGTAACAGGGGTTCGAATCCCCTAGGGGACGCCACTTTACTTAAAGTGCTCAAGATAAACACTCGTATGGTAAGAGTATAAATAACCAGTCCTAGTGACACATTATCTACATGATACTGCGTCCCCTTCGTCTAGAGGCCTAGGACACCGCCCTTTCACGGCGGTAACAGGGGTTCGAATCCCCTAGGGGACGCCACTTTACTTAAAGTGCTCAAGATAAACACTCGTATGGTAAGAGTATAAATAACCAGTCCTAGTGACACATTATCTACATGATACTGCGTCCCCTTCGTCTAGAGGCCTAGGACACCGCCCTTTCACGGCGGTAACAGGGGTTCGAATCCCCTAGGGGACGCCACTTTACTTAAAGTGCTCAGATAAACGCTCGTATGGTAAGAGTTAAAATAACCAGTCCTAGTGACACATTATCTACATGATACTGCGTCCCCTTCGTCTAGAGGCCTAGGACACCGCCCTTTCACGGCGGTAACAGGGGTTCGAATCCCCTAGGGGACGCCACTTTACTTAAAGTGCTCAAGATAAACGCTCGTATGGTAAGAGTCTAAATAACCAGTCCTAGTGACACAGAATTCTGCGATAGAATATTGCCGTTCGCCTCGCTGGCTCGGACTCACCTAACGCAGAAATAGCAAATCAGTGATTTGCTAAACAATTTCTGCGTCCCCTTCGTCTAGAGGCCTAGGACACCGCCCTTTCACGGCGGTAACAGGGGTTCGAATCCCCTAGGGGACGCCACTTTACTTAAAGTGCTCAGATAAATGCTCGTATGGTAAGAGTTTAAATAACCAGTCCTAGTGACACATTATCTACATGATACTGCGTCCCCTTCGTCTAGAGGCCTAGGACACCGCCCTTTCACGGCGGTAACAGGGGTTCGAATCCCCTAGGGGACGCCACTTTCACTACCACTTCCTATTTTATTCATAATAAATCACACTATTTTTATTCTTGATTTTTGAAAGAACTGTTTGTTTTTTATTGCGTTAATTTCAAAACTTGATTTAGATCAACTTTTCTCCGTTGTTAGTTCACCCTTTTGTATTAAAAAGAAATATCATACGTTTTTTACTTAGTGTGAACGACGATGACTAAAGGAAGAAATCAAGTGACCAACAGAGAGTATGATTACCCCAATCATTACAATCTGTTATCGACAACCAATACCAAAGGCCAAATTAAGTATGCGAATAAGCAATTTTGCGAAGTCGCTGGATTTGAGCTGCACGAACTAGAAAATAAACCGCATAATATTGTTCGCCACCCGAGCATGCCAAAAGCTGCTTTTAGAAATCTTTGGGATTATATTGGCAGTGGGCAATCTTGGATGGGGATGGTGAAAAACCGCTGTAAAAATGGTGATCACTACTGGGTGAATGCCTTTGTTACACCAATAAAAGATACCTCAGGTAAAACCGTTGAGTATCAATCGGTGAGAACCAAACCAGATAGAACAGTTGTTAATCGTGCTGAGAATATTTATCAAAAGCTTAATTCTGGTAGTTCTGCAGAAAAACTCACTGCAGCATCTTGGTCATTACCCACCCAAATGATGGCAATCATAGTTGCATTTTATTTACTGACCATGATGTTTACTTCATTACCTTCACCTTGGAACTATATTTTAGAGACAGTACTTTTAGTCGCCATTTTAGCTTTTACACATAGGCAACTCGCACCAATAAGAGCGCTTAGTGAAAAAGCGAAACAAGTTTATGATAATCCGCTAATGCAAAAGATTTACTTAGGTAAAGTAAATGATATTGCTGCAATTGAATTAGCGCTTATAGCTAGGGAATCTGAACTCAGAGCTGTACTAGGGCGTGTTAAAGATGCCAGTGCAACGGTAACCGAACAAGCCGATGATACGGTGAATGAGTGCAATCACAGTGCTGAATTATTAAATAGCCAACAAGCGCAGACAGATGCACTTGCGACTGCAATCAATGAAATGACCGCGACAATCTCAGAAGTTGCAAGTAATACTAACAATGCTGCAGATCGCTCTGAAGCGGCTTTAGAGTCAGTAAAAATAGGCAACGAAGCGGTTAATGAAAATATGCAAAATAACTATGCGTTGGCCGAAGAGCTGTCACAAACGCAAACTGATATTGAAGAATTAAATGCGCAAACTGTAAACATAGGCAGTGTAGTGGATGTGATCAGAGGTATTTCAGAGCAAACCAATTTGTTGGCACTTAATGCCGCGATCGAAGCTGCTCGTGCTGGCGAACAAGGAAGAGGGTTTGCAGTGGTCGCTGACGAAGTAAGAGCGCTTGCTCAACGTACTCAAGAATCTACCAAAGAAATTGATACCATTATTGCAAACTTAAGAGGGCGTGCGGAGCAAGCTGTGCAGGCTATTCAAAACGGCGTGAATAAATCGACAGAATGTGTGTCTCAAGCGGAAGGTGCTCAGGCGAGCTTAGAAAGCATTAATGCCATCGTGAATGATATTTCTGGCTTAAACTATCAAATAGCTACGGCCACTGAGCAGATGTCAGGCGTATCAAATGAGCTTAATAACAACGCCGTTCATATCTCGCAATTAGCCAATGATTCTATGCAGAGTTCGGATAAAACCATCTCCACGATGGCTAAGACTCAAGAATCACTGAATGCACAGTCTGCATTGGTTGATCAGTTTATTAATAAATTTATACGGTAACTCAGCTTTATGAAGAGGCTGAGCAAGTTAAAATCAGCCTCTTTTTATATTCCTCTATTTATGCCTCTGCAGAAATTGACGACTCAGTTTTGGGTGGTAGCTCAGGTTTATAGGTTGAAAAGTCTAACCCTTTTATAAGTAACCAACAGCCAACACCTAACTCAAATAGTGCACCTGGAAACATCACAAACATGGCTTCTCTTGGCAGATCGGCAATCAATAGTTTGGTAACAGGATAAATGATTAAACTGGTGTAAGTGATCATGCCCCACACTGACCAAGCTTTCGGGATGTAATTGGTTTTAAAAAATAGATAGAATGTCATGATCCCGGCCACGCCCATAAATATCCAACTATATTCACTCGCTGGTTGTCTAAAGCTTGAAGCAATGACGATGATATGGCGTATTTGTTCAGCGTCGAATACATTCAGTAAATAAGCTTTATTAGACAGAGCCAACATAGACATACTCACTGTGACGACAAAACTACCTATAATAATTTCAACTAGCCGAAAACAAAGCGCAGTTTGCATAAGTGGTTTATTGATGGGTTTTAAAGCAAGGTAAAAACCCATAGAGGCGGTTGTTACAGCTGTAAACATCACTATTTCTGCGAATATACCCCAGCGAAAATGTTGCTCGTTGGCAAACACGCCATGACTTAAGAATTGTTCACTAGAAGCGAGCGTCGAGCTTAAAATAAAGTTATCCAAAATACCGGCAAGGGTAAAAACAATGTACGAAAGACCAGCTACTCGGGCGTAAAATTGCTGATTTTTATGTTGTGTATTCATTGTGTATTCCTTTTTAAAGAGGCAAGGCAGTTTCGTTTTTCTTCCAAGTTGCAGCGAGATAGATAATGAAAATCCCGGTACAGATCTCAAAGAAACTAAAAAATAGGTAGTGAAGACTGCCACCCATGGTGACGGTAAAAGCTTGTATTGATGTTGTAATTATTCCGGCAATAAGGTTGGCGTATTTATTTAACGGAAAAGCCAGCACCCTTGATAGTAGAATCATGATCATGGGAATTTGCATAATGAAGGCAAATATTAATAAGAACTCTTCTGTGATGCTTATACTGCCAACTTGCCCAGCTAAAAAAGCTTCCAAGTAAGGTGCAAGATGTAGAGTGAAAACGTCACAGTAAATGTAATTGACGGTGATAAATATCCATAACAAAGATAATAAGTGCTGTCTTTTTTCATGCCATTCAAAGATTTTCATAGGTCGCTCTAATTAGTTATTTTTGATGCGAATAAGATTGCCGAAAAAGTAAAAGTTGTGCGTCTTGATGGGCCTATTTGAACGAAATAATAGAAATTAATGCATTTTTTTGAGTGAGAAATAGTTTGATAACGGGTTATTTTTACTTAAAAAAGATATAAAAATTTCGAGATATAAAATAAAATTAGCAATATTATCAGGTGGATAGGTGTTGAACTGTGGGAAGAGTTAGATATATAGTTAGAACGCTTATTTTAATAATTTATTGAATACGTGAATGGTTAATGTATTTCCGACAGTTTTGTACTCTTGCATGATAGGGATGGCTTTTATTGCCCTGTTAGATTTGTTTAATCGTGGCAAAGAAAGGCAGAATTTATTTTTAAAAGGCTTACTTCTACTCCTTGTTATCCACTTAGCCGGTGAGCTATTTATTTATTCGGGTGCTTATGTGTACGCCCCTGAATTAGCAGGGTTACAGTTTCCCTTCAGAATATTAATGGGCCCAGCGCTGTTCTTTTACGCTCACGCGACGATGTCTGCTGATAAGAAAATAGATAAAAAGTACTGGCTGATGGCTTTATCGGGCCCTGTACTGGTAGTCATTGTTATGCTGCCATTCTTATTCATGATTACGCCTGCTGAGAAGCTCGCTTTGGCAAACCCAGCCACACGAGACCCTGAGTTATGGCGAATTTCAATATTAACCTGCTCGATCGTGACGACTCTGTTTATCATTTACACTGCGTATTTTTTATTGCTGGCTTTTCAGCTTCATAAAGCCCATAACCAGCAGCTTATGGAGCGCTTTTCTGACATTGAACAGCGCTCTGTAGATTGGTTTAAACCTATACTGGTGATTTGGGGAGCGGTATGGTGCATGTTTGCGATAGAATTTACCCTTAATGCCTTAGGTTGGCGTTGGTTTGGCACAGGTAGATTGCTGCCAGCTTTAGAGGTCGTTGCTTTGGCCATATTTATACAAAAAGCGTTAAGCCAAAAAGTACTCAGTCATGTCGACAAAGGCGTACCTAAAGCACAAGGCACACGGACGGCTTTATTGAGTGAGGATAAAATGCAAAGCATTGCGCAAAAGCTCAGGCATGCTATGCACAGTGAGCAGCTGTTTTTAGATGAGTCACTGTCTTTAAAACGTTTATCAGAAGAAGTAAGCGAGTCTGAAAATCATATATCAGAAACTCTATCGCAGCACTTAAATACAAATTTCTTTCAGTTTGTGAATGGTTTCAGGATTGAAGCTGCAAAAACTGCGCTGATCGAAACCACAAAGCAAGTCACAATTATAGCCTTCGAAGTCGGCTTTAATTCTAAGTCGACATTTAATACGGCTTTTAAAAAAATAGTTGGCCAAAGCCCCTCGGTATATCGTAAATCATTCTTAGAAAATAATTAGAGGGAGCAAGCTCCCTCTAATCTACAAAGCGCATTTTGTTTTGCCGTTTTCAACATACACTTTTGCTGTTTCGCATGTTTGTTCTGGCAGCTTTGCCATAATATGGGCTCGGAAAGTCTTAATCTTGTTGTTCTCAACATTTTCTTTCAAGCTTATTTTGAGCGCCTTGTCTAGGGTCTTTATAGCCAGGGTGTTGTCTCCTTTACCTTCATACAAATAGGCGAGTCTGAAATAAGCATCAGTGCGAGTAGGGTAAGTACTGATAAGTTGTGTGTATATGTCTATGGCATCGGCGTAGCGTTTGTCTGTAATGGCCTTTTCGGCAGCGTATCTGTAAGCCAGATAATCAGGTTTTAAAATGACCCCATACTGCCTAGAGAGTTGAGCATAGCAAGCATCAATACCTGTTAAGCCCAGCGCTGCAAAATCCGGTGAGCATTTAAATTGTTCAAACAACTCAACATAGGCTCTGTTTTGTCCCACCATTGCTGATGTACTGTGATTCTCATCTTTTATAAACTCTAAATCATAATCAAAGCCTAGACGTGTTTGATTACCTAGTAATTCACGATATTGCTCAAAAGAACTCAACATATGGCCAGTTTCATCAGCGAGGTTTAAATATAAATAGTTATTTAGATTTTTCTTTTGTTTGTAAAAAGTGTGAGCTTGTTTTAACACTTTCCCTTTGTGCCACCAAAGGCTCGGGCTAAAAGCAAAATGCGCTTGGAATAACTGAGGCCGGGTTTGTAATGCATAGATTGATAGCAGTCCACCGAGCGAGTGGCCTGACAACACCTTAAAGCCATTGCTACGGTAGCGTTTATTGATATGAGGAATGAGCTCTTTTTCTATAAAGTCCAAGAAGTTATCAGCCCCACCAGATACACCCCACTGGTTATAGCTTTCATCGTAAGTTGGCGTGAAATCGCGTGTTCTGTGCGTATTTTTAATGGCGACGATGATCATTTCTTTAGCATGATCAGACTGAGTTAATAGATCTAAAGTACCAGCCGCATGTTTAAAGTTTCTTAGCCCATCCGTCAAATATAAAACAGGGTAAGTTTGCGATTTATTTAGGTGATAAGCATTGGGTAAGTGAATTAATAGTCCGCGTTGCTCAGATAAAATAGAGGAATAGATCCCATCTTCTATCGTGGAGCCCCGCTCGGATGCATAAGCACTTAAATTAAATATAAAACATAGAGTAAATATAAAGACGATAACTTTCTTCATTTTAGTTCCTTGAGTTGTACTAATTAACCGGTGTTTAAGTTGCTAGGAAAACCGCCGAAAGTAATGAAATTTGCAGGAAAAAAAGGGATGAAAAGAGGATTAATCGTTGCAAGGCAATCAGTTTTTGCTCGATGATTGTTATGAAGTTTGCTTTTTGTACCTGTTAGATACTGTGATAAAGTGCTGAAATATTAATTTTTATCTATTGATTACAATTGTTTATGCTTAAGTTTGGCGATTTTATTTTTGACAGTCAGCAGCAACGTTTGCTCACAACACAAAACACGCAAGTAGAAATCGAGCCCAAACTCATTGCGCTTTTAGAGTTTTTTCTCACCCACCCAGAACAGTTAATTTCAAGACAAACGCTGCTCGAAACGGTATGGGCAAATACCTTAGTAACAGATAATGCGATTAATAAGTTAGTTGGCAATCTGCGTAAAGCCCTTAATGACGACCCAAAACAGCCAAAGTATATACAAACAGTACCAAAGCGAGGCTACCGATTTATTTGCACTATTTTTGAGTGTAAACCTTCGCCGGTTAATGAAGAGTCAAGGGTTAATGATAGGCAAGATAATGAAGCCGCTAACTTTAATCTGTATCGTCAGCTCCTAGTTATCTTTCTGGGTTTGTTTCTACTTACTGCTGTTTGGTTTGTGTTTAAGCAAAATGACAATGACAAGCTTGCTTATTCAATGGCATTAACGAGAGAGCAGGGGATAGAACTTTCTCCACGTATGCACCCAGATCAAAACCACTTGTTTTACTTAAGAACGCGTAATGTGTCTGATGATGTTGAACTATGGGTGAAAGATATGCATACCGCGTCTGTAAATCGAGTATCTCTGCATCATCCTATCAGCGAAATCATTGCTGTTACTGAGCAAGGTACGCGGAGTGACTTAATTTATTTAGACAAAGGTCAGGGGCGGTGTGATGTTTATAAAGCCCGCTTGAATTATCAGCAAGGTGAGGGTTTTAGTGTCGCTGATGAAACGATGTTATTTAACTGCAAGGATAAAAGAGTTAAAGACATCGCTTATCACGCTCAGAAAAACGTCATTTATTATACTGCTCAGCCTGAAAACTTCTGGCCTAACCATATATATGCTTATGACCTTAATAAAAACGAACATGTTCTACTGAACCAACCTGCACCAAAAGGGTGGGGATATCACCACCTAGATGTGTCACCAGATGGCGAGAAACTATTGGTTATGAGCACAGGGAGTGACCATAAAACTCAGCTGCTGTCATTCAACTTGATAAGTCACCAAGTCACAGCTGGCAAGCAATTTGATAGACCTGTTTATGAAGCCATTTGGGCACATGACTCCGAGCAAATCTTTTATTATTCGTCTTCATCTATGCAGAAGATTATGCAAAGTGACTTTGATGGTGACAATAGTCGAGTTGTAGTTAATGTCTCAGAGCGACTTTCTAAGCGATTAAACCGCATAGCCGATGGGCATTCTCTACTGTTTAGCACTGAGCAAGATGACTATAATTTGAGGTTACTATTAGATGAGGAAACACATTCGCTTTATAATTCGGCAGTGTTTGATTCATACCCAGCCTTGTTTCATCAAAGTGATGATTACTTATTTGCTTCAAATCGCAGTGGTGAAATGCAGATCTTCTTTGCAGACAGTCATCGAGGAGAATCAAAAATATTAACTCAGTTTACGTCATCTTATGCCCTGAGTTATATGGCGATTTCACCCGATGATAAACAAGTTTTACTCGTCATCGACAATGATGTCTTCGCGCTCCCACTCCATAGGCTGAAGTCTCAACAACCGCTCGATGTTCTTTCGGAAGAAACAGCTATTTTTACCAGTGATGTACCTGTGATCGCCGTAGATTGGCTTTCAAATAATATGGTTGCAATTACAGCGGTTAAACATGCCAAACCTAATCTGCATATTCGCAATCTAGCAGGAGAGCGCATCGATTTACCGCAAGGGGAGTGGGCTTATGGCTTATCTGATAATACGCAAATGGGAAATGTTTACCTCATTGAGCAAGGGAGTCACCGCTTGTATCAAGTGAGGTTAAATACCGTTAGTGATGACCACCAAATTGAGCCGACCCCTTTGACTCTACCTAATGAATTCTACTGGGCCAAAATAGATAACCAACACCTTTATTATATGAACGCAGAGGGTGAGAGTGAATACTTACATAAAGTGCCTATTAATAGTGAGAAAAGCTTAACAAAAATGAAGGTTAATGCCTTTTCAAGTTATGACGTGAAGCAAGGAAAAGTAATGATCAGTGATGAGGCAAGTCGCTCAGGTGATATACATAGAACTTATTATTAAAAGTCGTGTGCGCCTTTATAAAATTTTCTTGAGCAGAGCCAAACTTCATGGCTCTATTCATCCGTTTATTGACTACCATTTTACGCTTAAAACCATCCTGTAGAAAATCAATCGCGTACTTTACAACGGATGACCACGTTTACTTATGAACTCAAATTTAAACTGTATGCATTAGCATTAGCCCACAGCTTAAATTTTGCAAGATTTTATGCCTGTCCCTTGTTATTTCTTCGTGTCTTGCTAAAAACCAAGCCAAAAGCAGGTCCGTAGAATCCAATAACTAACCCAAGTAGAATTAACTGCCCGGTGACAGTATGTTCATATGATGAACTAGCATAAATAAAGTATGGAATGGCTTGGTAAGTAAATAGTGAAGCAAGTGCAGTAAAGCCACACCATAAATTGTTTTTTACATCGAAAAGAAAATAAAAGACAACAAAGAAGCAGTACGCTATGAGCATAGAGGCTTCACCAGTTCCATAAATTAAGGTAAGTTGAGCTCGATCTAATAATAGATAAATAAACAATGCTTGATAAATTCTAATAATATAAATCACTTATAACTTCCTAATGAATTCTTTGCCGGGCATGCTAACTTACAGATCTTATGTGCAGTAGAGACATTCCAAGAATGTCGATGAAAAATTTATAGGTTAAATAATTCATAAGATCACATTTTGCAACGTGCATGAAGTAGCTTGAAACCGTCTGTTCCTTGCTCAAAGCATAATTAGTTTTACTCTGTCTTTTCATTAAACTCACACAAATCTTCAATAATACATGAGCCAGTGATACACATCGACTTTAAACTCTTTCGGTACCACTTTTTTGAGTTTTTCTGCAACATTTACCAGATCTTTGCCCATGGCAAATTTACTATGGTTACATACTCTAAAAAAATGTGTGTTTGCGTCATAGATGGGTCAGCTAGAAAATAATACCGCTACAAAAGCAGAATATTATTCTAAATGGGCAACCGCTTCTTTTTTGCTTCCGTCTAAACAATTAGAACCCAATGCAAAATAGCATCAAGTAACGGGTCAGTTTAGGAACAAATCAGAGGACGAAACAATGAAAGAAGTAACATTAGGAACTAAGTTAAGATATTTATTCTCCAGCATTTTATTAATCAGTGCTTGTTCAAGTATGGCAAGCATTGAAAAAGAAGAAACATACTCTAAGGTGTCGAATAATCACTTAATTAGCAAAACAGACGAAATCATTAAGCAGTATACCGACCCAGGTTGGTTTTCTGGTAGCGTGGTGATATTTAAGGGTGAAAAGGTTATTTACGATAAGAGCTTTGGTTTAGCAGATATAGAGAAGCAGATTAAGAATACTTCTGTAACAAGAACCAGAATCGGCTCAATCAATAAACATTTTACAGCAACCTTAATTTTGCAAAAGGTTCAGTCGGGAAAAATTAAGCTGGATGATAAGTTAGAGAAGTTTGAGTTAGGCTTTCCTAAGGACATTGCAGAAAAAATTACGGTACGCCATTTATTGAATCATACATCGGGTTTTGCCGACATCTTTAATAATGAATATTTCAAAACATATCGATCATTAAAAGATATCGACGACAAACTGCCTTTGTTAATGAATAAACCTTTGATTTCAGAGCCTGGGAAAGAGTTCAACTATTCAAACTATGGCTATATTGTTTTAGGCGCTATTTTAGAAAAGGTTGAGAAAAAGTCTTTTAAAACAATCATTGATGAAAATATTTTAGATGTAATTCAAGCTAATAACACCGTATATGACTTGACTGAAAACGTTACACAGAAAGCGAAGAGTTATCGGTTTTCTCCACTAGGAGAGAAAATTGATAGAACCCCTAAGTTGGAGAATTTAACACCTGATGGCGGTATGTATTCAACGCCTTATGACTTGGCTATTTTTTATTCAAAGCTTTTTTATACGGATGAACTAATAAATGACCAGTTAAAAGCCGTGATGAAAAGTCATTACAAAAAACCAATTAAATCATGGTCTGAGTTTTTAGGCAGTAACAAAACGAGAGTGGTTTCTTATGGAGGAGGCCCTGGAGTGAGTGCGGCCGTAGAGGTATTAATCAAAGATAAGTTTATGGTAATTGTTTTAGCTAATACTGATGGTGTGGTAGCAGAGCGTATAAGCCAAAGAGTGGCACAAGTTTATCAAGGCAAAGAATATAAAAAGGTCATATTACCTTTAGGGTTATTTGCTACTAGATTGTTAGAAGCGAAAGGCGATAGCTACTTTATAGATAATGCAAAACGTGAATTTCAGGATGCTGGCTATGCTAATGTTCACCCTAGAACATTAAATAAACTAGGCTTTGCATTCATTAATAATAACCAGCTAGATAAAGCGGTTAGTACTTTTATTGTTAACACTCAAATATTTCCACAAGTGGCCAATGCTTTTGACAGCTTGGCAGTAGCCTATGAAAAATCAGGTGATAAATCAAACGCGCTTTTGAATTATCAAAAAGCACTGTCATTGGACGAAAACTTTGCATCAGCTAAGCAAGCTATTATGCGATTGAGTAAATAGTTGGTTTTTTAGAGGCTAGGTAAGTAGTGAATGTTTATCGAGCCTCTAGTACTCATAAAGGCACTTATGCTGAGCAATTGTGCCAGAAAGAAAAATTTATATTTCGTTGGGCAACCGGTTTATCAGGTGACCCGTCTAACCTACTTTAAACTAAACATAATGTTGGAATGCTGCTATGAACACAGTTTTAATTTCCCTTTTTTTCCTAGTCGCCTTATGGCTAGTCGCTAGAAGTATCAACACTCATTTAAAACAGCAAAAGCTTATTAAAGTTAGAGAGATGCTTCATACAGAGCGAGTTAAGAGTTTAGAAACCGACGCCGAGCCAATAGACATAAACTTTGAAATGGAAGCTATGGAGCAGATGATGAGTCAATCAGTCACGACCTCTACAACTTTTATTAGGATATGGCATCAATTGAGTTTTAGATTGGGGGTTTTCTTTATTGTAGTTAGCCTAATGGGATTAGCCTTAATAGCAGGTTTCCTACTAACGCAGACTGAACTTAGGCATGGCATGGTACCGATGGCTTTAGCCCCCTTGTTTATAGGTATTCCATTGCTAGTGACTAATTTCCTCAGCAATAAGTACTTAAAATAAGCATGTCTGGGAATATAGGGCCTGACACTGATAAGTCATTAGTCGCTGATTTTCTTGTATCAGGTAATAATGAGATTTTCACTCAGCTGCTAAAAAGGCATGAACCACAGATTAGAAGTATTGTTATTGCCACACTTGGTGTTCACTTTAGGAGTGAAGCTGAAGATGCTTGCCAAGAAGTTTATATTAAACTCTATGAAAAGGCTGATAGTTACTCGGGGAAAAGTAAGTTCAGTACTTGGCTATATCGCTTAGTAAAAAATACGGCTATTGATTATCAACGTAGGCATACGCGCCACCTTGCAACCCAAGCCTATGAAGAAGAGGAAATGATAGACTGGCACATGCCTAATGAAAAAATGAGTGTGCAAGTCAATCAGTCAATTAATGAATTTGTAGAGCGGTTACCACTGCAATATCGAACAGTCGTTTATATGTATTACTGGCAAGGGAAAACAACCACGGAAGTTTCAGAAAATTTATTAATTTCACAAGGAACCGTAAAGGGCTACTTACATCGGATCAGAAAACAAATTGCTATTATCGTAGAAGATCATGACATTTAATCGTAGTAGCGCATGAACATACTTGGGATGTGCTACTACAGTTTTCTCATAATAAAGTTATGTAATTGTTTTAAGTGTTCGGTCGATTAAATGTTTACTCAGTTTTCTCTTTAAACTCACACAAGTCTTCAATAATACACGAGCCGCATTTTGGCTTACGCGCCACACACACATAACGGCCGTGTAAAATCAGCCAGTGGTGTACGTCGACTTTAAATTCTTTAGGTACCACTTTTTCGAGTTTTTCTTCAACGGCAACCACGTCTTTACCCATGGCAAACTTGGTGCGATTTGAAACGCGATAAATATGGGTGTCGACTGCAATGGTTGGCCAGCCAAACGCGCAGTTTAAAACCACATTTGCAGTTTTGCGACCCACACCTGGTAGGGCTTCTAATGCTTCACGGTTTTCAGGTACTTCACCACCGTGTTTATCGATGAGGATCTGACACATCTTATAGACGTTATTGGCTTTAGAATTATATAAACCAATGGTTTTAATGTGATCTCTGAGTGATTCTAAGCCAATATCCAAAATACCTTGAGGGGTATTTGCTTTTGGAAATAGTTTTGCTGTTGCTTTATTTACACTCACATCGGTGGCTTGTGCTGACAAGGTGACGGCAACAAGCAACTCAAATGGGGTGGTGAAATCCAATTCCGTTTCTGGATTTGGATTGTCATCACGTAAACGGGTTAAGATCTCAAGTCTTTTGGTTTTGTTCATTGTTCGTAACCCGTTTAAGTTAAGCTAGTAACACGTGCTCTTGGTGCTTTTTCGGCTTCTTGCGTAGGCTGTGCTTTAGCTTTAATTTGCGCATCAATCACATTTTTAGCGGCAATTAATAAACCCAAACCTAAGAAGGCACCGGGCGGTAAAATGGCCACTAAGAATTGGTTATTAAATTGAAAAACTTCAATACGCAGAACCGTCGCCCAATCGCCTAATAGTAAGTTTGCACCATCAAACAAGGTACCTTGGCCAATTAACTCTCGCATTGCGCCTAGTAGCACCAGCACCACCATAAAACCTAGGCCCATCATGATGCCATCGAATGCAGATAATAGCGGGGTATTTTTAGAAGCGTAGGCTTCGGCACGACCAATAATGGCGCAGTTGGTTACGATTAATGGAATGAAGATCCCCAGCGCTTGATATAAACCGAAGGTATAAGCATTCATTAATAGCTGCACTATGGTTACAAACGCGGCAATGATCATGACAAACACAGGAATGCGAATGTCTTTTGGTACAAAATTACGTACCAATGACACAGTGACATTCGAGCCAACCAGTACCAGAAGGGTTGCGATCCCCAAGCCCATAGCATTGGTAATAGTGCTGGTTACAGCAAGTAGTGGGCATAGACCAAGTAGCTGAACAATGGCTGGGTTGTTGGCCCACATGCCATCTTTTATGAGGGTTTTATATTCGCTCATTGTGTTTCTCCTGCGCACAGGTTGTCTTTGGCAAATAAAGCATCAAAGTGTGTTGTTGCGTACCAAGCGGCTTCTCCCACTGAGCCAGTCACTGCTCTAGGCGTGATGGTCGCGCCAGTAAATTGATCAAACTCACCACCATCTTTTTTAACTGCGAAACGGCCATCATTTGCGCCATTGACTTGCATGCCATTAAATGTGGTGATCCAATCAGATCTTGAAAGCTCCACCTTATCACCAAGGCCGGGTGTTTCTTCATGACGGGTGACACGTACACCTGTGATTTCGCCACGTTTTGTAACTGCAGTTAAGATATCGATATTACCGCTATACCCTTTAGGTGTTATGTGACGAACGAGTAAAGCTGCTGGCTCAGCGTTTAATCTTGCACGATAAATAATATGCGGGCCTGCTGGGCCAAGCTCTGGCGCGTCACTTTCTACGCAGTCAAGATAGAGTTGGTTGTCGTAACGCTCACTTGGAATAACTTGAGACAGTAAAGACATCAGTTGTGCTTTTTCTTGCTCTGCGATCCGTGTTTCAGTCAGGCTCTGGACTACAGCTACACTGCCTGTGGTTGCCAATGCAAAAGCACACAAAATGGCACCATTTTTATACATAGACCTGGCTATCATTGTGCACCTCCATGACCAAATGTGCGCGGGCGACTGTAGTGATCAATCAATGGTACTGCCATATTCATGAGTAACACAGAGAAGGCCACAGCATCTGGATAGCCACCATAGGTACGGATGATATAAACCAGTACGCCAATGGCTGCACCAAAAATTAAACGGCCTCTATCTGTGGTACAAGCAGAAACCGGATCGGTGGCAATGAAGAATGCCCCTAACATGGTCGCGCCACTGAGTAGGTGGAAAACAAGACCAGCGTGGCTACCCGGTGCAATGATGTAACCCACGGCACTGCAAAATGCCAATGCAAAAATGAAGGCGATTGGAATATGCCAGTTAATAATGCCGCGCCAAAGTAAGAAAATACCACCGGCCAGATAAGCTAGGTTAACCCACATCCAGCCTTTACCGGCGTAATCGGCAAATACAGCACTTTGCATCGCTTCAGTGACAGTATAGCCCTGAGAAACAGCAGTTTTTACTGTATCGAGTGGTGTTGCCATAGTGACACCATCAACACCCGCTCTGACTTGCTCTAGGGTTAAACCTGACGTTGTGGTTTGCGTGAAAATTAAAGCAAGTTGATCAATAAAACTCACTGGTGTTACTAACAGTTCAGACACTGGCGACCAAGCTGTCATTTGCACCGGGAATGAAATAAGCAGTAAGACATAACCTGCCATAGCCGGATTGAATAAATTAAAGCCTAAACCACCATAAAGTTGTTTCACGATAACGATGGCAAAAAGGCCGCCGATGACGATGACCCACCAAGGTGCCAGAGGCGGGATACTGATTGCCAGCAGCACACCAGTTAGCCAAGCAGAGCCATCACTTAATGATGGCCAAATGGCTTTATTACGGATCTTCATGATAGCTGCTTCAAATGCACTGACAGAAATGAGTGCGATGAGTATTTGAATTAAAACAGCTGAGCCAAAAAAGTAGCACTGAGCGATGATCCCGGGTACACACGCAGCGATCACTGTCATCATTAATTTATTCAGTGCTTTATGGCTATGATTGTGGGGCGATGAAGCCATGGTTAATTTCATGACGGTTCATTTCCTTCTTCTGATTCTTGCTTTAATTGTGCTTCTTTAGCTGCTTTCTTTGCTTTGGCACGTGCAATAGCGGCTGCAACAGCTGCTTTACGCGGATCTTCTGGCTCGCTACTTTGTTCTGCTTGCTCAGTTTGAATATCAGCTTCGGCATTATCTTCGCTAGCCGCAAGCTCCGCCTCTTTGGCTGCCTTTTTCGCTTTAGCACGCGCAATAGCTGCTGCAACAGCCGCTTTACGCGGATCTTCTGGCTCGCTGCTTTGCTCTAATTGCTCAGTTTGAGTATCCGTTTCAGCATTGTCTTCACTAGTCGCTTGCTCAGCCTCTTTGGCCGCTTTCTTTGCTTTAGCACGGGCGATGGCGGCTGCTACAGCAGCCTTACGTGGATCTTCCGGCTCGCTATCAGCAACAGTTTCATCGCTTTGCTCTGCTTCTTTCGCTGCTTTTTTCGCTTTTGCTCGAGCGATGGCGGCGGCAACTGCGGCTTTACGTGGATCTTCCGGCTCGCTATCAGCAACAGTTTCATCGCTTTGCTCTGCTTCTTTAGCTGCTTTTTTCGCTTTTGCACGGGCGATAGCAGCTGCAACAGCTGCTTTGCGAGGATCTTCCGGCTCGCTATCAGATACAGCTTCATCGCTTTGCTCAGCTTCTTTCGCTGCTTTTTTCGCTTTTGCTCGAGCGATGGCCGCTGCTACAGCTGCTTTGCGCGGATCTTCTGGCTCGCTATCAGCTACTGAGCTATCGCTTTGCTCAGTATTTTTAGCTGCTTTCTTTGCTTTTGCACGGGCAATGGCGGCAGCAACTGCTGCTTTACGCGGATCTTCTGTGCTTTCAGTTTCAGCAGGCGCTTCATCTTGCTCTGCGCTTTGTGCCGCTTTCTTGCTTTTGCACGAGCGATGGCGGCGGCAACCGCGGCTTTACGCGGATCGGTAGATGCATCCGTCTGAGTTGCTTGCTGTTCTGTATTTACATCATCTGCATCGGTTTGTTGTGCGGCTTTTTTCGCTTTCGCGCGGGCAATTGCAGCAGCTACAGCAGCCTTATTATCTTTAGGCTTATCAGTACTATCATCTGTTGCTTTCTCAGCCTTGTATTGACGAGCTTGCTCTTTACGCTTAGCGCGCTCTAATGCAACAGCACTATTATCTGGTTCGAGTGAACCATCAGCCGCTTTTTTCGCTTTAGCTCGGGCAATTGCAGCTTCAACTGCTGACTTTTCTGGTGCTTTCTTACTCTTAACACGCTCAAGTGCTTCAGCCACTTTTTCTTTACTTTGTGTGGATTGAGTAGCGCGGCTAGCTGAACGTTTATGACGGTTTTGACGTTCTTCTTGTTCTCGCTCTAAACGTTCTTTACGGGCTTCGAAACGCTCTTTTGCTCGCTCAGCTTTGATTTGTTCTAGTTTTTGTTCGCGGATCTCAGCTTTGGCAACGCGGTAATATTGCACCAGTGGAATTTCACTCGGGCACACGTACGAACACGCACCACATTCAATACAATCAAACAGGTTGTATTCTTCAAGCTTTTGATACTCTTTACCCTTAGCAAACCATTGTAATTGTTGTGGTAGCAAAGTTTGCGGGCAAGCATCGGCACACGCACTACAGCGAATACAAGCTTTTTCATCGTTTGGCTCGGCCAGCTCTTGGTTGTCAGGTGCCAAAATACAGTTGGTTGTTTTGACCACAGGAATGCGCACTGTTGGCAAGGTAAAGCCCATCATTGGCCCACCCATGATAACGCGCTGTGCAGTAACAGGTTCGAACCCTTGGCTATCGAGTAGGTGCTTAATTTCGGTGCCCATCAGTGCCCAAACATTTTGTGCTTGTTTGATGGTGTTACCGGTTACAGTAACAACACGCTCAATGAGCGGTTTGCCACGAAGCACAGCGTCGCTTATCGCAAATAAAGTACCGACGTTTTGCACTAATACGCCAATATCTGCAGGAATGCCCGCACTGGGCACTTCGCGAGAAGTCAGTACTTTGATCAGTTGCTTTTCACCGCCAGAAGGGTATTTGGTTGGCACTGAGCGAACTAAGATTTTATCGTTATGTGCTGATGCTTTCTGCATCGCAGCAATAGCTTCAGGCTTGTTGTCTTCAATACCAACTAACACGTACTTTGGAGCAAGTAGGTGTTGCATGATCTCGATGCCTTGCACGATTTGCTCAGCATGTTCACGCATTAACATGTCATCGGCAGTGATATAAGGTTCACATTCAACACCATTGACAACAAAAAAATCAATTTCTGCTTGGCTGCTGGCTTTCACGTAGGTTGGGAAGCCTGCGCCACCCATACCGGCAATACCAGCGTCATGAATTTTATCGACCAGTTGCTGTTTTGAAATATCTTTGTATTGAGCAAGAGGTTCAAGCTCACACCAAGTGTCTTGACCATCAGGTTCAAGCACGATGCTCGGCTCTGGTAAAGCTGACGGGTGTGCCGATGGTCTATGTTCAATGGCGGTGATGATGCCTGAAGTCGCGGCATGGATAGGTAAAGACCAATTTCCAGCGGGTTTTGTCAGTGCTTGACCTTTTAAAATATGATCGCCCACATGGACAAGCAGTTGACCATTGGCACCAATATGCTGCTTTAACGGAATAACCAACTTATCAGGTAAGGGTAACTGGCGAATTGGGAGTTGGTTCGACAATGTTTTTTGTTCTGGTGGATGAATACCGCCAGGAAATTGCCACAGCGTTCCACGTTCAATTTGTTCAAATAACGATTCCACGGCAACCTCTAATCAATCTGAGTGACGTTAATGGCGTTTAACTGCCATTTCCATGTTTGCTTTGTTTCAGCAACAGGGATCATATCAATACAATCAACCGGGCAAGGCTCAACACATAAGTCACAACCGGTACATTCATCTTTTAACACGGTATGCATTTGCCTAGTTGCACCGACAATGGCATCAACCGGACAAGCTTGAATGCATTTAGTACAGCCGATACATTCATCTTCACGAATATATGCCACAGTTTTAACAGGCTCAGCTTCTTCGCCGCCAGCTAAAGGTTTAGGCTCAACGCCCATTAAATCGGCTAACTTTTTAATGGTGGCATCACCACCCGGTGGGCATTTATTAATTTCGTCGCCGTTGGCAATAGCTTCAGCGTAAGGGCGGCAGCCAGGGTAACCACATTGGCCACATTGTGTTTGCGGTAAAATAGCATCGACTTGGTCGACAACAGGGCTGCTTTCAACACGATATTTTACTGCGGCGTAACCGAGTATAAGGCCAAAAATCAGCGCCAGTGAACCTAGCGCAATAAGTGCATAAAACAAGGTCATGGTTAAAACTTCACTAATCCAGAAAAGCCCATAAAGGCAAGAGACATTAAGCCGGCGGTGATCATGGCAATTGAGGCACCTTTGAACGGCGTTGGTACATCTGCAACTGCAAGGCGTTCACGCAGTGCGGCAAATAAGACCAGCACCATAGAAAAACCAACTGCAGCACCAAAACCAAATACGGCTGAGCTCATAAAGGTATGCTCATTTTTAATGTTAAGCAGGGCAACACCTAATACCGCACAGTTAGTTGTGATAAGCGGTAAGAAAATACCCAGTAAACGGTATAGGGTAGGGCTGGTTTTCTTCACCACCATTTCGGTAAATTGCACCACCACAGCAATAACGAGTATGAAGCTCATGGTGCGTAAGAACTCTAATTCGAGAGGTTGCAATATATACTCGTTAACAAGGTAACTCGTTACTGAGGCTAGCGTGAGTACAAAAGTTGTGGCCATTGACATACCAACGGCAGTGTCTAATTTGCCTGATACGCCCATGAAAGGGCATAAGCCTAAGAATTGTACTAACACGAAATTATTTACTAATACTGTGCCGATCAGCAACAGAATATATTCAGTCATTATAGCCCCTAACGTTGACGCCTTTTTATTGAGTGCCTAGCGATTGTTAATTTTACCAAGTTTGGCGCTGAATATCACAACAAAAACGGCAGAATTGTTTTGATAAAAGGGTATTTTTGTAAAGATTTACGGATATACGCAGCGAAATCAAAAAAGGCCCTGAAAGGGCCTATTTTTAGTGTGGTTTAATAACCTTATATTTCTTTGGGTTTCTCTATGTAGTAACCCTGAACACCGTCGAGGCAGAGTGTCTCGACGACGTGCTTTTCTTCTTGATTTTCGACCCCTTCGGCAAACACACTCACCCCAATACGGTGAGCAAGATCGACCATCAGACGCATGAAGTATTGGTTATTCTTATCTTCTTCAAGACCACGAGTATAACTTGCATCCATCTTGATAAAATCAGGTTTCAAATCTCTGAAGAACTTAAATGAGGTTAAACCAACACCAAAGCGTTCAACGGTGATACGCGCGCCAACACGGTGAACCATATCGATAAAGCGTTTACTGGCTTTAATATTTTGCTGTAAACCAAACTCGCTCACTTCAAAAATCAGTTTCGAAGCAATATTGGCATCTTTTAACAGACGACGCTCTAACCAGATCACAAATTGATCAGAGTGGGCGCTTGACGCGGTTACATTGATACCAAAGAATTTTTCAGTGAAGTTACGGGTTTTTATGAGCTCAAGCGACGTATCTATGATCAATTTGTCGATTTCGATGGCCATCTCAAGTTTTTCTGCCATCGCCAAGAAAGACGCCGTTGGCAGCATTTGGTTATCTTCAGTTTTAAAGCGCGCTTGAATTTCGGCATAGGCTTTAACATTTTTACCAATAGGCATAATGTTTTGCATCATTAAGCTGACGCGTTTTGCTTCGATCACATCATGGATAACTTTACGCCAGTTTTGGTTACCAAAACCTGCACCAACATTATTAATAAGGTCAGATTCACGCTGAATGTGCCACGCATTCGCTTGCTTGCTTTGGGCCATGCTCATGGCATTGTCGACCACAGATAATATCTCACCCAATGGTTTGCCAGTTTCGTATGGAACAATACCTGTGTTAGCCACTGAGCTGAGCTCTTGGTTTTGTTGATATTGAGTGAATCTAGCTTGTAATGTATCACCGAAATGTTCGGCTTCTTTTGCCGGAATGTTTGGCAAGATAACCGCAAAATCAGAGCTGTTTAACCTGAAGGTTTGTCCGCCTGTGTAAGTACCACAAACATGGGTAATAATCTCTGATACTGATTTAATATACTCGTCGCCTTTTTGGTAACCACGAGTTTGGTTGATCACTTGTAGTTCACTACAACGGATCATGGCAAGGGTACCAAATGATTTTTTGTTACTTGATTCAATATGCTGCTCGTAATACTCCACGAACATGTTACGGTTACCCAGACCAGTAACCACATCTTTATAAGCTTCTTGCTTTATACTTTGTGCGGCACTCTGAATATCTTCTTGTTTACTCTTTAAGAAATGCGCTAGACGATTGAAAGAAGGCGCAAGCTCTGCACCCAGCGCTTGTACCTTACCTGCGTTAAAGTCATTTTCTATGCTGTCGGTCACCTGGTTTTGAGTAATGTACATATCTACCGCATCAGCAACAGTCATACTGACATTACGATTTAAGCGTTTATAAATTGCTTTCATATAGAGGACAGGAATAAATGCGAGTAGGGCGGTGATAAGAAACATCATGATGACAGCTTGCTGTAGAAGTTGCGCCTGACTTTGTGCATTAATAATGAATTCAATTTTAATGTCTTTGGTCACATTCACAGCAAATTGCGGGCGAATAGCATTAATATTTGATTCGATAATTTCAGCGATAAAAGGTAATGGACTATGGGTATTAACGTTTAAAACTGTGTCACCATTAAAATCTCTAACAATGAAGGTTGAAAACACATTACCATTCGCCAGAGCCTGACGAATATGCTGAGGGGTGACCTCTGCCATGGTTTTTTCTTTTATATACTGAGTCACCATTACTTGTGCACTTTGCTGTGCTTTTGACACTGCTGAATCAAAGCTTGTCGCAAAGAAAAATACACCAACAAGTGAAAACAGAAGCCAAGAGATCAACTGCACAAATATAAGTTTTTTGAAGCCTGCCATTATTGTGTCTTTCAGTTCTTTTTAGTTTTATTCCAAACTACAAATAATCTAGTCGCGATTAAGCGAGCCTAAATTTTTTGAGCGCATACTTATAGCCAAGATAATACGGTTCTTTATCGTCAACTAAGTTTAAAAATTGAGGAACAATTGTCGCAAAATAAGCAAAAATTTTAATTATTTAATTAAGCTGAGTCAGCGATTTTAAAGGAAAAAATTAACTGTAGTAGGGTAGTGCAATGTGTGAGAAAAGTCTATGAGAATCTGAATATTGGCTCCCCCTCCCCGACTCGAACGGGGGACCTGCGGATTAACAGTCCGTCGCTCTAACCAACTGAGCTAAGGGGGAACAATATAGAAGGATAGTAGTGTTGGCTCCCCCTCCCCGACTCGAACGGGGGACCTGCGGATTAACAGTCCGTCGCTCTAACCAACTGAGCTAAGGGGGAATTACACTATAACGATTGGCTCCCCCTCCCCGACTCGAACGGGGGACCTGCGGATTAACAGTCCGTCGCTCTAACCAACTGAGCTAAGGGGGAATCGTTATTATCAAGAAACTTGGCTCCCCCTCCCCGACTCGAACGGGGGACCTGCGGATTAACAGTCCGTCGCTCTAACCAACTGAGCTAAGGGGGAAGCGTGTCTCTCAACGGGGCGAAATATTAATGACCCCTTGCCAAGGTGTCAACAAATAAAATGACAGAAATTTAAAAAATCCGTTTATCCGCTGATTTTATATCCGATTTGTTGGTTTTTTAACGCAAATTTACTCTGTGGAAGTAAAGCAAATCCAAAAAAGCGAGTTTGAGATGCTTAAACATAAAATTAAAAATGTTTATTTTGCGCAGTATGAGTCATATTTTACTCAAAAGCCTTAAATATAACTTTTTAAAGAGATCTGATGTTTTCTTCTTTATGCAAGATCATGATCAATAAATTGCGAAGACTATTGTTTGTTTCATTTATTCGTGCGGTGCAGAAAATAGTCACTGAGAGAGGTTTTGAAGCATAGAATTTTTTACTGATTACTATTTGGCCTTTTAAAATAAGGGGTTATAAAAGCTAAATGAATATATTTAGATAGCTAATTCGCCTGTTGATAACTTTAAAGTTATCAACATCAGTGACTAAAGATCTTTTACTGTCACATAAAGGAAACAAAGATCCTTTTCATAGATGTATTTCTGATCTTTTGATCGCGCTATAAGTCTTTATTTTATTAGCTTTATGACACTTACCCACAGAATCTGTGGATAACATTGTTTATTAATCTTTAAAAAGTATTGCAAAGCCATATGTGTCGGGCTTTGAGAGCTTTGCAATACTTTTTACTAAATTTTTTAATCTAATAAAAACAAGGGGTTGTCGTTTTTTGTTCTGGTTTGGGTGGTTTTTGCTCATTACAGTATTTTTTATAGTCAAATAAGCGTCATACTTGTGCAAAAAAATCTCAGTGGCTACTAAAGCGACAGGTTAGTAAGTGCTTATGGAAGGTGTTTTTGTGCCTTTTTGGTGCATAGCTTGGTCTAAATGATTCAAAAGCGAAGATCTCAGAGTTGAATTAATATTTATTGTTGATAAATGATCACGATCCTCTGGGTTTAGTTTTCATGATGATCTAGAATGCTCAATCCACTGGTCGGGCTTATCTTAAGGTTTCTATTTAATATGGCATCAGCGCAGCAGTCTCAGGTCTCTAACGACATCCTTGAAGGGGACATCCCGTCCACACTCAAACGTATGACCATTCCAATGATATTTGGCATGATCACGCTGATGATGTTCAATTTAGTCGATACCTTCTTTATTAGTATGTTAGGGACTGAAGAGCTTGCGGCTGTCAGTTTTACTTTCCCTGTTACTTTTACAGTAATAAGCCTTGCAATAGGTTTAGGTATAGGTACGTCAGCGGTGATTGCCAAAGCGCTGGGGGCTAATAAAGTTGAAGAGGCAAAGTTTGATGCCACCATTGCACTTTTATTATCAGCAGTGATGGTGTTCTTGTTGTCTTTATTTGGCTTTTTAATGATAGAGCCGATTTTTAAACTACTTGGTGCTCACGCTGAAGTAATGCCACATATATATGACTATATGTCTATTTGGTTCTTGGGTAGCGTATTCTTAATCACACCTATGATTGGTAATTCAGTACTACGTGCCAGTGGTGATACTAAAACGCCAAGTATTATTATGGGCGCGGCGGGTTTGATAAATGCGATCCTCGACCCTTTGCTTATTTTCGGTATAGGCCCATTCCCTGAGTTAGGGGTTCAAGGTGCCGCGATTGCCAGCGTCATCGCTTGGTCTGTAGCGGTAGGCATTATCTTTTATTTACTTGCAGTGAAAAAGCGCCTGCTCAGTGTTAGCCCTGGAGAGCAGGGCGTTATGCAGGCAGTTAAGAAAATCCTAAAAATTGGTTTTCCTGCTGCAGGCGCGAATATGCTGACACCTATCGCCATGGCTGTTATGACAGCGATTGTCGCAACTTATGGGCCTGAAGCGGTTGCAGCTTTTGGTGTAGGTAGCCGCATTGAATCTATCGCGAGTTTAGTGGTACTTGCATTGTCGATGACATTACCGCCTTTTGTCAGTCAAAATTATGGGGCGCAGAATTATCAGCGTGTGACAGAAGCCTATAAAACTACATTAAAGTTCGTAATGGTTTGGCAGTTTGCTATTTATATCGTATTACTCATTTGTTCAGGCTTAATTAGTCAAACCTTTGGTGCTGAAAAAGAAGTTCAACGCATCATTGAGCTGTTTATTTATATCATGCCATTGAGCTACGGTTTTCAAGGGGTGATCATCTTAAGTAATTCTTCATTCAATGCGCTTCACAAACCAATGAATGCCTTGTTGCTGAGCGTGATCAGATTGTTTGTGTTTTTCGTACCATTCGCTTATTTAGGATCGCATTTAGCAGGTCTGAAAGGGTTATTTATTGGTGCTGCAATCGGTAATTTGGTCACAGCCATTGTCGCCTACAATTGGTTCTGCGCGAGTTTAAACCGTATGCAATCTGTGCCTGAGCAGGAATTAAAACATGACTGATGTATTTAAACTTCACTCCGAGTTTTCACCAAATGGTGACCAGCCAACGGCTATCGCGCAATTGTGCGATGGTTTAGAAGCGGGTCTTGCACATCAAACTTTATTGGGTGCAACGGGAACGGGTAAAACTTTTACCATGGCGAATATAATCAGTAATCTGAATCGCCCGACCATTATTCTTGCACACAATAAAACCTTGGCGGCACAGCTATATGGTGAGATGAAAGAGTTCTTTCCTGAAAATGCAGTCGAGTATTTTGTCTCATATTATGACTACTATCAGCCTGAAGCGTATGTGGTTGCAAGTGACACCTTTATAGAAAAAGATGCGTCGATAAATGAACACATCGAGCAAATGCGTTTATCGGCAACCAAAGCGTTATTAGAAAGACGAGACACCATTATTGTTGCGTCTGTGTCAGCGATTTATGGTCTGGGCGATCCTGATTCTTATATGCAGATGATGTTACTGCTGAAAGTCGGTGATACAGTTGACCAACGCGACATCCTTCGAAAGTTAGCTGAGCTGCAATATACTCGTAACGACATTGATTTCAGTCGGGGTACTTATCGTGTAAGAGGCGAGGTGATCGATATCTTCCCTGCAGAATCGGACGATATTGGTGTGCGTGTTGAAATGTTTGATGATGAAATCGAGCGTTTGAGCTTGTTTGATCCGCTTACGGGAGCCATTGAAAAACACATCGTTCGTGCAACTATCTATCCGAAAACCCACTATGTTACTCCCCGGGAGAAAATCTTAGATGCCATTGAAAAAATAAAAGATGAACTAAGAGACAGAAGAAAGCGCCTTCTCGATGACAATCGCTTAGTTGAAGAACAGCGAGTTGCTCAGCGTACACAATACGATATTGAAATGATGACCGAGCTTGGTTATTGCTCAGGCATCGAAAACTATAGCCGCTATCTTTCTGGCAGAGCGCCGGGCGAGCCGCCTCCAACGTTACTCGATTATTTGCCTGATGATGCGTTAATGATCATCGATGAGTCTCATGTGACCGTCTCTCAAGTGGGCGCCATGTATAAAGGGGATAGAAGCCGTAAAGAAAACTTAGTGGAATACGGGTTCCGCTTGCCATCGGCCATGGACAACCGACCGCTAAAATTCGATGAGTTTGAAGCGATTTCCCCACAGACGATTTATGTATCAGCGACACCCGGTGATTACGAATTAGAGAAATCAAATGGTGACGTGGCTGAGCAGGTTATTCGTCCGACAGGCTTACTTGATCCTGAATTAGAAGTACGCCCAGTTGGATCACAAGTAGACGATTTACTCTCTGAGATTTATAAACGTGTTGAGAAAAAAGAGCGCGTCTTGGTGACCACTTTAACTAAGCGCATGGCTGAAGACTTAACTGATTATCTCAATGACCACGATGTGAAGGTGCGTTATTTACACTCGGACATTGATACCGTTGAGCGTATGGAAATCATCCGCGACTTACGTAAGGGCGTATTTGATGTGCTAGTGGGCATTAACTTACTTCGAGAAGGTCTCGATATGCCAGAAGTGTCTCTTGTCGCAATTCTTGATGCAGACAAAGAAGGCTTCTTACGCTCAGCGCGCTCATTAATACAGACTATTGGTCGAGCGGCACGTCACTTAAATGGTAAAGCAATTTTATATGGTGATGTGATCACCAAATCGATGAAAAAAGCCATTGAAGAAACCGAGCGTCGTCGATCAATACAAGAAGCTTATAATGAAAAACACGGCATAGTGCCAACGGCATTGAATAAGAAAATCACGGATGTGATGGATGTCGGTGAAAGTGTCGATGAGTCATCGAGTTCACCTGTGTCAGCAAAAGTGGCTGAGCCTAAAGCGGGTTATCTAGATCCGAAGCAAATTGCAGAGCAGATCAGTGCACTGGAAACTCAAATGATGCATCATGCAAGAGAGCTAGAGTTTGAGAAGGCAGCAAAATTGCGTGATGAAATTCATCAATTACAGCAGCAATTGATCGATGCTTAGTAATTCTACGTTTTAACACTCTCAAATATTTAAAAGAGTGAAAGGTCATGACAGAGAAGAAAGCTCTGAATGTATTGGGCAGTGAATTGCAGCTGTGTTGTAGTGATCCATTAACCGGGTTTATGAGGGACGGGTTTTGCAACACAAACCATCTTGATATCGGTACTCATGTTGTGTGTGCTGTTGTAACTGAAGCGTTTTTAACGTTTACACGCTCAAGAGGCAACGACCTAAGCACGCCGATACCTGAATATGGTTTTCCAGGGTTAAAGCCAGGTGATGGCTGGTGTTTATGCGCATTACGTTGGAAAGAGGCATATGAAGCAGGTGTTGCGCCGCCAGTAAAACTTCATGCAACCCATGAAAGAGTTCTGGACTACATACCCCTAGATGCCCTAAAAGCACATAGCTTGGATGAATAAATTCATTTATCTAAAAAGGTTAACACTGGCGTTAACCTTTTTCATTTTTACTTTCGGTGTTGAGCTGAATTAAAAACGGTAGCTTAAACCTACACCCAGTGTAAATGTATCTAGGTCACCCATATCCATGTACTGGTAAGATGCATTAACACCGAAGCCATTATTAAAGTCATACTCCCAACCTAGCTCAGCAAACAAGCCCACGCCATCATCAGAGTTTAGCACTTTGCTGTTTTGTTTAATGTCGTAGTCGTAAAAGTTCGCACCTAACTTAGCATATAGGCTATTGTTTTTTGTTAGATAGTACTCACCCTTACCTGCAAACACTAAGTTACTGTACTCTAATTTATTTGCATCTAAATTAAACAGCGGCTTATCGTTATTTTTACAGGTGAATTTATTATCGTTCTCTTCAGTACATTCCCAGTCGTCAGCTTCACTGCCGCCGTTTAAACCGACTTCTAATGCTAACATTGGCGAAAACTGGTAGTTGTAATAAAGATACGCTTGACCAACTCCATCACCGTCTTTACTTGAGCCTTTATATTCAGCACCACCGCCTGAAAGCTGAATACCAACTTTATGTTTTTCTTCAGATGCTTGAGCTTGGCCCATTAGAGCCGTTGATGATAATAAAGCCATTAATAATAGTGCGCGAGTTTTCATGATGAACATTCCTGTTTGGTTTTGATGTGCTCATAGTAGAGCGCAAGCTTGTTAGAGTCTGTTGGAGGAATGTCAGCGGTTGTAGACGGAATGTATGAGAATGTGAAAAAGTGTCAAAGCTGATGTGTAGATATTTCATACCAATTCTCTTAATTAAGCGGTCTATTTTGAGGCAAGAAAAACGAGTCGATAACAAGGCGGAAATTTTGCTATTTAGTTGTTCTCGGCAATTGCTCCTGCATTGCTCTACCTTCTGCATCCATGCAGTCGTAAATAAGAAATTTTCAACGGAGTTAGCGTCAGTTTTAGTCCCTCAAAATGATTGAGTATTATTGAGGATTGGTATAATTGCTTAAATTTATAGCGAGTTTATAGCAAGCGTTCTCATAGTCTGACTGAGTTGCTCATAAATCTCTTGGGAAACTGGGTTACGCAGACTTTGACTGCGGATCAAAGCGATATTAGCACCGGGCAAAGTGGGTAACTCAGCGTCACTTAACACGCTATAGTCTGCGGTAGATATATTTGCGATTGCACCGATGGCGATACCTTGTTTTACCAAACCCAATAAAGCAGCAAGGCTGCTACAACTCGCGACGACTTGAAAGGGAACTTTTGCTTTCATAAGCCCCTCAATGGCACCTTGATGAAAGCGACAGTCAGGTTGAAATACTGCAATCGGCAAAGGTGATTTAAGGTGGGCCGTGTGCTCAGGGTTATACACCCATACACCTTTGTCTTGGCATATGAGCTGACCTTCTTCTGAGTCGGGGGAGCGGGTAATAAGCCCAAGGTCTAAATCGCCCGCATCCAACAATTGCTTGATTTTAAAACTCGGTAAACAGGTTACTCTTAAGTCTAGGTTACTGAATTGTGCATGCAGGTGCTGGATCAGCACAGGTAAAAGGTTGTCGGCATAATCATCTGGGCAACCCAGTCTGAGCAGCGTATTGCTCGCACTATGACGCATCGTCTGTAAAGTTTCATCATGGAGCTGCAATAGCTGCTTAGCATAGTGACTAAACTGGCGACCATCTTGGCTCAGGGTTAATAATCGACCTTGTTTTTCAAATAGGCATTTACCCACATCTTCTTCGAGCTTTTTCATCTGCATACTCACTGCTGCTTGGGTGCGATGCACCTGTTTTGCAGCGCGAGTAAAACTACCTGTTTCTATAAAAGCTAAAAAGCTGCGCAGCGCGTCAATATCCATTGTGATTACCTATTCGATTTTCTTATAGGTTGTATAAGAATAATCAGTTAGTCAAGGCTTATAAAAATACTTAACCTGAGCTCAGGTTATTTTCATTGACGTTAAATCACGATACAGCAGTTAACAAGGAAATCATATATGCAGCTATATATCGCTAATAAAAACTACTCGACTTGGTCATTAAGAGCTTGGCTTATGCTTGAAAAGTCAGGTGTTAACTATGAAGAGACTAAGCTCAATTTAGAAACGCCTGAATTTTTTAGCACACTTAAAAATATCACGCCTACAGCGAAAGTTCCGTGTTTGGTAGATGGTGATAGCCTTGTGTGGGAGTCTCTCGCAATTTGTGAGCATATAAGTGAAACTTATTTATCAGGGGGAGGTTGGCCGAGTGAAATCAGTCAAAGGGCAAAAGCAAGAGCGCTTGCCTCTGAAATGCATGCAGGGTTTAACGCTTTACGTAACGAAATGCCGATGAATATCCGTGCTAAGCGTAAACTTGTCTTAAGCGAACAAGCAAAACGTGATATTCAACGTATTGAGCAAATATTCACGGAGCAATATGAGCAACATCGAGGCTGGTTATTTGGTGAGTGGTCTATCGTGGATGCCATGTATGCGCCAGTGGTGTTACGTTTTCAGACTTATGGCATTGAGCTTAATGAGTTGGCAACTGCCTATATGCAGCGAGTGCTTGAGTGTCCAGCTTTGCAAAAGTGGATCAAAGCAGCCCTTGAAGAAACTGAATGGGTAGAAATGGATGAGGCTGGGGAAGATATTCTTTAACGCTCACAATTCGCCCACTCATCTTGCTCTAACCAAAATATTTTGCCAAAGCCTGCGATGAAGCGGGCTCTTACCATATTCAATTCCCAAATATGAAAGTCGGTTAGATCTTTATATTGCTCGCTACTTGGGAAGTGTTCTACAAATTGGGCAATTAAACCTTCACTGTCATCTCTAGCAAATTTAGTCGCCTCCGCGACGAGAGTTAAGCGCGATATTTGTGGGTCATCACTATCTTTTTGCTCGAAGACTGTCAGAGATAATTTGTTGTCATGAGACAAGTTTTTAGCGTGCTGAGCTATATCACTAATGAATAGATAGATTTGCCCCTTGGTATTAGCAAAAAACTGTACTGTTGAACCAAACGGGAAGCCTGGCAAAGTATTTGAATGAGTAGAGAGCACCGCAATCTTAGCGTTGGTGAGTAGCTGCTTGGCTTCTATCAGGGCTTGTTCGCGCATGGCGCTCTCCTTGTTTATACAAATGTTACTTCGGCTCGACAACCTTGTTCAGGGTTACTTTGTAGTGAGAATTGCCAATGGTATTTTGCACAAATATCTTCAACGATTTGTAAACCTACACCAAACCCTTCATAGCCTCTGGGCTTTTCATCTAGTCCTATACCTGAATCTATCACGACGACACCTGATTGACTGACGAATAAATCAACTTCGCCATCAAAAGTACAGTTTATGGCATTGTCTAATAGATTATACACAAGAGTCTGCAGCAGGATTGCTTCACAGTTTATCTCAAAAGCCTCTTGAAGTTGCCAGTGAAGAGTAACTTGATTCGCTTGGCATTTACTGTGAAGTGGTGCAATAAGTGTTTCTATCCACCTATTATCGAGTGTAATTGGAGTAGGTGCGAGTTCAGACTCTCTGGCCAAACATAAAAAGGTGTGAATTAATTCATTCACGTTATCTAAGGCATTATCGATGCCTTTCAGTTGTTTATTGTCGCCATGTCGCTTTTGTAGCACAGATACATTCCCCTTAATGGCCATCATAGGCGTTCGTAATTCATGGCTGACATAGCGAGCAAAGGTTTGCTCTCGATGAAGCATTTGTTTCATCCGTTGGCGATAATGGTTCACAGCCGTCTCGATGTGGTAGATCTCCGCGCAACTTTTCTCATTGACAATGTCTGTATCTAAATCATCTTTGTTTTTATCGCTGATATGATGCACTAAATCCTGAAGCGGTTTTGCTAAACGGCCCGCTTGAACACGGATCAGATACGTTGCGAGTAAAAAAAGTAAACCACCAGCACCGGCAAAAATAACCTCAACTTTTAATAAATCAGCATCACTCCACTCAATTGGGTTCACATCCTCAACGGCATAATAGGTGTGTGTCTGATCATCAAAAGCGGCTGCATATACACTAAATTCACTGTCATCATCAAACTGGAAAGTTTGTACACCCGTCCAACCCTCTGAGATTGCGGCTTGTATCTTTTGGGGTAAATATGAGTAATCTTTGTAGAGTGTTAGGAGTGGGTTTATCTCTATCTCAGGTGTTTCTGTCGTTGCAAACTGTTTAAAATGATGGGGGGCAATAATACTGAGTCTCTGTTCACTACTTCTATTTTCGGTATACATAATGGCAGAGCTCAATACCAATGTATAAATTGAGATAAGCATAATTGCTCCGAGCCATGTTGCTCTAAAAAGCTGTTGTTTAAGCGTTTTCATCTGTGATCAACTTATAGCCAAACTTAGGTACGGTTATTAGCATGTCTTGCTCGAATGGTTTATCAAGTGCTTTACGCAATTGGTAAATATGTCGGCGTAATAGATCTTGGTCCGGTACATCATCGGGCCAAAGTGCCTGCTCAATGGTCTCTCGAGTAACTGGGTTTGGGCTCTGATGAGCTAATGTCAGTAAAATTTTATAGCCACTGGGATTGAGCTTGATTGACTGACCGGCTCGGCTGACTGTTCGAGTATTTAAATCAATCATTAATGAACCCACATTTAATTGTGTTTTAAAACCAACGCCTTGGGTGCGTCTGATAACCGCTTTGATCCTCGCTTCTAAGAGCATAAGGTCAAAAGGCTTAATGATGTAGTCATCCGCACCGCAATTTAAGCCACCTAGCATGTCTTGTTGGGTATCTCGGGCTGTAAGCATGATGATTGGGGTATTGTTTCCTTGTGCGCGTAAGCGTTTACAAATTTCGATGCCGTCGAGACTAGGCAGCATGATGTCTAAAATAATACAGTCATAGCGATTAGCGCAGGCCAATTGCAGCCCCATAATGCCATTGGCTGCATAGTCTAATTCATAATGTTCTTCTTCAAAGTAGTCGAAGATGGTCTCAGCGACTTGCTGAGAATCTTCGACCAATAAAATGCTCAGCGACTTTTCTGTGTGCACGTCAGTAGAACCCCTTTGTGACTCGTGTTAATAGTTAAGCAGGTATGCGTGCTGGGTAAAGTGAGTATCTTTTTTTGTGTATGTGTCAGCACCAAATAGCTTTGTTTCTGAGTATTAAGTATGTCTGATAGTTCAGCAACTTGCTCAATTAATTGTGCTTTGCCACAACTGTAGAAGCGTGCTGAAAATGGTCGTTTTTCTATATAAAACACAGGCACCGAAGGGCAAGGCTTCGCAATCACTTCGAGTAGTTCGATTTCAGAGTACTTACTGTGCCAGCCTTTAATGACAGCTGTGATGATTAAACTATATAGTGCTAAGCAAACTAGACCGATAGTAAAAAGCTGCTTACCAGCCTTTGTTTGTAATACGGGTTTATTCGATACCGTTAGCTGTTTTTCATGTGAAAACACGATGGTCATCAGTAGTGCAAATGCAGGTAAGCCTGGAAGTACATAAGCAGATAAAATATTGCTCGCCAGTGTAAATAACAGCATTGGTGCAATAGCCCAAGCAATCAGGTAGCGATTTAAGTCTGCTTTGCATAAGGCTTTTAATTGTTTCGGTGCGGTGAGTAATTTGAAGATTAAGATAAACGACCAAGGGCATGCCACACCTAGCCAGAATAGCCATATTGTACCTTTAGTTTCTAGATGAGCGCTGCCATATAAGTCACCTTGCCAACCTGGCTCTAAAAAGCGTTGAATATGCTCGCCAATAATGAAGTAATTTATAAAGCCCGGCGTCTTTTGCTCAGCAAGCAGATACCATGGCGCAAAAGTTACGATAAAGACGGTGAGTCCTAACACCCAAGGTAACGACTTTATGGCATTGAGTAGCTGGTTTTGCCAAATAGCCCAAACGACAAGGGCAATCCCTATGATAACAACGGCAACAGGACCTTTGATAAGCATGCCTAGTCCACATGCGAAGAAGAAAACAAGGCCTGCAAGACGGCTTTTTTCTGTATAGCAGAGCCAAAAGCTGGTCATGGCTAAAGTACTTGCAAAAAGGAGTGCCGGATCGGTCATCACCATGCTGGTGGCGACAAAAAAGCCCAGACTCGTTACCAAAATAAAACTGCTATATATGGCAAGAGTCTGACCTAGAATACGTTTGGTAAATGCGAAAAGTAATGCAACTGTTGCCGCGCCCATTAACCAATGTGCAAAGCGCGCGCTCCATTCATTGATACCAAATAGTTCAAAGCTGAGCGCGGTGATCCAAGTATGGACAGGTGGCTTGCCCCAAAACGGCACATTGATATCAAACCAAGGGGTGATCCAATCTTGGCTTTGCACCATTAATCTGGCTATCTCTGCATATCTTGCCTCTGTGGTATCGTACAGCGGATACATGCCCAATGTGAATAATCTGATTAATAGCAGTAGAGCAGTAATGACCAACAAGCAATGACTAAACCTCATGGCGCTGCTCCGCAGTGTGACAAGGTTTATAGTGCTCTGTCATGACTAAATAGATAGGTCGCTGTTTTGCTTCGGTAAACAGCCTTGCAATGTATTCCCCTAGAATGCCAATCGCCAGCAATTGCACTCCACCCAAGGCGAGCATAGTGAGCATCATACTCGGGTAACCTTGTACGACTTCGCCGAATACCAGCGTCTTTATCACCACCCAAGCGGCAAAAATGAAGGCATATAAAGACACTAATGCCCCCATCCAAGTTGCAAAACGCAGCGGTTTGACACTAAACGAGGTGATCCCTGACAAGGCGAGTTTGATAAGTTGAAAGTAGTTCCACTTGGTGGTGCCAGCTGCGCGTTCGGGGCGTTCAAATTCTAATGTTATTTGTTTAAAGCCGGGCCAGCTCATTAAACCTTTCATGTAGCGATTTCGCTCTGGGAGTTGTTTAATTGCCTCAACGACATTGCGAGATAATAATCTGAAGTCTCCGACATCTTCAGCAACAGGGCTGTCTGATACCCAATTTAGAAGGCGGTAATAAGCATGCGCACTGGCTATTTTGAACCAAGATTCGCCTTGACGACTTGCACGTTTCATATTGACCACGTCAGCACCGTGTTGCCAAGCTTGTATCATTTCAGGGAGCAATTCAGGCGGGTCTTGTAAATCGGCATCAAGTAGCACCACGGCATCACCAGTTGCATGTTCGAGGCCTGCCGTAACGGCTGCTTCTTTGCCAAAGTTACGGCTCAGTTGTAAGCATCGAACATCACAGAATTGATGAGTCAGGCTTTGCAGAATTTGCCATGAGTCGTCATGACTGCCGTCATCGATATATACAAGTTCGAAATGACATTGTTTAATGCCTGCGCTCACCGAGCATACTCTATGGTGAAATGCTCTAAGTACCTCTTGCTCGTTAAATACAGGCACAATGAGGCTGATAACAGGTTTGTTTTGCGACCCTTCTTTTTGCTGTTCAATGAATACTTCTTTTTGAGAGTGTGTATCACTAGAAGGGCTCAGCTTAACCAATGAAAGTGGTGTCATTTTGACTACTCCGAGTTGTTCAATACGTACAGTCTAAACAGGAGAATGTCGAAAAAATGTCTTCATTGATTCACTGAGCTGTAGACATTTTTTAGACCAGCCTTTTTGTAGTTTTTAACGGTGTTTTCATTTTGGAGATCGATGTTTGGGTCAGCAGTTTATTAAATTTGCCATGGTGGGGGTCCTCGGTTTTGTGGCTGACCTACTGATTTTTTATCTTCTGGTTTTCATGAATATAGAGAGTTTGCTTGCACGGGTATGTGCTTTTTGGTGCGCTACAATAATAACTTGGTTGGGCAATCGTTTTTTTACTTTTGCAGTTTATGACTCAGGTTGGTTTAAACAACTTATTCGGCATCTATCGGTGAGTCATTTATTTGGAATGGTGAATATCAGTGTGTTTTATTGCCTTAGTTTGATTGTGCCACTCTTTTTGGCTTTTGTGGTAGGTACAGCAATTGCTATGCTAGGGAATTATACTTTTAGCAAGTTTTGGGTATTTTCTAAGAAAGATGAAAAAGCCGCAACCAGAAAGGTCACGGCTTAGCACTCACTTTACATGTTGAAGTGACGATTAAAGAAGTTTGTGATCGTCTGATGTAAGTGTGTTTGTACTTTTTTACCACGCAAGCTGTGCTTAGAGCCTGGATAAGTCATCATTTCAAATGGCTTAGCATCGTCTTGCAGTTGCTTAAATAGCTTAGTTGCGTGTGTGAATAATACGTTGTCATCGGCCATACCGTGATAGATCATCAATGGACCTTTTAGGCCATCAGCATACGGGAATACCGCACTCATTTCGTAGCCTTTTGCATTTGTCGCAGGGTGACCTAAATAACGCTCAGTGTAGTGTGTGTCATACAGTGCCCAATCAGTTACTGGTGCACCAGAAACACCCGCTTGGAAGTAGTCGCCTGCTTTGAACATGGTCATAAGTGCCATGTAACCACCGTAACTGTGACCATAGATACCAATGCGGTTTGCGTCAACATAATCTAGCGTGCGTAAGAACTCAACGCCGCGGATCTGATCTTGTACTTCAACTTCACCTAAGTACTTGTAGATAGGATCTTCAAACTTTTTACCACGATTGTAAGAACCACGGTTATCTAATTGGAAGATCACATAACCTTGTTGCGCCATGTATTGGAAATATAAGTTTTTGCTACGCCAGCTATTAGTTACACGTTGTGCGTGTGGACCACCGTAAACGTTAACCATAACAGGGTGCTTTTTACCTTTTTCCATGTTCGCAGGTTTGAAGATACGGTAGTGCATTAGCTGACCGTCTTCTGCTTTTAGTGTGCCGTACTCTGGCTCAACTAAGTTGCTTAGGTAAGGAGTCAGTGGGTGCTTGTCATCTAGTTTGTTTTCTTCTAACCAAGTGATGAAATCACCGTTCACTTTACGTAATGCAACAGAACTTGGTTTGTTTACTGATGAGCTCTTATCGATAAATGTTTTAGCATCTTTTGCAACAACTACACGGTGGAAGCTACCAGGTTGAGTGATGCGTGTGATATGCCCTTTTTTGAATAGCGGTACGCTGTAAAGGTGGCTTTCTAACGGTGTATCTTTACGACCAGAGAAGTAAACAATGCCTTTTTTCTCATCGATTGCCTTAATGCTTTCAACAATCCAGTCACCTTTTGTGATTTGGCGAATAAGTGTGCCATCTGTGCGGTATAAGTAAAGGTGCTTAAAGCCATCACGCTCTGAGGCCCAAACAAAATGCTTTTTGTCTTTTAAGAAGCGAAGGTCAAAGTGCAAGTTAATCCATGTATCGCTGGTTTCAGTCAGTGCCACTTTTTGTGTTTTACGTTTGCTGTCGTAGAAACGCAATTCAAGTTTCTGCTGAGAGCGATTTTGCCATTGGTATGACAGTGTTTTATTGTCTTTTAACCACTTAGCGCGGGCAATATAAATATCTTTGTCTTCGCCAAGGTCAATCCAATCTACTTTTTGGTCGTTTAGCTTTACCACACCCAGTTCAATTTCTACGTTTGGTGTGCCCGTAAACGGGTAACGTTGGTTGAAGAGCTTTACTTCGTCAGCGTAAATCTCGTTACGAATGGCTTCTTGTACTGGGCTTTCGTCGATACGGGTGAAAGCAATCTTGCTCTCATCACCAGACCACCAGTAACCCGTCATACGGCTCATTTCTTCTTGGGCTACGAACTCAGCCATACCATTTTTAATGGTGCCGCCACCGTCTTTGCTTAATTGAATTTCTTTACCTGAGCTTAACTCTAGGGCATATAGGTTTTGCTCACGAATGAAGGAAACAAAGTTACCTTTTGGCGAGAAACGCGCATCAGTTTCAAATGCTTCAGTGTTAGTTAGCTTTCGGCTTTTGCCCGATGCAATTTGGTAGTAGTACAAGTCGCCATTAAGTGGGAAAAGCAATGCTTTACCATCTGCTGACCATTTGTATTCTAAAATACCACGACCAAAAATACGCTGGCGTTCACGACGGGCTTTTTCTTCGTCAGATAAGGTTTCAGGACCAGAGAAAAGTGCTTGAGAGTCAACTAATAGGCGATTTGTGTTGTCTTTTAAGTTGTATTCCCATAAATCATAACGGTTGTAGTCATCCACTTTACCTTGTAGGTAAGTAACACGACTGCCGTCAGGAGAGAACTTAAGTTGCACAGGGGCTTTACCAGCCAAACCTGGATCATCAAAAATACGCTCAAGGGTTAATGGTTGTGCAACGGCTGAGGTTGCAGCGGCCATTAACGGTAAGCTTAGCGCCATTGATTTGAATGTAATGCGCACAAAATCACCTTGTTAGTTATTAAAAGTAGAGCGATGGTAACGGCAAGCATGGGCATTGGCAATGTATTAGGATAAAGTGAGCAATATAATTGAAAGAGGATTTTTATTATGGCATTTGAATTAGCGCCTGAATTACAACGAGATTGCATTGAACTGGCTGATTGGTCACTGTGCAAAGTACTTTTGATGAACGACAGTCAGTACCCTTGGTTTATACTCGTACCACGTGTTGAAGATTGCCGTGAAATCATTGATTTAGATGAAGCACTACAAGCTCAGTTTTGGCAAGAGTCGGCACAGCTAAGCCGTACATTACAAGCGGTATTTAGCCCAGATAAGCTCAATGTTGCAGCGCTAGGTAATATGGTCCCTCAGCTACACGTTCATCATATCGCTCGCTTTACCAATGATGTTGCTTGGCCAAAACCTGTGTGGGGACTTCATCCTGCTAAACCTTACACCGACGAGCAAATTGCTGAACTTAAAAAGGTGTTCTAGCTTCTAATAAAACCTATAGGAAGTAAAAGTATGAGTCGTGAGTATAAATATCAAAATGAAACCGGGACTAAAATCGGCAAGTGGTATTTAAATCGACTCGACTATTTTGAGTTTTATGGTTTTCCCGGTGAGTGGAAAATAAAAGCGAAGTGCTTAGTCTGCTTAGGCTTATCAATCTGGCTAATTAAATTCTTGCCGGTTTTCTTTGCGCCAATATTGGTTTGGGTGGCGTATGTGTCAATCCGTACTTTTGTTATTTTGATTGAAAAAAAGTGTCGTTACCGTGGTTACTTTCTCTTTCCTGAAAAGATAATCAATTTTTTTAGAGAGTACCGAAAAGATGTAGATGTCACAGATTTTGATAGCTTGGCAACCGCAGATAAAGCGGATCAAGGAAAGGATCTTGCTAATAAACGTTTTAAGGATAAACATTATTAAAAAGCCTCACGGTTGTGAGGCTTTTTAGGTTTGCTTTTTACCCTTAGCTCAGGTTATTTAGCTGGTTTGTTTTTAACATACTTCTCTAGCCATTGATCTTGCTCCCATAACAGATGCATTATGCTTTCTTTGGCACGATAACCATGTGACTCTTTTGGCAGCATAACCAGACGAGCTGTTGCACCTAAGCCTTTAAGTGCATTGAAATAACGCTCACTTTGCATTGGGTAGGTGCCACTGTTGTTGTCTGAGTCACCATGAACAATGAGTAGCGGTGTTTTCATTTTGTCAGCATGCATAAATGGCGACATAGTGTAATACACCTCTGGTGCTTCCCAGTAACTACGCTCTTCAGATTGGAAACCGAAAGGCGTAAGAGTTCTGTTATAAGCACCGCTTCGTGCAATACCTGCTGCAAATAAGTCTGAGTGCGACAATAAATTTGCTACCATGAAGGCACCATAGCTGTGACCACCAACTGCAACTCGATTTCGGTCAATGAGGCCTCGTTTATCCACCGCGTCAATCGCAGCTTTGGCATTCGCAACGAGTTGAGTTCTAAAGGTATCGTTTGGCTCTTCGTCACCTTCACCTACAATTGGGAAAGCAGCATCATCTAGCACCACATAGCCCTTTTTAACCCAGTAAATAGGCGAACCCCAGAACGGATAAGTGAACTCATTCGGGTTTTGGGTGTTTTGGCCTGCGCTACTCTTATCTTTGTACTCTCTAGGATAAGCCCACAAGATCATAGGGTACTTCCTACCTTCTTGATAATCAGTTGGCAGATAAAGCGTACCAGTTAGGTCAAGGCCATCATCACGTTTGTAGGTTATAACTTCTTTTTGAACGTCTTGAATGCTTTTGAACGGGTTTTCAAAGTCAGTGAGTTGTTGCAGCTTATTTTGACCCATCTTTCTAAAGTAATAGTTAGGGTAATCGCTACTTGATTCGATACGCACAAGTAGTTGTTTTGTATCTACATCAAAGTCACGTAAATCTTCGATTCTGTCAGTATACTCAGAGCGATATAGGCGCTCAGACTTTTGCGATTTTAGGTCGAATTTATCTAAGAATGGGAACTGGCCATCTTTACTAAAACCATCACCTAATAAATAGACTTGGCCATTATCAATATCCATAACACTTCGGCCGTATTGGTTTCGCTTAGTTACAATATTACCAGGATCGCTATATCTGTCTTGATAGTTACGATCTACAATTGTGATTGGTTTTTGAGATGCATCAGAGGGGTTAAATAAATACTCTTTAGTATTTCGTGTATTCCACCAGTAGTCGACGGCAATGGCGTTATTGTCATCACCCCAAATAATATCCGCATAGCGATTTTGTGTTTTGACTAATAAACTTGGTTTTCCATCGAATGGTGCTGGCAACTGACTTACTTTATCACGGAAAGCAGCCTCTTTTGCAGGGTCACCACCATCAAGTGCCTCTACAAACGTTAATGTTGCTGGCTTGTCATCACGCCATTGGATACTTCTCTTACCTTCACGTGTGGCCATAAAGCCTTTAGGTAAGTCTTCGATAAGTGGTACTTTTTCGATATCAGTGACTATTTTGCCGCGTTTAGTATAGACGGTAGAGGTCATTGGAAAACGACGATAAGGGACTAAATATGAGAAAGGTTTGTCGTATTCAGCAACTAAGACATAATTACCGTCTGGCGAGAATGTAATACTGCCATACATGCCAGGCTCAGCCCAATCTGTGACTTTTCCTCTCAGTGTCACTTTTTTTAATGATGAACTCGCAAGTTGTTCAAAGTTAAATTCATCATTTTTGTTTTTAAGTAAGTCTTGATAAGTACGGTTTTGGGCTTTTTTACCATCGCTGACACTGATGGTTGGTCCCACTGGTACTGCTTGCTCAGTATTGATGAGCGGCTTACGATTCTCCGGCAACATTTTTACGATGAAACCTGAGCTATCCTGAAGCCAATCGATTGGGTTACCCATATTTGCGTTTAACGTTGCGTCGGTTAAACGGCGTGCTTTGGCTTTTTTAATGTCTACAACCCACAGTTCAACGCCTGTTTCAGTGGTATGTGTCATCGCCATATATTTCTGGTTAGGTGACCAACTGAAATTAGTTAAACGTGGATTATTAGGCAGGCCACTCACAGTCTTAATTTTATTTTTACCGACAGGCTGGATTTTTACTTCATTAAAGTAAGTAACACGACTACCAATGTTAGTGACAGGGTTAATACGTAATCCAGCTAAACGCATCTCTTTAATTGATAAGTCGGCAATTGACTTATAGCTATCACGATAAATGAGCAGCATATTTTCGCGCTTATCATCGATTAAAGTGTACGGGGCCAGTTTTACATCAACGAGCTCTTTTATTTCTTGTGAAGGTTCTTGATAAACCAATGCATCGTTATTGGCTGCAATACTGGCAGAGGTTGCCATCATCAGTGCAGCACTAAGTAGTAACATTTTAGGGCGCAAAGTCTTAACTCCATTAATATTCTTTGAGTTTGATACACTATCACAAATAATCAATTTCAGGTCGTTTGAATGTAACGAATTGTTAATTAAAACATTGGGTTGGAAGGTGGTGCTCTAAAAGCTTTTGATATTTTGCTATCTTCTAAGATAGATATGACTCTAAAAGGGCCTCTTTAAGGCAAGCCAGTTTGTTTCAAATGATAGTCACACAACCCCAGCATAACAACTTGGTCTAGTTTCATGATTATGCTCTATTTCTTGATGTGTGAAATTTTTTGTTGTTGAGAGATAAAAGTTGCTAAAGATTCCTTTATGTGACTATATTTTCCTTAAAGCATAACAATTTATTGATATAGATTTGTAACCTTATACCCAGCTAAGTAAATAATAAGGGTATAAAAAAACAATACGTTTGCGCGTATCACACGTTACTCGAGGGACTCTAGCTTATGTCTACAGAAAATGCATTATTGACGATCTTAATTGATAGGATTAACAACGACACTTTGGTGTTACCAACTTTACCTGAAATTGCAGTGAAAGTGAGACAAGCTGCGGATGACCCAGAAGTAAATCTGATGCAAATGGCTGATGTGATTTCACAAGATCCTGCGCTTGCGGCACGCATGATAAAGGTGGCAAACAGTGCGTTTATGGGACGCTCTGTAAAAGTAAATACATTAAACCAGGCTGTGACACGAATAGGTCTTAGACAAATCAAAAATATAGCAACCGCTATGGCGATGGAGCAGCTGTTTGTTTCTAATAACAAGTTAATTAAAACCTATATGGATAAAGCCTGGCAGAAAACATTAAAGGTAGCCTGCCAAGCAATTACCTGTATGGACTTTTACCTTCGTGTTAACAAACACACATCACTGAACAAAGATACGATTACACTTGCGTCACTTGTGTTCAACATTGGTGTGTTACCCATATTAACCGAAGCTGAGCGCCATCCTGAAGTATTTGCAAATCCGAGCTTCTTAGCACATGCCATTCAAAAGCTAGCCGGCAAAATTGGAGGCTCTATCATGCGTGAATGGGGTTTCACCGATGAGTTTGTTGAAGTCGCTGAAAGCTGGTCTAACCCGAATTATAAGCCTGAGCATGTCTGTTATGTCGACTTTATTCGTGTTGGCGCTATTGCTGAAGGTATCTTGCAGGTGTCAGACAAGGCTGCGTCTTTAAAAATGTACGAAGATAAAAGTGTCATTCGCTCTTTAGAAATGTTCACCAGTGATGAATACCTATCAACACTTGAAGATGTGAAGAGTATGTTTGCTTAAGAACTAGGGCGTGTTGACCTTTGCTGTGTGTTTTTTCAGCTGTGAGTTGGATATTTAGGCCAGGCAGAGGCTGCGTAGCATAGTTACTCTATGTAAGTTAGCCGATAACGCTGAATAAATGTTCAACTCACGCTGCTCGAAGAGTTCAACCAAAGGCTTCCACTACTTTGTCATTCGCCACTCACATAACCCATTATGCGGGGCAACCTTTGCTTCGTAACTCATTTCGCGTATTGAAAGCCTTTGATTTGAACAAAATTCATACCTCAAAGATAAACACGCCCTAAATAAAAAAGCCATTCAATTTTGAATGACTTTTTTATTTTTCTGACGATGATTAAACGCTTAGCTTTTAGCCATGAATGACTAATTCTTTGTTCGTTGTGTTTGCTGCTTTTTCTGATACATACCAAACACTATTTTTATCACCCTTGTATGCTCTTTTAGCAACTTTATTTGCGCATACATAGAAGAACCAAGCAAAGGGGAGGGCCATCACTTCTAGCATGATTTCAGCAAAACTATCTGCATACCAAAGTCCAAGGTTAGGTAGTAAAATCGCTAGCAAAGAGTTAAGTGGCACAATTAGACACAATATTGCGCTGGCTTTGAGTGTATAAATGGCAGTAACAGAAGGACCCTTGATAAAAGCGGCTATGACAACGACAAAGAAAGTCAGGTAGTACAGCCACAGATAGGCAATATTCACATTTAATGACGTCAAGCTTAGCCATTTTGTGGCAGCAAATGCCAGTGAGATAGCGCAAATACAACCGAGTGCGATACCGACCGTTAGTTTAGCCAGAACTAGACTTGATTTAGATTGCGTCGCTTGTTTTTGTTTTCTGCGTTTTTCAATCCACAGTAGATTTCCAGTATAAAACAACAGTGCGCCGAGTAAGCCCATGACAAAATAAGCCCATTGGCCAAGTGTGCCGCCATAACTGCCGAAGTGCAGAGCAAACAAGGAAGAGACAATACTTACCCAAATACCTTGATCGCCACCTTTTATACTACTGGCATTGATTTCGAGTGTATAAGGGTGCATAAAAATGAAATCAGTCGTTGGGCCACGCATCATTTCTCTTGGATGAGTGATATTCACTGAAGCGCTAGGGCTAGTTGTATTTAAACGAGATAATGCAATGCGCTCAATTTGATAGCCGGGGGCATAAGCTTGTATCTTGGCCTTGATTTCATCTAAGCTTGGAAGCTCTTTAACATTGTATTGATACTCTGACTTTTGCGGCTCTGGAAATAGCTTTTTATCTCCATAGACACCAAATAGCCCACCATACAAAAAGTCATGGAAGGCAAAAACGAACACGGTAAAAGCAATCACAATATGAAAAGGTAAGCTGCTCACGCCTATTAAATTATGACTATCGAGCCAAAACCGGCTAGCCGACTTGTCTTTTCTCAGTGCAAAGAAGCTTTTTACCAAAGTAGGTAACAAAAAGATTAATCCTGAGATCAAAGCAATAAAATACAAAAATGATGCGATGCCAAGAATATAACCACCAAATAAGTGGTGGCCTATTTCACCAAAAATACCGCCCGTTTGATGTAAGTAATCGAGTAAACCCGACAGGTGATTGACTTGACTCAGCTCCTTATTTATCTCTCCATGCTCATTGAAGCCTGCATGCCAAACTTGTTCATTTACATTCACACCTCGGCCGTTACCTTCTTCATACCAAGTGATGGGAGAGTGATTGTCAGAATAGTGAAGGGTAACGGCATTAATGGCTTTTTCTTCGTTCGCAAGTACATGGTTTAAAAGTACTTGATGTTGCCCTTCACTCACTTGAGAAAACTGCTTACTAGGCGGTGTGCTCCATTGATCTATGGTGTCAGTGAACATCACTAATGCACCCGCAAAGAAGCCTATGAATAATAACAGTCCGGTTGTGATCCCCGTCCACGTGTGAAGTGTTTGGTATATTCGAACAATGTCGGCCCTTATTTTCATAGCATGCTCCTTAAACCAAAAAATATCGTGTAGATGATTACGTTTGCTGACAACAAGTAGATAAATGCTTGCCTAGTTGTTTTGAACATATAAATAAAGCTGACAATCAACATCCAGATTGGGGTAACAATCCACATATTAAATTGGGTTTTCCAGAGTAGGCGTTGGTCGCTTAGGTTAGTGTTAATACTGTCTGGCCCAAACCATACAATTAACGCCACAATGCCATAACTCAACGCTAATCCAAGAAAAACACCTACCGCTGTTTTGCCCCACCATTGAGGTTGAATTTTTTGATGTGCCTGGCTCATCGAATGCTCCTAATCAAAAAACTAGAGATGGGGATGATGATCAGTACAAGCATAATTAGCATGAGCCAAATAAAAACGCTTGCCGCACCATTGAAAATAAATGGGCTGATCACTGCTGAGGAAATTAACAGCAAATAACCGAGCTGTTTAAATTTTTTAGATATGGGGGTGTTTAAAGCCAATTGGTGTCGATTAGACGCATAGATGAAAGATACTCCAGCGGCTATAAACGTTAAAAAAACGAATAGCACTACTCACTCCATGTAAACTTGATTGTTAAAAGAGGGACAGATTATACACAGACAAGTCGCACTATCAATGATAATGCGACTGAGAATTGATGTTATTTAGTTGTTCTTTAGTCTAATTAGGCTATTTGTTTTTCTGCAAGATTAAGTTCCATCGTTGCTTTTAATAAACGATATAAATTAATCGATGCATCAATTTCTTCTTTACGATTGGTTAAGCTTTCAATATTCAAACCAAGCGGTACATTTAGATGTGCACAGCTTTGAATGATCAGGTCTAAATTCTCACGACAAATGCGGATTGACTCGCTTAATGGGTTTTGTGAGTCAAGCATGCGCCATTTCGTTGCTTCTGGCACTGAAATACCCAGCCACTCCATAAACTGCAATGTCTTCTCACCGCCACATGGCGTAAAGGTAAGAATAATACGTTTAGGCTCAAGCCCTTGTTGGCGACAGCTACGAGCATAGCTGGTGATTAAATCAATCGTCGCCTGTGCATTGTAAACAGCTTGAGAGATAAAGAATTCACACCCTTGTGCTGTTTTTTCCAACAAACGCTCGTGTTCGTTTCGCTTATTCGCATGGCGTTCAGCAATCGTCACACCACCTAAGAAAAAATCATCTTGGTGCTCTGCAATCGTTTCGTATGCTTTAGGCAGGCTAAGTTTAACTTCGCCATTTGAAGATGGACTACCTACTAATACAAGGTTGTTTAAGCCATGCTTAGTTTTAGTATTGTTAAGCCACTGATTAAATTCGCTCGCCTCACGTTGTGCCACACTTTTATAGGTGATGACATCAAGTTGTGACAACTCTTTAACGAGTTGGCTGTATTCACATGGATCTACGGTATGCTTGAATGGAAAAGGGCGCGGAACTTGAGTGCGGCTGCTTTCATCTTGAATGTCGTAAATCACAACACCGTCATATTCAATCTCGTGTAAACGACCAAGTAGCTTTTGTGCAATGGTTTTGACTTGCGCTTCATCAGTCCCCATCTTTGGCGGAGTAGTACCAATTAAATATACGCCTTGATTAGGGTCCAAAATTTTCTCTTGTAATGATAAAGCCATGGTCCTCATTCCCATTGGTTGTGCTGATGAGGTAAATATAGCAGCCATTTAGACGTCTAGATAGATTTTTTTCATGAAACTTATTCAAACACTATGAATTTCTCTCATGTTGTTTTTGAGGCTTAAGGGATAATTCAGTAACTCGGATATATTTATTTACATAAATATTGCTTGTAAATGAGCGAGTCACAGTAATTTATTGCATAATTGAAGCGGTAACATATGTGATACCAATCCTCAATAATACTCAATTATTTTGAGAGACTAAAACTGATGATAACCTCGCTGGGAATTTCTCATTTAGAACAACTAAATAGCCAAATTTCCGCCTTGCCTACTGGAAGTAGGTAGCTCGGCGTGAGCGGTGTTATCGACAAGTTTTCCTTGCCTCAAAATAGATCGCTTAATTAAGAGGAATGGTATGAAAAATAAAAACTGAATTTGGAAATCACATGAAATTTAAACTTTTGGCAACCAGCCTTGCAGTGACTTTAGCGCTGTCAGGTTGTATAAGTAATAATGCACAGACAAGCAATACAGCGAATGCCACTGTTGCATCAGCGTCTGTTGAGAACAAAGTATTTGCACAAGACTATGTGTTAGAAGAACTAGAAAATGGTCTTCGTGTGATGGTCGTTAAAACGGATTATCCTGATGTTGTATCGCTACAAATTCCAGTATCTGTAGGCTCTAGAAATGAAATCGAAGCAGGCAAAACCGGTTTCGCACACTTTTTTGAACACATGATGTTTAAAGGCTCTGAAAAATTCCCACAAGATGTTTATGCAGATATTCTGAAAAACTCAGGGGTAGACAACCGCGCTTACACGACAAACGACTACACCAACTACCACTTAAATTTCTCTAAAGAACATTTAGACAAAGTACTTGAAATCAAAGCGGACATTTTTCAAAACCTAAAGTATTCAGAAGAGCAGTTTCGTACTGAAGCACTGACGGTTAAAGGTGAGTATTTAAAAAATAATGCCAGCCCAATCCGTAAACTACTTGCTGCAGTGCGCAAAGAGGCATTTGAAAAGCACACTTATAAGCACACCACAATGGGCTTTTTCGAAGATATTGAAGCTATGCCTGATCAAATGGCGTATGGCCAGACGTTCTTTGAGCGCTTTTATAAGCCAGAGTATGTTTCACTTGTGATTGTAGGCGATGTTGACCCGCAAGAAACCATGAATATGGTTAAGAAGCACTGGGGCAATTGGAAAAAAGGTGACTACCAAGCGGATATTCCGGTAGAGCCAAAACAACAAGCGCCTAAATATGTGCATGAACAGTTCGAAGGCATGCCGGGTCACTGGTTACTCGTATCATACAAAGGCACTGCTTGGCAGCCGACTAAAAAAGATCGCGCAGCACTTGATCTGATCTCACAGCTTTATTTCTCTTCGAATTCAGAGTTATATCAAGAGCTCGTAGTAGACAAACAGCTTGCTAGCCAAATGTTTACTTATAATGCAGAGACAAAGGACCCAGGTTTATTACATGTCTTTGTTAAAGTTGAAAAAGAAGAAGATTTAGCCGCAGTACGTGATGCAATTGCAAAAACGTACGCTAAAGCACGCACTGAGCTGGTGGATGCAGATAAGTTAGCTGCATTGAAGTCAAACCTTAAGTACAGCTTCATCAATGGCTTAGATTCATCACAAGCCATTGCGTCAACGCTTGCAAGCTATATGCATTTTGAGCGTGACCCAGAAGTGATCAACCAGTTATATGCGTCTGCAGATGCCATTACAGCTGAAGACATTCGTGACATTGCAAACAAATACTTTGTTGATAATGGCCGTACGACCGTGACCATGTCTGCACTTGAGACTGTTTCTGGTTTCGAGAAAGAGGTGTCTGTATCAGCACTTGCTAAACAAGCGAGCCAGCCTGTTGAGCGTCACTTCAAGGTATTAGATAAAACCAATAGTTCACCATTGGTTGATGTGAACTTATTATTTTACACTGGTGCAGCGGCTGATCCGGCAGGCAAAAAGGGTGTAGCGGCATTAACAGCAGCTATGATCGCACGTGGTGGTTCACAAACTAAGAGCTACAAAGAAATTCAAAAAGCACTTTATCCAATTGCTGGTAGCTTTGGATATCAGTTAGATAAAGAAATGATTTCTTTACGTGGCCGTGTTCACAAAGATAACGCTGAGCAATGGTATGCACTTGTTAGTGATCAATTGTTAAACCCAGGTTTCAGAGAAGATGACTTTAAACGTCTTAAGAAAGAGCTAATTGATGGCATTAAAGCGGGCTTGAAATCTTCAAATGACGAAGAGCTGGGTAAAGAAGTGCTTTATCATAAACTATATGAAGGTCACCCTTATGAAAGTTATAACTTAGGTGATTTGTCAGACCTTGAAGCGTTAACCCTAGATGACGTGAAAGCATTCTATGCAGCACAATTCACCCAAGCTAAGCTAAACGTGGGTATTACGGGTGATTTAGACAATGATGTAAAAGCGCAAATGTTAAATGACCTAGCAGGCCTGCCGAAAGGGGATGAAGCGCGTTTAAGCATTCCTGATGCGCCTAAACTAGCGGGCCGTCATGCGACGATTGTTGAGAAAAATGCTAAATCTACTGCAGTATCATTTGGTTTCCCAATTGACACAATCCGTAGCTCTAAAGATTGGACTGCGCTTTGGCTAGTTCGCTCTTACTTTGGTGAGCACAGAAGCTCAAACAGTTTCTTATATCAACGCATTCGTCAGGTACGTGGTATGAACTATGGTGACTATGCGTACATTGAGTACTTCCCACGTGGTATGTTCCAAACTAAGCCGGATGCGAACTTAGGTCGTTCAGAGCAAATTTTCCAAGTGTGGTTACGTCCTCTTCGTTCAAACAATGATGCGCATTTCGCAACGCGCGTTGCTTTGTTTGAACTAGACAAGCTAATTAAAGATGGCATGACTGAAGCTGACTTTAATGCAACACGTAACTTCTTGAGCAATTTTGTGCCTCAGCTGGTGGCAAGCCAAGATCGTCAGCTAGGTTATGCACTTGATAGCGAATTCTACAACACAGAAAGTTTTGTTGAGTACGTTCGTAAACAACTTGCTTCACTGACAGTGGAAGATGTGAACCGTGTTATTCGTGAAAACCTGCAAACTGATGATGTGCAGTATGTATTCATCACAGGTGACGGCAAAGACATGCAAAAACGTCTTGCAAAAGAAACGGTTTCACCACTGAAATATAACTCAGATAAGCCTGCAGCACTTATCAATGAAGATAAGCAAATTGAAAGCTATAAGCTGAATATTCCTGCGAAAAACATTGAAGTGTTGGATGTAGAGAAAGTATTTGAGTAATTAAATACTTTCTCTGTCGCAACTTATATTGTGACAGCGACAAAAAAGCCGCTCATTGAGCGGCTTTTTTATTATTTGAAGTAAGTACTGTTAGGCTTGTTTGATAGGTGTGACATTCTCATCAGCATCGCTATCATTCACATCAGCATCTTTCTTTGACTTTTTCGCAGGTGTACTTGGTTTTGAACCTTTAAGTACATTAATAAAGTCATCTTTTTGCTTCGCCATTTCTAATGCTAATGACTCAACTTGTTGCTCACTCAGCGGCACATCCACTTTACCTAGCATCTCTTCTAAAGACTCAGCAACATCAAGCATTTTGTCGTAAGCATCAGCCTCTTTTTTGCTGGTAAAGGTCATGCGCTCGACTCCATTTCTTTCTACCACATACTTAACAACAACAGCCATGATACACTCCCAATTGCACTGTTTTTTTATACAGTAATCTTTTAAGGCCTATTTTGCAAGCTATTAGGTCAATATTAAGACTTTAGTTATGTTGATAAGTATTAAGTTTGACTTTCATGTCATTGTCATCTTTATTTAACATTACTCGTATGAGTAATTTGGGTAAGGAGTTCTACCCGTCATTTATTAAATTTCAAGGATTTTCCAGGAGGGAAATATGATCAAAGCATTACTTTTAGCCACTAGTTTGTTTGTTGCACCATCTGTATTAGCAGAATCTGCACAGCAACAAGCGTCACAAGAAATTCAATCTGAAATTCATCAGACAATTAATATTAATGAAGCTTCTCTCGAAGAGCTTGTAAAATTGCCAGGGATCGGAAAAGGCAAGGCGATGGCCATTGTTAGTTTCCGCGAGCAAAATGGACCTTTTGACGACCTTAACTCCCTAATGGCTGTTAAAGGGGTTGGTAAAAGTATCGTCGTGAAGTTAGAAGGGAAGGTAAAGTTTTAAGCTTTAAATTCTCAGATGAAAAATTAAAAAAAGGGCGCAATCGCCCTTTTTTAGTTTTGGTTCTGCTTTTCAAACTCCGCAATGGCATCATTCAGTTTGCTTTTGGTAAATGCAATTTCCAGTGGCGTAGTGAGAAGAGGGTATAAAATACCTGCCAGCAACAAAGGTGGTAGTAAATACCAGCCTTCAAAATAAGCCAAAGAAATAAAAAATGGCATCAGGATGGCGAGCTTACAGCAGCCTAATAACACTTTTTCAGGGGCTTCTAAGTGACTCAAAGCTATTGCGATGATTTGTTGCTTATCACGAAGCTTGTACGGCTTTAACTGCTCAATATTGCGAAGATTAAAATGCATTTAATTTTACTTTTTTACTAAAGACCAAAGAATAAAAGGTACAACAACTAAGAAGCTGATCGCATATAACGCGAAAATGACTTCCATCCAGCCAGGCATGCTTAAACCAACAAACTGCCAGTCTATGCTGCCACAATCACCGGTTGCGGCAAAAAACGCCGGGATCCACTCATGTAATGGCATAAACTCAGGGAAGTTAGGAACTATATCGCAAGTGAACGCAAATGGATCAGTGGTGGTTTGCATATTTAAATGCTCTTTTGCCAACATATAACCCCAAATACTACTTACGCCCCATGTTGTAGCGCCAATACCACGGAAAATACCGTTACTTGGGGAAATAAAACCAATAAGACCTGCTGCAAACACACCTAGCACAGCCGTTCTTTGATAAATACACATGATACAAGGCTCTAAGCCCATAGCGTATTGAAAATATAAAGCCGTGACTTCAAGTAAAAATGCTGTCAGTGCCAACAGGCCCCACGCTTTTCTAGAAGTTGGAAGGGTGTTCAACCAGTTCATAAGATTCTCTTATTGTTATATTAAGTTAGCTATCAGATAACTTGCATTACAAATAGGTTCAATTTTTCAAGGTTAGTGAACCTAAATGCTGCGAAACTGAATTATGTTGTGGGTATTATGCTGACAGAGGTTACTAGCTGCAAGAATTAACGGTAGTTGGTAAATTTTACTTAACCAGTAGAACAAAAAATGAATTGTAATGGTGACTGCCACTTAACTTGAGAATCTCAGGCAGACTCTTTTATCTCTTCTCAGTGACTTAAAAAATTGTCACTTTTTAATTTTGCCACTCAACTTGAGATTTTTTACTCACTTTGGCACTAAAACTGAGATTTATTTAAATAATTTTAACCAAGCTCTTTTAAAAGTGTTTTTAATTGGCGTTGTACTAAATTACGCAGACGAGCATGCTACGTTTGTTTGCTGACCAAGGTCAATAGTTTTTAACATACTTTCAGCGTGAATTGGTTTTGCTGCTATTAGAAAGATTGCCTTTAGAGCAGATGCCGCCCGCATACCCAAACCTTTAGTTACTTCGAGAATAAATCCGCGCTTCAAAACTGCCCTCATGCTACTTTGCTTGTTTGATACACTAGGTTTTAGTGTTAATCATTTATAGGTTTTAATGATTTGGTTTTGCAATTATACAGTGAAGGTGAGGTGCTCTAATGTGGGTTTGTCTTAATTAATTTAGCACTAAATTGTACATTGTAAGTGATTATGAGAAACCTGTTATAGGTTTTTCATAACCACTTACAAGGTATTGAAATTATTACTTATTCCCGAGTTCAACTTAGTTGTGAGATGGTAAAACCTTCGAGTTTTCTTTTTCATCAATCAAATTTCTGAGATTTACAACAGTCGGTCTACCATAATAATTGGTATCTGCACTAAAACTGGTTCTAGATTGCTCTGCTTCAAACTGAGCTTTCCAGATATAAAGTAACTTTTCTGTGGTTTTGTCATTTCATACCTTAATCATTGGATTATATTCCATTAAAAAGTGTCCTGTTTGATTAAAGCAGATCACTTTTTCATTTTTAACCCTTTTGGGTTGATTTTTGATTATTTAACTCCTCAACATAACCCAATTTTTATAGGCTTATCCTTTAAGGTAAACACCAACAATATTACCTTGTGGGTTTGAACCATTAACGCACTTATCAAAGCGAACTTGTACTTTTTTACCAGCGGTTTGGGCGGCAAGTAAAATTGCAAAGATTGCGTCGTATTTTACGTGTTTAGGATCAAGATAATAACGAGAACGCGAGCAGCCTGCAGGGGTTAAATCAACATAAGTACTGCCAGAAGCGCTATATATATGTAGGTTTTTTGGTACGACTTCTGAGGTTGTCGTAGCTAGAGTACTGTTCGAAAATACGAACGATAACATTGCGAATATAGTTGTTAATAATTTTTTCATTTTTACTCTTACTGTAAGTGGTAATGTTTTTGTATAAACACATGGTGGTAATACTTTAGTTTTATCTGAAATGTTATAGTAGTACCGTTCTTGGCTATTTATTGAATAAATCCTCTAAGCTAGGACGTTATAAATCTGAGCTACTGACATTCTAAAGATAGGATGAAATTCTTTAACAAAGATAAATACAGCGAACCAAGACAATAATAAACCTCAATTTCATACTTCTGATTATAAAAAGAGAAATGTACCTAAAAAGTGACTGGGTTGCAATTTTGTAATAATATTGGTTTTTTATTTTTAATTTTGTTGGTGATAAATGAAAAAGATTTTATTCCTAATGTTGTTACTTCCCTTTTTTGCTTCAGGAAATGTTGGTTCATTTCAGATAAAAGGCATTCAGGTTGAGCTTGGGCATGTTTATATATTTAATTCTGAAATGAAGAATCCTAAAAATTGTGGCAGAAGTGGAGTTGTTAAACTTGATAAAGACTCCGCTGGCTTTAAAGAGATGTATAGCATGGCCTTAACGGCATACACAACAGGTGAAAAAATAGGTTTTTGGTCTAATAAATGTAGTAGTAGCCCGTGGGGACAAACTGTTAATACTGCTTATGTTAGTTACTTAGCAAAATAGTTAAGTGTACTTTTAGTAATAGAAGGTTTTAGTTGCAGTGATAGATACCTAATTTTATTACCTATGCTTTTAACTTACGGACGACAAATTATAAGATTTAAAATAAAGCGTTCGTAAAGTTGACTCTATTTTAAGGATTAAAATGAAAAAAATAATAGCATTATTTTTATTAAGTTTGTCTACATTTGCTTTTTCAAACGATGTAGTTGTGAGTAAGTTTACAGTTGATTCAATAAGAATTAGTTCAGCTACAGGAGTTACCTACGTAAAGCCTAGCACTCCAATTCAAAAGAAAAATAGTACTTGCGGTACATCAGATTTTTACGCAATTCATGAAAGTTCAGTGTCATACAATCAAATTTATTCTGCTTTATTAACCGCTGCTTCATCATCTAAATCTGTCACAATTTGGGTGTCGACAGGTTCGAATGAATGTTTATATGGGCGACAGAAGATAACTAAGCTGGAAGTAGATTTCTAATAACAAAAACGATTTCTGTTCATTCTTATTAAATTTCATAAAGGATTTATTTTGAAGTTTTTACTTTTACCTCTTATTTTTACACCTTTCTTTTCGATGGCTGGCGATATAGTTGAGAACGCAAGAATAATCGAAGTGAGAAATACCGCTGCTAATGAAGATCTTTTTGAAATTATAGTACAAGGTGGTGTTGGGCCTTGCGCCAATAAAACTATTCAATTCCCTCTCGCAAGTGCAAAGTCTAAATCCGTTCATGACAGAGCGTTTTCTATGGCGCTAACTGCTTTTAGTACAGGTTCAAAAGTAAGAGTACACAACTATAAAAGCAATGATTGTAAAACGGCTGTATACATAACTCTAAGACACTAGATTTAAGTTGGAAATAATGGGTGAAACGGAGGTTTGTGTTTTTTTGACAACTAGATACACGTACCTCATCAATGTCACGAAAACATACTTTACGTTTATCTCAGTAATAAGACGGCGCTTTTTTACAAATTTATATGCTAAGGAACCAAGCTTTTCTATAGGTCCACTTACCAATAAGAAGCGCCTAACTTAAACGTTAAAGCTAAATTATAAAGGATAAAAAATGACTCGCTCTTTGAAAGGTAAATGCTTAAGTGCTATCGGAGCTGTTGTGACTACTTTTACAACAGTGACTAGCGCCTTTGAGCTTACAATTCCCTCTGCATATCAAAACTATCAGGAGAGGGCAAAGGTTCAGGAAGATTTACAGCCGCTAACACATCAGTTTGCTGGTGAACGAATCGATTACTACTCAGGTAGTATTACTTTTAATATTACTGACGTTAAAGTCCCTGGTAACGACACATTACCAGTTATGGTTTCACGAACCCTAAGACCGGTAAGCACGCCTAGCGGAAGCGGTTCTGCAAACCTTAGAAATAGCTCTCCTTTTGGTGATTGGGCGTTTAATATTCCTAAAGTTCAAGCGCGTGTGGCTGATGATAGCCAGATGGTATGCGGGTTGAATGTACCTGATACAGTCTATGACGACACTTTAGAAAAATATCTAATCCCTTGGAATACTTACTTTGATGGTATTAGCTTTACCGATGTGAGTGGCAATAAAGAAACTATATACAAGGTAAAGCCAAAGAGTAAGCCAGACTTTGTACCAAGCTCAGCGAATTATTATACAAAGAGCAAATGGATATTTGAATGTAATGGAGACTATTTTATAGCCAAGTCGCCCCAAGGGCATAAATATACTTTTGATAAGCGAAATATTCAGTCCGCTCCAACTACTCAGTTTAGTGTGCCTTTGCCGGGTACTAATGAAAAAGAGCCTGCATATGCTTTTACTAATTACGTCTCCTATTTAGTGTCAAAAATTGAAGATAAACACGGCAATAGTGTTACATATTCGTATACAAAAAAAGGTGAAAAACAAGTTTTAAACTATATACATGCTTCTGATGGAAGACGCATAGACTTTACTCATTACCCTACTACTTCAGAATATTATGTATATACACAGAAAATTAAAACTGTAACTACTAATGGTAAAACATGGGCATATACCTATGATGGTGACAGGCTTCAAAAAGTTGAGTTACCAGATAACAATTATTGGGAATACACAGGAGAATTGCGTTTTAATCTTCCAAAAAATGTTGACGCACCGTCTCTTCCTAATTTTGGTAAAGGGCCGCATCATTTCACAGTTAAGCACCCTTACAACGGTAAAGCTGAATATACCTTTGACCTAGGTTGGTTGCATCGCCTTGGCTATAGATATGCAGCTTGGACCTATTGTGTTTATTGGGACGGCCTAATAGTTCCAGAGGCTAAGCGTTGTAGCACTGTTACAGATACGTCTTGTTATAGCGATACGTGTCTCAGCCGTATGCCCACTGTTGCAATCACTAGGAAGAGAGTAAATACTTTAAATGAAGAATACGTTTGGGATTTTGAAATCGAAAACTTTGATGAAAAGTATCCAGACCATTATAAACCTGATGTGTTTCCTAGTTTCCCTGAACCAGACCCTGCAAAGGCTACGCAAAGAGTAACAGTAACCGGTCCGAACACTGTCGAAGAGAGAGTATTTAACCGTTGGTTGGGACCTCAAGAGGGTAACTTGTTACACGAAACCGTTTATTCAAGGGCAAGTGTACCGCTTAAGAAAACTCAGTATACGTATATAAGTGAGCCACATAGATATGAGGATGTAAAATGCCCCTTGTCAGGCAGTATAAACTCAGAGTCAGGCAGTAAAATAGCAGAGTCTGACAGTAAAAATTTCGAATCTGGTCTTGGTACCGATATTAATTGCCATCTGCTAGTTGAAAATAAAAACCCTAAAACAACTTCTATCACGTTGTATGATGATGAGACGGGCGAAGCCTCAAGTACCTATCTAACAGACATTGAGCTTTACAATACTTACGGTGCAGTAGAAAGACAAAAACAACAGTATGGAACAGATGTCAGGTACACACTAAACAACTACACGCACGACTTAAATAACTGGCAATTAAATTTGCCGACGACCTTATATATTGGCAGCACTGTCGAAAATGCAATTTTATACAAAGAGACAACGTACAACGAAAATTTTCAACCTTATAAGTATAAGCTGTTTGGTGACCTAATTAGTACATCAACCTACTATGCTGACGGTACGTTAGATAAGATTGACTATGCCGGTAGCAATCGTTACGAAAAGTTTGAACAATATATGAGGGGAATACCACAAAAAATTACCTATCCGTGTGCTAAAAAAAATGGATGTGATACCGCCAATGAAAGTACACAAAATACTTTAATAGCCAAGTTTGAGGTTAACAGTGACGGTACGTTAAAAAGTGCAACTGATTTTAAGGGCCATAAAATATCCTACACATACAATAGTGTTGGCTGGCTTACAGGTATAAATTATAGCGACACTAAATGGCACGACGCTAGTATCAGCTATACAGTCGTAAATGCTATAAACGATGACGTTGCAAATAGTGGTGTTAAAGTGGGTCAGTTAAAGTCTACTTATACAAAAGGAGCCTTCAAAAAACACACTTACTATGACGGCATGTTACGCCGAGTGTTAACCATTACCGAAGATTCAAATAACCCAAGTTTTAAACAGTACCAAAAGTTTACATATAATGCTGAAAACCAAAATAAGTTTACGTCTTTTGTAGGTGGAAGCTTGCCACTGACCAGTGGGACAATCAATAGTTATGATGCATTGGGCAGATTAAAGACTGTGTCACGTAACACCGACTCCAGCACCACCGCATATAGTTACAAGTCTGATAACAGTATTAGAGTGACAGATCCAAACGGAAATACAGTAACGACAAAATACCTCGCTTATGGTCAGCCGATATATGACAAACCTACTTACATTGATGCGCAAGACTCTAGCGACACAACGCTAACATACAATATATTTGAACAGGCAAAATCAATAAAGCAAGGGACTATAACTGAAAGTCGCTTCTACGATGCAAAACAACGCTTATGTAAAACTACGCGCCCTGAAACTGGCAAAATGATTTTTGGTTACAATAGCCAAAGGCAGGTTGCTTGGCTAAGTACAAGCTTTGACGAAACGGTCAAAGATGGATGTGAGCCCGATACGGCTCCTGCCACACGACAAATAAATACCTATAACAACCTAGGTATGTTGTCTCAAGAAAGCTACTCTGATGATACACCTAGTAAACAGTACAGTTATGACGCTTTAGGTAATTTAGCGGGCTTAAAGCACGGCAAAGCTAGTTGGGAATATCGTTACAATACATTAAATTTGTTAGAGCATGAAAACCTATCTGTAGATGGTAAGACCTTTGCCTCAAAGCGAAGCTACAATGCACTTGGCCACTTATCTTCAATTACTTACCCATCAAACAGAAAGATTGATTATGCCCCTGATGCATTTGGTTACCCAAGCAAAGCTGGTCCATATGCAAGGGATATTGAATATTATCCAGACGGAGCTATTAAAAAGTTTACTTACGGTAATGGCATAGTGCGTCAGGTTTCTCTAGACGACTCGCAACGTACTGAAAAAATACATGATACGTTAGGGAAGAAAGATATAAATCATTTTGAGTACAGCTACGACAGCAACGATAACACTAACAGTATAAAAGATTATGTAAATCTGGCGAATGAAGTAAAAGGATTCAAATACGACAGGAGTAACAGGTTGCTAAGTGCAAGTGGTCCATGGGGTAAGGGGAGCTTTACTTATGATGGGTTAGGCAACATCGAAACCATGAATATCAATAATCAAGCATTGGATTACGAATATAATGCTTCAAACCAGTTGTTCAGGGTCAAAAATGGAAACGATACAATTTATAGTTTTATTTATGACACAAAAGGCAATGTAACCAATAACGGCAAGCATGAGTTTACCTACAACTACGCCCAACAAATGGAAACCGCAGGGCAAAACAACTATACATATGATGGCCATAACCGCAGAGTGAAAAAGCAAACTAGTACTGGAAATAGTTACTATTTTTACAGCCAAAGCGGCACGATTTTACACCGCTTATCTGCGGATAATGTGTCGACTGACAGCGTGTACCTTAACAATATGTTAATTGTTGAAGTAGACAAGTTATAAGGAGCGCACTATGAAATTATTCAAATACGTGTATGTCATATTTTTACTTGCTCTTATAAGTGTAAAAGCGTTTGGTGAAAACATTATTTCTAAAGATGGTAACTATACAGTTAAATCACAAAACTCTAACCATGGCTCACTATTTTATGAAAAGAAAAATGATGAGGCATGGACTCAAAAAACGTTCTCAGCGTCGCACGAATATTTAGCCAGAGAAAGGACGACTGGCATTTACCGGTATCAACTAAAAGAATGTATTCAGGTCGAGGCGTGGAATGGAAAAGACCGATTGTGGGAACTTAGAACAGTTTGTAGTGGTGCTATAACAAATCACTCAGACACCTACTACGTTATCCTTACTCCCAGCACTCTAACAGCGAACAAAAGTGGCAATAATATCAACCTTTCTTGGTCATCTGTACCAGGGGCTACTGGCTATAAACTTCAACAACAAAGTAGTGTTAATGGTGCCTGGATAGACGTAACCGTCACGACAGAGACGAGTCATGAGATTACTGGAGGGGGCAGTGGTGAATATCGATTTAGAGTCAGTGCTAAAGTGGCTAACTTCAATGGCGACTATGCATACTCTAGCCCAGTTGACATCTTATATGCACCTGCTCAAATTAACACTCCAACGGTTGAAAACTATGATGGCACTTATACGGTTTCGTGGTCATCGGTCAGTACAGCAACCAGTTATACCGTAGAAGAGAAGCAAGGTGATACAGGTGCTTGGAAACAAGTTTATAGTGGCGCCAACACACGTAAGCAAGTGAGTAAGTCAGTCAACGGTGATTTTTTCTATCGAGTAAAAGCGTGTCGCAACACAACATGTAGTATTTGGAAAAACTCAACTAAGGTAAATGTATTTTTGCCGCCTGACCAAGTAAGCACAATTACCGTACCCTCAGACACTGTTATAAATGGCATTTTTGACCTCTCTTGGAGTGTATCTAATACAGCAACGTATTACCAAGTTGAAGAGCAAATCAATGGAGGGAGTTGGGGAAATTCACTTAATATTTCTAACACGGAATATAGTTACTTTATCGAATTTGATGGGCAGTATTATTACCGTATAAGAGCTTGTAATAGGGCTGGATGCAGTAGTTGGAAAACATCGAGACTTGTGACCGTTAGATATCCAAATGCGCTAGACGGTAAGGTAAAACTCATACCAATAGCAGGAGAGATCACCATATTCATTCCTGTTGTAACAAGTGTGTCAATTAATAGCTTTAGCTTTGATAATGGTGAGGGGCAAGTTAGTTGGAGCGCTCACAGTGACGCATATTATTATATTGTTAAGTTAACCGACGAAGATGGCAATGTATACACCTATACTACTTTTGATACCCAATTTACGCTTTCTGAAGTAGGCGTAGGTGAGTTTACCGTAACAGTCAGTGCATGTAATGCCTCTAATGTTTGTAGCCCAGATAGTGTTGCTGGATATATTGTTACCAATGAAATAGTGAGGTATCAACATACGGACAATTTGGGGTCGGTGGTTGCCGAAACAAACTCAAGCGGGACAGAACTCTCACGTATCACCTACGAACCATATGGTAATAAAATTGGAGCAGCCCGAGGTGGTATCGGGTATACAGGGCATATCCACGATAAGGATATAGGGTTAACTTATATGCAGGCACGATACTATGATCCAGTCATAGGGCGGTTTTATTCGAATGATCCGGTTGGAGCTATAGAGCATTTAGGCGGTGCTGGAGGTATTCACGGGTTTAATCGTTACGCATATGCAAATAACAACCCTTACAAGTATGTTGATCCTGATGGTAGGAAAGTTGAAGTAGTAGCACGACCACTAAAAACTCCAATTTTAGGTGGCGCAGGTGTTCATACTTATACTAAGGTAACTCAATCAGATGGGACAGAAACGATTTTTAGTAGTCACAAAGTTGACGGGAAAAATCAAGTTTCAAAGAATCACTCTAGTGACCAAGCCAAGCATAAATTTATTGGTAAAACTACGATATCGCCGCCAGAGGGGATGACCCAAGAACAATTTGATCAAGCTGTACTAGAACAAGGTCAGTCTATGATAGAGAGCGATTCTCTAGATTACTCAGCTTTTCCTAGTGACCCAGGAGAAGGCAATTGCAATACTACGACACGAAACCTAATTAATGGGGCTGGCGGCAAGATTCCAGAAAGTTTTGACCCCAAAGGAATGAACCCAGATCTACATGGAGATCGAAAGACAAATGAAGACCAATAATATCCAGGTTTCGGAAACCAATAACGGAAACTATAAACTCAGACTCATTGTCTTTGAGATTATAGTTTTTATTGGAGTATTTTATTATCTTCAATTATTGGCTGACACCGTAGCAAAATACACAGGCTATCCAATTGCTACATATGGTGTGCCTGCTGTCATTTGTTCCTTGATTGCTGTTATTTTAGGATTGGCTCTAAAGGTGAAAGGTAAGAAATTAACAAAGTTTGTGTTAATAACAGCTATAGTCTCGATTGCTCCGATTACTGTTTTTACTACGATGCTAAATCTTATGTCGGGGCCGTTTTAAGAATTGTATGATGTAATCCAAAGCCTCGCGCAACTTCACACGCGGGGCTTTTTATTTTCAGGAGGGTATTCAGTTTTAAATTATCTTTACTCAGTAATAGGTTTAATTACTTCGAGCAAGTGGGTTAATATGATTTCCCAATTAGGATACTCTTCATGTCCAAAGTGAATGAGTTGCCCTTCAAAGAATTCTTGGCCTCTACCGCTGGCGTGGTCGTCAATCAATACATCGCCTTTCAGTAAACCTTTGTGACTGCAAATGATTAGATTGTGGGTCATTTCGTAACCGAATTTATCTTCGACCCAAAGTCTTTTTTCTGTATACGACAAAGAATTAAAAAACACAGATACCCACTCAAGGTTGAATTTAAAGCCTCATACTTTGCGGCGCATTTTTAAAACTCGAAAACGCTAGGCAATAAATTTAGTATTGCCCCTGTTTTTAAATGTTGATATTTTGATCAAGTGCTTTTCAGAGTACTGATGGCGCAACACAATTTTACTTAATAATGCTTTGGCTGGTTGCCAATGTGCTAAGGAAAAAATATGAACATACCAGCAATAGAGTTGGTGTTAGCTAACACCAATGCAACTGTTGTAAGACAAAAACTACCCCGTACCACCTACGGTTCAAAAGATGCCATAATTCAGATCATTCGTGACGCTGTTGATATGGAAGAATCCATACGCAACATTTATGCTTTTGCTTTAGAAGGAAGACCAGGTGGCGGCCGTGATTGTTATCTTGCATTTCTGGTTGAATATCACAATGATCATTTTGACTTATTTGATGATAGCGCAATGAATATGGGGAATACATCAAGAGAGTACGAAGTCATATCAATAATGCAACATATGTCACTATTAGCAAATCCTAACCATCTATTTTATTCAGTCAAGCGTCTGCCATATCAATTAAGAGATTTTCCGCCACTTCAAGCTGCTTGCTTGGTTAAGAGCCAATCATTCAAACCCTTATTGCCCAATTGGCAAATGTTTCTGGCTACTTTCAACAAAAACATGCAAGTCTACTCCAAATCAGTTTATCAAGCAGAAGATTGGGAAGTTCTTTATGATGAAGCAAAAGCAGCTTTAAGGGATATCAATGTGTGCTCTATTCACCAATTTATCGGTAATCTAACAGAATATGAGCAGCTAAATATAGGGATGATGCGAGGCCATGAGTTTCGAGTGTTTATCAGCACCAAGGGAAATGAATGCCAGATTTGCTTTATTCCCGTTGATAATGCTTACACCGTTTATCAGCAGTTAGAAAATCATAACCCCGAGTTTGTGTACGGTGATTTTTTACCAGAGTCTATCGTTCGAAGTGCCGGACAAAGATTGCTGTCGCTTAATAAAACAGAACTAATGCCTGCTAGCCAAGATAATTTGCGTTGGGTGTTTAGAGAAAATCAATCTGAGTTCTATGATTAAAAGCAATCATAATAGTATCTTGCTGAAGCATACATTGTTGCAGTAAGGTACTTAAAACTTCAAGCGATACCCACCTTAATCCTAACGCCTAAATTTAGCTATTATTAACTCATTTAATGCTGTAGACCTTTTTAATTTTATTGCACCTTCCTATGCTGAATTTAAGTGGAATAGTTTGCTAATTTACTTTGGATCTGATGCTGACTTTGTTTGGACTCGCTGCTGAAAGTGATTGGATTTTGCACCGGCTCTGATGCAGTAATTTTTGGCCAACTAAAGGAAAGTTTTGGATTTCTCAATACATCCCAATCAGAGTCAAAGTCTTTTCTAACCTCTCTATTTATTGGTGCTAAAAAACTTAATACATTCATATGTTTATTTTGATAAGGGTTGAGTATAGAATTCAGGGCCAAAAATATTGCAAGGAGAAGTAAATGAAAAAGTTCATGCTATTGTTTTTTTGCACTGTGAGCTTTAGCAGTCAAGCCGCTGCTACTTGGCATAGTGGAAAAGTTAGAACAGTTTATCCTATATCAAGTGGTGGTTTTATTATTACATTTGATAATGATCATCCTAGCTGTCAAAACCCGTCTAACCCAAAATACTATCACGTAGTTGAAGGCAAAAATGGTGTAACAAAAGACGCAGTAAAAAACTTCTTATCTGTTGCTCTTTCTGCAGGTGCGATGCAAAAGAAATTAACAATAAACTTCGATAGCAGCGATAAAGGTTGTTATATAAATAGATTAAATATCAATTTTCAAAGTTAGGATGGAGTTATAAATAGATGCGTTTTTTATTACTTTTTATGATGTCAATATTCTTCTATTCCCCATTGAGTTTTGCTAACTACACTTGTGAAGGCAAGGTGCAGGGATTGAGTATAGATCCAAGAACAGGGGCTTTGCTTGCGGAAAAGATTGGGCCACTGAATTGGCCAAAGTTATGCTCAATAACTCATACCTCAAACAATATTTCCCCTGAAAGTTGTAAGGTGATTTACTCTAGCCTACTTGCTGCACAAATGGCGAGTAAAGAAGTCAAGTTTTGGTTTAATGATGGTAAAGACTGCTCTCAAAAAAGCCATACACCCTGGCAGAATTTGACCGGGTGGTACTTTGGCCCAATGATTAAATAAGGAGTTATTAGAATGAAGTTGTTTGCTTTTATTTTAGTTTTATTGTCGTTCCAGTCCATTGCCGGTTCTCACGTAGGTTATATTGATACTTTGTATGCTCGCTCAAATGGATTGCATCTTGTGGAGCTATCAGACTCATCCACGATTAGGTCAAAACCTAGTTGTGCAACGAATAAGTATTGGCTCATAAAAGACGAAAACGCTACTTATGGCAAGTCCCAGTTTAGTCAGTTATTAAGTGCGAAACTTGCAAAGAGAAAAGTGACAATTAACGGGGCAAATACATGCACAAGATGGAGAGGACATTAATTATATTGTTATTCATGATTAGTGAAGTTTATTAATATTTAGGAAAATTTACATGAAAAAAATAATTTTAATGCTCCTGGTTTTAACCTCATTTAATTGTTTTTCTGAAACTGGAAGAAAGGTTGAGCAGATATTTTACTGTGGCTCTGATTTCGCTTTAAAAATGGATAACCAAGAGTGGTATCTTGTACAAAAAGCTGCTGTAGGAGAGCAAAAATTCGATCATTTATATTCAATGGCGCTGACGCTTTTGGCAACGGGGAAAAAGACAGGTAACTTCTTTCCTGGTAAACCTGTCCCTATGTGGTGTGGTAATGCTAACTTGAAGCCAATTACCATATTGAGCATTACAAATAACTAAAACGCGAAAAAGAAAACAGTTAGTAGTCGTAACATTTCTTTTGGGGTTTCTCTGGGTAGTTATTGGTGTAATAATTTCGTTAATTGCAAGCAGTGCTTGAGGGGGCTGTTTGGGGGCAACAATTCACTAACAGATGCACCTCTTTGTTAGTGAATTATAAAAATTATCCAAGTCCGTTATACGCTCTTATGTAGCTTTTGTGAAAGCGCAACTATCGCATTATTAAATCTGATGGGGCTAAGTCAGCTATAGGTCGTGCTTATTTAGACGTTCATTATACAGTGGATGAAATAGAAATAGAGTTTGGAGTGCACTACTCAACTGAAAGTCGAGCTGTTGCAAAGAGCAATCCTTGATCTCAATTGTTCTAATACCAATTTAAGATTAAGTTTATGAACTGCATGGTTACTTAGTGTATTTATGTTTAAAGTTCGAGGTGTTAAAATTGAAAGGCTCATAGATAATTTAGCCGATTGTTACTTTAAGTGTTTGTATGGAAAGTTACTAGTCTTTATATAGCTAATAGATAATCAGGTAAATTTTAAATTGAGTCATTAAATATCTCAAAAGGAAATCTTATACATATGCTTAAAAATAAAACACTATTAGCAGTGTTTATACTCTTTGTGTATGCATCAAGTGCACATGCAAAAGGGTACCTAAATCCACTTGGTACAGGTATTGGTATAGATAAATATCAATTTCTAGGAAGTAATGGTGGAATGATTGTTTGGTTATCTGAACCCGCACCGCAGAACCCTGGAAATTGTAATGTGACGACGAAAGTGCATATTAAGAGTAGTTTGACTCACTTCAAAGAAATGGCTGCTACGGTTATGGCTGCTCATGCTCAAGGTAAAAAAGTTGGATATTGGTCTAGTGGTTGTGGCACAAATTACTTCTGGGGTCCAAATCATACATTTCCAGTGATTCGAGATTTATGGATTACTAATTAAGTAGGGAGACAAGATTTTCACTACTAAGTATATAAACTTAAAGTGTGATGTAGTCAGTGGGTTGCAATGAATATAAAAGGTGAACTAACTGAGGTTAATCTTTATTAGTTTAGCTTATTAATAAATTTATGTTGTAACTCACTCTATTTATTAAACAAAGCCCTTCCTCATAGACTTTATGTAGTTTAATATTGCTTGCCCAAATAAAGGTACAAATTTTCACTTTTTTTAGGTGTCCTAGTCACAATTTTATTTAAACCTAGATATTAAGTCTTTTATCCGCACTCATCATGAATTTAAAAATATTATTACTTCTGCCTATCGTAATCTTCATTATTACCGGTTGTTCCAAATCAAGAGTTACAACATTTTTTAGCCCTGAAATTCCAAAAGCAACTTATATAGGAAAGGGAACAAATGCAGGGCCGATGTTGGTCGGTGCACTTGGTGCTACCGGGCTTGCTGTAGGTATAGCAATAGACCAAGGCATAGCGAAAGACTTTCATAAACAAATTGAAATATACAAAGCCAAGCATATAAAGAACATTTCTTTGCTACTGCAAGGTTATTTTCCTAAAGCTGTGAGTTTTAGCTTTTCACAGCTTAAGTTTACTGCTGTAAAAAACGACGAAGACTCAGTAAACACAAGCTTGATTATAAAAATAGAAGAAAATAGTGCCATTAAATTCGTCACTGTTGAACTTGAAATAATTAAGTTTGATGATTTAAAAACGTCAGATGCTTTCTGGCATAGTTTAATAAATAAACTAGAAAAAGGACTGTAATATGAAAAAGTTAGTCTTACTACTTTTACTACCAATATCTTCTTTATGCTACTCAGCGACATTCACTAACAAAGTTACTGAAATACGAGTATTCGAAGACCGTGTGGCAATTCATATTGGTAAAGGTTACGGAACATGTGGTAATCGAGAAGGTTGGTTCGGTTGGTCAACAACTCATAACAGGCATCAAGACTGGATGAGTCTAACTATCTTAGCAAAGACGACAGAACAAACGCTAACAGTCTATGACTCTCAAGGTTCATGTAACGGACCTGAGGGTACAGTGGGTATTGAAGGGATGTTCTTAAAGTCAAATAATTAAATCTGATTACAAACTGTCAGATACTTTATGGCAAAACTTAAAAAACAAAAAAGGAATATAATGAAAATTTTTTTAATTGTATTGCTCACTTTAATCATTTCTTTTGGTTCTAATGCGAGTACATGGGCTAATGCATCTGGAAAAGTAAGTAATATACAAATATGGGTAAATGGAAATGATACTTATGGAGTTTGGGTCATTTTAGATAATGGTTCTGTCACTCCAAATGGTTGTGGTCTGACTTACTATTTACAACATAATGCTTCTAACAAAGACATAGTTTATAGCAGTTTACTCACAGCCAAGGTATCTGGCGGTAAAGTTACGATACAAACTGATAAAAGTAAGAACGCTTCAGGCTTGTGTCGAATTCATAAAGTTCTTTTTTAACGAAATATATTAAGGAATAGGTAGAGACGAAATGAAAAGTAACCTATGTAAGCTGTTATTAGCGATTACTTTAATAATTAGCTTCGACACTCAGGCTAAAAATGTTGCATGCAAAGGTGAGATTTTTAACATTCAAATAGATAGAAACTCTAGACTTTATGCATCATTTACAGGCGTAAGTTCAACCCCCTTGCATGTAACTAATTCTGGTATATGTCATCTTAACGGCAAAACATCAGATATTGAGTACTGTAAGTCTTTATACAGTTCTTTTTTAGTAGCTATGACAGCTAAGAAAACAGTGACCTTATGGTTTAATAAAAGCAATGGTGTGTGCCCTAGCGGGGATTGGGTCAACCTACAAGAAATGGGGTTATATCACTTTCGTATACAAAGATAGAAAGTCGATTTAATGCTGTTTCTAATTTAAGTGCAAGGGGCGATATTTTAAAAATATAACCATTGTTCTGTTAATTACTGTACTAACTATAAAGATACAAAATGAAAAGATTAATATTCACCATAATGGTTGCAATTAGCACTACAGCTCAGGCCAAGGATTGCTCTTTTACCGAAGTCAAAGCTGTACAGGTAGAGAAGACTGGTACTTTAGTTTTGTTAAAAACAAGCACGGGCTCAGAGCACTGGAAGAAAATAACCAATAACACCGGAAGTTTTATAAATGCTTATTTATCGGTAGTCCAGCAGGCGCTAGCGACAAATAAAAGTTTAGTTATTCGTTACCCTAACGGATATGAGTGTAATAAAACTGATTACGGCACCATACCCGACATGATTCGGATTTTGAAATAGATCATATCGTAAAACAAAGGGGTTAATTTAAAATTGACGGTTTTCATCTTGGTCTCACAGCAACTTTAAGATTTTCAAAACAGAGAGCTCGTTAAAAAATGGAGAGTACATTGATTCTGAAAAAAAGGGTTCTATTACCCATTATTTCTTCTTTGATTATTGGATATTCAAGCAGCTCTTATGCTGAAACTACTTGGATACCAATTAGTAATGGTGGCATATCATTTGTTATTCCATTAATTCCTAACGGAACGTTTCCGTCACCTAGCAATATCCGTAAAGTTGTTAGCGGTAATACAGTTTCATTTCTTTGGGATGATATAAAGCATGCAAGTAAATACCTAGTGCAAGGTTTAAACAGCGCAGGACAATGGGTTGACTTAAAGGTTGTCAATTCAAACCAAGTTACAATTGACAGTTCATTTAATGACTATTTTCAGTTAAGAATAACAGCATGTAATTATAACTCTTGTAAAGGAACAGGTATCGCTTCAAGAAGTTATGCTTTTAATAAAAAAGTTATTTTTATTCATACAGACCTACTAGGTAGTCCTGTAGCCGAAAGTACAAAGGAATAATAAAAAGTATGTTACAACATTTTAATAAAGCACTTTGTGCTTTTGTAGTATTAATTTGTTTTTATGCCGAAGCAGTAGAGTATGCGCTTCCAGACTATAATTTTCATTATACAGACTATAACAAGAAAGATACCAAAGTTAGCACATTAACAACTGAGTTGATGGGAGATCAGATAGATACTGCAACAGGTTCTCTTTCAATTGTTCAAACAGATTTTACAATTAACGTTAATGGCGGTCTAAGTTTCAACTTCGCAAGAATATTAGATCAACCTGGTGAGTGGTTTTTACAAACAGGTGAATTTGGAACTTGGAGTTTAGATATACCTCGTATCAGATCATCATATGCAAAGGATTATAATGGTGATCACCATGGTGCATATTGGGCTGTAGGTAAGGCCTGTACCACAAGACTGAACAGTAACCCAACAATCAGTCACAATTCAGGAGGGACCTATTGGAGCTGGCAGCCTGATGATTATTGGAATGGTGACGTATTACACCTTCCTAATCAAAAATCTGTAAAGTTGTTGCAAGGTTCAGGGGTAACTAAATATACAAAAGATCACCATAAAATAGAGTGTATTGTTAGCAAAAACAAGCCTGAAGGTTTTAAAATTACCGACAAACAGGGCATTACATATTACTTAGATGTATTAAAAACGGTTGAAGATAGCCAAACTTACCAATTGACGCCGACCAGCATGACTCCATGTAGAGAATTCTGTGAACCTGAGCTACCAGGTGAAAATGTAGTAACTTACCCAACACAAACTGATGTTAAGAAATACAACGTATTTTTAATGGCATCAAGAGTAGAAGATAAGTTTGGCAATTTCATTAACTTCAATTTTGAAGGAGAAAAATTAACCTCTATCACAACATCTGATGGGCAAACGGTCAGTCTAACTTGGAAAGATAACTTGATCTCATCAGTAACAAAAGCTAGTCAGAACTGGACTTATGGATACAAAAACCAGGCGAGTAAAAAGGTTTTGGAAAAAGTTGTATTACCTAACACTCAAGAATGGAACTATTCTCATCCCCACTTAGCGAGTAAGTTTGAAGGCCCTCCTACAACTCGAACTTTCGGCGATAGCTGTATCGCTCAAGGGTATGCCAATGGGGTCTATATTGATATAAAACATCCGCAAGGCAGCAGAGCTAAGTTCCATACAGTAGGACGTTGCACCTCAGTAATTAATGTTCCAAAAATTAGAATTCAAGGTTTAAATGGTGAACCTGAACACATACTAGGCCATTGGATAAAAACAGAGCACCCAGTTATTTCACTCTCTAAAAAAGAGTTAGAATTCCTAGGTGGAGACTCTTATTTATGGACTTATGCTTATTCTCAAAAATCGGGTTCATTTACACAAGATGATGATATCTACAATGTAACCACAGTTACAGGACCAGATAGTAATATTACAAAATACTACCTAGATAGACGTTACGGTATTGGCTTTAACAATCTGTTGAAAAAAGAGACCTTTAATGGAACTACTCTGATACAAAGGGAAGAATATAAATATTCATTTTCTAAGAGTTATGGTAACGATTATTCATATATTGATATTAAGCGCTCTGATAAGCCTTTTGATGCTCAGAAAAAAGATTATTCTGCAGATATAAACGCTCGATTAAGTGAGTTAAAAGTTACGAATTATGGTACTCAAGATACAGTGTTCACAAAACAGATTAATGCATTTAACGAGTACGATGAACCAAGTTACATTAAAGAGTTTAATAGCTTTAGTACCAATGAAAAGCATACCAAAGCGCAGTTTGAACACGATCTTTCTAGAAACGCATTAAACTTAGTCAGTAAAGTACAATTAAGTCCTGAAGCAATACTCGATGATACAAGTAATATCGCATATCAATACAGTTTCAAAACAAGTAACTTCAATGGTGTTGACGTTAAAGTTACAGATAAACTTACAGTTTATGGGCAATTGAAAAAGACATATGCAACTTACCACCCATCAGGAAATGAGAAGCGTGTTAACTTTAATGCAAATAATTCATTTATCGAGTTTGAGGATTATAAACTTAATGAGCCTCAAACTATCAAGCTACCAAAAAGAAATGAAGAAGGCTCTTTAACAATCAGTCGCCAAATTGACGACAACGGTTGGATAAAAAGCATCACAGATTTAAATGGTGTAACCACAAACTACACCTACGACAAAGTTGGCCGATTAACATCAATCGATTTAACCAACGATAGTACTTTTGGTAACTGGCAAGATACGCAATTTGTTTGGGATGATGCAACAAATACACGCACCATTAATCGTTGTACTCTAAACGCTGACAGAACTGCATGTATCGATAATGTAAGCTTTGAAACTGTTGAAAATTATGACAGTCTACTTCGCCTTAAATCAACCACGTTAAACGACAAAGTAAATAATATCACTCGATATCAGAACTTTACCTATGACTATAGAAACTTACCAACATTTACTTCTCAAGTAAGTGACAGCCCGACTGAGTCGAAGGGGGTTACGACAGTCTTTGATGCACTAGGAAGAAAAGAAAAAGTCAGCACAAGCGGTTTAGGCTTTGTTACTTATGAATACTTGAGTGGCAACCGTATTCGAGTCACTGATGCGGGTAAAAATACTTCGAATGACAAAGACTCAACGACGACAACATATCAAGCATTTGGTAGTCCAAGCTATGATGTTGCAACCAAGATAGAGTCGCCTGAAGGCGTAACCACAGACATCAACGTAGATGTTTTTGGACTCGTTCACAGTATTACTCAATCAGGTCATGGTAAATCGGTTACAGAAACGAGAAAGTATGACGCAAACAAACAACTTTGTTTGATTCAACGACCTGATATCGGCAATACACTGTTAAAACATAACGCTCTCGGTGAAGTTGTTTGGCAAAAACAAGGTGTAACCAACACTAATTGTGTCACTACAAAGCCTGCTAATAGTACTACATTTGCCTACGATAATTTGGGAACAATCAAATCGGTTACTTACCCTGATTCAACACCCAATGTGACCTATGGTTATGACAATAATGGTAATTTGATTTCAATTAAGTCTGGTGATGTTGAGCATGTTTACAACTATAACAACCAAAACTTGTTAGAAGATGAGTTGTTGTATATTGATAGTAATAACGCTCTCAGCGTTGATTACGAGTACAATGCATTACAACACCGCAAGTCTATTACCTATCCTGATGGTATGTACGTCAATTTTGCGCCGAATGGCTTTGGTGAAGCGACACAAGCAATTTATAAAGTCGGTTCTAAGGAACATCAAGTATTCGCCAAAGACGCGGTTTATTACCCTAGTGGCCAAATAAACTCGTTTACCTACGGCAATGGTGTCACGCATAAAACTGAACTAGACCCTACAACACTGCTACCTAGTTCAATTACGGATAAGCGTAATAGTACTAACCTTGTCAATTTAAGTTATACCTACGATAACAACATGAATGTGACGTCAATCACAAATGGCGTACAAAGTACTTATTCTCTTACTAATTTAACCTATGATGGTTTAGATAGATTAATAAGTACTGCAGGGGGAGCTGACATTGGCAACTCTTTAATGACTTATGATGCAATCGGTAATATTGAAACCTATACATCTAAAGGTCGCAACCTGTCTTATACCTATGATGGCACAACAAATCGTTTAACGAGTGTTGCAGGTATTTCAGGTAAATATAACAGCATTGCTTACGACGGCAGAGGTAATGTTAAGAACAATGGCAGTTTTGATTTAAGTTATAATTTAGCGAATCAAATGAAGTCAGCAAATGGTAATAGTTACTTGTATGATGGCCATAACCGTAGAGTTAAGAAAACAAACAGTGATGGTCATGCTGAGTACTCAATGTACAGTAAGGACGGTACATTACTGTACAGAGAAAAAGGTAGCGCTTCAGGTAATGGCACAAACTATATCTATCTAGGTAAAAAGCTGGTTGCAAAATATGGAGATGTTGCGCCGCAAACATTGGCTGAAAGCAGACAGCACTATCGTCCATTTGGTGAGACCATAAACGAGCCAAAAGATGATGTTGGTTATACGGGCCATAAGTTTGATAAAGACATTAACCTAAGTTATATGCAGGCACGATACTATGATCCAGTTATCGGGCGGTTTTATTCGAATGATCCGGTAAGCGCCATTGGTCATTTCAAAACTGGAAATGGACCTGTTCATGGGTTCAATCGTTATGCATATGCGAATAATAATCCTCATAAATATATAGATCCGGATGGAAGAAGCTCTATCCCTGGTTTCCAGCTAACACCATACGATAAAGGAGTTGGACCATCGGGAACACCAATATCAGACCCTGGTCTGACTATGCTAGCAGAGGCAACAACACTTAAAATTGGAGTCGGCCCTGGAGGTCAAGCTAAATACAACATACCTGGTGTAGGCAAAGGAAGTGTTGGATTGTCTGCTTCGGCATCAGTTGTCATGTCTGGTAGCGATAACAGCTCAGGTATTGAATTTGCTGCTGATGGTGGAGCAGAGCTAAGCGATAATTCAGGTTCTAACGTTGTAAAGTTACAATTAGGGAAGGCTGAAGCTTTAATGGTAGCAGGACAAAATCAAACTAATGTAAAAACTGAAGGAATGAAAGCAGAAGCTTCCTTAGCAAAAGGACCTGCTTCTGCCAATACTTCAGGAAAAGTTAAACTGGGTGCACATGTAGGGGTACTCAAAGTAGAATTAGAAGTCGATACAAATAAACTGTAAAACGTTCAAATTATAAATGTGTGTTTGGTGAGGTAATTTTGAATATATATGAATATGATTTATTAGCTTTTGTTTTATTCTTGTTAGGTTTGCATGTGCTTAAAACAGGACGCCTAAGTTTTCAGTTGCAGGCAGGAAGTTCGGGGGTTAATACATTTGTTAATAATTCACCAAAAGTTTCAAAAAACATTAAGCTAAACACATTTCAAGCTAGAGGTTTTGGAGTCGCTCTAATGCTAATTGGAATTCTTATATACTTTACTATGGATGGACGGCTTCTTTTTGTTCTCTAGTGTAGCTTAGTTATTTTTTAAGGTGAATACATGATGTTTGAAAAACACACTAACTTCACTAGAGCTGCTTATATAATTATAGGGCTCAATTCCTTAATAGGACTTTTGAGCTTAGCTGTTATAAGCAGCTTTCTTAGTGAATTTAAATTGGATTTTCAGTATATAACAACCCTGTTTTTATCTATTTTACTGTTTCTTAATGTTTATTTTGCATTTTTGATATATAAAAAAAAGCTATTCATGTTGAAATTCTGTTTGTGGCTTTATGGATTTCAAATCATTGGATTAAAAACAGATAACTTTGAGTTTAGTTTGGTTTTTGGTACGAAACTTGAGGTTACATGGTCGATTGGCTCTTTTAATTTAATGTTTAATATAATGGCTTTCATCATATTGTTTGTTTTGTTTAAAGCATTATCAAGTTTAAAACCAACCCAACCTAAATAAAGTGGATAAATGTTCACTAAATGAAGTCGGTGGCAAATGCGCTCTTCTCGCATTTGTTAACGGCTTTTTTATGTGCTGATTTTCTTCGGAATGACCTGCCAATTTAAACTGGATCTGATGCGACTTTGTTTGGACTCGCTGTTGAAAGTGATTGGATTTTGCACCTAATTTGTTTTGGACTGAAGCCGTTTCTCAAAAGCTAAAATTCTACTATCCCCTTTCAGCATTTCAGCCTTTCCCAACGTTTTTGTGAAAGCTTGTACTGAGTTTCCATGCCAGTACTAGGGCCCAAATTAAAGAAGGATTATTAAAATAATGTTGTTATAATAATTTCCTCGCATTGTTCAAGTTAGACTATTCGGAAAAGTGTATGGTTTATGAACTATTTAGTTGTTAGTTTGAAAGGAATATTTTTGAAAAATTTACTGTGTGCGACTTTATTTTTTTTGCCATTCTGTAGTGGTGCAGGAGAACTGGTTCGGAATGCTGTAATTACTGAAGTTGCTAGTTCTAGTAGTAACAAAGATGTTTTTTACGTGAAGTTAGAGGGAGGCTCCGGCCCATGCGCTAACGGTTCAGTTGAGTTTCCTGCAAATAAATCCCAATCTGAGCAATCTTATAACCAAGCATTTTCAATTGCACTTGCTGCAGCAATGAGTGGTAAGAAGATTAGAATACATAACTATTCCAATAATGAGTGCAGTGGTGCAAACTTTATTGGCATTTATACAAAATAACAAAAGAAATGAAGGCGGTTGTATAAAATTGGTTCATAGCCAGCCACTTATTTAAGTTGTTACTGTAACAACTCCCATTTTAATAGTGTTTTTTTGTAAAATTTTAGTCAGCCTCAAGATAACTACTAATTGGCGTCATATCGCCAAGTGAATCATGAGGCCGCTCATAGTTATAAATATCTAACCACTTTTCAGTGATTTCGCGTACTTCTTGCAGTGACTCAAACAAGTATGAATGTAGTCCTATTCACGGTAACTTTGGTTAAACCTTTCCACAAAGCCATTTTGATAAGGGCTGCCAGGTTTTATAAGCACCAGTTTGATATTGTTTTACGTCTTCCAAACTTCAAGTACCGTTGAGGTAAATTCAGGGTGGTTATTTGCTCTTATTTGTTTTGTTTTGACAGGGGGGACTGCGTTTTTTTTCTGTTTGAGTAACTTATCAGCTATTTGATTAGTCTAATTGAGTAAAGTTTACAATAGTGAGTCCCTGACCCCCTCCACTTGTATATATCTTCTGGGTGGCCATCAATCGTTAATTTGCTCGAACTATGATAGGCAGATAAAACAATACTTAAGTTTGCATTAAAGCCCTTTGTATTTGGAGATAACCAATATCCCTTACAAATTGTCGAAGGGTTATCAACTTTAAAGATTACATCACCACCACCATAATCAGGGTAGGATTGTAGAATATTTATAGTTGTTTCTACAGTGCGCTCCACTGCCGAGGCTGTATAAGGTAAAGATAATAAAATCAATGCAGGTAATATTTTTCGCATAGGTAGTCCTTTTTGATTATTGCTAACAATTTAATATCTGTTGAACGGTTCGTTTTCTCATTGAATCAATTTTAACATTAATCATAAGGGTATGATATAAAACATTTTTATGGTCATGGGGAAAGGAATGACTTTCTAAAAAACGACGAAGGTTCGTTTTTAGCTCTTTTTTAGTCACTAGTCCAAGTACTTTTAGAGCAGGAACTAGTTACGCTTGAAGTTACAACTTGGGCCAACGACTCTTAGCTTAATCTTTGTTTAATATTTAATAAAAGCCTTATTCCCATTAGTTACATATCTAAATTCTCAACCTGCCGTAAAATCTCAAATTAAATGTCACTCACCACAAAAAACAGGGCGATTTCTTTACTTGTTAGTTGCAAAGCATCTGGTACAATCAGTGGATTAAATTGCAGTTGCCAAGATTAAAGCGGTGTTAGATGAGAATTTTTAAAGCTAAAAGCCCAGCGGGATTTGCTGAGGAATATATTGTTGAATCAATTTGGAATGGTGAATTTCCACCAGGTTCAATTTTACCAGCTGAAAGAGAACTCTCTGAGCTGATTGGCGTAACTCGCACAACGTTACGTGAAGTATTGCAGCGCTTAGCGCGTGATGGTTGGTTGACGATTCAACATGGTAAACCAACCCGCGTAAATAACTTCTGGGAAACATCAGGTTTAAATATTCTTGAGACGCTAGCGCGTCTTGATGAAGATAAAATGCCAGAACTGACTGATCAGCTTTTATCTGCACGTACCAACATCAGCGCAATTTATACGCGTGCGGCAATTAAAGTAAATCCACAGGCTGTTATCGAAACGCTTGAAAAGAGCAAAGACTTAGAAGATAACGCTCAGGCATTTGCAGATTTTGACTATCAAGTTCACCATCAGCTAGCGTTAGCAGGTAACAACCGAATTTATGTTTTGGTGCTTAATGGTTTTAAAGGCCTTTACTCTAAGATTGGTGGTCATTATTTCTCAGACCCACGTACCCGCGCACTGGCTAAGCAATTTTATTTAGACCTTATAGCGTTGGCTGAAAAAGGCGACTTCGATGGTTCAATTTCTTTACTAAGAAAATATGGTCATCAAAGTGGTGAAATTTGGCAGCAAATCCGTGGTGATATGCCATCAGATATCATGGACTAAACTCTATGATTGAAAAAAGCCCGTAGGGGCTTTTTTTATGCCTATAGTTTATACAATCAAAAAAACTGATTGTAGCTATCGGTTTATTTGATTTTCAATTTTTTGAGTGTCCCCATAAACTTGTGAAAATTTTTAATTGGGGTTGTTTTTTTATAACTAGCCTCAATAATAAGTGTCAAAGCAAATTGATATTGTCATTTTGCATTGGATATAACCCTAACTAATTGGAGAAAACCATGGGTGTATTAGTAGGCCGCAAGGCACCTGACTTTACAGCAGCAGCAGTATTAGGTAACGGTGAGATCGTTGATGGTTACAACCTTCACGAGCGTATTAAAGGTAAAAAAGCGGTTGTATTCTTTTACCCACTAGACTTCACTTTCGTTTGTCCTTCAGAGCTAATCGCTTTCGACAAGCGTTACGACGAGTTCCAAAAGCGTGGTGTTGAAGTGATCGGTGTATCAATCGATTCTCAATTCTCACACAACGCATGGCGTAACACACCAGTAAACGAAGGTGGTATTGGTCCAGTTAAATACGACTTAGTTGCTGACGTTAAACACGAAATCTGTCAAGCATACGACGTTGAGCACCCAGAAGCTGGTGTTGCTTTCCGTGGTTCATTCCTAATCGACGCTGAAGGTAACGTACGTCACCAAGTAGTTAACGATCTTCCTCTAGGTCGTAACATCGACGAAATGCTTCGCATGGTTGACGCACTAGCGTTCCACGAAGAGCACGGTGAAGTATGTCCAGCAGGTTGGACTGAAGGTAAATCAGGTATGGACGCAAGCCCAGAAGGTGTTGCTAAGTTCCTAGCTGAGAACGAAGGCGAGCTATAATTTAGCCCTTGAGTTTTTAAAAGCCCGCGGTTGCGGGCTTTTTTGTGCCTGCGAAAAATAGTGAAATGGTGTTCTTTGGGAGTAAAGCTTGTAAGTCATATACTTACCCCCATAAATTTAACTGACCAACGCGTTTGAATAGTTCAACACTTAAATAAACGGCAAACAGGCTGATAACTGGGGTTGCCAAAAGACTCACTAGCGTTAATTCATTAGCCATTGTTTTTTTCCTTGTCGTTTTTAACTGCTTTTTTAGCATGCTTATCAGATTCAGACTTCAATACTTTAGATGCTGTCTCAAGTGTATTTTTCTTAACTTCTTTGATACTTGCGCTAATCGCATTTGAGATCAGATTGCTAATTTCAGCTGTGATCGGGTTTTCATTAGCTTGTACTGAAGAAGCTGTTAATAATACCGTGCTGATTAATGTTGCTTTAACTAGTGAGTTCATGACGTTCTCCTTTGTATGATTAGTTAGTCGCAATAACTATTACAAAGGTTGTGCCAATCAATAAAAATATTTTAAGTGTTTGTTTTTATTTGATTTTAATTTTTGTGGAAGGTTGGTGAAAATAAGGGTTGATTATTTTCACCAATATGAGGTGGCTAAAAAAACTAAGTTTTAGTTAATCTTGCTCTAAAATTGAATGCAGTAACTGCTTAACCACTTCAGGTTCAAAAGGTTTGTCGCATAACGCGTTAACACCAGATTGTGCAACGTTTGCAAGGTGAGTGTCATTGGCTTCAGATGTCACCATTAAGATAGGAATATGAGAGTGCTCACCTGAGTTACGAATATGCTCAGCTAACTCTTGGCCATTTACATTTGGCATATTAAAGTCTGTGACAATGAGGTCAAACATCTGTTCATTTAAGAAGTTTATCGCTTGTTCACCATCTTCAGCTTCAGTAAAACGGCTTGCACCCAAATTAGTTAGCACACGACGAATATGATTTCTCGCCAGTCGTGAGTCATCAACAATAAGAATACGCAAATCTTGCACATCGTATAGTTCAAGCTCAAGCTCTTGCGGAGACAGTAAGTCTAAGGTTGCATTGAGTGCGCGACCAAGGTGCACCTTAGTAAAAGGCTTAGGTAAGATCGCCACTACACCAGATTGTTTAAACGCTTCAAGCTGGGCTTTGCGTGTTTCACTTGAAACCAACATAAAAGGGATCGGCTGTTCGGGTTGGACTTCAGCAATATACTGTTGAATATCAAGGGCACTGCCATCACTCAAGTGAAGGCTAGAGATGACTAGGTCAGGCTTATGTTTTTCTAAAAAGCTTTTTGCAGAGTCTACGGTATCTGCAAAGTCGATGTTCGTTACGCCTTCAGATTCAAGCTCTTTTGCAATAATTTTTCTTTGCGTTGCTGAGGGCTCAACAAGCAGGATAGCGAGATCTGCACTGAGAAGCTCATTCATGATTAGTACTACTTTCAATTAACCAAAATAAGGACGTTAATGTAACCAATTAACATCCTATTAGCTAGTTTGAAATGACTTTTTAAAGGGCAAATTAGCGTCTGTAAATATCAGATTCGGGAATATCAATTAAAATCAACACTGCGCCTTTGCCACCATACTCAAGAGGAGCTTGATGCATTGCTAAAATATCTGGGTGTTGAACCAAATACTGAGGCACTTTATGCCTGAGGATATGTTCACCAATACCATGTACAACACAGGCACAATAATGGTGTTGTTTTTTACAGGCATGGATCAAAGCAGCCAACTCTTCTTTTGCGCTGTCTTTACTTAAACCGTGCAAATCTAAAATTAACTCAGGCGCAATATCGCCACGTCGTAATTGTTTAGCTAAGAATTTATCAGCGCCTTCACGCACATAATTTACTGTGCCATGAGTGTCGATATCTGGGATATATTCGTCAGAAAAATAAAATTCTGCTTTGTGTTGCTTAGTTTGTTCAGCAACAATTTTGCCTTTAAACGGGGTGTTATCACGTTTAAATTGTACAGTATCTTGCTTTATCTTTGTGGCACCAGAAATTAACTGACGAAATAGGTCGATGTCGTCGTCTTGCATGCTTATGTGTGATTTATCTTTGTTCATTGGCGCATTCTAAATAAAAAAAGCATAAAAACCTAGCCGAAAAACGGCTACAATGGCAGCAGAATTATTGTCAAATTATTGAGTACCGTATGACAGAGTTACAAATTACAGATGAGTTGGCGCAAGAAGCGTGTTCTGAACTATTCACGATTCAAGACTGGTTACGTTGGACAACGACGCAGTTTGTGAATAATGGGCTGTTTTACGGTCATGGTACCGACAATGCCTGGGATGAAGCCGTAAGCCTTGTTTTACCCGTTTTAAACTTGCCATTAGATACCCCAAAAGAGTTATTAAATGCGCGTTTAACCAGTAGCGAAAAACAACATTTAATGGGTTATATCTTAGCGCGTGTAAATGACAGAACGCCGGTTCCATATCTGACTAATCAGGCTTGGTTTGGCGGTTTGCCTTTTTATGTAGATGAGCGGGTACTTGTTCCACGTTCGCCATTTGCTGAAATGATCAAAAAGCAATTTGCACCTTGGGTCACAGAGCCTACAAAAGTAACGCGTATTCTCGATATGTGTACTGGCTCTGCATGTATTGCGATTGCATTGGCAAAAGCGTTTGAACATGCGCAAGTAGATGCGGTTGATATCTCTTTTGATGCGCTAGAAGTGGCAGATATCAATATTACTGAGCACATGATGCAAGAGCAGGTGTTTGCGATCCAATCTGATGTATTCAGTGGTGTACCGGGTCAGAAGTATGACCTAATCGTGGCGAACCCGCCGTATGTTGATGCGGAAGATATGTCTGATTTACCAGAAGAATTCCACCATGAGCCAGAGCTCGGTTTAGCATCGGGTGAAGATGGCTTAGATGTGACTCGTGTTATTTTGCAAGAAGCGGCGGAACATCTAACTGATAACGGTTTGTTATTTGTTGAAGTAGGTAACTCTATGGTACATATGGATGCACTATATCCAAACGCGCCATTTACATGGTTAGAGTTTGAACATGGTGGATTAGGCGTGTTTATGATCTCAAAACAACAACTCGTCGAGTATTTTGCTGATTAAATTTAATTGTTAATCAGTTTTTTAAATGTCATTTGGAATGAGGGTGAATAATGGCAGGTAATAGCATTGGCCAACTTTTTAAGGTCAGTACCTTTGGTGAGAGCCATGGGGTAGCATTGGGAGGCGTTGTTGATGGCGTACCCGCAGGACTAGAGTTAACAGAAGCGGATATGCAGTTCGACCTAGACAGACGTAAACCAGGTCAAAGCCGTTATACCACGCAAAGGCGTGAAGGTGATGAAATTAAAATTTTATCGGGCGTTTTTGAAGGTAAAACGACAGGAACTAGTATTGGTCTGTTAATTGAAAATACCGATCAACGTTCGAAAGACTACAGTAAAATTTCTGAAGTGTTTCGTCCTGGTCATGGTGACTACACATATTGGCACAAATACGGTCACCGTGATTATCGTGGGGGCGGTCGCTCTTCAGCGCGTGAAACTGCAATCCGTGTTGCTGCAGGTGCCATTGCTAAAAAGTATCTAAAGCAATTTCATGGTATTGAGATTAATGCTTGTTTATCACAATTGGGTCCTATCAAAGCTGAAAAGTTTGATTGGTCAGTGGTAGAAACAAACCCATTCTTTTTTCCAGATGACACAAAATTAGAGTCACTCGACGAATATATGCGCGATCTGAAAAAACAGGGTGACTCTATTGGTGCGAAAGTGACTGTGGTCGCGAAAAACGTACCTGTAGGTCTAGGTGAGCCTGTTTTTGACCGACTAGACGCTGAAATTGCTCATTCATTAATGAGCATTAATGCGGTTAAAGGCGTTGAAATTGGTGATGGTTTTGATGTGATAGAGCAGAAGGGCTCTGAGCACCGTGATGAGTTAACACCGGAAGGTTTTACCAGCAATCACGCAGGTGGCGTATTAGCCGGTATTTCTACAGGACAAGACATTGTCGCATCGATTGCATTAAAGCCTACTTCGAGTATTACCATACCGGGCCAGAGCATTAATACGCAAAACGAGTCAGTAGAGATGATCACTAAGGGTCGTCACGACCCGTGTGTGGGCATTCGTGCGATTCCAATTGCAGAAGCCATGTTAGCCATTACTTTAATGGATCATTTATTAAGACAGCGAGGCCAAAACCCGCATGTCAATCTTGCGCATGGGCCTATTCCAGCTCAGAAACCTGCATAAGCCTGACAAAAACAAAAAACGCCACTTTTTAGTGGCGTTTTTTATGGGTAACAGTTTTTAGCTGTTGTATTTTTCGCAGGCTTCAAGCGTATTCTCGATTAAGCTTGCGACAGTCATAGGGCCGACACCACCAGGTACTGGTGTAATAAAGCTGGCTTTTTCTTCAGCGATGCCGTACTGCACATCACCGACTAGTTTGCCAGACTCTAAACGGTTAATACCTACATCGATCACGATAGCACCTTCTTTAACCCAGTCGCCTGGAATAAACTCAGGCTTACCGACTGCAACAACAAGTAAGTCTGCGCGGCGAACGTGTGCTTCTAGATCTTGCGTGAATTTGTGGCAAACCGTCGTAGTACAACCTGCAAGTAATAGTTCTAGTGACATTGGGCGGCCAACGATATTTGAAGCGCCCACTACAACTGCATGCATACCTTTATATCTCACACCCGTTGAATCGAGCAAAGTGATGATGCCTTTTGGTGTACATGGGCGAAGAGCTGGCATACGTTGCGCTAGGCGACCAACATTGTAAGGATGGAAACCATCTACATCTTTATGCGGTGTAATACGTTCAAGTACTTTTTCTGCGTCTAATCCTTCAGGCAGAGGTAATTGCACCAGAATGCCATCGACTTCTGGATCATTATTTAGCGTGTCTACTAATTCAAGTAGCTCTGTTTCTGTGGTGTCGCCTGGTAAATCGTAAGATTTAGAGACAAAACCCACTTCTTCACAGGCTTTACGTTTTGAACCTACGTAAACTTGGCTAGCAGGATCTTGGCCTACTAAAACTACTGCAAGACCAGGCGCTCTTAAACCTTGTTCTACTCGCTCAGCAACACGCTGTGCAACATTAGTACGAACTTGTTTGGCGATTGCCTTTCCATCAATTATGTTTGCCGTCATGATTGACCTTATTGGGGTTATAAACTTGAACGAATCATACAAAGTGTATTTATTGGGGTTACTTTGTATCTAGTCACAATCAACCGATTGCAACACTAAGTGCGTATTTTCTCAGAAATGCCTTAATTCGCCAAGGTAAGAATCATCTTTATATTAATATATAGTTTTATACATAAAGTAAAAATTACTGAAAACTGTTTGTTTTTCATCATTTCTTGCTATTTATTCATCATTTTGAAGTAAAAATAGGCAGTTGAAATATTTTCTAAAAAAAATGTTTGACCTCAATCGGTCAAATCACTATTATGCACCCCGTTGTCAACGAGGACTCTCGGAGATAACAAAATGGTATCGGCGATTAGCGCAGTTTGGTAGCGCACTTGGTTTGGGTCCAAGGGGTCGCAGGTTCAAATCCTGCATCGCCGACCACTTTTAAAATAAGAAAAGTAGCATTTTTGATGTTTACTTCGAGTTTGCGCCCTTAGCTCAGCTGGATAGAGCAACGCCCTTCTAAGGCGTCGGTCGAAGGTTCGAATCCTTCAGGGTGCGCCATTCTTATTTTAGTCCCTATGTAGTGGCGGCTGTAGCTCAGTTGGTAGAGCCCTGGATTGTGATTCCGGTTGTCGTGGGTTCGAGCCCCATCAGTCGCCCCATCTACATACTCTTTTATCGGCGATTAGCGCAGTTTGGTAGCGCACTTGGTTTGGGTCCAAGGGGTCGCAGGTTCAAATCCTGCATCGCCGACCACTTCTCAAAAAATATATTTATTGTCGGCGATTAGCGCAGTTTGGTAGCGCACTTGGTTTGGGTCCAAGGGGTCGCAGGTTCAAATCCTGCATCGCCGACCATCTTATCTTCTCTCTTTTTAGTCATCTTTTAATCAGTCAGTCTGTTATTCACCATTTATTTACCTTCATAGCTCGACTACAGCAATGAATCGGTTATAATGCCGCGTCTATTGTTTAACATAGCGCCCAGTAGGGCAGGCAACAAGATTGTCTAATAGGGTTAAATACACGTATTGCGTTTTTAACTAAGCTAATTAGTGCAACTTGTTTCTAAGGAAGGCGCATTGGCGCCAAAAATGAAGATTGAGGTAAATCATGCAAGTTTCTGTTGAGACGACTCAAGGCCTTGAGCGCCGTCTGACTATCACCGTTCCTGCAGAGAACGTTGAGACTGAAGTTAAAAAACGCTTACAACAACTGTCTAGAACTCAGCGTATCGATGGTTTCCGTCCAGGTAAGGTACCAGTAAAAGTAATCGCTAAGCGTTACGGTGCAGCTGTACGTCAAGAAGTTGCTGGCGATATCATGCAACGCAACTACATCGAAGCAATTGTTTCTGAAAAGCTAAACCCAGCTGGCGCACCTGCGTTCGCACCTAAGTCTTTAGAAGAAGGCAAAGAGCTAGTATTCGAAGCAACTTTTGAAGTTTACCCAGAAGTTGAACTAAAAGACCTTGAGAAAATCGCTGTTGAAAAGCCTGTTGTTGATGTAACTGACGAAGATCTAGCTAACATGCTAGAAACACTTCGTAAGCAACACGCTACTTGGACTGAAAGCGATGCAGCTGCTGGCGAAAACGACCGTGTAACAGTTGATTTCCTAGGTACTGTTGACGGTGAAGAGTTCGAAGGCGGTAAAGCTGAAGATTTCCCTCTAGAGCTAGGTCAAGGTCGTATGATCCCTGGTTTCGAAGACGGTATCGTTGGTAAAAAAGCAGGCGAAGAAGTTGTTGCTGATGTAACTTTCCCTGAAGAGTACCACGCTGAAAACCTAAAAGGTAAACCTGCTCAATTCACTATCACTGTGAAGAAAGTAGAAGTTCAAGAGCTTCCTGAGCTAAACGACGAATTCGCAACTAAGTTTGGTGTTGCTGAAGGTGGCGTTGACGCACTTAAAGAAGAAGTTAAAAAGAACATGTCTCGTGAGCTAACTCAAGCAGTTAAAGCGAACGTAAAAGACCAAGCTATCAAAGGTCTTTTAGAGACTAACGAAGTTGAAGTGCCTAAGTCACTTATCGACCAAGAAATCGACGCGCTTCGTCAACAAGCGGCGCAACGTTTTGGCGGCAACGCGCAAAACATGCCTGAGCTACCAGCTGAGCTTTTCCACGAGCAAGCAGTAACTCGCGTTAAGACTGGTTTACTTCTTGGTGAAGTGATCAAGTCAAACGACATCCAAGTTGATGACGCTAAAGTTGAAGAGCTAATTGCATCAGTTGCTTCTGCATACGAAGATCCTAGTGAAGTAGTTGCATACTACAAATCAAACGATCAAATGATGCAGCAAATGCGTAACGTAGCTATGGAAGAGCAAGCTGTTGAAGCGATTCTTGCAAAAGCTGCAGTGACTGATGTTGAAAAAGCATTCGACGACATCATGAATCCACAGCAAGGTGCTTAATAAGTCATTGACTTAAAGCTTTGCTAACGATTTAATGGCTCGTGATACTCTTATTGAGGATCCGAGCCATTTTACTTTCTGTAGGTAAAATATCCGCAAAACGCAGCGCCAGAGATTTTGGCGGCTCCTAAGGAATGAATAACAATGAATGATGGTATGTTTGATCCACTTAATGCATTAGTCCCTATGGTTGTTGAGCAAACAGCGAAAGGTGAACGCTCTTTTGACATTTATTCACGTCTTTTAAAAGAACGTATTATTTTCTTAACTGGACAAGTTGAAGACCACATGGCAAACCTTATTGTGGCGCAACTATTATTCTTAGAATCTGAAAGTCCTGATAAAGATATTTATTTATACATTAACTCGCCAGGCGGTTCGGTAACGGCGGGTATGTCTATTTATGACACTATGAATTTCATCAAACCTGATGTAAGTACTGTATGTGTTGGCCAAGCTGCGAGCATGGGCGCATTCTTACTGTCAGGTGGTGCAAAAGGTAAACGTTACTGCTTACCGAACTCTCGCGTGATGATCCACCAACCATTAGGTGGCTTCCAAGGTCAGGCGTCTGATTTTGAAATTCATGCAAAAGAGATTTTATCTATCAAAGAAAAACTAAATCGTTTAATGGCTGATCACACAGGCCAAGAATACGAAAAAGTAGCACACGACACAGACCGTGATAACTTTATGACTGCAGAGCAGGCACTAGATTATGGTCTAATCGATGCAGTTCACACTCGCAGAGATTTAAAATAAGTTATAATTCCAATCATCAATATTTCTCAAAATTGATCATTTATTTAAGATTATTGGTATAAATCAGGGCAAAGTTAATTTGCCCTATGTTAACTATGCTAATTTTTAGATTCTTTGATATAGTTAACAACATGATTATTGTTATCTAGAGCAGATAACGCAAAACGATGAGGTAGCTGAATGTCAGATACACCAACAGACGGCGACAAAAATACAAAGCTTTTATATTGCTCATTTTGTGGCAAAAGCCAACATGAGGTGAGAAAGCTGATTGCTGGACCTTCTGTTTATATTTGTGATGAATGCGTCGATCTGTGCAACGACATTATTAGGGAAGAAATCAAAGATATTGCACCAAAGCATGATTCTGGTGACAAACTACCTGTTCCTAAAGAGATCCGTAACCACTTAGACGACTATGTTATTGGCCAAGAGCACGCTAAAAAAGTGTTAGCCGTTGCTGTATATAACCATTACAAGCGTTTAAAGAATCAATCTGTAAAGTCTGAAGTTGAACTAGGTAAGAGTAACATTCTACTTATCGGTCCAACGGGTAGTGGTAAAACGCTTTTAGCAGAAACACTGGCGCGATTACTTGATGTACCATTTACGATGGCTGATGCAACAACATTAACTGAAGCGGGTTATGTTGGTGAAGATGTTGAAAACATCATTCAAAAACTGCTACAGAAATGTGATTACGATGTCGAAAAAGCACAGCGTGGTATTGTTTATATTGATGAAATTGACAAGATTTCTCGTAAGTCAGACAACCCATCAATTACGCGTGATGTGTCAGGTGAAGGCGTTCAGCAAGCATTACTTAAGCTGATTGAAGGTACCGTTGCGTCAGTGCCACCACAAGGCGGCCGTAAGCACCCTCAACAAGAGTTTTTGCAGGTTGACACCTCTAAAATCTTGTTCATCTGTGGTGGTGCGTTTGCTGGCCTAGATAAAGTCATTGAACAGCGTAGCCATAAAAACACAGGTATTGGTTTTGGTGCAGACGTTAAAACGTCAGACTCAGAACGTTCTTTAAGTGAAACATTTAAAGATGTTGAGCCTGAAGATTTAGTTAAATACGGTTTAATTCCTGAGTTTATTGGCCGTCTTCCTGTTGTGGCGACGCTGACAGAGCTTGATGAAGCGGCACTTATTCAGATTTTAAGTGAACCTAAAAACGCACTGACTAAACAATTTGGCGCACTTTTCAAAATGGAAGGTGTTGAACTAGAGTTTAGAGAAGACGCCCTTAAAGCGATTGCACATAAAGCGATGGAACGTAAAACGGGTGCCCGTGGCCTGCGTTCTATTGTTGAAGGTGTACTGCTAGATACCATGTATGATTTACCTTCGATAGAAGATGTCAGTAAAGTCGTTATTGATGAAACTGTGATTAAAGGTGAATCAGATCCAATTCTTCTTTATGAAAACGGCAACCAAGACAAAGCTGTTTCAGAATAATTAAGATTCGGTATAAAAAAGGAGCCAATGGCTCCTTTTTTTATCAATCGGTTGAACTTTATGGGTTTAATCCCCATATTGCCATTATTAACGAATAACCAAAATGCGAAGAGAAAATAATGACACTTGAGAGAACTGATCGAGTCGAAATTCCTGTGTTGGCCTTACGCGACGTTGTTGTGTATCCGCATATGGTGATCCCGCTATTTGTTGGTCGTGAGAAATCGATCAGATGTCTTGAAGCGGCGATGGAAAAAGACAAGCAAATTTTTCTAGCCGCGCAGATGGATGCTGCGGTTGATGATCCTTCAACAGATGAAATTTATACAACAGGTACAATTGCGACTGTATTACAGTTATTAAAATTACCTGATGGCACAGTTAAAGTGCTAGTAGAAGGTACGCAAAGAGCGCGTATCGAATCATTCATCGAAACCGATGAATACTTTTCTGCGACTGCACAGTTTGTTGCTTCACAAGATATTGATGAGCAAGAGCAAGATATTTTCGTGCGCAGTGCAATTAGCCAATTTGAAGGCTATGTAAAGCTTAATAAGAAGATCCCACCAGAAGTTTTATCATCTGTGTCTGGCATCGATGAAGCTGCACGATTAGCCGATACTATGGCTGCACATATGCCTATTAAGGTACCAGAAAAGCAGAAAGTTTTAGAGCTTGAAAGCGTAACAGAGCGCTTAGAGTACTTAATGGCGCTCATGGAAGGTGAAATTGACCTACTACAAGTAGAGAAAAAAATTCGCTCTCGCGTTAAAAAGCAGATGGAAAAATCTCAGCGTGAGTACTATCTGAACGAGCAAATGAAAGCGATTCAAAAAGAGTTAGGTGAGTTAGATGATGTACCTGACGAATTTGAAGCGTTGAAAAAGCGTATCAGCGAAGCACAAATGCCTAAAGAGGCAGAAGAAAAAGCCACTGCTGAACTGAACAAGTTAAAAATGATGTCACCAATGTCTGCAGAAGCGACAGTCGTGCGTTCGTACATTGATACCATGATCAATGTACCTTGGAAGAAGCGTTCTAAGGTGAAAAAAGATTTAGCTGGCGCTGAAAAAATCTTAAATGCTGATCACTATGGCCTAGAGAAAGTAAAAGAACGCATTATTGAATACCTAGCAGTTCAACAGCGTACCAACAAACTAAAAGGTCCAATCCTATGTTTAGTGGGTCCTCCTGGCGTTGGTAAAACCAGTTTAGGTCAATCAATTGCACGTTCCACGGGTCGTAAGTATGTGCGTATGGCACTGGGTGGTGTTCGTGATGAAGCTGAGATCCGTGGTCACCGTAGAACTTACATTGGTTCAATGCCAGGCAAACTCATTCAAAGCATGAGTAAAGTTGGGGTAAAGAACCCATTATTCTTGCTTGATGAAATCGATAAGATGTCATCGGATATGCGTGGCGATCCAGCCTCTGCATTGTTAGAAGTATTAGATCCAGAACAAAACAGCACCTTTGCAGATCACTATTTAGAAGTCGATTACGACTTATCAGATGTGATGTTCGTTGCGACGTCTAACAGCTTCAATATTCCAGGTCCTCTTCTTGACCGTATGGAAGTGATCCGCCTATCTGGTTATACAGAAGATGAAAAGCTGAATATTTCTAAGCAGCACCTTATTCCAAAGCAGATCAAGCGTAATGGCTTGAAAGAAGGTGAGGTTGAAATCGAAGATAGCGCTATCATAGGTATTATTCGTTATTACACGCGTGAAGCGGGTGTTCGTAGCCTAGAACGTGAGATCTCAAAGCTTTGTCGTAAAGCGGTTAAAGACATCTTATTAAACAAAGACAATAAGCAAATTGTTATTAATGGTGACAACTTAGAGTCTTATTTAGGTGTACATCGCCACGACTTTGGTAAAGCAGAAGACGGTGACAGAATTGGCCAAGTGACTGGCTTGGCATGGACTGAAGTCGGTGGTGACTTACTGACTATCGAATGTGCTTCAATGCCAGGTAAAGGTAAGCTGTCATTTACAGGCTCTTTGGGTGATGTAATGCAAGAGTCGATTCAGGCAGCTATGACGGTTGTTCGTAGTCGCACTGATAAATTGCGCATTAATGATGACTTCTATGAAAAGCGTGATATTCACGTACACGTGCCAGAAGGTGCAACACCAAAAGATGGGCCGAGTGCCGGTATTGCTATGGTGACTGCTTTAGTTTCTAGCCTTACAGGTAACCCAGTTCGTTCTGATGTGGCGATGACTGGTGAGATTACTCTACGTGGTGAAGTACTGCCTATCGGTGGTTTAAAAGAGAAATTACTGGCAGCGCACCGTGGTGGTATTAAAACGGTTGTTATTCCTAAAGTGAATGAAAGAGACTTGAAAGAGATTCCTCAGAATGTACTTGAAGGCCTAGAAATTCACCCAGTTTCTTGGATTGACGAGGTGTTATCACTGGCTTTAGCTGAACCAATCGAGTCATTTTCTGTTGAAACTCAGAAAAAAGTCGAAAATAGCTAAAAAAGTGCTGTAAAGGGCTTTTCAAATCACATTGGTGTGATAAGTTAAGCTCTGATTCAAGCCTAGGCCTTATGTGGCTTAGGCTTACAAAGATTTTAAGAATTAGAAAGTAGTTCACTTTCTAGTAGTAATAACAAAAAGTGGTAGTTATCAAAAAATGCTCTCGCTTTTGATAATAACAATGTAAGAGGATGATATTGTGAATAAATCTCAATTAATCGATCAAATCGCAGCTGATGCTGACATCTCTAAAGCAGCGGCAGGTCGTGCGCTAGATTCATTCATCGAGTCAGTTACTGGTGCGTTAAAAGATGGCGATTCTGTAGCATTAGTTGGTTTCGGTACTTTTTCTGTACGTGAGCGTGCTGCACGTTCAGGCCGTAACCCACAGACTGGTGAAACTATCCAAATCGCAGCTGCGAACATTCCTTCTTTCAAAGCGGGTAAAGCACTGAAAGACGCAGTAAACTAATTAAATTAGTGACGAGGCTTTACACTGATTCACGTTTATAACGCTAAGTCAGTCTCGTGCAGCTTCAAGTAAAAAAGCGTATCTGTTAAGATACGCTTTTTTTACAATAGCTAAAAATCAAAGCGCGTGCGTGCTTTGGCTTAGATAAGAGAAACAACAATGCTAGAAAAGATCAGAGAAGGCTCACAGGGCCTTGCAGCCAAAATTATCCTTGGCTTAGTTATCCTGTCTTTTGCGTTAGCAGGGATAGGTGGTTACCTAGGTCAAACCACAGAGCAACCTGTCGCAGAAGTTAATGGAGTTCAAATTAGTCAAACTGAGTTCTCACGTGCTTTTGAAAATGAGCGTGCGCGTCTTGAACAACAGTTTGGTGAATACTTTGCGCAAATTGCAGCTGACCCAAACTACATGGCACAGATCCGCAATGGCGTGATTGACCGTTTGGTACAACAAGAATTACAAAACCAACTTGCGCTTCAGTTAGGCTTACGTGTCAGTGACGAGCAAGTGAAGCAAGCGATTGTTGAAATGCCTTATTTCCAAGTCGCAGGTCAGTTTAACAATGACGCTTACCTACGTGCGATCCGTCAGATGAACTTCCAACCAGACACATTCAGAGAGTTTCTACGTGAAGAAATGACACGTACACAACTGGTTTCTGCTGTTGCTGGTTCTGATTTTGTGTTGCCAAGCGAATTACAGCAAACAGCAGCACTGCAACAACAAACACGAAACATCGATTATGTGGTTCTGACAAAAGAGAAAATGAAGTCTCAAGTGTCGGTATCTGATGAAGAAGTGAATGATTATTATCAGCTGAATCAGCAACAATTTATGGCGCCAGAGCAAGTTGCTGTTCAGTATTTAGAATTAAAAGCTGATGATATTACTTTAGATACGCCAGTGACTGATGAAGATGTACGCGCTTACTATGAAGAAAGTAAGTCACAGTATTTAGAAGAAGAAAAGCGTCGTGTTGCGCACATTCTTATCGATAACAGCGAAGATGATGCTGCAGCAAAAGAAAAAGCTAACGCTATCTTAGCTGAATTAAAAGCGGGCGCAGATTTTGCGACCTTAGCTGAAGAAAAGTCTGATGACATCGTCAGTGCTGAACTTGGCGGTGACCTTGATTGGATTGAACGTGATGTAATGGAACCTGCGTTTGAAGACGCAGCATTTGCATTGGCAAACATCGGTGACTTTACTGATGTTGTTGCAACTGAGTTTGGTTATCACATTATTAAATTGACAGATTTACAAGCGCAAGTTGAGAAACCGTTTGAAGAAGTTGCCGCTGAACTAAGAGCAGAACTTGAAAAGAACGCGAAGCTAGATGTGTTCTATCAAAAGCAAACAGAAGTGGCTGAACTTGCGTTCGAAGTTGCTGATACTTTAGAAGATGCATCACTTGCTGCAGGTGTTGAGTTGAAAACAACTGAACTAGTTAGTCGTATGATGTTACCTGCACCTTTAAATTCACCAGCTGTTTCATCCACTATCTTTACACCAGAGTTACTTGAAGACAAAGTGAACTCTGAAGTGTTAGAAGTGGCACCTGAGCATTTTGTGGTTGTGCGTGTGACAGAGCACGTTGCTGCTGCAACTAAGCCGCTTGAAGCAGTAAAAGAACAAATTGTATCGACTTTAACAAACGAAAAAGCATCATCGTTACTTGCTGAATATTCAGAAAACTTATTTACTGAATTTAAAGCAGGCAAAGCGTTACAAGAGATTGCGACAGCAGAAGCGACTGAGGTTAGCACTGAGGCAGCCCTGCAACGTCAATCTTACTCTGTTGCGCCTGCTATCGTGAAAGAGGTATTTGCTTTACCTCATCCATCGGAAGGCGGCAAAGTGGAAAGCTTAGTCACGTTAAATAACGGTGATGCAGCACTAGTTCAATTGAACTCAGTAACTACCCCTGACATTACGGCTGAATTAGATGCACAGCAAAAGCAGGGTATTACCATGTCGGCGATAAATAAAAACTACTTAGCGTTTGTTTCTGCTCTTGAATCAAAAGCTGAGGTCGTTCGCCCAACAGTTCAAGTTACTGAAGAAAATTAAGTAAATATTTCATAAACAGAAAAGCGCCTTTATGGCGCTTTTTTTATTTTAATTTACAAAACAATAGCAAGTTTGCCGGGTTTTTGTACGCTCTATTATTGACATAAATCCCCATTGCTCTATGGTTAGAGTAATATCTACAAACAATAAATACTCAGGGAGCTGGGAACATGGCAATTGAAATCAACTTTGAACTATCAGATGCAGATTTAGCGCATTTTAAGAGCATGATGGACAAAGTTATCAGTAAAACTTCACACTACACAGAAAGCGAAATCTTAACCAAAGCGCAACAGCTAGTTGATGAGATGGAAAAGAGTGAACTGCCAGAATTTGTTCGCACAAGAATGGCGTCTTTGGCGACGTTAATTGATGCAGTTCAAGATACAGAATGGCAGATCCCAGAAGAAGAAAGAAAAGACATTATCGCTTCACTAGCATACTTCAGCGAGCCTGAAGATGTAGTACCTGATCATATTCCTGGCCTAGGTTATATCGATGATGCGATTATGATTGAACTTGTTTTACAAGATATGTCTCTAGATCTTAAAGCATATTCAGAATTCTGTAGCTTCAGAGCGACTGAGGAGTCTCGCCGAGGTGAAGATGCAAAAGTTGACCGTGAGAGCTGGTTGGCTGGTACGCGTGCTCAGATCCGCTCTAACATGCGCCGACAACGTCAAGGCCGTAAATCTCGCCTATTTTCTCGCATCATGTAATTCTGTTTACTTAATAACAGACATAAATTTCAAAAAGGCTGCTTACACGTTAAGCAGCCTTTTCATTACCTTAGATTTGGGTTGAGCAAATACTTGAGCGGTTTTTCCGTATTCAACCACCTTGCCTTTGTTAAGTACCAACAAGCTATCACTCATGTGTTTAACTAAGCTTAAATGATGTGTGATCAGAACATAGCTCAAGCCAGTTTCTCTCTGTAATGCTAACAAGAGATTGACTGTTTGCGCCCTAACAGATGGGTCTAGCGACGATAAGGCTTCATCGAGTACCAAAACCTTAGGATCTAAAATAAGTGCTCTAGCAAGCGCAACACGCTGTAACTGCCCCCCACTAAACATGTGCGGATAGTAATGGTAGTGCTCTTCAAGCAAACCAACTCGAATTAAAACATGGGCGATTTTTTTATCTCGTTGTTTGTGAGTTAACTCTGTGTTGTAACTCAAGCAGTCATCGAGTATTTCACCGATTGTAAGACCTGGGTTGAGAGAGCGGGTTGGATCTTGGAAAATCATACGAATATGGCGACAGTGAGCTTGCCTAACGCCATCGTCTTCTATGGTTGTCCCATCTAGTAAAATTTGTCCTGTTTCGGCTTGCTCTGCACCGGCTAATAGTTTTGCCAAAGTGCTTTTACCTGCGCCAGTTTCACCTATAACGGCGATGGTTTCACCCTTACCTAAACAAAAGGATATATCGGTCAATACCGGTACATTTTTTCTTTTGAGTAATCCGACTCTAACGCGATAGGTCTTATGCAAAGACTGAACTTTTAAGATGGGTTGCATTTTTTATCTTCCTTTAATAAAGGGAAGTGACAAGCATAAGTATGGCCATGTGATTTTTTTTGCTTGGGCGTGACTACACACTGCTTTTGCGCTTGTGGGCACCTAGGCCCTAAGCGGCAACCTATGGGTAAGTGCTGCAATGGTGGGATAGTGCCTTTAAGCGCATAAAAACTCTCTTTATGGGCAAGCCCCTGTGCGTAATCAGGTAAACTTTTTACTAAGGCTTGCGTATAAGGGTGTAGCGGGGCATTAAATACTTTTTCTGTGGGCCCAGCCTCAACCATCTGACCACAGTACAATACATGCATAGCGTGAGACCAAGCGGTGATTTCTTCGAGTTCATGAGAAATCATCAATACAGACATATTCTTGAGTTGATTGAGACTTTTTAATAGCCTAAAAACCTGAGCTCTTGTGGTGCTTTCAAGTGCCGTAGTCGGTTCATCAGCAATTAACAGCTTTGGGTTTCGAGCAATGGCCATGGCTATCATGACTTTTTGGCAAATCCCTTCTGAAAGCTCATGAGGGTAGCTATCAGCAACACGCTTATCGTCTTTGATCCCCACTTTATGTAGTAGCGCTTTGACGCGTTTTTTTCTTAGTTGTCTGCGCACTAAAAAGTTACCACTTAACGACTCTTCTGGGATTGACTCTGAGACTTGTTCAAATATTTTTGCAGTTGGGTCAAGGCTTCTACTCGGCTCTTGATAGATCATCGCAATATCTTGGCTGACTAGTTTTCGACGTTTTTCCGGCGGCAAGCGCATTAAGTCGACCCCTTGCCAATGCATCCTATCGGCTGTGACACGCCAGCGTTTATTTAAAACCCCGACAATGGCCTTTGCAATTAAGCTTTTGCCAGAGCCTGACTCGCCAACCAGCGCATGCACTTCGCCTTCTTTTAAGCTCAAATTCACTTTATCAACCGCGCGAATAACGCCATTTTCGGTAGGTAGCTCTATGGTTAAGTTTTTGATGTCGAGTAAATGCATCAGTCAGCCTTACGATCTTTCAATACTTGTCTCAAACCATCACCTACAAGGTTCGTCGATAAAACTGCGATAAATAATAGCACACCTGGTAAACCAACAGTCCATGGGGCCAGGTAAATTAGACCGAGGTTTTCAGCCAAAATAGCGCCCCATTCAGTCGTCGGTGGCTGAGCCCCTAATTTGAGAAAACCCAGCGCTGCAATGTCCAAGATAGCCGTTGAAAGTGCCATGGTGAAAATAACCACAATATGCTCATAAATATTAGGGAATACGCCTCGAACCAGTATTTTCCATTTACTGGCACCATCTAAGCGAAAAGCACTGATGTAATCTTTACTCAGCTCTTCTACCACTAAATTTCGGATTGAATGCACGTATTGAGGAAGCAGGGCTAAAATGATCGCCCACACTGTATTGAGCAAACCAGGCCCTAAGATAGCGATGATGATAATAGCTAATAATAATGAGGGAATAGACAAAGTGATGTCGAGCAAGTGATTAAAAAAGCTTGAGCGGATACCTTTACTCATACCTGCTAGCGAGCCAATAATGACACCTAAAGCGGTGGTAATTAAAGCTGCAATGATAGATAAACCAAAAGTGAAAGTAGCTCCGTTCATCAGCCTAGACAGAATATCTCGGCCAAGATCATCCGTGCCAAGTATAAATCTTACATCACCGGCATCATGCCATGAAGGCGGGAGTAAGAGTGCATCAGCATGTTGCTGATTTATGCTGTAAGGCGAAATAAGTGGCGCGAACAGCGCTAATAAAGTAAGTGCAATAAAAATCCACAAGCCAACAAGCGCAGGGTGGTTAGCCTTGAACTTCTTCCATAAACGAGAAAGGGGCGAGCGGTTCGACTCTTCACTAAATAATTTAAATTTTGCCATGCGCTTGATTCCTAGAAATAGGGTTTAACACGGTATGGCTAAATTCAGCAAACATATTGGCGAAAATAACAAACACAGACACAGCTAATAAACCACCTTGGATCGCTGGGTAATCTCGTTGATAAATACTTTCAATCAGCCAGCGACCAACACCCGGCCAAGAGAATATTACTTCGGTGATCATGGCAAGTGTCAACAAAGTGCTAAACTGTAAACCGATTTGCTTAATCACAGGCAGAAGTGCATTTCTAAGCGCATGATGCAAAATCAACTGACGACGGTTTAAGCCTTTAGCGCGAGCAGTTTTAATATAGTTTTGCTCAAGTACATTGAGCATTGAGTCGCGAGTAAATCGAATTAACACTGTTGTCGGATACATAGCGAGTACAATGGTTGGCAATGCTAAGTGCTTTAATGCGTCAATGAATGCAAAGCCACCGTATGGAAAGCCCTGCGCGATAATGTCGACCAATATAAAGTGGCTATAAGGCTCAATTTCATAAAGTAGGCCAATTCTTCCAGACATGGGGAATAAACCTAACCCCAAGCAAAACACCATAATAAGCAATAAAGCTAACCAGAATATGGGAATAGAAAAGCCCATTAAGGTGAGTGAGTTAATGACTTTATCAGGCCATCGTTTGTGAAAAACTGCGGCAATGACACCTGCTGGAATACCGAACACAATTGCAACAACGAGTGCATAAACACATAGTTCAATCGTTGCAGGAAAGAGCAACAAAATATGTTCAAAAACGGGCTGTCCAGATGATAGAGAGTAGCCCCAGTCGCCATCAACGATGCGGCCTAGAAACGCACCATACTGCACAATGATGTTCTCTTCTAACTGGTATTTATCGGCCAATGCTTGTGACTGCGCATAACTACTATTTACTTGGCCACTGAGATTTGTAAGCACATCACCCGGAAACAAATAGTTCAAAGAAAAAGTAAATGCAGTCAGAGTAAGCAGCATGAACAGTAAAAGGCTTAGTCGTCTGAATAAATACTCGCGCATTACTGTTTCCTTGCATTTGCTAAAGAGATCCCACCAAATGGCTTCAAGTCGATGCCTTTAACCTCTTTGTTTGAAGCCTGAAAGCGCATGCCGTGAGCAATTGGCACAAGCGGGAGCTGGTCAATGATCATGGCTTGAGCTTGGGCATAAAATGCTTTTCTTTCTTCGATATCTGTTGTGTCGAGCGCTTTAGTCAGTAGTAAGTCAAATTCTGGATTACACCAATTCGCTGGGTTTTTATCGCTGAAAGTCGCTGTACAACTCAATAGTGGACTAAAAAAGTTATCAGGGTCTGGCGTATCAGCAACCCAGCCGAGTAATACACTGTCATGCTCATGTTTACCAATACGTTCAATAAATGTATTCCACTCGTACTCGACTATTTTCGCTGTCACGCCAATTTGTTTTAAATCGCTCTGAATAAGCTCTGCCATTTTGCGCGCATTGGGGTTATAAATTCTAGATACCGGCATTGCCCAAATAGTCATTTCAAAGCCTTCTTCGTAGCCAGCCATATCAAGGTATTTTCTTGCTAAAGTCGGGTTATAGGTTGGCATACTCTCTTGTTCAGCAAACGCCCAAGAAGCAGGTGGCAAATAAGATTTTGCAATTTGGCCATTACCATAAAAAACAGCTTGTAGAATTTTATTGAAATCAACAGAGTGGGCGAGTGCCTTACGGACAAGAGAATTATCAAAAGGCTCTTTTTCGGTATTGAAAGCCCAATAGCCAATATTTAGGTTTTCAGCTTTATCTACGGTTATATCAGCACGTTTGCTTAACACCGCCAATTGTGAAGCACTTGGATGCGCGGTGACATCACATTCTTTCGTCAACATCTTGGCAATACGGCTGGTATTATTGGTTGTGATATCGAACACCAATTGCGACATAGCAACTGGATGTTTCCAATAAGTCTCATTCTTATGGTAACGGACCAAATTATCTCGAAGGTATTGCTTATATTTATAAGGGCCTGTGCCTATCGGTTTATTATCAAACTGAGATTTATTTTCAGCGGCCGCAAGAATGTCTGCGTACTCTTTAGAGGTAATCACGGCAAAGTCAGTTGCTAAGTTTGATAAAAAGCTGCTTTCAGCATTAAACAGTTTAAACTGCACTGTGTAATCATCGACTTTGATAATCTCTTGTATCAGCTGATCTAAACCGACACTTTGAAAATAGGGGTAAGTCGCATCGCCAACAAAGTGATAGGGGTTATACACATTGAATAAGCGGTCAAAAGAAAACACCACGTCATCGGCGGTCATTTCTCGACTAGGCGTGAAGTAATCAGTGTGATGAAATCGCACGCCTTTTCGTAAATAAAAGGTGATGGTTGTGCCATCATCTGACACCCCCCAAGATTCTGCAAGCTCAGGTTTAAACTCTGCAGTGTCAGGATCGATGCTGATTAAGCGGTCATACAGCTGGTTTGCAATGAGATCTATGGTTGACCCGGTCGTTGTGACTTGTGGGTTAAATGTCATAGGGTTGGCTTCAGCACAATAAACTAACCCTTGGTTTTTTTCATTTAACTTCACATTAGGCTTATCTATACAGCCCAGTAGCAAAGTACACAGCGTGCCCAGCAGCAGTATTCGCACGATTTAAGCCTCTTGTTTCTGATCTAACAGATTGTATTTTTTCAGATAACCTCTCAATTGATGATACGTTAAACTGAGCATTTGTGCAGTCTTCTTTTGGTTAAATTGACTATGTTCTAACGCTTTCTTCAGCAGTTCAATTTCATAGTCGTTTGACAGTGTTTTCAAATCGCATGGGAATGAAAAATTATTCTTAGCTTGTTTAGTTTGCTCAATAACTGTAGCTGTGGAGATTTCAGCCGTTGCAGGGGTTGTTACTTCAGGGGCGCGTTCAATATTTGTAGGTGCTTTAATACGCTGAGCAGGACGATATGGGCTTTCAAATGGGTCGAATATAATTTCATGAACAGGCAGTTGCTCGCTACCATGTCGGTATAAGCTTCGTTCAACCACATTTTTTAATTCACGAATGTTACCTGGCCAATCGTAATCTAATAGCTTGTCCATGGCTTTTTTTGTAAAGCCACTGAACAGTGCCCAATCAAGATCTCGGGCCATGTTTATGGCAAATTGCTCAGCCAGTAAGACGATGTCCTCCCTTCTTGCACGAAGAGGTGGCAGTGTGATGACATCAAATGCGAGGCGGTCTAATAAATCGTGACGAAATTCACCATTATCAGCTAAAGTGGGTAAATCTTCATTAGTTGCACACACTAATCGTGTGTCTACTTTAACGGTACTTTTACCACCGACACGTTCAAACTCACCATATTCAATAACACGCAGAAGCTTTTCTTGTACCATGGCAGAGGTGTTTGCTAGCTCATCTAAAAATAATGTACCGCCATTGGCGCGCTCGAATCGGCCTTCATGGCGTTTACTTGCGCCAGTAAAGGCACCGCTTTCATGACCGAATAATTCACTCTCAAGTAAATTCTCATTAAGGGCCGCACAGTTTAACTTAACGTAGTTTTGGTCCCAACGTTCAGATAAATAATGAAGGCGGGCTGCAATAAGTTCTTTACCTGTTCCTCGTTCACCGATGATTAGTACGGGTTTGTCTAGTGGAGCAAGTTGTGAAACCTTGTCTAGCACAGCTAAAAAGCTGTCTGATTGGCCAAGTAAATTATCCTGTTGGCGAAACTGACTCATATTGCCTAACTCTTAGTTATTTTTGCTAACTATTAGTGTATTTTAAAAAAAGCTTGAAAAAAAGAAGTTTTTGAAATTTAATAAGGTATTGATTTTTATTGTTTTTATTTGCTGTGAAAGTTGGCAAGCAATTTGATACTACTTACTCAGTTAAATTAATTGAGTAACCGAAGAGGTAAAGATTATGGGAATTTTCTCACGTTTTGCAGACATTGTTAATTCAAATATCAATGCCATCCTTGATAAAGCAGAAGATCCAGAAAAAATGGTTCGCCTCATCATTCAAGAAATGGAAGACACATTAGTAGAGGTTCGCTCTACTTCAGCTAAAACACTGGCTGAGAAGAAAGAATTAGCACGTCGTGTTGAGCAACTAAATCAAGAAGCACAACAATGGCAAGAAAAGGCTGAGCTAGCACTGGTTAAAGATCGTGAAGACCTAGCACGTGCAGCACTACTTGAAAGACAAAAATCATCAGATGCGGCAGCAAGTGTTGAAAAAGAACTTGAGCATGTAGAGTCTCATATTGAGAAGTTACAGCAAGAAGTTGCAACACTTCAAGATAAGCTAGCTGATGCGAAAGCGAGACAAAAAGCCATTGTGTTACGCCAGCGTTCAGCTGAGTCTCGTTTAGAAGTGAAAAAAGCATTAGATAGCTCAAAAGTTGAAGATGCACTTAATCGTTTCGAGCGCTACGAAAGCAAGATCGATGGTCTAGAATCACAAGTAGAAGCTTATGATTTAGGTAAAAAGTCACTATCAGATGAAATTGCTGATTTACAAAAAAATGAGCAAGTTGATGACGAGCTAGCTGCTTTAAAGAAAAAGTTAGCAAACAAAGAATAAAAGTTAATAAGTGCCTGCCTAGGCAGGCACTGACACAACAGGTTGAGTTATAGGAGTATTGATGATGGATTTAGAAGTTTTAGTTGCCCCGATTATTATTTTTATGGTGATTGTTGCCCCGCTTTGGCTCATTCTTCACTATCGCAGTAAGAAACAGGTAAGCCAAGGTTTGAGCGAGCACGAACACCGCCAACTGTTAGAGCTGGCTAATAAAGCGGAGAAAATGGCTGAACGCGTTGAGACCCTTGAAGCATTATTAGATCAGGAGTCACCACAGTGGAGACGTAAGGTATGAACAATCTAAAGAAAGAACTGTATCGAGATCCAAAGCGTGGAAAAATAGCAGGTGTATGTGCAGGTCTAAGTGATTACTTCAACATGGAATTGTGGCTGGTTCGTATCCTGTTTATCACAGCTGTATTGTTATCTGGTGGTCCTTTATTTGTCGTTGTGTATATAGCCTGTTGGTTTATTCTCGATAAAAAAGAGCCGAGCATGTCACAAAATGCGGGCAAATTTGATGAGATTGATCCAATCTCAGTGAAGTTTAAAGTATGGCAAAAGGGCGAACCACCTCGTCAGGCGCTATTCGACTTAAAAGATCGCTTAACCCGTTTAGACGGTCGTATTCAAAATATGGAAACTTATGTGACATCAAGTGAGTTTACTGTGTCACGTGAAATCAATAAGCTGTAATACCAATTGCATTGAAGGTTTGTTCGCTCATTGCGGCAGATAAAAAGTTAAGGGACTATCTAGTTCATTAGAAAGGACATTTAATCAATAAAATTGGTATATCCATCATCTTCAAGCGAGTGCGGCTAAATTTTAGTGTAGGCCGCACGCTTTCTCTAACAGGGAGTGACACTGTTATAATGAGTCCGAATTTATTCAGCCACGCGAACCTTGATAAACTCAAACAAAAAGCCCAAAAGACCCTCCATCGTAGCCTTGATCAACATGTAAAGTTGGCCGTTACTGGTTTAAGTGGTAGTGGTAAGACAGCATTTATAACAGCACTCGTAAAACATTTAACCACACAAACCAACAAACAGAATTTACCTTTTTTTGATGTCGTAAAGGATGACCGCCTGATTGCAGCTAAACAAGTGCCGCAGTCCGCGTTAGACATTCCTACTTTTGATTACCCTAGTGCCATTAATTGCTTACTTAATTCTGAACCCAATTGGCCTGAATCGACAAAGCGTATTAATACTTTAACGATTGCTATTCGATACGAAACCAAGCATGGCTTAAAGCAACATGTTTCGCCGCAAAGTACCCTCTATTTAGAATTGATTGATTATCCGGGAGAGTGGTTAATTGATTTGCCTATGCTTGAGCAAGATTATGCAAGCTGGAGTGAGTCAATGCTCAGCTTGCTTGAAAAGCCAGAGTACAGCGAATATGCGCGGCCATTTCTAACTGAACTTGAACAATTCAATAGTGACGAAAATATTGATGAGCAAGTGCTTAAACAACTATCTAATCTCTACACGCAAACGTTAAAGCAGTTAAAAGCACAGACGCAACTTGCTTATCTGCAACCAGGAAGACAATTAATCCCCGGCGATTTAGAAGATGCCCCCATCTTATTGTTCTTCCCGTGCCGTGAGAGTAACGACAAAGAAAATAGTCAATATAGCCATTTAGCTAGTCGCTTTGAGGCATATAAAAAGCAAGTTATCACACCTTTTTATAAAAACTATTTTTGTGAATTTGACCGTCAGTTGGTACTTGTCGATGTGATGAGTGCCTTAAATGATGGCCCGCAGTCTTTGCTTGAACAAAAACATACGCTGCAAGCGGTGTTGCAATCATTTAATTACGGCCGTTCAAATTTAATTAAGCGCTTGTTCTCGCCAAAAATTGATAAAGTACTTTTTGCTGCGAATAAGTGCGACCATGTGAATGGCACTCAGCAAGTGGCCATAGCGCAATTATTGCATGATTTGGTAGGCGAGCAAGCCAACGATATGCGTTTTAATGGCGTGCAGATTGAAACAATGGCGATGTCATCGGTGCAAAGCACTTTGGCGAAGCGCATAAAAGAAGGCGACAAAGCTTTAGACTGTATCTACGGTAAGCCACTCAATGAAGATGAATGGCTCACCTATTTGCCGCCAGAACCGCCTAACCACTTTATTACTCAAAGTCAGTGGCCAACTCATGGTTTCGAGTTTATTTCATTCGCACCTTTACCAAGCACCAAAGGCGAGTTAACCCATACCCGTTTAGATCATGCCCTACAGTTTTTAATTGGAGATAAATTGCAATGACAGACAATCAATCAGCTCAATTAAAACCGGGTAGACGTATTAATGTCGGTGATGTCGGCGAGACCCAAAAAGAGTTAGAAACAGGCAAGCGCTTTGAAATAGTCGAAGAACTAGATGTCATTGATGGAAGCAGTGAGTTTGAACAAGAGTTAGAGCCAGTATTTAAACCTAAAAGCAGTCGCTTCAATTTCAAAGGCATTTTCGTCATTAGCTTTTTGTTATTAATCATGGTTGAAACGGGTTACACCATCATTGAGGCAATGCAAGAGTCTATATTACTAGCAGGGCTTTATGGCTTTGTGCTGACTTCTGCGTTATTGGTGCTGAGCAAATTCTTATTCAAGGAAGCGGTTTCATTAAAAGCGTTGAAACAACAAAACCTGCGCCAAAATGATGCGCTTCGGTTAATGAGTAGCACGCAAATTGGTGAAGCAGAAACCTGGCTACAACCCTTACTAAAACAACATACCGATGCAGAAGTAAAAGAATTTAAAGCCTGCCTCAAACCGCACCATACTGACAAAGAAGTTTTACAGTTATATCAAACCACCTTACTGGTCAGTAAAGATGAGCAGGCAAAAGCAATCATTAACCAACATGCAAAAACGTCAGCGCTTTTGGTGTCTCTCAGTCCGATGGCATTACTTGATATGCTTTCGGTGCTGTGGCGTGGTATCAGCTTGATTGAAAAGATAAGCCAACACTACGGTATCAAACTGGCGTATCGCAGTCGCATTATGTTGTACAAGCAATTGGTTAAACAGATGTTGTTTGCTGGTGCGTCCGAATTGGTATCTGACTTAGCGGCGACCAGCTTGGGTGCTGAGTTGCTGGGGAAGTTGTCAGCGCGAGCTGCACAAGGCCTCAGTGCAGGCGTGTTTACAGCGCGCTTAGGCTACAAAACCATGGAGTTATGTCGACCGTTACCTAAGCTAGAGCAAAAGCAATCCTTATTAGGGCAATCAGCACAAGGTATTTTATCTGCTTTATTAGAGCGTACCAAAACGTCTAAAAATGATTAAACTGACAACTTAACTGTACGATTTTTAGAGGGTTTTGCTCGTCTAGCCGTCTTAACATCTGGCTTGCTTGTGGAATTTTACTTGCTGGATTATTTATTAGTTCATCAACAGACTAATAATAAATTCATAGGCAATAAAATGACGAAGTATCATGACAACACCAATTGCATCCATAGCCCAGTCCATTTTGACGACCCACATGGCGCGTTAACCGCGCCACTTTATCAAACCTCAACGTTTCAGTTTAAAGATGCTGCTCAAGGTGCGGCACGTTTTGCGGGGGAAGAAGCGGGTTACATTTATACCCGCTTGGGCAACCCAACCACCCGTGAACTTGAACAAAAGCTTGCTCAGCTCGAGGAGATGGAAGATGCTGCTGCAACCGCAACGGGTATGGGGGCGGTATCAGCATCAGTGCTGAGCTTTTTAGAGCAAGGCGATCATTTAATTGCATCTAGCGCATTATATGGTTGTAGTTTTGCGCTTTTTTCTCACATGCTGCCTAAATGGGGCATTGAAGTGTCATTTGTAGATATGACCAACGAAGCGGAGCTGTATGCAGCTGTGAAACCAAACACCAAAATGGTGTTTGCTGAAACGCCGATCAACCCAAATATGACGGTGATTGATTTAGCTATGCTGGGTCAGTTTGCTAAAAAGCACAGTTTGATCAGTGTGGTTGATAACACCTTTATGACACCGCTACTACAAAAGCCAAAACATTTCGGCATAGATATTGTGATCCACAGTGCAACTAAATACCTTAATGGCCATGGTGACGTCGTCGCAGGTGCGGTATGTGGTTCGCAAGAACACATAGAGCTGATAAAGCTTACAGTTTTAAAAGACATTGGTGCGACCATCAGTCCACATGATGCTTGGTTGATTAATCGAGGCTTAAAAACACTGGCTGTACGTGTTGAAAGGCACTGTCAAAGTGCACAAAAAGTTGCTGAGTTCTTAAATGCGCATCCTAAAGTCAGTGAAGTGTATTACCCAGGTTTACCTTCTCACCCTGGTTACAAATTCTTGGGCGAGCAGATGAAAGGTGCAGGTGGTGTGATTGCTTTTGAGATTGATGGCACACTAGAGCAAGGTGAAAGTTTTATTAACGCGACTGAGCTGTGTACATTAGCGGTCAGTTTGGGCGATCCAGAAACACTTATTCAGCATCCAGCCTCAATGACACACTCGCCGTATACCAAAGAAGAGCGTGAAGCTGCGGGCATTTCAGATGGTTTGATCCGAATTTCTGTTGGTTTAGAAGATGTTAACGACATCATTGCTGACCTAGAGCAGGCATTTAAGCAAATTTAGTGTAATTAAAAATGTACAGTAGGGGTTTTTAAGCCCCTTTTTTGTGTGTGGTGTTTTGTTTGGTGTACATTGATGTAAATAAAAGATTCCAAAAAAACGAGTTTTCAGGATTGCTTGAAACATCTCATCTATTAATCTTTTGCTTACTTTTCCCTAGTATCAAGTCAACAAGTTGAAGCGCTCAAGCTGGGGCTAGAGCGAACTAACAGCGAAGGTTATTATGGCTAAAGCAAGTAAATATGTATCAAAGCAACCTGATGCAAATGGCATCATCGCTTGGACCGAAGAAGAAAATAAAATATGGTCTGAGTTGGTTGCACGTCAATTAAAGTGTATTGAAGGCAAAGCATGTAACGAGTACATGGAAGGCCTTGAGAAAATAAATTTACCGCACGACCGTATTCCTCAGCTTCATGAGTTAAACGAAGCATTAGGTCGTGAAACAGGCTGGCAAGTAGAACCTGTACCTGCACTGATTGATTTTGATGAATTCTTCAGACTATTGGCGAACAAAAAGTTCCCGGTAGCAACCTTTATTCGCTCTCGTGAAGAGTTTGATTATCTGCAAGAGCCAGATATCTTCCATGAGATTTTTGGTCACTGCGCCATGTTAACTAACCCTGCATTTGCGGAGTTTACGCATAAATATGGCCAGTTAGGCTATGCCGCTGAGAAGAAAGACCGCGTATATCTAGCACGCTTGTATTGGTTCACGGTTGAGTTTGGCTTAATGCAAACTGAAGACGGTTTACGTATTTATGGCGGTGGTGTGCTTTCAAGCCCGGGTGAAACACAATATGTTTACTCAGGCACGCCAGAAATCAATAAATTAGAAGTGTTAGACGTTCTACGTACGCCATATCGCATTGATATTATGCAGCCGTTGTACTACACAATTAATTCAATTAATGACTTATTCGATATCTCACAAATGGATATCATGGCGTTGGTACAAGAAGCAAAAGAATTAGGCTTATTTGAGCCAAAGTTTCCCCCTAAAGAAAAATTAGCAAGTTAAGGATTTTGTAATGTCTGATTTAAGTGCACAAAAATGTGAAGCGTGTCGTGCTGATGCGCCTAAAGTGTCAGATGAAGAGTTAGCAGTATTAATTAAGCAGATCCCTGATTGGGTTCCAGAAGTGCGTGATGGCATCATGCAACTTGAGCGTGTATTCAAGTTCAAAAACTTCAAGCAGGCATTAGAGTTCACTAACAAAGTGGGCGACATGGCTGAAGAAGAAGGTCATCACCCTGGTCTTCTAACAGAGTGGGGCAAAGTGACAATCACTTGGTGGAGCCACTCTATCAAAGGCCTGCATAAGAACGATTTTGTATGTGCAGCGAAAACAGACGACGTTTTCAACGCTCTATAAGACTTCAACATATCATTTAACCAAAGCGCCTTTTATGGGCGCTTTTTTATGGCTGAAACTTAAACTCTGGCACTTAGCGCGACATTGCTCTATCATAACTGTTAATTTATACAGTATATAAATCTAACAATGAAACTCTATATCGCTGAAAAACCGTCATTAGGCAGAGCCATTGCCAATGCGTTACCTAAACCTCATAAAAATAACGATGGCTTTATTGAAGCGGCGAACGGCGATATTGTTACTTGGTGTATAGGCCATTTATTAGAGCAGGCTGAGCCTGAGGCGTACGACCCTAAATTTAAAAAATGGGCGATTGCCGATCTGCCCATCGTGCCTGAACAATGGCAGCTAGTAGCAAAAAGTAAAACCAAAAAGCAATTTAATACCGTTAAAAAGTTAATTAAATCGGCTAAAACCATTGTCAACGCGGGCGATCCAGACCGAGAAGGGCAGCTTTTAATCGACGAGATGATTAACTTTTGCGGTGCCACTAAAGCACAAAAAGAGCAAACACTTCGTTGTCTGATAAGCGATTTAAACCCCTCAGCAGTCAAACAGGCCATCAATAACCTCAAATCTAACCTCGATTTTTTATCGCTGTCTGTTTCAGCGCTGTCTCGTGCTCGTGCCGATTGGCTTTACGGTATTAATATGACACGCATGAGTACCATCAAAGGGCAACAAGCGGGTTATCAAGGGGTGTTATCTATTGGTCGAGTGCAGACGCCGGTATTGGGTTTGGTTGTATACCGTGATTGGGAAATTGCGAACTTTGTTTCAAAACCGTTTTATGAAGTCGAAGCGCAGTTAAATACCCAAGCCGGTGCGAGCTATGTTGGTAAATGGCAACCAAGCGAAGCCTGTCAGCCTTATATGGATGAAGAAGGTCGCGTGCTGGTCAAAGGCTTAGCTGAAAATGTGGCGGGCAGAGTTAAAAACCAACCGGGTGAAGTGAGCAAAGATAAAAGCACCCAAAGTAAAAAGTCGCGCCCTTTGCCGCATAGTTTATCGACTCTACAAATAGAAGCGGCCAAAGTATTTGGCATGAACGCCCAGTTGGTACTTGATACCTGTCAGAGTTTGTATGAAAGGCATAAGCTGATCACTTATCCCAGATCAGATTGCCGTTATTTACCAAAAGATCATTACAAAGAGCGCAGCTCAGTAGTGGGCGCCATTAATGCCATTAGCGATAAACTAAGCGCTTTTACAGGCAAAGCGAATTTAGAGATAAAGTCATCAGCTTGGAACGACAGCAAAGTCGGAGCGCACCATGCGATTATTCCGACCTCAAAAAAGTCGAGCGGCGCGCTGAATCAAAATGAGCAAAACGTTTATTACCTGATCGCAAGGCACTACTTAGCGCAATTTTTTGAGCCAAGCGTTTACGCTGAGCGTGAGATCCATACGCTTATTCAAGGTGGGCTATTTACCTCTAAATTTAAAAGTCTGATTGATAAAGGCTGGGAAGTCTTATTTAACAAGCAAGAAAAAGGCGAGACTAAGCTTACTCAGTTGCCAATGCTGCAAAAAGGTGAGCAAGTGCAGTGCGTTGATGCACAGGTTATAGAAAAGCATACGTCGCCACCAAAGCACTTCACTGATGCAACATTACTCGCAGCCATGACGGGAATAGCCCGGTATGTGACCGACCCAGAGATTAAAAAAATATTGAAAGAGACCGATGGTATAGGCACAGAAGCGACGCGTGCGGGGATCATTGAACTTCTCTTTAAAAGACAATATTTACAACGTAAAGGCAAAGCCATTCACTCTTCCGAAATTGGGCAAAGCGTGATAAAAGCGTTGCCAGAAAGTGTCGGGCGCCCTGATATGACCGCTGTTTGGGAGCAATCTCTTGAGCAGATCTATCAAAAGTCTCAATCGTATAATCAGTTTATGGGCTCAGTTGAAGTGCATTTAAATCGCTTATTACAAGACACACAAATTGCGAGTTTCCAAGGGTTAGCAGGTAAGGGCAAAGCCAGTTTTAAGCGTTTTAAAAAGGGTAAGCGCAGTGCGAGTAAAAGTAAAAGCAGTGCTAAATCTCCTCGGGCGAAAAGCAAGGCTTGAAAAAGCGAGAAGAGTCGCAATATAGTGAATAATACATAGATTTAAGAAGTGAATTATGGACAACCAAATTCAATTAACACCTGAAAATATCCAGCAGGTTCTGGCTGAACAAAGTACCGATAAACTGGTTCTAATGACGTTCTTCAGTGCGCAGCAACCTGAGTGCATTGAACAAGCGAATATTTTGTCTGCGCTTGCACAAAGCTACAAAGAGCACTTACTAGTTGCAACAGTCGATTGTGATACACAACAAGCGTTGGCATCTCAATTAGCACAGCAAGTAGGACTACAAGCGTTACCAACGATTGTGTTATTGAAAAATGGCGCGCCAGTTGGCGTATTACCAGGTCCTCAAAGCGATGCTGAAATTAAAGAGGCACTCGCTGAGCATTTACCAAGTCCTGAAGTATTATTACTTGAGCAAGCAAAACAAGCGCTAGCAAATGACGATCAAAATGCGGCGTTTAACTATGCCAAGCAAGCCTATGCGATTGACCCAGAAAATACCCGTGTGAAACTGGTACTGGCTGATATCTGCATTCAAATTCAAAAGTTTGAAGATGGTCAGGCGTTACTTGATAGTGTTGTCGAAACTGAGCGCGATCCGTATTACCAAAATCTGCAAGCCAAATTAAATGCCGCACAAAGTGCGCAGGAATCTCCTGAGATCATTGCTCTTACTAGTCAATTAGATGCGGACCCTGAAAACAAAGAGTTAAAAGCACAACTCGCTGCGCTATTGGCAGAAGCTGGTAAGAAAGAGCAAGCGCTAGAGTTATTATTATCTGTGCTAAGAAAAGACTTAAATTTTGGTACTGCGAAAAAAGATTACCTAGATTTGATTGCGAGCCTACCAGATGGCGATGCTTTGGCTGGTACATATCGTAGAAAATTATATAGCTTATTATATTAATCGTAAGTATGTTATGAGCACAAAAATGGCAGCTGATTTAGCTGCCATTTTTTGTTGTAAGAGCCCTACATAAAGTCGGTGCTACTGAGTTATTGAGATGGTAGCAGCGATTATATATCGCGTCTTTTTATCTTAATTTTTAAACTTTAAACGTCAGTAACAAACCAGATATTTTGTTTGCACTTTCGACCAGTTTCGCTGCATCTTCCGCGACTTTATAACTTAGGGTTAAATTCTCGCTGCCGTGATGGGTGATGGTGGTGATGTTGTCGTTAATCTCCACACTCACCATCTGTTGTTGCTCTGCTGCAGTTGAAATACCTTGCGCAGCATTGGCAATTTCACTGATCTGATCAAAAATCACTTCTAAGGCCTGCTGGCTGGTTTGGCTTGCATCGGCGCAGTTAGATGCTCGGTCTTTGGTACTTTGCATCACTTCTGACCATTTATACAAAGTATCTTGTATCTCTTTGATTGATGCGTAAATATGGCTGGTGGCACTTTGTGTACGAGATGACAGAGCGCGAACTTCATCGGCAACCACAGCAAACCCTCGGCCATGCTCACCAGCTCGAGCAGCCTCAATCGCTGCATTCAATGCTAATAAGTTCGTTTGCTCTGCAATACCTTCGATTTCAGTCATGACTTGGCCAATCTTATCGGCTTCTTGTGCCAGTGAATTTGCTGTTTGCGCGGCTTCATCCACTTGCGTGGCAAGTGAGCTGACCATATCAACGTTTTCTAGCATGGTATTTTTAATTTCTAAACAATGATGCTGCGTACTATCGACTTTGTTGGCGGTATCGGCCGTGTTGTTTGAAATTTCACCGATAGTTTGGCTCATTTGTGACATCGCTGCAGCCATTGAACGCAAGCGCTCACTTTGCGCTTCAATGCCTTTTTCTGTATTGGAAGACTTTTCATCAAGTCCGGTTGCGATATTTTTGAAAGTAGACGCTGAATCTTGCATTCGGCCTAAAACCGTTCGAAGCTTGGCTTGTAGCATACCTAGATTAAATTCTGCGATAGAAAAAGGTGTCGCTTCGCAGTAAACGTAACGCGAGACTGAATCGAATTGCTGTTGCTGTAATTTGAGCTTGGCAGGCACCACTAGCAGTTCATCATAGTTAATGAACAAAATTGCCAGCATGGTGATAATAGCCGCAACACCGAGTTGCCAACCAGCAAAAACAAAGCAAGCAAGGGTAAGCAATAATGCAATAATCGTTGAAAGGGTTTGTCGCAGTGCAATTTGCTCACGCCAGTGCCAAACCTTTTTACCTTGGTTTATTGCATCATAAAGCGATTGTGCTCTTTTCTTAAGTTGTTCAGAAGGCTTAACTCTCACCGATTGATAGCCAACGAGCTGGCCATGCTCAAAAATAGGTGTAACAAATGCGTCTACCCAGTAATAGCGACCGTCTTTACAGCGGTTTTTTACCACCCCACGCCAAGAGTGGCCTTGTTCTAATTTATCCCAAAGCTCTTTAAACGCCGCTTTTGGCATATCTGGATGGCGTACAATATTGTGGTTTTTCCCTACTAGCTCTTCGGCACTAAACCCTGAAACGGCACAAAATGCTGCATTTGCATACGTAGTGACACCGCGTAAATCGGTAGTAGAGACAAGTTGTTGCGAGTCATCAAAGGTGACTTCTTCATTGATAATTGACTGGCCACGACGCATGATTTTCTCCATAGGGATCAGTGTAAAACTGTGTTAGATTATAAGACTATAATGCTTTGTGTAATAGTAGGAATATAGTATGCCTGTGCAAGCAATAAAATATGGAATAGATGAGTTCGGTGCTGCGGATAAAATTCAGGCAAAAACATGTGTTCTACCTGAGTTAAATGACACTCAAGTACTTATTAAAGTGCATAGCAGTGCAATTAACCCTATCGATTTGAAAACGCGTGCAGGTTTAGGTTTTGTTGCTCAAGCAAAAGAAGCTGATGAATTTTTATCTTTAGGTTATGACGTATACGGTGTTGTTGAGCAGTGTGGCGCTCAAGTCACTGACCTGCAAGTGGGTCAATTTGTCGCAGGTATGGTGGGGTTTGCCAAACAGCCGGGCTGTTACGCTGATTATGTGATTGCTGAAGCAAACGAATTAATTGCATTTGATGTGCAACAAAAATCAGAAGTCGCAGGTCTATGTTTAGCAGGTTTAACCGCAATACAGGCTCTGAAAAAGTTTTCAAGCTTACAATCAACCCTTTACATTAATGCACCTACTGGTGGTGTGGGTCATTTAGCAATCCAACTGGCTCAAATACAAGGTAAAAAAGTGATTGCAGTAAGTAATCGCCCTTCACATGAACTGTTACAAAAGTTAGCTGTAAAGGTTGTTGATTATGAGACATTCTTTTCACAAAAGCGCCAAGCACAACTACTCGATTTAGTCGGTGGTGAAATCGGCGAAAGAATGGTCGCGAATTTAAACTCAGGCAGTGAAGTAGTGACTGTACCCACCATCAGTGCCCAGCAGATCGTTTCAGCTGCACAGCAAAGTGACATAACGGTCTCTGGTATTGTGGTAGAAAAGAACAAAGCTGATCTAAATGAATTGATGACTGCGTATCGTGGTGGCGATTTATTTATCCATGTCGATTCGACTTTTGCGTTGCAAGACATCCAGCAAGCGCATGAATACATGGAAGCGGGGCAGCATGCTGGCAAGATAATTATTAGTCATAGTTAATAAATATTGCTTGAGTATTGGGGATGTGCCCCCATTGATTGAACATTGCCTATTGGCTTGAGGATAATTTTTTGAATACACCAGAATTAAAGACTCGCTTAGAAGCACTCTCTACAGCAGAACACCAGCAAGCCATTAAGGGCATCAAGCGTGGTATTGAGCGAGAAGCATTAAGGATCAACCCGAATGGCTCTATTGCCAAAACGCCTCATCCACAAGACGCTGGGCATCCATTAACGAACTCGCATATCACCACTGACTTTTCAGAATCATTACTCGAGTTTATTACCCCAGTCAGTGAAGACCCTAAAGAGACGTTAGCGCAACTGCAAGATTTACAGAAATACACCTTGAGTAAAATGGGCGATGAGCTCTTGTGGCCTATGAGTATGCCTTGCTTCATCGAAAATCAAGATGACATTGCCTTGGCATATTTTGGTGAGTCGAACATAGGTAAAATGAAAACCCTGTATCGTGAAGGTCTAAAAAACCGTTACGGTAGCATGATGCAGGCTATTGCCGGTGTTCATTTTAATATTTCCTTCCCAGATACCTTGTGGGACAGCTTACAAAAAATTGAGCAAAGCACAGCTGAGAAACAAGCTTTTATTTCAGAGAAATACTTAGGCCTTATTCGAAACTTTAAACGTGAGCTATGGTTAATCAGTTACCTGTTTGGCGCTTCTCCTGCGCTGTGTAAATCATTCTTGCAGGGCAATAAAAGTGACCTTCCGTTTGAGACTTTGGGTGAAGGCACGCTTTACTTAGAGCATGGCACAGCATTACGACTAGGTGATTTAGGGTATACCAACAGTGCTCAATCGTCTTTAAAAGTCACGTATAACAATTTAGATGAGTATATTGTGGGCTTACGCGAAGCAATTGGCTGTCACTCTGACTTGTATGGTAATTTAGCTGACTATAAAGCAGAAACGCCACAGCAGCTAAATAAAAACATTCTGCAAATCGAAAATGAGTTCTACTCGCCGATCAGACCAAAGCGTAATGCACAAAGCGGTGAGACTCCGACTCAAGCTTTAGCAAGAGCAGGCATTGAATATGTCGAGATCCGCGCTTTAGATGTTAATCCTTTTTCACAGACGGGGATCAGCTTAGAGCAAATTCATTTCTTGGATGTGTTTTTAACTTATTGTCTGCTTAAAGACGCGCCAGCATTAAGCTGTGAAGATCAAAGGTCAACAGAAGCCAATTTACAAGCTGTGGTGAACTTCGGCCGTAAGTCGGACCTTGAGCTGCAACGTGACGGTTCACCTGTTTCTTTACAAAAATGGGCAGACGAGATTTTTGCAGAGTTAGTTTATGTGGCTCAGTATATGGACAAAGCAAATGGCTCAAATGTGTACCTGAGTGCAATCAAATTATGGCGTGAATGCATTTCTGATCCGAATAAGACACTATCAGGTCAGTTCTTATCTCAGCTTAAACAAAACCAACAAGATGGCGGTAGCTATGCAATTGAGTTGGCTAATGAGTATAAGTTAGCGCATCAGTCTCAGACATTTGTAACCTACTCAAACTCAAGTCTCGATGCTGATGCTGTCGCTTCTCACGAAGCACAGCAGCAAAAAGAGGCAGAAGATGATTTGACTTTTGTGGCGTTCTTAGATGATTATTTTGCTAATGCCTAGGCAAAAAAAAGCGCAGCTAAATTAGCTGCGCAAATATTAAATCAGGGATGAAACAATGCTAAACCACTGTATTCATATGCTCTGACTTATAGAATTTAAATAAGTTCACCAAAAAATGAAAAAAATTAAAAAAAGTTTTCTTACCCTATCTTTCGCCGCGGTTTTGAGCGGTTGCGCAACGGCGCCTCCTAAACAACCTGATAATATTTGTAAGATCTTCGAAGAAAAAGAAGATTGGTATTATGATGCCCGCGATGCTCAAGATAAGTGGGGGTCGCCTAAACATGTGTTAATGGCAATGATGTATCAAGAAAGCTCGTTTAGACACGATGCCGCGCCACCAATGGAATACTTTTTAGGATTTATTCCAATTGGCCGAGCAAGCTCTGCCTATGGTTACTCACAAGCTAAAACACCTACATGGCAAGACTATATTCGCGAAACGGGTAATTCAGGCGCAGATAGAGACGATTTCGAGGATGCCATTGATTTCATGGCTTGGTTTGTTAATAAAACCCACAAAGTAAATGGTATTTCTAAATGGGATGCCTACGCCCAATACTTAAATTATCACGAAGGGTGGGGTGGGTATAAACGTGGTACTTATCGAAAGAAAAAATGGCTGATGGCTGTAGCAAATAAAGTAAAGCATCGTGCAGGGCGCTATGGGGCGCAATTAAAAAGATGTGAAGCTGAATTAGATAAGTCTTGGTTTGAGCGTTTGTTTTCATGATAAATTTAAAGTGTGTTAACGAGCACTTTTAGTAAAGTACTTTTAATCAAAGCTGATCCATTTTTACAAGATAAGTAACGAGTATTGTTTGGGTATTAGCCTGTGTATTGTTTTCTCGAATTGAAAGCGGAGCGGGTTTTTCTTGTTTATTTATTTTCGAATTCCACCAAGTTTATTACCTCAATACTGATAGTTAAGTGCAGTCATTATCAGCGATTGGTTTACTATTTTATATGGGCTTTATGCCTGAGATATTTTGTTTTTTGTGTTCGGTAACTCACGGATGATGGTTTTTGAAGGAGAGGTTTGTGGTTCGTATAGTTTGGTTGTACTTGGACATGAAAGAAGTACGTTCTAGTTATCAATAATGGCTTAAATCATCATGCGTTCTTGGTTATCTCTTATTCTAATATTCATATTGCTTACTGTGGGTTACTACAGTCGCCTTTTGATCCAACCGTCAGTATCGAGCTCTGCGTTGAAAGTCACTTCAGAACCTGAATCAATCAGCGCTACGGCCACTAAGGCAATCATAGCTGATAAGTTGCCGCAGCAAGATGTTTCAAGTCATGCGATAAATGATTTACATGTTAGTAGTGGTCAATTAGAAACCGTTATACCTGTTCGCTGGAAGCAGACAGGACAATTCAAAGCGCATTTTAATCGTTTAAAAAATATGGCGGATCAAGGTGATATTGATGCAAAATACATTCTTGCTAAAAATTTAAGGTATTGTTTTTTTGCACCGATTGACGATTTTGCATTGCAAGCGAAGTTAGAAACTCAGGCAAGTTACTCTGATGCCAGTGAGGCGATTGATAATACACTCGCGCAGTTCGATTACTGTGAGGCGATTAATCAAGACCAACGCCGGCAGTTTTACTTTTACCTTGAAGATGCAGCAAAGCAGGGCTCTGTCGCTGCACAACAAATGTTTACAGGTCTTACCGCTAAGTTTTACATGCATTCACAGGGGTTGGAGGGTCTGCCTAGGGATGAATTTATCCAGTTACGAGATAAATTCAATCAACAAAAAGTCAGCTATTTAGAACAAGCATCAAAGCATGGTAGTGAAAAGGCGTTAATTAAATTATCGGATTTATATCGTTCACAGCAAATTGGCGATAACAGCTTAAGCTTAGTAAAATCGTACACACTTGATCGTTTAATAATGGAGATCACAAATAATAATGAACTGTATAATCGTTATGCTTGGTTTGAGCAACGACAGTACTCTCAACTCTCAGAGGAAGAGTTAATAGAGGCGAATAGTATGTTTGATGATTGGCTGGCAGAAATTCATAAAAATGGCACGCTTTACCCTAATGAACAATAAAAAATAGAGTAAAAAATGCTTTAATTCAGGCTTTATTTATAGGAAATAGATAGTAATTTATTGTATTTTTTATATGAAATGATTCCTGTTAATTTATCATTCGATATGGTTACTGAATGTTTATCGATAGCCTTCATGATGGTGAAATTAGAGAATGAACATAATAATCGCTGTCTTATAAACTGCTCAGGGCTAAGATGGCAACTGTTCAGAACACCATTCTGAGACGTTCACTCCGCACTTAAAAACACAAGTTTGAGAATATTAAAGTTAATAGGATAAGACTACATTCTGATAGATAAATAGATTTTCTTGTATCACACAAAAAACCTTCTTTGGGATTGAACTCAAACACAACAAAAGTAAAAGCCGAATTTACAGAAATTCGGCTTTTCAATAATGGCTATTGTTACTTGCTGTTGTCTCTTTTTTGAGGAAACACCTTAACCTGCTTTATCATATTTTCTTTTATTTCAATGATCTCTATTGGGTATCCAGCTATACGCATACCCAAAGAGGTTTGCGGAATATCTTCTAAGTACTCAACGATCAAACCACTCAGTGTTTTAGGGCCCTCTGTTGGTAACTCCCAATTCATTTCTTTATTGATATCTCGAATGTTTGCAGTTCCATCAACCAATACTGAGCCGTCAGACTGTACGTCAACTTCTTCACTCGGTGCGCGAGTTTGTGTGGTAGTGAAGTCACCAACCACTTCCTCTAAGATATCTTCAAGTGTGACCAAGCCTTGAATGTCACCATATTCATCTACAACCAAACCAATACGCTCTTTACTTTGTTGGAACTTTAAAAGCTGGGTATTTAATGAGGTGCCTTCAGGAATATAGTAAATTTCACGCACTGCACGTAATAGAGACGGCTTATCGAACTGCTCTTTAGTAAGAAGACGCAATGCATCACGAGAGTGAATAAAGCCAACGGCATCGTCAATCTGGTCACGATACAATAATACGCGAGTGTGTTGTGCATTGGTTAAATGTTTGGCGATGTCTTTCCAGTCGTCATTAATGTCAATGGCATTAATTTCGTTTCGTGGGATCATGATGTCTTCAACCGTAACATGATCTAAATCGAGAATAGACGTCAGCATGTTTTGGTGATTGCTTGGTAATAATGCACTGGACTCATTTACCACGGTTTTAAGCTCTTCTTTACTTAAACTGTGCTCTTCAATGTCTTGGTTTGAAATACCAAACAGTTTAAGAATGCCATTGGTGATCCAGTTTAATCCAATTACAAATGGGAACATCAACTTTAAGAGACCTTTCAATATTACAGAACTAGGAAAGGCAACTTTTTCTGGATGTAATGCTGCAAGTGTTTTTGGAGTAACCTCAGCAAAGATTAGAATTACGAATGTGAGCGCTATCGTATTGACAAGAGGACCCCAAACATCGCCGAAGTACCTTTCTGTAATAATGGCAGCAACTGTAGCGGCAGCAATATTAACGAGATTATTACCAATTAGGATGACACCAATTAATCTATCAGGACGTTGTAGTAAGCTACTTACACGCTTCGCACCTTTATGATTTTCTTTTTCTAAGTGTCTTAGTCGATATTTGTTTATCGACATCATGCCTGTCTCTGAGCTTGAGAAATAAGCTGAGAGCAAAATAAGTAAGCCCAAAATCGCAAAGAGCGTACCGGTTGATATGTCGTCCAAAAGAGGATCCCTTTTCTAATATTGAATAGGTATTAAGCGTTACTGAAAGTACTGAGTCAAGTTAAAACTTTACTAGAATCACTTCTTGTATAAATCTGCTACCAAAGTAGGCCAATGTGACTAGTCCTGAGGCGCCTAAAATAGCAAAAACAACGGGTTTACCACGCCAGCCAAAGCGGTGATGACCTAGGGTTACAGTTGCAAAAACTAACCAAGCGATAATAGACAAAACTGTTTTGTGGATGACTTCTTTAGCAAACATACCCTCCAGAAAGATAAACCCAGACATGAGCGCCAATGTAAAAATACCTGTGCCCACAGTAAGCAGTTGGTAAAGTTGTCTTTCAACCAACATAAGTGGCGGTAGATGACTGTTCATAATAGCAAGGTCTTTTTCTTTAAGACGTTTGTCTATATAGAAGAATTGCACAGCATAGAGTGTAGCAATAATCAAAATACAGTAAGCAAGTAGTGACAGCGAAATATGTACAACTAGCCCTAAATCCACATTAATACTTTGCATAATAATATGATGGGGGATAAATAAGCTGGCGATTAATAAAATAGCAGCAAAGCCATAGACTACAGGGAGTAAAAGAGTAGCAGGGAACTTTAGTGATACAGTCGTGACGCTCACGACAATTACCCAGCAAGTTAACATAGCGACATTAACAGTGCTTAAATCTTGCCCATCATGGGTGAAAACTGAATTTACTAACACTAACATATGCGCCAATATAGCGCCTGTGCTGAGCAGAACCGTTAGTTTTTGGCTCGGCCCTTCTTTATGAAATAGGCGTGACAGTACATGCCCTGTTGCTAGAACATATAAAAGGCTGGCAAGTAAAGACAGGCTAATGATCAACATGTTAAATGTAGTCCAGATGTTAGAATCCTTGTTATAGGCTATTGTATTTTATGCCACCGTTCTTGCAAAGAGGTTATAAAAAGAAACTTTGTCTTTACTTGAATACTGTATTACTCGCCTGCATATCAGTATAATGCGCTCAATTACGACTTATTGGAACCTAATACATGTTTGAAAATCTCCAAGAACGCTTAGGTAAAACGTTAAAAAACATCAGTGGCCGCGGCCGACTTACCGAAGACAATATTAAAGAAACCCTCCGTGAAGTGCGTATGGCACTGCTTGAGGCTGATGTTGCATTACCGGTTGTTCGTGAGTTTGTTAAACAAGTAAAGGAACGTGCGGTTGGTGTTGAAGTAACGAAGAGCTTAAGCCCGGGTCAAGTCTTCATTAAAATAGTGCGTGAAGAACTTGAAAAAGCCATGGGTGAAGCCAATGAAGAGCTTAACCTAGCTGCGCAGCCGCCAGCGGTATTAATGATGGCGGGTTTACAAGGTGCGGGTAAAACCACCAGTGTTGGTAAACTGTCTAAGTTCTTAAAAGAGCGCAAAAAGAAATCGGTACTTGTGGTGAGTGCTGACGTTTATCGTCCAGCGGCGATTAAACAGCTTGAGACGTTAGCTAACGAAGTGGATGTTGAGTTTTTCCCAAGTGATATTTCACAGAAGCCAGTTGATATCGCTACCAATGCGATAAGCCATGCGAAGAAGAAATTCATTGATGTTGTAATTGTCGATACAGCAGGTCGTTTGCACGTAGATAGCGACATGATGGACGAGATCAAAGATCTTCATGCAGCAATTAACCCAGTTGAAACCTTATTCGTTGTTGACTCTATGACGGGTCAAGATGCGGCGAACACTGCAAAAGCGTTTGACGAAGCATTACCACTAACCGGTGTGATTCTGACTAAGACCGATGGTGATGCGCGCGGTGGTGCGGCATTATCAATTCGTCATATTACGGGTAAACCAATTAAGTTTATCGGTGTGGGTGAGCGCACTGATGCACTTGAACCTTTCCACCCAGATCGTGTTGCTTCACGTATTCTAGGCATGGGTGACGTACTTTCATTAATCGAAGAAGTTGAAATGAAAGTCGATAAAGACAAAGCAGCAAAAGTTGCTGAAAAGGTCTTTAAAGGTGACGGCTTCACGTTAGAAGATTTTGCAGAGCAACTGCGTCAAATGAAGAACATGGGTGGCATGATGGGGATGCTTGATAAGCTACCTGGTATGTCTAACCTACCAGATGCAGTTAAAGATCAGGTGGGTGACAAAACTTTCAATCAAATGGAAGCAATCATCAACTCAATGACACCGAAAGAGCGTGCTCGTCCTGACTTAATCAAAGGGTCTCGTAAAAAGCGTATTGCAGCCGGTTCTGGTACTCAGGTACAAGACGTCAATAAACTGCTTAAGCAATTTACCCAGATGCAAAAGATGATGAAGAAGATGAAGGGCAAAGGCGGCATGATGAAAATGATGCGCAACATGAAAAACATGATGCCACCTGGCATGATGGGTGGTGGCCCGAAGTTTTAATTTATAATTTGCAAATTATATTAAAAAAGGAAGCAACCGAGAGGCGCTTCCTTTTTTGTTTTAAGTTTACAAGACGCTAACTAAGCGCTTACAGCCTCTGCTTGTGATCTTGCTGCTTTTGTTAATCTCACTAGCTCTTTACGCACTGACATACCATCATGGCATGGCGTTTCAAATTGAATGAAATAGTTTTTCTCATTAGCTCTTAGATAACAGCCATCCGATACGAGCGTTGTCATCACAACATCATCGGCTTCAATATTATGTATGAGCTTAAGAATGAGTTGATTGGCATCGCGATGATCTTCATTCATGTGCTCAACCATACGAGCTTCGTCTTCAAGCGAAAATTGTGGCGTTTCTAGTTGCCATTCATTTTGTTCAATCCAGAAGATGTGGCCAAAGCCCCCGATGTAGCGAACACGCTTTACTTCCATTCTCCAAAGCTGAAAATCATGGGCTTGTCGGTACGATATGGCTTCTGGATATTGTCGTTCGTATCTTGCCAGTAGCAATTCAGATTCTTCTTTTGGTACTGGGGCTGCATCACCGACCACGGTAACGCGGGCATGAGCATTCTGATCACCTTGCTCTGCAGCATCAAACACAGTGGCACACATTCTACTGTCTTCACTTAAATTTCGTGAGTGTTGCGCAATTCCTGCAATATAAAAAATAAGCCTACCTTGATTGTCTGTCATGAATGGCGATACAGACCCAAAAGGATAACCTTGCAGGTTTTTTGAAATTGTTGAGATCACACAAACATGTGACTGTCTGACTAAAGTGCGTGCTTCAAAAGCTGCCTGTTCACGCATTTTGGGCTCCTGTAAGAGGTTCTGAAAAAATCATAGGAATTGAAAAGCTGGGATGTTGGTTAATTTGCATGCCAGCTCTATATATAGGTTGTAGTATGTCTGTTTTAAGGACATGTTGCGGACTACCATCTTGATGAATATATCCATCGTGCAGTAATAAAACCCTATCCGCATATAATGACGCAAGGTTCAAGTCATGCAATACAGCAATGACGGTATTACCTTGCTGTGCAAACGCTTTCGCTTTACCTAACGTACAATGTTGATGGTGTAAATCTAATGCAGAGGTCGGTTCGTCAAGCAACATGAGTTTGCCTTTGGTATCCGTTTTATGTGCATTGAGTTGCGCCAAGCATCGTGCAAATTGCACCCGTTGAAACTCTCCACCCGATAAAACAGTGATATCTCTATTTGCTAAATGAGCCAAAGAGAGCATCTCAATGATTTGACTTACGGTATCGGCCTGCTCTTTGGTACTTTCTTGATACGGGTAGCGGCCCATGGCAATCAATTCGGCTGCACTAAACGCAAAATTGACGCGATTATTTTGCAATAGCATCGCTCTTTGTTTTGCCAACGTATTTGGGTCAAAGTCAGATAACAGTTGATTGTATAAAGTCACCTGACCAGTAAAAGATAAATCATCACAAATTGCACTCAATAGTGTTGATTTTCCGGCGCCATTTTCACCCAGTAATACAATAAATTCGCCTTGCTTTGCGTTAAACGACAAGTTCTTAATAATATGCTTATTGCCGCGTGTAACATTAAGGTTATGACATTCAAGCATGCATACCTCGTTTTTGTTTAATTAATTGGTAGATGAAAAAAGGTGCGCCAAATAATGCGGTCACAATGCCGATTGGTAATTCAGACGGGGCAACAATTAAGCGTGCTATCCAATCAGCCAGTAGCATTAACAAACAACCCAGCAGCATACTCAGTGGCAGCATTTTTCTTAGGTCTGGGCCAACTAGTAGTCTTGCGATATGCGGCACTACCAGCCCAACAAAACCAATCATGCCACCCATAGCAACAGCACCGCCAACGCCGAGTGCTACGAAAAAGACGACTTCTGTTTTCAGACGTTTTACATTGACACCCAAATGTCTTGCGTCACGTTCGCCCAGCATAAGGGCATTAATTTGTCTTTTTTTCATAAGCAAACAGAGTGTGCTCACTATAATAAGTGGTGCACCATAGGTAATGGCTGACCAGCTCGCACCACCCAGAGAACCCATTTGCCAATACGTCATCAATCGCAGTGCACTGTCATCGGCAAAGAAACTAAAGAGTCCAATTATCGCCATGGCTATCGCATTGATGGCAACGCCGGCGAGTAATAGGGTTGTTATTTGTACTTGTCCTTGGTGGTTTGCCAGGCGGTAAATAATACTGGTAATCGTCAACGCCCCGACAAATGCAGCTGGCGCAATCATGGCTTCATTAATGAAACTGACCTTTGGTGCGAGTGCAATGACGGCAATCGCTGCGACAGCCGCACCGCCAGTCACCCCCATTAAACTCGGATCTGCGAGTGGGTTTCTACATAAGGCTTGCGTAGCGGCCCCACTGCAAGCTAAAACCGAGCCGATCAGAATGGCCAGAACAAGCCTTGGCAAGCGAATTTGCGATACTACGCTAAGTTGTAATGTGTTGATGTCGGTTACAAAACTATCGGGCATTAACCATGCAATTGGCATTTTCCAATCCCAACCCACTGGTCCTGTGCTTAATGAAAGCCAAGCCAAGAAAAAGAGTGAGATGGCACTGAGCCAATACCACTTTAAGTGCTGGTTAGAGTGAAGTGTAGGAAGCGCAAGAGTGGTCATAGTACATTTTTAAGGTGAAATTCATTTAATGTTGCGATAGCTTCTGGTAAGCGTGTTGTCATACCCAGTGCCATTAAGGAGTCCATAATAAGTAGCCGACATGCTTTTGCTGCTGGAATTAACGCAAGTGCAGCCTGTTGGCAAAACTTTTCAGCGCCGCCCGCGCCATTTACAACATGGCTAGGTGCCACCAAGAAATCAGGGTTACTCACTACTAAAGATTCGCGGTTAAAAGGTTTAAAGCCCTTATGTTGAGCGAGGTTACGCACGCCTGTATAACTAAAAAGTAAATCAGGCACCGTTTCTTTGCCTGCGACCATTAACCCTCGCTCACCAGCTGAAAGAATAAATAATGCTTTAGATTCAGAAATGGGGGCTTTGGCTGGCAATGTTTTTTTTAGTTGTGCGATAAGCTTTTGCGCGCTTTCTTGTTGGTTTAAATCAGCGGCGACTTGATTGATTAATTGAAAAAGCCCATCTACATGTTTAGGTTTGTTATAAAGCTTGAGTGCAACACCAGTACTCTTTAATTGCGTAAGTACTTCGGGGCGACCTGTGCCTTCTAAGGCCAGTATAATTGTTGGCTGTTTTGATAAAACGCCTTCGGCAGCCAGATCTCGATAGTAGCCTACTTTAGGTAGAGCAACTGCTTTAGGTGGCCAAGTACTTGATGTATCAACAGCGACCACTTTCTCTCCAGCGCCAAGTGCATAGACTATATCTGTGATGGTGCCACCTGCAGTTACAATTCTTTGTGCTGAGCTATTAAAGCTAATGGTTAAAAGTAGTAAACCAATAGAAATAATGTGTTTCATTGTTTTCTCTTGTTTATAAATTTTCATAGCACTCATAGCCATAGCCTTGGCTTTATGAGCAAATTGCTAAATCCCTCTATGTTATTTCATCCTCGTTTGCTGATGATACCTATCAGAATCTTTAAAATCTATATAATAATAAAAACAATTATCATTTGTGATCAATTTAAAATGTGATTATAGTGCTCTCGAAATTGATTCGTTCTTCCTGTTTGAGGTAAAAAAATGTTTAAGAAGACACCCATTTCGATCAGTATTACCGCGGCTGTATTAACTGCATCATGTTCGTTTTTCACTGTGGCTGAAGAAGCTCAGTTTGAAAAGCAAAGTGAAGTTATTGTTGTATCGGGCTCTCGAATTGAGCAAAAACTGGTTGATGTTGCGGGCTCAGTGAATGTCGTTACTGAACAAGAAATTGAACGTGAGTTGGCAGTGGACTTAAATACCGCATTTAAGTATCAAACAGGGATTACAACATCGGGCTCTACAGGTGAAGCTCAAGCGCTCAATATTCGAGGTATCGGTGGAAACCGTGTGGTATATATCAAAGATGGCCGTCGTGTAAACGATGCTTATGTAGGTGGAGCTGGCTTACTTATTGGCCGTGGATACTTTGATATCGATAATGTTCAACAAATTGAAGTTGCCAAAGGTGCCGCGTCCTCTTTATATGGTTCTGATGCGCTTGGCGGTATTGTTGTTATCTCAACCAAAGACCCATCAGATTATTTGGCGAATGACACCGCATATGCGCAATTAGGGTTAGGTTATTATGGCGTTAATTCTGAAAAGAGCTTTTCTGCTACGTATGCTCAGAAAGTAGGTGAGATGAATGCGACATCGATTCAATTAACGAGAAGAGATGGAAAAGAAGCGCAAAACTACCAAGAAAACCTGCCAGGCTTTGATTACACCTCGAATGCTGTATTGATCAAATCAGAATTTGATATTTCAGATAACGAGCGTTTAATGGCAACGGTTGACTTTTTTGACCAAGAAACAAAGCAAGTTATAGCAGCCACAATTAATGAGACAACGGATCAGAATGAAAGACTATCTGTGTCTTTAGCATTTGATAGCGCGAGTGCGTCTGCTTTTTACGATAATTTAAAGGCACAAGTCTATTACACCAACTTTGAGCAGAAGAGCGACCAACTACGCGCAAATGACGGCAGTCGCAGTAGAACTGGTCCTTATACCGATTACAATGACTATCGCTTCGAGCAGTCTATTTTGGGAGCTCGAGTTGTACTGGATAAAAACTTAGAAGTAGCGGGGCTAAACCACCAATTCGTTTATGGTTTCGATTACGATAGTTACGAGACAGCTAGACCACGATATAAAACACGACTTGATGCGCAAGGGAACAAACTACTTGATAAAGTAGGGCAGAAAACTTTCCCTGGTGCAGATACAAGTATGCTCGGGATATTTGTTCAGGACAACATCACGCTTATACCTGATTCTTTAGATCTTAATGCTGGTATTCGTGTAGATAGATATGACATGACGCCGAAAAAAGATGCCTTGTATGAGGGGGCTGAGTTTTCTGATATTACTGAAACGGCGTTATCACCAAAATTTGGTTTAGTTTATTCTTTTTCTGACAATCTTAATCTTGTCGCGCAATACGCTCGAGGTTTTAAAATCCCACCGCATGACCTTGCATATCAAAGCCATGGTGTTGAACCGTTTTACCAGATTTTACCAAATTCAGATTTAAATCCTGAAACCAGTGACAGTGTTGAGTTTGGCGTTAAAGGTGATTTTGAATCACATGGTTTTACTATTACCATGTTCAATACAAAATTTGAGGACTTCATAGGCAATAAGATTGTGCGTGTGGAGCCAAGTACCATTCCAAACATGCCACCAAAAACGTATTACCAATATCAAAATATTAGTGAGGTCGAAATAAAAGGGCTTGAGACAACTTATACAGTGTGGGTTAACGATAATGTCTCATTTGATACAGGCCTTACTTTTATAAATGGTAAAGATAAAGAAACCAATGAGTACTTAAATTCAATTAGTCCGCTAAATGGCTTTGTGAAAGCACGTTATGAACAAGGCGATTGGTCAGTTACGGGAGCATTTAAGTTTGCCAAGCGCATGACAAAGGTACCAAATAACGACATGGTTCAAACATCAGGGTGGGGGACTGTTGATTTATTTGCTGATTATGACTTTGGTGTAGTGAAGCTGAATGCCGGCATATTCAATTTATTTGATAAAGCATATATTCCTTATGAAAGTGTTGCAGGACAAGCAGCAGACGCAGATTTAACACAGTTTACGCAGCCAGGAAGAAACTTTGCTCTCAATGCAAAAATGACATTTTAAGGCGAGCCGACGTTACTAGGCTTAAAAAACGGATGTGAGTTTTCACATCCGTTTTTTGCTCGTATGACAAATTTATTAAGCTTTTCAACTACCAAGCAATTACAGGGATCGTGCTTAATACAATAAAATCCAAAACAAACTTGCATTGTTGAAAAAAACTCGTACAATTCCCCAGCTTCCCAAATTGGGAAGCAAATCTTATTAATGAAAACAGTCAACTAATTGAGGACGGTATGGTAACTATTCGTTTGCAACGTGGCGGCGCTAAAAAGCGTCCATTCTATCAAATCGTGGTTGCGGATAGCCGTTTCTCACGTGACGGTCGTTTCATCGAGAAAGTAGGTTTCTTTAACCCAATCGCTGCGGGTCAAGAAGAGAAATTACGTTTAGATTTATCACGTGTTGATCACTGGGTAGGTCAAGGCGCATCTCTTTCAGATCGCGTAGCTAAGTTAGTTAAAGACGCTCGTAAAGCGGCTTAATAGGCGTAAGTGTAACCATGAGTCAAGAAAACACCTCGATTATTGTAGTAGGTAAGCTTGGTGCCCCTTATGGTATTAAGGGCTGGCTTAAGGTGCATTCATTTACTGATGATCCCCAAGGGATCTTCGAATTCAGCCCATGGTTGATAGGGCAACAAGGTAAATGGCAATCTCTTGAAGTGAGTGACTGGCGTCGCCACAACAAGGGCTTTATCGCCAAGTTTGCGCAAGTAAACGACCGAGACGAAGCAATGGCTTTGACCAATGTGGAAATCTCAGTTGATTCAGCGCAACTTCCTGAACTCCCTGAAGGTGAGTTCTATTGGCGAGATCTTATCGGCATGTCTGTTGTAACTGATAAAGGTTATAACTTAGGCACAGTCGATGACTTGATGGAGACTGGTTCAAACGACGTTTTAGTTGTGAAAGCAAATAAGAAAGATGCGTTTGGCCAATCAGAACGATTAATTCCGTTTTTAACTGATTCAGTTATCAAGGGTGTTAATCATGAAGAAAAAGTAATTACTGTAGACTGGGATCCAGGCTTTTAAATGAGCCAGCAAAAACCATTATGGGTCGGTGTTATTTCACTGTTTCCCGAAATGTTTGATGCGATTACCCAACAAGGCGTAACGGGACGCGCTGTTAAAAACGGTTTAATCGAGTTTAACAGTTGGAATCCACGAGACTATGCAACTGATAAGCATAGAACCGTAGATGACAGACCTTATGGTGGCGGTCCGGGCATGTTGATGATGGTTAACCCATTAAAACAAGCTATTCTTGATGCCAAAGCGGCAGCAGGAGAAAACGCCAAAGTAATTTATATGTCCCCTCAAGGGCGAAAACTAGATCAGCAAGGTGCAGCTGAATTGGCTGCATCAGAAAAACTGATATTAGTTGCGGGTCGTTATGAAGGTATTGATGAGCGGATCATCGAGTCTTATGTAGACGAAGAATGGTCCATCGGCGATTTTATTCTCAGTGGTGGTGAACTACCAGCCATGACACTAATCGACGCAGTCGCGCGTTTGGTGCCTGGTGTTTTAGGTCACAACCAATCAGCTGAGCAAGACTCCTTTTCGGATGGCTTGTTAGATTGTCCTCATTATACACGGCCAGAAACATTGGATGGCAAGCAGGTGCCTGCTGTATTACTCAGCGGAAACCATAAAGAGATAGCCAAATGGCGGCTTAAGCAGTCATTAGGCAGAACTTGGCTTAGACGTCCTGACTTGTTGCGTAACCTAGCTCTGACTGAGGAGCAAGCCATGTTACTTGCTGAATTTCAGCGAGAACATGAACATGCTTGTGGCTAGAAGACAGTTACACCTAGGAATGTGAGAAATAAAATGGCAAAAGTAAACCAAAATATTATTAAAGAGCTTGAAGCTGAACAGCTTAAGCAAGACGTACCTGCGTTCGGCGCTGGTGATACAGTTGTTGTACAGGTACGCGTTAAAGAAGGTAACAAAGAGCGTCTACAGGCCTTTGAAGGTGTTGTTATCGCTAAGCGTAACCGTGGTCTACACTCAGCTTTCACAGTTCGTAAAATCTCGAGCGGTGAAGGTGTTGAGCGTGTATTCCAAACGCACAGCCCACTAGTAGATAGCATCACAGTTAAGCGTCGCGGTGCAGTTCGTCGCGCTAAGCTTTACTACCTACGTGAGCGTTCAGGTAAATCAGCACGTATTAAAGAAAAACTTAACTAATACGCGCGTTTTACTACGCTTTAAAAACAGGCCACTCTTTAAGTGGCCTGTTTTGGTTTATATGCTCAAAAAAACTATATCGCACTTTGTGATGTCATAGTCTTATACCAACCCTCAATAATACTCAATCATTTCTAGGGACTAAAACTGACGCTAGCTTCGTTAAAAATTTCTTATTTAGAACAACTAAACCGCAAAATTTTCGCCTTGCTATCGACGAGTTTTCCTCGCCTCAAAATAGATCACTTAATTAAGAGGATTGGTATAAAATTAATTCATCCCTTCACTTTTATCTGTCATACCATCCTGTTAGACTAGTTGTAATTATTTATTTACTGGTGTTTATAAAAGTTTACAGTTATGACGGGTGAGCAAACATTAGCACAACTTCGAGCCGGCATTGATGAATGCGACAGTCAGCTCGTACAACTTCTTGCTAAACGCAACGCATTAACATCTCAAATCGGTGCCATCAAACAAGAGATAGGTGCACCTTTACATGCCCCTGACAGAGAAAGCCTTTTGATCGAAGCGAGAAGACAGCAGGCTGAAGAGCACAACGTAAACCCAGATCTAGTTGAAGATATGCTTAGGCGCATGATGCGTGAAGCATACGAAAATCAGCAAAGTAAGTTAGCCTGTAAAGCGCCTGAATTATCTCCTGTCGTGATTGTCGGTGGTGAAGGGGCGATGGGTCAGTTATTTGCTAAGCAGCTTACTCGCTCAGGGTATGAGATTCGTATTTTGGACCGAGCGCAACAAGCTGATGCCGAAACAATATTAACTGGGGCTAAATTGGTGCTTGTGAGTGTGCCAATCAATGCCTTAGAAGAAGTGGTTTCGTCATTGCCAGCTTTACCTGATGACTGTGTCTTAGTTGATATTACCTCCGTTAAGCAAGCGCCTTTGAAAGTGCTTATGGAAAAGCATACAGGTCCAGTTGTTGGTCTTCACCCAATGTTTGGCCCTGATATTTCTCATTGGGTAAAGCAAACTGTTGTGGTCTGTGAAGGGCGAATGTCTGAAGCATGTTCAGGACTACTTGAGCAGCTAAAAGTATGGGGTTGCCAGCTAGTCGAAATGGATGCGAAAAAGCACGACCAAGCCATGCAGATCATTCAGGTCATGCGTCACTTAACCACGTTCGTCTATGGCCAGTTTTTGGCGAAGCAATGCCATACATTAGAAGAACTTCGAAGCTGTTCTTCACCTATCTATCAGCTTGAATTAATGATGGTTGGCAGGCTATTCGCTCAGTCTCCAGAGTTATATTCAGACATTATGTTAGCGCAATTCAATGATGTTGAAGGCTTATTAGCGAGTTACCAAGAAACTTTTGAATTGACACTGGATAAACTTAAAGCGGGCGACAAAGCGGCATTGATTGATTCGTTCTCAGAGGCTAAACAATACTTCTCGGGCTGTGCAGAGCAGTTTTTAAAGCAAAGTCGTGGTTTGCTTAATAAAGCGAATGATGCAAAGGTATTAGATATATAGCGCTTAAATGAGCGCTTCTTAATAAAGATTGGTATGAAAAAAGGCACTTCAGATGAGTGCCTTTTTCAGTTAGCTTAATAGCTTCATATTAGACTTCGACGGCTTGCATAGACTCGCTTTGATAACACCCTAAAATGCGTACAAATTGAGTGTGGTCTTTAAGCTCTTCAAGGGCATTCTGCACATGCTTTTCTGCCGTATTGGCAAGTAAGTCAACATAGAAGACTTCTTCCCAAGGGTTACCTGGTACAGGACGAGATTCTAACTTCACCATATTGATGTTATGGGCTTTGAAAACCATTAGTGCATCGGCCAATGAACCAACTTGCTGCTTGGTTGCCATAATCAGGCTTGTTTTGGTTGGGATCTGAGTTGATACTTGCAATGCTTTACGCGCCACAACAATAAAGCGGCTGTGGTTTTCAGTTTGATTGGCAAGTCCTGTTTTGATTACTTCTAGGCCGACATTTTTACCGGCTTGTGCGGAGCCAATGGCAGCGCCATTTGGTGTTTCTGATGCTTGCTTTAAGGCACTTGATGTCGAATCACATGTTTCATGCAATACATTATCCAGTCCTTGAATGAAGCGGCTGCATTGCGCAAATGGCTGAGGGTGAGCAAAGATTTTTTGAATGTCGCTGAGTTCAGTACCTGGTGCTGCCAATAAGCAATGTTCAACTGAGTGAGTGACTTCACCGACTATGGTGACTTGCGCGTGTTGAAGTAAGTCGAATACTTCGTTGATACTGCCTGAACTTGTGTTTTCAATTGGCAGCAGACCATAGTCAGCTTGGCCTTTCTCAACATGTTGAGTGATTTGTTCAAAGCTTTGACAGCCCATTTCAACTAACTTACCAGGGCGGCGACTAAAGTATTTGTGACAGGCTAATTGACTATAAGAGCCTTGCCCGCCGAGATAAGCAACACGATGAGTGTCACTTAATGAATCAGGATTTAGGCTTTTTTGTAGTAAGGCCTGCTGATTTAAAACTGAATCTTCTAAGATAGTTTGAAAAACGCTGTTTACATAAAACGCATCAAGTCCGAGTGACTTGCCATAATTAATCAGCTTTTCTAGCAAAGCTTGTTCTCGCTCTTCGTCGCGAACAGGTTTATTGTTGGCAATTTTATATTCCAAAACGCTATGGCTAATGCGGCGGCGTTTTGCAAGAAGCACCATTAAGTCTGAATCGATTTCATTTATATCTTTGCGTAAAGCATTTAAAGTATTTTCTGTCATAGGTCCTCACTCCCAGCGGCAAAAAAAAACCTCCCAGTTGGGAGGCTTATCTATTCGTAATCACGCGCAAACAGGTAAGCCTCTTCATCTAAAAAAGAAGCTAAAAAAGAAATAAGTTTTGCGAGTAATAGAATTTGTCATTGTTCAATTAAGAATTACTTAATAGATTGAATACATTATTAACACAGGGGGTAAGTGCATACAAGCACTACCTTAGTCTTTACTGGTATTTTTTTCTCATTTGTTGCGAGATTGTAGGCCCCTAACTTGGCGAAAAGGAAAACATTCTGATATATTGGGGAAACGATATCGATATAAAAATAACAATTTTAATAAGGGTTTAGCAGTGGTCAATCGTCGACCCCCTTCAAGGTTTGGTTTTAATTCTTTAAGCGTCAAACTATCGATTTTAATTTCGGCGGTGTGTTTGGTTGCGGGAATTTTTGCTGCTGCTTTCATGCTAAAGTCAGAAGAAAAGCAGCTTGTATTTGAAGAGTATGCAGATCTAAAGCGCTTTAGTACCCAAGTCATAAATCAATTTTCTAATTATCTTGAATTAAAAAAGAGTCTGTCTGAACAAACCGGTGCTGTTGTAACTAAACATCTTTTTTATGATGAACAGACCATTCAAAATCATTCACCATCTCCAATACAATTTAGAGACGGCGCTTATCGCAGCACCGCGTCAAATGGTTTAACGGCTGCCTATTTTACAGGAGAGTCTTTAGATGAAGCGCATAAGCAGTTTTTTGCTCGCTCAGAAGCACTATGGGATATTATTGCGCCTCCTTTATTACAAGACTTTTTTAACTTTTACATGGTGACGAACAATCAGTTTGTCAGAATATCTCCACCTAATACGCTATTGAACGCGGCTCCTAAAAAAGGCTTGTTCGATGGCCAAACTATTGCTCAACTTAAACAAGAGCTCAACCCGACACGAGAAGCGGTTTGGTCAAAAGTGCACTACGACGATGTATGGAGCAAATGGGTCATCAGTATCCTTGTGCCTCTGTACTTTGAAGAAGAATATCAAGGTTTCGTAGGGACAGATATTAGTATGGTGGACCTACTTAAGCACCTGCCAGTGCCAACTACGAATCAGGGATACTTAATTTTTGATGGTCAGGGCAATATTCTTGCTGCGCCAAATCTACAAAAAATCTTTAATACGGGCTCTGCTATTAGTCGCAATGAATTAACGCCAGAACTTGCAAAGGTTGTTGATGATACATTGAAGTTAAAATTGCCAGATAGACAGTCAATCTTTGACTTAAAAGGTGAAACACATCTCATCAATGTTACTCAACTCACAGAGTTAGGTTGGTATGTTGGTATTTACAAAAAGCGTGATTCGGCGCTTGCTGCACTAGAAGAGCTTAAAGTTAAATTCTTTGGTTTATTTGTTTTATATGCGATGTTCGTTGCTCTCTTACTGCATCAAGTGCTTTATAAACTGGTGTTACAGCGTATAAATAATACGGTCAGTGCAGTAAAAGACTTTGGTCGAGGCCAATGGGACATGCCCGCAATGCCTAATAATAATGATGAAATTGGCCTCCTAAATGCCACTTTCAATGATATGGGTAAAGAAATTAAAACCTTAGTAACGGGTTTAAACAATAAAATTACTGAAAAAGAAATAGCGCAAAAAGCGGCTGATAGATTATCTAAAGCAGTTGAGTTCTCGGGTACTGCGGTGGTGATCACCAATGAGCATTTTCAAATCGAATACGTAAACCCAAAAATGCAAGAAATGACTGGCTACAATGAAGCACATTATGCCCGACAGCCTTTATTGAGCATTATTTCCAAAGAGATGTCGATACTAATTGAAGATATAGACCTTGATTTGCGGAGTCGAAATTATTGGCGTGGTGATACCATACTCCAAGGAGTGACAAATGAACCGATTTGGGTGAGCTTGAGCATTTCTCCTATTCGTGATGAAAGCGGTCACATTTCAAGCTATGTGGCGTCAGCTCAAGATATCTCGTTTGTTAAAGAGAGTCAGCGTAAGATGGAGGAGTTGGCTTACTTTGATACCCTAACAGGCCTCGCCAACCGCACCTTCTTTAGAATGCAGTTGAAAAAGTCGATGGCATTGGCTGAACGCGGTCATTACGCATTTGCGTTATTCTACTTTGACTTAGATGAATTTAAGCGTATTAACGATACCTTGGGTCATGACGCAGGCGATCGCTTACTGGTGGAAGTAGCCGACCGACTTAAAACCCGTCTAAGAGCTGAAGATACGATAGCACGATTAGGTGGTGATGAATTTGCCGTACTGTTAAGTGGCATTGAGAAACGAGATAATGCGATGGATGTGGCTCAGATGATCCAACGCACACTGAATGTGCCGATTAAACTTGGCAATAATGAAGTGATTGTCAGTGCCAGTATTGGTATTACGCTTGCGCCTTTTGACAGTAAAGAAGAAGAGCAATTACTTAAACACGCTGACTTAGCTATGTATGAGGCAAAGGCGAAAGGGCGAAACACGTTCCATTTCTATTCTCAAGAGTTAGATGAAGCAGCAAACGAGCGTTTGTATATAGAAAATGAACTGCGCTCGGCTATTCGCGATAATCAATTCACTTTGCATTACCAACCACAGGTTGATTACCGTACTAATGAAGTGGTTGGGTATGAAGCGTTAATTCGTTGGGAGCATCCAGAGCAAGGACCTATCCCACCAAGTAAATTTATTCCAATTGCTGAAGCTACGGGTTTAATCGTTGAGCTGGGAGAGTGGGTACTCGAGGCCGCATGTCGCTTCTCGGTGAAGTTACAGCAGCAAGGCAAAGTTGGAAACATGTCAATTAATCTGTCAGCGAGACAATTTAAAGACAGCAATATGAAACGCGTGTTGTCTGATGTGCTAGCTCGTACAAATATGCCACCTAAATTACTTCACCTTGAGCTGACTGAGAGTATGCTTATGGGAGATGTAGAAGCAGCAATTTCTCAATTACACCAAATTAAGGCCTTAGGTGTTTCTTTATCTATTGATGACTTTGGTACGGGTTATTCGTCTTTAAGTTATTTAAAACGCTTCCCAGTTGATATTCTTAAAGTAGATCGCTCATTTGTGAAAGATATTCCTGAAGACCCAAATGATATGGAAATTACTGCTGCTATTATCGCGATGGCCCAAAAGCTTAATCTTGAGGTTGTTGCTGAAGGAGTTGAAACGAAAGAGCAAGTAGATTTCTTAGCGAATAACAACTGTTATGTAGTACAAGGCTACTACTACAGCCCACCTATCCCTGAAGAGGCTGTTGAAGTCTTTAAAGTACAATAACAAAAGGGGGGGGTTAGCCCCCCGCAATTTTGACCTTGAACTTCATCGCTTCTAGTATTTGTTTAAGCTTGTCTCGGTCATCTCCCTGTATTTCAATGACGCCTTCTTTTACTGCACCGCCTTGACCCATTTTACTTTTTAGTGTTTTAGCGAGTTTCTTTAAATCATGCTCAGACGGGTCTATACCAACAACCAGCATCACGCCTTTCCCTTTACGGCCTTTGGTTTGCCTTTCAATGCGGACTGCCCCATCTTTAAATAGACGGACTTCAGGTTCATTGTTTTCGCTCTCAGGTTTAATACGGCCAAATTCAGTTGAATAAACAAGATTATTTTCAGACATTTTTCAGTGCTCTTTTGTTTCTATCCCTGAATAATAACAGTTTCGTAGAGTGCATTGAACACATCTTGATAATGGTATGATTTTTATGCATTTAAATAAATTTTGATAATAAGTTCGATATTTTTTGGCGATTATTTCTAAACAAGTTATATTTAAGAACAACGGATGAATAACAAATTCGAACCATATTAGGAGGTTATAATGAGTTTGAGCAAGAGCGCTTCTGCCGATGGCAAAACGTTGACGATACAGATAAAAGGAAAGTTTGATTTCAATTTGGTTCAGTCTTTCCGTCAAGCGTATGCTGAGGTAGATGGGCAAACGGATAAGGTGATTATCGATTTGCGAGAAACTGATTATATGGATAGTTCTGCCCTTGGTATGCTTTTAAATATGAAGAAAACGTTGGGTGAATCTGTGTCGAGTATTACGATTAGCAACTGTCGTCCTCAACTAAAGAAAATATTGCAAATCTCGCGTTTTGATAAAAAGTTTGATATTGACTGATTTAGATTAGACCCTACATTGCGTATTTTAGTCGTTGATGACCAACCCTTAAATTGCACTTTGCTTAAAGCCATGCTCGAACAACAAAATTATCTGGTCGAGCTTGCAAGCAACGGGCAACAAGCGCTTGAAAAGTTAAACGAGTACTCTATTGATATCGTTTTGCTTGATGTCATGATGCCTGTAATGGATGGTTTTGAAACGGCACCACTCATTAAGCAGCAAGCTGGGGATGTTTACTTACCGATTATCTTTATTACTGCGCTTGAAGATCACCAAAGTTTTGAAAAGTGTCTTGAGGTGGGTGGTGATGACTTTATCCACAAACCCTTCGATAAAATCATTCTCTCAGCCAAAATTAAAGCGCATGCAAGAACTCGTCGTTTAAGCCAAGAAGCTAATAGGCAGAAGAAAGAACTCGAATACCATTATAATCAAACTGAGCGTGAGCATGAAATTGTGGAGCACATCTTTAGCAATGCGCTCTCGCAACAGAAAAGCTTTCCAAACATTTGTGACTTCCACCTATCCCCTGCGTCTATGTTTAATGGCGATATGTTCTTAATGGCACAGAGTCCGCTCGGTGGTTTCTATTGTCTGCTGGGGGATTTTACTGGTCATGGTTTAGCTGCTGCAGTAGGGGCTTTGCCAGCCTCTCGTATTTTCTATGCGATGGTGGCTAAAGGCATGGCTGTGAGTGACATCGCTTATGAATTAAATAATGCACTGGCAGAGTTATTACCAGGTCATATGTTCTGTGCTGCAGCAATCATAGAGTTAAGTGAGTCTGGTCGAAGTGTATCTGCTTGGCTTGGTGGCATACCTGATATTTATTTAATAGATAAAAGCGGGGCGGTAATTAAAACCCTTGAATCACAGCATATGGCATTGGGTATTCTAGAAGAAGATGAGTTCGAGAGGAATATAGTTCATTTTGAGGTTAATGACGCTCACCGTCTTGTTATGGCAACAGATGGCATTGTCGAGACAGAAAGTAAACAAGGTGAAATGTTTGGTGAAGAGCGTTTAAAAGCGACGCTTGCAAGTAAATCAAATATCGGTACCGAAGATATTATTGCTCAAGTACATCAGTTCTCTGGTCACAGTGAGCAACAAGATGACTTGAGTATCGCAATTATAAATTGTGTTGCGAATCCGCTGATTATTAATTCGGAGGTGAGCTACTCTCAGCTGCCATTTGACTTTCACGTCGTGCTAAACGCAGAAAAAATGAAACGAAATGATCCCATTTTAGAATTAGTAAATATGTTAAGTACGGTAGAAGGGGTTGATAATCACCGTTCAAATATTTTTCTTCTGCTTTCTGAAGCCTATAACAATGCATTAGATCATGGGGTGCTGGGGTTAGATTCAGAAATTAAAAATCAAGAAGATGGATTTTTTATTTTCTATCAAATGCGTGAAGAAGCATTGGCAAAGTTGCAAGCAGCTCGGATAGAAATAAGTGCAAATTACGAACCTCAGCATCAACACATTAGATTTACCATTACTGACTCCGGCACTGGCTTTCATGTTAAAGAAGATAGCACAGCTTCTTTGTGTCAAGAGCATGGTAGAGGTGTTGGTTTACTAAACGAAATAGCTCATTCGGTGTCTTATAATGAAACTGGCAACTGTGTGGAGCTTATATACTCATTAAATAACAACCCTTATATTTCTTGATTGAGTATTTAGGTGATTACTGAATAGTTTAATTTAAGTGTATAAAACTTTAGCTTAGAAAAAGTCATATCTCAAAGTCAAATAACCCCTACCACAGCAAATATCGACAAAAAATTTTTAACCGAAATTAAATCTTACTTCCGCAGGTCTTTAATGTTTCTTAATGAATTGGCTTTGTACCTTTGCAAAGCTAATTTTGTGTGCTAAGTTTCAGGTATCTGGATGTTTGGATGGCTAAAATGATTTCTTCTTATCTTTCACTGTCGGGCGTAACGACATCGCCTTCACTTGTAGAGCAAGCGCTAGCAGAATTAGATACATTTCTAAATTCTGAACAAGGCACTGCGGATGCGGTTTGGTCTTATTTGATCCCTGAATTAGGGGAAGGCGGAAGCTGTAGCTTATTTGGCCAACTACAAGATGCACCTTTTGAGTTAGAAAGCTACATCAACAATAACCAAGAAAATAAAGTGTTATTGGCAAAGCTCAATGCGATTGTGCAATTCGTTGTTGATAAAACACAGGTCGACTGGTTTGGTATATATGCAAATACCTTAACCCCTGAAGGTGAGCAGTTACTTAAATTGGCTTATCACGGTGCGCCAAGCCGTCCTTTGTTCCCACTAACAGAAGACTTTGCAAAGATAAGTAATAACGTACAAGTTGCCTTGTCTTCTAAAGGGCGAGTTGTGAATGATGTCGCTGAATACGTAGCACAAGGTGGTGAGTATTATACCTGTGATCCTAAAGTACAGTCTGAAGCATGTTTACCTATGTTTGATAACATCTCAGGTTGCACAGGGATCATCGATGCCGAGGCGTTCTCAACTGGCATTTTTGATGAACAGGTGTTGGCAGTTTTAGTTGCCGCTTGTATTAGAATTCCTCAGTATTTACCGCGTTCGTAGCACTCGAGTTCTTAAAATTTTATGTTACTATTAACGCAGTTTTAACCCCGGGTTATGCCTTGTAAATACTCTGCGCGTTTATAAGGCACACTGACAAATAACTAAATTAAGAGATGACCTATGTTCTCAGAATTAAAACCGTTACCAACTGATCCAATTTTGGGTCTTATGGCTGCTTACAAACAAGATACTAACCCTAATAAAATCGATCTTGGCGTTGGTGTTTACAAAGATGAGCAAGGTAATACCCCTGTACTAAGAGCTGTAAAGAAAGCTGAAGCTTTTCGTTTAGAAAACGAAACCACTAAGTCTTACATTGGTCTTGCTGGTAATTTAGATTTTTGTCAGAAAATGGAAACCCTGCTATTAGGTGAGCACAGCACATTACTTGCAAACCGTGTTCGCACTGCACAAGCGCCAGGTGGTACAGGTGCACTACGTGTTGCTGCTGAATTCATCAAGCGTTGTAACACAGATGCGACAGTATGGGTAACAACACCAACTTGGGCTAACCACATCAGCTTATTTGAAGCTGCGGGCCTAACAGTTAAAGAATACCCATATTATGACTACGAAAATAAAGGCTTGTTGTTCGATGAAATGATCGACACGCTTAAACAAGTACCTAAAGGCGACGTGGTTCTTTTACATGCTTGTTGTCACAACCCAAGTGGTATGGATTTAAACGAAGAGCAGTGGAAAATAGTTGCTGAACTTGCAAAAGAAGTGGGCTTCACCCCGTTAATCGATATTGCTTACCAAGGTTTTGGTGCAAGCCTTGACGAAGATGCAAAAGGCTTGCGTTTACTAGCAGATGCAGTTGATGAGCTGATTATTTGTTCTTCATGTTCTAAGAATTTTGGTCTTTACCGTGAGCGTATCGGTGCATGTTCAATCATTGCTAAAGACAGCGCAAATGCTGATATTTCTAACTCGGTATTATTAAGTGTTGTTCGTAGTATTTACTCAATGCCGCCAGCACATGGTGCAGATATCGTAAATACGATTTTAGGTAGTACAGAACTAACACAAGAGTGGCATGATGAGCTTGATGAAATGCGTAACCGTATCAATGGTCTACGTACATTAATCAAAGATAGCTTAGCGGCTCAAGGTGTAGCACAGGACTTCTCTTTCATTGATAAGCAAAACGGCATGTTCTCTTTCTTAGGTATTAATAAAGAGCAAATCGAGCGTCTACAAAAAGAATACGCAATCTATATTGTGGGTTCTAGCCGTGTAAATGTTGCAGGCGTGAGCCAAGCTAACATTGAGTACTTCTCGAAAGCAGTTGCTGAAGTACTAAAATAATTAAGCTTTAAGCTTAATGAATGCCACTTAGTGATAAGTGGCATTTTTGTTTCTGGATTGTGTTTTCTCTTGTTTTGAAGTGAATGCAAACCTTTCGCAAATTGCCTGTTTTAGTGCAGTTTGTTATAAGTAAGTAGAAGATGTTCCCAGCATTTTCTGGTCGTACGGTTTATGTAACCGTTACAATCCGCCTAATGTCAGTCTGTAAGGTATGTTTATGCGTCATGAAATTTGGCAGCAGCTTCGCCAAGAAGCAACAGAGTTAGTAAGTAGAGAGCCTCTTTTGGCAAGTCATGTTTACTCGAGTGTGTTAAATCACGAGTGTTTAGGCTCTGCGTTAAGTTTTATTGTTGCAAACAAGCTTGCGGATGCGGTGGTATCGGCTTTTACAATACGCGAATTGTTTGACCAAGCCTTTGTTGACTGCGACAGAATGTTGACCCATGTTGCCCATGACATAAAAGCAGTTAAAGATCGTGACCCTGCTGCCGATAGTTATTTAACTGTTATTTTGAACTTGAAGGGTTTTCATGCAATCCAAGCACACAGACTTGCACATTGCCTCTGGCGTCAGAACCGCAAAGAGCTCGCACGTTTCATCCAAAGCCGTACCTCTGAAGTTTTTGGCGTTGATATCCATCCTGCTTGTAAAGTCGGTCATGGCATTATGTTTGACCACGCAACTGGTATCGTAATTGGTGAAACCGCGGTAATCGAGGACAATGTTTCAATCTTACAATCTGTAACACTCGGTGGTACAGGTAATGAACAAGGCGATCGCCACCCAAAAATCAGAGCGGGTGTATTGATTGGGGCAGGAGCAAAAGTATTAGGTAATATCGAAGTCGGAGAAGGCGCACGTATTGGTGCTGGTTCAGTGGTGTTAAACCCAGTGGAGCCACATACAACTGTTGTGGGTATTCCGGCAAAAGTGGTTGGTAAGCCGAATTGTCCTTGTCCTGCAGAATCGATGGATCAAAATTTCTTAGAAGATGACGTGTCTTTAGAAAACGAATCGTATACCAGCGCTATGCTATAAACAGCATATAAATGGAAATAAAGGCTGCTACTGTGCAGCCTTTGTTGTTTCTAGGGTGTGATTCACTGTGGTGTGAATTTCACCATCATGGACTTGAGTAACAAGTGTTTCTCCCGCTTTTACTTGTTCAATCGATTTCACTACACTCTCGCCTTTTTTGGTGATGGAATAACCTCTCGCTAACACGCTCAGTGGGCTAACGCTTTCAAGTCTTGCTGCTAGCATGGCTAGCTGTTGCTCTGCGGACTGTTGGTTTTTATTTTGTGCATTCAATAATCTTTGCTCTAACTGCTGTAGCGCATCTTTTGATTGAGAAAGTCGACGTTCAGGGTGTTGATGTTGAAACCTTTGTTGCAGCAAACTCAGTTGGTTATTTTTTTGATTGAGCTGAGCATGCACGCCACGTTGCAATCGCATTGAAAGCTCGTCTAAACGCTGTGCTTGTTGCTGGAGTTGACTATTGGGATGCTGTAGCTTGAGTCGTTGTAGTAGCGCATTGTTAGTTTGCTTCGCTTCTTTGATTTTACTCAGCATTAAATGACTTAAGCGTGCGTACTTTTCAATAATGTGTTTTTTAATCGCATGTTGATCTGGGCTGACTAGTTCAGCGGCTGCTGATGGAGTAGGGGCTCTTAAATCAGCAACATAATCCGAAATGGTGGTATCTATTTCGTGACCCACAGCACTAATAATAGGTAAACGACTGGCAAATATCTCGCGGGCTAGATGCTCTTCGTTAAAGCACCATAAATCTTCTAATGAGCCGCCGCCACGGCCCACAATCAGTACGTCGACTTCATTTCGGATATTTGCCAAACGAATTTTCTCTGCAATTTGCAGGTGAGCATCGCTGCCTTGAACTTGAGTTGGATAAACGATAACTTCAAGTTGTGGAGCGCGACGCTTCATTACTGTCAAGATGTCTTTAATTGCAGCGCCAGTGGCAGAGGTAACCACACCTACTTTTCTTATTTGTGTTGGCAGAGGTTGTTTATATGCACTGCTAAATAGTCCCTCAGCAGCAAGTTGTAACTTGAGCGCTTCAAATTGTTGTTTCAGTTGGCCTTCACCTGCAGGTTCCATATGTTCAACAATTAGTTGATATTCACCGCGGGGTTCATACACTGAGACGCGTGCTGTGACAACCACTTGGGCACCATTATTGGGTCTGTACTTGCTGTAGCGGTTGTTTCCTCGCCACATGGCAGCCTTAATTTGTGCTTTGTCATCTTTTAAAGAGAAATACCAATGGCCAGATGCCGGTGCAACAAAGTTGGAGATTTCCCCGGTTAACCTTAAAGAAGCAAAACCTTGCTCTAAAATGCCGCGAATTTCTTTATTTAGCTTTGAAACTGAATAAACTTGGTGTTTTGGAGCTGAAGAAACTGAGAATGTCATCATTGGCCTCTGAAAAAATTACCGCGAAACTTTAGCATATTTTTTGAAAAAAAGATTTACTCACTACAGCAACGCTGATAAAATTCGCACGCAATTCCTATTACTCAATTCCACGTGAGAGATACCGCAAACATGCTAAGAATTGCAAAAGAAGCCCTAACTTTCGATGATGTGCTACTCATCCCTGCACACTCAACTGTATTACCTCATACCGCTGATTTAAAAACGCGTTTAACGCGTGGTATTGATTTAAACCTACCGCTTGTTTCTGCTTCAATGGACACTGTAACAGAAGCGCGTCTTGCTATTGCACTAGCACAAGAAGGCGGCATTGGTTTTGTTCATAAGAACATGACCATTGAAGAGCAAGCGAGAAATGTTCGTAAGGTTAAAGCTTACGAAGCGGGTATCGTATCTTTCCCTGTCACTGTGACAGCTGACCTGACAATTGAAGGTGCGCTGGAGCTTGCACATGAGAAAGGTTTCTCAGGTTTCCCTGTGGTTGGTGAGAATAATCAACTAGAAGGCATCGTAACTAGCCGTGATATGCGTTTTGAAACGCAACTAGATAAGCCTGTTTCTTCAGTAATGACGAAGAAAGCCGATCTTGTAACGGTAAAAGAAGGTGCTGCACGTGAAGAGATCTTAGGTCTGATGCACGAGCACCGCATTGAAAAAATCCTAGTAGTTGATGATGCGTTTGCATTAAAAGGCATGATCACAGTTAAGGACTACCAAAAAGCACAAGAAAAGCCGAATGCATGTAAAGACGAGCAAGGTCGTTTACGTGTAGGTGCAGCTGTTGGTGTGGGTGCAGGTACTGATGAGCGTATCGCAGCCCTTGTTGAAGCGGGTGTTGATGTATTGCTTATCGATACTTCACACGGTCACTCTCAAGGCGTAATTGACCGTGTTAAAGCAACACGTGAAGCATACCCAGATTTACAAATCGTTGCCGGTAACGTTGCTACAGCTGAAGGCGCGATTGCGTTAGCTGATGCAGGTGCTGATGCAGTTAAGGTTGGTATTGGCCCAGGTTCTATTTGTACTACTCGTATTGTAACAGGCTGTGGTGTACCGCAAATTACCGCTATCTCTGATGCTGTTGAAGGTTTAAAAGGTCGTGACATCCCTGTGATTGCTGATGGTGGTATCCGTTTCTCTGGTGATATCGTAAAAGCACTTGTGGCTGGTGCATCATGCGTGATGGTTGGTTCTATGCTTGCAGGTACTGAAGAGTCTCCAGGTGAAGTTGAGCTTTACCAAGGTCGTTACTACAAGTCTTACCGAGGTATGGGTAGCTTGGGTGCAATGAACCAAAAAGAAGGTTCGTCAGACCGTTACTTCCAAAAATCAAATGAAGCAGACAAATTGGTACCTGAAGGTATCGAAGGTCGTGTTGCATATAAAGGTCCTATCGCAACGATTATTCACCAGCAAGTGGGTGGTATCCGTAGTGCAATGGGCTTAACTGGCTGTGCAACGATTGCTGAACTAAATACAAAACCTCAGTTTGTTAAAGTAACGTCTGCAGGTATGGGTGAGTCACACGTTCACGACGTGCAGATCACCAAAGAAGCGCCTAACTACCGTATGGGTTAATGCGCAACGCATATTAAAAATTGGGCTAGCTCAGGCTAGCCCTTCTTAATTTAGGTAAAGTTCGTTTTTGTGCTTTACTAAACTTATCGTTTTCTAACCAACGAGATTATCAATGAGCAAAGACATCCACGATTCCCGCATTTTGATCTTAGATTTCGGTTCTCAGTACACGCAGCTTATCGCGCGCCGTGTTCGTGAAATCGGTGTTTACTGTGAGCTTTGGGCTTGGGACGTAACGGAAGAACAGATCCGTGAATTCAACCCACAAGGTATTATTTTATCTGGTGGCCCAGAGTCAACGACAGAAGAAAACAGTCCGCGTGCACCTGAGTATGTATTTAATGCTGGCGTGCCAGTATTAGGCGTATGTTACGGCATGCAGACTATGGCGATGCAGTTAGGCGGCCTAGTTGAAAGCTCAGACAAGAAAGAGTTCGGTTACGCACGTGTTGAAAAACTAGGTAACTGTAAACTATTTGAAGACATTCAAGATCACATCGAGAATGGTTCTGATTTCCTAGACGTGTGGATGAGCCACGGCGACAAAGTAATTGAAGTTCCAGAAACATTTGTAACTTCAGCTAAAACTGATACATGTCCTCACGCGGCTATGTCTTGGGAAGAAAAGCGTTTTTACGGTGTTCAATTCCACCCTGAAGTAACGCATACACAGCAAGGTCAGCGCCTGTTAGAACGTTTTGTTATTGATATCTGTGACTGTGAAAAGCTATGGACTCCATCGCAAATTATTGAAGATGCCGTTGCTAAAATCAAAGAAAAAGTAGGTGATGACGAAGTTATCCTAGGCCTATCTGGTGGTGTTGATTCATCAGTTGTAGCCATGCTTATCCACCGTGCAATTGGTAAGAAGCTAACCTGTGTATTCGTTGATAACGGTCTACTTCGTTTGAACGAAGGTCAGCAAGTAATGGAAATGTTTGGTGATAAGTTCGGTCTTAACATCATCAAAGTAGATGCTGAAGAGCAGTTCTTAAATGACCTAGCTGGTCTTTCAGATCCAGAAGATAAGCGTAAAGCAATCGGCCATACGTTCATTGACGTGTTCGATGCTGAGTCTAAAAAGCTGAAAAATGCGAAATGGTTAGCACAAGGTACAATTTACCCAGACGTGATCGAGTCAGCGGCTTCTAAAACAGGTAAGGCACACGTGATCAAGTCTCACCATAACGTAGGTGGTCTACCTGACGATATGGAAATGGGTCTAGTTGAGCCGCTTCGTGAGTTATTTAAAGATGAAGTACGTAAGATTGGTCTTGAGTTAGGTTTACCTTACGACATGCTTTACCGTCACCCATTCCCAGGTCCAGGTTTAGGTGTACGTGTACTAGGTGAAATTAAGAAAGAATACTGTGACTTACTTCGTCGTGCAGACGCTATCTTCATTGAAGAACTACATAAAGCAGACATCTACCACAAAGTATCGCAAGCATTCACGGTATTCCTACCGGTTAAATCGGTTGGCGTAATGGGTGATGCACGTAAATACGACTGGGTAGTATCACTTCGTTGTGTAGAAACAATCGACTTTATGACAGCGCGTTGGTCACACCTACCTTATGATTTCTTAGGTCTGGTATCAAACCGCATCATTAACGAGATCGATGGTATCTCACGCGTGGTTTACGATATTTCTGGTAAGCCACCAGCAACCATCGAATGGGAATAATGAGCAAGTAGTTCATTGCTAATTTGATGATTAAAAAGGCGAATAGGTAAAATATTCGCCTTTTTGTTTATTAAAGCCGCAGTTGAACGTTTTTTTGAAATTTTTACTTTACCTTTAAAAAAACCTCTCTATAATGCGACGTCATTGCAGGGGCGTAGTTCCAATTGGTAGAACAGCGGTCTCCAAAACCGATGGTTGCGGGTTCGAGTCCTGCCGCCCCTGCCACTTCTTACTTTGCTTTCTCTGCTACAAACCTTTATATTCTCAAAAAAATTCTTCAAGATTTAACTATGCGCGCATTGCATGCTGATGTTTTAGGTATTACACCACTTAAACTCAATTCACATTTTGCTCCAGAGACATCTGAGTCTGAAACGACTTCGGCTGATCACAGTGATATGCCTTCTGAGCTGCATACTGGGCAACATGAGTTACTAACCCTACCTTATCAATTACATGCTGATTTATTATTGCTACAGCCCTCAGGCTTTGCTGAAATAATAAAGGGCGATAGCGTCAAGCTGCAGAACAATGTTCTTACTCTGCCTTCGGTGAACCTCACGGTTGAGCACAAACGTGCGTTATGGAAGTTATTACATGACAACTAAAATAGTTACGGGCTTGCTTAATGACATGCCGCTTGAAAGCATTATGAATATTGAAGAGGCGTGCCATAGCTTCCCTTGGAGTGCTAAAACCATGCAATCCTGTTTAGGTGGTCGATACTACAATGCGGGTTTATTGTTAGGTGATGAATTGGTTGGTTTTTATATTGCCGAGCAGGTTGGGCCTGATCATACTTTGATGGATATTTGCGTCGCCCCCCAGTACCAAGGGCAGGGTTATGCGAAACAACTGATGGTTCACTTGCTGGAGCAGGCGCAAGAACGCCAAGCAGAAAACTGTTTCTTAGAAGTAAGAGAGTCAAACCTAAGCGCGATTGCGGTTTATCAAAAGTTCGATTTTTCAGAAGTGGGTTTACGGAAAAACTATTACCCAGCGAAAGAGGGTAAAGAGCACGCAGTGTTAATGGCGAGAAGCTTCTTTTAAAAGCATTTAATTCACAGTTTGCTGCTGTTGTGCCAAGGTGTACTTGATGGCTTCACATAGATTCAATTGCGTATACTGCCACTGAGCCTGCTGATTGGTCATTAAGCTATTTTCAAGCTCTTCAGCAGCGCTGTGAATGTTCATAAAGCCAAAGCAGCCGGCACTACCTTTTAAGCTATGAGCAAGCGCTCTGAGCGACTCCCACTCCTGATTATCATAATAGTGTTGCACTTGTTTAAGATAGTCAGGCAGCTTTTCCATGTAATTTTTGTTTATTTGTACAAACTTTTCACTGGCTAATAGAGAATCCCACTTAGATTGACTCGCGGCCTGGATCTGTAGGTGCTCTAAAAGTACTTGGCCAAGTTGCTTCTTATCGATTGGTTTTGCCAAGGTTGCATCACAGCCAGCAGCAAGGTAAGACTCAACATCATGCTTCATGACATTCGCAGTGAGGGCGATGATAGGGCCATCATAGGCCGCATGCCGGAGCATTTCTGTGGCTTCTAGGCCACCCATGACAGGCATTTGCATATCCATCAAAATCAGTTGGTAATCATTAACTAGCGCTTTCTCAACTGCTTCAGCGCCATTATTAGCTATGTCTGGCTTAATTCCCCATGCATCAAGCAGTAGACAGATCAGCTCTTGGTTATCAGGGTTATCTTCGGCGAGTAGAATATTGGCATCAAATTGGGTTGCTGCAAGCTCTTGTGAAGCATCGGGAATGTGCGCAGACTCCTCCAACTTATTGATAAGTTGGTAATCACCGTTCGGGAAGTTTGCTAGAACTCGAATAGTAAACTTACTGCCCATACCTTGTTCGCTCAAAACTTCTACATCACCACCAAGTAGCTGCGCTAAATTCTTGGAAATACAAAGGCCTAAACCGGTACCGCCGAAGCGGCGTGTGGTGGTGCTATCAGCCTGCTCGAAAGGTTTAAAGACACGTTTGATTTCACTATCAGACATGCCGATACCAGTATCTTCGATGAAAAACTCAACGCTTTGACTTTGGTGAATAAATCGAACGCTTAAACGTATGCCACCATACTCGGTAAACTTCACTGCGTTGGTGGTAATGTTTAATAAGATTTGTTTTAAGCGAGTAATATCACTGTAAATGGAGCGCGGCAACGGAAATTGGTAGTCCATAGAAAAAGATAGCTGTTTTTCTTGTGCTAGTGGCGCGATGATCGACTCAACATCTTCAAGTAAAGGCTGAAGTTTGAATGGGCGATGCTCTACATCAAGCTTTTCAGCTTCGATTTTTGATAAATCGAGTATGTTATTTATCAGCTCTAACAAGTGCTTTGAGTTTCGCAGTACCGTGCTTAAGTGGTTTCGATTCGCGGTCGCTTGCGGGTTGATGATCAACTGCTCGGTGAAACCCATAATCGCAGTCAGAGGGGTGCGGATCTCATGACTCATATTGGCTAAGAAACGACTTTTTAAATCACTCGCTTGCTCAGCTTCCCTAATAGCAATTTCGAGTTGTTGATTTGTTTGTTCAAGTTCCTCAGTACGGACATCAACCATTTCTTCTAGGTGTAACTTATAGGTTTTAAGTTCAGATTGAGAATCTCTGATCTGTTTTACCATGTGGTTGAAGTCTCTAAATAAAAGTCCAACTTCATCGTTGCTTTGTTCAGGTAAAGAGACTGATAAATTACCATCACCGACCTTATGGCTGGCAGCACCTAGTAATTCAATTGGGTTTAAAAGTAGGTTCCTTACCACTATAAAAATCAAGATAGGGAGAGTTATCACCGACAAAATGACAATCAAAGCAGTGATCAAACTAATTGCTTTACCTGATTGATACAGCAGCGCTTTCGGAATGCTCGATAAATAATAATATCCGCCACTAAGCTGAACAGCATAAACCATCCGCTCTATGTTATCGACGCTAGACAATTTAATTGACTTCAGCGTACTGCGCTCAGCGGTTGCTTGTATTTTTTGAGTTTCTTCGTTGTTCAATGATTGTGCATACAGACTCGGGTCTGAGCTGAACAAGATTTCACCCTGCCGAGTAACCAATAAGTTTAAGGTATTATTGTATGGAGACTCTAAGATACTTGAGTGAATTACTGACGGGTCAACTTGAACTATGATGTAGCCTTGTTGTTTTGGTCTTTTGAGCTGGTAATCAACACTGAAAATTTGCTGTACAAGATAAATATGTGTGGTGTTGTTTTCAGTCGGCACCATGAATTTCTGCTGCCGCATACTGCTACTTTTTACTTGCTCAAAAAACGGATAACTTTGTGGTGCCTGATTTAAATTATTCGCATAGTACGCTTTTGATTCACCCTCTGGTGAAACTAGGTTAATGCTTAATATGTCAGGGTAGGCATCACTGTAACTTGCAAATACATCCATTAAAGCGCCAAGCCGAGCGGTTTTTTCAAAAGGTGTTTCAAAATCTATTGCGAGAAAATCGCTTAATACAGGAGAAGTTGAGAGCAGTTTGGTGGTTGACTGATAAATCTCAATATAGTTGAACATCTTCTGATGCTGCTGTTCAACAAATCGACTTACAGTGAGCTTTGCTTGTTTTTGTGTTGAACTAGTAACGTTAGTCAAGGTGAAACCACCTAAAAACAGCAAAGGTAAAATCACTAATGGAGTGATGTACCATAATAATTTTATACTTAACTTGCTGGTTTTCATGCGATTTAAATAACGTCCTAAATGTTCTTCTTGTTAGCATAATGGAACAAAGCCCAAGTATCTAATCCTAAGACAATGCAGCTTTTTTAACAAGTCATATGCGCTATGTTCATACTTGTTTAATAAAGCAACTATTTTGCTTCAAATAAACATTGAGTGAATACAAGGTCATCTATAATTTGATAGTAAACATTAACTTCTAAACCTGTTTGTACTTGTTTGCTTAAGTTATGCATTATTTTAAAAGTTAAAACAGTCTCGTTAAATGCAATTAACTTTGCTTTATCGAAGCCAAAATATTTTTTCACAAAAGGGTAGAGGGCTTTATAAATACTTTCTTTGGCAGAAAAAATAACACTTAAGGGGTGTGTTACTTGCTTACCAAGTTCATGAAATTGCGTTTTTTCGTCATCTCGTAATATGTGCGTTTGCAGTTTTGTCTCTTGACTATCTTTCATCAATTTTTCGACATCAATACCTACGGCTGTGGCGCGATTTTGCAAACCAGCTATCGCAGCAGCAATGCCCTTGGTATGGGTAATTGAACCAAAGGTACCAGTCGGCCAAATTGGCACTCTATCATCTGCGGTATGGACTATTGGGTTTTCAAAATTCAGTGCTGTTAATGCCTGAGTGGCACAAATCCGGCCTGCCAAATATTCAGCTTGGCGTTTATGAACGGCTTTTTTTATGCGCTCAGGGAGAGGCTGTTTAAATTGTTCGAAACTTTGAGGCACAAAGCTCTCTGCATCGAACTCAAGCACCACGAGTTCAAGCGCGAGATGATTTTCAAAAATAGACGATTTGGTGACTTGCATAGCGCACTCCTTTTAAGGGAGCTGAGTGTCAGTTATTTGTATTTAAATCGCAAGTTTTTCTATGCAACATAAGGGTTGAGCTACTTAAGGAGGGCAATAAGTTTTACAAAAGTTTACCTGCTTTCTTTTAGCCCTGCTTTTAGGATAAATCTAAATTAAAAAACGTCTTAGCTCGAACACTAAACACATACTTTGTTACAAACACTGAAAGTTATTTTGTAATAAAAACCTTGGTTAGTGGTCTTAGTTTAAGACGTAAGAAATGGATTGATACTATGCAGCAGAGTCAAACTTTGTGTTATCTAAGTGCATCGCCTTGGCAGCTATTAAGAAAAACCACCGCTATTTTATTGCCAGCGATTTGTTTTCTACTGGCCTACGATCTAGCCGAATCGTCGGTGATAGCCAATACTAATGAGCAGCTACTACAGCTCTACGGGTATGCCCAGCCTTTACTTGTAATCTTGATGGCTTTTGCTGTTGCCTTGTCGGTTCGAACAAATATGGCGATGGTGCAATTGGTCGAGCAGCAAAATAAAGGATTGCTTGCTCATATTCGCTTTGGAGTCTTTGCCAGCGCCGCTGTATCTATCTTCTTATTGCTTACATTAGACGAAGTGCTTGCCTTATTTGGTTTAGCTGAGTGGTTGAGTAGTTTATCGGACGTGCCGTCTGCCGAGTTTACTTCAGAGATCATGTCGTTTTTAACAGTGCGGATCAGCACACTCTTTGCTCTAGTGATTATTTGGCAAGTTAGCAGCGCGCTCAGAGCGCTAAATGATTGTTGGTACTCGGCACTGTATTTATTGCTTTGGATGATGTGTAAATCAATTGGGTTGTTAGTATTAGCTCAGCAAAGCGAGCTTTATTTGCTAAGCTCTCTCGGCGAGTTGCATGCTTTTGTTGATGTTCTATTTGCAGTGATTGGTTTAAGTCTTGTGTTCATTAGGCATAAATCGAGTTTATTTTCATCAAGCAAAGCAGTAAATGGCAATTTAGATACGGTACTCATTATTTGCCAGCAGATAATGCCTGCATGCTCTCTTGCGCTATTAACTTATATCGCCAGCCAGTTTGATGCGGCTTTTATCGCAGTATTTGCTTTAACCTTTAAAATAGAAGCATTGGCTTTATTGATCCCTATGGTGCTGACCGCTTCATTGCCTGCAATAGTCGGCGTCAATTATTGGTCGAATAATAAAAAACGTGCTGTGAGTATTTTAAAAAGTGCGTTTTATCTCATTGTTACTATGCAATGTGTGATAGCCGTCTTGCTTTATCTATTTCAGTCACAGCTATTTGCTGGGATCTGCCCCGATTGTCAGCAAATTACCTTGTTAAAATACTTCATTCAATTCTTGCCCATTAGTTATGTCGGCTTAGGTATGTCTATGGTGTATGTCTCTTGTTTAAATGCCATGGGCAAGAGTAAACAAGCCATGGTGTTTTTGTCTTGTCACCGTCTATTGCTTATCCCATTCTTGGCTGTGTTGGGGATTAACCTATTTGGCAATATGGGATTATTTATTGGTTTAGCGGTTTCGCATTTGGTTATGGGCGGTTTTGTATTTTATCAGATCACTGTTGTTTACAGCCGTTCAAGTGATGAACAATGCGACATGGTGCAATTAGGTTTGCAAACAGAAAAAACTTAACTATTTAAAAAGAAAAAGTTGTTATAAAAACCGCTGCACGATTGAGTATCTTGGCAAGATAAGCGAAAATAGTCGATTAACTGATATTCACAGCCTGAGCAGGGCAAGTAATTTCATTTTACTTGTGCTGTGCTCAACTTAAGAGAAGATTTTAATCGATGTCAAACGCTTCAATTCCTCAGGAAGTCTCGAAAAGACGGACTTTCGCGATTATCTCGCACCCGGATGCGGGTAAAACCACCATCACAGAAAAAGTACTTTTATTCGGAAAGGCTTTACAAAAAGCCGGTACAGTAAAAGGCCGTGGTTCAAACCAGCACGCTAAGTCTGACTGGATGGAAATGGAAAAAGAGCGTGGTATCTCTGTTACAACCTCTGTGATGCAGTTCCCGTATAACGATGCTTTGGTGAATCTGCTAGATACTCCGGGACACGAAGACTTCTCTGAAGATACTTATCGTACACTGACAGCCGTTGACTCATGCCTGATGGTGATCGATGCAGCGAAAGGTGTAGAAGACCGTACACGTAAACTAATGGAAGTAACGCGCTTACGTGACACGCCAATCGTGACGTTCATGAACAAGCTTGACCGTGACATCCGTGACCCAATGGAAGTAATGGACGAAGTTGAAACTGAACTTAACATCATGTGTGCGCCTATCACTTGGCCAATTGGTTGTGGTAAAGAGTTTAAAGGTGTGTATCACATTCACCGTGATGAAACGATTCTATATGCAACCGGTCAAGGTCATACCATCCAAGAAAAACGCATCATTAAGGGCTTAGATAACCCAGACTTAGATGCAGAGATCGGTGATGAATTAGCCGAACAGCTTCGTGAAGAATTAGAGTTAGTAATTGGCGCATCAAACGAATTTGATCACGACCTATTTTTATCAGGTGAGCTAACGCCAGTTTACTTTGGTACTGCATTAGGTAACTTCGGTGTTGACCACATGCTTGACGGTTTGACTGAGTGGGCGCCAACGCCAATGCCACGTCAAACAGAAGAGCGTGAAGTCAAAGCAGAAGAAGAAAAGTTCTCAGGCTTCGTATTTAAAATTCAAGCGAACATGGACCCGAAACACCGAGACCGTATCGCATTCATGCGTATTGTATCGGGTAAATATACCCAAGGTATGAAAATGGACCACGTACGTATTGGCAAAAAAGTCAGTATTTCTGACGCGGTTACTTTCATGGCCGGTGACCGTGAACGTGCGCAAGAAGCCTTTGCCGGTGACATCATAGGTTTGCATAACCACGGTACAATCCAAATCGGTGATACTTTTACTCAAGGTGAGAAGCTTAAGTTCAGTGGTATTCCAAACTTCGCGCCAGAGTTATTCCGTAGCATTCGCTTGAAAGATCCTCTTAAGCAAAAGCAGTTATTAAAAGGCCTAGTTCAGCTTTCAGAAGAAGGTGCGGTACAGGTATTTAGACCATTACAAAATAATAGCCTAATCGTAGGTGCGGTTGGTGTGCTGCAGTTTGATGTGGTTGTTGCCCGTTTGAAAGCGGAATATAACGTGGATGCAATCTACGAGAGTGTGTCGGTACAAACAGCGCGTTGGGTAACCTGCGACGACGATAAGAAAATGGCTGAGTTTAAACGTAAGTGTGAAGCTAACTTAGCCCTTGATGGTGGTGATAACTTAACTTACATTGCACCAAGCCGTGTAAACTTAAACTTATCGATGGAACGCTATCCTGATGTTCAGTTCCACCATACACGTGAACACTAATAAACGCTTAAATTGAATCGAATTTAACCTTGCTGGCATTGAAGGCTGGCAAGGGTTACAGGATAAAAAATGAATATCAAAACTCTATTAATTGAAAAAGCTAACGCGGCGATGCACGCTGCGGGCATTCCTGAAGGCACAAACCCAGCGGTTACACAATCTACTCGTCCGCAATTTGGTGATTATCAAATCAATGGCGCAATGGGCGCTGCAAAAGCATTAAAAACCAACCCGCGTGAACTTGCACAAAAGATTATCGACAATTTAGACGTTGCCGATCTTGCTGCAAAAACGGAAATTGCAGGCCCAGGTTTCATTAACATTCACCTAAAGCCTGAGTTTTTAGCTGCTAGCCTAGAAGCGGCAAACCAAGATGCAAAACTTGGTGTTGCTGAACACGCAAACCCGCATAAAGTTGTGGTTGATTACTCTTCACCAAACCTTGCAAAAGAAATGCACGTGGGTCACTTGCGTTCTACCATCATTGGTGATGCGGTTGTACGTACCCTTGAATTTCGTGGTGATACGGTTATTCGTCAAAACCATATGGGTGACTGGGGTACTCAGTTCGGTATGCTTATCGCACACCTTGAAGATTTACTTGAGCAGGGCGTAGATCTTGAAAAAGTAGCACTTGCTGACCTTGAAAGCTTCTACCGTGACGCGAAAAAGCGTTTCGATGATGAAGAAGGCTTTGCTGACAAAGCACGTGACTATGTCGTTAAACTACAAGGTGGCGACGCGCACTGTAAGAAACTTTGGCAGATGTTTATCGACACGTCGGTTAAACACTCTGAAGAAGTATACGCAAGATTAAACGTTACACTTGGCCGTGACGATATTAAAGCTGAAAGCGCTTATAACGACCGTCTTCAAGGCGTGATTGAGCTACTTAAAGAAAAAGGCATCGCAGTTGAAGACCAAGGTGCGCAAGTAGTATTCCTTGATGAGCTTGCGAACAAAGATGGCGAGCCATCAGTGTTCATCGTTCAAAAGTCAGGTGGCGGTTTCTTATATTCAACGACTGACCTTGCAGCTTGTGACTACCGTTCAAACGAACTAGACGTTGACCGTATCTTAATTTTTGTAGATGCACGTCAGGGCTTACACTTCAACCAAGTTGAGATCACAGCACGTAAAGCGGGTCTGTTAAAAGATAAAACCAGCTACGAGCCAAGCCTGTTCGGCACTATGATGGGTGATGATGGTAAACCATTCAAAACTCGTACGGGTGGCACAGTTAAACTTGCAGACCTACTTGAAGAAGCAGTAAGCCGTGCAGCAGATAAAATTGCTGACCGTACAGCTGAATTAAGCGAAGAAGAGCGCAGCGAAATCGCGCGTAAAGTGGGTATTGGCGCAGTTAAATACGCTGACTTATCTAAGCACCGTACCAGTGACTATATCTTCAACTGGGACACAATGCTGAGCTTTGAAGGCGCAACCGCACCTTACTTACAGTACGCTTACACGCGTGTAAGTGGCATTTTCCGTAAAGCGGGTGTAGACAGTGCAAACCTTGCTGGCAGCATCAACATTGTTGAGCCGCAAGAAAAAGCATTGGCGTTAAAACTACTTCAGCTTGAAGAAGTGCTTGATCTGATGATCAGCGAAGCGACTCCACACGTATTATGTGGTTACTTATATGAGCTTGCGAGCCTGTATATGACATTCTACGAAGCGTGCCCAATCTTAAAAGATGATGTGGCGGCTGATGTGCGTGAAAGCCGTTTACTACTATGTAACTTAGTGGCTAAATCGCTGCGTACCGGTCTAGACCTTCTGGGCATCGAAGTGATGGAGCAGATGTAATCTGTTTCATTCACTGAATGAGTTTTATAGGCCGCGCAACAGCATGTTGTTGCGGCCTTTTTTATACCCAATTAAGAGCAGATTGTTATTAACCTAAGCTCAGGTTAACGAGTAAGGAACGAATATGAAATTAGAAGACATTCGCCGCGAGTATACCCAAGGTGGTTTGCAGCGTGACACGCTAGCAGATGACCCTATTGTGCAATTTGAGGCTTGGCTAAAACAAGCGGTTGAAGCCAAGTTTAGTAATGATCCGACAGCCATGGTTGTAGCAACGGTTGATGAAACCGGCCAGCCTTCACAGCGCATCGTGTTGCTTAAACATTTGGATGAAAATGGCTTCGTATTTTTCACCAATACGGGCTCACGCAAGGCACAAGAGTTAAAGAGCAATAACAAGATTTCTTTACACTTCCCATGGCATGCCATAGAACGTCAAGTGATTGTGTATGGTGAAGCAAGGCCACTGCCTACAAGCGCTGTAGCAAAGTATTTCTTATCTCGTCCAAAAGAGAGCCAACTCGCAGCTTGGGCGTCACAACAGTCTCGTCCGGTGTCATCGCGTCAAGCGCTAATGCAAACCTTTAACAGCATGAAGTCAAAGTTTGCTAAAGGCGATATTCCACTGCCAGACTTTTGGGGCGGCTATTGTGTTGAGCCAACTAAAATTGAATTTTGGCAAGGTGGCGAGCACCGCTTACATGACCGCTTTATGTATGTGAAACAAGCCGATGGCAGCTGGGCTATTGAAAGATTAAATCCTTAAGCTTCGCTTCAATATGCAATTCATAGACACCCACTGTCACCTTGACTTCGAGGAGTTTAAAGGTGACTTGCAAAACCATGTTTACCGTGCAAATCAGCTTGGTATTCATGGTTTTGTTGTACCTGGGGTCACATCAAAACAAAGTGGAGCATTACTGAGTTTTAAACTGCACAACCCTGGAGTTTATATTGCTTTCGGTCTTCATCCGTATTTTATGGCTGAGCATCAAGATGGTGATTTTGAACAACTGAAAAGTTTGGCGATTGAACATCGAGAGCAGCTGGTGGCGATTGGTGAGTGTGGTATTGATGCGAGTATTGCAGATATTGAAAAGCAGCAAACGCTTTTTGCAAAGCATATAAAACTTGCGAATGAGTTGTCGCTGCCGCTAATCGTGCATCATAGGCAAAGCCATCATTTGATTATGCAAGCATTTAAGCAAGTACAGCCAAAATGGGGTGGGGTGATCCATGCTTTTAGTGGCTCACTGCAACAAGCGCAAGCGTATATCAAACTGGGTTTTAAACTTGGCGTGGGGGGCACGATAACCTATGAACGTGCCAACAAAACCAAACAAGCTTTGGCACTAGTGCCACTCGATAGCTTAGTGCTTGAGACTGACGCGCCTTCAATGCCGCTTGCGGGTTATCAAGGGCAGATAAACTTACCTGAACGCCTTAAAGCAGTATTTGATTGCCTAGTAGCAATTCGCAGTGAGTCAGAGTCTGAGATTGCCAAACAAGTTTATGCGTCGTCTTGTTCGCTTTTTAATATTTGACGCTTTACTTCCCAACGTTTTAACGCGCGCCCTAATTGCCAAGTGAATACACAGGTAATGATCAACATCAGCAACACCATACGACCGAGTTCGTGAAAGTGATGATGACTTTCACTCATGGCATCTTGGGTTAAGTACACCATATTTACAAAGCCAAGGGGCTTATCATCCGCATCAAGAATGGGTAACACGATGGCATCTTTTAATTTGCTGATCCCCGGTAATTGTTTTGCAATGCCTTGATTGAGTGGCTCGGCTTGAAATCCTTCACTTTTAGTTAAGAGTTGCCCTTGGTGGTCATAAATAGCAGCGCCTAACACGTAGGGATCTTTGGCCAAATTCTTGGTCAGTTTTTCTAACTTATCGAGCTCTTGGCTTTGCATTGAATAGCTGGCGTTCCATGCTGTTTGCTGTGCCAAACTTCGGGCAGCTTGATGCGCTTGGTTATGTAACAGTTGATGAGAGCGAAAACTGGTATTAAAGGCAATCCAAGTCAGTGTGATAAAGCAAGCTGCAGCAATGATTAAACGGATCAAGCGTCGGTTTTTTGTGGACGTTATCAAATCAAGTGCTTGTGTATTTTTCATAGTATCCATATTGAGTGCTGACAGCCTTTTGGAATGATGTTACAAATGCATTGTTACTAAATTTGGAGCTCACAATGGCTGGTATTCGCTTTAACCTTACACCGCAACTTTCACTCACTGATTTATGCACCTTAGCAAAATGGTATCAGATTGAAAATGATCACTTAGTCGAGCAAGCGTCTGAATCATTGCCATTGGGTGAAGATTTCATCGTGTTTTTTGGTGCTCAAGCGAACACACATTTTTTGCAATATGCCATTGAGTTTATTGGTAAGACGAATATCAATGCAGTAAGCCTATATCAGCCTGCAGCACAATTAGCACCCGCGTTAGCGTTTAACGTTAAAGCACAGTTTGATGACTCGAAAGAATATAAAAAACAGCTGCGCAGTTTTGCTGTCGAGCATGGTTTTGAAGGTGCCTATTTATCAAAGCCAGCCAGTTTGAGCCAGCCAGGTTTACTCATTATGGATATGGACTCTACGGCGATAGAAATTGAGTGTATTGATGAAATAGCACGTTTAGCCGACGTTTATGACGAGGTTGCTAGCGTGACTGCCATGGCAATGGCTGGGCAATTGGGTTTTAGCGAAAGTTTGTATCAGCGAGTGGCGAAACTTGAAGGTATTGAATTGTCTTTGATCCAACAGTTAAAAGATAACCTACCGCTGATGGAGGGCATTCAAGATCTTTGTCATACATTAAAAACCCATAACTGGCAGTTAATACTCGCATCGGGTGGCTTCACTTGGTTTGCAGAAGCACTGCAAGCACCACTGTCGCTAGATGCTTTTTATGCCAATGAGCTGGAAATAAAAGATGCGCGTTTAACGGGTAAAGTATTAGGCGATGTGGTCGATGCTCAGAAAAAGGCTGATATTTTAGCAAAGACGCGCACTCAGCTTGGATTAGCGAAACAACAAACCATTGCCATTGGTGATGGTGCCAATGATTTGGTGATGATGGCAGAAGCGGGAACAGGGGTGGCTATTCATGGCAAACCAAAAGTGATTGAAAACGCCGATGCAGCTATTTGTCATGGCTCACTATTGCAGTTGTTATATTTTATTGCACTACCCAAGTAATCAGTTTGCCAGTGATTAATTGTTCGAAAAAAGGAAGTCGCTGCGACTTCCTTTTTTTGTGTCTATGAAGAGGTTACCTTCGACATGCGTCCACATTTTCACAGGTAGGGAAATAACTCATAGGGCAAATACCTTGTGGCGTTGAAAAACCAAACCCACCTGCAATGTTAGGAGTCGCAACTTTATCAATGGTTTTTGCATTCGATAAGTTCTTTAACTTCTTTTTATTCAATTTCATGATCAGTTTCCTTCTAAATAAAGCCGAAATAGGCTTATTTATGTTAGGTGGTAAATAAGCCAGGAACAAGCTTTGGCTCAGAGTAAAAGATTATAAAAATCGTTTGTACAAACGATAAAGTGCTATTGATAAGACTGCACTATTTAGCTCTATAAAATGATTGTTTAATCTTCATTGGGGCGAGCTTTTGAAGACTAAACATTATGGCGCTTAGTAAGTGGCGTAAAAGATTTCAACGTAATCAGAAATCGCCTAAAGGAGTTTAATAAAGCCGCTCTAAGGATTATTACTCTGCTATGAGGCTAGTAAATCTGATACAGTTTTGGCATTGTGAGCTAGCATGTTAGGAGGTATGAAGCACTATGGCCCGTTTTTGTTCAGCAATTTTTTGTATGTTATTAGCTACATTTTCCAATAGTGTGTGGTCTTCAGAAACCTTGCGCTTTGTCGCCGAAGATCTCTACCCCTTGCATTTCAATGACGACAAAAAGCAGCCAAAAGGGTTTTTAGTTGAGTTAGTCGATAAAGTATTGAGTGAGTGTCAATGTCAAGGGCGTGTTGAAATAATGCCACAGGCTCGCGCGTTCAAAGAGTTTAAGTCAGATAAAAATACTTTGATGGTCTCCTTATTAAAAACGCCACAACGTAGCAATGAATTCAATTTTCTAGGCAGTGTTTATTTCGCAGATGCTTATCTAATTGGACTTAAAAAAAAATCGTTTCCATTATTTGATTTAAAGAGTGCTCGAGGGTTAAGGGTCAGTACAGTACGAGGATATTTTAGTCATTACTATCTAGAAAAGTCGGGGTTTTCTACTGAGCATGATTTAGTGCTTGCGCCAGATCCTGAGAGCTTACTCCATATGCTTTATAAAGGAAGAACAGATCTTGTGTTAACAAATACCTTGTCGCTTGATAAGGAGCTAAGAAGCATAGGACTTGACCCTGATCAGATAGAAGAAAAACTAAGTTTAAAAGGCTTCCCTAACGAGTTGCATTTTGTTGCCAATAAGCAGCTCGATCAAGAGGTCGCTCGGAAGCTTAAGCAAGGGCTGGAAAAAATTAAGCTGACAGGAGAATACACAACCCTATTAAATAAATGGCAGTTACTTCAAGAAAAGTAAGTGAGCAAGCAATTTAGCTAAAAATGAGAACTAATAGAGTTGTTACTGGCAGACAATTGAATAATATATAGGATTTGTACACCTCATTTCTTACCTAAAAAACCAAAATATCGATTAGTTACATTTTTTAACTTGTGAATGTATCCCCTACTCCCTTAAATTTTAGACTGTCCAAGTACTGGAACATTAAAAGCAACCCTTAATGGTCAGACCACTTTAATTTGTACTGTGGTTTTTCCTAAATTTGTATAAAGTTTAGACTTTGGTTGTAGAAAAGCTGTGGTTAAACCGTGCAGAATTTTGACAGTATCACGGGTTTTTGATAGTGTAATGCGCAAATTTGGTATTACCAATTTACCTTTTGGTTAAGATTACCTAACAATATGATGTTAGATGGTCTTTTCAACATGCTTAAATTCGGCGTTTGATCAATGTCTTTAAAGATAAAAGCAGCAAAATTATCCGATGTTATTTTAGAGCAACTTGAGAATATGATCCTCGAGGGCTCTTTAATGCCAGGTGAAAAGTTGCCTCCAGAAAGGGAGCTTGCGAAGCAGTTTGAGGTTTCAAGACCTTCTCTTCGAGAAGCAATTCAGAAGCTTGAGGCAAAAGGACTCGTGACACGTCGTCAAGGCGGCGGAACGTATGTAAAGAATCAATTAGAACAGGGGCTCACTGATCCGCTGTTTGACTTGATCAGTAAGCATCCAGAATCACAATTTGATTTGCTGGAGTTTCGTCATGCATTAGAAGGGATCGCGGCATATTATGCAGCGCTTCGCGGTACTGACACAGACTTTGAGAAAGTTCAGCAAAGTTTTGACAATATCGCCGATGTGCACGGGGACCTAGAGCAAAAAGCACAAGCAATAAATGCATTTCATTTTGCAGTGGCTGAAGCGTCTCATAACGTGGTGCTACTACACCTTGTTAAAGGCATGCAGTCTTTACTAGAGCAAAACGTATTACAAAACTTACAAGTTTTGGTGCAAAAGAACGACGTTAGTGAACAGCTTGCTGAGCACCGTAAATTGTTGATGGATGCTGTTATAGAAGGCAATCCGGAGCAAGCACGATTAGCCAGTAACGCGCACTTAGCGTTTATTGAAGAAGCATTACTTGAAGCGGACAAAGAACGTTCGCGGATCGCACGTAGTTTAAGACGTACCAGTAACAATCGAGTTCGTTAAGATTAACCAGAAGTAATTAAATTCGTATTTTAAACATAAGGAACACTCCATATGTCTGAAGTCAATAAAATTGACGTAGACGCGTTAGAAACCCAAGAGTGGTTACAAGCGCTTGAGTCTGTAGTAAAAGAAGAGGGCGTTGAACGCGCTCAGTTTCTATTAGAGCAAGTATTAGAGCAAGCTCGTCTTGATGGCGTTGATATGCCAACAGGTATTACTACAAACTATGTAAATACTATTCCAGCAGATCAAGAACCTGCATACCCAGGTGACACAACAATTGAACGTCGTATTCGTTCAATCGTTCGTTGGAATGCGATCATGATCGTTTTACGTGCGTCTAAGAAAGACTTAGAGCTAGGCGGCCACATGGCGTCTTACCAGTCTTCGGCTGCATTCTATGAGATGTGTTTCAACCACTTCTTCCGTGCACCAAACGAAAAAGACGGTGGTGATTTAGTTTATTACCAAGGTCACATTTCACCAGGTATCTACGCACGTGCTTTCTTAGAAGGTCGTTTAACTGAAGAGCAACTTGATAACTTCCGTCAAGAAGTAGACGGCAAAGGTATCTCTTCATACCCACACCCTAAGTTGATGCCTGAATTCTGGCAGTTCCCAACTGTATCTATGGGTCTAGGTCCAATTGCATCAATCTACCAAGCACGTTTCCTTAAGTACTTAGAAGGTCGTGGTCTGAAAGAGACGAACGAGCAGCGCGTATATGCGTTCTTAGGTGATGGTGAGATGGATGAGCCAGAATCACGTGGTGCAATTTCTTTCGCTGCGCGTGAAAAGCTAGATAACCTTTGTTACCTAATCAACTGTAACCTACAGCGTCTAGACGGCCCAGTAATGGGTAACGGTAAGATCATTCAAGAACTTGAAGGTCTATTTAAAGGTGCAGGCTGGAACGTAATTAAAGTTGTTTGGGGTGCAGGTTGGGATGCACTACTAGCGAAAGACACAACGGGTAAGCTATTACAGCTTATGAACGAGACAATCGACGGTGACTACCAAACATATAAAGCGAAAGATGGCGCATATGTTCGTGAACACTTCTTCGGTCGTTACCCAGAAACAGCAGCACTTGTTGCTGATATGACTGATGACGAGATCTTCGCGCTTAAGCGAGGTGGTCACGATACATCTAAGCTTTACGCAGCTTACAAAGTAGCGCAAGAGACAAAAGGTCGTCCAACCGTAATCCTAGCTAAAACGGTTAAAGGTTACGGTATGGGTGAAGCAGCTGAAGGTAAAAACATTGCGCACCAAGTTAAGAAAATGGACATGACGCACGTTGAACATCTTCGTTCACGTCTTGGTCTTGAAGACTTGGTATCTGATGAGCAAATCAAAGATTTACCATACCTGAAGCTTGAAGAAGGTTCAGCTGAATATGAGTACCTTCACTCACGTCGTAAAGCGCTTCACGGTTATACACCGCAGCGTTTACCTAACTTCACGCAAGCACTTGAGCTACCAACTTTAGAGCAGTTCAAGCCACTACTTGAAGCACAAAAGCGTGATATCTCTACAACAATGGGTTACGTACGTGCGCTGAATATCTTACTAAAAGATAAAGGCGTAGGTAAAAACATCGTTCCTATTATTGCGGATGAAGCGCGTACTTTTGGTATGGAAGGTCTATTCCGTCAGATCGGTATTTATAATCCGCATGGTCAGAATTACACACCTCAAGACCGTGACATCGTTTCTTACTACAAAGAAGCAACATCAGGTCAGGTACTTCAAGAAGGTATCAATGAGCTAGGTGCAATGTCTTCATGGGTTGCAGCTGCAACGTCATACTCGACAAATGACCTGCCGATGATCCCATTCTACATCTACTACTCTATGTTCGGTTTCCAACGTGTTGGCGACATGGCGTGGATGGCGGGTGACCAACAAGCGCGTGGTTTCTTACTGGGTGCAACCGCTGGTCGTACAACCCTTAACGGTGAAGGTCTACAGCACGAAGACGGTCACTCGCACATTCAAGCGGGTACTATTCCTAACTGTATTTCTTACGACCCAACATTCGTATTTGAAGTAGCGGTAATCCTACAAGACGGTATTCGTCGCATGTACGGTCCTGAGCAAGAAAACGTGTTCTACTACCTAACGCTAATGAATGAGAACTACGCACAACCTGCAATGCCAGAAGGTGCGGAAGAAGGTATTCGTAAGGGTATCTATAAGCTTGAAGACAACGCTGGTGACAAAGCACACGTTCAGCTAATGGGCTCAGGTACTATCTTAAACGAAGTACGTAAAGCAGGTCAGATCCTAAGCGAAGAATATGGCATCGGTTCAGATGTATTCTCTGTAACGTCATTCAATGAGCTTGCTCGTGACGGTCAAGATGTTGAGCGCTTCAACATGCTTAACCCAGCAGCAGATCAAAAAGTACCTTACATTACGTCTGTACTAGGTGAGTCTCCAGCAATTGCTGCAACTGACTACATGAAGAACTATGCAGAGCAAGTACGTGCTTATATGCCAAGCGCTTCTTTCAAAGTACTTGGTACTGACGGTTACGGTCGTTCAGACAGCCGTGAAAACTTACGTCGTCACTTCGAAGTAAATGCAGGTTACGTAGTAGTTGCTGCACTTACAGAGCTTGTTAAGCAAGGTAAAGTTGACGCATCAGTTGTTGCTGACGCTATCAAGAAATTTGATATCGACACAACGAAAACTAACCCACTATACGCATAAGAGGCAGATAGAATGGCAATCGAAATTCATGTTCCAGACATTGGTGCAGATGAGGTTGAAGTAACTGAGATCCTAGTTAACGTAGGTGACACAGTTGAAGTTGATCAATCTCTTATCACTGTTGAAGGTGATAAAGCTTCAATGGAAGTGCCAGCTGCGCAAGCGGGTACAGTGAAAGAAATTAAAGTAGCTGAAGGCGATACTGTTGCAACTGGCTCTTTAATTATGATTTTTGATGCTGCGGGTGAAGCACCTGCAGCAGCCGAGCCTGAAGCACCAGCAGCCCCTGCGGCTGCGCCTGCTCCAGCAGCGGCATCTGAATTAAAAGAAGTTCACGTACCTGACATCGGTGGTGATGAGGTTGAAGTAACTGAGATCATGGTTGCCGTAGGCGACGTGGTTGAAGCTGACCAATCAATCTTAAACGTAGAAGGCGACAAGGCTTCTATGGAAGTACCAGCACCATTTGGCGGTACAGTTAAAGAAATCAAAGTTGAAGTTGGCGGCAAAGTATCAACGGGCTCGTTAGTATTCGTATTTGAAACTGGTGCATCTGCGCCTGTAGCTGTTGAAGCGGCTCCTGCGGCAGCACCTGCTCCAGCAGCGGCGGCAGAACTGATCGAGGTTCACGTACCAGACATCGGCGGTGACGAAGTTGAAGTAACTGAAGTCATGGTTGCGGTAGGTGATGTAGTTGAAGTTGACCAATCAATCTTAAACGTAGAAGGCGACAAGGCTTCTATGGAAGTACCAGCACCATTTGCAGGTAATGTTAAAGAAGTGAAGGTTGAAGTTGGCGGTAAAGTGTCGACTGGATCTCTTGTTTTTGTATTTGAAACGCAAGGCTCTGCACCAGCTCCTGTAGCGGCGCCAGCAGCTGCACCTGCAAAAGCGGCTCCGGCAGCACCAGCGGCAAAACCAGCGCCAGCAGCGGCACCTGCAGCTTCAGCACAAAAAGATGAATTTATAGCGAACGACCAATACGCACATGCATCACCAGTAGTTCGTCGTCTAGCGCGTGAGTTTGGTGTAAACCTAGCGCGCGTTAAAGGCACGGGTCGCAAGAACCGTGTACTTAAAGAAGACGTACAAAACTATGTGAAAGAGTTAGTGAAGCAAGTTGAATCAGGTCAGCTATCTAAAGGTGGCAACACGGGTGGTGGCGAGCTAAACCTAATTCCTTGGCCAAAAGTAGACTTTAGCAAGTTTGGTGAAGTTGAAGAGAAGAAACTTTCTCGTATTCAAAAGCTTTCTGGTGCAAACCTTCACCGCAACTGGGTACAGATCCCACATGTTACGCAATTTGACGAAGCAGACATCACGACGCTAGAAGCATTCCGTAAAGAGCAGAATGTACTGGCTGAGAAGAAGAAAATGGGCGTGAAGATCACTCCACTAGTATTCGTAATGAAAGCCGCGGCTAAAGCACTTGAAGAGTTCCCAACGTTTAACTCATCACTGTCTGAAGATGGGGAAAGCTTAATTCTTAAGAAGTATGTAAACATTGGTATCGCAGTTGATACACCAAATGGTCTAGTTGTTCCTGTTGTACGTGATGTGAACAAAAAAGGCATCATTGAGCTATCTCGTGAGTTGATGGAAATTTCTAAGAAAGCACGTGAAGGTAAACTAACTGCATCTGATATGCAGGGCGGTTGTTTCACGATTTCTAGCCTAGGCGGCATCGGTGGTACTGCGTTTACACCAATCGTAAATGCACCAGAAGTTGCCATCTTAGGTGTGTCTAAGTCTGACATGAAGCCGAAGTGGAATGGTAAAGAGTTTGAGCCGCGCCTAATGGTGCCGCTAAGCTGTTCATACGACCACCGTGTAATTGACGGTGCGTTAGCAGCACGCTTTACTGCAACACTTGCAGCTTACCTGAGCGACATTCGTCAGCTGGTAATGTAAAACTCAAAAATCCCACTGATTTTCAGTGGGATTTTGTTTGTATCCTCTGATACAATCGACGCACACTTTTTTAGTCTGCCCCTTGTTCCTCCTGACAAATGGATGACATGGCAGTGAGTATAACGAGTAGGGCAACGCCAATTTGGCATAACCCGTTCGCAAAATATTAAGGTTAAAACATGAGCAACGAGATCAAAACTCAAGTTGTTGTACTAGGCGGTGGTCCTGGTGGTTACTCTGCAGCTTTCCGTGCTGCTGATTTAGGTTTAGACGTTACACTTATCGAATCACGTAACACTCTAGGTGGTGTTTGCTTGAACGTAGGTTGTATCCCTTCAAAAGCATTACTTCACGTTGCTAAAGTAATCGACGACGCGAGCGAAATGGCATCTCACGGTGTTACTTTCGGTGCTCCACAAATCGACCTAGACAAAATCCGTTCTTGGAAAGAGTCTGTAATCGGTCAATTAACTGGTGGCTTAGACGGCATGGCGAAGATGCGTAAAGTTAACGTTGTTAACGGTTACGGCAAATTCACAGGTGCTAACACTATCGCTGTTGAAGGTGAAAACGGTACTACAACTGTTACTTTCGACAATGCAATCATTGCTGCGGGTTCTCAGCCTGTAAACCTACCTTTCATCCCAGAAGATGAGCGTGTAATTGATTCAACTGGTGCCCTTGAGCTTAAAGACGTACCTGAGAAGCTACTTGTATTAGGTGGTGGTATCATCGGTCTTGAGATGGGTACTGTTTACCGTGCGCTAGGTTCACAAATCGACGTTGTTGAATTTGCTGATCAACTAGTACCAGCAGCGGATAAAGACATCATCAAGATTTACCAAAAGTACGTTAAGAACAAGTTCAACGTAATGCTTTCTACAAAAGTAGTGGCTGTTGAAGCGAAAGAAGACGGTCTATACGTATCGTTCGAAGGCAAGAACGCTCCGGCTGAGCCAGTACGTTACGACAAAGTACTTGTTGCTGTAGGTCGTACGCCTAACGGTAAACTACTTGACGCTGAAAAAGCGGGTGTAGCTGTTGACGAGCGTGGCTTCATCAACACTGACAAGCAAATGAAGACAAACGTAAACCACATCTTCGCGATTGGTGATATCGTTGGTCAACCAATGCTTGCGCACAAAGCAGTTCACGAAGCACACGTTGCTGCTGAAGTTATCTCAGGTCAGAAGCATTACTTCGATCCTAAATGTATTCCTTCAATCGCATACACAGATCCAGAAATCGCTTGGGTTGGTGTAACTGAGAAAGAAGCAAAAGAGCAAGGCCTTAACATTGAAACTGCGGTATTCCCGTGGGCTGCATCTGGCCGTGCAATCGCTTCAGCACGTACTGAAGGTTCAACTAAGCTTATCTTCGATAAAGACTCAGGTCGCGTTATCGGTGGTGCTATGGTTGGTATCAACGCAGGTGAAATGCTTGGTGAGATCGGCCTAGCGGTAGAAATGGGTGCAGACGGTGAAGACCTAGCGCTTACTATCCACGCTCACCCAACTCTGAACGAGTCAATCGGTCTAGCAGCTGAAATCTTTGAAGGTTCAATCACTGACCTACCAAACAAAAAAGCAGTTAAAAAGAAGAAGTAATTCTTTGATTTAAAGCTTTAAAAAAACCCGCTTCGGCGGGTTTTTTGTTATCAGCTACATTAAAGTGTAACCTTTACATATTCTCCGGGTGCATCATAAATCCCTGGCTTTTCGTCAGTATGTGTTGCTCTCGCGTCTACTTTTGTGTCATTTAGATTGTTAAGCCACTGGTGCCAGTGAGGCCACCAAGACCCAGTTTGATGCTTAGCTTTATCAAACCAATCTTGCGCTTCACCCTTGGCCTCAGGGCCATAGAAGTAACCGTACTTATTTGTTTCAGGCGAATTAATTACACCGGCAATGTGGCCACTCTCACCCAGCACAAAAGTCACAGGACTTGCGGTATTTTGCACACCTTTAAATGTGGCTTGCCAAAGCGCAATATGATCATCACGCGTAGAGAGCATATAAATTGGTGTTTTTACCTTGCTCAAATCAATTTTAGTACCACGAATACTGATCGCTTTTGGCTCTACCAGCTTGTTTTCTAGATAGAGGTTACGCAGCATAAAATTATGACATGCTGCAGTCAGGTTGGTACTGTCACCATTCCAGTAAAGCAGGTCCATATTCATAGGCGCTTTGCCTTTGAGGTAATTATTCACATAATAATTCCAGTACAGGCTGTTTTCTCTGAGCATACTGAATGCGGTGCCGAGTGAGTGACCATGCATGACACCATTTTCAGTATTATAAGCCTCAAGCGCTGCAATTGTTGGCTCATTGATAAAGACACCAATCTCTCCAGGCTGAGCAAAATCGAGTAATGTGGTTAATAAGGTCGCACTTTTAATGCGTTGCTTCATACGTTTCGCAGTGAAATAAGCCAATGTTGTGGTCAGTAAAGTACCGCCAATACAATAGCCCATGGCATTGACATAAGTTGTGCCTATATGTTTCTCGATGGCATCAAGGGCAGCTATCACGCCATCAACCACATAATCTTCAAAGCTGATGTGTGCCATACTTGGATCAGGGTTTTTCCACGACATCATGAATACGGTATGGCCCTGATCTACAGCCCATTTCACCATCGAGTTTTGCTGTTGCAGATCTAAGATATAGTACTTATTCACATAAGGTGGAATGATTAATAGCGGTGTCTCGAGTACTTGCTCTGTGGTTGCATTGTATTGGATTAATTCAAATAAATGATTCTGATACACCACACGACCTGGGGTAGTGGCTAGGTCTTCACCGAGTTTATAAGCTTGCTCTTCAGTCATGCTAATACGCAGCATATCTTGGCTTTTGTCTAAGTCTTTTTTAAGCAGTTCAAAGCCTTTTACTAGGTTCTCACCTTTTGACTCTAGGGTGAGTTTCAGAAGTTCTGGATTGGTGCTGATAAAATTACTGGGTGCAAGCGAGTTAATGGTTTGTCTGGCAAAAAACTCAAGGCGTTCTTTTTGTTTTTCATCTAACCCTTGAGTATCACGAATATTTTGTAGCAGTGATTCACCAAATAATAAATAGCTTTGCTTGATGTAGTTAAACCATGGGTTTTGTTGCCATTGTTCGTCTTTAAAACGGCGGTCGCCACGCTCTTCACTAATGACAGGCGCAACGTTTTCGTCACTGGTTTGCATCGCGTTTTGCATTATCTGCAATTGCTGTTGCCACCAGTTAGTTTGATTTTTTATTAATGTCTCAGGTTGCTGGCTTAGGGCTTGCAACCAGGTGGTAAAGTCTTTGCTGTTTTGTTCGTTTAAAGCTTGTTGAACAGGGCTTTGTTGGCTCAGGCTTTGGGTAAAGGAGTTAAAAATTTCTTGGTTTTGTTGCCACCAAGATTGCATCGTAGCATTTAAGGCGTCGTTATCCATCTTCATCATAATTGTCCTAATGACACAACTAGACGCTGCTTGGGTGTCGCAGCATGAAGGCAAGAAGAGCAGGTAGCGGCAGAAATACCGCTACCTAAATAAGTCTTAAGCTTGAGCTGTTTGCATTTGCTCTTTAGTTAAAGCTTCAAGGTTGTCTTTGAACTCTTGACCTAGTTTAGTTAGCTTTTGACCGTCTTCGATCATTTGCTGGCTTAGCTGAGTCATTGCTGAAACCTGGCTTAAGTTAAAATCGATTGCAGATTTAACATCTTGTACTTCAGTCGCTGCTTTTAATTGTGATATAGAAGCATTTGAGATGTTTTGTACTGCATCAATTTGAATGCTTGCTAGCTGTTCAATGTTCTTTGCAACAAGTTGGTTGAACTTGATTGCTGGGCCGAAAAACTTTTGGTTTTGTTCAGTTAGCGTGTTTAGTAAATCAGTGTACATAACGTTTTCCTTTTGAGTCGTTGAGATTGTGCAAAAAATGGGTTGAGCGTTAACTGCTTACTCAACTAACTTAATTCATGTATAAACCGCCGTTTAAGGCGAGTGTTTCACCTGTGATATAAGCTGCATCGTCAGATGCTAAAAAGCGCACTGCTTTGGCGACTTCTTCTGGGGTCGCTAAACGTTGCATAGGTACTTGGCCGCGAATGTTATCTAGTACCTCAGGTTTCATTGCTGCAACCATTGGGGTTTCTGTATAACCCGGAGCAACTACATTCACTGTGACACCAGCGCGCGCTCCTTCATAAGCAAGAGATTTAGAAAAGCCGATCATACCCGCTTTTGCAGCGGCATAGTTTGCTTGTCCAAATTGGCCTTTTTGGCCGTTTACACTTGAGATGTTGATGATACGACCTTGCTTTTGTGCACACATATGCGCAAATAAAGGTTGAGTCATGTTGAAAAGAGAGTTCAAGTTGGTATCAATCACTTCTCGCCATTGTTCAATCGACATTTTCTTGAACGTGGTATCTCGAGTGATACCAGCGTTATTAACCAATACATCAATGTGTTGATGCTCTTCGATGAGGTCGTCTAGGGCAAGTTTACAAGCTTGCGTATCTGTCACATCTAAAAACGCCGCTTGGACATGTTTTGGATTGATGTTTGACTCATTGAGCCATTGATCAAAGTCAGCTTGAGTACGACGTTGGCTCGCAACGGCGATAACGAAGAATTGGTTTTCTACGAGAGATTGAACGATGGCTGTACCAATGCCACCAAAGGCGCCAGTTACAATGGCAGTTTTTTGTATATCCATGATGATTTCCCTACATCTTTTATGACAATTTAACTGCATTTGTCATGTTTGCTTTAGGCAACAAACACCAGTGAAATTCACTTGAGTGATCGTTAAGTGACTTCATTATTTGCGAAAAAAGTGACAGTTTTTTAACCAAACCATGACCTTTTTAAGAACTCACTCTTGCGGCTTACTTTAAGCGTAAACCCCATAGCGCGGTTTATCATATAGTCTATCGTTATGCTCGAAATTTGCACAATTTATAACTTGATCTAAATCTAGTTTTCTTTACTAAACTTAAAGTGAGGAAAAATTAAGGCCAGACTATGCGCGTTCAGTCTTCATTACTTATTTTCAAAGTTGCTTCGAGCACATGTGTGTTTTTAATCATGCTTGCAAGTTGGTTAATGTATTCACACATAGATCATACTCAGCAAGTTGAACTACAGTTAAATCGCCTAAAGTTAGCTGCAGCTCGATTAGTTGGCGTAAAAAATGACTACATACAAGAAAGGCAGCCAGAATTTATTGAGTCTTTCGATATGCATTATTTTCAGTTCGAAAAAGAATACGGTGAGCTTGCTCAACTTCTTTTAGATGAGCCAAAAGTCATGCTGCAACTTTCCGCAATAGAATCTAATACCGCAAAGCTAAGGCAAACTTTAAAGCGTTTTGAGCAGTTCCAAATCAAGTTAGGTCATGAGGCTGATGAGGGGGTATATGGCTTGTTTAGACGTCACGCTCATCAGCTACAAAGTTATGTGCAAACAGCTGAACAACCCATTTTAGAGCTTAAGGTACTTGAATTACGACGTGCAGAAAAAGACTTTTTACTGCGACATGATCATGCTTATATTGAACGTCATACTGGAATTTACGAAAAATTATATCAAAAGCTGCAATCCGAGAACTCTCAAGCGGCACTGCTACTCAAAGCTTATCGGCAAGGCTTTTTATCTTACAGCGCAGTGCTTACAGAAATTGGTTTGAACTCAAAGCAGGGTTTGAGAAAGCAACTTGATGAGCAAAAAAATGCGCTAACAACCAAAATATTGGGATTGAGCAATACTATTATTTTACAGGATCACGATACCAAGCAAGCTTGGGTTTTAAGTTTACTGGGCATGATAATTTTGATTTGCTCTGTATGCTTTGTTCTATTGATGATATTGCATGCAAGAGTCTCGAAAAAGATCAATGTGATCAATGATGTCTTAGATAAGGTTGTTGAACATGAAAACTTTAAGCTTAGGACGAACCTCAATAATAGCGATGAGTTAGGTCAAATAGGCACGCATGTCGATAAATTACTTGAATACCTTGATAGTCTACTAGTGCGTTTGTCTTCGGCGCAAAAACGTTTATTAGAAGATGCTGAAGTGGCGAGTTTTAGTAATGTTATTCATCGTTTTACTCAAGAGCTCAATACGCCACTTGGAGAAGTAAAAAGTGGTAAGGGTGATATGGCTGAGTTAATAGCCATCATGAAAAGTAACCTAAGAGATGGGCTAGATGAGAACGCCTCTATTACTGAGATGATAAGTCACCTTGAAAGTACGCTAGATATTATTGAAAGTAACCTCACGGTGAGTGAGCAGCTTATTGAAGAGTTTAAATTGATCTCGGCAAACCAACACTTGGATGTCTTGACCTATTTTAACTTACTTGATCAAGTAGAACATGCTTTTCGAATTAATGACGGTTTATTACCTGCGGATGAATATGATATCACCTTTGATATTTCAGAAGGGCTGTTTATTAATAGCTACCCCTCTGCAATCAATCAGATCATTAACCTGTGCATTCATAACAGTATTAAACATGGCAAAATAGCCAATCAAAAACTCCATATTGTGGTGTCGGCAATGGTTGTAAATGACTTTGTGCATATCTATTTTAAAGACGATGGCATGGGCATAGACAAAGAAATTTTACCAGTGATCTTCGAGCCGTTTATTACTTCAAAACGTCATAGTGGTGGCACTGGTCTAGGTATGAGCATCATACATAATTTAGTGACGCAAAAGCTGAAAGGGGAAGTGAAAATGCAAAGCCCTGCGCATGGTGGTGCTTGTCTTCATATTATTTTGTCAGAGACTGAATTTTCACAAAAGCAATTATCTGACGTGGGCTCAGAGGAAATGGATTAGTGCATAATGAGTTATACATTCCCTCAAAATAGCGATCTTAATCAAGAGGGTTGGTACTATTTAGATAGAAAAGTAAATTCGCCCCCAAAAGCGAGTTAAAAAAGCCATGATTCTCATCATGGCTTTTTATGTCACTTTAGCGGTTAAGCTTTTTTACTGGCAACCCACTCGTCCACGAACTTTTCAAGTACGTTAAGCGGCACTGGGCCATTTTTCAGTACTACATCGTGGAACTGGCGAATATCAAACTTGTCACCAAGCTCTTTTTTCGCATCTTCACGTAGTTCTAAGATCTTAAGCATACCGACTTTATAAGCGGTTGCTTGAGAAGGCATTACAATGTGACGCTCAACCATTTTAACGCCGTCAGACTTAGCGTTAGGGGTGTTATTCACGTAGTAATCAATACCTTCTTGGCGAGTCCACTTCATAGCGTGAATACCTGTATCTACTACTAGGCGACATGCACGCCAAAGTTCCATAGCTAGACGACCAAAATCTGAATATGGGTCTTCATATAGGCCCATTTCTTTTGGTACTAGCTCAGAGTATAAACCCCAACCTTCGATATAAGCTGTGTAGCCACCGAATTTACGGAATTTAGGCACACCTTCAAGCTCTTGCGCGATAGCAATTTGCATGTGGTGACCTGGGATACCTTCGTGGTAAGCAAGTGCTTCCATTTGGTAAGTAGGCATGGCTTCCATGTCATAAAGGTTTGCGTAGTAAATACCAGGGCGAGAACCATCTGGCGCAGGCTGCTGGTAGAATGCTTTACCGGCCGCTTTTTCACGGAACGCTTCAACACGTTTAACAATCATGTCTGCTTTTGGCTTAACAATGAATAATTCATCAAGACGAGATTTTAGGTTGTCGATCATCGCAGTAGCATCTTTTAGATACTTCTCTTTACCCTCTTCTGTATTAGGTAAGTAGAATTGCTTGTCGGTTTTCATGAATTCCATGAATGCTTTTAAGTCACCTTTAAAGCCAACCTTGTCTTTGATTGCTCGCATTTCGTCATGAATACGTGCAACCTCTGCAAGGCCAATTTCGTGGATTTCTTTAGCCGTTAGCTCTGTAGTTGTTGTACGAGCAAGGGCATTGTTAAAGAAGGCTTCACCTTCTGGGAACTTCCAAGCACCATCACGGGTATCTGCTTTTTTCTCAAGCTTTGCTAGGTAGTTAATTAGCTTGTTGTAAGACGGTTTGATAGCGGTTTCAAGTGCTTCTGTCGCTTCATTGATAAGCGCTGCCTTTTCAGAATCAGCAATCTCTAGCTTGTTCACTTTGCGTTTGAAGTCAGCAAGAAGAGTAGAGTCGTCACCTTTTTCAAAAGGCGCGCCTTTAATAATGTTTTTGCTTGATTCAATAACGTGAGGGAATACAAACTTAGGTGCAATAATGCCTTTTTGTGCACGGATCTCTAAAGAGTCGATAAGTTGGTCGAATACTTTAGTGACGCCATTTAAACGTGAGATATACGCTTTCGCATCTTCTACGCTAGTGATTTGGTGTTGGTTAATTAAAAATGCAGGTACCATTGAGTGTGTACCAAACATTTGGTTAACCGGGTAGTTATGGTAGCGCCATTTGAAATCAGCAATGCCATTTTCTAAGCTTTGTTGCATTAGGTCATAGCTAACCTGAGTATTAGCATCAAGTTTGTTGCGGTCAATTGCAGTTAAACGAGCTAGATTCTTTTTCGTGATTTCAAGATCTTCAAGTGCGCGCGCTTCACTGTCATCATCCCATTTATCATAGTCTTTTTTGATGCCCATATAAGTTTGGTATACCGGGCTACGCATGACGCCATCCATGAAGATTTCTTCGAAAAGCGCATTGGCTTTTTCTACTTCACTTTGAACAACTTGAACTTGGGGTGCAGGAGCAGGTTTTTCAGCAGTTTGCTGACAACCAGCCAAAAATGCTGCGCTGATTGCTGCAGCAATAATGGTGAGTTTACGCATTGTTATCTACCTTTGAGTTTTTTGTACGCTATGGATTATCCGAGCGCGTTTTTATTTTTATAAAAACAGCAATGCTGTTTAAACAAATAATTCTAGCAGGTCATTTAAAAAACGGTGGCCTTTATTTGTAACCAACCATGAATGACCTAGATCTTCTATTAATCCTTTATTAAGTGCAGTGTTAATTGCAGCTTCAATTTTGCTTATCGCTAAGCCAGAATAATCGATGAACTGATTTTTATTGCATGGCTCTCGCAGCCTAAATTGGTTCATAAAGAACTCAAATGGGCGGTCTTCATTTTCAACTTGCCAGCTTTCATATAAATATGGCTTGCTAAGATCCATATAACCACGAGGGTGTTTCACTTTTACGGTACGTAAAATACCACCTTGTTTAGGTTGAGTTATCTTGCCGTGGGCGCCACAGCCTATACCTAGGTAATCACCGAAGCGCCAATAATTTAAATTGTGTTTGCATTGATAACCAGGTTTTGCGTAGCCTGAGATCTCATAGTGCTCGTAGCCTGCTTCAGCCAGCAATTTTTGCCCTTGTTCTTGAATATCCCATAGAGTGTCATCTTCAGGGAGAACCGGAGGTTTAGAAGCAAACTGAGTATTAGGCTCGATGGTCAGTTGATACCAAGACAAGTGAGGCGGGTTGAGTGCAATGACTTTTTGTAAATCACTTAACGCATCTTCTACACTTTGACCCGGAAGTCCATGCATTAAATCCATATTAAAAGAATTTAAACCTGCAGCTTGTGCTTCTTTTGCTGCGTTTATGGCTTCATTTTCACCATGAATACGACCTAGGGATTTTAACTTGTCGGCTTGTAAACTTTGCACACCAATTGAGATACGGTTAATACCTGCTTCAACATAATGCTTAAACTTGTCTTTTTCTACTGTGCCCGGATTCGCTTCTAAGGTAACTTCAATATCATCTTCAAAAGGGATAAGCTTTTCTATTTCGGCTAATAACCATTGATAGGCCTTACCCGATAACAAACTTGGCGTGCCGCCACCGACAAAAATACTGTGTAATTTACGACCTTGCACTAAGTGCAAATCAGCCTGCAAGTCGTGGAGTAAGTGTTGAATATATTCTTGTTCAGGAATTTCACCCTTTTGACCGTGGCTATTAAAGTCGCAGTAAGGGCATTTTTGCACGCACCAAGGTACGTGCACATATAAGCTTAGAGGAGGAAGTTGCACAATTAGCCTTTTAATTTAGCAACGAGTTGCTGCAGTGCCTGACCACGATGGCTCAGGGCATTTTTTTGCTCCTTCGTTAATTGTGCAGACGTGCATCCTTCGCTTGCAACATAAAATACTGGATCATAACCAAAGCCTTCACGGCCTTGTTGATCTTCTGTGATGGTCCCTTCCCAGCTTGCTTGGCAAACGAGTGGCGTCGGGTCATCAGCATGACGCATATAAACTAACACACACCAAAAACGCGCTGAACGTACTGTTTTACCTTGCATCTCAACCAGTAGCTTGTCGATATTGTCTTGGTCGTTTGCGTTTTCACCAGCAAAACGTGCAGAGTACACACCTGGTGCGCCGTTTAAAGCATCGACCTCAAGACCAGAGTCATCCGCAATGGCAGGCAGGCCGGTAATTTTAGCTGCGTGGCGCGCTTTAATAATGGCATTTTCGATGAAGGTAGTGCCTGTTTCTGGCACGTCAGGCACATCAAACTGGCTTTGTGGTAATACTTCAATGTTTAACTCATTAAGCATTGCACCCAGCTCTTTCACTTTACCTTGGTTGCCTGTGGCAAGAACGATTTGTTGACTCATCAGTTAGTTAGTCCACGTAGAATTTTTGTTGAAAGTTTAAAACTTGAAAGTTGTTACCTTGATTAATGTTGATTTTAAAGCGGTAAACCTCTTCATTGCGAAAATCAACTTGGGCAAGGTAATAAATGGCGTCGCCATCAACCACTTCTTTGAATTCCAGCACTTGTTTAGTTCCAAGGAGGTTCTTTGCTTCTCCTGTGAGCTTAGCTTTTTGAGCAGGTGTGCCTTTTTTATTGGCAAGCACTGAGATATTAATCACGCCTTTATAGTTACTACGCTCAAGCCCATAGGCTTTGGCGATACTAGGTTGAATAAAGGTTGAAGGGAAAGCGATGTAGTGTACTTGCCATGGGCCGAGTTCTTTATACTGTCCACCTTGTACAGAATTAGCAGAGGCAATAAAGCTACTTAAAGCTAGGATGAAAGCAATCAAAATTCGCATAAATACTCCTAATTAACCTAGCAAGTCCATGATTAATAATTGCACGAACTGCAGGCCAATAATTAATACCAAAATAGATAAATCTAAACCGCCAAGAGGTGGGATAACTTTACGAATTGGGCGTAGCATTGGCTCAGTAAGTTGGTCAAATACCGCGGCAATCGGGTTATAGCCTTGAGCTACCCAACTCATGATCGCACGAATAATTAATATCCAGAATACCAGCGTAAAGGCTTCTTTTAAGACAGTGATAACACCATTGATTGCGGCGCCTACAGGCTCCCAACCACCGTAAAACATCACCATGAGCAAAGATACTTTGGCAAAACCAACTAAGAAAGCAAGCACCAAAGAGGCGAGGTCTAAGCCACCTACACCTGGAATGATTTTGCGTAGAGGGTTAACCGCAAAAGAAGTGGCTTTGACGACTGTTTGACTGAGAGGGTTGTAGAAGTCAGCGCGAACTAACTGTAGCCAAAAACGCAGTAACACGACCATTAAAAATAGGTCGAATATGATACCAATTAAAAATTGCATAGCAGTCATGGCTGCCTCCTAGATCTGTTGTTCCATTTCTTCAGCGCGAGCGATACAGGCGTCCATAGCGTCGGCAACGGTAGTTTGTAAGTTTTGTGATTTTAAGTATTCAACAGCCGCGTGTGTTGTTCCACCTTTTGATGTCACATTGGCGCGCAGTTGTTCGAGTGAAATGTCATCATTGGCAAACGCCATTTCAGCCGCGCCTAATGCAGTTTGCTGCACTAGTAGTCGAGCTTGTTCATGGCTAAAGCCAAGGTTTACGGCTTTTTCAGCAATAGATTGCATAAATAGGAAGAAATACGCAGGCGATGAGCCTGTTACAGCAATGATGTCATTTATCTGTGACTCTTGCTCTAACCATAGTGCTATGCCTGTTGCGCTGAACATATCAGTGACAATGGCTTTTTCTTCATCGCTAATTGCATCGCTGAATAAGCCACTGACGCCTTTACCTAATAAGCTCGGTGTATTTGGCATACAGCGTACGAGTTTTGCATCAAACCCCAGCATTTCACGTAAGCGCTTTACAGTAATACCTGCAGCAACTGAGATGAATAGTTTGCTACTCATGTCTATGCCTGCGTCTTGGAATGTTTGGCAAAGTTCTGCCATCATCTGTGGTTTAACAGAGAGTACGATAATATCGGCTTGCTTTACTGCCGAAAGGTTATCTGATGTGGCGTTCACACCTAAGTCAGTTTCAACTTTTGCTAGTTTTTCTGGATTGCGGTTAGTAGCAATAATGCTGTTTGCATCGAAGCCACTTTTTACCATACCACCGATGATGGCATAGCTCATGTTACCTGTTCCGATAAACGCGATGGTTTTATTTGACATAGTTTGTGCTTACCTTATTGTCTTTTGCCAAAAATATCGGTGCCAATACGCACCATGTTTGCCCCAGCAATAATGGCAGGCTCTAAGTCCTGGCTCATACCCATAGAGAGGGTATCTACTTGAGGATATTGGTGCTTTAGTTTATCAAAGCAAGCCCGCATTTGCTGAAAATATTGTAATTGTTTCTGCTCATCATCGGTTTTTTCGGTGATGGTCATTAAACCACGGAGGTTTAATTGACGTGCATCAGCTATAAATGCAGCCAATTCATCTAGCTCTGAAAGCTGGCAACCCGACTTATTTTCATCTTCACTGATATTTACTTGGATCAGGATGTTCAATGGCATCAGGTTATTTGGTCGTTGCTCGTTTAAGCGTTTTGCGATTTTTAAACGGTCAACACTTTGCACCCAACTAAAGTGCTCCGCAATATGGCGAGATTTATTTGATTGGATCGGGCCAATAAAGTGCCATTCAATGTCTTTTTTATCTTTTAAGTGTTGAATCTTATCAACGGCTTCTTGTACGTAAGACTCCCCAAATTGACGTTGCCCTGCGTCATAGGCCTCTTCAATGAGGTCGATTGGTTTGGTTTTAGATACAGCCAGTAATTGTACCGTATCGGAAAATGGACTGTTTTGTTCTGCTTTTATCACGCGATCGTAGGCGCAGCTCAGACGTTCTGCTATTGTAACCATATTATATTTCAGCTCGTTTTGGAGTCATACATGGATATTACTGAATTATTGGCCTTTAGTGTTCAACATAAAGCCTCGGATTTACATTTATCATCGGGTGTTTCGCCGATGATCCGGGTTGACGGCGATGTGCGTCGTGTAAATATTCCCGCGTTAGAATCGAAAGACGTAAATAGCCTTGTTTACGATATTATGAATGATAACCAGCGAAAGGACTATGAGCAAAATTTAGAGGTAGACTTTTCATTCGAAGTGCCTAATTTAGCGCGTTTTCGTGTTAATGCATTCAATACGAGCCGTGGCCCTGCGGCGGTATTCCGTACCATTCCGTCAACGGTACTTTCACTTGAAGAGTTAGGTGCACCAGATATTTTTAAAGATATCTCGGATAAACCACGAGGCTTGGTACTGGTTACCGGTCCTACCGGTTCTGGTAAATCAACCACCTTAGCCGCTATGGTCGATTACATAAATAATAATAAACACCACCACATCTTGACCATCGAAGATCCCATTGAATTTGTCCATCAAAATAAATTGAGCCTAATTAACCAACGTGAAGTGCATCGAGATACCCATAGTTTTAAAGCGGCCCTTCGTTCAGCTCTGCGTGAAGATCCTGATGTCATCTTAGTCGGTGAATTACGAGATTTAGAAACCATTCGTTTAGCTATGACTGCCGCCGAAACTGGCCACTTAGTGTTTGGTACATTGCACACCACATCAGCACCAAAAACCATTGACCGTATTATTGATGTTTTCCCGGGCGAAGAAAAAGATATGGTGCGTTCAATGCTGTCAGAATCACTGCAAGCGGTTATTTCACAAACACTGGTTAAAAAGGTAGGGGGAGGTCGTGTGGCTGCACACGAAATCATGCTTGGCATTCCGGCAATCCGTAATCTAATCCGTGAAGATAAAATTGCGCAGATGTACTCGGCCATTCAAACCGGTGCTATGCATGGCATGCAAACAATGGATCAATGTTTAAAGAACTTGGTTAACCGCGGTCTTATCACTGCGCAAGATGCACAAACAAAAGCACATGATAAAGCGCAATTTGGTCCAAATATGTAAGGGGAGGCCATCATGTTATTGAATCAATTCTTACAAGCCATGGTTGACCGACAAGCATCAGACCTATTTGTTTCTGCTGGTCTCGCTGTGAGTGCCAAAATTGATGGTGAGTTAACGCCTTTAAGCGAGGAGCGCTTAACACCGGAAGCTTCTCTTGAGATTGTCGAGTCTGCAATGAATGACAGGCAAAAAGAAGAATTTTATCGCGAAAAGGAATGCAATTTCGCGATAGCCACCGATGAAGGTCGTTTCCGTGTATCTGCATTTTGGCAAAGAGATTGTGCGGGCATGGTACTGCGTCGCATTGTGACGCAAATTCCTGATGTGAATGATTTGGGCTTACCGTCTGTTCTGACTGATGTGATCATGTCAAAGCGTGGTCTGGTGTTATTTGTCGGTGGCACAGGCACAGGTAAGTCAACATCACTGGCAGCACTACTTGGTTATCGCAACCGTAATCAGCGTGGTCATATTCTAACAATCGAAGATCCAATTGAATTTGTGCATGAGCACAAAAAGAGCATCATTACACAACGTGAAGTAGGGATTGATACAGAGAGTTTCGAAGCGGCGCTAAAGAGTTCGTTGCGACAAGCCCCTGATGTCATTTTGATTGGTGAAATCCGCTCTCAAGAAACCATGGAATACGCACTTAGCTTTGCTGAAACAGGCCATTTATGTGTAGCAACACTTCACGCAAATAATGCTAACCAAGCGATAGATCGTATTATGCATCTGGTTCCAAAAGAGAAACATGATAAACTTAAATATGATTTGGCGTTGAACCTACGTGCAATTGTCGCTCAGCAATTGGTACCTTCAGCCAAGGGAGAGGGTCGTGAAGCAGCGATAGAAATCTTACTTAATTCGCCTATGGTTGCTGAGCTTGTCAAAAAAGGAGACATAGGTTCAATTAAAGAAACCATGGCGAAGTCAAAAGAGATGGGTATGCAGACCTTTGATCAGGCATTGTTTGAGCTCTATAAACAACGTCGTATTAATTATGCCGATGCACTTCACTACGCAGACTCGCCGAATGATCTACGCTTAATGATAAAGCTGCAGAATAATGAACAGCAAGGCGCAGGTTTCCTACAAGGTGTGACTGTTGATGGGTTGGACTCAAAATAATAAATATTTAAGAAGTTTATATTTTGTACTACCTATGTTGGCTGTGTTGCTTAGTCATACAGTCAACGCGTTAGGTATAAACAAAATACAGATATACGTTAGGGATGATGTGTATATCGATTACAAACGATTCCTAAACGGCCGTAACGTCTCAGAGATCACAGACTTTTCTGGAGAGTATATTCGTCGAGACGTTGTTGATATGATTTTAGCGCAACAAGCACTCGCGTTAGGTGGCTTTACAAAAGAGTTCGAATATCAAACTGGAAACGTCAACTTTAGAAATACTAAACTGCTGGAGCAAGGTAAACTGCTACTCAGCATGGACAGTTATTGGTTAGAAGATGCCAAAGCTATGTCTGACTCTGTGTATGTTAGCAAAGCACTCATCAAGCGAGGTGAGTACTATGCAGGGGTATTTTATTCACCAAATAATGAAAAAATGCAGCAGCTTCAAAGTTATCAGCAACTGATAAACTACACCTCAGTCAGCACACCACGCTGGCGCACCGATTGGGAAACCCTACATAACCTGCCATTAAATAAGCTATTTGTTGAACATGAGTGGGTGTCTCAAGCGCGCATGGTAAGCATGATGTGGGCTGATTTTATGTTAATGCCACTGATGCCGAGTCTTAAAAATGAATTTAATTTAGAAGGCATAAAGTTAGTTGCTCACCCAAGTTTGGTGATGCTTTTGGATGGTAGTCGACACTTGGTTGTATCGAAAGCACATCCATATGGCAAAGAAGCTTTTAAAGCGTTGCAAAAAGGGTTAAAGATATTGAGAGAGCGTGGCATGATCATAAAAGCCTACACGCAAGCAGGCTTTATTCCTGATCTGTCAAAATATAAGGTTTTAAATCAGTTACCAACTAGGTAAGAATTAGTCCCAAAGTGATTCAAAAAAGCTTTCTAAAATGATAACCGCAGACATACCGTCTACGTTGCTCTTGCCTAAATTACGATAGCCACCTTGCTCGAACAAACGTGCTTTTGCGTCAGTGGTGGTCAGTCGTTCATCTTGGGTTTCAACTTGTAACTTAAAGTTATTGTGTAGGCGGTTGGCAAACTTTTTTGCTTGGAATGTAACTTGTTGATTCGTGCCATCCATATTTAACGGCAGTCCAACCACTAATAAATCAGGCTTCCAGTCGTCGATGTGTACAGCAATTTCATCCCAATTAGGAATACCATCTCGCGCTTTGACGGCGCCAACACTATTGGCTGTGCCTGTGATCTCTTGACCAACAGCAATACCAATACTTTTAGTACCAAAATCAAAACCCATGACCGTTCGTTGACCAATGGGTGTTTTTTCTTTTTTATCTGTCATTAATTTTATTCTGTATTAGGCGTGACCTGCGATAGTCGCAAGTTTAGACACATCGAAGCCAAGCATTTCAACTGCTTTTTGCCATCTTTGTTCTACGGGCGTATTAAATATAATTGCAGGATCAGCTTTGATAACCAACCAGCTATTTTCTGATAACTCTCTTTCTAACTGACCTTGCTCCCAACCTGCATAGCCAAGGGTAATAATAAACTCACTGGGGCTGTCATCATAAGTCAGACTTGCTAGCACATCTTTAGACGTGGTTATCATGATCTCTGAGCTCAGCTCTTGGCTTGATGAATAGCCATATTTTGGCGTATGAAGCACAAAGCCTCTGTCGGTATGCACAGGGCCACCTGCAAACACATGGCGTTTAGAGGCTTCACTCATCTTGTTATTTTCGATATCAATTTTATCGAGTAGTTCACCGACAGTGACATTGACAGGGTGGTTAATCACCAGCCCCATCGCACCTTCTTCATTATGCTCACAAATATACGTCACACTTTGCTTGAAGTAGGGGTCTTGCAAACTCGGCATTGCGATTAAGAAATGGTTTTCTAATGATGATTGCATATTGATGGCCTTAGATCAGAAGATGGGGCGCATGTTGCCCCATTTTGTTTATTTATTATGGGCTAGTTTTTCTTCTATCGCCTCATAGAATTTATCCATAATTGAAATATCAAACGCTGCTTCTATTTCTTTTACACAGGTTGGCGCTGTGACATTGATTTCGGTTAGCTTGTTACCAATGATGTCCAAGCCAACAAAAATGAGCCCTTTTTCTTTTAGGGTTGGTGCAACAGCTTGCGCGACTTTTAAATCATCCTCACTGATTGGACGGGCTTCACCACGACCTCCTGCGGCAAGGTTACCTCGGGTTTCACCACCTTGAGGAATGCGCGCTAAGCAGTAAGGGATGACTTCACCATTCACAACCAAAACACGTTTATCGCCTTGCTTAATTTCTGGAATGTACTGTTGTGCCATTGCAAATCGACTACCATGTTCAGTTAAGGTTTCGCAGATCACGCCAATGTTAGGGTCATCTTGTTTTACTCTGAAGATTGATGCACCACCCATGCCATCGAGTGGCTTTAAAATGATATCGCCATGCTTAGTTAAAAACTCGCGAATTTGTGTTTGAGAGCGCGTGACCAGCGTATCAGGCGTATGTTCACTAAACCACGCAGTAAATAGCTTCTCGTTAGCATCGCGTAAGCTTTGTGGCTTATTAACCACTAAAGTACCAGCATCTTCAGCGCGTTCAAGAATATAAGTTGCGTAGATGTATTCAGTATCAAATGGTGGATCTTTTCGCATTAAGATCACATCTAGATCACTCAGTGCAATATCTTGTTTATCTTCTAATGCATACCAGTTGTCAACGTCATCAAACACGGTTGCTTTAGCTGCGGTTGCACGGGCTTGGCCTTGATATAAAAACAAGTCGTCCATTTCCATATAGTACAGCTCATAGCCACGTTGTTGCGCACTGAGCATCATGGCAAAGCCAGTGTCTTTTTTAATATTGAAACCACTGATTGGATCGCTAATGATACCGAGTTTAATTGCCATAATGTTTACCTAGTTATTTGAATGTTTTAATCAATATGGGGGTAGAAAAGCACTTTTAAAGTGCTAAATCACCAAATTGCAATTGCAGTGCACTTAATACGGTTAAAGCGGCTGTCTCAGTGCGAAGTACTCGTGGGCCTAAGCGAACATCTACAAAGCCTTGCTCTGAGGTTGCAGCCATCTCCTCATCAGTGAAGCCGCCCTCAGGCCCCACTACAAAACGCACACCTTGTGTTGGTACTGGTAAAGTTTTAATACTGTGCTCGGCACGAGGGTGTAGGGTTAACTTTAACTCTTCACTTTGTTGGGACAGCCACTGAGATAATTGAATTGGAGGGTGGATCTTGGTTACAAAATTACGACCTGATTGCTCGGCAGCAGCGATTGCGATTTTTTGCCATTGCTGGTGCTTCTTAGCGAGGCGATCACCGCTTAGTTTTACGCCACAACGGGTTGTGAACAGAGGGGTAATTTCGGTGATACCTAGCTCTACTGATTTTTGAATGGTGAAATCCATTTTATCACCGCGAGAAATCCCCTGACCCAGATGAATTTTAAGAGGAGATTCAACATCAACGTCTTTGAATTCGATAGGTGTTGCTGTAACCGACTTTTTGCCTACTTCGGTCAGTTCACAAAAATACTCTCCTCCTTCGCCATTAAATAAAGAGACATGATCGCCTTGTTGCATTCTTAACACTCGACCAATATGGCCTGCAGCATCATCAGAAAGCAGAACTGGGGTGTTAAGGCTTAACTCAGAAGGTTGAAAAATATGAGGAACGCGCATAGTGATTAGACTTAAAAACAAAGGTGGGGCAATAGTAAGGCTAAGCGAAAGCGGCGTCTAGTCATTCTCTAATTTACATAAAGATGCTTCGATTGATTTATATGCTTCATCGAGGTGTTCGTTATTGCAAGACATGTGATTTTCATGAAACACATCTTGAATTTTACTGTAGTTATAACCTTCAGCTGTGATTTCAACTAAATATCGGATTGGGTGGAGGGCGTTGAATATGGCTCTTTGCTCTTCATTAGCCAAATGGAAGTCTAAATCATGGATTATCACCCCTGCAATTTGGTGATGTTCTTGCAAATAAGCGGCAAGCTCAGTCACACTTATTTCGTTGGCAAAGTCACAATAGCAGTAGTCTTTGATTAGGTTGTCGAACATCATTTTTACTAAATGACGCGTATTTTCACCGGCAACAATAAGGTGTTGCGGCTTGTTTGGAAATTGTTGATTTTGATAGGTCACAAAATCTCTGCTGAACTCAGCATTACTGTCTATAAGCAAAAAATTTTCAAAACAAGTCGCCATACCTTCACCTTGCTTCAGTCAGTGGTTAACGCACTAAACTGAAAAGAGATTAATAAGTAAATAGCCCATAGCGGTGAAAACCGCAAATTCTATACAGGCAACGCCAATGTTATCTTGGTGATCAACTTCTAGTCCTACATTCACTTTTGGCAGAGCAAAATGAATAAGAGAAAAGCTCATCGAGTATAACAGTACCCACATTATTCCACAGTGAAGCAACACGCTATTGATATTCTCGACTATGGTGGCCCCGTGATAAGGTGCACTCTGTAACCCTGCAAAGAGCGCTAATGAAAGCCCAATGGTTTTACCCGCATATCGTATACCAATTGAGGTATTCGCAAGGTTAAAGTTTTGTTGTAACGAAGCGCCTTGGTTTGCCTTGGCAAATCGCATTTCTCTTAGCTTACTATCAATAGCAAATACGATCTGTAAAACAATAAAGCTCATCGTTGCCACTAATAAATCACTGACGCCCTGTGGGTGCAGCCAATGAAAAATACCTAATACAAGTATGGTATTACCCAGTAACATGCCTGAATCGACGAGGGCTGCACAGATATTTTGTTTCATGATGGCTTTTTCTTCATTGAATCGATTTAAAATCCATTTTCGATGAATATATTGACCTAGCAAAATAAAACTAAAAGAAATCAGAACGGTAAGTATGGCTAATGTAAAATGGCCAGCAGTTAAGTGTTCATACACATCAGGAAAGATATATGCCCCAGTGATCGCGATGATACCGATTTGACAGGCGTAGTTAATGCCGAAGGCAAAGTTATCGCGTTTGGCAATTTCAGATTCGAGGGCTTTTTTGGCTTTGTATTGCATTATGAGACGATGACCAATCACAATCAGGCTTGCTAATACAAAACAAACTAAAATGGCAAAAATATTGATATCGAGTAAAGACAAATATGACATATAACGTGTAATGTTATGGTTTTAATAGATTAACTATAACGACTCCCAACTCATTGAGCTACCTAGCTTTGGAGATTTTTTATGCATCAGGTCGATTTTCCGCTTTCACTTTTGCAATTAGCTGAGCAACGTTGGCAGCAATTATATGGCGCACAGCCCTATGATGAGCAACTTGGGCGGTTAATAGGGCTCAGTGATTTTGCATTTAGAATTTTAGAAAAACGACCGGAGTTAGGGACTTGGTTACAGCAACTTAATGTTGACTGTCGTATCGTTCCAGAGCCACTGACAGGCGACCTAGTCGAACTGAGTGAGTTGGCATGTTTTAAACAACTGCGCTTATATCGTCAGCAGTACTGGCTAAAGGTGATGTGGTTAGACTTGGTTCATCAAAATCCCATCGAAGACAGTATTGAGTATATTTCTAAGTTGTCAGAAGCTTTAATCGGGGCCGCGAATCAATGGGCGTTTGCGCAAACAACAAAGCAATGTGGCGCCCCGTTAGATGAACAAGGAAACTCTCTGCCAATGTTGGTTTTAGGTATGGGTAAGCTTGGTGGCGGAGAGCTTAACTTTTCATCAGACATTGATTTAATTTTTACTTACCCAAGAAATTTACCGACGCAAGGCGGTAGGCGCAGTTTCGAATCCCAAGTGTTTTATACTAAGGTTGCGCAAAAGCTGATTAGCGCGTTAAACCAAGTGACTGCAGACGGGCAGGTATTCAGAGTGGACATGCGCCTTCGACCATTCGGTGAAAGCGGACCTTTGGTGATGAGCTTTGCTGCCATGGAAGATTATTACCAAGACCAAGGCCGTGAGTGGGAGCGTTATGCGATGCTCAAAGCAAGGCCGCTAGGGGAAGAAACCTGTTATTGGGATGAATTTAAGCAACTACTTAAACCTTTTGTATATCGCCGTTATATCGACTTCTCAGTGATTGAGTCGCTTAGGAAAATGAAGCATCTCATCGCGCAAGAGGTACGCAGAAAAGGGTTAGTAAATAATATCAAACTCGGTGCAGGTGGTATTCGTGAAGTCGAATTTATAGTGCAAGCACTTCAGATGATCCGCGGAGGTCGAGATGTCGGCTTGCAAACCCCCTCTATATTGGCTGCCATTTCAGAATTAACCCAGCTTGATATCTTACCAAGTGAAGTCAGCCATAGTTTAAAGAGTCACTACTTATTTCTTCGCAGAGTCGAGCAATACCTGCAAGCATTTGATGATCAACAAACGCAAACTTTGCCCGGTTCGGAGTTAGATAAAGTGAGACTGGCTTACTTACTCGAACATCAAGATTTTCAGTCAACTTTGCCGCAGATTAACCAAGTGATGGAGTCTGTTCGACAAGAATTTGCTTTAGTGGTGGGAGATGAACCTCAAGAGCAAACGAGTTTTGACGACAGCTATAGCTATGCCTGGTTACAAAGAGATTGCTTACAATTAGAAGGTGTACTCGAAGCTGAAAAATTAGCGCAATGGCAAAATGTGCTGGTTGAGTTTGATGCCAAGCTGAATAAGCGTCATGTAGGCATAAGAGGGCGAGATATACTAGATAAGTTGATGCCTGCTCTACTGCATGCTCTGGCACAGCAAAAAAGCTCAGCTGAGTTGTTGCTGCGGGTTTTAAACATTGTTGAAATGATTGCGACTCGAACTACTTATTTAGAATTACTGTTTGAGAATCAGGGCGCACTTAAGCAATTGGTTCTGTTGTGTGGCCATAGCAAGTGGATCGCTGAACATATTGCAAAATACCCTATATTGCTTGATGAACTAATTGACCCCGCAGCGCTTTATAAACCTTTACCCTTGAGTGAGTATCAGACTGAAATTAGACAGTATTTCTTACGTATTGAGCAAGATGACCTCGAGTTACAAATGGAAGCGCTAAGACAATTTAAGCAAGCGCATCAATTACGTATTGCCGCCGCGGATGCGACCGGTGTGTTGAGTATCATGAAAGTCAGTGATCATCTTACAGCGCTTGCTGAAGCAATCGTATCTCAGTCAGTGAATCTAGCTTGGCAGCAAATGGTAAGCCGCTACGGTGAGCCACAGGGCTGTAATGAGCTTAGTAAGGGCTTTGCAGTAATCGCTTATGGCAAAGCGGGAGGCTTAGAGCTAGGCTATGATTCAGATCTTGATTTAGTATTTGTCCATAATCAACAAGGTGATAGCAGCACGATTGGGAATAAGCAGATCTCCTCTCGTCAGTTTTATTTAAAACTTGCTCAGCGTTTAATGCATTTATTCAATACTCGTACGGCGTCAGGCATTTTATATGAGCTTGATACAAGGCTTCGCCCAGAGGGGAACTCTGGCTTGTTGGCGATTAATATTGAAAGCTTTAATCATTATCAGCAGTCACAAGCGTGGACATGGGAACATCAAGCCCTGACCCGCGCGAGAATGATTTACGGTGAGACTGAGTTAGTCGAGCGTTTTGCAGAGATCCGCAAAGATATTTTATGTACAGCAAGGGATGAAGCTCAGCTAAAAGATGATGTGGTCAAAATGCGCGAAAAGATGCGCGCGCATCTTTCTAAAGACAGTGAACAAGCATTTGATTTAAAACAAGGCCATGGCGGCATGACAGACATTGAGTTTATCGCTCAGTTTTTGGTATTAAATCATGCTAAGCATTGTCATAAACTCACGCACTTTTCAGATAATATTCGCATTCTAGAGAGTGCTGCGCAGCAAGGTGTCATTAGCTCAGAGCAACAAGCTATATTGACAGAATGTTATTGCACACTTCGTGAGCATTATCACTTAAATAGTTTAAATCAGCAGGGTCGGTGCGTGCCAAGAGAGCTGGTAGCCGGGCAGGTAGTACAGGTCAGAAATATTTGGCAGCAACTTTTCAACTAAGCCTGCTTCCAGAATAAAAAATGGGGCTAATTTTAGCCCCGTTTTTTGTTGGTGATTTACTTACTTAACCTTCTACAATTCGTTCTGACGAAGTGAGAAGGCTTTTGTGTAATGACTGCTGCGCGATGGTTAGGGCAAAAGAAAGTATACACTTCGTACTCGAAGTCATCATTGATTGCGCGACCAACCTGATAAAGTGCCGACACAAAATTACTATCGACTCTGAAGTTATGTTTGACGACATAATCTCTTTCTAAATACCAAAATAGTTCAATGCCTTCTTCGCGCGCATAGTTGGCTAAAACGTCCTTCAAAGTGCCACCTGATTCAAAGCGTCGTGGCGCTAGCTCCCCTGTCCAACCAGGAGAGGAAGGTTTTACAACCAGGCCGCGTTGTGCCAGCGCATCATCGAGAGGAAAAGTTGGTTTTCCTAAATTTATGACATACTGATCGCGTTCAGTATCTCGCTCGCTAACACGGTTTCTAAAACTTTCATAAAATTGCGAGAGACCTTTTGCTGCTGCATTGCTGGTCTTGGTCATGTCCATATTTTCTGGTAATGCACCATTAAGCACATAATAGGCAGCTGCAATTAAAATAGCGCTTAGGGCGAGATGCTTTACCCAAAATCCCATAGAGGACGACTTTTTTCTTTTGTTCTTTTTAGCCATACATAACACTCATGTTTTACTTGTAGTACGATGGAGCATTCTCATCAGGTCGTGTTTTGAACCTGCGGTGCAGCCACATATATTGTGAAGGTGCTTTATCAATTGACTGCTCCATACGCTCATTTACACGTCTAACATCATTATTGTCATCACCACTCGGGAAATCCTCTAGTAGTGGGTGAAATTCAATATGATACTTACCCTGTTCATCTCGAAAGCCAGATAAGCTTAACGCCTCACAGTGCTTACTTGCTGCGAATAACAAGGTCCCTGTTGTTGTCGCTGCGTCTTTTACTGCATAAAACGAAGTAAACTCACAGCGGTTACGGCCATAATCTTGATCGGGTAAGTAGTAACACATTTTTTTATTTTTTAGTGACTGCAATAAGCCTTTTACATCTCTTTTACCGATTAATGCCTCATTTGAACAAAGCCGTCCTCGAGTCATAAAAAACTCCATCAAGGCATTGTTATGTGGACGGTAAAATCCAACTCCTGGCTGAATAGAGCCGACAATTCGCCCTAGCATTTCAAGGTGCAGCATATGTGGTACAAGTAAAAGTACCCCTTTACCATCAGCCTGCACGCGCTCAACATGTTCAAAGCCTTTAATTGAACCAATCACATTTTTAACTCGCCAATTTGGCCACCACCATGCCATGCCAGTTTCTAATGTTGCCACGCCTGTGTTTTCCATATTCTCTTTTACGAGTTTAGCCTGTTCAGCCTCGCTCATATCAGGAAAACAAAGCTTGATATTTACTTCGGCAATTTTGCGGCGTTTCTTAACATATTTATGGACTAATTTTCCCAGACCTTGACCTAACCATATTTGTATTTTTTGTGGAAGCCAAGAAATTAAGTAAAGGAAAAGCACACCAAGCCAAGTTAGCCAATACTTTGGTGCCAAAAAAGCGAGTTTAAAAGATGGATTTGTGACCACAAAAGTTCTCTCGTACACAGAATTGTCGATAGTTTAACGATAAGCTTTTCAAAATACAAAAGCCGGCGAGTGCCGGCTTTTGAAAAAAGAATTTTTAAGTGTCTGTTTAACTGAACTTAATTTTAGCCTTCAACAAGACCTTTGTTGATAGCTTCAAGGTCAGCTCTTGAAAGCGTACCGGTTGCTTGCTTAAGTCTAAGTGAAGAAAGTACGTATTGATAACGCAGGTTAGCAAGGTTACGTTTTGCTGCATATAAGTTTCGTGTACTAACTAGTACGTCAACAATGGTACGAGTACCTACTTCAAAACCCGCTTCTGTTGCTTGTAAAGCACTCTCAGCAGAAACAACGGCTTGCTCTAGTGCGCGGTAAGTCGCAACATCAGACACCACTTGGTTATAAGACGTGATCACCGAGCGGGTGATGTCACGCATACTCTTTTCTAGATCTTCACTCGCGGCAACAAAATTAGCTCTTGCTCTTTCTGTCGCTGCTTGTGTTTTACCACCAGAGTAGATTGGGACGTTTAAAGTTAATCCAACTTGAGTCGTGTCACCACGAGGTTTACCGTCTGCACCTGCTGCATTAGTTAAACCATCTGAGTAAGATGCTTCAAAACCAAGAGTTGGGTAATGACCCGCTTGTGCTCTGTCAATTTCATCTGACGCAATATCTAGTGATGCTTTAGTTATCTGTAAAGATAAATTACGCTCTTTTGCAATATCAATGAATTCAGTTGATTTTTTAGTTGGCTTCACAGTTGAAAAAGTATCAGTGTTTAAAGCATCAAGTTTACTGTGGTATTTGCCAGTAATTGTTCTTAGTGTTTCACGCGCTGTTTCAACATCATTTGAAGCAACAATTTCGTCAGCAACAGCACGGTCAAACTGAGCTTGAGCCTCATGCACGTCAGTAATTGCTGTTAAGCCCACTTCATAGCGTTGCTTTGTTTGTTCAAGTTGACGTTCGATTGCGCGTTTTTCTGCTTGTACGAATTCAAGATTGTCTAATTTACTTAAAACGTCAAAGTAACCTTGGGCAATGCGAACAATTAGGTCTTGCTGAGCTAATGCATACTGAGTCTCTGATTGCAGTGCTTGTTTTTCCGCAATGCCTAAACTTTCCCACACACCTAAACTGAACACGGTTTGTGAAAGAGTAAGTGTACGAGTGAAAGAGTCAGAAGATGAACTACCAAATACATAACCTTCTGCATCGTTTCCTTCATAACCATCTCTATCGGTTTCACCATAGCTCATTCTGAAACCTAATGAAGGTAGTAATTCACCTAATGCGCTGTCTTTAGCAAACTTTTGTGCGTTAGCTTGGGCTTTTGCTTTTAATACCGTAGGATCATTGGCAGTTGCAATGTCGTAAACTTGTAATAAGTCTTCGGCTTGAGAAATCGTGCTGGTTAAAGCGCATGATAAACCAACAAGTAGTGATAATAAGCTTTTTTTCATTTGTCGCTCGATCCTTAGACAATTTTTAATTGAGAGTATGTTACCGTGTTTTCATCAATAGCAAAGGGGTAAATACGTAAAAGTTTACGCTCAAGTGTAACAGAATATATTACAGTTGAAATACCTAGTTTTTTGCGTCTAGATCCCTATTTTTAAAGGTAAATTTATGAAGTCTATAAATCAATTTAATGAAAATGATGTAAAAATCACATCAATTGAGCCGGTTTTTGATGGCTTCTTTAAAATTCATGCGTATAAATTTAATCATGCGCTTTTTGCTGGTGGCATGAGTCAAACTGTGCGCAGAGAAATACTAGAGCGCGGCCATGCTGTGGCTGTTTTACCGTACGATTCGAGTACAGATAATGTACTACTTATTGAGCAAATTCGCATAGGCGCGCTGGCAACAAAAGACTCACCTTGGTTACTAGAATGTATTGCTGGCATGGCCGAGGGGTCTACTGATTATGAGGAAGTGGTTCGCAAAGAAGCCAAAGAAGAAGCCGGCTTAGAACTGCAAGAACTTGAATTTATGACATCATATTTATCAAGCCCAGGCGGTACCACTGAGCGATTATATTTATATCTGGCGAAAACAGATTTATCTAAAGCAGGCGGTATCTATGGCTTAGATAACGAAGACGAAGATATCAAAGTGCATGTTATGCCTTATGATGAAGCGATTGCACGCCTAAACAGTGGAGAAATTGATAACGCTGCGACTGTGATTAGTCTACAATGGTTAGCGTTAAATAAAGCCCGTATATTGGAACAGTGGCAAGCAGAGTAAAGAGGTGCACAGTTGAGTAATGTGGTTACTAGGCAAGCGTATATTCAATCACTCCCTAAGTATATTACCTTATGTGAGCGTAACTACTTACGCGCGTTAAAAGTATTACCAGAAGAAGTGGTTGGCGAGAAGCGTAAAATCGTATTAGCCAATGCCAGTTACGAAGTACATATTGACGACTGTGCAAAATACACCACAGATATCTCAATTAAACAAACCTCAACAATTAGCGACTATCTACCCGAATTAGATATTGCTGTTCGTCTATACCATGATGCTAAAGTGGCTGAGGTGGTGCATCATGACTTTCATCAGCGCATTAAGCCTTCTTACGGTTACCCAAATCCGAGTATGCACCACAAAGATGAAAAATATCAGTTGAATGCTTTTTTAGGCGATTGGCTGATGGCATGTTTAGAAAGTGGTCGAGTACCTTTAAATTGGGACGTGAACAATGGCATGGTTTGAACAAATTTATCCTTTTGATACCCGCCATCTAAAACTTGCTCATTTCACTGACTGTCACTTATTCGCTAATAAAGAAGGTGAATACTTTTCTGTTAATACAGCAAGCAACTTAGCAGCAACGTTCGAATTCCTCGCTTCGCAACAATTAGATGCGGCAATATTTGGCGGCGATATTACCCAAGATCATACTGCTGAGTCTTATCAGTTATTTGCAGAGCTTTTAGAGCAAAGTGATTTAATCTGTCCGGTCTTTTGGTTGCCTGGGAATCATGATGAACCCCGTGATTATACGGCGATTGAAAATGCCCAAATACTGCCACATAAAAAACTAATGGCAGATGGCGTTGAAGTATTACTGCTGAATTCAAAAGGCGACACGCCAGCAGGTTGGTGTACACAAAGCCACCTAGAAGAACTACATACACATTTACATAAAACTGAAAATCATGTGCTCGCGCTATGTCATCACCATCCAGTGCCAATCAACGGGTATTTAGATAAACACATTTTAGAAAATGGGCCACAGTTATTAAATACTTTGGTTAATAGTGAAAAAGTAAAAGCGCTTATTCACGGCCATGTGCATAACGATTACTCGCAAAGCTATAGAGAGTTACCAGTGTTAGCAACACCGGCAACGTCGATTCAGTTTTCAAAAGCAACGTCAGATTGGCAGCAGCAAAATTTAGGGCCCGCAGTGCGTTTAATTGAGTTCTCGCGTTCAGCGTTTAAAACAGAGGTGGTATGGTTAAACGCGTAATTTACATCCACGGGTTTAATAGCTCAGAGAAGTCATTTAAAGCGCAACAGTTTGGACAGTGGGTATTAAGGCATTATCCTGATATTGAATATATCTCACCGAGATTACACTTTGATCCCAGAGTTGCCATTATTCAGCTAACACAGCTGATTGACCAACAGACGGTGTTGTTGGGCAGCTCGTTAGGTGGATATTATGCTACTTATTTGTCGCAGTTGCATAACATTAAAGCAGTTGTGATTAATCCGGCAGTTAAGCCTTTTGAATTATTAGCAGATTACTTGGGACCGCAGTATAATCCCTATCAAGACATGCACTACGAGCTTACCTTAGAGCATGTTGCTGCCTTACAATCACTATTTATGACTCATCTTCCACATCCTGATGGGGTAATGTTGCTTCAGCAAATGGGAGATGAAGTTTTGCCATTTGAGCAAGCAGTTGATTATTTTAAACAATGCGCGCAACATGTAGAGTTTGCCGGTGATCACAGTTTTATGGGTTTTGAGCGTTACTTTGACACCGTTGCCAAATTTCTTAAAATCACGTAAAACAAAACGAATAAAAAAGATAAAGAATTAAGCCATGAGCCAGCAGAATTATAATGCCGAAGCGATAGAAGTTTTAAACGGGTTAGAGCCTGTAAAACGTCGCCCGGGAATGTACACAGATACCACTCGACCTAATCATTTAGGCCAAGAAGTAATAGATAACAGTGTTGATGAAGCATTAGCTGGCCACGCAACCAAGATTGATGTCATCCTGCATGAAGATAACTCACTAGAGGTTATCGATGATGGCCGAGGTATGCCGATTGATATTCACCCTGAAGAAGGCATTCCTGGGGTAGAGCTGATCCTAACTAAACTGCATGCTGGTGGTAAGTTCTCAAACAAAAACTATCAGTTTTCAGGTGGTCTACACGGGGTAGGTATTTCAGTCGTAAACGCCTTGTCAACACGTGTTGAAATTAGCGTGCGTCGTGATGCTCAAGTCTATGAAATGGCATTTGAAAACGGCGATAAAGTACAAGATCTAGAAGTCACTGGCACGGTAGGTAAGCGCAATACGGGTACTTCAGTCCACTTTTGGCCTGATGCAAGTTACTTCGACTCAGCAAACTTCTCTTTATCTAAACTTAATCACTTACTAAAAGCCAAAGCGGTTTTATGCCCAGGCTTACGTATTCGCTTTATCAATAAGCAAACCAAAGAAACGCAAGAATGGCATTATGAAGCTGGTCTTGAAGATTACTTAAAAGACGCAGCAAGTGGTTTTGAAGTATTACCAAAATCGCCTTTCACAGGCAGCTTTAGTGGCTCAACAGAAGGTGTCGATTGGGCGCTACACTGGTTACCTGAAGGTGGCGAGTCAATCGCTGAAAGTTACGTAAACTTAATACCGACAGCACAGGGCGGTACACACGTAAATGGTCTTCGCCAAGGTCTATTAGAGGCCATGCGTGAGTTTTGTGAATTCCGTAACTTATTGCCTCGAGGCGTTAAGTTAACTCCAGACGATATCTGGGATAAATGTAGCTACGTATTATCGGTGAAGATGCAAGACCCACAATTTGCAGGTCAAACCAAAGAAAAGCTATCTTCGCGTTCATGTGCGACCTTTGTATCGGGTATTGTAAAAGATGCATTTAGTTTATGGTTAAATGAGCACACAGAAACGGCTGAGCTACTGGCAGAATTGTGTATCAGCAATGCACAAAAGCGTATGCGCGCAGCGAAAAAAGTGGTGCGTAAAAAGGTTACATCAGGTCCTGCATTACCGGGTAAGCTGACCGACTGTTCGGGCAGTGAAACAGAACGCTCAGAGCTATTTCTAGTAGAGGGTGACTCGGCGGGTGGTTCTGCGAAGCAAGCCCGAGACCGTGAATTCCAAGCCATCATGCCACTGCGTGGTAAAATTCTTAATACTTGGGAAGTTGAATCAGGACAAATTCTAGCTTCTCAAGAAGTACATGATATTTCAGTCGCTTTAGGTATCGACCCTGATTCAACTGATTTATCGGGCCTGCGTTATGGCAAAATTTGTATTCTTGCTGATGCTGACTCGGATGGATTACACATAGCAACACTCTTGTGTGCGCTATTTGTTAAGCATTTCCCAACCTTAGTTAAAGCGGGTCATGTGTATGTGGCTATGCCGCCATTATTCCGTATTGATATTGGTAAAGAAGTTTATTACGCACTCGATGAAGACGAAAAGCGTGGTATTTTAGATAGAATTGAAGCCGAAAAAAAACGCGGCAAAGTGAACGTACAGCGATTCAAAGGTCTGGGTGAAATGAACCCAATGCAGTTACGTGAAACAACCATGGATCCTAATACGCGCCGTCTCGTACAACTGACATTAGACGAAGAAGAGCACACCATTGAAATGATGGATATGCTGCTTGCGAAAAAGCGCTCGGGTGACCGTAAATCATGGCTTGAAGAGCATGGCGACAGAGCCGAAGTATAAGAATAGATTTTAAAATTGAATAGCCGCTAAACGATTTCATCGCTAGCGGCTTTGTACGTTTTGTTCATTTCAATTAATGAAAGCGTATAAAGATAATAACAATAGGGCGCGATATGACAGATCCGCAAACCTTGTCCTTACAGGGCATAGAACAACAAACCATGGGGCGTTTTACCGAAGACGCCTACCTCAATTATTCCATGTACGTGATCATGGACCGTGCACTGCCGCATATTGGCGACGGTCTAAAGCCAGTACAACGTCGTATTGTATATGCGATGAGCGAGCTGGGTCTTTCAGCTGCTGCTAAGTATAAGAAATCAGCACGTACAGTCGGTGATGTACTGGGTAAATACCACCCTCATGGTGACAGTGCGTGTTACGAAGCTATGGTATTAATGGCGCAGCCGTTTTCATACCGCTATCCGCTCGTTGATGGTCAAGGTAACTGGGGTGCAGCGGACGATCCAAAGTCTTTTGCCGCAATGCGTTATACCGAAGCCCGATTATCTAAATTCTCAGAAGTGCTGTTAAAAGAACTAGGCCAAGGCACCGTTGATTGGACCCCGAACTTCGATGGCACCATGAACGAACCGCAAGTGCTGCCAGCACGTTTGCCTCATATCTTACTTAATGGCGTAACGGGTATTGCGGTAGGTATGGCGACAGATATACCGCCACATAATGTTCGAGAGTTAGCGTCTGCCTGTTGTACATTACTTGATAAGCCGAAAACAACTCTTGAAGAGTTGTTAGAACTCGTTCAGGCACCTGATTACCCTACCGATGCTGAAATCATCACGCCAAAAGCGGATATTCAGAAAATCTATACCACGGGTAAAGGCTCAATAAAAATGCGTGCGGTTTACACTGAAGAGCAAGGTGAAGTGGTGATCACTGCTTTACCGCATCAGTGTTCGGGCGCAAAAGTGTTAGAGCAAATTGCAGCGCAGATGACAGCGAAAAAGCTGCCTATGGTAGCAGATCTTCGCGATGAATCAGATCATGAAAACCCAACGCGCATTGTGATTGTACCTCGTTCAAATCGAGTTAAAGTCGAACCTCTGATGGCGCACTTATTTGCAACCACAGATTTAGAAAAGAGCTATCGTGTTAACCTGAACATGATTGGCTTAGATGGCAGACCGCAAGTTAAAGATTTACGATCAATCTTAGCGGAATGGCTTGTATTCCGCCGTGAAACAGTACGCCGTCGTTTGCAGTATCGTTTAGATAAAGTGCTTGCTCGACTGCACATTTTAGAAGGTTTAATGATTGCCTTCTTAAACATCGACGAAGTCATCGAAATCATCCGTAATGAAGATAATCCAAAAGCAGAATTGATATCGCGCTTTGGGTTATCAGACAAGCAAGCTGAAGCCATTCTTGATCTAAAACTTCGTCATTTAGCGAAGTTAGAAGAGATGAAAATCAAAGGCGAGCAAGATGAACTTGCGGCAGAGCGTGACAAGCTAGAGCTAACGCTTGGCTCTGATCGCCGTATGTCGACCTTGATGAAAAAAGAAATCCAAGAAGCCGCAGAGCTTTATGGCGATGAACGCCGCTCGCCTGTGGTTGAGCGTGGTGAATCAAAAGCGTTAAGTGAAAAAGACTTAATTCCTTCAGAAGCCGTTACTGTGGTGCTATCTGAAAAAGGCTGGGCACGTGTAGCCAAAGGCCATGATATTGATGCTGAAGGCTTGAATTATCGTTCAGGCGATGAATATAAAGCCTCAGCACGGGGTAAGAGTAATCAGCCTGCCGTATTCTTAGACAGTACTGGGCGCGCGTTTGCGACTGATGCGCATAGCTTACCGTCAGCCAGAAGCCAAGGTGAACCAATGACGGGTCGCTTTAGCTTAGCGGGTGGCGCGACATTTGAACACGTGGTGATGGGTGAAGAAGAAGAGCTTTACCTAATGGCAACCGATGGCGGCTATGGCTTCATCACTGGCTTTAATGACTTAGTCAGTAAGAATAAAAATGGTAAAGCGTTAGTAACTGTGCCGAAAGGAGCTGAGCTGATAGCACCTATCTCTGTGAATGATGTTGCAACCGATCGCTGTATGGCAATTTCGAATGAAGGTCGAATGCTTATTTTCCCACTGCGTGATTTACCAAAACTGGCTAAAGGTAAAGGTAATAAGATCATCTCTATTCCAAGTGCGAAAGTACAAGCACGTGAAGAGTTTGTCAAAGTACTCGCGTGTGTGCCTGATGGTTCATCGGTGACACTACATGCAGGTAAGCGCAAATTAACCCTTAAGCCTAGTGATTTAGAACATTACTATGGTGAGCGTGGTCGTCGTGGTAATAAACTACCAAGAGGGCTTCAACGTGTTGATGAATACGAGATTGAGTTTACTAAGGCTGAGCCTATAGAAGAGGCCCCATCAGAAAGCTCAGAGTAAGCATTTAAGCTTTGAAAGCCCGCAATTGCGGGCTTTTTTAATGGCTAATCGTATTAGCTAATCATCTGAACTATAAAGATAAAATTTCGTGTCGGGTAAAAGTCGTGGTTGAGTTGCTGTAGTTTGTTCATAGTTACCTCGTTGGAAGCAAGGAAACAAAAAATAATGGTTTTAAAACAATTAAGAGTCAGTCGACACTTAACCCAAGAGCAGTTAGCCGAAATGTCAGGTCTCAATGTTCGTACAATTCAGCGAATTGAAAGCGGACATAATGCCAGTTTGGAATCATTAAAATGCCTTGCCTCTGTTTTGGAAGTAGATGTAAATACACTGCAACAAACGAGGTTAGATATGAAAACACAAGAAGAATTATGGCAAGCTGCACCACTGTGGGTCAGATGTTGGTTTGCTTTAAATTATCTCAATTTAACGCCGTCAAAACGTGCGACAGTTCGGGCGTTGTTTACTTGCCACATAAGTGGTTATGTATTCTGTATAATAGGCTTAATAAGTCAGCCAGCACTGGCGGGCGGTATCATTATGTTGGGAGCCGGGTATTTCTTCAATTTTTGTTTATGGCTAGGTAATAAGTACAGTATCTGGAGTGATACTGAGCACAGTTAATTCATTATGTGCTGTCAGTTTCTAAAGTGAGTATTAGACCAGTTGCTATTGGCAGAAAGCGACTGAAACTGATAAGTTTAATGCTCACTTATTACACAAGATAAAAACAAAAAATGAAAAAACTGACTCTCAGCTTAGCCTTATTACTCAGTGCTAATATTCATGCCCTAGATTTAGATAAATCGGTTCAACAAAGTTTACCTAAACTGAATCAGCTTTATTTACATTTGCACCAGAATCCAGAATTGTCCTATCAAGAAGAGCAAACAGGCAAGCGTTTAGCGAAAGAACTAGAGCAGCTTGGTTTTGATGTGACAAGTAATGTGGGTGGTTTTGGCGTAGTTGGTTTATATAAAAATGGCAACGGCCCAACAGTGATGATCCGCGCGGATACTGATGGTCTTCCTATTATAGAGCAGACCGGAAAACCGTATGCATCAAAAGTGAAAGTGATAGATAAGCATAATAATCAGGTCGGTGTTATGCATGGCTGTGCTCACGATATTCATATGACCAGTATGATCGGTACTGCTGAGCAGTTGATGAAGCATAAAGACCAATGGCAAGGTACGCTGATGATGGTTGCTCAGCCTGCTGAAGAAGTCGGAGGCGGTGCCAAAGCCATGATCAAAGAGGGGTTATTTAAGCAGTTTGCAAAGCCTGACTATGTGTTGGGTTTACACACCAGTGCATCGCTTCCTGCAGGGCAAGTAGCAATAGCACCAGGTTATGCTTTAGCAAACGTGGATTCGGTGGATATTTCAGTCAAAGGCAAAGGCGGACATGGTGCTTACCCTCATACCACTATCGATCCTGTGGTATTAGCATCTCGCATTGTTTTAGGGCTGCAAACCATTACCAGTCGTGAGATTTCACCGCTCAAGCCGTCAGTTATCACTGTCGGTTCAATTCATGGTGGCTCAAAGCACAATATTATTTCAAATGAAGTGAAGTTGCAGTTAACGTTACGCTCGTATGATCCTGCGGTTCGCGAACAACAAATTGCGGCGATCAAGCGATTAACTGCTGGCATTGCGCAAAGTGCTGGGTTAGGAGAGTCGCTTTATCCTGAAGTGCTGGTACATGAATCGGAGTCTATTCCATCAACTTATAATAACCCTGAACTTGCAACTCGTATGACGAAGAGTATTAAACAGGAGTTAGGTGACTCGCAGGTTGTCAAAGCTGAGCCTGTTATGGCGGGCGAAGATTTTGGTTTATTTGGCCGTACCGAAGAAAACATTCCCATCACCATTTTTTGGCTAGGTGGGGTTGAGCCAAGCAGCTATCAAGCCGCCATGCAAAGTGGTGAGCCTCTACCTTCATTACACTCAAGCAAGTTTGCACCAGATTATGAACTGGCAGTACATACGGGTGTAAGAGCCATGACAGCCAGTGCTCTTGATCTTTTTAAGAAGTAGTATTATTCCTTAAAATATAAAATAGCCGCAAGATTACCTGCGGCTATTTTATTAAAAAGGCGAAGGCGTAGTAAAAGTCATCATCTTTTCAGTGCGAGGGTGCGCAATTTGCAACATCTCGGCATGCAGCTGTAAACGGTTCGCTGCTGCTAGTGCTTCATCTTTTGCATATAACCTGTCACCTAAAATGACATGACCCAGTGATAGCATATGTACGCGCAGCTGATGAGAGCGGCCAGTTATAGGAGTGAGTTTTACACGAGTTGCATCTGCCTCATGCGCTAATACCTCAAAATGGGTGAGTGATGGCTTACCACTTTCATGACACACCATTTGCTTAGGTCTATTTGGCCAGTCACAGGTCAAGGGTAAATCAACTGAGCCTGTAGACTGCGCTAATTTGCCATGCACACGGGCAATATAATACTTATTGGTCAATCTATCTTGAAATTGAATGCTTAAAAAACGATGGGCTTCTTTGTGCATAGCTAGACACAGCACGCCCGAGGTTGCCATATCCAAACGGTGCACGATACGTGCACTCGGGAAAACACGGTTTACTCGTGCAATTGCACAATCAGCATGTTTCGGGTCTTTACCAGGCACTGTTAACAGCCCACTAGGCTTATTGATGACCAACATATCGTCATCTTGATACAAAATATCTAAATATGGGTCTAGTGGGGGAGCATAGTTGAGTAGCACAGTAATACCTCGTTTTTAGCAAGGGCGCTATTCTACCCTAAGCAAGCAGCAATAAGCGAGTTAACTTCACATACAAAAACAGACCCAAAAGGGTCTGTTTAAAACTCTGGGGTTTGAGTGTCGCTATACCTTAAACTGTTCTAGCATATCTTCTTGATGAGCAATTTTATCAAACTGCGACTGCATGGTCTGGTCGACATTGGCAGCTTGAGAGAGCACAGTGTCTGAAATAATACGAATTTCAGAGGCATTGTCATTAACATCAGTGACTACTTGCCTTTGTTCGTGCAGCATATTGGCAATTTGCATGTTTAAATCAACAATATGCGCAATTGAATCTCGTATCGCATCAAGGGCATGCTTGGTTTCATCGGCTTTACCTACCGTTGTTTGTACCACTTGCTGACTTTGTTTCATCACTTGTACGGCGCTCATGGCACCAGCTTGGAGTTGATCAATCATTGACTTGATTTCTGTAGTCGCTTCTTGTGTACGCTGTGCGAGTGTTCTTACTTCGTCAGCCACCACAGCAAAGCCGCGACCTGATTCTCCGGCACGGGCTGCTTCAATCGCCGCATTCAGTGCTAGTAGGTTAGTTTGCTCGGCAATACCATTGATCACAGACAGAATTTGTTCGATACCACTTGTTGAGACTTCAAGCTCATTCACGACGTTAACAGCATCGCTTATTTGCTCTGACAATTGTGCGATTGAAGAGGTAGTTTCTGATACAACCTTTTGACCGTCTTGTGCTGCTGTATCTGTATTTTGAATCGCAGAAGCGGCCTCTTGGGCTGTGTTGGCAACACGCTGTTCAGTATCTGACATACTGGCTGTTGCTTCGACTAACGCACCTAACGCATTAACCTGACGCGAGATTTCTTGTCTAGATTGGTTTGCATCATTTGACGTTTGCTTCGCATCGGCAAGAATTTCACGACCTAGGCTTTGAATTTGCTCAATGATCCCTTGAAGACGAGCAGTGAATAAGTTGAAGTTTTCTGCAAGCTCTGCAAATTCAGGGTCGCTGTCTGTGTTCAGGCGTACAGTTAAATCAGCATTACCTTTTGCAATATTCGCCATCGCGTCATTTATGTCTTCGAGCGGTTTAAGCAGAATATTAATCACAATAGAAAGCAATACAACACCGATAATCACAAATAGAATAGTGAAAGTGATTGAGTCACTAGTTAAGTTATCAACCGCGGCAAATACTTTGTTTTTTTCTAGTGCCACGCCAACTAGCCAATCAAACCCTTCAACTTGTTGAAATACCAGAATGTGCTCTTTACCATTGAGTTCTATGCTTTGCATGGTTTGTTTGAATTGTGTGTTTCCTAAGAACTTTGAGGCTTTTTCACCATTTAATTTGCTATCAGGGTGAGAAATAATGGTCCCGTCTTTACTGACCATAAAGGCGAAACCTGCGTCAAATAAGTTGAATGAGTTAATCATATTACTGAGCTTTGCCAAGCTCACGTCAAAGAAAATAGCACCATGAAATTGACCTGACTTTTTAACCGGTGTGCCAATTGAAACGAGGATTTCTTTTGATACAGAATCAGCATATGGAGCAGTTACAATGAGTTTGCCTGCATTTTTTGCATCTTGATACCAAGGACGTTTTCTTGGGTCCCATGTCGGGCCGGGGTTCCAACTTGGGTCGCTGGCAACATATTTGCCCGTGCGCTCTTCACCATACCCTATCAAAATAAATTCTTGTTGCAGCTTCTGTTGGCTTAGTAGAGGAGCCGCTTGTTTTAAGCTGCCTGTTTGCGCCACTAAATCAGTGGTGAGGCTAGCCAAATTCGCACTGCCTTGCATTTGAGCTGTGACTGTGTTGCTGATCCCTTGAATAATTTCTGCCACGCTCTGCTCAACTTGTTTTTCAAGGTTACTTTTCAGCGAGAAGTATTGTTTTATAGACAGCACAGTCAGTGCAAGCAGTAAGACCAGTGAGGATATGACGATGATTTTGTGTTTAAACTTCACACATAACTCCAAAGGCCTGAGGCCAGTCATTTATTATTATTAAAGTTTTGATTTGTATCTGTTGATTTGTGAGTGATAACTCAGCGCAATCACTCACTTAGCTAAATGCTAAACCCTACTAAAGTCTAGGGTTTAAATGCTTAAAACACAACCTAACTCAAAGAGTAAAATTAAAAGAGTTTTATTGTTTGCTGGTATTGATTAAATAGACAGCTGAAAGAGCCAGCGCGCCGCCAATAGCAACACTCAAAGGAATGGTTTCTCCAAAATACCAAACAGATAATCCCATTGCGGTTACGGGGACCACAAAGATAAATGAACTAGAGCGGCTCGGCCCTATTTTTTGATTTGCCAAGAAAAACACACTAGTGGCAATACTGACCACAATCACAGACAGAAATAGCATATGGTGCCAATAAACTTCAGGAAAGTGAGACACTGACGAAAGTGGATTTAAATCAAAGGCAAATATATAACTCAATATACTGGCCCATAAGTACATTAACGCGCTAAATGTCATAAAGTCGGCAAATTGTGTACCACGTTGGCTGGCAAGTGTTAGAAATGCCCATGAAAGTGCTGCGAGTACAAAAAATAAGTTACCAGATGCAAAAATCTGCTCGGTATCAAAATGCCAAACCTCAATCATCATCATGCCACCTGCAAGGCCTAATAACATACCCACAAGCTGCAAAGGCCTAAACGTTTGCTGATTAAAAATAGCAGCAAGCGCAAATGTCATAATGGGGTTTATGGTTGTAACCAGCATGCCGCCTTTACCAGGTAAACCGTCATGTAAGCCTAGGAAGAATAGTTGGTTATAACTTGCCAGTAATAACCCAGCAGGTAAAGACCAAAAGAGCGCGGGCTTTGCAAAGCGTAAGTTTACCAATTTTAACTTTTTAACTAAGAAAAGAATGGGGAGCATACTAACGGTAGCCAGTGCAAGTCGATAAAAAACGGTGAGCTTTGCTGGGGCCATATCGGCAATGATTTTTCCTGAAATCCAACTCGCGCCCCAAAATAGCATTGCGGTCACGAGTGCGAGAATAACGGGTGCATCATTAGAGTTTTCTGACTGCTGCAAAGAGTGCATGGTTTTCCTTTAAAGTCCTAATCTAGGCAATAATGTTTTATATCATACTTATTTCAGTTTTATTCGAAAAAGCGGATGAAAAACACTGGTTTTACCGAGCTTTTACAGGGCGATTAAAATGTTTGATCTAAGTCGTTTTAAGTATTAAATATATTGGTGTTTTTTTAGCCTTTTCAACTTCTATTTCTATACTTCAAATAATACAAGGTCAAAATGGTGAAAAACATGGATATCAAAGTACTCCTCATTGACGATGATAACTTTATTCATAAAGTGGTGAGAAAAGCAGCGGATGGGGTATTTAGTGTTTGTCACGCATACAACGGACCTGAAGGCTTTGAAATAGCTAAGGCTGAACAACCCGATGTGATTTTGCTCGATGTTGAAATGCCTGGCCAAAATGGTTATGAATGCTGCGAGGTCTTGAAGTCTGACAGTGCAACGAAAGAAATTCCAATTGTATTTTTGTCAGGAAAAACAACTTTAAGAGAGCGCATGCTAGGCTACGAGGCCGGTGCTGATGATTATCAACTCAAGCCTTTTGATACCGTTGAATTAATTGCTAAATTGAAGGTGTCAGCCAAATATAAAACAGAGCGAGATTCATTAAAAACAGAAATAAAAACGGCGCATAACACCGCGATGGATGTGATGACTGGCAATAGTGAGCTTGGCTTGGTGATGCGCTTTGTTGAAATGACCTATGGTATTCGCCAGTTAGATTCATTGGCAAAACAGTTGCTCGAACTAACGTCTAGCCTAGACTTGAAATGCTCAGTGCTGTTTGATTTTAATGGCAAGGCATTTACCTATTGCAGCTCAGGTTTACTGTCGCCCATAGAGCAAGAATTGCTAGAAAGCTGTCGAACTAATAAGCGGTTTATTGATTTTGGTTGCCGTACGATTATCAATTATCCAAAAGTAACCTTACTTGTAAAAAACATGCCTTTAGACAGCCCTGAAAAATATGGGCGATTCAAAGATGTTTTGCCTACTGTTTTAGGTGCCACCGATGCCAAACTTAGATTGATGGAAACCAATGATCTCTTGCTGAAACAAGGCGAGAAAACCCATTTTGCTTTCACCAATATTCGCCATTTATTACAAGATCTTGTCAAGAGCTTACATGTTCACCAAGCAGATGCGGGAGAAAGTATCGAACGCCTTGCCACGAGTATGCAATTTGAATTACCCAAGCTTGCGCTCGAACCAGACCAAGAAGAGTTTATCCTCGACTCTATCACTAACACCTTTGATGAAGTTTCTGAGCACTTAAGTAACTCAAACGAAGTGAATATTACGTTTGTGCACATTTTAAAAGAGATGAAATCACTAGTTGGAGATTTGGAAGGCGTGATTTCAGCAACCCAGCAAGACATCTGCTTTATGCAAGGTGCCGAGGTAGATATTGACGATGAAGACGGCTATCAAATGGACGTGGAGCTATTTTAATGCCGCTCTGTCTATGCGTCGGGTTGCTATTCTGAGAGTAGATTATCTATATCATTGATGGCGTTTTGATAATGCATAATCATGAACGATTCTTGCGCGATGAGTTCTAAAAGTAAGTTTCTCATCAAATACAGCGTTTCTAGTAAATGCTCTTTTCTGACAGATTCTCTTGTGTAAAAAATATCGCCTAATCGAGCTAAAGTGGCTTCAATACTCAGAGCTTGTAAGCGATATAAAGTCGACAACAAAGATACTGTTTCTATGTGCATATTAGAAGAAATCCCCGATTGCTTAAGTGCATCCCAGGCGGAATTTCTTAACATATCTTGCACTAAACCGTTTGGCATCTGGTTTAGGATAAACTCCCGTTGTTTATTACTTTGCGAAAATTCGGGAGGATTATTTATGGCTGATTCAACTTTACTCAGCACTTGCTGGTGATATGGTTGCCATTGCTCTAATAAAGCTTTGTTTGCAGTTAATTCGGCTTTTATGAGTTGCAGGGCACGGACTTTTTCTTGATCTTTTTTAACTTGCGAATGCATTTCACTTAAAAATAAAGCCAATAGTACACTGAATACGATTAACCCAGATTCAAATAAAACTTTGATGATATTTGCCCGCGCTTTTTTTGTTTTAAAAATCATCGTCTACCCTTGAAGTTTAATGCCAACCCTATTTTAGTTAATAAGATTGTTAAAAGCATAATAAGGCTGTATCTAAATGGGGTAAATAGCAAAAAGATAAATTGACGATGAGAAATCATCAACTTTCAGGTAATAAGAAATATTAGCGAGCTAGGTTAACACAATTGAAATCTGCTTGAAGGTTTAGGAAACAGTTTAAGAGAGAAGAAAAAGAGGCCAGCTATAGGCTGACCTCACAGGGAATTTAGTGAGACACCACAATTAAACGGATAGCATCAAGTTTCAATTGCGCTTTTTCAATAAACTCATCTAATTGCGCTTTTTGCTTATCGAAGACCTGAATTTCTTCATCACGAATATTCGGGTTGATTGATTTTAGTGCCACAAGACGACCTTGCTCTTCATTTAATGACGTTTGCATTTTTTCTTGTGCAGCAGCTTTTAGCGTCACTAACTCAGCACCCGCCAATTCATTCGCTTTAGTAATGAGTGGGTGGATCGCAGCTTGTAAAGCATTTGCCAATTTACTACCCGTTTGGCGGCCAACTGCCGAAAGCTGATTGTTGAATGCATCGAAGGCCACATTTTCAGCTAAGTTATTGCCTGCTTTATCAAGTAATACACGAATAGGTGTTGGTGGTAAGAAACGACCAACTTGTAACGCTTTTGGTGCAGAGGCCTCAGCAACAAAAATTAACTCAACAAAGAAGGTCCCTGCAGGCAGCTTTTTGTTTTTAAGTAGTGCTACAGACGCACAACCAAAGTCATCATCACAGATCATGTCCATGGTGCCTTGTACCATAGGGTGATCCCAACTGATGAATTGCGCATCTTCTTGAGAAAGAGAGGTTGCACGGTCAAACGTTACAGTAATACCATCATCGCGCAAACACGGGAAAGACGGGTTAAGCATGTGCTCTGTTGGCTTCAAGATAATGGTGTTTTCGCCTTTATCTTCTTGGTTTACACCAAACATATCAAACACATTGATCATGTAAGCAGGTAGCACAACATCGTCATCCAGTTGTTCAATTTCAGCGGCTAATGCATCTGATTTACCTTGGCCACTCGAATGAAGCTCTAATAAACGGTCACGCCCTTGCTCCATTTGTTTTCGCAGTTGAGCATTCTGTTTTGCAGCTTGCTCTAAAAGTGGGTTTAGTTCTTCTTCATCACAGTTATGCTCACTAATGAACTCTAATAAATCATCGCTGAACTCTTTGTAAAGAAGCTGTCCCGTTGTGCTGGTGGTTTCGAATGCATCTAGGCCTTCATGGTACCAACGCAATAACACTTCTTGCGCGGTATTTTCAAAGTAAGGCACATGAATATTGATGTCGAACTTCTGACCAATGCGGTCAAGACGACCAATACGCTGCTCTAGTAGGTCTGGGTTGAGCGGTAAATCGAACAGTACAATGTTATGTGAGAATTGGAAGTTACGGCCTTCAGAACCAATTTCAGAACATAGTAATACTTGCGCACTGTCGTATTCGTCGGCGAAGTAAGCGGCTGCACGGTCACGTTCAACAATGCTCATGCCTTCGTGGAAAACCGCTGACTTAATAGCCTCGCGTTCACGTAAAATTTGTTCAAGGCTAATTGCGGTTTGTGCTTCGGCACAGATCAACAACACCTTTTCGTGCTTAAGCTCTTTGAGTTTAGCAATTAACCATTCAACCCTAGGGTCAAAACCTGCCCAGCTACTGCCAGCGCCTTCGAACTCTTGGAAGATTTTTTCAGGGAACAGGGCGCGTAATGCAGACTTTTCAGGTGTTTGAATGCCACCCATATTACCCATTACAGACATGGCGGTTTTATATTGCTTAGGTAACTCAACCGGGTAGCTATGTAATTTACGGCTTGGGTAACCATCAATACCACTGCGGCTATTACGGAATAAGATACGGCCTGTACCGTGGCGGTCTAATAGCATCGACAAGATTTCTTGCTTAGCTGCGTCATCACCGCTTTGCGCTTTGGCTAGTAATTCAGTGATGTCAGTTTCTTTTAACAGGGTCTTTAAAGTCGTCTGATTTTTTTCATCTAACTCGCCTTGCTGTAAAAGCTGATTAGCGGCATCAGCCACTTCTTTATAGTGGCTTTCTTCTTCAACAAAAGCATCGTAATCGTAGAAACGGTCTGGGTCTAACAGCTGCAGACGAGCAAAATGACTGTAGTGGCCAAGTTGGTCTGGCGTTGCTGTTAGAAGAATTAAGCCAGGAATATCTTGGCTAAGCTCTGCAATACGCAGGTATTCTGTGCTTGGCTTTTCTTTAGTTACCGTTAAGTGGTGCGCTTCATCGATGATCAATAGATCCCAGTCAGCCAAAGTGGCTTGCTCAAACCAGCGGCGTTTTTTAGTAATGAACTCAAGACTCACTAATACCAGTTGCTCAGTCTCGAATACGTTTGGAGAGTCAGCAAATGCTTCGTCACAACGTTCTTCATCGAAGATAGAGAAGTACAAGTTGAAGCGACGCATCATTTCAACTAGCCATTGGTGCTGAAGGTTTTCAGGTACCACAATTAGTACTCGGCTAGCACGGCCAGTTAAAATTTGCTGATGTAAAATCATGCCTGCTTCGATGGTTTTACCCAAACCAACTTCATCTGAAAGTAAAACGCGTGGTGCGTGACGCTGGCCTACTTCATCAGCAATATATAACTGGTGCGGAATAAGGCTAGCACGTTGGCCAATTAGGCCTTTTAAATGCGATTGCTGACGGGTGAACTGGTGCTGCCATGTGTTATAGCGCAACGTATAACGGTCGAATCTGTCAATTTGACCAGCGAATAAGCGATCTTGTGGCTTATTAAACTTAATAAAGTGGTCTAAAAACGTTTCTTTTAACGTGGTTTTTTCTTCTGTATCGAGGCGAATACCGTGATAGCTCAGAATGCCATTTTGTTCTTCAACGGTTTCTACCTCAAGTTCCCACTCTTCGACACTGCGAATAACATCACCGGGATTAAAAATTACACGGGTAACCGGTGCTTCTTGTACTGAGTAAACGCGGTTTTCTCCACTGGCAGGGAATAAAATCGTAAGCTGTCGCCCCTCTAAAGCTACGATGGTACCTAATCCTAAATCTGATTCAGTATCACTGATCCAGCGCTGACCTAAGGAAAAATTCATGTTTGTCTCGACTTAGCAGAAAAAAGGCGGCTATGTTAACCGTAAGCAAGGGCCTATTCAATCTTGTTTCTCAGGCAATTTTATGCTTTTGAGGATCCATTAGCGCGCAGATAAATCATTGCCTTTTAAGATAGTCGAAATCTTCTGATTTAGTGAAGGGAATTGATCTGTGTATTGAGCTTTTGGTTTGAGCAAAATTCACGCCTTAAAGGTAAATACACTCTATTTCTGTCATAAAACAGACTTTTATGACAGATAGGCTAAACTTACAGTGTGGCCATGAGTTTTTGATGGCAACGTCATCAAAAGCCATGGCTGTCGCGGTATCAATGCAACGATAGGAAGATGCTATGGTAAAAGCTCAAGATGTCGATAAAAAAATGTACGTGCTCGACACTAACGTACTACTCCACGAACCCCTCGCATACCTCTCTTTCCAAGAACACGATGTAGTCGTCCCCATGACAGTGTTAGAAGAGCTTGATCATATTAAGGATAGAAAACGTGATGTAAGCCGTGATGCACGTGTTGCTATACGCGGTCTTGAAGATATTTTAAGAGATGCCTCTCCAGAACAAATGTTAGAAGGGGTGAAACTTCCAAACACAACTGGTGAGCACAACTCAGATAATTGTGGTCGCCTTGTGATCATCAACGACCATTTATTTCCTGATAATGTCTCCGGTTTGCCGGGTAATGAAAACGACCACAGGATTATTAACTGTGCCATTCATTTACAGCAGCAACATAAAAGTACCAAAGTTGTACTGGTTACTAAAGACATTAACATGCGCCTCAAAGCAAAAGGGGCCGGACTGAAGTTTGTAGAAGACTATCGAACAGACCAACTCATTGACGATATTAAATTGCTCAGCTCGGGATTTAAAAAGTTCCAAGGCGATTTTTGGCAAAGTGTTGGCGAGTGTAGCTCAGAGCAGCAAGGGCGTTATACGCTGCATCATATTCCTAAAGAGCGCATTGAAGACGTTTTCAGCAATGAGTACATCGTTGATGAAACTGAGCATTTTGCTGCACGTGTTGTGGGATATGACAATCAACATATCACTTTAAAAGACTTAGGGGTAGAGCGTCTTATGCACCAACAAGCTTGGGGCGTTTCACCTAAAAATATTTATCAAGGCATGGCACTCGATGCCTTGTTAGACCCAGAAATAGAGTTGGTCATTCTGACGGGCCCAGCAGGGTGCGGTAAGACACTCCTCGCTTTAGCTTGTGCGTTGGAGATGGTGATTGAGAAAAAGGTCTATGACAAAGTACTTGTTACTCGTAATACGCCTGAAATCGCTGAGAGTATAGGTTTTCTTCCCGGCACAGAAGAAGAGAAAATGGCACCTTGGCTTGCAGCCATTACCGATACCCTTGAAGTGCTTCATAAAAATGATGAAAGCCCTATTTCAAGCCGTAACTACATTATGGAAAAGGCCAACATTCAGTTTAAGTCAGTAAACTTTATGCGTGGGCGAAGCATTCAAAATGCAGTGGTGATTTTGGACGAAAGCCAAAACTTAACTGCTTCGCAGTTAAAGACCATTATTACCCGATGTGGTGAAGGCACAAAGCTCATTTGTACGGGTAACTTGGCACAAATAGACAGTAATTATCTGACCCCAGTGACCTCGGGTTTGACTTACTTAGTTGAACGGTTTAAACATTTTGAAGGTAGCGCCACCATCAATCTGAACGGTGTAGTGAGAAGTCGTTTGGCGTCATTTGCCGAAGAAAACTTATAGTGTAATTAAATATTCTCTATTCAAATCAATGCTCACCTCGGTGGGCATTTTTTATAGCAGTTTTAAACAATCCTTTTATGTTTTTATTTCGTAGCTATATTTTGATACAGGCTGTTTGAGTATACCCAAACCACCTCAAGATACGAGGTTCAGCGAGAATTGATTGGCTGTAAGACAAGGCATCGATTTGATGGTCTAGTGGTTCTAAATCGAAAATTGATAACGCAGTATGAAAGCCAATCAAACTCGACCAAGGGAGCGTGCTTTCAGTCCTATTTCATCGTCAAAGAACTTGGAAAGGACTCGTCATTACGCTGCGTCCTTTTCCTTGAACTAAAACAGAAGGCAGCGCTCTGAATCATGCATCTTGAGGAAGTTTGGGTATATAAGCAGTTAATAATAACGAAAATTGAGAGTCATCATGAAAACAATATCGATTTTAATCGCGGCGTCTTTACTCAGCGCGTCGTTTACAAGCATCGCAAACGTCAAATTTAAGCTAGAGGCATTGTCTGAAAACCTACATGTGCTTTATGGGCGAGGTGGTAACATTGCCATTAGCACCGGAGATGATGGCATTTACTTAGTAGACGACCAATTTGCCAAGCTCAGTGATGACATTAAAAAACAAATTAGCCAGTTAAAACCTGGTGCGCCAGAGTTTGTGATTAATACACATCACCATGGCGATCACACTGGTGGAAACGAAAACTTTGCCAAAGCGGGGAGTCATGTCATAGCGCATCATAATGTGTATGACCGCTTGGAAGAAAAGCATGGTGAAGGGTCTAAATATTTGCCTATTTTAAGTTTCAGCCAAGATATGACGCTCCATTTTAACAATGAACACGCGCAGCTTTGGCATTACGCCCATGCTCACACTGATGGCGATGCGGTCATTTTTTACAAAAATGCCAATGCAGTACACATGGGAGATATTTTCTTTAATCTAGGCAGTTTACCTTTTGTTGATGTCGACAGTGGTGGTTCGCTTGATGGCGTGATAAATGCGGTAGAGCAAACCTTATCAAGAATAGATGGCGATACTAAAGTGATCCCAGGTCACGGCCCTGTTACTAACAAGCCGGCGCTCGAAACTTATCGAGCATTATTGCTAAAAGCTAAAAGCGTCATGGTATCAGCGATGAGCGGCGGCAAATCGCTTGAAGAGGTGCTTACTGCAAAGCCGCTGTCAGCGTTGAATTTAACTTATTCAAATTGGTTACCAGAAGAGCGAGTGACCACTTTGTTTTATAGAAGCTTGAGTGCGCCACACCATAAACATCAATAGGTATTTCTTGTTATTTCTTACATCAGCGAAGATGTTACTTCGCTGATGTATTAACCATCTATGGTTGTCTTCTAACCACTAAGACTAAAGTGTATGTCCCTGATTAAACACATTTGCTCTGGATCAATTCTTTGACTTTATTCTGCTGTCACACTTATTGATGTAGTAAGAGTTCAGTATTAAGAGTTCAAAATCTAATTGAATGGGAAATTCACATTATGACTTCAGCGTTTTATATTCCAACAGTAAATCTTATGGGTGCAGGTTGTTTGAAGGATGCCGCCGACAGCATTCAAGCACAAGGTTTTAAAAAGGGCCTTATCGTTACCGACCAAGTATTAAATAAAATTGGTGTTGTGGCTCAAGTGCAAGCTTTATTAACTGAACGTGACGTGCAAACGGCTGTTTTTGATGGCACGCAACCAAACCCAACCATTGGCAATGTTGAAGATGGGTTAAGCATCTTATCTGACAACCAATGTGATTTTGTTATATCACTGGGTGGTGGCTCTCCGCATGATTGTGCAAAAGGCATCGCATTAGTTGCTGCTAATGGTGGAAAAATTGCTGACTATGAAGGCGTGGATCAATCTGCAAAGCCGATGTTACCGCTGATTGCAATTAACACCACCGCAGGAACCGCATCAGAAATGACGCGCTTCTGTATCATTACCGATGAAGCGCGCCACATAAAAATGGCCATTGTTGATAAACATACTACGCCGCTTATTTCAGTAAACGACCCAGAGCTGATGTTAGCAAAACCAGCGTCATTGACAGCTGCAACGGGAATGGATGCGCTGACACACGCCATTGAAGCGTATGTATCAATTGCAGCGACACCGATTACAGATGCAGTTGCAATTAAAGCTATTGAATTAATTCAAGCCAATCTACTTGAAGCTGTACAAAACGGTGAAAGCATTGAAGCGCGTGAGCAAATGGCTTATGCACAGTTTATGGCGGGGATGGCATTTAATAATGCATCGCTTGGTTATGTTCATGCTATGGCACACCAATTAGGTGGTTTCTATGATTTACCGCACGGTGTATGCAATGCAATTTTATTACCTCACGTTCAGCGCTTTAATGCTAAGGCTTGTCCTGAGCGACTAACGGATGTGGCAAAAGCCATGGGCGTTGATGTGAGTGCTCTGACAGCAGAGCAAGGTGCAGAAGCGGCGATTGATGCTATTGTTAAATTAGCGGCTGATGTGGGTATTCCTTCTGGTATTGAGCAGCTAGGTGCCAAAGCTGATGATATTCCGACCTTAACTGAAAATGCATTGAAAGACGCGTGTGGCTTTACTAATCCAATTCAGGCTACTGCAGAGGAGATTTCAGAAATCTTCCGCGCTGCAATGTAATTAATAGAACGAATTTGCTTTTTAGATGTCGAAGCCTTGGTATATGTGCCAAGGCTTTTTTGTTTTGGGGGTTCGCTTTTACTTTTAGCTGAGGATTTTTTATCCTTGTGCTTTTATTTTCTAGCCGTTTCAAATTTCAGGGCCAAACTATGTTTAGTAAAATTGTAAAACTTAAAGATTATCAATTACTCACATTAGGTTGGTTAGGTATGCTATGTATGGTGTGTTTAAACTGTACAGTGCATAGTTTATTTATTGCTAAACAGCGGGTTGATATTGTTTCCTCTATTTTCTGGTCATTGCAAGAGTTCGGTATTTGGTTGCTGATCACGCCGTTTATTTGTTTTGCTCTACAGCGCAGTATGAAATTAAAACAATTAATCTCAGTGGGTTTTTTCGCGCTTACATGCGTGTTAACTGTAAACACGAGCCTTGATGTTTTAATAGAGCAGACTGCATGGCAAGAAAGCCTTTTCTATAATTGGCATAAACATGCCATTGCTTATTTGGCCATCGTCACTTTAGTGCATTTTAAAAGCCGGTTTGTCGATGTAAATCGGGCTCAAAGTAGCGACTCAGTTGCTCAAACGTCTCGATTATTTGTTAATCAAAAAGCGGAAGAAAAAACAGAGCTACAAAGGTTGCAAATAGAAGAGTTTGATATTGCGTTTGCCGATATTTACTTTGCAAAAGCCGCGGGCAATTATGTTGAGTTACATACCAAGCAAGGTATGTCACTGGTTCGCACAACCATGAAAGAGTTAGAAAACAGCTTACCTGCTCAGGCTTTCTATCGCTGCCATCGCTCTTACCTTGTCAATCTTTCTCATAGTGCAAAGCTAGTCAATGCGCGCTCGGGTCATGGTCTATTGGTGCTCAATAACGACATTGAAGTGCCAGTCAGTAAAAGTAATCGTTCAACAACTAAAATGCTCTTAGGCCTTTAAAAATAAAGGCTAGGGACGAATGGATGAATAACCTTTTGTCCCAAACCTTATGAGTTCGTCACATAGAGCTGGGTTGGGTAGAATCAATTTTATATAGTTTTCATCATCAAAATTCTGAGGAGAAAACAATATGAATAAGCCGTCACTTACTCTAACGACTCGCTTACTACACTGGTCGGTTGCGCTCACTATGCTAGGTTTGATTAGTGTGGGTTATTACATGGTGAACTGGGAAGTATGGTCCTTGTATCCTATTCACAAAGCGCTAGGTGTTATCGCTCTATTGTTAGTATTACCACGTGCAATTTACCGTATTAAAAAAGGCTTCTTACCTGCTGATGACAATGCATCAGAGGCACTTAATAAAGCCATTCATTTCGCCCATTGGGGTTTACTAATAGGTACCTTGTTAATGCCAGTAAGCGGTATGCTTTACTCAGGCTTTGGTGGGTACGGTATCGATGTGTTTGGTCTGGCTTTAGTGCCAAATAACTATACAGAGAATGGCGCAGTACCTTTCAATGAGACTATTTTTGTAGTTGCTAAAGCTGCACATTCTTATATTGCTTATGCGTTAACAGGTCTGATTGCATTACATATGCTGGGTGCCATTAAGCATCATGCGTTTGATAAAGACACGACATTACTGCGCATGTTAGGCCGTGCTTAATTAAGGATTATTATAATCCTCAAATCAGTTCTATGTGTGGTTGAAGTTATAGCTTTTCTTCGACCACATGAACAATACTATAAAGTCCTTGTTTGTCAGGAAAGATCAAATTTTCATGTGCATCGACCATCTTCCAATCGGTCCGGCAAGTACCCGGGTACTTTGGTGTGGTGAATTCAATAGAAATATCTATGATTTCACCAGATTCTACTGTAGGCAGGGGAATGCTATCTCTTGAGTAGCATAAGTTAGGGTCCTGAGGCGTGATACGTTTTAGATGTTTTTCTTTCCAAGGTACGGTGCCAATATTTTGCACCCGCCAAGTTTTAGTAAAACGCGTGTTAATAGGAATAGGTGTTCCATCTGGAATAGTGACGTCTTTAATAAACTTGGTTGCAAAGCCTGTTTTTAGTTCAATATTTTCATTCTTACTATCTGAAATATAAGCATAAAAATAATATGGCGACGCTGTTAAACAGATCAAACTAACTAGCCATATTACATAGCTAGGTAAAGTCTTAGGCTTTAATTTTCTCACTATAGCGGGCAGCCTAACAGCATTAAGGTTATTGTTTTCAGTCGATACTTTTATTTGCTCATCAGCTTTATTTGCTTGCAACAGCGCTGCGAATTCTTCTTCGCTTATCTCTAAAACGGCCATTAGTTTAGTTTGCAAACTTTCACTTGGCGTACGTTGGCCATCAAGTACTTTATAAAAGTGAGAGCGACTGCATTCGCACAGGTTAACGATTTGTTTTATGGTTAGTCCTTTTGTCTCCGAGACACGCTTTACCTGGCGTCTGAGTGGTGTCATGCTTATTCCTTTTTGGGACTTTTTAGTACTTTAAGTTTTTTGTCTCTGAGACATTTTTTCCATTGTACATAAAAAAAGCAAGGCATAGAGTGTGTTGTAGGATTTTTGTAATACAAAATACTTATAAAGCATAACAATAACGCTAGCCCAAACGCCAAGTAAGAAATCTAAGACAATGAAATGGTTAAAGCACTTTTGGTTCTATCTAGTCAAACCTCGTCGTACGTGTGAAGAGTGTACTCTGATATTTAAGCCAAAACAGAGTAATGCTCGGCTTTGTGAAAAGTGCCAAGCGCGGAGAAATGAGGTAAAGCAATGAACTTTATCGAGAGAGTAGATAGGTTATAAAAACCTCTCGAAATTGTGGGAGTTGATTATACTAGTTAATAACTACTTTTTTAGAGACGGAATGATGAGACGAGCATGTCTTGTTTTTTCATTAGTTATATCGACCTGCTCATTGGCTAAGCCATTTAATGTGGTAACAGGCATTGATAGACCGCCATATTCTATACAAAATGCAAGGTTAGGCTTTGAAATAGAGTTGCTAAATGCGGTGCTAGACAAACTTGTAGAGGATCATGAGTTTGTGATTGCGCCCTACGGCAGGTCGATAAAAATACTAGATGTAAAAAACATAGATGCTATGACAACTGCAAGTATTTCTATTTATCACGATTCTGGAAAGCTTAGCTTACCCTATATTCAGTATCAGAATGTCGCTGTGACCTTAAAAAGCGCAGATTTAAAGCTTGAATCAATCAATGACCTAGGGCGCTTTTCTATCGCTACCTTTTTAAATGCTAAAACGATTTTAGGAGACACCTTTAACCAAGCAGTTTCAAAGTCGAGCCAATACACCGAATTATCTGACCAGTCTCTGCAATTACACATGCTTAGAAAGAATAAGGTCCAAGTCTTAGTAATGGATATCAATATATTTAATTACTTCAATAAGTTTCATGAACTTGAGGTTGATATTCATCGGATCTTCCCGCTTACCCCCTACGGGCTTCTTGTTAAAGAAAATGCTTTTAAAACCCGTTTTGATCATGCGCTGCAGCAATATTTACATTCCGACGCCTACCTTACGTTAGCCAACAAATGGTCTATTGACCCTAATCTATTAATAAAGCAGTAAAAATAAATTGCATTTAGTATGCACCCTCTTTTTCTTATAGAGTAAGTTATGCTTTTAATCTGGTTTTACCAGTTTCTTTTAGATAACTTTTTCGATAAAAGTCTTTTTCTGTTTACAAAGTTTCACACTTTGTTCATTTCTATTTAAATCTATTTAAAACAGATTATTAGCGTTATTTGTGAAGTGGGTTTTTATGATGGTTTATGTAATAAAAGGTTCATTTAGTTTACAAAGTTGTAAATATAAATAGAATTTATTGCATACAATATTCCCTATTGTATTTGGGACTGACTTTCGTGCAACTTGAGTCAGTCTTTTTTTTGCGTCAGATCAGCTGGTTATTGGCTTAATCCGTTTCCAACGCAATGGTAGTAATTGATTATCTGGAAGTAGAAGTATGATGTATAAATCTAAAAAGTTGTTTGTAGGAGCAAGCTTATTAGCTGTTTCTACCTTACCAACTTACGCCTCTGCAGCCGCTATGTGCGGTGCAACGACAACAACAGGCAATGCTTTAACACTTGGTCAAGCTGAGTGTATTTCAGGAAATGGACTTTATTTCTATGTAGATATTGAGCAGGATGGCACACCACTTAACATTTCCACTTCTGGTGGCACTGGCGAGGCCGATATTCTCGTAAACACAGGAAGTTGGGCAACTTCTAGCTCCCACATTGCGCGAACACAAGAAGCGGGCACAAACGACTCTTTAAAAATTACAGCAAACAAAGGTCGTTTATATATCAGCGTGTTTGGTCTTCATGAACAAGTACAATTGTCTTTGACTAAAGCAACTGTAGATGAGCAGCCGGCTACAGACAAATGCCTTGAAGCAAGACAACAAAGTGGCGAAATAGCCTTGAATGAAGCGTTATGTATTGGCGGTAATGGTCTTTATTATTATGTTGACGTACCAGAAGATAGCACTGAGTTAACAATTGAAACTCAGGGCGGTGAAGGTGAAGCTGATATCTTTGTAAACCGTGATGGCTGGGCAACACGTAGCAGCTTTACTGCATCATCTGTGAATGCAGGCACAAATGAAACACTAAAAGTGACGGCTAATAAAGGGTTATTTTACGTCAGTGTAATGGGCCAAAATGATGGCGTGAACTTATCTGTTAAAACTGGGACTTCAACTCCAGATCCAGTAAACCCAACAGACCCTGCAACAGCTGACTTTGTGGTTGTAGAGCCAGTTGCGGTGTCTATTCCTACAGCAACGATTAATTCAAAAGCAGAATTTAGCGCAGACGTTGAGCAGATCATTGCTTCTACTTGGGCGCAGTGGGGGGAGATCTCAGCAAATTCTCCAGGCGTGGTAGCGGATGTCGCTAAAGCCATTCATTTCCTTGCACAGCAAGATGATATAAAAGACAAAGACCTAGATACATTACTGTATTTTTTACGTAATTTTGCGGCAAATGGCGACTTTACTCAGTTTAGCCAAGCTGATGCTAAGTTAATCAGTGATGCGCTTCATGCTGTTGCCATGATGACTGAGTTTTATACCACAGGTGCGCCGGCTGGCTTAATCCATGAAAGCTATGCAACTGCTTTAATTAATTTAACCACAGCCGAAGGCACTCAGTTTATTACTGAGCAATTGCCACACTTAATGGCGTTGACTCAATTTTACTCGGGTTTATCTAACCCATATGTAAACGACAATTTTGGCTATAGCACCAATCAAATCTTAAAAGCATTTTATGATTTAGCTTACATTGGTAAGCAAAACGCGGTAATTAAAGCGGCATTTAATGAGCATATGCTTGCCGTGATGTCTGTGCTTCGTAGTTATGCACTAGGCGAAACAGGCTTAGATATGCGCTGGAATGCAGATGCAGATCGCATGTGGATCATGCCGCACGAGTTTTTAGCGTTAGGTCATGTTGCCAACCTGGCGGAACCTGCTGTTCAGGCGCGTATTGATGGTATTGTGAAGGAAATCTTCGACGTAACATCGGCACAAGTTGACGCAGAGGAAGTGAAGAAGAAAATCACAGAAAGCTATCTTGAAACCGTGAATCGCAGCTGTGACAGTAATGATGCACTAAATGGTTATTGTTCTGTGCCTAAAAAGGTGGAAGATATCTTAACCATAACCTACCAATGTAATGACGCTATTACTATTCGTGCACAAGCAATGACAAACCAGCAACTTGCAACAGCATGTAGCAAGATGGCTGATGTAGGCACTAATTTCCATCAGTTCTTTAATACCAATATGCAGCCGGTGAGCAATGATAACAACACCAAACTTGAAGTGATTGTTTATGCAACGCCTGAAGACTATGAAGCATATGGTTATCAATTCTTTGGTCATAATACCAATAATGGCGGTATTTACCTTGAAGGTGATCCGAGTGTAGCGGGCAATATTCCGCGTTTCCATGCAATGCAATGTCCACAAAGCTGGGTTGGCTTCTCATGTGACACAGCAGGTGAAGTCTATAACTTAGAGCATGAATACGTTCACTATTTAGATGGTCGTTACAACTTATATGGCATGTTCGCACACCATAATAATACGGTTTCTTGGGCCGAGGGGTGGGCTGAGTTCTTAACCAAAGGTCAGTATAACAAGCGTAACTTTGATGCCATTGCGGGCAAGACTATTCCGTCATTGCGCAGTATTTTATTCATGGAATATGGGTTTGATAATTTGTATCCATGGAGCTACTTAACCATGCGTTACTTGGCTGAAAACCATAAACAAAGTGTTTTGGCGCTTTCAAATGCATTGAAATTAAGTGACAGCACACAATTTGAAACACTACTGGGGCAAATTGCGACCGCTCATAATGATGACTTTATCAATTGGATGGTTGCAAACACCGATGCGGTTGCACCTGGTGAATTACCAGAGCCAGTTGCAGGTGTATTTTCTGGTTGTGAGTTATTAACCATTTATGAGCGCGGCACAGCAAAAGCAAGTGTTTCAATCACCAACCCGTATGCTGAGCCTGTGACTTTGTACTGGGTGAACCCAGCAACAGGTGCTGCGGATTTAGCTAACCCATATGCAACTTTGAGTAATGGCGAAGTATATAGCGCCGATTTTTGGTCTCAAGGCGACCGTATGGCGGTGATGGATAGTCAAAATACCTGTTTAGGTGTGGCGGCGTTAACTGAGCTAAACAGTGATTATGTGATCACGCAAGCTATGCTACCAACGACAGATTCTGGCACAGACAATGGCTCTGGCACAGACAATGGCTCTGGCACAGACAATGGTTCTGGTACAGACACTGGTTCTGGTACAGACAATGGTTCTGGTACAGACAATGGTTCTGGCACAGACAATGGTTCAGGCACAGACACTGGTTCTGGCACAGACACAGGTTCTGGCACAGACAATGGTTCTGGCACAGACACGGGTACAGGTGAAAACCCCTGGTCGCCAATTGCGAACTGTCCAAATACTGAAACAAACAGTGCCTATGACATCGCAATTAATGAAAAGATCTGTATGACGGGCTCAGCGCCTAAGTACTTCACAATGACAGTACCTTGGGATGCTTCAACCGTGACTATCGGTCTTATGGGTGGTGAAGGTAATGTAAGCCTATATGTGAACAATGAAAGTAATGCTTGGCCGACGTCTGCTGCAGCTGATTTATCGAGTACCAATGCGGGTACATCTCAATCAGTTCAGTTTACTGCCAATGCAGGCCAGCAGATCATGCTTCAGCTTGATGGCCAGTTTACTGGGGTGACTTTCCATGCCTTAGTGCAAAGTAATGAGCAAGGTGGTGGCAACACAGATCCAACACCAACCGATCCAAATGACCCATTTGTAAATAACCACCCAGAGTTAAATGATGGCTTACCTGAAGATGAGTCTCGCTTCTTAGGCTTAGATGGTCAGGCTTTGGTTGAGCGTATTATGGCGTCTAACCCGCAACATGTGGGTGCCGTATTCAACATTAAATCGGGTCAGGCGAGATACTTATTCAGCGAATCTAATATGATGTCGGTGATCAGTGAGTTACGTCGTCAAGCGCGTACTATTGATGAGTATAATGCCTATAAAGTACAAGGTTTAATTTACTTCTTACGTGGTGGGTTATTTGTACAGTTCTTTAATCCAGATCTTGTGCCTGCATACTCTTCATCTATTGAAGTAAACCTAAAAGCGGCAATGCAGGACTTATTTGCAAGCGCTGGCATTTACGGTGAGTCAAACGACCAAGCATTAGCATTACAAGAGCTATTAACGCTGACTGACTCAGCTGAAATCCGTGCGCCATTCTATGATAACTACATCAATATTTTAGAGATGTTTGATGAAACATGGGCGGTAAAGCGAAGCCGTATGGCGGCTGCTAATGCCATGATGACCGCGTTTTTCCGTGCTTCACAAGCAGCGCCAAATGGTGATGCAGATTTTATCGCGCGTATGCAAGATGGCCGTTTACTAGATACCATGTATCGCTTCCAACGTGATAATCGTTATTTACTGCAAGCAGACGATAACTACTTTATTAAAAATGTAGTGAATGAGCTTGCGCGTTTCTTAAGTGTGCCGTCATTAAAAGATCAGGTTAAGCCAATGGTTAAGAACATTTTGGCATCAACCAGTCAGTATGATGAAACCGCGCCGTTATGGGTAAAAGCAGGCAGCATGGCAGATACATTTGACCGTCAAGATTGTGGTTACTATGACATCTGTGGCTTTGCATATTACTTAGAAAAAGAAACCTTAAAGTTTAACTATCAGTGTTCAGAGACATTAAAGATCCGTGCTCAGCAGATGTATAACGACCAAGCTCAGTGGATCTGTGAAGTATTAGGTCAGCAAGAAGCGCATTTCCACACTGTATTAAAGACGTATAACATCCCTGTGGCAGATGACTATAACGATGCACTTGAACTGGTTATTTTCAACTCGTCAGAAGATTATCGCGACTATGCCGGCACATTCTTTAACATGGATACCAACAATGGTGGTATGTATTTAGAAGGTGCGCCGAATGATCCGAATAACCAAGCGCGTTTTATTGCTTATGAGCAAAATGGTGATGACTATTTCCACGTATGGAACCTACAACACGAATATGTTCACTACTTAGATGGTCGCTTTGATTTATACGGTGACTTTGCACAGGGCTTAACCGCTGCTACAACTTGGTGGACAGAAGGTTTAGGTGAGTACATTGCATATCAAGACGGCTATAACCACGCAATCAATGTTGGTAAAGCGGGCAACGTAGCACTGTCTACTATTTTCACAAACACCTATGAGTCAGGCCAAGATCGTATCTATCGCTGGGGTTATTTAGCAGTACGATTCATGCATGAGCGTCATTCAAGTGATGTGGCACAAATCCTAACCTACTTACGTAGTGGCGAATATCAAGCTTATCAGCAATACATTGATGACATTGGTACACGTTATGACAACGAGTTTGCAAATTGGGTTGCGTCATTAGCTGAAGGCGTAAGCGGTATTGTTGAAAGAGGCCCAGATGATTCAGTGGCTGTAAATTCAGGTGATACAGGCAATTGGGCAGGCGAGCCAGAAACGATTGATACTGATTTCACACCGTGTTTGGCAACGGATGCAGCAAACGCATTTGATCCAAGTAACAACCAGTTAAGTAAAGGTGTGACTGTGGTGGAATGTATTTCACCAAGTACATCGAGTGCAAACTTTGTGTTTGCAAATTCTGAGTACAAGCCGTTAACGCTGCGTATTACCACACAAGGTGGTTGGGGTAATCTAGATATCCTATACAAAGGCGGTAACTGGGCAACACGCAGTGACTACACAGCTAAATCGGGTGGTCACGGCAATACAGAATCGATTGACCTACAAATCGATGCCAATGAACACTGGCACTACTTCTCTCTTGATGGTCAATTTGGCGGCGCCAAGATGACAGTGGAGATTGTTGAGTAACCCTACAACAGAAGTAAAATCAGTTTCATTATTTGATACGTCCCTAAAGCCACTCGCAAGAGTGGCTTTTTTGTTTTCAGTATATTAGCGGGGCAAGGCCGCTTTTAATTTCAGTTTGCAAAAGGGTGAGGGAGCGCAGTAAAAAACAGACATAAAAAAAGAAAGTGCACGCTTTCTTTTTTTATGTCTGTTTAGTTTGTATTTAAAAATTAGCGCCGGTTGGCGGTATTTTACCATTATGTGTTTTAGGCCTTTGATGGTGTTCATGGCCATGCGCTAATTTCTCATTGTGGCCATGACGACTTCTGGTTTGATGGTCCGGTTGCAATGGGGGGGCAGAAATATTAGGGCTAACTGGTGCTGCTTTCATTGCAGGCGCCTGAACATCAGCTGTTTTGTGCGCCATCGCAGTAATTGGCTGCTTTAACTCCGCTTCTTGCGTTGGTAGTGAACTGGGTGGCGCATTTTCCGTATGCTGACTTGTTAATACAGAAGGCTTTAATGGTACTTCTTCTGGTTGAGAATTATGCGTGAAAATAATGATGCTAGACACCGCCATTAACGCAATAGGAATGACAATTTTATTCATACGACACCTCTGGATATTGTATACATCAAACTTATCACTTCAGTAGGTCTAAACCAAGTTTGGCATGTATAAAATTGTAAATATATTAATGATAAAAAGTCACCATTAAGTAAGATTGCTTGCTAGTATTAACTTAGATCATTACCCCAAAGGAATTTGTGCATGATGATGCACACGGAAGAACAACTAACCACATCACCGCTGCAATTTTATCGTCGTGCATTTTGGGTTGCGCTCGCGATTACGATTATGTTGGCTGCGACACTGACATTGCATTTGTATAACCTTAAACTGCAACAAGCATTTACTCAGTTTGAAACCCATTATGAACGGCTAAATAGCCAGTTAGATAAAACGCTGACAGCCGTTGATAATATCTTTCTGGCCGTTAATGTGAGCTTAGAGCAACCTCTTAGTTATGAGTTTTCTCAACCTAAAACGTCACCCATTATTCGCCATTCAAATTATTATTATCAATCTTTAGGTAAGCATTTTGGTGAGTTGGTCGGCTATGGTGATTTAACAGGTGTTGATTTATCGCACCCATATTGGCAAAAAGTAATGGCATTAGGTGGTGTGTTTAATACTTCTTTGGCTTTGCTTGAGCCACTTGAAGCAATTGCCTATGTCAGTGATAGTGGCCTCGTCTTTGTCAAAAGAAGGCATACTCAGAACAGTGAACTTTTGAGCAAAATTGTTTCAGGTAGCTTTAAAGTAAATACAGACCCTTCAAAATTCATGGTCAGTCAGCGATTGGAAATAGCAGGTAAAAGTTACTTTGCGTTCTCTAATCAACGTATTTCAAGTTCACGTGCTCATACGCTGATGATCTTTGACGCGAACAAGTTTCAAGCATTGTTTTATGACAAGTCGCAGCCTAAAGCAGAAATCTATTTTAGTGATAAATTACATCGGAACTTAATTACAGACTTGTCATTAGGAAAGCCAATTTATCCAGACCAAGGTGAAATTGCACCTTGGCATGATGGGGTTATATTTTATAAAAGTGAAGCATCGCGCCCGCTTGATGTAGTTATGAACGTGTCTGAGCAAGGCTTTGCAGAGTCTATTATTTATAGTTTAGGGCTAGAATTTAGTTTCATTTTATTATTTATTTTAGCAACTTACTTTCCCTTGCACTGGCTTTGTGAACAAATATTTGTAAGACCATTGAAGGAGCTTTTCTCATTTATTCAGCAGCCCGAAAATCACTCCAATACTTATATTGTGCCTAAGCTTTGGCTCTCTGAATTTAAACAAATTAAAACCATTCATCAACGTCGCGCACAGTTATTTTCAAGGGTAAAAGAAGATCATCAAACGCTCACCGATCAACTTCAACAGAAGCAGCATTTTCTGGAGCTTGCAGGGCAAGATAAAGAGCGACAAAGTGCGGTGCTTAAGGGGGTGTTAGATGCGGTGCCAGATGCCATTTATTATAAAAATACTGACGGGGTATTGATTGGCTGTAATAGATCTTTCGAGCGCTTGCTCAAAACAAGTAAGCTAAACTTGCTCGGCAAAGACTTTAATGATTTTGCTGAACACTTCCTTGCAATAATGGATATTGAAGCAAAAGTTTCAGAGCAACATAAACCCTTATCTCAGCAAATGAGTGTCGAGCATAGTACTTACTTTGTTACGGTCGCGCCTTTTTTTAGTGAACAACTAGGTGTAATGGGGTGTGTCGGGGTTTTACGTGATATTACTGAGCACCAAAAAGCACTGCAATCTTTGCAAGTGTCTGAATCTAACTTTAAATCTGCTATTGAGTATGCACCTAATGGGATAGCGCTTGTAAAAGTAGATGGCACTGTAATGATGTTAAATAAAGCCGCTGAACGTTATTTAGGGTGTTGTAATAAACAAGGGCAGCACGTATCTACACTGTTTGGTTATGAGAATTATCAGCAAATTTCTCAGGTATTAGAGCATTTATCAAAGCACAAACAGTCTGTTGACCAACTGAGTTTGACACAATCTGGAAGCTATCCGTTTCTCGATTTGCGTGTGTCTTTGGTATGTGACAGTGAAGAAATGCCCAAGTATTTTGTGATCCATATTCAAGATATCACAGAAATCACCACGTCAAGGATGGAAGCCGAAAGAGCCACATTAGCCAAAAGCCGCTTTATTGCCAATTTAAGCCATGAAATTAGAACCCCCCTCAATGTCATTATTGGGCTGGTGGACATGGTAAAACGAGCTCTTACAGAGAAGCAGCAGAAAAGTCGCTTAGACACAGTCACGCATGCCGCTGAAACCTTGTTAGAGATGCTGAATGATATTTTGGATTTTGCCAAAGTTGAAAGTCATGAAGTGAGCATAAAAAATAATGACATTATTGTTAGTGAACTCTGTGAAAATCTTCAAGAGTTAATTGAACCGCTGGCAAACAAAAAAGGGCTAGCAGTTTCCTATACAGTTGATGAAAATGTATGGCCTTGTTTGTATGGCGATAAGCAAAAGCTTACGCAAATTCTGTTGAACTTATTGAATAACGCTGTGAAGTACACACAAAAAGGCACGGTAAGCTTAGCTCTGAATCTCACTAACTCTGATGCTGAGACACAAACCATTCAATTTAATGTAAAAGATACCGGTATAGGCATTAAAGAAAGTGACCAAGTAAAGCTATTCGATGCCTTTACCCAAGTTGATGATAGTCTGTCTCGTGAACACGAAGGAATAGGATTAGGGCTTGCCATAGTAAAACATGAAGTTGAGTTATTGGGGGGCGCAATCGCCTTACAAAGTCAGTTTGGTGAGGGCAGTGAATTTTACTTCTCACTCACTCTGAATAAAAAGCTGTCCTCAGCTGCAAAAGTAGCTAAAAGGTGTGCATATTTTGGTGCTGCTGCCCCTAATTTACTTGAAGAGTTTGGTATATGCACAATACAAGAAGCGGATGTACTACCAGATAATAGTCATTATTTAATTGTTGAAAAAGGAAGTTTATCTAAGTTATCACTTCCTTTTTTGAGCTCAATGGCAGGACTTAGGCGCATCTATGTGAATCAAGCAGAGCCTAAAGTAAACGACGTAGACTTGGCAGACATATCTTTGCGCTATCAAGAAGGAGCATTTATTCAATCGTGCTTATCAGATATATTTTTCAAACCTCAAGAAGTGGCAGTTTTACCAGAGTCTCTTGAACATGAAGCTAAAAATCCTAAACCTCAAAGCGGTTATCAAGGTGCATTATGTTATGTGGTCGATGACAATGACATAAACTTAGACATCGCTAAAAATTTATTACAGCAATTGGGCGTCAGTATTGTCGTCAGTCAAACGGCAAAAGATATTTGTGATGCGGTCGATAACCTAAGGCCAGATATTATTTTTATGGATATCCATATGCCTGAAATTGATGGCTTCCAAGCAGCGAAGCAACTCCATGATTGCCAGTATTTAAATGAGATCCCCATTATTGCCCTGACAGCAAATGCAGAAATCTCTTCTCAACAAGAATATTTGCATTCTTCGATGCAGGGATATATTAATAAACCTGTAACCATTGAAGAGTTAGAGAAAATATTGGTTAAGCATGTAAAGCCACAACGTAAGTTTTTTGACGAAGCCTTTGCGCTTCAGCAAATGATGGGTGAAGCCACATTATTAGATAATATGATGGTAAAATTTCTTGAGATGTGCGAGAAATATATAACGCAACTAAAATCAAGTTTAGAGACTAAAGAAATGATTTTATTAGCGCATAGTATTAAAGGGGCATCAGCTGGGTTAGGATTTGAACAATTAGCAGAAGCAGCGAAGCAGTTAGAAGCAGAGTTAAAACAACAACAAAAAATAGTAAATCCTAAGTTAGTCTTTGAGCTTGAAACGCAATTATTAAAAGTACAAGCGTTTCTGAAAAATAGAGCAAGTGGGTGTTAAATGGCAAAAATTGCGCATATTTTAATTGTAGATGACGACCCGCTTAATCGTGTCGTATTAGAGAACACCTTGTCAGATGAGTACAGTATCTCACTGTGTGCAAGCGGTGAAGAAGCGGTCAGTTTTCTAGAATCAAATACGGTAGATTTAATTATTTCAGACATTCGTATGCCAGGTATGAGTGGGTATGACTTGCTTGAAAAGCTAAAAGAAAAACAGAGCACTTATTCTATCCCATTTATTATTATCTCTGCGAGTAACAGCTACAACGATGAAGCTAAAGGGCTTGAAATGGGCGCGATGGACTACATCACAAAGCCGTTTAGTCCAGTCATTGTAAAAGCGAGGGTGAAGAATCACTTAGCGATTAAGCAAAAGAATGATTTGCTCGAAAAATTGGCTGCGATTGACGGTCTAACAGAGATCCCCAATCGTCGATTATTAGACGAAACCTTAGCGAGTTATTGGCAGGATTGTTCACAAAGCCATGAGCCCTTTTCGTTATTCTTAGTTGATATAGATTATTTTAAAGAATTTAATGATACCTATGGTTATGCAGCGGGTGACGAGTGTTTAATAAAAGTCGCACAAGCTTTGAACGAAAGCAGCCGTAAACATAATGGTTTCGTTGCTCGATATGATGGAGTGCGATTTGCAGGGCTACAAAAGGGTAAAAATAAAGAGCAAATCTCACTGTTTGCAAAACATATGCATGATGTTATTGATGCGTTGAAAATCCCTCATAAAAGCTCGCCAATTTGCGCTCATGTCAGTATTAGTATTGGCATAGTACACATAGATAAGGATTTTAATGGCAGTGATCAAGATGTTTTAAAGATTGCTGATGACGCGCTTGTGAAGTCACATATGCAACAAGAAAGGGTCACAATATTAAGCCGTTAGAAGAGTTTAACGGCTTAATGAAATGCTTATAGAATTTGTAGTAGAGCTGATTGACCAAAACCAATTAGCTTTTCATCCTTAAACACCAGTGGCGTGCACTCGTCTTTTGTTACTTTGCCATCAGAATGTTTGCTGTTTGTTGCAATGTAAATCACTTTGAAAACGCCTTCATCTTTTTTCACTAACTCTGTAAAGTCAGGAGTTGGCAATTGACCCAGTACTTGGTTGTAGTCGGCACCTAAGTCTAGGCTCGCTATAGTTTTACGGTTTTCTTCTTGCTGATATTGCCAGCGATTACCATTATGATTTGACGCCCAGCCTGGCTCAACGCCATCATCAGAAACAGCCACAATACAGCCTGAAAGTAATGGTGCACTTAGCGCAGCAACAAGTAATAATTTTTTCATTGTAGATTTCCTTAAAAAATTCGTTTCAGATAATTTGTTTTTATTAGAGCAATATTGTTGCCAACTTTAAAAGTCTTTATTTTACAATTGTCTGTTGTTTTTTATACAGATTTTGAAGTGTTGACCCTTCTAAATTTTAGGGTTATTCACCAAATTTTAGCGAATTACACAACAACATTACTGGCTCTGCCATTGTTAAAGTTAACAATATTATTTGCGATTTCTTTCACTAGTCGTTCAATAGACTCTTTTGCCGCCCAAGCTGTATGTGGGGTCAGTATTAAATTGTGACCTTGATAATTGGCAAGGGGATTGTTTGCTTGTGCAGGTTCAACAGATAATACATCAAAGCCCGCTCCTGCAATTCGGTTATTTGTCAGAATTTCAACTAAAGCCGCTTCATCAATTATACCGCCTCTGGCGGTATTGATCACAAAGCTGGTAGGTTTAAGCAAACCTAAGGTCTCCCTATTGAATAAATTTCGGGTTTCATCATTAAGCGGGCAATGAATAGATAACACATCGGCCATCTTTAACGCCTCGTTGAATGCTATTCGGCCAGGGCGAATATCAGTAGCGTTTGGTCTTTCAGCAATAATGACCTGTGCGCCAAATGCGTCGGCAACTTTGCCAACAGCTTGTCCTAAGCTACCATGGCCAAAAATCACAAAGTTTTTACCCGACAATTCAGTGATCGGATAATCAAGGCGACAAAACATATTACTTTGTTGCCAAAGACCATTCGCACAATCTTGCTGGTAGCGGTGAATATTAGTCATTAAGTTGCCAAGTAGAGTAAAAGTATGTTGCACGACTGATGGGGTTGAATAACCCGCGACGTTACAAACACGAATGCCCAATTCTTTAGCCGCATCAAGATCAATGTTATTCGTGCCAGTCGCAGCAACACAAATGAGTTTTAGATGAGGTAATTCAGCTAAGGTTGTAGCATCTAGCACCACTTTATTAGATATTACAATGCCTGCATCTTTGCAGTGAGTAAGTACCTGCTCTTTATTTGTGTGCTGATATGTGGCCAATTCACCAAGAGCTGACAAAGGTGTTAGATCAGTATTGGCGAGTGTGGCGGCATCGAGTAAGGCAATCTTCATAAATTTAATCTGCTCTGTTGACCTTGGAGTTTACTCAAAGGTTTATAATGTGCTTAATAAGTCGGGAGTGTAAGATGAAAATAGGCGAATTAGCAAAGCGTTTAGATATTAGTACGGATACTTTAAGGTATTATGAAAAGCATGGCCTACTGAGTTTTAGTGAACGCAGTGAGTCAGGTTATCGTATTTATAGTCCTAAACATGAAAAACAAATGCAGTTTATTTTAAGAGCAAAAGCAGTCGGGTTCAGCCTTAAAGAAATTCAAGAATTGTTAGCAATTAAGGTAGAAAAGCAACAACATAGCTGTGGTGAAGTGAAACAACTTACTTTGCAAAAAAGACAAATTGTTCGTGATAAGATAGCTGAATTACAACGTTTCGAAAAATCTCTATCATTGTTGGCAGATGCCTGTTGTGGCGGCCCTGAGCTTGCGACCGGCTGTTCAATTTTAACCACCTTGGAGGCAGCAGATGACATTGTTATCTAATTTCTGGTCTTTATTTTTAGTTTCAGCCCCTTGGTTAATGTTGGGGTTATTACTGGCAGGCCTTTTAAATATCTTCATACCTAAAAACTTTTTACAAAAGCACTTAGGTAAAGAAGGTGTGTGGACGACCATTAAAGCAGCCTTAATTGGTGCGCCAATGCCATTGTGTTCATGTGGTGTTATTCCTGCCGCAGTAGGACTTAGAAGGGCTGGTGGCTCAAAAAGTGCCACCACGGCGTTTTTAGTGTCTACACCAGAAACTGGTGTAGATTCAGTATCAGTGTCTTATGTGTTACTTGGGCCATTTATGGCTATTATTAGGCCAATAGCCGCGGTATCGAGCGCGATAGTGGCAGGTTTATTAGTAGGGAAAGAAAAAGAGTCTGAAACAAAGAACTTAGATAAAGAGACTCAAACAGCTGCAATTACAGGTACAAGCTGTTGTGCTCCTAAGTTAGAGGGTGTCGAGAATGGCACTGATAAGCAGACAAGTTGCAGTAGTAAAAAAGCAGAAATAGTAACAAAGCCAAAAGCATCATGCTGCTCAATGTCATCTGATGAAGTGATACTAAAGAAAGAAGAGAAACCCGCAACAACAAACTGTTGTGGTTCGAAGAAACTAGAAGAGCAATCAAGCTGTAGTAGTAAAAAAGCAGAAACAGTAACTGGTACAAAAACTGCTTGTTGCGCAACGTCATCTGAGCCTGTCATCGTAAATAACAGCGAAGCGTTTCTTGAAAAAACGACAAGCTGTTGTCATACAGCGCACCCAGCAAAACCTGCGAACAGCGGATCATCGTGTTGCGACAGCAAAAAAGAAGACCATCAAGCAACGTCTTTCTTCTTCAAGTTAAAGCAAGCTGTGTATTTTAGTTGTAATAAGCTACTCAGTGACACCATGGGGTGGCTGATGATCGGGCTGTTTTTCGCCGCGCTAGTGCAAACATATGTACCGACCTCATTCTTGAGTCAGTGGGGTGATGGCATATTGGCAATGGTCGTGGTGATTTTGGTGAGTATACCTATGTACATTTGTGCAACGGCTTCTACGCCAATTGCTGCAGGCTTATTGATGGCTGGTGTATCACCAGGTGCCGTATTGGTGTTTATGTTGGCAGGACCCGCAACCAACATTGCTACTTTGGGTGTGGTTGCAACTGAGCTTGGTAAACGTGCCGTGAGCGCCTACTTAACAGGTGTGATTGGTGTGGCGATTGCTTTTGGTTTTTTAACCGATTATTTAGTCGAGCAGTTTGGCTTTGAAGTTAATCCAGGTCATGCCATGGAACATGAGCTAATGCCGAGTTGGTTAACCCAAGGTTTGGGGATTATATTGTTGATTTTAATGTTGCGATTAGTTTTGATATCGTTAAAACAGCGAATGAAATGATAGGCTTATCTGGTCGGAGTTGATAACCTTAGCATCCGACTGATTAGCAAGATAAAATACGACGTTTTTTTTACCCAGTAACAATGAGTAGTTTTGTGGATAAATACGCAGATATAAGACCTTACAATGATGAAGAAGTCCCAGCCGCGCTGTCTCGTCTTCTAGAAGACAATGACTTTATTGATGTAATTGCTAAGCATAATGCGCCGAGTTGGTTAAATAAATGGCCTTTCATTGCAAGACCTTTAGTGCGTAGTCAGCTACGAAAGAAGTGGGGCAATATCGCAACCGTTGAGCAAGTTCAACAAGAAGTCGCGGGTTACCTAGAACTGTTAATCAAGCGTACCACCAGTAAAGTAACTTTCTCTGGCTTAGAAAAGCTTGATAAGTCAACGCCGTATTTATTTATCTCAAACCACCGTGATATTGCTTTAGATCCAGCCATCATGAACTGGGGTTTACATTCTCATAATATGCAAACTGTGCGTATTGCGATTGGTGATAACTTACTTCAAGTACCGTATATCAACGAGCTCATGCGCTTGAACAAGAGTTTTATCGTTAAGCGCTCAGTGAAAGCCCCAAAAGAAATGCTTAAAGCATTGAGCCAGCTTTCTGCTTACATCTACGACTCTTTAGATACGGGTAATTCAATTTGGATTGCACAAAAAGAAGGCCGAGCGAAAGATGGTGTAGATCAAACTGATCCGGCGCTTTTAAAAATGCTGCAACTGCAAGGTCGTCGTTTGAAGCTGTCTTTTGAAGACTATGTAAAGCAGTTAAAAATCGTTCCTGTGTCGATCTCTTATCAATACGAGCCATGTGCCGTTGCTAAGGCCAAAGAGCTGGTACACAAAAAAGCCCATGGCGAGTATGTAAAAGCTGAAGGTGAAGACATAGAAAGTATCATTGAAGGTATGCGTTCAGATAAAGGCCATGTGCATGTTTCGTTTGGTACGCCAATTACAGAAGAATGTGATACACCGGAAGCCCTGGCAGCAAGTATTGATAAACAAATTATCAGCCAGTATTACTTACACTCAACAAATTACATTGCAGGTGGTCAAGAAGAAACGGTGTCAGCAGAACTTAAGAGTGAGTTTCAAACTCGACTTGAGACTATTCCAAGCGAATTACACCAACAGATTTTGGCTATGTACGCAGAGCCTTTAAAGCGCAAAGGCGAATTTGTCTAAACGTTATTTGATTGAAGGAAGGGAGCTTTTGAGCTCCCTTTTTTATTACATGCTTAAAGCTCGAGCTCTGATTTTTCAATTTATATTGTTGACAACAGAGGGTTAAAAAATCTAAAAATAGATTAAATACTATACATTTTTAACTTTTGTTGATGGAACAAATCGAGATTTTTGAGATCCCCAGTCCATGTAAGGGGATCTGCCAGGTCAATAATCGTGGCTACTGTAAAGGTTGTTATCGCAGTAGAGAGGAGCGTTTTGCTTGGAATACATTGACCGATCAACAAAAAAGAAAAGTGATAGCCTTGTGCCAGCAACGCTATAAACGCTATCTAGCCAGTAAGAAAAAATCATCAGATGATCAAAGCGAGCAGCAAACTCCGTTTGATTTCTAACTTCCTTTTTGTTTATAAATTATGCTTACTCTTTAATTCGCGCATTTTACCTGATTGTTTAAACTGTAGCAGCGTTGCTGATAGTGCAGGTACTAGGTGTTGATGCTTCTTATGGAGGTAGTGGTATACATACTGTGAGTCTAGGGTTGTGAGCTTGATGCCAGAGTTTTGCAGTTTTTGCATATAAGGGTCTAAATAAAAACCGATGACAAGTGCTGCAGACACTTGTTTTTGCATCAATAAATTCAATAGTGTCGAAACACTTTTCACTTTATAAAGCTGACCCGTATATGGGTTAGACTCAAGATACTTGGCTGCTGCAGGATAAGTCGAATGGATAACCAATGAAGGCATATCAGACAAAGTACAGTCGTCACAAAAGCTGATTAAATTGAGTTTAAAATCTAATAATGGTGTATCAAGACGTAATAGATTCTGATAGGTGTTACTTAAGCCTGATATTTTAGCTAATTGTCCGTCTAACACCCCTTCATTAGCGGCTACAAGCGCACTGTCTCGGTTAAAGTCTATTAGCTCAACTTCAATCCCTATTTCTTTATAGGCGAGTGATATCAGCTCCACAACATATCTTGATTGCGCAGTATCAGCAGGGCGATTAAAAGTAAGTTTATTTGTACTAGCTTGAATAAATGATGAAAAGAGTAACAGCAAAAATATACTTCTTTGTACCAAAAACAAATTCATTCCTTAAATATCTTAATTCACTGTTTTGTAAAATATAGCGAACTATAGCTAAAAATAGTATGGTACGCAGTCTGGATTATTATGTATTAAACTTAGTGAAACCGTTATGAGTTACAACTTGTGCAACCTGCCTAGACAAGAAAAATACCAAATTCAACTCGATTACGAAGCCTCATTTTGGGCTTATCAAATCAAACGTGGCAAGAATTCTCGTGAAACGATTTACGATACTATCAATAATCGCCCACTTTCGGAACAGCAAATCTTAAAGCAAAAGTTTGAATACTACCTCAGCATGATGTTGGCAGGTTAACCTCCATGAAGGTTGAGCGCTTAGAGCAAATCGCGACCCCTTTGGTGAATAAGTTTTATCAAGCTCATAATGTGCGCGGTCGTGCAAACAAGCAAGATGCAGTATGGGTCGTTAAGAGCCCAGTCATTATTGCGGCCTGTCGTATTCAAAATAGAGCGGGCGCGTTGTTTCTTTCGACTTTGTTTGTGGCTGAGGCGTATCGCGGTCAAGGTATTGCAAAACAAATCATACTTGAGGTGTTATCTCAGCAGACTCAGCCTATATTTACCTTTGCTTACGCTCATTTAGAAGCGTTTTACCGCGCTGTTCAATTTACCTGTGTCGAAGCCTTACCAGACGAGTTAGCGTGTATGTTCAACGCTTATCGACAGCAGGGCCGCAATATCATCGCCATGAAGTATCAGCCCTAGCGGCTATTAAGGAAGGAGATAACATGAGGCTAATAAGCATTGTCATTCTTTGGATATCACTGATATGCAGCAGTGTCGTAAATGCGAGTGTTAGCCGCTTATCTCCTGCAGAAGGGTTATCACAAAGTTACGTGAATACCTTGTTACTTGATAGCCAAGGCTTTTTATGGCTTTCGACAGAAGCTGGCTTAAATCGATACGATGGCTATCGAGTGCTCAATGTGTCAGGGCCAGAAGGGGTACTTGAAGAAGTCGTTCTGAACCGAATCTATCAAGATTCTCAAGAAAGGGTTTGGATAGCGACGCAAAATGCGGGCTTTTTCAGCTACGATGTGAAATCGGACAGTTATAGAAATTACTTTCCAGCCCCAAAAACGGAAGAAGATTATGTCAACTTTTCAATAAACCAAATTTTAGAAAAAGATGACAACCATATTTGGTTAGGTCGTTTTGATAATGTGGCTTTAATGCAGGTCGATACGGGGGAAATTGTTGACCAGATCCAGTTGCCTGTACTAGAGCAGCGCACTTTTGTAAGGGCGTTGCTTAATTATGGCGATTTTCTCTTTATTGCGACCACAGATGGTGCGTTTGTATTCCAGCACTCTTCAAAACAACTTCAGAAAATAAAATATATTGACGAAGTGACACATGAATATCAGTCCAATACTAAGCGACTTTATCTGAAAGATAGCAACACCCTATTGTTGGGGGCGGTGAAAGGGTTATATCAAATAGACATTAGCGACTTGCAGCAAAAATTTGCAAGCGGGTCATTTGATTGGCAATACAAAACATTGTTTGCTGACATTAATGTATGGGATATCGAGCCTCAAGACGATCATTTGCTCCTAGCTACAGATAAGGGGTTAATACATTTTTGGCCAGAAACAGGGCAAAGAGTTCGCGATCAAAGACTGCTAAACAGTGAGTTTACACTTGCTGATAGCAGCATTATGGAAATAGTGCGAGATAATCACGATGGCTTATGGCTAGCGACTAAAAGTGATGGCGCGTTTTATCTTTCGGAGCAAGTTGACCGCTTTAAAAATGTCAGCAGTTTGAATACCCAAGGCTCAGGGTTTTCACATAATACTGTGTGGCGAATGGTGGAGCTGGGTGGCTATATTTGGGCTGCAACAAACGACGGCCTCACCCGTTATGACCCTGAAAAAAATGAAACACAGATATTTTTAAAAGGGTATTTAGGTGAAGATGTTTATCCTGAGTTTTCAATATATACACTTCATTTGTATCAAAATAAGTTATGGCTAGAAACGAATCGAGGCTTCTTTGTTTATGATCCGGTCAAAGACGAAGCAACACAACTGACAGGGCGCGACGAAGAAGAAACCAAAATTTTGCAAGATAGGCTTTATGGCGTTTATGTGTCTGAAGATGGATTTGTGTACTTTATTCACGCAGAACATGGCTTTTTTAAGTACAGTATCAATGATAAAAAGCTGCACAAACTAGAAGGGGAATTTGAGCAGTTTGACCCGTTTTTATCTTTTTCATTTTTAAAGCCTTTACCAAGCCACCCAACGCATCCGCTGTTTTTTACTGGCGGGACTTTGTACCGCTTTGACCCTATCTTCAATAAGTTACATGTTATTTATGCTGTACCTGACGCACACCAAGATATACCCATTATCGTGCAGTCTTACATGATAGATAAAAACAATATTCTGTGGTTGTCACTTTCTAATTACGGGTTAATCGGCCTTGACCCGCAAAGCTCTGAAAGAGTGCACACCATAAATTTAGAAGAAAATAACCTTGGCACCTTGATGTACGGGATGCAAGAAGATGATGAAGGCATGATCTGGATGTCTTCTCACAAAGGGATTTGGCGTTTAGACCCTGATAACCTTCACTTGCAGCAATTTACCACAGGAGATGGTTTACTCAGTAATGAATTTAACGGTGGTGCTGCGTTAAAGTTAGCAAACGGCAATATAGCCTATGGCTCGGTGAAAGGCTTCACCATGTTTGATCCAAAGGTTAATAGGCCCAAGAAAAACTTGTTAGACAGAGTGAATATTACTTCAGTGGAACTCATGTCCAGAAAGTTAACGCACAGTGGCTTAAAGGTCTTTGAGGAAATTGAGTTAGCCCATGATGACATTGGCCTTGAAGTGTCTTTCTCCGCAATGAGCTTTATTTACCAAGATCGCATAGTTTATGAATACCAAATTTCAGGTGGACAAAGAATTTTAACCCGAGGTAATAACCGAGTTGTATTTCCAAAGTTAAATCCGGGTAGCTACCAGTTAAAAGTGTGGGCGAAAGATCCACTTACCGGAGATTACACACCGCCGGCTTCGCTTGGTATTAAAGTGAATTACCCTATTTGGCGCTCGCCTTTGGCGATTGCAAGCTACGTGTTTATTATCACTCTTTTATTTGCTTTATGGTTACGTCGAAAGCAGCGTATTGAGCAAATTTTACTGGCGGCACATAAAGAGACACAAAATAGTGAAATGCGTTTAAAGCTTGCACTTGAAAGTAGTGATTCAGGGGTGTGGGATTGGCAATTAGACCATCACTTAATTTATCAGCCCAGACTCACTGCTGAGCTTGGTTACAATAATGATGCAGTGACGCTAGATGAGTATTTGCAAAAGATTCACCCATTTGAACGAAATCTTTTCAGACTTGAATGGCTTGAGTTTGTGACCACCAATAAAGGCTATTTTAATTGCACTTACCGTCTGCAGCACAAAGAAGGCCATTGGCGTTGGTATAAAGACTCGGGCAAAGTAATGGCTTGGACCAATGATGTGCCAGAACGTGTAACGGGTACTTATACCAACTTAACCAGAGAAAAGATGTTCGCTGAGCGGGCAAGGTTGTTTGGTGCAGCTTTTGAGCAAGCTAGAGACTGGGTGTTTATTCTCGACAAACAGTTGCGCATCAAAGCCTGTAATGCAGCCTTACAGCAAGCATTTAATATCGTTGAAGAACCCAAATCTAGTTCTGCGTTGAACTTAGGGCTGCCAATTGCAACGCGAATGCATTATCTGCGTAAAATAAGTCAGTTAAAAGTGTCAGAATATTTTGTTGGCGAAGAACGGGTTGGTCTTGCCAATGGTAAGCAGTGTCATGTGCTGATTAAAGTGACTGCAGTATCTGATGGTAATGGTGAGTTGAGCAATTATGTGGTTGGGTTGACAGACATTAGTGCCCAAAAGGAGTCAGAACGCTCCTTGCAGCAACTTGAAAGTATCAATACAGTCACACAACTTGCAGGCAAAGCCCGTTTTATTGATTGGGTTGAGCATGCAATCAGTCAAAAAGAGATTAATCAGAGCCTAGCTGTGATGGCCATACGAGTCGACAGGCTCAAGCATTTCTATGACATTTACGGTAAACCATTCTTTGAAAGCCTTATCAAACATATTGCGAAACAATTAACACTCAGTCTTGGGCAGCAAGTAAATATCGCATTTGCGAATGGTCGTGAATTTATGGTGTTGTTAGAGCGATTAACTGAGCCTGCTGAGGCGACCCAATGCATTACAAAAATAAAGAAGCAGTTTGAGCATGCACAATTAATTGATGGTCATAACATTCAGCTTATGCCATTCATTGGTGTCGCAAGTTACCCTGAAGATGCAGATAACGCTGAAGAACTATGTCAAAAAGCGCGTATGGCACTTAATCATGCAATGGATGAGAAAAGCAGAGACTATCAATTCTTTACGCGAGCCATGCAAACCCGTGCAGAGCGAATTTTTGCGATAGAGCAAAGCTTAATGGCTTCTCTGAAAGAAGGAAACTTCATAAATCAGTATCAGCCAATCTTGAATTACAAAACACGGCAAGTAGAGGGGCTCGAAGTCTCATTAAAATGGCCATCATTAGATGATTACTCTCAAGACGATGTGAATGATGTGGCCAAGCAAATTGGGGCGAGTCATCGACTTTTATTACATGCCTTAAGTGCTGGCCTTATCGAGTTAAAGCAATGGCACTTAAATCACCCAAATCTTTACTTAGCGGTTAACTTAACGGCTGCAGATTTGGTGCAAAGTGATTTGTTAAGCCGCATTGCGAATGTCATTTCGCGCTGTAATATTAGCGCTGAGCATGTGGTGATTGAGATCACTGAAGCACAGACGGTGGTGAATTCAGAGCAAACCTTAAATTTGATGACCCAACTCAAGTCGATTGGCTGCCAAATTCACATTAATGGTTTTGGCTCTGAGTTTGCGTCACTGGCATCAATCCAAAGCCTGCCAGTCGATGCTTTCAAGATAGCGCCTGCGCTTATCAATCAAAAGAATGGTGATCAAGCGGTGATTGCTCACGCAGTGATAAGTGTTGCAAATCTACTTGAGAAACGTTGTATCGCTGAAGGTGTGATGAACGCTGAGCAGATAAATACATTCAGAGATATAGGCTGCGAGATTTTCCAAGGCCCTATTTATGGCGATGCCGTTACAGGTGATTATGTGGCAAACATGCTAGATAAAGCCTGGTATGTGTTTACACCAGAGGCTTCTTCAGAGGTAAAGGTTTAAGACCAAAAGCAGTTTATCTAAAAATAGATATTCTTTTGATTGTATATTGCTGTGGCCTTAAAGCTTGTGGCCACAGTGTCTGCAATATTGGCTATGCACGCGTTTATTGGTCATCACTTTGATAGCTTGGTTAGCTTCTGCAGCGCTTAAGCCCAATTCGACTCTCAGAGCCTCAAGATGCGCGCGCTCCTCTTCGTCAACATGGCCGTCTATTAAACTGTGTAACACCGCTTCATGAAAGACTTCGCGGCGCTTACGTAATTGCTCTGCAAAACTCGATGCCAATAAACCGGTTGGTATGGCGACCATGCCCATGCTTAACATGGTAATGACCCCACCAAAAAAGCGTCCTAGTGGTGTAATTGGCACCACGTCACCGTAACCTACAGTGGTTAGAGTGGCCATAGCCCACCACATGGCATCAGGTATGGAGCCGAACTTATCGGGTTGAATATCGTGCTCAATAAGATAAATACCGCATGACGCCATGATCAGCACCACAGACATAATAAAGAAGGCAGCCATCAAACTGCTGGCTTCTTCTTTAAAAGCCGCCAGTAATAACTGCATGGCTTTAGAGTAACGGGTGAGTTTGAATATTCTCAGTAGTCGAACAACACGCAAGAAACGCAGGTCAAAGCTAAAGAACATCATAAGAATGGTTGGCGCGATGGCCAGTAAATCAATTATCGCAAGCGGCGTCAGTGCATATTTAAAACGCTTTTTAAGATTTGAATCTTTTTCTTGTTTGTATTCGATTTTATCGACACAAGACCATAACCTTGCTAAGTACTCTATAGTAAATATGGCGACAGAGCCAATCTCTATAACAAGAAAAACAGTGTGATAAGTTTGGGCGAGTGAGGCCACAGATTCTAAAACAATGGCAATCACATTAATCATAATTAAGCAGATCAAAAATACATCGAGTATGTGACCTGCTTTTTGGTGACGACCGCTACTTTCAAGTAAGCTTGCGACCTTTTGTCTGGTTGTTAGCATAGTTTATTGTTGTGAATCATCTAACTTCAAAACCATATTAATGGTTCCCTCTTCAAAGTCACGGGTTACTTTAAAGCCTAATCGCTTTGAAAGCTCAATCATGCCAGTATTTTCAGGTAAAGTTATTCCCTCAACAACGCCCACACCTTGGCTACGGCAATAATCTATGGCTGCATTCATAAGCAGTTTACCTAGTCCTAGGCCTTGGCTTCCTGAGCGAACGACAACAGCAAATTCCGCAGAAAGGTTATCAGGGTCCATTAATACGCGAGATACTCCCAGCGTGCGATAAGCGCTTTTATGCGGGGCAGAGACAATAAACGCCATTTCTCGGTCGTAATCAATTTGCGTCATTTTAGCCAATTGTTCATGGTTGAACTCAGGCAGTTCACCAAAGAAGCGTTTGTATCTGTCTTCTTTGGTCAGCGACTGATCAAATTCTTGGTGGGCACGCTCATCTTCAGGGCGTATTGGCCTTAAAACAGCTGCTTGGCCGTCTTTTAAGGTGACCTTTTGCTCCCATTCTTTCGGGTAAGGTTTAATAGCTAAACGTTTACGATTGGCTTTAGCTTGATATGGGCGGAGCTGTATTGCGGCGTCTAGTACTAAAAATTGCCCTTCACTGGCAAGTACAGGGTTGAGCTCTAAATTATAAATATCGGGTTGATCAACCAATAATTGCGAAATACGCGTCAGTAGGGCACACAGACGATATTTATCGACTTTATCGGGTAAGGTGCGTTCTTTAAGCACGCCTTTGTCTTGCGCTGCGGCGATCAAATATTTTGCTAAGTTCATATTAAGCGGAGGGAGGGCCACCGCAGCTTGAGAGAACTCAAGACCGGTACCTGCTTCACCTAATAATATGACAGGGCCAAAGCCAGGCTCAGTTTTGATAGCAATACGCAGTTCTTGTGCACCGGCTCTAGGCGCCATACGCTGCAATGAAAAACCTTCAATAATGGCATCTGGGTAGGCTTCTTTAATACGGAGCAAGATGGCAAAGGCATTTTGCTCGACTTCATTGCCATCATTTAAATTCAGCACTACGCCACCCACTTCAGACTTTGAAGGAATAGATGGGCTGATAAGCTTTAACGCCACAGGAAAACCAAGTCGCTCAGCTTGCTCTTTTGCTTCGCTTGGTGTGAGCGCAATTTCAGTTTGAATACATTCAATTGAATAGTGAGATAAAACTTTTCGAGCAAGGTGCGTTGATAAATGGGTATGACCTTCAGCGATAAACTCGGCAATCTCATGCTTTGCAGCTTGGCTATTGATTAATAGGTCGCTACTGATCGACTCCGGCGTTTGCGTTAAATGCTTTTGGTTACGGCGATAGCTTACTAAGTGCATAAATGCGCCAACAGCGCCTTCGGGTGTGCGGTAAGTCGGAATTGAATGTTCGGCACACACATAGCGTGCTTCATAAGCCGCGTATTCACCCATAAATACGGTCATGACATAAGGGCGAGCCATTTTTGGAATTTTTTCTAAGGCGTTGGCAATGATCTCTGCGTACTCTTCGCTCGGTGCAAGCGCTGAAGGCGTGTGGATGATCAGTAAGTTTTTCACTTCAGGCGCTTTAAGCAATATCTCTAGCGCTTGCTGGTAACGTTTTGGTGATGAGTCACCAAATAAATCGACGGGGTTATAGATTTTCTCAGCCTGAGGAATGACTTTATTCAATGCCTCACGAGTTTGATCACTCAGTTCCGCCAGTTTTCCTGATCCTTGTAAAAGTGTATCAACGGCCATAATGCCCGGGCCGCCGCCATTGGTGAGAATGGTCAACTGTTCTACTTGTAACAGTTTAGGATGAAGCGCCAAGGTCTGAGTGGCAGCAAAGAGCTCACGTAAATCATTTACCCTTAGCATACCCGCACGTTGGAACATTGCATCGTACACCGCGTCGTCACTGCTTTGACCGCCAGTATGAATATATGCTGCTTCTGCGCCAGCGCGGGTGCGACCTGTTTTAATTACCAAGACAGGTTTACTAAATGCAGCAGCTCGCGCGGCTGAAATAAAACGGCGAACGTCATCAATGTTATCGATATACAGTAATATCGCACGAGTTTTGGCATCTCGGCCTAAAAAGTCCAATAACTCGTCAAAGTCGATATCAATACAATCGCCGACAGAAATAAAGTATGAAAAGCCAATACGCTTATTCTGCGCCCAATCTAAAATGGTCGAGCACACTGCAGCCGACTGTGAAATAAACGCCAATTTGCCTGGCTCAGCGACAGTATGAGAAAAGCTGGCATTTAAACCTAAGTGAGGAATGAGCAAGCCTAAGCAGTTGGGTCCAAGTAGAGTCACACCTGCTTCTTTTGCAGTCTGTTTAAGGGCGCTTTTTTGCGCTTGGTTTGCACCCGAGGCAATAATAATCGCATGTTGACAGCCTAGCTCACCGAGTTCGATGATGATTTGCCCTAAGGTATTTTTGTTGGTACAGATAACAGCAAGATCGGGCGTTTGCGGCAGCGCTTTAATGTTGTGGTAGGCCAGTACACCATGCACCGCTTTATGCTTTGGAGAAACCGGCATGATCGGCCCTTTAAAGCCACCTTGAAGTAAGTTGCGCATAACCACAAAGCCTGCACGACCAGCATTATTTGACGCACCAATGACTGCAACTGACTTAGGATTAAAAAACTGGCTGATCCGCTTAACACTCATCTACTGTTCCTTACCAAACATTTTTTATAACTTTAACACGTAACAGAGCACAGAAAAGTTGATTTAAGTTAGCGTTGTCATTAAATAACTGTCTTTATACCAAAGTCTGATATGAATGAAATAAGTAAGGTATGTCTAGTTTTATTTTATTTTAGGTTCTGAATAAAAAAATTCGTTTTTTGTTTATAACTATTGTTGTTATGTGGGTGTGGTTTTTTTAAAAAGCTGTTATATTACAGTGTGCTATGTTGCAAGGGTGTTGGCTTTTGAAAAATATCTTTGTTTTTGTTAATAACCATCAAATTAAGGAAAAGTATGTTTAAAGTTTTAGTTCTAATATTCGCTATATTTTTTGTTAACCAGTCTTTCGCTGATCAAGCTTCAGGAAAAGTTACGCAATTAAGATATGCAGTTCCTGATAATATTTACTTTAAGTTAGACTCTATGCCAGAAGGTGTAACAAAATGGTTTTATGTTCGTGTAGGTAGCGGTTTGAAAGCAGGGTGCGAGCTCAAAGGGCACAGTGAATCACTTCAAAGTGTCTACGCCATGTTATTGGCTGCAAAAACATCACAGCAAAAGATTACCATTAGCTATTGCCAAGATACGAACTCTTATGGCCTTGTAAACCACTACATTCAACTTGATTAAAAGAGAAAATGGCTTTCTACGGTTAAAAAAAACTATTTTTCAAATAGTTTTTCAGAACATAAAAGCGCTCTTCAAATTAAATCATAAATTATTTCCGAAAATGTTAATTGCTATAAATTCCTTGTGCGTGGGTGCTTCTAAGCAGATTAAAGTTTTTATATATCTTCAATCAAATATAAAAATTTGATTGACGCCATCAGAATTAAAAGCTTTTTTACTTCCAGCTCATATCTTCAGAGTCAACTTGGATTTTTCAATAGTTTTTCTGATTTAATCTATTCATTGAACGCAAGGAAGCAAGATAACTAGCGTTATTAGAGTCTTACATTTATTCCTTGAGTGTAAGTTGGAATATCGAGAATTTTAAGCATGAAATTAAATAAATTTTTTCTATTTTATTTGCTTGTTTTAATAGCTTGTAAAGCAAAAGCAGGCAACCCTAATATAATAAAAACGGTAGGTTCGCCCTCTACACTTATAATCAACTCTCACGATGAGAATGGAATATCACGGAATTCATTTACAAGGTTTGAACCTGTTGGAAAAATACAAGTTATAGACCCTGGTATCTCTCCAGATGATAAATCAACAAAAACAATTGTTATCGAATCTAGTGATATTAACCTTTCAGAAACTGTACTAGAAAATGTTTCTCCACACCCAACAAACCTTATTTTGCTTAGCAATGGTCAGAATGATGAAATAGTATGTAATAAATGTTCCTTCAAAGGTTTTCAGAGAGTTACTATTGCAGCAGCAAGTACTGTTCCAAGTGAAAATCAGAACAAACCTTACAAAAGTTTTAAAACAGATACAAATGGTAGTATTAAAATTATAGGTTTCAATACATTGTTACCTATGCTCGTTAATGGCGTAACGTTAGAGTTCATTTCTAGTAATATAGAAAACTCAGGCTTCATCAGTACTAATTCTAGAGCAAACAGTCATCCTAGCGGTGGATATATCGTTTCTGAAAATGGTAAATATACTGTCGCTAGTGCGGGTATCAATTTTTATTTAGGGAGTTTGGAAGTATCTTATGAAAATGGCGAAATTTTATCGACTTTAAAAGACCAAGACTATTCAGGTAAACCTTCCATATTTAATGCTAGCTTATCAAGCGCATCTATTGCAATTATTTCGGCGAGAAGCTTAAAATTTTCACCAACTAGTTCACTCAGTACGATATCTGATATAGTGATGGATGGAGATTATGATGGGCAGCAATATATTCCTCACGAAAGCATATCAATCTCAACCCTTGTTAATAGTGACAAATTTGGTGATATACATCAGGAAGGTCAATTTTTAACCTCTAATCTTGTTGGTATAATTGCCGCTAATAATTTTTATAATAACGGTTTGATTGTTGCCAAGAACTCACAAATTGCAGTATCAAAACTCTATACCAATGATGGCCTAATAGAGAGCTCAGAAACCTTGGAAGCTTCTGCTAATTCAATTTTAAATTTCGGGCAGATAAGTGGTAGAAAGATAGCTTTTAATGCAACCCATTCAATTAAAAATCAATTTGGGGGGGTACTGTTAGCATCTGATATATCTTTGGAAGCTGGTGATCTAGTAATCAACGGTTCACGCAATCAAGAGAAGAGTTATGATTCAAACTACTCGCCACTTAACGTGCCTAGTATTGACTTTACTGGTGTAGACTACGGCGTCTACAACAACAATGCTTATACTCATGAATATGATCCCGATATTAATACAAGTGCAAGTATCATTGGCAATAACATTTTCATAAAAACTAAATATTTAGAGAATATTAATCCTTACTTTAGAACTAGGCCAACGACAGAAAGATGGAACGACTTAATTGATTTTGATTATGAAATATCTAGACAGGTAAGGTTAACTGCTGAACAGCAATTACAAATAAAAGCAAATAACTATGTAGTAAATAGCTCTGCAATTTTAGGTGTTGAACAGCAAGGCGAACTTACAGTTAATTCGCCTAAGTTCATTAATGAAAGATATAGAGTTAATACTGACGGTTATAAATTCTCAAGAAAAAAACAAGACAGTTTAAAAGAAACACATTCAAGTACTGGTACAACATATGAGGCCCATGTAAATAATTTTTCCCCTATGGGAATTCTTTATTCTTATGGAGACTTCAACTTTTCGCCTGTTACAAGCTCTTCAAAGGCTAGCTTCCTTAATCATATAAGTTACTTACAGGTACATGGCATATCAAATTTATACAATACTGAATTTTTATCTCTGTCGATGGCAACAGGTACTTTGCCTTCTGGTAATATGACATCCGCAGTTTGCCTAACACAACAATGCAATCAAAGTAAGCTTTATGATAGCGTTATCAGAACAACGTTTACTTCTTTCTTGGGGAATGTTTACGGTCTAAGCACCAACTTTGAAACAAACACTACAGTACAAGTTGAAGCCCACCAACAAGCGCTTGTTGATGCATATATTAAAGATTACATAGAAAGAAATACTAAGACAATCTTTGACCAACCTTCTGGTTCTCAATGGTTTAATTCAGAAATAATCACTATGCAAAACAAAGATAAACTATTGGTTATTACAGAGTATAATTGCTTTGATTACTACAACTATAAAGATAACGCACCTGATAGGACATGCAACACAACAGATCATAGTATTTATGTGTCTACCATTATAGCAGAGGATGCAGATGGCAAGATTATTCCTGGGACAGAACAAACTCATAACCAACTATTGAAGATGGCGCAAATCTATCTTGACGGTTTTACGTTTAAAGATAAGAAAACTGTGTATGCTGGTATGAAAAATGGTGAAAGGCAGTATGTGCAAGCCGACGGTTATGTAATAAAAAAAGTAGTTGGCTACACTGTAGAAAATACACCAAATATTACCTTATATTACATCGAAAACTTTTACGATCATTATCACAATAGCATACCTTATATCACCTTTACAGGTTCGGAGCCAAGAACAGAAGAAGTAACCTTACCATATGCAACTTTTAAAGAAACTAAGCCAAAAGCAGTCACTGGTCTAACTCACAGCTATAACAGAGAAACAGGTGCTTTAGAGCTAAAATGGGAAGAGAACTACTATAAGATGGGTACTTACATGCTCAATTTTCAGATTGGCACTACCACTTCGGGAGAAGCAGACAAAGGAAGTGTAACCACGCACAATATGACAGTTAAGAAAGACACTGAGTTAAAGTTTAAAGTAAGAAGCTGTGCAGCCTATATAGACACAGAAGGTAATAATCAAAAACTATGCGGTGATCTACCCTCAACTTGGAGCAATTTCAATGTTGATTACAAAGACCCCGATCCAGTATGTGGCTATGAATGTAAACCGCCTCCTTGCGAAAATTGCTATATAAATTCTGTTGAAGGTAACTATAAATGAATATTTTTATAAAAAAATTAATAAGTTATCTAATTATACACTCTTTAATCTTAAATGCCTTGCTGCCAACAATTGTATTTGCAGGAAATGCGATTACTGACTATGAAGTGCAATATGAGTTAGAGGCAACTAAACAGTTTAAAAGAATAAATAACCTTAATGAGTTATACGTTAAATCTCCAGTTATTGATGTAATTGAGTCTGGGAGAATTCAGTCTGATCAGACAATTAAACAATTTCATCAAAAACTTGAAACAAACTTACCCCATCGTTTATACGAGAATAAGTATAATCTGTATGTTCCTATTAGTGGAAGCATCACCTTTTTCGTTCCCTTGGAAAAAGTTGAATACCCACTGGCTAAGAGAGTAGGCGATAAGTTTGTTCAAAATCGCATTGTAAGTTCACAAGTAAAGCGTTTGATAGGTCGGGCTTTCATAGAAGACACATTTACGTCATCAGAACAGCAAATTCAAAAGCTTTATCAAAACGCTTACGCAATTGCAGCAAGAACTGATCATGGTTATCGTTTTGGAGATAAGATTTCTGAGTACGATGTAGATCATGTTATTAGGAAAAGCTTTATTTGGCCTGAATTTAGAAGTATCAATGGACAAGATGTACTTATTCCTGTGGTTCATATCCCCTCGTACATAATTGCAGATAGAACCATTGAAGGTGGCCATACAGTTGAGTTCAATGCTTCAAATGCCACATTTAAAAGTGCGCATTTTGAAAATACAGACATTCAGCTGAAAAATGATACTGTATTCAGCACGATTGAAGATCTCGTAATTGGTGAGAATAGCTCAATAAATATTGATGACACCGATGTAAAAATTTATGCGGGAGTAAGCTTTGCTTATGATAGCAATGGTGACCTTAAAGGTATTAACACCGGTACATTGTACAATTATGGTCAAATTAACTCACAAAGAAACGTTAATATAGTTGCAGGCGATTACATACAAAGAACGTTAGTTCATCGTTATCAAACTCGAGATGGTTATGGTGAAAGACTAGGTAATATTTCATCAATCAATGCAGGGAATGGGATTAGCATACAAACATATGGAGATGTCATATTAGCAGGTGCCCAGCTCAATGGTGGTCGAGGTAGTATCATATTACTAGCTGATGGGTCTATATCAATTGGCAGTGTCCCACTTACCAGCTATTCACAGATCAATAAAAAAGGTTATAGCAGCGAAGAAACTCAAGTCAGTTACTTTCAAACTCGACTCAATACACAACAAATTATTTCTTTAATGGCCGAAGGTTCAATTGCTATTAGTGGTGCTGAGTTAGTAGCGGACGAGGGCATGATTGAATTCATGGCTCAAAACAACATTAGTATTGTTAATGATTTATCATCCTACCAATTCACATCTAACCGAACTTGGGGCAAAAATTCAGAAACAATAAATGAACTTCGAACTATTGTGACACGTTCGGCATTGGATGCTGGTAAAGGCGTTATCATGCATACTGAGTATGGTGATATTTTAATGAAGGCAACTGATATCCAAAGCAAAGAAGGAACGAATATCACCGCTGAAGATGGTCAAGTTAAATTACTCTTGGCGAAAGAGCAAAACCATTATTATCAACACACTCATAGAGAAAACTTTTGGCGAATTAAAACACGAACCGAAGATAATAAACAAGAAAGTGCTGTTTACAATGCCGTGACTGGTGGCATTTTGGTCAATGCGACCAAGGGTATTACGTTAGAGCTCGCTCAAGACAAAGGACAGACAAGAGATCAGATACTTGACCAACTTAATGAAATTCCGCAACTAGCTTGGGTTAAAGAAGTCTATGATAATAATCATATCGCTTGCCCAACGCCAACATTCGAACAAGAAGTCACAGGAAGAGGTGGTTATCTAGCCAATGGGGCTTACAATATTTATCGTGATGAAGCCTTTCAAGATTGTAATAATACCTTTGATGTGGTTTACCAAAAATTAGAAAACTACAACGAAATAGATAAAACACGCTCATTAACACCACAGGCAATGGCCATTATTGCCATCGCAGTAAGTGTTGCAATGGGACCGGGTGGTTTTGAGTTGCTAGGCACAGGTGGAGGTGCTATTGGTACAGGTACTATAGGTGGTCAACTTGTAACTTGGGGTGTCAATCAAATGGCTCTGCAAGCAGGTGTTGTATCTCTAGTAACACAAGCGGCTTCAAATTTAGCGGCCGGAAAAGGTGTTGATGGCACTCTAAAAGCGATGATTTCAGAAGAAGGTGTCAGAAGTGTCGCACTTGCTATGGTTACTGCAGGGTTAATGGATAAATTTGGCGATTCGTTTAGTTTCTTCAAAGAAGGTGGTGCCCTAGGTGATTATGCTGATATAGCAAACCAAGCTTTAACAGCTGTCGGGCAAAGTACCATGAAAGCTGTTGCTTCTTGGGCAATTAAAGGCGGTAGTTTGTCTGAGTTAGACCAGCATATCATCAATGGCATTTATATGTATGCCGTAGAGCAGCTCGGTCAAGAACTCGCAGATAAAATAGACGCAACTTGGGCACTAGACAGTGATGTCACTGAAGATATCGTAAAAGGATATTTTGCGTCGGCTGCAGCGGGTTGCTTAATAGGGCTTGCTACGCATGAAGTTATGGACAGTGAATCATCAGCCGCCTCTGCGTGCTCATCCACTGCACTTGGCAATGTGGCAGGTAGAGCCATTGCAAATATTGCTTTAAGCGCTGATGAAAAAAGTGTTCATATAGATGATGTTATAGAGTTATATGAGGAAATTGAACTTGCTCTTAAAGGTAAGTTTGTTCACTTAAAAGGTGTTGACCCTAAGATTACAGACAAGCAGATTTTAGCTATTTTGGAGCAAACGGGCTATACCAAAAAATATCTAGAACCTAAAGTCCATCAATTTGCTAAAGCAGGTGGTGACTATGCACGCTTAGGCGTCGCCTTAACCTTATTTTTGTCTAAAGCAGATGCAGATGCCATAAATTTTGCTGCAGATGCCGCACAAGATCAGGCTCAAAGGCGTTACAGCGTTATGGGTGCATATTTGCTTAATCAAGTCATTGGGTCATACAAATTAAAAGTAAACTCAGGCCAAATAGATTATGACTCTGATTTACCAGAAGTACCTGATGATGAATTTAACGATGTTCTAGAAAGCTATGTAAAGTTCACTTCTCTTGCAGATGTTATTGTCAATCAGAGCCCAGAAGCTGCAGATGCATTCATAGATGAAAAAGTAGAAAAGTATTTCGATGCGGAAAACATTAGTGCAAGTGACGCTGAAGTAATTAAATCTAATATAGATTACCAAGAGTTTAAAAAAGCACTTATTCAAGCAACTGAAAATCTTGTACATCACGGTGGAAATTGGAGACCAGTTCAAGATTCAAATGAAAAAATATTAGAACATTGGGAAAAGGCACTTTCAGTAAGGGGTGATTATGGCTGGGGTTCGGTTCTAAAAAATGCCAAAAAAATAGATGCTTATCAAAAAAGCACAGGAGCTGAGCAGCTTAATGAGATGAGCCGTGTACAAATTATGGTTGCACAAGGCATGTCTGCTGCATCTCCAGCGACAATTAAAGTTGCTCAGGTACAAGAAAAGCTTCAGGCAGATCACCCAAATACCGTTAAAGCACTTGAATTTATTTCTTTTATGATGTCGCCTATACAATCATCTCTATGGGAGATATTTAGTCGTACTGACGCGGGTAAGGACTTTGAGAAAGAAATAGGAAAGGCTCATAATAATTTCACACATTATGTGGCAGATGGAACCTTGCATGAAACAGTAGAAGCTGAGCTTAACCAAACACAGGCCAGCCAAGCTACTGCGGGCTCTATGACGCTTCTCACTTTAGCTGCAGGACCGCTAGCCTACTTAAAGCACAAAGAAAAACTGTCAAAAAGTCGTAATAACTTAGAGTCAGGAGATGTGGTTAAAGGCGATGGTGAACCCTATGGTAATGGGTCAACTATAAAATACACAGCTGAAAATGGCCGTGAATATTTAGTCTTTGACCCTAACGATCCTAACGCCTTAGAAGAGTTTAGAGCATTAAACCCTAATTCTAGCTTAAGTGATGCAGATATTTTGTCTGAAATGGCTCACAGAGAGTTTGATCCACAGACTAAACGCTTTAGTAACATTGGTGGAATAAAAGGGCGTATAGCTAAATTCAAAGAAGCGCCATTGGTCACAGAAGAATTATCAATTGGAAAGAACCACACAACAGACTTACAGACTACTATTGATGGTCAAGCCTTAACATATGATCAGGTGGTTAGTGCAAGGGCCGAGATTATCAAGCAAAAAAGCGCTTTGGATAAAAACTCACAAGCTTATAAAGACTTAACCAATAAACAGCGCGCTTTGTCGGAAGAAATTGGCATTATGAACGCAAAAGCCACCATCAAAGCCAAGTTTGGTGACGATGCTGAAATTATAGAGCCAAAATGGGATGAGAATGCTGTTCAAGCGGGTAGTCTCAATATCGATTTGTTAGTTAAATACACAGAAAATGGTAGCGTTAAATACGCCGTGGTCGATGGTAAAGGGGGCAGCAGTGGCATGGGTAAGCGGATTGTTGATAAAAATGCTAAAGTCAAAGAGTATGCACAACAAGGTACGCAGGAATACCACACCAGTTTGCTTCGTGAAATGTCAGAAAAAGCTGTGAGGATGGAAAATGATGGGATTGATATTCCGACATCGATGCAATATACCTTGGATATTCTTAAAACTCGTACCGTGAATTACTTTACCATTCATGAAGGTTTAATGGATGTGCATGGTAATATAAGTTCGACCAGCTATTTAAAAACCTATAAGCCAAAAACACCTGGGACATAATAGCTAACACACCCTAAAAAAGCGCCACTGTGCGCTTTTTTATGTCATATTTTGGCCATAAATAGTCGCTGAGTGCGTTAAAAAATAAATTCAGTACAACAAGCTCAGCCCATAACGTATGTTCTGTTAGAGTGATGATATGAAACACATAAAAACCCATGCTAAATACCAAAAAGACCCTGAAAAAAAAATAATCACATTACGTAAATTGGCAAGAGATAAGTACCAACGTGAAGTTAATTTAATTAAAAATGCCCCGCCGCTAGATAATCAACTTTCAAGGCTAATTGGTTGCGTTGAAGAACAAGCGCGAATAGCGTTTACCAGAAGCTTTGAAGTCTATAAAGAGACACAAGCAGACAGTGATTTAGACTATGCACTGACCATGTTACGGCTAAGTAAAAATGCCACCGATGCAAAAGCCAAAGCTTATATGGCCAGCCCTAACCCCGTTGAAGTGGAGGTCAGTGAGTTTGCAGGCCCATTGCAATATAACACTTTTATCCCGCTTCGCAGGTGGCTCGAGAGTTTAACACAGGCTTTGAGCTTTCGTGACCACGACATGGTGGCTTTATTACTGCAACACACCAGTGAAAAAGCCATGATTGTTGATGACGATAGTTCCAATATCTTTACGCGTTTAAAGGTTGACTATCTCAAAGGCATGTTAGATGACACCGCCCCTCATGAACGCTTATGGCGTAATTTTGTCAATGCTTTTCCGCGTAGAGATGCCATAGATGCTTTTTACGTCGACCCATACATGCCGTATTATTACATTGCCATCGGAGATGAAAAAGGCTTCGAACAAGCCATGATAACGGCCACCCAAACCCATAAAAAGATGGCCCAACGTGCCAACTCAGTTATACATTTTAGTATTAAAGACTATCCGCCTGAGTTGCTCGGCGCAGCCAGTTTGGCTTTTGATAAACACGGTTGGACCTTACAACATAAAAACGATTATTTACCCCCCATGTGGATATACAACCAATGGCAACTATAGGCTTTTTCTGGGGGAGTATTAAGGTATATTTTGAGCTAAACACTCTACGTGTATTTTTTGCCAATGTTCGAGCCTTGATAAGGCTAAGTTTTGACCTGCGACAGGTGTGTTGATGGTTTTTATACGGGTGCCTTCTTCGAGTACCCGAATTTTCACGGCGCCTTGGCAAAATTGTTTTGCATCGTATTCACTGCCAATGTTGAGTAAATCGGGGCGCTCAGAACAGCACAACATAATAAATGAGTGTGTTTGATTAGCTGGATGCGTTGGTTTATCGCAACTTGCTGCAAAATAGCGATTAACACACCCTGATATCAGTAAGGTTAAACACCCAACGAGGAGTAAACGCAGCCAGTACATTACGACTGCTTTGCATGAATAAGGTCATGTAAGCTCACCGCTAAACGGGCCCCCATTCCAGTATCGGCGGTGTTTGTACTGCATGGGATGCGTGATGTTGAGCGATTAAGGCTCCAATCGTACTCTAACCAGCCCCCACGTAAAATGCCATCGGGAGACTGCAAGCCAGTTCTGTGAGGTATTTGTGAGGGTACCCCTGTGTTGTATTCATAGGCATCATCCTCGACCCACTCTGCCAAATTACCAATCATACCCACTAGGCCAAACGCATTGGCAGGTTTTTGCTCTTCACGTGTTAAATTCCGATATTCACCCGCTTTAAATGGAATATTGTCACTCACCCAAGCTTTGCTAAGGTCAGTTTCATCCCCCCAGTAATAAATCGTATTAGAGCCGGCTTTGCAAGCATATTCCCATTCCATCTCACAGGGAAGGCGTAAATTAAATGGTGTAAAAAGCGCCGTTACTTCTTCTTTTTTTATTACGTCGATACCAGCAGAAGGTGCATTATTACGATGGGCTTTTCGTCCGCCTACATCGTCCCATTGCGATTGAGTGATGACAAACTCAGCCATAAAAAAAGGGGCGAGCTTAATGGGGTAGCTCTGTTCATAATCATTTTCATCTAAAGGCATACACGAACGGCCAAACTCCTTAACAACCAGTTGATATCGCTCAGGAGATAACCCAACTTTATACTCCGCACAGCCAGGGATTAAATGAAACACCATATTGGTTTTTAGGTGTCTAAAACGGGCTATGTTATATGATAGGTTTGCACAGGAAAATGTATTGAGACCAATAAACTCAAACTGCTCAGCGACACCTGAAGCAAGTAAATGGGTGATTTCTTGAAGCTGTTCGTCTTTACTGGCCTGTTGCCAATCACTGAGGTTATTAATTAAATACATAAACTTACTCAAAGAAAATAGATTTCATAACAACTTTTTATATTACGCTAAATTAAGCTGACTAACAGTATAAAAATCACAACTAGCTAAACTGCTAGCTTATTTAGCGTTAGTTGACTGGTGCGGACGACATATTACCCTTAGAAGAGAGAATACATCTGTGAAGAAGTCGTGTGATTAGGGTAAATACACAATTTCATACGTCAAAAAGAACTAACGAGGTCAGGTCTTGCATTGTGCAATTTCAGAAAGGTTAACTATTTTTAGTTAACCTTTTCTTTTGTTTATTCAAAAGTTAAGAGTAGACCATGACGTTTAGAGTTTTCGGGTGCACTTTATCATGTCACTTCACGTGGTAATGAACGAAAAGCCATTTTCAGAGATGAACAAGACTTTGCAATATTTATGGATGTTTTAGCGTCAGGTTGCAGAGACTAACAACTTATAGCTATTTATTTCTGTTTGGTTAACTACAAAAAATTGGTCTCATGTAATAGAAATGATAGTCTTAGCTTTTTTTGCAAAGCTTGGGCAGAGTGAACTGCTTATTAATAATAGATTTGCGAAAATTTATTTTTGATTGGTGACTTTGTAGTGTCTGGGTTGTTGCAAAGTATAGTCGATTATCGAAAGATTTAATAAAATTACTCTATTTACATAAAAATTTAAAAGGGATTCTTTTGAAGAAAATTATATTCACTCTTTCATCTCTTATTTTATCTTCACAAGTATTAGCAGATCCTTTAGCTAATGGCGGTGAAGTATTAGAGCTGTTTTCAGTTTCCAACCTTGTTGTCCCAGGAAATACAACTCCAGACAAGTCATTTACTGTTAAAATTGCAGGTAGCGGCTTTTGTTCAGGAAAGTACATAAAGTTTCAGACCAATGTAAATTCACCAGAATCTCTAAACAGAAGCTTTGCTATGTTAACCGCGGCCTATTTTTCAGGAAAAAAAGTAGCAATTGTCGGTGCTTATAATAATAGTAACTGTGACTTAGGTAGCCAAGTTAGACTTGTGAAATAATTGGAAAAGCCAGATTTATTCGATGGATAAGAGGTAAGTTTTATTGGGCTCTTCTATTACTTATTATGCAATAGTCCCTTCAGAACCGAATTATTCTGCCATGCATGGAACTCTACTTGCTGCTCAAATGGCGGGCAAGTCAGTTCGCTTTTATGTTTCTGGGAGTTCGGGCCAAGGAAAAAGTACCCTCGAATTGTAAGCATTTGGGTAAGTTTTTAATGTTAAAGAAGTATGTTTTATATTAAAAATCCAAATCACCATTTTTTAGGCGTTTTATAGTGAAAAAGATATTAATAGGTTCATTTTTATTTACTGTATTCAGTCAGCAGAGTGTTGCGGCTTGGACACCTTCGTCAGAAGTGTTAGCTGTAAGGGCTTATCCTGATGGTAATACGCATTATATAAAGTTTAATTCCAATACTGTAAATGCTGGTTGCAGATCAACAATAGATGCAGGAATTTATGTTTTAAATGATATGACAGGGAGAACTTTTTCGATGATTTTGGCGGCTCAAGCATCAAAACAGAAAGTATCTTTCAATGTATCTGAGTGTAATGGCTCTTATGCCAAAATAGACGAGGTTCAGATAGGTGATAATTGGTTTAAATCATTTTAGTAATTAATTATAAACCGACGAGAGTATCCATTATAGGTGGAAAATTAAACAGAAGCTTTCCGGCTTCTGTTGTTTTATTAAAAAATGATAAGGAAATATGCTATATGAAGTATGGTATTAATAAAACTTTTAAAACGCTATTTTTATGTTCAAGTCTTTGCTTCTGCGTTTCAGCTTATGCTTTGAGTGATCAGATTCCTAAAACTAGAAAAATTACTGATATCCAAACATATAACAATATGGTTTTTGTGTCTTATTCACCTGCTTTTAAAACAACACAAGGCTGTCAAATCACCAACAATGATACCGTGTTGGTTATAGATATATCTGAAGGGAAAGGTAAAGAGATCTACTCACTTGCTTTAAGCGCAGCACTAAGTGGAAAAAATGTAGGTTTTGGAGTTAGCGGTTGTTACGAAAAAAGACCTCTAATGTACCGTTTAGACATGCGAGTGTTATAAGGTATCAATTTTTTTTGATTATGTGTGTTTTAATAGTTATGAGGAACATAATATGAAGTACTTAATAAGCTTTTCTATTTTATTGACGATTATTACTTTTCGAGCTGATGCCGACACCATAAAATTTAAAAGCAAAATACAATCAATTTCGATTTTTGAAGAGTGTACTGTTATAAAAATGATTGGGAGTGATCATGTGTTTGTATTACCAATGGACAAGTTAACAGCAAACCATAAACTTTCGGTAGCACTATCAGCCTTTCATGCTCAAAGTAACATTGAATTGGGTTATTGGAAAACAGGGTTGTGTCAATCGTTAGATAGCCAGCCAAACTCAGCCCCATTGGGTCCAAAATATTACATTTATAATATATCCATCATATAGTTAATTGTCAGACTTAAATTAATAACATTATGGCATATTCATTTTACCTCTAGATATTATTTTATTGAGGGTGTTTAAGGCATACATTTTTGGATACCCTCTTATTAATTGATAGATAAATTAACTGTCATCAAGCCTTTATATAATTTAAATGTTAATTTTGATAACCAAAATACAAACTAGTTCTGAGGTTTTCGAGATTAAAACAACTTATATTAGTTGTTATATTTTAACCCTACTGCTTTTTTGGCAACCACTTTTCCATCGCAGCTTCAAAGGCTTTCTCAATCTTATCTTTCTCGCACTTATAAGGCAGGCCTTGCCAAGTGGTCGGCAGACTTGAATCGATAGAGCGATTGTTTGGGTCCATTTGGTTGTCTTTAAAACAATATGCGCCTTTTTGATATAGTCTATAGGTTGGTCCTTGATAAACCAGTTTCGGCAAGTCTTTATTTTCGCGCGCTTCTTTGTGCTTTTTTGGGGTTGAGATCCGGCCATTGCCAAAACGGTCAACCGATTGAGTTGTGTTATTTGATTGCTGCGTAGAGAAATAGTCATGCTCACCTGAGCGAATGTTATCAAGTGCTTTGAACGGATCTATCCTCGGCTTCTCTAGGTTGTTTTTATTTGTGTCATTCACTTGAATTTCTTCTGTCGCTTGCTGAGTCTCTATCTCTTCGGTTTGTACGACAGCGGGTTGTGAAGTAATTTGCGTTTGCTCTGCTACCGCGTTTTCATCGGCTTGTTCGGCTTGTTCGGCTTGTTCGGCTTGTTCGGCTTGTTCGGCTTGTTCGGCTTGTTCGGGCACTACTTTAGCTTCAACTTCTACCTCGGCTTCAGGCTCCTCAATCACTAGGTACGTTTTCATCGTAGGTTGTGGTTTTGGCGGTATAGGCAGCACAAATTGCTTGTGAAGAAAGTACACAATCAATATATGAAATAACACAGATATGGCGAGTGCTTTTGGTAATCCCTTTAGCAAGAACTTACTCCGATTGTTCATAACAGCCTGATTTGAGTAGGAACAGGTGAAAAAGTTCATTTTTTAGAGACAATGATAAAAATGGGCTTCCTAGGCTAAGTTTGTAATTAGCCGATTAGCGGCAGGTTAGCAATGACGTGTTAGCCATCATTGGAATAATTTGAGTATTGCATCTTGCAATAGCTTGAAAAACTTAATTTATTTAGGAATAGCCCGTTTATCGCACAGTAATTGAGCGGTATTTTTGTGTGTGATAATGTAACATTTTGATGGTGGCAAATTTTCATTGCTATTCAAAGTAAAATAACAAAAAGGTTTCAACAATGCGCAATAAACTGCTTTCAGTAGCTATAGCGAGTACTTTAGTAATAAGTTCGCACGCTTCTGCAAATATGAGCCTTGCACCGACTGAACTGCAAGGGTTAAATTACAATAAGTCACTTGTCACTGGCGCATTAGACGCCAAGATACCTACGCCTGAAAGTATTCTAGGGTTTCCTGTTGGCCAAAGAGCTGCAACGCCTGAGCAAATCACCGAAGCACTCAAAGTGTGGCAAAAGGCGAGCGACAAAATTCAGCTAGTAGAATATGCACGCTCACATGAGGGCCGACCCTTACATTATTTAGTTATTTCTGCACCTGAAAACCTAGCGAAAGTAGATAGCATTAAAGCTGACTTAGGTAAGTTGGCAAACCCAGTTAACTTATCAAAGCAAGCAGAGCAGAGCATTATTGAGCGCTTACCAGCGGTTGCATGGATGGCATACTCAATTCATGGTAATGAAGGGTCTGGCAGTGATGCTGCGCTAGCAACAATTTACAAGCTTATTGCCTCGAAAGATCAAGATATTCAGTCATTACTTTCGGATACTGTGGTTATCGTAGATCCGCTTATGAACCCTGATGGTCGCGCTCGTTTTACGAAAGAGCTTCAGCAACGAAGAGGGACCTCTCCGAATGTTGATACTCAGTCAAAATTACACACAGATGCATGGGCAACTGGACGCAGTAATCATTACTTCTTTGATTTAAACCGTGACTTTATTTTAGGCGTTCACCCTGAAACTCGAGGCATTGTTCGGTCTATCAATGAATGGAATCCACAGCTGATGATAGACGCCCATGAAATGGGGCCGATGGACTCTTATCTGTTTGGCTTGGCTCGACAGCCAGTTAATAAAAATTTATCTGAGTCTTCTCGCAAATGGGGAGAAGTCTTTGAAGCTGATCAGGCACAAGCATTTGATGATCAAAAATGGCCTTATTACACCGGTGAGTGGTTAGAAAACCTCTATCCAGGTTACTCAAGTTATGCTGCTTTTAGAGGCACGATTCATATTCTGTATGAGCAAGCCCGCATTAAAGAAGACGGAGTAATGCAGCATAATGGCAGAATTGTGAGCTATGCAGAGTCGGTAGATAAACAATATGTCAGCAGCATTGAAAATTTAAAGACTCTGGCGAAACACTCTAAAGCAATCTATCGAGATTTTGTTAAAGATAAGCGACGGTTAATCTCAGATGACAGCCCGTATGCAGATCAGAGCTTCGCAATTTTACCTACGAAAAATAAACAGCGTTTAGCGAAGTTTATTGACTTGATGCAGCTCCAAGGATTTGAAATTCATCAAACAACCAAAGCAATAAAAGTTAAAAAAGCGAAGACACAGCTTGGTGACGTTATTACTTCAGAACTGCCTGAAGGCACTTTAATTATTCGTAACCGACAGCCACAAGGACGACTCATCTCTACTATGCTCGAGTTCGACGCTAAAATTAGCAATGACGTATTAGTTGAAGAGCGCCAAAGGGTGCTACGTGATGGCTCAAGCCTCATGTACGATGCCACAGCTTGGAATATCACCATGATGCATGGCCTAGAAGCTTTGACAATACCACAACATATCACTAAGCATATTCGCCTCTATGAGCCGTCTGATGAAGAGCCATTTATCATCAAAAAAGCGGGCTCAATTGCTTATGTCGTAGATGGCAATAATGATGCATCTGTTGGTTTTGCTGCACGTCTTATGGAGCGCGGTGTAACTACGAGAGTAATTGACAAAAGTACAGTGTTAGATGGGGTGACCTTGAGCCGAGGCTCAATTGTTGTTTCGCGTTATGACAATGAATTTTTTGAGGGTGATTTAGACCAAGTTGTAGAACAGACCGCAACTGAAGTTAAAGTCACAGCAAAGGCTGTTCGTTCTGGTTTAGGTAATAGAGACTTACCCGACATTGGCGGTGCGCATTTTAGGGTATTAACTCAACCTAGAATTGCTATTTTAAGTGGTAACGGCATTAACTCACTCGACTTTGGCACGATTTGGCACTCAATCGATAGTAACTTAGGGATCAGGCATTCTCATTTAGATAGCAACCGACTGAGTTACACTGACTTGAGGCGCTATAACACCTTGGTGATACCTGCAACTTGGTATAGCCAGTTGAGCAAAGGTGAATTATCAGCGATTAAAACTTGGGTAGAAGCTGGTGGTACGTTAGTGGCAATCGATGGCTCTGCTGCGCCATTTACAGGTAAAGATGCTGGTTTAAGTCGAGTAAGACAGATCCAAGATACTTTAAAAGAGGTTGAGCAGTACGATATTTCATTACAAAGAGAGTGGCTTGCTCAGCAAAACAGCTACGCTGAAATTGAGAATATCTGGTCGCATGATGCTGCGGAAGATATTAATTACCCTTGGAAGAGCGGAGCAAAACAAAAAAGCGAAAATGAGCTTAAGAAGCAATATAACTGGTTAGCTAAATTTAGACCTTCAGGCGCAATTGTAGCTGCGCGAACTGACCAGAAACATTGGCTTACTTTTGGTTCACCAGAGGTGATCCCTGTTTTAATTTCTCGAAATCCTGTTCTGATGGCAAAAGAGGGCGTTCGTTCTGCTGTCAGGCTTGGGGCTTATCAAGAAATGAGCAAAAGCGAATGGAGCAAAGCGGTTAAGCAAGCAAAAGATAAAGAGTTAGATCGTAAAGTAGGTTGGTCAAGCCTGCCTGATAAACAAGAGTTAAAGTTGCGTATGAGCGGTTTGCTTTGGCCTGAGGCGAGCAAACGCATCGCGAACTCTGCTTATTTAACACAAGAGCGAAAAGGTAATGGGCAAATCATTTTATTTGCAGGGCAACCAGTATTTAGAGGGTCGACATTAGCGACAAATCGCTTACTGCTAAACGCATTAGTGTATGGCCCTGGCCTTGGTGCACGTCAAGCTGTCACTAACTTATAAGAGAGGCATAGGATAGGTTGATAAAGCAATACTTTTAGCGACCTATCCAATCAAAACCAGGGAGGGGGGAGCATTCTGAACTTAATGAAAATGTTAATTTTTTTATTTTCTTTGTTGGTTTTTTTACTCTAAGTTGTTAATGTCTAATTGTGCTCAGCTTAGTTGAGTACGGAACAAATAATATTTTTAAGGAAAAAATAAGCATGAAATTAAAACTACAGAAGAAGAAAATTAAAACGCTTTCTCCAAATTCACAAACTTTACCTATTGCCCAAACCAACCAAGTCGCTGGCGGTACATCGGTAGGTAGTGTTGATTATACAAATGGAGCCGTGTGTGACTGGCTGTTTAGTAATGGCGGTGCAGTAATGTGTAAACCACAATAAGACTGTAAGATAGCCGAGGTGATTTGATCCTCGGCTTTATTAGCGTAAATAGTACGAATCGACTTTTTAAGATTCTAAAAAGACTTTAATTTTCTCCAACAAAAAAATCTCTCTTTGAATCGATAAGCCCTTCTTTTCACTTTGTGCCAAAGTTTGTTTGTTATGCGCAATGGCCTCATCAATATTGACCCAAACAGGGCGCATGCCGTTGGCTACTTCGTAGTGTTCCATTTGCGGTTTATCAAACTCTCCACAAATCTCACACACATAACAATCAGACACGATATGCACATAGTCGAAATCGTCTTTGTACCAAGCTCGAACTTCTTCAAATCGACCAAATGCAGTGCATTGGGTAATGCTTTTAACGCCGGTTTCTTCTTGTAGTTCACGTAGCAAAGCAGCTTCAATGGCTTCGTTTTCGTCAACACCACCACCAGGCAGCGTGTAATCGTCATAACGCTCTGTGAAGAGTAATAGAATGTCGTTGCCGTTTAAAACAATGGCGCGTGCGGTATGACGAGTGAAAATTGAACCTTCGGGTTTGAGAGGTGGTGTATTGAGTAACTGCATTGGAAAACTGACCTTTAAAATTTCGGCTGTCAGTATAACGATTAGAACGAGTGATTACAGCTATTGAGGCAATATTTGGGAATAACAAAAGGGCTCAGAAAGAGCCCTTAAAATAATCTAAATTCGGATTAAAAAGGTGCAGGGTAGCGACTGAATATGTCAGCTACGTCATTTAATGCTTCCTCAGAAAGAGACATATCAAATGCGGCGATGTTCTCTTTTAATTGACTCATATTGGTTGCGCCAATAATGGTTGATGTCACGCCTTTTACTTGATCGCACCATGCAAGGGCTAATTGCGCGGGCGTCATATTCAGTTTTTGCGCTAAAGCCACGTATTCGGCAGTGGCAAGGCCTGCTTGTTCAGTGTCTCTGAATAAACCTTGGCGCTGAACCAGTGTCCAGCGACTGCCCTCTGGACGAGCACCATTTAAGTATTTACCGGTTAGCATGCCAGCGGCTAGCGGTGACCAAGGCAAATAAGCAATGTCTTCATGCCAGCAGTTTTCAATTAAATATGGCCAGTCTTTGGCATGCAATAAGCTGAATTCATTTTGAATTGATACAGGCTTTACTAAGTTATGCTGCTCAGCAAGGCGCAAATACGTATTTATGCCCCATGTCGTGTCGTCAGATAAACCCCAATGTCGGATTTTTCCCGCTTTAATACTCTTTGTTAACGCTTCAAGAATAGCTTCCATACTGGCGATTTCAGCTTGCGTATCGACATCTACAAAGTTGTGCCCATTAGGTTTGTGCTGTGCAAAATGCGGAGATTGACGATTTGGCCAATGCAATTGGTAAAGGTCGATGTAATCGGTATTTAACCTTTCAAGAGAATCATCAATGGCCTTGTAAATTGCGTCGGGCGTGATAGGCCCACCATTTCTAACCCAGCTCAAGCCCGGGCCTGCAATTTTGGTGGCAATCACCACTTGCTCACGCTTTTCTTTATGACGTGCAAGCCAATTACCAATTATGGCCTCAGTTTTACCGTAGGTTTCAGGTGAAGGTGGAACTGCGTACATTTCAGCGGTATCAATAAAGTTGATTCCATGACTGAGGGCATAATTGATTTGTTCATCGGCATCATGCTGATTGTTTTGTAAGCCCCATGTCATACTACCAAGACAAATACGAGAAACATCTATTTGACTGCTGCCTAAACGACTAAATTGCATGGGTATTCCTTGTTGTTATTTAAATTTTGCTGAATAAGTGTAGTGGATAATTAGTATGAGTAAAAGTAGCAGCGTTTCATGGCTACTAGGTTAAAAGGCATTTTCTATAATATGTCTGTAGGTTTTACCAATGGTTAAATCATGACCATGAATAATAAGGTGATCTTTATCTACAGAATCTACTTTAGACTTATTCACTACATAAGAGCGATGGATTCGAATGAAGTCATCATTTGGTAAACTCTGTAGAAAGCTCGATAAACTCCCTAAAAGTAATAAACTTTTTTCTTGCATAGTCACTTCGGTGTAATCACCTTGAGCCTGTAAAAACAGTATTTCGTCTAAAACCAAACGCTTTTTTGCCCCTCCGTCTTTAACAAAAATATAGCGAGAAGGGGCAGTAGAAGACAAAGCACCTCTAGGGTTTATTGCAGCGTGTGCTTTTGAAATGGCTTTAAGAAAGCGCGGTAATAAAACCGGTTTTACAATATAGTCAATCACATCTAATTCAAACGCATCGACAGCATAGTGGCTGTGAGCTGTGATAAAAATCACACGGGTTTGTTGTGTTAATGATTGCGCCATTTCAATTCCTGAAATTTGAGGCATATTAATGTCACTGATCAATAAATCTATTGGGTTGGCATTAATGAAGCTGAGTGCCTCAATTACATTGGTGAAACTTCTTACCACATTAACAGAGTCAATGCTTGCACAGTACGCTTGCAGTAACTCAATAACATGATGCTCATCGTCAAGTAAAACTACATTTAATTGCATGGAATAGTTAACCTTACAGTGTATATGTCAGGCTGATTGTTCACTTCATAAGAGAAGTTATCATCAAATAGAATAGTTAGTCTTTTTAATAGGTTATTTAGCCCAGAGCCACTGGCATGATAGGCGCTACTTTGCTTTACAAGAACACTCAAATTGGAATTGCTCACAGCAATGACCATTTTTTCGGCTTCAATGTTGAGTTTGATCTCTACAAAACTATTAGGCTCATTTAACAGCCCATATTTACAGGCGTTTTCTACTAAAGGGTTTAGTAGCATGGGGGGGATCTGCTGGTGATTTGAAATGGGTGCGTACTCAAATCTAATATTGGCGTGTTCGCCAAGTCTTAATTTTTGTAGCCCTAAATACGCTTCGATATGGTCTATTTCGTCTTCTAATTTAACAAATGATTTATTCGACTGGGATATGGTGTATTGCATCAGCGACGATAATTGCCCAATGTGCTCAGCAAGCTCATGCTGATGACTTACATAAGCTTTACTATACAAGGCGTTCAGTGTGTTAAATAAAAAGTGAGGGTTAGTTTGGCTTTTAAGTAGCTCTAACTCTGTTTGCAAAGCATTAAGTTTAATTTTATTAAAGTGCTGCTTTTGTTCAATTAAGTTAATGATTGAATAGGTAAATATTGCACTGAATGTGAAAACTGTTTTAACGAATGAGTTAACCAATAAAAAGTAACTGCGATGCTGATACTCAAGCAATTCACTTGTGGTTGCTAAGCGGTTTAAATCACCCCATGTACTAAGGCAAACCGCTAACACCATTAATAGCAGGATAACCCCGACCTTTTGTAAATAAGGTTGGCTCGCAGAAAACACCAGAGCGAAATAAGTTAAATAAAAAACGCCTAGGTTAATGGCAAACCCAAGCCATACCCCTTGGAAAAAGAACTTAGGCGGAATGTGTTGGCCTGTGGTTGCCGAACTAACAAACACCGAAGCGAGCAGCAATAGCAAGACCACTGCGCAATGAATGACTAGCGCAAGCTTTGAGTGAAAAATGTGTATCCTTTTTTTCATTATTATTCTTTTATCGAGTCTAGATGGGGTGTTTAACGAGTCTTTTAATACTTTCGTAGATTACTACACCCCCTTTTGAACGGTAAATATACCATGTTTGCTAATTAAGTAACCTTTTAGGAACTGAAAAATGTTTATTAAATCAATGTTATTACTTAGCTTGTTAAATCCTTTTAGCTCAGGTGAACAGCTTCCATCAATAGAGTCTCAACTATACAAGGCGGATGATGTTTTACACGTTGAGTCTTGTTTTGACCATGAACGTGCAACCTATGATGGCTTTGTTTCATATAGCGTAAATGAATTCAAAGCGTCTGGTGGTAAAGCCTTTAGTAGCTTAACAGACGAGATATTTAAAGAACGATTTAAAGCCGGTTTTTATGAAAAGTTTAAGCGCAATATTGATTGTTATTTAATTCAATATCAGTCTGAAGGAGCTGTCGTCGATGGTTATCTTGTCACAGAAAAGGACAATAACGAGGTTTTACCTTTAGTGATTCATAATCGTGGTGGAAACGGTGAGTATGGTAAATCAACCATTTTAAGCATGTTGTCGCATATGCCCTTACTGAAAGAGGGTGCAATAGTGATGGGAAGCCAATACAGAGCAAAGGATGAATTTGGTGGGGCAGATGTGAAAGATGTACACGCTTTAATTGAAATCGGCAAAAGCTTAGCAAGCGTAAAAAAAGACGACATCAATATGATAGGCGTTAGCCGCGGCGGCATGATGAGCTATCTTGTTGCTAAGCAAAGAGATGATATTAAAAAATTAGTAATACAAGCAGGCATGTCGGACTTAGCGCTTAGCATGAGGGAGCGACCAGGGTTTAAGGCAGTTTATGAAGCGCGGATCCCTAATTATTCTGAATCGCCAAATGCTGCACTGCATGCTCGCTCAGCAATCAATTGGGTTGATGAGATAAATGAAAGAGTAGAAATCTTATTGCTACATGGCGATGCAGATAAGCGAGTAGATGTAAAAAATGCGTCAAATATGGCAAGTAAATTGGCGAGTCTAAACAGAAAGCACAAGTTAGTTATTTATCCTGGTGGTGGTCATTCACTCAAAAAAGAAAAAAGAAAAGTAAACAAAGAGATTTCTAATTGGTTGTTTTAACTTAAAAAGTTAGGAATATGAAAGTTCAGAGCTTTAAGTGCTACCTATCTGAATTCCATAAAAATAAAGCACTTAGAAGGAAATATGCTTTAGATTGTAAATAAGATAGACATTCTAATTTATATAACGATAATGTATATATATACAGTGTTTTTTTACTTGGGCTGTCTGTTGTAAATCTAATGGCGAAATATAACAAATTCATCCACATAGACATGGATTGCTTTTATGCCGCGGTAGAAATGCGCGACAATCCTGAGTTGGCTAAAGTACCAATGGCGATTGGCGGCAATAGCAACCGTGGGGTTTTAGCGACATCAAACTATATTGCTCGTAAATATGGGGTGCGAGCTGCTATGTCTAATTATCAGGCAAAAAAGCTGTGCCCGCATTTACGCATCGTGCCGGGGAGAATGTCACTCTATAAAGAAATCTCGCAGCAGATCAGAGCCATTTTTGCCCGTTATACCAATTTAATTGAACCTTTGTCTTTAGATGAAGCTTACCTAGATGTGACTGATTGCACTCAATGCAAAGGTAGCGCGACTTTAATTGCACAACAGATTCGTGATGATATCTTTAAAGAAACGGGTTTAACGGCCTCAGCTGGGGTGGCGCCGATTAAGTTCTTGGCGAAAATTGCCAGCGATGAAAATAAGCCAAACGGCCAATTTGTGATCACTCCTGATAAAGTGGATGCATTTATTGAAGATCTACCACTTAAAAAAATCCCCGGTGTAGGTAAAGTGACAATGCAAAAATTGCTTGCCCATGGCTTTGAGTTTGGTCGCGATATCAAAAAAGCCGATGAAACACTATTAAAACAAAAGTTCGGCAAACTAGGCGATATGTTATGGCGTCGTTGTCATGGTGTTGATGAGCGCCGCGTTGAAACTGACAGAGTGCGTAAGTCTGTGGGGGTTGAAACCACTTTTGAACAAGACACCGCTGATATTGATTTATTGAAAATGCGTATTATCAAACAATTATTACCTGAGCTCAAAATTCGAGCCAGTAAATATCTAGACGAGCAACACATCATAAAGTTAGGTGTAAAAGTGAAGTACTTTGACTTTCAACTGGTCAGTAAAGAGTGTCAGTTTGATAAGTTAGACAGTGCGTTATTCTGCCAGTTATTAACAGATTTACTTGAACGGAATCAAGGTCACAAAGCTGTTCGATTGATTGGCATTCAGGTGGGGTTATCGGCTAAAGAAACAAGCCATAACCAAATGCACTTATTTTCTAGTTAGCAGCAGGGCAGCTACCATGAAAAAAACCGTTGTCGTGTTGAATTATCATTTAGGTTAAAGCTGTACCCTCGTTGTCATGGTACCAACTAAACTCTATTTCTAGACCGCTAACAATAAATGTGCGGCTGATCTCTATGGCATCTTTAAAGCCATCTACTGCTTTTCCGAAAATTGCTTCTATGTCTTCCACTCTTGTGTCTTCATCAAAATAAAAAGTGTGTTCGCGGAAAAAAATACCACTAGTGTATGGCTTAAAAGCATGAAAGCCATCAGCAAAATTTAAAAATAGGCGGGTAAAATTATTGTCTTCTAGAGTGAGAGAATAGCCGCTGTTAAAGCATTTTCTGTACTCTGTTTTATTGGGTTTCCCTTTATTTTTTGTTAGGGCTAGTGCGCCGAATAAGTGAACATCCAGGTAAAATTTCATATTAGTTTAAATGTGATTTGGCTTTGGTCAGTTTAAACAGGTGAGTGGCGTGAAGCAAAAAAATTGCCGCCAAGGATAATATCAGCTTTGGCGGCAATAGTTAGGTTTTTAAAAAACGAATACCTTAAGCATTTTTTACGTAAATGCGCTCTTCCCATGGCAGGAGTTCTAGTTGTTCCCCTTTTTTACTGGTATCAAATTCGCCGTTATCAAATACCTTATGGCCGTTCACATAAGTTTGTTTCACTTGCGCTTTAAAAGTTTGGCCTTCAACTGGACTCCAACCACATTTATATAAGATATTGTCTTTAGACACAGTCCAAGGCGAGTCCATATCTACAAGTGTAAAATCGGCTTTATAACCTGGACGAATATAGCCTCGATCTTTAAAACCATAAAGCAGTGCAGGGTTATGACACATCTTTTCAACTATCTTTTCAAGAGTAAGATAACCTTGTAGATGAAGCTCAATCATGGCAACCAATGAGTGCTGCACAAATGGGCCGCCCGACATTGCTTTGAAGTAAGTATTTTGTTTTTCTTCTAAAGTATGTGGTGCATGATCAGTGGTAATGATATCGATGCGGTCATCGTTAATCGCAGCAATGAGCCCTAAACGGTCTTGCTCGGTTTTGATTGCTGGGTTCCACTTAATTAAGGTTCCTTTTTCCTCGTAATCGCTGTCGTTAAACCACAAATGATGCACACTGGCTTCAGTTGTGATGCGCTTTTCTTCAAGTGGAATATCATTGCGGAACATCGCCGCTTCTTTCGCTGTGGTCAGGTGTAAAACGTGTAAACGTGCATTGTGTTTCGTGGCTAAGCGAATTGCACGTTCGGTTGCTTTAACACAGGCTTCTTCTGAGCGAATAATAGGGTGAAATTTAACAGGTACATCTTCGCCATATTCAGCTTTAAACTTTTGCTCGTTCTCGTGAATGATGCCTTCGATTTCAGCATGAATAGCAATGATGTTCTTACTCTTTGAAAAAATCTTATCTAAGGTTTCTTCACTATCTGCAAGCAGGTTTCCTGGGCCTGCGAAGTATAAGCCGTCGTCAGATAAACAAGAGTATCCCGTGGTATCTGTGTCTAGTAGCGCGTCAACATTATCGTTATTTAGGCCCATATAAAAGTCATAATTCGCCAGAGATTTGGTTGCAGCCAGTGCGTTTTTAGCTTGCCACACTTCATGGTTTAATACGTTTGGACGAGAGTTTGGCATATCAATATAGGAAGTAACACCACCTGCTACAGCGGCTTTTGATTCGCTTTCCATATCGGCTTTGTGTGTTACACCAGGATCTCTAAAGTGAACTTGACCGTCAATCACACCGGGTATTAAGTACTTACCTTTCGCATCAATAATGAGTGCATCGGTGTATTCAGGCATGGTTTCACCAATGTAAATAAAACGGTCTTGCTCAATAGCTACGCTGCCGTTGAATGTTTTTCCTTCATTAATAATCACAGCATTTGTGATGATAGTAATCGCCATAATATTTCACTTTTCTTGGTAATAATAGTTGATAAGAAAGCGAGTAGCTCTCTGCATACTTTGGTTTGGTGGTTTTGTTATATCGTAACATTTTAATTTGTATCTATCTTCAATGAATAAGGTTTTTTAAGCGGTAATGAACAATTTCACTCTGACGTAAAAGTTGTTACTCCCTTGAGTGATTAATTCGATGTTTGAAACATAATAACCCTAGGACTTATGGGGTGACTAAAATCTTAATTTGAAATTGTAAATTTCGTGTTAAGGTGAAGTGAGCGTATAACTAAAACTGAGAAAAGGAGTATCTGATGCAGTCTATTCTGATTGTATTATTTGGTATTGTCGGCATGCTATTTGGCTGGTTTGTCTATTCTAAGTTCATCGCCACGAAGATTTTTAAAATGGACGATAACTTTGTTACCCCAGCCCACGAGCTTAACGATGGGGTTGATTATGTGCCAACCAATAAACTGGTACTTTGGGGGCACCATTTCACGTCAGTAGCAGGGGCTGCACCGATTGTTGGGCCAGCCATTGCTGTGTACTGGGGCTGGGTGCCAGCCGTACTTTGGGTCGTATTTGGTACGATTTTCTTTGCAGGTGTGCATGACATGGGCGCACTGTGGGCCAGTACGCGTCACAAAGGTAAGTCTATGGGGGCGCTATCTGAAAGCGTGATAGGTAAACGTACACGCGTATTGTTCATGATTGTGGTGTTCTTGTTGCTGCTTATGGTTAACGCGGTATTTGGTGTGGTTATCGCCAACTCATTAGTTGCAAACCCGAGTGCAGTGGTACCTGCTTGGGCGGCCATTGTTGTTGCACTCATTATCGGCCAATTATTAAAACGTCAGATCCCGCTCATTCCACTGTGCGTGATTGGTGTTGCAGTACTTTATGCAACGATTTTTATGGGCGCAGAAATGCCGGTGTCATTACCAACAGAAATGTTCGGCTTAACCGACAAAGCGAACTGGATAGTCATTTTATTTATCTATGCAGCGGTTGCCTCACTGCTGCCAGTTTGGATGCTATTACAACCACGTGACTTTATTAATGGCATGCAGTTGTTAGTGGGTTTAGTGTTACTTTATGGCGCCGTATTTGTGGTGATGCCAGATATCACCGCACCTGCATTCAATACACAAACCGCCATTGATACGCCAAGTATTATTCCGCTGTTATTCGTCACCATCGCCTGTGGTGCGGTATCTGGCTTCCACGGTATTGTGTCGTCGGGTACGAGTTCTAAACAGCTTGATAAAGAAACAGATGGCCGCTTTGTTGGTTACTTAGGTGCGGTAGGTGAAGGGTGTTTAGCACTGATCACGTTAGTTGCGGTTAGTGGTGTTATGTTAGCGGTGTCACCAGAAGAGTGGCACGAAATATATAGCCATTTAGGGGCGGGAAGCGTCAGCGCCTTTATTACTGGCGGTTCAAACCTTATCAGTGAAGGCTGGGGATTTTCTGCTGAAATTGCAGCGACCTTACTGGCAGTAATGGTGGTGTTGTTTGCCGGTACAACCATGGATTCGGGTGTGCGTTTGCAGCGATATATCATCCAAGAGTGGGGCGATATTTATAACATTAGCGTGCTTAAGAATGGTCTAGTCGCAACCTTTGTTGCGGTAGCATGTTGTTTACTGCTTGCATTTGGTGCTGGTGGCGCATCGGGTACGGGCGGCATGGTGTTATGGCCGCTATTTGGCTCGACTAACCAGATCTTAGCAAGCCTAACTTTACTCGTGCTGTCTGTGTACTTAATCAAACTAGGTCGACCAGCTAAATATACGCTTATCCCTATGGTCTTTGTGATCTTGATGGCTTTCTTCGCGGGCTTAATTAAGCTGGTAGAATACTACGAGAAAGGTAACTGGCTGTTGGTGGTTTTAGATTTAATTGTTTTAGTAGTCAGTGTCTTGGTGATGCTTGAAGCCTGGTCAGTGATAGGCAAGCACAAGCAGAAGAAAACCAGCGACGAAGGCGAAACTGCGAATTAATCTCAATTGCTAGAAATAGCAAAGTAAATAACCGATAATTGGCCCTAATTGAATAACAATAAGGGCCTTTTTTATGTCTTTCCCTCTCGCGATTGCTTTTAACGGTAATCTTCCAACTGACGCAGATGCTGTCATTGTGATCACCGGCAATGTTGAAGATTTAGGTCAAGCAGAACTAAATGAAATTGTTGCACCTGCACTGGTAATTGATGCACGCATTAGACAAAAAGCATCATTACTATTTGCAGAGAACTTACCGGGCAAACGTCTTATTGTGGCACCAACTGGGCCATTAACACGTGATTATGATGACGTACGTCGTATCTTCGAAGCAGCTAAAAGTGCTATCAGCGAAGCCAAAGCAGCTGGTGTTACTCAGCCTGTGTTACAGCTTGCGTCTATTGCTGATGATGCACGCTACACGCAAGCTTTAGAAGTTGCATTTTTAGGCATGTGCCAAGCGTTATGGCAGCCTCTTGAAGCAAGAGAATATCACGGTGAAAGTATTGAGCCAGTTAAGCAGGTATTTTTAGCGGGTGCTAGCGAAGAGCAAGTTAAGCAGCTAAATGCCATTGCGGCAGGTCAGTATGCGGCAAGAGATTTATGTGGTACTGAGCCTGAGCGTATGGCACCACCTAAATTTGCTGATTACTGTGTTGAGCTGTTAAAAGACTCTGTTGTTGATGTTGAAGTGATCGATAGCATTGACACAATTAACAAAGACTACCCAATGCTTGCAACAGTTGCGCGCGCATCTTATGCGGTAGAGCGCCATCATCCTCGCGTTGTGAAAATGACCTACGAGCCTGAAGGAAACGTTGAAAGAACTTTACTGTTCGTAGGTAAAGGCTTAGTGTATGACACAGGTGGTGCAGACCTTAAAGTCGGTGGTTTCATGGCAGGTATGAGCCGTGACAAAGGCGGTGCTGCATCGGTGGCAGGCTTCATGAAAGCAGTAGCTGATTATCAGCCTAAAGGTGTTAAGGTAATCGCTTATTTAGCAGTGGTTCGTAATTCAATTGGCTCTGATTGTTTCGTACCAGATGAAATCATCACATGTCGTGAAGGGTTACGTGTTCGTATTGGTAACACAGATGCAGAAGGCCGTCTGGCAATGGGTGATCTACTGAGTGAAGTGAAAGACCTTGCGAAGAATGAAGTAAATCCTGAGCTATTTACGGTGGCAACATTAACCGGTCACGCTGCTCGTGCTGTGGGTCCTTACAGTGCGTACGTTGAGAATGGTCCTGCACGTTCAGCGAATGTATCTCGCCAGATTGCTGACTTAGGTGACTTATGGGCAGATGCAGCCGAAGTAAATCGCAGCCGTCGAGAAGACTACGACTTCGTTCAGCCACGCACGCTAGCCGATGATGTACTTTCAAGTAACAATGCGCCATCAGCGGTTACAGCACGTGGTCACCAATTCCCAATGGCGTTCTTAGCGCTAGTGGGTGGTCTAGACAAGCACGGCTTAGACTCAGAGCAACCATTACCTTATGTGCACATGGACATTGCAGGTTCTGGTGTTGAAGGCGGTGATTGGCAGCATGGCAAGCCAACGGCTGCAACAGTTGCGAGTTTATTTGCTAGATACTGTTTATAAATTGATAAAAGTAAAAAGGCGCATTATGCGCCTTTTTTTGTTTTTGTATAAAGCCTATAACCAGCGGAGCGCTTGTTGTACGTCCTCTTGATAGTCGTTGACCGGTGAATTTCTGTCAGCAACCAAGATCATGTTGGCTTTATCTTCACTTGAGATCACACCTGCAAAACGCGCATCGTTAAAATCACCCAATTGCTTGTCTTGAATGTCACCTGAGTGCGGTACAACAAACACAGTGATAGGACCGTGATCTGACTGGAATATTAGGTGTAAACTGCGCTGCCCTTTAAAATGACAAAAAGTCGCATAGGTCACTTTGCCAGGTAAGGACTCAAATTTAGCACCTAACATGGCAAGTTTCTCATTGACCGCTTGTAGACCAACCTCTTTGTCACGCTCTAGCGCTTTTACTTCATAATAAACATGCGCCAATGCATGTTCACCAGCCTGAAGGTCATTTGAACCGCCCACACTTAAGAAGTATAAGCTGACTGCTAACGTGATTGATGCCGCGGTGGCAAAAGGTTTGTTAAAACGGCCAAACCAGCCCTGCGTCACATTACTTGCAGGCGTGTCTTTGGTTTGCGTCATCAGCTTTTCAGTGAGATCTGGTGGCACAGGTATATCAAGTGCTAGGTTTATTTTGTCGTCTAACAACAACAGCTCATCTAACAGCTTTTGATGTTCAGGGTTTTGCTGTGCAAACGCAATGACTTCTGGATCGTTGGGATCGGCAAATGCGCGACGACGAAATTCTAATTCATCCATCAGTTTGTGGCCCCCGTCATGGTCTGTGGTTGAGACATCAATGCCTCTTTCAATTGGTTGCGTGCGCGATAAAGACGCGTCATTACAGTGTTCTTGTTCAGCTCTAAAATCTCAGCTATTTCATCACCAGAGCACCCCATAACAACTTGCAAAAGTAACGGCTCTCTATATTCAATCGAGAGCTGACTTATTTGTCTTTGGATCACCGTTTGTTCCATCTCTGAATCTAATGTGGTGCTTTGGTTATCGACTATGGTGTCGTTGTCGACATCGGCATAATCGAATTGTTTACGTTCAAATCGTCTTGCATTTTCGCGACGTACTATGGTTAATAACCAAGGTTTTACCGCTTTCTCATCTTGTAAAGAATCTAAAGCTCGCCACGCACGCAAAAACGTCTCTTGTACTAAGTCTTCTGCTACAGTCGGATCTTTGCTAAGCCAGTAGGCAAAGCGATAAAGCTCCGTCTGATACAGCTTAACCAACTCTTCGTAGCGTTGTTGTTTTTTGGTCATACCCAATAGACCTTAGTAAGTAAGTTTTTCTTACACACTTTTCATAAAAATTTTCAGTACAGAGGTTGTAGCGAGCTACGTTTCTGATCTGCTTGGTTTTTCTCAATTTGAGATATGAGCTTAGCAATTTTCTCAAGATTTGCAGAAGCCGTCCCTTCACTATAAAGGGCTGCTTGTAAGTTTACAATTTCTGCTTTTAGCTCAGCATTATCTAACTCTTTTAGCCACTGGCTAAAAGAGGTTGAAGTGAGCTCCGTAGTAACAAACTCACTTATTAACTGATAAAAACGCGTTTTATCGTTCGCTTTAGCCGCTTGTGTTAACAAGCTCAAACTCATTCTTGGTTTAAATGTGTCATTGGTTTCAGTTTCAATCTCTGGTTTTTTTCGACCGATAAAACCAAGCCAAACAAAAATCAAAGTAAAAATCCAAAGCACATAGCCCGATACCAAAATGCCCCAATCAAGCAATGTCTTTTCAACGGGAACTTCAACAATTGTTGGCTCGATTACCTGTTGATTTTGCAATGGTGCTGTCATGTTTGGTATAACCGGAGTAGTTTGATTCGGATCAACAATAACGGTCAGTGTACGAGCTGGCAAGGTCGCATATTGCACACGGTTAATCACAGTATTGAACCAAGGCAGTTTTACTTCAGGTAGGGTGTAAGTGCCTGGTGTTTGTGGCACCAACGCATACGAGCTGACAAGTTGCGAGATCACCCGACCATCACGTGCAAGTTGGTTACGCTCGCTCTCATCAGGGTAACTTCTAAAGCCGTCAACTTCTGGCAGGCGAATTTCAGGCAACTGCTCTTTGGTCACGCCTAATGCGGTCAGGGTGATAGTACGCGTGATTGGTGTGCCAACCACCACTTCATCAGAGATAGGCTGAAACTCTTCACTTAAATTGACTAACTCACTGGGTAACCATGCGCCATTGTAGGTTTCAGGTACAGGTTGCACATCAATTGATTCAGCTTTGCCCATCGCCGAGACCGACATACGGCGATAATTCTCTCTAACTTGACCATTAAAAATTGGCGGCTCGATAGTATATTCACCACTTTTTTGAGGTTGAAGTAGATACTCTCGGCTAATGACCATATAACGGCGGCCATCAACCACTTCATAGTCTTCTTTTTGCTTACCAAGAAGTGTGACTTGCGCGTCTTCCATTGCAGGCGCAGATAGTTGCCCGTCTAATAAGTCTTTACCTAAATAAAGTTTAACCGTGTAAAGACCTGCTTGTTGAACAAACAGCTTGCTTGGCTTTAACTCGGTTTTGATAAAGATGTCTTTTTGTTCATTGGCATCGTTACTGCGTGCAACCACTTTTAGTTTGATTGGGTCGCTACCTTTACCTGAAACAGTAAAAGCTGGAATCGTAATGTCGCCCGCTTTACGCGACATGAGTTGCATTTGCCATGTGGTTTCACTACTCGCCTGACCATTGATGATACGGGTGCTGGAGCCGGTATTGATTGGGCCCATCACAAATTGTCTCGCTAAAGCGCTGGTATCTGGCTGCTGACCTGATACACGGCCATCGGCTGAAATAGTTAGTGTAAAATATTCACCCACTAAAACAGGGTTTCTGTCGACCGATGCGGTTAACTTGTCAAAAGCGACGCTCGCTGTGCTGAACAGTAAAAATACACAGACAATATAAAAACGGGTTACCATGATTGTTTAGATCCTCCAAGGCGACGTTGTTGGGCTCTTTTTTGGGCCTCTAAGCGCATTTTGTTTCGTAATAGAATGGCAGGGTCATCAGGTACTTTCCTGAGTAGCTGGTTTAACTGCTGCGCTTTTTCTTTTTCTTCAGGGGTCATTGGCTTAGCTTGAGCCGATTGCATCATTTGCTGCTGACCTTGTTGTTCATTATTTTCAGTGGCTTGTTGCGGCTGAGGTTGGGCTTGTTGCTCAGATTGCTCACCGTCTTTTTGCTCGGTTTGATCTTGCTGCTGTTGTGCATCGGCTTGCATATCAGGCTTGTTTTGCTGATCAGAGTTTTGCTGACCCGAGTTTTGTTGTTCGGCATCTTGATCTGATTGTTCGCCTTGTTGCTGGTCAGATTGCTCGCCAGACTCGCCTTGCTGCTGGTCTTGTTGACCTTGCTCAGACTTGTTTGATTGACCTTGTTGATCTGATTGCTCACCTGATTGCTGTTCTTGATCACTCTCTCCATCTTGAGATTGATTCTGTTGTTGCTGCTCTTGTTGTTGCTTCATTTGCTCTAACAGGGCCTTGTTTTCTTTGGCTTGGTCAAAGTCAGGGTTTTGCTTAAGTGCTTGCTCATAGGCGGCAATGGCTTCATCCAGTTTGCCAAGTTGGGCAAGGGCATTACCATAATTGTATTGACCAATCGCCGAGGGGCTGTTTTTCAATGCCGCAGCGGCTTGCTCATACTGACCTTGTTTATAAAGTGCAGCACCTTTTAAATCAGTGTTATCAGCAGAAGCTGCTTTTTCAAACTCTTTAGATTGATATGCAGATAAGGCATTTTGGTCGGTATTTTTAAACCATGTCTGCCAATCTGCAGCATAAACAGGTTGAGACAGAGGCAGCATAAAGTACATTGCACATAATACCAAGGCCGATTTACGCAGGAGTAACAATGCCAATGGGATCAATAAAATTAAGCCATATTTACCCGCATCAATGCGCCAAAGTATTTTGTTTTCCTCATCGTTTTGATCAGCTTCGTTGGTGCTTGCCGTTGGCGCAAATACTTGAATATCTTCAGCCCCAGGTGTGTAAGCCGAAAACTGACCACCACTGATAGCAGCAAGGTTTCTAAGGGGCGCCACATTCAACCTTGGAATGACTATTTCACCGCTGCGACCTTTCATAAATCCGCCTTCAGGCAAGGCAATCGGCGCACCTTGCGCGGTGCCGATGGCATAGATGCTTAATGTAAACTTACTGCTTTGCATGGCTTCTCGAACTTCGTCGACATCACTTTGATCAAGCCCATCAGTAATTAAAATAATCTCGCCTTGTATGTACCCCGCTTGAGACAACAGTTGCATAGCTTGGTCAATACCTGCATACACATTTGAGCCTTTGCTAGGCATAATCTCAGGGCTAAGGCTTGGAATTAAATTACTTAATGTACTGGCGTCAGAAGTCAGTGGAGATACGGTAAACGCATCACCCGCGTAGGCAACCAACGCGGTTTCGCCTTCTTTAAACAGCTCGACCATGTCGAGTGCTTTGAAACGCGCTTGGGTGAGTCTGTCAGGTTTAATGTCGGTGGAGTACATCGAATAAGACATGTCCATCACAACCACACGCGCTTGTTTTGACTTAAATACCGGCACTTCTTGTTTTTCAAAACTGGGGCCTGCAATAAAAATAATGCATAGCAAGGTAAATAGCGCCAGCAGCCATGGGTTTGCTTTTTTGCTTGCTTTACCTTCGGTTAGCATTGCATGGGCTAAATGCGGCGCAATTAATCCAGATTTATTGTTACGGCTTTTATTGAGCACTTGTACCATGGTTAAAATGGCCCAAGGGATAATCAAAAGTAACAGTAGGGGTCTTAAAAATTCAAATTCCATCATTAAGCCTCCTTACCCGAACGTGAAAACAGTCGTGTAATATTAACGTACAGTTGATTAAGCATCAGTAATGCCAGCGCCGCTGCTAGAGGCCAGAAGAACAAGGCGATTTGCGGTCTGAAGGTTTCATTTTCGTCACTGATTGGTTCTAGTTTATCTAGCTCTTGATAGATTTGCTGAAGCCCTGCGACATCTTTTGCTCTAAAATATAAACCGCCAGTTTCGGTGGCAATTTTATTTAACGTGGTTTCGTCAATGCTGCTGCCGCCAATCCCGCCCATGCCAAATAGACTAAAGCCGCCTCGACCATCCGAGCCAACGCCAACGGTGTAAACTTTAATGCCTTCTTCGCGAGCTAAAATAAGCGCTTCATCAGGCTCCAAGTTACCCGCGGTATTTTGACCATCGGTCAGCAATATGAGAATACGGTTACTGTCTTGCTTTTGGCTGAAGCGTTTTACGGCTAGACCCAAAGCGTCACCAATTGCAGTGGCACGACCTACTAGGCCTATTTGTGATTCGCTGAGCATTTGACTCACCGTATCTAAGTCACGGGTAAGGGGGGTTTGTAAAAAGGCAGTATCGGCGAATAAAATCAGACCCAGGCGATCGCCCTGACGCTGCTCGATAAAGTCACCTAAAACAGCTTTCACCACCGATAGCCTATCAACATAACGACCTTGGTACTCCATATCTTGCTCTGTCATCGAACCCGATAAATCCACGGCCAGCATGATATCGCGACCTTCATTAGGTAAAGTAACAGGGTCGTCTAAGTATTGTGGGTTAGCTGCAGCAATGACCAAACATAACCAAACTAGGGCTTCGAACCAGTTGGTTTTTTGCTTTGACTCTTTGAGGCTAGGCGCCAGTTTAGAAAACTGGGCAAACACAGGCATACGCAGCCTTTGTTTAGCTTGCTCTGTACTAATGGTAAAACGCCTTAAAATCCAAGGTAGGGGTAACAGTAAAAACGCCCAAGGCCAGCTAAATTCAAACATCAATGGCCTCCTTGAGTTTTAGATTTTTGATGGCGTTAAAGAGTTGCTTGGCTAATTCAGGGTTGTTGTTTGGGCCATATAAGCTGTGTAAAGCATGCTCAGAGATATCTTCACCACTGAGTTTATTTAAAATGCTTTGCCACTTTTTAGTAGGCAATGAAGTCAATGGCGCACCGTAATAATGTTTTACGAGGCGTTTTAAGATTATATGCAGTTGCTGCACATCATCACTTTGCTGCTTAGCCAGCTCAATGGCGGCTTTTTTGGCTTTTAAAAATTGTTGGCGCTTATAAAGCCACATGCCAAGTGTGATAAGCAAAATAAGTGAAGTGATTATCACTGCCCAAGTTGGCAGCGACAATGGCCACCAAGCCACCTGCTCTGGCGGTAAAACATCATGAAGTGCGTCGAGAGGTGAAGCTTGCATCGGTTAAAGTCTCACTACTTGCTGTTCAATAGGATGGGCTGCCGAAAAGTTCAACATGCTCATGCCCGTGCGTTGTAATCGTTGAAAGCGTTGGTTAAACACTTGCGCAGTTTGCTCGGCAAACTTGTCTCTAAATTGTTTATTCATCAGTGGCAGCGTCCAAGATTGGCCTTCGGCATCGACCTTGATGGCATCTTGGTAGGCAGGCAACTGATGTTCGAACGGATCACTTATCTGACAACCAATCAGTTCACAGTGGCGCGCCAGACGTTCAAGCTGTTTGAAATCGGCCTCTTGCAGGTGATTAAAGTCAGAGATGAGATAAATTAAACTACCCGGTTTGGCTAAGTGCGTTAGGCGTTTTAAGTTATCGGAAAACCGATTCTCAGCGTTTTGTTCACGATTAGAAAAGGCTTGTTTGTGAATGTCGACCAATTGATGACTTAATGACAGCACGCCTTTGTCGCGTGCAGTGGGTTTTAATTCATGGTGGGCGTATTCACTAAAGACAATACCGCCTAAACGGTCACCACGTTGACATGCTGACCAAGCCACAAGCGCACTTAAATGTGCGGCTTGCACAGATTTCAGTAACAGCTGCGAGCCGAACAACATACTGTTTGATAAATCGGTAAACACAAACACTGGTCGCTCTTTTTCTTCTTGATAGAGCTTAGTGTGAGTGATGCCTGTACGGGCTGTGACACGCCAGTCGATGGCACGAATGTCGTCACCATATTGATATTGGCGAACTTCAGCAAACTCCATCCCGCGACCTTTATGTGGCGCAAGGTATTGGCCTGCTTGGCTGCTTTGAATGCGCTTTTTCGGCTTTAACGACAAAAGGTGTGCTTTAGATTTGTAGTAAAGCAATTCTTTTAAGTCGAGCTCGGCGCCATTACTGTGGCACTGAGTTAACCACTGTGCGGTATCGAATACGGCTTGTTGCATCATTATGGCACTGGGACTAGTTCAAGAATACGGCTGATCACTTGATCTTTACTGATACCATCAGCCTGCGCTTCGTAACTTAAAATAATGCGGTGACGCAATACATTATGCAGTACTGCTTGAATATCATCTGGCGTCACAAAATCACGTTCATGTAACCATGCGTGTGCGCGGGCACATTTATCAAGGGCGATAGTGGCACGCGGGCTGGCGCCAAACTCAATCCAGCGACCCAGTTGCTCATCAAGTTTTGCAGCTTCACGAGTTGCTATGATCAGTTGAACAAGATACTGCTCTAGCGGCTCAGCAAGATGCATCGATAACACTTTCTTACGTGCTTCAAACAAGGTGTTTTGACGAATGGCGGTGAAATCAGCTTGATGCTCTTCTAGGGCTTCGCCTCGAGTTAAACGAAGGATGGCAAGTTCGTTCTCAGCGCCCGGGTAGTCGATGTTTAAATGTAATAAGAAGCGGTCTAATTGTGCTTCCGGCAGTGGATATGTCCCTTCTTGTTCCAGCGGGTTTTGCGTTGCCATAACCATGAACAGATCTGACAGCGGATAAGTGTTCTTACCAACCGTCACTTGTCGTTCAGCCATCGCTTCTAACAGCGCTGATTGCACTTTGGCTGGTGCACGGTTAATTTCGTCGGCCAAGATCAGGTTGTGAAATAGCGGGCCGCTTTCAAAAACGAATTCATTGGTTTGCTGACGATAAATGTCAGTACCTGTGACATCCGCAGGTAATAAGTCTGGGGTAAATTGCACACGTTGGAAGGTGCCTTCTATGCCTTTAGCTAGGGCGTTAACAGCACGGGTTTTTGCAAGTCCCGGCGGGCCTTCAACCAATAGGTGGCCGTCTGCAAGCATCGCAATAAGTAGCGCTTGGGTCAGTTCTGGTTGACCAATAATCTGCGTATCTAAATATTTTTTCAGAGCTGAGAATTCATTTACTGCCATGGTTTGTCCTTTGCTGACAAAATTTTTGCTTAATTTATAAGGATTCTATCGTTACTTCTCAAGTGTTTGCTATCAATAAACACGAAATTTAAAGGAAGATTACGATATTGATTAGACTGCGTCATATCAAATAGTTCCCTTGTTTTGTAAAGATATTTTGCGTCTGGTTAAAAAAACATCTAGGGTTGAGTTTGGTGCTCAATTTATAGCCGAATTAAAATTTTTATTGGCATATTTTTGTTGGTTGTTTAGAATCGATGTAAATTCAACAGGTCAGACCTGTCAGCGGGAGAGCAAATTCAATGTCTGAACAAAACATACTAAAAACAAGAAAAGGCGATAGAATCGCGATTGTCAGCGGTCTTCGTACCCCATTTGCCAAGCAGGCAACAGCATTTCACCATGTTCCAGCGCTAGACCTAGGCAAACTTGTCGTTAATGAGATGCTTGAGCGTCTTAACTTTGATAAAAATGAAATTGATCAACTGGTTTTTGGTCAAGTAGTACAAATGCCTGAAGCGCCAAACATCGCGCGTGAAATTGTATTAGGCACAGGTATGCCAGTATCGGTCGATGCCTACTCAGTATCTAGAGCGTGTGCGACCAGCTTCCAAGCCATTGCCAACGTTGCTGAGTCAATTGTGGCGGGTAACGCCCATGTTGGTATTGCAGGTGGTGCTGATTCTTCTTCTGTATTGCCAATTGGTGTAAGTAAAAAGCTAGCTGGTAGCTTAGTTGATTTAAACAAAGCGCGTACATTAGGCCAGCGCTTGAAAATCTTCAGCAAACTTCGTCTTAAAGATTTATTACCTGTACCGCCAGCTGTGGCTGAGTATTCAACTGGTTTATCTATGGGCCAAACGGCTGAACAGATGGCTAAAACCCATGGTATTAGCCGCGCGGATCAAGACGCATTAGCACACCGTTCACATTCATTAGCAAGTAAAGCTTGGAACGATGGGCTACTAGCTGACGAAGTGATGGCGGCACATGTACCACCTTATAAGTCTTTCATCGAACAAGATAACAACATTCGTCATAACTCAACCATTGAAGGTTATGCAAAGCCTCGTCCTGTGTTTGATAGACAACATGGCTCTGTAACTGCTGCAAACGCCACACCATTAACAGATGGCGCAGCAGCCGTACTGATGATGAGTGAGAGTAAAGCTAAGGCGCTTGGTTATGAGATCCTTGGTTATGTTCGTAGTTTTGGTTTCTCAGCAATTGGCGTACACGAAGATATGCTAATGGGTCCAGCGCACTCAACGCCTATCGCGTTAGACAGAGCGGGGATCACCTTACAAGATTTAGATTTAATTGAAATGCACGAAGCATTTGCTGCGCAAGCACTTGCGAACATGAAGATGTTTGGCAGTGATAAGTTTGCGCAAGAAAAACTGGGTCGCTCGAAAGCGATCGGTGAAATTGATATGGATAAGTTTAACGTTAACGGTGGTTCACTGGCTTATGGTCACCCATTTGCAGCGACTGGCGCACGTCTTATCACACAGAGCTTAAATGAATTAAAACGCCGTGGTGGCGGGTTGGCACTGACAACTGCATGTGCTGCAGGTGGTCTTGGTGCGGCCTTCGTATTGGAGAGTGCATAATGTCAGTATTTAGTTATGAGCTAACGGATAGCAAGGTTGCAGTTGTAACCATTGATGTTGCCGATGAGAAAATGAATACCTTGCGTGCAAGTTTTGCTGATGACCTATCGGCAATCTTAAAGCAGGGCCGTGATGATAACATTACAGGTATGGTGTTCATCAGTGGTAAAAAAGATAACTTTATCGCAGGTGCTGATATCAAAATGCTAGATAGTGCAAAAACGCGTAATGATGCGTTAGAGCTATCAGAAATGTGTCAGCAAGCTTTCTTCACTATGGCAAATCAAGCATACCCGACGGTTGCTGCAATCCATGGTGCAGCATTAGGCGGCGGCCTAGAGTTTGCCCTTGCCTGTGATTACCGTGTATGTACAGACAGCGACATCACGAAACTAGGTTTACCAGAAGTACAGCTAGGTTTATTACCTGGTGGCGGCGGTACACAACGTTTACCAAAACTAGTGGGTATTCAAAAGTCGCTAGAGTGGATGCTTACAGGTAAGCAAGTACGTGCTAAGCAAGCTAAAAAAACAGGCCTTGTGAATGATTGTGTACCACAAAGTATCCTGCTTGATGTGGCAACCAAGTTTGCTACAAAAGGCAAAGCAAAACCATCTCAGCCTAAGTTAGATAAGTTAAGCTGGGCGCTTGAGTCAAACCCATTTGGTCGTAATATCATCTTCAAAAAAGCAGAAGAAGGTGTACTAAAGAAAACCGGCGGCCATTATCCTGCACCAATTAACATCATTAAAGCTGTGCGTGCCTCTGTTGAGCTTGATCCAATGAAAGCCTACAAAACGGAAGCAGAAGGGTTTGCTGACTTAGTAATGACCGAGGTGTCAAAGTCACTTCGTGGTATTTTCTTCGCGACCACTGAAATGAAAAAAGACTACCAAGACGATGTTGCAAAAGTGAAGCGTACAGCGGTACTTGGTGGTGGTTTAATGGGCGCAGGTATTGCCCATGTAAGTGCGGTTAAAGCGAAAGCCTTAGTGCGCGTAAAAGACGTGGCGCAGCAAGGTGTGAGCAATGCACTAAACTACAGCTACAAGATTTTATCTAAGCGTCAGAAGCGTCGCATCATGTCTCATGCCGATGTGCAGCAAACTATGAACCGCATTACGGGCACAACCGATTATTCGGGCTTTAAGCACGTTGATATGGTGATTGAAGCGGTGTTTGAAGACTTAAACCTTAAGCAAAGTATGGTGGCTGAAATTGAACAAAACTGTTCAGCAGAAACTATTTTTGCTAGTAACACGTCGTCACTGCCGATTGCGCAAATTGCTGAAAAAGCAGAACGCCCAGAGAACATCATTGGCTTACATTACTTCTCACCAGTAGAAAAAATGCCATTGGTTGAGATCATTCCTCACGATGGCACTTCTGAGCAAACCATTGCGCGTACGGTACAATTTGCCCGTAAGCAAGGCAAAACGCCTATCGTGGTAAAAGACAGAGCAGGTTTCTACGTAAACCGTATTTTAGCGCCTTACGTGAACGAAGCGGCAAATCTATTGCTAGCAGGTGAGCCAATTGAGAAGATTGATGCCGCACTGGTTGAATTTGGTTTCCCAGTTGGCCCACTGGCATTACTTGATGAAGTAGGTATCGACATCGGCTCTAAGATTGCACCAATTCTTGAAAAAGAGCTGGGCGATCGCTTCAAAGCACCCGATGCGTTTAACCGTTTAATCGACAGCAAACGTTTAGGTCGTAAGACAGGTCGTGGTTTCTACAAGTACGACAAAAAAGGCAAGAAAGTCGATGAGTCTGTATACGAGTTACTTGGTGTAACACCAAGTCCACGCTTGAATAAGAAAGAAATCGCAGATCGCTGTGTGTCTTTAATGCTAAATGAAGCAGCACGCTGTTTAGATGAAGGCATTATTGCTAACGAACGCGATGGTGATATCGGCGCAATCTTTGGTATCGGTTTCCCACCATTCTTAGGCGGTCCTTTCACTTACATGAACAAGATGGGGATTGAAAACCTGTGTTCACAGTTAGCAACGTTCGCGAACGACAATCCTGTTTTCACGCCTGCTGAGTGCTTAATGCCAGCAGAGACTGTTAAGCCTGAACTTGAAGTGGTTGCTGAAGCAGAAGACGTTATCGAAACGCTAACTGAAGAAGTTAAGACTGAAGAAGAAAAAGTTGCAGTGGAGCCAGAGGCTGTAAAAGCGGATGAATCTAGCGCTGATGACAACTTAAAGGCGACAGAAAAGCCAGCTTAATAACAAGATAACTAAGTTATACAAACAGTTATTTCCCTACATTGTTTTGAATCTAAAGGCGTCGTCAGACGCCTTTTTTCATATCAACAGAAATGGATGAGGCTCATTTTTACTTTCACGGTAAAAAACCTTACAATGCGGCGCAATTATCGACACTATCATTTAGGATCTTTAGCCCCTTTGATACACCCAATGACAAACCCAATATCGCATCACATTTCAGAACTGACGCAAATCTTTGATGGCCTATTCTCTGAAGCGTACAACACGCGCTTGATAAAAGGTGAGCATGAGCCGATTTACCTCCCTGAAAATGCCGACATCCCATACAACCAAGTGGTTTTTGCCCATGGCTTTTATGCCAGTGCGCTGCACGAAATCGCCCATTGGTTAGTGGCAGGAGAGCGTCGTCGCGAGCTTGAAGATTATGGGTATTGGTATTGTCCTGACGGTCGAAGTGCAGAGCAACAACATGAGTTTGAAAAAGTCGAAATCAAACCGCAGGCGATTGAGTGGGCGTTAAGCGCAGCGGCTGGGTTTGAATTTAATGTGTCGGTCGACAATTTAAATGGTGAGCAAACCTGTCGTTTTAGCTTTCAAAAGCGCGTACAGGCACAAGTGTTCGAGCTATTAGAAAAGGGCTTTAACATTCGCACCGAAGAGTTATTAAAAGCACTGAGTGACTTTTATAAAACCCCATGGCCGTTAACTGAAGCACAGTTTGATTGGCAGTGCCCAGAGGAGTTTTTAGATGCAGTTTAAACTAGGATTGATCATTAACCCAGTTGCAGGCTTGGGTGGAAGTGTAGCACTAAAAGGCAGTGATGGCAGTGACACCGCAGCCAAAGCGATGGCATTAGGTGCTGAGCCAAAAGCCAATGCTCGAACGGCATTAGCCCTTGAACAACTAAAAGAAAACCAAGCAAACATCCATGTTTATACCGTCAATGGTGAAATGGGCGAGCGACTGGCTAAAGAAATGGGCTTTGAGACGTATGTGGCTTATCAAAGTGCCACTCCGACAACCCCTGAAGACACTGAAGCAGCAGCAAAAGCGCTGTTAGCCGAAGGTGTTGATATGATCCTATTCGCAGGGGGCGATGGCACTGCGCGTAATATTTGTGCTGCCGTTGATGACTCAATTCCTGTTTTAGGTGTACCTGCTGGCTGTAAAATTCACTCTGGCGTATATGCAATTACACCAAAGGCTGCGGGCCGAGTCGTCGATATGCTGGTAAAAGGTGAGCTTGTCACTTTAGGTGAAGCCGACGTGATGGACATTGACGAAGAGGCATTTCGTCAAGGTACGGTAAAAGCGAAACGCTACGGCGAAATGCAAGTACCAAGCGAGTTACGCTATGTGCAAAGCGTTAAAAATGGCGGTAAAGAGAGCGATGAATTGGTGCTTGCGGATATTGCTGCTTACGTGATCAGTGAGATGGAAGATGATGAGCAATATATCATGGGCTCAGGCTCAACAGTTGCAGCTGTTATGGAAGAGCTTGGCCTTCAGAACACCTTATTAGGCGTAGACCTTATCTGTGATCATGAGTTGATAGGTCAAGACATGATTGCTGCAGATTTATTGGCTGCGGCTGAAAAAATGTCAACCAAATTAGTGATAACTTTAATTGGTGGGCAAGGCCACATCTTTGGCCGTGGTAACCAACAATTAAGCCCAGCGCTCATTCGCAAAATTGGCAAAGAGAATATTTTGGTCATTGCTACAAAGACCAAGCTGCAAGCGCTGAATGGCAGACCGCTCATCGCCGATACTGGTGATGAAGCATTAGATAAAGAATTAAGTGGTTACATCAAAGTGATCACAGGCTATAACGACCACGTGATGTATGCCGTTGGCCACGAAGAATTAAACTAGGAGATAAAATGTTATTTCAACAATACGTAGAGTCAGCGCAGCAGTTTTTTGATGATTTAGTAGATAGAGCCAGTGACGATGAACTATTCGCTGGTGGTTACCTGCGTGGTCACTTTGACTTGGCTGTCGGTTACGCACAGGTTGAGGGTGAAGATTTAACACCTGAAGAGCTAAACGAGCAAATCGAAAAAAGTTTGGTCAAAGCGTATCGCAATGGCGAACTCACAGAAGATGACAAAACTCACGTTGTTAATATCTGGGAGCAAGTTAAAGGCTTAGCTTGACCTGAGTTTTAACTGTCAAATTAAAATAAAAAACCGCGATTATTTCGCGGTTTTTTGTTTTTGCGATAGGGTAGAATCAGTAGTTGAGCTTAGTAGGAGACTAAATGGCAACTAAAATCACTTTGGCGCAGTTCGTAAAGCTACGTAATGGCGTGCCCTTAGGCCATGCTGACTCTTTAAAAAACATGTTATCTCGCTCTCTAGGTGCAAGCTCTTTTGCTCAGTTCTGGCAATATTGGAATCCAGTGTGGGGCTACTACTTATCCCAATTTGTTTATCAGCCAATTAAACGTTTCTTTGGCAAGTCAATTGCGGTCGTTGCGACTTTCTTCGTCAGTGGTTTTTTACACGATTTAGCCATTATGCTGGTAAAGCAGCAAAGCAGTATTTTGCTGACTGCGTGGTTTGCTTTCATGGGACTCACTGTAGTTCTGAGTGAAGCCGTAAAACTGAGATATGGCGCATTACCTTGGTTTGTCAGAGCCCTAATAAATGCAGGCTTTATAGGTGCTAGTTTTTATGTCGCTAAGCAATTATTGAGTTGGGTGCTTTAAAAAGTAAAAAAGGCCATCTACTTGCGAAGATGGCCTTGAATACACTGTAATGAACAATGTTAACTCAAAGGGAAATTGTTAATCTTGTTGCTTAGCTTTTAGCGCATTTTCATGCCAGTACTGCCAATGCATATGTGCTTTGTCTTCAACTAAATGTTTAGGTTGTAAGTAGTCTTTGTACGTATAGCGATAAAACTGACGCGGCTTTTTCGGATCTGTTTTAGCTTCGTCTTTTGTTTGATCTGCTTTATGTGCTTGCAACCAAGTTTTGAATTCAGCGCCATATTTTTTACCAGACTCATCTAGCAGCTTTTTATAGCCATCGAAGAAGTCGGTGCGTAAGAAGTGCGCCAGCTTTAAATAATCGTCACGGTGCTTTTCAAACATAAAGCGCACCGCTAAATAACCCCATTTATACACGCGGTCTTGCCCATCTTTATATTCAGTGTCGAACACCTCTTGTAGGCTCGGCCAGTCTTTCTCATCAAGCTCAAACGCTTTTTTAAATGCGCGCGGATTATTGTCGCCTTCAGCAATATATTCGGCTAAGCCCTCAGACCACCAAACCATGTTGCTTGGGAAATGGTTAAACGTGTCGTACTTATTGAAGCGGCCATCTAAATAATGCACAAACTCGTGATTTAGATTCCATACCGCAAACTTAGGGCGCACCCAAAAGTGCTCGAAAGTATAGAAGGTTGCGATGTTATCTGGGTCTTGGGTTGTACCTTCGATATACATGCCGCCATTGTCAGTGTGAATATCAAAGATAAGTTGGCCCCAGCGGTTGTACTCGGCGTGGTTGTCAAAGATCACGATACGAAGTTGGTCGTTGAAATCATTCGCTACAGGTTGGCGTTGCGTTGCGAGTTTCTCATGGAAGGTATCAACTTGCTCATTTAGACGCTGACATGAATTATTGAGCTCTTTGTTGCTCATCGCTTGCGCTAAGATGTAAGCACTTTTTGAGCACTCATGTTTAATCGGTAATACATCGGCAATTTTAGGTTCAATACAACGACCTTCTAACGGTGCTTCACTACACTCTGACTTACCTCTAAATGACGTCACCACATAAGGAATGCTGTACAGAGTCTGCTTTTCAAGCTCTGTAAGCGTACTGTCTTTGCCAAGCGCTTGCCAAACTTGGTTGTCGAGCTTTTCTAGTTCAGCTTCAACTGGCAAACTGCTTTTATCGTCGTTTAGACTCTTTTGGGCTTCTTCGTCTAAGGTGTAGTATTCGTTCCAATACTGCGTGACGTATAAGTTGTAATGCTGAGCTAGCGCCCATAGTGCGTGTTGCTTAGGCCAGTCATCTCCCTCTCGTACTGAATTTTTGCTGCTAATAAAATTAACTAATGTGGTTTGTAAAAGGCTTTGTTGTTGAACGGCATCCGAAAATGCTTCTTTATTTTTACGCCTTGCTTCATAAAGCAGGACTGCGCCGGCTCTTAGTACTTCCCACATCGCGTAATCGACGGCTTTGCCCTTAGAGGTATTACTTTGAGGCAATGCGCTTTCACCGTAAAGCGCAATTAATTGGCTGAGTGGTTGAATGTGCTCGGCAGTTTTACCTTGTAGCGCCTCATTGAAGTATAAACGAAATAGTGCAGTGGCGTAGTTTTCATGAATGCGAGCAATCGTCTCGTCGATGGTGTAAAAGTCATTATGCTCAGCAATGGCAAGTAAGGCTTGGTTTAATGACTCAGCAGTGCCTGCTTGCCAGTCTTTAGCAGGACCAAAGCTACTAAAAATGCGAAGGTAATAGGTTAAGCGCTCTAATTTTTGGCCTGTTAAGCCATATAGTTTTACTTCTTCACGAATGGCTTCTGAGACAGCAAGCAACAAACCTGCTTGGTGATGATCAAATTGAGTGCTCCATAAAGTATCAAGCTCTGCGTTAACAATGTTTTGCACCGCAATTTGGGCTTCATCACTTACGACGACAATAGACGCTTTTGATTCATCTGATGTGTTTTTGGTATCAAGGGTATTACAGCCAACAAGGCCAAGTGCGACACTGGTCGCTAATGCAAATGCTCTTATTTTCATTGTTATCTGCTCAATAATAAATATTGAATACAATATACATATTTTTGTGGTAGTAGGAAACCTTGTTGGGATAAAACAACTAAAGTTCTGGTTAAATGAATTTAATATACGGGAAGGATAAGAGTAGAGCTAACTGAGTTGTTAGCTCTAAACGTTAAAATAATTAGCTTTTAAAAACTAACCAAACTTCTCTTGAAAATAATCTTCAACATCTTCTTTGATGTCTTGGTAATCATCTTCTTCCAATTCGAGCGCATTTAGCACTTTGTCTTTGATAAATGGCCAGTCAGGGTCGGCAATAAAACGTTTTTGAGTATGCACAAGGTTTTCGGCCATTTTTAATGTCGCGAGGGTCATGTGCTCTTCGTCTGTGTGCTTTTCAGTGAAATACTCGGCATCGTGATGGCGTAAAATAAGCTGACAAGTACTCTTTGGTAGGTGCCAACTGCTCGCTAAGAAGTACCCGATCACCGCATGGTTGGTTTTATAGGCTTCTTCTTCGTGTTGAACTAAGTTTTTATCATAATCTCGGTTTGCTGCACCGAGCACTTTTACATAGTTGTTATATTTTACTGCAAGCGCTGGAATACCTGCGTCATGGAATAAACCTAACATATGCAGGTTTTCGGTAGGCACTTTAGATTTTATTTTCTTGCCAATTAACGTTGCGACATCAGCAATTTCTGTCGCTGTATCCCAAAAGCGCTCAAGTTTGATACAACAACTTTTTTGGTCGAACGCTTGTTTTAGCAAGAAACCCGTCACAAGTGTGGCGATACTGTTTAAACCTAAAAACATCACCGCTTGGCGAATATCAGTAATGGTTCTTGCAAGGCCATAGCTTGGTGAGTTAATGACTTTTAATACGGCTGCTGAAGTCGCAACGTCGGTTGAGATTAAATTTGCGATGTCATTCAAATCAGGCTCTGGATCTTTGAGCGTTTGCTGAAGCTGAGTCAGCAGTTCTGGTTTAGGTGGAAGATTAAAACCAGATTTAATGTCTTTAAGCACTGAATCATCAATATCTATCATGGTAAGTCGGATCCCTTTAATGATTTGTGCATATTGTAGTGGAATTTTAATTCCTAATTATTGCGATAACGCAAAAAAATAATTTTATGGTTATTAACTAAGCGGATCGTATTGCCTTTGGGGACGTTATCTTGCTTGATAGTAGCAATCTAAGTTAAGGTTAAGTAATTTTGTTTTATTGGAAGAAAGCATGACTCAACAAGCGAATACGGCTCAGCCAACCGGTGCTGTGGCCAAGTTTCTTAATGGTATCGAACGGGTAGGCAATAAACTACCTGATCCAGCCATTATCTTTTTATCTGCCATGTTATTAATATGGTTACTTTCTTGGTTATTTTCAAGTACGACTTTCGATGCAATCGATCCACGTACTGGCGAAGCAATCGTTGTACACAATCTGTTAAGCGGTGATGCACTGGCAGGTTTCTTAGCCTCAATGGTTAAAACTTTCACAGGCTTCGCACCATTAGGTGTAGTACTAGTAGCTATGTTAGGTGTGGGTGTTGCTGAGCACTCAGGTTATATCAATGCTGGCTTAAAAATGATGCTTAAGCGCACGCCGCAGGCATTACTAACACCGTCAATTATTTTAATCGCGATCGTGAGCCACACAGCCACTGATGCAGGTTATGTATTGGTTATTCCAATTGCGGGTGTAATTTACTATGCCATGGGCCGTCACCCTCTAGCGGGTATTGCTGCGGCATTTGCAGGCGTAAGTGGTGGCTTTAGTGCCAACTTCGTACCATCTGGTATTGACCCATTACTACAAAGCTTCACACAAAGCTCTGCACAAATCATTGACCCAACAATTGCGGTTAACCCGTTAAACAACTGGTTCTTCACCTCTGCGTCGAGCGTATTTATCATCCTACTAGGTTGGTACATCACTGATAAAATCATTGAGCCACGTTTACAATCAACAAAAGTAGATGGCGATACTGACAACCTACCTTCTTTTGATGAAGTCACTTCTAAAGAGCGTAAAGCATTCTTGGTTGCATCTTCAGTGATGATTGCAGGTCTTGCATTATTAGCTTATGCATCAAGCGGTGAAGACTCAGCTCTTCGCAGTCCGAATGGGTCACTGACTGATTTTAGTGCACCGCTTATGCAATCAATTGTGCCACTTATCTTCTTACTATTTTGGATCCCTGGTGCCATCTTTGGTTTCATGGTTGGTACTTTTAAGTCATCGAAAGACATGATTGATGCCATGAGTAAAGCAATGGGCAGTATGGCTTACTACATTGTTATGGCGTTCTTCTGTGCCTTGTTTATCTCTGCGTTCAGCCAGTCAAACCTTGGTGCATTATTGGCAATTGAAGGTGCGGAAGTACTTAAAGCACTTGCTTTACCAAGTTACATCACTGTGATTGGTATCATTTTCTTAACTGCATTTGTTAACTTATTTGTTGGCTCAAGCTCTGCAAAGTGGGCGTTACTAGGTCCAATCTTTGTGCCTATGCTAATGCAACTTGGTATTTCACCAGACTTAAGCCAAGCGGCTTACCGTGTTGGTGACTCAAGCTCAAACATCATTACACCGCTTATGCCTTACTTCCCGCTAGTGGTTGTATACTGTCAGAAGTATGTGAAAGACACAGGTATCGGTACATTGATTGCGATGATGCTACCTTACTCAATTGCTTTCTTAATCGGTTGGAGCTTGTTCTTACTGGCTTATTGGGGTCTAGGTATTCCACTAGGTCTGCAATCAAGCTACACCTACCCAGGTTAAAGTTTAAGAGATAAAAAAACGCGCCAATAGGCGCGTTTTTTGTGGCAATAATACTTAGAAAGTTTCAGGGCTATGCTATGGTTAAGCAGAGAATAAAGGAAGGTGTATGTTTTATTGGATTTTAATTGTTATTTGCTGCGCATTGTCTTTTAAGAGCTTTGCAAGTACCCATAAAGTAGATGTAATAGCGATTGATTACCCACCCTTTATTACGCAGTCAGAGCAAAGCTATGGTATCACCTATGAGCTTTTAGAAAGAAAATTAGCAAACCTAAAACTTATTAAGTTACGTCCTCGATTTCTACCACCTGCAAGAGCGCAAACTCAGCTGACTAAATCGGATTGGTGTCTAAGTTTTTACCCGCCGGCACCGAGCGAATTTATTGAACGCATTCCCCTCAGTGAAGATAAAGTTTTGCTCGGTTTTATTAGCAAACTACAGCAGGTTGCTTGGCAAGATTTCAAATACTTTAATCACAAACGTTTAGCCATGTTACGAGCAACGATTACCGAAGGTATACAAGGGCAATTAAAGCAAGCTGGTGGGATTATTGTGCCAGTAGAGACAGTCGAGCAGGGCATTAATTTGTTGCTAAAGGGACGTGTTGATTTTGCGTTTACAGACAATATGAGTTTTTTGGAAAAGCAAAAAACCAATAAAGAATATGCTCAGCTCGTTTTTGCAAAAACGGCCTTGCTAGAAGTGCAATTAGGCGTGTATTTCAATACTCAATGTAAATATGCGGGGCTACTTGCCCCACATCTTCGTAAATTAGAAATCAAAAATTAGAAATGCCAAACAACATGGAGTTGCGGTGAAGACTCAGTGATATCTGTGCCAAGTTTGTTACGCCACCATTGCCACTCAACGCCAAGCATAAGCTGTTTTTCTTTGCCCATCAAAGCATGGCCTATATCCCAGCGCACAGCAGGCTGAGCTAAGATCCAACCTTTTACATCATTGCCAAATTCATCTTCACGACTGGCAATGTATTCCACATGACCGGTAAAGTAAAACTTATGTTCTGCGATATTAAATGGCATGCCCCAAGCAACATCGAACATCCAGCTGTCACTTTGAGTAGGCGCGCCGCCTTTTGCAACGCCTTCACTGTCATCAATATACGCCGTAAAAGTCGTTGAAAGAAAATCAAATCCTGATGCCTTCCAGTTTAACTTTACGCCCGGTAAATACTTAATGACTTTGGCATCGCCAGACACATTAATACCCGCCACAAAGCTGGCACTTTGCATTGCTGAATTCACATTTGGTTGCCACGCTTTTGGCATTAAGAAGCTTGAATACCACTCGCCATAAAAGTCATTGTTATTAAAGCCGTCATCTAAATCATCTTTAGTAAAATCGATAAAAAAGAAGTTATCACCATAGTCATATCCAGATGCATGCTGCACAGAATAAATTTGTGTTTGCGCACTTTGCTGACTAAATGGGTTTTTTACATCGCCAGAGTTAAAGTGAAATTGCGTGTCGCTCCAATTCGCCGCAGTAGCAGAAAAAGAACTACATAGTGCGAGTGAGGCTAATAAGCGGGTGTTTTGATTCATAATAAATTATTCGCAGAGGGTAGATGATGTGAATTATATACCCAAATTACTTCAAGTGACGAGGTTCAGCGAGAATTGATTGGCTTTAAGACATGGTTCTCAATCGAAAATAGATGACGCAGTATGAAAGTCAATCAAACTCGTCCAAAGAAGCGCTTATTCACTTATGTTAAGTATAAAAAGAGTATTGAAAGTAGAGAGGCATTGCAATTTCTAGAGCTAATAAGAAGCGCTCTGAACATTGTTTTTGAGGTATTTTGGGTATACATATAGCCCCAAAGAAATTGGGGCTATAAATCAAGAAAAGTGGTTTTTATGCTTTATTTCTGCGCAAGCAGATAACAGCTACTGCTGTGAATGCCAAAATGAAGCAGTAGAAAGATGATGTTGAGACATCCCACGGGCTGATCTTGAAGGTCGCGCCGAGTAATAATGCTTGCGCACCATAAGGTAACGAGCCTTGCATCACGCAGGCAAAAATATCCAGCAAGCTTGCTGAGCGTTTCGCTGAGATTTTTCCGTCTTCAGCTAGCTTCTTAGCAACTGGACCTGCAACAATGATACTTACTGTATTGTTAGCGATACACAGGTTAGAGGTCAGTACCAGTGCTGCAATGCCTAATTGATCAGCTACTTTACGGTGAAACTTCGCGATAAACGCCGTTAAACCTTGGATCTTATGTGCCAGATAATCAAGACCGCCATTTACACGGATAAACTCAGACAGACCGCCAATGAACATAGATAGCAAGAAAATCTCTTGCATATCACTAAAGCCTTTATAAACGTCTTTCGCGAAACTGCCGACTTCATAATTGGCTGTAAAGCCCATCGCTGCGGCGAAAATAATGCCACTAAATAGCACCACGAATACATTTAGACCCGCAACAGCCAGCACTAAAATAAACGCATAAGGTAGCACTAACAACCAATCAAAGTCTTTGGTTTCTACAGCCTGTGGTTCAGGAGTTAAGAAAGTCAGTAGAGCGATAGTCAAAATAGCTGCAGGGATGGCAATCTTTAAGTTTTCTTTAAACTTATCTTTCATTTCACAGCCCTGCGTGCGCGTTGCAGCAATGGTAGTGTCAGAAATAATCGATAAGTTATCACCAAACATTGCACCTGAAACTATGGTACCCGCCATAAGCGCTGGGTCGATACCTGTTTTCAGTGATACGGCATACGCAATCGGACCGATAGCACCTATGGTACCCATTGATGTGCCCATCGCCGTTGAAACTACGGCAGCAATTAAAAATAGACCGGGTAGTAACATTGAAGGTGGAATAAGCGATAAACCGGCATTTACAACCGCATCAACACCACCGGTTGCGCCAGCAACAGCAGAAAACGCACCTGCTAGTAGGTAAATTAAACACATGGTGATGATGTTTGAGTTACCTGCACCTTTTATAAAGGTTTCAACACTGTCATTGATTGGTTTGCGGTTAACCCAAAATGCGATAACGATTGCAGGTAAAATTGCTACAGGCGCAGGCAACTGGTAGAACGCATAATCTACGCCTTGCGATTGTAGGTATAAGCCTGCACCTAAAAAGAGTGCCACAAAGGTTAGTAAAGGCAGTAGCGACAACTTGGCTGCTACCTTGTTTACAGACGCCTGCATGTAAACCTCATATTAAGAAATAGTTATTTTTATTATGCAACCATTGTTCACACAATTACGTGCATAATTCAAGCGATAAAAAGGGATGTGTGAATGTATAGATGGCTAGATGTTTTGTCAAACTTAATCCAAGAATTATGTTGTTTGATTAAATTTTTTTTTAAAAAAAGACGTATTGTTTATATGTATTACTGTCATAAACAAAAGAATTGATTTAACTGAATTTAAAAAGGCTGTTTTTCTTGCTTTTATCTGTAGGAATATCTTCGTAATCAGAGCTTAAATTGCAATGAGTCAAGACTTTATTAGGAGAAGATTATTGTATTATTTACATTAAATGATAATGCAAATAATAATTGATCTTATTTGTGTTTGGTGTATTCTTGCCGCCTCATATATCACTGTTGAGACAAAGGAAAATGATTTACGACAGCATACTTTCATGTGTTGGAAATACACCAACTGTGAAACTTAAAAAGTTATTCCCCCAGCAAGAGCACACGGTTTTAGCGAAGCTAGAAATGTTAAACCCTGGCGGCAGTATTAAAGACAGACCTGCCAAGTTTATGGTTGAGCAAGGTATGAAAAGAGGGGAGATAACACCCTACAGCCATATAATTGAAAGTTCATCTGGTAATTTAGCTATTGCGCTAGCCATGATTTGTCAACAGCACTCACTGCCATTTACAGCCGTTGTCGATCCAAAGATCTCGCCAACAAATTTAAAGTTATTAGAGATTTACGGTGCGAATATTGTTCAAGTCACAAAGAAAGATGAAAACAATGGGTATTTAGCTACACGTATCGATACTGTTAAGCGTTTAGTTAAAGAAACCCCTAATGCTGTTTGGATTAACCAATACGCTAATCCCGATAATTGGCGCAGCCATTATTACGGTGAGGCTGAAGAGATCGTCAACAGTATGGAAAGTAATATCGATTACTTGGTCGTTGGCGCGAGTACCTCAGGTACCTTGATGGGTGTAGCCCGCAGGCTAAAAGAGACAAATCCAAACCTAAAAGTTGTAGCTGTAGATATTAAAGGCTCTGTTTTATTTGGCGGCCATTCTGGCCCAAGAGAGTTGCCTGGAATTGGAGCAAGCAGAGTCCCTGAATTATTAGATGCAAGTGAAGTCGATGAGGTGATTTACGTCGACGATTATGAATCAGCATTAGCATGCCGCCAGTTAGTAAAAGAAGAAAGCATTTTTGCTGGTGGCTCAAGTGGTTCAGCAATAGCAGCCATAAAGAAATTATTACCTCACATTCCAAAACATAGCGTTGTATTAACCCTTTTTGCCGATAGAGGCGACCGATACTTAGATTTGGTCTATGACCAAGCTTGGTTCGATATGGTAAAGCAACGCCACTTATCAACTCCCTCTTTACAATCAATCGTCTAATTAAGGAAAACATAATGACAATTCAAGCTGAGTTAAGATATTTAAGTCAATCAGACCTTAAGCTGTTGGGCGCAGATCACAGTAATGCATTTGTTGAAGCCATTGAAGAAGGGCTTAAACTCCATGCAAATCATGAGTTTGTGCAACCCCTTAAACCTTACTTAAGGTGGCCTGATGCCCCACATATTGCAGATCGCATTATTGCGATGCCTTGTTACCTAGGAGGTGACAACCCAATTGCTGGGATCAAATGGATAGGTTCAAGACAACACAACCCGACGAAATATGAGATCCCAAGAGCCAGTGCGGTGATTGTCCTAAATGATGCGCAAACAAATTATCCTGTCGCAATTATGGAAGCCAGCCTGATCAGTGCTATGCGTACAGCAGCAATAACAGGCGTTGCGACTAAATATCTTGCAAAGAAAGATTTTAGTGATGTATCGATTATTGGGTGTGGTCCGATTGCTCAAATGCAAGTGAAAACGCTACTTGAGCAATATCAATCAATTAAGACAATTCATTTATACGACTTATCTGCTATTGCTGCTGATAAATTAATCACACAGTTTGCGCCAGAATATCCTCAAGTAAAATTTGAAATTCATCCTTCTGCACAAGCCGCGGTAGAAAAAGCGGATGTGCTCGTGACATGTACTGTGTCGGATGCACCTTATATTCCTTATGAGTGGTTAAAGAAAGGGTGCTTTGTTTCTAATATTTCGATTATGGATATTGAAAAAGACGTTTTTGTTAAAGCAGACAAGGTGATTGTTGATGATTGGGATCAATCGAATCGCGAGAAAAAAGTCATCAATCAGCTCGTAGAAGAGGGTAAGTTCAGTCGTGAACAGTTACATGCTGAATTAGGTGAAATTATTCTCGGGCAAGTTTGTGGTAGAGAGAATGACGATGAAATTATTCTTTTAAATCCGATGGGTATGGCTATTGATGACATAGTTTGTGCGCGTTGGTTCTACCAAGCTGCTATTTCTAAAGATGTTGGTACAAAGTTACCTCTATTTTAAATCACACAGAAAGTTTGGACTTGTCTATGAAAGATAAGTCCTTTTAATAAACGCCAACATACTTGTAGTTAAGCGGAATAAATAGACGTTTTTTATGCATAGAAACGCTATGTAATAGGGAGTATTGATTGTCAGGGAGACAGCTGCGAATGCGAGTACAAAAAGTATAAGTACTAGGATGCATTTATTAGCAAAGCGTTAAAACGCTTTGCTATATAAAGGAGTAGAAATGACTATATCGGTTAAACGGTATGACCCTCATGAGGCTTTAATTCAAAAGCTAGTTAGTGCACTTTTTTTAGAAAACTATGGAGATTTTCGAAGCCATAGCTCTATTAATAATCATTACCTAAAAGTAAGTCTGAACAAAACAAATAGCCTATTGTTTAATTGCATTGAGCACAAAGAGCAGATGGTGCCATTTAAGGTTGTTGGTAATGAGATCTTGTTACAGAGTGAAGCTCATCCAGCTACAGCCATTGAGCTTGATTCGCTAATGAGCCATTTTATCAGTGCAGATTGGTGGCCAAACTCAGATAGTCAAAGGATCATATCAAAGTGGCAAGAAGTTTTATCAACTGTAAATATTTTGGCTCAGCCTGCACCAGTTCAAAGTCATGCAGAATTACTCGAATGGTTTGCGATAGTTGTTGATAGACCCAATCACCCCTTCGCACATGCCAAAGCAAGCCTCCAGGACATTTTAACGCATTGGCAAGGCCAGAATATTCACTGGTGGGCTTTTCCCAAGGCCAGAGTTTTCACTCGCAACGATGAAGATACTGTTCAAACCTTACTTGGTCAGTATGACGCTGTGGCAATCAATCACAAGTTAGCTGAATTACAAGGGGATTATATTGCACTTCCTCTTTTGCCAAGTCAGACAGCCTACGCATTAAAAATTGAAGATGCCCATGACCTGTGTTTAGTAACACAGCTCGGATATGCAACAAGTTCACTAAGAACCTTTTGTCATCAAGATGACCCTTCAGTTCACATAAAATTAGCGAGCATTGCCACTCCTTTAGGGGCAATGAGAACCATGCCTCCTCGTTATTTATATAATGGAGATTGTGCTTTTCAGTTATTACAGCAAATTGTAAGCCGATCGACATTTTTATCGGATCGAGTTGTTTTATGTGATGAACAGGCCTGGTGGAGCCTAGGCGAAAATGCTGACATGCTGCAATGCAAAGGTGAGATTGGCTTCCAGATAAGGCGCTTTCCAAAAAGTGGTAAGAAATTCACGCTTTCAATGGCGGCATTAAATCATCCAGAGTCTTGGCATATCATTGAGCAAGAAGGAATTTGTCGAACAACGCTTTTCAAAAACGTGTGTCGATACTTTGTAAAAATGGGGCTGGAGTTTTTATATTTTGGGGTAGCGCCTGAATGTCATGGGCAAAATGTGTCAATCGCCATTAATAGTGAAGATGATTTTGTTTTTGTCTTACGTGATCATGATTCTTTAAGAATTTGTCCAGACCAGTTAGCTGTTCATCAGCTTACTTTGCCTGACTATCAAATTAATTGGCAAACACCAAACACGCTGGTGTTACCAAATTTAACTGAGTTATCTAAATATTTCATCACACTTGGGCTGCAAGTAAACTTATATGCGTTGTCGCAAGCGTTTTCTCCTTACGAAAAAGAATCGCAGTTTTGGCAGCAATTATCTGAAGATATTCAAGAAGCGCTATCAGAGCTTAATAATGCTGTGTTTAGTAACTGGGCCGAGTCTAATTTTATTAAACAACCTAGTTGGCCATTTAAAGAAATTTTAGCGCCATTGTTTAGTGCTTCAGATGACGTAACAGGTATGCCCAGTTCAATGGCTACCATTGCGAACCCGTTATACGAGCTAAACACGGTGAAACCGGAGCAAAGTTGTGAAGCGCACTGAGCAACTTTATGTCGTACTGGCAACTCAGTTCTTAGTGACCTTTTCTCTAATGGTACTAATTCCTGTGATGCCAATATATTTGGAGCAGCTCTCGCAATCTAATTCGGTATCGGGCTTTGCGTCAGCAATGGCATTATCAGCGCCAGCTATCGGTGCGTTACTCAGTGCCCCTTTAATTGGCATGTTTGCTGATAAATTTCCATACAAGCCTGTATTTATGTATTCACTCACTGCTTATTTGGTGTCTTTATTTACCATGGCTTGGTCCGATTCTATCGCGCTTTTTATTGCTGCACGATTTTTATTGGGGTTGTCTGGTGTCGGCTTAATACTCACTCTTTATTTCAGCCGGGAACTGGCACTTAGCCAGGGTCGTCAATTAGCGCTACAGCAACAGGCCATTGCATTGGCCTGTTTAACAGGTCCTATTGTCGGTGGATTTAGCTTGCAGTCTGTTGGAATGGGAACTGTGTTATGGGGTGTCGCTTATTTATCTTTGATATGCCTAACGATATCAATATTTCTGCTGAAAAGTAGGGCTTCGTCTTATAACCATGAAGACCAGAAAGTTGAGACTGAAGTTGCAAAAAAAGCACCTTTATCTTCGCAGATCTGGGTTTGGTTAATCGCGGGTGCTTTATCTCATGCTGGTGCATTTGCGTTGGTTGTCGGATTTGCATTGTTTATGACACAAAACTGGCAAAGCGTTGATACGGCGAGTCAAATAGGCTTGATCCATGCACTTTCATGGTGTGGCACTTTCTCATTAGCAGGGTATTGGGGGCGCAAAATAGAGCAAAAGTTAAGTGCTCAAAGTTTTGCTTTAGGGGCATTAGGATGTGGTTTGTGCATCATTCTTATCGGTATTGCGCCTGCGCTTTGGATAATCGCTGTTTTAAGAATACTTCAAGGCTGCTTTTTCGCGTCCCAAACTCAATGCTTTATCGCACAAATTAATGAAATGAGCTCTCAAGCTCAACAAGGAAAAGCGTTAGGTTTTGCTAAAAGCGCACAAGTCGTCGGGCAGCTCTTAGGCCCCTTTGCTGTAGCGCTTTGCTTTTCTTATTTCGGCGCCGAAAGCGCCTTATGGATAACCGCTGGCTTTTTTATAGCCGCAGCTGCTCTAGTGGCTTTTTTATTATGGTCACTACAAGTAAATTTTAAGGTAAAAACTCAATGAACACTCAATGGACACTACTTGAAACAAAACTGGTTGAACAGTATCTAAATACTTATATCAGGGAATTAGAAATTGACCTTCATCAATCTACTTATGAAGGTCCTTATCAATATGCTATAGGGCTTGCCCACGACAATATATGCGTACTATTTGATCTTCAGCATTTTTCGTTAACGGGTTACCACAGTTACAGCATGCCAATTGCTATTCTTGACTCAAAAAAGTCGACAGTAATTGAAGAGATTGATGTCTTAATCAAACACCTTTGTCAGTCACTTGCTGTTATCAGTTCACCTGAGAAAGCGAGTCAATTTTATGAAAAGGTGAGTAATAGTGTGTACCACTGCCAGCAATATGTTAAGGGAACAAAAACAGAGCTGAACACTCAGCAAACAAGAGAGGCGTTTATTGCCGCAGAGCAAGGAATGTTGCTTGGTCATCCATTTCATGTGACTTCAAAAGCTTGTCAGGGGTTTGATGCTGATGACCTGACTCGATACAGCCCTGAAATGGGCGCATCGTTTAAGTTACATTACTTCGCAGTGGCGCCACAGTTTTTAAAGCAAAGAGTGATTGAGTCGTACGAAATACCTCTCGATCCAATCATGTTAGAAGAGTCTAAGGCCTTACTCGGTAAGCAGTTTGAAAAGTATCATTTGCTGCCTTGTCACCCTTGGCAGGCTAATTATTTGTTAGAAAATGAGCAGGTAAAATCTTTCCTGAATGATGGCCTTATGATCTCTCTTGGGCCGATGGGTGAAACCGTTTGGCCAACATCTTCTGTGAGAACAGTATTTGCACCTGAGCAAGGGTTATTCATTAAACTGGCTTTAGATGTTCGGATCACAAACTTTATTAGAAATAACCCGCCTAGCCATCTAGAAAGGGCTTTAGATGCCAGTGAGATCATTGTTCAACAAAGTCTTGAAGATGGGATCTCACGATTGAAGTTATTGCCAGAACTGGCATATCAAACAATTGAGAATGACGCATTGGCTGCCTCTTTTGCCGTGCTTTATCGTCAGGGCCTTAATGACACTTTACGCTCACAAACCCAAATACTTGGTGCGCTAGTTGAAGAGTCTCCAATTGATGGGCAAATGCCTTTAACTGACTTCCTAAAAGAAGCGGCTTTGGCCCGAAACACTACGCTTAATACATCTTTTCTAAGCCAATGGTGGAGCGCTTATTTAGAGGCGTCTTTATTACCGACATTAAGATTATTTGCTCGTTCAGGCGTGAGTTTAGAAGCGCATTTGCAAAATGCGTTGATGTGCTTTGAGAATGGGTGGCCGAGTATGTTGGTTGTAAGGGACATGGAAGGATGCAGTATCTCACAAGGCAAGCAACCAAATTTAAGCGTAAATAGTGCAGCAAGTTATTCGGAAGAAGAGTCTTGGTTCCGGTTTAAATATTATGTAGTTATTAACCATATTGCACATGTTTTATCTGCATTAGCGCGTAATCATGCTATTACAGAGCAAACCTTATGGTCAGCAACTCGTCATTTCTTAGAGAGAGTTGATAGTCATGATGAAGCAAAATCATTGGCGGTTGCGCTACTAAATAGTGACACATTACCGGCCAAAGGCAATTTGCTTAGTACGTTACATGGATGCGGAGAAACACCTAAGTGGATTGAAATTAAGAACCCTTTACAGCTAGAAGAATGTAGAGTTTCAAGAGCGGTTGCTGAGTCAGAAGGACGCGTCGTCACGCAATTAATTGAGGCACTCATTTATGAAAAAGTGCTTGTTCAAGAATGGCAAGGTGAAAAACTCATAATTGAATTAAGTGAACAGCTTAAATATGAAATGTGCGCCAAAAAAACCGCACATTTTGATCGAATTCGTATTGAATCAGATACGTTAACTCGCCATCAAGCAGGGCAAACGCAGGTTGTCTCTTTAAAGCAAGTTATGACAGATTTAGCTGAACTGGAACTGGCTGAAAATGATGTATGGCTCAGATTCTATGATGAGTTACACCATACAATGCAAAAGCATGCGCAAGTATTGGCTGCTACAGAAAACCAAACTACGCCTTTAAGGGAAATGGATTACGCACATTGCGAAGCTAAAATAACGAATGGTCACTTATACCACCCAAGCTTTAAATCGCGACTTGGCTTTACATTAGAAGATAACGCACTATATGGCCCTGAGCTTGCCAAGCCTTTTAATTTGAAATGGGTAGCGATTGAGCTTACTGAATTGAGTGCCAATTTCGGGGAGGGGTATAACCCTTACGCATTAGCAAAAAACCACTTTAATGATGGACAGCTATTACAGATTGAATCTCAACTTCAAGGTTACAACACGAGCCTTGAAAAAGTCATGCTCTTACCTATTCACCCTTGGCAATGGCAGCATATTGCACAACTTTATTTCGTTGGTAATAAAGGTGTTTATCCGCTTGATGTAGAGGGACATCGTTATTTACCACAGCAATCAATTCGTACTTTAAGTGACTTTAGTGATGAGAAAGCTTTATCGGTGAAGCTGGCATTAAGTATTACAAATACATCTACCTCTCGCGTACTTGCACCTCATACCATTGCTAATGCTGGCATGATAAGCGATTGGTTATGTAATTTAGTGGCGCAAAGTGATGCTTGGTTGTCGGTCACAAAGCCGATTATTCTCAGAGAAGTTGCAGGGGTAAGTGTTAAATCGAATCCATTACTCCGGGCCCAATATGGTGCACTAGGTTGTATTTGGCGTGAGAGTATTTTTAAGTACATTAGTAATGACGAATCTGCTGTGCCGGTCACAGGGCTGATGCAAGTTGATGTGGATGGACAGCCTCTAATATCTCCTTGGGTAGAGCAATATGGCTTAATTCCTTGGTTGAGTGAGCTCGTCGATAAAGTATATATCCCAGTAATGCATATGCTTTGGCAACACGGTATTGCTATGGAATCTCATGCGCAAAATATGTTGCTGATCCATAAGCAAGGTCTGCCTGTACAAGTTGCACTAAAAGACTTTCATGATGGCGTGAGGTTTAGTGTTGGTTTATTAGACAAGCCTGAACTCTTACCAAACTTAATTGAATCACCCAAAGAGCATGCCAGAGTAAATCCAAACTCGTTCTTACAAACCGATTGCAAAGATGAATTAAGAGACTTCACGCAAGATGCATTATGTTTTGTGAATTTGGCTGAGTTGGGATGGTTCTTAGAGCGTTATTTTGAACTAGATGGTATTGCATTTTGGTCTCTGGTGAAAAGCCGAATAGAAAACTATCAGAGCATCCATACTCATTTAAGTGAAAGGTTTGAAGTATTTGATTTCTTTGCTTCAAAAATAGATGTTGAGCAGTTAGCGAGTCGTCGCTTTTTACCCGAGCAGCGTTTGAGAGTCATGTCGGTTGCAAATCCATTAGCACGAACTGGGGGCAAGAATGACTAAAACATCTTTGAAATCACGCTTAAAGAGTTCTTCAAAGTGTTTTGGAGTATTTAGTTCAATACCCAGTACAGTTGCTATCGAACAGTTAGCATTGGCAGGGTACGACTTTATCATTTTCGACTTAGAGCATACTTTGCATGATATGCGGGATGTTGAAAGTGTACTCCTGGCTGCAAGCTCTGCTTCACTCGATGTTTTAGTAAGAATACCACCAGGTCGACTCGACTTAATTGCGCCACTACTTGATGCTGGCGCAACAGGCATAGTTGCGCCAATGTTGGAAACGCAGTCAGAAGCTCAAGCTTTGGTAGAACGTTGTTATTACCATCCTTATGGTAAACGAGGGCTTAACTCAACAAGACTTAATGAATATGCCACACGTGATTTATCGCAAAGTTTAATCGAAGCGAATGAAAGGGTCGTTGTGGTAGCAATGATAGAGACAACACTCGGTGTTGAGAATACAGCGTTGATTGCTGCGACACCTGGGGTAGACGCGCTATTAGAAGGTGCTGCAGATCTCTCTCAGTCATTAGGTATGCCTTGGCAAACACAGCATGAAGATGTTCGTCATGCTGTGACGCAAATAGCAGACGCTTGTGAAGCACAGCAGTGCGCATTTCTGGCTATCCCTAGAACAACTCAAATGATGGCTTTTTGGCAAGCAAAGCAAGTAAGTAATTTTGTGCTAGGGGATGACCGCTCAATTTTACGCAACGCCCATAAAGCCCATATCGCTGAATTCAAAAAGGAACTTAACAAGTGACTATTAATATAGAAAAAGTAGAGCGCTATATTGCAGCGCAATCAGAAGAGGTATGCGCTTTTATCTACGACTTAGAGGGCTTAAATAAGCATATTTCATCGTTGCTTAATCCATTACCAGAAAGCGTGCAGTTTTATTACGCAATTAAGGCCAATAGTGATGAGCAAATGCTTCAAGCTTTACTACCGCATGTATATGGATTCGAAGTCGCTTCTATGGGGGAGATCATAAAAGTTAGATCTATAAGTAAAGATGTCCCCATCGCGTTCGGGGGGCCAGGTAAAACTTTGACTGAACTCAAAACAGCGCTAGAACATAATGTATCGCTCTTTCATCTAGAAAGTCAGCTTCAGCTTGATAGGCTAAATTGGTTAGCTCAACAGCAAGGTAAAGTTATTGATGTTCTGTTAAGAGTCAACCCTAGCTTTTCATTGCCAGATGCCACATTGCAAATGGCAGGTAAGGCAACACAATTTGGTATTGAGCAACCTGAGTTAGAACTACTTCTCGAAAAGGTAGCAGACTTTGAACACTTGAATATTATCGGTTTTCATTTTCACTGTATTTCTAACAATCTGAATGAAATAACCCATATTAAAGCTGTTGAAAAGTATATTGACACCGCTTTGCAATGGCAGCAGCAGTTTAATTTATCGTTGAGAACCATCAATGTAGGCGGGGGAATAGGCGTAGCCTACCAGCCTGAACAAAGAGCTTTTGATTGGTCTCATTACTGTGAGCAACTGAGTAGCTTGTTAAAGAACTATCCGTCTATAAATATTGCTATGGAGTGTGGTCGCTTTGTAAGCGCTTATTGTGGTGTTTACTTAACTGAAGTTACTGATATTAAAAGTAATCATGGTGAAGCGTTTGCTGTTCTTAGGGGAGGAAACCACCATTTTAGGCTGCCATCCTCGTGGCAACACAATCATCCATTCAAAATAATTCCTCGAGAAGCTTGGCCTTTCTCATTTGCTAGACCAGAGCAATCTGATTCACCTATCACTTTATGCGGTGAGTTATGTACGCCAAAAGATGTTTTAGCAAAACAAGTGCAAGTAGAAAAAATTAGGGCAGGTGATGTTGTCATGTTCGAAAAGGCTGGCGCTTATGGTTGGCATATTTCTCATCATGACTTTTTATCACATCCTCATCCTGAGCGTATTTATTTGTAGTTATATATGGCGCTACCGCTTTTTTTAGTGGTAGCTCTTTCACCGGAAATATAAATTTTAAGGAAAAACGTATGCCGTTGAATAAATCAATTCATTTCTTATCTCCACATGATCTAAAGCCTAACGAAGAAGTGTTACCAGAACGAGCAGTTTGGTTGCAACAAAAGGTAGAACAAGAACAGTTATGGAGAGTGCCAATTACAGTAGACAGAAAGACCAATTCAATTATGGATGGTCACCATCGCCACTTAGTTGCATGCCGATTGGGGTTAGCGAAAGTGCCATGCATCTTATTAGATTATGATGAAGTGGAGTTTATTAGCACTCACCCAAGTCGAGCATTAACGCCTAAATGTGTCATTGAACATGCGAATGCAGGGAAGCGATTACCGCCTAAAAGTACGCGTCACCAATTTTCGCGCCCTTTACCGAATTGCAATATTTCTCTTAACCTATTAGTTGATAATGCTTCTTATTTAGAATAGTATGTCCCCGAAATATAAATAATAATCTTTTTTATTTTTAAGGACTAAAATGATTTACCAAAAATCTCTGCTATGTATCAGCATCTCTTTATTACTAGCAAGTGCATCAGAACGTGTTTATGCAGATGACATTGAGCATATCGAAATTCGAGCTGAACGTATGGCTTCAGATCTTAATTCGATAGCACGAAATGTATCTGTGATTGATGAAGAAATGCTAAATACGCAGTTTTCAAGTGCGCAAAACATAGCAGAAGTGTTGGCTAAAACGGTGCCGGGAATGGCACCTCCTACTCCAGCATTGACCAATTTTGGTACAACGCTGAGAGGTCGCAATGCGTTGGTATTGATCGATGGCGTGCCGATGAATACCAACCGCAATATTTCTCGAGATCTTCATAATCTTCACCCTTCGCAAGTAGAAAGAGTCGAAATCTTCCGCGGTGGAAATGCACTATATGGAAGTGGTGCGACAGGTGGCGTAATCTACATTTACACAAAAAGTGGCCAAGAAGAGACTGCGGCAACATCAAGTGTAGAGCTTAAAAATGGCGCATTTATGCTTTCTCAATCACTGTCAGGACAAGTTAACGACTGGTTATATCGTGTCGCGGGGAGTTATGAAAAAGTAGATAGCTTCTCGGATGCTGAAGGTGATAGGTTGGCCGTTGAACCGAGTCAGGGTGATACCTTCGATAGCGATATTTATAGTTTCGATATCAAGGTCAGTAAGTCGTGGGATCAGCAACAACTATCAATGTCTTTACTGAGTTATGTGCTGGAGCAAGATACTGATTTTGCTTCAGATCCAAGTATTAAAAGTCTGCCTTATATCAACAAGGCTCAATCGATTAAAGGTTTACAGTTAGACAAGCAAAACCAAATTAATAACTTGGTTTTTAACATCGGTTATCAAAACCAACTCACTGAGCAACATGCACTTTCAGCAAATCTGTATTATCGAGATTATGATGCGCGCTTTGCGCCATTCGATGGTCGACCATTTGCAACGTGGAACCATTTGGCACAAACCTATCTTGAAAGCTCAAACTTCGGTGCAAAATTAACGGTTAATTCTAAATTAAGCGATACGATTGAACTTGATTGGGGTGTTGATCTTCAAGATGAGCGCAGTGAGATGCCTGTCACCACATATGATGGTGAGGTATATGACAATAGTGGTTTCTTGGTGTTCAAAGAAACGGGTGACAAAGCATTCGTACCAGAAATTAGTCACCAGACATCTGCTGCCTTTGTTCAGGTTAGAGCTGAGTTGACATCTGAATTTGGTCTAGAAGGTGGTGTAAGAACTGAGCGAATAGATGCAAGCTTTGATAGCTTCAATACACTTGGCAAAAATATCGCTATCTCAGGCAGTAGTTATGAATATGACTCAACCGTTTATAACTTAGGTCTAACCTATGACATCAATGACAGCCACACCGTTTATGCTGCATTTAATGAAGGTTATGAGTTGCCTGATATAGGTCTGCAAATTCGTTATGCTTCAAGTCAGTTTGATTTGAGCCAATCCTCACTAAAACCAATAGAGTCTTCAGATAGAGAAATTGGTTGGCGAGGTGAAATAGGTGCATTCGATTTTAGTGCCGCTTACTTTATTTCTGAGTCTGATCTAGGCCGAGTGAAAAGTGAAGGTATGGGATTGTCAGTCAGCCGAAACGAGGTTGAAATTGATGGCGTTGAATTAACTTCTACTTGGGACATCAATCAAGATTTAAGCGCAGAGTTTAGCTACAGCAAAATAAATGGTGACGAAAAAGCACAAAATGCCGATGCATTTCAACAAATGAACGGTTTTAGTATTCCACCAAGTAAATTCACCGCACAGCTAAATTATGACATTTCTAGTGTGTGGCGAGCTAACTTAACAGTGATGCGCAGTGGTGAGAAAGACTATCGAATTGATGCGAAAAATGCATTTGGTCGCAGAGAAGTAACAAGTTACACCATTGTTGATTTCAATTCCCAGCTAGAGTTAGAGCAAGGCGTGCTGACTTTTGGTATTGAAAATGTGTTCAATAAACAGTATTTCCCTGTTTATAGTCAGCTACAAAGAAATGGTAACAATACCAGCTCGATCCCGGGTAGAGGCCGCACTTTCTCGATGAAGTACACCTATAACTGGTAATTGCTATTTATGCTGAATAACTTTGATGTTTCTTGAACTTTAAGGTTTTTGTAAAAGCAATAGCATAGTTAGAAGCAAGCTTTACTTCGTTGTAAAGCTTGCTTTTTTATTTAAAAAACGCACCGATTATATTGCCACTTCTATAAATTCAGTCCATCAAAATAAATAAGTTACTTAAAGCAACTCTTCAGTATCGAAGTTCAGTTCTACATTGTGATGAAGGTTAAAAGGTTAACTTTAGTTTCGGAGAAAACATAATATATGAAATTTTTAAAGATGATTTATGACTACAAACTCTGTATAAACACAGAAAATTTGAATGGGGATGAATATGACTAACATCGCAATTTTTGGCGCCAATGGCCGAATGGGCAAAGTGTTGTGTGAAGCAGCGCTTATTTCAGGTAATACTTCACTCGCGGCGGCTTATGTACGTGACCAACATGATTTAATTGGCACTAAAGTGCAGCATTTTATTAATCAGGGTGAAACGGACGTTGCTTTCTCAACAGAAGCTGTGATTGCCGAAGACGTCGATGTAGCCATTGATTTCACTTTACCTGCGGGTATGAAAAAGCACTTAGCAACAGCGCTAGCGCGTAAAACGCCCTTAGTGATTGGCACAACAGGTTTAACCGCTGAAGATATGACAGAGCTTGAACAAGCGGCGAAACATATTCCAATCGTGTTCTCTCGTAATTTCTCTGTGGGTATCAACTTATTAGAAAACCTTGTAAAACAAGCTGCAAAAACGCTGAGCGATGATGTAGACATTGAAGTGTTCGAGTTGCACCACAGACATAAAATCGATGCCCCATCGGGGACTGCTTTAATGATTGGTGAAGCGATAGCTGAGGCTAAAGGCTGGGATCATGATGAAGTTGCTATCTTTGATCGTAGTCAAGATGAGCATGAAAAATCTCAAAAAGAGATTGGCTATTCTGTCATGCGTGGCGGTGACATAGTAGGTGAACATACGGCTTATTTTGCTGCAGAAGGCGAAAGACTTGAATTAACCCACAAAGCAAGCTCTAAAATGACCTTTGCTAAAGGCGCTGTAAGGGCTGCAGCCTGGTTAAAGGACAAGCCTGTTGGACTTTATACCATGCAAGATGTGCTAGGATTTAGATAGAAAAGTTACTTTTTTAACCGTTTCAAGTAAAAAAACAGTTAAAGGGGATATTTTTAATTTTTTAATGTTTTCTCATAGACCTTTCTCAAGTTTTCATCTAAAATACTTGGAATTTGCCAAATTTTTATAAGTGGCGTGTTACCAAGCGCTTTTTAAACGGGTATTCCGGCTTTGTTGGCTGGGTCCCGTTTTTTACCATTAGGAGGTTAACTTGACTAAATCCGCTCTGTTAGTCCTAGAAGACGGCACAGTGTTCCGCGGTACAGCTATCGGTGCTGACGGTATGTCAGTTGGTGAAGTTGTATTCAACACTTCGATGACTGGTTATCAGGAAATTTTGACTGATCCATCGTACGCAGAACAGATCGTAACTCTGACTTACCCACATATCGGTAATACGGGTACTAATAGCGAAGATGAAGAAGCGAACAAAATCTGGGCTAAAGGCTTAGTAATTCGTGACTTACCTTTGCTTGCTAGTAACTTCCGTAACGAGCAATCACTAGATGATTACTTAAAGCAGCGCAATATTTTAGGTATCGCAGATATCGATACACGTAAGTTAACGCGTATTTTACGTGATAAAGGCGCGCAAAACGGTTGTATCATCGCTGGTGATATTGACGAGCAAAAGGCACTAGAAGCTGCACAAGCTTTCCCGGGCCTAAAAGGTATGGATTTAGCCAAAGTTGTGTGTACAAAAGAGCAGTACACATGGAACGAGACAAGCTGGACGCTTGGCGAGGGCTTTAAAACACTTGCTGATGAAGATGCAAAATTCCACGTTGTTGCTTATGACTTCGGTGTGAAGAAAAACATCCTTCGTATGCTAGTAGACCGTGGTTGTAAACTAACAGTTGTTCCTGCAGAAACCTCCGCTGCAGACGTGTTAGCACTAAACCCAGATGGTATCTTCCTTTCAAATGGCCCTGGTGATCCAGCGCCGTGTACTTACGCAATCGAAGCAATCAAAACTTTCCTTGAAACAGACACGCCAATTTTTGGTATCTGTTTAGGTCACCAGCTTTTAGCACTAGCTTCAGGCGCGCAAACGGTGAAAATGAAGTTTGGTCACCACGGTGGTAACCACCCGGTTAAAGACCTAGACCGTAATGTTGTTATGATCACTGCACAAAACCACGGTTTCGCAGCTGATGAAGCAAGCCTACCAGAAAACTTACGTGCGACGCACGTATCGTTATTCGATGGCACATTACAAGGTATTCACCGTACTGATAAGCCAGCATTTAGCTTCCAAGGTCACCCAGAAGCGAGCCCAGGTCCTCACGACGCTGCGCCACTGTTCGACCATTTCATTGAACTAATGCAAGCACGTAAAGCGTAATTAGAGCGGAGTAACCATGCCAAAACGTACCGACATACAAAGTATTCTAATTTTAGGTGCAGGCCCGATCGTTATCGGTCAGGCGTGTGAGTTTGACTACTCAGGCGCGCAAGCTTGTAAAGCACTTAGAGAAGAGGGTTACCGAGTTATCCTAGTTAACTCAAACCCTGCAACTATCATGACTGACCCAGAAATGGCTGATGCGACTTATATCGAGCCAATTCACTGGGAAGTTGTTGAACGTATCATTGAAAAAGAAAAGCCAGATGCTGTACTACCTACTATGGGTGGTCAGACTGCGCTTAACTGTGCACTTGACCTAGACAAGCACGGCGTACTTGCAAAGCACGGCGTTGAGCTAATCGGTGCAACAGCAGATGCTATCGACAAAGCAGAAAACCGTGAGCGTTTTGATGCAGCGATGAAGGCCATTGGCCTTGAGTGTCCTCGCGCAGAGATCGCACACTCTATGGATGAAGCACGTGACACGTTAACGCGTATCGGCTTCCCATGTATTATTCGTCCTTCTTTCACTATGGGTGGTACCGGTGGTGGTGTTGCTTACAACATGGAAGAATTCGAAGAAATCTGTACTCGTGGTCTTGATCTGTCACCTACAAGCGAGCTTCTTATCGATGAAAGCTTACTAGGTTGGAAAGAGTACGAGATGGAAGTTGTTCGTGACAAAAACGACAACTGTATCATCGTATGTTCTATTGAGAACTTCGACCCTATGGGTGTTCACACAGGTGACTCAATCACAGTCGCACCAGCACAAACACTAACTGACAAAGAATACCAGCTAATGCGTAATGCATCGATGGCGGTTCTTCGTGAGATCGGTGTTGAAACAGGTGGTTCAAACGTACAGTTTGGTGTAAATCCAAATGATGGCCGTATGGTTATCATTGAGATGAACCCACGTGTATCTCGTTCATCTGCACTTGCTTCAAAAGCAACGGGTTTCCCAATTGCGAAAATCGCTGCAAAATTAGCAGTAGGTTACACGCTAGATGAGCTTCAAAACGACATCACAGGTGGCGCAACACCTGCTTCGTTCGAGCCGTCAATCGACTACGTTGTAACTAAGATCCCTCGTTTCAACTTCGAAAAATTCGCAGGTTCTAACGACCGTCTAACGACTCAGATGAAGTCGGTAGGTGAAGTTATGGCAATCGGCCGTAACCAGCAAGAGTCTCTTCAAAAAGCACTTCGTGGCCTAGAAGTTGGCGCGACTGGTTTCAATCCTGTTGTTGCATTAGATGACCCTAGCGCGAAAGAAAAAATCGTCCGTGAATTACGTGAGCCAGGTGCAGAGCGTATTTGGTATGTTGCTGATGCAATGCGTCACGGTATGAGCGTTGAAGATGTATTCGAACTGACTAAGATTGACCGTTGGTACTTAGTGCAAATCGAAGACATCATCAAAGACGAAGCGAAAATAGTTGAAGGCGGCATGGCTGGCCTTAACAAAGATTTCTTACGTCGCTTAAAGCGTAAAGGCTTTGCTGATGCGCGTATCGCAGAACTACTAGGCGTAAGCGAGTCTGAAGTTCGTAAGAAGCGTCATACTTTAGAAGTATTGCCTGTATACAAGCGAGTAGATACGTGTGCGGCAGAATTTAGCTCAGACACAGCTTACATGTACTCATCATACGATGAAGAGTGTGAAGCAAACCCGTCTGACAAAGACAAAATCATGGTTATCGGCGGTGGCCCTAACCGTATCGGTCAAGGTATTGAATTCGATTACTGTTGTGTACACGCGGCGCTTGCGATGCGTGAAGATGGTTATGAGACTATCATGGTTAACTGTAACCCTGAGACAGTTTCTACTGACTACGACACATCAGACCGTTTATTCTTCGAGCCAATCACGCTAGAAGACGTATTAGAAATCGTACGTGTTGAAAAGCCAAAAGGTGTTATCGTGCAGTACGGTGGTCAAACGCCACTTAAACTTGCGCGTGAGCTAGAGGCGAATGGTGTGCCAATCATTGGTACTTCTCCAGATGCAATCGACCGTGCTGAAGACCGTGAGCGTTTCCAGCAAATGGTTGAGCGTTTAGACCTACTTCAGCCAGAGAATGCAACTGTAACTTCACTAGAAGAAGCGGTCGCTAAGTCTCAAGAAATCGGCTTCCCACTTGTTGTACGTCCTTCATACGTACTTGGTGGTCGTGCGATGGAAATCGTATATGACGAAGACGATTTACGCCGTTATATGACAGAAGCAGTACAAGCTTCAAACGAAGCGCCAGTACTACTTGACCGCTTCCTAGATGACGCGATTGAAATCGACGTAGATGCTATCTGTGACGGTGAGCAAGTTATCATCGGTGGTATCATGGAGCACATCGAGCAAGCAGGTGTTCACTCAGGTGACTCAGCATGTTCACTACCAGCTTACTCATTAAGCCCTGAAATCCAAGACCGCATGCGTGACCAAGTAACACGTATGGCACTAGAGCTTGGCGTTGTGGGTCTAATGAATACCCAGTTTGCTGTTAAAGATGGCGAAGTATACCTAATCGAGGTTAACCCTCGTGCAGCGCGTACTGTACCATTTGTATCTAAGGCAACGGGTGTTGCACTTGCTAAAGTAGCTGCGCGTTGTATGGCGGGTCAGTCACTTGCAAGCCAAGGTGTAACGAAAGAAATCATTCCTCCTTACTACAGCGTAAAAGAAGTGGTACTTCCATTCGCTAAGTTCCCTGGCGTTGACCCAATGCGTGGTCCTGAAATGCGCTCAACAGGTGAAGTAATGGGTGTGGGTGACACATTCGCAGAAGCATTCGCTAAAGCACAGCTTGGTGCAGGTAACGTAATGCCACGTGGTGGTCGTGCGCTACTTTCAGTTCGTAACAGCGATAAGAAGCGTATCGTTGAGCTTGCTCGTACGATGCGTGAATTAGGCTTTGAACTAGACGCAACTGGCGGTACTGCGAAAGCATTAGAAGATGCAGGTATTGAAGCACGTCGCGTAAACAAAGTATTTGAAGGTCGTCCTCATATTCTTGACCGTATCAAAAATGGTGAATACAGCTACATTGTAAACACCACTGAAGGTCGTCAAGCAATCGAAGACTCTAAAGTACTTCGTCGTGGTGCACTACAGGGCAAAGTGAACTACACAACAACGCTTAATGCTGCATTTGCTAACTGTAAAGCAAACTCTGCAGATGACCGTGCAACGGTTTCTTCAGTACAAGAGCTACACAAGCGCGTAAATTAATTGTCGAAGCATTGCCTAGTCTATGCATCGTGATATAGACTTAGTCAATTAATTGAAATATTAAAGCCCGGTTTTACCGGGCTTTTACTTCTGTACTTCTGGGAAAGAATGACAATGCAACAAACTCCGATGACAGTACGTGGTGAGCAACTACTACGTGAAGAGCTAAACGAATTAAAAACAGTTCGTCGTCCTAAGATCGTGGCTGACATTGCGGAAGCCCGTGAACACGGTGACTTAAAAGAAAATGCTGAATACCATGCTGCACGTGAAGAGCAGGGGTTCTGTGAAGGTCGTATTCAAGAAATTGAAGCAAAACTGTCGACTGTACAAATCATTGACGTTACTAAGATGCAAAATAACGGCAAAGTTATTTTCGGCTCAACAGTGACAATCGTGAATTGTGATACAGACGAAGAGACAACTTACAGAATTGTTGGTGATGATGAAGCAGACATCAAGAGCAATCTTATCTCGTTCAATTCACCGATTGCGCGTGGCTTAATTGGTAAAGAATTAGATGATGCAGTAACTATCAAAACACCAAACGGTGACGTTGAATTTGAAATTATTGAAGTTGAGTATATCTAACTTCAGTTACTTCTTGCTCTACATACTTTAAAAAGCCAAGCATTCGCTTGGTTTTTTTACGCCTGTAATATCGTGTAATTGCAAAATTTGCATGATAATTTAAAGTTAAAGTACAAAAGAAAGGTTCAATCACTTTAGGGATTAAAGCTGTCACTTATAGTGTCGGAATTGCCTATTAAAGACTGTATGGATACAGAAGATAGAGCAATGTAGCAGTATTTGCCGAGAACAACGAAATAGCAAAATTGTACTTTGCTAAAAATTGGTTTTCTTTGCTATGTACTGCTCACTTGATTAAAACAATTTGCGTAACAGGGAGCGTTAGTTATGGTTGCGAATACTCATCTTCGATTTACACTACAACATCAGTTTTTTGATAAGCTGCTCGACAAAATATCTAGTTTGATTTCATTCGAATCCCTTACTCACCCTCATCAAAATAGATTCATTAATCAACGCCAAGACAAAAATGGCTGTAGTAGTAGGGTACTTCATGGCGGGAAGTTTTATAAAACATTGCATAGTGCTGATGAGTCATATGAGGCTTTATTGATAAGCGATCAAACTGAACATTGGTTTGCTTCGCTTGATGAAATAAAGTCTTTTTTAAATCAGCATAATATGAATGCCACTTTTATTGAGCTTGCACCAAACCAAACGGTGATACCAAGTTTTCAAAAAACGAATATGAATTTAGTGACAGCTTCTTTGCTGTTGCAATGGTTTAACTTTGGTCCATTTGGTTTTCATATTGAATGGCTTAAAGAAATGCCGAACTATAATGGCAGTTATATTACTAGGGCATTACTTTATCTAGATAAAAGCTTATCTGAAAAAGAATGGTTACTTGGTTATGGGCTACATTCGAACATAATGCCTATTTCAGGCAATCAGCCTGCAATCCACCAAATCATGAACAGCTTAGACATATGCCGACCAGTTTGTATTTTGGATGCGCATTTACCGATAGCTTATATTAATGACATCACAGCAGCTCTGGTTTTTAATGAGCTAAAAAAGAAAGGGGATTCACCCTATACAGATTTCACTGCGTTTAAGAACCAATTAGATGAGCAAGGGGGGCTGTTTGATAAGGAATTACTGTGGCTGATTGATGTTTTTCCAGAAGAGCAGTTACAGCAGCAAGTATCTCATTTGCTCTCCACCATAGATGATACCTTGTGTAAAAGTGAAGAAGCAGGGTTCAGTTCGATATTGGTGAATGACACACACACATTCTCTAGAGCGATTATTGATTATTACCAAGACGACTCATTGCCTGTAAAAATAGTGCGTGTTGAGCCAGCAACTGATAGCGACAACTATAAGGTTAAAATGGCCCCTGAGTATCCAATTGAGCCTTTATCCCCTTTTAGAGAACTGTTCTCGGTAATGAAAGGCAAAGGATGGAATAAAGAGCAACGCAGTAGTATGCAAGCCTTTTGTACTGCGGCTTCAGAGAGTGAGGGAGATTTTCAAAGTTACCTTGTTTTGAATGAAGACCCACTTGATGCCTATAAAGAAGATTTACTGTCAATTCAGGTACTAGGTAAGACAGATACAATTGAAGGGATCAGTTAACCCCTTCAAGTGTGTTGACGTTACCAGGTACCTGTATTTTCCATATCTACCCATGGCTGTTGAGGTGGTAAATAGTCACCTTTTTGTAAAAGCTCGATAGAAATACCATCTGGTGATTTAACAAATGCCATATGGCCGCAACGAGGTGGTCGATTTATTGTGACACCAGCATCCATGAGTTTTTGACAAAGCTCATAAATATTCTCAACTGAAAATGCTAAATGTCCGAAATTCTTGCCGCCTGTATATTCTTCAGAATCCCAATTATAAGTTAGCTCAATCGTTGGGCTAAAAGTTTGTTTCGCCGTTTCAAGCTGGCCAGGTGCCGCTAAATAAACTAACGTAAACCTGCCAGCTTCGCTGTCATAACGTTTCACTTCATGAAGGCCTAATAGATCACAGTAGAATGCGAGTGATGCGTCTAGGTCTTTTACGCGCACCATAGTATGTAAAAATTCCATCATTGCTCCTAATCAACTTTATGACAGACTTCATTAAACGAATAAAGTCTCAGGTTGGTTTGAAAAATCAGTTAAATGTTCTAAGTTAAATTAAATACGAAGCGTAGCTTAACGGACTATACTTATCTAGGGTAGCCCAGATGAGTATGCAAGGGATATAAATGGCCAAATTAACCATTACCAGTGATAACAATGTCATAGATAGCATGACTGATATTGTTGCATGCTTAAATACCAGTGACTCAATTCAGAGATTTCTACTCGACATCCATTGTATTTTACAAAAAGTGACTTACGCCGATAATTTCTATGTGGTGTTATTCAAAAATAATGGTGAGCTGTCTTTTCCGTACTTTCATGATGTCAAAGACGATATTCGGGCAGAAGATTTAGAAGATATTAAGTTTGAACAAATTAAAAAGACACTTACAGCCTATGCGTTAGAGCAAAAGACAATCTGTAATTTTACTGATGTAGAAATACAGCAGTTAATTGATGCTGGCACATTACAAGTGCTAGGCACAATTCCTCAGCAGTGGCTTTGCTTTCCTCTGAAAAATCGAAATCACTTTCTCGGCGCCTTCATAATTCAATCCTACCGTCGTAATGATGAATACTCTGGCGTTATTGTTGATGTACTTTACACCATTAGTCATGTCATATCTTCTGCGCTAGATGCATTTAATAACCAACAAGCGTTGCTCGAAGCCAATCAAACCTTGCAAGATTACCAAGCCGAATTAGAAAAGCATGTTGCAGCCAGAACACAAGAGCTTCAGCAAAGCTTAGAAGACTTGCAGCATGAGGTCGAGAAAAGCGAAAAGCTGCAATCACAACTAGAATATGAATCTCTTCATGACAACCTCACAAACTTGGCGAATCGGAAATACCTATTCAAAGAGCTGTCACGGTTAGCCTCTAAATCTGAACGAAACAAAATAGAAGTGTATGTGTTGTATCTAGACTTAGATGATTTTAAACCGATAAACGATGAGTTTGGTCATAAAAGTGGTGATTTGGTTTTAAGAACTGTTGCACAAAGGCTGACCAGTGAAGTGAGAGGGTATGATTTGGTTGCCAGAATTGGTGGTGATGAATTTGTGGTCTTACTGATGGAGCCGTTACACTTTGGTGTGCTTGAACAGCTTTGCCAACGATTACTACGTAGTATTCAACAGCCGATACAATTAGAGTCTGAACAAGTCGTTAATTGTGGCTGTAGCATTGGTGTGGCAGGGAATTATACTCAACAATTTACCGCTGAAAATTTACTTCATCAAGCTGATCAGTCTTTGTATGCAGCTAAAAACAAAGGCAAAAACCAAGTTCACTTTGCCATGAGTCATGAGCAATAGGTTTAACTTGCTTTATCTTTTAGTTGCTTTAGGATCAAACTCAAACGTTTTTTAAATACCTTGATATGATCCTAAGACTGTTACTTCTATGTTGTTTACTCACTCCAAGCCTAGTTAAGGCGATAGAGGTATTAGACCTTTATGAGAGTACGCTCTACATCGATGATAAAACGCGTGCCAGTCGCGTTGATGCCAGTAAAGCGGCGCTTACTAATGTGATCAAAAAGCTTACAGGTAAGTCTGAAGTAAACTCTCACCCTTTAATCCGCCAAGCGATGCGCTCTATTTCTGACTATATGTTGAAGTATGAGTATCTAGAAACGCGTGATGGTGAATTACAGATAAAAGTAAAATTCGAAGCGCAAAAAGTCGAAGAGTTAGTTCAAGATGCAAATCTACCTTTATGGGGTAATAGGCGACCTAAAATTGCCATTTGGCTTGCGATTGAAGATGGTTTTCGTAGAGACTTCGTGACCCAAGAAAGCTACCCTCAGTTAGAACGTCTTATTTATGATACGGCCCAGGATTGGGGCGTCCCAGTGGTTGTGCCACTAATGGATTTAGAAGATAGAAGCAAAGTCGGTATAGCTGAAGTGTGGGGCAATTTTTCAGAACCAGTTGAAATTGCGTCGATGCGTTATCAAGCTGAGCGCGTGATCACAGCAAGAATGTTCAAACCAGAAGCCAGTGATTTCTGGCAACTTGAGTGGCGCTATACCGATGCTGAATTATTTGAATCGAATCAATTGGTAGGCGACAAGCAGCAGGTACTGATTCAAATGGTTAATAATTTTTCTGATGCTTTGGTTAAGCAGTTTGCTATTGATCCAAATAAAACTTACGCATCAGCAAGCTCAGTACTGACAGTCGATAAACTCTCTGACTTTGTGACCATAGAGCAGGCGAGAAGGCAGCTTATTAGTATCAGTACTGTTGTTGAAGTGGACGTCATCGAACGCACGAACGATGCGGTAAAGTTTTTAGTTGAGCACACCTCTGATGTCACAGACTTAGTTAAAGCGATAAAACTCGAGCGAAGCTTTACACCGTTTGTAGACCCAAGAGCTTTTTATCAACTTGAAGATAGCCACAACCTCAAGTATTCATGGGTAGGCGAATAATGCAACTAGAGCCAATGCAAATGGCTTTGCCAGTAACTTTACCTGATGATGAAACATTCAGTGCCTATTTTGGTGGGGAAGAGTCTCTTGAGGTGAACCACTTAAAGGCGACATTAGAAAATCGCAATGAAGATTTTCAGTTTACTTATTTATGTGGCTTAGCTGATTCAGGAAAATCTCACTTACTCTATGCTACTTGCATTGCGGCACAAGAGTTAGGCTTATCGACTATGTTGTTGAGTCTTAGAGAAGTGATCAGTTTTGGCCCAGAAGTACTCGATGGTTTAGAGTCTTTAGATGTACTGTGTATAGATGACGTGCACTTAGTTGCTGGTGTTGATGTGTGGGAAAAAGCGCTATTTAACTTTTTCAATCGTTTTAATGAAAAAGGTAAGTGCTTAGTGGTCACGGCAGATTTACTGCCAGACATGCTACATATCAATTTACCTGATTTAGAGTCTCGTCTAAAGTGGGGCACAACTTTCCAAATTCGCTCTATGAGTGATGATGATAAAGCAGAAGCATTAGTTAAACGCGCTAACATGCGCGGTCTTGAGTTAACCGATGAATGTGCGCGCTTTTTACTAACCAGATTAAGCCGTGATATGCGCACTTTACTCGATATTTTAGACAGACTCGATCATGCATCCATGGCTGCACAAAGAAAACTCACAATTCCTTTCATAAAAGCCACTTTAAAACTGTAGAAGGGCTAGAATCCAGCCCTTGCTTTCAGTTATCATTGTCGATTAATAAACAGCAAATTACCTCAATAAAGATCAGGTAGAAAATGAACTTAGAGAATATCTTAGCCGAAGCGCTTGAAGCCGTTTCGAGCGCGAGCGAAATTGCGCATCTTGAAGATGTACGCGTAAAATACCTTGGTAAAAAAGGTGAGATCACAGGTCTTTTAAAGACTTTAGGTAAATTAGCACCAGAAGAGCGTAAAGACGCGGGTGCAGTGATCAACAAAGCTAAAACGCAAGTACAAGACGCAATCAACGAAAAGAGAGAAGCACTGGTTGCTGCTGAGCTTGAAAAGAAACTGGCTGCAGAAACAATTGATGTGACTTTACCAGGTCGAGTAATGCCGACAGGTGGCATTCACCCAGTAACTCGTACAATTGAAAGAATTGAAACTTTCTTTGGCGAGTTAGGTTTTGCTGTTAAATCTGGTCCTGAAGTTGAAGACGACTTCCACAACTTTGATGCACTAAATATTCCTGAGCATCACCCAGCACGAGCTGATCACGATACTTTCTACTTTAATCCTAAGTTAGTTTTACGAACGCAAACAAGTGGTGTACAGATCCGTACTATGGAAACTGAACAGCCACCGCTTCGTATTATCTCTCCTGGCCGTGTTTACCGTAACGACTACGACCAAACACACACGCCAATGTTCCACCAAGTTGAAGGCCTAATGGTTGATACTGACGTGAGCTTTACTGAACTGAAAGGTATTTTGCACGACTTCTTGCGCAACTTCTTTGAAGAAGACATGGAAATCCGTTTCCGTCCGTCTTACTTCCCATTTACAGAGCCTTCAGCTGAAGTAGATGTAAAAGGTAAAAACGGTAAATGGTTAGAAGTATTAGGTTGCGGCATGGTGCATCCAAACGTACTCAAGTCTGTTGGCATCGACCCAGAAAAATACACTGGCTTTGCATTCGGCATGGGCGTTGAGCGTTTAACTATGCTTCGCTACGGTGTGAACGACTTACGTGCGTTCTTCGAAAATGACATGAAATTCCTAAACCAATTCAGATAAGAGCGAAAGAAATATGAAATTTAGTGAAAAGTGGTTACGTGAGTGGGTAAATCCAGCTATCGATACCGAGGCTCTTTCTGAACAACTTTCAATGGCTGGCCTTGAAGTTGATGGTGTGGATGCCGTTGCCGGTGACTTCAGTGGCGTTGTGATTGGTGAAGTGGTTGAGTGTGGTCAACACCCTGATGCTGACAAATTACGCGTGACAAAAATCAATGTAGGTGAAGACGAGCTGCTAGACATCGTGTGTGGTGCAGCAAACTGTCGCCAAGGCCTAAAAGTTGCAGTTGCTAAAGTTGGTGCGGTATTACCGGGCGACTTCAAAATTAAAAAGGCCAAGCTTCGTGGCCAACCCTCTCACGGCATGTTATGTGCGTTTGAAGAACTAGGCATGGCTGATAGCTCTGACGGTATTTTAGAACTTCCAGCAGATGCACCAATTGGTCAATGTATTCGTGAATACTTTAACCTTGATGACGTGACAATCGACGTTGACCTAACAGCGAACCGCAGTGACTGTTTAGGTATTAAAGGTCTTGCACGTGAAGTTGGTGTATTGAATAGCCAAGACGTAACAGAAGTTTCAATTGCAGCCGTTGAGCCAACGATTGAAGACACGATTAAGATTGAGCTTGTGAACAGCCAAGCTTGTCCTCGTTACTTAGGCCGTATCATTAAAGGTATTAATCTAGAAGCGACAACTCCACTTTGGATGGTTGAAAAGCTTCGTCGTTCAGGCGTACGTTCAATCGACCCAGTTGTTGACGTTACAAACTATGTGTTACTTGAGCTTGGTCACCCAATGCATGCATTTGATTTAGCAGCTATTGAAGGTGGTATTAAGGTTCGTAACGCAAACGAAAATGAAGAGCTAGTGTTACTTGACGGTAATACGGCAAAACTTAACCCTTCAACGTTACTTATCGCGGATGATAACAAAGCGCTAGCAATGGCAGGTATTTTTGGTGGCGAAGGCTCAGGTGTTAAAGAAGGTACGCAAGACATCTTACTTGAAAGTGCATTCTTCGCACCACTGGCGATTGCAGGTCAAGCGCGTAGCTATGGCTTACACACAGATGCATCACACCGTTATGAACGTGGTGTTGACCCTAAACTGCAACGCGATGCTATGGAACGCGCAACAGCATTACTTCTTGAGATTGTAGGTGGTGAAGCGGGTCCAGTTGTTGAAGCAGTATCTGAAGCAGACTTGCCTGCTGAGAAGTCAGTAACACTTCGTCGTGAGCGTTTAGACCGTGTTATCGGTTATCACATTGAAGATGCTAAGGTAACAGATATCCTAACTCGCTTAGGTCTAACGGTTGAATTTGCAAACGACACTTGGAACGCAAAAGTGCCAAGCTACCGTTTCGATATCAGCATCGAAGAAGACCTAATCGAAGAAGTGGCGCGTGTATTTGGTTATAACAACATTCCAAATGTAGCACCGACTGCAGCGCTTAAGATGACGACTCACCAAGAAGCTAAGCTTCCGGTTGCTAAATTCAGAAATGAGCTCGTTGCGCGTGGCTACCAAGAAGCGATTACTTACAGCTTCGTTGACCCTAAAGTACAGCAGCAACTTCACCCGCAAAGTGACGCGCTAGTCTTACCGCACCCAATTTCGATTGAAATGTCGGCAATGCGTGTAAGCTTACTGACAGGTTTAATCAATACGGTTGTATATAACCAAAACCGTCAGCAATCACGTTTACGTTTCTTTGAACATGGCTTAAAGTTCTTAAAAGATGAAACTGCAGAAAATGGTGTGAGCCAAATCGCGGTTCTTGGCGGTATCATTTACGGTAATACCCATAACGAGCATTGGTCAATTGAGTCAAAGCCAGTTGATTTCTTCGACGCTAAAGGTGATGTAGAAGCACTTATCGCTTTAACAAATGACGTAAGCCGTTTCTCATTCAAAGCCGAAGCAAATGATGGCCTTCACCCAGGTCAATCTGCTGCAATTTACCTTGATGACAAGAAAGTTGGTTTTATTGGTGCTGTTCACCCTCAGCTTCAAAAGTCTCTTGGTTTAAACAATGCAGCGTTTGTATTTGAAATTGAAGCAGATGCATTAGTTGCTCGTAAGCTGCCAGAAGCGGTTAGCGTGTCAAAATTCCCATCAAATCGCAGAGATATTGCTATTTTAGTTGCGGATGACGTAAAAATAGGCGATATTTTAAATAGCATTGAGAAAGTTGGCGGAAATCAATTAGTTGACCTAAACTTATTCGATGTGTACAAGGGCAAAGGTATTGAGCCGGGCTTTAAGAGCCTAGCGATAGCTCTTACATTGCAAGCAGCTGATAAAACGCTCGAAGAGAATGATATCAATACGCTTGTAGAAAACGTGGTGGCAGAACTTGCCAACAAATTTAATGCATCGTTGAGGGACTAGATATGGCGCTTACTAAAGCAGACATAGCTGAACACCTATTTGAAAAATTGGGGATGAACAAAAAGGATGCCAAAGACATAGTTGAAGCGTTTTTTGAAGAAATCCGCTCAGCGCTGGAAAAAGGAGAGCAGGTAAAGCTTTCTGGTTTTGGCAACTTTGATCTAAGAGACAAAAAAGAGAGACCAGGACGTAATCCTAAAACTGGAGAAGATATTCCAATCTCTGCGCGTCGTGTTGTAACTTTCCGCCCTGGGCAGAAGTTAAAGACACGTGTAGAAGTAGGAACAAGCAAAGAATAGCTGATCTAGTCTCACCTGATTTATAAATAAAACCCTAGCGTAAGCTGGGGTTTTTTATTTTCTGGCGCTTTATTTTGAATAGAAGCTAGAAGTTAAAATGCAAACTAAAGTAAAGCGTATTATGAGTGGGACTAAAACTCAGGCATAAAAAACGCCTCATTTAGAGGCGTTTTAGTATTTTTGATAAATTAATCAATCAGGTCTTCAACACCAACGATTAACCAAGGTGCATCACCTTGAGTTTGGCGCTCTAAGTGCCAAATCTCATGAATTGGTTCTTCTTGATTGTCACCAAGGTCACGGTATTTACCTTTAAACATAATGCTCACTTCCCAAACATGTGGGTGCGTGTCTGCACGAACAAGTTGTGCATCAACAAACATTACTTCAGTTGCAACACTGTCATGTTGTTCACGCTCAGCTTTAAATTCTTCAACTAATGCTGGGCTTAGGTACTCAGCCATTTTGTTGTAGTCTTTGTCATTCCACGCTTGTTGAACTGTGTGGTAGTGGTCACGTGCGCCTTGTAAGAAGCCGTTAACATCGAAATCTTTAGGCAGGTTAAATGGCACATCATTTTGCTGTCCGAAACCACCTGAAGACTGTAGAGGCTGCTGCGATTGGAACTGCTGCGGCTGCTGTTGGAATTGTTGCTGCTGACCAAATTGAGGTCCACCTGCTATTTGTGGCTGCTGGCGCTTTGCCATCATGCCTTTGATCAGCTTGAAAATAACAAATGCGGCAATCGCTAGTAGGATCATTTCTAAGAACTGGAAGCCTTCAAAATCATCACCCATCATGGCTGCAATTAAACCACCTGCTAATAAGCCACCAAGTACACCGGCCATTATGCCTTTTTTACTTGATTTACCAGCTGTTTTTGCAGGTAAGCTTTTTGTATCAACTTGTTGTTTTTGCTGAGTAGTTGAAGTGCTGTGCGTTTTTCCTGATTTCTTTTTACCGAACTTCTTACGGGCTTCAGCATCGAAGCTAGTTGCGAATAAAAGTGAGATCAGTGAAAAAATAACGAGAAAGTTTTTCATACTATTCCTATTAAACTGAAATTTTGTTTAGTTTAAATAATGAATAGTTAAAGTTAAATAAAATTTTATAAAAAAGTGCTTAAAGACAGTTTTAATCGAACTAAATGTCAGCAAATATGGAATTTAGTAACACTCAGTGATCCCCATATCGACGATCCGATCTGTTTCACCACTGTTGTTGAATTGATATAGGCTTTTATTGATGTCGCCCAGCAATGTTCGCCAGCGAGAAGATTGCTTGCTCAATGCAAAATAGAGGTTATTGTACTGAAGCGAATGGGTTTCACGTTCTATATTCCTTAACAGGGTTGCTTTTTCTGGTCGTGGCAGTTCAGAGTAACTGACGGTAAATTTAAGCACTTTGGGGTCGCCAATGATGAGGTCAACACGTTTGCCAACTAATAGTTTGACCAATTGCAAGTCGTCGACAGCTTCAATTATAGTAAACTCATTGTTGTCCATCATGGCATCAAATTCAGGGGTATTTTGATACCCTCTGACAACTCCAATTTTTTGCCCTTTAAGTGACAGTAAGTTTCCGGTAAACCTATCAGCATCGCCTTTGCGTTTTAAAAAACCAATCTCCCCGCCGGGGAAGGGGTTTGAAAGCGCGAGAAGTTCTCGCCTGGTTTTGCCCTCAACAGTGTCTGAAGGGGCTGAATCTTCAATGTAGTACTCAGGCATGAGAATATCAGCTTTGCCGAGCTCAGTGGCTCTTACAGCCCTCGCCCAAGGTAAAAATTCGATATAAACACTGTAACCTCTCTCAATAAGTAAAGCGACGGTAAATTGAAACACCCAGCCTTTATTACATAGTTGGTTACCAATATAAGGCGGCCAGTCAAGTGTTACGATGTGAACAGGTTCTGAGTCATTAGCATTAAACAACAAGCCATTTTTGTATGTTTTGCCTTGAACAACTTGATAGATGTTATCTTTGAAATAGCCAACATTCATGCCGGCAACAGCATTGGCGCTAAAAAGGAGAAGTATAAAAATAAATAGTCGCATGAAGGCGTTAGTTTGATAAAAACTTAACTCTAAGTTTAGGAAGCCCAGATGAAAACGCAAAGGCAAAAACGAAGAAAGCCGACAATTGTCGGCTTTCTTATGTGTAAAAAGTCAGTAATTGAATTACTGAACTAATTCTTGATCGCTGAACTTGTCTGCAAATAGAGGGCTTGATAGGTAACGCTCTGTTGCACTTGGTAAAATAACAACAATATTCTTATCAGCGTTCTCAGGCTTCTCAGCAAGGCGTTTAGCTGCAACAACAGCAGCACCTGAAGAAATACCTACTAGGATACCTTCGTCACGCATTAGTTGGTGTGCCATTTCAATTGCATCTTCATTTGAAACTAGCTCAGTACCGTCGATAAGTTCTAAGTCAAGGTTACCTGGAATGAAGCCCGCACCAATACCTTGAATTTTGTGAGGACCTGGCTTAACTTCTTCACCTGCAAGTGTTTGCGTGATAACTGGAGAATCAACTGGCTCAACCGCGATAGCTTTTACATCAAGACCTTTCTCTTGCTTAAGGTAACGTGTAGTACCAGAAATAGTACCACCTGTACCAACACCCGCTACGAAGAAGTCAACTTTACCTTCCATCGCTTCAAAAATTTCAGGACCCGTTGTTTCGAAGTGAATTTTCGGGTTAGCTGGATTCTCGAATTGCTGAAGTAATACGTACTTTTCTGGATCGCTCGCTAGGATCTCGTTTGCTTTTTCGATAGCGCCTTTCATGCCTTTAGCACCTTCAGTTAAAACTAAGTTAGCGCCTAACGCTTTAAGCAGCTTACGGCGCTCAAGGCTCATTGTGTTTGGCATAGTTAGCGTTAGTTTATAACCACGAGATGCAGCAACAAACGCAAGTGCGATACCTGTATTACCAGATGTTGGCTCGATGATTTCTTTGCCTTCAGTTAAAGTACCTGCTTTTTCAGCTTCCCAGATCATTGAAGCGCCAATACGACACTTAACACTGAAGCTTGGGTTACGTGCTTCAACTTTAGCGAAAACGTTACCACCCGTTACACGGTTTAATTTAACGATCGGAGTGTTGCCAATAGTTAGGCTATTATCTGCAAAGATTTTAGACATTGTGTTCTCTTTCATGATCTAGATTTAATTAGTGTTCACTTTACTGAGGTCGGACAAAAACAGAAGGAAAGATTGGCTATAAGATATATCAAATATGCTTATAGCCGAAAAGTATAAAAAGTTTGTTTTATATGCTTTACATTACATTAACCAAGCATAGCTAAACTTCATAAAGAAAGTCTTTGAATCCTTTGTAATTTCTTCTAATTCATCATCTTGATAGCCACTATCAGAGAAGCCAGCAAAGAACACGGTTTGAGGGTTTAACTTATAAGAATAAAGTAGCTGTGTGCTTAATCCTTTATAAGTGGCATCAACTGAGTCAATGTAATTACTTGGGTTGCGTTCAATGTCTGTTTTAATCACAGCTAATCTTAAATAGCTATTTAAATTAAACTGATAGGTCATTCGTACATCAGTCAAATTGGCAGTGAATACATCAGCGCCATCTGCTTCTAATGTTTGATAAGTATGTCTGAATCGTAGTTCAAAATGCTTGCCTAAATTCAGATTAATGACAGGGCGTACTCTGAACTGTTCTCCTAGACGGTTGTTAGCAAGGTCAACTTTGTTACCAGTGCTAATATTAAGGCTGGTAAACACACCAGATACCGGCTTCATTTCCATATAGGTCCACAGGTTGTTTTCGGTGAACAAGTCTGTGTTTCCGTCAATGGCAAGACTCGCTTCATTATGGCGAAGACCTGTGCGTTTTCTGTGTTCTACACCTGTATTAATATGACTTTGCAGTGGACCATTTATAGAGAAGTTAGTTTGTACTTCTTTCTCTAACAACTCGTCATTGTCGTTATGCGTAATGTCCCAATCCGTATACCAATTAGCACGGTTCCACCAAGTGTTCTCATCGCCATACCAACGATACTCATAACCGACCAAAAACTTATTGAAGTCGATTTGTGACATAAAACCTAAATCAGAACGCAGGCCTTTATCTCGGTATTGATAGCTGGTAAAAGCACGCCAATGCTTTTCGTTATGCTCATAATTTAATAAGTAACCCAGCCCTTTAGTATCTTCTTTATTAAGAACACGCAATGTACTTTCATTTAAGTCACAATCAGAATTGATTTTGCATTCTGGTTGAGATGGCTTTTGACAGTCACCTTGTTCACCATTACACAGTTCATCAACAAAAGCTTGCGTATAGTCGGTATCAGAAAGTAACACTTGAGCTTTGAAAATATCGTTATTGGTAAGCTTATACTTGCTGTCTAAGCTAACAACTTGGTTACTATAATCATCACTTTGCCTTGCCGTTGTTGTGGTACCGACAGATAACGCATTATTAAAGTCATAGCGGTACCTTAATGCTAAGTTCTCGCTTTTTTGGTCAAATGAAACAACGCGAGAGCCTAAGTTACCCGGGATCATCACATTTAGCTTTTCATCGTTAGCGATGAAGGCACCGACAGTATGACCTTGCTTATTACTGGTAAACTTCATGCCATAATCAGGTGCAGCAATGTTTCTAGTGTGGATCAGGTTTAAATGTGACGAGAAGTAGTCTGCGTTATCTAAGAAGAAAGCGCGCTTCTCAGGGAAGAATAAACTAAAGCTATTGTTAACACTCAACTGGCCTGTATCGGCTTCCACTTGAGAAAAATCAGGATTCAGAGTCGCGTTAAGTGTCATATCTGGGGTGATAGCCCACTTTACATCTAAGCTTGGCTCGACGTTATCCTCATCAACCCATTCGCCAGCTTCATTGCCATCAATATCACGTGTTTGTTCTTTACCTGCAACCAGTGATGGAATAAGTGCAAAATTGTTGCCTTGTTTGGCTTGCTTAAAACCTGTGTATTCAGGCATTTGGCAAATCCAACAATTATTGGCATGTTCAATTTGCATACTCGAAATACGAAGACGTTGGTCTCGTGGGTAGAACCTTAAAAACTCCATCGCCATGGTTTTTGTATCTATACTGTCATCAAAGTTCAAAACCCTTAAGGGAATTTCAACCTCCACGTAATAACCACCCTTATGGATGGTGCCAGCGCTATCCCAAATACCATTCCAAGAGCTATTTTCGCTTTTCGTTAGTTCATTTTCGATAGAGTCTTGTTGTACGCCGAGCGGGTTAATAAATAATTGATAAGCACTCAAGCTGTTGTTAAATGAATCAATTTTGATACCAACAAGGTCATCATTCCATGCACTGTCACGGTCTCGATAGAAGGCGCGGATAAGTTCAGGGTTTGGGTCTTTTGCATCGAAAGCAATGAATAAGGATGTGCCATTTTCAAATACGTAAGCCGTTGTTTCAATTGGACTCGCAATGTTTTCTTGCGGCCATGTAACATTGTTAATGGTTATTCTTTTAGCTTGTTGCCAAACAGCTTCGTTAAGTTTGCCATCTATTTCAGCCGTAGCGTCAATAAAAGGCAGTGATTCAGAGGCAATTGATTGACCAGAAGCAGCGAGTATTGCTGCACAGATAATCGACAGAGAAGTTTTTAACATTATTGCGGTAATTTGTAGCACCAGAAATTAGCATAAATTAAATAGCACTCGAGGTTTGTTAACAATGCATAATCGTTAGAGGCACCTTTTTTTAAGTTAAGTGTCTCGGCGTGTACCCTTTGTAGTAATTCTGATGAAGAATAACGAATTTATAACAAATTCTCTGTAAAACATGTTAAAACGGCGCATCGTTTTTATCAGGGATAATTTATGTCGTTAATTTTGAAGTTACTTGCCGGTATCGCCGCAGGTATTGTGGTGGGCTCATATCTACCTTTACCGCTAGTAGAGCTACTTTACACATTTAAAGTGATTGTCGGTCAATTAATTAGTTTTACCATTCCTTTAATTATCTTGTTTTTCATTGCCTCAGGTATTGCAGGTTTACCTAAAGGTGCAGGGCACCTATTAGGTAAGACAGTCGGCTTTGCCTATGGCTCAACTATTTTAGCGGGCACATTAGCCTTTTTGTTGGTAAACGCATTTGTGCCATTTTTCGAAGGTACAACGACGTATCAAGCCGTTCAGGCAACTGAGCTGAAAAGCTTTATTAATATTGAAATCCCTCCTTTGATGGGCGTTATGACTGCACTGGCAGCTGCATTCATCTTTGGTATTGGTATCAGTCAACTGGCATTGAAAGACTTACAGAATGTGGTTGATCAAGGCCGTGATGTTATTGATGCCTTACTTGCGAAAGTGATTATTCCAGCTCTTCCTTTTTATATTGCGGGTGTATTTGCTGAAATGGCTGTTGCAGGCACAGTGGCTGATACGTTAAGCACGTTTGGTATTGTTTTAGTTGCAGCGGTAGTAATGCATTGGTTGTGGTTATCTGTTTTATTCATTGGTTCGGGTATTTTGTTAAAGCGCAGCCCAATTGAATTAGTCAAGAACATGTTACCGGCTTACTTTACTGCGATAGGTACTATGTCTAGTGCGGCGACAATTCCTGTATCTTTACGAGCGAGTAAGGCCAATGGCGTAAAAGATGAAGTCGCTAACTTCTCTGTGCCTTTATGTGCAACTATTCACCTTTCTGGTTCAACGATTACGATCGTGACTTGTGCGATGGCGGTGATGTTATTGTCACCAGAGATGTCAATGCCAAGCATTACCAGTATTTTGCCATTTATCTTTATGTTAGGTGTGGTGATGATCGCAGCGCCTGGTGCACCGGGCGGCGCGGTAATGTCGGCTCTGGGTTTACTGACTTCAATGCTTGGTTTCTCAGAGGGAGCAGTTGCACTTATGATTGCACTCTACCTTGCTCAAGATAGCTTTGGTACGGCTTGTAATGTCACCGGCGATGGTGTGATTGCCTTATGGGTAAATAAGTTCTCAGAGCAGAGTAAATAATCTAACAATTATTTGTTTTTGAACACCAAAAGGTCAGGAGTCACATTCTGGCCTTTTTTGGTTCTTTAGTATGGTTTTTTAACTAATACAAAAGTTTAATCGTTATTTTTTACATAATTATGTGTTAACCTCGAATTGCTATTTTAGTGATTGCGATTACCAAATTTTCTGTGAGGGTGTGCCATTGATTAATGTGTTATTAGTTGATGATCATGAGTTAGTTAGAACCGGCATCAAACGAATTCTCGATGATGTTCGTGGCTTTAAAGTCATCGGCGAAGCTAAAACGGGTGAAGAGGCAGTTAAATTCTGTCGTGACAATAACCCTGATATTGTATTAATGGACATGAATATGCCGGGGATTGGCGGTCTTGAGGCGACGAAAAAGATTTGTCGATACAACCCTGATATTAAGGTAATTGTATTAACGGTTCATTGTGAAGATCCGTTCCCAAGCAAAGTGATGCAAGTGGGTGCACAGGGCTACTTGACCAAAGGGACGGGCTCTGACGAAATGATCAATGCTATTCGTGCTGTAAATTCAGGGCAGCGATATATTGCGCCTGAAATTGCTCAACAAATTGCGCTTGCGCAGTTTAGCGGTCGTAATGATGAGAACCCATTTCAGTCTTTGTCTGAGCGTGAACTGCAAATCATGCTGATGATCACCAAAGGTGAAAAAGCACAAGATATTGCAGACAGACTTAACTTAAGTTCGAAAACAGTGAACAGCTATCGTTATCGAATGTTTGAAAAATTAAATGTTGGCGGTGATGTAGAGCTGACACATTTGGCCATTCGCCATAAAATGATCGATATAGACACATCGAACTAATCATTTTTAATGGCAGTATTTGATTCAAAAGCCTTTTTAAAAACATTATCTACAGAACCTGGTGTTTATCGTATGTACGATGCGCAGCATCAGGTTATTTATGTTGGAAAGGCGAAAAACTTAAAAAAACGTGTTTCGAGTTACTTTCGTAGCAACATTCCCGACGCTAAGACCCGAGTACTGGTAAGCAACATTGCCAATATAGAGGTAACGCTCACTAATACTGAAACCGAAGCACTGCTTCTAGAAAATAACCTCATTAAACAGTATCAACCCAGATACAACATCTTATTAAGAGATGATAAGTCTTATCCTTATATTTTCTTAAGCGGGCATAAGCACCCCAGATTAGCTTTTCACCGAGGAAGCAGAAAACAAAAAGGGGATTACTTTGGCCCTTACCCGAGCAGCGCAGCCGTGTCTGAAAGTTTGCGCTTAATGCAAAAGATTTTCCCTGTGCGTCAATGTGAAGACGCTTATTATCGAGCCCGCAGTCGTCCGTGTCTGCAATACCAATTAAAGCGTTGTTCTGCGCCTTGTGTGGGTAAAGTCTCTGATGGTGAATATACAGAGCAGGTTGAACTGGTAAAACAGTTCTTGTCAGGCAAATCACACCAAGTTATCGCGACTTTAGTTGAAAAGATGGAACAGGCCAGCATGGCCTTGAACTTTGAGCTCGCGGCAAAAGTGCGAGATCAAATTGCGATTCTAAGGCAGATGCAAGAACAGCAGTTTGTGGCGGGTAACCTAGGTGAAATAGACATTATTGGTTTCCAGCAGCAAAACGGCATTTGTGCCATTCATTTATTAATGGTGCGAGACCATAAAGTACTGGGGAGCAAGAGCTACTTTCCTAAAGTGCCTAAAGACTCTCAACAAGACGAAATTGTCACGTCATTTATTGGACAATATTATGTAGGCGCGGGCACGCAACGACAGATCCCAAAAGAAATAGTGTTGCCTTTTGAACTACAAGAGCAAAACGAACTCATCAATGCGCTATCGCAACTGGCAGATAAAAAAGTGGAGCTAAAGGCATCGGTGCGTTCTGAACGTGCACAATACCTCGCACTTGCAAATAAAAATGCACTCAACAGCATTGTTGTAAAACAAAACGCGCAAGATTCGATAACTAAACGCTATGCACTTTTAAAAGAAGCATTACAGCTGAGCGATATCAACCGTATGGAGTGTTTCGATATCAGTCATACTATGGGTGAAAACACCATTGCTTCATGTGTGGTATTTGATGGCAGTGGACCAAATAATAAAGAATATCGTCGCTACAACGTCACGGGGATCACACCTGGTGATGACTATGCTGCAATGGCATTTGCCTTGAATAAGCGCTATGGCAAGTTAAAAGATGAAGAAAAAATTCCGGACGTTATCTTTATAGATGGCGGTAAGGGGCAGCTCAACAAAGCAGAAGCATTTTTTGAAGATTGGCCGCACAGCAAAATGCCATTATTAGTTGGTGTTGCGAAAGGCACAAGCCGAAAGCCCGGTCTTGAGACTTTACTAATAGATGGCGGCAGACGAACCGTAAATTTGGATTCTGATTCACCTGCTTTGCATTTAATTCAGCACATACGTGACGAGTCACACCGTTTTGCCATAGCAGGACATAGAAACAAACGACAAAAACAGCGAACTCAATCTTTGTTAGAAGAAATAGAAGGAGTAGGGCAGAAACGTCGACAAGCCTTGTTAAAATACTTAGGTGGTATGCAAGGTGTAAAATCGGCTACTATAGCGCAGTTAAATCAAGTGCCTGGGATCAGCCAAGATATGGCTGAAAAGATATTTAATCATTTGCATGACAAAGCCTAATTGATCATGCAACACTATATAAAAAGATACACAAAGTAGTTATGTGGAATATTCCTAATACCTTAACAACATTTAGATTGTTACTTATCCCTGTTTTTGCAGTGGTGTTTTATTTGCCTTACTCATGGGCTTTTTTTGCTGCCGCCTTTATTTTCTGGCTAGCATCGGTAACCGATATTCTTGATGGCTACTTGGCACGAAAACTCGATCAATCAACGCCTTTTGGGGCGTTCTTAGATCCTGTTGCAGATAAAGTTATGGTCAGTGTGGCTCTGGTTGTTTTAGCCACTCACTATCAAAACATCTTTATTACTTTGGCTTCGCTTATCATTATAAGCCGCGAAATTGTGATATCTGCACTGAGAGAATGGATGGCCGAGCAAGGCAAGCGAGGCAATGTGGCAGTGAGTAATATGGGTAAGTTTAAAACCGCTGCACAAATGTTAGCCATTATTGGTTTGATTTGGCAATATGCGCCTTGGATGACCATGTTAAGTTATGCCCTTTTGGCAATTGCAACGCTATTAACTGTGACGTCAATGCTGGCATATTTGAATGCGGCAAAGTCTGAATTGATTAAATCTTGATATTTTACGGCTATATAGGCAGCAGTTTAGATAAAAATTGAGCAAACGATTAAAAACATTCATTTTTTATATTGACGCATTATTAAAGATCTGTAGAATGCGTCCGTGTTGAGAGGGCAGTATGCCTCAAAACGATAAAAGAAGTGAGTGAATAGCTTACTTTGGAATGCGAGTATAGCTCAGCTGGTAGAGCGCGACCTTGCCAAGGTCGAGGTCACGAGTTCGAACCTCGTTACTCGCTCCAATCTTTTATACGTCGGCGGAATGGCAGAGTGGCCATGCAGCGGATTGCAAATCCGTCTACCTCGGTTCGACTCCGGGTTCCGCCTCCATTTCTCAACACTCCACATGCGTAAGCAGCCCGATGCCCGGGTGGTGGAATTGGTAGACACAAGGGATTTAAAATCCCTCGTCAGTAATGACGTGCCGGTTCAAGTCCGGCCCCGGGCACCATTGGTTTTAGAATCAATTGATGCGAGTATAACTCAGCTGATAAAACTTAAAGGCGCGACCTTTATTTCTTTCAGTTGAATTAAAAAGCAACATGGAACGCGAGTATAGCTCAGCTGGTAGAGCGCGACCTTGCCAAGGTCGAGGTCACGAGTTCGAACCTCGTTACTCGCTCCAATTTGATTTTATCTGCAACGCAAAACCCGATGCCCGGGTGGTGGAATTGGTAGACACAAGGGATTTAAAATCCCTCGTCAGTAATGACGTGCCGGTTCAAGTCCGGCCCCGGGCACCATTGATTTTAGAATCAATTTGATGCGAGTATAGCTCAGCTGGTAGAGCGCGACCTTGCCAAGGTCGAGGTCACGAGTTCGAACCTCGTTACTCGCTCCAAATTGGTTTTAATGTTAAAGATTTATGGAACGCGAGTATAGCTCAGCTGGTAGAGCGCGACCTTGCCAAGGTCGAGGTCACGAGTTCGAACCTCGTTACTCGCTCCAACTTATCTTTAACTTAAAAATGTTAAACGGAACGCGAGTATAGCTCAGCTGGTAGAGCGCGACCTTGCCAAGGTCGAGGTCACGAGTTCGAACCTCGTTACTCGCTCCAACTTAACATTTACTCTAAATAATTTAACGCGAGTATAGCTCAGCTGGTAGAGCGCGACCTTGCCAAGGTCGAGGTCACGAGTTCGAACCTCGTTACTCGCTCCAATTTATTTGGAACATTTAGGCGGAATGGCAGAGTGGCCATGCAGCGGATTGCAAATCCGTCTACCTCGGTTCGACTCCGGGTTCCGCCTCCATTATCGAAAGATAACTCTCCACATGCGAAAGCAGCCCGATGCCCGGGTGGTGGAATTGGTAGACACAAGGGATTTAAAATCCCTCGTCAGTAATGACGTGCCGGTTCAAGTCCGGCCCCGGGCACCATTTATTCTCTCAAAGCTTTTCTTTTTAATTCTTATAAAAACTATTATTTTCTAATTTTCTAATTTTCTAATTTTCTAATTTTCTAATTTTCTAATTTTCTAATTTTCTAATTTTCTAATTTTCTAACTTAATCTCTATCGCATTTTAGACAATAAAAAAGGCGCTTAACGCACCTTTTAAAACTTTTTCAAAGTTATCAATTATTCGGCATCAGCCATAATGCCCCAACCATCACCATAGCCTTCATGTGAATTGGCAATGCTTTCTAGGTATTGTTCAGTTTGGCTTAACAGCTGATGATCTGGCACCATTTCAACCGTTGTTACAACTTCCCATACGCCTGTGTCTTTACACTTTTGTAGCTCGGTCTTTGGCGCAAGCTCATCTTCAGAAATTGCTTTAGCAAAAGATTCAGCTTGATCTTTTTGCTCAAATAAAATGAAAAAGTCGACCATGTGCATTTGGTTTAAGTTAATGCCTTCAGCAGCCATTTCAGCTAATAATTGGCCGTTATCGTCATCAGGAAATTGCATAGTGTTACCCAGTATTTTTAACTGGGTGTATTGTCGGTGAAATTAGCAAAAATAAAAAGCTTTATAGTGAGATTTATTGTTCATCTAATGTTGATTTGAAATATGCTACACTGGCGCTTCGGTATAGGAGGGAAGTATTTGAAACTGTTTGCGATTGTTGTTATTTGTTGGTGTTTAACTTTTTCTTTATCAACACAGGCTGAGGCGCAATGGCAAGTTGAGGCCATTGAATTTGGCGAAATGCCCGATGAGTTGAGTAAAAATATCAATGGCACGTTAAAACCGTTACTCAATCAGCCTTTTTCACAGTCGTTAGAAAACAAATTACTTTCTCAGACCGAGCGAGCTTTACAGGCGCTTGGTTATTACCAAGCAAATATTACCTTATCACGTGTAGAGCAAAGCAGTACCCTCAAAATCGATGCAGAGATTGGCGAACCTATTCGTTGGAAATCGATCCAAATTGAAATAAAAGGCGAGGCCAATAAAGACTCATTTTTGCAAAAAGTATTGTCTGGCATTCCTATTAAAGCCAATGATATCGTTAATCATGACAATTATGAGCAGACAAAAAGTGTTCTTGAATCAAACCTGATCTCGAAAGGGTATTTTGACTTTAAATGGCTTAGTCATCGCCTAGAAATTTATAAACAAAAAAACTTTGCGGTAGCTAAGCTAAAACTAGACTCTGGCAATCGTTATCGTTTTGGCAAAGTGGAAGTTAGCAAGCAAAGTCTGGCGAAAAAATATATTCAATCTCTCGCACCATTTGATGAAAACACCTTATATGATGAAACTTTACTGTCTGAATATAACCTAGCACTCAATAAAACACCGTATTTTAGCGCCATTAAAGTGTATCCACAGTTACAAAACCGCAAGAATAATCTAGTGCCTATTCGCATTGAGGTGGTTGATAAGCCAGCCAATACATTCGAAGTGGGGGGCGGTTTTAGTACTGAGATAGGAGCAAAAGCACGATTTAAGTGGTCAAAGCCTTGGATCACCGAAGGTGGCCACTTTTTTGATGGCAATTTATTTGTTGCTGAAAAACAGCAGCGTATCACAGGCAGTTATAGCATTCCCGTGAGTAACCCCAATGATGATTTATGGCGAGTGACAACAGGTTATGCCCTTGAGGATGAGTTAACTGATGGGGTTAATAGCAAAATTTGGAACGTACAGTTACAACGTCAATGGTTAACGAGTAGTAATTGGGTACGCACTGCTTTCATTAAAAGAGAACATGAAACCACAACCCAAGATGGCAAAACCGATAAAACAGAGATGTTAATTCCAGGTATTAGTTATGCTAAAAAGCAAGCGGTAGGTGGTGTCACGCCTTCTTGGGGGCAACAAACCTTGATCTCGTTAGAGTTTGCCAGCGATGATTTAATTTCTTCCACAACTTTGTTTAAAGCACACTGGGAGCAAGCATGGCTAAGAAAGTTTGCACTTAAGCATTGGTTTATTGCCCGGCTAGATGCGGGTGCCATTGTCACTGACGACATTAACGAAGTGCCATTTAACTTACGATTTTTTGCCGGGGGCGATCAGAGTATTCGAGGTTTTGCCTATCAATCTGTCGCGCCTTATGAAGCGGGCAAAATTGTCGGTGGTAAATACCTTGCAACTGCTTCGGTAGAATATAACTATCAATTTATGCCAAATTGGCGACTGGCTTTATTTGTTGATTCGGGCACGGCAACAAATGACTTCTCAGAGTCATGGGCCGTGGGTGCGGGTTTTGGTTTACGCTATATTACACCTGTAGGGCCTATTCGGTTAGATCACGCTTGGGGGCTCAGTAAAGAAAGTAAAAGCACACGTCTAAGTATTATTATTGGGCCGGAGATTTAATGCGCTTACACCCTATAACAAAAAGAATTTTAAATATTGGTTTAGGCACGCTGTTTTTTTTATTTTGCTTAGTGTTTACCAGTGTTGGACATCAAAGCCTTTTATGGGTTTTGAATAAGTCGGTCGATGGCTTAAATATTAAACTTGAGCAGGGCCGTTTATTTGCAAGTGAAAGACTCGATGTCACTTGGCGCAGCGAGGGGCTTAATTTATCGCTGAGCAATTTTAGGCCACAGCTCAATTGGTTTACTTGTGCCACAGTGTGTGTAGAAATAACCGCTGACATAATAGATGTAAAACTTGCTAACTCGCCTACAGATAAAGCCACTGAAGAAATTGCAGTAGAAACAAAAACAGAGCAAAGCGAAGAGCCAGAAACTGGCTTTGCATTACCTTTGAATGTCGCCATCGCTAAGTTAAATGTGGCTAATATCAAGTTTCAGCAAGGCGATTTGACAGTTCAAATATCGGACATAAAATCATCAGCTCAATTAATCGACGCTGCAGCAAGGTTGCATGAGACTTCAATAAAGCGCATTCATATTATTGATAAAAGAGAAAAAGAACAAAAAAGCCAAGCGTTTACTGAGTTGGCGGCCTTGCCAGCTATTGTTTTGCCAGACGGTCTCGATGTTCGAGTATCACAACTGGCTCTGGGGTCTTTTGAGTACGAAACGCCAACTGGCTCGCAACATATTAAACACTTTAATGTCGCGGCAAACATTACCTCTCAACAACTTGAGTGGCAAAATTTATACTTAGAATATCAGCAGTTCGTTTTACGCAGTTTTGGTGAGCTGAAAGCCGAAGCTATCAAGCAGCCGTTAGCGTCAATAAAATCAATTACTACGCTGACCACAGAAGAAGAACTCGTTAGGTTACATTTAAGTGGCAACTTTTCAGATTTAAATATTGATTTAAAGGCCGAAGGTCAGCATCAGGCTGCCGTGTTAGGTAATCTAAATCTTAACCAAACAAACTGGCCGTTTGATGTATCGGCGCAGGTCAACAATCTTCCTTTTTCGTACAAAATTCGCGGACAAGACTACGATGCCTTGATGGAACAGGCTCGAGTTCAGCTCATAGGTAATGCCGATGATTATCAGTTGAAGCTTGATGTCATTGCCGAGCAAAAAGAGCTTACAGAGCTTAGTGCAAAAGTGTCGGGAAAAGGCAGTTTAACGGCAATTTCAGAGCTTGCTGGTCGTTTGAACGCGTCAGAAGGCAGCGCCAATTTGACCGGCAAGCTGGCGTGGGCCGAGGGCGTTGATGCGCAATTACGCTTAGTGATGGACGCGTTGCCGCTGTTTTTTATCGATCAGCAGTCGGTGTTAAACGGCTCAATGAGTGTGTTGGCTAAACAGCAAACTGAGGGGTGGCAAATTGATATCCCCGATGTTGATGTCGATGGCAAACTTTCAGAGCTTCCTTTAGCACTCGATGCTAGTTTTAGACTGAACGAACAGCTGTTTGGTCAAGTCGATAAGCTAAAAATACAACTCGGTTCGAGCAATTTGCAGTTATCGGGCTCACTACAACAAGAGCTAGATTTATCTGGGCGCTTTGCTATTGCACATAACAGCCTTTCACATAACACCAAGGCTTTACTGCCTTTTGATGTTGATGCGCGAGGCGAGTTGCAGATTAAAGGCGACCATCATCAACCTAAAATCAGCTTTAACTCAACGATTTCAAAGTTCGAAAATAACGACATTAGCCTCAAAGGGGGCAAGCTCGATACCAGCGTTGATTTGGCCAATAACTGGCAAACAGAGACTTTATTATCCATTGAGCAACTCGCAGTCCTAAAACATCAACTAAATCATATCGAGTTGCGTTTCACGGGCAATCAAACTTCACATCGCGCTCAGTTATCAAGTCGCGGAGACGTAAACTTAGAGCTAGATATTCTAGGTGGTATAAACGCACAAGCCTGGCAGGGCGAAATCGCATCAGGGCAAATTATTTATAAGCAACTTGAGACAAGTTTAAAGCATCATTCAAAGCTGAAATATGCCAGTGCGCAGCAATGGCAAACCGGTAAAATATGTGGTGAGTTAAATCAGTCACCTTGGTGCTTGCAAGCCGAGCAAAAAGATAAGCAAGGGCAGTTCGATATGAACATCCAAGGCTTTGATTTAGCATCACTACAAACCTTTTTACCTGAGCAGCTGAAACTAGATGGTAAAACCAGCATCAATTCAGCACTGTCATGGCGTGGTAAAAAGCTCAATGCGATCAATGCAAAAGCGAGTTTGCAAAACGTTGCTGTCGCCCTAACTGAAGTTAATTCTGAAGCCAATAGCGATTTTCAAGGTGAAGCAATAGTCCCGATAGAACAAATCGAGATTAACCTTAGTGGAGACAGCCAAGCTATTTTAGGGCGCTGGCAACTCGTCTCGTCATTATTAGGTGATGTGTCTGGTGAAGTGGCTGCACAAGTGCAAGACAATCAATTGCATTCACCAACTGCAAAAGTTGAACTGCATGCACTGGCTTTAAAACCAATTGGCGAATTGGCAAATCGCTTTTTACCGCAATCAATTAGTCTTGACGGGCAGTTATCTTCAAAACTGGCCTTATCGGGTGATATAAAACAACCCAATGTCGTGGGTGAGATAAACTTATCTTCATTTGGCGTAGAACAGTCAGCGCTGCCAGTCAGTTTTGTCGACTCTTCACTGAAACTCGATTTGAATGGCCAAACAGCCAGTTTAAATGGCGCATTAAATACCAATGAAAATGGCGTACTCAATCTTGTAGGTAAGCTCGATTGGCAACAGCAATTAAGTGCTGATGTATCTGTGTCTGGCGAGCAAATAAGAGTCAGTCCGCAACAAGATATGAGCTTCGCCATCTCTCCAGACTTGTCTTTAAAGTTTAAAGATACGCACTTGTCGTTAACGGGGCGTGTCGATATACCACAAGGTCGCATTAAAATTTCGCAACTGCCTAAACAAGTGACTACGGTTTCGGATGATCAGGTTATTGTTGATGCACAAGTTCAAGAGCAGGGTAGTCTTCCGTTTTCCTATACTCTTGATTTAGATGTCGCGCTTAAAGACGATTTTAGAGTGTATGCTTTCGGCCTCGATAGCTATGTATTTGGCCAGATAAGTTTAGATAAAACCCCTGATACCCCTTTACTTGCCAGTGGTGAGTTTGGCTTGCGAGAAGGCGTTTATCAAGCGTTAGGTCAAGACTTACTCATTCAACAAGGCCAAATTGGCTTTAATGGGCCGCTATCACGTCCTTATCTGAATGTAAAAGCAATACGTAACCCTGAAGTAACCGCCGATGATGTTATTGCGGGAATAGAATTAACGGGTAGTGCGAGTAACCCAAGTCTTAACATATTCTCACAACCATCTATGGACCAAGCCCATGCGTTATCGTATTTATTAAACGGCCAGCCACTCGATAAAAGTGAAAACAATAACAACGCTCTACTGTCTCAGATATTGCTGGCGCAGAGTATTAATTTTAGTGAAAACTTTATTAATAAAGCGGGCAAAAAGCTCGGCATCGAAGATGTCAGCGTTAGCGCGAAAGGCAGTGGTGATGACACGCAAGTTGAATTATCAGGCTATATAACGCCTAGCGTGCAAGTAAGTTATCGCGTAGGGGTGTTCGAAGCCATGAATGAAATTGCCATTCGTTACAGGGTGTTCACAAAATTATATATTGAAGCAACAAGTGGTTTATACGATAGTATAGACTTGCTATATCAATTTGATTGGGATCCTGAATGAAGTCTTGGATTATTGCCCTCTGTTTAAATGCCTGTTTTTGTTACTCTGCATGTGCGGAACAAACAGTGCGCATTACTTTTGGGGCTGATCCTTATGTCATTGAACTTTTGAAGCATGCTTTAAGCTATCAAAGAGAAGTGCATACGCTAGACTTTGTTGAAAATATCCCGACTCAAAATCGCGCGATCCGTTTATTAGGTGACAAAAATGGCATTGACGTATTCTGGTCAGTCACCTCTGATGAGAGAGAAAAGCAAGCGTTAGCTGTTAGAGTGCCTATAGTTAAAGGGCTACTTGGGTATCGTCTTGGGGTAATTAAAAAGTCTCGTTTAGACTATTTTGCAAAATTAAAAACGGATGGTGAGCTTCGGGGGTTAAGGTACGGTCTTAGAGCGGACTGGCCAGATACGGTTATTTTCAAAGACAATGATTTCAATGTTTTAGAGTATTCCCAAGAAAATGCAGGCTATGAGTTACTAGAAGCCTCACGTATTGATGTTTTGCCCATCGATGCCTTATATGCCAACGACATTTCTAATATGACAGACTTAACAATCGATCCGGCGCATGTTTTCTATTACCCTTCAGCAGTTTACTTCTTCGTTAATAAAAACAATAAAGCTTTATATCAAAAGCTTAAGTCTGGCTTAGACAAAGCCATCGAAGATGGTTCGTTTGATACTTTATTTAATCACTACTTCGAGAGCGAGTTGACAGAATTAGCATTAGATAAACGACAAAAAATTACCCTCGTAAATACTTTACTCCCTGCCAGTGCTCCTATTCATACAAAAAAATACTGGTATAACCAAAATCAAGGAAAATAAAAACATGCTTTTACGCGCTTTTGGCCTAACAGCTTGTGTATTGCTAGCTGGTTGCAGCAGCACGCAAAATACAGACTCTGCAACGAACAAACCTGAAGTTCGCTCACCAAGTACCATCATTGGCTCAGCGTCAGCCGATGTGTGGCAGCAAGTAAACAACGATGATGTGTTAAGAATTGATTTACCAACAGGCCGCGTTTACGTGCAGCTTAACCCGCAACTTGCACCTGGGCATGTCGATAATATTAAAAAACTCGCGCGTGAAGGTTTTTATGATGGCTTGAATGTGTACCGTTTTGTTGAAAGCTTTGTGGCACAAGGCGGAGATCAGTCAGGTGAAAAACAGCCAACGCAAGGCAGTAAAGGCATTGCAGGTGAGATGTTTTTAACCACAGAAAACCCACTTGAGATCAGCCCAATTAATGCGGTTGACGGCTATGCTGATAAAACCGGCTTTTTAAATGGTTTTGCAGTAGCGCAAAATAGCGAGGGTAAAAAGACTTGGATGACCCATTGTACAGGCACGTTTGCTATGGCGCGCGGCAACGAAATCGACAGCGGCGGCACAGAGTTTTATATCACGCTAGCGCCACAGCGTTATCTTGATAAGAACACCACGGTATTTGGCCGGGTGCTTGAGGGCATGGAGCATGCACAGCGTTTATTACGTACACCTGTAGAAGGTCAGCCGTTTAACCCAATCAGCCAAGTGCGTGTGTTAAGTGATATTGCGAGTGAAGATAACAGTGCTTTTACGGTATTTGATACCAGCTCTGAGGACTTTAAAGAGTTGATAGCCTCTCGTAAAAACCGCCCAAGCGAGTGGTTTATCGATAAGCCAAATCATACCGACGTTTGCTCGGTATCTATCCCGACCAAACGCCTTTAATTATTTCTCGTTCTAAAAGTTGCAGCGGGTTTACTTTTTAGCTGCAACTTCAATGAGCTTTGAAATAATGTGCAAGCTTACTGACGGTTTGTACGAATGTGATAAGCCGTCTTATCGCTTTCACTGCTGCGGTAAGGGTTAATGTCTAATCCACCACGTCTTGTATAGCGCGCATACACCTCTAACTTGCTCGGGTTTAATTCACGCATTAAGTCACAGTAGATTCGTTCCACACACTGCTCATGAAACTCATTGTGATCTCTAAAAGAAATCAGATACTTAAGCAGTGACTCTTTGCACACAGGCTTGCCTGTGTAACTTATCACAATACTCGCCCAGTCAGGCTGAGATGTAATTAAGCAGTTCGATTTAAGTAAGTGACTATGCAGTGTTTCGGTCACTTCATTACCATCTTTTACCACGATCAAGCCTTCTTGCGGGCTGTAGGTATCAACTTCGATATCTAGCTCATCAATACATTCGCCCGGCATGGCCGTGAATGGAATACAGGCATAGTCTTCAGCTTTGAATAACGTCACTGCGACGTCAGTCTGTGCTGCTTTGCTTAAATCATTGGTTAAAATAGTTTGTACTTCGTCAAAGCTGGCAAACTTAGTTTGGTTAAAACTATTTAAATACAGCTTGAACGACTTAGACTCAATAATATGTGAGCTTTGGCATGGGAACACAAACGTCGCCACAGCCACTTGAGGTTTACCTTTGGCATTCAGCCAAGATAGCTCATAGCCAGTCCAAGTATCTTCCCCTTTAAATGGTAAGTTCTGCTCATCTACCGCGATTTGGTCACGGTTTAGCTTTCTTGCAATAGGGAATAATAAACTTGCATCGTATTGCGACGCGTACTCGGTCGTTTTACCTAACACTGACTCTTTCAGCTCAGGTGCATTGTTGTAATCTGTCATGTTTCACCAATAGTGGTTACAATGGCGCGTATTATAGCGTATCGCACACAGGTTAACAGTATGACAATTAAGCCGCTTTTATCAGAGCTTCACGACAAGTTTCAATCTCACTATCAGCAACAACATGGCACTTTACCTTGCATGTATCATGACGCTGACTGGCCAAGCCCATGCGAAGTTGGTGAGGTGCTCAGCGAGCAACAAATTCAGTGGCAAGCTGTGCCACAGCCATCAAAAAATAGCCTAAATGATTTAGCAAGCGCGTTAGAGTGCACTTTTCCTGATGCGTTGAATGAGTTCTACAGCAGCTTTTACGCGGGTAATATCATTGGCAACGTAGAAGGTCATCAAATCGAGTTATTACAAGCGTGGAATGAAGATGACTTTGTGCGTTTACAGCAAAATATCACAGGTCATGTATTGATGAAGCGTAAGCTTAAACATGCTGATACGGTGTTTATTGGGTTAACCGAGCAAGATGATTTGTTGATCACCGTTGAACTTGAGACTGGCAAAGTTTGGTTAGAGTATGTCGGCAAAAGGCCACACCATGTTTTGGCTGATAGCCTAGAAGCATTTTTGCAATCGGTTGAGTTTTAATACTCATACCTTAATCAATAAAAAAGCGCTCATTTAAACATTCTGAGCGCTTTTTTATTTTTAGCGAACGATCACTGAAAATCCCAAGAGATATTCGAAACCAGCTCACAGCTGTCACAGCGAAAATCAAATAAGCCAAACCAAGGCTCGTCTAACTTCCAATCACCGCCACAACTTGGGCATTTACGTGCTTTTTCTGCTTCAAGGCTTTCACCGCCTACGCGATATAAATAGTAATACACCGGCTTCTTAGTGAGATAGCGAATACGTTTAGACAAATCCATACCGCGACGGAACAAATCACTTTCTGTGCTAGAAATTTCTTCTAACGCCGCAAACTCACAGCGGGTGGCACCGTTGATCTGTATTTGATCGCATGCTTGCCAATCCTCTTGCCACTTAATTAAAGCTTTGTAATCGCCATTGGCAATGGCAGGAATTTTATAAAGTGGCACAGGCTGAAAGTCATCGCCACAATAAAGCGGGCTGCATGTATGTACATAAGTGGTATATAAAATATAAGAAGACGGAGCGTCGCAAAGGTCGGCGCCATTGGCGTGAATATCCTGACCGATCACCTTTACTTTCGGTGCCAGCAAGCCTGCATCTTGTAAAAGCTCAATGGCTTTTTTTACAAACGGGCTGTGATTAAGTGGGTGCAGCGCATCCTCAAGCGGGCACATAACACGGGTAATAAAGTAGCCGTCTTTTAATACGGTCGGAAACTCATCCCCGATGATCTGTCCGTTAAAACGTAGGGCATTCACCACGCGATTAATGGCACGCTCAGCATCATCTAGGGTGGTGTCTTGGTAACAATCAAAAGTTAAATCTACAACGAACATAATTAGTTATCTTTTTCTAATAGCACGAGTAAGCGGTCAAGTTTTTGTTCAATGCGGTCAAGCTGGCTTTGCTCTGTAGCCTTGGCTTTTGGGGCTGCTGCAGGCTGAGTGTTGATGCAATTTGGATCATTTTTGTAGGCGGTTAACCCAGCAATAACCAAAGGCATAGGCACTGGCTCTGATAATTTAGATTTAGTTAAAGCAACAGTGGGTGTTTTGTTTTCAGCGACTAAGGCTGCAATAGCAGAATGAACAGCGGGATGCATGCGTTTTACTCAACAAAATAAAACGCATTCTAGCATAAATCTTTAAAGCGCATAGCTGAGCTCGTAACCATCCTAAAAGGTTTGTTTTGCATAATGCGTAGTGTTCGGTTCGCTCTCTTAATGCCTATGTAGATAACGAGGGGCTATATTTTACTGATGACATCAACTTGTCTTTTTGATTAAAAAACACTCAGTAACTATAGTTGACTAAGTTTTCTAGTAAAAATTAGGTAACAGGAAAAATAATGAAAATAGTAGAAGCAGATCAACTGAGCCTAAAGTATTTGGAGCCGGAAGAAATAAACATTGCAGCAAGCCTGCTCTTTCAAGCTTATCAGAGTGATGAATTATTAAAGCAGGTGTTAAATGCAGATTCTGATGACGACTTTGCTAAAAAGTTACGCGCACTTATTCGCGAAGAGTTACAGACTTTTTCGCAAAGTGGTCAAGCCATGTTAGGCGCGTTTATAGACGAACAGCTGGTGGGGGTTGCGTGTGCAATCGCGACCAATGGACCTTTGTCTGCACAACGTTTTTGGCATTGGCGTTTAAAACTGATGCTCAGCGCCGGGTATGTTCAAACCAAGCAACTGGTTGCTAAAGAGCAAGCGATTAGAGCGGCCTTAGAGCAATATGGCGAGTGCTTTTATTTATCGTTAATTGCCATTCATCCGAATGCGCAGGGGCAAGGCCTTGGTCATTATTTATTGAACGGGGTTGAACAACTTCATTTAGCCGAAGAAGAGATCACTGGCGTGGCTGTATTCATTACACAAACAGCGCAAAAAGCCTTCTTCTTAAAGCACCAATATGAGGTGATTGAGCAAATGACCTTCGGTGAAGTGTCGGGTGAGCTGATGTATAAAAAGTTAGATGTGGACGGATCGGAAAATTAGCTGTGAGATATTTCCCACATGGTTGTGGGTTTTGGTGTTTTAAACACTTTGTTTTGGCTGTGGTTTGTTTTTAAGTTTATGAAAAATAACAAATATCTTATTTTTAAAATAATATGACATTAAATAAATTGCTGTAAGTCGCTTTTGCACACGGCAAATTACCGTAAACTTAATCATGTCAGGAAGGCAAAGGGATAGGAAAAACGGAATAAGCACAAGGTTATGGATAGGTGCTAGGGCAAGAAGCTCAACAGGAAACTCAGGATGAGGTGTAACGGAGTTGCACACAGGAATAGGAAACACACAGGAGTGTGAGGACTGCCCAAAGATGGGTGAAGCGGAAACTAGGATTGTAAGAGGTGTTAGGAAAACACCTAGGATGAGGATGGAGTACAGGGTGTACTAGGAGCGCATAGGGTTTTTGCGAAGTGGATTTAGGATATTATGAACACAGTACGTGTATAGGATTTTAAATGGATTTTTGGTCGTCGATGGAAGACGGCCATTCAGCGGAAGATAAAACAGGATTATAGGCTTCGGAAGCTATCATGGATGTTGTCAACTTTAGGCGCGACTTATGTTGCGCCTTAGTTCTTTCTGGCGTTTGGTTTTTCTTTTCTTAACTTTTCAATTGTGTCGGGTTTCTCACCTCAAATGACTTTTCGGTCGTACCGACTTATCGTGCAAAATACACGTTGCGAAGCAAGGTTACTTTTGCGCAAGGTGAAATGAGCAATTTTAACCGCTCTTGTAGGTCGTTATTTATGGCGACATTTTGAAATTTGCCTTCAATTTAACCTTTTATCACGTTGGCGACGGCAACCGATGGGCGGCTAAGCATTTCAATTTTATATTGAACCAGAAATTCATCCCTGAAGCTTACGTATGTCGGCATTCTTGCCAATATTTTGAAGAGCTCATTTTGTAGGTCGTGCTTTAGCGCGACAGGTTTAAAAGCTGCCTTCAATTTTACTCTTTGTCGCGTTGGCGACGGCAACCAAAGGGCGGCTAAGCATTTCAATTTTATACTGAGCAGAAATTCATCCATGAAGCTTCTGCCTGTCGGCATCCATGCCTCCACTTCCTCGCGCTGCGAAACTTCGTTTCGGTCACTCGTCACCCCACGGCGCCCCTCTATCTCGCTGTTTCTTAAAATACGCAATTGATGTGAAAGTAAACGGCTGAATAGTCCATCCATGTACAAGCATGGCTTGGCTCGTATCCATGCGAGCGCATTACTCATCAATTAATTCTTTTCAGGGTGTGATAAAAGGGAAAAGGTGTTGCCTGTTGGTTTTGTGCATAGGGCTGCAATGTGCAAAATATACGTTGCGAAGCAAGGTTACTTTTGCGCAAGGTGAAATAAGCAATTTTAACTGTCGTAACTAAATCAGCAATCTCCGAACCTGACAGATCGGAAAATTAGTTGTGAGACATTTCCCACATGGTTGTGGGCTTTGGTGTTTTAAACACTTTGCTTTGGCTGTGATTTGTTTTTAAGTTAATGAAAAATAAGAAATATCCTATTTTTAAAATAATATGACATTAAATAAATTGCTGTAAGTCACTTTTTCACTCGGCAGATTACCGTAAACTTAATCATGTCAGGAAGGCAAAGGGATAGGAAAAAGGAATATAGCATAAGGATAAAGGACTAATGCTAGGGCAAGAAGCTCAACAGGATCCTCTGGATGAGGCGTGTAACGGAGTTGCACAAAGGAAATAGGATGCACACAGGAGTGTGAGGACTGCCCAAAGATGGGTGAAGCGGAAACCAGGAAGGTTACAGGTGTTAGGATAACATCTAGGATGAGGATGGAGTACAGGGTGTACTAGGAGCGCATAGGGTTTTGCGAAGTGGATTTAGGATATTAGGAACACAGGACGTGTATAGGATTTTAAACGGATTTTTGGTTGTCTATGGAAGACGGCCATTCAGCGGAAGATAAAACAGGATTACAGGCTTTGGAAGCTATCATGGATGTTGTCAACTTTAGGCGCGACTTACGTTGCGCCTTAGTTTTTTCTGGAACCTGTGTTTTATTATCCCAAACGATGTGGTGGAATATCAGCTTGCACCAGCTTCTCATTTTCAAGATATAGATAACCTTGATATAAGCTCTCGCCGTCGGAGCTAAATTCAAACAAAAACTGACTTTTTATTCCCAAACGACCACTTTTTAAAATGCCGGGTAGCACTTTTTTACAGGCGACACTGAGCAACTGCACTTGCAATTGCTTTGCTTGTCTTTGCGCATGTTCGTTTGCGGCTTCTGCGATTTTACGACTATACCAAAAAAAGCCGATAACACTGCCGATAACAATAAAAAGCCAGAGAGTTGCCATTAAGAGAATAACCTACCTATCGCACGAGATAGTGTGTCGCTGCGATTTTCTGCTCGAAGAATACCTAGTACGTGTGGGCGAAGTGACGGAATTGCAACTAAGTCCGCAAAAATACTTGGGAATAACTCAGGCATTTGCTCATTATTAGCTGCTAAATCAAGTAGCTTGAATAGGGCTTCTGGTTTTTCAAAGCATAACCAATAACGGCCAGCTAAAGTCAATAACACGTCTGGTTGGTTGCCTAACTCGCTTGCTAGTACTTGCTCGACTAACTGAGACTTTAACCCTTGTGCTTTGCTACCTGAAAGCGCACGCATGTTGTTAATTAATAGGTTTAAATTATTTTCTGCAATGGCTTGCTCACATTGCGCAAAGAACAATTCAGCAAGTTGGGTGTTAATTTCAACATGTTCGAGCATCGCACTTAAAGGCTGCTGAACTTCTTGCGGTAAGTTTGTCCACACTTTAGCGAGGTTTGCGTTGTTATGCCCGTGATCGAGTCTAAACGCAAAATCAGCTAGCCCTTGCACCGCAATACTTTGCCACGCATCGTCAGTTAAGTTGCCAGCAAAAAACTGTTCGGTAAATTCATAATACTGAGAAGCAGGGCGCTTTAATTCAGTTTTTAATAGTGCATTGAACGCAGCAAGTTTATTGGCATTCGGTGTAAATACATATGGGTTGTTGTCTAGCTTACCATCGGCTTGTTCGCCTGTTAACTCAGTGCCTAATGCTTCAAGTACCATATTTGCGAAGTGGTCACGGCTTGCAAGCACTAACTTACTTTGTTCATCAAGGGGCATTTTTAAAAACCACACATACGGATCAGCGGTGGCTTGGTTATCCCAAAATTGAATGGCGATCAGGGCATGACCAGCAAGCGGGTAAGGGTAAGGTACCTGACCATTTTCAAGTTGATTGAATAGGGCTTTATCAATTTTAGTGATTTTTCGACCCATGTCGTAAACACGCCACTGTGTGCCAGCTGTGTTAAGAAGATCACCTAAAGTAGAAATATGCGCAGTCATAGTTCGCTCATGCAAATTTTAAATTAGCCGAATTATACGGATTTTATCGGCACTTGATAAGCGAAGCCGTAAAGCTACTGTAAAGAAGTTAGCTGGGCTATAATTCGCGGGTTTGAACTAGTCTATTAAGAGTCGGTATGATGAGTCACGCCCAATACCAAACAGTTTACACCTTATTGAAAGAGCTCGAAGCGGTATTACGCATCGCCAAGCTTTGGCAAAGTGAAAGCATTGAGTCTGAGAAACTAAATTCTACCGCGCCATTTTGTTGTGATGTGATGACATTTGAGCAGTGGTTGCAGTTTGTGCTTATTCCTAAAATGACCTTGATGATAGAGCAAGGCATGCCGCTACCGGAAAATATGTCGATTGCACCCATGGCTGAAATGAGCTTTGCCTCTCACCCGCAATATCCGCAGATTTTAAGTCTACTGACCAAGTTAGACGAAAGCTTACAACAGAATTAAAAGAGAAAGATCATGCTTGAGATTGTCTATCAAGACGAAAACTATGTGGCGATTAATAAGCCCTCGGGCTTATTGGTGCATCGTTCATTTTTAGATAAACGCGAAACCCAATTTGCCATGCAAATGTTGCGTGATCAGCTCGGTCAGCACGTATTTCCGGTGCATCGATTAGACCGACCTACCAGTGGTATTTTGTTGTTTGCATTGAGCTCAGAAGCAGCCAGAGACATGAATCAAGTATTCATTGAGGGCAAAATCGAAAAGCGCTATTTGGCACTGGTGAGGGGCTTTGCGCCGGAGCATGTTTATTTAGACAGACCATTAAAAGAACATTTAGATAAAATAGCTGACAAATTTGCCGATCAAGATAAAGCACCGCAAGAAGCGCAAACAGAGTTTAACTGTTTATATCAGGCAAGTTTGCCTATTCCGTTCGGTAAGTTCCCGAGCATTCGCTATTCGCTGGTGGAGTGTTTTCCTAAAACCGGCCGAAAACATCAAATTCGCCGTCATTTAAAGCATTTAGCACATCCGATTTTGGGTGATGTGAACCATGGTGATAACAAGCATAATCACTTTTTTTATGAGCATTTTGGCTTGCAGCGCTTAATGTTATTTGCAACTCGGTTAAAGTTTGTTCATCCTTATACAAAACAAGAAATTACCATTCGGGCTAACCTAGGCGAAGAGATGCTAAATATCTGTGCGCAGTTGGGGTGGCCCAGCAGCGAACAGGATTATCAATAATGGCATTAATTTCAATTTTTGTAGGCAGTGTGTATGGCAATGCACAGAATTTAGCTGAACAGGTGCAAACTGTTTTGTCAGCGTCACATCAAGTGAGCTTGTTTGAAAGCGCAAGCATCGATGATGTAAAAGCCGCTGAAGTGGCTTTGTTTATTACCTCGACCACAGGCTCTGGCGATCTGCCTGATAACATTGAGCCATTGATTATGCAGCTGAGGAGTCAGTCGCCAATGTTAACAGGCAAAAAAGCGGGAGTGATCTCCTTGGGCGACTCAAGCTACGGTGATACCTATTGTGGTGCGGGCAAGCAGGTCGATGCCCTGTTAAAAGAATTGAATGCTGAGCAAACTTCACCGCGTTTAGATGTCGATGCGTGTGAGTATTTTGAACCATGGGAAGTGGTTGAAACTTGGCTAACAGAGTGGCAGAAAACCCTTTAATATGTCGAAGTTACAACAATTTAAATGGGTATTATTACTCAGCAGTATTTTAATTGTGCTGCCAGCAATTGAGAGTAGCTGGTTTGAAAATGCATTTGGCTTAAAGTGGGGCAGTGAAAAGCTCATGTACTATCTCAGCGTGTTTTTAGTGCCGCTGAAATTAGCCATGGTCATTGCTGGTTGTTGGCTGCTGATTTACTTTGTGAAATATAATGAAGTGAGTAGCAAGGTGAAACTGGCAGTATTGCCTTTGATGTTTGTTGCCTCTGTACAAGTCATTATGCTCAGTATCACATCGGTTTATTATGTTTTTAATGGCACCAAAGCAGATAACTACATTGAGCAAGCCAATATCAGTATCCAAAGCCAAGCACCGGGTAAGTTACTGACTGCATATCACGATATTAATATTATGTGCGATAGAGGGCTTGGGTTTTACGAGTTGTTATCGGTTATAAAAGAGCCTTGGCTTGGTAAAGCATTAGCCATTGAAAGTTATGAGCCGTTAGAGCAACTCACCATCAGCTTTACAGCAGACAACCAAAGACAGTTTAAGCAGTATGATCTTCAAGGTTTAAGTTGTAACTAATCACTCCATAAAATCGAATAAAAAAGGCCGCAAATCGTCATTGATTTGCGGCCTTTTAAATTCTTTATTGACTACTCATCTACAGAGCGAAGTAGTGCGTTAATACCTACTTTTTCACGTGTTTGCTGGTCAACTTTCTTCACGATAATTGCTGCGTAAAGGCTGTGTGAGCCATCTTTGCTAGGTAATGAACCTGGTACAACTACTGCTCCTGCTGGTACGCGACCATAGTGGATTTCGCCTGTTTCACGGTCGTAAATACGCGTACTTTGAGAAATGTATACGCCCATTGAAATTACTGCGCCTTCTTCAACAATGACGCCTTCAACGATTTCAGAGCGTGCACCGATAAAACAGTTATCTTCGATGATGGTTGGGTTTGCTTGTAATGGCTCTAATACACCACCAATGCCAACACCACCAGAAAGGTGCACGTTTTTACCAATTTGTGCACATGAACCAACAGTAGCCCATGTATCAACCATGGTGCCTTCATCAACGTATGCACCAATATTCACATAAGAAGGCATAAGTACCACGTTCTTACCTACAAAGCTGCCCTGACGTGCTACAGCGTTTGGTACTACGCGCATACCGCCTTGTTGGAATTGCTCTGGCGTGTAGTCAGAAAATTTAAGTGGCACCTTGTCATAAAACTGGTTTACGCCATCGTTCATTGGTTGGTTATCACGAATACGGAAAGACAGCAGTACCGCTTTTTTAAGCCACTGATGCACAACCCATTCACCACTGATTTTTTCTGCAACTCGCGCAGCACCAGAATCTAGCAATGAAAGAGATTGAATGATTGCATCTTTAACTTCGTCGCTTACTTGTGTAGGAGTAATGCCATCACGTTGCTCCCATGCTTGTTCAATGATGGTTTTTAAATCTGACATAGTTTCCTCTAATTTGTTTCTGCGTTTAATTTTTTCATTAAGTCTCGTTGAAGCGCAGCTTTGTGTTCTTCATCGAGGGCTTGATAATCTTTATTTGAAATAACAAAAAAGTCTTCTGCACGCTCGCCGACCGTTGTAATACGTGCGGCATGAATATGCAGTGAATTAGCCTGAAATACTTCGGCTATTTTAGTTAAAAGCCCCGGAATATCGATGGCTTGAATTTCAATGAGGCTACGATTTTCACGCGCATGCGGGCGCACAATCACCTTGGGCTTGATATTAAAATCTTTAAATCGGTGAGAGCGGTTCTTCTTCACTCTGATCTTTTTCTTCGGATCTTGAAGTAAAGACTCAATGCCTTTACGGATAGAGCGGGCACGATTCACTGAAACAGGATCGCCGTCTTGTTCGAGTATTACGAAGTTAAAGACTACAAAGCCATCTTTAGTCGTCATGACTTGTGCGTGTTGAATTTGTGCTTTTTTAGAGCCAATAACACTGACTAATTTGGCAAATAAACTGGCTTCGTAAGGGCTATAAACAAACACCTGCGTGCCACCATGAAGCGGCTTCTCGCCAACAATCACGCTAAAGTCATTGAGGTCTTTTACTTTGAGTAAGTGCTCAGATTGCCATGAAATTTGCTGCTCACTGAATCCAGTAAAGTAGTTCGCTTTAAAACGAGACCAAATAAAGTCAATCTGGCTCTCTTCAAAACCAAGTTCAATGAGGCGCTGCTTGGCTTGTTGCTTTTTATCGCGAATTTGGTCACGCATGTCCATTGGGTTTTCAAGACCTGCTCTCAAAGCGCGTTGTGTATGCAAATACAGTTCACGTAGCAGGGTATTTTTCCAATCATTCCAAAGGTTGTCATTGGTGGCCCGAATATCGGCAACAGTTAAGCAATATAAATAATCTAGTTGGCGTTCATTTTTAACGCGAGATGCAAACTCTGCAATCACATCAGGGTCATTAATGTCTTTTCGTTGCGCCGTGACCGACATTAATAAGTGATTTTCAACCAGCCAAGCGACTAAACGCGCCTCTGAATTACTAAAGCCATGTACTTTACAAAAGGTACTTGCATCAACAGCGCCTAGCTCTGAGTGGTCGCCACCGCGGCCTTTGGCAATATCATGGAAAATACCAGCAAGGTAAAGTAGCTCAGGTTTGTCCATGCCAGTGACAATTGCTGAGCAAATAGGAAAATCTTTTTGCTTACTTTTATCGAAATACTTATAAATATTATTTATTAGTTTATGAGTATGCTCATCTACGGTGTAGGCATGAAATAAGTCGAATTGCATCTGCCCAAAGATATTACGCCACTGAGGCAAATAGGCCGCAATAATGCCGTGCTTGTGCATCAGGGTGAACGCTCGACCCATGCCATTAGGGTGTTTGATTAAGCGTAAGAAGGCATCTCTACACCCTGCGTAATCTTGTAAATCACCAAGTAGACGACGGCGGACTTGGCGCATGGTTCTTAGTGTGTTGGGCTCAATATCAGTGATTTCAGGGTTATCAGCAATATGCTCAAATAACACAAAAATATGCTCACGTTTAAAGAATACTGAAGGGTCGGTGACTTGGATGCGATTACCCACGCGCTCAAAGTTTTTATCGAGCGGTTGAGGTTGGTGGTTAACTTGGTCAACCAAGATACTTTGTTCAAAATATGACAGTAGCATTTGATTCATTTCGCGAACACGGCTCATGATTCGAAATAAACGCTTCATCATGCGTTCAACAGACGCTTTACCCTCAGAGCCAAAGCCTAATAATTCTGCTGCATGAGGTTGGTAGTCAAACAATAAGCGGTTTTCGTTTCTGCCAGCTGCAAGGTGTAGTGCAAAACGAATATTCCAGAGGTTTTCGATACATTCGAGTAGCTCTTGATATTCTTCATGGGTTAGATAACCGTGGCTGATGAGTTCTCGAAGTGTCTCTGCATGGAAGTGTTTTTTTGCTACCCAAAAAATGGTTTGCAGGTCACGCAAACCACCCGGGTTTTCTTTTACATTGGGCTCGAGGTTGTACGCCGTACCATGACATTTTTTACGACGAATTTTTTGCTCATCTACTTTGGCGATAAAGAACTCTTCTGATCGCCAGATAGGTGTTTCAATAATGTGGCTTTTGAGGCGTTCAAACTCTAACTCATTACCGCTAATTAAGCGGCACTCAAGTAAGCTGGTGGTGAAGTGTACGTCTTGCTTTTTTTGTTCTAATACTTGTTCATGTGTACGAACACTGTGGCCTATCTCTAAACCCAGATCCCATAAATGGGTAACAAACTGACCAAGCGACTCTTTTAACTCTTCATTGGGCTCTGAACGAACCAGTAATAAAAAGTCGATATCCGAATAAGGGTGCAGCTCACCTCGACCATATCCGCCAACCGCGATTAGCGCGATATCATCATGTTTGTTTAAGCTGGTAATGACATAAAGCTTTTGCAGCAGTAAATCGACAAATTCGGCACGGGCGCGAATGAGGTGTTTTACAGGTTGCTTTGAGAATTCATTGCCGAGCCATTTATAGAAAAAAGCGGAGCAATCTTTAAAATCGTCGAGCGTGCTAGCTGAATCAAGAAGCGTTTTTAATTTATTGGGTAATGCCACGGAAAATCCCTGATTTTTTTATCAAATGAATTGATGAGCGCTTTGTAAGTTTTACACTAAGTTGCTGTGAATTGCGAGTTATGTAGCTTAGAACAATACTGAACGTTTAGTTCTTAAACGGCCTTAAATTCAAAAGCGATAAAGCGATTTTAGTTTGGGGTGTTATTGTTTACAGATTGTTGATAGTTTGTTTTTTATATGTTTTTATTAGATTGGTTTTAATGAACAACAAGGAAAAGACATGAAAAATACATTTAAAACTTGCTTAATTGCCTCAATAACATTTATTTCTGCATCACTTGCGCCTATTGGTGAGTCTATTGCTTTACCAAGTGGTGGTTCTTATATTTGTGATAGATCAGTGCTTTATTATGTTTATTTTGAAGGCGGTGAATTTAAAAGGATCCGAGTCTCAGGAAAATGTGAAGGAACAGGCTTCTTAGATTTATAAAATCCTAAAAAATGCCAACTTTTTAAGTTGGCATTTATAGTATTAGAACAATAAATCTTAATTGTGTTCTATTACACGATCTATCGTCTCATCATTACGGAGTGTTAAAATTTCAACACCATTGTCAGTAACAAGCAAAGTATGCTCCCACTGAGCTGACAAGCTACGGTCTTTAGTGACAACCGTCCAACCGTCTTTAAGTAGTTTACATTGACGCTTACCGGCATTCACCATAGGTTCAATTGTTAAACACATACCAGCTTTAAGTGTTTCGCCCGTACCAGGTTTACCATAGTGCATAACCTGTGGCTCTTCGTGAAATTCAGCACCAATACCGTGGCCGCAATATTCACGAACAATAGAATAGCTAAAGCCTTCAGCATATTTTTGAATCGCAGCGCCGATATCACCCAAACGCACACCTGGCTTAACCATTTTAATTGCAAGGTATAAGCTTTCTTGTGTGATCTGGGCTAAGCGTTTGCCTTGAATATTTGGCGTACCAACATGAAACATTTTCGAGGTATCGCCGTGGTAGCCATCTTTGATCACGGTAATGTCGATATTGATGATATCGCCGTCTTTTAGAGGCTTGTCATTTGGGATACCGTGACAAATTACATGGTTTACTGAAGTACAAATTGATTTTGGAAAACCATGATAGTTTAGAGGTGCAGGCACCGCATCTTGAACGTCAACAATATAATTGTGACAAATGGTGTTTAGCTCTTCAGTTGTTACCCCAGGCTTAACATGAGGTTCAATCATCTCTAAGACTTCAGCCGCTAAGCGACCGGCAACACGCATTTTTTCGATTTCTTCAGGGGTTTTAATCACTGCACTCATTGAGGCTCCAATCGTTAATTTTTCACTTTGCAATAACGCACAAATTTTAGTCGTATCGTTGAATCTGGCGCTTTAATATGGTATAAAGCGCGCCGTCTTTTTACAAATTTATCTTTCAAGATAGTTTGTAGTTAAGACAAACATACTTTTTATATTAACACACACACATATCGACACATACACTTGGGTGCAGGTAATTATATATTACGTGTTGGTGCTATGGGATATGTGGAGGCCTAACCCTAAATAATAGAGGAAATTAAAATGGCAAACGTTTCAATGCGCGATATGCTTCAAGCTGGTGTTCACTTCGGTCACCAAGCACGTTACTGGAACCCTAAGATGAAGCCGTTCATCTTCGGTGCACGTAACCGCGTTCATATCATCAACCTAGAAAAAACTGTTCCTATGTTCAACGATGCACTTAAGTTCTTACAGAACGTTGCATCTAACAAAGGCAAAATCCTTTTCGTAGGTACTAAGCGCGCTGCAAGCGAAGCAGTTAAAGAAGCAGCTCTTCAAAGTGAGCAGTTCTACGTAAATCACCGTTGGTTAGGTGGTATGTTGACTAACTGGAAAACAGTTCGTCAATCAATCAAGCGTCTTAAAGACCTTGAAGCTCAAAGCCAAGACGGTACTTTCGAAAAGCTTACTAAGAAAGAAGCGCTAATGAAGACGCGTGAAATGGAAAAGCTTGAGAAGAGCCTTGGTGGTATCAAAGACATGGGCGGTCTTCCTGACGCTATCTTTGTAATCGACGCTGACCACGAGCACATCGCTATCCGTGAAGCAAACAACCTAGGTATTCCAGTAGTATCTGTAGTTGATACTAACTCAAACCCAGACGGTGTTGACTTCATCGTACCAGGTAACGATGACGCGATCCGCGCTATCCAGCTTTACACTGGTGCTGTTGCAACTGCTATCACTGAAGGTCGTGAAAGCAACATCGTTGCACAAGCTGAAAACGACGATTTCGTAGAAGCTGAGTAATTAGCTGTCATCAAGCCTTCATCAAAATAAGATGAAGGCTTGATATTCTTGAAGAGCGGTCATTCCGCACCCCGAAAAAAACTTCATATTTGAGGATATACTAATGGCTGTAACTGCTGCCCTAGTTAAAGAATTACGCGAGCGTACTGGCGCTGGCATGATGGATTGTAAAAAAGCACTAACTGAAACTAACGGTGATATCGAGCTAGCGATCGAAAACATGCGTAAGAGTGGTGCTGCTAAAGCTGCTAAGAAAGCGGGTAACATCGCTGCAGAAGGTACAATCTTAATCAAGCAAGGCGAAGGTTTTGCTGCACTTCTAGAAGTTAACTGTCAGACTGACTTCGTTGCTAAAGACGAAAACTTCCTAGGTTTCGCTAACACTGTACTTGACGCTGCTGTTGAGTCAAAAGGTGATATCGAAGCTCTTAAAGCTCAGTTCGAAGAAACTCGTGTTGCTCTAGTTGCTAAAATCGGTGAAAACATCAACGTTCGTCGCGTTGAGTACATCGATGGTGACAAACTTTCTGCGTACCGTCACGGCGACCGTATCGGTGTTGTTGTTACTGGTGATGCTGACGAAGAAACACTTAAGCACGTTGCTATGCACGTTGCTGCTTCTAAGCCTGACTTCGTTAACCCTGAAGACGTTCCAGCTGAAGTTGTTGAAAAAGAAAAAGCAGTTCAAGTTGAAATCGCTATGAACGAAGGTAAGCCTGCAGAAATCGCTGAGAAGATGGTTGTAGGTCGTATGAAGAAGTTCACTGGTGAGATCTCTCTTACTGGTCAAGCGTTCATCATGGAACCTAAGAAATCTGTTGGCGAATTCCTTAAAGAGAAAGGCGCTTCAGTTTCTAACTTCATCCGTTTAGAAGTTGGTGAAGGTATCGAGAAGAAAGAAGAAGATTTCGCAGCAGAAGTTGCAGCGCAAATCGCAGCAGCTAAAGGCGAGTAATTTTACTCATGAAGCAGAGGCAAAAAGCCACATTTAGGCAGCATTTGCTTTTGCTTCAATGCTGAAAATTCTTTAGAATAACCGCGCATTTATGAGTTTCATAAGCGCGGTTATTTTTTATCCCCACTTTTACATATGGCCCTGAGATTATGACTACGAATAGAAAACCTGTTTTTAGACGCGTTCTTCTTAAATTAAGCGGTGAAGCTTTAATGGGAGACGAAGGCTTTGGTATTGATCCAAAAGTATTGGATCGTATGGCGCAAGAAATCAAAGAGCTTGTAGAACTCGACGTAGAAGTAGGTTTAGTTATCGGTGGCGGTAACTTCTTACGTGGTGGCTCATTAGCTGAAGCGGGCATGAACCGCGTAGTTGGCGACCACATGGGTATGCTAGCAACTGTAATGAATGGTTTAGCAATGCGTGACGCACTTCATCGTGCATTTGTAAACGCACGTCTTATGTCTGCTATTCCACTTAATGGTGTATGTGATGCATACAACTGGGCTGAAGCAATTAGCTTACTAAAGTCTGGCCGCGTAGTGATCTTCTCTGCTGGTACAGGTAACCCATTCTTCACAACAGATTCTGCAGCGTGTTTACGCGGTATCGAAATTGAAGCGGATACAGTAATCAAAGCAACAAAAGTTGACGGTGTATTCAGCGACGACCCGGTGAAGAATCCAGATGCGACACTTCACCGTCATTTATCTTATAATGAAGTGATCGACAAAGAATTAAAGGTTATGGACTTAGCTGCATTTACGCTAGCTCGTGACCACAATATGCCTTTAAGTGTATTCAACATGAATAAACCTGGTGCGCTTAAACGCGTTATCATGGGTGAAGAAGAGGGTACCCTTATTTCTTCACAAGTAGCTGAATAATCTACAAAGACTAGGATTGAATTGTGATTAACGATATTAAAAAAGACGCTGAAGAGCGCATGAAAAAAAGCGTGGCAGCACTTGCTAGCCAGCTATCTAAAATCCGCACTGGTCGTGCACACCCTGCATTATTAGACGGCATCACTGTGTCTTACTATGGCGCAGACACGCCTCTAAACCAAGTAGCAAACGTAACGACTGAAGATTCTCGTACATTAGCAATCAATGTATTCGATAAGTCTTTAGCGCAAGCTGTTGAAAAAGCGATCATGTCATCAGATTTAGGTCTAAACCCTATGTCTGCAGGTACTGTGATCCGCGTACCACTTCCTCCATTAACAGAAGAGCGTCGTAAAGATCTTATCAAAATTGTACGTGGTGAAGTTGAAGGTGGCCGTGTTGCTATTCGTAACATCCGTCGTGATGCCAATGGTGACATCAAATCGCTACTAAAAGACAAAGACATCTCTGAAGATGAAGCACGTCAAGGCGAAGACGAGATCCAAAAGTTAACAGACAAGTATGTTAAAGAAATGGATACTCAGTTAAGCGCGAAAGAAGCTGAATTGATGGAAATCTAACCAGCTCAAATTTATTAGTTTTGAAACGCCGTCTAGGGTATACTAGGCGGCGTTTTTTTTTACCTAAATCGGAATTATGGTTTTAAGTACTGAAACAGTTTCAAAGCAGTCTTTGCCTAAACATGTTGCTATTATCATGGACGGGAATGGACGTTGGGCGCAAAGCCGCAATCGTCCTCGTACATACGGACACAAAAAGGGTGTAGATTCCGTTCGTTCGGCTGTTCAGTTTTGTACAAAACTGGGTATTGAATCGTTGACGCTTTTTGCTTTTAGCAGTGAAAATTGGCGACGACCTGAAGATGAAGTCAGTACCTTAATGGAACTGTTTTTATTCGTCTTATCTAAAGAAGTTAAAAAATTACATAAGAATAATGTAAAACTGACTATTATTGGCGATATTTCACGTTTTCCTGAATCTTTACAAGATAGGGTAAAAGCGGCACATGAATTAACCGCTAATAATACAGGTCTGAAATTAAATGTTGCGGCAAATTACGGTGGCCGTTGGGATATTGTACAAGCCGCTCAATCTATGGCGAAGCAAGTACAAGATGGCCAACTTACTGTGAGAGATATCACAGAAGACGCTTTGTCAGCACAATTAAGTATGGCAGATCAAAGTGAATTAGACTTGTTGATAAGGACTGGCGGAGATTGCCGCATCAGCAACTTTTTACTTTGGCAGGCAGCTTATGCTGAGCTCTATTTTACAGATACACTTTGGCCTGATTTTAATGAAGAGGCTTTTTCTGAGGCAATTGCCTGTTTTGTATCTCGAGAGCGACGCTTTGGCTGTACCGGCGAACAAATAAAACAATTACTTGCCGAGTCCAAAACAACAAGTTAAAGGTTATTAATTTGCTTAAATTACGTATTTTAACGTCAGTGGTACTAGCGCCACTGGCTATGCTTTTGGTGTTTTATACACCCCTATCACTATTTAGTTTCATAGCTGGTGCGATTACCCTGTTAGGTGCTTGGGAATGGTCTTCATTGATGGGCCTGAAAAAAATGGCGCAAAGAGGCACATTCGTGGCTTTAGTCGCCGCTATTCTTGGCGCACTTCACCTGCATTGGCCCATAGAATCTCTATGGCAAAACGGGCAATTACTGTCTGATGCTAACTATGTTTTCACGCTTGCATTTGCCTGGTGGCTTGTTGCTACTTTTCTTGTTGTTAAATATCCAAGCATGTCTCGTGCTTGGTCAGAAGGTCTAGTAATGAAAGCGGTGGCTGGCTTATTGACACTCGTGCCGCTTTGGCTTGCACTCAATGTCTTGCGTAGTGCTGAATATCAACAGTCTGAGCTATTCGGTTCAACCCTAATTATGGTGGTATTAGGCATCGTTTGGAGTGCTGATATAGGTGCTTATTTTGCAGGTAAAAACCTAGGTAAACATAAGTTAATGCCAAAAGTAAGCCCAAACAAAACCATTGAAGGGTTAGTAGGTGGTTTACTTACTGCGGTTATTTTTGTTGTTATCTTCTGTGCGTGTGCAGACGTCGAACAAGCGATGTGGCCAGTTTATGCCTTATTAACTGTGTTTATCGCACTGTTTTCAGCCGTAGGTGATTTACTAGAAAGTATGTTTAAGCGTGAAGCGGGTTTGAAAGACTCAGGTAGTTGTTTACCAGGTCATGGCGGTATCTTAGACCGTATTGATAGTCTTACAGCAGCAGCACCAATATTCGCTCTTTGTTATGCGTGGACGGTAGCGTTATGAGCATTCAACAGGTAGCAATCCTTGGCTCAACAGGGTCAATTGGTGTTTCTACTTTAGATGTAATAGCCCGCAATGCTGATAAATTTTCGGTATTCGCCTTAGTTGCAGGTCGTAATGTTGAGGTAATGCGTCAGCAGTGCCAGACATTTAAACCAAAATTTGCGGTGATGCAATGTGAGCAAGCGGCAAAACAACTGAAGGATGACTTAGCAGGATCAGAGGTTCAGGTTCTGACAGGCGTTCAAGCGATGCAAGATGTGGTTTCTCACAGTGATGTTGATATTGTGATGTCTGCGATTGTTGGTGCTGCAGGTTTGTTGCCGACAATCAGTGCGGTCGAGCACAGCAAAAAAGTACTTTTAGCAAATAAAGAATCTTTGGTGATGTCAGGCCAAATCTTTATGGATAAAGTAAAGCAACATGGTGCGACCTTGTTGCCGATAGATAGCGAACATAATGCTATCTATCAAAGCTTACCAAGTGCTTTCCAGCAGCACTCAGATCCTAAATTAAATCAGTTCGGTATTCGTAAAATACTTTTAACTGGCTCAGGTGGACCTTTCTTAAATCGTGATATTGATACCTTAGCTGATGTAACCGTTGAAGAAGCCGTTGCTCATCCAAATTGGTCTATGGGTCAGAAAATCTCAGTCGACTCGGCGACCATGATGAATAAAGGCTTAGAGTTTATTGAGGCAAAATGGCTATTCAACTGTAGTGCAGATGATATTGAAGTGGTTATCCACCCGCAAAGTATGATCCACTCTATGGTACAGTATCAAGATGGCTCTGTGATTGCTCAAATGGGTCAACCTGATATGCGTACACCAATTGCATATGGCTTGTCTTATCCTGAGCGAATTGATGCAGGTGTTGCACCTTTAGACTTCTCACAAATTTGTGATTTTACTTTCACAAAACCGGATTATCATCGTTACCCAAATTTAGCATTAGCGATTGAAGCCTGTAAAACGGGGCAAGCCGCTACGACTGCTGTGAATGCAGCAAATGAAATAGCGGTTGCAGCATTCTTGAATAAACAAATTGGTTTTACTGATATTTACAAAGTGAATGCTGATGTGCTCAATCGCATCGCGATTACAAACCTTTCAAGTATTGATGATGTACTTGCTCAAGATAATGAAGCAAGAGTTTTAGCTAAAAACATACTTAAAACCATGGAGTGATTATGTTTGAGTTTTTCTGGCACTTAGGGTCGTTTATTGTTGCATTGGGTATTTTAGTAACTGTGCATGAATATGGACACTTTTGGGTTGCACGAAAAGCGGGCGTAAAAGTTTTAAGGTTTTCAGTAGGCTTTGGAAAGCCTTTGTGTCGTTGGTATGACAAACTTGGCACTGAGTATGTGATTGCCATGATCCCGCTTGGTGGTTATGTGAAGATGCTCGACGAGCGTGTCGAAGCCGTCGACCCTAGCGAAGCGCATCTTTCTTTCAATAACAAATCAGTCTGGTCTCGCATTGCCATTGTAATCGCAGGCCCACTAGCCAACTTTATTTTTGCTATTTTCGCGCTGGCACTCATGTATATGATTGGTGTGCAAAATGCCAAACCTATTGTGGGTGATGTGCATGTACAAAGCCGAGCAGCATCGGCACAATTACAGTCGGGCGATCATATTTTAGCCATGGGTGGTCAAGATGTATTTTCTTGGCAAGAAGTCACCTTCAGTTTGATGTCTCACTTAGGTGAGCAATCAGTCGACATCAAAGTGCAAGATGCACAGCAGCAAATTCAGATTCGTACCATCGACTTAACTGGTTGGAAGCTAGATAAAAAAGATCAACCGCCACTTGATGCGATTGGTATCATGCCATACAGACCAGCTTTAACACTCACTATTGGTCATGTTGCAAAAGGCTCAGCAGCAAGCCAAGCGGGTTTACAAGTAGGGGATAAGCTTCTTACTGCAGATGGTCAAGAAATCGAACAATGGCAATCTCTGGTCAGTCTTGTACAAGCTTCACCTAGTAAAGCCATTCAGCTTGAGGTGATGAGAAATGGTTATCGACAAATATTATCAGTAACCCCAGAAGCGAGAACTGGACCAAATGGCATCCAACAAGGCTTTTTAGGTGTTGTTCCTCAGTTAGAAAGTTGGCCGCCTGGGTACATTGAAACTAGACATTATGGGCCATTGGATAGTATTGTGCTTGGCGTACAAAAGACCTACGCATTGATCACGTTGAGTTTTGACATGATTGGTAACTTAATTACCGGCAAAGTGTCAGTCAATAATTTGAGTGGTCCAGTAGGAATTGCAGTAGGCGCGGGCACCAGTGTCAGTTATGGGTTGGTGGCTTTTCTCAGTTTCTTAGCGTTAATAAGTGTCAATCTTGGAGTTTTTAATTTATTGCCGCTGCCAGTTTTAGATGGTGGGCATTTAATGTATTACATAATTGAACTTATTCGCAAAAAACCAGTCTCTGAAAAGACACAAGAGTTAGGTTATAAAATTGGGGCTATGTTGCTTCTAGGCCTAACCTGTTTTGCATTGCTTAATGATGTTTCAAGGTTATAAGCCAAAATGTCATTTAAAGCCACAAAGCGCTATGTACGCTAATAGTTGTAAAGGATAAAGATAATAAAATGCCGATAAAAAAACATCTCGCAGTAACCAGTTTACTTGGCGCAAGCTTTGCGGCAGCTGGGCAAAGCTCCTTTATCGTAGAAGATTTGAAAGTTGAAGGTTTACAGCGTGTTGCACTAGGTGCAGCACTGACCCATATTCCAATTAATGTGGGTGATAACATTGATGAATATACGATTTCTCAAACAGTCAAAGCGCTATACAAATCAGGCCACTTTGAAGACATTTCAGTTTACCGTGATGATGAACTTCTCATCTTCAAAGTAAGAGAAAGACCAACAATTGCCTCTATTGAATTTGATGGCAATAAAGACATCAAAGATGAGCAATTAAACGAAAGTTTAGAGCAGCAGAATATCCGTGCTGGTGAGCCTTTAGATCGAACTGTTTTATCGAACATTGAGAAAGGCTTGATCGACTTCTTCCATAGTATTGGTAAATATAATGCCAAGATCGAAGTGAGCATCACCGAGCTGCCACGTAACCGTGTGCGTTTAAATCTTGAGTTTGAAGAAGGTGACGCAGCCTCAGTTAGACAAATTAACTTAGTTGGTAATGAACTGTTTTCTGACGAAGAGCTATTAAACCTTGTTGAATCACAACAAGATTTGCCTTGGTGGAAGTTCTTGTCAAATGACCGCTACCAAAAACAGACGATTGAAGGCGATTTGGAAAAAATCAGAAGTTTTTATCTTGATAAAGGCTATCTGCGTTTTAACATCGACTCAACACAAGTGTCAGTGAGCCCTGAACGTGAGTCTGTGTATGTCACTGCAAATATTACAGAAGGCGAAAAGTACACGGTTAAAGGTTTTGACTTTATAGGTGATTTATTAGGCCGTGAAGAACTTCTTAAGAGCATTATCCCGCTTAAATCGGGCGAGCTTTACAATGGTTCAGTGGTAACTGCTTCAGAAGAATACATTAAAAGCTATTTAGCACGATTTGGTTATGCAAATGCCGAAGTTCGTACTATCCCTGAAATTGATGACGAAAATAAAGAAGTAAAACTAACACTGTCAGTAAATCCAGGTAATCGCATTTATGTTCGCCGTATTATGGTGAATGGTAACCAAATAACCGCAGATGAAGTTGTGCGTCGAGAAATGACGCAACTTGAAGGCGCATGGCTATCTAACCAGAGTCTTGAGCGTTCAAAACTGCAGATTCAACGTCTACCTTATATGGAAAACGTTGAGTTTGAAGTAAAACCGATAGCAGGCATTGATGACCAAGTTGATGTTGACTTCACCGTTAAAGAGCAACCTGCAGGTAGCTTCCAAGCGGGGGTTGCATATGGTTCTTATGCTGGTCTGCAGTTCAATATAGGTGTCAGTGAATCAAACTTCTTAGGTACTGGTAACCAATTAGCGTTTAATATCAATACGTCGAAAGGTTCTGACCGCTATAGTATTTCATACACTGATCCTTACTTTACACCAGATGGTGTATCGCAAGGTACCAGCATTTTCTATAGTAATTACGATTCATCTGCTTTTAGTCTAGTGCCTTATAAATCTAAGAGTTATGGTATTGGTTCAAACTTCGGCTTCCCAATCGATGCGGTGAACCGTATTAACTTCGGAGGTCGCTGGATTGAAGAGAGCTTATCTGACATTGCAGACTATGAGCAAACGCGTATTATGCGTTTGGCATTCTTTAATCCTGAAGACCCAGATGCCGCGTATGAATTTACTAAATATGAGTTAAGTCTTGGTTGGTCCCGCATCACGGTTAACCGTGGTATGTTCCCAACAGCGGGTTCTCGTCAGTCATTAACTTTGAATGCGACGACCCCAAATTCAGATCTTAACTTCTTCAAGATTAACTACAATTCTCGTTTCTATTGGCCAATCAGTAATGATCACCGTTGGGTGTTCTCGACCAGAGCAGCATTTGCATATGGTAACGGGTATGGTTCAACGAACGGGTTTGATCAAATATTACCGTTCCAAGAGTATTTCAGGATCACGGAAGAAGAATTACGCGGCTTTGACAGAAATACAATTCTGCCAGAGGCAATCAGAAGAGTAACTAAACCAATCACAGGTTCTGTTTTACCTGATGGTAGTACCACAGGTACAATTGGTTCGGCGTCAGAGTTTGACCAGCTTACTGTATCAGGCCGAATTGGTGGTAATGCCAAAGCAGTGGCAGGGATGGAGCTAATTGTTCCAACCCCATTCTTAGATGAAGATAAAACAAGTTCTGTTAGAACGAGTTTCTTCGTTGATGCTGCTAACGTTTGGGACACCGAGTTTGATATTGACCGCTACTCAGACCTAGCGGAAGATCAGGTTAATAAATTACGTGACTATGCAGACCCAGGTCGCTTCAGAGTATCGACAGGTCTGTCATTGCAATGGATTTCCCCTATGGGACCAATGCTGATTAGTTTTGCTTATCCATTGAAGAAAGAAGACAAAGACGAAACTAAAACTATCAGCTTTAATATAACGAATACATTCTAAGGAGTTTTTTGTGAAAACGATTATAAAAACAACGGCATTAAGCATTCTAGCAGCATTAATGATGGGTACTTCTGCAAGTGCATTAGCACACAAAGTAGGTATTGTAGATATGCAATCTATCTACCAGCAAATCCCGCAAATGGCTAAAATCGAGCAACAGCTTCAAACGGAATTTGCTGAGCGCCGTCAAGAGCTAGAAAAGCTTCAAGGTGATGTGCGTTTTGAGATGGAAAAATTTCAGCGTGAAAGTGCCACAATGAGCGATGAGCAAAAAACAGCGCTTCGCGACAAAATTCAAGGTATGCAAAAGCAACTTGCAGAAAAAGGTCGTCCTTTAGAGCAAGAAATTAAAGCGCGTCAAAACCAAGAATTAGCAAAAGTACAAAAGCTAATCATTGAAACCATTCAAACTGTAGCTAAAAACGGTAAGTTTGATGAAGTTAAAGTAAAAGATACGACAATTTACTTTAACCCTGATAAAGTAACCGACCTTTCTAGCAAGGTTGTTGAAGCAGTTAGCAAAAAGTAATGACAAAACAATATACCCTCGCTCAAATCAGCGAATTTCTAGACGCATCCCTTGACGGGGATGCGTCTCATTGTATTGAGAAGATAGCAACTTTAGCGAATGCTAAAGAAACAGATATCGCTTTTTTGGCAAATAAAAAGTACCGTGCTCAGCTTGATGAAACAAAAGCGGGCGCAGTGATTATTTCTGAAAAAGAAGCCGCATTGTTCTCAGGCAATAAAGTAATCGTAAAAGACGCTTATATCGCTTACGCAAAACTCGCGCAAATGATGGACACTACGCCGGCATGTGCCAATGGTATTCACCCTAGTGCCGTTATAGATGAAAATGCGCAGCTCGGTGAAAACGTCAGCGTAGCTGCAAATGCGATTATTTCAGCGGGTGTTGTGCTTGGTGATAATGTACAAATTGGCGCAGGGTGCTTTGTTGGTGAAAATACTAAAATAGGACAGGGCACAAAGCTTTGGGCTAATGTCAGTGTTTATCATGATGTTGAGATTGGAGAACATTGTTTATTCCAATCTGGTGCGGTCATTGGCAGCGATGGTTTTGGTTATGCCAATGAGGCTGGTAAATGGGTGAAAATTCCACAGCTAGGCAGAGTGGTTATTGGCGACCGCGTTGAGATTGGTGCGAGCACAACTATCGACCGTGGCGCTTTAGATGACACCATTATCCATGACGATGTGATCTTAGATAACCAAATTCAAATCGCACACAATGTTGAAATTGGTCAAGGTAGTGCAATGGCTGCTTGTTCAGTTATTGCAGGCAGTACAACCGTTGGTAAATATTGCCAAATTGCAGGTCTTGTGGGCATCAACGGGCATATTGATATTTGTGATGGTGTAATGCTGACCGGTATGACCATGGTGACGAAGTCAATCACTGAGCCCGGTGCATATTCTTCAGGTATGCCGCACACTACTAACAAAGAATGGCGTCGTAACATGGCGCATTTAAGAAATTTATCTGATTTTAAAGAGCGTATTAAAGAGTTAGAAACGCGCTCATCTCAAAAAACAGTTGATGAATAAGGATACTATTTTGGCTAACGAATTAAACAATTTTGATGTTCAAGAAATCATGCGTTTATTACCACACCGTTACCCTATGCTTTTGGTAGATAAAGTGGTCGATTTTCAGCCGGGTGATTACTTGCATGCGGTAAAAAATGTTACCGTGAATGAGCCAATTTTTACAGGTCACTTTCCTGACCAAAAAATCTTCCCAGGTGTACTTATTTTAGAAGCTATGGCACAAGCAACTGGCTTATTAGGTTTTAAAACAGTGCAAAATACTGGCGACAACGAGCTATACTTGTTTGCAGGCGTTGATAATGCACGTTTTAAACAGCCTGTAGTACCTGGCGATCAAATGCATATTCACGTTAAGTTTGAAAAAGAGCGTCGTAATATTTGGCGTTTTTCAGCAGAAGCAAAAGTAGATGGTAAGGTTGTGTGTAGTGCAGACCTTATGTGTGCAAGAAGAGAGTTTTAATGTTAATTCATCCTACTGCAGTTATTGAACCAGGCGCCAAACTTGGCGAAAACGTTAAAGTAGGGCCTTACAGCTACATTGGTAATGATGTTGTTATCGGAGATAACACGATTATTGAATCTCATGTAGTTGTTAAAGGGCCTTCGACGATTGGTAAAGGTAATCACTTTTATCAGTTTGCGTCTATTGGAGAAGCCTGCCAAGACAAAAAGTACAAGGATGAACCAACTCAACTAATCATGGGCGACAACAATATTGTTCGAGAATGCGCGACGATACACCGTGGTACCATTCAAGATCAAGGCGTGACTAAAATAGGTAGTAACAACTTATTTATGGCTTACACGCACATTGCTCATGATGCAGTGATTGGTAATAATGTCATTTTTTCAAATGGCGCAAGTGTAGCTGGTCACGTACATGTAGGTGATTGGGCTATTCTAGCTGGTAATACTGGTGTACATCAGTTCTGTAAAATTGGTGCGCACGCATTTATTGGTATGTACTCAGGTGTGAGTAAAGACGTTCCACCTTTTGTTACAACGACAGGTATGCCAGCAAAACCTGCAGCAGTGAATACCGAGGGTATGAAGCGCCGTGGGTTTGAAAGCGATGAAATTATGGCGGTTCGTAGAGCGTATAAAGCACTTTACAGAAAGGGCTTAACACTAGACGAGGCCGTGGCTTCTCTGGCTGACGATGCGAAACAGTTTGCAGCAGTGCAAAGCATGATTGATTTCTTAGACACGTCTGAGCGCGGCATTATTCGCTAGCCTCGACGGTTTATTTAAAGCATGTACAAACGCCATACAATTTAACGTGTATGGCGTTTTTATTTAAAAAGAATTAGAACATGACGACAAATACACAGCCAATCACGATTGGTGTTGTCGCAGGCGAGTTGTCCGGCGATATTTTGGGTGCAGGCTTAATCAAAGCGTTGAAAGTACATTATCCAAATGCACGTTTTATCGGCATTGCAGGCCCTAAAATGCAGGCTGAGGGCTGTGAGAGCTTATTCGATATGGAAGAGCTCTCAGTGATGGGGTTAGTCGAAGTTTTAGGCCGACTGCCACGTTTACTGAAAATCAGAAAACAGCTAGTCCAGCACTTTATAGACAACCCACCTGATGTTTATGTGGGTATTGATGCGCCAGACTTTAACCTTCGTGTAGAAAAGCCATTAAAAGCGGCTGGTATTAAAACAGTGCAATACGTGAGCCCTTCAGTGTGGGCTTGGCGTCAAAAACGTATTTTTAATATTGCTGAAGCAACCAGCTTGGTTTTGTCGTTATTGCCATTTGAAAAAGCTTTTTATGACAAACATGAAGTACCATGTACGTTTGTCGGCCACACCTTAGCGGATGACATTCCACTTGAAACCGATACCAATGCGGCGAGAACGAAGTTAAACCTTTCTGCTGAAGATACCGTTTTAGCGCTTCTTCCGGGCAGTCGTGGCTCTGAGGTTGGCTTATTAAGTGAGACGTATCTGCAAACAGCTCAAAAACTTCAAGAGCGTATTCCTGAATTAAAAGTTATCGTGCCTTTAGTAAACGATAAACGCAGAGCGCAATTCACTGAGATAAAAGAAAAAGCCGCACCAAATCTAAAAGTTCAGCTTTTGGACGGTCAATCTAGTGAAGCGATGACCGCGGCAAACGCTGTATTACTTGCCTCTGGTACTGCGACACTTGAAGCCATGCTATATAAAAAGCCTATGGTGGTCGGGTATAAGTTTAAGCCTGTGAGTTATTGGATCTTCAAAAACTTTTTTACTTTTAATATTAAGTATTTCTCTCTTCCTAATTTATTGGCTGATGCGCCCTTGGTGCCTGAATTTTTACAAGATGAATGTAATAGCGATGCGCTAGCCGATGCGCTTTTTCCTATGCTAAAAGGCGATAGCCAAGCATTGATTGATAAATTTTACGATATTCACAACAACATTCGACTTGATGCCAGCAAACAAGCGGCTCTAGCAGTTAAGGAGCTTATAAATGCAAATTGAACGACCAAATGTTAAATATATTGCCGGTGTAGACGAAGTTGGCCGTGGCCCACTAGTAGGTGATGTTGTCACCGCTGCGGTTATTTTAGATCCGAGTCAGCCCATTGAAGGCCTTGCTGATTCTAAAAAGCTTTCAGAAAAAAAGCGTAATGCACTCGCTGCAGAAATAAAAGAAAAAGCACTTTGCTATCACATTGCTCGTGCCAGTGTGGCTGAAATTGACGAGCTGAATATTTTACATGCGACCATGCTTGCTATGACTCGTGCTGTCGAAGGTCTGACTATTCAGCCTGAATTTGTATTTGTAGATGGCAACCGCTTACCAAAACTAAGCATGGCAGCGCAGAGTGTGGTTAAAGGCGATAGTTTAGTCGAAGAGATCAGTGCAGCGTCAATTTTAGCAAAAGTTGCACGTGACCAAGAAATGCTAGAGCTTGATGCACAATACCCAGAATATGGCTTTGCAGGTCATAAAGGCTATCCAACGAAAGCGCATTTTGCGGCATTAGAGCAATACGGTGCAACGCCACACCACCGCACGTCATTTAAGCCTGTACAGCGAATTTTGCAAAGTAAGGAGCAGTAATGCCAGCACCGCAGTTTGTTCATTTACGCGTTCACAGTGACTTCTCTATGGTTGATGGCTTGGCAAAGACCAAGCCGATTGTTGCGCGAGCACAAGAGTTAGCGCTTCCTGCCTTTGCTATTACTGATCAAATGAACTTATGTGGCCTTGTACGTTTCTATGGCGGGGCGCATGGTGCAGGTATTAAGCCAATCGTCGGGGCGGATATCTGGCTTAAAAGTGATGAGTTTCCTGAAGAGCCATGCCGTTTGGTGGTACTTGCTAAAAATAACGATGGCTACAAAAACCTGACTTTACTTATTTCGAGAGCCTATCAGCGTGGTCATGTCTTCCATCGTCCTGTGGTAGATAAACAGTGGCTTGCTGAGCACAAAGAAGGCTTAATTTTACTTTCGGGTGGTAAAGACGGCGATGTGGGTAAGGCGCTTCTAAAGCATAACCATCAATTGGTATTAGATACGGTTGCTTTCTATGAAGAACACTTCAAAGATCATTTCTATCTCGAGCTGATCCGAACTGGTCGTGCTGACGAAGAAGATTACTTACATGAAGCGGTGAAACTGGCTGAGCAACGAGATTTGCCAGTTGTTGCTACCAATGAAGTGGTGTTTTTACATGAACATGACTTTGATGCGCACGAAATTCGTGTGGCTATTCACGATGGTTACACACTTGAAGACAAACGCCGTCCTAAACGTTTCTCAAAAGAGCAGTATTTAAAAACGCCTGAGCAAATGATTGAGTTGTTCTGCGATATTCCAGAAGCGCTTGAGAACAGTGTTGAAATTGCAAAACGCTGTAATGTGACCGTTCAGCTTGGAACTTACTTCTTACCAGATTATCCGACGGGTGATTTAAAAATTGAAGACTTCTTGGTTAAGGTATCCGAAGACGGTCTTGAAGAGCGTTTGCAGTTCTTATTCCCTGACGAAGATGAGCGTAAAGAAAAACGCGTTGAGTATGATGAACGTCTTAAAATCGAACTCGACGTTATCAACCAAATGGGATTCCCAGGTTACTTCTTGATCGTAATGGAGTTCATCCAGTGGAGTAAAGATAACAATATTCCAGTAGGGCCAGGGCGTGGTTCGGGTGCGGGTTCATTAGTAGCTTATGCCCTGAAGATCACAGACCTTGATCCTCTTGAATTCGACTTACTATTCGAGCGATTCCTAAACCCTGAACGTATCTCAATGCCCGACTTCGACGTCGACTTCTGTATGGATAGACGAGACGAGGTAATCGACCACGTAGCTAAGTTATATGGGCGGGACGCGGTATCTCAGATCATCACTTTCGGTACTATGGCCGCAAAAGCAGTAATACGTGACGTAGGTCGTGTACTCGGTCACCCGTATGGCTTCGTTGACCGCATATCAAAGTTAGTACCGCCAGATCCGGGTATGACCCTAGCTAAAGCTTTTGATGTCGAGCCCCGTTTACCAGAAGCTTACGATGGCGATGAAGAAGTAAAAGAGCTTATCGACATGTGTCGCATACTTGAAGGCTGTACACGTAACGCTGGTAAGCACGCCGGTGGTGTTGTTATCTCGCCAACGACCATTACTGACTTTGCGGCGCTGTATTGCGATGAAGAAGGTAAGTTCCCGGTTACACAATTTGATAAGAACGACGTTGAAACTGCGGGCTTGGTTAAGTTCGACTTCTTAGGTCTAAGAACACTGACAATCTTGCAGTGGGCGCTAGATATGACCAACGAGCGTTTAGCTCGAGAAGGTAAAGAGCCTGTAGATATTAATGCTATTCCACTTGATGACAAAGCTAGTATTGAGCTATTGCTTCGCGCCGAAACCACCGCGGTGTTCCAGCTTGAATCACGTGGTATGAAAGATCTGATTCGTCGTCTTAAGCCCGACTGCTTCGAAGATATGATCGCACTGGTAGCCCTATTCCGACCGGGTCCACTGCAATCGGGCATGGTAGATAACTTCATCGACCGTAAGCACGGCCGAGAAGACATTTCATACCCTGATGCACAGTATCAGCATGACAGTTTGCAACCTATTCTAGAGCCAACCTACGGGATCATCCTCTATCAGGAGCAGGTAATGCAGATCGCGCAGGTGTTAGCAGGTTATACGCTAGGTGGCGCTGACATGCTTCGTCGTGCGATGGGTAAGAAAAAGCCTGAAGAAATGGCGAAGCAGCGTTCAACCTTCGAAGAGGGTGCCGTGAATAACGGGGTCGATGGCGAACTCGCCATGAAGATCTTCGACTTGGTAGAAAAATTTGCAGGTTACGGCTTTAACAAATCTCACTCAGCAGCCTATGCACTGGTTTCGTATCAAACGCTTTGGATGAAAACCCATTATCCAGCCGAGTTCATGGCTGCGGTAATGTCGGCGGATATGGATAACACTGATAAAATCGTCACCCTGGTTGATGAATGTGAAAACATGAAGCTGGCCTTATTACCGCCTAACGTCAATGAAGGCTTATATAAGTTTACTGTAAACTTAAAAGGCGAAATTGTTTACGGTATCGGTGCGATTAAAGGGGTAGGTGAAGGCCCGGTTGAAGCCATTCTCGAAGCACGTGAGCAGGGTGGTGAGTTTAAAGACTTATTCGACTTCTGTGCTCGTGTTGATTTAAAACGTTTAAACAAGCGTGTGGTTGAAAAACTGATTTATGCAGGTGCTTTAGACAAACTGGGACCTGAGCAAAATCAAGCTGGTCGTTCAATCCTAATCGCTAGTCTACCTGCTGCAATGAAAGCTGCTGAGCAGCATCATAAAGCAGAAGCGATTGGTCAAAGTGACTTGTTTGGTTTGCTTGCGACAGAGCCAGATGAAGTGGAGCAAGCGTTTGAGTCTGCTCTTCCTATGCCAGATAAAGAGTGGCTAAACGGTGAGAAAGAAACCTTAGGCTTATATTTAACGGGTCACCCAATCAATCAGTATCGTAAAGAGTTAAAACACTATACGTCGGGTAAACTGGTTGACTTACAGCCGACTAACCGTGATGTTAGCGCTACGGCCGCCGGTTTGGTGATTAATGCAAGAACGCTGATTAATAAACGAAATCAACGTTGGGGTTTAATAACTTTAGATGACAAAAGTGCCCGAATTGATGTACGCTTATTTCCTGAACAGTACGAAACTTATCAAGAATTGCTGCAAATTAACCAAATCTTGGTAATATCTGGACAGGTCAGCTTTGATAACTTCTCTGGTGGCATTACAATGACAGCCAGAGACGTGTGTACCATAGCTCAGGCGCGTGAAAAACGCATCAGAGCAATAAAAATGACTCTAAATATGGTGCAAATTGACGCGAACTTCTTCGATAATTTACGAAAAGTCTTAGAACCTTATAAATTCGGTACTTGCGAAGTTAAGGTTCAATATCAGCGTCCTGATGCGTTAGCAGAACTAACGTTAGGTACAGAATGGTGTGTGACGCCAACAGATGATCTAATAACGCGATTATCTCAGTTGGCGGCACAAGATATAGAATTAGAATTTAATTAATTAGGTTGTAGAGCATGAGCCTCAATTATCTTGATTTTGAGCTTCCAATTGCTGAATTAGAAGCAAAAATTAAAGAATTACAAAATGTTAGCCGTTCAGGCAGTTTAGACCTGAGCTTAGAAGAAGAAATTTCTCGTTTAAAAGAAAAGAACGTTGAGCTAACTGAAAAAGTATTCTCTGAATTAGGTGCATGGCAGGTTTCTCAACTTGCACGTCACCCGTTACGTCCATATGCACGTGATTACATCGAGCGCATTTTTACTGAGTTTGACGAATTTGCGGGTGACCGTACTTTCGCAAATGACCCTGCAATTTTAGGTGGTGTAGCACGTTTAGACGGTAAGCCTGTTATGGTTATCGGTCAGCAAAAAGGTCGTGATACAGCAGAAAAAATTAAACGTAACTTTGGTATGCCAAAGCCAGAAGGTTACCGTAAAGCCCTTCGTTTAATGGAAATGGCTGAGCGTTTTAAAATGCCAATCATCACATTCATTGACACGCCGGGGGCATACCCAGGTGTTGGCGCTGAAGAGCGTGGTCAAAGTGAAGCAATCGCACGTAACCTAAAAGTGATGGCTGCGTTAAAAGTACCAACAATTTGTACGGTTATCGGTGAAGGTGGTTCAGGTGGTGCACTTGCCATTGGTGTCGGTGACCGTGTAAACATGCTTCAGTACAGTACGTACTCTGTTATCTCTCCTGAAGGGTGTGCGTCAATCCTTTGGAAGAGTGCTGAAAAAGCGCCACTTGCTGCAGAAGCCATGGGTGTATCGGCAACGCGAGTAAAAGAGTTAGACCTAATCAACAACATCATCGACGAGCCACTAGGTGGCGCGCATCGTAACTACGATGAGATGGCGAAAAACTTAAAAGCTCAACTTAACCGTGACCTTGCTGAGTTAACAGCATTAAGCACAGAAGACATGCTTGAGCAGCGTTACAAGCGACTAATGTCGTTTGGTTACTGCTAAACTTAAGCTTTTGAAAAAAGCCGCATTATGCGGCTTTTTTGCGTTTTAGAGTTATGATACAAACCACTTTATTTAAACAGTTTAAAACAGCATTAGAGCCCAAATTACATTTAGGCTCAGGCCTAACGGTGGCACTTTCGGGTGGTGTCGACTCTGTCGTGTTATTACATTTGTGTAAGACCTACCTTGAGAGTCTAGATTCAAATCAGTCTATTTCAGTCGAAGCTATTTATGTTAACCATGGTTTATCTGAAAATGCTCAAGACTGGCAGCAGTTTTGTGAGCAGCTTTGTCTATCTCTGAATATTCCTTTTAAAACCAAGTGCGTTAATGTTCAGCCAAAAGCGAGACAATCTCTTGAGGCGCTTGCACGAGATGCGCGCTATCAGGCGCTTGATGAGCTAGCAGAGCAGGACAATCTAATTTTATTAGGTCAGCATGCGGACGATCAGTTAGAAACCTTCTTATTGCGACTCAAGCGCGGCTCTGGCCTTACAGGGCTCAGTGCAATGCATGACGAAGTTCGTTTATCATCTGGGCGGCAGTGTATTAGGCCTCTTTTGAACATCTCACGAGAAGACATTGAAGCATTTGCTCGCATTTTTTCTTTAGCGCATATCGAAGATGAGTCGAATCAAGATGATATGTTCGATCGCAATTTTTTACGCAACCAAATCATTCCGCCGCTTAAAAAACGCTTTAATGGTTTTTTAAAAAGTACGCTTCGCAGTATTGAGTTGTTACAGCAGCAGCAAGCCTTAATTGACGAAATAAGCCAAGCGGACTTATTGCTCTGTGCAGATAAAAACGATGTGCCTTCTACACTAAAGCTCAATGAGTTAAAGCAGTTTAGCGAACTTAGACAGAGCAATGTGGTGAGAGCATGGTTAAGCGATTTAGGGGTAGTTATGCCCTCGAAAGCGCAAATGTCACAGATTTTAACGCAAAGCCTAGAAAGTCGTGAAGATGCACAAATGCAGGTGCAGTTATCGAAAGGGGCGATTAGACGTTACAGAGACAAGTTGTATTTTGATACGCAGGACGCCACTCCAAATAACGTTGAAAACATCGAAAGCATGACGCTAATTTTAAATGATAAAACGACATTAAAACGCGAGTCTGGTGGATTACTAAGACTGCCTTTTGAGCATGAGCGCGTTTCTATCCGTTTTGGGCTGTTAAAGTCACAAATAAAACCATATAAGAAAGTACGTAGTAATACGTTAAAATATTGGCTTAAAGAATTAAAAGTCCCCACTTGGCAGCGAGATAATATCCCCTTAGTGTTTTACGACGACAACCTTGTACAGGTTGTGGGCCATTTTGTATCTGCTGATCATATCAGTGAGGATAGCGGTATTTCTTGGGAGTTAACCTAATATGCAACAGAGACAAATTGGTCAATCATTGGCGCAAAAATCCCCCATCGGCATGGTATTCACCTTACTGCTTTTTATTCCTTTGGCTGTAAATAGCGAACTAATACTTGGTAATTTAATCTCAGCAATAGCACTTGGTATGATCACCGTGATTTTATTATTGAGCTATTGGCACGGTAAAGGTGGCAGCTTTTTTATTTTTGCGCTTTTAATGCCATTGGTTTTGGTGGTGATGGCGGAGTTACCTAGTTTTGTTGCTCTGGCGTGGTTAATTAACGCTTTTTTCTTTGGTGCTTCTGCTTGTTTGTTTGCTTATTTGCTATGGAGCAAGTCGAAGCAATAAAAAGGGTAAGTGCCAAAGTAAGTTAGGGGCTTACTTTGGCGAAATGTTTAGATAGCGCGTGCGCAGTTTCTGCCTGCTGCTTTCGCTTTATATAAGCCTTTATCGGCTCTTGCAAAGATATTATCTTCGCAGTCTGAACTTTCGGCTAACGTGAAGCCAATACTGGTGGTTACTGCATATTTAGCCATCTGTTCACAGTGCTCGACAGATGCCATAATACGTTCTGCAATCAACTTATTAGTAACAAACTCTGGATCATCAATCAGAATTGCAAATTCATCTCCGCCGAAACGATATACACTGTCAGTTGCTCTAATTGAGGCTTTTAAAATATTTGAAAATTCAATGAGTACATCATCACCCGCTTTGTGGCCAAAGTTATCGTTTACTTGTTTAAAGTTGTCTAAATCAAGCAGCATCAAACTAAATTTACGTTGATGACGGCGGCCATTTTCAATCTTCTGAACGAGGTTGTCATTAAATTGGCTGCGGTTATATAAACCAGTTAATGAATCTTTCGTTGCCAGTTGTAAAACACGTTGATACATCAATGCGTTTCGCAATGGGTAAACTAAAACTTGGTGTATAGATTGCAACTTGCTTTTAATAGCTGTGCTTAACTGGTATTGGCAAAAATACACCAGTTTACCTAAATGCTCTCCATTTAGGTCTAAATCGAAACTAAAAGGTGTGTACTGTTTATCACTGTCTTTTAACTGAAAAGCGCCTAATGCAGTGTGAAACTGTAGTCCTGACAATTTGATGATACGTTCGGCATGCTCTGCATAAATGGCTAAAAGCTCTTCGATATCAAGTGTTGTTTGCAGCTTTTCAACTAGACGATGAGCAAACATTGGCTCTTGGTTAATATATTGCTCAGTATTAAACGGCAAATAGTCGCCACGCGTTGTGAGCCTTTGCGTCAGAATATGGACGTTTTCCATTAGTTAGAACCCCTAATTATCATAACTGAGTTCAAACAAGCTAATTTTGTGCCAAATTTTTAAACTGGCTGAAAAACAATCGCTTGCTATAGTTAATTAAAGTCGAATTATAAACATCAATAAAATTGACTCTCTGGAGGCCATTTGCAGAGCATTTATAGTCAAGTTTTTGCCTTATTGCTTGCCGCAATGATTCTAGTTTGGTTGTTCAAGCGCATTGGCTTGCCGGCAATTTTAGCTTATTTAGTCACAGGGGTACTGGCGAGTAGTCCGAGTATTGGCTGGATGAGTATGAGCGATGAGATGCACTTTATTGCTGAGCTCGGCATCGTCTTTTTACTGTTTAGTCTCGGTTTAGAGTTCTCAGTACCTAAGTTAATGGCAATGCGTAACTTGGTATTTGGGCTTGGTGGCTTGCAAGTTATCTTAACTATCTTGGTAGCTATGCCGATAGTCCGTTTCTTTGATTATGGTTGGCTAAGTGCATTTACCATAGCCAGTATTATGGCGCTTTCTTCAACTGCCGTTGTCGTTAAAATATTAAAAGAAAATGGCGCGCTCAATCAGCGGCGAGGCCAGCTTTCGGTCGGAATCTTATTGTTTCAAGATATCGCTGTCGTACCTTTACTTATCAGTATTCCGTTATTCGCGCAGGCAGACAACCAGATGTTAGCAAGCACTTTGGCGATAGCATTAGCGAAAGGGGCGTTTGTCTGTATTTTGCTGTGGGCTATTGGTAAATGGCTGTTGCCATTTGTCTTTAATGAAGTCGCACAAGTCAGAACTGATGAATTATTTGTACTGTCTACTTTAGTGGTCGCTTTGTGCGCGGCTGGTCTGACTTACTTATTTGGTTTGTCTATGGCACTTGGCGCGTTTTTAGCAGGCATGATGTTAGGTGAAAGTCAGTATCGACATCAATTAGAAGCTGAGATCCGGCCCTTTAGAGACATACTAATGGGGCTATTTTTTGTCACTGTTGGGATGCAGCTCAATGTCGGCTTTGTTATTGAAATGTTTTGGTATATCTGCGCTGCGTTAGTTGTTTTATTTGTCTTGAAGTTATTGCTCATCTGGGGCTGCGCGCAATTAATTGGTGAGCGTAAAAAAGATGCCATTGCATCAGGTATTTTACTTTGGCAGATGGGGGAGTTTGGTTTTGTGCTCATCGCGTTGGCTTCAACACATCAATTAATGGCTTCTACAACCGCATCATTTTTAATCGCGCTGGGTGTGTTTTCAATGGCCCTCACGCCTTATTTAATCAGTCAAACAGACCGTATTTTGGGTGTGTTAAACATTGATAGTGAACAGGGTAACGAACAATTTCAAAAAACGTTCGGCAGTCATAATTTAAATGGTCATGTTCTAATTCTTGGGTATGGACGGGTAGGGCAAACCATTACGCGCTTTTTAAAACCTGAGGCAATCCCCTATGTTGCAATTGAGCGAAACCCACTGCTTGTACAAGAGGCACAAAACGCGGGAGAACCTGTTTTATTTGGGCATGCTGCGCAAAATACCATTTTAAAATCAGCCAAAGTTGAACAAGCTAAGTTGGTGATAGTCACTATGTCTGACTTTGAACAAAATCAACCCGTGATAGATGCGATAAAAAGAGTCGCGCCGGGTGTCTCCATTATTGTTCGCGCCACAGATGATATACATCTTGAAGACTTTAAAAAGATGGGGGTGACAGAAGTTGTGCCTGAAGCACTTGAGGCAAGTTTAATGCTTATTTCTCACGTATTGCATATGTCTGGCGTGCCGATGCGCCGTATATTTCGCCGAGTAAGCCAAGAGCGTGAAAATCGTTACGAGTTTCTCCATGGCTTTTTTACCGACGGCTCCGTGGAGCAAAATAGCGAGCCATTAGAGCGTTTAGAGTATCTGCATGCTATTGCTTTGCCAGAGTCCGCTTATGCCATTGATAAACAAATAGCGCAGTTGAATTTAAATAAACAGCGAGTCGTGATCACCGCATTAAGAAGAGATGGGCAAGAAATAGAATCTCCTGATGACGACGTCATATTGCAAGCAAACGACATTCTATTGTTAAAAGGCAAGCCTAGACGCGTAGAGCGAGCAGAGCAATTCTTGTTAGAGGGGTTGTCATAAAGCGAAGTTTGCCGATGCTTTCTAAAGCGTCAATTGAGCTGAGTGCAGGCCTAATTCAGTTCAAGAAAATCTCTAATTTCATCTAGCCTGTCTAGCCCATCTTGATAACCAAACTCAATGAGCCTTCGGGTATAGGCTTTCTCAAACATTAAGTAACTCGCTAAGCTCGACTCCGAGTGCTTTTTGATACCAATCGAACGTAATAGCATTCTGACTGCCAGTGGCATATGTTCATAGCATTCGGTCGCTATTTCATTAAAGTTTTGCGTTGGGTTAATGACGAGTGTTGAAACTTGTTTTAGCTCTTTGTGTTTATTCTTTGAGTTAGAAGGCAGTAAACCTATGGTTCGGTTAACTCGTTCTAAACGTTCCAAATCTGATTGCAGCGTGTCAGCAAAGACGCTATCTAGCAAGTGGCCAGCAACCGTTGATACACCAGGGAAATGAGGTTCGTAACCTATGGCGCGTTGACGTTTTGGCTGCTCAACACCGATGATGAATATTTTATCGGCACCTAAATGAATTGATGGGCTAAGCGGTGAAAGTTGGTGTATTGAGCCATCACCATAGTAGTGGTGTTTTACTCTGACACTTGGAAACACCATAGGAATGGCACTTGAGGCCATGAGTAAGTCTAAAGTAATTTGCCCTGCAACGCCTTCACGTTTAGCACGTTGCCAAGGGGTGGCATTATTCGACTGAAAGACTGCCACTGATTTTCCGGTTGAATAACTTGATACCGTAACAGACACTGCCTCTAAGTATTTTCTATGTAAGTTTCTATCAATGCGTGATAAATCTAAAACATCATTGAGCAATGCTCGAAGCGGCGAGTTGTCTAGTAGGCTGGCGGGGGGATGATTTAAATAGTCAGATTGAAAGCTTCGCATCATATTGCCAAGAATATAACTCGACGCGCCAGTAAAAGAGCTCTTATAGACCATATGAGTATGAAACTGGCGCCATACCCATTCTATTTTGCGTACCGCCAAGTGCATACATGAGGCGTAACACGCCATCGCAGCTGAGTTAATTGCGCCCGCAGAGGTACCATTAATAATTTGAAAAGGAATTTTGGCATTGCGAGGCATACTCAAAGCCAATGCTTTTAATACTCCGACTTGGTAAGCAGCTCTTGCGCCACCACCGGTCAGTAGTAATGCCATTTTTGAATGCTGAGTATTTTGCGGTTTTTTTTCCATATTCGCCCTTAATTATTATGAACTTTTTGCTGCGAATGCCATCAGTTACCGTATATCACTTGCAACAATCACTCAGTGATATATCTTTACTTTATAACTAATTATAGAATATTCAACGGAATATTGTGTTCAGCCATTAACCGGAGCAAACATGTCAGAACAACCTTCTTCAAAGCCTTCCCAAACCCAGCTGCTATTTGCAGCCGTTGTTGTTATGGCGTTAATCGTCGTTGCTGTTTTTATTCTTTCAAGCAAATCTGAACAGCCAGTAGAAAATGAAAAGTTTAAGCAAGACGTCGTCGTGCCTGCCGCAGAACCGGTAAAACCTGTCAATACGGCGCAAAATCAACCAGAGCCTGAGCCAGAACCTGAGGTTGTAGAAACATATGAACCTGAGCCGCAGCCAGAGCCGGCCCCTGAGCCTGTTGAAGAGCGAATCGTTGAAGCAAAACCTGCTGAGCCTCAGCTTCCATCGTTGGATGAGAGTGATGCAGAAGTGAAACAAAGCTTAGGTGAATACCTCACTGAGCAATCTTTAGGTTTGTTAGTGACTGAAGATATGGTGCGCAGAACCGTGGTTTTTGTTGATAACTTAGCGCAAGGCAAGCTTGCAAAAAAGCATGCACCTGTGAGTGCTCCGGTTGATAAGTTTATGGCGCTTGAGTCAGACATCATCATTACAGATCCAAATAGCTTTGAGCGTTATACTCCTTATGTCGATATGCTAACGCAAATGAGCAATGCGCAAATCGTACGTGTGTATAAAAAGTTTCAGCCACTTATTTTTGAAGCCTATGAAGAAATAGGTTATGAGGGCGAAGACTTTAATTACACATTAAATGAAGCAATCACTGAACTTTTAGACACGCCAATTCCTGAAACAAGCTTGCCGCTGATTAAAGATTCAGTGACTTATAGCTATGCATATCCAGAATGGGAAAAGTTATCGGATGCGCAAAAGCAGTTCTTACGTATGGGTCCTGCAAACATGAAACGTGTTAAGACTAAGCTTGAAGCTGTGAAGAAGTCTTTAGCAAATTAATCTCGCCATATTTTTAAACCGATTGTTTAAGCATTAGGCAATCGGTTTAATTAATTCAGTTTTTCCTTGAATCTAAAGCACATAATAGAGATAATCCTTCCCGCGCCTAACAAGGCCCACTATGGTGGTCTTATTGGTCCTCTCGCAACAATAGTTCGTGAACCTGGTCAGGTCCGGAAGGAAGCAGCCACAGCGAATGACTTGTGTGCCGGGATGTGGCTGGTAAGACTACCACCCAATCCTTCTAAGATTTCAAATTTATACTCCCAAAAAATAATACACTTTTCTTTCCTTAGCTAATCGAAGCCGTTTATATTCATTCTTAAATTAAACCAATGTCCTTATTTACTATTTAGCTGAGCCTCGAAAAGGGAAAATAGTGGTGAGTCGCTCTAACACTATTTTGGATAAAACGTGTTAGAGACTAATGGTAGTTTTGCTGTAATCGCTGCCGTTAAAAACGATTCTATACCTTTCCTAAAGGTAAGCTCGCTTTTTTAATGCGTTAATGACTCGCTTGTTCAAAATAAAGCTGATTAGCTATATCGCAGTCGTTATTCCAATATCATCCAAGATGATAGTTACATCTCTAGTTGGTGCAAAAATAAAGACAAGCTCTAATTCGCTTTCAGCATTGATTGGCTTATTCAATTCAATAGGGAGTGTGAAGGTTTGCAAAACTGGCTCTGTTGGCGCATATCTCACACTACCTTTTTCCAATTCAGAGAAGTCAGAAATTAATAAAGGCGAGACACTGCCAGATACGGCCAAGCTTTTTTTAAATATTACATCAGACTTATTAAGTAGCTCTACCTTGGTATCAGATAACAAATTGTATGATCCACATTCTTCGCCTTCTCCTGAATCAGCTCTAGCCAGTGAGAAACTTAGGTAGGGTTTTTCTTTGCGATTTTGCTGAGACAACTCAGCACCTGTGAACTTAATGCTCACCCGTGTTTCAACTTGTTTCTTAAGTTGAACCTTCAATACATTATTAGAGGTTTTAGTGCCGTTTCTTAAACGCTCTGAGTCTATGCTAATCGGCAGTTCTTCTACTGTTTTATCGGATAGGGCTTTAACGGTATTTTCTTTTTCAGCGTCACCCTCAAAATCTTCTATAGTTTTGAAGTCAGATGTCATATGGCGACTGATATAAATATCATCTGGAAGACCAAACTCATTAGTCACAGGTTGTCTAAAAATTTTTCGATACGCTTTTTTGTTCGCCAATGTAGCTTCTAAAAAAGCAGAAACATACACTTTAGTTAACTTCTCTTGTTGTTTGGCGGTTAATAGCTTTGAATAAAAATCTTTGCTGCTTCCCCAATGGTAATCATCAGACATGTCTTGATTAAAGTTTATGTGGTTAGCACGATAAATATAAATGGACTGCTTTAAGAGGTCTTTATCAGCATCGAAGTGAGTGCGATGCCATTGTTGGCTACCAAGAAACTGATAAACATCTGCATCATGGCCGCCTTGTAACACTAAATAGTTAACATTTTTCAGGATATTTCTGCCATCGGCATGTTGATATTGCCCGTCCATTGGGGCTAATGCGACAACGGATTTAATGTTAAAACCAAACCCTGTTGATTCAGTACTATTTGGTAAAGTTTTCCATTGATTAAATGATGCAGCTAAAGCAACAGCCTCACCCCCTCTAGACATGCCTATTAAAGCGATATTCTCTAAATCTAGCTTGTTATAAAAAGCATGGTCTTGCTCAGTATTCCATTTTTTTAGCAGTTTGATATGTTCAAGTAGTATCCAACCGCGTGCACCATTTTCTCCCCACAAGCCATTCAAATACGTTTGATCTACTTGCACCACAAAATGCCCACGGCTGGCGAGTAACTCACCCAGATAATCAAACCCAGGCGCAGAATTTCCATGGACTAATAATACTAACGGCAGTGGTTGGGAAGCTAACGGAAGCCAAACTTTAGCCTGCAAAGGTAAATTACCACTTTTAAATTCGTGGTAAGCATTGTTTTCATATCCTTGGTTGCGAGAATAGTCGGCAAGAAAGCTCGGCAAGCTCACATTTGGAGCAATGACATCAGGTTTTGAGATAGCAAATAAAAAAGGTTGTTCGCCATAGTTCATTACTTTGTATTTATGTTCGCCCAGTTCAGCAGGATTAGGTAAACCTGTAAACGAACTATTTGGCTGACTATATCTTTCAATAACACACTGTAAAACATCTGAAGCGAATGTCGAAAAAGAGGCGGTAATTATGGATAGGGTGGCAAAAAAACACGAAAAACGAGTGAGCATCAAAATTGTCCCTAATATCAAAATTTAGCACGTGATATTGTATATCAAACTGATCTTACTATAAAAAAATACAATTTTTTATAATATGCTCTCTGAGACGCAAGTTGCTCAAAAAAGGTTTAAATTAGTGTTTGAATGAAAGTTTGAAGGTTGCGCTTAAAGTAAAACACTAATTCAGCGCTTATAACCATCAATTTCCGCTTCTGACATGATGTAAATTCAGAGAAAGCCTCTTAAATAAGTCACTTTTTGCTTCAAACATCATTGGTAATAAAACCCTTAAAAACTGATATAGCCTACTCGTTGAATTGCCCAAATCCTAGACAAATATTTACTCGTGTAGATAAGGCTAGAGTATTACGTATGGTCTTAACAGTTCAAAGCTTCAGTAAAATGGAGCTTTGACGAAAATCAAAGTTTTTACTACTCCTGATTTTCGATATTTACAAAGCCTGTCTATTTCAAGTGGAGTCTACAAGGTATTGATTCTTATAGATTAGCGATGTAAGGTTAACGAAATTAACAGGAAAGATTCCCGATTTTTTTCAGATAAAATCAGGCATTTTTCCTTTGAAAAAGCTTTATGTTTTAAGGGAACTAAGTGAGTATCGAAGAAAAAATTGGACAAATTAAAGCGGATTACTGCAAGGCTTTTTCAAATTTTTCTACTGAGGTAGGAGAATATACTAACTGGTACTATGATCTTGATGATTTGTTTATCGAGTTAACAAGCGAAGACAATACAAAAAGGTTTAATGTCATTCCGGTTGGTTCATATTCCACTGAGTTCAATTCTTTTCTGTGGTCATGGGCAAACGAGGATTTATCTGAACATACGCGTTCTAAAGCAGCTAAGTTAAAGTCACTTTATTCGGAATTTCCATTTAAGGCATTTCAAGTTAAGGGCTTCAATTGCAAACAAGAAGAGCTAGACGAAATTTTATCTTTAAGCTTGTATCATCTAAATGGGAAAGTAATTTTCAAAATTAAAGATGAAAGCCCTTGGTTATTCCTTTGTGTACTTTAAAACATAACAAATTAATTAAACAATGGACGCAAAACAGCAGGCTTGCGCTCATTCTTCGCTAAGTTTAGCCTGCTATTTTGCGCCGGTAAGGCAAGCGTTAGCACTACAAGGACAGTTTAGCAATTATGTTGATAATTCAGACACGCGTACAAGGTTTACTCAATAGATTGTATACAATGTCCATTCAATACTTTTGGTTCATTGCAGTAGGGTTAATCTTTGCCATGTTCACAGGAATTTATCCGAAAGACATGGTTTTGCTTTTTTTCATTTTGATAATCTCCATAGTGCTTTTCACCATCTGGTTATTCGTTTTTAACTCTGGTAGAAGTAAGGTTATTGAATACGGCTTAGAGCTTAATGAACAAGGGATAACATTCATTGATTTTGGCGTTAAAGTCACTTTGGAGTGGAAGCATTTTGAAGGCTTTAAAATTGTTAATAGCTTACCTAGGTTAATAGTTCTAAAAAGCTCGAAAAGTAACGATATAAAGTTTAGCTATTATTTGTTTTCATCTGCTCAAAGAAAGAAATTATTCGATTATTTAGAGTCAAAGTAGTGCTAACAAGCAATTCAAGAGGGATTAAAAACAGCGGGCTCTTCGCTTCGCTCAATTTTAGCCCACTATTTTTAACCCGTTAATCGAGCGTTATGTGCAAAGGAGTCCGATGCAATTTTCAAAGTTTGAGAGTTCACTATATTTTCAGCTAGCAAAAATAATGGAGTCTGAATGCTCACTTAGAGCATCTGAATATGAAACGGGAATTAGAGCTGGATATTTTGTGGTTGGTTCTGACGACGATCCTATAAACTTAGTCTTTTCCTTTCCCTTGAAGAATGACGATTGCTATTTTACTTTTACAGATGGCGATGTTTCGGAAATAACTAAAGAAATAGCGTCAATACAAGAGTTTAACGAAACTAAAGCTCATCTTTGTGTTGGACATACGGTACCAACTAAAAATAAGTACTTTAATGATTCAGGTTGGGTATCACATTTAATAACTATTCCTGCTATTGCCTATGAAGACTTACCAAACACTCTGGAAATCGACGGCAGAACAATAAGGCTTCATTTAGTTATACCGCTTTCCGCGAATGAATATAACGTTAAATTGAAAAATGGTTATGATGAGTTACTTGATTATTTTGAAGAAAACCAAAGAGATATAGTTTGTTTTAATTACGCATAACAAAGTGCCTAAAGGGCGGACATAAAAAGCTTGGCTGTGTTCGTTCCTCGCAAACTGTAGCCGAGCATTTTGTGCAGTTTAGCACGGCGTTAGAAGGAGTTTAAAATGTCATTTGAACCTGACTACGATAGTTATTCATATGAGGACCTTTTGGATGTTTTTGAAAACATCGATCGAGAAAACTATCCAGAACGATTCAACAAAGTAGCAAGGTTGCTTGGGAAAGACATTAGCTCGGAGGCTTTAGCCGATGAAGCTGGTGACGTCGGAGAAGAGAAAACGTCAGCTTGCTCCGAATTAGCTAAAGCAGCAAGAGCAAAATGTATAAATGATTACTTTGATTCGTTGAGTGATTCAGGCGCAGAGCTTAATGCAGGGGATTATGATGCAGGGTCATATTCAGATGGTGGCTCCGGTGACTGATTCCTTCAAACAAGAACCTAAACCAAAAGGCGAAAAACAGTAGGTTTGTACTCCTTCGTCACTAATTTTAGTCTGCTAAGCAAGTGTTATGCACATAAAGGAGAGTTTCCATGGGAGCATGGAGTGAAGACAATTTTGGCAACGATGATGCCGGAGATTGGATTTGGGATTTAGAAAAGTCTAAAGGTTTAGATACTCTTTTAGCCCCCATTAAATTGGTAATAGCCGAAGATGATTACTTGGAAAGTCCTATTTGTTCTGAGGCACTGGCGGCTTCTGAAATTATTGCTGCTTCTGTTTCAGGCGACTATTCACGTATTCCCGAAGAAGCAAAAAATTGGTTAAGTAAGAAACAAGGTCTTATCTTTGGAAGTAAACCAAAAATAAAGGCTCTTCACGCTAAGCAAGCACTAGAGGCTGTGAAAAAAATCACTGCTAACTCCGAGTTGCAAGAACTCTGGGAAGAAAATGGGGAAAACAAAGCTTGGCGAGCGGTGCAAAATTCACTCATGACCAAATTAGAAAATGCATAACAAACTTGTAAACGCAGAAAAATAACAGTTGGCTTTGTTCGGGCCTTACGAATTTAGCCAACTATCATTCACGGTTACAACGGCGTTAGGTACAAGAAAGGCTCGCATAATTGAAAAGGGTACTATTAACTTGAAAATCAAAATATTCATGATCATTTCTCTATTGCTTCTAGCTTCTTGCTCATCTTTACCGCAACGAAATGAAAACGAAAGCATAGAAATTAGAACTCAGTCTTGGGTGTTACCCATCACACATGATTACTACATGCGAAAAGTAGATGGAGTTCATAACTTCTATAAAGAGAATGCTAAAGGAGCTTTGCAGCTAAGCTCAATGGTTAGTCAAACCCCAATACTAGATCAACAACTGCTCGAAATCGCTCAATCACAAATTAATAGTTCAGATGAGTTAACGGATATATCCGATGACAGTAAGAGGGGCTATAAATCAGTATTTACTTCACAGGGAGTTTATTGGATGTATTGGTTCATAATCATAGACCGCTCTTTAATATTCATAACTTATAACACCGACTTTGATAAAATTGATGCAAACGAAATAAAGAATGTCGAGGCTTTGGTTAATGGAATCTCAAGCACCTAACAAGGCCGTAAAACCAAGGACACAAATCAGTAAGTTTGTGCCCCTTAGCCGCTAATTTTAGCCTGTTATTTTGTGCCGTTTACAATAGGCGTTACACTGCCATAAAGGAGCAGTTCCCTTTGAAGAAGCTTACTTCCATTACTTTACTTTTTATTTCACTCCTACTGTGGTCTGGGGCAAGTACGGCTATCGAGAAAGATAAAGAGGAGCTCGTTTCTTCCCTAATTGAATTATTTAAATCCAATGATAGAAAAGCCATCGCTCAAAAAGTTCGGTTTCCTCTTGCTAGGAAGAAACCTTTGCCTCCTATTAGAAATCAACTTGAATTCATTGATCGCTACGATGAATTATTCGATTCAAATCTCATTGAGATCATTGTTTCATCAAACCCCATGACGGATTGGAGTGAAATGGGGTGGCGAGGAATAATGTTTAAAAGCGGTACAGTGTGGTTAGATATTGATGGCACTATTTGGTCAGTCAACTATGAGTCGGAAATTGAGAAGGAAACAAGAATAAAGCTCATCAATGGCCAAAAAAATAAACTGCACCCTAGTATAAATCAATTTGAAAAACCGATTTTAGAATGGCAAACAGACAGTTTTCACATACGAATTGATGATCTAGGCGAATATAATTATCGATATGCCTCTTGGTCTATTGATAAAAGTACTAATGAAAAGCCAAACCTAATATTAACGAATGGAGAAATCGTGTTTGATGGAGGTGGTGGGAATCATTACTATGTGTTTAAAAATGGTCATTATGAGTACCGCTGTTACGTTAGTGTCATCGGGAACTCTGAATCTCCATCAGGCACTATTGAAGTGTTTAAAGCTGGCACGCTGCTACTAAAAGAAGATGTTAGACCTAATAAGATCTAGTTATGGCACTATGACAAGGCAAATCAAAAAGTGCGGACAACAATCAGTTGGCTGGTTTCACGCCGCTTTACATTATAGCCAACCTAATTTTGCCTTTTAACTGAGGCGTCATATAACTATGGATAGCCCTGAATATGCCCAATCCTTTTATTCCTGAAACATTTAAAGCACCTACGCTTTTTGATAGTGAACACTTTCATTTTAGAGTTCTAGAAGATTCAGTTGCAGAATTAGACTTTGAAGCTGTGATGTCTAGCCAAAAAAGACTGCAAGGAATTTTTGGTCCAGAGTCGGATTGGCCTAAAATTGATATGACTCTAGAAGAAAATATAAGAAGTTTGAAGATTCATAGACGAGAGTTTGAATTACGTGAGGCGTTTGCTTATTCAGTATTTACGAACTCAAAAGATAAATGTCTTGGTTCTGTTTACATAGATCCAAGCCAATCACACAACTATGACTGTGAGGTCTATTTGTGGGTTAGGGATGATAGTATCAGTTTGGATGAGACTCTTTACCAAACAGTTTTAACTTGGCTTCAGCAAGATTGGCCATTTTCTAAAGTCGCATTCCCTGGCAGGTGCATTTCATGGAAAGATTGGGCAAATGCGTTAAAAGTTATATAAGAAAGTATTAAAAGCGGATTTGTAACAGTTAGTTCAGTGCTGCTTTGCAGCATATTTAGTTTAAACGTTTATCAGCTCGTTAACAGGGCACTTGGGTATCTAATCTAGCAAGGAGGTAGAGTATTATTATGGATTACACGTTTCGTAAAGCTCAAGAAAGTGACTTCGATTATTTATTGCAATTACGCCGTTTAACTATGGACGATTATCTATTACAGAATGGCCTCGATATTAGTGATAAAGAGCATACTTTTCGCATCAAATACAACTTTGATGATGCCAAGATCATACTAGTTGATGGCGTTGAGGCGGGTTTATTTAAGGCAAGCTACACAGCCCAAAATTCTCAATGGTACATCTATCAAATTCAGATACACCCTGATTACCAAGGTTTAGGTATTGGAAGGAAGTTAATCATTAATCTGTGTGAACAAGCGCTAAAAGATAATTCTTCTGTCGGCTTAAGTGTCTTAAAAAGTAATCCTGCAAAACGACTCTATGACCGACTAGGTTTTACTGTTATAGATTCTAATAGCAGCGAATTTGAAATGGTATTTAATGCCTAACAACCTCTTCAAACGGTACTGCTAAAGCTTGGCTCAGTTCCGCTTTTCTACGCATTGTAGTTGAACATTGAAAGCTGTAGAGCATCATTGCAAAATCTTAACTATATGATTATCAATATTTGCCGATAACAAAGCATGTCGTATGATGAGAATGGAATTCTATGAAAATACACAACTCGCTCGGTATTAACTCACCTAATGTTGAAGGTCATTTCGGTAAAAAAAGCGTAAATGAAGGTAACAGTCATTTAGATACTAACCAAAAGAGTCAGGGTATCGAATCAAAGACTTTAATTTCATTTGCTGGTGAATATGAAGCATTTGACCCAACTCTGATTGAAGAGGGTAAGTATAAAGATCTTTTCAGTGAAAATGGTCATAACTTTTCTGAAATGAGCATTAATGAACTTTATGATCTTGTAAAGAAATTTAACGAACTGGATAGGGAATATTCGCAAGAGTTTTCTGATAAAGAAGAGGTTAGATATGGGAAATCTGGAAACCAGATAATATCAGAGCAAAGACCTGATATGCTCGATTTAATGATAACACTTGAAATTCTTTCTTATGGTGAAGGGGACGTAGACCCAAATGAAAAGATTAACCTTGTAGAGTACTTTAATGAAAGATCAGATAAATTAGAAAAATCTGCAGTTGCTCACCCTGAACGCGATACCTATCAAACTAGGTCGGCACATTCGAAGAAGTTAATTGATATTTTTGAGAAATTTACATCTGATGAGAGTTTGAATACCTACAAAGAAAAAGCTTTTTCATTGCTAAATGCACAAAAGAAAGTAGATATTACGATTTAGAAGTGTAATTTCTATAATACCCGAAAGTTAATGCTGTGCTTTCGGGCGTATATATTTACTCTCTGTACAGCAAAGTAACCTTCTTAAATAGATTCTATTTTCTGAATGATTTTCGAAATATCTTCTGTACTTATAAAGCCAGGTACTGTTTCTCCGTTGGCAAATAAAATAGTCGGGGTAGCACTAAAACCAAATTTTTGTGCCAAAGCTTTTTGAATGTTGAGGTTGTTTATGCATTCTGAAGTGGCTTGATTGTTCGTTTCAAAATATCCCCTGTGCATTGCAGAGTCCATCGCGGTTTGCGGATTTGTGGCGCAAAGCGCATTCACGGTTTTATTGAACGCTTTGCTACCAGCATTTCCTCTCGGCAACATGACATAATTGACACTGATACCTAGTTGGTTTAAATCTTTTATTTGAGTGTGGAGTTTTCTGCAAAATGGGCAGTCAATATCGGTAAAAATAGTTATTTGATGTCTTTCTTCTTTTGCTGAGTAGGTGAGTAGTTTCTCTCGAGGAATAGATTTGAATAATGTTTGTCTATGTTGTTGGTTTGCTTGTTCAATTAGGTCTTGGCTTGTAGAGGTGTCGATCACTTTACCCCAAAACAAATGCTGCCCATCTTTGCTAGCAAGTAAGATTTGATTGTCGATTGTGACGCGCTCGAAATAGTCATTAAATGATGTGATTTCAAAGCTTGCTTTAGGACCAAGCAATCGATGTAGTTTCGCACTTAGAACTGAGTTTGAATAACTGGGTGATTGATTGGCAGGTACCTCTTCAGATAGGGCGTTATGGCTGATAAAGGATAAAGTGGCAATTGCTAAAATTGATAATTTATTAAATGCTTTCATTGGCTGCTCACAGAATTAGATAAGTGAATTCCTTTATAAAGTGAGCTGCGCATTTTATGTCAGTATAAATGCCTCTAAGTTTCTATAATTATATATATTAACTTTATTATCATTAACTTATGTCTAGGTTGTGAATTGCCTAAAGCCTATTAATTGGGCTGTATATTCAACATTTTCACACTCGCGTTTTGACGTCACAGAGTCTCTTAGTTCTTTACAAAGTTGCGCATGTTCGCTTTTTTCTATTTTGTTTTCTGAGCTATTTGAAAGTACCTGTTCACCGTCGATTTGCAGTCGTGCCTTTGAGTTAAGCGGTGTATCTTGTTGTTTATTGACTAAGGCGGCGATTTGCTGTTCGAACATGTGTGCACTGCAGCTTGCAAAACCAGCTTCAGCGGATTCTTTGCCTTGGATTGCAAAATCTAGCGCATCATTAAAGTTATTCTGAATTGCGGCGATCCTACTCAACAACGAAAACGCTTGTCCTCGATAATAGCTTTGTGATTCATTTTCTAGCACGAGTTCATGTGCTAATTGCTTAGCATGGGCTAGCTGTTGTTGACTGAATTTTATTTCAGCTAACAGCAACTTGGCTTCTTGAGAATATGGGTTTTCTTTTAGGCTGAATTCCAGCCATTTTTGAGCTGTCGCATAGTCTTGTGAACGATAAGCATCTACTGCATTTGTATAGCTGCTAAAAGTGGGTGGTAAAGCAGGCTCAAACGTATTGTTTTCTTTAATTAACAAGCTTGCTGCAGTGATACAACTAATGGCTAGGCATGCAGCAATGGCATAGTGTGTCACTTTGTTTGACTTTTTTACTGCTAATTTGTCAGTAGGAGCTAGCCAGTAATAGCCGCGGTTTGGCTGAGTGCGAATAAGATCGTTATTGGGCGCAAGCTTGCGTATCTCACTGATCACCTGAAAAAGGCGATAATCTTGGTGTTGTGGAGTGCCCCATAGAGCAGTGTGCAATTCATCTTTGGTGATTAGAGTCTGAGGGTTATTAACAAACAGCTCTATTGCTTGCGCTGTCTTAGGTCGGATATTAATGGGTTTACCTGAGTGGCGTAACTGGTAGCTTTGATCACAAAAGGTGAATTTTAAGAATTTAAAAGTAGCCACGGGTTATCCTTTTTTCGCAAGTTAGATGACCTTTATAATGCTTAATTTATGTGTGAGCAAGTTGGTAGAGCTTCTAAAAGTCATTTAAATTGGGCTTTGCATTTACCATATGTAATTATGCGCAGGTTCTTTTTTATGTATTTCAATTACAATGAAATACATCTATTGTGCTTTGAGATTATCTGTTCAATTTAACGAACCCGACAGTAAGAATAATAACAGTATGAAAGATGTTTTAAATAAAGGATTAGAAACGCTTAAGTCCGCCTCTGCAAAAATTTCAGATGACATAGCTTCAGGTTTTTCGATAGTTAAAGACAAAATTAATGGTCTGCCGATTTGGGTCTCATTAGAAAGAACAGACAGTGATGTTCATGTTGATTACGACGAAAAGCACTATTTTGTTATTCCATTTAAATTGTCAGAGCATCAGTTTGCACTTCACACCATGAGATGTTTACCGAAGGGTGTGCCTGAAGTGAATAATTTACCAAAAAGGCGGGTATTTCACTTTCCAAATGAACATGCAGAGCATCAGTTACGTGAATATATGTTAAGCAGTGTAGGTGATATTGTTCGAGAGCGCAGCTTAGAAACCCCGCATTCTTTAGAGTCTCTTGCAAATGAAATTGATGCGTTAGACAAAAAGCTAACTTATGGCATGTTATTGGTTGGTGGGCTTGCTGCTTTAGTGAATCCACTTGTTGGCGCTGGTATTGCTGCCAAAGCAATGCTACCTAGCGTGACAGGGCTGCTAAGCAAATATGGATTACGTTTAACGGGTGAAAAATTATCGGCTTATCAACTAAATAAAGAGATTGAAGAAGCGCAAAAAAATGTGATTAAACAATTTGAAGAATCGAGTGCAATTCAAGTTATTAACCCTATTTTGCAAGAGCTGGAACTTGCGCTTGAGACAACTGAAAGTGAGCATGATCCTCTTTTAGATTTTGACTTATCGACCTTATCGATCCCAGCTTTAAAGAATGAGCATTGGCGTGAACTCACTCAAGTTGCCATTACGCATGTTTACAAAGAGGTTGTGGCGGCACCACATTTACATAAACAAGCAGAGCTTGGACCTGAAGACATAAGATGGTTGAAGCTTATGTTTGAAGCAAGCCAAGATTAAGTAAGTTAGTTTTTCAACAGAATATGATTAAGAATAAAGATGGCTGATGCAAAAATAGAGATAGTTGAGTTTAGTCCACACTGGTTCGAGATGTTTGAAGCTGAAAAAGCGTTGTTACAATCAGTTATTTCACCTTGGCTACATGGCTCAATAGAGCATGTTGGTAGCACGTCTGTTGAAGGGTTAGCGGCTAAACCCATTATTGATATTATGGTTGGAGTTACATCGTTAGACGCTTCGCAGCCGGCGATAAAAGAATTAGAGCAATCTGGTTATTGCTATTACCCTTATAAAGCAGATGTGATGCATTGGTTTTGCAAACCTACGCCCGAAGTGCGCACTCATCACTTACATTTGATCCCATATCAAAGCCCTCTTTGGAAAGAGCGTATTCAATTTCGAGATAGTTTGCGAAATAACCCTGACATCGCAAAAGCCTACCAAGCGTTAAAGTTTAAGCTCGCAGAAGCTCATCATCAAGACAGAGAAAGTTACACAAGAGAAAAGTGGCCGTTTATCAAAGAAGTATTGCAAAAATCCACTTAGCAAGCAGCTAAGTGCATTAATGTTTTAAAACTCGTCCCAATAAGGTTTTTCACCAAAAAACTCACTGAGTTCGTCAATAAAGACCCTTACTTTTGAAGAGAGCAGTTTACGGTGCGGATAAACTGCATATAACGCAATGGGCTCAGGTTCATAGTCTTCTAAGAATATTTGCAAATCTCCTTTTCTGAGCGCATGACCTGCAATGAATGTGGGCTGCACCAAATAGCCTTCCCCAGCGATGGCGGCGGCCATCAGCAGCTCACCGTTATTCGAGATAATAGTGGGGTGTTTATTTTGGCTTATTGATTTTAGGGTGTTCAACAGTAGGTTGTCGGTTTTGTCATAACTAGAATAACTGTAATGCAAAAAGTGCTTAGGGTTGAGCTCGCTCGGGTGTGAGGGCGTGCCGTTATGTATTAAGTATTCAGGAGAAGCGCATAAGACCAAACGTACAGGCGCTATTTTCTTCGCAACCAAAGAAGAGCTTTGCAATTGACCAATTCGTAGCGCAACGTCAAAACCTTCTTCGATCACATCGACTTTACGGTCGTTAAGCTGAATGTTGAGCTCTATCTCAGGGTACTTTTTTCTAAATACACTGATGAACTTCGATAGATGTAAAGTTGAAAATGAAACGGGCGCACTGATATTCAAAGTACCTGTGACCGTTGTTTGCAGCTCACCAAATTGTGCTTCTAAGTTATCTACACTTTCTAGTATTTGTTTTGCGTGTTGGCGGCACTTTTCGCCCGCTTCCGTGAGGCTTACTTTACGGGTCGTGCGATTGAACAGGCGGGCATTAAGATGAGTCTCTAGTTGCGAAATGTATTTACTAACCAGTTGATTCGACATCTCTAATTTTTCAGCCGCTTTGGTAAAACTGCCTTCATCAGCAACACTTAAAAACACTTTGAGCAATTCAATTTTAATCATTATCACAACCCTCAATTAATAACCCACTATCAACGAAACGTTGTAAATAATACAACATAGCTCTACTTAATCATAAAAAATCGTAATAGTAATATAGCGAGCATTGAAAGAGAGGTTTGTTGATTAAGTTAACAAACGCATGAGGTTTTTATGAAAAACACAACACAGAACTATGGCTGGGTGGCGAAAAGCCTGCACTGGGTGTCAGCAGTGGTCGTCATAGGCATGTTTGCGTCCGGCTGGTGGATGGTAGAGCTGAAATATTACAGTGATTGGTACAGAACCGCACCATTTATTCATAAAAGTGTCGGTTTACTGTTGCTGCTATTAACTGTTGCCAGATTATGTTGGAAGGCAAATAACATGAGTCCAGATGCTGTGGGTAACGCATTTGAGCAATTTATGGCAAAAGCTGCGCATACCGTTTTATACCTGCTGATCGTTGTGATTTGTGTCAGTGGCTACTTAATTTCAACGGCCGATGGTCGTGGTATTGAAGTGTTTAACTGGTTTGTGTTGCCAAGCTTTGGGGAGCTTTTTTCACAACAAGCCGACACCGCAGGGCTCATTCATAAATTCAGTGCTTATGGTTTGATGGGGTTAGTTTTTTTACACGCACTAGCTGCACTCAAACATCATTTCATAGATAAAGACAATACATTGAAGCGCATGCTTTAAGACACTTCATAAAGGTAAGTGTTTTAAAACAAGTAGGTGCCTTCACCTTAACTTATTAAATATTTTGGCTTCTAAACAGGAGATTACAATGAAAAAGCTTATTTTAACTGCAGCGTTTCTAGGTGCGTTATCAACAACGGCAAGTGCTGCTGAATACGTGATTGATACCAAAGGAGCACATGCCTTTATTAACTTTAAAACATCGCATTTAGGTGTGTCTTGGTTAACGGGTCGTTTTAACACATTTGAAGGTTCTTTTAACTACGATGGTAAAAGTTATGACAACGCACAAATTGAAGTGAATATTGATACTACGAGTATCGATTCAAATCATGCAGAGCGTGATAAGCACCTTCGTGGTGGCGACTTTTTAAATGTTGGGAAATTTCCAACTGCGAAGTTTGTAAGCAGCAAAATTATCGACAAAGGTAATGGCAAACTAGAAGTGCAGGGCGCTTTCACACTACATGGAACGACTAAGAATATTGTCATTGATGCGCAAAAAATTGGTGAAGGTAAAGATCCTTGGGGCGGTTACCGAGCTGGTTTCTCAGGTACCACTGAAATTCGTTTAGCAGACTATGGTATGAAAGAAGTGCTAGGTCCAACAACGGTGATGCTCGACTTGCATGTTGAAGGTATTAGAAAGTAATACGCACTTTACTGTTAGTGCTTAGCTATTAATCTTTGTGGTGTGCTATGACAACAAAACATAATGTATTTTTTATCTCTCACGGCGGGGGGCCGATGCCTTTATTGGGCGACCCCAGCCATACAGAAATGGTCAATGCACTAGAGAAATTGGCGAAAAGTATTGAAAAGCCAAGTGCTATTTTGTTGATAAGCGCCCACTGGGAAGAGGCTGTGCCGACAATTACCTCTTCAGAGTTACCAGAGCTCATTTATGACTATTATGGTTTTCCTGAAGCGGCATATAACATTCAGTATCCATGTGCTGGCTCGCCTAAGTTAGCATCTGAAGTGGCAAAGGCGCTAGCGCAAGCGGGCATTGAACATCAACTCGATGCGCAACGCGGCTTTGACCATGGCATGTTTATTCCCTTGAAAATCATGTTTCCGGAGGCTGACATTCCGTGTGTGCAGCTATCATTGGCGAAAAGTTTAGAGCCGAGCTTACACCTCAATATTGGTAAAGCCATACAGTCACTAGCGTATGACAATTTACTAGTGATTGGTTCTGGGTTCTCTTTTCATAATATGCGTGCTTTTTTCTCGCAAGGTGACAGAGAAGTTGATGAAAAAAACCTGGCATTTGAGACTTGGCTCAGAGACACAGTAAGTAATAAAGCACTTGATGAAAGTATGCGAGCAAGCCAACTCTTAGATTGGGCAAGTGCACCCCATGCAAGGTTTTGTCATCCTCGAGAAGAGCATTTGATGCCACTGCATGTGTGTTATGGGTTAGCAAACTCAGCTGCTGATGAGCAGTTAGACGTTAAAATTTTGAATCGATACTCAACCATGTTTGCATGGTACAAATGAACGCATTACCCGAATTGACTTTATATCGAGTAATGCGTTACCTAGACTTTTGACTAAGCCTTTTGATTAAGCATTAGTGAAAATTGGTATTAATGCCCAAATTGAATTCGTACACCGGCATTGACGGTAAAGCCATCATTTCGAGACCAAATATCGGTTGTCCAGCGTCCACTTGCTGATTGTTCAGGTAAAACCAAAGTGTCGTCTTTTGTTTGACGAACATTCAGCAGGTTCTCAGCATTTACAAACCAGCTTACATTGCCAAATGTAATCTGTCCTAACAGCCCTAAATGCCAATAAGCATCACTTTGAGTTCGGTATGGGTTGTTTTCGAGTTGTTGCGTGCCCGTGTAGTAAGCTTCAAAACCAAGTAGATGACTACCATGTTCTTCCCACATGATCACTGCGCCCGCAGAATGTCTGGGTGTAAGCGCGATAGGTGAGATTGAACCGGTTGTATCATCTTGTGTACTCGCATCTGTGTATAAATAGCTAGTAGTGAATTTAATATCATGCCAACGGAAACGAAGAAGTAGTTCGGCACCTCTTATCTCACTTTGGCCAGCTGCGTTGACAATGCGCACTGTTTTGTCACAGCCGATACAGTTCATTTCTTCTAACTCAGTCACATTATCTATGTCAGACGCAAACAGTGTCAGGCTTGTTTCAATGCTATCGACGGTATAGCTAAAATCGACAGACGCAGTGGTGGCAGTTTCTTCTTCTAGGTTGTCTAGTGGTGCTAATCGTGACAGACCTGCGTCTTCAATATCCTCGATGAAAGGCGTTGGCGCATAGTAACCTTTACCGAAAGAGCCACGCACGGACCAATTTTCTGGTTTATATAGTGCTGAGACTCTCGGGCTAAATTGAGTGCCATATTCGCTGTGCCAATCTGTTCTGGCGCTTAGAGACAGGGCTAATTCGTCAGTTGCGTCATAATCAAGCTGTGAGAATAAGCCGGGCACTTCGAATGTATAATCGAATTCATTGTACTGTTCTGACTCGAATTGCTCTTGTTGATACGCAACACCCACAATCCAAGCTGTCTTGTTGGTGAAGCCTGTGACTGAAGATTCAACTAAGTAGCTGTTATGTTTGTCATCTTCCAACACACGTCCATATTGGTGTTCATGCTCTTGTTGCATCAATGAACCACGGACATTTAAGCTCAGAGTGTCATTTAAAGGTTGTTCGAATATCAAACCGCCATCGAGGCGTAAAGAGTCCTGATTTTGCACAAATGGTTGACCGTCTGGCATGAGTGCTCCTTCAGCGGTACCCCCATTTCTGCGCTCTTTCATGGCGCCCATGGTCATATACAAATTAGCGCCATTTTCACCTGACCAATATATACGTGGTCGCACTGTTGCTCTTTCGTAATAGGCCATATCGAGCCAGCCGTCATCGTCTAAGTCTTGTTCTTCTTGATGGTGTGCACCTGCGGTAATTGAAGCACCCATTGAGTCAGAAACAGGCGCGGCCAAATAAGCGGTGACATCTTGACCATTTTTTGATGTGGCATTTAATAATACTTCGCCCTCGAATTCATCCGAAGGCGTACGAGAGATCAGATTAATCACACCACCAAGTGCTGAACCGCCATACATAGACGATGCAGAACCTTTGATAATCTCAACACTGGCTAAGTCGGTCGGGGGGATCTGCAGTAGCCCGATAGAAGCTGTTTGTCCGCCATACAGTGGCAGGCCATCACTCAGTAACTGAGTATAACGACCATATAAACCTTGCAAGCGAATGTTAGCACTGCCCAGTGCTGGAGAGGTATTTTGTACTCGTACACCACCTGTTTCAGCAACGAGCATAGAAATATTACCAGGGCGCATTAAAGCCTTTTCTTGAACTTCTTCACCAATAATGACTTCGGTACGAGTTGCCGACTCTGTGACTATGCGACCTAGTCTTGATGCAGTGACCTGAATTTTTTCTATGGCTTTTTTTTCATGACCATGATGGTCGTGCTCATGTTCTTCATGCCCGCCAGCATATGAAGAAAGGGGGGCAAATAGAAATACAGACAAAGCCAGTTTAGAAAGTTTAAATTGCATTTTTACCTCAAAGTGTACACATGACAGTATATTCAGCTGTCATTGATAAATTGTTTTTTAATTTATTCTGAATTGGAGTGTTTTGGGCGGATCTGCCCTAAGAGGTAAAAATGGGGGGGCGGTATAACGACTCGACAATATTATTTGGCATATTTAAATGCGAGTTCACAATAGACTCTGTAAAACGCATCATTGGCTGTGAGTAGCCAAGGCTACTGACAAAGATAAAGGCAGCACAGGCATTTGCAGGGCAAATACATTCGGATTCGCAGCACTCCACTTCGCAGCAATCATCTTCAGCGTCACTGTTTGAGCTTGAAGATAAATTCGAGACGCTATCAATTGAATTGCTTGATTGTGTTTGTGCTGAATGTGTTGATGAGATCTCAAATGAGGGCATAAAGCTATAAGCCGATGCTTGCCCAACAAAGGCAATCAAAATAACAAGTGTCACGAAGACTTTTGAAAGTGGCTTAAACATACAGTTCTCAATGATTAGACAGCGCTACTTTAATTGAATTTAATCTAGATGTGAATATTTAAGCGTTGAAGAGTAGGGCACTTATATCGAAAGTAACCCATTAAATAGGGCCCTTATAAAAACTGATAGCCATGCTTCAGTTTTAAAACCCCAAAGTTGAGCGAAAACTATCGCGTTAACTTTGGGACTTTAATGCAATAAATTTATTTAGCTATGCTCACTAGGCCAGTATTAGAATCATAGTTTAATTTAAGGCTGTCGTTGTCATTCAGAGTATAAGTACATACCCCTTTTTTGGCTTTAGATACCTTGAAAGCGCCATCTGCAGTAGAGTGATACCATTTAGTATCGCCATTAGACTTCTTACGGCCTGCGCCAGAGCGGTTTAGAGTATATTTATGATCTAGCAAGTTATTCCAAAGTCTGGCACAGCGGTTTGAATTCGGCTTTTTGGTATTTTTGTTGTGCTTGTTTAGCTTATCTTTACTCTCAACTAAATAGCCACTTTCGTTAAAGTTAAACGAGCCGTCCTTAAATGAGGTGACGTTTGCAGCCGCACCGCCAATATTTTGCTCTTCCCAGAATGCTTTAGCTGCATCCACTTCTTGTTGAAACTCATCGGCAATAGTAAGCAGTGGGTTGCCGCATTCAGACACATAAGTTAGATCCGCAATATGCTCTGGCCCTTCCATAATAAGCTCTGCTTCAGCAGTTTGTGGGTCTATTTTGTAGATTTTGGCGTTTTCACCACTATTTCTTGCAGAAACGTATAGCTGACCATCGTTTGCTGTCGCAATGCCAGATGGCCAATTTAAGTTATGTTCACCAATTTTATCTAGTTGCATGTTGCTTTCATCAAGGATGTAAAGTGACTTGGCATTTAGAACATAGACGGTATTACCATCAATTGAATAAGTGATGTCACCATGGGCGAAATCATCCCAACTCGCGTCGTTTGTTTGCATTTTACCTAGTACGGTTTTATCGCCCGTTTCTAAGTCAAATTGATACATATAAGTTTGGCTGGTGGCGAGTAAAAAACTGCCATCAGGTGAAACAACAGAACGTTTTATTGGATAACTTGTTGTATCTGCGATTTCAGTCGTCTCGCCAGAAGATAAGTCGTACTGATAAATTTTTGACGCATTCGTTTCTTTATTTAATCGCTGCATCATAATCAATTGATTGTTTGTTGCTGCCAGGTTGCTAGCAGGAAGAGAAGTACCTGACATTTTGCTATAAGATTTATTTGCTAAATCTATGTGATATAGCGCATTTTTTCCTTGTTCTGCGTATCTGTCGACCGCAAATAACCCTTCTAAACAAGCATCATTTGCACTAACGTAAGAGGAAGTTAAAGTGAATGCTAAAGCAATAAGTTTATTGGTTTTGAACAAAGATCTTAAAGTCATAATGATTATCCTGATTAATTCATTATAAACCATGCAAAAATCAAACCGAAAATTCATTTTTTTATTTTCAATACTTACAGTGGCTTAATCAACTTAGAAATTTTCAATTAACGTGGATTTGCAAACTGCAATGCAATAAAGCACTAAAAGAGATAACGAACTATAGTTTTGATGTTTCACTTTAAGTATAAAATCCACAATGTAGCAGTCCGGCGACCCTAATTTAGTTTGTTTTACAGCGTGTTATCATTTTAGATGTCGCCAATAACACATATTCATTTGGTTATAAAAAGGGCACTTGTTGTGCTTATTTATTGTAAAAAGCTGTCTATTTTTTCTTCCTTTTTTAAACGTTCTTCGCTAAGTTGACATAACTTAAACCATAGCGCTTTGTTGCGTTTCGGTTAGTAAATAATTTTTACTTTAAACACATTATCTTTTTAATCGAGGGTAAGTATATGGATAGAGTAGAGAAACTAATGGTTCGAATGGTGTTAAGTGATGTAAGCCAACATTTTCCTGAACCGGTAGATTTACTGTCTGCAGATAGTATCAACACCTATGGTGATGGTTTATACCAAGTACTTAGTGAACTTGAAGCACAACAATTAGTAAAACGATTGGAAAGCGGTCATTTTACTGTGGGTGCTGCTTATAGCCACTTCAAAGGATAAATGCGGTTCAGTCTAACTATCTTTTTAATCTTCGCCAAGGAAGTGTCTGTTATGAGACTAATGGCGTCAATTCATTTAAACTCCTTCCTGTTTTATTCTAACTTCGTAATATTATGCTAAATAAAGGGCTTTTATATTTAACACTTTCTTTCTGTGCTATGTCTTTAAATGCAAATGAATTAAAGCCATTTAAAAGTGATGGATGTAGTTTGTTTCCCGACGGTACCTTTAAACAGCAAAAATTATGGTTAGCTTGTTGTGTAGCCCATGACTTTGATTATTGGCAGGGTGGTACAGCAATGCAACGAGAAAAATCTGACGCGCGTTTAAAGCAATGTGTTAAAGAGGTTGGCGAGCCTACTATCGCTAGCATGATGTTGGCAGGTGTTAGAGTCGGTGGCAGTCCATACTTACCAACGCCTTTTCGCTGGGGCTATGGTTGGCCATATCCGCGAGGATATAAAGTGTTGTCAGAAAGTGAGCGTCAACAAGTCGAGCATGCAGTTCGAAACGTAAAACTAGAGCAGTATTTTATGCCTAAAACAAAAAAGCAGTAAGTTAATCTACTGCTTTATTGTTGCAAGTATTTATTCGACTAAAAAAACTTACTAAATAACAATCTCATACTTAAATTATTATCGCGATCAACTAACGGGCTGTCAGTGATACTACTGTCATACATAGTGTAATCAATGGCTAGCTGCGTGAAACCGCCAAAGAATATTGGGGTCGATACTGAAAAGCCGATTGATTGGTTTATCGCACTATCACCCTTATAGAATGCTCTGTTTTGAGTGACTTCAAAGTCTCTTACACCATAGTAATAATCGACATGGTTTTTATCTAAATGGTTTATTGATAAATTTGGTTCAAAGAAGACAGGGCCAAATCGATACGCTTTTCCAATTTTGGCTTTTACTTCATAGCCGTCAGATTTATTGAAGATATCGTGTAAAAAGCCAATGCTTAATTTCCAGTTATCTCGTTCGTATTTAAAGTTTGCGCCTAAATCCATTGAAAAGTCTCTTTCTTCCATGCCGATAAAGACATCACTGTCTGATTCGTCAAAGCCTTGAAAGCGAGGAGAAGCTTGCACTTCGAATTCGATATCACCTAATTCTAAAAGTTCGTAACTTACAAAAGGGCCATATACCGATAATTTGTCACCACGATAGCCTAAAATAGGCAAAGGTGTTACTCGATTACCATAACCTTTATAAATCTCTTGGCTTAAGCCAAGACCAATGCCATATAAGTAACCTTTTGGTTCAAGCTGAGCACGTACATCACCTCGTTCATCAGCAGAGACATTTGAAGAAAAAATTACGGGTAATGAAGCAAGGGCTAAGGCTTTTATAATTCTGAACATTTTGAGGTCCTTTTGTTGTCAGACTATCAGTATGGATGAAAAATCATTTTAGATCAGTGTTATGACATTTTTTATGTTTGTACCTTTTTAGGTTTTATGTATTATCAAATTGGTTTTCCGAAAGTTTATAAGGAAGTAACGTATGCAGTGTTACCAATGTAATGTAAAACTTGAATATGACTTAACCGAAATTCACACAGGTTATGGCTGCTCAGAATGTCATGGAGCTTGGTTACCAGCGAAATTTCTAAAAGCAATCGGCACCGTTAAAGAGTTCGATTACATGGCATTTGTCGGGCAAGTTCAAAGCCAAGTGAAAGAAACGACAGAATTAACTTGCCCATCTGGCTGTGGTCAATTGCATCGTCATTTTTTCGAAAATAGTCATTTTAGTTACTGTCATAGCTGCTTTGGTGCTTGGTTTAAGCAAGGTGAGTTAAAAGGTTTCTTACATAATTTCAGAGATGCGAAAGATATTCGTGTTCTAGATACCGCAGATAGAATTAATGGTATCGATTTATTGTTTGATCTTTTAAAATGAAAGCGTAAAAAAGGCCGCATAAATGCGACCTTAGGTTACTTCTAGGGAGTTAATCTGAAAGCAATAGAGTTTGAGGGTTATTCCATCAACCACATTCTTGCTGTTCTCGCTGGTAGGTAAAACTTATGCCACTGACTCGAGATATTTTGCACATCGTTGCTTAATGTATCTCGGTAGTTGCGGTGCCACCATAAATTATCGGCTTGTGTATCTACCCAGATATCTTGGCTTGTACCACACTTATTGATACCAACCACGCCTTTGTGCTCGCGTTTGAATAATAAAATACAGCTATTGTGGCTTAGCACCTGCATGCTACTGCCTTGGGTGGCATTGTGGAATTTGAGCATGCCTTTAATGTCTTCACGACGATAGAGATCATTCCAGCGGTTATCACCACTTTCGTTATTATCCGAATACACTAGTGGTACACCACCATCTCTGCCCAAAACAAATGCGTTCGCAAGTTTTTCGTCGGTGGCATCCATAATTTGATATCTAAAGCCATCATTCAATGGGATATCATGAGTAACGCTAAACGTAATAGCTTTGTTACCGGCCAATGCTTGACCATAGGCCGCTGGGTCAACAAGTTGACTCATTGAACCGCCAAAACTAAATGCGCCTCTGATCTGTGCAAACAGGGGAAAGTCATAAGCTGAGTGGCCTGTTTGTGCCAAGTAAGGCACTAAAAAGTTATCATAATCACCGCTACCTGAACCACCTGTCGTTATAATTTCACCAAATACATGCGTATCTTTTTTAATGTTGGCATCGAACACGGCATTAATATGGTAGTTGGTCATGTGTTTTGCGGCATCAACTCTAAAGCCCGTTACGCCAATTTGTTTTAACGCATTTAAATACGCTTTTTGTTGAGTGATAACCCAATTGTTAGGGTCTAAATCGGGGAGGCCAGGATCGGGGGCAGCGCCACACAGTCGGTTGTATTGTACATCGCCAACGTCATTGTAATTACTGATGCATTTTGGACCACCTTGGTCGTATGTACCGTGAAAATCACCCGCGCCGAATAAACCATCTTTAACATCACCGAATAGTGTAATGTCGTTGTAATAGTTAATATCAGCGGCGTAATCGGCTAAAACTTCGCTTCCCGGATAGTTAAGATCAGCACGTTTCCATTGCTCGTTTGCCATATGATTAAAAACAATGTCGGCATATGTCTCTACACCTTGCGCTTTAAGCGCTTGCACCATGGCTTTAAAATCATTGGTATCGCCCAAAGGGTTATCGATGACACGAAGATCTTGTGGCTGGTAACGAGACCACCATGCATCTCCAGTCGATTTATAAGCAGGAGAGACGAGTACTTTTTTATACCCAAGTTCAGCGATTTCTTGAGCCTTGCTCGCAACGTCATCATAGCGCCAATTAAATGCATGCAAAATAACATCTGCGCTGCTTTGGAAGCTGACAGCACCAAGTACAAGCGCTGCAATTTTAAGTTGTTTATTTGATTTCATATGTGTTGTCATGTGTTTACCTTTTATCGCATTCCTTGCGTGTTGAAATAGGAAACATAAAACTCACATATAAACTAAGTTAATGAAATGTTATGCATACGTATTCATTAAAAGTCTTTTCTCAATAATCAAAATTCCAGCAGAGTTTGCACAGGTTTTATTCAATAAAATCAATGTATATACAAAGTTTAAACTCGTTATTACAAAATTCAGGAGAGGCACAAGTAATTGCACTTTGTTCATGATCAACCCATTGAGCGCCTTTCATAAGTGCAATGTCACCATCTTGTAATTGAGAGATATGATGAGGTAAAGGCACTTTGATTTCGGGCTTTAATTGGTTTGGCGCTAATGGTAAAAACTTCACTTCATCAGGAGCAATCCACCTCTCACCTAGGCCACCTAATGTAGAAGCCATTCTTACAAGGTTTTGCGGTTGATGGAAATGAGGGCTTAAAGAGGTATCGCAGGCAATCAGTCTTAGCCCGATTTCTTTGGGCTCAAATAACACCTCAAACATTTCTAGCATGAGTTCAATATGTTGTGCTAATAACGATGCATGCGTACTGCCCTCAAGCTTAAATAGAATCTCTTCAAATAAGTCTTTATTTATCTCACCCTGATATTGGATCACAGTACCTAGATTTTGCTTGGCAAATAACTGTGCTGCATGTGATATAGCCCAACTAGATTTCTTTGAGAAGCAAGTCAGTGTGACTTCCTTATTGTAAATATTGCTTAAAACATCCGCAGAGGCGCTTATTTGGCAACTAGCTGTTTGGTTTAGTTCAGAGTATTCAAGTGGGGCCGCAGTGTTATGACTCATGTTAATTTTATTTGATTGATACAATATAACAAAACTAACATTAAATAATTCTCATTTAAAGTTTTGGCAATTAAAAAATGAGAATTGCTTTTATTAGACAGTCGGTCTAATATCGTTTCATGATCGAAAAAACAGCAAAACCTCGACGAGGTCGCCCACCCAAAGTGGCGCGTGAAAATCAAGATACAAGAGCCGAGCTAATTCGAGCTGGGCTTGAGCAGTTAACAGAATCAGGCTTTGCCGCTTCAGGTATTGAACAAATATTAAAACGAGTGGGTGTACCAAAGGGCTCGTTTTATCATTATTTCAGTAGCAAAGAGGCCTTTGGTTTGGCCGTACTTGAAAGTTATGCAGCGTATTTTTTGAAAAAGCTAAGCAGGCATTTAGCGCAAAGTGATGAAGCGCCTCTGTCAAGGCTGAGTAACTTCGTCGAAGATGCTAAGTCAGGTATGCAAAAGCATAATTTTAAACGCGGTTGCTTGGTCGGTAATTTGGGGCAAGAAGTTGATTTATTGCCTATAAGTTTCAGAAAAGAGCTGGTGGCAATATTTGAAACTTGGCAATGTGAAGTCGCGGCGTGTTTAGAAGAGGCCAAAAAACAAGGGCAAGTGAGCCAAAACGCAGATTGCGCGCTGCTTGCTGAGTATTTTTGGATTGGTTGGGAAGGCGCTGTAAGCCGCGCTCGTTTAGAGGCTTCGGCCAAACCACTCGATAATTATTTTAAGTGTTTTGTAATGGGGATTTCATAGTCCTCACATAAGTAAGTTTTAAAAAAATTTAACCATTATTAGACGACCGGTCTAAATTAGGAGCGAACGATGTTTAAAGGTATTTTGGTCAATAAAGATGAACAAGGTTATCAGGCGTCAGTTACTGATATTGATGACAAGGTTTTACCTGACGGTGATGTGACAGTAAGGGTGTCTCATAGTACGTTGAACTACAAAGATGCATTGGCAATAACAGGTAAAGCGCCCGTCGTTCGTACTTTTCCGATGATCCCTGGTATCGATTTAGTTGGTGAGGTTGAGCAGTCTGATTCTGATAAATTCAAAATCGGTGACAAAGTATTATTAAATGGCTTTGGTGTTGGTGAAGCACACTGCGGTGGGTTAGCTGAAAAAGCTCGACTAAAAAGTGAGTGGTTGATCCCTTTGCCTGAGTCTTTATCTGCGAAACAAGCTATGGCAATTGGCACTGCGGGTTACACTGCTATGTTATGTGTTTTGGCACTTGAAAAGCAGGGCATTACGCCTGAAAAAGGCGATATTCTTGTTACAGGAGCAAATGGTGGTGTTGGCAGTTTTGCTATCGCCATATTAGCTAAGTTGGGCTATAAGGTGGTTGCTTCAACGGGTCGCTTGGATGAATCAGATTACTTGACCAAATTAGGCGCAAGTGACGTGATTGATCGCAATACGTTATCTGAGCCGGGTAGGCCACTTGGTAAAGAGCGATGGGCTGCGGCAATTGATTCTGTTGGTGGTCATACTCTAGCGAATGTGTGTGCGGGTATAAAATATGGTGGCGTTGTGGCCGCATGTGGTTTGGCGCAAAGCATGGAGTTTCCTGCAACTGTGGCACCTTTCATTTTAAGAGGTGTGACGCTTGCAGGTATCGACAGTGTAATGCGTCCGCTTGAAGACAGAATAGAAGCTTGGTCACGTTTAGGCGATATCATTGAACCAGACATGTTTGAGGCCGTTGCGGCTGATATTGGTTTAAACGAAGTCGTTGAAACCGCTTCTAAACTATTAGAAGGCAAAGTGAGAGGGCGCGTGGTGGTTACCCTTTAATTGTTTTTATCGACTAAAAAAAGGAGAGCGAATGTGATGCTCTCCTTTTTGTTGGGAAATAAACGGCTATTAAGACACGGTTTTACGATAACTTAATCGATAAAACAGACTGTAAAACACAGGGACTGCAATCAAGGTCAAAATGGTTGCAAATGCTAAACCGCCCATGATGGTCACTGACATATCCGCAAAAAACGCATCGCTCAATAGTGGGGCCATACCTAAAATGGTGGTGATAGCAGCCAGTGCAACAGGGCGTAAACGCGAACTACTTGCTGAAACAATCGCTTCTCTAGGTTCGGTGCCTTCGGCAATTTGCAGGTCAATTTCTTCGAGTAAGACTATGGCATTCTTGATCAACATGCCAAATAGACTTAAAAACCCGAGCAGTGACATAAAGCCAAACGGCATATCAGTGACGAGCAGGCCTGTTACCACACCTACTGCGGCCATTGGCACCACAAGCCAGATAATGAGCGGCTGACGTACGCGACCAAATAGCAAAATAGACACGAGTAACATCACTAAGAAACCTGCTGGCAGGCCTGTGCCTAGGGCTTCTTGCGCGTCTCTTGATGATTCGTACTCGCCACCCCATTCAATTTTGTAGCCATCAGGTAGTGGTAGGGCTTCAATTTGTGGCTTAATGCGGGCAAACGCTTTACCTGCGGTTTCGTTAAAGCCAGGCTCTGCCGAAATGGTAATGGTTCTAACACGATCTCGACGATGAATAAGAGTTTCTTCATTTTCTAATTCAACCCCCTTTGAAACCTGTTTAAAGGGAATATAAGTGCGCTGTGATGAACTCCAAACTTGGCTGTTCTCAATGGCTTCGATATCGTTTTGTTCAACTCCTGACACTTTGGCTTTGATTGAGTAGCTGTAATCACCATTTTGTAACTTACCTAACTCAAGTCCATTTGAGGCATATTGAATGGCTTGTGCGAAATCGTTACGAGATACAGCAGCAATACCTGCGCTGACAGAGTCATAGTGGGCATTCAGCACAAGCCCTTTTTCACGCCAGTTATGACGAATATCTCGAATTTGCCCGTCATTTATCATCAGCAACTCGGCTTGTTCGGCAAGTTCTCGCAGTATTTCGGCATCTGGGCCTGAGAATCTAACCGCCAGCTTTGCGCTGCCTCCCGGGCCAAATTGCATACGCTCAGTATAAAAATCGGCGTTTAAATCGAGCGCAGGCATACTGCTATTGAGCTTTTGGATCAGACCATCGATTTCATCGCGATTGTGCGTGCGTACTAAGAAGTAGCCGTAGCTTTCATTTGGTTGCTGCGGTGCATAAGTTAGGGTGAATCTATCTGCCCCTCGACCAACAAAACTCGTGACAGACTCGACTTCTTCATGCTCTAAAATCAGTGCTTCGGTAAGCGCAACTTTACGGGTTGTCTCGCGAATATCTTGGCCTTGCGGGCCCCAATAATGCACAAAGAACAATGGCGCATTTGATGGCGGAAAGAAACCTTGTTTGACTAAGCCAAAACTGCCATATGCCACAACTGTGATTACGAATAAGCCAGCGACGGTGAGCCAGCGGAACTTAAGCGCACCACGAAGTACTTTTTCATAGCCACGGTAAAATGCACTATGCTGTTGTTGGTCAGCTTGGTTTTGTTCAACTTTGTAAAAGTACTTACCAAACAACGGCACGACTGTGATGGCGAGCACCCAGCTCAGCATTAAAGACACCAAAACAACGGCGAATAAAGAATACAGAAATTCACCTGTTGCATCGTCAGACAAACCAATACCAGAAAAAGCCGCGATCCCTATAATGGTTGCACCCAGCAATGGCCATTGTGTTCTCTTGACAATAAAGCTTGCAGCTTCAGCAGCTTTTTTACCTTGCTTCATGCGCAGCATCATACCTTCGGCAACCACGATGGCATTGTCAACCAGCATACCCATCGCGATAACCATCGCGCCTAACGAAATACGCTCCAACTGTAATCCCATTAACCACATAATTAACACAGTGCCCATCACGGTCACTAATAGCACAGAGCCAACCACTACGCCTGAGCGCCAGCCCATAAATAGCATCAAGGTTAATGTTACAACCACTACCGATAGCACCAAGTTATTAATAAAGCCTTTTACTGACTCATCGACGATGGCTGCTTGATCATAAATAGGCGTGAGGGTGATCCCTGCGGGTAATTTTGTTAGTAATTCATTGGCTTTATCGTTTACACGTTGGCCCACTTCAACAATGTTCACATCATTAATGGCCGACACAGCCAGAGTAATGGCATCGTGACCTTGATAACGAATAAGCACAGGTTGAATGTCGACTGGCTCAAACTTTAAAGTGGCGATGTCACGAACTTTAATTGACTGATTCGTCCCTGGTACGACTAAGGTGAGGTTATAAATTTCTTCAATATGGTCAACCGGGTTTTCAACAACTAAACGAAGTTGACGACCTTGCACTTCAACACGCCCGCCGTTAAATGGCTGCAGGTTTTCTTGTAATAATCTGGTTAGATCAGGAAAAGAGATCCCTAAACCCGATAATTGAAAAGGGTTGATATAAGCCACTAACTGCTCTTGCTGCACACCGCTCACTTGCACTTTTGCAACGCCTTCAGTTACTAACAGTTCGCGGCGAATAACGCGGGCAAATTCACGTAATTCGTGAAGCGAAAAATCAGGGGCACTGAGTGCGTAATACATGCCGTATACATCACCAAAGTCGTCATACACATTGGGGGCGTGGCTGCCGGTAGGCAATTGTTTTGATGCATCTCTTAAGCGCTTTCTGAGTTCATCCCATATTTGGGGGAGTACATCAGAATCAAAATGTGATTGCACTTCGACTGAAATTTCAGAAATGCCTGGCTTAGAAATTGAGGTTAACCGCTTTAATTGCGGCATTTGCTGTAATGCAATTTCTAAAGGCTCGGTGATCTCGCGCTCTACTTTTTCGGCACTGGCACCGGGGAACTGCGTGACGACTTGCACTTGCTTAATGGTAAAGGCAGGATCTTCTAAGCGACCAATTTTACCAAGGGCAACGGCACCACCGACTAAAAATACGATCACCAGCAACCAGATGTTGACTGGATTTTTTATGGCATAACGTGCGATATCCATGGTTATAGCTCCGCTTTATACGGTTTTACCGCTAAACCTTCACGCATTTTCGGTGCGCCGGCTGCAACCACTAAATCATCTTTATTTAAACCTTGAGCAATGGCTGCCATATTGTTATCAACTTTAAGTACCTCGACGTTGCGTTTTTGCACTGTTGAATTGGCTTTGTCGTATGCCCAAACATGAAAGCCGTCAGCGTTACTACCTTGCAGAGCATTAAAAGGCACTAACATTACATCATTGTTTGCATTGTCTTCGAGGCTGACTTTAACAATGGCGCGAGCACCGGGTGTTAAACTGTTGTCGCTGACCTGTGCAGCAAATACGACTTTGTATGTTTGTGTGATGGGATCGGGCTGTGTGGCATGCTCTATGTAAGTAAGTTCATACTTCTTTTCTGGAGTAGAAATAATATGGGCTTCAGTTTTGACTAAACTACCTTGTTGGTAGCTACTAAGCAGGCGCTCAGGCACATTCACGTTGAAGTAAAATAGCGAAACATCTTGCAACTTGGCGATGATGTCGCCAGCTTTTACATAGTTACCGTTTTCGACTAAGCGTTCAGATACTTGTGCATTAAATGGCGCTGAAAGTGAAGTGTAACTCAAGTCTTGCTCGGCTTTACTCAGGGCGATTTCTGCTAATTCAAAGTTAGTTTTCGCATTGTCTAATTGACTTTGTGAGGCCAAACCATTTTTAGCTGTCGCTTCAATACGTTTTAAATCTCTTGCGGCTTGCTTCAATCGCGTTTGGGCTTCTTGTACTCTTTGTTTGAAAAGAGTTGGGTCGATTTGTGCCAAAATCTCACCTTCATTCGCCACAGATCCAGTTTGCAGCTTGGTATTAATAAGACGACCTGACACTTCAAAACTTAAATCTATGGTTTTAACTGCCGCAACTTCAGCAGGAAAAGTGCGGGTATATTGCTTCGCGTTGGTCATAACAGGTGCAAGTTTTACCGTTTGAACAACCTGCGTGTCTGTTTGCTGCTCGTTGGCAGGCGCGCAAGCGGTGAGGGCAGACGACATAGCGATTGTCATAATAAATGCAGTCGTGACTTTGAGAGTCGTTAGATTAACTAAAGCATTAAGTTTCATACTGTATAGGCTCGCCAATAAGTTAAATTAATTTTTCCGACTTGCTTGTTGCTGGATCTCAAGCAGAAACAGCAAAGTTGCAAGTAAACTGTACGGTGTAGTTTACTGGTGAAATTTGAAAAGTAAACTAATTAGTGTAAAAATAACTCAATCAGATATCTGAGAGTGAGTTATGAGCGAAGTTAAAAAAACACGAAGTGAGCTTAAGCGCGAAGCCATAGTGAATGGCGCAGTTGAAGCGTTTCAAAAATATGGTGTGAGCGATACCAGCATGGATAAAGTGGCCGAAACTGCAGGCGTGTCGAAGCGTACCGTGTACAATCATTTCCAAAATAAAGAAACTTTAGTTACTGAAATAATTAAAGATATTTGGAGTCAAAACTTCGTAAACCACGACTTTCCTTACGACGCGACAACCCCTGTAAAAGCGCAACTTCATGAGCTGGTGGTGAAAGAAATTCAGTTCATGAATGACAAAAAGATGCATGAGCTTATTCGCGTTGCAATGGGGGTGTGCTTATTCAACCCAGACAAATTTGTCGATAACATTGGTGAGTTTTTCGAACAAGAAACGACAACAATTCGATGGTTAAAGTCGGCCATGCAGGATGGCAAAATAAAAGAGGCTGAGCCACGTTTAGCGCATGAGCAGTTGGTGAGCTTATTAAAAGGCCAAGCATTTTGGCCGCAAATTTTGCATCAAGCAGAGCCATTGACTGAGCAAGAGATCACTAAATTGGCTGAAGATACAATCGACTTCTTCTTGGCCTACTACGAAGTTTAAGCTAACAAATATTAAAAACACCTTTTAGTTAATATACTAAAAGGCGTTTTTGTTATGGTATTCAATTTGTTGCCTAAAATCACATCTTAGTTAGTCTGCTTTGACTCCACAATAATCGCAATAATTTCGGTGTCGCCAACATTACTCACTTGATGTACCCACTGATCGTGCCACATAGTGTGGCCATCAGGGATATCTATGTTGAGTGATGCTTTTTCAGTTTTTATAACAGCACGGCCTCCTTGTTGAAAATACACGGTTTCGGCATTGTGCTTATGAAAACGGTCACTCTCACCGGGTTTAAGTACCATTTTGAGTACCAGTACCTGTTCGTTTTCAAGCAAAACGCTGTAGTGCTCAGGTGAAGCAAGATGCGCATGTTCATAAACAGGCTTGGCTTGTACATTGAACACCAACAATAAACAAAGAAAGCAAAATCCGGTTAATTTATTAAACATAAACTTACCTGTGCATACCACGAATAGGGTAGTTATTGTCTGGGTTTCTGATCCAAGCTAAGCCATTTACGAGTGCTTGTAGTTCAGGACGCACAAACGGGTTATTTGAAATGTCGACCACTTGAATATGACCTTCAGCGTTTATTACGAACAGGCCAGGCTCTGCAAATGGGTGATCCGTTTCTTGTTCTGAGCGTGGATCAGAGATGTATAACCCAAGCGTTTTCATTTGCTCAACGCTTAATCCATAACTTATGTCATAGCTTATCTCTAATTGCTCATTATGTGCCTCAAGCTGCGCTTTACTATCACCAGAGACGGCAATGATGTCGACGCCAATGTCGGCAAGGGCATCTTTAAACTGCTCTAGCTGGTTGAGATAGCGTGTACATAAAGGGCAATGTTTACCACGATATACCAGCACAAGTTTCCAATCAAAACCGGCCTTTGGCTTTGCAAGATTGACTGACTCACCACTGAGTAAAGTCGCTTTGATGTCAGGAAAAACAGTGCCAGCATGAAGTTTGGTTGTGTAATCTGAGTTCATTTAATTTCCTTAGGGTGAATTCTAAAAATGTGCGTTTAAATGTGCTTCAAAGCGTTTTAAGTCGTTCTCAATATCGGCGTTTTTCATCACATCAAAGCAGGCAAATGTGGCCATAGGTTGCATATCGAAAAATTTAAAATTCATATGCATAGGGAACATTAAGTCATCAACTGACTTACCTTCAAAAAAGTCATTAGAATCGTTAAATGATTCTTCAGGGGCATTGAATGTCAGCGAAAGCATGTATTTAGTGCCTGTCATTGTGCCGCCTTTGCCATAGTTGGCTTTAGGTGCTTGTTCATTTCGACCGTCACCTAAGCACAGTGCGCCGCCCATACCAGCTGTGTAGACTTCATCCATATACTTTTTGAAAGACCAAGTTACGCCCATCCAATTGACCGGAGTTTGTAAGAATACATAGTCAGCCCATTGGTGATTTTCAAGCTCTTTTTCGACGTCGATGTTGTCTTGCATCGTCACAACGCGAGTTGAATGACCCTTGCTTTGAAAAATGCTGACAGCTTTGTCTACCAAGGTTGCGTTTAACTTACCTTCAGAGAACGGGTAATACTGATGGCCGTTAATGATTAAAATATTGCTCATGGTTTGCTCCAGTGTGTTTGCAATTGACTTGTGGTATATTTTAGGAACCTATTCACCTTAATCAATTAGTATACTTTTAGTAACCTAATAAAAATGAGCGTCAAAAAATGAAAAGTCGAGTAGAAACAGATAGTAAAGGCAGAAAAAAAGTTTTAGATGCCTGTATTGAACCTTGTGCCATAGAAAAAGGCATGCGTTTAATTGGTGGTAAGTGGAAGGGCTCGATTATTTATCACTTAAAAGATGAGCCTGTGAGATTTAATGATTTGTCGCGTATGTTAGGCGGCGCCACCAAGAAAATGGTCGACCAACGGCTCAAAGAGTTAGAGCAAGAAGGTATGGTGTTGCGTAAAGTCATCAGTGAACGCCCTGTTGCTGTGACCTATGAGCTCACAGAATTTGGGCGCTCAGCGTTGAGTATTTTAGAAGCATTGCGACAGTGGTCTGAGTCGCATGATATTGAATTGAATTAGCGACTAGCTTCTCGAGTTCTTATGTAGGTCAAAATAGAATTAAGTTGACTTATTTTCGGGATCATAAAGCGCGTTCACTTGCTTTCTTATCCAGCGGTTTAATGGATCTTGGTCTGAACGTTGGTGCCAAACTGTGATGACATCAAAAGTGGGTAGATTTAGCTGGCAGTTTAAAACTTTTAAATTATCGTTGGGTAATAGTTTGCTCGGTAGCAGTGCTATCACATCTGTTGATGCGATACATTCTGCGGCAGCCGCAAAGAAAGGCACTGTCATGACTATGTTTCTTTTTAAGCCATGAGATTTAAAAAACGTATCTGCTGAGCCAACCAAATTTGCACGTTTTGGTGAAATGATAAGTTGTGGGTGAGAAGCGATTTCTTCTATTGTCCAAAGGTGCTCTGCTTTTGGGTGTGTTTTACTGACAACACATTGGTGTGTTTCGGTATATAAAACGTGTTTAGGATACTTACTAGGCACAAAGCTTGGAAATGACAATACTAGGTCAATTTCAGCACTATCTAGTAACTGACTTAAGTTATCTATTTCAATATCTCGCACAATCACTTTCAAGTTAGGTGCTTGGCTTCTTAGTTTTGCCAGCAGATTGGGTAAGATGACTGATTGAGCATAATCAGTTGCACAGATGGTAAATACCCCACTGGTTGAGCTGGGATCAAAATCGATGGGTGCCACTAGTTTTTCAACTTGAGCAATAATGTTGGCAACGTCATTTTGGAGTGATAATGCGTAGGGGGTTGGGATGAGCCCATTGCTTTTTCTGACAAATAACCTGTCGTTGAAAGTGTGCCTTAGCTTTTTTAATTGATCGCTCACGGCTTGCTGACTTATGCCCATTTGAGCCGCGACTTTTGAGACATTGTGTTCAATGAGCAAGAAGTGCAACACTCTCAGCTGTTTGATGTCTAGATTTGCTATACCGCTCATGCTTGTATCTCATACGCATTATTCTTGTTTCTAATTGTATCACTTGTGTCTTAACATGAAATCATCATTTGAAAAGATAGCATTCGTTAGGTGAGACATGACATTGATTTCGTATGACCCAAGTAATGGCCTTGTATTAGGTGAAGTGTCAGTAGCAGATCAAGATAAGATAAATGCAACGATAGCCCATGCAAAGTTACAACAGTTAAGTTGGCGGCAAACGCCTATACATGAAAGAAGTCGCATTATTAGTCAGGCGTTTAAAGCCTTGATCCCATTTCAAGATGAGCTGGCTGAGTTACTTTGCAAAGAGATGGGAAAAAGCCTGGATAGAGGAACTGGCGAGGTACGAGGTGCGCTATTTTCGGGAAGCTATTATGCGGCTGAAGCAGCAAAAGCATTAGCACCTCACACTGACGGCAGTGGTGTGCAATATCGACCTCTGGGCGTTTGCGCAGTGATCTCACCTTGGAATTATCCACTAGCAATGGCTGTGAATTTATTCGTACCAGCTCTAGTCGCTGGTAATACGGTGGTGTTTAAGCCCTCAGAAGAAACCCCATTAATTGCGGAGCGTTTTACTCGTCTACTAAATCAATATTTGCCTGAGGGTATTTTAAACATTCTGCATGGCGATGGAGAGGAGGGAAGTAGGATAGTTGCTCACGAAAGTATTGATCTCATTGCCTTCACAGGTTCACAAGCCGTTGGCAAGCAGATTATGGCATCAGCGGCATCTTCACTTAAGAGATTGATCATGGAGCTCGGAGGCAACGACCCCATGATTGTGCTTGAAGATGCCAATATCAAAGCTGCAGCGCAATTTGCTGTTGCGAGCAGTTTTGAAAATGCGGGTCAAATGTGTACATCGACAGAGCGTATTTACGTGGCAGAGTCAATTTCAAATGAATTTATACAAGAAGTCACAGCGTTGGCTTCGCAATATAGGCTTGGCAGTTGGAATGAAACACATGCTGATATTGGACCGATAATCAATGCCAAGCAAGTGCGAAAGATTCAGTCGCATATTGATGATGCATTAAGAAAAGGCGCGCATTTATTGCTCGGAGGCCATGCAATTCAAGACCGGTATATCGAACCAACTGTGATCAGCGGGATCACTCGTGAAATGGTCATGGAGCAACAAGAGACATTTGGTCCTGTTGTCGCAATATCTACTTTTCAAACAGTGAGTGAGGCGATAGCACGAGCCAATGATTCTACCTATGGTTTAGGTGCTGTGGTGTTTGGCAAACAGGACGCGCAACATGTTGCTGCACAATTAGAAGCAGGCATGATTGGCATTAATAAAGGGCCTGGTGGTAATGGCGATAGCCCTTGGATTGGTGCAAAACAAAGCGGTTTTGGTTTTCATGGCAGTGTGCAAGGGCATCGCCAATTTGCACAGATGACAGTGGTGAGTTAAGTAATGAACTATGATGATTTTTATGTTGTTGCACGTGAACAAGGTGCTGAACGCAGTGATATTCCACTTTGGGCAAATAGAGGGGAAAACCCTGCTCAATTGGCGCTTACGCATGAGGGGCATGTTGAATTAAACCCAATTGAAGAGGTGCCAGGCGCATTTCAGTTATTGAATGTTTTGTCTCAAGCCGAATGCCAAAGACTTATTGAGATTGCAGAATCGCTGAGTTTCAATCTAGATGCCGCTGTGTCTCTTCCTCGCTCAGTGAGACATAACTCAAACCTCACTTGGGTGATCGACGAGCTAACAGAGTCATTAATCTGGGAGCGATGCGCACCTTTATTATCTCAAGGCATTGACGCCATTTCAGGCCAAGTACCTGTTGGTATCAATGCTCGATGCCGTTTTTATAAATATGGAGAAGGGGACTTCTTTAAACCACATATTGATGGCGCTTGGCCGGGCAGCAAGATCATTAATGAACAAAATATTACGAATGCATACGATGACAGATGGAGTCAGATGACATTTTTGATTTTATTGTCAGATGACTTTAAAGGCGGTCACACTCAATTTTGGGTGAATGCACAAGATGACTCAAGGCCTGCAAAAAATGGAGAGCCTGCAAAAATCATAAATGTCAGAACACCCGCAGGTGGCGTGTTATGTTTTCCGCATGGCACACACCCTTTGCATTGCTTACATAGCTCAGAGGCAATTACTCAAGGCGTAAAGTACATTATCCGTACAGACCTGTTATTCACTATAGATTAACAGGGCATTGGCTTTAATAAGTACATTCTCCACCAAAGCTCGTCGTCAAGCCGAGCTTTTTTCTTTAATGGTGAACATTAATCCAACTCTACAGGTAAGGCAGAAGTGTGTTTAACCTGATCGAGTACAAACAGGGTTTGTGCTTCTTTAATTTCAGGAAAGCTTCTTAATTCTTTGAGTATAAAACGAGATAGCTCTTTGTTTGACCGCGCAACGACTTTCATTAAGTGGTCATAGGCACCAGAGAGCGAATAGCATTCTAAAATAAATGGGTGCTCAATCACAGCCAGTTTGAATTTATCAAATGCCGCTTCATTTTTCTGGTCAATGCTCACCTGCACAAATGCCAACACCCCAAACCCCGCTTCTTCTGCATCGAGTACGGCACTGTAGCCTCTAATGACGCCTTTTTCTTCAAGCGCTTTGGTGCGACGTAAACAAGTCGATTCAGACATATGGGTTTCTTTGGCCAAATCAACCATAGACATGCGGCCGTTACTCTGTAGCTGTGAAAGGATATTTTTGTCTTGCTTCTCAAGCATGGTGGTTTCCATCATATTTTACCTTTAAGGTGAAGAATAGCACCAAACTAGATTCAATTTTAGGCTATTTTGACGGCACCCTGCAGACAAAATGGCATAAGCTATTTTTAAACAAAAACACGTTTAAAGAGAGCATCATGACAGAACAAAAGTTTTATCACGTAGGTGAGAGAAGCACTGAGCAACCTGCAACAACTCAATACCAACCTTCAAAATTTGCTAAAGCAAAGCACCCAGAGCCGTACCGCTTTGAAGTCAACTTAAGTGCAGAAGCAGGCAATATGCAAAGTAAAACTGGTGTGGTTTCGGTGAATATTCCGGGCTTTAGCCCAGTGAAATTATATTGTGACGAACAACCTCCTGTAGGTGAAGATACTGCGCCGCCGCCACTGGCATTTTTCTCGGCAGGCATTGGTTTTTGCTTGATGACGCATTTAACCGATATTTTGACGGCACGAAAAATTCAGGTAGATAGCTTAAAGTTAGAGCAGCGCATTGTATTTCGTACAAACTTGGGCCACATGCGTGAGCATGGTTACATGACAGATGGCGGCTGTGATGTAGTCGAGACTCATGTGATCATCGAAAGCCCTGAGCCTGAAGAGAAAATCAAAGATCTATTGGATGAAGCTGAAAATGGCTGTATGGCACACTTTGCGCTTCGAAATCCTATTCCTTGGTCGACACGCTTAGTTTATAACGGTAAAGAAGCGATCAGTCGTTCAGGTGAATAATCTTGATTTACGACAGAACATCAGCCAATGAATAGGCTAGTGAATTAAGAGGCTAACCTCGATTAGCCTCTATGCATTTACTAACTTAATTCTGCCGCTGTATCTTGAAAGATCCCCTGAATGTCATGTGCTTCGCGTTCAGTTTGGCCACCATGCTTTAAAAATGCTTTGATGATAGTTTGCGTTTTTTGTTCTTTGGCGCGGTCTAAAAAGTATCTCAATTCTAATTCTGCACCCGCATTTTCATCAATGATTGACGTGTTGATGATGTCTTTATACATGGCAATATCTCGCAACTCCCAGTGACTAACTAGTGCGAGTAAAGGTGCTAAAAATTCATCGAGATCACACTTTGGTACAAATTGAGTAATGATGTTCAGCGTTTCCGCTTGTTGAGCAGTAAAATCAGTACCTGTGAGTAACGCTTGCAGTGCTTTGCCTTTACCTAAACGTCTTGCGAATTGAACCGCACCTTGACCACCTGTAGGTATGTTAATGTAAAGCTCTGGTTGCGCAAATGCCGCATTTTCAGTGCCATAGGCCAAGTCACAGGCCATTACAAACTCATTGCCACCCCCTCTAGCCACGCCGTCAACCACTGCAATAGACAATTGTTTCATCGCTTTGATGTTTTCAATCATATGATTAAATTCGATTGATGCCGCTTGGCCACCTTGCGTGCCATTAATGACATGTAAATCTAAATGGGCGATAAAAAAAGTGTCATGAAAAGACTTAAAAACCACCACTTTGGTATCTCTGTCATCTTTTAATGACAGTACGAATGCATTGATTTCGTTTATTAAATCACTGGTTAATATATTGATTGGCGGATTCTGAATTAAAACAGTTGCGACACCAGCTTGTTTTGTAATTGCGAGGTTAGACATGAGATGACCCTTTTACGTGTATTAAGTGGCAATTTGCCGTGTTGTTGAGCACACTTTAAGGTTTAATTTGTTATCTAAAAACAAGCTAAATTGAATTATAATGATTCCAAATAGGAACCAATTGGATGGGTTATGGATCTGGCAAGTCGATTATTATTACTGTTGGAAGTGTCTGAGTTGGGCAGTTTTGCTAAAGTCGCGGAATACCGTAATGTCAATCGTTCCGCGATTTCAAAGCAAATAACGAAGCTTGAAGAAGAGCTTGAGGTACACCTATTAAATCGCTCAACAAGGGCTATTTCTTTTACCGCTGCAGGGGTTGAGATGCTAAATCAAGCGAAGCAACTTCGCACTGTATTAAGTAACTCTAAACGTTTAGCGCAGAATTATCATACCGAGCCAAGAGGGGAGTTAAAAATTGCCAGCCCAACCTTGTTTGGTCGCCAATATGTTCAGCAAGCTGTAACGATTTACCAAGAGAAATATCCTGATGTCACGATTGAGCTTTTGCTTGAAGACAGGCTAGTTGATGTGATCGGTGAAGGGTTTGATTTGGGTATTAGGATGGGAGAGCCTTTAGAGTCAAATCTGATCGCTAGAAAAATTGCACGAAATCGCTTACTGCTGTTGGCTTCTCCCACGTACCTAGCAAAATTCGGTGAGCCAGAAAGTATTGCAGAATTAGAACAACTGCCCGCAGTGGTTTATTGCGCCCCCGGTTTAGTCATAGATAAAATTAAGTATATAGATGAAAGCGGTAAACAAGCGTTTCTTCATTTGAATACGGCTTATAAAGTGAATGAAGCCGAGTTACTGATTAAAACAGCTTTGAATGGTCGTATGCTGACAGCAGCAACCGCGCAAATGCTCGGGAACGAAGTTAAAAACGGTGAACTGATCCCAATAATGACAGGTATAAAGCTCAGTAATTACGGTAACTTCTTTGCTGTTTATCCACATAGAGATTTGGCATTAAAGACTCAGCTATTTCTAGATATACTCACTGATATTGTTGGAGCGGCAACACCGGTTTGGGAAAGTAGAATTCCAGGCTTCAATAAAATGTATGGTTTTGATGAGCCTTAAAACAGAAAAAGCGCACTGTAGGGTAGTGCGCTTAATTTCTGCGAATGGTGAAGGGGTTTACTAAATGCAAGGACTAGTTACTGGTGAATGCAACACCGTTTCGACCCTTCAATATGTTAAACGCAGCCGCTATCAGAAAAGATCAGTTAATTTAAAAAATTTTTTAAGATTCTTGCTTAGCACTATGCTTTACCATTTTATAGCTTAGGTGCGACTCGCCCCTGAGTTAATTGCTCAAGCAGCTTTGCGATTTCAAGCACTTTCATATCTTGATCTAAGTCACCAATAATACTTACAGCAAAGGGCATACCCTCTTTTAATCCCATAGGGACAGTGATGCTTGGTGAGCCTGTTACGGCGGCAAGTGTTGAGCTGCTACCTGTAAATTTGTCTCCATTGATCGGATCTATTTTCCATGCAGAGCCAACACTCGGTGCAATGATGGCATCGAGTTTATGTTGTTTGAATATTTCCTTTAATTGTTGCTTAGCGTATTTGTTTATCGCAGCGACAGCTTGTTTGTATTTAGCTTCATCATTTGCTTGAAGTGAGGCAAGTAAGAGCTCTTGTTGCTGATCGTTCAATTTCTTGTTGTATTCAATTAGTTCAGGTAGTGATTTAACACTGACACCATCACCTGTGTTTGCTAAATAAGCTGTGATGCCATGATTAAACTCGTACAACAGTACATCAAATTCAGCAGGAAATATTTTATCCAAATGGTTTAACTGGATATCGTTAATGATAGTTGCACCCGCTGAACCCAAGCGTTTTAAGGTGTCTTCAAATTCAGCTTTATAAGATTGATTAAACTGGTTTATGCCTGGAATAACTCCAATGCGTTTACCCTGCAATGAATGAGTTGAAGGTGACTCTTTGTGAGCATACTCCGAGATTGCTAAATAAGTAAGCTGAGCATCAGTCACAGTTCTTGTAATAGGGCCTGCTGTATCTTGAGAATGCGCGATGGGAATAATCCCTGTTTGGGAAATATGATGAATACTCGGCTTAAAACCAACAACGCCATTGAGCGCGCTTGGGCAGTGAATTGAACCATCGGTTTCAGTACCAATACTGACCAATGCTAGGTTACTAGAGACTGCCACAGCAGAGCCAGAGCTAGAGCCGCAAGGAGTCATAGTTAGGTCGTAAGGATTCTTTACTTGACCACCGACATGGCTATAACCACTCGAGCTAGGTGAAGATTTAAAGTTTGCCCATTCACTTAAATTTGCTTTTCCTAAAATGATTGCGCCTTCTGAAAGCAACTTCTCAACAATAGGTGCATTTTTGCTTGGGTAATGATTTCGCAATGCGAGCGCACCGGCAGTGGTTGCCATTAACTTGGTATCTATGTTGTCTTTTAGTAAAACGGGTACACCAAATAAAATGCCTTGTTTACCATTTTCTTTGTAGCGTTTGTCTTTGTTCAAAGCTTGCTGGTAGGCGTCGGGATTGACAGTTATCACTGCGTTTAGTTGAGGGTTATGTTTTTGTATGTTGCTTAAGTAATACTGGGTAACATCGGCAAAAGTAAACTGACCTGCTTTTACCCCTTGATGAAGCTGGTTAATTGTCAGCTCAGAAAAGTCTTTTGGTTGTGATAGCGCTGAGGTTGAAATTAATAAAGACAGCACGACCATGCAGTTTTTTATCATGAATGTATTCCTTTTAGGTATTTATTCGATGGTATCTGATGGATTTTTAAACTGCAATTATTCTAGAAAATTTAATAAATGTATTAGGCCAATATATTTTGTAAATAAATAACTTTGGATAACAGCAAAAACTAAGCAATAGGTTTTTAGCTACTGTTTAGCGCTAAGCCGAGTTTTTATTTTACAAATACACGCTGAGACTTAGTACTTTTAAAGCCTTGCTGTTCATAAAAAAGGTGGCTTTTTAGTCGAGTTTCATTGCACCGAACACGAACTTCCTCAGTGACTTGAGATGTCGCAAACTTAACTAGGTTTTTTCCAATGCCCTGACCTCTATACTCAGGATTTACGACTAATCCACCAATTTCATAAAAGTCATTAGATGCTAGTCGGCGTGCATAGAATAGATGTATCCAACCGATTATTTTACCTTTTAGTTCGGCGACAAAAATCTGATCAGCTTCAGAATTCAGTAGTGACAGCAACTTTTCTGAGGCCTGATTTCCAGATAATCTTTGATACCCTAGATGTGTTGATACAGAGTTTATCTCTTCTGCATCATCAATTACTGCAAGTCTGAAAATGGCTTTATTCATATATTAAACTCTTCGCTAAAATTCTGGCTACTTTTTGCAAATTCACGACAAAGTTGATCAGCACGTTTCAATAACGTTGGAATTCGGTGTTTACCATGCATATGTAAAATATGCTGTTTTGCTACTTGTGTTGAGTCAGTGCTGGTCACATAGAGGGGTTTAATACTTTCTCCTCGATATATCGCATGTTCATCACCTATACCTGAAAAGGGCTTTTTCGCGACTCCTACAACAGACGATTCACCATGAAGGGCATCAAACACATGCTTACCTAAGCCGGGCTTTTGATGATCATCTAAATAAACATACCCGTCAACAACAATGGTATCTGGTTTAAGAGCATGGTCAGACAGCACTTTTAGGATGCAAGGCAACTCTCTTTTGTAAAAAGCGCCGGGTTCGTACTCTTCGACATGGTTTACAACCGTTGTGTATTCCTTGAGTGGAGACTCCGCATGCCAATTATCAAAGGCCACACAAGCAACAAATGCTTTATCGTTACTGTATTGCACGTCAATGGCGACGATCATCGACTACTCCTAAGTGATTAAAACATTGATTTGGGTATGACCTGATTATTTTCAATAGTTTAGTAAGTTAATAAGTGAGTTAAATGACATTTTTTGAGACTAGGGAATAGAAAAACATGCCAAATTTTTTATTATTTTGAGTAGTTGAATGGGAGCTGGCAAAATTCCACCATGGTTGGGCCCTCATATCTGACATGATTCGACCCCAAGCTTCATTCTCTAGCTCAAACCCACGAATTTCGCAAATAGTCTGCTTACAGGTAACAGCATCTAGTGTCACCTTATCGGCTAAGTCATGAGTAACAAAGAAGTCAGAGATATGTTGCTCTATAACAATAGACCACTCTTGATCTTGTGGCTCTTCATGAAGCTGCCTAAATTTATCAACCATAGAGCCTCTTGCATCGAGAACAACAGAGTCAAAAGGCGCTGATAAGTGTTGGTTAACTTCTTCTTCAGTCGCTTGTGATGGCAGATCTTCTCTAGGCATGTTTGGCTTTGATGCGTTTAAAGATTCCAACTGAGATTCAGCGTCTGCAAGTTGCCTTTTCACGTCAGCTAGTTCGTTTATAAGGGTTTGCTTATCGTGCGTATGGCTATTTTGAGCTGTTTGATTTTTGTTTGTTAGTCCAGATGAAGGAAGCGAACTGTTGCTTAATTCAGCCGCCGGTTGACATTCTTTTTTGTTAAAAGTCTCAAGCTTAGTAGGGTTACTCTCAATATTTTGAATCACATCAAGTTGTGCTTCTTTTGTTATTGAAACACCCCCAGCCCCCATGTTCTTACCAATAAAAAACATAATGAGTAAGGTGATCAACCAAAATAATGTTAGCAAGAGTTTGTTCACGGACGGTCCTGTATTTTTCTTATAATTTGATTTTGCTGTCTGATGAAGAAGCTATTTACATAGCTTATTAAGCTAGCATATTCATTCATGAAAATGCGCATGAGTTTTTGGTTTTGAGTTTTAACTCTAAAACTTAACATTTGCTGTTGCGATATTTACTCGGCATTTGTAAGCTGTTCAAATCGGACTACTAAGTTGCAAATCATATGTCTAGAGTTAACTGTAAAGAAATAACCATAATCTGCGAAGATGGGTATAAGCTTGCGGGTTCAATATTCTCGCCTTCAGGTCAAATTAAAGGCGCCGTATTAATTGGCCCTGCAACAGGGATAAAGCGTCAATTCTATAAGCCATTTGCAGAGTTTTTAGCTGAGAATGATTTTGCTGTACTTAGTTATGATAATCGTGGGATTGGCGGGTCATTGCATGGAGACATTAAAAAGCACTCTGCTAGTTTGCAATGTTGGGGGTTACTTGATCAACCAGCTGCGATTGCTGAACTCATGGCGCAATTCCCAAATACAAGTTATCACTTAGTCGGTCACAGTGCTGGTGGACAGCTATTTGGACTTGCGCACAACGCCAAAGCGTTAACATCCATGTTTAATTTTGCGAGTTCATCAGGGCGATTATTAAATATGAAAATAAGAGATCAATTTAAGTCTCACTTTTTTATGAACCTTTTTATACCGATCTCTAATAGCGTGTTTGGCTACACTAAATCACATTGGCTAGGTATGGGAGAGCCATTACCAAAAGCAGTGGCAAAGCAATGGCAAACATGGTGTAACGGCGGTGGTTATGTAAAAACAGCATTTGGCAAAACCATTGAAAAGCATTATTTCGATGAACTTACATTTCCTACAATGTGGGTTAACGCTGTGGATGACTTCATTGCAAATGATAAAAATGTGCGAGACATGATGTCTGTGAGCCCAAATATTCAGGCGAAAACACTAACTCTAGACCCCAAACATCATGGTTTAAAAGAGATTGGACATATGAAATTCTTCAGTCGCAAAGCCAATGTTTTGTGGGATATTCCGCTAGAGTGGTTAAATAGTCACGCTTAATTCAAATCGTGTAATTTGTGGATTTTAATGATGGCTGTTTTGGTGACTGAAAACAGCCATGTTTATTCAAATAAACAAATCATGTACCTACAGCTACTTATAGCAACTTTAAATACTCTAAAATTTCCGATTAAACGCATAAAAATAGAGTTGACTCACTTTTTAGGAAATAACAACAGTACAGTTTGATATGTTATAGTGTATCAAATTGAATATTCCTAAAAATAGAGATTTGTGTGAAAAAGAAATTACTACTCTCACTTTTGGTGGCATCGAATGGTGTCATTGCGCAAGATGCTGTTAAATCAAACGAAGACATAGAACACATTGAAGTTAAGCGTGTTTGGCAACCTTACCGTGGAAATGTTCCTTTAGTTCAAACTCCGCAAGCAGTCGACACGATTAGTGCTGATGTCCTTGAAAGCGAAAGCATCACCCGCTTTATGGAAGCGCTTGAGCTTTCACCGAGTATAGTTAGGCAGAATAACTCAGGCGGTATGTTTGATAGTTTTGCTATTCGTGGTTTCTCGGGAGACGAAAATAACCCATCGGGTTATCTTGTGAACGGCTTTAATTCTCGCGGTTATAACGGCAATAGAAATACCGCTAACATCGAGAGCATTGAAGTGATGAAAGGCCCAGGATCTGCACTTTATGGGCAAGGTGAGCCGGGTGGTACTATTAATATCATCACCAAAAAGCCACAGTTTGATGAACAAGGTTATGTTCAAGCAACGCTTGGTAATTACAGTAAAAAGCAGTTTGAATTTGATTACACCAACGCACTGAATAAAGAGGCCGCATATCGACTAAATGGTTCGTATGAAGACTCAGATACACATAGAGACCATGTTTCAATCGAAAGCTTACATTTATCGCCATCGGTATTGTGGAGCATTTCTGATGACACCAGCCTGAGCTACGAAATGGAAGTATTAGATCAGAAAAAGCCGTTAGATAGAGGTGTATACATTCTGAATAATGACTTTGACGGTGTGAAAGGGGATGCTTTTTACGGGGATATCCGTGATGGCGCGCATCAAGTTGAAGCGCTCGGTCATCAGCTAGTGTTAAATCATAAGTTAAACGACGATTGGCATTTACTGACAGGCTTTGCTTACCGAGATTCTTCGTTTAAAGGTATGTCTTCGGATACTGAATTATCTGGTGGTAGACAGCTGGTGTATACCGATGAAAACTTACTGTCTCGCCAACGTCGTGCTCGTGATTATCAAGCGCTTGATATATCGACCCGCTTTGAATTAAGTGGTGAAGTTGAGCTGGGCAGTCTTACGCATAATATTTTAATTGGTGTGGATCACTATAATTTTGATATTGATACCGACTACAAAGTATGGCGCACAGCATGGGGCTCAGGCGATACGACTTATACCATTGACCCTAATAATCCAGACTACACTCAAGCTCAACCTGAGCCAGTACAAAAAACGCTGACTGAAGAGAATCAAAAAGGTTTAGGTCTATATGCCCAGAATCTGATTGAACTGACTGAAAAGTCAAAAGTATTAGTGGGTGTGCGTGTTGATAAATTTGAACAAGACATTCTTAACTTACGCAGCGATGAAGCGCAAAGCCAAGAGCAAACCGAATTTACCCCGCGTTTAGGCTTTATTTATAGTGCGAATGATCAAGTTAATCTTTATACGAGTTATGCCGAAGGTTTTAGGCCAAATCCGGGTCTTGATTCAAACCGCAATGCGTTCGAGCCAGAAGAAACTAAGTCATTCGAAATTGGCGCAAAGTGGCAAGATATTGCGGGGCGTTTCTCAGGTAGCATAGCCCTTTTTGATGCGCAAAAAACCAATATGCTCACTGCTGAGCCAGATACGGGGTTATCAGCAACGTTAGGCGAAGTTGAAAGCCAAGGTATTGATTTTCAACTAACCACTGAGCTGACAGATAACACAGTACTTGAACTTGCTTACGCTTACACAGATGCAAAAACAGCAAATGATGTGATTAATGCTGATTGGGGTGTACCAATTCCAAAAGGCTCGCGCTTAATTAATATTGCTGATCATATCGGCCATGTTTCACTAAAGCATTACACCACACTGTTAGGTAAAGCGTCTTACCTTGGTGCAACCGTGAATTATGTGGGTGATCGATTAGGCGAAACAACAGATGCAAACTTTATTTTGCCATCATACACGCTTGTTAACTTGTCAGCGTCGATTGAAGTAAATGACAAGGTAAGTATGAAGTTCGATATCAACAATCTGTTTGATAAGGCTTACTTTGAAAATTCTTACCATAAACTTTGGACTATGCCGGGCTCACCGACAACTTACAGTGCAACGATTAAATATCAGTTCTGATCTTAACTGTGAGTTAATGTCTTAGTGTGTTCTAAGTCATATTAGTAATTGAAAATAGCAGTCTGAGTAATCGCACCTAACCTAAAGTCGGGGTAAGAGATTATTTAACCTGAGCTTTGGTTAAGAGATTTACTAACGTCTTGATATTGATGTGATAGTTGTTTTTTCAAGTCTGCAGCCGGAGACTTTTGGCGATAACTAGGCGAATTTATGCGTCAATAGCTAGCTTATTGCGAGTAAATTCAACGCAGTTAACGTTGAAAGTAGCCGCTGGAGATAGATTTATTATCCAGAGCTCAGGTTATTTTGGCTGTTTTTTCGTTTTTAACACGAGAAAGAGTGTAATGAATCATCTTCAAAACAGTAAAACGCGCTTGCCATCTATCGATATACTTCGTGGCATCGTGATGTTATTCATGCTGGTTGATCATGTCAGAGAGCGTTTTTTCTTACATGCTCAAGTGCTTGATCCAATGGACATTCAAACGACGAGTCCTGATCTTTATTTTACCCGTTTAAGTGCCCACTTTTGTGCGCCAATTTTTGTGTTTTTGACCGGTCTATCAGCGTGGTTATATGAAAACCCTGCAAACGGTGCAAAGCGTTCAGCTCAATCATTTTTGCTAAAACGTGGCTTATTTTTAATCTTGCTTGAAATGACATTGGTCAATTTCTCTTGGTTTGGCGCTTATCAAACATTGTACTTGCAAGTCATCTGGGCCATAGGGGTGAGCATGGTGGCTTTAGCCGTTGTGGTCACTTTACCTCGAAGCATTATCGCCATATTAGGTATAAGCATAGTCGCAGGTCATAACTTATTATCGCCCATTGAATTTATGCCAAATGAAGTGGGGTATTCGCTATGGACGATTTTGCATGACCGAGGATATTTAGTCACAGATGCTTTTATTAAGGTAAAAGCCTCTTACCCAGTTTTACCTTGGGTCGGGGTTATTTTGTGTGGCTATGCGGTGGGGCCTTTATTTTCAAGCTCGATACCTTCGAAAAAGCGAAAAACGATATTGTTGCAAAGTGGCGCCGCGCTTTTATTAGGGTTATTAATGTTAAGAGGGTTAAACATTTACGGCGAAGCCCTTGGTTGGTCTCAACAGACAACCCTGCTTTTGACGGTGATGGACTTCTTTAATTTCACCAAGTATCCACCGTCTCTTGATTTTATTCTACTAACATTGGGAGTTGGCGCCTTTGTGTTAGCGGTGTTAGAAACGAGCGTATTTAAGGTGTTAGAGCCTGTAAGAATATTGGGTTCTGCCCCTATGTTTTTCTATATCACGCACTTATACGCATTGCTTGTTGCTAGCATAGTGGCACAGTGGCTATTTGGCACTAATATGCATTATGGCAGTGAGCAGACCGCATATTTTGGCTTTTATCATGTCTGGCAAGTGTGGCTGTTTGCGATCTGCTTAAGTGTTCTTTTATACCCATTATGTAGATGGTTTGCGGGTTATAAACGTAAAACATCAGCGCGCTGGGTTAAGTATTTTTAGTTGCATTTAAAGGTTAAATATTGGTTTGGCGAGCATATGCATGAATGTATGCTCGCTTATTTACTTTTTTAATTGTGGCAAGGCACTGCAAAATCCACATGGTAGTGTTCATCATGCCTCACCCATGAGCGCTTCTTTGAAAACTGTATGTGTGTTTTCAGGTAATCCCCATATTTGGTTTTAAATAGATAGGGTTGTAATTTTGGATCAAAAATAACTCGCCATAAATCCACACCAAGTTCTTTTGACGACTTGTGTAATGCAACTAGATGGGCTGAAAGCGCGTCATAATCAATTCGATATTCATCAAATTGACCTACATTATCAAACTCAATGTTATAACCAAATTTGTTAAAAGGGTGTGTAGGAAGGTGAACAGATTCACCACTCTTATTTAATACAGGAGTCATGAAATCTACAGATGAACCATTTTGATGTGTTTTATGAGGTCGAAACTTTCCACCGTCAACAAAACCTGTTTCTGCATACTTAAATACTTTGTCAGGTTCGGATTTTTCTAAACGAGAATAAGCATCAAGGATGATATCTTTGACTTTTGAGTGCACGTATGTGCGCCCAGCTAATCTTGCTATTTCACTATAACCAACAAAGTTACTGCCTTCTTTTGGTAGCTGAACACCATTTTGTAAACTACCGTTTGATGTCGTGCCATAGCAAACGCTTGAACTGGCCAAAGACGAAAAGGTGCTCAAGAGAAAAATAGAGCATACTGATAGCGTTTTGAGCTTATATAAAGCAGGTATAAAGAGAGTGTATAAATCCATTTGTATGTCGTTGTTTGAAAACGTACTAATAGTTTAAACACCTAATCTGAATGCAGCTTTAATTTACCACTTTGCAAACCGCTCCAATAAAAAGTCTATGGCTAGGCGTGCCCTGAGCGGCATAAATTGCTTGTTTTGATAAACAATCCAGCTGGTTGCGCCTTTAATGCAATATGAGTCTAAAAGCGGTACCAGCTTTTGCTGTGCGATTAATTCTGTGAAGGTGCTTTCGGGCATATAGGCGATACCCAGACCTTGCTCGCAGGCTTCTCGTACCACATTGGCGTTATTGCTACGCCAGTTACCAGTGACTTTCACACTTTGTTTGGTTCCGTCGATATTAAACGCCCAGTGGTCGTTATTAGCGATAATACAGCGATGGCTTTTTAATTGGTTGGGGTGGTTTGGTGTGCCATAGGTTTTGAGGTAGTCAGGGCTGGCAACCACCATCATAGAGCGGCTAATTAACTTACGGGCGATGAGGTTTGAATCATTCAATTCGCCATAGCGAATAGCAAAGTCGATACCGTCTTCAACAAAATTAACCAGTCGAGAATTGAAGTCTATTTCAATATTGAGCTCGGGGTGCTGTTTGGCAAATTCCATCAGAGCAGGGGCGATGTAACTTTCGGCAAACCCACCTGCAGCACTGACTCTAAGCGTGCCAGATAACTGATATTGCTGCTGGCTTAATTGTTCGTTGGCTTGTTGTAAGCCAGTGACGAGTTGCTTGCACTGTTGGTAGTAAAACTCGCCATTTTCAGTCAGGCTAATTTGGCGAGTAGTACGTGCTAAAAGACGAGAGCCTAAGCGTTCTTCTAAACGAGAAACTTGTCGGCTGACATGGCTGGTGGAGCAGTTTAACTTTTTTGCTGCCGCCGAAAAGCCACCGCTTTCAGCAACAGCCACAAACTCAAAAATGCCTTCAAAACTGTCCATATAGATCTATCACTCTTATTTTGCGTACTAACATATGTTTTAAGAGTGTATCTATTATTGCTAAACGGCAAAAGAGTTTCACTGATTTAGGTAATTATCATTCATTGGGGAACAATATACAGTGTCCTTATCGTCTTTTTAGCAGTTTGCACAAAGGCATCAAACAACTTTATGACAACACTGAGTTAAGGTAATCATCATGAAAAAAGTACTTATTCCAGTCACTAATCACGCCACACTAGGCTGTACAAATCAAGCTAATGGTACCTATGCACCAGAGCTGACGCATGTTGTTGATGTATTAAATGCGAATAACATTGGGTTTGATATTGTCTCTATTCAAGGTGGTAAAGCGCCACTGTATGGCACCGATATTGAGGGTGACGAGGTAAATAATAAGGTATTAGGTGACGCGTCATTCCAAACGCAGATCAACAATACCGTGCCTGTCTCTCAGGTCAACGTAGACGACTATGATGCTATTTTCTACCCAGGTGGCTTTGGCTTACTGTCAGATTTAGCAAGCAATGAAGAAGTCGCAGCAATGGCAGCCAAGCATTATGAAGCGGGTGGGATCATTGCGGCAGTGTGCCACGGCCCAGCTGCATTATTGCCAATTACACTCAGCAATGGCGAATTGTTAATTGCGGACAAAGAAGTCACTGCATTCACCCGAGAAGAAGAAGTCGACTTTGGCACCATCAATGATATTCCTTTCTTATTAGAAGAAGCGTTAACGCGAAAAGCGGCTCAATATAGCAAGGTGCAACCTTGGAATGAATTTGTAATTCAAGACGACCGTTTAGTGACAGGTCAAAACCCAGCAAGTGCCCATGCGGTAGGTGAGTTTTTGGTGAAATTGTTAGCTGAGTAATTGGCTAGTAACATCTTTTAAATAAGGAATGATTTATGATTAAAGTACATCATCTTAACCAATCGCGTTCAACCCGCGTGTTATGGCTACTAGAAGAACTAGGTTTGCCATATGAGGTTGAGAAACACGAGCGTGATGCAACCACGCGTTTAGCGCCAGCAAGTCTAGGTAAAGTACATCCATTAAATAAAGCGCCGATCATTGAGCACAATGACATGGTGATCTGTGAATCAGGTGCAATTATGGAGTACATTCTTGACCAAGACACAGAGCAGCGTTTACGCCCAGAAAAAGGCAGCAAGGCCTACTATCAATATGTTGAGTGGTCGCACTTTGCAGAAGGCTCTTTGGGCTTACCGGTGATCACAAGTTTGCTGATGCAAATGGAAGAGCGCAGTGGCACAAACCCGATGGACGGGTATATTGCCAAAGAACTAAACCTAGACTTCTCATATATAGATTCGGTACTTGCTCAGCAAACCTACTTTGCCGGCGATGAGTTCTCAGCGGCCGACATTATGATGACTATTACACTTGAAATTGCAGGTAGTCTAAACTTGCTAGAAGGCCGTGAAAATATTGCCCGTTATCTTACAAACGTACAAAGTCGTGAAGCGTATTTGAAAGCGCGTTCATTCGGTTAAATCGCAGTCAGTTAATTTTTAAAGCGTGCGTTACATTGTTTGTCTCGCACGTTTTTATTTGAATGGACTGCTTCAGCATTTATTCATTCTAAGTAGTGACAATAAGTAATGGGTGTCTGTTATTGTAATGGGTACTTTGACGGTGCATAAACCGTTATTAATCAATGAATGGATTGAATTACTTTATGAATGCCCTAAAAGCGGTTTTTCTCGCCTTTCTTACCCTTAGTTTTAATGCACTTGCGCTAGATAAAGCGCTGCAAGCACAAATTCAAGTTGTAAAAAATGCTTTTCAACAAAACGATGTTGAAGCAATCTCTAAGTTGGTCGCTTATCCCCTCAATAGAGAACACCCGATCCCAGCAATCAAAAACGAAGCTGAATTTATCAAACGATACAAAGAAGTTTTTGATGACGCACTTATAAACTTAATTATTAACTCAGATACTGAAAAAGACTGGAGTCAGATGGGGTGGAGAGGCATCATGCTGTCACATGGCGTTGTTTGGATTGATGCTTCAGGGTTTATATCAGCTATAAATCACCAATCAGCAACAGAGGCAGCGATGAAAAAGGAGTTAATCAATCGCTCTAAACCAAAAGTGCACGCTAGTCTCCAAGGATACAAAAAACCAGTACTGGCCGGTAAAACCGAAAACAGAATTTTGCGAATTGATGAACTCGACGATGGTAGTTATAGACTTGCGTTATGGGCGCTAGATAAAACGCAAAAAGATGCACCTTCTTTAGTGCTTGGAGCCGGAGAAATGAACATGGAAGGCAGTGGTGGGGGTTATTCTTTTAAGTTTGAAAAAGGCAAGCAGCAGTACCTGTGCTATGTATTTATGGATCATACGCCGGACTCTCCAAGTATTGCTTTTGAGATTCATGAAGGCTATGACATTAAAGTCATAGAAGGCGTTCAAGAAATGATAAAAGCAAATTAAATCGAGATTGGATTAATAATGATAAACGCTGAATATGATGCCATTAACGCTTCGGGCGAGAGAATTAAACTGAATATTGAAGTCCGCGCTCCTGAGCTTGACCCTTTACCCGGAGGCGATTTTCGCTGTAAGGTGCGCATTCAAGCTCTGAATATCGATGAGTTTGCATATGGTGTCGACGCACTTCAAGCTTATTGTTTAAGTGTTAAATTACTGAAAATACGACTAGACGAAAAACAACAACAAGGCTGGCGGTTTTACTTTCCAGGTCACCTTGATCATGCTATCGACTTTAATGAAGGCTACTTTTAATGAGGTCATTTTTATCTTTTTGTATTTCGACATCATGCACAAAGATGTGCTGACAAAGCGATTTGTGAGCATTTAAGTGGTTGTTTATTAGACTATCCTGAAGTATAAATATAGGTACTGTTGATATGGCTTATTTATCTACATCAACTGTCAAGTTATTTAGATAAGGACAATCATGTTTAGCTTCAAAAATTAGTACTTTTACAGCTTCAATAGCATGTTCTTTGTTTGCTGCATTTTTACTTTACCATGAACACCTCTTTAGTTTATGTGGTATTGAACAAAGCAACTCTGCACTTTTTTCGGTCGAAGAATGGCAATACTGTTTTTAGGTTTAGTTATACTGTTGTGGGTTTGTAGAAATGCTGAGCATTCAGAGTTAAGAAAGGCAATAAGCGTAAGTATGCGATTTCAATGTGTGTTCTTGCGCGGACGTTTTTGAGTTTCAACAGAGGCAGGTTGGGCCGGGCATTTTGCTGGCGGTCATGATTGGATTAGCAGTCTCATTTTATATCTAAAGGTATGGCTTAGCCATAAACAAGTAACAGTTGATTTTATAAAAGGAACTTAAATGACAGTCTTAAAACTGATTTTTACTTTATTTGTATGTACTTTTGTTTCGAGCGCTTTTGCTACAAGTGCACTCGTAACTGAAGTGACACGAACAGAGCTAGAGCAAAAAAATTTAGATAAAGCTCTATATTGTATGGAGATACTTGAGAACCGAAATGGTCTCAAGCCCGCTAAACGCCTTGAGATTTTGAAAGTAGATTGTATTGTTGAAAACTATATTCAACACTCGCCCCATGTGCCAGATGGTCGAGAAGCATTATTAGCCATTTTTGCTAAGCGATATAAAAAATTTCCGCAGTTATCAATGTCAGTAAAGCGTGCCGCATCAGAGGGCGATTTAGTTTGGTTGCATCTTCATGTAAAACGCACGCCTGATTCACTTGGCTCAGCAGTTATGCATGTGTTTCGCATGGAAAATGGCAAATTTGCAGAGCATTGGGGGGTAAGCCAACGAGTACCCGAAACTTCCAAAAATAATAATACGATGTTCTAGCTTCAATTAAGATTTGTTATTAAATTAAAAGTACGGCTAAATGGGGTACGTGCTTAAATATTAATTTGATAAAAATAATAAGGAAACGGTATGTGGGAGCTGGTGTCATTTATGTTAGGTCTTGCGGTCTTCATGTTCATTATTAATTATATGTTCGAACCGCAGAAGATAATTGAAGACTTGAAGTCGATGAAAGGCTCAAATACAAAAATTGAAGCGCTTGAAAAAAGAGTCGAAGAGTTGGAACGTACGGTTCAAGCCTTAAAACAAAAAGAGTTATAATAGTAAGCATTAAGCTGAGTAAAGCTAGCAAGCGTGAGTATTTAAAGCCTTGATATTCTCTGAACATCAAGGCTTTTTTCTTAGTAAGCCACACCCATTCTTGTGTTGATATGTGATGCTTTTTCAATTTCATCTACGAATGCGACTGCATAGTCGGCGACTGAAATACGACTATTACCTTGCTCATCGGTAATAAGTTGATCAGCACTTGTACGATATTGGTTTAGTTTGTCACCCGGGAAAATCTCAGCTGCAGGGCTAATAAACGTCCAGTTTAACGGGCTACTAGAGTGTTTAAACACGTCTAGTGCTTCACCTTGCGCAATGGCTTCATCTTTATATTCAGCAGGAAATTCAGGGGTATCGATTAACTTTAAGTTTGGTGCCACTTCTAGCGAGCCTGCACCACCGACCCATAGCAAACGCTCAATGTTGGTGTTTGGTAATTCATTCAGTAATCGCTCTGCGGTATTTCTTACAATCTCGTGATTGCCCAAAGCTCGACCGCCAATGGCTGCAACAAACACCGTTTCATCACTGATTAAAGCGCTTAAGTTGTCGGATTCGTTATTTAAGTCGAATGATTTTACGGTGACATTAGGTACGTCGTATTTATCATGTGCTCGAACTAGCGCTGTGATCTCATGACCTCTTGATTTTGCTTCTGCCACGATATGAGAGCCTATCCAACCTGATGCACCTAATACGATTAGTTTCATAATATTTTCCTCTTGGGTAAATGTTTTGGGTTGTGTCTAGATTAGAAGAAAACTAAGATGAAATAATCGAGCGAAATTGAAATAGATTGTTTCTCATTTGCTATCTAATGATAGGCTGAATTTTTAATATGGATCGTATTACTGCCATTAAAAGCTTTGTTGAAGTGGCACATTTATCTAGCTTTACTAAAGCTGCTGAACGTCTTGACTTAAGTCGTCTTCAAGTGACACGTCATGTGCAAGAGTTAGAGCAATGGCTAGAACAAAGGTTATTGCATCGTACCACCAGAAGGGTGAGCTTAACGCAGCATGGAGAGCAAGCTCTACAAAGATTTGAGCGAATTTTAGATGAAACCAGTGCTTTGATCGCTGAGAGTACCGAAGGCAGGCAAACATTATCGGGTACGGTTCGCATTTCGAGTCCTATCGGTTTTGCCCAAAATATGTTGGTCAATGCTGTCAGTCAATTTATAGCGCAACATCCAAACGTTAAAATTGATATTCATGCCAGCGATAGTTTTTCGAATTTAGTTGAACAGCGCATAGATATTGCGCTCAGATATACCAATACACCCGATGAAAACTTAATTGCCAGACGACTGATGGTGATAGGCGCATGTGTTTGTGTATCTCCAGAGTATTTAGACAAGCATAGAGCACCCGAAAAACCTGAAGCGCTTTCAGAGCACCCCTGTTTAGTTCATTTGTCACATGATAAATGGCGATTCATAAAAGCAGAGCAAATTGTTGAGGTGAAAGTCAGCGGGCCACTAGTTTGCAATGATGTACCTACACTCTTGCAAGCTGCAATGAATGGCACTGGGATCGCGTGGCTGCCGTATGATATTGCACGCAGCTACATAACTGATAAAAAGCTCGTACCTATTCTGCAAGATTATCATATTGAAAGTAGCCAACTTTGGGCGGTGTACTTGTCGAGAAGTTATCAATCGCCTGTTGTGCGCGCTTTTATCGATTTTGTCGCTGAGCTTTGGCAAGAAGACATAGTGCCTTGTTAGTAATCATTATTTCTCAAGACTGGTAAACTGATTGTAAAACACGTGCCTTTGTCAATTTCACTCGAAACTGATATGTCGCCGCCATGGCTTTTAATAATTGTCAGGCAAATATGTAAGCCTAAACCGGTTCCTTTGCCAACAGGTTTAGTGGTAAAAAACGGATTGAATATGTTGTTTTGAGTTTCATCATCCATACCACAGCCATCATCTTCAATTAGAATTTTGATAATGCTATTTTCAGATAATAATGTGACGTTAATGGTGCCTTGCTTTGTAATAGCATCAGCGGCATTGAGCATTAGGTTCACTAAAACTTGTGCAAGCTTAGTGGCTGACCCATTTAATGTTTGCTCTGTGTTTAAGTTTAAGTGAATTGACACATTGCTCGGCAAACTTGGACGTACTAAATTGGTCGCTTGTTCTATTAGCTCTTTTACGACTATTTCTTCAATATGATTGGGCATATCATGGCTAAAGGCCCGTAAATCTTTGACTATGGTTTTTACTCGCTTTAGTCCAGAATGGGAGCTTTTAAGTAATTCAGGTAAGTCACTGAGAATAAAGTCTATATCATACTTCTCTGAATATACTTTTAATTGTGGCATCTCATTTTTAAGCTTATTGGCATGCTCAATAAATGCCTTCATATCACTAATGTAGTCTTCTAAGGTTTCTAAGTTAGACATTACATAACCGATAGGGTTATTAATCTCATGCGCAACGCCGGCAGCTAATTGTCCTATTGAAGCCAATTTCTCATTTTCAACTAACTGTACCCGTGTTTCTTCAAGTCGCACTATGGTGTCTTGTAATTGAGAGTTTTGTTGTTCAATCTTTTGGTTGGCTAATTCAGCTTGTCTCTTCTCTTTTGCCAAATTAACAAAAGAGCTAGTGAGCTTTTGCGAAATTGTCTTGAACTCTAAGGGGGCATTATCAAACGACAGAGAGGACGCAGAACTGTCTGACAGACAAGAAAGCTGTATCAGGGGTTGAATTATGCTTCTGCTATTCCAAATACCAAGTAAAGTTAAGATAGCCACTGTGAACATAATAACGATAACAAAGCTAAGAATTAATTGCTGTTTTTGTGCCTCAAAATCATTTCGTTTTCTATCGGATAATAATTTTATTTGCTGTTTAAGAAGCTCATATTCTTGAATTAGGCTAATGGTTTTGCCGTCAATCTCTTCTAGTAAAGAGAGCCATTCTTCTGTTTTTTCTGGACCGATAATCGCAGCTTGATTGACTAAAGGAAGCGCATTATTCATATGGTTCTTTAATTTAGTCACAGGCTTAGCAATATGTATTTGACTGAATTCTAAATTTTTGAGCTTCTCCTTGATTTGTATGCCCTGACGTTCAATCCCCATAACCAAGTAGCTTTGGCGGTTGTTAAAAAACAAATCTACTGTAGTGAGCCATTGGCCTAACATACTCTCTAAGTGATTAATTTGACCTTTCTCTATCTCTATTTGACTCAGCTCAGTTTGTGTTTGTGAGCTCTGGTAGAACTGTAAACCCAAAACACAAAAAGATAGCAGGCTGATAATAAAGCAGCTCATAACTAACATTTGGCTTTGAACCGCTATTTTCATGGCGCCTCGTTTACTAAAGATTGATTAATGGAATCTAATTCTTTTTGCCAAACAATTTGTGTGACTAACAGAGTTTTCATTGCGCATTTTAAGACACTGTCACTGAGATCTCCTTGGTGCTTTACTTGTTCATAATAACTAGAGTGTGGTTTGTTGTTGTTAAAGTCGTAGAACAGCATTAAGTCGTTTAAAGATTTGCCTTGAAAAACACTCTTAGCAATAGATGTTTCTAAATGCTTTCTATCGCTATGGCGGCAACGTTGAAATTGGAAATCAATTATTTTCATATCTAGATCTATGGCCCATGCTATTTCGACTAACCCCCACCGAGTTTGCTCAGAGCGGACGTGCACAAAACCTTGGGTCATTCCTTTTGCTTCGATGACATATAAGGTGTGTCTACCCAATTCACCAAAATGTAAGGGCATGCCCGGTAGACGCTCAGATACTTTGATACGAGTATGAGCGTCTATGGTTCTTACAATCGAGCGGTAGCTTTTATAGTTTGGGTACAGTTTACTTATCATTGCAACTGGATCTCTTAAGCCACAGTATGCTTCGGCCCGAAGATATGGACTTGATAGCAATAAAATCATAAATATAAGAATACGCATACCTTCTCCTAAAAGCGCCACCTGAACTGCGCCATGAATTGGCTGTTATGCTGCTTTAATAAACGTGTGAATTGAGCACTTACACTGATTTTAGGTGTAATTGCGTAGTCTGTGCCTATGATGAAATCTTGCCGAGTGACTTTTTTACTCTCTTGATATCGAAGTTGCGTGTAAAGCTCTAAAGTATTGCTTGAGTTGGTTCGATTAAATTCTACGAACGCTTGCGAATAATGCTGTTGTTGGCGCTCCTCTGATTGTAGTTCAAAAAGCATCCCCCAAAGCTGATAATAATAAGCAATATCAAAAGCTATGCTCTGGCGCTCTAGTAAGTTAATTTTACTTTTATTTAGAGAAATGCCGTATTGAAAATTATGGTGTGAGGGAACGCCTAAATACCCTGTAAATACATAAGAATTCTTTTGATTGGTAAAATCTTGGCCACCGCCAGTTGTTAATGCAAACTCATACTCATAGTGTTCATATTGTTTATTGAGACTTACCCCCCAGTCCGCTTTTGGGCCTAAATTAATACCGTGGTTGTACTGTTTGAGTGTACCGTTGGTATCAATGCGATATTCGGAGCCATAAGGCAGCTCTATATGACCTACTTTTATATTTGGTAAATTACGGCCCAGGCCTGTGTAATTGAAGTTAAAAATACGAGTAACAATTTCGATATCGTTTTCGTCTGAGAAAAAGCCAGGGTGCGGGGTGAGATTATCGATTTTTGTAGCGTAAAGCTGCATGATTAATGTGCCAACATCTCCAGACTCACCACTGATCACGTTATGGTAGTCAAAACCTATGGGGGTCATAGACCCAATATTGTCTAGGTTATGGTTATAAACCATACGGGAGGCAACATCGAAAGAAAATCGAGCGTTTGATTGCGCATATGTGCAACAGCTGGCTATACACAGAAGCACGGATAAAATAATTTTGTCCATAGAGTAGCTTCTTTTCAAGCAGATATAATTTAAGCATAGTCGAATATGCAAATTTATTAGTTTTTATAAATGTGCATAGCTAAAGTGCTTATTGGTGTTTTGTGAAATAGTCACTTAAGAATTTAATAAAAGCGCTGATTTTATAAGGAATGTAATTACTATTTTTATAAACTGTATACATTGGCAGTGAAAAAGCATGCTTTTGAGGTAAAATTTCAACAAGTTCACCATTTTCAAAATACTCTGTGACCATCCATTTGGGCATAGCAGCTATGCCAGCCCCTAACCGTGCCATTTTCACTATCATGTCTGGGCTATCGCTTTTTATTACTTCGTTTACTTGTACTTTACTGGCTTCAAAAGTCCAGATATTAGAGGGACGCATTAAAGAGTAGGTAATGCATTGATGATTGCGTAATTGAGACGGATTTTGAGGTATGCCATTTTCAGCTAAGTAACCAGGAGAAGCGAAGTAACATAAGGAATGCTCGATTAATTTTTTCGCTTTTAAGTTTGAATCTTCAAGGTGAGCGGCCCTGATCGCAATATCAATATTGTCTTTGAATAAATCAGCGTGTTGATCATTCACTGATATATCAAGTTCGAGCTCGGGGTGGAGTGCCATAAAGTATTTCAAGGGCTCAGCGAGCCGCTTTGTTGCAAACGCTGAGGGTGCTGAAATTCTTAGGTTGCCGACGACTTTTGATTGCTCGTTGCGGATTTGGTGCTCAGTTAACGATAGCTTTTCAAGCACTTCTTGGCTACAAGCTAAATAATCTCTCCCTGCATCTGTAAGCGTGATTTTTCTTGGCGTTCGGTTAAATAAAGTAAAACCCAAGTCTTGTTCAAGCCAGGCAATACGTTTACTGACAGCGCCTTGAGTCATGTTTAGTTCGTTTGCGGTTGCAGTAAAACTACCCAAACGCGCTGCGGTGGCAAACACCGAAAGACATGTGAGTTTATCCATTGTGTATTCCTATTGGGAATATTAGCTATGTAATTAATAGCATTTATCGCATTTTTTAGGAATGCTTAAATAACACCATTCTCAAATACGGAGTTTAAACATGACGATTATTTCATTGGTGTTATTTGTGTTCTTTTCATTTGCAAGTTCAATCAAATTAACGGGATGGCAAAAGAAGATTTTTCAGATCCAGTTAGGCTTTTTCAAAAACTATGGCTTGAGTCGTACCCATATGTTCTTAATTGGGTTGATAGAAAGCGCATCAGCGTTGAATTTGCTGTTATCAGTATTAATAGACAACAGCTTACTCAATGCGTTAGGTGCAATTGGCATTCTATTAACATCAATAGGTGCAATTTTCTTTCACCTACGTTTTGACACAATAAAAGATGCTTTGCCTGCAATAGTCACTTTGTCTTTATCGGCTACATTAGTTTTTAGTAATCAATATGTGTCTAGCGTCATATAACACTTATCAAAAAACTCAATCACTGAGTAGTTTATATTTCAAAAACAAGTCGCTGATCCTGCGAGTTAACAAGCTTTGCTCGGTATTTGGCACATGATGTAAATGCATCGATAAATAAGGCTCTGTGGGATAAAGCATGAGTAGGGTCTTATTTATCTCAGCTATTATTTTTTTAGATCTTGGCGTGCTACTACAGGCAATATGCCCAGCAATAAATTTGGGATGATTGTTAACAGTAACCGAAGCAATATCAGTGTCATCTTCAGCGTAATATTGTTTAAAAATAGTGGGGTATGAAATTAAGAAATCAACGCGATGTCGCGCAAACAATTTGATCATGGCATCGTATGCATCACTGCCTGCACGAGCGAGTAGGTTTTCATTCTTTAGCAGTTTTATTTGCTTATCCAATCCTTTTCCGTATGACCTTCCTGTTTCGATGGCAAGGCTTGCCATCGTGTAGTGATTAAATAATTTATTTAAACTAACCAGCTCGCCGCTTTCGGTTAACATATTTTTTAGTAAAGGTGTGCGGTCTTTAAAATAGTAAAGGCGATGACTGGGATACAAGTGCACAGGATGTGAATATAGGTTATAGAGTTGGCGTTCTTCGGTTTTGATACGGTTTACTGCACAGATGGTTTTCTCTTGCTTAAGAAGCGCATCAATACGTGCTGTGGGGGCGATTTTTAGCTCAAATTTAACGTTCTTTAAGTTTTCAAATAACAAACGGTATGAGTCACTGGCAATATCGTTACGGCCATCTTTATAAAATAGCTCGAGATCGTTTGCATCATCACTTAACAATGTGACCTTATCAGCCTCAGCGCTAAATGATATCAACAATAAAATAAACAGCGAGAGTAAGTACTTCATAAACACCACTTGAAGTTAATTTATTCCATTATAGTCAATAAATACAATAACTGATGGAGAGTTTTAACACACGTTAAAAGTGGTAGGTAGTGTATTTGTACTAATGAGGGTTCGCTAAAGTATGTAGGGTTCTATTGCACTGAACAGCACTGATATGAATAAGGTTGTACAAGTGTATAAGGTTTACAATAAGACAGTGGATGTTGGTTTATCCTACGCTTCTAAATCTTCTAAACAACCTTACTATAACATCGCCGCTTGTCTCACTACTATCGCGTGGCGTTTTGCCAATCGTAAATGATCTTTATCGTAACCGCCGCCGATCACCGTTGCCACTGGCACACCTTTATTTTGGCAGGTTTTAAGCACTAACGCATCACGCTTTTCTAATCCTTGCCATGAAATATTGAGCTTACCTAGGGTATCTTGCTCCCATACATCAACGCCTGCATCGTACAGCACCAAATCGGGGTTTAGATCTTCAATTAAGCCCGTTAAGGTTTCTTGCACAATATTTAAATATGCAGTGTCTTCTAAATGATTTTCAAGACCGATATCTAAATCACTGTCGTGTTTTCTAAACGGAAAGTTCTTCTCGCAATGAATAGAGCAGGTAAACACATACGGATTGTGTTTTAACATGGCTGCGGTGCCATCGCCTTGGTGCACGTCTAAATCAAAAATCAGTACATTATTCACTTTGCCTTGCTGAATAAGCGTTGTCGATGTAAATGCAAGGTCATTCACCATGCAATAGCCTGATCCAAAATCATAATGGGCGTGATGGGTGCCACCGGCAAGGTGACAGGCAACCCCATGTTCGAGGGCTAGTTCTGCGGTTTTTAATGTGCCAAGGGGGGCGGTAAAAGTACGCGCCATTAATTGCTCAGACCAAGGTAAGCCAATCCGTCGCATCGCTTTGTCATCGAGCTGGTTACGCCATAGATCCCAAATATAGTCTTCGCAATGCACCAGCTCGAGTGGCGTAGGTGAGCCAAGTTCTGGTTGAACTAGGTTGTCACCAATTAAGCCCATGCTTTTTACTTCATTAAATAAATTAGCGAATTTACTCATCACAAAGCGGTGTTTCGGATCAAAACTAAACGAGTAATTTGGATGATAAACAAGCGGTAAACGGGTGTTGAGCGGGCTGTGATTTGAGAGCATTAAAGGCGGTGCTTAGTTTAAATTGCGATAATTTTAACTGATATACGTATTAGGTAATAGTTGAGATTATTATCTGTACCTACAGGTTTTTTTACACCTTGGTTTATGCAATCATGTTGGCCTTATTTTTCAAAGTGGTAAAGACAAATGGAACTGAATTTCTCTGACTTTTCTGGCAATCAAATCTATCACTTAATGACGCAAACCATTATTCCGCGTCCTATTGCTTGGGTGTTAACTGACTCGGGCGAGCAAAGCTACAATCTCGCGCCATTTTCTTATTTCACAGCGGTGTCGAGTGCGCCGCCTCTGATGATGTTTTCGGCTGGTAAAAAACCAACAGGCGAGATTAAAGACACAGTTAAAAATGTGATTAATACCAAACAGTGCGTTATTCACATTGCCTCAGAGCAAGACGCTGATTTAGTCACCGCTTCGGCTGCAACACTCGAGCATGGCGAGTCTGAAATCACCGCCAACGACATTGAGCTAGTGGAGTTCGCAGGCTTTGATCTACCTCGCATTAAAAACTGCCATATCGCTTATGGTTGTGAGTTATATGAGGTGCAACAAATGGGCGAAGCGCCGCAGTCATTGGTGTTTGTTAAGGTAAAAACCTTATATGTGAACGATGAAGTCATTTCTTTGGATGCGAAGCAGCGTTTAAAAATTCATGCCGACAAAGTCGCCCCGCTGGCGCGTTTAGGCGGTGGGGAATATTCGGGTATTACCAGCCCTTTTGCAATGGCGAGACCTAAATAAAGCTTAGTTTAAATAAAGTTGCTAACTCAGTTGAGAACAAACAAGCGCAGCATCATGCTGCGCTTTTTTATTGAGAATTTTTTTGTTTAGAGAGCTGGTATTCAAGCTGCTTGAGGTTTTAACGCTTTTTGCATTTGCAAGTTTGCCCATCTCTTTTCAAGTACTAAGATAGTAAATAAGTAACACAGCACCACAATAATCGGTTGTAATACAAAGCTGTTCTCAGGACTTATGATAAAAGCAGCGGTACATAAAACTGTTCTGACAACTGCGTGCGCTATACATACCTTAATCTTACAAATTGCACCATGTACTAACCACATTAAGCCCGACTGTACAGCAATCGCAAATGGCAGGGCGTAAGGATTTTGCATTGCAAAGGTAATGCTGATTGAAAAGGTCAAAAATGTCATCGCAACCGCGGCTAAAAAGATAGTATCGAACGGGTTACGCTCAGCGCCTTTTTTAAACTGTACGTCTTCACCAGTTAACTTCGCGAGACCTAACCCCAAATACACAATTGAACCTGTACCAATATAAATCGCCCAAGTTTGCATATGTAACGACAAAGTCATACCGGTAAAGATCAGCAAGCTCCACACAATCATGCCGGCCAGTGGTACAGCCAAAAAGCGGCGGTTTTTATAGTTTTGTAAATGTGTTTCTAGGTTAATGGTGTTCATGGCAATCTCCGTCTGTTGATGGAGTAAGTATGGCTAGAAGGTAGGGTGTTTATCAGTGAGGTTTGTCACGTCGTTGCATGACAAATGTCATTGCTGCAATATACATATATACTTCAAAAGTAATTGACGCACTCAAAGGAAACTATAAGAAAAATGACTGCTCAACATACAGCAACATCATCTAAGTGTATGAATTGCAGTACTCCTATTTCGGGCGAGTATTGCTCACATTGCGGACAAAAGCACATTGCAGGTGAACTCACAATTGGCTTTTTTATTAATACTTTTATTGATACGTTGACCAATACTGATACACGTATTTTTAGAACATTTAAAGATTTGTTTATTCGGCCAGGGCATGTCGCAAAACAATATACCTCAGGAAAACGTAAGCAATACGTCAACCCGTTGCGATTATGTTTTGTTATTATCGGATTGTACTTGGCATTGTTAGCTCTAACAGGGGGTATTGCTGCTCTAAATGAATATGCAGCGCATCAACAGCAAGCAGGTATCAGTGAGTTCGCACAGACTTGGCAAGAACTCTATATAAACCATCGAATTTTAATTTACCTTGGTGCTTTACCATTCGCGGCCTTAGTGATCAGATTTTCTTTTTATAAATCGGGTTATAACTATATTTCAACTTTAATTATGCTGTTATATACCAGCACACTCTATTGTTTGTATGGCATTGTTATGGTGGCAGTTTTTAAAGCCTTTAGCTTAGATTACTTTTCGGAGTATAGAAGATTGGTAGAAAGTGCTATTGGCTTAACCGTATTTTATCAGTCTGCAAAAGTTTTTTATGGTTGGAGTTGGTTAAAAGGACTTATCTTTGTACCGTGGATTTTTATGAGCCTATTTTTCTCCGCTTACTTAGCAGCATTCATTATCACTTCAGCTATTACGTTGTTTTAGTTTGATTAAATAAGGGCGTGCCGCCTAGGTTTGTTATGTTAGTATCTAACTGGGGGACGTGGCAATTTGCAGTTATTTTTGATGTTAAGTTAACTATTAATAATTGTTGCTTATTTGCTCTGAAATATAATATTTAACTTTTAAAAGGACCTAGAATCTATGAAAATCGTAAGTATAATTTTTTCTGTGGCGATGTTGTTCTCAACGTCAGCTTTTGCAGCTTCAAGCACTTCAGAAGCAACAAATAATGTCACAGACATTGTCGATATTCAGCTTAAAGCCTACAACAACCGAGACATTGACGCGTTTTTAGCAACCTACCACAAAGACGTAGAGATCCACTATTTTCCAGAAGGTCTTAAATACAAAGGTATTGATAAACTGAAAGAAGAATATGAGCTGATGTTCAGCAGAGTCAGTTATTTAAATGCTGCAATTACACACCGCGAAATTCAAGGCCGCTTTGTTGTCGATACAGAAGAAGTAACTGCAAAGTTTATGTATCAAGGTAAAGAGCACGAAAACAAGTTTAAAGCGATCGCCACCTACGAAGTTGAAGATGGTTTGATAAAGCGGGTGCTGTTTTTGAAATAATGAAGATTATTTCATAATTCTTCTCTCTAACTACTTTGGGTTTAAAGCATGTTTATAGTGCTTCTCGGTACTTTGACGAAGCGCTTGTCTACAGATAAGTTATGGTTTAATTGAAAACAAGGATGAACCTCATGAAGTATTTAACGCCTTTTTTATTTCTCTTATCAAGCTGTGTTGTTGTGCCTATTAAAGATGACCACCATGTTAGTAAATGTGAAATATCGAGTGATAAAAAAACTTTAAAGGTAATTGATCTAGCAAAAGAGTCTAATACCTACTATTCAATTAGCGGGATAATCCTACTTCCAATTACCGGAGTGGTATCAGGCGTTTATGTTGCTTTAAATAACATTTATCACTTAGGCGAAGAAATAATTATTTGTGATTAAAAAGGAATAAGTTTTTCAAGGATTAGAATGACTATCTACATTGCTGCCATCGCGTTATTTCTATTTGTGCTAGAGAGGCTGATAAGCCACAAACCATTTGTAAAATCTAAAGCCTGGTATCGGCGCGCAGTACTTTTAAACATAATAACGCTTTTAACTTTCTACTTCGGCTCATTGACTTGGGAGCCTTTCTTTCAATCTATTGAGGTAAGTGACCCTTTAATAAATATGTCTGCACCAGTGCAGGGGTTAATTTGTTATGTCTTTTTTAATTTTGTGTTCTATTGGTGGCACCGTTTAAAGCACAGTAATCGATACTTATGGCGGATGTTTCATCAAGTGCATCATAGCCCACAAAGAATAGAAGCTTTAACCTCTAATTATTTGCATCCACTGGATGCTGTTAGTAGTTTAATAATAGGTGCAATGACCTGTTATGTGTTGTTGGGTTTTAATTCACTTGCATCAGCATGGTTTACGCTTTACTTGGGTGTGATGGGCTATTTTCTTCACTCGAACATTAGAGCTCCTAGATGGCTTGGTTTCATCATACAGACACCACAAATGCACCGTATGCATCATGAGTACAATAAACATAGGTCTAATTATTGCGATATTGTGTGGTTTGATATGCTTTTTGGCACTTATGTAAACCCTAAAAACTCAGATGTATGCGACAAGTGTGGGTTCGATGAAAGCAAAGAGCTGCAGCTTAAAGAAATGCTGTTATTTAATGATGTTCATGAGCAAACAGAAAATAAAATTGATTAGCTAGCAGGTATGTATAGATAGATGAATAGTCAGATTTACACGAGTCTTATCAAGCAAATCTGACCCCCCTCACTTTCAACTAAATTACTTCCAGCTAAAAACTTATCGCTTACTAACTAAAAATATCCTTAAACCCTTCTACAACGCGTTTACAATCTGCGTGGCTCACATCTTTATGCAGCACAAAGCGCATTTGTTCACCTGCACAAACTTTGATGCCTTTTTCTAGCAGCTTGTCTGCAAGCTCAGAGGGGGAAAGCGAGCCTTGATATTCAACAAACAACATATTGGTGAATTGCTTTGTGACTGTTAGTTCATCTATTTCGGTAAGTTCTGTGGCTAGAAACTCAGCATTGTGGTGATCTTCAATCAGTCTTTCGATGTTGTTGTCCAATGCGAATATACCGGCTGCTGCGACAATACCAGCTTGGCGCATACCACCACCGAGCATTTTGCGCCACTTGTGAGCTTCATGAATAAAGTCTTTCGGGCCACATAAAATACTGCCAAGTGGCGTGCCTAAGCCTTTCGATAAACAAATAGAAACCGAATTCATCTGCGAAGTAATTGCCGATACAGGCACATTGTGATGCACCGCAGCATTGAATACCCGTGCACCGTCAAGGTGTAAACCAAGTCCTGTGTCGTTACAGAACGCGCGCGCATCATCTAAGTAAGACATAGGTAAAGCTTGCCCGCCTACGGTATTTTCGATTGATAACAAACGGGTGCGTGCAAAGTGATGGTCGTTAGGTTTGATTTTCTTTTTCGCGATATCGAGTGGAATAGATCCGTTTGCTGCAAACTCTATTGGCTGAGGTTGAATACTGCCCAATACTGCTGCGCCACCGCCTTCGTATTTATAAGTATGGGCGTCTTGACCAACAATATATTCGTCACCGCGCTGACAATGGGCGAGTAGGGCAAGCAAGTTGCTTTGTGTGCCACTTGGGGCAAATAATGCCGCTTCATGGCCGGTTAGCTCTGCGGCTTTTTGTTGTAGTGCATTCACGGTTGGATCATCACCAAACACGTCGTCGCCAACAGGCGCATTGGCCATTGCATCACGCATGGCTTTACAAGGTTGGGTGACAGTATCACTACGTAGGTCGATTATTTTATTAGTCATTTTGTTGTTATTGATCTTTCAAAAAAGTGATAGTTGAGTCTAGCGTGTGCGGGACCGTGATTCAAATATCACTCTGATTTTTAAAGAAAGGTGAAAATTATTAATAATCAATTAAATAGCTTGTATTTACCCTGTTTAAATACAGAGCTTTAGCATAGTGTAGTCAATTCAGTAGGTGATAAAAACAACAATATCAATACAGCAAGGGATCGTTATGGACCGTCGACAGTTTCTCAGCTTTTCAGCCGCTTCTCTATTTTTAACTGCATGTGGTGGAGGCGAAGGCTCTGCCCCAGAAGTCACACTGCCACTCATAGATAATCGCCCAGATACAGGTGTGGTGAGCAAACTCACAAACGCGCAATGGCAGACGCTGAAAGATAATGTCTCAGGTCGGGTTATTCTCCCAACTGACGAGCAACCATATTCGTTAGCACGTTTAAGTTTTAGTACACGGTTTGATCATATTTATCCGCAAGTCGTAGTGAAATGCGCGAATGCACAAGACGTTCAGTCAGCGATCCGCTTTGCAAAAGAGCATGAACTTCATATAGCGCCGCGTTCTGGTAGCCATAGTTATGGTGGTTATTCGACAACCGAAGGTATGATAATAGACGTAACAGACTTGAATGACATTTCATTACAAGGTGACATCGCCACTATAGGCTCAGGCGCAAGACTTACAGATGTGTATGATCAATTAACACAGCAGGGCGTGTCTATTCCTGCAGGTAGTTGTTTAAGTGTGGGCATTGCAGGGTTAACCATGGGCGGTGGTTTCGGCGTAGTTGATAGAGCACACGGCCTAACGTGCGACACGCTTCAAGCGGTTGAGATAGTCACTGCCGACGCCGAGATAATTAGCTGTGATGCGAACAATCACAGTGACTTATTCTGGGCGCTTAGAGGTGGTGGCGGTGGTAATTTTGGTATTGTGACGCAATTTAAATTCAAAACACACGCCGCCAACGACATCACCGTATTTGAAGCGAATTTTAGTTTTGATGATTTTGAAGACGTGTTCGCGGTTTGGCAAACTCTTGCAGAGCAGTGGCCCAATGAGATGTGGTCGCAGTGTCTACCAACTTGGGTATTTGGTGGCCCGAGAGTTAATGTTCGGGCATTTTGTTTAAACCCTGCTGCAGAAGCAGAAACTCTCTGGCAAACCTTTATTGCCGAAACAGGGGCTACACCGAGTTCTAACATCCATAATACAAGTAGCTATCGCAGTGTGATGCTAGGTACTTGTGAAAGTAATGTTGCATCTTGTCATCTAAGCACGCAATTTGAGGGAGGAACGATGCAGCGCAGTGCGTTTGGCGCCAGCTCTGACTTTTTTAACTCTCTCATTCCACCAGCGGGTGTAAAAGCATTAAAAGCTGAAATTGAGCAGCAAAATAGCGATGGTCATAACGGCATGATCATCATGAATTTGCTCGGTGGCAAAATCGATGAAATAGGTGAGGATGAAACCGCATATCCTCATCGTAAAGCCATTGTAAGTGCCGAATATTATTTACCCCTTCACCCAAGTGCCAGCAACGCACAGATAGATACCGCACAAGCTAAGCAAAACGGCTTTAGGCAAGTTATGGCACCATGGAGCACGGGTGGTGCATACGTAAATTATATCGACCCTTTAATTACTGACTGGCAACAGGCTTATTACGGTGAGCATTATCTAACACTTCAGACTGTAAAAAGTCAGTACGACCCAAACAATGTCTTTAATCATGGGCAGAGTATTTTGCCTGCTTAATTTATGAGACAATTTAAAGAGCGTGTTTAAACACGCTCTTTTGGCTGTTACTCCCATACGCCTTTTTCTGTTTTGCCCTGAATTTCAACATTGTCTAATTTAAACTCTGGAGTTTTATTGGCTTTTAGCTGACTTTGATAGTCTTTGGTAATACTAACAATGGTTGGGGTGAGCAGCACAATGGCGTAAACGTTCACTAAGGTCATTAAACCAAGGGCGGCGTCGGCCATGCTCCATACCTCTTTGAGTGATGCCGTTGCTCCCCAAAACACCATAAATAAATATAAGGCCGTATAGGCAGCGCGACCCAGTTTATTGTCGAGTTTGAACAAGTGAAGGTTACTCTCTGCGTAGGCGTAGTTTGCAACCACGGAAGTGAAGGCAAATAGGGTGATGGCCGCGGCAACAAAATAATGACCAAATTCACCAAAGTGACTGCTCATGGCGTTTTGTGTCATGCCAATGCCTTCCATTTCGCCACTGATGGTAATGTCAGACAGTAAAATGACCACGGCGGTACAGCTACATAAAACAATGGTATCGACAAATACTCCAAGCATTTGCACATAACCTTGCGCAACAGGGTGATTTGGCACTGGAGACGCACCAGCTGCAGCATGGGGCACGCTACCTGCGCCAGCTTCATTCGAATATAACCCCCGTTGAATACCATTTTTAATGGCAGCACCGAGTGCGCCGGCACCAGCTTCTGTTAAGCCAAATGCCGAGGCAAACATATCTGCAAACATAGCAGGGAGATGATGAATATTCATTGCAGTAATTACAAGCGCAACGGCCACAAAGGCCAGTCCCATAAATGGCACTATGAGCTCGGCAAAACGGGCAATACTGCGAAGACCGCCTACCACAATGAAACCTGCGATAACGGCAATCACCGCCCCTGAATAAGTTGGGTCGATAGCAAAAGTATTGTTCAGTGCATCAGCAATGGTATTGGCTTGCATTGCACTAAAGCTCACCCCATAACCTAAAAACAAACACAGCGCGAACAGTACCGCGAGCCAAGGTTTGTTTAGACCTTTACGAATATAGTAGGCAGGGCCGCCACGAAATTCATTGTTGCCGTCACGAATTTTATAAAGCTGACCGAGTACGCTTTCAGCGAACCCAGTCGCCATACCTAATAGCGCAATTAACCACATCCAAAATACCGCGCCACTGCCCCCTAATGAGATGGCAATGGCAACGCCAGCCAAGTTACCCGTGCCGACCCGAGCCGATAAACCGGTACATAAAGCCTGAAACGAGCTGATACCTGATTTATCGCCTTGAGTGCTGTCTTTCATCACTTTGAACATGTATCTAAAGTGGCGAAACTGTACAAACTTGAGCTTGAATGAAAACCAGAAGCCTGCAAATAACAGCAAATAAATGAGTATTTGGCCTTGGCCCCACAGTAAATTGTTGATGGTACTAATTGCGCTATTTATCATTGTTATATGCTCTCTTTTCTATACCAATTAATACCAATCCTCAAAATAGCTACCTTAATTAAGAAGATTGGTATAAAACCCTTGATTTAGCAGTGTTAGCGTTTTGACAGATGTATGCCCGCTAGCATGCAGCGAACTGAGCCGCCAGCTAGTTCAATGGCCGAAACATCGAGTGGTACTAACGTGACACTTTGCTCAAGCAATGCTTTTTGCGATTGGCTGAGCGCTGCAAATGCGGTGCTCGACAATGCCAATAAACGTTTAGAACCTGCGTGTAACTCTAGTGCATTACCGCAAAATGCGCCTATTTGCGCTTCCGTTAAATGAATCACTTTTTTGCCAGCAAATTCAAAACGTCGAATGATTTCATCGCGGCGTTTGGTATCTGTCATCATTTCAAACCCAGCTATAACAAAGTCGCTGCCAATACACATCAAGATATTGGTATGGTAAACCGCTTTGCCGTGCTTATCTTGAGCGTCAAACACCATAGGTTCAAAATTAAAGTGCGAACAAAAACGCTCTAATACATGAGAGTCGGTGCGGTTTGAGCGAGCGGCATAAGCGACTCGTTCAATGTGATCTAACACCATGGCCCCCGTACCCTCTAAAAACAGGTTGTCGTACTCAAGGCCAGAATAATCAATCACATCTTGTACGCGATAATGGGCTTTTAAAAATTCGATGACATCACTGCGACGCTCTTTGCGTCTATTTGGTGCGTACATAGGGTAAATGGCAATTTGCCCACCAAGATGGGTCGAAAACCAATTATTAGGAAATACCGAGTCTGGAGTTTCGGTGCTTTCGTCTTCAAAAATATGTACATTAATACCATGACTGCGCAAGGTTTCAGCGGCTCTAGTAACTTGCTCATAGGCTAAACGACTTACCTCAGCGTGGTCGAATTTGCTGCTTGACTGAAAGCTGTTATCACCCGCAGTTTGCTCGTTTGGGCTAAAATGATGCGGTCTTATCATCACCACCGCATTAGGTGCTTGGGGAAATAAACTCATAGTGGTCTCTTATTTTTATATAACTCAGCATCTATGCGCTTGGAGCGCTGTGAGTTTGCGTTAAGCCAAATAAGTTTCTTGGGTCTTCAGGGCTTGCTAATAACTCAATCTGCTGCGCTTCTTGATTCTGTTTTACCAGCTCAAAAATAAATCGCAATGCCGAATAATCTTCAAGTGCAAAACCAACACCGTCAAAAATGGTCAGTTGTGCATCATAGGTGCGACCTGATTTTTCACCCAAAATAACTTGGTACATCTCGGTCACTTTACTGTCGCTTGGTAGTTGCTGAATGTCGCCTTCAATACGCGTTTGTGGTTCGTACTCGACGAAAACGTCTGCGCGATTGAGCAGGGCGGCATCGAGTTCAGTTTTACCCGGGCAGTCGCCGCCAATGGCATTGATGTGAATGCCTTCACCTACCATGTCACTGTTTAAAATGGTGGCATTGCGTTTATCCGCGGTGCAGGTAGTGATGATGTCAGCCCCTTTAATGACCTCTTCGGCTGAGTGGCATATTTCAATATTGAGGTCGTTTTCTTTGCTATAACTTTCTAAGTTATTAAAGCACTTCTTGGTTGCATTAGGCTCTATGTCATAAAGGCGAACATGGGTGACGCCTAATATGGCTTTGAATGCGAGTACCTGAAACTCAGATTGCGCACCACAGCCAATCATCGCCAGCGTTTTACTCTGTTTTGGCGCAAGATATTTAGCCATCATGGCCGATGTTGCAGCTGTTCTGAGTGCTGTCAGTATGGTCATTTCGCTGAGCATCAGCGGGTAACCACTGGCTACATCGCTCAGTACGCCAAATGCGGTAACGGTCTGTAGGCCGATTTTGGTGTTTTTTGGGTGACCGTTCACATATTTAAAGCTGAATTGCTGGTGGTCAGCAACGGGCATCAGCTCGATTACGCCCTCCGCAGAGTGTGCTGCAAAACGGGGTGACTTATCAAAATCAAGCCAGCGTTTAAAATCAGCTTCAAGATACTCAACCATGCCAAGCATCAACTGCTCTACACCATATTGATTAATCAGTGCCAACATATCTGAGACACTCACAAAAGTGATATTTGAAGACTTGATATTTAATGACTCTAAGCCTGCTTGTTCAGCGTTAAAGTGTGTTTTGAACGGGGTTTCTGTGTGCATTTTTACTACCTAGTTAAACGTGGACTTTGAACTTAAGCAAATAATAGAAATGAGTTGAGCTAAACTAAATGTCAAAATATGATACTTTTTGTATTAATTTTTGGCATTTTGCCAGTTCTTTATAAGCAAAGTGATATTTCAACGGCTGAGTAAAGGGCTAATGTAATGGAGAGTAATTTTGGATAATCGAAAACCTTATCTGTTTGATGCCATCGATAAAGAGCTGGTCGCCATTTTAAAAAGTGACGCCAGAGCGCCTGTGGCAAAACTTGCAAAAATACTCGGCGTATCGCGTGGTACAGTACAAAACCGCTTAGATAGGCTGGTAAGTAGTGGGGCAATTTTAGGCTTCACCATTCGCGCGCATGAGCAAATCGAAACAGATGCCATTAAAGCGGTGATGATGATCGAAGTCGTAGGCAAATCGACAACTCAAGTTATTCAAAAGTTACGGGGTATCCCGCAGCTGTTAAAAATGCACACCACCAATGGCGCGTGGGATCTCATCGCAGAAATTCAGACTTCGAACCTACAAGAATTTGATTTAGTGCTTCGAGAAGTGAGAGCCATTGATGGGGTATTGAATTCAGAAACCAGTATTTTGCTAAGCTCTGTCTAATTTAAGCTCGGTTTAATTATAGAGTGAGCCTCGGTGAGAAAAAGTCGATAAAAGCGTTTATACGCGCCGAGACGCTGGAGTTCTTATAATACACCGCATGGATTTCTTCTCTTGGATTCGGAGTTTGCAACGCACTAGGGAGCACTTCAACTAAACGCCCTGATCTTAGGTCGTCGTGCACCATAAAGTTTGAAAGCAGAGACAGACCATTACCAGCTAGGGTCAGCTGTCTTACAGATTCGCCGTTACTGGCAAATAAACTTGGTTTTATGCGTGCAGGCTCTTTCAAAGGCCAGTTATTGAGTTTAGGTGCTTCTGCAAAACCGATAAGGGTATGCGCCGAGAGTTCATGGCTGTTTTTAGGTGTTCCGCATTCAACAAGGTATTCAGGACTTGCAACAATGCGTAATGGGCTGGCTCCTAGCTTTTTCGCATACAGGTTTGAATCAGACAGTCGACCAATGCGAATAGCCACATCAGTCTTTTTCTCAATGAGATCAACAATATTCTCATGGGTGATCAGCTCTAGCTGGATCTGAGGATATGCTTGTTTAAATACTTTAACCCAAGGGATTATTTGATGGAACATAAAAGGGCTAGCCGCATCCACTCTAAGTGGGCCACTGGGGGATCGCTTATTTACACTGAGTGCCGCTGTGCCTTCTGATAAAATGGCGAGGCTTTGTTTTGCAAAAGTTAAAAATGTTTGCCCATCTTCGGTTAAATCAATTTTTCTGGTGGTTCTGTTAAACAGCGTGACATTTAATATGCTTTCTAATCGGGCAATTGCGCGGGAGATCTTGGCGACTTGCGTATTATGAAAGTTGGCAGCAAGGGTAAAGCTCTGAGACTCGGCCACAGTCACAAATATTTCTAAATCTTCAGTCTTTGGTTGCGCCATTTTATATGTTCACTTTTACAATAATCACAAAAGTATTTTGAGATTATTGCTGTTTTTGTCAATTTAAATTTTCTCCAAAATACCCTCACTTTAATTATGTGAGGAATCTAATTATGCCTTTGGCTTTATTCGCGCTGACCCTCAGTGCTTTTGCAATTGGCACCACTGAGTTTGTGATTGTCGGTTTGGTGCCGACCATAGCTGCAGACTTGGGCGTGTCTTTACCTTCCGCGGGTTTATTGGTGAGTTTATATGCGCTGGGTGTTGCGGTTGGTGCACCCGTATTAACTGCACTGACAGGAAGGTGGGATCGCAAGTTGGTGTTGCTGACATTAATGGCGCTGTTTGTGGCGGGCAATTTGTTAGCTTGGCAAGCACCTAGCTATGAGTCTTTAATCACAGCGCGTATTCTCACAGGCTTAGCCCATGGGGTATTTTTCTCAATTGGCTCAACCATAGCAACAAGCCTAGTGAGCAAAGACAAAGAAGCCAGCGCCATTGCCATTATGTTTACAGGTTTAACGGTTGCGCTTGTAACGGGTGTGCCGCTGGGCACTTGGATAGGGCAAGAGCTGGGCTGGCGAGCAACGTTTTTAGTGGTATCAGTACTTGGCTTTATTGCGTTGATCGGTAGTGCTATTTTGGTACCAAAAAACCTCAAACAGTCTGCGCCTGCGAAAATAACGGAACAATTAAAAGTGTTAACACAACCAAGGCTACTACTTGTGTATGCGATGACAGCAGTTGGATATGGCGGCACATTTGTGGCATTCACTTACTTAGCGCCAATTTTAGAGCAAGTATCTGGTTTCGCCTCAAGTTCAATTGGTTTGATCATGCTGGTGTATGGCGTTTCAGTGGCAGTGGGTAACATTTGGGGTGGTAAGCTTGCTGACAAAATGGGTCCTGTCAAAGCATTGCAACTTATATTTTCTGCTCTGGCATTGGTTTTAATGGTCTTTACTTTCACAGCGCAAAGCCAAATAGGCGCAGTGTTGACCGTCTTAATTTGGGGCGCATTTGCGTTTGGTAATGTGCCAGGCCTGCAAGTTTATGTGGTGCAACTGGCAGAGAAGCACACCCCAAACGCTGTGGATGTTGCATCAGGACTCAATATCGCCGCATTTAATGTTGGCATCGCATTTGGTTCTGTTGTGGGTGGTGTCATTGTTGAAGACATGGCTTTAACAGATACAGCTTGGATAGGCGCAGCAATTGTGGTGTTGGCACTCGCACTAACTCGTTTCTCAGGTTATTTAGATAACCGCGCCGAAAAATGTTTGGTCTAACCGTTAGATAAATGCTACTGGTTTGAGACACGTTAACTTCAAAAGGGCATACGTAATTGTTTGCCCTTTTGCGCATGTTTGAGATAGGCATTTTTGTTAAGAACATGTGATCTTATTTTGTTTTGATGAAATTTATTCTCGTTTTGTCCTGTCTTTTACCCTATGCAATTCTAAATGGACAAGAAATATGGGTAATATCAAATATACAGCATTGAAAGGGATAAGTTTTTTGATGCTATTAAGTGTGGGGTTATTGGCGAATGCAAGTTCTTTAAAAGCAGAATATAAAAGGCCATCTTCTATTCCATTTCCTGCTGATAACCCATATTCGGTTGAAAAAGCGGCTTTAGGAAAAATGTTATTCTTTGATCCAAGGCTGAGCAAAAATCACAATATGACGTGTGCCACTTGTCATAATCCAAGTTTTGGCTGGGAGGATGCGACGGCGACCTCTATTGGTGCGCAAAACTCTCATTTAGATAGACACTCACCGACCATTATTAATATGGCTTGGGGGTCTTCTTTTTTTTGGGATGGTCGCGCGCGTACGCTTGAAGAACAAGCTTTGGGGCCGATTGAGAGCGCGGTGGAAATGAACTTACCTATAGACGAAGCGGTGCGCCGCTTATCTGAGGTACAAAGTTATCAAGCGTGGTTTCAGCGAGTGTTTCCTCAAGAGGGGATTAATAGTAAAAATATTCGTAAAGCGATTGCGACTTTTGAGCGAACCATAGTTTCAGGGCAAGCCCCGTTTGATCTTTGGGTCGAAGGGGATGAGAGTGCCATATCAGAATCGGCAAAGCGTGGTTTTGCATTGTTTAATGGTAAAGCTGAATGTGCAAGCTGCCATAGTGGTTGGAATTTTACCGACAATAAGTTTCACGATATTGGCTTACAGACTGCCGATAAAGGCAAAGGCAAGCTGACAGGTTTAGCGAAAGATGCATTTGCATTTAAAACGCCAAGTCTTAGGAATATCAGTCAGCGCGCACCCTATATGCATCAAGGTCAATTCAAAGATTTGAGAAGTGTTTTAGTGCACTACATATCTGGGGGGATCCGTCGTGATAGCCTCTCTGAGCTGATGAAGCCAGTCCCGCTGACGCTTTCTGAACTCGATGATCTCGAGGCATTTCTGATGACCTTAACCGGTCGAGATGCAGCGGTTAGCCTACCCATTTTACCGCTTTAGGAGAGCAAGATGACAATACGACATAAACTTCTAGCCAGCTTTATAACCTTGCTCGTGGTATTTTCTGCATTATGTTTGTATTTAACGTATGCATTACACAAGCAAGGTGAGCAAACCATATTTGCGTTTAATCAGCCTTTAAATGCCGTTAATAGCTCAAGCGCAGCTGCCAATATTTTTAGACAGGCAAGCAATTTTTCTGCAGATGTACTGGCTTTTAAAACACCTAGAAATAGTGAGCAAGTTGCAGCTGAATTTACCCATTTTCAATCTGAGTTTGAATCGCATCTAAGTCAGGCCAAAGCAAGCAGCTTAACAGAGAGCGCGATGGAACTAAGCTCTGAAATTTTAACTTTATCAGAGCAATGGTTTGCGCAAACAAAGCATCACCTTTCAGGTGGTGCGCAGAGCGCACTCCTAGATTTAAGGGTGTTAAACTCTCTTGAAACAGATATCCAAACTCGCTTAACTAAGCTTGCAAACGAGACGCAAGCTTCTGCGCAGCAGCTTGCAGAGCAAGTGACAAGTGATATAGATGCGCAGATGTTGAGTGTGTTTATATTATTGTCGGTGATCGCGTTAGTGGCGATAGTTTCTGTGTTCTTTTTAACGTCGAGTTTGCTTAAGCCTTTACTCAATTTGAAAGATGCCGTAGTTGAATTAGCGCGTGGTGATGGCGACCTCACTCGTCGTTTAACGATCCAGAGGCAAGATGAAGTCGGTCAATTGTCATCGGAATTTAACCTTTTCATAGAAAAAGTACATCAATCAGTTTTAGCTATCAGCGAGTCGGTCTCTCAAACTCAACAGAAAGTACATGAGTTTTCAGCTATTTCTCAACAAACTCAAGAAGGTACCTCTGAGCAAAAAAATAAAATAGAAAGCATAAGCACTGCCATGGAGCAGGTTATTCTGTCTGTATCATCAGTCAGCGATTCCAGCCTACAAGCACAGCAGCAAGCAGGCAATATCTATCAAGATACCGAACAAGGCGTCTGCTTAATCAATCAAACCCATCAAGATATGTTAGGACTGGCAAATAAAGTAGAGCAAGCCAGTGATGTCATTTTTGAGTTAAGCCATTCAAGTAGTGAGATAGGGAGTGTATTAGAAGTCATAGAGACGATTGCAGAGCAAACCAATTTATTAGCTCTGAATGCAGCCATTGAAGCCGCACGAGCAGGCGAGGCGGGGCGAGGATTCTCAGTGGTTGCTGATGAAGTTCGTAACTTAGCAATGAAAACGCAAGAGTCTACACTGAATATTCAAAAGACTGTCTCTAAAATCCAGCAGCAAGCTGCTACGGCAAAAGACATGATGGAGCAAGGTAGAGAAGAAGCAAGGGTATGTGCTGACAAAAACCAGCAGCTGGCAGTTGCACTTGAACAAATACTAAACCGAGCTGGGGATATTAAGTCTACCAGTGATGTAGTGAGCGAACATACTAAGCAACAAGATAAAGCCATTAACCATGTTAATCAGTTCTTAAGCAGTATTGTGAGTATTGCTGATGACACAGCACAGGGTAGCTTGCACCTGCAAAATAATAGTAACGAAGTGATAGCCTCAATGCTGCGAGTTGAAGCCAAAGTGGGTGAATTTAAGTTATGCTGATTGAATTAGTAGCCTTGGAGTAAATAGCAATGCGTTCTGAGCTTAAGTTCTATGATTTTGAAAATCATCATTTGTCTGATTGTGGTGACGTGCTAGACATCGAGTTTTCCGGCGCTGCTTTGAACTGTGCTGAAGTGGTACTTGAAAAAGGCTCGTCGCCACATTTTTACCCGAGTAATGTTTATACCCCTTATTTTTATTTTGCTTTGGCGCTAGAAAAAGATTTGAGTTGGCAGGTGTCGACAGATGAAGGGGTGACGGCGCTAAAGACAACACCGGGCAATATATGGATTAACCCACCAAAAACGCCTTTCACTCATAATATTTCAGAACCTTGTTTCTTTTTGATTTTAGCGATTGATGAGCAGACCTTTTTGCAGCATTGCCCGCTTGATTTAAAAGGTAAGCAGTTACAATTCTTAAACAATTACAATGTAGAAGATGAAACAATTAAAGGGATCATGGAACTCTTTGTTTTAGAGGCAAAAAATAAAGGCAGAAATGGGCGGGTTTTCCTTCATAATCTGATTGCTCTATTAGCGAATCATTACATTACGCATTACTCGAACTTTAAAGACTTGCAAGAAGAGCGGGTTAATCAATCAAAGTTAACTCAGCATCATATAGAAAAAATAGATAGATACATTGAAAACCATGTGAGCGAAACCATACATGTTGATGATTTAGCTGATTTACTTAATTGTAGTAAGTTCTATTTTCTTAGAGAATTTAAGAAGCTCATGAATGTCACCCCATACCAGTACTTATTAAATTATCGTATGAGTCTTGCGAGACAATTGCTGATGAACAGTAACCCAAATATCGCGGAAATAACCGGTTTGTTAGGTTTTAATGACCAGTCACATTTTACGCGTGTATTTAAATCTCATTTCGGTAATACTCCCGGCCAATATATTAAAGAAGTAAACAAATAAACGCCGAGCAATATTGTTCTAAACGTCGAGCAGTATTGTGCAATCTCTGATTTCACTCTGTTGATAATCTAAACCCAATTCAAAGCAAACTCATTTGAGTTTGCTATTTAGGTTTAATTAGGAGTGAGCATATGAAAACCCCCATTAATAAACTCAGTGTTATTTCAGTATGTCTACTGAGCTTGTTTTCATTTCATGAAACCCAAGCAAATACATTATCTCAGTCACAAATACATCGTCTTGAGCAATTAGAAACTCAGCAGCAGGTGAAGCAAGTGGTTGTTGAAATGGTCAATGCAATTGACAGCAAGCAGTGGTCAAAAGCACAAAGTCACTTTGCTGATAAGGTATTTGTGGATTATTCAAGTATGACAGGGCAAGCAGGCAGTGAAGTCGCAGCTACAGACTTGGTGGGCGGTTGGCAAAGCTTATTAGCTCAAGTCGAGACACATCATCTTTTGAGCAATTTTGATATTCAAGTTGATGGCAATAACGCACAAATGTATTCACATGTTTATGCTAGCCACACGGCCCAGAATATTCCTTACTGGGATATTTATGGTCGCTATTTTCATAAATTACAAAAAGTCGATGAACAGTGGCTGATAACAGATATGACCTTACTCACACATGGTCAAAAAGGTAACTTAAATTTTCTTCAAGAGGTGAGTCAAATGCAGCAAGCTGACAATTCAGGTAATGATGCAAAGTCATTAGTGCAAAAAGTATCGTTTTTAAGTGAAGGCGAAAAAGTGGTGGGCGACCTGTATTTACCCAAAGATTTCGATGCTAATAAATCATATCCGGCGATTATTGTGTCAGGCAGTTGGACAACGGTTAAAGAGCAAATGGCGGGCTTATATGCTGAAAAGTTATCTCAACAAGGTTTTATTGCATTGGCTTTCGATTTTAGAAACTTTGGAGAAAGTGAGGGAGAGACGCGCTTTTACGAGAACCCAAAACAAAAGGTGATTGATATTAAGCATGCAGTAAGCTTTGTTCAAACTTTACCTGTGGTAGACAAAGATAAAGTTGGTGCACTAGGGATCTGTGCAGGTGCAATGTACACCTTAATGGCTGCGTCTGAAGATAGTCGAATAAAATCAGTGGTAACAGCTGCGTCATGGTTGCATGATGCAGAGGCAGTAAAAATGTTTTATGGCGGTGAAGCAGGCGTGAAAGCAAAAGTAACGCAAGCCCAGCAAGCAAAGAAAAAATACCAATTAACGGGAGAAATTGAGTACATTCCAAGTATTTCGACTACAGACGAATCTGCTGCCATGTATGGCCCTTATGACTATTATTTGAATTCTGAAAGAGGGGCGATACCTCAGTGGAGCGATGATAAATTTGCGGTCATGACATGGGAAGATTGGCTAACACTTGATCCTATGCCGAGTGCAAAAGCACTGACAACACCAACCTTAATGGTTCATTCAGATGGGGCAGTGTTACCTCACTATACAAAGCAATATTTTGAAAATATTGCGGCAAGTGACAAGAAGCTACATTGGATAGACACTGAATTGGAATCGCCTTATCACCAATTTAGCTTCTATGATCAAGTTGAAGAGGTTAATGAATCAATTAACGAAGCGACAAAATGGTTTAATCAACACCTGTAAGAAATATAGTGCCCTGAGATCTTCAGGGCGCTTGTTGCTGGAAGCTTTTTTATGATGTTCACGTTACAATAACGGCTCTTAAATCTACATAGACGATAATAGTTATGAAGCGGTCTTATCTGAGCATATTTTTATTAGCAATATTCTCTTTATCTGGGTGTGGAGGTGGCTCAGGCTCAGAAGGTGATACTTCGACTGGCTCAATTCAGACTTATTCTGTCTCTGTTGATATAAATAGTAATGGCAGCATAGATAAAAATTCAGCGCAAGTGAAAGTGGGTGAGACAGTAACCTTTGAAATTACCCCCGATGATGGGTTAGTGATTGATGCTGTTTCTGGCTGCGGCGGAAGTTTATCGGGCACCACATATACAACTGGTGCAATTAATGAAAACTGTGTCGTAAAAGTCAGTTTTAAACTAAAACCTTTACTGGTTTCGACGAACGTAGCAGAGGGGGGCACTATCTCCCCCAGCTTTGCCGAAGTTATTCAAAATAGAATTCAAAGCTTTCAAGTTTCTCCTAATGAAGATCAGCTAGTTGAGTCGGTCAGTGGTTGTGGCGGTGAATTAAGAGATAATAATGTATATGTTACTGCGCCCGTGACTGAAAACTGTGAGGTTAAAGTGGTGTTCAAGCCAAAACTGGTGCTTGCAGAGATAATACAAGATCCGGCTTTATTGGCATGTACACAGGCCTCAGGTTATAAGTATGCAACCGATATTGCCGAACTTGCTTGTGATAGTGAGGTGACATCGTTAGATGTATTACCATCACTGCCAAAACTGACAACTTTGAGGCTTGTAAATAGCCAAGTTCAGCAACTTGATGTTTCAAAAAATCCAGCCCTAACAAGCATTTCACTTGTTAATACACGAATTACAAACTTAGATTTACAAGCGAACACGCAGCTCACAGCCCTCCACATCGAAAATAGCCCACTTTCACAAATCAATATTAGCGCTAATTTAGTCATGAGTGAGCTGACGGTAATTAATACATCACTGAACAACATTGATGTGACCAATAACTCCGCATTGAATAAGGTGGCGCTAACGACGAATCAGCTCACAGAGCTAGATATCTCAAATAACCCACAGCTCCTTGAACTAAGAGTGGAAGAAAACCAACTTACTAACCTCGATATGAGTAATGCACCTCTGCTGCAAGATTTACGAGTCGACAATAATAATCTCTCAGTTTTAGATATCTCAAGCAATCTTGCACTTGAAGCATTAAGAGCATCAAACAATCAGCTTCAAACAATTGATACGAGAGTAAACTCTGCATTGTCAGTTTTAAGCCTAGGAAGAAACTTAATCTCAACAATAGATGTATCAAAGAATCTGGCGTTAACGGATTTAAGGTTGTTTGGGAATCAGCTGACGGCACTTGATATCTCAAAAAATACTCAGCTGACGCGTTTAAGCTTGTATGAGAATCAGCTAAAAGAACTTGATATTGCTAATAATTTAAATCTAACTGAGCTAAGTGTGGGCAGCAATCAACTGAGTGATATTGATATCAGTCAGCATGCGAAATTAGTGTCTCTTAAATTGTATAGAAATAACTTTTCTCAAGTTGATATTGCGAATAATCTTGCTTTAAAAACGCTGAATTTGGGCGGAAATACATTAGGTTCAATTGATGTCTCTAAGCATACTGATCTAGAAGAACTGAGTTTGTATGAAACAGGCCTAAGTAACATTGATATTTCTAACAACCTTGTTCTAAAAGCACTCAATTTAGGTGGAAATGACTTAGGCAATATTGATGTTTCAAAGCATGTTTTACTTGAAGAGTTAAACCTTTATGAGACTAATTTAACCAGTATTGATGTGTCAAAAAACACATTGTTAACAGAGCTTAGTTTGTATTCATCAAGCAGCAGTAGCACGCCTAATGATTTAAAAGAGCTCAATTTGGCTAATAACACCAAATTAATAACCTTGAGTTTGGGCGGTAACAAGAACTTACCTAACTTAGACTTAAGCGCGAATGCTGAGCTGGAGTCATTAAAACTCTACAGTATGGAGCTCACTGAGATTGACCTTGCAAAGCATGAAAAACTTAAAGAGCTGAACTTAAATTTCAATAACCTAAACACTGTAGATTTAAGCAATAATATTGACCTTGAAAGCTTAAACCTGAAGAGCAACAATTTAACTCAACTTAACCTCACCGAGTTGACAGCATTAAAGGTTTTAAACTCAGAGAATAATGCCATCGATTCCTTAGATTTGTCTTCACACAGTCTGCTCACGGAACTTTTATTGACCAATAATCAGTTGTCAGAAATAGACTTATCGAGCAATGTTGCTCTAGAAAAGTTATATCTAGAGAGTAATAACTTAACCGAAATTGACTTAAGTAATAATACACAGCTTAAAGCTGAGAATATAAAGTTAGATGCTGGTGTAACGTGTAAAGGAGATGTTTGTCCAAATCTTGGAGAATAGAGCATGAATGACGTATGCTTTAGGTGAGTATATGGAGGTTATATGGAAGTGAACTTAAGGCAGACATTAGCAACTAGAGAATATTTTACTGTTCGCGGCGTGTATCAAGACTTCTTAGAGCTAGTTGTCGAAATAAGTGAAAGTACAATTGGCTATTTCCATTTATACGATGATGACACCCAAACGCTGCAACTGAATATCTGGTCTAAGAGTGTACTGACTTATTGCTCAGCAGTGAATGAATCCCATTACCCTTTATCTGAGGCTGGCATATGGGGAGATGCAATTCGACAAAACCAAGCGGTCATCCATAATGCGTATCCATCTCTAAAAACGAAAAATCAGTTACCTGAAGGCCATTTTCCACTAGAGAACCATGTTGCGTTTCCTATTCGCTTAGAAAACAAAATCGTAGCAGTACTTGGTATTGGAAATAAAAGTACAGACTATACAAATCAACAGGTTGCTCAGATTGAAAAACAGGTTGATGCATTGTGGGACATTGTTTGTAAGAAGGTGGGTGATATTGTTAAACGAGAAAAGCTGTTAGAAGAAGAGTTTGCTAAATACAGCTCTCATCAAGTATTACTCGAAATGCTTAAGGCGATTTCTCATAGTTTAGAGATGCGAGACCCATATACCGCAGATCATCAAAAGCATGTGGCATATATTTGCTCAGAAATCGCTGCAAAACTCGCTCTGCCTGAGAAACAGAAAATGGGTTTGTATATTGGCGCGCTAATTCATGATATCGGCAAATCAAATATTCCCACAATGATCTTAACCAAGCCTTCAAAACTAATGCCCGAAGAACTGGCGTTGTTAAGAACCCATCCAGCCAGTGGACTTGAAATATTTAAAGAGTGTCATTTCCCTTGGCCTATTCAAGAAATGATAGGTCAGCATCATGAACGACTTGATGGCAGCGGTTACCCTCAAGGCCTAATTGAAAATCAAATTTGCTTAGAAGCAAAAATTATCGCAGTGGCCGATACTTTTGATGCAATGGCAAATGATAGACCTTATCGCAAGGCCCGAGGAGCGCAAGCGGCTATTAAAGTGCTTAAAGAGGGGCGAGGCACTGTGTACGACCCCTATGTGGTTGATGCCTTTATGGCGTGTTTTGAGCTTGATCCAACCTTTGCTGGCATTTACGAATAGGGCTGCCGGTTTTGTTGGTTAGTATAATCTTGAGAGAAGATTAGGTTACTAAAAAGAGACTAGTTGTTAAATTAAACAGTCAATCTAAAATTAGTTTAAAGCAATAACAGGTATAAAAAATGGCTTTAGACAAACACCCAATGTGGAAAGCACCACAGCATCATATGGACAGTGACCATCAACATGATCATGTTCATTGGATTGAATTATTTTATGACTTAATCCATGTGGTCATTATATTCTTGCTCGGTAATTACTTGAGTGACCATTTAAACCCCATTGGTTTTGCAATTTTTACTGGGGTATTTATTGCAATCTGGTTTGCTTGGGCAGATTCCAGTGTCTTCAACTCCCTCTATGTCAGTACCGATATCAAACACCGTTTTATTATGAGCAGCCAAATTGTCACTGCTATGGTTATGGCGGCTTCTATTCCCCATATTCATGATAAGGGGTGGATGTACTTTGCTCTTGCCTACTCAGCGAACCGCTTTATAACTGCCTATTTATATTATCGAACTGATAGGTTGGGGATTGAAGAAACCGTATTGGCAAATAAAGTCAGTAAAAATTTTGCGGCTTTGGCGGTTATTTTTGCAGTTAGTGCGTTTATTCCTGCCCCTTACAACTACCTTTTATTTGCTCTTGGCATAATCAGCATTCAACTTTTGTACATGCTACCAAAAATAGGTGTTTTAGAATGCAGTCGGTTTTTACCCCGCCTTGGTCATATGTCAGAGCGATTCGCGTTACTTGTGTTAATTGTGCTGGGTGAAGGCTTTTTTAAGTTGGTGATCACCTTATCTGAGAAAGGCATTTATAAAGTAAGCCCTGATGTTTTAGTTAACTTCATTTTTGGTGGGATCTCTGTATTTGTTTTATGTTGGATATATTTTGATTTTGTAGGTAATGGCAAGCCAAAAAATACAAAAAAATGGACGCTCGTAAGCTGGTGGCTGGCCCACTTATTGGTTATGTTGGCTGCCGTAATGATAGGTGTAGCCTTATCAGGAGAAGTTAAAGTAGGGTTTTGGGAGCCTTACCCACTTAAGTATGCAACGATCGGGTGTATCGGTCTGGCTGTTTATTTGCTCAGCTTATTTTGGATACAAAAGAATATTGAATATCGTGTCGCACATCGATTTGCGACAGCCAAAATTCGATTCTTAGGCGTTTTTTTAGCGATGATCACTTTGGTTGTTGTGCCATTTGTGCCTTCTTTAATTGGTAATTTGTTATGGGGCAGTGCACTGTTTTCGCAAATCGCCATCCCAGTCTCAAAAGCTTATTTCACTTTTCAAAAAGAAGAAGCGTCTGAGCCCTAATAATAAAAATGACAAAGGCAGCTAATTTCGTTAGGGTTTTTAGCTGAAACTTTATAAAAATAAGAATATTAGTTTGCAGATCAGAAGACTTAACACTATACGCGCGCTTGCGGCCATCATTGTTCTAATTACTCACTTTAGTGATAAAACCGACTGGTTGGGTGGCATTTTAGGAGGGCGAGCAGGGCAGTACGGCGTCATGCTGTTTTTTATGTTAAGTGGGTTTTTAATGGCGTACTTGTATGCCGACAAGCCATTTAATCCGGTCAAGGTTAAAACTTATTTAATGGCGCGTATTGCCCGGGTTTTACCTTTGTATTTGTTAGTGGTGCTGGTGTCATTTGGCACGCTACAGCTTGGGTTTCAAAGCTTATATGACATACCTGATAGCAGTGCCTTGCTCTCACATTTGTTGTTTTTAAAAGGCGACAGTGTGCTTTGGACTATTGCCCCTGAAATTCATTTTTATCTACTTTTTGTGTTGCTTTGGGGCATTGCACGATGGCGTTTTGGCTACATACATTTACTGGTATTTATTTGTTTGCTCGGACTATTTTTATCTAACTTTCCAAGGCCAATAGGGCAATTATTTGAACTTGCTTATGACCTGCATATTTTTAGAAGCCTGCCGTACTTTTTAGTGGGGGGGCTATTTGGCTTACATTACGATAAAGCTCACATTCCTGATTATTTAAAAAGCCATGGCTTCGTTTTGATGCTCGGCGGCATTGTCTTGCTATACCCTGATCTAAGCTCTGTACGATTTAATAGTGTGTATCGTATGTGGCTCAGTTATGAAGTGTTACTGATGATGTCGACTATTTTCTTTGCGTTGGTGTATTTAGTGCCCGATAAAAATGTGATTTTAGAAAACAAACTAGGCGACTTTCTTGGCAAGATTTCGTTCTCTTTATACTTGCTGCACATGCCAATATTGACGCAAGTAGTTAAGTTAGAGGTATCAGTATTAATGCAGTTGTGGGTTTTTATTGGTTTATCTGTTTTGGCGGCGACGCTCAGTTATCAGCTGTTCGAAAGACCTGTTGCCAAGCTAATTAGGGGGAGAGTAAAACCTTAATTATCGGTAGCACCGACTTTATGTCGGGTCACTTTAGAGGCTAAAAAACAAAACGGGGCAAATGGCCCCGTTTTAGTATTAGCTTAATAGCGAATTAGAATGTTGCGCGGTAGCGTACACCAAATTCGCTTGCATCATTGCTCTTGATCACAAGTAGGTAATCACCAGTATTTAAGCGTGCATCATCATAACGCTCATCAAAGACGTTACGACCGTATAGTGATACGTCCCAGTTTGCATTTGCAGGCGCGTAAGAGATATCGAAGTTCACTGTTGTGCGGCTATCAACTTGCGTCATGCGAAGTGGATCTGAGCTTGGCTCACCGTACATGCTGTCACGGAAAGATACGTCAAAGCGGCTTGTTATTGTCGCGTTGTTTTCAAGTTCAAACGAATATGACGGGCTAAGTGATGCAGTCCACTCTGGTGTAAGCGGCGCAACTGGCTTAACGCCATTTTGTTCTTCAACGTCTACGTCCATAAAGCCAAAGCTTGAGTGAAGCGTGAAGTTATCAGTTACGTAATAGGTGCTTTCAAATTCAACGCCGCGAGACGTTTGCTCGACGATCAGGTTATTGGTATCAAAACCAGTCTCTGTTGACGTGTTTACTTGGTAAGGTAGGTCGTCATACTCGGTGTTGAAAAATGCCACACTCATGCTGAAATCATCTGTTAACTGGCCTTTGAAACCTGTTTCGTAGTTGATTGCACTGATGTTATCACTCGCCATAAATGCGTTGTTTGCACGGACAATTGCAGTAGCTTCAGGGTTATCAAAACCACCTGCACCGAAGAATTGACCGATTAAGAAGTAAGGGCGCGCAGGGTACTGACCTGATTGGTAACCAGTTTGTACTGTACCGTACCAGTTTAGACCGTTTTCAAACGTGTAGTTTGCAGCGACTTCATAAGACACTTCGTCCCATTCACGGCTTGAGTGAATAGTACCAACTGGGTCAAATACGTTTGTTGAAGCTGACTTTTCATCTTCTGTGTAACGCACACCACCAGATAGACGTAACTCATCAGTTGCATCGTAACCCACGTTTACGAATACAGCGCGGCTTGTCGTTTCTTGGTCAAGCTCAAGTTTTGTTGGGCCGCCATTGAACTGTGCTTCAGTGTCGCTTTGACGGTTGCTACCTTCTTCGTTAAACCAGTAAACACCCGTTACGAAGTCAACAGAGCCTAAATAACCTGTTAATTGTAGTTCAACAGAGGTTTGATCTGCTGTACCACGCTCTGGGTAGTGGTCTAGTTTTACTGCCGTACCGTCGTCATCAAGACCTGCTTTGTATTCTGATGAACGCTTAGAGAAGATGAATTTAGTACCAAGATCAGCGTTGATATCGTATTCAGCCGTTAAAGAAATGCCGTTTGCTTTGTTTGAAACGGTTGCAGTTTCAATGGTGCTGGTTGCATTGTCATATGGGTCAGCTGCAACGTCGGCGTTTGTTAAACCGCTTTGCGCTAAACGACCGTTTGGTAGTTCGTCAATTAATGTTGTGAATGGACGCGTACCGCCTTCACCATCGTTTGCATCAGCTGTGAATACCAAACGTAAGTCTTCGCTTGCATTGTATTTTACAGAAAGACGACCGTGGAATTCTTGGTTTTCGCCCACATCGTATTCAGCATTTGGCAAGTTGATGAACTCACCTAAACCACCGCGACGGTTAAAGCCCATGTTGAAGTTAAACGCTAAGTCTTCAGTCACTGCTTGGTTAGTGAAGATGCTGCCTTTTAAGCGACCACGAGTACCCACTTCAGCACTTACTTTAGTAACTGCAGCTTGATCTGGCTGTTTAGTGATGATGTTGATTGCACCACCGATTGAGTTACGTCCGTAAAGTGTGCCCTGAGGACCACGAAGTACTTCGATACGCTCGATGTTTGCTAGGTTCCAGTTTTGACCTACTTGGCGACCTAAGTAAACGCCATCAACGTAAACACTTACGCCTGGATCTGTAGTGATAAGGTGATCTTGCAGACCAATACCACGGATGAACGGGTTCGCAGATGAGTTGTGGCCTGCTGAGAAGCCAGTGATATTTAAGTTAGGAACAAACTTGCCTACATCAGTGATGTCAGAAATACCTTGTGAATCAAGGTCATCACCTGAGAATGCACTCATCGCAATTGGCACTTCATAAATAACTTGCGAACGTTTTGTTGCTGTTACTGTAATTGCTTCGATTTTTTTGTCTTCAGCTTTAGCTTCGTCAGCCATTACCGAAGTTGAAGAGAAGCTGGTCAGTGCAAAGGCCATCGCCGCAGCGATAGGAGATAAATTGCGTACAGGGGTGCTCATATTTATTCCTCAAGAAACTGTGTTTTAAATCTCGTGTGTGTGTTGGTTTCTTGCGAGGTGACTCGCCAACCTAGTGGAATAGCAGAGAAATGAGATTTTAATTTATAAAACACACGCGCACAAAAACGCCATCACCTTTAAGGGCGATCGCTTCCATGACAAGTGGTTTTTATAAAATGAAGGTCAGCATCATGCTGCTATTCGGTTGGGCGGGCATTATAGGGGAAAGTGTAATAATTCTGCAATGATAAATTAGATTTTATTCTCAAAAGTGAGAGTTTGGTTAAATAATTAAGCTGAGTTATTGGTTTAATTAGAAATTTCCGTACCTTTTTTTAATATAAGTTAATGGTTTTATAAAAGTCGCAAAAGCTCGCATTAACAAATACTTTATGAATTAATAGGTTTTGTGAAAACAAAAAACACTTAAAACAACAAGGGCCCCTGATGAAACTTACCTCAATTGCACTAAGCATATTCTCTATAACAGCGAGTATGTCTGCATTAGCCGAAGACTTAATTATTCATGCCGATGCGGCACTCGATGTTAAAACTGGCAAACTGATTAAACCCGTCACGTTGGTTGTCGATGACAACAAAATCTCAGAAATTAAACGCGGTCACTCAAAAGTATCGGGTGATTATAAAATCATTGAATTACCAGGGCATACATTGTTACCAGGGTTATTCGATATGCATGTGCACTTAACCAGTGATTCTCAAGTTCATGGTTATAAACGCTTACAACGTACTTCACAACGTGCCGCTATTACGGGTGTACGTAACGCAAAACGTACTTTAGAAGCTGGCTTTACCTCAGTACGTAACTTAGGTGCTGTGGGTTATTCAGATATCGCGTTAAAGCAAGCAATTTATGAGGGTGATGTGCCAGGACCACGCATTTTTGCCTCGGGCCCGTCGCTGGGTGTGACTGGTGGGCATTGTGATAACAATTTATTGACCCATGAACATGCTGTAACAGCAAAAGGGGTTGCAGATGGCCCTTGGGCGGTGCGTGTCAAAGTACGTGAAAACATTAAATTTGGTGCCGATGTGATTAAGTATTGTGCGACTGGTGGGGTACTTTCTAAAGGCACTAAAGTGGGTGCTCAGCAATATACCCAAGAAGAAATGGATGCGATTGTTTCTGAGGCACATTTACGTGGTTTGACCGTTGCAGCCCATGCTCATGGTACTGAGGGCATAAAATCAGCCATCAAAGCGGGCGTAGACTCGGTAGAGCACGTGAGCTTTTTAGATGACGAAGCCATCAAGCTTGCGAAAAAGCATGGCACTTATTTCTCAATGGATATTTACAACACCGAGTATATTTTAGGTGAAGGCGAGAAAGCCGGTATTTTAGAGGAAAGCTTAAACAAAGAGCGTGTTGTAGGTGCTAGGCAGCGTGCGAGTTTTGGTAAAGCAGTTAGAGCGGGCGTAAAAATGGTGTTTGGCTCAGACGCGGGCGTTTATCCACATGGCGACAACGGTAAACAGTTTAGCCGTATGGTGAAATTTGGTATGACCGAGCTGCAAGCTTTACAAGCGGCGACCATCACGCCAGCAACTTTATTAAAACAAGAACAAAAGCTTGGTTCGTTAGATGTTGGCAAGTATGCTGATTTTATTGCCGTTAAAGGTAACCCGTTAGAGAATATTTCAGTGATGGAGCAAGTGAGCTTTGTCGTGAAAGACGGCGAAATTGAGGTTGATAAAAGATAATATCTAAAATGGCTTTTAGCCCCGTAAAACTGTCTCGGGGCCAAAATCATTAGATAGAAAGTTTTGAGTCAGGTGTCAGAATTTGAGGCTCTTTGTTTAACAGTTTTTGACAACTTTTAATTGGCTGCTTTTTTAAAACTAGCGGTTGCCACTCTTTCTTGTTGAAACTTGAGCTATTTGTGTGCTCGGCGACTACGTAATATCGAACACAAGGTTCAAGCGTTAATTCGACAGTTTTGTTGTTATATTGTGCAATTGCATTACCGACTGTTAGGCTCGGCTTAGTTGTAGATAAGCGCAATTGAACTTTACCCGGTTCAACAGTTCGTCTATTAAGCTTGCTTACGTTTGACTCGCCATTCACTCCAATGATGTTAGCACTATATAGGTTTTTCTTGGCTGTTTGATCTAAGTTACCTGATACTTCTGACCAAGGCTGAGAGGCACATGCTGAAGTGAGTAATGTTGCTAAAATTATTGCTGCTTTTTTCATACTTATTCCTTTCTATCTAAAAACAAAAATAATGCATTAATGACAATAGAATTAAGTGGTTAAATTTGCAACACAATTTTTAGTGGTTAACTTGAGTAAGTACGATGAATAGTTCTGATTATTTCATTTAATGAAGAGTGATTTGAACTTGATGGTGTACGCATTGCTACTTGATATGTTGTTGAAATTTTTATTAAGGATCTCTTTTCAATATAAAAAATTTTGAGTAAACAAAAAGAGTGTTGAATATAAATTCTAAATTTAACATATGTTTACAATTTAACTGCTAAAGTCATCATAAAGTTATTTATGATAGAGATGGTTCACCTTAGCAAGATATTATTATGACTATCATCCGCTTTGTTTTAATTCTGTTTTTAAGTGTCTTTATTTCACCTGTTTTTGCAGAAAAAGCAGTTCAAGATGATGAATATCGAATAAATGAGGCTGCTTATTTTCTTAATTCGAACCCTCAAAAAACATCACTTTTACTTAAAAAAATTGATCCGGAAAAACTAAAAAGTGATGACTTAATTATCGAGTATCATCATTTAAAGATTCTCGCGTCTTTATTGCTGCATGAACACCAATCGTCTGAGCCTGCTTTTGCATCCCTTTTTAGTCATGTAGATGATAATGCATTCCAAGAAAGGCGTTTCAATATTCTCTATAACCTTGGAGTATGGTTGAGAAGAGGTGGTTTTTATTCCCAATCTGAGGGAGCGCTACTTTGTGCATTGAGGAGTGCGAATAATGCGACAGACAAAATGAAAACACTCAATAGCTTAGGAGGTATAGCTCGCCATTATGCGAAAAACAGTCAAGCACAAGATTATTTTCAACGCACGCTCGAACTGGCTGAACTAGTTAATAATAAAAAGGCTATTGCGATCATAAATAATAATTTGGGGGTCATGGCACTTGAATTCGATGAAGTTACAAAGGCAAATCGGTTTTTTAAAGCGGCATATCGTAATTTTCAGATCAGCCAATATGAAAGTGGCGAGTTAAATTCGGGTATAAATTTATTGTTTACTTTTGCTCTTTTAGAAGATCAAGACATGTATAACCGCGCATTGCCTAGAGTGAAAGAATTAGTCGACAAATACAATAGTGATGCCAAAAATGCCTATTTTTCATGGGTAAATGCTTTCAGCGAAGTTCAACTCAGTGGGTATAAGCATACTACAGTGCAAAAAGGTGTCTTAAAGCAAAAATTTGAAAGTATTGATGAGGCAGGACTGCAAAGGCTTTTACAAAAGTATATTGCTAAGCCGCTCGAGATAGAAGTCGTGCTCATCCCTGAAGAAACCTTAGAAACAAAATCATTGTCCATCGAAGCGCGACCTTGGCTAAAAAAAGCCATTGAATGTAATTTTTAGCCTTGAATTAACTCTAAAGCTTAAATCCTTAAAAATAGTGTTTAAAAGCTCTAATTACTTTATTGAACCTGATTTTTACTCTTTTTATTAAATTAATCGGACTATTTTCGATTTAAATAATTGACCCTGTTACGGGTTCAAATGCTAATTTTTTCATAGCTTTACATTATATATTTTAACACTATATTCATGTGCTGCTCACTATTAATGCAAATAACAATCATTAATAAACTATCATTTGCAATGATAATTGTTTTCATTTAGCCTTCTCCGTGATTTGAAACTAGAGTACATATTCCAACATGAAAAAATTTAGCTTATCTCTTATCGCAGCCGCTTGTGCGGTCTCACCTCTTACTTATGCGCAAGCAAAAGCAGATGCAAATAATAGCTCGGCAACCGATAACTCTGACATTGAAGTGATCAGCGTGTATGGACGCCAAAACCAAGTTGTTATGAACTCGGGCCTAGCCACTAAGTCAGACATGTCACTGATGGAAACACCTGCGGCGGTTGTGATTGTCGACAGTGAACTTATCAACGCACAAGGCGTTTCAAATCTTCAAGATCTTGTACGCAATATCAGTGGTGTAACGCAAGCAGGCAACAACTATGGTATTGGTGATAACTTAGTGGTGCGTGGCTTAGGTGCCAATTATACCTATGATGGTATGTATGGCGGTGCAGGTTTAGGAAATACCTTTAACCCTACGCGCTCTTTGACCAACGTTGAGTCAATCGAAGTCTTAAAAGGCCCTGCAACAGGCTTGTATGGTATGGGTAGTGCCGGTGGTGTGATCAACCTGATAGAGAAAAAGCCAGAATTTGAAGAGCAGCATGCCTTAACCGCTGAGCTTGGTCAGTGGAATACATATTCTGTAGAAATGGACTCAACAGCTGGTATTACTGACGATCTAGCTTACCGTGTGCTGGTTAAAACGGAGCGCAGTGATGGCTATCGTGATTTAAGCAATGACAGAGATGAAGCGTATGTCAGTTTCAAGTATGTGCTTAGTGATGCGCAAGACATCATGCTTTCAACGGCATATATCAAAGATGCCATCGCTGTAGACTCAATTGGTCACCCAATTCGAATCTATAATGCTGAATCTGTTGATGGCAAAACTGCAGGTGAAGCGAGCTGGCAAGATTTAATTAATGATCCTGCTGGCAAAGGCGTGCAGTTATCGGATGCCCAGCGTCAACAGCTTGCAAACTCATTGGCAGCGAATGATGGCTTAACGCCTTATACATTTGGCCATAACGGTATTATTTCGCCAATGGCAAAAGACAATGAAGGCGAAGAGTTACGTGTAAAGCTGACTCACAATATTGCTTTCAATGATGATTTGACCTTAAACCATCAACTGCAATTCCGTAACTATGATTCTGGCTTTGCCCGCCAAACCGGTGCGTATAACTATGTATACTGGAATCGTCGTGGCACCATCAATGCTGATCCGCGTGCGCCTTTAGTGGTTGATGATGTACTTTATCCTTATGCTGCCCGTCGTCAGGAATATCGTAAAGTAGAAGCAGAAGAGCAATCTTGGCAGTACTTTGCTGATCTACGCTATGACTTTATTTTAGGCAATGTTGATAATGAGTTTTTAGTCAACGCAAACTACGAAGATCGCGATATCCGCTTTAAGCAATATTCAATCTATGATGCAGATAAAGTCATAAAAAACAAAGAGGGTGACGTGATTTACCAAGGTAAATTACCTTACATATTCGATATCCGTAATCCGAACTGGGCAACTGGCAGCTTTGAAGATCACGATCCGTTAAAAACCAGTGATTACAATAAAACAGTGAATGCGTGGGGTTTAGGCGCACAACATGTTGCCTACTTTGAAAATGGCATTACAACGCGAGTGGGTGTGGCGTACAACCGTATCAAACAAAGTTACGAGCACTTTGGTGTAGATGCAAGATACCGTGCAAGTGCTGCAGAGCCAACGCCAGAGCAAGATACTTCAGATAGCGGCTTAACGTTTAATTTAGGTGCGAGCTATAAGTTCACTGATGATGTATCGATGTTTGTTAACCATGCTAAAGGTCGCACGGCATATAGCGTACTGGGAACCATTTATGGCAATGAAAAGGACCGTGAAGATTCAGAGTCAATCTCAAACGATATTGGCTTACGTGTTAAAGCATTTGATGATCAACTAGTGGCTTCATTCATCGTTTTTGATAGCAGTCGTACTAACCTAGAGTATGCAAACCCTGATTATGAAGAGGGAGTGTCTGCCGCGAGCGTACCAAAGAGCTTCTTTGATGGGAAAGAGCAAACTAAGGGTGTAGAACTTGACCTAAATGCAGTATTAACTGATGAGTGGAAGCTTAACTTTAATGCAGTTTATCAAGATGCACGTGATAAGAAAGATCCAAACCGCGATTCATTCGACACACGTCAAAAAGGGGTGCCTTATGTGACGGTAGGTAGTTGGGTTACTTATTCAAAAGAACTGTTTGATCTCGCTGAGCCAATTAACTTCAGTTTAGGTCACAAGTATGTGGATAACCGCAGCACGCACTCGACTTCATTCGGCATTCCTGACGGATATGTGCCAAGCTATAGCGTATTTGATGCCGGTGTTAGTTACAGCAACGACAACTGGAAAGTCCAAGCGAATATCTACAATTTATTCGACAAAGTGTATTACAACAAGGCTATGTTCTTAGGCGGTATGCCAGGGGACGAGCGCAATGTGAAATTAAAAGTAACGTATGCTTTCTAATTCATAAAACTGAGTACACTTAAGAGCGCTGCGGCGCTCTTTTTTGTTTTTGATTAAACCTTGAGCAAACAGTCAATTTGGATTTAAGTGGTTGAAAATAAAGCATTCAGAGCGGTGAAAGTTACAGAGAATTTACGGTTTATGATCGATTACGTAAAAGAAGATATCAAGCCCATGATTTTTAGCGTTTTTAATTGTATAACCTTGCTTTCTTACCTTCTTGTGTAGCGGTTCTAAATAGCACTGATTTTCTTATCATTTACATTGTTTACGAGTTTAAACAGCCTTTAAATTCTTCGCTTACATCACTAGCAGTTTTGCAATTTTCCCTAATTTGAATACGCAAAAAGAGTAGGCTAGGCTTGCGCGAATTTTATTACTCTCACCTCGGAAATTCGCTTTTATGTCTCTTTTTTCACCTCGTTTTTCGGTTTGTACGCTGGCACTTCTTAGCGCCACTATGATGTCGTCATTTTTCATATCAACTTGTGTTGAGGCTGCAGGCAATACAGCTAATACTGAGCTTGAAAAGTTAGAGCAACAAATCGCTGTGCTAGAGCAGCAAGTAAAACAGATGAAAGCGCAGAACAGCAAAGAGGTGGTGGTAAATGCTGCCCCAGATATTCATGTCGGTGGTGCTATTCGTTTTAACTACAACATGGTGTCGTATGATGATGACAACGAAAAGCGTGGTGGCGACATCGACTTTGATTTAGTGCGCTTGAATTTCTCTGGTGACATTGCCGATATTGGTGTAAATGCAGAGATCCGCTTTTTAGATTATATGCGTGTGGTTAAATTTGCGTATCTAGATTACGACCTCAGTGATGACTGGCATGGCCAACTGGGTTTGGCACCTGTGCCATTTGGCAATGCACCACATAGTGGCTTTCATAGTTACTTTATGAGCCCTAATTACTTCATTGGCTTGCAAGAAGATTACGATTTAGGACTGGTACTCAAACATAAGGCAACCGAAAACAGCGTATTAGACATCGCATTTTTCAAAAACGACGAACATGGTGGCGTTGATGGTGGTGCAGAAGAGCGTAAAGATCGCTATTCTGTTGATGCATTAGGGATCAGATTAAATGGTGAAAACATCTATGATGCCCCAACATCAACTTTAGCCGAATATAACACGCTAGTGGGTCGCTATACTTACCAACTTGAACATCAATTTGGCACAACCCATGTTGGTTTTTCAGCGCTTGATGGCGGTTTGCATGATGGCGTGAGTCGTATAGGCGACCATACTGCTTGGGCGCTGCATGCTTCGGCGCATATTGGTCAATGGCGCGTGCATTTACAGCATACTCAGTATCAATATCATATAGACAATGTGACACAAATCGTTGTAGGTGCTAACTCTATGTATGACACCATCGCCAGTGAGGCGACCAGCACTAACCTTGCAGTTTCTTATGATTTATCGGTAGATATTGGGCCTATTTCCCAACTGAGTTTCTACAACGATTTTGGCACCATTTACAACAAGTCAGATGATACTGCCAATACGTGGATGAATATTACAGGTATGTCGATATCAGCAGGGGCGTTGTTTACGTATGTTGACTTAGTTCATGCGAAAAACCAGCCCTTTGTTGGAGGTTCGATTGCTGGCAACAGTGATGATTTTGAGAGAAGGCTGAATATTAACGTGGGTTATTACTTCTGATAAAGCTGAGAGTTAGTTAAGCTCATGAGGCGCTTCTTTGCGCCTCAGTTATTTTATCAGTGAGTTATTTCTCGCTGGAAGATAGCAAGTAAGTTTCCGGTTTTTCCAACTAATGCATTTTGTGCGAGTTCAGGCGTGAGTATTTGAACGAGCAACCACCCATCTTGTCCTTCTTGATTTAATATTGACTGTAAATCAGGTAGCTTTGCTTTTTTGAAGCCAGCTAAAAAGCCTTCGTTATTTTCTATTTCGAGTGTTTTATATTCGTATTGTTTTTTCATGGACGTTTCCTCGTAGTCCAGATCTGCAAAGTTAATGTTTAACGCCGACGCGATGGCCTTTTTAGATTGCAATGAGGCCGTATACTCTTTTTCAATTCTTTGAATTGTTCGTAAGTTTAACCCTGCTGCAATGGCTAGCTCATCTTGAGACCAACACTGTTTTTGCCTGAGCTCAATAATTAAATCGGCATTTACTTTCATAACGTTGTAGACCTTTGTGAATGTACGCTAATAGAATCACTTAAAAACGTGAAATTGATTACGAATACTCAACGAAGAATACCCGCAATTTATACGACAGCAAATAATAAATTTTAATAAATCTATGAAAAGCCTAGTTAAATTTAAATGTGGGTAAAATAGAATGAATAGATAAATTAGAGCTTTGCAATTTGAATGGCTGCAAAGCTCAGATTAAAAGGTTTTTAGAAAGTAAAAGTGAGATTAATCAATCAGGTCAAGAGTGAGTAATAATCGCTTTTTACCTTCGGCCAATTTTGGAGAGCGGTGAACTAAACCTTTACCTTCATTACCAGCCCAACCTTCACCTTTTAGCAAGGCAACATCGCCGGCTTCAAGTGTTTGAATGGCATTTTGCACAGTCATAATACCTGAGTGCTCGTCATCAAGACCTTGACTGCCCGCACCGAGCTTTGAGCGATCAACATGTTCGTTAAGGAGCCATTCTGTGGCCACGCCTTCGAAAGTGGTGACTAAGCGACAAGGGATTTTGTCGACATGAAATTTAGGGCACATTGCTTTGTCTAAAACAGACAAACGCACACCGGCGCGTTTGGCTTCAAACAAAGTACAAAACATATCGACTAGAACTGCGATGTGATCACATAAAGCCGGGCTTGCTTTCAATGCACGATGGCTACTGCTTATTTGTTCAAATGCATGTTCAGGTTCAGCAGCAATCGCTTCTTGAAGGCTTGGCGCATTTTCTATAATGTTTTGCGACTCTTTTAATATGTCAGAGGATAAAGTGTGTTGCCAAATCGCAATATTGACGTGTTCGTTGTAGATGTCCGTGAGTATTTGAAACTCGTCAGACACAGAGACGCTTGATGCTACTTCAAGCTGCTCGGCGGTATTTGAGTAAGCCATGTTTATTTAAAATTTAAGTGACGGTAGTTTTAATTGTAATGTTATAGGGTATCAATTTCTAGTTGCGATTTGTTCAACTCATCACTTCAATGCTTATACGTATCTTTAAACTATGATTTTACTCGCCTTTTAAATAATACCAATCCTCAATAATGCTCAATCATTTTGAGGGGTTAAAACTGACGCTAACTTCGTTGAAAATTTTTTATTTAGAATAACTAAATAGCAAAATACTCTCCTCGTTATCGACAAGTTTTCCTTGCCTCAAAATAGAATGCTTAATTAAGAGGATTGGTATAAATCTATCTCAGATTGTAAGTTTTCCAACTGTTCAAGAATGGCTAAAAACTTTTCGCCAAACGGGGTCACTTGATATTCAACGCGAGGAGGCAGTTCGTTGAATATTTGCTTTTCTAAAATACCAAACTCGACATTACGTTTGAGACATTGATTCAGTACTTTAGTAGTTAGCCCCTCAACTTGACGTACCATTTCACCGGGGCGATTTATGCCTTCATCTAATAATTGATACACAGTTAAAGACCATTTACAGCCATAAATGGTTTCGACCATACGGGCGCTAGATTGAGGCGCTAATTTTCTTGGAAATATTTTTTCGTTTGCTGTCATAAAGATGTACCAAAAAGTACCTACCTAACCAAATTGTGCTTACTATTCAGAGGCTTTTCGTAAAATTAATATTATCACGACTTTTACAAACAAGAGATGTGATTATGAAATTTTCAAATGCAGGCACAGTGATGATTATTGGCGGTTCAAGTGGCATGGGCTTCGCGACGGCAAAGACACTATTAGAACTTGGACTTAATGTTGAAATATTAGCGAATAATGCAGAAAAACTCGATAAAGCCGTTAGTGAGCTGAGCCGTTTAGGTCAAGTCACTGGCACACAAATCGATTTATATGACATGGATGCTGTACAGGCACTTGCAAGCAAAATTACAGCATCGTCTACACACTATGGTTACTTAGTGAATGCGGCTGGTTATTTTTCACCGATGGCTTTTGTTGAGCACACTTTAGCTGATTACAATCAATACCATGATTTAAATAAAGCAACGTTTTTACTGACTCAAGCTGTTGTCAATAATATGCAAAAAGCGGGTAGCGGTAGCATTGTGAACATAGGGTCTATGTGGGCAAAGCAAGCCATCAAAGCTACGCCTTCGTCGGCGTATTCAATGGCAAAAGCGGGCTTGCATGCTTTTACTCAGCACTTGGCTATGGAACTCGCTGACGACAAAATTCGCGTTAATGCCGTGTCTCCGGCTGTGGTTAAAACCCCGATTTATGGCTCTTTTATTGCGTCTGAAGACATAGACTCTACCCTAAACAGTTTTAATGCATTTCACCCAATAGGGCGAGTGGGTGAGCCAAATGATATTGCTAACAGTATCGTCTTTTTATTATCAGATGATGCAAGTTGGATCACAGGCAGCATTTTAGATGTGGACGGCGGTGTGATGGCGGGTAGAAATTAATACACTTGGCATCTTTTGCTTTGTGGGAGATAAATATGTTGAATATGAATTTTCTAGAACGTTTAGTCATAGAAACAGCCGACATGTCTTGGCAGTCTAGCCCTGCTCAAGGTGTGTGGCGTAAACCTTTAGAGCGCGAAGACAAAGAATCAGGACATACCACAAGTATTGTGAAATATAACGCGGGTTCTGCTTTTAAGCCACATCCTCACCCTATGGGTGAGGAAATCTTTGTTCTAGAGGGCGTGTTTTCTGACGAGTTTGGCGATTACCCAGCAGGGACCTATATCCGTAATCCGCCAAACAGCGTTCATGCGCCATTTAGTAAAGAGGGCTGCGTTATCTTCGTTAAGCTCAATCAGTTTGACGAACAAGACATAGAGACTGTTAGAGTTAATACCTTCGATACCGATTGGCAACAAGGACAGGGTAACTTGCAAGTCATGCCGTTACATAGCTATGTTCATGAACACACTGCATTAGTGAAGTGGCCTGCGGGCGAGCAATTTGTGCCCCACAAACATTTTGGTGGTGAAGAAATACTAGTGTTAAGTGGTGAGTTTATTGATGATCAAGGAAGGTACCCTGAAGGCACATGGTTACGTAGTCCTCACATGAGTGAACATCACCCCTTTGTAGAGCAAGAAACCATTATTTTAGTCAAAGTGGGTCACTTGCCTGTTTGAAATATTATGCGCATTGAACCTTGAGTCTGATAAAGCTTGTCTATAATTAAATGTATTGTTCGAACTCAAGGTGCGTGTTTAATGGCAGAGATCCAAATTCCTTTTGAAGAGATCATGGATGAAACTGCCGTTGCTGTCGGCATGATGGACAAACATTTTGTATATCAATACTGCAACAATAAAATGGCAGAGCTACTTGGATTACCAGTCGAGTCAATCTTAGGGCGCAAACAGTCTGAAGTGATAAGCGAGATGTATGAAAAGTCAGTGGGTGTGAAAATAGACTCAGATGACTTAAAAGCTTGGTTAGAAAATGTCGAGCGAATGCAGGCAAGCACACCTGAGCGGCAATTTATAACAGACACCGTAGACGGGCGCTTTTTCAAAATGCAGCGAATGACTCTTTCAGATGGCGGTCATGTTGTACTGGGTATGGATATCACCGAATTAGAAGTGGCTAAACAGCAATTAACTCAAATGAATGAGGTGTTACATGAGCAGGCCACAACCGATGAACTCACAGGGCTGAGTAATCGCAGAGCTTTATTTGATAAAGCGACGATAGAATTTAATAGAGCGAGGCGTTTGCATACGCCCTTATCTTTACTCATTCTAGATATCGATTTTTTCAAAAAAGTAAATGACACCTATGGCCACCCAGTGGGTGATAGGGTGATAAGTCAGGTAGCCGATGTGTTACAAAAAGAAGTGCGAGAATACGACTTAGTAGGTCGACTTGGCGGCGAAGAATACGCCGTTGTGTTACCTAATACGGATGCAATGCAAGCGGTGAACGTTGCAGAGCGCATGCGCCTATCAATAGAGAATACAGCCATTGAAGGCGAGCAAATAAACATTAAAGTGACTTGCTCCTTTGGTGTGGCAGAAGTTTGTGCCAATCATAATGATGCGGACGATGTGTTTTTATCCGCTGACAAAGCACTTTACAAGGCGAAGCAAAACGGCAGAAATAAAGTGGTAGTTGCCTAATTAGCAACTACCTATAAAATTTAAATCACGCTGATGACCGCTTCACGAGGCAAACGCGCTTTAGGCAAGCCATGATTCCAGTCTTCACCGTCTTTGTGATAACCGATTGCAAGGGCCACTTCACAGATATGTCCGTTTAGCTCTTCTTTAAATAATTCGCCCAATAGCTCAGAGTCAACGCCTTCCATTGGGGTAGAGGCAATCCCCATTCTGGCAAGCACATGCAGTAAATTACCCAGAGCTAAATACACTTGCGCTTTTGTCCAAGCGCCGTTGTAACCTGTCTCATCAGTGTTCATTTCTGCAAAAGCATAAGCGCCCATAAAAGTGTCATACATTTCAGCAGGTAAATGACCAGAACTCACCTCGGCATCGACACGTTTACTGAATTTGTCTTTCGTAAATTGAGGGTCGTAAGCCAATAAAATAGTATGCGAAGCTTCTTTGGCGTGAAGCTGATTAAACTGATGCTTGTTGGCAAAACTATCATGCAATCTTTGCTTTGCTGCGTCGCTTTCAATGACGACAAATTTCCAAGGCTGAGAGTTTATAGATGATGCAGATAAGCGAAGTGCTTCTAGAATAATATTTAAATCATCGTTTGAAACTTTCTTAGTTGCATCGTATTTTTTAACGGTATAGCGGCGGTTTAAATCTTCAATAATCTGCTGTGACATAGTGTCTCCAATTCGGTTGAATGGGTTATTGGCGATTATTTTAACTTGAGCTTTAAAAATGATAATTGCTTATATACATGAAACACTTTCAATAAAAAATTGATAATGAAGTTAGATCATGGCCATCATAAAAGCAGACTAGGTCTAAATCACTTTCTTCTACTATCTTTATAAAAAGTTTACTGTCTTTAAGTAGCGAAATGAGCGGTTATCCTTATAAATCTTTTCATGAATTATCGGTAGAAGAAATAGATTGGCAGCGCTGGCAAAAATTAGTGAACACGGTTGCCAATTTATTCGCGGCGCCTGCGGCATTCGTGACTCAAGCAAGCAATAAAGGCATTGAAGTGCTTGTTGCATCTGAGTTGCCCACAACCCACTATTCACCAGGGGGCGCTGCAGGTATGGACGAAAATGTTTATTGCCATTATGTCGTGCAAAACAATTTGCCCTTGTATGTAAAAAATGCCGAACAACATCCCGAGTGGCATTCAAACCCTGAGTATACCGAAGACAATTATGTTTCTTATTTAGGCTATCCAATCTTTTGGCCTGATGGTACGTCTTTTGGCACTTTATGTGTGATGGATACACAAACAAGTGATTATGCCGATCAACTTGTTAATACATTAGAGCTCATGAGTGAAGTGCTGAATAGTGACTTGGCACATTTATATACAGAAAGCCAATTACGAGTAGAGAGTCGGATCGATCCCCTGACAGGTATACTTAACCGAAGGGGGTTTGAAGAGGCCTATGAACAATATCGCAGATTATCTCAGCGCCTTGGGCGCAAGGCCAAACTGTGTTTTATCGATTTAGATGACTTTAAAAAAGTGAATGACAATTTAGGTCATGAAATGGGCGATAAGTTGCTACAAATTTTTGCTCAAGCCCTGACAGAAGTAACGCGGTCTACAGATCTGGTTTGTCGATGGGGTGGCGATGAGTTTGTTGTTTTATTTAATAGTGATAAAGAAATTAATTCAAAGCAGTTAATAGCAAGGATCAACGAATTTGTTCATCAAGGTTACCCAGCGCACACCATCGGTTTTTCTTCTGGGGTAGTTGCCGTAGATCTAAACCAGGAGAACACGCTAGAGCGAGTTTTAATCGACGCAGACAAAGCCATGTATCAACAAAAGCTATCGATTAAATAGTAAATTTTGAGCTTATTTTTGTTGATAAAGACGCTCGATATTTGGAATGTTTCTTTCCCAAATAGGTGTTTTATCACCAATATAATGTCTTGCAGCGTCTAAAAATAATCGTGTTCTAACTGGTAAGTCACGATGCGGATACACGGCATACATGGCACTGTAATCAGGTAAATTCACATCGGTCAAAATTGGCACTAAATCACTTTCTTCCATGGGTTTTGCAAAAAAGAAAGCGGGAGCAGTCATAAAGGCATTATGTGAAAGCACTTTTTCAACTAATGCCTCACCGTCGTTTGATTTAAATACTGGATTTATGGGTTGCTCTTGAGGTTCGCCTTTTTCATCTATGTAACTGATAGATTCAAAGCGGATATGTGAACTCGAATAGGCCGCAGCAGGTAGCTCTTCTAGGTCAGCCATGGTTTTTGGCTCACCATAAATTTCTAAAAACTGCTTAGTGGCTAAGATTAGCATACGATTACGAGCAATTTTCCGTGCTATAAGCGAAGAGTCGCGAGGCTCACCAATTCGAAACGCCAAATCAAAGCCTTCAGACACCATGTCTACGACTCTATCGTCGTGTCTTAAATCTATGGTGACTTGCGGAAAGCGCTTTTGAAAGTCATTGATCACAGGCATGAGATAAAACTTACCAATGTAACTCGACGCCGTAATGCGTAGCAAACCGCGAGGCTCTTGGTGGTAGTTTTCGGCCAGTTGCACTGTATCTTGTAATAATAACCTAAGTTCAGCGGCTTTTTTTACCATTTCAGCGCCGGCAGCAGTCAAAGAGAAAGAGCGAGTTGTTCGGTTGAGTAGGCGAACACCCAAATCTTCTTCTAATTTACTCACTTGCTTTGAAATAACAGAGCGATCAATGTTTCTAAGCTCGGCAGCTTTTGAAAATGAACCTTGCTCAACAACTTCAAGTAACATGATCAAACGACTGGTTGTATCCACTATGCGATCCCAAAAATCAATATTGATGATAGTTTGGCACCAATGAAAGCGTAAAACTAGATAAATAATCTACAAATAAAGCATAAATTATAAATTTAATGGTTTCATTACCTTATGTTGACAATTGTCGCAGTGAGGTTGTTGAACTTGAATTGACGTGTTTTAATAGCAAAAAGCGACAAATTAGCAATTATTTTGCAATAATTGGCGTGTTTTAATATCACAAACTGATTCTTTTAATGACAGGAAATGTATGTCTGCAGTTAACAATTCAATGAAAGTCATAGAACTCGTTCAGGCCGGAGAGGCTTTCGACTTGCAATGTGCTGAACATCAAGTACCACAGTTGGGTGCGAATGAATTGCTGGTGGCCATAGATTATGTTGCTTTGAACCATGTTGACGCGCGATTAGCTCAGACTGGCTTTTCACAATGGCAGTACCCTCATGTGTTGGGACTTGATGCCGTAGGTACTGTGATTGACGCGCCAAAGGGCGTTTTTCCAAATAAGGGTTCGCGCGTGTTATTTAACGCCTGTCTATCTCAACAGGGTATGTTAAAAGAATACGCAGTGGTGCCCAGCCACAGTGTTTCGGTTATCCCTGATGAAGTACCTAGCGACGTTGCAGTATCTTTGCCCAATGCTGGTATGGCAGCACTTATCGCATTAAACAAACTGCAGTTGCAATCAGGTGAATCTTTACTGATCAACAGTGCACAAGGCGCGGTTGCCCACTTCGCGATTCAATATGCCAAACAGCAAGGCGCGCAAGTGTATGCATTTGCTCAAAAGCCTCATCAGAAGCGCCTTGAAAAACTCGGTGCTGATTTAGCGTTTGATTGTGAGCAAGACGGTGTTTGTGAGCAAATTAAAAGAGAAATTGGCAATGCAGGGTTTGATTGCATTATTAATACCCAAGGCGGTGAAACTTTCTTAGAAGATTTACAACATCTACGTTTTTGTGGCCGTATTGCGTGCTTGAATGGTTTTAGCACTATTCCAGAACAGCTACTTTTTGAAAAAGCGCCGAATATCGGGGTGGTCTCAGTGTCAGGCGCTTGGCTTTCAAATAGTTTATGTGCACAGCAACATTTGCGTTTTATGGGTGAGCAGCTATTACAAGACGTAGCACAAAAACGCATTCAGGCGCCTGAACTAAATATTATTGATTTCGAGGTGGCCGCAGTGCGCGACGCCCTGTCTATGTTGTTAACTCAAACTTGTACTAAGCGACCTATTATTAAAATTAGATAAGTTTAGGTCATGATAAAAAAGGGTTGAGCGGCCAAGCCACACAACCCTTTAACAGCTTTTGGGGAAACAAAATCAAAAAAAGCTGGAATACGAGAGCGAAATAAAATCGAGTCCTGGATTTGGGCTTTTGAACCCCGCGTTTGAGTAATGCATATACCTCACGGCCACTTTGGCATCTCCCAAGTCATAAACCAGTCCGAGTCTGTCTTCAAATTGGTAATGGGTGCTGACGTTTTTACCAGCAAAATGCGTGTCGTCTAGCAGTGCAAGTCCAATACCCAGCTCTAAATAAAGGGGTTTTTCATACCAAGTTGATAGCGGGTATTTGAATACAGGGGTTAGAGCCAATACAAAGTTAGTATCGTGGTTGCTTTTTGAACCTCTGCCAGCAGCTGAATAATTCCAAAAGTTAATGCTGGTCTCAAAATGTAAGTCAAAGTTTTTCCAAGCATCAGGCAGTAAATTTTCAGGGTGATACTGATAAGCCAGTTTGATCCCATCTACGTCTCCTTCGCCATGAATATAGTGAATAGCATAACCGTGTTTGTTATCTGCAAATGCTGTTGAAGTAAATGTTAATAAGAAGGCGAGCGCCAATAAACGCAGTAAATTCATAGTTAATGTGAACCTCATCATTTCAATGAGTGTATTTTCACAAAGCTATTTGTGTTTATATGCAAACAAATGTGCACGATATTGATGCTGAATTCGAAACAAATGAAAAACTAATTGAAATATATAGACTTTTTATTAGTGTGCATTTTTGGCAACAAAAGAGTGCAAAAGTGTGTCTTTTTTATCATTAAACAAACTCGTATCATGCACTCACTAACTTAACGGGGACACATTATGAAAACTGCAATACAGTATTTATTCTTTTCAGTATTAATTTTATTTAGTGCATACAGTGCTGGCGCGGGTTCTAAACAAGCAAATACCGAGACACCATACACATTAATTAAATCAGTAGGTGATCAGCTGTTTATCGATATTGGTAAGTTGAAAGATTTAGACGAAGACACAAAACGTACTGAACTTAAAAAGCTAGTGAGTGCGCAGCTGATGCCGCATATCGACATTAAATTTGTTTCTTTTAAGTTGCTTGGCAAGCACGTCAGAGAAGTAAAACGTGAGCAAGCGGTGAGTTTTATAGATGCGGTTGAACAATATCTGACGGGCACGTATGCCAATGTGTTAATGAGTTACAAAGGCCAAGAAGTACGCTTTATTGAACCAGTTTTAGACAGCAAAAGTAAGTTTGCCTCAGTTAAGTCTGAGATTGTAGAGCCAGGCGCCCCGAGTATCGACATTGTATTTAAGTTCAGAAAAAACAAGAAAGGCGAATGGCAAGTTTACGACCTAGTTGCTGAAAGTATTTCACTGTTGAATGCAAAGCAAAAAGAAATTGTGTCTCGTATTAGTGAAGTGGGTATAGATAAAGTAACTAATGAATTGATTGCTAAGAGCTAATTCAGTTTGCAGTCAGAAATAAGTGAGTATATTGAAGTTGATTTTACAGAGTCAGTTACCGCTCATTAAGCCAGTTACTAATAACCTTAGTAACTAAATGAATATTAACGTACTTAGTTCCATAGTTGTTATTTAACAACGCTCTTCAAGCGGGCAGTCCCCTTTAATTGCACCCCTTCGCAGTTTTGCCCGCTTATTTTTCTTTTAAACCTGCATTAGACTTATTTGCTAGAAATTGTATGCATAACACTTAATCACTTCACTTGTTTTTTAATCTCAGTTAGTTTCTAGATAATTAAAGATAAAGTGAATGGAATTATGAAGTTAAATATCGACATTGTGGATGCTTTTACATCCACTCAGTTTGGTGGCAATTCAGCGGCAGTGATCATCACAGAAACTTGGTTAACCGAAAAATTAATGCAGGCCATCGCTGCAGAAAATAACTTATCAGAAACTGCATTTTTAGTGCCTGTTGAAACGGACGTTTATGATATTCGTTGGTTTTCCCCACTGACCGAAATTGCATTTTGTGGTCATGCAACTTTAGCATCCGCGTTTGTTCTGTTTAATAAAAACCCAGCTTTTCATCAGGTAACACTGAGCGCACCAGCGGTAGGCTCTATGCTTATCAACAAGTTAGATAATGGTTATATTGAAATGGATTTTCCGAGTTTTGCGCCAGAAGCTATTCAAGATATACCAGAAGCGCTCATTGCTGGTTTATCGATAAAGCCTCAAAAAGTACTAAAAAATCAGCAAGCCTATTTTGCTGTTTATAACACTGAGCACGAAGTTAGAACGCTAGAACAAAGTTCTGAGCAGCTTAAACAATTGGCACCGTTGGATGTGGTTGTGACTGCTCCAGGCGAAAAACATGATTTTGTGTCACGTTATTTTTGGCCGGCGAACGGCGGCGATGAAGATCCGGTAACGGGCTCTATTCACACGGGTTTAGCACCTTACTGGTCTCAAAGGCTTAATAAAACTGAGTTAAAAGCTTATCAGGCATCGAAACGAGGCGGTGAGTTATTGTGTGTGATTGAAGACGACAGAGTGAAGCTACGAGGGCAGGCAGTGCATTACTTATCGGGTTCAATTACAGTCAACAACAGGCAAAATTTGTCATAAGTCAAAAGATGGGTTGATCTCCCTTGTCGGAACAATCCAAGAGCTGTTAATTTAGTTTTCGTGTCGAAAAACATGCCTCTAGAGCCATATTGGGCCCAGGGATTAATGCTTAAGGAAAATCATGGAAACAACATTGCGACAGTTCTCTGTTAAAACGCGACTGTGGGCGCAAGTTAGCGCTTGTTTTACCGTTATTCTTGTCATTACTTTCTTAATGCTTAATTCGTTGTACAGTGAATTAAAGCAGTCTAAACAGCTTGAAACACAACACATTGTTGAAACTGCTCATGGCATAGTGAGCTTTTATGCAGAGCAAGTGGCAAGTTCAAAGATGACGCTTGAGCAAGCGCAAACTGAAGCCAAGCAAGTTATTGAAGCAATGCGTTACGCTGATGACGAGTACTTGTTTATTTTAGATGCGCAGCACACCATGCTGATGCACCCGATAAAACCTAGTTTAAATGGTACTAACTCTGCGAGCTTGAAAGATCCCAATGGTGTGTACTTTATTCGAGAAATTGTGAGTGCAGCGACGCGCTTTGGTGAAGGCTCTGTGCAATACATGTGGCCAAAAACACCGAATTCGACGCCAATTGATAAGATCTCTTATGCAAAACAGTTTTCTCCATGGGGCTGGGTGATTGCAACAGGTATTTATATTGATGACGTACAAGCGACATTCTGGCAAGAAGTGTCGACCATGGTGGCGCTCATTGTCATCATAGCCATCGTATCAATCATTATCACCGTCAATGTATTACGCAGTATTATCAACCCATTAGACAGAATAGGTAGCACCATTCAGCGTCTTGAAGAGACCGGTGACCTAACGCTCGCGGTGGATACCCAAGGTAAAGATGAGCTCACTCAAATAGCCGTGGGGTTGAACAACATGGTGTCTAGCTTTAGGGATATTGCGTTTAGTAGTAATGCCTCTGTTGAGCAATTGAATGTTTCTACTCATAGCCTAGAAAGCGTGGCCAACGACACAAAGCAAGCGATGGCCAATCAGCAAATAGAAATTGAACAAGCCGCCACAGCCATGAACGAGATGACGGCGACAGTCTCTGAAGTGGCGCATAATGTGGTAAATACGGCCAATGCCGCGCATAAAGCCCATAAAGAAGCGGGTGAGGGCATGACGCTTTTAAATATTGCGATTGAGGCCATTAGCGGTTTAGCAAATGAAGTAGAAAAAGCGGCTGCGGTGATTCATAAACTGGGTTCTGTGAGTGAAGAAATTGGCAATGTCACCACGGTCATTAATGCCATTGCAGAGCAAACGAATTTACTCGCACTTAATGCCGCAATTGAAGCTGCAAGAGCAGGTGAGCAAGGTCGAGGCTTTGCGGTCGTTGCTGATGAAGTTAGGGCACTTGCACAAAGAACCAAAGAATCAACAGAAAGTATTCAAGGCATGATTGAAGAGCTGCAAAAGTATTCTCACGATGCGGTTGTGGTGATGGAAGAAGGTCAGGTTTATGCAGAGCGCACTGTTGAACAAGCACAAAATGCGGATCATGCATTAAAAGAAATTGTAGAAGACATTGCGGTTATTAATGAAATGAGTACGCAAATAGCAACAGCTTCGGAAGAGCAGTCTGCAGTCGCTGAAGAAATTAATCGTAGCATCATCACAGTAAGTGACCATACCTCTTCCACTGTTGATGCAACAAAAGACATTGCTTTGGCGGGCTCAGAGCTTAAAGCCTTGGCTGTTGACTTAAAAGCACATGTATCAAAGTTTAAAGTTTAACTTCCCCTCTTAAGCCGAACTTAACAAGTAGTAGTTCGGCTACTTTCTCTTCAATAGATAATTTCATAGCAGAGCTTGGCAAAGCAGATTAGTTGCTCTAGTATCACAAAAAAGCCTGTAAACTTTTTTAATGAAATTATTTATCTCTTTATATTTCACTAATCTATTTTTAATTAGTGGCACTGGCTTACTCACCACTTATTTAGCACTCTATTTAGGTCAAAAAGACGTTTCGACCTTTTGGATTGGCTTACTTACCTCATGTTACTACTTGGGTCTATTATTAGGCTCAAAGCTTGGTTATCACTTTATTAAATCGGTTGGTCATATTCGTACTTTCGCAGCGAGCACTGCTGCAGTTGTTGCCTGTGTTGCCGCGCATGGCGTCAGTGATAACGTTTATTTATGGCTATTTCTTCGCTTGTGTGTTGGTTTGGGCATGATGGCCAATTATATGGTTTTAGAGAGCTGGCTTAATGAACAAGCAGAACCTGAGTCACGGGGGAAAGTGTTTTCATTTTATATGATCACCTCATATATGGGCATGGTGCTTGGTCAGTTTGCATTATCAAGTTTTTCTGAATTGGGATATGCACCTTTATTCTTGGTTTGTATGGCGGTTGCTGCGGGTATTATTCCCATTGCAATCACACGACGTATTCACCCTAAACCTATCAAGCCTATTCAAGTGAGTTTGTTTGATTACTTTAAGAAAGTGCCTCAGGCACTTACCGCTGTGCTTTTTGCTGGCATTATTAACGGTAGCTTTTATGGACTAGCCCCCACTTTTGGCAGTGGTATAGGCTTCAGCTCTGCAGACATCGCAAAATTTATGTCTTTTACCATATTTGCAGGCTTGTTAGCGCAGTGGCCAATGGGTGTGATTTCCGACAAAGTACCAAGAAGTATTTTATTAAGAAGTAATGCGATTGCTTTATGCCTCATTAGTTTGGCAATTTGCCTATTACCATCTGAGCCGACAGTGTTGATGGCCTGTAGTTTTGCTTTTGGTTTGTTTGCGTTTACGCTTTATCCGCTTTCATCAGCTCTGGCAAACTCACGAGTCAGTGATGAAGACCGAGTTGGCGTATCATCTGCACTCCTTATGGTTTTTGGTGCAGGCGCCGCTTTTGGTTCAGCGATCATTTCAAAATCTATGACCTTTTTCGGTCCTAAGGCTTTATATGCATCAATTGCAGTACTCACCGTATTGATGTTTGGTGTACTAACTTTCATAAACGCGCGTCAAAAAGCTGAACAGCCAGAAGCCAGTGATTATGTGGTGGGTAATTCAGATGTCACTAGCTCGCCGCTTGCAGCAGCGATGGACCCGCGGATCGAAGAAGAAATTGCCCACGAGCAATTGTTAGTTGTAGAAAGTGATGGAGAAGAAAAGGTTGATGATAGTTTAGATGACGGTTTGAAAGAGGCTGACACAGGTCTTAGTGAACAAAGCAGTAAACAGTTAAATACATAAGTTATTTGTCTAACTATTTGAAACAGGTGTTGTGGTTAGACTAGAATGCCGAAAATTCTTTGATAGGTAACACAATGAACGAACCGAAGTCGTTTGGTAACAAACTGGAGCATGTTTTAGAGTCAACCCTTTTTAAAGGTCGCTGGCTACTGGCGCCTTTCTTTTTAGGTTTATTGTTTGCTGTGATTTTGCTGCTTATCAAATTCTTTAAACAACTTTATACAATGACACTCACTGCATTCAATACAGCTAATAATGACTTGCTTGTTGGTATTTTAACTTTAGTCGATACCGCTCTATTGGCAGGACTGTTATTGATCATCATTTTTAGCGGTTACGAGAATTTTGTGTCTAAACTCGATATTGATAACCATAGAGATAGACCTGCTTGGATGGGTAAAGTTGGCTTCTCAGGTCTAAAAATCAAGTTGATCAGTGCCATTGTCGCTATCTCAGCTGTAGAGCTATTAAAAGTCTTTATTAGTTCAGAGTCTCTAAGTAATGAAGAACTTGCTTGGAAAGTGGGCATTCACTTAACGTTCGTCATATCAGGCGTATTATTTTCAATTACTGATTACATTAACAGTAAAACTCATAATCATTAGTAAACAATTCTCAAAAAAACAGAACTTTGGCCACTGACTTTCCGTGAAGTTGAGTGGCCTATCTAAATTTAGCATCTTTGTATTTTTTGTTTATAAATCATTCAAACAGAGTCAGTTTTTCTACCCTTTTTAAGTTTATGAAGTAAAAGGCTTTACTCTTTACTCGACTAAATACTAATATTATTTCATTAGGAATAATTGCTTCTAAATTGTGTGTTTAGGCTCTATATTTTAAAGCAGTTAACTTTTTATAAAAAAATAAGTTGTCTCTATGTTTGTAGCTGTAGCCAAAAAGATATCCAGTCACCTCACATTAGTTGTTCTTTTACCCTGCATTTTACTTGGTGCGATAATTACTTATGACATGAGTATGGCGTTCAAGAAAATGAATAATGCCTATGACGCTGAGTACAATGCCTTCCTCAGTCACGCAGTTTTGAGTATTGTTCATGAGACGCAAAAAGAACGTGGTGCTTCGGCGGGGTTTGTGGGGTCAAATGGCGCTAAGTTTGGCCAACCTTTGAGAACACAGCGATCAAATACAAATGCTAAATTAAAAAAATTAAGAAGTACGCAAAAAGACTGGGCGCTGTCCAAAGAAATGCACAAAGAGCTTAAAGAGTTTGAAGCACTTTTCATTGAACTAGAGTCAATGCGCGGAAAAATAGATAACTTATCTGCATCAGTACCTGATTTATTAAAATACTACACCTCAATTAATTCGAAAGGTCTTCATATTGTTATAAAAGCCGCTCGTCTAAGTGAAGATCCGATTATCGCTAAAGAGTTAACAGCTATATATAACTTTTCGAGTGCAAAAGAGTCTTCGGGAATTGAGCGAGCGATATTGGCAAATGTTTTTGCCAATAATGAAATGAACTTTGCTCAAAAAGCACGTCACGTAGAGTTATTGACACAACAAAAAGTATATATTAATGAAGCGCTTGAAGTCGCGCCTAAAGCAATAAATTCGGTTTTGCAATCAGCATTAAATCAAAGTTCATTTGCTGAAGTAGAACGTTTTAGAAGTCTAGTGGAACAAAAAAGCTCTGATTTTAACCTTAATCCGGAAGTATGGTTTGATGCAGCAACAAGAAGAATAGATGCTTTGAAAGATGCAGAAGAAAAAGCTTTAACAATTGTTGATAAAACGGCAATTCGAATTCAACAAGACGCCGTAGTAGTAGTCATTGTAGAAGCAGTCATATTTATTGTTGGTTTGCTCATTACTGCTGCGCTGTTTTTATCAATTCGATTAAGGCACCAACAATCAGAATTAATAGCTAGAGGCATTGAAGTTGCAATTAAAGAGCGCGACATGGCTGATGAGATTGAAGTATTAAGCTCAGATGAACTCGGCGAGTCTGCAGATAAAATCAATGCACTGACTAAGCAGTTTGAAGAGGACTTAATTGAGCTTGGCTTAGTGTCTAAAAAAATCACAGTATCAATTCATGAAACAGCTGTGGCCATTAGTCAAAGTCAAGAAAATTTGGTTGAACAACAAATGGGGATCCAAACTATTGCCTCAGCATCAGAGCAAATGAGCGCGAATATTCAAGTTATCGCAAGCTCCATGTCTGATAATTCACACGCTGCTAAAACCGTTGCCAATGAATCTTTAAATGGTCAAAAGGTAGTCAGTGAAGCTGTAGAAGTCATTCAAAGTGCATCTGATGATATGGCCCGTTCAGCGCAATCGGTTGATACCTTAAACGAGCGCGTAGGCAGTATCTCTAGCATGGTAGATATGATCCGAGAAATTGCAGAGCAAACAAATTTATTGGCGCTTAATGCGGCCATTGAGGCAGCCAGAGCGGGTGAGCAAGGGAGAGGCTTTGCGGTTGTGGCTGATGAAGTTAGAAGTCTAGCTAGTCGAACGCAAAAATCGACCGAAGAAATATCCTCTTTGGTGGCAGAGCTTCAAACAAGCTCAAAAGAAGCGTCAAGTATTATTACCCAAGGTAAAGACAATGCATTAGAAGCTGCTAATCGAGCAGAAGAGATTAAACTGGCTTTAGCGACGATCGTTGAACAGGCAAAACAAGTTGAAGCGGTGACAGAAGCAGTTTCTTCAAACACTCAGCAGCAAAGCAATGCGATTGAAGAGGTAAGTAAGAATATCGTTGATATTTATCAAAAGGCCACTGAAAACGTTGCTGGGGCAGAAGAAATAGCCAAAGCGGCAACCAATATAGCGGGCTCAGCAATCGATATGGATGAAATGATTGAACGCTATAAGGTCAGTAAAGAATGTAATTACGAGTATTAAATAAAACTTAAGCTTTTCATGATGCCCTGTTAGTGGGCATCACTTTTACTCACTTCATCGCTAAATTCATGACATTTCTTGCTGACTTTAGTATTCATAACCTAAATTTATTGATTAGGGATCACTATGGATATTGGGATCAGAAAAACACTTTCAGCACTGGCATTGTTGCCTATTTTTGCTCAAGCAACTACCACATTTAATGCCAATGATATATTTGCATTAGAGTATGCCAATGACCCACAAATTTCGCCAAACGGCAAGCAGGTTGTTTATGTCAGAAATTCAAATGACATAATGAAAGACAGTACACGCCGTAATTTGTGGTTAGTAGATGTAAAAAGTGGCGAACAAACGCCGTTATTTTCAGATGAAAACCAATATCTTCACCCTAGATGGTCACCTGATGGAAAGAAAATTGCTTTCATCAGTAATGCTTCTGGTAGCTACCAAGTGCATGTGCATTACCTAGAGAAAAATCGCACAGCTCTATTGAGCCAGCTTCAATCAAGTGTGAGTAATTTAACCTGGTCGCCCGATGGCAAGTGGCTTGCCTTTAGTCAGCAAATTAACGAAAAGCCGTCAGTGATTGCGAAAATGCCAGCCAAGCCAAAAGGTGCGACCTGGTCAGAGCCTGCAATTGTTATTGATAAAGCTTATTACCAAGCTGATGGCAGAGGGTTAGTTAAACCTGGCTACCGCCAAATTTTTATTTTACCAAGTGATGGCGGCACACCGCGTCAACTAACTTCAGGCAATTTTCACCATGGTGGACAGCTTACTTGGCATAGTAACTCAGAAGAAATTGTATTCTCAGCGAATAGAATTAAAGATTGGGAATATAAGCGTTTAGAAGGTGATTTATTCAGTGTAGATTTAAAGGGCAAGCTAACTCAGCTCACTACTCAACCTGGTCGAGAGCATTCTCCGAGCTTTTCAAGAGACGGTAAAAAACTCGCTTTCTTAAGCGCATCTGGTGAGTTGAATCCTTATCGTAATCACAAACTGAATATCATGGATTGGTCAGATAAAGAGTTTGAAATGGTGGGCAAAGATTTTGACCGCTCTATTCAAAATCCAACTTGGATAAGCAATTCAAGATTGGCAATTGCCTACGATGACTTCGGTAAAAGAAAACTTGCAGCGATTTCTTTAAGTGGCAATATCAAAGACCTAGCCGACAGCTTATCGGGCACAACACTGGGTAGGCCTTATATTAGCGGTCAATTTAGTGCTAACTACTCTGGTAAAGTCGCCTTTACCCATGGCACAGCGCAAAGGCCCGCAGATGTAGCAATTGCATCGACTAAAGGCAATACCAAACAGCTAACTACGTTAAACGAAGATTTACTTGCTCATAAAACTTTGGGTGAGGTGCATGAAGTTAACTACAAGTCTTCATTTGATGGTGAAAAAATCCAAGGTTGGTACATCACGCCACCGAATTTTGACCCTAAGAAAAAGTATCCGCTATTGATTGAAATTCATGGCGGCCCTCACTTAGCTTATGGCCCACACTTTTCGGCTGAGTTACAGCGCTATGCCGCACAAGGGTATGTGGTGTTTTACGATAACCACCGAGGCAGCAGCTCTTATGGCGAGCGTTTCGCTATGTTGTTAAAGTATAAGTACAGCTCGAAAGAAGATTTTGCCGATCACAATTCGGGAGTCGATGCCATGATAGCGAAAGGTTTTATCGATAAAGACAATCTATTTATTGCTGGTGGGTCGGCAGGGGGGATTGCTACGGCTTATGCGATTGGCCTAACAGACAGATTTAATGCAGCTGTTGTCGTGAAACCAGTAATTAACTGGCTCAGTAAAGTGCTCACTGCGGATAGTGGGTTAGTACAAATACCAACGCAATTTCCGGGTATGCCTTGGGAGCATGTTGAACATTATTGGCAACGCTCTCCGCTATCGTTAGTCGGCAATGTAACAACCCCAACCATGTTAATGACTGGCGAAGAAGACTTACGCACGCCAATGGCTGAAACAGAGCAATATTATCAAGCACTTAAACTTCGTGAAATCGATACAGTTCTGGTGAAAATTCCTGGTGCGCCTCATGGTATCGCAGGTAAGCCATCGCGAATGGTGAGTAAAATCGAGCATACTCTTGCTTGGTTTGAGAAATATAAAAAGTAGGGCAGTTCGATATGGTGTGGTTAGGTTGGTTTCAATTTAACCACACACAACCAAATTACGGCCAGATTGTTTTGCCTTATACATTAACTGGTCAACTCGAGTGAGCAAGGTTGTAAAGTTATCGTCTCTCTTAAATTGTGTTACACCAAAACTGGCAGAAAGGGATTTTTTGTTTGGAAATATAATGGTATTTAATGCATTTTTGATGTGTTGAGCGATGTTGCAAGCGTCGGTCAATGATACGTTATTGACGACTATAAGAAACTCTTCACCTCCCCAGCGACCATATTGTGCGTAACTAGGTAAAAACTTCCTCATGGCATCCGCTGTTGCCATAAGTATTTCGTCACCATAGTTATGCCCAAATGCGTCATTGACTCTTTTAAAATGATCTAAATCGAACAGCATAATTGAGAAAGGCAAACCAGTATTTGCTGTGTCATTTATCAATTCGCGTAAAGAGGCATTAATTTTTCTTCGATTATATAATTTAGTTAACTCATCAGTGATTGCTTGTCGTTCTAATTCTTTTGCTTGGTTAAACTCTTCAGTAATATCTTGAATAAGACCGACTGTTCGTAGCGGTTGTCCAATACTATTTGTAAAGGTATGACTAAAATGCTTAAAGTGGCGTTTTATTTGTGTATCGTCTAAAAATGCATGAATGATCGCTGGGTGCTCAACGTCTTCGAGTTGAATTAATTTCGTTTCAAGCGCTAAGTGTTGCGAAGGATCGATAAGACTAACAAATTGATTCCATTTAAGCTTGCAAGATGCTTGTGTCAACCCTAGCATGGTAAGCAGTTCAGGAGAGAGGCATACGTCATAGGTGAGGTGATTGAGCTTCCAAGTGCCTACTTTTGCGACTTGCTGTATCTTAGATAAAGTAAATTGCTCAAACTGCCTTTCTCTGAGGTCTTTTTTGAGTTGGTGATTCTCCATCTCAAGATTGAGTTGATGCAGGTTTAAACTTGGCTCAATACTCGTCATGTTTACTTCTTTAACTTAATCCAAGCGTCATCTCAGCCAGTTTGGTTCCTTCTAATCTAGCTTTTATCTTCTGATATGCGACTTCTCGGGCAGTTGATATATCGTCTGCGAAAGGAGAAAAGCCACAGTCATCTGTAGAGCCTAACTGCTCCACAGGTATATATTTAGCAGCGGTGAGTAATAATTCACACACCGATTCAGGAGTTTCTATTTCTTTGCTAATAGGGTTGGTCACGCCTATAAAAACTCTTTGCTCTGGTTTGATGACATTTCCAAGTAAATAGAGCGCTTTTTCTGGCTCTTTTTCACCGCTTATTGCCACATAAAAGTTACCCGCATTGATTTCAAATAATGTGGGCAGTAAATATTTGTAGTCCACCTCGGCACTGTGTGTTGAATCGATATCTGCACCGGGGCAAGTGTGAATACCGATACGAGCAATTTCTTCTTGATTGAAATGTGAAAGGCACTTGTTGATTAAATCAACAAATGAATTAAGTAGCTCACCAGAGGGATCTAACTTCAAAGATAACCTTGCTTCTGTGAAGTCAATTTGTACTTTGTGCGCCCCAAGCTCTAAACAGCGTTTCACTTCTTCTACATGTTGCTGAACTAAGTCTTCTATGAATTGTTGATGGTTGTAATCTTTTAAGCCCGTATTTGGATAGACTAAACTTAGCATTGAAGGAGAGATCACAGCCTGTTTGACAGGGACATTTGCGTGTTTTATTGCAAACTGTAAAAACTCATCTGCGGTATGCTCGTATTTAAATGGTGCAGTTTTGAGGTGTGGCGCAAATACGCGAGAATGGCCATCCGAAAAATCAACTAATAAACCTTCGGATTCATAGCAACAAGAGTTGTGTAAACAGTAATGCGCAAAGCCATCAAACTTTCGTTGTTCGCCATCACTGATCACTTCACAGCCTAAAGCCTCTAAATCTTTCATGACTTGGACTGTTTCTGATTCGGCGATATCGCAGAGTGCAGCATAACTAAGCTCGCCATTTTGAAACGATTTATACGCACTTATCAGCTCAGCATTTCTTGGTATTGAGCCTATCTGCTCTGAAGGAATAAACCGTTTTTTCATCTATGACCCCAAAAACATGTAGTAAAAAGTGGGCGTGTAATTTTTGTGTAGTTAAACATCAACACTATTAACTTAAATCTAGATTAATGCTTAAAAACTTCCAGTTTTCCGAAGAGTTTTATACTTGATGGTTTTTTTGTTGTTATTAAGTTGATAATTGGGCTGTTGGTATCGCCGTATGAGTTTTTTCATAATATTCAAAAATAGAGTGCATTTTTATTAATATTTAAACATTTTCTTAACCTTGATCTTGATTTGTAAATATTTTGCAATTAACTTTAACAAATAGATTGTTTAGTTTAAGGGATTAAAAAATGTTACATGGATTTAGAGTGATATTGTTAATTGGTGTGTTTTTAGCGATAGCGGGTTCTGTGCAATCAGGTGATTGGCGATATTCTGTCTGGATCGTTGTTGCTCTATCAGCTGTACTCTTGATGAGTTTTAAATTACCAAAAAGCGAAAATGAAGAGTTAGGTGAGCGATCAGACACAAAAACAGATTCGTTTGTTTTATTGCTATCTCCAGCCTCATATTTTTCAGATAAATACGATTCTAAAGCAACAAATTCTTCTCTACGTAGTAAACGCTTTAAATATTAAAATAGATTCCAACCAACAGTAAGTAAACAAAGCCTGGGTAAATGCTCAGGCTTTTTCTATTTAACTCACTTCTGAGAGTTCAATCAGAGTTTCTGTCAATTTCGCTATTTATATTATGGTTCAGGCATCGATTTAATAAAAAATAGCTTTTGGTAAGAATTGTATAAAATCTCAAATATCAGTAAGTTGAGTGCAAATTTATGAATCCCTAAAAATTAAATTTAAATCTTTTTAATTTTTTCTCTTGAAAACTGTTTATCAGACCTTATCTCTTATTGTGAAGACGCCTTACAGGGTTTTCTATAACTTAATACTATGAATTATAAAGGTATTCTTGCTCATAAGAGGAGGTGCCGAGAACTTATCGCTCTAAGAGGATATTATTATGCGTACAGTAGATTTATCACCATTATATCGTTCATTCATTGGTTTTGATCATTTAGCTCAACTTATGGATAACGCTAGTCGTAATGCAAAGCAATCAAGCTTTCCTCCATACAACATAGAACTTTTAGGTGAAGACAAATATCAAATCACTATGGCTGTGGCAGGGTTTGTAGAATCAGAACTACAGATTGAAACCGAGAAAAATACCTTAACAGTGAAAGGGGTAAAAGAAAGCAAATCGGTTGATGGAGAGCGTACCTTTATTCATCAGGGTATCGCTGAAAGAAATTTCGAACACAAATTCCAATTGGGTGACCATGTAAAAGTACGTGGTGCATCTTTAGAGAATGGTTTATTAAATATTGCCTTAGAGCGTGAGGTCCCTGAAGCAGATAAGCCTCGCACTATTGCAATAAATGACGCTAAGCAAGAGCTGCTAAAAAGCGCATAAACCATTCAATTCATTTTAACGTCTCCCAATCAGCGGCTTATTTAGATAAGCCGCTTTTTTGTTTCATACACCCTCGTTTTTTAATTCATTGCTACACTTTGAATATGAAAGCTAAGAATCTTTTCTTATAAAGCCTTTGACGCTTTTAGTGATTTATTTTGGAGGTTGTATGACAAGTTATAAAGGTAATGACTTTTACTGTGATCTAGCATTAAGCGGCAAAGTAGAGCTCGATGTTGTATTTGAGGATCAACATGTACTCGCTTTTCATCATACTCAGCCTCATTGGCCTGTACATATTGTGGTTATCCCTAAACAACATCTTCCTTCATTTACTGACTTAGGAGGTCATAGTTCAGAACAACTGTTTCACCTTATGATGGTTGTACAAGAGCTGGCAGGTAAAGTTGAAAAAGAATATGGTGCAGCACGCGTGCTTACCAATCTTGGTGATTACCAAGATAGTAAGCACTTGCATTTTCATGTTAATTTTGGCGAACCTAAACTTAACTAGCTTGAGAGACTTGTTTAAAATTTTCTAGCTCATCAAGTAACTCGAGCACCTCAGGCTCAACACCAGAAATGTTTTGATGGCGCTTAAGACCGGTTTCAATGGTTTCTGATAACTGTTTTAGCTTAGGCACACCGGTGTAGCAACAAGCGCCATGAAACTTATGAATGACAGAAAGCAGGAGTGCGAAATCTTCATTTTCAAGTGCTTGATTTATCTGTTGATGCGTGTCGTTTAGGCTATCTAATAGCATATTCAACATTTCAATGGCCAAATCGGGTTTGCCGCCTGCATGACGAAGTGCTAAAGGCCAGTCGAGTAAATGGCTTTCAAAAGGGGCTGGGCTTGGCTCAACTTCTTCTGATTTGACCTTTGTTGTCGAGCTCACCGCTGAACTGCTGTAATCACAAATCGTTTGTTTCAGCATATCTTCATCGATAGGTTTAGTTAAATAACCACTAAATCCATCTTTAAGTAACTGATCTTTTTCGCCACTTAATGCGTGTGCGGTGACGGCGATAATAGGCGTATCTTCGTTGAGAGATGAATCCAAGATAGTTTTACATGCCGTGATGCCGTCCATAATGGGCATTTGAATGTCCATAAAGATCAAATCATATTTATGTGTTTTACACAGTGCCACAGCTTGAGCGCCATTATGTGCAGTATCTATGCCTTCGATTTGCTCTGATAAAAGTGTAGAAAGTAGTTTTAAGTTGGCATCATTATCATCAGCGATGAGTGCTTTCAAAGGCAATATTGTCTGGTCATGTTCATCGGTTGAGACATCTGGATGATCTAAGCGGTATGGAGCCGCTAACATTTCGCAAAGTTTACGGTAATGCAACGGTTTACTCGCACAGGCATCTGCGCCACTCCCTACTAATGATTCTCGCATATTATGCGAAATGGTACTGACCATGAGGTATAAATAATCAGCCAGTGGACGTGCTTGGGAGATGTAATTCTTAAGCACTGGCATCTGTTCAACGTCAGCGGTATTACCAATTAAACAAATGTCATAGCTGAAATCTTTTTCAAGGGCTTGGTAAAAAGTCTCCTCAGTCAAACAAGGTGTTACTTGCATTTTCCACTCATGCAATTGGGCTAATATTGCATAGTGAGTGTGCTCTTGAGGCTCAAAGAATAAAATACGCTTATTCTCAAGGCTATAAGTCGGTAAGTCGTTGTTAAATGCTCGCCGAGGTAGCTCAAAGATGGCATTAAAGGTAAAACAAGTACCTTGGCCAGGTGCAGAGTTTAAACTAATGCTACCACGCATGGCCTCAACTATATGCTTAGTAATAATGAGGCCAAGACCGGTGCCACCAAATTTACGGGTAATGCTTGAGTCAGCTTGGCCAAACGGTGTGAAAAGCGCATCTTGCTTTTCTGCTGCAATGCCCACACCAGTATCACTTACAGACACTAGCAAAGAGGCATTGGTTTGTTTGATTACACGGTGAGTGATATCAATTTTAACCGCGCCTTTTTCTGTGAATTTAATGGCATTACTTATCAAATTAATGAGTACTTGCTTTAATCGGGTTGGGTCTCCGACTAAATTCTCAGGTACATGCGGGTGAATAGAAATAGACAGTTCAAGTTTTTTCTCATAAGCGCTTGGCGCTAGCAATGTCATGACTTCACTGATAACTTCTCGTAACTGAAAGTGGATACTTTCTAATTCCATCGCTCCAGCTTCTAGTTTAGAGAAATCCAAGATGTCGCTGATAATGGTCATGAGGCTATTGGCAGAAAGCTCAATAGTGTCTAAGTATTCTTTTTGGTGTTTATTTAGCGGGGTTTTATAAAGCTGTCTTGTAAAACCAATCACACCGTTTAAAGGTGTTCGTAATTCATGACTCATTTTCGCTAAGAAGTCAGATTTAACTCGGTTGGCATCTTGGGCTTCTTTTTTGGCAATATTAAGCTGGATATTCTGTGTTTCGTACTGCTCTAGTGTCTCTCGGTAATCACTGGTGGCTTGATCAATATGTTTTTGCATTTCGTCACGTTGGTTTGCCATGGCACCATTGATGGTGTGCAACCCTTGACGAAGCAGTTCAAACTCACCTTGCATCGGTGCTTGAAGACCAATGTCTTGTTTACCTTCGACCAGTTTGTCTGTTGCTAACAATAACTTTGACAGTGGAGAAACTAATACTTTACTGATCCGCAACGACAAAATACCACTCAAAATTAATGCAATTACAATGATACTAATACTCATAATAAGCGTTTGTTGCTGTGCAATAATCGCTTTATCTTTGCTCACTTCAATAACTAATAACGCTAGCGGCGCGGCATGGGCATCTTGCCATTGCTCTGAAGGTTGAGAATTAAATTTAACAGGGGTGAAAAATATAAATGTATCGTCTCTTTTCACCATATCAGTATGGTGAAGCGCTTTAATGTCGCTAGTGAAGTTTAAATTACCAAAATGCTCATGATAATTGCTCGTCAGTAGTAGTTCTTTTTCAACATCAAAAACAGCAATAGTTTTAATAAGCGGAGAATGTTTGTTGTGTGCAGTACTGACTATGCGCTTAAGTTGTGCTCTATCTTCACGCAAAACGGGTTGCTCTAAAGCGATTGCCAATGGCTCTGAAATGCTACTTCCACGTTGGAAGAGAATTTCTTCAAGCTCAACATAACGATTTACTGTAAAATACCCTCCAAGAATTAAACCAATCAGCATGGTAGGGATTAAAGTTAGAACGAGAATGCTATCGCGCAGGCCTAATCTGGTCATGAATGAATTATTTCTTATTAATATTCTAGCTTTAAGAGTATCGACTTAGACACGGGTTGGCAAACATTAAGGGGCATTCGTATGGCACAGATATTTCGTGCTAAAAAAACGTCAAATAAAGGCAAAGTACTGACTTTGGATGTAAAGTCACTTGATCATCAAGGTCGAGGTGTTGCAAATCACAATGGTAAGGTGTGCTTCATTGATGGTGCATTACCAAACGAACAAGTAAAAGCACAAATTCTCGATGAAAAATCAAAGCTCATTGAAGCCAGACAAGTTAAAGTGCTTACACCAAGTGAAGAGCGTATCGAGCCTTTTTGCCAACATTATGGTGTGTGCGGTGGATGTCAGTTACAGCACCTAGAAGTGAACAGTCAAATCGCTCATAAACAACAAGCCGTTAGTAAACTATTTGAAAAGTTTGCAAAAGAAACGCATCTAGCTTGGCAACAAGCTATCACCAGTGATGATAAACATTACCGTCGCTCAGCCCGAATAGCTTGTATTACAGATAAAAAAAACAAGCAATTCAAACTGGGTTTTAGAGCGCAAAAAAGTAAGCAAATAGTTGAAGTCGATAGTTGCCCAGTTTTAAATGTTGCTTTTAAAGAAGTATTTGCGCAACTCAGACTTGCTATCACAGACAATGTAAAACTTCATTCAATTAGTCATGTGCAGCTTTGTGAAGCGGATAACGGTGTGTTTGTACTGATAAGGCATACCAAAGCCATTGATGACAATACGAAACAGACATTAATGACAGCGTTAAGCGACTTAGGTGTACAGGTTTTATGGGATGATGGAAAAGCACCTATTGCATACGCACAGATTCCAAATTATCAAGTTGATGGGGTTGAATTTGGCTTCCAACTGAATAACTTCATTCAAGTCAATGGTGAAGTGAATGAAAAAATGCTGATGCAATCATTAGATTGGTTGGCACTCAATGAACAAGACATCGTATTAGATTTGTTTTGCGGTATTGGTAACTTTTCTTTGCTTGCAGCCAAACATGCTAAGCACGTTGTAGGTGTTGAAGGGGTTGATAGCTCAGTACAAAGAGCCAAGTCAAATGCAGCACAAAATCAGCTTGAAAATGTCTCTTTTGAATGTTTTGACCTGACGGATGATATCTCAAGTGCCACGTGGTTCGATAAACAAGCGAATGTATTGATTTTAGACCCATCTCGTACTGGTGCTTATGAGGTATTGAAGCAATTACCACTTAAGCAGTTCGAAAAAATCCTCTATGTATCGTGCGATCCAGTTACTTTAGCGAGAGATAGTGCTTTAGTACTTGAAGCTGGCTTCACAATCAGTAAAGTGGGACTTATGAATATGTTTCCTCACACGGGGCATATAGAGACAATGGCGTTGTTCCAAAGGAGGTAATGCAGATGGTTGCAACCCGCCAATCACATCAAACTCATTTACCAGCCGATTTTTCGGCTCGGCTAGATCTTCTGAACCTGTCAGACGATAAACTCTCATATTTAGACCGAGCCCATGCTTTATGTCCTTCTGATGTGAATGCAACGACCTTGAATAAAGCCGTTGAGATGGTGGAAATCCTTGCGGAGTTGAATTTTGATCCTGAGTCTTTGGCATCCGCTTATTTAACGCCTTATTTTCTTGAAGGGTTAATCAGTTTTGATGATGTAAAAGAAGAACTCGGCGACAACGTTGCTTTGCTGTTGCAGGGCGTTGAGCAAATGGCGACAATCAGCATCTTAGCGCATCAGGGGAAAGGCAATGTACAGATTGATAACATTCGCCGTATGTTATTGGCGATGGTTGAAGATGTACGAGCGGTAGTTATTAAATTAGCTGAACAAATTTGTCATTTACGTGAAGTAAAAAACGCGGATGAAGAAGAGCGTGTCGTGACAGCAAAAGCCACTGCGAATATCTTTGCACCATTAGCTAACCGTTTAGGTATAGGTCAGCTTAAGTGGGAGCTTGAGGACTTATCATTCCGCTATCTTCACCCAGAAACTTATAAGCGTATTGCAAAGCAGCTATCTGATAAGCGCTTAGACCGTGAATCCTATATGGAAAACATGGTGAATCTGGTCTCTAGTAAACTAGCCGAAGCAGGCGTCAAAGCGCAGGTTTATGGTCGCCCGAAGCACATTTACAGCATCTATAAGAAGATGTCGCAAAAGAACTATGAATTTGACCAGCTTTTCGATATTCGAGCGATGCGCATCGTGGTTGATGAAATTCAAGACTGTTATGCAGCGCTTGGTATAGTACATACCAGTTGGCGTCATCTGCCAAAAGAGTTCGACGACTACGTTGCCACACCAAAACAAAACGGTTACCAGTCTATCCATACTGTGGTGTTTGGTCCTGAAGGTAAAACAGTCGAGATCCAAATTCGTACTGAAGAAATGCACCAAGATGCTGAGCTTGGCGTTGCAGCCCACTGGATGTATAAAGAAGGTGCTTTACCTGGGCGAGGCTCAGGTTATGAGCAGAAAATCAGTTGGTTGCGTAAGCTACTTCAATGGCAAGAAGAAGTGGTTGATGGCAGTGACTTAGCCGATGAGCTGAAAAACCAAGTGGTTGAAGACAGGGTTTACGTGTTCACTCCTAAAGGCGATATTTTTGACTTGCCACTAGGTGCGACGCCACTCGATTTTGCTTATTATATTCACTCTAATGTCGGCCACCGCTGCGTGGGTGCTAAAGTGTTTGGTAAAATAGTTCCGTTTACTTATAAGCTAAAAACCGGCGATCAGGTTGAAATTTTAACCCAGAAAAATCCAGCGCCAAGTCGTGATTGGTTAAGCCCAAGCCTAGGTTATATTTTCTCGTCTCGTGCTCGCAGTAAAATCCATCACTGGTTTAAGCAGCAAGACAGAGATAAAAACTTACAAGCGGGTAAAGAGATGCTAGATTCGCATTTATCGAAACTAGATCTTACCTATAAAGACTTAGAGCCTGCGGTTGAGCGTTTTAATTTTAGAGAGCTTGACGACTTAATGGTGGCATTGGGGGCGGGTGATGTTCGCATCAACCAATTCTTAAACTTTATCCAAGCTAAGCCTGAGCCTGAAGATACGTTAAAGATCACTGCTCGCAAAAAGGTGAAAGGCGATAAAAACGGTATTGTGGTCGATGGGGTGGGTAGCCTATTGAGCCATGTGGCCAAATGTTGTCAGCCAGTACCAGGCGATGAAATTGTAGGTTATATCACCCAAGGCCGTGGCATTGCAGTGCATCGTAGTGATTGTGAGTCGTTTGCACACATTTGCGAGCAACATCCTGAGCGTGAGATAGCTGTCAGTTGGTCAGATGATATTAAGTCATCTTATGCGTTGAACTTACGCATTGAGGCGCAGGACAGGCAAGGGCTTATTCGTGATATTAGCTCAGTATTGGCCAATGAAAAAGTGAATGTATTAAACATGAACTTGCAAACTAACTATGAGCAAAATATTGCAGTGTTCCTGATGCAAATAGAGGTTTCTAATCTGTCTTCAATGAATCGCTTGATCACTAAGTTGGTTCAAATTGATGGCGTATTTGAAGCAAAGCGACAGCATTAACCGCAAAAAATATCAATTTAATAAAGTCGGCATTTGCCGACTTTATTGTTTTAAAAATAAGTGTTTAAAAAATGAATCAAACTGAAATCGATAAATTGCTCAATATCATGCAAACACTTCGTGATCCTAAAAAAGGATGCGATTGGGATAAAGCCCAAACATTTAAAACCATTGTGCCGCATACTTTAGAAGAAGCCTATGAAGTGGCTGATGCCATAGAGCGCGACAATATGATGGACCTCAAAGATGAGTTGGGTGATTTATTGTTCCAAGTTATTTTTTATGCGCAAATGGCCAAAGAGCAAGGGCTGTTTGATTTCAACGAGGTGGTTGAAGGTTTAAACAATAAGCTAGTTCGCAGGCACCCACATGTATTTTCAGAGCAAAAAACATTAACTGATGAAGAGCTCGAGCAACAATGGCAGGCGATTAAAGATCAAGAAAAAGCCGCAAAGCAGAGTTCATCTGAGCAACCTCTATGGCATGACATTCCAAAAGTACTCCCTGCATTAACGCGTGCCAAAAAAGTACAAAAGCGCGCTGCAAACCTCGGTTTTGATTGGCCAGATTACCATGGGGCACTTGAAAAAGTATCTGAAGAAGTGGCTGAAGTGAGCGAAGCACTTGCAGAAAACCCTCAGTCCGATCACTCAGCTGAAGAAATAGGTGATCTACTGTTTGCGACAGTTAATGTGGCCCGCCATGCTAAACACGACCCCGAACAAATACTGAGAAACGCGACTGATAAATTTGTAGGCAGATTTGCCCAAGTTGAAGCCGTACTTAAACAACAAGGGAAAAGGCTAGAGTCGTCAAGCCTTGAAGAAATGGATGAGGCTTGGGAGCTTGTGAAGAAAAGCGCAAAAGAATAAGAGGGCATTAGGTAAATAATGAAGACGATTTTTTGAGGTCTTACTTGTCATTATTTAAAGCGCTAACACTAAATTTTTGTGGATTGATGCTAAGTGCTTTGCTATACTATCGCCCCGTCTTGATTCTTATTTAAAATTCCATTTTCCTGATATTCTAGGGTTCGCATGAGTACAAAATTTATCTTCGTAACGGGCGGGGTTGTTTCGTCTTTGGGTAAAGGTATTGCCGCAGCATCGTTGGCAGCAATATTAGAAGCCCGTGGCTTAAACGTAACTATTCTTAAGCTGGATCCTTATATCAATGTGGATCCGGGTACAATGAGCCCAATTCAGCACGGTGAAGTTTATGTAACTGAAGACGGTGCTGAAACTGACCTAGATTTAGGTCACTACGAGCGTTTCATTCGCACCAAAATGACAAAGCGCAACAACTTCACGCAAGGTCGTGTTTTTGAAGACGTGCTTCGTCGTGAGCGTAAAGGTGAATACCTAGGCGCGACAATTCAGGTAATTCCACATATCACTAATGACATCAAGCGCCGCGTAATTGAAGGTGCAGAAGGTTATGACATCGCGATCGTTGAGATTGGCGGTACTGTAGGTGATATCGAGTCACAACCGTTCTTAGAAGCGATTCGTCAGCTTGGTACAGAACTTGGTCGTGAACACGCATTATTCATGCACTTAACGTTAGTACCATTCCTTGGTGCTGCTGGTGAAGTTAAAACTAAGCCAACTCAGCACTCAGTAAAAGAACTTCGTTCTATTGGTATTCAACCAGATATTCTAGTTTGTCGTTCTAACTGTAAGCTGCCAGCTAACGAACGTGCAAAGATCGCACTTTTCACTAACGTAGAAGAAAAAGCGGTTATTTCACTTCAAGACGTAGACAGCATTTATAAGATCCCAGCGTTATTAAAATCACAAGATCTTGATAACCTAGTGTGTCGTCGTTTCTACATTGAAGCACCAGAAGCTGATTTAGCTGAGTGGGAACAGGTTCTTTATCAAGAGTCTAACCCAACTGGTGAAGTGACAATTGGTATGGTTGGTAAGTACATTGAACTACCAGATGCATACAAGTCAGTAAATGAAGCGTTAAAGCACGCGGGTCTTAAAAACCGTGTAACAGTCAACATTCAATACGTTGATTCACAAGATATCGAAAGCAAAGGTGTTGAGTTATTACAAGACTTAGACGCTATCTTAGTACCAGGTGGTTTCGGCGGCCGTGGTGTTGAAGGTAAAATCTTAGCGGCTAAATATGCACGTGAGAACAAAGTACCTTACCTTGGTATCTGTTTAGGTATGCAGGTTGCGCTAATTGAATATGCGCGTAACGTTGCAGGTCTTGAAGGTGCAAACTCAACAGAGTTCGATGCAGAATCAGCGCATCCAGTTGTTGGTCTAATCACTGAGTGGTTAGATTCAGAAGGTAACGTAGAAGTACGTGATGAAGCGTCTGATTTAGGTGGCACAATGCGTCTAGGTGCACAGCTTTGTCACTTAAAAGAAGGTTCAAAAGTTCGTGAAGTGTACGGCAATGCTGAAATCACAGAACGTCACCGTCACCGTTATGAGGTGAACAACAATTATATTGAGCGTCTTGAAAAAGCGGGCCTACACTTCACAGGCTTGTCTGAAGATAAGAAGCTCGTTGAAATTATCGAAAATAAAGATCACCCTTGGTTCATTGCAGCTCAGTTCCACCCTGAGTTCACCTCGACACCTCGTGATGGTCACCCGTTATTTGAAGGTTTTGTGGGTGCAGCATTTGCTCACCAGAAAGCTGAAAAATAATCTGGAGAAGCCGTGCGTTTGCACGGCTTTTTTGTCTCTAAACCAGCTACGTATTTTTTAATAATAGTTGGTGTGTAATAAACATTGCTGTGCAGCGTTATTTTTATTCAATTTAAACAATGCAGACCAATGGTTATTATGGGGTTAGGTAACAAGGTTATTTAATCCTATACAGGAAAATAGCTATCAATAAAACATTATCACCACTATGGGAATAAGAGGAATCAAGATGTCAAAAATCGTTAAAGTGATTGGTCGTGAGGTTATGGACTCTCGCGGTAACCCAACCGTTGAAGCTGATGTACATTTAGAGTCAGGCGCTTGGGGCCGTGCGTGTGCACCATCAGGTGCGTCTACAGGTACTCGCGAAGCACTTGAATTACGTGATGGTGATAAGTCACGCTACCTAGGTAAAGGCGTACTTACTGCTGTTAACTACATCAATAACGACATCGCATCAGCACTAGCTGGTAAAGACGCGACAGAGCAGCGCGTAATCGATCAAATCATGATTGACTTAGACGGCACTGAAAACAAAGAAAAATTAGGTGCAAACGCTATTCTAGCTGTATCTTTAGCAGTAGCTAAAGCAGCTGCAGAAGATAAAGGTGTTGCGTTATACGAGCACATCGCTGACATCAACGGTACTTCAGGTAAGTACTCAATGCCAGTACCTATGATGAATATCATCAACGGTGGTGAGCACGCTGATAACAACGTTGATATTCAAGAATTCATGATCCAGCCTGTTGGCGCGTCTAGCTTCCGTGAAGCACTTCGCATGGGTGCAGAAATCTTCCACAGCCTTAAGAAAGTACTTAATGCACGTGGTCTTAACACGGCAGTAGGTGATGAAGGTGGTTTTGCACCTGACCTTAAGTCAAACGAAGAAGCACTAGAAGTAATCGCTGAAGCTGTTGCAGCTGCAGGTTACGAGCTAAACAAAGACATCACACTTGCACTAGACTGTGCGGCGTCTGAGTTCTATGTTGACGGCAAATATGACCTGAAAGGTGAAGGTAAAGCATTCGACTCTGCAGGTTTTGCTGACTTCTTAGCAGATCTAGCTGCTCGTTACCCAATCGTTTCAATCGAAGACGGTCTTGACGAAAGTGACTGGGCTGGTTGGAAAGTATTAACTGATAAGATTGGTGACAAGGTTCAACTAGTTGGTGACGATTTATTCGTAACGAACACTAAGATCCTTAAGCGTGGTATCGATGAGAACATCGGTAACTCAATCCTTATCAAGTTTAACCAAATTGGTTCACTTACAGAAACACTTGAAGCAATTGCAATGGCACATGAAGCTGGCTTCACTGCGGTTATCTCTCACCGCTCAGGTGAAACTGAAGATGCGACTATTGCTGATTTAGCAGTTGCAACTTCTGCAGGCCAGATCAAGACTGGTTCACTATGTCGTTCAGACCGTGTAGCTAAGTACAACCAACTTCTTCGTATCGAAGAGGCGTTAGGTGACAAAGCTGTTTACAACGGTCGTAGCGAAATCAAAGGTCAGTAATTTTTAACTGATTTTATAAAAGCCGCCTAAAAAGGCGGCTTTTTTGTGCCTGTGTTTTATACATTTCGCTTTTCTGCTTGCCTATTTATTTCTATTGAATAAAGTAATTAAAGAAGAATGATAAATAGAGCACGTTTTGAACGTTTTCAATAAAGCCCATCTTACAGACAGCAATCCGCTAGAATTAGAATCTTCCGCTTTTAAAAGGTTGTCTAAGCAATTTTGGAGCTTACAGATAGGTGGCTGGCTTGGTTACATGCTTGTGGTTTTTATTGCCATTATTCGTCCGCAATTTGATTCTCCCGATTTTAACCTAGTTGGTCAGATAATTAACTTAATTGTCGAAACACTCAGTGGTTTTTGTCTTTCCTTATTGCAGTGGTTGTTTATTCAAAGAGTTATTCACAATACTTTGAAGCAAACTTTAATAATGAGTTTTTCATCGGCTGCAGTGCTTGGTTTACTGTATAACATTATTAAGCTAGGTAGTTACAAAGTAATAGTACATAGCCAGCAGTGGAATGAAGCATGGAATATGCTTGAATTCGGTGGTTGGTTATTGTTCTCTTTAGCAACCATGTTTGTGTGGACGTCAATCTTCTTCATTATGCTTTACAACAGCAAGTTACAAAGAGAGCATGAACAATTATTAAGAGCGCAGACTTTGGCTAAAGACGCGCAACTCGAAATGTTACGTTATCAGCTCAATCCGCATTTTATGTTTAACACAATGAATGCGATTTCGACGCTGATCTTAAAAGAAGAAAACGACACAGCGTCAGAGATGTTAGACAAATTATGTGACTTTTTCCGACATTCTTTAGAAGCGACAAAACAGAGTAACAGTTCAATGAAAGACGAATTGGAGTTATTAAAACTTTATTTGTCGATTGAAAAGGTCCGGTTTGGTAAACGCCTTAAAGTAAACTTTGACGTAGATAAAGACGTAAAGCATTGTGTACTGCCCAATATGCTTTGTCAGCCCATTATCGAAAACGCGGTTAAGTATGCGGTAGAGCCAAGCAAAGAAGGTGCTGAGATCACTTTTAAGGCATATAAAAGCGACGAGAGTTTAATAATTAAAATAATGGATACAGGTCAAGCTGTAAAAGAATTACACAGTAAAGGGTTTGGAATAGGTTTGCAAAATACCCGCTCTAGATTAGATGTGATGTTCAATGGCGAGTGTGAGGTGACTTTGACACCTAATCAGGAAAGAGGAAGCACAGTGACGATGACGATGCCTTATGAGGTGAATAATGACTAAACAGTTAACGGCTGTAATTGTTGATGATGAACCATTAGCCCTCGAGGGACTATGTCTTCGTCTGGCGAAAATTCCTGAAATAAAAGTAATTGGTCAGGCTGAAAATGGCGACGAAGCCATCAAGCTTTGTCAAACTTTAGAGCCTGACGTGTTATTTTTAGACTTACAGTTGCCCGGGTTGAATGGCATTGAAGTAGTTCAGGCAATGCAGTCTGATACCTTGCCTATGATAGTGTTTGTCAGTGCTTATAGTGAGTATGCTATTGAAGCATTTGAGCTTAATGCCATTGATTATGTGCTTAAGCCTGCCAATTTAGGTCGCTTGCAAAAAACGGTATCGAGAATACTTGAGCGACAAAACCCCCATCAAGCCGAAAAAGAAAAATTTAAACTGCTTAATGCATTAGGAGAAACCTCAGGCATCGAAGTAAGTGAATTAGAAGAGTGGCTAGAAACCGATGAGCCCCTTCCTATCTCTATCAATCAAGAGATAGTGATAAAGAACAGCGATAATGAAAAAGTGCTCGTTCCAGTTAAAGAAATAAAATGGGTGGATGCGGCGGGTGATTATATGTGTGTCCACACCGAAAAAGACACCCATGTATTACGGATCACCATGAAGAAATTACAGTCATTATTAGATGAAAAACAGTTCGCACGAATTCATAAATCGACCATAATTAATTTAAATCACGTTATAAGCATCAAGCCGCTTCGAAATAACGAGAGTATTGTTACTTTGAATGACGATATTGAGCTAAAAGTCAGCCGAAATTACAGCCCAGTTTTGCAAAATTTTATTGCGGAAAAGCCAGTTATAAACTAAGCCTGATTTCACACTCACCTAACATATAATACTTGAACTGCATCAGTTCAAAGCAACTCATCAAATAAGTGCGCCAATATGGCGCACGACCCTAATATAAAAACACTTCATTAACCCAAGCAACAAAAGGCTTACACGTTTCGTCGTAATTTTGTTTCGTTTTGTCGCGCACTATTTTGACGCATGTCACGGGCGTCTCAGCTCTATTTCATGATAACGAATCTGCATTGTAACAATGAGGTTAATGGAACAGGATAAAGTCAGGCGCAGTTTACATGCTTGTCTGTTTACTGCACACCATGCGCAATTTATGAGAAATCATCAATAATAAGATATTAAAACTTACCTCATGAATTGTTATGACAACAAAGTCGCATATTTGGAACACACATTATGATAAAAGTTGCAAAGCATTTTTCACATGTTGGTGCCTTAATCGCAGTATCTACCTTAGTGGGATGCGGCGGTGGTGCTGAGACGAAAACAGATCCAACAACAATCAATCCTCAAGCACCAGTGAGTGATTGGAAGTTAGTTTGGAGTGATGAGTTTGACGGCACATCAATCGATGGTCAAAAATGGACTCATGAGGTTAATTGTTTAGGCGGTGGTAACGCCGAGAAACAGTGCTACACAGAAGATGAAGCAAACTCTTTTGTCAGTGACGGTACGCTGAAAATCGTTGCGTTACCTGCCGCTGAAGGTGCACAACAGCCTTATACCTCAGCAAGAATGGTTACCAAAAATAAAGCTGATTTTAAATATGGCCGCTTTGAGATCCGTGCAAAGCTACCAAGTGGTCAAGGTAGTTGGCCTGCATTTTGGTTACTTCCGACTGATGAATTGTATGGTGGTTGGCCAAAATCTGGTGAAATCGACATTGTTGAAGCGGTAAATTTAAAAGCCAAAGATGCCGATGGCAACCCAGAGAGCCACGTATATGGCACACTGCATTATGGTAAAGATTGGCCTGATAATGTGAATTCGGGCAAAGCGTACAAATTACCAGATGCTGCTAACCCAGCTGATGATTTCCATACGTATGCAATTGAGTGGCAAGAAGGTGAGATCCGTTGGTATGTGGATGATTATCTATATGCAACACAGCGACGCTCTGAAATTCGTACTAACTCAAAAGGCGAAACGGTTGGTCTAAAACACCGTGGTTGGTTTGCTGAATATTTTGACCAAGTAAGCGGCGAGTTAACGACTCATTATAGTAATGCGCCATATGACCAAGAATTCCATATGTTATTGAACTTTGCAGTAGGTGGAAATTGGCCTGAAAACGTCAACGAGACAGGTGTTGATGCAAGCGCGTTTGAGAATGGTCAAACATTCGAAATCGACTTTGTACGTGTTTATCAATGTCAGCAGAATGTTGATACAGGTAAAGGATGTGAAACGGTTCGTGCAGGCTATGATTCAATAGACGATGCTCTAGTAGAAGGTAAAGCACCCATTCCATCACCGCCATCAACTGGCGTTGCTCAAAATTTAACAATTTTTGATGGTTCGTTTAATCCTAACTGGCCAGCATGGGATTGTTGTGGCGGCTCAACACCACAAGTTGTTGAAGATGAAATGAAAGGCAATGTGGTTGAGTTTGTTGTCGGTGCAGAGCCAACAGTAAATGGTTTTATCACACGAGAGGCATTTATTACTGACGAAGCGGGCAAACCATCGCCATTTGATGCATCGCCAATGATTGAAACAGGCAAGCTTAGTTTCGACATGAAGATAGTAACTGCACCGAATAATGCAGATTCGACTTGGATGCTTAAGTTAGAAAGCTCAGAAGGCACAACAGCGATTGAAATCCCTCTTTCACAAAATATATCAGGTACTGAGCCTGTAGTTGGACAGTGGCAAACCTTTGAGTTTTCTCTTCAAGCACTAGCAGATGGTGGTCTTGATCTAAGTGCCATTGATGTTGTTATGATTTTTCCTGCTTGGGGCACCGGCGAAGGGGCACAGTATCGTATAGCTAATTTAAAAATTGAGGATTCAGGCACTGCTGCTTCACCTAAGCTAACAATTTTTGAAAATGATCAAAATCCAAGCTGGCCGTTATGGGACTGTTGTGGTGGTTCAACACCTACAGTTGAGCTGGATGATGATTCGCATGGCAATGTAGCTGAATTTAAAATTGGTGATTCACCGACGGTAATGGGCTTTATTTCTCGTGCTGACAATATACTTGATGGTGGTTCAGTGAGCCCGTTCGATGCGACATCAATTCTGTCAAACGGTGTGATCGAATTTGAAATGAAAATCACTAATGCACCTGATAATGCCGAGGCTCCTTGGTTATTTAAAGTTGAGTCAGTGGATGCTGCATCATTTGCTGAAGTAGATTTATCAACCAGTGTGGAGCAAGCCGCACCTGTTGTGGGTGAGTGGCAAAAGTATACATTTAAATTATCTGACTTAGCGAATGCAGGTTTAGATGTAAGCGCAATTGATGTGTTAATGATTTTCCCTGCATGGGGTCAAGGTGCCGGTGCGATTTACCGTGTTGATAATGTGAAAATATACGATCCAAATGCGTCTGATGCATTCATGGGACATGTATTATTTGCTGATGATGTGAAAGAAAAGTGGTCGCTTTGGGATTGCTGCGGCGGTTCTACGCCAACGCTCGAAAACGACGATACAGCACATGGTATGACAGCTGAGTTTAAAGTGGGTGCAGAGCCTACCGTTCTTGGCTTATTTGCTGAAGATGAACACTTTATTGATGCATCAGCGTTGTTTGAAACTGGCGTTGTACAATTTGAGCTAAAAGTAGTAACAGCACCAAATAATGCAGACGCAGCTTGGTTATTTAAAATTGAATCACTGGGTGCGAGCAGCTTTGCTGAATTACCTTTAAGCAGCAGCCAAGAAGGCAAAGCACCTGTGGTCGGTGAATGGCAAACATACACCTATTCATTAAAAGATTTATCAGATGCTGGTTTAGATATCAGTGCCATCGATATCTTAATGTTCTTCCCTGCTTGGGGAGCGGGAGAGGGTGCGGTTTATCGCGTAGATAACGTGATGATCAAAGCACTTTAACACTAACCGATAAGGTCGAGCGTGCTTGTTCACGCTCCTCACTGAGCAAGATTTTAGTAGGGTAATTATGAACACATTCAAATTCCAACAATCAAAAATCGCACTTTATGTATGTGCGGCATTAAGCACAGGCTTTACAGCCAACGTGTTTGCGAACGAAGCAGATAAAGAAAAAGACGTAGAAGTCATTGAAGTACGAGGCATCAAAGGCAGTTTGATCCGCTCGATGAATGTAAAGCGTGATATGTCGGGTGTTGTTGATGCTATTTCAGCTGAAGAAATGGGTAAGTTTCCAGATACTAACTTGGCTGAGTCACTACAACGTATTACGGGTGTTGCAGTTAGCCGAAGTAATGGTGAAGGTAGCCAAATCACGGTACGTGGTTTCGGTCCTGACTTTAACCTAGTAACTTTAAATGGTCGTCAAATGCCTGGTACGGGTAATACTCGCTCTTATAGCTTTGAAAATTTATCTTCAAGCGGTGTGTCTGCATTAGAAGTCTATAAAACAGCGCGAGCTGACAACCCAACAGGTGGTTTGGGTGCAACGGTCAACATTGTGACTGCAAAACCTCTTAACAGCGCAACAGAGAAGTTTTCGGTTTCGGCTAAGGCTATTCATGATTCATCAAATGAAGCGGGTGAGGATGTCACCCCTGAGTTCTCAGCACTTTATTCAAACACATATCTAGATGATACAGTGGGCTTTGCCATTTCTTTTAACCATCATCGTCGTGATTTTCAACAGCAAGGGGCTAATATTCAAGGTTGGCAAGCAAATGTCGATTTACCTAGCAATTTAGATGAAGATAAAGTAGTCGATCCTCGTCCTCTAGACGCTGATGGCAACCGTGTTGGTAACCACTTCTTCCCGCGAGATATGAACTATGGTATTGCCGATTTTCAACGAGAGCGCACCAATGGGCATGTAGTTTTCCAATATGCACCAGTTGATGACATGGTATTCACATTAGACTATGTTGGTACCAAAGCTGTAACAGGTATGAACTCTATCGGTTGGGGTATGTGGAACGACTATGGTGGCAATATCAATGCGTATGAGCTAGATGAAAATGGCACCGTTATTTATGCAGATATCGGCGGTAATGATGGTTCTTTTACAGCCTCTCGTGCGACAACAGAAGTAGAAGAGCGCTCTTTAGGCTTTAACTTTGATTGGCAAGTGACAGATTCTTTGAAGCTGACCTTGGACTACCATGATTCTCAAAGCGAGACAGATAATGGTGCAGACAAAGGCTTAGGCAGCCATGGTTCATTAGTTTTAGGATCAGACCAGCTTATTACAAAAATGTACGACTATCGTACCGGTGAAGTACCTCACGCGAATATCCTTTGGAAAAATGGTACAAACGAATTGCTAGCCAGTGAAATGGATTCACACTTTAGTCAATTTATTCATTCTCCTGGTAAAGCAACTGTTGATCAGATTCAATTAGACGGTGTTTGGGATGTTTACTATGACGATATTGGCTTAGTAAATATTCAATTTGGTGTTGCACGTACCGAACAGGAAATGAGTGGTTCTAATGCTTGGAGTGGCTTAATTGGTGGCTTTTTGTTTAACCCTTCTTGGCCTGAAATGTTCCCAGATGGCATGTTCACTAAACACGATACCAGCGATTTCTTAGATGCCTTTGCTGGTGGTGGCAGTGATTTAAATCCGCATTATTATTACACCTTCGACTTTGATGAAGTTGTAGCACGCTCTGAAGCGTTTTTAACCAATGAATTGTTAGGTGGTGACGATTACTTCGCAACAACCGCATATCACGATTTGGGTACTTTCTCGAAGGGCTCGGTTACAGAAGAAACCACCAGTATTTATTTATCAAGTTTCTGGGAGTTTGAAGTTGCAGATTTTCCTGTGCAGTTAAATGCAGGTGTACGTTACGAAGAAACAGACGTAACCAGTGATGTATTCCAACCAGTTCCAACTTCAGTTTGGTGGAAAGGCGGCAGTGAATGGCATACTCAATACCTCCCAGGTGAAAACAACACACTCACGCTAACTGGTGAACATGATGTGTTTTTGCCTATGCTTGATATTAAAGTGGAGTTAACCGACGACTTAGTGTCACGTGTTTCTTGGGGTAAAACCATTTCGCGTGCGCCTTTAGGCGATTTAGCAGGCGGTCGTAGCCTATCTGGTAGTCCAAAAATTGGCTCGCGCAACGCGAGTGAAGGTAACACTAACTTGTTACCATTTGAGTCTACAAATTTTGACTTAAGCTTAGAGTACTATTACGCAGAAGGCAGCTACGCGGCGATTGGTTATTTTGATAAATCGGTTAAAAACTTCATTGGTAGCCAAATTGTGTCTACTACTATTGAAGGCTTTAATGACATTTACAAAGGCCCTCGTTGGAACCAAGCAGTTGCTGATATTGAAGGTCGAGGAGAGCAAGCTACCAATGATGCTATTTTTGCTCAAATGCAAGCGAATGGTTCAACATTAAACGAGCAAGGCTATATCACACCAAACGCGGATGATCCTTTGATGGTATGGGACATCACTCGTCCATTTAATGCGCCAGATACTAAGTCAGTAGATGGTATTGAAGTTGCTGTTCAGCACCTAATAGGTGAGACAGGTTTTGGCGTAGGCGTGAATGCGACTTTCGTAAACGGTGATGTTGAATTCGATGTAAACAGTTTAGACCAGCAAACCCCATTAACGGGTTTGAGCGATTCAGCAAACTTCCAAGCTTTCTATGAAAAAGACGGGCTATCAATCAAGTTAACTTATGCATGGCGTGATGAATACTTGATTGGTGTTGGTCAAGATCAGGGCTCTTCAGATAACCCACCACAATTTGCTAAGGCATTTGGACAGTGGGATATGAGTGTGAACTATGATCTGAACGACCAAGTGACGGTGTTCTTTGAAGGCATCAACTTGAATAACGAAACAGAGCAAGGCTATGGACGTTACGAGCGTCAGTTCTTATTTGCAAGAGAATATGGCCCTCGTTATGCGGTAGGTGTTCGTTATTCGTTCAATTAATTCAATATAACTCATAACAAGTGCTTACCTCATTTTTGAGGTAAGCCATTCAAGATTAATTAAAACTCAGGTGCTAGCAACCTCTATATGCGAGCGCTCGGGTTTGGCATGCTGGAATATGACTATGGCAAGCTCTATAGGTACTTTTGATACAAACAATCAGGTTGAACAACCGCAGAATAATACTTTTGCGTTGATCACCTTAACCACTTTGTTTTTTATGTGGGGGTTTATTACCTGTCTAAATGACATTTTAATTCCTTATTTAAAAAACGCTTTCTCCCTCACTTACACTCAAGCCATGCTAGTGCAATTTTGCTTCTTTGGCGCTTATTTTATCGTGTCGATCCCTGCAGGCACTTTAGTGAGTAAAATTGGCTTTAAAAAGGGCATAATAACGGGCCTTGCAATAGCCAGTCTTGGGTGCTTTTTATTTTATCCTGCCGCGGCTTTGGGCGTGTATGCCTTATTCTTAGGGGCGCTATTTGTACTTGCCGCGGGAATCACGGTATTACAAGTGTCTGCTAACCCTTTTGTCAGTGCACTTGGGCCTGCAAAAACCGCTTCTTCACGTTTGACTATGACGCAAGCGTTTAACTCTTTAGGTACAACCGTCGCGCCATTTTTTGGTGCTTGGCTGATTTTCTCAGAGACCAATGCAGCTGCGCAAACTGATGCGACAGCGGTTCAGATCCCTTACTTATTTTTAGCACTGACGCTATTGGCTTTGGCAGTGGTATTTGCATTTATTAAGTTGCCTGAGCTGGGTAAAAGTGAACAATCAACTCCGTCAATTCAAACCGCACTGAAATATACCCACCTTAAACTCGGCGCAATTGGCATCTTTTTATATGTAGGTGCGGAAGTCGCCATTGGTAGTTTTTTAGTTAACTTTTTACACGACCCAAATATTGCTGGTTTGAATGAAGCGCAAGCCGCTAAGTTAATCGCCTACTACTGGGGCGGTGCCATGATTGGTCGCTTTATCGGTGCTGTTGTGATGCAAAAAATCGCAGCGGGTAAAGTACTGGCATTCAATGCTGTGATGGCCATTGTCTTGCTTGTGGTTGCAGTGATGTCAGACGGCGCTGTGGCGAAGTGGTCAATTTTGGCTGTCGGTTTATTCAATTCAATCATGTTCCCAACCATCTTCAGTTTAGCAATCAATAAATTAGGCGATGCAGCGAGTCATGGCGCAGGCTTACTTTGTCTTGCCATTGTTGGTGGTGCAATCGTGCCATTATTCCAAGGCATGCTTGCCGATGTCGTCGGTGTTCAACTGTCTTTCTTATTGCCAGCACTGTGTTATGTGTTCATTGGCTACTTCGGCTTAAAAGGCCATAAACCTGTAAATAGCTCTTCTGAGAGGTAATAAAATGAAGCGTTTAAAGAAATCATTAGTTGCAGTGATGGTCACAGGTTTGTTGGCATCATGTGCAAAACAAAATGACACTGTTGAAGTAGAAAAGTCTGGTTTAGATATTTGGCCGACAATTAACTCTGAAGTTAAAAAAGACCCAGAGATTGAGCGTAAAGTTGCTGAACTACTAGTAAAAATGACGTTAGAGCAAAAAATAGCGCAAATGATCCAACCTGAGATCCGCGACATCACCGTAGAAGATATGCGTCGCTATGGCTTTGGTTCATACCTCAATGGTGGTGGTGCATTTCCAAATAACAATAAACATTCCAGTGTGAAAGATTGGGTTGATTTAGCAGAGGCGATGTATCAGGCATCGGTTGATGACTCGCTTGATGGCATCAACATTCCAACCATGTGGGGTACAGATGCAGTGCACGGCCACAACAATGTGATTGGCGCGACGCTGTTCCCGCACAACATAGGTTTAGGTGCGGCAAATAATCCAGACTTGATTGTAAAAATTGCCGAAGTGACCGCAAAAGAAGTGATGGCAACCGGTATCGATTGGGTGTTCGCGCCTACTGTTGCAACAGTTCGCGATGATAGATGGGGTCGAACTTATGAGGGTTACTCTGAAGATCCTGAAATAGTGAAAGAGTATGCTGCAGCGATTGTTCATGGGTTACAGGGTACACAAGGCGATAATTTCTTAGGTGACGATCGTGTTATTAGCACGGTTAAGCACTTTGTGGGTGACGGCGGTACGGTAAAAGGCGACGACCAAGGTAATAACATCGACTCAGAGTTGGATTTATTTAACATTCACTCGCAAGGGTATGTGGGCGGTTTGACTGCGGGTGCACAGTCTGTAATGGCGTCTTTCAATAGCTGGAATGGTGAGAAAATTCACGGTAATAAGTACCTGCTTACCGATGTCTTAAAAGACAAAATGGGTTTTGATGGCTTTGTGGTTGGTGACTGGAACGGCCATGGTCAGATCAAAGGGTGTAGCAACCATGACTGTCCGCAAGCGGTGAATGCAGGTCTTGATGTGTACATGGTACCAACGGATGCATGGAAACCCTTGATGGAAAACACCATCAAGCAAGTGCGTGCTGGAGTTATTCCAATGTCACGCATTGACGATGCGGTAACGCGTATTTTACGTGTGAAATTCCGTGCAGGCTTATTCGATAAAGCAAGTCCTGCAAATCGTCCATATGCCAATAAAACAGAGTTGATCGGTCATACTGAGCACCGTGAAGTTGCAAAGCAAGCGGTACGAGAATCTTTGGTATTACTCAAAAATAACGATAGTTTGCTGCCACTTTCACCTAAGCAGAATATTCTGATTGCGGGCGATGCGGCGAACAATATTGGTAAGCAATCAGGTGGCTGGACAATTACTTGGCAAGGCACCAACAATGAAAACGCCGACTTTCCTGGTGGCTCTTCAATCTACGACGGTCTTGCCGAACAAATCAAAGCTGCTGGTGGCAAGGTTACGCTTAGCGAAGATGGTAGTTTTGAAAACAAACCTGATGTTGCCATTGTGGTGTTTGGTGAAGAGCCATACGCGGAAGGCCATGGTGATAAAGAAAATCTCGTATATCAACAAGGTGATAAACGTGATTTAGCCTTATTACAAAAGTTAAAAGCGCAAGGTATACCGGTCATTTCAGTGTTTATCAGTGGCCGTCCACTTTGGGTCAATCCAGAGTTGAATAGCAGTGATGCTTTTGTCGCTGCTTGGCTACCGGGCTCTGAAGGCGATGCAGTTGCAGATGTGCTGCTGACAGATAAAGCGGGTAAGGTGCAAAATGACTTTAAAGGTAAATTGTCATTCTCTTGGCCTAGTCACCCAAGTAAGCCGGTAAATCGCTTTGACACCGATTATGCACCATTACTGCCTTATGGCTTTGGTTTGCAGTACGGTGATAAGTCTGTGTTATCAAATAGCTTGAGTGAAAAAGTTGAGCTTGATAACGGTACAGATGCAAACAGCTATGTATTCAAAGGGAAGATTTTCGCGCCTTGGCAAATGCGTTTGTTCTCAGAGGCAAACAATCAAGCTGTGATGTCGAGCAGTATCGCTCTAAAAGGCCTTGAGTACCGCACAATCGATAAACATATCCAAGAAGATGCATTCAAACTGGTTTGGACAGGCCTTGAAAATGCGGGTATGGAGTTTGTCAGCAAAAGTTGGTTTAGAGAAGACTTATCTATGATGCAAGCTAGCAATGCCGCGTTAGTGATTGAGATCATGCGTGATGGCCTTGCAGAGCAGCCTGTGATCATTTCGAGTCATTGTGAAAGCGAAGGCGATAAACCTGGTAGCTGTCGAGCACAGGTAGACATCACAGAGCAGCTGAATAGATTACCAGACACGCAATGGCAGAATTTATCAATTGACTTAAATTGCTTTGCTAAGCAAGGTTTGAAATATAGCCAAGTGATTATGCCATTTGCAATTTCTACAAGCGGTAAGGCAAATCTATCTATCAGTGACATTCACTTTGCGCCTGAGCAAGGTAAGTCCGCAAGCATTCAGTGTGAGTGATTATGGATAATGTAACTGAAATTAGACTTGTTGCGGATATTGGTGGTACCAATATCCGCATTGCGCAAGCAACGAAAGACAACCAGTTATCGCATGTCAGCACGTATAAATGTGCTGACTTTGCTGAACTGTCAGATGTGCTTAAGTTGTATATTGCTGAACAAGAAATCGCAGATAAGGCTTTACATGCTTGTCTTGCGATTGCCTGTCCGACCGATGAAGATTGGATCTCAATGACAAACTTGCCATGGGCGTTTTCGCAAACTGCGCTTAAGGCAGAGTTGGGCTTACAAAGCTTGTATTTAATTAATGACTACAAAGCCATCGCGATGTCAGTACCTTTTTTAAATGATGAGCAAAAGTGTCATATTCGAGGGCCACAGCAGGGCAGAGCTAATAGCACCATTTCGATTTGTGGGCCAGGTACTGGGCTTGGGGTTGCGACCCTCACACCGGTTACAATGCAAGGCAATCATTTCTGGCATTGTATTAACTCAGAGGGCGGGCATATTGATTTTGCGCCGGTAGATGAGCTGGACTTGATCATTTTCAACTACCTCGATAGCAGAAAACCACGGATCTCTTATGAGCAACTATTATCAGGCTATGGGTTAGAGCAGATCTATAGTGCGATTGTAGATTACCAAAACACTATAGAGGGGAGTCATGCTGCGGTACACAAAACCAGTTTGAGCGCGGCTGAGATTTCGCATAATGCTATTACAGTAAATTGTGGTTTATGTCGTTTGGCACTTCAACAATTTTGTAAAGCGCTAGGCAGCTTTGCAGGTAATCTTGCATTACTTAATAGTAGCTTTGGTGGGATCTATATCGCTGGAGGTATTGTGCCTAGGTTCATCGAATTTTTAAAACAAGGTGACTTTGGCGAACGTTTTATTGCAAAAGGGCGCCTTTCTCATATTGCGGAGCAGACACCTGTGTTTGTGATCACAGAGCCACAACCGGGCTTGTTAGGCGCGGCTGTATTCTTGAATCAGGAAATAACCTAGCTGAGCTTAAAGCCCAAACTGTTTCGCTAGGATCTGTGTAGTAAACGGAATTTTTAAATAATAGCCGCGTGGCAAAGTTTGCGTCATTGTTCCGTTTGGCCCAATGACATCAGTTAACGCTTTGCTGTTCGCGGCTTTTGGCCTAATTTGCATCACCTCACCTAAATGGCCTGATATTTCATCTATGCGGCCAAGTGCAATCAACTCCATTTGTTCTTCCCAGTCTCTTTGTAATTGCTGCTCTTGTGCCAAGCTTGGTTGCCATAAAAAACCAGAGCCTATAGTTCTATCTATGGGTTGAATGGTTTTTTCAGCTAAAATGGGCAGCCATAAAACATGGGTGAGCTTTTTCTTTACGGTACTCGATTGCCAAGTTATCCCAGTGAGGTTAGTGAGCGGAACAACCGATACATAAGTCGTTTCAAGTGGTTTGCCATTAAAGCCTATAGGTATGGTTTTAAGCTCGATGCCTAAGTGCTCAAAGTCAGGAACTGGTTTTGAGCCTGCGGTGGCACCCAGTACATATTCTAATAATTGACCTTGCCAGCCTTTTTCACGTAATAAATGTTCTGGGGTTTTAAAGTTAAAGTCAGCCGCAATCTCGCCTAAGGTTAGCCCTGCAATTTGTTCAACGCGTTGCATGAGTTCATTAATGGTGAGTGGCGGAGAAGGTTTTAGCATTGAAATATCTCTGAGTTATAACAACGCTATTGTAACTAATGCTAATACAAGCAGCTAATTTAAATTTTATTGAAATAAATAATACTAAGGCGTGTTTGTCTTTGAATTGTGTTCAAACTTCAAAGACAAACACGGGCCAGATTGACTAGATTCATTCAAGCATCATGGCAACTCGAAAAGTCGTTTTAAAAAGCGAACAAAAGTTTTAGGTATCTTATTACCCATCACATTTATTAAATTCCTCGTTGGCTTTTTCATAAACCGTACAAAAGTCATCACTGCCATTACTTGCTTTAATTTGCTGTCCATCAAACAGTGCATTGATGACTTTAGATTTAGTCACCGTTAGGCGTTTATTTCGACATGATTTAACAGCCATTGTGCCACACTCAGCTGCAGTTGCGGCTTCTTTGAATTTTGAACATTTTTGTTTCCCTTTACATTTCTTGTAACTAATTTTCTCTTTCCCAGGGCAAGCCGTTCGCGTGTACTTTATTTCGCAAGTACCAGCCTGTGTTGCACCACTGAAGGTAAAAGAAGGGACGACAATTATTAAGCATAATAAAAATAATCGCATGGGTTGCTCCTAGGTTTTGAATTTACTCAAAAGTTCTCTTTGGGTTTCGGCCATAGAAGCTAACTGCTGACTTGCTTGATTATTTTCTTCAGCATGAGAAGCAGAAAGCTCCGTGATGTGTTGCATCTCTTTCATATTTTCATTTTGCGTGACAGCGGCAATACTCTGTTGTTCAGCGGCGGTCGCGATTTGTTGACTCATATCTTTAATGTTAGTGATGCCGCTTAAAATTGAGCCAAGCATCTCATCTACATTTTGAATGCCATCGACGCATTGCTGAGTTTCTTGCTGTGATTTAGACATGGTTGCAACAGCTTGCTTTGCACCTTGTTGCAGGTTCTCTATCGCTTGTTGAATTTCTTGAGTGGCATCATGGGCTTTACTCGCCAAGGTTCTCACCTCATCGGCAACAACCGCAAAGCCTCGACCTTGTTCTCCAGCCCTAGCTGCTTCAATGGCTGCATTTAAAGCCAATAAGTTGGTTTGTTCGGCGACGCCTCGAATAATGTCTAATACAGAGCTGATGTTATTCGTGTCATCGTTCAGGGTTTCTATCACTGTCGCTGATTGCTTAATGGCATCAGCAAGCAAGTGAATGTTGTCTATGTTTTGGTTGAGTAATATTTGCCCTTGTTCAGCATCATTATTTGACTTTTCAACTTGTTCTAAAGTGTGATGAATACTGTTAGACACTGACTGCACAGTGTCAGTCATCTCCGCAATAGAGTGGGTCATCACCTGCATTTTGTCGTTTTGAGAAGAGGCACTGTCAAAACTCTGCTTGGCGATGGTATTTGTTTCTTCTGCTGTGGTCGCTAGGCTATTAGAATTATGGGCTATTTCTTTTAAGGTGTGTCTTAAGGAATTAACCAAGCTTTGCATATTATCAGCGAGTTCACCTAACTCATCATCACGCATTTTAGTGAAGTGAACGGTCATGTCTCCAGTCGCGGCTTGTTTTATTTGTGTTACTGCATGATGCAGAGGCTTTTTGATGGAGTTAGTTACAAAGTAGGCGACAGATGCAGACAAGCATAGGGTGATCAGCGTTAAGATTGTGGTAATTAACTGATTTTGATTCACCGACTCAAGTGCATCATTCTTAATTTCGTTGGAGGTTACTTTAATCTTGTCGTTTAACCTAATCAGTATTTCTCTGGCGTTATTGCCCTGATGCTTAGCTTGTTTAAGCTGCTCTGACACTTCTTTTTTGCGATTTAGGCTATCCAATCTTGCTTTGATAGCACTTTTGTCACCGACAAGTGCAGCTAAAAATCGCTCTAAATTGTCAACCATCAAAGAAACAGACTCATCGTCTTTGAGTTCTGACGATTGTGAAAATTTATTAAATAAACCTTTTAACTCCTCCTTAGAGTCTTTTAAAGCAGATTCGATACTGAGTATTTCAAAAGTGATATTTGAAGTTAAAGCAGCGTTCGCTTCATCTACACTGCTTTCTATAAGGGTGACAAACTCAGTGATAGAATCATTGGTGCTTTCATTTTCACTTAACCCCTCTAAATCATATGCAAGGCTTAAGCTTTCATCACCCATATCTCCAAACTCTCGAGCGCGTTCTTGAGTAATAGAGAGTAACGTAAGTAATTTAAAGTAATCGGTAATAACCTGATCACTCGCTTTAAGAAAGGTAGTGTTTAATGTTTTAGTTTCTTCTAATAAAGCGTATGAGTCACTATTCGGTTCAATAAATTGACTGAGTGATTGAATTGCTAAGTCATTATTTACATTTGCTTGCTTTATTAAATCACGTAATCGAGTAGCTTCTTGCTCATTTTCAGTCGTGGAAAGCTCTATCAGTGATAACTCAGTGATTAGTATGTTTTGTGCCAGATCTGCGCCTGCAATAAGTGTAGGTACGCTTTTTTCACTCATTTGTTCAACCCCGGAACCGATAGAGCGTATTCCCATTAAGGCAACTAGATAAATAACTATGGAGAGCAAAAGTAATATTGCAAAACCACCAAATATTCGAAGTGATACTGTTAGTTTCATATTAACTCTACACTTTTCAGAGATTGTTTAACGTATAGCAGTAATTTGTTTGTTTTTCGAACAACTTTTAATTGGTGATAAATTTGAGCTCGATTTATAGCCAGAAGAACTCTAGCTTTAGCAATGACTGGTTTTGTGATGTTGCTGTAATAAGGGGCTTTTAAGCCCCTAAAAATGATTAAACGACCATGTTTACAGCCATTATGACTAGCAGGCCTGAGAACGCTTTTTTAATGGTAGATACCGGTAAGCTCTGTGTAGCCTTGGCACCAAGGGGAGCGGTAAACCAAGATGTGCAAACAATACCAAGTAGCGCAGGTAAATATACAAACCCGGCAAAGCCATCAGTCATTGCAAAATGGCTACTGCCTGAGCTGATATAACCAATTGAACCAAATAGGGCGATTACGATGCCGCAAGCTGATGCGCAGCCAATGGCCTTTTTCATATCGACCGAAAAAAAGCTCAAAAGTGGTACTAAAAGGGCACCGCCGCCAATACCTATCATGGCAGAAAGGCCCCCAGTAATGGTAGTTAATATAGTTAATACACCTTTGTTTGGTAAAGTACGCTCGCTTGGGGTGTCGGTTTTACTGCTTAAAAACATTTTTAGTGCAATAAGCACAACACTCACTGCAAATACAATTCTTACAATGTGCTCAGGTAAAAGTGCAGCCATAAAGCCGCTTATTAGGGCGCCAAGAGCCACACCTGTCATGATCCAAGGAGCTAATTCCCATGGCACGTTACCATTTTTATGATGTGCAATAGCCGAAGAAGTCGAGGTGAACAAGATTGAAGCCAAAGAAGTCGCAATGGCTGCAACAACCACTTGTTCAGCAGGCAACACCTCAAAATGCAGTAAGATAATACTCAATATTGGCACGATAACTAAACCGCCACCAATACCTAATAATCCCGCTAAAAAGCCCACAACACTACCAAGTAATGCGCAGTACAACACCAATAGTATTAATTCACTCATTCCATTTTCTCTTATTAAAGTTAACCATTGCTTAGATGTGATTGATAAATAGACATCCAGACTTCTCGCGAGTATATCAACATCTTAATGGCTTGTTTTTCTTAAATGAGAGATAAGCTTTGAAAAATCCTCATGTTTTGTATGAAGGAAATAGATACAAGAGAAAACCACCTTTAGACGTCTAGATTTCTGTTGTGGTTTTCTAAATAATTTGGCTTTGCATTGTTCTACATGGGTAAGTATGACCCCTGTAACGTGAATCAAACTCATGTTTTAGGTGAAATTAAACCGTTTTTCTTCAAGTTGCAGAATACGTATAACTAATAGGGCTCCGAACGCAAGACCAAACGAATTTAAGTATTCCTTAGTAAGTCTGTACAAGATAAACATGATTTACTTAGATATTCAGTAAAGGCTAGGTAAGTGAAGGGAGCAGCAATTTACTATTTATCTCAGTAAAAAGGATACAGAACACATGAGTCACGATTTTAACTTCAGCATTAAAACGCAGCGCCTTGATGAAAACTACGAGCCATCAACCAGCACACGTATCACCACCAACTTTGCAAATTTAGCTCGTGGAGAGAGTCGTCAGGCAAATTTACGTAATGCCTTAACTATGATCGACAGCCGCTTTAACGCCCTTGCCCATTGGGATAACCCCAATGCCGACCGTTATGCAGTTGAGTTAGAAATTGTATCAGTAGATATGGATATTACGGGGAGTGACGAAGCATTCCCGTCGATTGAGGTGCTTAAAACTTACATTTTAGATAAGCAAACGAATGAGCGCATTGAAGGCATAGTGGGCAACAACTTTTCGTCTTATGTACGTGATTACGACTTTAGCGTGTTGCTTCTAAATCATAATAAAGATAAGCCGCAGTTTAGTATTCCTGAAGACTTTGGCGACCTGCACGGTAAGTTATTTCAGTATTTTGTAAATTCACAGACTTATAAAAATAACTTCAAAAAGCCACCAGTGATCTGTTTATCAGTCTCAGATAATAAAACCTATCGTCGTACAGAAAACCAGCACCCAGTGCTAGGTTTTGAATATTTACCGAATGAATCGTCATTGACTGAGCAGTACTTCCAAAAGATGGGATTACAAGTGCGCTACTTTATGCCACCAAACAGCGTTGCGCCTTTTGCATTTTACTTCTTTGGTGATTTATTGAACGACTATAGCAACTTAGAGCTTATAAGCACCATTAGCACCATGGAAACGTTTCAGAAGATTTATCGCCCAGAGATTTATAACGCCAACGCGGTTGCTGGCAAGGTTTATAAACCAAACCTGAAAAACCTTGATCATTCGCTTACACAAATCATCTATGACCGTGAAGAGCGCAGTCGTTTAGCCAAAGAGCAAGGTAAGTTTGCTGAAGAGTATTTTATAAAGCCTTACCAAAATATTTTGGCTCAGTGGTCGGCAAACTTCGCTTAATCATCTTTTGCCAAAAAAACGGCCTTACATTTACGTAAGGTCGAGTGCTTAATCACCCTAGAAAAGAATTAGTAAAATGAAAACATTATTACCAACATCAACAGCAGGCAGTTTGCCAAAACCATCTTGGTTGGCGCAACCAGAAGTACTTTGGTCACCATGGAAGTTATCAGGGCAAGAATTAATTGATGGCAAACACGATGCATTACGTGTGTCATTACAAGAGCAGTATCAAACTGGCTTAGACATTGTCAGTGATGGTGAACAAACTAGACAACACTTTGTCACGACCTTTATTGAGCATCTTGATGGTGTTGATTTCGAAAATCGCCGCACAGTTAAAATCCGTGACCGCTATGATGCCAGTGTTCCCACTGTTTATGGTCCTGTTTCACGCCAAAAGCCTGTATTTGTTGAAGACGCAAAGTTCTTACGTGCGCAAACAAATAAGCCGATTAAATGGGCTTTACCGGGCCCTATGACCATGGTTGATACTTTATTTGATGACCATTATAAAAGTCGCGAAAAATTGGCTTGGGAATTTGCTGTGATCCTTAACCAAGAGGCCAAAGAGCTTGAAGCGGCTGGTGTTGATATTATCCAATTTGATGAGCCTGCGTTTAATGTTTTCTTTGAAGAAGTAAATGAGTGGGGCATTAAATGCCTTGAACGTGCCATTGAAGGCTTAAACTGTGAAACGGCAGTACATATTTGTTATGGCTATGGCATTAAAGCCAACACTGATTGGAAGAAAACTCTGGGTTCAGAATGGCGTCAATATGAAGAGGTATTTCCAAAGCTTCAGCAATCAAACATAGATATTATCTCTCTTGAATGTCATAACTCTCGTGTACCAATAGAACTGCTTTCTTTGATCCGCGGTAAAAAAGTCATGGTTGGCGCTATTGATGTGGCAACCAATACCATTGAGACGCCAGAAGAAGTGGCCAACACATTACGTGAAGCGTTGCGTTACGTAGATGCCGACAAACTTTACCCCAGTACAAACTGTGGTTTAGCGCCACTTGCTAGAAAAGTAGCACGAGGTAAGCTAACAGCGCTAGCGAAAGGTGCTGAAATTGTTCGCAAAGAATTAGAAGCTTAACTGAGCATCAATATAAAAAACCTTTCTCATTTATTGAGAAAGGTTTTACCTTTTTGTTGCTCTGTGGTGGTTGGTTTAATAATTTCTAAGATGCTTTAATAAAATTTAATATTTTTAGTCTATTAAACTCATGGTGTTGTATGTGACATTTGGTTTGTAAAAAATAAACAAGGAAAGCAACATGATATTACGACTCATCTCAATTCTTTTTATTGCACTCATGTCTACTAACTTATCTGCTCACCAGTTCGAAGGTGATTGGCAATTTATAAAAGGTGAATATAAAACAGCGAGTGGTGAGGTACTTTATGCTGATAACTCAACGCTGGTGGCGATCAAAACAATAAAAGGTAGTAAATTTGCTTTCAACAATATGCAGCAAGGAGAATTTCTAGGCTATTTATCGGGTACGTTCACAGTTGAAGGTGATAGCTATAAAGAGCATATAAAAAAGCATGTAAAGCAAAGTGGACCAGGAGAGCACGCTGGTAAAGTATTTACTTTCCAAGGTTGGCTTGAGGAAAAGCAAGAGCACGGGCAAAAAGTAATTTATTGGCATCACAAAGGAATGGTAGCTGGTACTGAAGAAACGGAAGTTTGGAGAAAGCTAAATAAATAGCAATACTGAGAGAGTTTAATAGATTCTTTAGTACCCCAGATTTGTTGACTACTCAATAGGCCTGTTTGGTAAAAACAGGCTTATATTTTCTTGCCCATTGCTTTAATTACACTTCCAGCCTCCTAATTCAATAAAGTCTATGCATCGAAAGCAAACGTTTAAATAAACCGCGTACTTTTCACGTTTATTATGGCTACCAAGCGACCACAACAGACTGAAAGCCTTAATTTTTATGTCCCATTATATTTTTGTCTAAAAAGCGAGCAGGACTTTAAAAGCATTATTTTTTTGATTTTTGCTCAATAAAAACCCGCTTATTTATACAGTGGTTCATTCTAATTGCATGAAATATAACACTTTTTTTAAAGTTATTTTTTTCTTGTTGAGTTGCTTTAACTCGTGCCTTTGGATAAATACAGTAATATGAACACAGTTATCCACAGAATCTGTGGAGAAAGTGAGTTTTATACAGTATTTTTGTGGATTTAATTTATTAAAAATAAAAGTTGTTCAATTTTAAGGTTAACCTGTGGATAAGGTGGGAGAAAGCTGGAATTATATTTGCTGTAGGCATTAAGTTATGGAACAATCAAAAAATATCGACTTAAGAAATGAGGCACTAAGGTGATTGATGCCGAAGGATTTCGTGCCAATGTCGGAATTGTGATCTGTAATAATCAAGGTCAGGTTTTTTGGGCACGACGCTATGGACAACATTCATGGCAGTTTCCACAAGGTGGAGTAGACGATGGTGAAACCCCAGAACAAACCATGTACCGAGAGTTACATGAAGAAGTTGGGTTAAAACCAGAAGATGTTGAGATTGTTGCGAGCTCTAAACATTGGTTAAGGTACAAGCTGCCTAAGCGCTTGATCCGTAAAGATTCAAGCCCAGTTTGTATCGGTCAAAAACAAAAATGGTTTTTATTGAAACTCCGTTGTAAAGATGAAGATGTAGACTTACTACATACGCACCATCCCGAGTTTGATGATTGGCGTTGGGTGAGTTATTGGTATCCGGTTCGTCAAGTGGTGTCTTTTAAGCGTGATGTATATCGCCGAGTGATGAAAGAGTTTGCGCCATTTGCGATGCCTTTTAATCGGAAAGAGCATACACCAAAAGAGCAAAATCATTGGCGACATCGCCGTTAAATTAAGGAGAAGATTGTGCTTGCGACATTACGAGCCATTGTTGAAGAGGTGGCGCAACAGCCCACATTAACTGAAGCACTTAATCGTTTTGTCGTCATGGTCAAAGAAGCACTCGCTACAGAGTGCTGCTCTATTTATTTTGCTGATTACAGCCAAGATAACTTTATCTTGATGGCCAGTGATGGACTCAACCCTCAGGCAATCGGTAATTTTAGAATTGGCTTTACAGAGGGCTTGGTTGGGTTAGTTGCACAACGCGAAGAGCCTATCAATATTGCCCATGCGCAGTCTCACCCAAGATTCAAACTCTCTCCTGAAGTACATGAAGAAGGCTACAATGCTTTTTTATCGGTGCCACTAGTTCATCAAAGAAAAGTCATTGGCGTTATTGTTGTACAGCAAAAGCAAGCGCGTTCATTCAGCAACGACGAAGAATCTTTTCTGATTACTTTATCAGCTCAACTAGCATCTCAACTTGCTAACACCGAAGCAAAATCAATTTTGTCTGTTGAAACAACTGCAAAAAAAACCTCTGTTTTAAAAGGGGTATCTGGCTCTCCAGGCATTGCTTTAGGGCAAGGTTTTGTTGTGATCCCAAAGCTTGATTTTGAAAGCATAGATATGCAAAAAAGTGATAATGTGGAGCAACAGAAAAAGCTTTTTGCACAAGCGGTTTCTGCGACACGGCAAGATTTTCATATTATGGCTTCAACATTTAGTGATTCTATGCCTAAGGAAGCCGTCGCGGTTTTTGAAGTGTATCAGCAATTATTGGATGCCCGGAGCTTAGGGCGACAGGTCGAAGCACAGCTTGAGCAAGGCTGGAGTGCAAAAAGCGCACTAAAATATGTCATTGAAAGTTTGGTGAGCCAATTTAATGCTATGTCTGACCCTTATATAAAAGAGCGGGCAATAGACGTAAAAGAAATAGGGTTACGTGTTTTGCATCACCTTATGAGTACAGAGCAAGCTGTTAAATCCTATCCAAAAGATACTATTTTAATTACGCACACATTGACTCCGACCATGTTGGCTGAAGTGTCAAAAGAGCGCTTAAAAGGAGTGATCAGTGTGAATGGCTCTGCAAATTCACACGCTTCTATACTTACCAGAGCCATGGGTATTCCAGCTGTTTGGGGTATTGAAGACATTCCGCTATTACAATTTGAAAACAAAGACATCATTCTAGATGCTTATGCTGGCCGAGTTTATATTTCGCCCACGCCTGCGCTTAAAAAAGAATATAAACAGTTACATCTTCAAGAAAGTAAACTACACGATAAGTTTGAAGCTGAACATCATTTAGAAGCTGTAACACTAGATGGTGAGCATATTAGCTTGTTAGTGAATGCAGGTTTGGATTTATCGACTGAGCAAGAAATTGCCAAGTATTGTGATGGGGTTGGCCTATACCGAACTGAAGCTTGGTTTATGCAAAAAGGCCAATTTCCGACACAAGCTGAGCAAGAGCAATGGTACAGAGCAGTATTAACACGCTATCATCCAGAAAATGTGGTTATGAGAACCCTCGACATTGGCGGTGATAAAGTACTCGACTATTTCAATTTTACCGAAGAAAACCCATTTCTGGGTTGGCGCGGCATCAGGATTTCTCTAGATCATCCAGAGCTGTTGTTAGATCAGCTTAAAGCCATGTTAAAGGCCAATACGGGCTTAGGTAACCTAAAAATTATGCTACCTATGGTCAGCCATACCGAAGAAGTGGATGAAGCGCTTAAATTACTCGAGCAAGCTTACTTTGAATTGCAAGAAGAGTGGGCTGATCAATTTATTCAAATCGAGAAACCAGAAATCGGCGTTATGCTTGAAGTGCCTTCTAGCATTTATTTATTGCCTGAGTGGGCTGACAAAGTCGACTTTTGCTCGGTCGGTAGTAATGATTTAACCCAATATCTACTTGCGGTTGATAGAAATAATGCGCAAGTAGCTGATCTTTTTGATCCATTCCATCCGAGTGTATTACGTGTGCTCAATCAAGTTGCCTCACAATGTCAAAATCTAGAACTACCTTTCAGCTTATGTGGTGAGTTAGGCGGTGAACCTGAAGGCGCTATTTTATTGATAGCAATGGGTTATCGACGTTTAAGTATGAACATTTCGACGATGAGTAAGGTGAAGTGGGTACTTAGGCGTTTAAAAGTCGCTGACATGGAAGCGCTTTTAAGTGAGTGCTTAAAGCAATCGACCACGAAACAAGTTCACCGTTTACTTAAGAGTTTTATGATTGAGAATGATTTTAGTGAACTGCTCTACCAATCTAAACACTAACTGTTTGTTAAGGTTTATTTCCGGTGTTTAATCAATTTCAAATCGGGTAAAATAGCGCGCAAATTATAATAAGAGAATGCGTTCATGAATGACTTGTTACTACTTGTCCTCTACTGTGCCATTTTGGGCAGTGGTGTAGGCTTTTTAGCCGGATTATTAGGGATAGGTGGTGGCCTTATCATCGTACCTGTATTAAGCGCTATTTTGTTGCATTTTGATGTTCTTCCAGCGGAACAAGTAGTGATTGCAGCGATTGCTACTTCTTTGGCTTCTATTCTATTTACCTCGACGTCTTCAGCTTTAGCTCATCATAAAAATGGTAATGTACCGTGGCAAGTCGCACCTTGGATCATGTCAGGTGTGGCATTAGGGGCTTTAGTGAGTGGCTTTATGGCCTCTTTTCTCCCAGAGGCGGTGGTTAGGATTATTTTCTCTGTTTGCGTGGTTTTAATTGCTTTAAAAATGCTCTACAGCAGCAGGAAAACAGCGACACAGTCTTCGAGAACTTTACCAAATGGCCCTATTTTAACTTTTTTTACCAGTATTACAGGCGGCCTTTCTGCGATGATTGGTATCGGAGGGGGCGCGTTACTTGTACCCTTGTTGACGTTTTTCTCAATGGATATGAAAAAAGCCATCGGCTGTGCATCCGCTTGTGGTATCGTAATCGCTTTATTTGGGTCGCTTGGTTATATCAGTGCAGGAAGTAAGCACTTTGAATTGACACAAGGCTTTGCTGGGTTTGTTTATTTACCGGCTCTCGTAGGCATTGTCTCAACCTCTTGGTTTATGGCGCCAATAGGCGCAAAGTCGACGCAATATTTACCTGTTTCAACAATAAAAAAAATCTTTGCAGCGCTGCTCATAGTTATCGCTGCTAACATGATTGTTAATTAAGGAAAGGCTATGGAGTTTCCACAAATTGATCCCATCATTTTTTCGATTGGGCCTTTAAGTGTCCGTTGGTACGGACTCATGTATTTAATCGGCTTTGCGTTTGCAATGTGGTTTGGTAAGCGTCAAGCGGCAAAACCAAACTCAGGTTGGAAAACAGAAGAAGTTGATGATTTATTATTCTACGGCATGATAGGTGTGATCTTAGGTGGTCGAGTTGGTTATGTGCTTTTCTATCAATTCTCCTATTTATTAGAAAACCCACTTTACCTTTTCAAAATCTGGGAAGGTGGCATGTCATTCCATGGTGGCGCCTTGGGCGTAATTATTGCCATTTTCATTTTCGCTTGGCGTACTAAACGTTCACCTTTTGCTGTTGGCGACTTTGTAGTGCCATTGGTTCCTGTTGGCTTATTGGCAGGCCGTATTGGTAACTTTATCAATGGTGAATTATGGGGCCGTACGTCAGACGTGCCTTGGGCGATGGTATTCCCAACTGGTGGGCCATTACCGCGTCATCCATCGCAATTATATGAAGCTTTCTTCGAAGGCCTAGTTTTATTTATTATGCTCATTTGGTTTGCTAAAAAGCCTCGTCCTACGGGCAGTGTCGCTGGCCTATTCTTATTCGGTTACGGTTTTTTTAGATTCTGTATCGAATATTTCCGCGAACCTGACGCCCACATTGGTTTATATGGCGGCCTGATTTCACAAGGCCAAATTCTATCAATGCCAATGATCATTGCTGGCCTTGGTATTATGATTTGGGCATATAAAACCCAACCCGTTGCACAAAAGTAAGAGTTATAAAACGCTATGAAACAATATTTAGAGTTAATGCGCCATGTCAAAGAGAATGGCACTAAAAAAGAAGATAGAACAGGCACAGGCACAATCAGTGTGTTTGGCTATCAGATGCGTTTTAATCTTCAAGAAGGCTTTCCGTTAGTCACCACTAAAAAGTGCCACTTACGCTCAATTATCCATGAGTTACTTTGGTTTTTGAATGGTGAAACAAATATCCAATACTTAAAAGACAATGGCGTAAGCATTTGGGATGGTTGGGCGACGGAAGAGGGCGAGCTTGGCCCTGTGTATGGTGCTCAATGGCGTTCATGGACTGGCCCAAATGGTGAAGTAGTTGACCAGATTAAAGAGCTGATAGAGCAAATTAAAACAAACCCAGATTCGCGTCGTTTAATCGTAAGTGCTTGGAATCCAGCGTTACTGCCTGATACTCAGTACTCACCAAGTGAAAATGCGGCTATGGGTAAGCAAGCACTGCCGCCATGCCATACACTATTCCAATTTTACGTATTAGACGGCAAGCTGTCTTGCCAGCTTTATCAACGCAGCGCTGATATTTTCTTAGGAGTGCCATTTAATATCGCAAGCTATGCGCTGTTAACTATGATGATTGCTCAGGTGTGTGACTTAGAAGTTGGTGACTTTATTCATACTTTCGGTGATGCACACTTATATCTTAATCATTTAGAGCAGGTTGATGAGCAATTAAGCCGTACGCCTTTCCCTAAACCGACAATGAAAATAAACTCGGAAGTGAAAGACATTTTCGGCTTCAAGTTTGATGACTTCGAGCTTGTTGATTACCAAGCTCACCCGCATATCAAAGCACCCGTTTCTATTTAAAATAACAAAGCTAGGGTTAAAATACCCTAGCTTTATTATTAAAACCATAAAAAACCTCAAAGTAAAATCTAAAAAACTTCTTAATTATCTATTTCAAAGAAACATGTCCCTTAGAATTTAAAACGCTTATTTTTAATTAATGGCAATAATGATTTTGTTTAATTAATCTGTATTTTTATTTGTTAAAAATTACGAAATAATTTTTTATCTTAAATGCCTGGTTTTTATTTTTAAATTGCCGTCTTGTAAATATTTCATAGTGTTTTAAAGTTTATTTATTTCATCGGCTTACTGCTCGCATTTGCATTTTGTATGTTTTTTTAAAGGTTTTGTTTAAATGCTAATTTGACGTTTTTGTTACAGCATCCTACCTTTTAATTATTCAAGAAGTGGCTTTTTATAGTGTAACTTCATTCTTGCTCTTCTAGTTATTTATTACTTTTGAGGAAAGTAGTTGTTTTTTAAAAATGGATTTTCTTTACTCGTTATATTTTTGCGAGTCTAGGAGAAGGGAGGCTAGTTTTAGTCAGCGTAGAATGAAACTAAAACTAGCCAAATTAAACGCTATTAAATAAGGATAGCACTTAACTGTTCCGAGCTTGTCAGAAAGTTCGGATATATGGAGTATATACTATGCGTGAATTAAACATGAAAGAAGTTGAACAAGTAAAAGGTGGAGATGCACTAGAAGGTTTTAATTGGGGGGTTGCTTTAGGGACTGTTGGAGGTGCAGCACTAACTGGATCATCAATTGGTGCAACTCGAGGCGGCGTTATAGGGGGAGCTTTGGGTTTTTCTTTTGGCTTAGGTTGGGGCATTGGTTCGGCAATATATACACACATAATTAGGTAAATTTAAAAATGGGCTGCTTTATTAAGCAGCCCACTCATAGGAGTTTGTAATATGAAACCAAAAACACTTGTTAGGATCGCTTGCTTTACGTCACTTTTAAATCTTTTCTTAGGATTTTATCTATACTCAGTTAATTATAATTTATCAATAGTATTATTTTCGGGAAGTGTTTTTTCATTATTTATGATGGATAATCCAGGATTGTTTTTGTGTAAAAGTGTAAAAGAGTTAGACGAGCTTATTCCTCAAGCTAAGAGTAAAATATATTTATTTTTACCTATCTCTATTTGCGCGTTAATGTTTTTGTTTGAATTATACTCTTTGATAAGTTGATTGAAATTAATATTTAAATGTTATTGCTAGGTATGTGGGTATTTAATGTGAAAAAATATTGCCCGAAATGTAACGCAGAAATAAGCCAAAAACAAATTGATATGTTAAAGAAACAAGAAGTTATTTTGTGTAGAGATTGTTTTGCTTATTTAAGGGTTTATAGGAAGAGTATACCTTTTATTATGGCAACAATTGGTGGTTTAGTTGGTGTTTACGGTGCTAGTAGAGGGGTGGGTACTACATATCTTGTATTGTTTATGTCCATATTCTCATTGTTTTTTTATTTCATATTTACCCGGTTTATTGGAATTTATTACAAGTTGGAAAAAGTTGATAGTAATGATGCTTGACTTTTTAGAAGGTTTTTAAGTGTTTGCTGATATGATGAGTTTTTAGAGCGGAGAACTATATTATTTATCCTTTTTTATTTTCTCTAGTCGTCTTGGTTTTAATTATTTCGATAAAAAACAAAAAAGTTAAATTTATAGTTACATTACCATTTATGTTGGTTGGTGCAGCGAGTATTTTTGATCGAGTAACTAATTACTTTAGTTAATCAAAGAATAAGTGAAATTTAGTGTGCCATACCCCTGTTTAGGTTGGCACATTTTCATTCCTATTTTAATATGACTTAGCTGTTGAAGTTATATTCCGCTTAACACGATCTGTAGAATCAGACGCTTTGCCATTGTAAAATGTCTAAAGATTTACTTGTATGTTGTCTGATCTTAAGAGGTTTTATGCTGAAACACATTGCGTTACTTGTTATTTTTTGTGTGTTAGTTGCTTGTACAAGCCCTCACAACTCACCTGTTTCAATAACTCAATCAAATAAAAAGACTGCTGATGATACCTTTTTAATAGAGCTTCAGAACAACAAAGAAGAACTAAAGCGTTTAGTTTCTATGGAACAAGATCTTAAAGTTTTGATTGCTGCGTTATCTGAACAAAGTGATTTACAAAACCTTCCGGCTTCTTTGCGTACTAAACCAAAAATTGAACAACACAAGATAGATAAAAGTCTTCATCTGAAAACTTCTCAAACAAAAAAAGCGCATGGGTTCAAGCTAAGCTTACAGCCTGTATTCAGTGAAAGCAGTGCCCAGGCTCAGCTCAACAAGGTTTATACACATCTACCTAAATTAGAGACTCTTTTGTCAAGCTTAATATTAGAACAAACTCATCGGTTACAAAGTAGATTTGTGCCTACATTAAAGACTGTAAAAAATAGAGATGATGCCAATAAGCTGTGTGCCTTTATTAATAACATTGGCGTATTGTGTACAGTTGAAGAAAATAGATAATAAACAAAAGTATTAGCTTTAAATGAAAGTACAGATTTCAAATTATTGATATGTCTCAAACAATAACCTTGATTCTGTATGATGATTAGGAATTATTTGGGATAATAAACTATTAAATGATTTAAAGTTGATACCTGAAGTCGCTCGCATTTTATTAAGGACACTGTTATGACAAAAAATCTACTTATTTTATCTCTAGGGATAGCTTTATCTACTTTTACCTTATCTTCTTTGGCGAGCTCGCAAACGCAAAATGTTGATGCAAAAGTAACTGTTCAAAACACCTTTAAGCTTGAAGTAAAGCAGACGTTAGACTTCGGTACAGTGAGAGCAGTCTCTAAAGCGTCAACTACTGCGGCACTGAGTATTCCTGCAAATCCTAATTTGCAAATATCAACAACGGCAGCTGGCGGGTCTGATCCGGCTATTATGGATATTTTAGATTCTGCCACGGCACAACCTGCTCAGCTTACAATCGCAGAAGCCACTAAATACACGCCATTAACGATTGAATTGCCAGATGTTGGTACGACACCAGTAGAACTTGCGACAACGGGACCTGGTACTACACCAGTGTTTAAGATCACTGCATTTACACTTTATGCCACAGTGGGCCAAAACGCTAACCAAGACATCGCAATAACAACAAACCAAGGCACAATCACCACAGATGGTTCTGGTAACGCAGAGTTTAACTTAGGTGCGACGCTGACGACTGATGATATCGATGGCGAATACGTAGACGGTGACTACACAGGCACAGTTGCTGTTACGGTAAGTTACTAAACTAGGGTCAGTCATTGATTAGAAGTATATTAGTACTTTCTTTAGTTAGCACATCTGTATTCGCTGATGTGCTTGAATCACTTGATTTTGGCACCATAGTTGTCGCAAGTAATGACAGGGTGAGCACCCTTAAACTGCCGACAAACAGTGCTATGTCATCAACTAACGACATACATATTATGGAAAGAGGGCATCCTGCTAAGCTCTTCTTTGAGGCACTCCCGGTTAATACTTTAATTAATTTTAGTAGCTCAAGTTTAAATGTTGAGTTAAGTGATAATTCAGCTTCATTTACGATTAACCAACTTCTTTTCAATCCAACAGCTCAGACTAACGCATATGGTGAGATTGAACTGGTGATCGGCGCAATTTTACAAACCTCCGGAGACGGTGCCGTATATAATGATGGAGAGTATCAAGGCTCTGTCAGTATTGAACTCTCATACTAATTTTCTCGATTTTAAGGCTACCACCTTGTTTAGATACCTTTCTGTTTTATTTATATTTTTAGCATGCCTTTCATCTTCGTTTGCTGCGAGTGCAAATATTTTGATTTCACCCACGAGAGTTGCTTTTGAAGAAAGACAAAGAGCAGAGCGATTAATTGTGGTGAATAACTCCGATAAAGTGCAGAGCTATCGATTATCTTGGCAAGAAAGGGCTGCATTGCCTGAGGGCGGGTACAAAAACCTAGAAGGCATCCATGATAAATCTTTAAGTTCAATGGTGAGAATGAGCCCAAGCCAAATACGCTTAGCACCAGGCCAAAAACAAATCATTAAACTCTCAGTACGACGCACTAAAGCTCTCGCTCCGGGAGAGTACCGCTCTCACTTATTATTGAGTGCCTTACCTCTGGAGCAGACATCTTCGAGTGGAAAAGGCATTAACATAGATATACAAGTAAACTATTCATTGCCAATCATTTTGCGAGTCGAAAGAAAAACACCTGTTGTTTCATTGACAGGGCTTGACCTGAAGCGAGCAGCCGAAAACGATACACTTAAAATTTCAATGGCAAAGCAAGGTCAATTTAGCAGTTTTGGACGGGTTGAGGCTTTTTTTACACCAAGTGGAAAAGCTGAAAAACAGCGAATTGGTATCATTGAAAATTACAGTATTCATTCAGAGCTTGAGCGGGCTTTATTACCAATGACACTCCTTGATGGATATCGTTTATCTGGTACTGGCAAACTTACGCTTAAGTACTCAGGACAAAAAGAATATCAGGGAGAGGTATTTTTCGAGCAGCAAATCGATATTAACTAATCATTATTTCTTTCGTGCGCTTTTATTTGCCTTATCTCAGTATCCTGTTATTGGTTGCTTCTGTTTTCACAGTTGAGGCCTCGACTGATGTGCGCGCTGTGATCAAGGTACTGAGCTCTATACAAAATACCTTATCGGATGCAAAGAATACGAAGCTAAGTAAACAAATAGATGCCCAATCAGGTGAGCATATCCCTGTCGGTGAGGTGCTGTTTTTATCAGCAAATTTAAACCAAAACTATATTGGCGAGCTAACGGCGATTAAAAACCCGCATGCGTATTATGTTGAGCTAGAGAGCTTTATAGATTTATTTTCTCTGCCAATATCTTATACAAACAATAAAGCGGAAGGCTGGTTTAAAGATCCTGATAATCGTTTTTTACTTGACGCTGAATCATATCAGTTAGTGCTTAATAGCGAAAAGCAAGAGCTTGGGCAGACCGCACTGTTGTTTGAGGATGGGTCACTTTATGTTGATATTCGCCAGTTGCAAACATGGTTTGATTTTGAATTAAACACAGACTATGTTCAGCAGTCTTTAACAATCCAAGGTAAAGGCTATTTTCCTGTTGAACAAGCACTAGCCAGACAAGCTCAGCAAATTAACACTACGTCTTCGCAAGGTGGTGCTTTATTTCCAGAGATTGATAGCAGTTACCAAGCCTTATCAACTCCTTTATTCGATTTAAATACACGTTATCGATATTCTGATAATGATCACTTATTAAGTTATGCACTGACAGGTTCAAACGAATTAGCTTACTTACGGTCGGAATACTTCTTATCTGGGGAAAGTGGCGATCTACTTCAAGACTCAAGGCTTACCTTTAGTCGTCAATCTCCCCAAGGTGCACTTTTTGGCTTGAATGCCAGTGAGATTAAGTTTGGTGATATTCAACCTATTTTATTTGGCGAGCGCGCAATTGGTAGTTTATCGCAAGGGGTGAGCTTAACTAATGCTCCGCTGCTAGCTAAAACGAGCTCAGGGCGTGTGTCAATTAATGGAGTTGCAGACGATGGCTGGGACATAGAGCTATATCAGAATGGCATCTTGATAGATCAAAAACTCGATATTCAAGCTGGTGTGTTCTTTTTCGACAATATTGAACTTTTGTTCGGTGAAAATATTTTTGAAGTCGTTAAGTATGGTACTGAAGGTCAAATTGAAAAATACACTGAGCGCTATTTCAGTGAGGGTGTAGAAGAGGTAGGGCAAAGCACCTACGCTATTTCAATCAATAGAGACGGCAAGCGCGTCTTAAGTGATACACAAAGTACTTTTGATGCCGGAGAAGTTAGACTCTCAGGTCGTTTCGAACATGTTTTCTCTCATCAATTAAGTGCCTATGTCGGGGCTTCAAAATTTACCGAAGAGGCAAAAGCAACTCAGGAATTTGCGTCGGGGTTAAGTTATAAGCCAAATGGAAAGGTGCTGTTTAATTTGTCACATCAAGGTCGTAACTCTGAAAATTATTTGAGTGAAGCCACCGCGAGGTTGTTAGTATCAGAGCAACGCCTTAGATTCGCATTAAGCAGAGAGCGTTTTTCTGAAGTCGCTGTGAATACGCTTAAAGCAACTCTGGCTGGTGATATTTATAAAAAACAGCGCACACGATTAAACTATTTAACTAGTCTTGAAGTGACAAATACGAATGGAATACGCGCATCTCGGTTGAGTCATGATCTTAACTATCGCTTTTCAAAATACGCTTTGGGCAATCAATTTGACTGGTATTGGCAAGGTACAGATGAGTATGGCTCTGGGAGCTTAAACTTTAAAGCTAATTTAAGGCGGTCATATGTCAGGTTTAACCTTGGTTATTATATTCACCCAGAGCTGAAAGTAAGTGATTACTCAGCTGATTTTATCCGTAGCTTTAATAATACCTTAAGAGGGCAACTCAGGTTTAAGCGTGCCCTTGATTCGGGCCTCGAAAGTACCGAACTTGGGCTTAACTTCTCTTTTGATGATTTTATTTTAAACACGTCAGCGCAATACGACAGTGATGACGATTGGCAACTACAACTTTCAACTAGGTTTAGCTTTGGTTATAACCAAATGAATGAACAGTTTTTTGGTTCTAAGCAAAGACTCTCAAATAAAGGCACCATTATTGTAAGAGTCTTCTTCGATGAAAATGACAATGGCATTTTTGATAGCACAGAAGCGCCTTTAGAAAATGTTACTGTAAGAGCCATACAGTCGTATCGAAAAGCAAAAACAGATGAGCGAGGCGTGGCTGTTTTAGCTGGTGTTATGGCAAATCGTCGCACTGATATTGAAGTCGTCGAAACCAGTTTTTCAGATCCTTTCATGTTGCCAGCTAATGAAGGTTATTCACTTACACCCAGGGCTGGGGCAATGGAGTCATTAGATATTCCTGTCGTTTATTCCGGTGAAATTGAAGGTGTTCTATACCATGAGAATGGCAAACCGATTGTGCACACTAAGCTGCAATTAAAAGATAAGCACAAAACAGTCGTGGCTGAAACGATATCTGAGTTTGATGGCTATTACTTGTTTACAGATCTTAGGCCAGGAGAGTACGACATCTTTGTTGATGAACATAAGTTAGAAACAAAGCAGCTAGGGTATAACACGCAAGCAAAAGTGACATTGTCACCTCGTGGTGATGTTCTTTCTGACGTTAATATTCAGCTCAAAAATTTACAGCGCTATTCAGGTTATGTTGCAGTCGTTGGTCAGTTCAATAATTTAGATATTTTGAAGGCGTACTGGCAGCTTGTGAAAAATAAATGGCGCAACATTCTGGGTGTTTCGCCGTTCTTTATAAAACAAAACGATGGTGCATGGTTGTTGTCTGTTTCATATGATCATGATGATAAAGATAAAATCACTGCACTGTGCGTAGATGCAGTAAGTAAAGGGTTACCTTGTGAGGTTAAATATGTTCAGTTCACACAATAATAAATCACAAATAAAGGCATGCTTCTTTCTTATAGTGTGTGCAATTACGCTTAATGGCTGTGCTTCAATGTCCAAAGAGCAGCAAGCAAGCTTAAACGGTCAAACAGTCACTTTCACTCTGCAGGAGTATCAGCAGTTAAAAGAAATGGCTCGTCAATGGCAAGAAAACAAGGCTGGCATAGATCGCTTACTCGCCTATGAGCAAACTTTGGGTGTGTTAGTGCGTGATTTAAATCGTCTTGTTGCAAATAATGATAAAGCAAACTTCACTTTGGCCGATAACAACCAACATAAGCAAGGTAAAAATGAAGAGTCAGCGGATAAGCCTAGTAACACACTTATTTCGCAAGTGCCTGTGCCACGTAAAGACAAAAAAGAAGAGGTTGTTATTTCTCTCTTTAAGGCAGATAAACCGGTTCAAGAACATGCAGTGGCTTCCGCTCAGCCTGCTTTGGATACAGTTGCGACTCAGGAACCGAGTAGTAACTTATTAACTGCAAAATATTCTGTGCAGGTTGCGTCGGTAAAAAGCAGAAAAAAAGCAAAGCAAGTGTATAAAACATTGAGTGTTAAGCTAGCGAATTCTGACCAAGAAATACAAGAAGCGAGACTTGAGCCTAAACAAATTGGTCAGCAACAATTTTATCGACTCAAATTTGGTGCGTTTGCAACAAAAGAACAAGCGCAAGCAGTCTGTTCGCAATGGCAGAAATATCAAGTGAGTTGTTTTGTTTCACAGTTTGGCGGCCTTAATCAAAGAGATTGGCTGTAGTTTCTTGTGGCGTGATTCTTGCTGTTACAAAGAAAAGAGTTATGCGGAGTTGTCATGCGCCTGTGTATATTAGCCCTGATCACGTTATTAAGTGGCTGCCAGTTATTAAATGAGATTAAACGAGAAGAAGAACTTGCTAACCCCAAAGGAGTAGAGGGGTCTTTACCTATGGAGGTAAAGGGCATGTCTAGTTTCTCACTTCATCAATACACCAGTAACCTCGCTTCGCAGTTATATCGAGGTGAGGCGGGCAGATTGAGAAATGCCAGCATTGCCGTAATGAGCTTCACTATGGCAACTGAGTTGGGGCAAAAAACTGCCGTTCAACAAAGCAGTGGCCTGAGCCAGCAAATTCAAGAAAGTCTGATAACCCAAATGACGCAATTGGGTTACAGCATGGTTGAGCATAGACTGAGTAATTCAATCACTGTCAGTGAACATTATGAAGATATGCTGACTCGAGATCTCAATAGCCTTCGAGCTCGTCAAAACATTGACTACGTGATCCTTGGTACGATCACACGACAAGAGCATGCAAACATGATTAATGCACGCTTGGTTAACGTGCTTAACGGGCAAGTGATATCAGCAGCTTTCACCGAGGTGCCGATTAATGTCATGTGGACAGACGAAAAAGTACAAATGCGCAACGACAAACTATACCGAGCAGAGTATTAATTAGGAGCAGAACATGAAAGCACTGTTAACATCATTATTAGCATTATCTGTTGTGGGCTGCGCTGCAATGCAAGAGAGTTATGAAAGTAATGCGCAAACTATCCATTCGAGCAAAGTAACGCGTAGTATTCAGTCACCCCTCAATACCAATCAGTTTTTCCAAGCAGAAGCACCGGATCAAAAGCAAATGTTTGGTGCCCACAATGGTCCTAAGAAAAATATTAACCATTATGTTCGCGGTATGATGCAAGACTTAGCGTCGAACTTAAAATATGTAAATCAAAACACGCCATTGGCTGTTGCCAGTTTTGTATTTTTGGATGATAAGTACGACGAGGGTACGCTACTGGGTAACCAGATCTCAGAAAGCTTTATGCATGAACTTTATCAATACGGCATTCCTGTTATCGACTTCAAAACAACTGGCTACATGCGCGTCACGCCAAAAGGCGATTTCGTATTCAGTCGTGATTATCTCGAACTAGATGAAGAGCAAAACTTCCAGTATGTGATAGCTGGCACTTTAGTCAATCACAAAGGGGGTGTATTAGTTAACGTCCGTGTGGTTGGTTTGCAAAGTAAAGCTGTTGTGGGTTCAGCCCAAGGTTTAATTCCTCAAGCCGTATTAGATGCGCTAGGAAGTAGCGAGCGCACTGACGGTATTATGCTGAAATCGAGCGCGCGATAGGGGACCCTTATGAAATCTCTCATTTTGCTTTCAGTGCCAATTGCATCACTTATGTTATCTGGCTGCAGTTTATTAATGGGACAGCCAACCATGAGCCAATCAGTGGTTGTGATGAATGAGCAGTCAATGGCCATTGATGAGATGACTGCTCAAATGCAGCCTGAGCCTGAACTCGAAGAAATGCAGCAAACCAAGCCCGATTATGTGCCGATGAACCATTTTGTAAAACTCGACAATTATGTGGAGCAGATGGCCATTGAGTTATCTGATTTACTGAGTGAAACACAGAATATGTCGACAGAGCTCGCTGTGGCTTCATTTGTACGTTTAGATGGAACATTGCAAACCAGTGATCAGTTAGGAAACCAACTTGCTGAAACATTTATGCATCAACTACATCGCTTCGGCTACCAAGTTGTCGATACTAAACTAATGGATAACGGACATATTTCTCGTACGGGTGATTACGTATTCAGCCGAAAGTCTAAAACAAAGTTTAACTCTGATGATGCTGAATACGTGCTGTCAGGCACTATGCTTTATCGTGAGAAAGGAGTGCTAGTGAATGCGCGTGTTATGTCGCTTGAAAGTAAGAAAGTCATCGCAACATCAAGTAAAATGATCCCTTGGTATGTGCTAAGGTCTGAAAACATTTTAGTGTCTTCACGATAATCTAATTTGAATTCTCGTCGCTTAAAATTTAGTTTAGTAAGCCCTGTGGGCTTGAATCTGAACGATTAGCTATATATGATAAATATCAATGGCTTGGCCTCTTAGTTAAATGGATATAACGACCCCCTCCTAAGGGGTAGTTACAGGTTCGATTCCTGTAGAGGCTGCCAGTAAACATAATAAAAACAATCTTTTAAAGTTTTCCATTAGTCTTTTTCGTTTCCCAAATCAGCTACAAAAATGACTCTTTTACCATTGAATGGTAACAACACATGGACTAGACTACCCCCCTTATAAATCGAGCGGATTGAGCCTTAAAGATGAGAGTTGAATTAACCGAAAAAGCACTTTTAAAGATCGCAATTCCCAAAGATAAACGTAGTGCTACATTCTCATTCAACGGTCTCCAAACCTCCAATTAATTGCTCGATATTCATCGGCAAGCTTCGACCCAATCAATCAGCCCGATACAGTTAAACAACTTAATACAACTTACGATTTTAGATACCGTTATTTTAAGCCTGGCACTAAAAGCCGCACCTTAGTCAGCCTTGGTAATTACCCCGACAAATCATTAAGCGATATTCAAGCGCAATACAATCAGTGCTTAGAACAATTAAAAAATGGTATCGACCCACAAATTAAAAAGCTCGAAAACAAAATAAGGGCTATCAATGAGCAAGCTCTTATTGATGGTGTTTCTTCGCCTTCTTCAATAAATAGCGTTTGGGCATCACTCAAAAATGATTGGCCTTTGTATGGCAAAAGCCAGCGCACCTTACAAAATTACACGCGCACGTTTTCAAAAGTTATCTTTCCTGAGTTCAACGGTCGAAATATTAAAGGTATTAGCGCTCAAGAATGGGATGAATTTATTTTGTACTTATCAAACGTACAAAATAAAAAAGGTTTGGCATTCGATGCGCATAAAGCAATGCGCCGTTTGTTTAGTTACGCAGTAGAAAAGGGCATTATACAATATAACCCTTTATTAGGACGCAAAACGGTTTTAGATAATACGCGTCTTAATGCAGTGACCGACCACCTAAACTCTATCCAGTTGCATAAATTCTTAAATGAAGTCGATACTCTACAGGTAAAAGCACCGGTGATTTTTGCCGCTAAAATTATGTTGTTTTGTGGTGTGCGTTCAGAAGAATGGACGCGAGTTAAAATCGGATGGATTAACTTTGATTCTATGCGAATAGAACACCCAGCAAGTGCGATGAAAAACAGGTATCGCGCTTGGACTCATTTACCCGAGCCTGTAATGAAAATGTTACTCGACTATCTAAACGGGTTAAAAACAAAATACGGAAAGCTAGACCCTGAAATGTTTTTACTGCATGACAATGATCCATATAAGCAATTAGGTTCAAGTCGATTATCAAAATGGTTCAGTGCTTTTCATGATTGGATTTACATTACACCGCGCATGATGCGAAAAACCATATCTACCCATTTGCAGGAAAGAAATGCGCCAATAGCCGCAAGAAAGGCAATCCGAAATCAAGTCATTGTCGAAGGTGTAGACAAGCACTACGAATTTAACGATTTGTATAGTTTAAAAAAACAATGGTTAGAACGTTGGCAGAATATACTTGAAGAAGTTAAGAGCGACCCGAGTGCTTTGGAGAATAAAGTTGAGTCGCATCTAAACAAAGAGATGTCAGAGCAGGCTGCTAGCTTATTTAGTTGAGCTTTAAAAAAACAATTAGCTTGGTATGGATCTCACTATTATGGAGAGGTATACCTAACAAGACAAATCAAAAAAAGTGCGGACAAAAACAGTTGGCTTTGTTCGCACCTCACAAATTTTAGCCAACTATTTTTGCCGTTTATTTGCGGCGTTAGCTCGACAGGGAAAACATGGATAAATCGAAAAGTATTCCAAAAATTCACGTTAGATATAAACGATTCCAAAAAGCACAAAGAGATATTTGGGAGTCATTCTGTTTAATTGATTTTTATTCACCCAAAATTAAAGAGGCGGTTAAAGAAGATGTATTTCCTCAATTGACCTTAGATCGAATATGGGATAATTCAAATAAGGTAGTACAGAAAAATGATATTTATGGTGCACTTCACTCATTATCAATAAAAGGAAATTACAGAAGAACTCTCTTAGAAACAGTCTTAACATTTGAAGACTATATAACAGACATAATTCAATCCGTATATCTAGATATACCAGGGAAGCTCTCAGCTGTTAACGATGATGGCAGCAACATATCTGGTTATCAAAAGCTATTAAAACTCGTTCTTAATTCAACTGATAAACAGGAAATTATCGATAAATTAGTAGAAGAAAAAATACGAAGTATCTTCTACGGCAATCCTCTCGATGTTTTTGAGAAAGATAAAGCAAAGTTAGAATTTGGAAATTACTTTAAAGATAATCACTCTGACGAATTAAAGACATACAAGAAAGTTGTGGCGATGAGAAATATAGTTGCTCACAATAATGGTCGCATAGATCGCAAGTATATTAGAGAAGCTGATTCTGATGCCGAAATAGGTAAAAAAGTTATTATTGAGAGAGAGTTTTTGAAAGAAGCTATTTATGTCCTTTCTTTGTTAGCCGCTCATGCAACTCGTTTAGTAGTAGAGAATGTGTATAAAGAAAGTATTAGTGGCAAATTAGGTCAAGCTATTAAGGCGTTTGAGAGATCGAACTAACAAGTCAATTTAAAAGGGTAAAAACAGTTGGTTATTCTTCTTTACCACTAATTTTAACCAGCTATTTTATTGTCTTTGATTGAAGCGTTTAAAAACCCGACTTTACCAATCATAAAAACACAGCCAATGATTTAAAAAGTACCCTTGAGCCCGTTGTTGAATGACTTATGCACAGATTTTGTTTGAAAGCTGTGCATAGTTGATCAAATACCAAAATTAAATGTACTGTTTATATATACAGTAACCGTTGTGTGTATTATGAAAGTCATTCCAATTAAAGCAAGCTGCGGTTTCAATAACGGTGTTGAAACACTTGCGTCAACTTACCCCGAGCTCGGCAAAACATTAGATCAACTCTTTATGCCAAACAGAGTAGCTACCTTTATCGGCTTAGCTTCTGGTGATTCAATGAAAGATATAGGCCTATTTGATGGAGATTTAATCATTGTAGATAGAGCTGTAGATATTAAAGACGGTGATGTGATCGTTGCCAATCTTAACGGCGAGTTTGTGTGCAAAATCCTTGATTACAAAAACGGCCGCTTAATATCAGCATCAGACCAATACAAACCAGTCATAATCAAAGACTGTGATGTATTTAGTTGTGAAGGAGACGTGACTTCTTCCATTCGTTTGTTCAGACAGCGTGAATGTTTTAAGTCTAAATTATTTTGACCTGTTCGCTAATATTAAGTTTCCAATGTTGGTTTGTAGGGTTTAGAGATAATTAATAATCGCGTTAACTAAAAAGTCTTAATGATTTTTTTCGCATCTTTTGCTTTTTGCAAATTATCCGCCACTACCTTGGTATAGTAATGATTTTCATGTAATGTTTTAAAAAGACTTTTAAGAGCTAATTCATAATACCCAATGGCTTTATCATAATCGCGTTTATCTTGCCAAGCGCCGCCTAGGTTGTTTCGGGTTATGGCAACCTTAAGATGGTCTTCACCAAAAGTGTAAAGGTTATTCTTAAGAGCTAATTCATAGTAGCCAATGGCTTTATCAATATTTCCTTTGTCTTTCCAAGCTCCACCTAGGTTATTCCATATTGTGGCAATTTTCGGATGTTTCTCACCAAAGTTGTAAAGGCTGCTTTTAAGGGCTAATTCATAATACCCAATGGCTTTATCATAACCTCCTTTGGCTTGCCAAGCTAAGGCTAGGCTATGGCGTGTTATTGCAACATGGGGATGGTCTTCACTAAAGGTGTTAAGATTGCCTTTAAGCGCTAATTCGAAATGCCCAATGGCTTTATCGTACTCGCCTTTTGCTTGCCATGCTGAGCCTAGGTTACTGAGGCGTATGGCAACAGTAGGATGGTCTTCACCAAAGGTGTTAAGGTCACTTTTCACTTTTAAGCGCTAATTTAAAATAGCCAATGGCCTTATCGATATCGCCTTTATCATGCCAAGCTAAGCCTAGTTTACTGAGGCGTATGGCAACAGTAGGATGGCCTTCACCAAAGGTGTTAAGGTCACTTTTAAGCGCTAATTCAAAATAGCCAATGGCTTTATCGTAATCACCTTTTTCATGCCAAGCTGAGCCTAGGTTACTGAGGCGTATGGCAATAGTAGGATGGTCTTCACCAAAGGTGTTGAGGTCACTTTTAAGCGCTAATTCAAAATAGCCAATGGCTTTATCGAAATCGCCTTTGGCTTGCCAAGCTGAACCTAGGTTATTGCGGCGTATGGCAACACTGGGGTGGTCTTCACCAAAGGTGTTAAGGTCACTTTTAAGCGCTAATTCAAAATAGCCAATGGCTTTATCGTACTCGCCTTTGGCTAGCCAAACTGCACCTAGGTTACCGCGACTTCTGGCAACAGCAGGATGGCCTTCACCAAAGGTGTTAAGGTCACTTTTAAGCGCTAATTCAAAATAGCCAATGGCTTTATCGTAATCACCTTTTTCATGCCAAGCTGAGCCTAGGTTACTGAGTCGTATGGCAACAGTAGGATGGTCTTCACCAAAAGTGTTAAGGCCACTTTTAAGCGCTAATTCAAAATAGCCAATGGCTTTATCGAAATCGCCTTTGGCTTGCCAAGCTGAACCTAGGTTATTGCGGCGTATGGCAACACTGGGGTGGTCTTCACCAAAGGTGTTAAGGTCACTTTTAAGCGCTAATTCAAAATAGCCAATGGCTTTATCGAAATCGCCTTTGGCTTGCCAAGCTGAACCTAGGTTACCGCGGCTTTTGGCAACAGTAGGATGGTCTTCACCAAAGGTGTTAAGGTTACTTTTAAGCGCTAATTTAAAATAGCCAATGGCTTTATCGTATTTGGCCTTTTCATGCCAAGCTAAGCCAAGGTTAATAAGGCGTATGGCAACAGTAGGATGGCCTTCACCAAAGGTGTTAAGGTCACTTTTAAGCGCTAATTCAAAATAGCCAATGGCCTTATCGTATTTGCCTTTGTCATGCCAAGCTGTACCTAGGTTATTGCGGCTTTTGGCAACACTGGGGTGGTCTTCACCAAAGGTGTTAAGGTCACTTTTAAGCGCTAATTCAAAATAGCCAATGGCCTTATCGTATCTGCCTTTGGCATGCCAAGCTGAACCTAGGTTACCGCGACGTCTGGCAACACTCGGATGGTCTTCTCCAAAGGTGTTAAGGTTACTTTTAAGCGCTAATTCAAAATAGCCAATGGCCTTATCGTATTTGCCTTTGGCATGCCAAGCTAACCCAAGGTTGTTGTGGTCAATGGCAACAGTAGGATGGTCTTCACCAAAGGTGTTAAGATCACTTTTAAGCGCTAATTCAAAATAGCCAATGGCCTTATCGTATTTGCCTTTGTCATGCCAAGCTGAGCCTAGGTTATTGTGGCTTCTGGCAACAGTAGGATGGTCTTCACCCAAGGTGTTAAGGTCACTTTTAAGCGCTAATTCAAAATAGCCAATGGCTTTATCGTACTCGCCTAGCAGGTTATTAATAACTCCAGCTTGGTTTTGATATAAGGTATTGTTAGGTTGAAGCTTGGCTGCTTTTTCAAAATTTAATTTGGCTGAATCATATTCTAAATCCAGCTCTTCTAAGCCTGCCAATTCGAAGGATGTTGCTGCAATGTCAGCGAGTTGAAGTTCATCGAGTGCTTGTTTTTCTCTCAAAAGCGCTTTAATTAAAGGCACATCAAATTGTTCTTTTGCCTTTAAAATACGTTGTGTGATGACATGATAATTATCAAGGGAAGCAATCCGTTTTTCCAGTTTGGCTATTTGAGCCAGTAAATCTTTTGCATATGTTAAAGCACTGCTAAGTTTTTCCTTATCACTAAAATGCCGTTTTTCTAATGCTTGCTGTTTGTCTAAATGACGAGAAATTTGCGACTGTAAATTGGCAACTTTAACTTTGTAATTATTAATCGCCGCTTCATCTTCTGGGCTACCAATAATATTAACAACCCCTTTGTTTATACCTATTTGCAGGGTACGCCCTTCAATGTAGATTGTGCCTTGGTTAGTGTTGACTTGAACACAATCTTTGATGCATGTTTGGTTTATTTCAACCGCTGCCAAAGGAAGAATATACAAAGCAGCTATTACACCAAAAATTAGCTTCATATTTAATCTTCCTTAGATTCTTTGTCAGACCTACCAATATTCACAGTGCCTTTGTTGTCGTTAATTTGAACACAATTATCGCCTGTGCAGGTTTGAGAATTTGGGCTACCATCGCCTTTATTTATATGTATGAACAATCCAACTGCACCAGCTATTAAAGCCCCTCCAATACCACTTAAGAGTCCATACCTTTCAAAAAGGCTAACTTCTCTGTTTTTCTTATTTTTCCTTGGCATGATTCTTATCCTTTATAAGCCAACAGTAAATGATAAGAACAAAGAATCTTATAAAATTCAAGGGAATTATTTGTAGTTAAAATGCCAATAATGATTTTGTATTGTTTCAACCTACTCCGAATCTAGAATTATGAATTTAAAAATAAGAATAGACATGGCATATAAAAACAGAATTGCCTCCTGTATGAAAAGAAAGTTTAATGTGTTAGAACAAATGGTATTTTTTGCAAAATATACCTTATCAAATTGGAAAGTATGAGGCTCTTCTTGTGTTTAGACTTTTATGTTTGTTTATTATTTTATTAGTATCTGGAAATTGCTTTGCATCTTCTTATAAGTGTGAGGTTAAAGATGGTAAACAGCTTGATAGTGATACAGGTAAATTAATAAAAATGAAGTCTTTCTTTTCTCCAATGATAGGAAAGAGTTTTATTGTTAATAGAAAAACTGGTGAAGTTATTAGCAAAGCATTTAACAATTCAAATGCTATTAAAATAACTGTGTTAGATCCTGGTAGCAATGACAGCGCTTTCAAATCAATTTCTTTATATGGACCAATGAAAAAGATTAGTTATTTAGTGATAAACCAGCATTTAGATGCTTCCGCTAAAGGTTTCATGTTTTACCATCACTTCAATGTTGTTTATAGCGGTACATGTAATGAAATTTAGTTAATTGATGAAAAGAGAGAGAATAAGGAACATTATGATTTCAATATATAACACAAAAGAAAGTAAAAGTGGCTACCGTGTAGAAAAAGAGCAAATGAATGGAATGCATTTTATGCATGACCCTTATTTGGCTGTACTTATCAATCGCCTAGGTGGTGAGGTTGTATTTACTGAAGAAGAACTGAAGCAAGTACAGCATCTAGATTACTATTTCGAAGATTCTGAAAACAACATTATTGCTAAAATGAGAGTTAATTCGAATGTTAAAGGTAATGAAGGTGACGTTTTAAATAAAATTTATATTGCAACTAGCTATTCAAATAAACGTTGTGTTTGGAGTTTTCATCAAGAAGAAGATGAACCTGAATCGCTAGTATTTGTGCCCGAACATTTAAAAGAAGATGAGAAGGTCAGCTTTATAACTTCTTATTTAGAGTCGCTGAAAGAATACGAAGTTACTTACTCCAAGAGCAAGCCCACTTATGAACTTCTTGAATGTTTGTATGCTGAGGATAAATTAGACTCATGGGATCGTGACAAGCTGGAAAGATTAAAACAAGCTTACGCCCCTAAAGAGGTTGAACCGACAGCACCAACGAGTATTAAAGAACGAATTTTAAGTTTTTTTAGTAATAAATGAACACCAAAATTGTTGTTGCTACAGCCAAACACTTGGCAGCCAAGACAACAAACAAGCTCGATGATGAATTGGTCAGCGCATTGGATGAAGCGCTAAATAGATAGAAGAAAGCCGCTGAGTAGCGGTTTTTCTTTATGTTATTCAAAGTTATATGTTTGATAATATATGATACAGTTTACAATTTAGTAAAATCTAAAGTTTAAATTTAAGGATATAATTTTGAGGGTTTTGGGGCAAAACTTAAGAACTCCAGCAAGTGAATTAGAAGAGTTTTTTGTTGAGTGTGATTATGTATTTGAGAATGTATGCTTTTTAGATAATTTTCATTTCTTGCCGAGTAACTTAGAGCAAAGCTTGCATTTCGAAAAATGCACATTCAAAACAGAGCTAACCCTTGGTCAGATTTGGTCGGATGATGCATCAGAAAACAAAGCTAAGTTACCAGATGTAGTGTTTAAAGATTGTACTTTAACAACTGTAGTACTGAGTGACTGTTCTGGATTTCAGGAAGTTACTTTTTCAGAAACAGTGGTGGTTGAGTTTATTGCAAATAGCAATAGTAAATTTCCAAAAGAGTTAAATTTTTGGGGAGCCTCACAAGTATCCTCACTTTATTTGACTTCTGTTAACTTATCTAACCAAGTCATTATGCACCTAGAAGGTGTGAACTATCTTCAACTTTCGCATTTAGTTAATGAAGGTTTTATAGGTCTATATATACATGATCAAGTAAAAAAAGTAAGAATTGAAGAAATTAGAAATAAAGGTGACATTGAACTTTATGGTTTGAGGTGTCTTGAGAATGGTGGTTCCTTTAGTGTGAGGTATTCTGATTTTGGCACATGCAAGTTAGAGAATTGTGACTTTTCAACTTTCTCTAACTTTCGCTTTGTAAGCAATAACACAAATGATTTGTATGCAAATAATGTGGTTTGGAGTAAAAAATTACGTAGAGATCCAGATGATAATAAAAAAGAACATGCTAAGTTGTGTGGATTTTATTATTCGCAAGTGAGGAATTCTCTGGAAGATTTTGATAGTTACGAATCGCAAGAGTTCAATAAGTTGTATTTGAATGAATTATCAAAGTATACAAACTTCACAGATAAAATTCTGTTAAGTTTAAGTTCATTACTTTCTAGTCATGGAACAAACTGGCTCAAACCTTTGTTGTGGCTAGTTATAATAAATCTAACGTTCTTTTTTCTTAAAACAGATCTAATAAATGGGGCCGATTTACAAATCAAAGATTTTGCAGTGATGCTAAACCCTGTTCATCTTATTGATCACTATTCGTTTGCTAAGAATACTAATGTTGAAGTTAACTCTCAGTTTTATTTGTTGGATATCTTATTAAGAGCAATTAATGCGACTTTACTTTTCCATCAAGTAAAAGCGTTTAGACGTTTTCATTAAAGCTAATTGATTTTTTCTTTTTCATGCAACTTATGCTGAAACAGTTGCGTATAAACTTGCCATAGTACATTCAAGTTCCTATGGCATGTGACTTGCGTGGTTTCTTTTATAAATTGAAAAATATGTAAGAAACCTTTTTAGTGGTTCTTTGTTACCATTCATGGTTTTTTAGTGCTTTGTTTTTATGTGGTTTTTTTATTTTTACAATTCTCTCCTAAGGGGGAGTTACAGGTTCGATTCCTGTAGAGGCTGCCAGTAAACTTCTTTTATTCTTCCCGTATCTTTATCCCGAAATATGCTACAGTCATGCTCTTCAAAAAGGAGTACCGTGTGATTGAAGTAAAAAATCTTACCAAGAGCTTTGCAAATAAAATCGTTTTTCAAAATTACTCAAGCGCTTTTAATGCAAATAAGCTGTGTATTGAAGCCGAAAATGGTTTGGGGAAAACAACATTATTTACCATTATTGCTGGCCTCGACCCGCATTACAGTGGTGACATTTTATTAGATGGCGAAAAGGTTACGCAATTACAGAATCAGGTTGCTATAGCCTCAGATAAAATCCCTTTTCCTACATTTTTAACAGCGAAACAAATATTAACGCTCACACAATCTAGTTGGCAATGTGAATGGCCAGAGCAGCTATGTGAGATGTTACATTTCAAGCAGTTTCTCGATACTAAAGTGGGTGAGCTGTCATCAGGTAACCAAAAGAAATTGCAATTAATTAATGCCATGATGCGTCACTGTGATTATTTAATTTTAGATGAGCCGAGCGCAGCGCTTGATGCCGATAGTGTAAAAGCGTTACTTGCATGGATTGAGCAATATAAAGGGCAATTAATAATTAGTTGTCATGAGCCAGAGCCCTTCGTTGAAATTGGCTTCGATAAACAGCCATTGTTTGCAGAGTAAGCGTTATGAAACATTACTTTTCATATCGGCATCAGGCGTTTAGCCTCGCCATCAATGAGCTATTCAAACAGCTTCAGCAATTCGTGCTTATGCTCATGACGATGTTTTATGTATTTTTACCTGGACTTATTGCTGGCTTATTTTTTGGCTTAGGTAAAATTGTACAAAGCAGCAGTGCAGTGATCAGTATGCAAGTCGGTTTGGCATATTTAATTTTTCAATCTTTGTTACTCACGGTGTTAAAGCCTGCGATTTTAGACCTAAAACATCGCTCCTTCCATACCACATTACTTAAAAATAAGTTACCGCAAATACTCAGCGATATTACAGCTTTAATGATGTGCCATCTGTTGTTTGGCTTAAGTGTGTTCTTAATGATATCAATGGGGGCAGACAAGCTAAGCCGTGCACCGCACTATCTTGCGTTTGCTTTTACACAGCTTAGTTTCGCTCTTGTATTAATGTATCGACCTGCGGCAGTCATTTGGACAAGTACTTTGGCATTTTTTGGATTATTCTTTTTTGAATCAACCTTGATGTTTTTTTTAGCGCTAAACTTATTGCTATTAATATCGTTATATTTACCGAAACGGCTCAATTGTTCTTATCAGATAACTATTACACCTTGGACATTTTGGCTGAGCTATTTTAAAGACAACATTTGGTCACTCACTTGGCGCTTTACTATGAGCGGCCTAGTGTTTTGGGCGGTCTTTATAATAGTGACTGAGCGTTCTGATCTTGTGCATTGGTATGCATTAGGTGGTGCGTTAATAAACCAGCTATGGTGGTCAAGTTTATTTATAGAAACGAATCAGTATGTTCGAAAGCATCAGCTATTTTGGAGAAGCTTAAATCAGTTCTCGCAAATAAAACGGTCTCAGTATGTGTATTTGATTGCGTTATCGAGCATGTTCACTTTGCCAATGCTTTGCCTTTTTTCATCGCATGTGAGTATGTGGATGAGCTTATTGATCACGCCACTTGTACTGATTCTTTGTAAGAATAGGCCGCAATTTATGGCTGTGGTCTGGGCTTCATTGGCTATTAGTTTCATCATGCTAATGGTTATTTTTTAATATGAATTAACACAATTGAATTAAAGGCCCGAAAGGGCCTTTATTGTTTTTAAATAATAATAATTCTTAAAACGGGTTTTAGCAGCGTAAGAAATAGTGTATTTTAGATATGTTATATTGTATCAATTTGAATCTTTCTTGAGGCACTGATGTTTAAGTTATCTCCCGTAATGTTGCTACTCTCAGCAGCACTTCCTTTTTCTGCAATTGCAAACCAAGTTTCAGGCACTGTTTTAGATAAAAATAATCAACCAGTTGCTAATGCTAAAGTCTCTATTATGGGCAGTCTGCAAACTGTTGAAACCAATTCAAAAGGTGAGTTTGTTATATCAGGCATTAAGCCTGGAAAAGTAGAGTTGCATGCAGCAGCTTCTGGTTTTGCACATTTTAACTCGAGCTACGATTTAACTGAGTCAGGCTTACAAGATGTAAAAGTATCTTTAACGCCTTCAGCCATTGAAGTTATTGATGTGGTTGCAAGCCCATTTCATGCGTCAAATATGGAATCAGCAACACCTGTGAGTGTTTTATCAGGCGATGCGCTGCGTAATCAACAGTCAGCAACTTTAGGTGACAGTTTAGCTAAAGAGGTGGGTGTACATACTAATTTTCATGCTGGCGTGGCGAGTACTCCAATTATACGCGGTTTAAGTGGTCCTCGTGTTTTGATTACCCAAAATGGCTTAGATGTAAGTGATGCATCACGTGTTGGCCCTGATCACTCAGTGTCATCAGAAGCATCAACGGCTGAGCAAATTGAAGTACTTCGAGGTCCTGCAACCTTGTTTTACGGTAGTGGTGCAATTGGTGGTGTTGTTAACGTCGTTGATAAACGCGTCCCAAGAGAAGTCGAGCAATCTGGAGAATGGCTAGTAGAGCATGACTCAGTAGATAACCAGAAATTGGCATCAGTAAATATTAACACTGGCAGCGATAATATCGCAGTGCACTTTGATGGTTTTTATAGAGAATCTGATGACTACAAAGTACCAGTAACAGATGAGCATGGTAGTGATAAAATTGCCAACAGCGGTGAAGAATCTAAGGGCGCTACAGCAGGTGCAAGTTATATCTTAGATAATGGCTATGTGGGCGTATCTGTAGGTAAATTAGAACGTGAATATGGTATTCCTGGTCATAGCCATGGTGATGAAGAAGTGCCTGTTTTTGCTGAACTTGAGCAAGACCGTATTCAGTTATTAAGTGAGCTGCAATTTACAGATAGTCTTATTGATAGCTTACACACACGTGTTGCTTACACTGATTATGAACATGCTGAGATAGAGCATGGAGTAGTGGGGACTATTTTCGCGAACGAAACAGTTGAAGCAAAGTTTGATGCACTCCATCGTGACATGAATGGCTGGCGAGGTGGTTTTAGTCTTCATTATAAACGTAGTGATTTCTCAGCACAGGGTGCTGAAGCATTTACACCGCCATCAGAAACTGAAACTTTGGCATTTGCTTGGATGGAAGAGCGTCATTTTGACGATGTTTTATTACAATTAGGTGCACGAGTTGAACGTGTCACTATCGATGCACCAAAAGTCATGTTGCCTGAAGTTGAGCTTCATGTGCATGATGACCACGACCACGACCACGACCACGACCACGACCACGACCACGACCACGACCATGACCATGACCATGACCATGACCATGACCATGACCATGACCACGGCGCGGAAGGTCGCGTATTCGCAGTCGACCAAGAGTTCAACCCAGTTAGCCTTTCAGCTGGCTTAGTGTGGGACTTTACACCGGGCTATAACTTAGGCGTGTCTGTTTCTCGCTCTCAACGAGCCCCTTCAGCTGCTGAGCTGTTCTCATTTGGGCCTCACATTGGCACACGCACCTTTGAAGTGGGTGCAATGTTTGATTTGCACGAAACAGACAATGTGCACTTTGATTTTGATACTAAGCAGGATGTGGAACTAGAAACGGCGAACAACATTGATCTGACTTTTAGAAAGCTTGAAGGGGACTTTGGTGTTGTAGTCAATGTGTTCTATAACCAAGTTGATAACTATTATTACCAGACACCGACAGAAGTGTTCGCGCCAAGTGGTCATGAGCATCATGATCATGGTGAGCACGACCATGATAGCCACGACCACGGCGATCATGAAGGTCATGATGAGCATTCTGATGAATTACCTGTGTATGTGTTTAAAACAGATGATGTCACCCTATATGGCTTCGAAGCACAATTTGCTTGGCAAGTAACGAGTGAACTAAAGACTGAGTTCTTTACAGACTATGTGAATGCGAGTTTAGACAAAGGTGGTGATTTACCTATGATCCCTCCACTGCGTTTTGGTACCAAATTTAATTATCAGACTGGCCACTTCAGTGCAAACCTAGACGTTATTCGTTATCAAAAGCAAGACAAGATTGCATACCTTGAAACAGCGACAGATGGATACACTATGGTTGATGCGTCTATTGCCTACCATTTACCTGTTGGCGAGCATGAAGTTACTTTCTATGCAAAAGGTCACAACCTGACAGACACAGAAGCGAGAGTACATAGCTCATTCTTGAAAGAGTTAGCCCCACGACCAGGCAGAAGTATTGCGCTTGGTATCAGAGGCGTTTTCTAAGCAAACTATCGACAGCGGTACCCAGTGCAAACTCAGTCGCTAGGTATCGCTTTAAAAAAATAGAATAAGGCAATATAAAAATGAGAGACTTAACCAGTAAGTTAGACAAGTTTGCAATCAGCTTTTCAGCTCTGTGTGTGGTGCATTGCTTACTATTACCTCTAATTACGGCACTTTTACCGGCTGTTGGCGCGATGTTCTTCAGTGATGAGTCGTTTCATCGATGGTTGCTTGTGGGAGTTTTACTGACTAGCTTAGGCGGGCTGACTTTAGGGTGCAAAAAGCATAAGCAGTGGCAGCTATTTGGTTACGGCTCTTTCGGTATTGCTGTACTTCTATTTGCTGCTTTTTTTGCACACGATTTAATGCCTGCTGAAGGCGAGAAGTTGTTGACTATTTTTGGCAGCTTAATAGTCGCTTTTAGTCATTATAAAAACTTTAATGCGTGCCAAACTGGTAAGTGTCATTAATACTAGTTTTATTAAATATCTAGCTACTCTAGCGAGCTAAGAATTACATAAAAAACGCCAGCATTAGCTGGCGTTTTCATTTGAGTAGTAAACTTATGCTGCGCTTGAGCTTGTTTCAGTCACGCGCGCTTTGCCTGCTAATAAATCAGCTGGGTCAAAGTCATCTACGTTAATGACGTCAAGACGTTTTGCTTCAACAGCAGCAAGCTTGTCAGCTTCATCTTTAGAGATAATGCCGGCTTCAAGTGCATCTGCAGCTACTTTGTCTAACTGCATGAATGGGATTTTCTGACCTTTTGCGCGGCAAATTTTATCGAACAGTGGCTCAATATCTAAGATATCTTTAAGCGTTTGCTCTTGCTTGCCAATAAGGTTTAGCGGCTCATCTGTTGTGTAGATATGTGCTGCTAATCGGCTACGTGCGTTATTAGGCGTTTGTAGTAAACGCGCTACTTTTTGCTCTAGTTTATCGGTTGGCTTGCGAACAGGGCGACCGAATGGGAATAGCATTAATTTAAGCGCGAAACGCAATGGTGCAAATGGCATATTGTTGATTAGATCTGCCAATGCACGTTGACATAGATATAGGTGTTCTTGACAGCTCCACTGTACAAACGGAAGATCTTCGATTTGACGGCCTTCATCGTTATAGCGCTTAAGCGTCGCAGACACTAGGTATAGATAGCTGAGTAAGTCACCCAAACGTGCAGAAATACGTTCTTTGCGTTTTAGTGAGCCACCAAATACCGCCATGCAGATGTCAGACATAAAGGCTAAAGCCGCACTGAAGCGTGCTGCGTTACGATAGTAATCAGCCGTTTCGTCATTGAAAGGTACTTTCGTAAAACGCGCACCAGTTAATGCAAGCCACTTAGTTCGCACAAGGTTCGAAATAGTGAAACCAATATGGCCCATTAGCGACTTATCAAAGCTGTTAAGCGCTTCGCGTTTGTCTTCCATTGATACCGCATTTAGCTCAGCAAGTACAAATGGGTGACAGCGAATAGCACCTTGACCATAAATGATCATATTACGAGTAAGAATATTTGCACCTTCAACGGTAATCGCAATGGGTGCGCCTTGGTAGCCACGGCCTAAATAGTTATTTGGACCTAAACAAATACCTTTACCACCATGTATGTCCATCGCATGCTTGGTAGAGTCACGCATCTGCTCAGTTAAATGGTATTTAAGAATAGCTGAAACAACAGATGGCTTTTCACCTAAGTCTACAGCTCCTGTCGACATTGTAACTGCAGCGTCAGTGCTGTACGCATAACCACCTAATTTAGCCAATGCTTCTTCGATACCTTCCATCTTACCGATTGGTAATTTGAACTGGCGACGAATACGGCTATATGCACCACTTGCAAGTGCCAACGACTTGATACCACCTGTAGAGTTTGAAGGCAGTGTGATAACTCGTCCCACAGATAAACATTCAACCAGCATGCGCCAGCCCTGACCAGCCATTTTTGCGCCACCAATGATGTAGTCGATAGGCACGAAAATATCTTCACCTTGCGTTGGACCATTTTGGAATGGCACGTTTAGTGGGAAGTGGCGACGACCAATTTTAACACCTGGTGTGTTAGTTGGGATCAGCGCACACGTAATACCAGGTTCTTTGTCATCACCTAATAAACCATCAGGGTCACGTAGTTTAAACGCTAGACCTAATACAGTCGCAACAGGGGCAAGCGTGATGTAACGCTTATTCCAAGTTAAACGAATACCTAGCGTTTCTTCGCCGTTCCATTCGCCTTTACAAACCACACCGAAATCAGGAATTGAAGAGGCGTCAGAACCTGCTTCAGGAGACGTTAATGCGAAACATGGAATTTCATCACCTTTGGCAAGGCGGGGTAGATAATGGTCTTTCTGCTCTTGCGTACCATAGTGCTGTAGTAGCTCACCCGGACCTAACGAGTTTGGTACACCAACGATTGAAGATAGAAGAGTCGATTTACTGGTTAGCTTTTGTAGCACACAAGATTGCGCATAAGCTGAAAATTCAAGACCGCCATATTGCTTCTTGATAATCATCGCGAAGAATTTGTTGTCTTTTAAATATTGCCAAACGTTTTCTGGTAGATCAGTTAATTCATGCGTTGCTTTCCAATCGTCAAGCATGGCACACACTTCTTCAACCGGACCGTCTAAGAAAGCTTGTTCTTCAGGCGTTAAACGTGGCTTAGGATATTGGTGAAGTTTACGCCAGTCTGGGTTGCCACAGAATAGATCTGCTTCCCACCAAGTAGTACCCGCATCGATTGCAGACTTCTCGGTTTCTGACATAGTTGGTGTGACCTTTTTAAATGCTTTGAAAAGCGGGCCACTGATGTACTGTTGACGAATATTGCTTAGTGATAAAGGCAATACGATGGCTAAGAAAATTAGCCAAGATAAAGCACCAAATGCACCCGCAATAGTACCGACTAGCAAGGTTGCCCCAGCTACCGCTACGCAGCTATGCCAGCTAGCTCTGTGATAGCTAGCGACACTGAGTAGCGCGATTAAAATTAATACAAAAATCAGAGTCATATTGTTTTCCTTGTTATGGTGGTCTGACCACTAAGCTTTAGACTAGCTCTAACTGCTAATGATTGCAAGTCATCTGATGAGTTTGAAATTTGCACGATTTAACAGTTTTGTCCAGTTATCTGGCCAATAAAAACTGTCTAATCAAAGTCACTGAGTCGCAATTTATTGATACCGCGGTTACAATGCGCTTTTGCAGTTACCACGGAAAAAATAGATGAAAATTTTGGCAGATCAAAATATGCCTTTAGTTGAGGAGTATTTTGCTGATTTAGGCAGTGTAATGCGATTTGATGGGCGCAATGCCAAGTCTGAACAAATCGAAGACGTTGATATCTTACTGACTCGCTCGGTAACAAAAGTTAACGCAGAGCTATTACAGTATGCTAAAAAACTAAAATTTGTGGGTACTGCAACAATAGGTATCGATCATATTGATACTGAATTACTTAACGACAAAGAAATAGCATTTAGTAGCGCACCTGGCTGTAATGCCATTGCTGTTGCAGAGTATGTGATAAGTGCACTTTATGCCTATGCCCAAGAAACATCAACAAGCTTGCAAGGTAAAACGTTAGGTATTGTCGGTGTGGGCAACATTGGTCAGTGTTTACGTGAAAAACTGCAAGGCAGTGGCATCAATTTGTTGTTGTGTGACCCAATTAAGTTTGAAAATGGTGAACTTGAAGAGCATATTGAGTTAGACGACCTATTAGCGCAATCTGACATAGTGTCATTTCACGTGCCATTAGTTAGAACAGGTAAGCATAAAACCCTGCATTTAATTGATGCAGCGCGTATTGCAAAATTAAAAGAAAATATGTTGGTGATCAATGCATGCCGTGGCGAAGTCATTAACAACCAAGCATTACTTGAAGCTTTGCAAGCTGGAAAGCAGTTAGAACTGGTGTTAGATGTATGGGAAAACGAACCAAATATCTTAACTGACTTATTACCTTTTGTACGTTATAGCAGTGTGCACATCGCAGGACACACCCTTGAAGGCAAAGCTCGTGGTACGCAAATGCTTTATCAAAAGGTATGCGAGTTATTAGGCATCCCAGCAGAGAAACAGTTAAGTGACTTTTTACCAAAACCTGTGATCACAGAAGTCACAGTACAAGATAATTTTACCCAAGGCGATTTAGGTCGACTTGTTCATCTGGTTTACGATCTTAGACGAGATGATGGCATTTTAAGAAAGTCACTGTCAGAGAAGGGTTTTGATCACCTTCGTAAGTCTTATCCAGTAAGACGAGAATTCAGCACAGTGACAGTAAAAAATAATGGTAGTCAGTTTGCGGAACAACTCGCAACACTTGGCTTTACAGTTTCAGAATAGGATGAGGTCAAATGTCTCAGAAATTTAATGTCGCCGTGCTTGGCGCAACAGGCCTTGTTGGTCGTCAAATCATTGAAACATTAGCAGAACGTAAGTTTCCAGTTGATCAGCTTTTCCCGCTTGCAAGCAGCAGAAGTGCGGGTGAAGAAATTGACTTTAACGGCGAAAAAGTGACGGTTTTAGATGTAGAAGAGTTTGACTTTTCGAACGCACATATTGGTTTATTCTCTGCAGGTGGCAGCGTATCTGAAAAATATGCACCCATCGCCGCAGAAGCGGGCTGTGTTGTGATCGACAATACCTCACATTTCAGATACGACTATGACGTTCCTCTGATTGTGCCTGAGGTAAATGCACATAACTTAGCAGACTTTAGAAATCGCAACATTATTGCTAACCCAAACTGTTCTACGATTCAAATGCTAGTGGCGCTTAAGCCAATTTACGATGCTTATGGGATTGACCGAATTAACGTATCTACATACCAAGCGGTTTCTGGTGCTGGTAAAGAAGCGGTCGATGAGCTGGCAAAGCAAACAGCTAACCTAATGAATGCACGTCCGATGGAAAACGACATTTTCCCTAAGCAAATTGCGTTTAACGTGATCCCGCAAATCGATGCTTTCCAAGAAAATGGCTATACCAAAGAAGAAATGAAAATGGTGTGGGAGACGCAAAAGATCTTAGGTGACAGCTCGGTAATGGTGAATCCAACAGCAGTACGTGTGCCAGTGTTCTTTGGTCATGCTGAAGCCATTCATTTAGAAACGCGTATGCCATATGACCTAGAGCAGGTTAAGCAGTTACTTAACGATGCCCCTGGTGTTGAACTCATTGAAGACGAAAACGATTACCCGACGCCAGTGTCAGACGCTAGCGGTAATGATACTGTGTATGTTGGTCGTTTACGCGCTGATATATCTCACCCTCATGGTTTAAACCTATGGGTGGTTTCAGATAACACTCGCAAGGGTGCAGCGACTAACAGCGTGCAAATAGCTGAAGAGTTAATAAATAACTACCTCTAATTCGCAATGGTAAAACCCCGCTTCGGCAGGGTTTTGCCGCTTTTTATAGCTGCCAGTTCAAAAACCAGCCAATATATTGACTATAAACAATATTCTTTGTTCACATCTTCTCATACTTTAGTACGCTCTAGGCACTATTTATCAAAGCTTTGCCATAGATATTCCAATGTAACTGGTTTATAGTTTGCAGTTGGAATAGAGCTTGCAAAAGCCACCATTAGCAATATTTTAATGTTTAGCACGATGTTGGACATGATATCTAAAGGATCAACATGCGCGGTTTAGTGTTTATTTGTTTCTTTGCATTTGCATTGATAACCATACCAGCCTACACACAAGACGGTACCATTTTAAAGGGCCCTAAGAATGCCGATTATGGTCAAATGGGTCGCTCTATTGGCCCAATAAAGCCCTCGGACACTTTGTGGCGAATTGCGCAAAAAATTAGGCCTGATGACGGCTCTGTTACTGTTTATCAGGTAATGAGTGCTCTTTACCGTAAAAACCCCAATGCTTTTTTAGATCAAAACCTAAATCACATGCGCGATGGCGCGTACCTTAAAATACCGACCATTGCAGAAATGCGTCGTGAAAACCCAGCCATAGCAAAGCAGCGCTCCGATCAAGACGATGACTTGTGGGAGCTAAAAAAGAGCGGCATGCTCGACAACCAAACCATTGAAGAAGCACAAAAAAAAGTTACTCAAGCGCGAAAAATCGATGTTGATAATGCACAACAGCAACTCACTTCGCAGCTTAAGTCATTACAAATGGAGCAAGATGCTAAGTTACAAGAGCTACAATCACAATTTAAGAACTCGGTTCGCAGTGTCGAAGAAATACTAGAAGAAAACAACAAGCTAAAAGGCCAGCTAACAAACATTTCTGAAGAGCTGCAAAATGTTCGCAATCAACTTGGGCAAGATTCTGAAATTCAGCAACAGCTTCAGTCTGTCATCGAACTTCAAAACGCCTTGATAGAGCGTCAAAGAGCACAGCAACAAGAAGAACAAAGTGCTGATTTACTTTCAAACCCCGTGATGATTGGGGTGCTTGCAACTTTACCTGCCTTATTAGTCATTGGTGGTTTAGTGATGTTCTTACGTAAACGTAAGAATGCTAATAGCACAGATGATGAAGATGATTTCCTACCCCAGGCAGCAGGTGCCGCCGCAGCCGCGGGAGTCGCAGGTGCAGCTGCGGCTGATCCACTAGATTTAGATGTACCGCCGTTAGATAGTAACGTACCAGTTGAAGATAGCGTGCAGCTAGACGATGACATCTTGCCTGAAGACGACGACATGATGTTTGATTCTTTGGAAGATGATAGCTTTGAAGCAGGTAATGACACGCTTGATCAAGACGAGCTAGATAGCTTGTTAGGGGACGATGTAGCTTTCGATGATGGCTCTGAAGGTGATGATTTAGACGACTTCTTACAGCAAAACTTCGATGCAGACGACTCGCTCGATGATATGGTTGACTTAGATGGCGGTAGTTCAAGCAGCGACGATATTTTAAGTTCTGATGACCTTGATGATCTATTTAATGAAACCGACGACTCATCTGATGATGAATTAGACGTGAGTGATGATGCTTTGGCAGCGTTAAGTGAAGAACTAGCCACTGAACAGCAAGAAGATGTCGATATAGATTCAATTTTAGATGAGGCTGCGACAGAAGAGCCAGAAAATACTGAAGATAACTTTGATCTAGATGATATTGACAGCTTAATTGATGAGGTTGCAGACCAGCCCCCAAAGGATGAAAGTTCTGAAGGAGCAGATGAAGACTTTGATCTGCATGATATCGACAATTTACTAGATGAAGTTGCGCAAACTGATGAGCCTGCTGTTGAGATCAACGATGAAGAAGATTTTGATATTGATAATATCGATGATCTTTTAGACGAAGTCGGTGGTGCAGTAGAAGAAAGTTCAGATTCAGAACATGGTGATTCACAATTAGTAGATGCCGATGATGTTGACAGTTTGCTTGATGATGTTACTTCAGATGATCTTGATATCGATGACATAGACGCGCTACTAGATGAAACTCAAGGTGAAGATGAACCTGATATAGCGCAAACTGAAGAAGCTGATGTTGATTTAGATGACATTGATTCTTTAATAGATGAGTCAAATCAAAATAAGTTATCGAGTAATGAAGATCCGCTAGAAGCAGATGACTTGGATCTAGACATTTATGACCTAGTCGATGATCCAGACTTTGAAGAAGCCCAAGAAGTAAGTGTACTAGAGGCGACTGAAGAAGTTGAAAGCGTAGAAGACGACATCGAACTCGATGATCTAGATGACCTCCTTGAAGATGTTCAAGATACATCTACACCTGAAACAACAGAGGAAGTTGTAACTTCAGAAGATGACATCGCGCTTGATGATTTAGGTGACCTCCTCGAAGATGATTTATTAACAGAACCGGCATCAACAGATGAAAGCGAGCTTGATGCAGCGCTAGACGAATTAATCGACGAGCCTGACTTTGAAGAAGAATTAAGTGAAGAAACCGTTGATGAAGTTCCAGAGACAGCATCACCTGAAACAACAGAGGAAGTTGAAAGCGCAGAAGACGACATCGCACTCGATGATTTAGATGACCTCCTTGAAGATGATGTATTAACAGAACCAGCATCAACAGATGAAAGCGAGCTTGATGCAGCGCTAGACGAATTAATCGACGAGCCTGACTTTGAAGAAGGATTAATTGAAGAAACCGTTGATGAAGTTCCAGAGACAGCATCACCTGAAACAACAGAGGAAGTTGAAAGCGCAGAAGACGACATCGCACTCGATGATTTAGATGACCTCCTTGAAGATGATGTATTAACAGAATCGGCACCAACAGATGAAAGCGAGCTTGATGCTGTCATTGATGACTTAGTCGACGAGCCAGACTTTGAAGAAGAGTTAAGTGAAGAAATCTTTGAAGAAACCCAAGAAGTAAGTGAGCTAGAACCGACTGAAGAAGTTGAAAGCGCAGAAGACGACATCGCACTCGATGATTTAGATGACCTCCTTGAAGATGATGTATTAACAGAACTTGCACCAACAGATGAAAGCGAGCTTGATGCTGTCATTGATGACTTAGTCGACGAGCCAGACTTTGAAGAAGAGTTAAGTGAAGAAATCTTTGAAGAAACCCAAGAAGTAAGTGAGCTAGAACCGACTGAAGAAGTTGAAAGCGCAGAAGACGACATCGCACTCGATGATTTAGATGACCTCCTTGAAGATGATGTATTAACAGAACTTGCACCAACAGATGAAAGCGAGCTTGATGCTGTCATTGATGACTTAGTCGACGAGCCAGACTTTGAAGAAGAATTAAGTGAAGAAACCCAAGAAGTAAGTGAACTAGAACCGACTGAAGAAGTTGAAAGCGTAGAAGATGACATCGCAATCGATGAGTTGGATGGCCTTCTTGAAGATGATTTGTTAACAGAACCTGCATCAACAGATGAAAACGAGTTTGATGCAGTGCTAGACGAATTAATCGACGAGCCAGACTTTGAAGAAGAGTTAAGTGAAGAAAACCAAATCGAAGAATCTGCAACTTCTGAAAATGAAATATTAGAGCCTAAATCTATTGAGCAGAGTATTGTTGATGAGCTAAATGCGATGAATCAACATACTTCAACTGATGTTGATGAAGACATACCGACGGAACCAGAAGCTCAAACACCACAAGCTCCTTTGAAAAGCGTTGATGAAATGCTGGAGGAGCTAGAGTCTGAAGCTGAGTGGCAAAATAATGCTGAGTATGACGGAGAAGTGGAGCTTGGTGATGATCCGCTGTCAGATGATATTGATTTATCATCTGAAGAAGAGTTGCCAGAAATTGATACGGTTACACCAAGTGCTGAATTAGAAAGTTATCCAGAATTAGATTTAGATGAAGAACTGGATGAGGATGTTCTAAATATCAGTGAAACTGAGCAGGAATTATCGCAAGCATTAGAAGCAGGTGTAACATCAAATAGCACACTTGACGATGATTTACTCACAGATGATGAACTTTCTTTTGATGATTTGTTAGAAGATGATAATGAGCAAGAAGTTGAAGACTTTCCTGAGTTTGACGAAGATGATGCGCTAGAAGCTGCAACAGAAGAACAAGCTCAAGAAATTCAAGATACACCAGCTCAAGAAGAAGCAATTCAGGAAGAAGTTGAGTTGCCTTCTGAGGATGAGTTACCTGCTGACAGCATCGAAGATGTGCTTGAAAATGAAGACTTCCCGGAGTTTGACGAAGACGCCGCGCTAGAAGCTGCAACAGAAGAGCAAGCTCTAGAAATTCAAGATACACCAGCTCAAGAAGAAGCACATCAGAAAGAAGTTGAGTTGCCTTCTGAGAATGAGTTACTAGTTGACAGCATCGAAGATGAGCTGGAAATCGAAGACCTTCCAGAGTTTGACGAAGATGCCGCACTAGAGGCTGCAACAGAAGAACAAGCTATAGAAATTCAAGACACATCAGCTCAAGAAGAAGCGCTTCAGGAAGAAGTTGAGTTACCTTTTGAGGATGAGTTACATGCAGACAGCATCGACGATGAGTTGGAAATTGAAGACTTCCCGGAGTTTGACGAAGAGGATGCGCTAGAAGCTGCAACGGAAGAACAGGCTTTAGAAATTCAAGATACACCACCTGAAGAGGAAACTATTCAGGAAGAAAGTGCACCATCAATCGAAGATGAGCTTCAAATCGAAGATTTCCCAGAGTTTGACGAAGATGCCGCGCTAGAGGCTGCAACGGAAGAGCAAGCACTTGAAATTCATGATACACCAGCTCAAGAAGAGGTACTTAAGGAAGAAGTTGAGTTGCCTTCTGGGAATAAGTTACCTGCTGACAGCATCGAAGATGAGCTTGAAATCGAAGATTTTCCGGAGTTTGACGAAGACGCCGCGCTAGAAGCTGCAACCGAAGAACAAGCTTTAGAAATTCAAGATACACCAGCTCAAGAAGAGGCACTTCAAGAAGTAGTTGAGTCGCCTTCTGAAGATGAGTTGGAAATTGAAGGCTACCCTGAATTTGATGAAGATGCTGCAGTAGAAGCCGCAACTGAAGAACAAGCTCTAGAGATTCAAGATACACTAGCCCAACAAGAAGCCGTTCAAGCGGAAGGTTCTGAGCTATCTAGTGACAATTCGTTAATTGCTGATGGCACCGATGAAGAGCTTGAAGGTGATATTCAAACGGAGCAAGCTTTAACGGATCTTGAAGCAATATCACCAGAGGCGTTTTTAAACGAACTTGATGATCTTGCTAACAACGAGGAAGTTGAACAACCTGTTGAACTAGCTATTGATGAATCGGCGATTGAAGATCAGTTTATGTCAGAGATTTCTGATACTGACTTTGATGCATTGCTGAATGATTTAGCTGAACCAGAACCAATTGATACGTCATCATTAGATGACGTTGAGCTCAATTTCGATGCGCTCTTAAGTGAAGAGTTAAATAAAGATCTTGGCACATTAGATGTTGCAATTGAAAGCGATGATGAGGCTTCTCAGCAAGACGTTGAAGAATATCTAGAAATTGACGACTTACTCGCAGAGAGTGACGACTTTGAAACAGAAGAAGAGCCTTATCAAGAAGCGAATATGGATGTTGGTTTAGGTGATTTTGATGATTTGCTTGCAGGCGAGAATGCCCCTGATGTTGATTTAGAAGCCGACGGTTTTTCTGCAAAACTAGATTTAGCCAGAGCATATATAGAAATTGATGACAGTGAGAGTGCACTCGCCATTATCGAAGAAGTTATAAATGCAGGTCCTGAATCAGTCCAAGCTGAAGCAAGTTCACTAAGAGAAAAAATACAGTCTTAATGTATATGCTTAGTTTTGGTCATTTAAACAACCAGTAATAGAGGAGGCGTTAGCCTCCTTTATTTTTTCTAGCGCTCAGTTCTCTCTTTAATTCAAAGTCGCGATGGCTTAGAATGCTGCGCTAGTCTAGACAGAGGTAATAAATTCATGCGTGTAGCACTTGGTATCGAATATAACGGCGCTCAATACAGTGGTTGGCAAAGACAGTCTCATGTAAACAGTATTCAACAAGAGTTAGAAACTGTTCTGTCTCGCATTTGTAACCATGAAGTCGAAGTGGTGTGTGCAGGTCGAACAGATGCAGGTGTTCATGCTACTGGTCAGGTGGTGCATTTTGATACTCACTCAGAGCGAGATATGAGCGCATTTACCTTAGGTGCTAACTCGCAACTGCCTGACGATATTGCGATCCAGTTTGCGCAAGTGGTCGATGATGAATTTCATGCTCGTTTCAGCGCGACAGCACGCCGTTACCGTTACGTGATTTACAATAATCCTTATCGACCAGGTATTTTAAGAAGCGGTGTGACGCATTACCATCATCCGCTTGATGAAAAACTGATGCAAGCGGCTTGTCCTGTTATGTTAGGTGAACAAGACTTTACTTCATTTCGTGCTGTGCATTGCCAGTCAAACACGCCATTTCGAAAAATGCTGCACTTAAGTGTCGAGCGAGTAGGTAACTTTGTCATCATTGACGTGAAAGCCAATGCATTTTTACATCATATGGTGAGAAACATCACAGGCACTCTGCTAGATATTGGTACGGGTAAATATCCACCTGAATGGATGGCAGAATTATTGGCACTCAAAGATAGAACTCAAGCAAGTGCCACAGCAAAGCCAAATGGATTATATTTAGTCGATGTTGATTACCCAGAGCAATGGCAAATACCGTCGACACCACTTGGTCCTTTATTCTTACCAGATACTGAGATTGAGTAATTTTAAAGCGAAAGCTTGGGTTAGTTAATGAATTATGGCGGCTTATTTAAGACTTATACGACCAGTTTTTTATACCTTTGTCTAATAAATCATGGTTTAATGAGTTCAGTTTGTCTGAATGAATACAGACGCCACAACACAGAATTAGCATAAGAGAATTGCAAATGAGTTGGTTAGAAAAAATCTTACCTAGAACCACCAAATCATCAGGTAATAACAAAAAAGAAGTCCCAGAAGGTGTTTGGGCAAAATGTTCATCATGTGATGCAATTTTGTATAAAGCAGAATTAGAAAAGTCACACAACGTATGTCCTAAGTGTGACCACCACATGCGTATTAGCGCACGTCAGCGCCTTGAAATGTTTTTAGACGATGCTGATCGTAAAGAGATTGGCATCGAGCACGAGCCACAAGATGTGCTTAAATTTAAAGACTCTAAAAAATATTCAGACAGAATTACAGCAGCGCAAAAAGTAAGTGGCGAAAAAGATGCACTTGTTGCGATGACGGGTCGTCTTAAAGGTATGCCGGTTGCTGCTGTTGCTTTTGAATTCTCATTCATGGGTGGTTCAATGGCATCAGTGGTAGGTGCGCGTTTTGTTGATGCTGTAAACGAATGTTTAGAGCACAACATGCCATTAGTATGTTTCTCTGCATCAGGCGGTGCGCGTATGCAAGAAGCACTTATGTCATTGATGCAAATGGCTAAAACAAGTGCAGCATTGGCTAAAATGAGTGAAAAAGGCTTACCATTTATCTCAGTAATGACCGATCCTACAATGGGTGGTGTATCAGCTTCACTGGCAATGCTTGGTGATATCAATGTTGCCGAGCCAAAAGCACTTATTGGTTTCGCAGGTCCGCGTGTTATCGAACAGACTGTTCGTGAAACATTACCTGAAGGTTTCCAACGTTCAGAATTCTTGCTTGAACACGGTGCAATCGACATGATTGTTGACCGTCGTGAAATGCGTGACACTCTAGCACGTAACTTAGCGAAGTTTATGGACTTGCCATCTACTGAACAAGAGCATAGAGTAGCGTAAATTTTTTAATTTAAGCTGTTTTTATGTCACAAAATATACCTTGCCAATCATCAAGCCTTGATGATTGGCTTTGTTATTTAGAGCGTGTGCATCCTGCCAATATCGAAATGGGCTTGGAGCGCATCAAACAAGTTGCCGATTCGGTTAATCTTCTCAATTCTTCTTCAAAAATCATCATGATTGCCGGTACTAACGGTAAAGGTACCACAGCACGTTGCTTAGAAAGCTTGTTACTCGCTCAGGGTTACTCTGTGGGCACGTATGCTTCACCACATTTAATTCGTTACAACGAGCGAGTTCGTGTTAATGGTAAAGAATTAGACGATCAATATCATATTGATGCTTTTGACTTGTTAGAAAAGGGCAGGGGCGAAACGCCACTAACTTATTTTGAATTTGGTACGTTAGGCGCTCTGGCGATTTTTAAACGCTGTGAAGTCGATTATGTCTTACTTGAAGTAGGTTTGGGCGGTCGATTTGATGCCACAAACATTGTTGAGCCGATTGCAAGCGTTATTACAACTATCGACCTTGACCATAAAGAGTACTTAGGCGATACCCGTGAATTAGTTGGCTATGATAAAGCGGGTATTTTCCGTGCTGATAAACCGGCGATAGTGGGAGACTTAAATATTCCACATACGGTCACTGAGTATGGTGATGAGATTTCAGCTGAGCTGATACTTTCTAAGCGAGACTTTTTCTTTGAACCAAAACAGTCATCGTTTGTTTGGCGTTATAAATCGAACGAGTTTGAGTTTGAAAAGCCAAGTATTCCAGCACAAAATGTCGCCACAGCTTTGACATTACTGGCACGTTTAGAGTTGCTTCCTGAGTTATCAGTAATTGAAAAATGTTTAGCTGATTTAAAAGTCGAAGGCCGCTTTCAAAAACTAAGTGACTCACCAAAAGTATTTACTGATGTTGCACATAACCCTGAATCAGCACGCTACCTAAAGCAAAAATTAGTAGAGTTGAAGCAGCAAGGGTTTAAAATCCATGCATTAATCGCTATGCTTGCTGATAAAGATAAAGCCAGTGTAATCAATGAAGTGTCTGAACTAATTGATTTTTGGTCATTAGCGTCTTTAGATGGCCCACGTGCAGAACAAGCGTCGAACTTGTTACCTTTGCTACCGCAAGAGCAACAGCAAAGCGCAAAAATGTTCGATTCGGTCCATATAGCACTCGATAGTCAGTTATCGCGACTTGATGACCAGACTGCAATGATTGTATTTGGCTCCTTCTTTACTGTTGCAGAAGCAATTCAGTATTGGCAAAAATAGAGAGATAAGCTGTGAACTCAGGATTTTTAAACCGTTTAGTGGGTACTAGTATTGTGGTGGTCGCTGCCATCATTTTTATACCGAATATTCTTGATGGTGAAAAGGTTCACTTCAAAGATGGTTTTAAAACTATTCCTGAACGTCCTGAGTTCACTACAATTGAAATTCAGCAAGAGATTGACGCAAAAGCTGAGCTTGCTCCTGAGATTAAACCCGAATCCTTGCTTGATGAAATTGCACTTGACGCTGAGCCAGTATCTACAGAAAAAGCTGACAGCTCAGAAATAAAAGACGTTGTTAACACAGCGGCAAACGATTCAAGCTCACAACCAATACAAGTTGTTGAAGAGGCAAAACCAGAGGTTGAAGTTGTAAAACCGCAACAGCAAGTGGTAGAGGCTGAAATAGCGCCTTTGCAACGTTCAGAAACATCTAACTTAACCAGCATGGCGTACGTCATACAGCTGGGCAGTTTTTCTCATAAAGCCAATGTTCAAGCATTGATGAAAAAACTAAAAAATGCTGGTTTTACTGCATTTACACGACCTATTAAAACGCGCAATGGGGAATTAACTAAAGTATTCGTTGGCCCTCAGTTAGATAAGACCGATTTAGAACAAAAATTGCCAGAGTTAGAAAAGCTTACAAAACTAAAAGGCCGACTAACCCAATTCGATATAACAAAATGATCTGGTAATTGACCCTTGGCTCTTATAGAATGCGCCCCAAATTAACGACTTGTTGGTTATTATGAACTGGGTTGATTACGCGATTCTCGGTATAGTTGGTCTTTCCACCTTATTCGGACTAATGCGAGGCTTTGTAAAAGAAGCAATGTCATTGGTTGTCTGGATCAGCGCATTCTTCATTTCTAGTTTATTCTATCAATATCTAGCAACCTTCCTTACATCCATTTCAGAACCCCTTTTAAGAAATGCGGCCGCAATTGCCATATTATTTTTTGCGACCATACTGTTGGGTGGGCTTGTTAATTATATTCTGTCAGAACTTGTACAACGTACAGGTCTGTCAGGCACCGACCGTATCATAGGTATTGTGTTTGGTGCACTTCGAGGTGTATTAGTCGTGAGCGCCTTACTGTTTTTTCTGGATGCGTTTACCGGTGCACCCGATGCACCTTGGTGGACAGCATCAACTTTGATCCCTGAATTTAGTTTTGTTATTGAGTGGTTTTTCTCTTACTTAGAAGACAACTCTAGCTTTTTAAATTCAGTGAACCGTTAATCGGAAACCGTTAATCGGCGAGGAAAAATTTAATGTGTGGTATCGTTGGTATAGTCGCAACATCTCCTGTTAATCAGGCTTTGTATGACGGCTTAACTGTTTTGCAACACCGTGGGCAAGATGCAGCAGGCATCATCACTATCGATAACAATACGTTTAGCTTAAGAAAAGCAAACGGTCTTGTTAAAGATGTGTTTCATACCCGCCATATGAAGCGCCTTCAAGGCAATATTGGTATCGGCCATGTGCGTTACCCAACTGCAGGCTCTTCAAGTTCTGCAGAAGCACAGCCATTTTATGTAAACTCTCCATTTGGTATTGCCTTAGCGCACAATGGTAACCTAACAAACGCAGAAGCGCTTAAAGAGTTATTATTTAGCCAAGCTCGCCGTCATGTAAACACCACTTCAGATTCTGAAATTCTTTTAAACATCTTAGCGCATCAACTTTGCAAATCAGGTAAGTTAAAGCTTGAAGCTGAAGATATGTTCAGTGCAATTTCAAATGTGAATGAGCTAGTTGTTGGTGGTTACGCAAGTATTGCGATGATCATTGGCCACGGTATCGTGGCTTTCCGTGATCCGAAAGGTATTCGTCCACTTGTATATGGTAAGCGTGAAACTGAAAGCGGTACTGAATACATGTTTGCTTCAGAAAGCGTTGCACTTAAAGCGGACGGCTTTGAATTTGTGCGCGACGTAGCGCCTGGTGAAGCAATTTACGTAACTGAAGATGGTCAACTATTCTCACAAATGTGTGCTGTTAATACACAACATGCACCGTGTATTTTTGAGTTTGTATACTTCGCACGTCCTGACTCTGTAATCGATAACATGTCAGTTTACGCGACACGTGTGAATATGGGTACAAAGCTAGGTGAGAAGATTGCACGCGAATGGGCTGATAAAGATATCGATGTGGTTATTCCAATCCCTGAAACGTCATGTGATGTTGCGCTAGAAATTGCAACGGTTTTAGACAAGCCATACCGTCAAGGCTTCGTTAAAAACCGCTATATCGGTCGAACATTTATTATGCCGGGTCAAGAAATGCGTAAGAAATCTGTACGTCGTAAATTAAATGCGATCGACAGAGAATTCGAAGGTAAAAACGTGTTACTTGTAGATGACTCAATTGTACGTGGTACAACGTCAGCTCAGATCGTTGAGATGGCACGTGAAGCAGGTGCGAAAAACGTATACTTTGCTTCAGCTGCACCAGAAGTTCGTTTCCCGAACGTATATGGTATCGATATGCCATCAGCTGCAGAGCTAATTGCACACGGTCGTGAAGTAGATGATATCAACCAGAGCATTGGCTCAGACGGCTTAATCTATCAATCTATTGAAGATCTTATTGCTGCAGTTCGTCAAGAAAACCCTGAAGTAACAGAGTTCGAAACATCAGTATTTGATGGTCAGTACATCACAGGTGATATCGATCAAGAATACCTAAATCGTATTGATGCGTTACGTAATGACTCTGCAAAATCAACACGTGAGCAGGCAATGTCAGCTTCACTTGAGTTACATAACCAAGAAGAGTCAGAAGGCGAATAAATTTTAATTATTCACTTCTATAAGACATATAAAAAGGAGCGATTATTCGCTCCTTTTAACTTTTGGATAAAAGCAAAAATTTAGGGACTCAACAGAGCACCCTAACTAAAGGTAGGGCTAATTATGCCATTAGTCCATAAAATAGCCGTTCCAGCCATAATAATTACAATTAAGACCAATCCACAAGTCACTACAGAGCTGGCATAGATAAAGCCTCGCTCCTCAGGGATGTGCATTAAAATAGGCACACCGGTATAAAGTAAATAAACAGAGTAAGCCAGTGCGGCCATACCGACAGTCACTACAAACCACAACTCAGGAAAAACAGCAGAAACAGCTGACATAAATAACGGCGTAGCTGTATAAGCTGCAAGTTCTAAAGTTTGTGTATACGTTGGCTTAGCTCCGAATGTAACCGCCATCCAATGTGCTAAATAGGCTAGAGCAAATACCCCCATAATCAGAGCAAAATACATAGCGACACCAATCAATAGGGCACTTTCATGTGTCAGAAATGCAACGTCTGATGTGCCGATGCGCCAGCCAATGTGTACAGAAGAAATGTAACCCATAATACTTGGGATTAATGCGATAAGCGCGATATGAGATAAACTATACTTCATGCTCTCATGACGGTTATCTATGGTTTGCCACTCTTCGAGTGGGTGAGCGTACAAGCCCCATAAATGATTTAAAATCATAAGGCCTCCTTATCAGAATTTGGCAAAGGGTGTGTGTTTTTTATACATCTTTCATAGTTATTTATGCGTAAGAAGCATTTCTTTGTCAAGAAATGGTTAAACTTTCGTCTAATTGAAAAGTTTTGAATTCTTTGAACGCAATAATCTTCCTTTGATCCAATGCATTAGCCTGAGCCAGTTTTATGATACAATCCGCGCTAATTTTTATTTGAGTCACTTTGAGAGTCAGCCTTGGATAAGCTTTTAGAGCCAATAAATCAATTCTTGCAATGCGAAACCCCAACTAGTTGGATTGAAGCAGCAAAAGACCCTAAAAACCTACCCGTCATTTTAATTGACCATATGGTCTGCGAGCTAAAAGCAGCGCAATCTGCTATGTATTTAATTCGTAAATACGCAGTAGATAAAGACAGTGGCACAGCGCTTCTAGAGTGGCTTAAGCCTTACGAAGATTTTACTTATCGCAAAATTGGCAGTTGGCAAGAGCTAGCAGATTGCAATAAGCTGAATAAATCAATGGTGCCTAAAGCACAGACTGCTTATGGCCAAGATTTAATTGATAAAATGGTCTTGCTTATCAAAGAAGAGTTACATCACTTTTATCAAGTATTAGAGATCATGCATGACTGTGGTGTTGAATACGAATATTGTGCATCAAGTCGTTACGCAAGTGGGCTACTTAAACATGTTCGCACATATGAGCCAGAAAAACTCATTGATAAACTGATCTGTGGCGCTTATATCGAAGCCCGCTCTTGTGAGCGATTTGCAAAGCTAGCACCACATGTAGATAAAAAGCTTGGTGATTTTTATGTGTCGTTATTACGCTCTGAAGCGCGTCATTATCAGGACTACCTGACACTGGCAGAAGAAATTGCAGGTAAAGACATCTCTGAGCGCGTCGCATTTTTTGGAGAAGTAGAAGCTGAATTAATAGCCTCTCCAGATGAAGACTTTAAGTTCCATTCAGGTGCGCCGACGCTAGCTTAGAAAATTTAAAAGACAGATTAAAGGGATTAAATGTCAAAAGCGATTGTTTTACTGGGCGGACCAAATAATGCCCAAGGGGAGTTGTCTGAAATTGTCAAATCACGATGTCAGACAACTTTCGAATACCATTTAAATTATCCAGAGTTAAAGATCCTTTGTACCGGTGGGTTTGGTGCGCATTTCAATGTGACTGAACATGCTCATGCAGATTATGTAAAAGCTTATTTAAAAGTGTTGGGTGTTCCCGATACTCAATTTTTGCCCATCGCCGAAAGCCGTTTTACACTAGAAGATGCTTTACTTACAAAGCCAATTTTAAAACAGGCTGCTATTTCTGAAGTTGTATTGATCACTTCGAGTTTTCATATGAAAAGAGCAAAGTACATCTTTAATCGTCTTTGTCCTGAACTTTTGCTTGAATGTGTCGAAGCGCCAACGCCTGTTTGTGAACATGAACTAGAAAAGTTATTAGCACATGAAGTAAGGGCGCTACAAAGAGAAGCTGAAAATATAGATAAGCTGTTGGCCGATATTGAAACAAAAACTCAATAAATTAGGTCATATAGAGGAAACCAATCACGGTTGCTATATTCAATCTTTTACTAAGAAATTATCCGGTAAATGGTTTGCCTTGGTGCAGCGTTTGTTCGTTTTCAGTGACCACTAAATAAGAGCTTTGCGAATACCAATCACCGAGTACCGTTCTAGTTAATGAGTCTCCGTCTTTTTCAATTGTGTGCACATTTGGTCTGTGTGTATGACCGTGGATCATGTGTTTTATATTATGCTTTGCAAACATAGTTAACACAGCGTCAGCAGTGACATCTAGAATATCTAATGGTTTGCCTTTTTGGCTTTCGATACTTTTTTGGCGCGCTTGTTTGGCGACCTTTCTTCTATAACTGAGTGGCATGGCGAGCATCAGTTTTGGCCACCACCAGCCTCGACTCTTCTTGCGAAACTTTTGATAGGCAATGTCTTGAGTGCACATTTCGTCGCCGTGGAGAATGACAGTAGGTGTACCGTATAAATCAATGACTTTTTGTTCAGGTAGTAGCGTCATGCCTGCTTGCTTAGCATATTTGCTCCCAAGCAAAAAATCTCGATTACCATGGGTAAAAAATACTTGAATGCCTCTATTTGATACAGATTTTAACAGCGAGGCAATTTCGTCGGTCAGTGCTGTATGACCGTCATCGCCGATCCATACTTCAAAAAAGTCTCCAAGAATATACAAAGCATCGACGTCATCAATCATGTGCGTTTCAAGAAATAGCTTGAATGCATTGGTGATGTCAGGACGGTCTTCGGTTAAATGTAAGTCAGAGATGAAGTAGGTTTTGCGAGATGCCATTCAAAAAGCCTAGAAAGAAAATGAATAGTGAGTAATGAAAAAGGCAAGGCTAGGTGCACACCTAGCCTTAGTTGCTTAACATTAAGATTTAAGCAACCGTCACTTTCTCGATGATCACATCTTCAAGTGGAACGTCTTGGTGGAAGCCAGCAGAACCTGTAGCAACAGATTTGATCTTGTTTACGATGTCCATGCCTTCTACAACTTCACCGAATACACAGTAACCCCAACCCTGCGAAGTTTCGCTTGAGAAGTTTAAGAAGTCATTGTCGTTTACGTTGATGAAGAACTGAGCTGTTGCTGAGTGAGGATCTGGTGTACGTGCCATAGCAAGCGTACCAGTCTTGTTGCTCAGACCGTTGTTTGCTTCATTTTGAATTGGTGCTTGAACAGACTTTTGTTCCATACCTTGAGCGAAACCACCACCTTGAACCATGAAACCGTCGATTACGCGGTGGAAGATAGTGCCGTCATAAAAACCAGACTTTGCGTAGTTTAAAAAGTTTTCAACTGTAGCAGGTGCTTCTTCTGCAAAAAGGTTTACTTTGATTTCACCAAAGTTTGTTTGAAGTACAACCATTGTGGTTACCTATTCGATATGTGTTTATTAAAGGAATGTATTTTATAGCAGAATATAAATCGGTTAAAGCTTTGTGTTAATGGCGTATTTATCGGGAAATAGCTGCAATCGGGTATAGAGCAGGGCGAATTCAAGTGTTATGATTGCGGCTTATGTCTATTATTGGATTAGGAAACAGACTCAATGTTGCAGATATACAACACACTTACTCGTGAAAAAGCGCCGTTTAAACCTCTCGTCGAAGGCAAAGTCGACATGTATGTGTGTGGTATCACCATTTATGATTTCTGCCACGTTGGTCACGCGCGTACTTATGTTTCATTTGATGTAATGAATCGCTACCTTCGCTATTTAGGGTTTGATGTGACATATGTACGTAACATCACCGATGTAGACGACAAAATTATTAAGCGTGCTGCTGAAAACAACGAAGAGATCAACGATTTAACGGTTCGTATGACCAAAGCAATGCACGAAGACTTTGAAGCATTGAACATGTTGCCAGCTGATATCGAGCCTACGGTAACGGGTCACATGAATGAAATCATTGACATGATCGAACGCCTTGTTGAGAAGAAACACGCCTATGTTGCACAAAACGGTGACGTACTATTTGATGTGTCTACATTTGAACAATACGGTCAATTGTCTCAGCAAGATTTAGATATGCTGCAAGCGGGTGCGCGTGTTGAAGTGGCTGAAGGCAAAGATGATCCACTAGATTTCGTACTTTGGAAAAAAGCCAAAGCAGGCGAACCTTCTTGGTCATCACCTTGGGGCGAAGGTCGTCCTGGCTGGCACATCGAATGTAGTGCAATGAGCCAAAAACATTTAGGTGAGCACTTCGATATTCATGGTGGTGGTTCAGACTTACAGTTTCCGCACCATGAGAATGAAATTGCCCAGTCATGCTGCGCGAATAACGGTAACTACGTAAATACTTGGATCCACACAGGTATGGTGCAAGTAAACAAAGAGAAGATGTCTAAATCTTTGGGTAACTTCTTTACAGTGCGTGAAGTATTAAAGCAATACGACCGCGAAACAGTACGTTACTTTTTAATTAACGGTCACTATCGCAGCCAGCTTAACTACTCACAAGAGAACCTAGATCAAGCGCGTTCTTCTCTTGAGCGTATTTATACAGCGTTACGTGATGTTGAGCTAGTTGAAGTTGATTACAAGCAAACAGAATTTGCCAAGCGTTTTGAAACAGCGATGAACGACGACTTCAATACACCAGAAGCGCTGCCAGTCATCTTTGAATTAGCAAAAGAAGTGAACTTGCTAAAAGAAAAGGATGCAAAATCGGCGGGCGAGCATGCGTTTATTCTTGTTAAGTTAGCTGAAGTGCTAGGTATTGCACAGCAACAGCCAGAGCAATTCTTACAAGGCGACCAAGACGATGACGAAGTCGCTAAGATTGAAGCGTTAATTGAGCAGCGTTTAACAGCGCGTGCGAATAAAGATTGGGCTGCTGCGGATGCAGCGCGTGATGCGTTAACGGCGATGGGTGTAGTACTAGAAGACAGCGCAGGTAAAACAACGTGGCGCAAAGCATAAATAAGCTTTAAGTTAAAAATTAAAGTAGAGGCTCGATGTTGAACTATCGGGCCTTTTTTTATGTTTACCTCTTAGTTAAGTCGAACAGGCTTTTTCTTAGTATCACAAATCTTGCTTACTAAAGAATCCAAAAGAGTGTTTCACTTATGAAACTGCTCTGTTATCATGCTGTAAATTTTTAGTCTTAAATGGCTCAACTTAGTAAAACTCTTTTATTGAAAAAGCTAAGGATATAGCTTTTCTTGGAAAGGAAATAATGAAAGCAACCGAGCGCAAAAGGAAGACTTTTAGCTTTAAGGTTGAAGCACAGCGATTCATTCGTCAAATTAGGCAAGAGTTAGGCTTAAGCCAAGCTGAGCTTGCTAAGCGTATGATATCGGAGTGCGACCAATCAACCATTTCAAATTGGGAAAGCGGTAAAAACGAAATCCCTCTCAGCAAATTTATCGACATACTGTTGATCAGTGGTCGCGATCCTGCCTCATACTTTGATATTTTCGGTAAGAAAAATGACAAAGAAAATAAGAATAATAAAGATGTTGAAGAGGTGAAAGAATGAGTTTTCATTACTTAGATTTTCTAGTTCCAGTAACTTGTTTGATTACTCTAATTTTGTCTTGGAAGGATATTAATGCTCGTTATATGAGTATTTGCTATTTATTGGCTTCTGTAATTTGTTTGGCAACTTTAAATTGGGCTATGACCAAACCAATCGGCTTTTACGCTTGGTCTATGTCTATGCACGCCTTATTTCTTGTCTTTGTTTTTGGGAGAAGATATTGGGCCTATAAATTTGAGAGAATAAAGTTTTTCTCTGATGCATATGAACATCATAAATATACATCGCAAGAAGCTTGCTTAGTTATTATCAGTCTTGTATGTATTATCAGCAATTTTGTTACTTTAGTTGAAGTTTATTTGTATTGGATAGACTGGCTTGATCAAGCTTATTACAAAACTTATGTAAGAGATTTACTACAGAAAATTACTATTGTTTTTACTTCTCTTGTTTATCTTTCATTTGCAATTAAAACGTTAAATAACCGAGAGCCTAATTCACCGGAAAGTCTCTAGTTTTTCATTTTATAAAGGTATCTAATATGGAATTAAATTCAGAATTTTTAAGCCTTGTGTTAGGAGGTGGTAATGGAGGTGGTGCTGGAAGTCCTGACTTACCAAAGAAAGCACAGTCGCAAAGCGTTGATACTAACTTATTAAATTCAAGCTTAGTAACGGGCCCAATTGCACCAGTAGAACCACTTAAGCCATAACTTAAGTCGTTCTAAAGAAAAATATAAAAACCGTTCAATTCGAACGGCTTTTTTTATTTTTTAACCATTTATTAATCAACAAATAGATGCTCAATCTAGTCGTTATTCTTTATCGTCACCACACGCTGCGGGAACGGTATTTCAATATCAGCGGCTTTAATCTGCGCATAGATTTGTTGGTTAATGTCTAATTTAGTATCAATCAGCTCAGTTGTAGGTGCCCAGTAGCGATAACTAATAATCACCGCGCTATCATCGAAGCGCTCTATGCCAATTTTAGCGTGCGGCTCGTTGGCGACTTTGTCATGAGATGAGAGAATATTTTTAATAACGTTAATGGCTTTATCGCTGTCAGCGTTGTAGGCAATGCGGATTTCTCCCATCACCAATGAATTATTAAATGAGTTATGCAGTACTTCGCCAACGATGTGCTTGTTTGGGATAGTGATCTCGACGTTTTCTTCATTAATTAAAATGGTATGGCCCAGCTCTATCATTTTAACCTGACCTGACTCACCCTTTACAGAAATCGTATCACCGACAACAAATGGGCGGGTAGCAATTATCGCAAGGCCCGACCCATAGTTTGAAAGCATTCCTTGCAAAGCCAAGCCCGCACCTAGTGAGGCTGCACCTATGGCAGCAACAAACGGTGTTATACTGATCCCGAGTTTTCCGAGAGCAATCACCACAAACATCACAATAAGCAGTACTTTCACCACATTGGCAATAAAGTTGGTTAATGCAATATCAATGTTATGCTTTAGTAATAAACGCTCCACCGTTTTAGAGAGCTTCTTAGAAACCCACAAACCTATTATGAGGATTAAGATTGCAGCAGCCACTTGCATGCTGTAGTTGACTAAATAGTCTTTAATAATGGTGTAGTAACGTTCAACTTGTTCTATTTCTTGTTGGATCACGGTCAATACCTAATAAATTTAAAACAAATAATGGAGTTAATCAGAGGTTAGCATAAGAAATAAAATAACCCATTGTTTTATAATACTTATGAGTTGCTTTATTCGTTAAATAAATCAACCACCACTTAGTTGCGTCAATATAGCATAAAGCGTGGGCACCCAAATTGCGGTGATCAATGCACTGATTATCATGGCAGCCGATGCAAAAGCACCAGCCTGAGGGTGGTGCTCAATTGCAGCTGCGGTGCCGATACCGTGGCATACCACCCCAAGAGCAAGGCCTTTTACTCTTTGATCTTTAACCTTGAATAGATGCAACAAAGACAAGCCAAAAACAGCACCAAACATGCCTATCAAGATAACCATAAAGGCGGCGATAGCTGAAATGCCGTTTAATCCGTCAGTGATAATGAGTGTTATTGGAGTGGTCACTGAGAGCGCCATTAAAGAGTTTAACAGTTCATTAGGTACAGCAAAGAGTTTGCATAGTATGAAGGCAATTAATGTGGCACTGGTGACACCTATAAAACCACTTAGTAATAGCAAGCCCAAGCTGCGCTTAATTTCATGCATTTGTTTATAGAGTGGGTAGGCGAGTGCGACAACTGCCACTTCTAGAAAGAAATGAATGGGATAACTGGCTTTGGAAAAGTCTTTATAATTAATATCTGCAAAAATCAGTACTGCACTCAGCATCACAATACAAAGCAGTAGAGGGTTAAGTAGAGGAGAAGGAAACTGACTATTCAGCTTTCTTGTAACTAAAAATAGCCCAGTAATGAGTGCACAAACAAACATTGTGATAAGCAAGTCACTTAGCATGCTTACCTCTCAAACTAGCAATGAATGAAACCAAGACAAGCCCTATCAAAGGAACCAGCAGCAATACCAGTAACAATAATGACCAATGAGCCGCAAAGACGTTTATATGCTCAACTAACCCAACACCTGCAGGTATAAAAAACAACGCCATATATTTCAAAATAGGCTGGCAAGCAGGTGCAAGCCAAGATTCTTTCACGATATCCGTCATTAATAATACAAACACAATCAACATAGCCAATAACGCGCTAGGAAAAGCAATTTGAAAATATGAGGTAGTTAGCTTTGAGATAAACAAAAAGCCAATAAGTAGCATCAAACTGGCGCTGAATTTAAACCAAGCTAAAAGATATGTTTTAGTATTTTTCATAGCCCCAGTATAAAAAAGTGCGTAAGCATGTCGATGCGACCTTCTTACCATTTTCCTCTTTGATTATATGGTTTGTCTTCGTTCTTAGTCGCATTGTGCATGGCGATACGGGTATTTTTACTCAATAACAGTTTGATTTGCGACCAAGTTTCTTTTGCTAGAATGCGTCTGCGGTTGAAATGAAAACTTGCTTGGTTCACCCGTTTAATTGCAGCGAGTGCATCTGGAGAGCGCGTTTTGAGCTGTTCTATGATCTCATCACTGCGCTTTTCAGGGTCTTCTACTATTTCAGTGATCAATCCAAGTTTAAAGGCCTGTTTAGCATCAATTGGCTCTCCTTGGCTACTCAGCAATAAAGCTTTGTCGTATTGCGTTAAGCCAAGTAATAAAGGTGCGCTGCCCATGTCAGGGCACAAGCCCCAACGTGATTCCATAATGGCAACTTGTGTGCTGCTTTTGGCGATGCGCATATCGGCACCTAGCGCAATATGAAGGCCTCCACCAAAACTATTGCCTTGCATAAGGGCAATTACAGGTACAGGGATTGTGTGCCAGCCAAGTACGACTCTTTGCACAAGGTTAGCGTTTCCAGGCAGCCATTTAAAAAGTAACTTAATGATATTCAGCGGTTTAGCCATAACAGATTTCACATCTAGCCCTGAGCTAAAATGCGCGCCTTCTCCGCGAATAACAACAGCGCGAATTTTACGCTGTTTTTTGATTTGTTTAATGCATTTATCAAGCTGAATAAACATTTCAACACTTAATGCGTTTTGTTTATCAGGGCGGTTCAGGGTGACGTAAGCAATATTGTTTATTATTTCGAGTGAAACCATAGGGAACCTGTTTTTGTTATATTTTAGAGTTAACACTCTATATGGCTTTGTTTGCCATGTAAATTCATCAATTCGACTCAAGACCGTAGCCAAGTAATTGACGGTTTTGTATGATAACCACAATATTTGTTAGTGAGACTTTCTATGCCAGCACGTCTTTGTAGTATTGAAGAAGCAACACATCAAGCTTATGAAATTTTTCAAGAGTTAGCACCACAAAATTTATCAGAGTTAGATATTGCTGAATTTAACCAACATCATGAAGAGTTTGGTTTTATCGAAGACAGTGAACCTGATGATAGCTGGCAAGAATTTGTTTCACTAGAAAGTGATCTTGAAGATTTTGTACAAGTTTTAGTGGGCATTGAATACGAAGATGGTGATGAAGTACTTGCTAAAATTCTTATCAGTCGCGACTTGGATGCGCCGTTCTGCCATGTGTTATGGAAGCAAGAAGCCGAAGAAAACATTCAATAATTAAGCATGTTAATAAAAAAAATAAAAATACCGGCACTCATAGCCGGTCTCTGCTTTGCTACTTTCAGCAACCCTACTTATGCGGTAGACCCATTTGAAGATTTCCATGAATACGGAGAGCTATCAGATGAAGAAATACATGAACTTCACAAGGGGGAGTTTCTATATGGCGATACTGAGTTTGGTTTGATTATCAACAAAGGTAACGCTGAAAACACCGCTTTCAAATTAAAGGGCAATTTGTATCAAGATTTCACCCATTGGCGAAATCACTTTAAGTTTGATGGTCTTTACCGTGAAGACACTGATGCAGAAACTGGGGATGAAACAGTTTCTGCAGAGCGTTACTTTGTGTCAATGCAAGGTAACTATAAAATTGGTGAAGATAATGAATCATTTTTCTTATACGCGGACTACGAAGACGACGAATTTAACGGTAAAGAATATACCGCCACCTTTGCACTCGGATATGGCACACGTTTATTTGAGGGTAGAAAGAACACCGTTGATTTAGATATAGGTCCAGGTCTATCAATAACCCGAACCAGTGATGAAATTGATGTGTTAGAGGGGGCAGATCGTGTTCAGCAGGGTCAATTAGTACGCTTGGCAATACAGTGGGAGCGTAAAGTGTCAGAGAGAACACGGTTTAACCAAGATATCAGTATTGAGCGTTCACTGTCAGGTTTGAATACCCGAGTTTTGAGTGAGACTGCATTGGTTACCCAAGTATTAGGTGGAATTGGTTTTAAAGTGGCGTATACCTATAGACACAACTCACAACCTGAAGAGAACAAGCTTAAAAAAGACAGCGAAATCAGTGCAACATTGATTTATAGCTTTAGTGGTGGACTGCAAGACTTCTCGCGTCCAACCCCAGTTAAAATTGAAGATTAATTAAAGAGAGTTTATGTACAAACATACACAATTAGCATGGGTGATATGGGCTATTTTATTGTGGATCAGTAGTTTTTTAGCCGTTGCTGCGCAATTAATAGGGTTTAATGCGGGTATCATTGGGTTTGCTGTATTACTCGTTTTGGTTGCCATTGCTTTTTATGGCCTGACTGTTGAAGTGAACCCAAACAGCCACTCAGTTAGTTTTTGGTTTGGCCCAGGTGTTGGTAAGAAAACACTAAATTTTGATGATATAGAGTCTGTGAGAGCGGTTCGCAACTCGTTACGTCATGGTGTCGGAATGCGCATCAGCCATGATGGTTGGGTTTATGCTGCTGCTGGTTTCTCTGCGATCGAAATTCTACTAAAGGATGGCACTAAATATCGAATTGGTACAAATGATCAAGAAACCTTACTTGCAAGTTTTCCTGAAGTGCTAAAGCATGTTCCTGAAGTGATTAACACACCTGAACAAGCAGACGTTGATGAAGATGACGAGGAACATGAGCCAGTTAAAAAGCGTAAAGATCCATTTGATTTTAGTTAGACATAGTTAGCTCATTTAGTCTAAATAAAAAAATAGCGCCGAACATAACAGTGGCGCTATTTTTTGCTTACAGCTTACAGCTTACAGCTTACAGCTTACAGCTTACAGCATACAGCTTACAGCTTACAGCTCACAGCTTACAATTACATTAGTGGTCGTGACCACAACCGCCTTCTGTATGTACATGACCGTGCTCAAGCTCTTCAGCGGTTGCTTCACGCACATCAACGATTTCAACATCAAAAGTAAGTGTTAAACCTGATAGCGGGTGATTACCATCGATCACTACTTCATCACCTTCAATACCAATGATGATCACCGTGTGCTCACCTTCGTCTGTGGTCGCTCTGAATTGCATACCCACATCAATGTCCATGCCTTCGAACATTGATTTCTCAACAACCTGCGTTAGGTTATCGTGACGCTCACCATAGCCTTGTTCTGGCTCAATAGTCACAGAGAAAGTGTCCCCAGCTTGTTTGTCTGCAATAGCCGCTTCTAAGCCCGGTACTAAGTAACCATGACCTGAGATGATCTCAAGCGGTTCGCCGTCGTAAGTGTTATCTATGGTATTTTGCTCGTCATCCATTACAGAGAAATGCATTTTTACAACGGCGTCTTTAGTGATTTTCATAATAGGATCCAATTATTGATCTTCAAGAGAATAAGGAAGCGGTTGGATTGAAACCAACTGCTCTGGAGATTGTTTTAACCTAAGTGTAGCATCTGATTGTGTATCATTTGGTAATACAGCCAGTGCAGAGTAGGTGTTTGAGTTACGATTGAAAACTTGGCAAATGATTTTGCCTGCACGACGCCAATTGTCTTCAAGTTGAATTTCTAAATCTGAGTCTTCAACTGCTAGAGAAGCATCGCCTTGTACTATGTACATAGCGCGTTTGTTTTTACCTAAATAACGCATACGTGCAACGGTTTCTTGACCTGTGTAGCAGCCTTTTTTAAAGCTAATACCACCGATTGCTTGAAGGTTGATCATTTGTGGTACAAACTCTTCAATGTAGTCACTGCTCAGAGCAGGCTCTCCGGCTAAAATGGCTGCTTCTGCAAACTCAGTTGCATCATCTTCAAGCGTAATGTCATTTGGCAATTTTGCGTCATCATTTAATAAAACAATCAAACGAGTTTCATCGAGTTTCAGGGCAATACCGCCTGCAAACTCACAACTATTGTGTTCATCTGAGAATGAGATCTCAAATTGCGCACAGGTTGCTGAAAAGTCGTTGGTTAAAAGCCCGAAAAGTTTTGGACTTTCGTGAAGCTCTATTTCAACTTTAGCGAAAACACCATATTTCTTAAGCTCTCTCGCTGAAGCTTCACATTCAGCAGGGCTACCTAATAAATAAAACTTTGATTGATGCTTAAATAGCTTAAATGCACCCCAGAGCTTGCCCTTAGGTGAGCAATGACCTGCCCATAGGAATTGTTGTTCGTTGATTAAATTCAAATCTTGTGTCAGTTGGCCATGTAAATAGTTAAGCTGATCTTGACCTGAGACTGAAATGAGATGTTGGTTCAAAGGAAAAGCACGTGTGTGCGACATAGTATTCATCCCTATGAAATGATTTGTGTTAATGGTAGCGCATTTGAGAATATGCTTAAATGGCTATAACTTAAAAGCTGCAAATTAGCCCAAGATTATATGTGGTATGAAGCGGCTTAGATCTTGTGTGATCAAAGAGCTGTCTTCTCGAATACTCAGAGCCACAGCTTCATCTTTTACCATCCAGCTCCCAATTAAAGGATAGTTGCCATCAAAGTTTGGTAAAGCATGAAAAGCTTGATAAATAAAACCTTCATCACCATAGTCGCCGCCAGAGCTTGCCAGCGTTTTACCAGCTTTGGAAATTTCTATATTTGCCCCTTCACGAGAAAAAAGCGGCTTCTTAACGATACCAGCGGCCGTATCGAGTTTGTGTTTATCTTTCGAAAAATAAGCTGGTAACAGGTTTGGGTGGCCTTTGTACATTTGCCAAAGTAAAGGCAAAATCGCCTTATTTGAAATGATGGCTTTCCAAGCAGGCTCTAACCACTGCATCTTTAAATTCGATAAAACAGGTGCGAACTCATCGGTAAACATAAACTCCCAAGGATAGAGTTTAAACATCCAACTTATGGGGTTATTGTTCAGGTCGGTTAATTGATTGGCGTCATTGAGCCCAATGTCTTCTACAAAACAAAAGCCCGTTTTTAAACCCGCCTCCATGGCACAGCTACGCATGTATTCGACTGTGCCTAGGTCTTCTTCTGTGTCTTTACAGCACGAGAAATATAAACGTTGAGCGCGATGAAACCTATGTAGTTGTCGAAAATGCTTTATCAGAGCTTCTTGTAAGGCATTACACTGGTCGCTTTGCCTTGGCAGTTGTCCAGAATCGACCATATCTTCAAGCCAACGCCATTGAAAATAGCCAGCTTCAAATAATGAAGTAGGTGTATCAAAATTTGCCTCGAGTAATTTGGCAGGGCCATTGCCGTTGTAACTAAAATCAAAGCGGCCGTATAAATGCGGATCCCGTCTAAACCAAGAACGACGGATTAAATCCCACTGCTGTTCGGGGATGGCAAATAACTGCATGAGCTCATCATCGTCACAGACTTTAGAAACCAACTCTAAGAGCATTTGATTGAGTTCGACACTCGGGTCTTCTATGTCTTGCTCTATTTGTTTTAGAGTAAATTGGTAATAGACACTTTCATCCCAATAAGTTTCACCATGCATGGTATGAAAGTTAAAGCCGGTTTCTTTGGCGAGCTGTTGCCAATGTGGGCGAGGTTGGGATGATCTTCTGAACATAATGTGAAACTAGAGGTTAAGCTTTCGCTTAACCTCCCCAGCTACTTCTTGAAGCACTACGACCAAAACCACCGCGTTTACGAGTAACGGGCTTTCGTTTTGCTTTGTAGTTCACTTTACTTGATTTGACGAGCGTAGAACCGCTGCTACTCGCACTGGCCACATAGTCATTGTTTGAATTACGATAGCTAAAGAAATCGTCACGGCTACGGTATAGAGGTTTGGCACCTGAATAGTATTTGCCGCCTAACATGGCACGCTTATGTTTACGTTTTTTCTTTAGGGCATCAAGTCCTTCATCAACGGCTTCAGCGACTAAACCTATCATAAAGCCAGCCATTAAAGGCTGCCAAATCCCGCCATTTGATTCACATCTATCGAAGCCGAAATCACCTTCACACAATTGCTCGGTGGCGTAACGCGGTGCTTCATTTAAATGTTGTTCAAGTGCTTGTTGATACTCAGCTTGGCAGGTTTCTAATTCAATACCAAAAGAATTACATTCCATCGTATCTTGGAATAATAAAGCGGACTCTTCACTATCACCACAGCCGGCTAATGAGCCTGTGGCGCCCATGAGTAAAGTCAGTTTAATGTGCTTGCTACGTTTCATCAGGCCTCCTAGTAAGTCATACAGGCGGCGTTTAAAACTCCCGTAGCCAGTGAGGCTGCACCCAAAAATAAACCAGCACTCAAATGTTGTGCTTCAATTTTTTCAGACAGCTTTGGCATATATAAGCGAACGGCAAAGAATGTAACTAGCTGCATAACCCCGGCAATCACACCCCAAACAGCAAAATCTATAAGTGACACAGCATTCACCGCTGCACTAGCGATAGGTAAAATAAAACCAATTAATGTACCGCAGAAAGCGACCGCAGCAGCAGGGTTGTTTTCTTTCATTAAACGCCATTCACAGTGTGGCGTTATGTAGGTGTATACAAACAAAAAGCACAGAGTAATTGCATAGCCAATTACGAAATAACTAATAAAAGGCAAAAATCCTTGTAAAGATTCCAAAATCATTTTTTATCTCTTCTTATATTTGATAGTTAGTTTTAAATTTATTTAAGCGTTTTTAAAGGCAAGTTGTTCGATTTCTCGATGCAGTACAGCATCGTCGCCCACATTGAGTTCAATCAAGCGTTTCAGGTGCGTCACACTCTCAAGGTCGATTTGATTACAGTGAAGGCCTAAATATTCACTTTCGACATGTCTTACTTCGACTTCCATTGAAATCAGTACATCACTGTCTGGTAGATGAAACTTTAGGTTAGCGGCTTCACCTTGAAGGGGTACATAACCCACAGGCAAGGTGATCAATGCGCCTTTTAATGAAAGGTCGAGTACTTGGCAATTGTAATCACCACTGGCAGTCATTAAGGTCGCCGGGTTTGAAAACAAAATACGCGTAAAACGTCTGCGTTCTTCCATCATCATTCTCTCAATATTCTAGATTATCTAAGCATAGATAGTAATACACTTAGGCTCCAGTGTAAAAAAAGCCCTGCATAAACAGGGCTTTTAATATCAATGATTTGCAAAAATTAGCTAATGCGTGGATTATTTAGCCAATTTTTTTGTACTTAATACGCTTAGGCTCGGCAGCTTGTGCACCGTAAGTCTTTTTCAACCACGCTTCATACTCAGTATAGTTACCGTCAAAGAAGTTCACTTGGCCTTCGTCGCGGTAATCAAGAATGTGTGTAGCGATACGGTCTAAGAACCAACGGTCGTGCGAGATACACATTACACAGCCTGGGAATTCTAAAATCGCATTCTCAAGGGCACGAAGCGTTTCAACGTCTAGGTCGTTGGTTGGCTCATCCAGAAGTAATACGTTGCCGCCAGCTTTTAACAGCTTAGCTAGGTGAAGACGGTTGCGCTCACCACCAGAAAGCTCTTTTACAAACTTTTGCTGGTCGTTACCTTTGAAGTTAAAGCGGCCAACATAGGCGCGGCTTGGGATCTCAAAGTTACCAATTTTAAGTACGTCTTGACCGTTTGAGATTTCTTGGAAAACAGTGTTGCTGTCGTCCATGTTGTCACGGAACTGATCAACCGCAGCGAGTTCTACAGTTTCACCAACATCAACAGTACCAGCATCTGCTTGCTCTTGGCCTGAGATCATTTTGAATAACGTTGATTTACCTGCACCGTTAGCACCGATAATACCAACGATTGCACCTTTTGGTACACTGAAGCTTAGGTTGTCGATAAGTACACGGTCACCATAGCCTTTAGTTAGGCCATTTACTTCAATTACTTTATCACCTAGGCGAGGACCAGGTGGAATGAATAGCTCATTTGTTTCGTTACGTTTTTGGTAATCACTTTGCTGTAGTTCAGAGAACTGCGCCATACGTGCTTTAGATTTAGCTTGGCGACCCTTCGGGTTTGAACGCACCCATTCAAGCTCTTGAGCAATCGACTTTTGACGTGCTTTTTCAGCTTTTTCTTCTTGTTTAAGACGTGCATCTTTTTGTTCAAGCCAAGAAGAGTAGTTACCTTCCCACGGAATACCATGGCCACGGTCAAGTTCTAAGATCCAACCAGCAACGTTATCTAAGAAGTAACGGTCGTGGGTAATAGCCACAACAGTTCCTTCATAGTCGTGTAAGAAGCGCTCTAACCATGCAACAGACTCAGCATCTAAGTGGTTGGTTGGTTCGTCTAGTAGAAGCATATCTGGCTTTTCTAAAAGCAAACGACAGATAGCAACACGGCGACGCTCACCACCCGATAAGTGTTCAATTTTTGCATCCCACTCAGGTAGGCGAAGTGCATCAGCGGCGCGCTCTAAAGCGTTATCTAGGTTGTGGCCATCATGCGCTTGAATAATTGCTTCTAATTGACCTTGCTCTTTTGCTAGGGCGTCAAAATCAGCGCCATCCATTGCATATTCAGCATAGACTTCATCAAGACGCGCAAGGGCGTTTTTAACTTCGCTTACAGCTTCTTCGACAGTTTCACGAACTGTTTTGTTTTCGTCTAATTGAGGTTCCTGAGGAAGATAGCCGATTTTAGTACCAGCAAGTGCATTCGCCTCACCTTCAAACTCTTTATCAACACCGGCCATGATGCGTAAAAGAGTCGATTTACCTGCGCCGTTTAGACCTAGTACACCAATTTTCGCACCAGGGAAGAAAGATAATGAAATATCTTTTAAAATCGTACGTTTAGGTGGCACCACTTTGCTAACGCGGTGCATTGAATAAATAAACTTATCTGGCAATGCCATAGATGAAACCTTTCATGTTCAAAATTAACTTGCATATTGTAGAGTTTACCTAGCGATTTCGTCAATCAAACAGCAGGTTATCTCTTTTTTAAACTCATGAAATTAACTCAAAACCAATAGTGCTACACCAGAAAAAGCAATTATCCCACCCAATATCATATTTTTTGTCATGGGTTCTTTTCGCATGGCGCCAATAGTCATCACCATCAGCGGGGCGGTTGCGAAAATAGTTTGTGCGATAGCCGGATCGGTATGTTTGACTGAAATAAGCTGCAACCAAAGGCCAATAAAAGTGCCAAAAAACACCGCGACAAAAAGCCATTGCTTTTGACTTATGCCATTCAAGGTAATGGCTTGTTTGAGATTTTGTTCTTTTAGGCATGCGACAACGCAAGCGACAGCCAGTGTGCCTGAAAATAAACGAATAAAGGCGGCCCACAAACTACCAATTTGTTCAGCGTTCATAGCACCTTTTGACATCACCATACCTGCCGCTTGGCAAGTGGCTGCAAGTAAGGCAAAACCAACGCCTTTGATGTAAATGCTGTGCTCAACTTGAGGTAATGGACTTTTAGGTTTAATTGCCAACAAAACGCCTAAAGTTGTGATAACAATACCAAGCCATGCAAGACCACTGAGCCATACGCCGAGCAATACAATATTTAGTACACCTGCAATGGCCGGCGCGAGTGATTCAATGACAAGTGTACGTGCTGGGCCAATATTTCTAAGTGCAGCAAAATAAGCGCTATCGCCAATAGCAATACCCAAAATGCCGCTGACAATAAGCCAAGCCCAAGAGCTGGCTAATTGTGGCAGAGGACTGGCAGGCATCACTAGTAAAATTAATAACATGAGCGCACAAGCGATCACACCTTTACTGATGTTCAATTGCAAAGGCGATAAATGATGGCTAAATCGTTTGTATAAAATTGTTGATGACGCCCAGACTATGGCTGCGCTGATTGCGGCAAGTTCACCGATCCCCATTATATTCTCTTACTCTATTCTTTTCAGGCGAGTGGATTATCAAGGTTCTTCTTCTAGTTGCAAACAAATGAGTTGAGATTTTAGACATCTAAACATCTAGAGGTTGAATTTTTCGACTTTACGTTCATAATGACACCCATAAATTAAGTTGGGGAGAATTGTATGCCGATCACCGTAAAAGATGAGCTACCTGCTATTGCTACACTCAGACATGAAAATGTCTTCGTGATGCCGAAATCACGTGCAAGAACGCAGGAGATCCGTCCAATGCGCTTGGCGATTCTCAACCTAATGCCCAACAAAGTTGAAACCGAAGTGCAGTTTATTCGTTTACTTGCGAATACGCCGCTTCAGGTTAACGTCGATTTATTACGTTTAGATACGCACCGTAGTTCAGAAAATTCTGAGCAACACTTAGATATGTTCTATCGCTATTTTTCTGATGTAAAAGATGAAAACTACGATGCCATGATCATCACAGGTGCGCCGCTGGCTCATCTGGAATATGACGATGTCATTTACTGGCAAGAACTCAAAGAGCTATTTGATTGGGCTGAAAACCATGTGACCTCAACATTATTTTCTTGTTGGGCAGCTCATGCGGGTTTGTACCATCATTATGGTTTAAAGCGTGAACTTCGTGATGATAAATTATGCGGCGTATTTAAGCACCGTTGTTTGTTTGAGCATGGTGCGCTAACTCGTGGTTTTGACGATGAGTTTTTAGTACCTCATTCTCGCTATGGTCACATTGACCTGGCTAAAATACAAAATACGCCTGAACTTGCGGTGTTGGCAGGCTCTGAAAAAGTGGGTGCGTATTTAATTAAAAACCAGTCTGGCAGTCAGGTGTTTTTAACTGGTCACCCTGAATACGATGCTGATACTTTACAAAAAGAATATTTACGCGACCTAGCCAAAAGCCCTGATGCGCCTAAGCCAGAAGGGTATTTCCCGAATAACGATGCTGAGCAAAAACCGAGTAAAACATGGCAAAGTCATGCCTTTTTGTTATTCTCAAATTGGCTGAATTATTACGTTTACCAAACAACTCCATACGATATTAACCTAGTTAGCCAAGATGTAAGGACTAACAACTATGCCGAATAAAAGTGCAGCCTTAAAAGAGGCTTTAAAACAACGTATTCTTATTTTAGATGGCGCCATGGGTACCATGATCCAAGAATATAAATTTGAAGAAGAAGATTATCGCGGCGAGCGCTTTAAAGATTGGCATGTGTTAGTGAAAGGCAATAACGATTTATTAAGCCTAACTCAACCTGATGTCATTGCAGATATTCATCGTAAATATCTAGCAGCTGGTGCTGATATCATTGAAACAAATACTTTTAACGCGACCACTATTTCGATGGAAGACTACGAAATGGGTAGTTTGAGTCGTGAAATCAACCTTGAGTCGGCTAAATTAGCACGTAAAATTTGTGATGAGTTCACTGAGAAAGAGCCGCACAAACCGCGCTATGTTGCAGGTGTATTAGGTCCAACTTCTAAAACGTGTTCAATCTCACCAGATGTGAACGACCCAGGTTATCGTAATATAACCTTCGATGCGCTGGTTGAGGCCTATATTGAGTCTACGCTTGCTTTGATTGAAGGTGGTGCAGATTTAATTTTGATTGAGACGATTTTCGACACCTTAAATGCCAAAGCTGCGTCATTTGCCGTAGAAGAAGCGTTTGAACAAGCGGGTATTACGCTGCCAGTTATGATCTCAGGTACTATTACCGATGCTTCAGGTCGGACATTGTCAGGTCAAACAACAGAAGCATTCTATAATTCTATTCGACACATTAAACCTATTTCAATTGGTTTGAACTGTGCTTTAGGCCCAGACTTATTACGTCCTTATGTTGAAGAGCTGTCGCGCGTGTGTGAAACCTTTACTTCAGTGCATCCTAATGCGGGTTTACCGAATGAATTTGGTGAGTACGACCTAGAAGCCGATGAAATGTCAGTAGAAATCATCGACTGGGGCAAAGAAGGCTTCATCAATATCGTCGGTGGCTGTTGTGGTACAACACCTGAACATATTAAGGCATTTGCTAATGGCCTTGCGCAAATTAAACCAAGATCTCTGCCTGAGCTAGAAGTGCGTATGCGCTTAGCGGGCCTTGAAGCGTGTAACTTGAATTAGGAAGTATCAGATGACGCAACAAAATACCGCAATTTTTACCAACGTTGGTGAGCGTACCAATGTTACTGGTTCTGCAAAATTCAAACGCCTAATTTTAGAAGAAGATTACGAAACAGCCCTTGATGTCGCGCGTGAGCAAGTAGAGAACGGCGCACAAGTTATCGACATCAACATGGATGAAGCCATGTTAGATTCGAAAGCGGCGATGACAAAATTCTTAAACCTGATTGCTTCTGAGCCAGACATTTCTCGCGTCCCTATCATGGTTGACTCGTCTAAATGGGAAGTCATTGAAGCGGGCCTAAAATGTATTCAAGGTAAGGCGATCGTTAACTCGATTTCACTAAAAGAGGGTGAAGAGCCGTTTATCCGCCAGGCTAAAATCATTAAACGATTCGGCGCTGCAGCCGTTGTCATGGCGTTTGATGAAACAGGGCAAGCTGAAACAGCCGACCGCAAATTTGAAATTTGTGAACGCTCTTACCGTATTTTAGTGGACCAACTAGGCTTCCCACCCGAAGATATTATCTTTGACCCGAATATCTTTGCAGTTGCAACAGGTATTGAAGAGCACGATAACTACGCGGTTGACTTTATCGAAGGCACACGTCGCATTAAACAAAACCTGCCACACTGTAAAGTGTCGGGCGGTGTATCTAACGTGTCATTCTCGTTCCGTGGCAATAACCCAGTACGTGAAGCCATTCACTCAGTGTTCTTATACCACGCCATTCAAGCGGGTATGGATATGGGCATTGTAAACGCCGGTCAGCTTGCAGTTTATGATGATATTCCCCTTGAGCTGAGAAAAGCCGTTGAAGATGTTGTATTAAATACTGATCCTGGCGCAGGTGAGCGTCTGGTTGAGTTGGCACCTAAGTATTCAGGTTTGGCGCAAGCAGAAAAAGTGGAAGACCTAGAGTGGCGTACTTGGTCAGTCGAAAAACGTTTAGAGCATGCACTTGTTAAAGGCATTACCGAATATATTGAAGAAGATACCGAAGAGTGCCGCGCTTCGATGGATAAACCAATTCAAGTGATTGAAGGTCCATTGATGGACGGCATGAACGTGGTGGGTGATTTATTCGGTGCTGGTAAAATGTTCTTACCTCAGGTTGTAAAATCAGCCCGTGTAATGAAACGTGCCGTTGCTTACCTAGACCCGTATATCGAAGCGGAGAAAGAAGAGGGCGCCACCAATGGTAAAATTATCATGGCAACGGTTAAAGGCGACGTACACGACATTGGTAAAAACATTGTGGGCGTAGTACTGCAATGTAATAACTATGAAGTAGTCGATTTAGGTGTGATGGTACCTGCTGAGAAAATTTTGCAAACTGCCATTGATGAAAAAGCCGATGCCATTGGTTTGTCAGGCCTTATTACGCCATCGCTTGATGAAATGGTACATGTTGCGAAAGAAATGACCCGTCGTGGTTTTGATATTCCATTATTAATTGGTGGTGCAACGACTTCTAAAGCTCACACTGCGGTTAAAATTGAGCCTCAGTACGACAAAGGCGTAGTGTATGTGAATAATGCCAGCCGTGCGGTAGGTGTGGTATCAAGCCTATTAAGTAAAACGCAAAAACCGGAATTTTTAGCAAAAACCACTGCTGAATACGAAAAAGTGCGTGAGCAACAAGCGCGTAAAAAGCCACGTAGTAAACCGGTTAATATCCAGCGTGCCCGTGATAATGCCGCAAAGCTTGATTGGGATAGCTACACGCCACCTGTGCCGAAAAAGCTGGGTGTTACAGAGTTTAGAGATGTCAGCATCAAAACATTGCGTGAATACATCGACTGGACACCTTACTTTATGACTTGGTCATTGGCTGGTAAATTCCCTCGTATTCTCGACGACGAAATTGTTGGTGAAGAGGCGAAAAAGCTTTATCACGATGCTAATGCGATGCTTGATGAGTTTGAAAAATCACAAGCGCTGAAACCACTTGGCGTGATTGGTTTATTCCCAGCAAACCGTGTAGGTGATGACATTGAAATCTATACAGATGAAACTCGTTCTGAAGTATTAGAGTTAAGTTGTCATTTACGTCAGCAAACGGAGAAAACTGATTTCCCTAACTACTGTTTAGCAGACTATGTTGCTCCTAAAGGCACGCCTGACTACTTTGGTGCATTTGCGGTAACTGGCGGTCTTGAAGAAGACGACTTAGCTGAAGCGTTCGATGCACAGCAAGATGACTACAACAAGATCATGGTTAAGGCGGTTGCTGACCGTTTAGCCGAAGCGTTTGCTGAATATCTTCATGAGCAAGTTCGTAAAGAGTACTGGGGTTATGCAGCTGATGAAAACCTCAGTAATGAGGAGCTTATTCGCGAAAACTATCAAGGTATTCGTCCTGCTCCAGGGTATCCTGCATGCCCTGAGCACACAGAGAAGAAAAAAATCTGGTCGTTACTGCAAACTGAAGATCGTATCGGTATGCAACTTACAAGCTCATATGCAATGTGGCCAGGTGCTGCTGTATCGGGCTGGTATTTCTCTCACCCTGATTCTAAATATTATGCGGTGGCGCAAATCCAAAAGGATCAGGTTGAAGACTATGCGCAGCGAACCAATATGAGCCTTGAAGAGGCAGAGCGCTGGTTGTCACCAAACCTTGGTTATGAGCCAGAATAGGCATTCAGCTTAAAATCAAATCACTCTAAAAGCACTTATGTATATAAGTGCTTTTTTATACATCATTTTCCTGTAGAGCTTTTACTTGGAAGCGAGATTACTTTTATACGAAAACTTCATATAATTAGTTAGAGATGAAATTAATTATTCATGAAGTTGTCATCTATTTCTTTATTTTTTCATTTTAAAGCGTGCAACTTTAATTGGTATTTTTATTTATAGATGAAAGCTTTTTTTAGCGAAAAAGGTGTTACATGCTCGGACAACAAGCAAAATTCAACAAAGCGGTGTTTTACCCCGCTTCTCTAGTTATCCTGCTACTGATGATAGTCACTGTTTCAGCCCCAAATATGGCAAAGTCATTATTTGCAGATATTCAAAGTGCTATTACGGTAAATGGCAGTTGGTTTTATGTACTTACCGTCGCCATCATTTTGGGCTTTGTATTGTATCTTAGCTTATCTCGATTTGGCTCGGTAAAACTAGGGCCTGACCATGCTACCCCTGATTACTCATTAGGCACCTGGATCTCCATGCTTTTCGCAGCAGGTATGGGAATTGGCTTGATGTTTTTTGGCGTAGCAGAACCTATTATGCACTATTTGTCTCCGCCTACGGCAGAGCAGGGCTCTTTAGAAGCTATCAAAGAAGCCATGAAAATTACCTTTTTTCATTGGGGTTTTCATGCTTGGGCCATTTACGCCATCGTTGCTTTGGTATTGGCTTATTTTAGCTATCGTCATAAGCTACCTTTAACATTACGCTCTGCGCTTCATCCAATCATTGGCGATAAAATTTATGGTTGGCAAGGTCACTTAGTCGATATTTTTGCGGTTGTGAGTACGGTTTTCGGTGTGGCAACATCATTGGGTCTAGGTGCCAGTCAAGTAAATGCCGGGCTGAATTATTTATTCGAATTTGACGTCAGTCAAACTAATCAAGTCATTATCATGGTGGTCATCACTGCATTGGCCTCAGTGTCGGTGGCAACAGGGTTAGATAAAGGCATTAAAATACTCTCAGAAGCCAATATGCTATTGGCGATAGCTTTACTTGTGTTTATTTTCATTTTAGGGCCCAGTGTGTTCTTACTTCAAGCCTATGTACAAAACGTTGGCGCTTATCTCTCAGAAATTGTCTCGAATACATTCAACTTATTTGCATATGAGAAGAAAAGTTGGATTGGCGGTTGGACCATTTTCTATTGGGGTTGGTGGTTAGCTTGGGCACCTTTTGTCGGTTTATTTATTGCACGTATTTCAAAAGGCAGAACCATTAGGGAGTTCGTATTAGGCGTGATGGTGGTGCCAACCGCATTTACACTGCTTTGGATGACTGTTTTTGGAAATAGTGCAATTTATATGGTGGTTGAGCAGGGCGCTCAGCAAGTTGCAAATATGGTGAGCGAAAACTCTTCTGTGGCTTTATTTGTGTTCTTAGAGCAATTTCCGTGGTCAACAATATTAACGCTTTTGTCGGTGGCCATGATTGTGATTTTCTTTGTTACATCTTGTGATTCAGGAGCTATGGTAATCGATATGCTGTGTTCAAATGGTGAAAATGATACACCAGTCTGGCAGCGTTTGTTCTGGGCAATCAGTGTTGGTGTTGTTGCAGCTGTGCTCAGTTTAGTTGGTGGTTTAGAGGCCCTGCAAACCATGACTATTGCCAGTGCTTTACCATTCTCACTTGTGCTCCTGTTTTCATGTTTCGGGTTAGTGAAAGCTCTTGAAGTAGAAAGCGCAAAGCGTGAGAGCTTGCAGCATCATGCTGTGATAAATATGAGTGGAGAAGAAACCGCAGATTGGAAAGAAAAACTGAATAACATAGTCTCAACGCCAGATAAAAAAGACATCAATCAGTTTCTTAATAAAGAAGTGAAACGTGCGTTCAAAGCGTTAAAAGCACAGTTTGAGTTAAATGATATTGAGGTAAAAATTAAAACTTCAGAAAAGAGTATTTCTCTCGTCGTGAACCACGGTGAAGAGCATGACTTTATATATGGCGTGTATAAAAAAGAACACGTGCAACCAAGCTTTAGTCATGACCAAGATGAAGGTTATGAAAGTTATTATCGTGCAGAGGTGCACTTACTTGAAGGTGGACAAGATTACGACATTATGGGGTGGTCAGAAACTGCAGTGATCAATGATGTGATAAATCAATATCAAAAACATATGCACTTTTTACATATCCTTCGAGATGAAGGGCCTGTTTTATAGAATCTGAGCATTTATCACAATACAGTACTTATCAAACAAAAAACCGCCAAATGGCGGTTTTTTGTATTAAAAATTTTACACTCAGCATAACCTTTACGTTAACGTAAGCTCTTTATGCCGCTTGAGTAACTATTTTTAACTTAAGCAAATATTTACTGGTTTTAATTTAACTATAATTACCGGTAAATTTACATTTTTTGAATTAAAATTGTCAATTAAGATAATTGTAGGGGATGATTGCCTCAATTTATAGAGAATTTAAAAATATAGTGATAGAGTCGATGCAGTTTCAGCGCTATGCCCGATTATTGGGTAAAAATTTCGGAGAACTATAAAGTGGCTGTATTTAACCAAGTTGAATTTGATAACCATGAACAAGTGGTGTTTTGCTCTGATAAAGAATCAGGCTTAAAAGCAATTATTGCTGTACATAGCACAAAGTTAGGTCCTGCAGTGGGTGGCTGCCGAATGTGGGATTATGCAAAAGATGAAGATGCTGTTTATGATGTATTGCGTCTTTCTAAGGGCATGACTTATAAAAATGCAGTTGCTCGTTTGCCATTTGGCGGTGGCAAGTCTGTGATCATTGGTGATGCGAAATCAATTAAATCAGAAGCTTTATTCAGAGCATTTGGTAAGCAACTTGAGCGTTTAGGTGGCACTTATTATTCAGCAGAAGACGTGAACATCACAACAGGTGATGTAATGACGATGCACAAAGAAACTAATTACGTAATGGGCTTAGAAGGTAAAAGTGGTAACCCTTCGCCGTTTACAGCCCTTGGTACTTTCCTTGGTATTAAAGCTGCTTTTAAACACAAGCACGGCCATGAAGATCTAAATGGCGTTAAAGTATCTGTTCAAGGTTTAGGGGCAGTAGCTTATACATTATGTAAATATTTGCATGAAGCGGGCGCACAGTTATTCGTTACTGATATTAATCAAGAATCTGTAGAAAGAGTTGTAAACGATTTTGGCGCTACAGCAGTGAATATCGACGAGATTTACGACCTAGACGTTGATGTATATGCGCCGTGTGCACTTGGTGCAACGGTAAATGACGAAACAATTCCTCGTTTGAAAGCACAAATCATTGCTGGTTGTGCGAATAATCAGCTAGCAGAGTCTCGCCACGGTGAAATTTTACGAGAAAAAGGCGTTTTATACGCACCAGATTATGTGATTAATGCTGGTGGTATTATTAACGTTTACTACGAAACTAAGCCGGCTGGTTATAATGAAGCAGATGCCACTAAGCATGTGGAAGGCATTTATGACACACTAGCTGAAATCTTCAAGCGTTCTGAAGAAGAGCAAAAGTCGACACATATAATTGCTGATGAACTAGCACAAGAAATTATCGCGAACGGTCTATAATTCCTTTGCTTTAAATAATGTAATTGTTCTAATAGAGGGATGTAATCAAACATCCCTTTTTTTATGAAAAAAATTGATCTCGACACTTGGCCGAGAGCCGAGCACTTCAAGTTCTTCTTACCTTTCTCACAACCCTTCTTTAATGTAGTTATTGACCTTGAAATGAAAGCGCTGTTTAAGTTTGCAAAATCACAGCAATTGAGTTTCACAGCTTGCTACTTATATTGCTTGCAAGAAGCGGTAGCGCGTTATGCACCAATAAGGTATCGAATAGTTGATAATGAACCTGTTGAAGTAACAGATATTACCTTGAGTACTGTATTTTTGCGCTCAGATGAGAGTTTTAGGTTCGTTCCATTAGAAACACAAAATTCATTATTAGCATTTTGTGAACATTACACACAGCAAAAACATACTTTTTTAGATAAACCATTGTTAAATCCTTCGTTTATTGAAGGTGCCGATAAAATTACACAAATGTATATTTCAATCTTGCCATGGTTTAAATTCTCATGTTTTAAACACGCTGAGCATACGCCTATTGCTTCGGGCATTCCGAAAATTGTATTTGGACAATATCAAAAAGAGCAAGGAATAATACCCGTCTCAATTGAAGTACATCATGCATTAATGGATGGATTACATATATCGCAGTTCATCGATGTTTTTAATCAAGTCGTCGCAGAAATTTGTACATAAAACTGAGCCGTTTAAGTGTAGTTTTGCTATCACAAGTAAAAAAAACACAAAAAAACAAGGATTAATAAAAGTGATTTTAAAACAACCACTTAAAATTAAAGTTCGGTATTTTAAAACTTCAGTTACAGGATGTTTTTACCCTGTAACAAAATGTAAAAACAATGTGTGCTTTGTCCGTTTTTCATAGGCGGAATGCTTTGGTGAATGATTTGTGATGTTAATATTATGTTTTATATAAAAAATATTAATCCATTTTCAAAAAATTAGTTTTGCCTATGAAGTTGACACATGGCCTTGCATTTAGCATTATTGGAAAGTTGATATCTGTAGAAAGATATCAGGGTAGCTCTACTATAAAGAGCAAAAAATTATAAAAGTAACATTACTTAATTGGTTGGGAACTATGTCTGTTAAAATCAGAAAGAGTCTTGTAGCTACAGCACTTCTAGGTGCAACAGCTTTCGCAAGCAGCAACGTGATTGCAGATCCTTTGAATGACATACAAAAAGTAGGTCAGCAAACTCAAACGGCTGCAAAAAAATCACAAGAAAAAATTGATAACATTTATGGTCAAACTCAAGAGATGATCGGTGAGTACCGCAGTGTTGTTGATGAAACAGAATTATTAAAAGTTTATAACGACCACGTAGCACGTTTGGTAGCTGACCAAAATGCTAGCATCGAGTCACTTAATCGTCAGATTGGTACGATTGAGAAAACTAAACAGGACGTTGTGCCTCTGATGTATCGCATGATCGATACGCTTGAGCAATTCATCAAAGCGGACGTTCCGTTTGACACTGAAACTCGTTTAGGTCGTGTTGAAAAATTACGTGATCTTCTTTCTAACTCTAAAGTAACGACTTCAGAGAAGTTCCGTCAGGTTCTTGAAGCATACACAATTGAGACTGATTACAGCTCAACAATGGTTGCATCTCAAGGCTCACTAGAAATCAACGGTAAAAACATCAACGTTGACTTCGCACGTATTGGCCGTGTTGCATTTGTTGCTCAATCATTCGACCTTAAGCACGCTTGGGTTTGGAACAACAGCGCAAAACAGTGGGATGAGCTAGGCGAAGAGTACATCAAGCCAGTTAAAACTTTCATCCGTATCGCACGTGGTCAGGCTGCACCTGAACTACTAGCACTTCCAATCTTTGGCGCGGAGTAATAAATAATGAAGAAATTATTTAAAGGTTTTGCAGTAGCGGCTGCTCTATCTGTTTCAGCTGGTGCAGCTCTAAACGCGCACGCAAACACTGAAACTCTAGACAAAATCCTTCAAGAAGTTAAACAAAACCGTATTTCTGAAGGTAAAATCAACAAGCAACGTGAGCAAGAGTTCCTTTCTGCTCGTGCTGACAAGCAAGCACTTCTAAACAAAGCTAAGCGTGATTTAGCTAACGAGAAGGCACGTGGTGAGCGTTTAAACAACCAGTTTAAACAAAACGAAATCACACTTGCTGAAAAAGAAGTTGAGCTTCAAAACGCAACTGGTACTTTAGGTGAGATGTTCGGTGTTGTTCGTCGTTCAGCTTCTGAAGCGATTGGTTCAATCGAAGCATCACTAGTAAGTGCTGAAAAGCCAGGACGTGCAGAAGTTCTTCGTTCACTAGCAGCTGCTAAAGAACTACCGACTACTCGCGAACTAGAAGAGCTTTGGATTGCATTCCAAACTGAAATGACTGAATCTGCAAAAGTATCTACTTTCGAAGCACAAGTTGCTGAGCTAAGTGGTGAAATCAATACTAAGCAGGTTACTCGTATTGGTAACTTCAACCTAATCACAAAAGACGGCTACGTAGTATACGATGCAGCTAACAAAGCTATCGTTCCACTAGGTAAGCAGCCAGATGGTCACATCTTCAACACTGTTGCTGATCTTCTAAATACACAAGCTGGTTCATACACTAAGTTCTATGTTGACCCTGCGCGTGGCGGTATCCTACGTCTAAACACTCAGCGTGCAACTGTTGAAGAACGTTGGCACCAGGGTGACACAGTTGGTTACATCATCACTGCATTACTTGCAATTGGTGCGTTACTAGCGTTAGTTCGTTTCCTAGACCTACTTATGGTTAGTGCTAAAATCAAAGCACAGGTTAAGAACATCAACACGCCTAACGAAAACAACCCACTTGGTCGTATTCTTAAAGTTTACCATGACAACAAAAACCAAGACGTTGAAAACCTTGAGCTTAAGTTAGACGAAGCAATTCTACGTGAAACGCCTCGTATCGAAGCTGGTATCAACATCATCAAGATCTTAGCTGCTATCGCACCGCTACTAGGTCTACTTGGTACAGTTGTTGGTATGATCTTAACGTTCGAATCAATCACATTATTCGGTACTGGTGATCCGAAGATCATGGCAGGTAACATCTCTCTAGCGCTTGTAACAACAGCTCTAGGTCTGATTGCTGCACTACCACTAATCCTATTACACGCAATCGTTTCAGGTCGTAGTAAAGCAGTTCTACATATCCTAGACGAGCAGAGTGCAGGTATTGTTGCTGCACATGCGGAGAAGGAGAAAGCCTAATGCTAGTCCTGATGGAGATTTGGGAATCTATCAGGGATTTTGTTGGCACAGGCGGCCAGGTATTATACGTGGTCGCGATAGCACTCTTTCTAATGTGGGTATTAATGATTGAGCGCTATTGGTTCCTACTCGCCGAGTATCCGAAAATGAAAGCGGATATCGTAGCGAAGTGGGACGCCCGCCAAGACACTACGTCTTGGTACGCACACAGAATCCGCGATGCATGGATTTCTGAAGCGTCTGAAAAATTAGAAGCGCGCATGTTGATTATCAAAACATTGGTAGCCATGTGTCCATTAATCGGCCTACTAGGTACTGTAACGGGTATGATCAGCGTTTTCGAAACGATGGCTACTCAAGGTACTGGTAACGCTCGTCTAATGGCATCGGGTATTTCAATGGCAACGATACCAACAATGGCAGGAATGGTTGCGGCACTATCTGGTGTATTCTTCAGCACTCGCCTAGAAGCTAGAGCGAAAATGGCTAAAGAAAAGCTAGTAGATAGTTTGCCTCATCACTAAAGAGAGATATTAATATGGCACGTAAACAACGTTTTCGTGAGGAAGAAGAAGCAGCAGTAGACATGACACCGATGCTAGACATCGTATTCATCATGCTTATCTTCTTCATCGTAACAACTTCTTTCGTGAAAGAAGCTGGTATTGAAGTACAAAAGCCAAAGGCTGCACAAGCTCAAACTAAAAAGAATGCTAACGTCTTTATCGCTATTAAAGAAAATGGTGAGATCTGGATGGATAAGCGTGCTGTTGACGTTGAGCGTGTTAGTGCAAACCTTGAGAGCATCCTAGCTGAGCAACCAACAGAAACTATCATTATTCAAGCTGATAAAGGCGCGAAGCATGGTGTGGTTGTTAAAGTTATGGACCAAATCAAGGCGACTGACGATCAATTAAAAATCTCAATCGCTGGAGCTAAGTAATGATTCGTTTTCTGTTTTCACTTGTAACAGGTGGGGCAGTTACTTTCGGCTTATTTTATTTTATGGCATTTCTGATCTCTGGCGGAGCAGATAGAGCTGAAAATAAAAAAGAAGAAATTGTAGTCGAAATTTTGACGAATCCACCTGAATCTGAGGTTCAAGAGCGCAGACGTGTTCCGCCTCCACCTCCGCCGCCGCCGCAGCAGCCGCCTAAACCGCAGCCGCCGCAGCCTGACAATGCTAACCCAAACCCGGGCGCTATTGGCTTTAACATGCCTAGCATCGATATTGGTGGCACTGCAGGTGGCCTGAGTGGGCCTGGTGAATTTGGTCGTGATGGTGATGCAACACCAATCGTACGTATTGAGCCGAAATATCCGACTCAAGCCGCACGAGATGGTAAAGAAGGTTGGGTACAACTTTCATTCACTATTAACGAACTTGGTGGTGTTGAAGATGTAAAAGTTATTGATGCTGAACCAAAGCGTATTTTCAACCGTGAAGCGATGAGAGCATTACGTAAGTGGAAATATCGCCCGAAAATCATCGATGGCAAACCGCAAAAACAACCTGGTCTTACTGTACAGTTAGACTTTAAACTTAACCAAGATTAATAAGGAGCGAAGAAATGAAGCAATTACATAAAGCAACAGCTCTTGCGCTACTTATGACGCTTACAGGTGTATGCAGCAACGCTGTTGCTGCACCTGACCCAGCTAAAATCGAAGCTCGTAAAAAAGCTAAGACAAAGATCATGGGCGAGCGTACTGGTAAGAAAGTTGTTAAAGCATTTGAATTTTACAACAACGACCAACTTGATGAAGCAATTGCTTTAATGGAAGAGTTAGACCCGTCTAATGATTTCGACAAAGCAACTGTAGATAGGTACTTAGGTAACTTCTATGCTCAAAAAGAAGATTATACTAAGGCCCTTGATTTCGTTAAGCGTGCTGTAGAAAAAGATGTTCTAAACTTCAAAGATCAGGCTGATACCCTAAAATTTGTTGCAGACCTTTACTTTGGCCAGCAAAAGTATGTTGAGGGTGTTAAAGCCTACAACGACTGGATGGACTTTACTGGCGAAGAAGATGACAAGGTATATGCGAAAATTGCTCAGGCTTACTTTGAGTTAAAGCAATTTAGCAAAGTTATCGAACCAGCAGACAAAGCAATTAAATTGGCAAAAGAGCCAAATAAAAATTACTTCATGCTGAAGGTCGGTTCATACTTTGAACTTAAGCAGTTTAATAAAGTTGTAGAAGTTGGTGAGACTCTAGTTAAGTTGTTCCCTGATGACAAACAAAACTGGACTCGTCTAGGTTCTTTCTACATGTCTACCGAGCAGTTCACTAAAGGTCAGACAATTATGGAAGTAGCTTACAGAAAAGGCTATTTCGAGAAAGAGAACCACTACAAAATTTTAAGCAGCTATTACTCGCTAAACGATATTCCTTATAAAGCAGCCATTGTTATGGAAAAAGCTTTAAAGGAAGATAAAGTTAAGCGTACTAAGCAAAACGTTACAGCTGTTGCGAGTTACTTCCACCAAGCGAAGCATCTTGTAACTGCAGCTAAATACTATGAAGAAGCAGCTAAGTTTGATAACGACGCAGATCTTTTTAGAAAGGCAGGTAACTTATTACTTACTGAGCAAAAGTACAGTGCTGCAGTTGAGCGTTTAAATAAAGCGCTTGAGTTAGGTACTGACAAGAAGGGTTCGACTTACTCTGACTTAGCTGAAGCTTACTTATACCAAGAGAAGTATAAGCAAGCTTATAGAGCGATTGTCAAAGCACAAGAAGACCCACGAACACGTAAGTTTGCTAGAGGTTGGGCAACGTTCATTAAGGACAAAGCACAACGTAAAGGCATAAGCTTATAAATAAAAAGCCCCGAAAGGGGCTTTTTTTATAGTTGGAAGTGAAGGTGAATAATAAATTTCTTTTAATCATACTCCCCATTCTGTTTTTGTTATCAGCGTGCACTGAACAGCAGAAACTTAGTTCTTTTGAAGAAGTGCAATCACAGCTTAAAAATATCAATACTGCTTTATTGACCGAGAGCAAAAATGAACTATCAGAAGTATTACCTTTCAGTGAGGCCTATTTAAAGCAAAGGCACATAGCTTTAAACTCTGCTGACCCTCAGTCACTCACTGAGTATCAAGTTAATGAACTACAATATTTGATAATTCAAGAACGTTACCCCGAGAGATATTTACCCTGGCCAGCAGCAATTAATGTTGCAAAGAATCTTAGTGAAGCACAAAGAAAGAAATGGCAAAACCTGGTTCTTACTAGGTTAGAAGATGCGAAAAAAAGCAAGATAGTTTATAACAGGTATGAACTGAAAAAATTAAAAACGTACTCTGAATCTGCATCATTAACGGGTCTAACTGACTATTTTAAAACATACAAGCCAAGAAGCCGTTTAGGCATTTACCAACTACCTAACGGTAAAGAGTGGTATCAAAGCAAAGTGAATCACTATTTAGGTAATGTAGAAAACCCTCAGGTTGTTTTAGCGAATATTCAAGCTTTAACAAATGAGTATGATAATCATGAAAACCATTTAGAAGCACTAAGCTTAGTTGAGATTGCAAAAAAGCATTGTTCTATTGTTGGAGGTTTAAACTGGGAACATGAGTTTGTTAACTTACATGAGACTTTCAAACAGTGTGAAAAACAGAAGCTAGTAGCCTATAAACAGTTAATATTAGTATTGGCTGAGATAGATTTGGGCATTCATTTTCAGGCTTGGTCAGAACAACAAGCCATGGTGGTATTAAATCAAAAGTTATCACTGCAACCAGAGCAAGCAATGGACTTCTTAGATTATATCGTCATGAAACCTTCAGCAGTTTTATCTTTAGCTAGAATTTATTTTTAGAGTGCAACTGTGAGTGATGGATAATAAAAAGGCCTTTTCTTACTAAGGCCTTTTCAATCAGTTATGTACTTTTTTTTGCTTTCTCTCTTCACAAACCGGGCAACGTTGTTTGGCCGGATCTTTTGAAAGCACCAGAAGATCAAGTTTTGTTTCACAATCACAGCAATATCCAAATTGGCCAATATCTATTTGGCATAAAGCAGCTTCTAGCTCCATAAGCCGCTGAAAGCGGGGAAACTGATTTGGGTTAATTTTAGTGACCGCTAAGTCAATCCACTCTCCTGGTGTTGAGTTTTCTAACATTGAAGCTAATTCGCCAGTAAACTCATGTTGTGCGTCTTTAAGCTCATTTAAAAACTCACATCGAACAGAGTCTAATTCAATTTTTAGCTTGCTTTGAAAGTCTTTAGTTTGATTTGCATTCATGATCGCTCTCCTATGAGCAATCATTATGGTACTTCTAGTCGAATTCGTTATGATTTGAATCAATGCTAGGACACTTTGCATATTTCTCTAGCACAGCGACAACCTCGTCTTTATTTTTAAGTTTTCTAATTTCGTCAAAAAGATCATTGGCTTGTGGATATTGAAGCTTAAGATAGCCAAGCCATTGCTTAGTTCGTGATGAAAAATACTTTTCACTTAAAGAAGGGTCTTGGTGCATAGACGAATGCAAAATATGGTAAATCACATTTTCCCAAGATAAAGGTGTGTAAGGCTGATTTTCTCTATGTGCTTTAATCTTGGCAGCTAGGTCTGGAGTTGCTAATGCACCGCGGCCAAGCATTAGATCTGAGCAACCACTGCGCTCTTGACAGCGATAAGCGTCTTCGACTTGCCAAATCTCACCGTTTGCGACGATGGGCATTGTCACTCGATCTAGAAGAGGTTTTATTTTCTCCCAGTATGCAGGCGGTTTATAGCCATCTCGCTTGGTTCTCGCATGAATTGCCAAGCTTGAAGCCCCCGCACTTTGAACAGCATCGACAATTTCGGCAGTATTACTGTCATCATCAAAGCCCAAACGTATCTTGGCGCTGACTTCATGCTCGGTTGGCACCGCTTCTCTTACCGCTTTAATAATTTGATACATGAGTTCAGGCTCTTTTAACAGAACCGCACCACCTTTACTTTTATTCACTGTTTTCGCAGGGCAGCCAAAGTTAAGGTCGATTCCATGTGAGCCAAGCATGACGGCTTTACGCGCATTTGCAGCCAGCGCATGGGGAACTTGACCCAGAAGCTGAATGCGAACAGGGGTGCCAGACTCGGTATAGCCATTATTTAATAGTTCAGGGCAAGTTTTTATAAACACTCTACGTGGAAAGGTTAGATCGACAACACGAATAAACTCAGTTACACATAAATCAAAGCCACCAAGGTTGGTTAAAAGTTGGCGCATTTTAAAATCTACAACGCCTTCCATTGGTGCCAAAATTAATTTCATAACTTGCTCTATACTACTTAAAGGGCGCTCATTTTAAACGAGAGGAAGAGTGTTGCTAAGTTAAAATTGAATTTTTTTAGATTTAATGAAATATTCTTTTTTGTAGTAGGGTCTACTAAGTGAATTGAACGAAATATCCCAAAGGGTCGAGTATGAAAAATTTAAAAACTAAATCAATCGCTGCTACGTTAGGTGCTGTAGTTGTCGGCACAGCAAGTTTAGCTGCATCAGCAGAAGTAAACGCTAACCCATTTGCATTTACTACCATGTCTTCTGGTTATCAATTAGATGCTGCAGAAGGCAAGTGCGGTGAAGGCAAATGTGGTGGCAAAGCCGAAAAAGAAGGTAAGTGCGGCGAAGGTAAATGTGGCGGCAAAGCTAAGAAAGAAGGTAAGTGCGGCGAAGGTAAATGTGGCGGCAAAGCTAAGAAAGAAGGCAAGTGCGGCGAAGGCAAGTGCGGCGAAGGTAAGTGTGGCGGCAAAGCTAAGAAAGAAGGCAAGTGCGGCGAAGGTAAATGTGGCGGCAAAGCTAAAAAAGAAGGCAAGTGCGGCGAAGGTAAATGTGGCGGCAAAGCTAAAAAAGAAGGCAAGTGCGGCGAAGGTAAATGTGGCGGTAAAGCTAAAAAAGAAGGCAAGTGCGGCGAAGGTAAATGCGGCGGCAAAGCTAAAAAAGAAGGCAAGTGTGGCGAAGGTAAATGTGGTGGCGCTCACTAATTCTTAATGTTCTTCTTTGAGGCAGGTTATCTGCCTCAAACTTCTTAGCAAAATTTCCTCTTATTTTATTATCCAGAACTCAGGTTAAATACAAGCCATGAACTCAAAGGTATTAATATGGTAGTTAATGACATAGGCATGGTCGGTCTAGGCCTCAGACGAGAAATGTTGGATGACTTTCTTGAGTCTCCACCGAGTCAAGTCGATTTTCTAGAAGTGGCGCCCGAAAATTGGTTAAAAATGGGCGGGAAATTTGGTAAGCAGTTTAAGCAACTTACCGATAAGCATACATTTATTTGCCACGGCTTATCGCTCTCATTAGGCTCTCCAGAGCCACTTGATATAGAATTTGTAAAGTCTCTTAAAAGCTTCTTCAATACTCACAATATTAAACTCTATAGTGAGCATTTGAGCTACTGCTCGGGTACAGGTCATATGTATGATCTGATGCCAATTCCATTTACTGAAGATGCAATTAAACACGTAGCTGGTCGAATTAAACAAGTACAAGATATTTTAGAGCAGCGGATCGCTGTCGAAAATGTTTCTTATTATGCCGCACCCGGTCAAGAAATGTCAGAGCAAGAATTTACGCTCGAAGTTTTAAAGCAAGCCGACTGTGACTTACTACTTGATGTAAATAATATTTATGTAAATAGTGTCAACCACGGTTACGATGCAACCGGGTTTTTACAAGCCATGCCAAGTGAACGTATTGTATATGGTCATGTCGCTGGGCATTATGAAGAAAGTACTTCTTTATTAGTGGATACCCATGGTGCGGATGTATGTGATCCTGTGTGGGATTTACTCGCAAAAGCCTATGATTATCACGGTTTGTTTCCTACTTTACTCGAACGTGACTTTAATATTCCGAGCATGCCAGAAGTGCTGAGCGAAGTAGACATAATTAAAAAACTTCAGTCTGAGTTTTTAGCTAAAAGTAAAGGAGTTGCCTAGTGTCATTCATCGATGTTCAAAATGCATTTATGGCTCATATTCGTGATCCCGATAATGTTGAAAAGCCTCATGATGTAACTGAAGAAAGAATGACAGTTTATAAAGAGCTGTTTTTTAACAACGTCGAAGGGTTTGTCAGCTCCGCCTTTCCGGTTCTTAAAAGCTTATATTGTGAATCACATTGGCAGACACTTGTTCGCACCTTTTTCATTAGCCATGATTGCTCATCTCCGTACTTTTTGGACATCAGTGCAGAGTTTTTAGCTTTTCTGCAGCATGAATATGTCATGCAAGGAAGTGACCCCATATTTATGTTAGAGCTTGCACATTATGAGTGGGTTGAGTTGGATGTGTCAGTTTGTTTTGAAGATGAAATGCAAAAACAGCTTACCAACTTAGATAATCAGCCTTTGTATCTGTCAAACACCGCGCGTAACCTGTCTTATCAATACCCAGTTCATCAAATTAGTGAAGACTTTCAACCAACTGAGCCCAGTGAACAACCTCATTATTTTGTTGTGTATCGTGACGAAGAGGATGATGTAGGCTTCATCGCTTCAAACCCTATGACCGCGATTTTGTTAGAGCAACTAGAGAATAATCCGGGTATTAGCTTGTTAGAGCTTGTGTCAAAAGTGCATGAAATTATTCCACAATTTAGTGAGGAGCAGCTAATAGGTGGTGCAACACAAACACTAAACGCTTTGGCAGAGTTGGGTATTGTAGTCACCAAATAACCTTTTTGTGTAACCAGCTTAGCGAATTTTTGCACTTCTCACTTTAACGCATAGCTCGGATCGTCTATTATGAGCGCCGTTTTTCGTGCTTAAAAATTTATAGGTGTACTATGTCAAAGGGTGATTTTAAAGATCCGTTTAATGCTAAATACTTCATTGCTTTCTTAGCTGTTTTTGTAGGTATTGGCTGTCTAAATGCAATTCTTGGTTTAGCAACGGCTTTTACAGCTTAATCATCAAAGAAAATAAAGACATTTTGTCTTAACTAAAGGCTACGTTATGTAGCCTTTTGCCGTTTTATTGCGCAAACAAGCTAAAAACATGGCTTTGTGATTTCTCAAAGTTTCAACTTTTCTCATTCTTGTTATAATCACTTTCTTTACAAAATAGAAAGCTTCATTATGACACAAGCTAATCTCACGCTGATCAAAGACAGTATTGCTACGGTACCTAACTACCCTAAAGAAGGTATTATGTTCCGTGACGTAACCACTTTACTTGCTGATCCTAAAGCGTTTAAAGAAACGATTGATGCATTCATTACAGCATACAAAGATCAAGGCTTCACTAAAATTATTGGTACAGAGTCGCGCGGTTTCATTTTTGGCGCACCTTTATCTTATGCTTTAGGTATTCCTTTTATTCCAGTGCGCAAGCCAGGTAAATTACCTCGTGAAGTGATAAGCCAGTCTTACCAGTTAGAGTATGGCGAAGATGTGCTTGAGTTACACACTGATGCAATTGTTGAAGGTGACAAAGTATTGTTAGTTGACGACTTACTTGCAACAGGTGGCACCATTGAAGCAACAGCTAAGCTTGTGCAAAAGCTTGGCGGTAATGCAACAGACGCAGCTTTTGTTGTATCGCTACCGGAGCTAGGCGGTGAGCAACGTGTTGCAGACTTAGGTATTAATATTCTTAAGTTAGTTGAGTTCGAAGGCGAATAATATGAGTTATCAAGTCCTAGCACGGAAGTGGCGTCCGCAAACCTTTCACCAACTTGTCGGGCAAGAGCATGTCAAACAGGCGCTCGTAAATGCCCTCAATGAGCAAAGGTTGCACCACGCTTATCTTTTCACTGGGACTCGGGGCGTTGGTAAAACCACCATCGCCCGTATATTCGCAAAAAGTCTAAACTGCGATGAAGGGATCACTTCAAATCCTTGTGGCAAGTGCCAAAGCTGTTTAGATATTGAAGCGGGTAAATTTATTGATTTAATAGAAATCGATGCTGCTTCCAGAACGAAAGTTGAAGATACGCGAGAGATCCTCGACAACGTTCAATATGCGCCGACTCGCGGTCGCTATAAAGTGTACCTCATCGATGAAGTGCACATGTTGTCAAAGCACAGTTTTAACGCGCTTTTAAAAACACTTGAAGAGCCGCCAGAGCATGTAAAATTTTTATTGGCGACGACAGATCCACAAAAACTACCGATTACTATTTTGTCACGTTGCTTACAGTTTAATTTGAATGCGATGTCGCAGTCGCAAATTGTATCGCAGCTGACTCATATTCTGCCGCAAGAGCAAATTCAGTTTGAAGAGCCTGCTTTAAAAGCACTGGCGAAAGCCGCTGATGGTAGTATGCGTGATGCGCTGAGTTTGACTGATCAAGCCATAGCTCAAACCAATGCTCAGCTTACTTTAGCTGCTGTGCAAGAAATGCTTGGTCTGATGGATGTAAGTCATGCCGTGAGTATTTTGGCTTCAGTACTTTGCCAAGATGCACCGGCAGTGTTGGATGAAGTTGCACAAATTGCAGTTAAAAATGGTAATTATCTTGCCATTTTAGACGATTTAATCGCACTTCTACATGCCATTCAGCTCACACAATTGGTGCCGCAGGCAGCAAAAATATCGGTATTTTCAGAATCTGATATTGCAACACTGAGTGAGCAGATTAATCCGCAGCAAGTTCAGCTGTTTTATCAACTGCTGTTAAATGGTAAAAAAGACCTTCAGTGGGCACCAGAGCAAAAACTTGGCTTTGAAATGGTGTTGCTGCGTTTAATTGCGTTTGAGCATGCAGATAGTCAATCTTCTGCAACGTCTAATATCCAACCTGCATTAAACAGCTCTGTTGAAGCTCAGCCTGCACCATCTGCGTCACCAAGACAAGGCTTGCAAGATATTCGCGCTCGCTTAAAGCAAAATAATGCGTCAGTAGGTGGGAATACTACTCAGCAAACTCATGCTACATATGAGATACCTGTACAATCAGCAACGCCTCAGATTGAAGCAGAAGCTGTTCAAGCTCAGCCTAAGCAGGCCGAACCTATTCAGGCCGAACCTATTCAGGCCGAACCTATTCAGGCCGAACCTATTCAGGCCGAACCTATTCAGGCCGAATCTAGCCAACAGTCAGTGGTAGAACATAATGTTACTAATCAGCATTCAGAATTAACTCAATCGGTTGCACAAAGTTCACAAGAGCATTCTATTGAGCAACCACACAATCAACTGAATGTTGAAAGCAATGCGTTTAATCAGCAAGCTCAGCAAAATCCGCAAGTACCAGCGCATCAAGAGCAAGAATTAGCCGCGCAATATGAGCAAGTGATGCAAGATGCACAAGAGCAAGGCTATACGCCTGCTTATGAACCTCAGGCTACACAACAAGCGCAGCAAGAAGCTAGCTCTCAAAACTCAGAGTCAGCTTCTGCACGCTTACAAGCTCAACAAGGGCAGGCACAATCTGCCATTGCACGTATTTTGCAAAACCGAAATATCTCAGGGGCAGGGCAGTTATTATCTGCTCGAGGAGATGAGCCAAAAAAGTCTGAGGCGCAAAACGCGCCAGACTCAAGTGTGGCGCCAGTAATACCGAAGAAAAAACCAGTACCATTTAGCGAAAGGCACAAAGCGGACGAAAGTAAACTAGCGCCTGAGTTGTTAGAGCAAATTGCACCGCAAACTTCTCAAGCGCAAGAAACGCCTAAAGAAGAAGCTGTGCCTGTGCCTGAAGGGTTTGCGAGCCCAATCAGTGAAATTCGTTTTGCCCATCAGCAAGATGACTGGGCGAAGTTGATTGAGAAAATGGCACTGGGTGGTCGTATGCGCCAATTTGCGCTGCATTCGATTTATCACTACGAGAACAATCAAGCCAACATTCAAGTTGATATTAGTCAGCGTCATTTAGACAGTGCTATTTTAAGACAAAAACTGCAAGCTGCACTGAATGAAATGTACAACTCTGAGGTTGAGCTTATCGTTGAATTTGCAGAAGGGGTGATAGACTCACCGTATCTAATTCAACAAAAAATAGATGCACATAGGCATCAGCAAGCGATAGAAACGATTAATCAAGATCCTATTGTATTACAACTTATCGAGCAATTTAGTGCCGAGGTCGATGAAAATACCATACAGGCATTGTAATCGAGTACAATAGACCTTATCTTTTAGCCAAATAAAATATATGTAAGAGAGCGTATTATGTTTAAAGGTGGAATGGGCAATATCATGAAGCAAGCTCAGCAGATGCAAGAGCGCATGGAAAAAGCCCAAGAAGAGATCAAAAGCCTAGAAGTAACAGGCGAAGCAGGTGCAGGCCTAGTTAAAGTCACTATGCTAGGTAGCCACAACGTTAAGCGCGTTGAGATTGACGAAAGCTTAATGGAAGACGACAAAGACATGATTGAAGACTTACTAGCTGCGGCTGTAAACGATGCAGTGCGTCGTGTAGGTGAAGAGTCAGCTAAACGTATGTCTGATGTTACTGGCGGTATGCAGATGCCTCCAGGCTTCAAAATGCCATTCTAAGCTTAATGCTTTGAATTAAAAGGTTTGTATTCTATTTATCCCCGCAAGGAAAAAATAGGGGACAAAAACTAATGAAAGCTCAGGTAATAAATTGCCTGAGCTTTTTTGTATTTAGGAGGTGTTTAAACGGATTTGTAACAATCAGCCTAATAATACAGTTTATTTTTAGTTGTTAAGCCAGTACCTGAAATACTTCTGGTGCTGAAGTATATAAAGCGAAACAGGCGATCAGTAATAAGATCGACCCAGAACATTTGTTTATTTTATTTGCAGTGTTTTCTTTTGATACTTTAGTGAAGAAAAAAGACAGTAAAAATAACAGTGCGTAATCTAATACTACCCAAATCGTCAGTAACACAAACATTGAGGCGGTTTTATTGTCTGTGACATTAAAAAATGTCGGAAAGAAAGCAATAAAAAATAAGATATCTTTTGGATTTGAAATACCAATTAAAAAGCCGCTTCGTAACCAAGACTTGCTTTTGTTCTTGTCTAAACTTTCTTTCGATAAATTAACTTTTGATTTGAGAGTGTCTATAGAGAAGTAGATAAGATACAGCGCACCAAAAAATGTTAGAAAGGAGAGTGCATAGTCATTGGCTGAAAATATACCATTGATCATCAAAAATGATACTGAAATTAAAATAATAGACGCTAAGTTAGTCCCAATGATTGTCTTCATCCCCGCTGATATTCCGCCATTTACGCTGCTATTGGCGACCAACACTGCAACAGGCCCTGGGGTACCTAAGAACACCACAATTGAGCTTACGTATAATAATATTAGAGTGCAATCAATCAGCATGTTTAGTTTCCTTTCTTGAACTTATTAATGGGCAGCTTGTAACCCATTGGTTGTTTGATGGAAGTAAGTGTCGCTTCCATTTCCTTTTGAGAATTCACAAATCCTTTGTGCAAATTTTTTGCATAACAATATTCATCGTAAGTTAAAGAAAAAGAGTGGGGCAAGTGAATTTTAAGAGAGTTAAATTGACTTAAATATAACCAATACGGTCTTAGACTTTAGTGCAATTATATTTATATTAGTTTTCATGTAATTTAAAAGATTTTAGTAAGTCACTTGCATTGCGTAGGGCAAAATTATACCCGCACTTTGATATGAGTGATCCTGCGGTACAGACATGTTTATAACGTATCACTTTTAATTCGGTTACGATTTCATAATCCGGATTTTATTTGTAAATTATTTAGTATGAAAAATATTCAGTAAATGTAGGTTTAATACATATTCAACATAAATGAGGCTGAATATAATTGTTATTTAACAATCTTAGCCTCTGTAATCCCTGTGACTAAATTCGCGATAAAAGTCCAAATGCCTCATTCGGTCTATTAATATACTTATGTGGCAACATGTGCTCACCTTGGATACACGATAAATGAATCTTGCATTAAAGCTGTGTGAGTGTTTGGAACTTGGGTTGTAAACACAGCTATTGATATATCTATATTATTGGTGCACTAGAAGAATTATGTAGGTGGGATAATTGCTATTGAAATGTATTTTAAAAGGAATAAAGCGGTTTAGCAGTAAGCGTAAATATAAAGCCCAGCAAAAATGCTGGGCTTTTTAAGTATTAAGCTTGTTGCTTTTTACCAGATGCGTACGCGATCTTCAGGTTTAAGATATAACTTATCACCTGGTTTTACGTCGAACGCTTTGTACCATGCGTCATGGTTACGTGGTGCAAGGGCACGGAAGCGACCTGGTGCGTGTGTACCTGCGCGAAGCTGATTAAGCATGCTTTGTTCAGTACGCTTCTCTTTCCAAACTTGTGCCCAAGCTAAGAAGAAACGTTGGTCGCCAGTCAGACCATCGATAACTGGTGCTTCTTTACCATTTAAGCTCAGCTTGTACGCGTGGTAAGCCATTGCTAAGCCACCTACGTCACCAATGTTTTCACCAAGGCTGTTACGGCCGTTTACGAAGTTACCTTCGATTGGCTCATACTGGCTGTACTGAGCTGCAAGTTTGTCAGCTTTTGCTTCGAATGCTGCGCGATCTGAGTCAGTCCACCAGTTACGTTGGATACCTTCAGCATCAGACTTAGAGCCTTGGTCGTCAAAACCGTGACCCATTTCGTGACCGATAACAGCGCCGATGCCACCGTAGTTTACCGCTGCGTCAGCATTTGGATCGAAGAATGGTGGTTGTAAAATCGCTGCAGGGAATACAATCTCATTGAATGAGCTGTTGTAGTATGCGTTTACTCGCTGAGGTGTCATACCCCAACGGTTACGGTCAGTTTTCTCAAGCTCTTTTGATGCGCTGTCATCTCTGAAGAATTGACGCAGATTTTTAACATTGCCCATTAGGTCATTGTTTTTAAGTGCTAGGCCATCAAATGACTGCCGTACATCTGGATAACCAATTTTAGGCACGAATGCAGCGAGTTTAGCCTGAGCATTTACTTTTGTTTCTTCGCCCATCCAGTCTAGACCTTCAATGCGCTCGCCAAGGGCTTTACGCAGGTTTTCAACGAGTTCAGACATTTGCTCTTTCGATGACTCAGGGAAGTGCTTATCAACGTACACTTTACCAATCGCAAAGCCTAAAGATTGTGTACCAGACATTTGGCTCACAGCACGCTTCCAACGAGGACGAGGTTCTTGCTGACCACTTAGGTGCTTACCGTAGAACTCGAAAGATGCGTTGAAGATATCTTCTGAAAGCAGGCTTGCATTGCCACTGATAGCGTGGAAAGTCAGGTAATCTTTCCAAACAGCAAGGTCTTCTTTATTCACAAGGTCAATCATTGCTTTGATTGGCTCAGGCTGAGACATATTTAGCTGAGGCACTTTGTAACCTGTTTGTGCAAAGTAAAGATCCCAATTGAAACCAGGGTACTCTTTAGCTAAATCTTCGCGTTTGATTTGGTTTAGTGTCAGGTCGCGGTTACGGCGCTTTTCACGTGGCCAATGGCCTTCAGCCATTTTAGTTTCTAGCGCAAGGATCGCTTGGGCGCGCTCAGTTGTATTCTCTAAGCCTGCAAATTTAAGCATGTTTGCGATATGAGCAACATATTCTGCGCGTGTCTTCTCAAAACGCTCTGCTTCTTCTAAATAGTATGAACGATCCGGTAAACCTAGACCGCCCGCACCCATAGACATTTCATATTTGTTTGGATCAAGGCGGTTAAACCACATGCCACCGCCAATCGGTGAGTTTACGCCTGTTAGCCAAGACTGACCAAACGCTTTTGTTAGGGCGTCTGTATTATCAATGGCTTTGATCTCATCAAGTAGGCCTTGAATTGGTGTGATCCCTAATTTGTTAAGGGTTTCAACATCCATAAATGCGTTGTAGAAATCAGCAATCAATTGCTCTTCTGCATTTAAGTTATCGCGAGAAATAATGTCTTCGATGATGGCATTAACTTGTTTTTCACTGCGCTCAGCAAGTGATGTGAATGCGCCGTAACGCGTTTTGTCAGCTGGCATTTCGTAGTTTTTATACCAAGTGCCACTTGCATACATGAAGAAGTCGTCACCTGGTTTAACGCTTTCATCACGTGCAGTTAGGTCAACACCGAATGTGCCAAGTTCAGCTTTGCCAGCTGTTTGTTCTACTTGTTGTACTTTTTCAACTTTTGGTTCTGACTCAGAACAGCCAGCTAAAAAGACAGCGGCTAAGGCTGTCGCAATAACAGTTCTTTTCATTGTTATCTTCTCTTTTTAATTGAGTAAAATCTCAATCTATGTTTTAAGTAAGAAATGTTCCTCATTAAACAACAATTGAGGAATAAACCCATTGTCAGTCCACAAACAGTGAAGGGCAAGTTTTTTAGGTAAATGAGGGTAAAATGCCGTTGAATAGTGAAAGTTCGTGTTAATTTTCTCTAAAAATGACGTAAATTAGATGAAGGTGTCTAGCTACAAGTTTTTGCAAATAATGAAAGATGCTAAATAGATGAATGAAAAAAAGCGCACAAAGCTTTTCCCATACAACTTCAGATTATTACTGTTAGCCATGCTGCTCATGCATGTGCTTATGGTAGTGGCATCGTTTTATCCTCCTATTATTTCTAATTTTGGGTTAGTGCCTCAGCTCCCCGAGCGTTTATACGGTATTTTTACAGCACCTTTCATCCATGCGAGTTGGGGTCACTTAACCGGGAATAGCATTGGTCTATTTATTAGCGGATATTTAGCAAGTCTGCAGACTGGGTTTAAACGTGTCACCGTTTTTATCATGGTTATGACGGGCGTACTAGTTTGGGTATTTGGCGAATATGGTAACCATATTGGCGCATCGGGTATTGTGATGGGTTATTATGGCTTTTTATTTGGCACGGCTGTGTTTAATCGAAACTTAGTTGGTGCAATTAGTTTTACGGTGCTAGTTGCCGTTACCTATTACTTAGATTTTGCTTTTTTGGCGACATTATTAGACTTTTCTGCTCAAACCAGCAGTTCTAATCATATTTTTGGTTTTATAAGTGGTTTATTGGGGGCTTACATCTTTAGACAGAGTAAAAATAAACTTAGGAACAAATCGCTAAGTTAATAGCAATGAGTGTCGATAAAGTAATCAAAGCCTAATAGTCGTTCAAAGGATTAGCGATGAAAATACCCAACCTCCCACTAGCAAACATTACTCTATCAGGATCAGTTTCTGCACCTGTGGCAGAAAAGTTTAATAAAGCGATTGATGAGTTTAAAGAAAATTTAAACCCTGATCTCGAAAAATATAAAGGAATGGAAAATGCGCCGGTCATTCCTTATGAAGATCCATTCAAAGGGCGCCACACGTCTAATCTAGAGTTGCCTAGTTATTTTGGCATGCGACATTACAAAATAACGAGTAGTGCAATTGATATGAGGGACCCACACAAAGAAAGAACTTACCAATACGGTGAATTAACCGATGTAGAAGACATTAATGCCTTTCTTGACCAGCTTGAGCGCTTAGAGGGGGAGCATAAAATAATGTTTGAGCACCTTAAGCCGACGAAAGAGCTGCTGTCATTAGCAGAAAAAATGTCAGATGAGGAGTTGGCTCAGTTTGCTGAGTTTATGGTAGAGATTTCTGGTGTAGAGTTTTTCCAAACACAAAAGAGCACTGTTCCAGATGAGTTGATAACAGCCCTCAATGCAATGTCTGAAGATGAGTTGAGTAGCTCTATTGAAGCGATGTCTTCAATACTTTCTCAAGGGGAAGGTTATCAAAAAACAGCTTCACCGGTTGGAGCTGATAAATATGGTAGAGAGAATGCCGTATTGTTTTCGTATCAAGATGGCATGGAGTTAAAAGCTGGATATTATGGGAACAATGCAGGAAATAAGCTGGCAAAAAATTTCGCTAAACTCCTGACAGATAACAAGCTTAATTCAGAACAACTGGTTGAAATGAATCACCATATTTCACAAAGTAGTTTTGAACAAAGCCGAGGCATTGTCGATATGGCTGGTTTAGTGAGTAAGCATATGCTTGATGATATGTTATCTATGTTGGATGAAGCTGATAAAGATAATGCGCAGAATATTTTTTCTTATCTAGGGCAACAAGTTAACTATCAAGCCCATAGACAATATTATCAAACAGACAAGGGCGATTTTGTAGTGCAGCAAGATGATATTGCCAGCGAGTCTGATAGAAGAAATTTGTATGAAAACATTCTAACAGCACATAATGAATTTGGACTAGGTTGGATAAATGATGCGCTAGATGAGGTTCAAGATACACCCGCTCAAATACAGAAAGAGATTTGGCAGCAGTTGCTAGAGGATAAAGAAGCAACGCCAGATAAGTTTATTAAATCGGATTCGTTAGAGACATGGGCTGATAATAATCTTGCAAGTATCGAGCTACAGTTTCATGCTAAACAAACAATGAAAATACATGAGTTCAATAGTGAGTTATTTTTGCCTGAGATTTTAAGTAACCTGACATTTTATGCCAGTGGTAATCATAAATTAGCAAATGAAGCAGATGTCAAAGAAGCAAGCCCACAAAGCTAGTGGGCTTACTTACTAAAATGGTTAACTAAAAAAACCTTTTTGAATGATTTGACGGTCTAACACCATGACTTGACCATTACTCCAAACACTATTAACTGATAGGTCTTCTTTTCTTAATAAAACTAAATCGGCATCACCTGCGACTTTTATCTGCCCTTTAGCTAAGCCAAGTATATGCGCAGGGTTTTGGGTGATAGCCATTAACGCCTGTTCAAGTGGAACGTTAAACTCTAATACAGCTTGTTGAAATGCATGTAAAAGCGATGACTCTTGGCCCACTTCAAAGCCAATCAAGTTATTGTGTGCATCATATATAGGTAGGCTTGCATGCCCGTCTGAGCTCATTGTAAGTTGACTGTCAGCAACACCTTTTTCAAGGCAGTAGGCAAGGGCTTCTGCGGCAGCGAGCTCCCCATGTGCTAAATCATAGTCTGTGGTACTGGTTGTAAAGTCTATGGTGCCACCCGCTATGCAAAACTCAATACCAGCCATCAGCAACTCTGAATTACGATTCATATGCGTTGGGTAAAACATATCTAAAGGTAGCTCAGTTGTTTGAGCGACTTCATGCAATAGAGTGAGTTGAGTATCGCCACTACCAACATGAATTGAGACTGTGCCTCTTTTGCCGCTGAGTAATCCTGCAGTGCGTGATTCAGCGGTGACTTCGGCAAGTTGTTGGGCGGTGATTTGGCGTCCGCGGTGATCTGCGATGGCAACTTCACCGACACCAATTATTTCATCGATAAACATGATGTCTTTACTGATCGAATCAGTGAGCGTCTTTATAGGCAAATGATAAGAGCCTGTATGGCAAAAAGCATTTAGGCCTTCTTGTTTTAACCCTTTTGCTTTGGCAACCAAATCTGCATGTGTTCGGCTAATATCGTCAGTACCAAGCGCGCCGACGACAGTGGTTATACCGTTTAACGTTGCATCAGTGAGGTGCATTTCTGGTGTACGACTGGCAAATCCGGCTTCACCTCCGCCACCAATGAAATGCACCAAAGCGTCAACAAACCCTGGCACTAGGATAAAGCCATTACCGTCAACTAGATTGACGAGTGTGTCATGATGAAGCGTAATATTTTCTTCGATGGCAATGATTTTTTCACCGCCGAAGAGCACGTCTTTTTTACCAAGGTAGTGTGGAGCAAATACCTCAGCATCTTTTATAAGTGTAAGCATAATTTATTGATAATTTATGAGTTGAGCGAAAACCATGGCAAGTGTAGAAAGACCAAAAAGCACCAACATAAAGCGCCAAATGAACTTTGCCCAATCGCCCCAAGATAAGTTAACCACCCCTAAGCAGCCAATAAGACTCGCAGAGGTTGGAATGATGATATTGGTGAGGCCGTCACCGAGTTGAAATGCGAGCACTGCCGTTTGCCTAGAAACGCCGACTAAGTCAGCCAAAGGCGCCATGATTGGCATGGTTATAGCTGCTTGCCCTGAGCCTGAAGAAACAAAAAAATTGAATACAGACTGGAAGACATACATCGACCATGCAGCTATCACATCGGGTATATGTGATATCACACTGGCACAATGATATAGCAAGGTGTTAAGCATAGACGGTGAGTTTAATTCACTGCCACCTAGTAATAAAACCAGCCCTTTTGCTAAGCCAACCAACATAGCAGCCGGTAACAATGCGGCACTACCATGTTTAAATGCGTCGACTGACTCAGATATGCTTTGACGTTTACCAAGCTTGGCAATAGTGGTCACAATTAAGCCTAAAACAAAGAATTGTGCAGCAAGCTCAGGAATGTAATAGCTTTTTGCAGTAACGCCATAAATCACCCATATAATCACAGCTAAAAACGCAATGAGCAGTACTTTATCGACCGCGTCGAGTTGAGTATGTGACTCTGGTGTTGAGCAGTCCACACTTATACGAGATTGCTTGGCGTAGCGCATGGTAAACACCATGCCAACCATAATAAAAATAGCGGTTAAAGCAACACGAAGCTCTGCACCTGAGAACACCTCAAGCCCAGCAATGCTTTGTGCGATGGCAATACTAAATGGATTCATCGGTGAGGTGGCAAAGCCAATTTGTGTGGCAACATAGGTGACTAACACGGTTACATAAGCGTTATATCCAAGCTTTTGCATAATAGGGTAGAGCACAATACAAAACGCAATGGCTTCTTCCCCCATCCCAAAAATGGCCCCACCTAGGCTAAAGGCAACAAATAAACTGGGGATAAATAACCAATCAATTTTCTGTGTGTTATTTATTAGTGACATCACGCCATTATCGATGGCTTTGGTTTGCATAAGCACGCCAAATGCCCCGCCAGTGATTAAAATGAATGCGATAACGCCGATAGCCGCGCCATTTTTGTCACCACTGACTAGCCCTTCAAATAAGACGTTAAAGAAGCCGAGAGTCCCACCTTCGCCAAACAATGCCATCGGGGCAGGTGATGCAATTTGACTAAACTGCGACAGCATGACCGTACTTGTTTGCTCCGGCGTATTAAAAAAACCGGGCAGTACAAAAAAAGAGGCCAGATAACATAGTACGACCATCATCATTAAGATGACGAAGGCATCTGGCATTTTATATTTTTGATGCATGTTAATTTAGAATGGGGTTGCCCCCATTCCTCCATTAGAACTTAGCTGATAAGCCAATTTGATAAGTTGTACCAAACGCATCATGGTTAATCGAATCAAAGCCACGTTTTGAACCAAAGACTGCGGGTGGTGCTTTATCAAATAAATTTTTGATACTGGCTCTAATAAACAGGTTTTCACTCAACTCCAGACCTGCATTGAGATCCATAACAGTCCAGCTATCTACTGTGTGTTGCTGTTGTGCATCGAGTAAGCCTAGTTCGTCAAGCTCATCAATTTCACGGCCTTTTAAACCTTCAATATCATCAAGGTAACTGTCAGTATAGTTGGCAGACAACGAGATGTAGTAGCTATCAGTATCTAATGTGACTGACAGGCGCCCGACATTTTCAGGATATCTAAATGTGCCGACAAGAGATTCAATTTGATCTGAGCCTGGCTTATTGCGGTCATATTCAAGATAGTGCGTCGCATCTAACGCCAGTTTTAAATCGGCAAAACCCAGTTCGAATCTGTGATCGAACTTAATATCTAACCCGCGAATATCCTGAGTGCCAGTATTTTCAAGTTGGATTACATGATCGCGATATAGCTGAAGTGATTGTGAACGAGGATCAAACTCTGAGATATAAGCACCTAATATTTCTGATAAGTTCGCGCCAGATTCATCAATTTTAAGCCCAGCATTATCGGTGACACTACAAACATCTTCACCATATGATATGCCCATTTGATTTTGCGGTACGATGCCACAGTGGCGAAGTGAGGCGTCTGAAATAGCGCGATCTAACACTGCAGTCATGTTGGTATCAATGACTTCTTTGTAATCAAACTGCCAATAATCGATCATCACTGTGGTCTGCCTAGAAGGACTCCATGCAAAGCCAATTGAAAGTGAATCAGACTCTTCGGCGTTTAAGTTTTCATTACCTAACTCTAAGCTGTTTACGCTGACAAGTGTGCCGTCGCCTTCACAATATAGGTCTGCAATTGCTTGGTTTGCACCGCAATCAAAAGATGAAGTAGTAGTACGAAGCTTAACACCGGCTTGTGTTAAAGAGGGGGCTCTAAAAGATGTTGCCCAACCCGCGCGAAGCAAGATAGTGTCAGTAGGTCGATAACTGATACTGACTTTTGGGTTAAACGTTGAGCCAAAATCATCAAAGTGATCGTAACGCCCTGCTAATTGCATCTCGACTTGCTCAGTGAGTGGAACATAAAGCTCGGCAAAAGCACCATATTGCGTTCGCTCTGCTTCAGCTATACTCGAGCCGTAGCCAAATACATCGACCAAATACTCGTTTTCAGCTTTTGCCACTGCATTTGCAGATGGAATATCGGAAAGCTCTTCCTTACGGGCTTCAAATCCAAATGAAGACTGCACATCAATATCACCGAGCGTGAATAACTCGCCCGAGAAAGTGAGGTCGATACCATAGACTCTACTTTTGCCTTCGCGTGTTGGCATAGCTTGTGTGAGTGCAAGAATTGCATCATTGTTTGCATCATCAACTAAAAATGGATTGTAGAAATCAAGCAACTGTCCACTGTTACAAGTGACACCGTTATCACCTAGAGAGCCAATTGAACCATCAGAGCAGAGTTCGCCTGCCAATGCTGCATGGAATTGGTAACGGTTATACACGCCCTTTATTGCCTGCTGCTCTGAGCGAGACTCAGAGATCAGCACACCTGATTGCCAATCCCACTCTCCAAGTTGACCTTCAAGACTAGAAACTAGGCGGAAGTTTTTAGATTCTACCTCAATGGTTCTTGGGTCGTTAAATCGCGCATCAAACCGGAAGCCCCATTGTTCTTGGCCTAAAAAAGTATCGAATGGGTCGATATACAAAGCATCTAAGAGGGCGTTATTGCCTTGGGCATCATCAAATATAAATAACGCATCTTCTTTTACCCAAGGACCTTCAGCATCATCAAGCTGATTAATGGCTGCGGGTGTTGAATAGGCGGTTGATTTAGTGGTGCTGTAAAAAAACTCAGTGTTCCAGATTAGGTCACTAAATGCTTTATTAACCATAAAGCCTGCAGATAAGCTTTCAAATGGTGCGCTCAATACGTCATCTTGATTACCATAATAGGCACAAATTTCTTCCCCATATTCCGTTGTGACAAGCTCAGTTTTACAGCCTGGCGCGCCTATTTCATTACCATTTTGGCTGCTGTAGTAGTAAATGTTGGGGGTATTTTCGAGCTTCGGCAGGTAAGAGTAACTGTTAATCAAAGACGGATTAGCTGTGTACTCACGATCTGAGGCATTAAACTGGTTTTTATCGAAGTAATCAGCAAATACGGTGACATTGCCACCTTCAATTTCGCTACCCCAGATCAGGTTAAGTTGTTTTTTGCTCTCATCAGTGTCTTCAAAGCTATCTGAAAATGACACATCCAGCTCTGCACCGGTGAAGTCTTTTTTAAGAATGTAGTTGATAACGCCTGCAACCGCATCTGCGCCATAAATCGCAGAAGCCCCGGTCGCTAAAATTTCAACACGCTCAATGGCAGCCAGTGGAATGGCGTTCACATCGACAAAGTTTTGTGTACCTGCTGCAAAAGAGCTTGGTGCAATTCTTCGCCCATTGATGAGTGTCAATGTAGCTGAAGGCCCCATACCACGAAGGCTGGCAGCTGCTTGACCTGCAGGGGTTGAAGTCGATGTACTACCACTTTCACTGGTTGTAAAGGTGCCCGCACCACCTTTGAGTTGTGGTAAATCTTGTAAAAGCTCAATGACAGAGGTTGCACCAGAGCGGCTAATGTCTTCTGAAGAGATAATGGTTACGGGTTGAGTACCTTCAAGGTCAACGCCTTTAATGCGAGAGCCTGTGACTTCAATACGTTCGACTTTTTCTAAACTTGCTTGTTCTGATTGTTGTGCATGAGTGTAGCCACTGTTCAGCAGCGCAGCAGCAACACCAAGAAATAACTTGTTGTACATGTTTCACCTAACTTTTGGTTAGCTGCCGATGCAATTTGGGTAAACAGGTAGGAGTCTCACCATCCTCAAAAACATTTAACTGTATTAAGAGATCAGGCAAAAGACATAACTATCCTGTAAATGGCATTAATCAGCGTAAAGCTCGCAAGATGATCAAAGCCTTCGACAGCTAGAATGTATTTTTTATGATTTTTTGAGGTGGGTTGCATACCAATAGACAACGCCACGGTTTTGATACCGTGTGTCTACTCGTCGAACCACTCCGAAAGGTAGTGAGGTGAGTAGAAGTAGCAAACAAGCTTAAACGCTTTTTTATACATAGCTTCATCTCTTCGTTTTTGACAATGCAAACTGGCTTGTGCTAGCTTGCTTCCTGCAATGTTCATAAAAGTTATATCACAGCTTTTTTTGTGATGACAAGTCTGATTTTTTAAATTTATGGAAAAGTCCGTATGAACTTTGCTCGTTTTCTGTCCAGTGTCAGTCTGGGCTATTTGTTACTTTTTAGCGCGTCATCTTTAGCGCAAACCCTTTATCTTATTGGCGGTTCGCTTAAAACTTGCTCAAGTCAAAGCACTCAAAATTGTTCAAAAAAAGTCAATTTTGAAAGTGCTGCTAAGCGCCAACAATTATTTTTAGTTCATGACCTGACACTCAATGCAGTGAATGAAAAATGGCCAACTCATAACACACAACACAAACATCGAACTAGAAAGTTGCTTAATGCAATTAAATCGAAGACGTTGTATTCAAAATCAGCGCTGATAGCGGCAATTAAGCAACAAGATAGCTACTTGTATAAGCGTTGGAGTAATGAAGAATATTACTTTGTTTTTGATATGTTAGAAGTGCCTGTTTTGTATGAACAAAGTAGAGCAAAAGAGCAGGTATTAACGCAGTTTAATAATGAACCTGCCAGCACTGAAATCTTAAATGACATTGTAAAAACGCTAAAACAGCAAAATAATGCAAAATTACTCCTGAGTACAGCTTCTTCTCGCGACCCCTACGAATCAGCTGATTTCTATCAGGGCCTTTTTAGCGCTTATGGTATAGAGGCAACCTGGTTCGCATTGACCCCAGCTTTAGCCAAAGCAATAAGTAATAACGATTGTGACAACCTAGATATTTACCGAAACAAGCTGAATAACGTGTTTAATCGTGAATTGGTTTATCCCGACTTAACATCGCAAGAGCGGGCTTTGTGTGAAAGGGGCATCGACAACCTTACTCAAGAAATTAAAAGCGCTGGTGGCATGATGTTTAATGGCGGCGATCAGTCTCTTACAAAACAGGTCATGGTTGAAGCGCAAACAGGCAAGGCTTTTTCTTGGTTTGAGGCGATACAAAATCGCCCAGTGTTGATTGGCACCAGTGCAGGTACGGCGGTGCAGTCAGGTGGCAAAAATGCATATGGACAAGTGCCCATGATTACCAATGGCACCAGCTTAGGTGCGCTTGAGTCAGGGGCATTTGCGAAAGCGCCACCTAAGCAGAACTGTCAGCAACATGGTGGATGTGACGCTTTACCGCATGATACGTTGACGTATGACAATCGAGGTGGGTTAGGCAGCTTTCATTTCGGTATTCTAGATACCCACTTTAGTGAAAGAGGGCGTACACCAAGGCTAGCGGTATTATTAGCTGAAACTGACCAAAGATGGGGTTTTGGTGTGGATGAAACCACGGCACTTAAAGTTGAAACAGCAGTAAATAAATTCTCTGTGCTCGGAAAACAAGGTGTTGTTTTACTCGAAAGGCTTTCAGAACAGTCATTTTTATATAATTTTTACCCTACTGGTAGTGAGTTGGAGTTGCATCCAAATGTGGAAAATTTAGCTGATGGTAAAGTAAAAGGGCGAGTTGAGTATTCAGTTGATTTGATCTCTGACTCTTCAATACGAGAAAGGTTACAAGCATTTTGTGCTGATGACGTATCAAGTTTGATTAACAAAGAGCAAGGCATAAAAAATAAGGAGCTTATATTTAGAAAGCTTGGACTAACTCGGTGCGAAGAATTAGGCCAAAGTATGAAAATTGAAAACTTGTTGATGGAGATTAATTAACTCATACGGGTGTTCACAATACTAAGAAAGCTGAAAGCGGCTGGTTTCATTGGTCGCATCTAGTAATTTATCAAAGGTCTTGAGATCACCTAATAAATCTTTTTTTATTTCCCGCCAGGCAGGTTGGTGATGACCAAACTGCCTTATCCATCCTGATTGCTCTTCGTTGCTTGGTTCGTAAATAGCGGTGCCATATTTTGAGAGTCCTTTTATACATTCGGTATGAATAGAATTAAAATTACTGACGTGATGCTCAAATGTCTTTTCAGCGGCAATGGTAACTACCTCTTTTAAAGAGGCTGGTAACTGCTTTAGCCAAGCTTGGCTGATAACGGTTACCCATGCATCCGGGACACTGTCGATTTTAGTAACATGTTTTAAGTAACTTTTTAAGCCGTCAGGACCTGAATGAAGTCCAACTATACTAGGATCAAGTGCGTGTATTAGGCCTAGGCGTGCCATTTTAGCGGTTTTACTCCATGGCACCTCGATAATGTTCGCCTGCGTCAGGGTATAAAAGTGATTGAGTACTTTCGATGCGGGTACGCGTAAATTCACACCTTTCAAGTCTTCAGGCATTATGACGCGTTTATTTGACCGTTTTACCGTCGTTAAAGTGCGAGAGCCTATAATATGGTGTAAAAGAATTTGAAATTTACCCTGCTCCTTGATGGGGGTGAGTACCAAATCGTGCCATTGTTTAGAGCTGATTAAATTTAAGTAAGCTTGGTTGCCACTAGCCCAAAAAGGGATGTTTAAGATGTCGAGTAATGGCAAAGCACGAGATAAGTTAGACACTGAAATTAATGCAGCATCTATTCGTTTATGGCTAATTGCAGCCATTAACTCTGTACCGACACCAAGCTGGCCATTGTCAAACAGTGATACGTATATTTTACCTTCAGATAATGACTCTAAATAAAATTTTAATTGTTGGTGAAGGTGAGGGGTCGTTTTGTATTGGCTGGTTTTATAAGGAGAAGCAAAGTTGAGAATGTAGTCAGCTCTACTTCGTTTATCTCGCTCTTCCATTAGGTCATATTCCATTTGAACAGTCTCAATTGGAAGGCACAAAAGCGGGGCGCAGTAGTTAAGGACACCAACACTCAATGCCCCTTTGATAAACAAGCGTCGATTTATCTTCATCATTTCAGTATAGCTGGAAATATTAAGCTGGCACGAAACGACACTTATCTATGATTTTTTTATAAGTCATTCAATTATGCTTGTGACTGGTTTGTCGCACTTTTATAATCACATCAATCTAACAAGACATACTTAGTACACAATACTAACCCTTAGTAATATTTAATCATTTTGAGGGGCTAAAACTGACGCTAACTTCGTTGAAAACATCTTATTTAGAACAACTAAATAGAAAATTTTTCGCCTTGTTATCGACAAATTTCATTTGCCTCAAAATAGATCACTTAATAAAGAGGGTTTGTATAAGTGTTGAGTTTTAAATAAAAAAGAAGCGTTATGCAACTATCTGGAACCTTATCACAACTCATCGAAGCCTTGCGCTGTTTACCAGGCATTGGCCCTAAATCGGCTCAGCGTATTGCTTTTCACCTGCTTGAAAGAGATAGAGAAGGCGGCAGCCAGTTAGGGCAAAGCCTAACTAAAGCGATGCAAGTTATTGGGCACTGCCAAACTTGTCGCACGTTTTGTGAAGAGCCAGAATGTTCGCTTTGTCAAAACATCAAACGTCAAGATAGTCGCTTACTTTGTGTAGTTGAATCACCAACTGATGTACTTGCCATTGAGCAAACAGGTCAATACACAGGCTTGTACTTTGTATTAATGGGGCATTTATCACCGTTAGATGGCATAGGCCCAAATGAAATTGGTTTAGATTTGTTAGAGCGTCGTTTATCAGAAGGTAATATCGATGAGGTGATTCTCGCTACTAACCCAACCGTAGAAGGTGAAGCAACTGCACATTTTATCTCTGAGCTTTGTCAAAAATATGATGTACTTGCTTCTCGAATTGCTCATGGCATGCCAGTGGGCGGGGAGCTTGATTTGGTCGATGGTATGACGCTAATGCATGCGTTTTCAGGGCGAAAAGCTATTACCTAAAGTACACTCTGACCTCTTAAGAATATAGAAAAGCTAATCATATAACATGATTAGCTTTTTTATTTTCCACGAATAGTAATAAATACCGTAAAAACAGATGCTTTCTTCAATGCATTGATATCGGAAATGTAAATAAACCTTTGACAGAAAGTATCAGGTTAGGGACAATTTAATTCCAAGAATAGTATTTAACACTCTATTTTTAGTCGTTTTCGATAGGGATAAATCACGTGGTAAACTTTGACGAGCAAGTAAATTGCTTAAACTGTGGTGCAAAATTAACAACGCGCTTTTGTGGCGAATGTGGTCAAGAGAAAGCAAAACGCATTACTCTAAAAGAGCTATTTAAGACAGCTCAAAGAGCGCTGTTAGAGTTTGAATCTCCTTTTCTACATACTTTCATTAAAATGACCGTTCAGCCTGCTGTAGTTTGTAAGGATTACATTGAAGGTAAAAGAGCTAGATATTTTAATCCAATAAAATATGCGTTTTGGAGTATTACATTTCTGGTATTTTTAACCGCATTTACCGATCAATCTTTGGCTGAGCACTATAGCTTCTCAACCTCCTCTTACAACAGTGAGTTTGCAAAAAATATGGGGAGAGTGGTTGAGAGCTCTCTATTATTTTTGACCTTTCTAAATTCTGTTTTGTTTGCAGCCATGCTGAAATTGATGTTTAGAAAATCAGGCTATAATCTGACTGAATTGTATTTACTTGCTTTATTGCCTTCTGCACATGTCTCTTGGTTTACTTCACTCTTACTTATTCTAGGGCTGATAAACTCCCAAATAGGGCAAGTTATCTCTGCCACTATTGGAATCGTTTTTCCTTTATATGCATTCACGACCTTCTTTACAGGTAGTAAAATTAAAGCCTTTATTAAATCTAGTTGTGTGAGTTTGGTATCCTTGGTGTTGATGGGTGTGCTAGCAATATTTCAAACAAGTATTTTTTTGGGCTATGAGGAAGCAGAACTTCAGCGTAAATTAGAACAAGCTGAAAGTGAAAAGCAGGTTGAAACTAATAATCTCTAACCCTTTTCAAAGAGAGTAAAGCCAACCCTTTGGCTTTACTCAGCTTCTTTATATTGAAATACTTCTTCAAGTGGTAAAGAGAAGACCTCAGCAATTTTGAAAGCCACTTCTAAACTTGGCGAGTATTTATTGGCTTCTATTGCCATCACTGTTTGACGAGTCACCCCGATGGCTTCAGCAAGTTGCTTTTGCGTCATCTCATTGTTTAAAAATCTCAACGTTCTAATCGAATTTGTGATAACGCGATCAGTCATAAATCGCTCCTGTACGGCCTTTAATGAGTTGTACACCATAAAAAACGATTTCAGCTAAGATAAAGGCGATGACCATAATATGTAGTGGTAAAAATGGTATACTGATTTTATCTGCAAAAAACGGGTTAGCTTCAATCTGATATTGGAAAATGCCTATACCCAAACCTATTTGTAAGATCCAGGCTGAGTATTTGTAGCCGATTAAGTTGATTTGCTTTTCACGCACATCCATGGGCTGTTCAAGCTCTTTTTCACTCGCAAGGGCTAAAAGAATATAACTAGCTATCATCAGCACAATACTATAAATGATCACGTTACCAAGTAGCTCAGATAACCAAGTAATATCACTCAATTGCTCAGTACTTGCTAATAACACAGCTCGTAAATAATAAAACAAGATGTAGCCACAAATCAGCAAGTCAACGAGTAATGTCACTTCTCGAAAGCTACAGCTATCAAGCCATTCTTTAAATTTCTGTTGTCTAGTCATGTTCGCTCCATTTTACTTTAGGTTAAATATTTTTAACATGAACAAAATTACGTCAAAATAGCAGTTGGGTCAAAAATTTTTTACTTCGAGTTAGCTTTATTTGCCATTTTAAATGTAACGACGTGTGTATTTTGAACAAAAAAATACCTGCATAAGCAGGTATTCGTTATTAATTTCATAAGGTTAGGTTTATTTTAACTCTTCGGCGACTTCTGCCACTTTCTGTCGCAGCCAAATATGGCTCGCGTCGCGGTGAAGGAGAGGGCTCCAGATCATATCCAACTCGAAAGGTGGAATAGGGAACGGCGGCTCTAAAATAGCTAACTGTGGATCATCTTTATAAATATTGGCAGCTTTTGATGGCAGTGTAGCAATCAAGTTTTGCTCTTTAGCCAGATGAATAGCGACATGATAGTTACGGGTAAAGGTAGCTATGTTTCTGTGTTTACCAAAATGCGCGAGCGCTTCATCAACCCAACCCAGTTTTTGCACATCTTCTGGGTCCATACCAACACCCACACCAAAGCCAGTTTTACTTACCCAGATATGTCGTGCTTTTAAATATGCATCGAGGTTAAATTTATCTATGATTGGGTTATCAGACTTAATTAAACAGCAGAAACTGTCTTTCCAGATACGTTTATGGTGGAAAGATTGAGGTAGATTTTCAAAACGGTTGATGGCCATATCTACCTTACCATTTTCTACATCATGAAAGGTGACGTCACTTGGCGTTAATATATCTAGTGTGGTGTCAGGTGCTTCTTCATGTAACTTAGTTAATAACTTTGGCGCAAGCGTACTTGCGGCGTAGTCACTTGCCATGATCCTAAATACACGCTTACTTTGACTTGCTTCAAATTCTCGATTTGGTGCAAGGGTTTCTTCAAGCGTCATTAAAATACCACGGATAACGGGCTGTAACTCTAAGGCACGCTCTGTAGGCACCATGCCATCACTGGTTCGAACCAAAATAGGATCATTGAATAAGTTACGCAGTCTCTTTAGGCCATTACTCATGGCTGGTTGCGTAATACTAAGCTGGTTTGCAGCTCGAGTAACATTGCATTCTCGTAATAAAGTGTCGAGATATACTAATAAATTTAAATCTATTTTACTGATATTCACATTAATCTCTTTTGTTTCGCAATGTGGTTAAATCTTTGCTCTGGCGGGTATGGGTAAATATGCTTACTTATTTTATTGACGATATCGGCTTGTGCATTTTGCCAATACTCAACGGTTAATAATTCGGGATGCGTCTGCTCAAAGAATGTTTTCAATTTAGGGTTCGTCATCACAAAAGTTAATAACTGCTCAGGAAATACATCTTGTGGTGCAACTGAATATAAATCAGCCCCTGAGTATAAGTCATCTAAACTTGGCTTCGGTAAGGCTCTAAAATTCATTTCTGTTAGGTATTGCACTTCATCGTAATCATAAAATATCACCCTGTGGTGTTTACTGACACCAAAGTTTTTCAGCAACATATCTCCAGGGAAGATATTAGCCTGCAACATCTCTTTGATGGCTAATCCATAATCGTCAATCACTTTAAAACTTTGTTCGTCAGAAGCTTGCTCAATAAAAAGGTTGAGCGGATTCATTCGTCTCTCGATGTATAAATGTTTAATGACTAAATGATCATTCTCTATCTTGATACTGCCAGCAATGGTTGCTTGTAATTGCTTTAGTAATTCAGGGCAGAATCTATTTAGCGGCAGTACAACATCTGAGTATTCAATGGTGTCAGCCATTCGACCAACACGGTCGTGATTTTTGACCAATTGATATCGAGCTAATACTGTATCGCGACCAAAAAGCTTACTTTCAGAGAATTTATCTTTAATGATTTTAAAAACATAGGGAAAGTTTGGGAGCGTAAATACCATCATCACCATGCCTGGGGTTCCTGGAGCGATCACAAACTTATCATTACTGTTATCTAGATGATGTAAAAACTCACGATAAAACTCGGTTTTGCCTTGTTTATGAAAGCCTATGGCATTGTAGAGCTCTGCGGGCGTTTTATTCGGCATTAACTGATTTAAGAAATGCACCATAGCTGATGGGGTATTAGTCGAAACCAAAAAATACGCGCGCGCAAAGCCAAAAATGACCCGCATCTGTGAAGAGTTGGTAAGTAAAGCATCTATGCACAGCTTACCATTCTCATTATGCAACACAGAAATAATAAAGGGTTGAATACCACTCTGGGACACAACCCGACCTATGATGTACGCGCCTTTATTGCGATAAAATGGGGAGGGCAGCATATCAAAACGCATTTGATGGTGCTGGTGGTGCGTATCGGGTGCTTGTTGAATAAATGCTTTTACTAATAATCTAATATCTTGCTCTAAATTGGCAAATTCGCACTTAAAGTCAAACTCATTGATAATCTGTTTGATAGTGGGCTTTAACCCTTTAACAACTGGAAAATAACTACGATATTCGGTTTCAACAGCAATCGCAGGGGCATCTTTCAAAGTTGTTTCGACGAAAATAAAATCATTATTGAAATACTGCCTGTCGAATAAACGACAAAATACTGAGTTATAAAAGGTTTCAGCCAGTTCAGCTTGAGGATGAAAGGTTAATAAGTCTAGATAGTGCTGTTTCACTTGATACCAAAAAGATTCATCAAGCACATCGCAGTTTAATAGTTCTTTTACGTCATTGATGGTTTCGTTGACTCGAGCATCATAATGATGGATACGTGCTTTGCTGATTTGCTGGATTTTCCCCCAGTCTTGTGTGGCAAAAGCGATAGGGGCTTGCCCTGTTATCTCTTGAAATAATTGATAGTGCTTAGCAAAGCCAGAAAGTATCAATTGGGCTAGACTGAAAGCGTGCATCATCATCCTCGATATTTAGGTAATTTGCCGCCAAAATAGAGGTAAAATTACCAAAAACGCATTATCTTGCTAACACTATATAATGAAAATGGGGTGTTTGGCTATCCCACAATAGTCTACAGATGATTATGATTTGCTTAACTTGTGCTAAGCCTTATTAATAGCGGGCTAGTTGCTTCTCTAATTTCGCTATTTGTTTATCAATGTCTTTAATATCTTTTAAATATTGCTTATTGATAGATTTGAGCTGCTTTTTAACATCTCGGATAGTTTGTTGTTTTTTTCGGTCATCCATAACGCGATTCAAGCGAGCTTGTTGCTCTCTAGAGTCTCTGTCTCTGTCACGACTCAAAATAGCAGATTTCTGACGCTTAGCACGGATCTCTCGCTTTAAATTTCGAACTATTTGTTGCTTCTCAAGGTTATTGAGTGTTTTGAAATGCTGTTCAGCAGGTATTTTTGCTTCAGGGTTGGAATGCGTTAATGTGTGAATAGTGCCATTTTTACCACAAGGGTGCTGACTAAAAATAGTGCCTCTATCTGTAACGCACTTATAGTAACTGACAGAGACCTTTTCAGCAGACACACCCATAGATAGTAGTATAAGAATAATGGCATATGTTCTTCGCATAAACAGCTCCTTTTAGTTTTCTCCATGACCCTCAGTAGGATTATAGAAATATAGTAAAGCTAAAAGGAGATGCAAGTTAATTGCCACCACTACTGTGAGTGAACTTCTGTAACTCTTTGATACTGTGGATAAGGAAAGGGATATCTAAACTTTGCTCTAATAGGAAACCCTCTGAACCTGACATTTGTTTATAACTGCCATCTGGGTTAACTAAAGTAATTCGGTCTTTCTTGAACGTAATCAATACACCGTTAGAGTAGTTCACGCCCTCTTGGCGGAAGTCTTGATTTAGGTTTCTACCTAACATGGTAGCTTCTGCAAGTGTAGGGCAATTGAGTTGCTCTGATATCACAGAATAGACTATGTCGTTAAGCTGTTTAAAACTGTCACTATTTTTTATTTGAATAGAATCTGACACATATGCCTGTGAGGTGGTAATTAGCTCTTTGCCATTGTCGTCAGCAAGAGAAAGTGCAATCAAATTTTCAGTAGGAAGACCTTCAAGTTTATCTGCTAAGATGATGTTGACTGGGTGCTCACCATCAGTATCTTTGAAGCCTGAATCTGCAAAGCCAGATAGGCCCAGTAGCGCATTTTTCTGTGACCAAGCGGGTAAAGAGCCTCGTAGCTTTTCAGAATTGTAATATGCAGGTAGCCCATAAATAAGGTTAAACAGTGCATCTTGGCGATTACCTGGCTGTAAAACATTGTCGAGCACAGAAAAATTCGAACGCTCAGTAACAAAAGCATTCAATTGTTCACTATTTTCAAATACGACAACATTGACGATTTGTGTTTCAGCTTCACAATTTGGCAATGAAGACTTAAGTACAAATTCACCCTTTGAGCCTTCTAATTGTACACTTCTCGCCTGTTGATATTTTTCAATATCAAGTAAATCGTGACGTGCTAATAAGGTCTTTGCCGTTGTAGGGTAAGAGAGCGGCAATACGTTATCTTGTTTTGTAATATCGAAATAGTTGTTTGCATCGGCCCATATGTGAATACTATGACTTAAGGCAAAGCAAGTAACCAGTACACTCGTAGCGTAACGGGCAAATTTTAGGTTTTTCAGTCTATCTAGGTGTCGCCATGCATGGTTACTGGCAATCAATTCCAGTCCCAAAATAATAATAATAATAGAACCAGCAATGACAGTCGTTATGGCTGGTGAGCTTGTGAGTGTTGACCAAAGTAAGCTAATTATCTCAGGTAGCGACTGAATGTTAATATGGTAGCCGAGGCTGTAGTATACGAATGCATCTAAGCATAAAGTTGAAACACCAATCGTTGCAATGGCCGCAGCCATGCCCCGTATGTGCCTAGGATAAGGGAATACTAAACTCAGTGGAAATATGGTTAAGACAAAGGCACAAAACGTAATAAAGCTGGTATGACTCACCCAAGTTATCAGCATATAGAACCAACCAAGCGGTGTGCTCGGTTGGCTATCGGCAAATAAATAAATCGTACTGATCAGCAGTACTAAGCCAATATTAGCGAAAGTAAACCAGTGTCCCCAACTCAAAAGTTGGCTGGCTTTCGAAGAAAACTGGTTGTCAGGGGTGAGATTCATTCAGTTATTTTACCGATTGCACGAGCGCTTTAGCGAAATTGTCGGCAACAGCTTGTCTTTTATTTTCTGGCACATGTTCTTTTAGAATATGCGTGATAGAATTTCCTAAACACATTAGACTTAAATCAACAGGTGCCTGTTGTTGAGTTAACACATCGATAAGCTGGTCGACAATTTGTTCTACTTGTTTGTTGGAATATTTAGATTGGATAGGCATCAGTTGGTTCAAAATCAATAAATAATAATTTTTTATTTTAACACCAGAGGCGCGAAAAACAAAGATGAGCATTGAGGTGAATAAACTGGTTGTCCATTATGTCGACAAACAGGACGAAGATACCCAAATCCATTTACGCAATGATGAGATGTCGATTAACGACCGAGTGAATGTATTTATTGAACAATTACATCATGCTTACACCAGTAAACCAGGCAAGGGATACTGTGCGTTTAGCCCAGATAAAAATAGCCAAGTTGCATCGGCGATGCAGAGTTATCGCAATAATGAACTCAATTTTTATAATGTGACCGAACAAGCGACGCAGGTATTAAAAGAAGAGCTGAATAAATACGCCTTTAACGAAACAGGGTACTTGGTATTTTGCCACTACCAATATGTGGCAACAGAATATGTACTAATCGCATTAATAAACATTAAAGAGCATTACTCGATTACTTCAGAGCTAGATTTATCTGCTTCGCGCCATTTAGATATTTCTCGCATGCAGCTTGCAGCAAGAATTGATTTGTCTGCTTGGGATACGCAACCTGAAGATGCGCGTTACATCTCCTTCATTAAAGGACGAGCAGGTCGAAAAGTGGCTGACTTTTTCTTAGACTTTTTAGGCTGTGAAGAAGGCATTGATGCTAAACAGCAGTCGAATGTGATGTTGGCAGCTGTGGAAGATTATTTGAGTGAACAGCAGTTTAATAAGGAAGAAAAAGACGACTTAAGGAAAGAAGTCTTTGATTACTGTAACGACTGCATCACAACAGGTGAAGACGCCAATATAGCTGACTTATCTGAAACACTGTCAAAATCTTCAGAGACTCAATTTGAAGACTTTTATAAAGATCAAAGCTATGACTTAGCTGAATCTTTCCCAGTTGATAAGAAGACGTTAACAACTATGGTGAAATTTTCAGGTCTAGGCGGTGGTGTAAGTGTGGGTTTTGAGCGTAAACACCTAGGTGAGCGGGTATTGTATGATGCTCAAAATGACACGCTTACAATTAAAGGTATACCACCAAATCTAAAAGAGCAGTTACAACGCTTTTATGAAGAAAACGAATAGCAGTAAATTATGATAATTCCAAAAAAAGAGCCTCGGCTCTTTTTTTATTGGCTTACTCTAAGGTAAAGTCTTGTCTATATTTAATAATATACTTCATTGTGCCTGATTATTATGAATCAAAGACCGTTTGTTTATGCTGATATAAATTGCCCGTTTTGTTTTGTACTACACGAGCGGTTAAAAAATCTCGATTTAATTAACGAAATAGAGTGGCGGTTAGTAGAGCATGCACCCTCTGCAACTGTTCAAGAGTTAAAGTATATTGATATTCTCAATGCCGAATTTAAAGCCGTAATAGATAAAGCCCCTGACATTGAGATCCATAATCCAAAATTTATGGTTAATACTTCAATGCTGAATGAAACGCTCAATGCGGTGTCAGGCTGTTATCCAGATAAAGCCCTTGAGTTTAGAGATGCTTTATACCGAGCACTATGGATAGAGAATTTAGATATATCAGATCCTACAATTTTAGATTCTTTACTTGTTAAATATGGTGTAGATGAATTTGAGTTTAGTGAACAGCAGCAAGTACAGCTGTTGCAATGGCAATCGGACTGGGAAAAAGGTGATTTTGGGCATAAAGTACCTGTTTTGGCAAACGGAGCCGGAGATTCTATTACAGGTTTACAAAACGAAAGTACTTTACGGTCTTTTTTTAAAAATGAAGCCGTGCAACAAGTTGATCAGTACAGTGCCTGCAATCTTAAATTTAATGAAAAAGTGTTTATGCTTGGAGACTCATTATCATCTCAAGTAGTTTCAAGTTATTTGTCTCATGCAGAATATGATTTTTATAAACTTGAGTCGCAAGATGCTTTATTAAGTAAAGCGCTGAAACAGAACTGTGCTTTGATACTCGTTGAACACCAAGCGGATCCTGACTTTAAGTTCTGTAAACAGTTTCTTGCAATGTCGCAAAGTACAACCCCTGTTATTTATTATAGCGATAAGTTAACCGATGGAGTCGAGACACAAGGTTTTGCCGTTGGCGTATCTGACATGCTTGATGTAAGCAGACAAAAAGAGAGCTTACTTGGTAGATTAGCCATGCATATTCGTACTAAACATCAATTAGATATTATTAGTGGTTATGCAACTCATGATGCATTAACCGGGTTTTATAATCGTCGTGAAATTGAACGTGTTTTACAACGCAGTTGGCAAACAGCTTGCCGTTATAGTACAGAATTAACCGTATTTTTGATTGATGTAGATGACTTAAAAAAATATAACCTTAAATATGGTTATGCGGCAGGCGACGAAGCACTTATGGGCATTGCGAATGTATTATCTGCAGGCAGAAGCGAAGATATAGTAGGGCGCTTTTCTGGTGAAGAATTTGTGATGATTTTACACAATACCCCAGAAAAAGAATTACTAAAAATAGCAAACCGCATTCAGAATAATATTTTATCTCGCAAAATCTGTTATAACAAAGATGATGGCAATGACTTTGTGACTGTCTCTATTGGTATTGCGACGACCTTAGCAAATAAAGCACATAATTACACAGATCTACTAGCTTTGGCTGATACAGCCTTAAATGAAACAAAAACGCTTGGCCGTAACCAAGCGATAAAGTTAAGATTGGCTTAACTGTAAGTGTGTACTTACATATAAGATGAAGAAATAAACTCAGCGATTTGTGCAGCTAGGTTATCTGCAATCTTATCCATGGCTTTATTTTTTGCCATACTTTGATAAGAAGAAGCCGCTTTTACTTTACTGTTGAAGTGTGCTCTTTCTTCCCCATTCTCAACGATAGAAACAAAGGTCTGCGCAACGCTATAATGAGTGCTGTCTTGGTTGATGTTTTGCCAATCAGTTCTGATCTTGATGGTAAAGTCCGGTTTAAATGTCGAAACTTTTAAGCCTTGATCTGTGAGCGCTTTAGCTAGGTGATCTCTTAAATTTGATTCTTTCTCAGAAGTTACCTCAAGATTAAAGCTTAAATCAGCAATCACTTCTTCAGCTTGTTTGGCTTTATAAAATACTGACTCACTTAAGATCACTTGCTGGCTTTGTAGCATAGACAAAAACTCATTCTTTTGAATACGTTCAGCTAAGAGCTTCTTAACTCTCAATGCCGATTTCAAACGTTGTGTTTTAGTCGGCTGGGTTAAGCTAACACCGGTAATTTGACTATCAATACCTGAAATCTCGAGTTCAGTTTGCATAATTGCATTAGTTTTATTGAACTCAGCCAGCGCATAAATGGTATTGCCTTGTTGAAACTCTTCACTAATGCGTAACCCTTGTAACTTTAAGTCAGGCACTTGTGAACGAATTAATTCGTTAAGTTTAAACTTACTACTGCCATTACTGGCTTGTTGCACAATACGGGTATCGGCAGTGATCACGACATTAAGTTGTTTTGCTAAAGCAACACGGGCGGATTCAATCGCTGTATTTTTAGCTTGCTGTAAATCGCCATAATTCTGCGCCTGACCAACGCCGTATACCACATTCGGTGCACTTGGAGTTTGTGTGATCCAAGCAGGGATGACAGGCTCACTTCTTGAAGAGGTAGACTGACAACCCGATAACATCAGCAAAGATAAGCACGCAGCTATAGGGGCTTTAGAAACCAAAGCGCGAACGTTTTTGATGTTTTTGAATTTTCTTCTGGCCATTCCATACCTCACGGTTGCTTGTCATGTCGATTAATCTTAAGTCTACTTGGTAAAACGTCACTCTTTGTCCACCTTGTTCATCTACAAATGAGTTGATACTTCCAGAGAGGGCATAATCAGCACCTAGCTCTTGTCCCATCTCATTTTGCGTTTCGATAGAGGCATTAAGTTCTTGGTCTTTCCGTTCTTCACGGATCTCATTACGAATACTGCTGTTCGCCACGAAATCAGCCTGACCCGTTCTTAGAATGGCACGTTTTAAATCATTTAAAAAAGTATCAACCGCAATATGTTGATGAGATTTGTTACGAACACTCTGAATGATTATCGCAGGTTTGCTGCTGTGATACTTTAAGTGGTCGCTAACCCATGGAAAGGTAAGCATATCATTGACCATAGCTTCGGCGACAAGTTGCGAATCCTTAGCATTCCAATTGTCAGAAAGAGCAATCTCTTGATTGCTGTCTACGCGTTCAATCTTTGTACTTTGGCAGCCTGATAGGAATAAAGTGCCTGAAAGTAAAAGACCAGAGTAGGTTAAAAAGTTTTTTGTTCTCTGCATTGTGTTTTCCATTTATAGAGCATTAACTGTTGGCACAGCATTTAAAAAGGTACGCGTATGCCAAACCGTCATTGAACCTTGTACGTCTATGTTAGCCGATTGTTGTATCACTCGTCCCGAGTTTAGGGTGGTTTTTATTGTTAAATTTTGTAGCCCAGGCTCGAGGGAAAGTTGAGCTAGCCTGATTTGTGCTGGGAGTGATTGCCATTGCCTGGTGTCAGCCGATGCGGTAATTGCATTTACGGCGGTTGAAGCAATTTTCACAAAGCTTCCTAATAGGTTGTTTTGATCTGCGCCGGCTACCTGCATCGCTTTGCGAGCGGTTAAGGCTTTGACGATTTCTCGCGTAAATGCGATACGGATTTCAGATTGTGCATCAATCAAGGCCTTTTGTAAGGCTAATTGGCTTATTGAATGAAATTGCTCAAGATCAGCTAATTTTTTATTGCCTTGCCAAATTTCAGTCTTACGGACCGGTAATTTGGGTGGAGCTAAATAACTTACTGAGATCCTACCCCCATATTCGAGGGCATCAATTAGCCCGATATCTTCAGCTTCACCCCATAAAGAGCCTAATGGGATCCGCTTAGTCATGGTCCCTAACAGTACATCGCTTACATCACCGAGTATGTAATTTTGCATCAGGTCAAATAAGCTAGTATCAGCATAAAGCATTTGAAACCAAAGTCGCTGCTCACGCTTTTCTTGCTCTGAGCCAATAAAAATAGGGTACATCACCAAGGCTTTAGAGCGCGCTTCGGCTCTTAGCATAAAGTTTAACTGTTTTTTTTCTGGTGCAATCCCTAGGTTTTGGATAATCGTAACTTGTTTACCCTTGGGAACTTCAATAGAACTATGTTTACTTAGCAGGGTTTGCAGCTCTGAGCTATATCCACCTGCTAATTTCATCGTCCGCGCCAAGTTTTTCAGTGCAAGTTTTTCGGTGGTATCAGTTAAACCATATTGCTTAGTAAAGCCATTTGCATATGCGTGAGCGGCCCTCTGATACTGCAATCGAGCAGCATCTAAATCTTTATTTTGCTCACTTAGTAGACCACTGAATAAATGAATGAAAGCATCATCTTTATATTCAACGTTTTCTAAAAGTGCTTCAGGCGCAGCGATTGGTTTTAAAATGTCATATACAATATCGGTAAGAGAGCCTTCATCTTCTTGTTCAGATTTTTTGTAGCCACCCGTTTCAGACTTTAAATTTTCCATGTAAACATCAAGCTGTCGCATTTCAACTTGGCTCGAATCTAGGTAGGTTTCGCGCATAGTCGGGTTAAGTTGAGCGAGTGAGTTAAAGTTCAACGCTTTCAGATAATGTATTAGGGGTAAATAATAGTTTTTGCCTTCATAGTTGGCAAAACTAGGCCCGCTCAACATTGCTAAGGCTTGTTCAGATACACTAATCGTGTAAAACGATTCGATGTGTGATTTAGCTCTCTCTAAATGCTGATTACTTTGTAAGTAGTCTTTTTCTAGATGAAGAATGGTTGCTAACTCTAGTTCAAACAGCAGCCTGTCTCGACCCACAGACGAATAGTTTTGCTTTATAGTCTGCTTTGCTTGAGTAAATTGCCCTTGTTCTATTTGCAAGATGGCGCTTTTGTTAGCATGAAGGGTATTACAACCCGATAGAAATATAAGCGTTAGGCAGCAAACAAAAAGTTGTTTTAATGGGAAAAAATGAAATACCTTCAAAGACACATCCTTTGCACTGAAAATAAATAAAGAATATAGTAACTTATAACCAAGTAAGTTAAATAAAAATAGTAACATTTGAAAGTGTAAAATTGTTAAAAGGTGTTTTTACACTTTATTACTGTTTAGCTTGATTAACTTTGCTACAGTAAATCTAACATTGCTTAAGGCTATAAAGGAAACCAAGATGAAAGTTAAACCACTAATTGCATCAGTGTTCATGGCAGGTATGCTATCAGCGTGTAGTTCAACCTCAGACAGCACGGCATCAAGCTCTCGTGTAAATGTACCTGATTGGGTTTTAAACCCTGTTGTTGAAAATGGTATTGCTGCTGCTGATTGTATTAAGTACTCAGGTAATATCTCGATAGATCAAAAAATGGCCGTTGCAAATGCACGTTTGGCATTGGCGCAACAAATTGAGACACGTATTGAAGGTTTAGACAAAACTTTTGCTAACCGTGTTGATGCAAATGATAAAACGACTGTGGGCTCAACTTTTAGTTCTGTCTCAAAGCAGTTAACTAAACAAACTTTACGAGGCTCTCGAGTAGTTAAAGCAGACATTGTCGATATTGCTGGCAAAGATTACTTTTGTGCATTAACAACTTTATCTCCAGAGCTGACCAAAACACTGTTTCAAGACCTAGTAAAAGAAACAAAGCTTAAAATCGATCCTCAAGATGAGCAGTTTTTATATCAGGAATTTAAAGCGTTCAAAGCAGAACAAGATTTAGAAAAGGAAATTGCTAGATTAACAAACTAAAGCAATTCTAAGCGCATCATTCGATGCGCTTTTTTTGTCATTGAGGACAAGCAAATGAAACGTCAATTAATGCTATTAGCTGCATCCCCCATTTTAGCACTGCAGGTGCAAGCTACGCCTTCTACGCTTTATTCTGAACTCGATAAAGCCATGCAGTCATGGCAGGCAGAGCAAAAGCCCTTTCAAGAAAACAACTTATCTGAATTTGAGGCGTTTAAACAGCAGCACTTAAAAGATTTTAACCGCTATGTTGAAACGCAAATGGCGGAGTATGATAAATTCAGGGATCAGCTGTTAAAATCTTGGGGTGATGCGCAAGTAACAAACCAAAATCAGTTTGTGAGTTATTCTGAGGATGATTCAGCCAGGCTGAATGTTGATTTTGAGAATAATATGCTCACTTTGAGTGTTAAGCATAAAGCTGGGAGCGCACCAAAAAAACACGAAGTAGAGGCGTTATTTCAGCAATTCCTTCGTTCTGAACAAGCACTACTGAAAGAGTTTTATAACCATGAACCGCCATCTTTAGATGAGCGAGATTTTAAACAAGCAGACACCACAAAGATCGATAAAAAATCTCAAGCGAAGGCATTGAAGAAGGCTTTAAATGAGATAAAGAAACAAACGCGTCTTCAACAACAAGCGCTTGATAAAAAATATGACGAACAGCTTGTAAAGGAAAGCGTCGATAAGCAATCGCTCAAATCTTTAGAAAAAGATAAAGCAGCTTTAAAGCAGTTAGAACAAAAGCGTATGCTTACTCTTAAAAAGAGTGTGCCTGAAATTATCTCTGAGGCACCAAAGAACACGCTGATTACTGAATTTGTAATTACCTTACCTAAAAGCAATCAGGTATCACAGCGTGCAGAGAAATACCTTGCGCCGATAAAAAAGCAAAGTGCACGATTTGAGTTACCTCCTGCAACGATACTGGCTGTGATGCATACCGAAAGTCATTTTAATCCAATGGCGAAGTCGCATATTCCTGCTTTTGGTTTAATGCAAGTTGTGCCAACAAGTGCGGGTATTGATGTGAATCGTTTCTTGTATGATATTGACGCGCCAATGTCAGCGCCATATTTATACGTTTCTGATAATAATATAGAAGCGGGTTCGGCTTACTTGCATTTACTAGATAAACGCTACTTAAAACATATTTCAGATCCTTTAAGCAGAAAGTACTGCATGATAGCGGCTTACAATACAGGAGCTGGGAATGTAGCGAGGGCTTTTAACAGCGATGGCTCTAGAAGTATTCGTAATGCCAGCAAAGTCATTAACTCTATGTCTCCTGAGCGTGTTTTAGAAGTATTGAGCGTAAATTTACCTTATGACGAAACTAGAAAGTACATTCATAAAGTGCTTGAGAAAGAGAAGCTATACGTAGTTGATAATACCAATCCTCAATAATACTTAATCATTTTGAGGGACTAAAACTGACGTTAGCTTCGTTGAAAATTTCTTATTTAGAACAACTAAATGGCAAAATTTACGCCTCGCTACCGACAAGTTTTACTTGCCTCAAAATAGATCACTTAATTAAGAGGATTGGTATAAACTCTAGTTTTTTACAAAACAAAAAACAAAAAAGGCTGCATTTGCAGCCTTTTTTAGTCAGTAGTGATATTTAGTCAACTTGAGCAGGAGAGGCCATGTCGGCACTTGCTCTCGCCGTTGGTGCTTTAGAACCCGCAGACATACCTGAGTTATGCGTAGGTGTACGTTGTTCTAAAGGCATCGCAGATGGCATTTCAAATGCATCAATCTCATCACTGCTTTGTGCTTTCGTCATTGGCGCTGATGCATTGGCATGGAAACGAACACGAGGTAGTGCTGACAAAGCGTTAACAGCTTTAGGGGCTTCAACTACTTTCACAGTTTCCTCAGCCTTAGGCGTTTCAACCACTTCAACAGTTTCTTCTGCTTTAGGCGTTTCAACCACTTCAACAGCTTCTTCTGCTTTAGGCGTTTCAACCACTTCAACAGTTTCTTCTGCTAGAGGTGCTTCTACTACTGCAACAGCTTCTTCTGCTTGAGGTGCTTCAGCTACTTCAACAGCTTCTTCTGCTTTAGGCGCTTCAGCTACTTCAACAGTTTCTTCTGCTTTAGGTGCTTCAGCTACTTCAACAGTTTCTTCTGCTTTAGGTGCTTCAGCTACTGCAACAGCTTCTTCTGCTTGAGGTGTTTCAGCTACTGTAACAACTTCTTCTGCTTGAGGCGCTTCGGCTACTGCAATAGCTTCTTCTGCTTTAGGCGTTTCAGCTACTTCAACAATCTCTTCTGTTACTTGCTTAGCTTTAAGCTCTGCTTCGTATTCAGCAGCAGCTTGGTCTGCAACAGGAATGAATGCAGGTTCTTGCTCTTTTTCTGCAGATTCAGGTTTTCTTCTACGCTGACCGGCTGCACGAAGGTGACGAGGAGAGCGACGAGAACGTGTTCTCGGTGCTTCTTCACCTTGCTCGACAGATTCAGTAGTCACTTCCGTTACCGGAGTTGCTTCTTCAGAAACAGCCTCTACAGGTTTATCTTCAGCTTGAACTGCTTTTTTAGGCTTCTCAGCGCGCTTTGTTTCAGAACGTGCGGCTTTTTCCTCACCCTGAGCTTTAACTTGGCTTTGCTCTTGAGAAATAGTCGCATTTTCAGACTCAGAACCTTCAGCTGTATTGTTACTATCTAGATTTTCAATAGCAGCTTCTTGATCAGCAATACGTACTTTTTTGCGAAGGTTGCGACGTTGGCGTCTTGGTTTTACGCGAACTTCAGCATTTGCAGTTTCTTCGGTATTAGTTTGTTGCTTTTCATCAGCTTCTTTATTAGAGCGATTATCAGGACGACGACGCGTATTTTGACGACGGCGCTTATTGCGATTTTCCTGACCTTCTTTCTTCTCATTCTGATCTTTGCTTTCAGAATTATCTTTAGCTTGGGCATCATCACGTTTTTTGTGATTGCGACGCTTCTGCTGATTACGACGGCGATTATCATTATTGCGACGTGGTTTACGTTCTTGGTTTTTGTTCTCTGTTTCTTTCTTTTCAGGTTCTTCCTCTGATGAAAACAGACCTTTTAACCAATTACCTATGCGCGTTAATAACCCTTCAGACTTAACCTCTTCTGTTTTAGGAGCAACTGCTGCAGGTTGAGGGGCGGGCGCTGGTGCAGAAGGCATAACAACACCTTTAAGTACCGGCTCTTCTTTAGGAGTTGTGTTTACAGCAACTTCGATTACTTCCGGCTCCGGTGTAACAATTTGTTCGTAACTTGCCGTCTCTGGTGTTTCATCCTTGCGCAAACGAACCACTTCATAGTGAGGTGTTTCTAAATGCTGGTTTGGAATGACGAATACATTACAGTTATGACGTTTCTCGATACGATGAACAGACTTGCGCTTTTCATTTAGAAGATAAGCTGCAACAGCTACAGGTACTTGCGCATTGACTTGTGCAGTATTCTCTTTAATCGCTTCTTCTTCGATTAAACGTAAGATAGAAAGGGCGATAGATTCGTTTGAGCGAATTGTACCTTGGCCGCTACAACGCGGGCATGAATGCTGGCTTGCTTCACCTAATGAAGGACGAAGACGTTGACGTGACATCTCAAGTAAACCAAAGCGTGAAATCTTACCAATTTGTACACGCGCTCGGTCCGGACGTACAGCATCTTTTAGACGGTTTTCAACTTCACGTTGATGACGTGGTGGAGTCATATCGATGAAATCGATAACAATTAGACCACCTAAATCACGCAAACGTAATTGACGTGCAATCTCATCAGCCGCTTCGAGGTTAGTATTTAACGCGGTTTCTTCAATGTCGCCACCTTTAGTCGCCTTTGAAGAGTTGATGTCAATTGATGTTAGTGCTTCTGTTGGGTCAATGACAATTGAACCACCAGAAGGTAAGCGCACTTCACGTTGGAAAGCAGATTCGATTTGGCTTTCGATTTGGTAATGCGTGAATAGTGGTACGTCGTTTTGATATAGTTTAACGCGGTTGATGAAGTCAGGACGGAAGCGCTCGATATGTGCTTTAGCTTCTTCAAAAACACGGGCTTTATCAATTAAAATTTCGCCGATATCACGACGTAAATAATCACGGATCGCGCGGAAAATTACATTACTTTCTTGGTGGATCAAGAATGGTGCTTTACCACTGTCAGCAGCTTGTTGGATTGCATCCCAATGAACAAGAAGAGCTTTTAAATCGTACTCTAGTTCTTCAAATGATTTACCAACACCCGCAGTACGAACAATCAGTCCCATGCCTTTTGGTAGATCTAATCGGCTTAGCGCTTCTTTGAGTTGAATTCGCTCGTCACCTTCAATACGGCGAGAAATGCCACCGGCACGAGGGTTGTTCGGCATTAGGACTAAGTAACTACCTGCAACACTGATGAATGTTGTTAAAGCAGCCCCTTTTTGGCCTCGCTCTTCTTTATCAACTTGAACGATAACTTCTTGGCCTTCTTTGATCACATCTTTGATGTTAGGGCGGCCATTGAATGTGTAACCTTCTGGGAAGTAAGTTTTAGCGATTTCTTTAAGAGGAAGGAAACCGTGTCTCTCAGCACCGTAATCAACAAATGCAGCTTCTAGAGATGGTTCGATTCGAGTGATTTTACCTTTGTAAATATTGGCTTTTTTCTGTTCGTGGCCAGGACTTTCGATATCTAAGTCATATAATTTCTGACCGTCAACCAGTGCGACGCGCATTTCTTCTTGCTGCGTAGCATTGATCAGCATACGTTTCATATTGTTAACTCTACTTTCAAATTAAGTCGAGTCTGATGTGCAAAGCTTGGACCTGACGAGTGCCCCATATTTAATGATGCAGTCTCACGACTGGGGTCAATGGAATGTTCTTACAACTTATTTTTTAAGCACACGGTGACGGTTATCACTACCAGTTTATTCGCACGGTAAGGGCGCTTCTTAGTGAATAAGTTTTATCTCGTTTTTGGCTTTTACTTACGCAATCAGACATTTATTTCTATTTTTGCTTTCTTTTTTAATCATGCTTAGCCTTCACTGCGATCTGTTACGCGCATCGAAGTGAGCTAAAGGCACGTGTTATTCGGGTGACAAAAGCTTTGGAAATCCAAGCCGCTATCTGTATGATCGTCACCCATGATGTGCATCACGATTATTGTCTTTGCGATAAAAAGCAGTTTCGCAAAAAAATTGCGCGTCGATTATCCCATTAATAACGTCGTGATAGCAACTAAATTATTACTCAAATCAGTGATTAGGCAATGTCAGAAAAATCTCCTTTAAAAGTCAGCTTTGTAACCGTAACTGAAGATCAGCAAGGTCAGAGAATTGATAACTTCTTAGTGACCCATTTGAAGGGGGTGCCTAAGAGTGCAATTTATAAAATTCTTCGTAAGGGAGAGGTAAGAGTTAATAAAAAACGCGTTAAGCCAGTTTATAAATTGCAAATGGACGACCTAATTCGTATTCCGCCCATTAAAGTGGCTGAGCGAGAAGAGTTTGTTCCAAAAAATCTAGATAAAATATCTGCCTTAGAAGATGCAATTTTATTTGAAGATCAATATCTCATTGTGATCAATAAACCTTCAGGTATGGCTGTACATGGCGGCAGTGGTTTGAGTTATGGCTTAATTGAAGCGTTGCGTGTTTTAAGACCGCAAGAAAAAAACCTAGAGCTTGTGCACCGTTTAGATAGAGACACATCAGGTTGTCTTCTGATTTCAAAGAAACGTTCTATTTTAAAAGGACTCCACGAGCAGCTCCGTGAAAAAACCATGGAGAAAAACTACTGGGCATTAGTGGTCGGAGAGTGGGCGGCAAAAATCAAAAATGTCACCGAACCACTTCGAAAAAACACCTTACAGTCAGGTGAGCGCGTTGTGCGAGTAGATGAAGAACAAGGTAAGGCATCACATACTCGCTTTAGAGTGCTTGAGCGTTTTGATGGTTGCACGTTGGTACAAGCATCGCCAGTGACAGGTCGTACTCACCAAATTCGTGTTCACACTCAATGTAAAGGTCATCCTATTGCGTGTGATGATAAGTACGGCGACCAAGTTTTTGATAGCCGTATGAGAGAAATGGGGTTAAGCCGTTTATTCTTACACGCCCATGATCTTCGCTTTTTACACCCAAAACATGAAACAACCATGCATGTTGAGGCGCCGCTAGATAAGGCACTAAATAATGCTTTAAAAACATTAAGAGCCAAGTAATGCAGTACAAACTTGTTATTTTTGATTGGGATGGCACTTTAATGGATTCAGTGCCAAAAATTGTGAATGTTTTAAAACTTGCAGCCAAGCAATGTGATGCGTTAATTCCGACCGATGATGCTGCTAAAGCTATTATCGGTTTATCTTTACCGACCGCGGTTGCAAAGCTGTTTCCAAACGATGAAGATAAGTGGGAAGCGTTAGCTCAAGCTTATAAAACGGTTTATAAAGAAGGGGATGATACGCCTACTCCGTTATTTACAGGAGCAAATGACTTATTAGATGCTTTAGCTGCGAGTCAGGTGCAACTGGCCGTTGCGACCGGTAAATCTCGTACAGGGTTAAACCGTTTAATGGCTGAAACATCGACAGAAGAATACTTTGTTACCACTAAAACAGCTGATGAAGCGCAGTCTAAGCCAAATCCTGATATGTTAAATCAAATTCTAGCAATGACAGGTGTGGCTGCTGAAGATGCCATTATGATAGGTGATTCATTATTAGATATCGAAATGGCCAAGCAAGCGGGTATTGCAGCGGTTGGATTGACCCATGGCGCCGCAACTCGAGCAGCGCTTGAAAAAACGCAAGCGCTGACAGTACTAGACAGCCTAACTGACTTACATATTTTTCTGTTGGCTGAGCAGCACATCAACGTTAAAGCCAGCTAATAGCTCGGTTAATCTAATTAGAGGCAGCCCAATCAATGAATTTGGATCGCTGCCTTCCAATTTCTCAAACAAACAAATCCCCAAACCTTCACTTTTAAAGCTGCCAGCACATTGATAAGGTGTTTCAGCCTCACAATATGCCTCGATTTGTTCGAGGGTTAATTTCTTAAAATGAACGTTGAACGGTTCAACAATGACTTCTTGTCGGTCAGTTGCTATATCGTACAAGCACAATCCAGTTAAAAATCTCACTTTATTGCCACTGAAGCTTTGCAGCTGTTTGATGGCATTTACTTTTGTATGAGGTTTGCCGAGTATTTTACCGTCGTAAACAGCCACTTGATCAGAGCCAATCACCAAACCATCTTTGAATTTGTTATTGGCTGCTTTTGCTTTTAACACACTTAATCTGGCTACTAGATCTTCTGGTGTTTCATTACTTAAATGACTTTCATCTACATCAGGTGAAAACGATGAAAAAGGTAGGTTCAATTTTTTTAAAATTTGCTGCCTAAATGGCGAGCTTGACGCTAAAATAAGAGGAGTTTTCATAAACACTTAGTTGTCAAAATACCAATGGCGCTAGAATAGAGCGCAATAGAGCGAAAAACAAAGGAAACTTTGATTTTTATTTTGACTAAAACATTAACTATCTATATGATGCAGCCCCTATGCAAAAGGTGAAAATTCCCATCACTCTTGATCCTTGCAGAGCAGCTCAACGCAGACTCAGTTATGACGGCGTTGTTCAGCTTGAAGAACTTTCTCGCTTAGAGCAAGTTGTGCAAGATCAAACTGGTGAAATAGCGGTAGACATTCATTGCAGTAATGATGAACAAGGGTTGGTTGTAATTCGCGGTTCTTTCCGTGCACATCTGACCGTTATTTGTCAACGTTGTAATGGAGATTTAGGGTTGGATTTGGAACATGACTTTGCTTATTCACCGGTTAAAGCGGGTGATGAGTCGGACCATCTTCCTGATTGCTACGATGTGGTTGAACTGGATGAAGAAGGTGAAATAAATCTTCGTCAACTTATAGAAGACGAGCTTATTTTAGCGATTCCTATAGTACCAACTCACGACGAAGCATCTTGCGCTTATTCCGAAGAGCCTGCGAGCTTTGGTGAAGTAGTCGCAACAGAGAGCAAACCAAATCCATTTGAAATTTTAAAACAACTTAAGAAAGATTCTTAGGAGAAGGCTAATGGCTGTACAAAAAAGCAAAAAGTCTCGCGCAAGACGTGGCATGCGCCGTTCACACGACGCAATCAGTGGACCAGCTCTAACTGTAGATCAGGTTTCTGGTGAGACTCATCTTCGTCACCACGTGACTGCTGATGGTTACTACAAAGGCGAAAAAGTAATTTCTAAATAAGAGATTGCTTTTATGCTGACTCATCTAACCATTGCGTTAGATATGATGGGGGGCGATTACGGCCCCCGTTCATCTATTCCAGCCGCCATTTCTGCGGTAAATAAATACCCCAATCTTACATTGCTCCTTTGTGGCGATGAAAAATGCATTTCTGATGCTTTAATAAAACATAAAGCAGACACACACCCTAGATTGATCATTAAGCACTGTAGTGAAGTTGTTTCTAATAATTGCGAACCTGCTCAGGCACTTCGTAACAAGAAAGACTCTTCAATGCGTGTTGCTTTAGATTTAGTTAAAAACAAACAAGCACAAGCTTGCGTTAGTTCAGGTAATACAGGTGCACTGTTACTGATTGCACACTTTGTGTTAAAAATGCTTCCTGGCATCAAACGACCTGCACTCATTTCTGCTGTACCTACAGAAAAAAAACAACCTGTTTATTTACTTGACCTTGGTGCAAACGTGCATTGTGATGCACAGACATTGTTTCAGTTTGGCATTATGGGCAGTATTGTTGCTGGTGAAACCTGCAAAGGTGACAAGCCAAAAGTCTGTTTACTTAATATTGGCTCAGAAGACATTAAAGGCAATGACACAATTAAAGAAGCCGCAAGTTTGATGAAGGCAACGCCTTATCTTAACTACACAGGGTTTTGTGAAGGCAGTGATATGTTTTCAGGTAAAGCTGATGTTGTTGTTTGTGAAGGGTTTGTGGGTAATGTCGCTCTAAAAACATGTGAAGGTATTGCTAAACTTATTATGCATAAGTTTACAAAAGCGTTGAAAAAACGTTTTTTCTACCGATTATTAGCCGTATTACTCAGCCCAATCATAAAAAAACTCTACAGAAGGGTGAACCCCGACCAGTATAACGGTGCAAGTCTGGTAGGATTGCGTGGTATTGTTGTGAAAAGTCACGGAAATGCTTCGAACAAGGCGTTTCTTGCTGCAATCGAAGAAGCTATCAGAGAAGTTGAAAAACAGGTTCCTGAAAAAATAGAAGCGACCTTCGAACAAATTGCATTAGATAAAGAACACTCGCCATCGTCCCTCGAAAATAATTAACTTGGGGTGAGGGTGGCATAACTATTATTATAAAGAGCATTATATGTCACAGAAAATTGCACTTTTATTCCCAGGTCAAGGCTCACAAGCAGTTGGTATGCTTGCTGAGTTACTTGAATCATCAGAAATTGTAAAAGCAACATTTGCAGAAGCTTCAGAAGCGCTTGGTTATGACTTAGCGAATTTAGTTGTAAATGGTCCTGCTGAAGAACTAAATCAAACTCATCGTACACAACCTGCATTACTAACTGCCAGCGTTGCTGTTTACCGTGAATGGGTAGCAAACAATTCAGAAGTTGAGACCGTTCTAGCTGGTCATAGCTTAGGTGAGTACTCAGCATTGGTATGTGCTGGTGTATTAAGCCTTGCTGAAGCCGTAAAATTGGTTGAGAACCGTGGTCTTTATATGCAGCAAGCCGTACCAGCTGGTGTAGGTTCAATGGCTGCGATTATCGGTCTTGATGATGACAAAATCCAAGCAATTTGTGCTGAGCTTTCGGGTGAGCAAGTGGTTGCGCCTGTTAACTACAATTCTCCTGGTCAAGTTGTTATTGCGGGTCACAAGGAAGCGGTAGAAAAAGCGTCTGAGGCTTGTAAAGAAGCTGGCGCAAAACGCGCACTACCACTAGCTGTAAGCGTGCCTTCTCACTGTGAACTAATGAAGCCTGCAGCAGAAAAACTGGCAGCTGATTTAGAAGCTTTAGCATTCAATGCACCGAAATCGAGCGTGATCAACAACGTTGATGTTGCTATTGAAACAGAAGCTGCTGCGATTAAAAATGCGCTAGTACGTCAGCTCTACAGCCCTGTGCGTTGGACTGAAACAGTTCAAGAACTTGCAAAGATTGGTATTACACAAAGTTATGAATTCGGTCCAGGTAAAGTACTGAGTGGCCTAGTTAAGCGTATTGATAGATCAATTTCTTGTGCATCAGTAAGTGATGCAGCAGCAATTGAATCTGCTAAATAAGAAGAGATAAAAAATGAGCAATCTATTTTCATTAGAAGGTAAAATTGTTTTAGTAACAGGTGCAAGCCGTGGTATCGGTAAATCTGTTGCTAATGCATTAGTTGCACAAGGTGCGATTGTTGCAGGTACTGCGACGAGCGAATCTGGCGCTGAAAAAATTAGCGAATATTTAGGCGAAAACGGTAAAGGTTACGCGCTAAACGTGACGGATGCTGATTCAATCACAGCAACGTTAGCGGCAATTAAAGCTGATTTTGGCGATATTGACGTGCTAGTTAATAACGCAGGTATCACACGTGATAACCTACTTATGCGTATGAAAGACGATGAGTGGAACGATATTATCGATACCAACTTAAGCTCTATCTACCGTCTTTCTAAAGCGGTTCTTCGTCCTATGATGAAGAAAAAAGCTGGTCGTATCATTAACATTGGTTCTGTTGTGGGCACAATGGGTAATGCAGGTCAAGCAAACTATGCAGCTGCAAAAGCGGGTGTAATTGGTTTTTCTAAATCTCTAGCACGTGAAGTCGCTTCTCGTGGTATTACAGTGAACGTTATCGCGCCAGGTTTCATTCAAACAGACATGACTGACGAGCTAACTGATGAGCAAAAAGCAGCAACGCTTGCTAACGTGCCTGCAGGTCGTTTAGGTCAGCCTGAAGAAATTGCAGCTGCTGTATGTTATTTAGCGTCTGATGCGGCTGCGTACGTATCAGGTGAGACTTTGCATGTAAATGGTGCGATGTACATGGTTTAATTGCTATAGATCATAAAAAAGATTCAATTAATTTTTTGTGATCTTGCTGCAATCTTACTTGAAATTGCTATTAAAATAAGCGATAAAAGTATAAATTAATTTATAACAGGTTTGACCAGATCAAAATATCTGAGCAAATCCTTGAAACCCAGAATTATGCGCCGTACACTACGCCGCAATCTGAAAATAACGCAAATGCGTTTTAATAAAGGAAAGAAGAATGAGCGATATCCAAGAACGCGTAACGAAAATCATTGTTGAGCAACTAGGTGTTAAAGAAGAAGAAGTTAAAAACGAAGCGTCTTTCGTTGACGACTTAGGTGCTGACTCTCTAGACACTGTTGAGCTAGTAATGGCTTTAGAAGAAGAGTTCGACACTGAGATCCCTGACGAAGAAGCAGAGAAAATTACTACTGTTCAAGCAGCGATCGACTACGTTACTGCTCACGCTGAGTAATCAAACGTATCACTTGGGGCAGCATTCGCTGCCCTTAGTCTTTTCTACCCCCTCATAAAAATAATCAATCCCTTTTGGAGGAAACCGTGGCTAAACGTCGAGTCGTAGTAACTGGCTTAGGTATGTTGACGCCGCTAGGTAATGATGTTGCATCAACCTGGCAAGGCTTACTAGAAGGCCAAAGTGGCATTTCTAACATCACGCACTTTGATACCACAAATTTTGGAACTAAATTCGCAGGTCTGATCAATGACTTTGATGTCACTGAGTACATGCCGAAGAAAGAAGCCAAAAAAATGGACTTGTTTATCCAATATGGTGTTGCAGCAGGGGTTCAAGCTTTAAAAGACTCAGGTCTTGAAATCACTGACGAAAATGCAGCACGTGTAGGTGTAGCTGTAGGTTCAGGTATCGGTGGTTTAACATTAATCGAAGAAAACCATGTAAAACTACTTAATAGTGGCCCACGTAAGCTGTCACCGTTTTATGTGCCTTCGACAATTATCAATATGATCTCTGGTCACTTGTCTATCATGCATGGCTTGAGAGGTCCAAATATTTCAATCGTTACTGCTTGTACAACTGGTTTGCATAACATCGGCCATGCTGCGCGCATGATTGCCTATGGTGATGCAGATGCGATGGTTGCAGGCGGTGCGGAAAAAGCATCTACGCCAATTGGTATGGGTGGTTTCAGTGCGGCACGTGCACTTTCAACACGCAATGATGATCCACAAGCTGCTTCTCGTCCTTGGGACAAAGACCGTGATGGTTTTGTACTTGCTGATGGTGCGGGCGTGATGGTACTTGAAGAGTACGAACATGCAAAAGCACGTGGTGCAAAAATTTATGCTGAGCTAGTTGGCTTCGGTATGAGTGGCGATGCATTCCACATGACGTCACCACCTGAAGATGGTTCAGGCGCGGCACTTGCAATGGAAAATGCCCTTAAAGATGCGTGTGTAAACGCTGAAGAAGTGGGTTATATCAACGCACACGGTACTTCAACGCATGCAGGTGACAAAGCTGAAACGCAAGCGGTTAAGTCTATTTTCGGTGCCGCTGCTGATAAAGTGATGGTTGGTTCATCTAAATCAATGATGGGTCACCTACTAGGTGCTGCAGGGTCTGTTGAGTCAATTATCACAGCGCTATCGTTACATGATCAAAAAGTATCACCGACTATTAACCTAGATAACCCAGATGAAGGGTGTGATCTAGATTATATTGCTCACACAGGTCGTGACGCAAAACTTGAGTATGCATTATGTAACTCATTTGGTTTTGGTGGAACCAATGGCTCGTTGCTATTTAAAAAGGTATAATCCTTAAATATGGCGACAAACTATTAAAGAAAGCCTGGCGATGCCGGGCTTTTTTGTGATTAAAATGAGCTTAAAAATAACAACCACAATCACACCTCAAGACCGCGGCTTTCAATATGGCGATGGCTTTTTTACCACTGCAGCCATTAAATCAGGCAAAGTCCAACACTGGGATTTACATCTCAAACGCCTACAATCATGTGCCAAAGCACTATATTTTCCAAAAATTGATTGGCAACAGTTGCAACTCGAGTGTGAAAAGCATGCGGCAGATCATCAATTAGCCGTATTAAAAGTGGTTATCACCAGAGGTGAGGGAGGGCGTGGTTACCAAGCGCCTGACGAGCCAAGCCTCAATGCGATTGTCTCCGTACTTCCTTTTCCCACACATTATGCTGATTGGCAGGCTCAGGGGATCAAAGTAAGTACTTCAAACGTAAAGCTTGGTCATCAGCCATTGCTGGCGGGCTTAAAAACGTTAAATAGACTTGAACAAGTGTTGATCAAACAAGATGCCAAGCAGTTTACTGATAGCCATGATGTGATAGTGTTAGACATTCATAATCAAGTGATTGAAACATCAGCAGGAAACTTGATTGGTTTTAAAAATGGTGAGTTTTTTACGCCAAAACTGTCAAAAGCAGGAATAAAAGGTATTTACCTAAGTGCATTACAGCAAGTAAATACCATTGCTGAAGTTGAAGAAAGTATCGGTTTTTGGACTGATATGGATGTGTTGTTTACTTGTAATAGTTTGATGGAGATAGTGCCAATTATTCAATTAGATACAAAACAGTTTGAGCTTGAATCAGCTTTAATCGTCAAACAGAGTTTAATGAGTTCCTTACATGCTTAAGAAGATAACCGCAGCCTTTGTGCTCTTGATGTTAATCGCTGCAGTATTTATTCAACAGCAAATAACACACTTTAAGCAGTTACAACTGACAACCCCCCCTGAGTTGTTCGAAGTGAAACGTGGTACAGGTGTTCATCGACTTTGTAATGAATGGTTAGCGGAAGGTAATATTGATTCGTGTTTTGCACTGCAAGTATATGCCAAGTTATATCCTGCAAATACTTCGCTAAAACCAGGCTTATATGAGTTACAAAATTTAACCGTGTTAGAGGCCATTGACAAAATTCACAAAGGTCAGCAAAAACAGTTTAGTTTTACTGTGATCGAAGGTGACACTTTAAAAATGGTCCTCAACAAGCTCAAATCAGCCGCTTTCATACAATACAATATTGACGAGGCAAAGCTTTCAGAGCAATTAGAAGTGACTAACTATGCGGAAGGCTGGTTACTACCCGAAACTTATTTTTATCATGCAAACGATAGCGCATTGTCGATTGTGACACGCGCACATGAGGCTATGAAAGCAGAACTCGCGCAAGTGTGGGAAAATAGAATGGCCAATTTGCCGCTGCAAAATGCCTATGAAGCGCTTATATTGGCATCGATCATAGAGAAAGAAACGGGTTATGCTGGGGAGCGCAAAAAAATCGCTTCAGTGTTTATTAATCGACTCAATAAGAAAATGCGTTTGCAAACTGATCCTACGGTAATTTATGGATTGGGAGAACGATTTGATGGCGATATTAAACGCAAAGATTTAAAAGAGCATACGCCTTATAATACATACAGAATAAATGGTTTGCCGCCAACACCCATTGCCATGCCATCAAAAGAGGCAATCATAGCGGCGACTCAACCCGATACAACTGATTACTATTATTTTGTTGCCAAGGGCAATGGCCAGCATCAGTTTTCTAAAAACTTAACGGATCATAATAAGGCCGTAAGACAGTATATTTTAAAGAGAAGTAATGACAGCTAAATTTATTGTGATTGAAGGCCTTGAAGGGGCTGGTAAATCAACAGCAATGCAAATTTGCCAACAGTTTCTTGCAGACAAGCAAATTGATTTTATTAACACCCGAGAGCCGGGTGGCACGCCAATGGCTGAAGCACTTCGAACGCTTGTTAAAAACCAGTATGAAGAAGAAGTGGCAGGTGAAACTGAGCTACTGATTATGTACGCTGCACGTGCGCAGTTACTGCATAATGTGATCAGACCTAGTCTTGCTGCCAACAAGTGGGTACTGGGTGACAGACATGACATGTCTTCACAAGCTTACCAGGGTGGTGGCAGAGGTTTATCTCAAGCAACATTGAATAGTCTTTCTGATATTGTGTTACAAGGTTTAAAACCCGATCTCACCTTATATCTAGATATTTCACCAGAGGTGGGTTTATCACGCGCACGTGGGCGTGGAGAGCTCGATAGAATTGAGTTAGAGGCGATTGAGTTTTTCGAAAAAACTCGCGCTCGTTATTTAGCATTAGCAGAATCGGATGAAAACTGCGTGGTCATAAACGCAGAGCAAGCGATGGATAAAGTGCACGCTGACATTCTGGCTGCCTTAGAAAATTTTTATCAGCAGGTTAATCTCTGATGATGCCTTGGTTAGAGCGTCCTTGGCAACAGCTCAATACGAGTTTTAAAGCGGGTCGCTTTCATCATGCTCAACTGCTTGCTGGGTTGCAAGGAGTAGGCAAGTTAGCATTAGCACAGGGGCTAGCTGATGCCATCTTGTGTGAAAATACTTCAGAGCTTTTGGCATGTGGTCAGTGTAAAAGTTGTGGCTTAATTGCAGCACAAACTCACCCTGATAAACTGCTTGTTAGCTCAGAGGGGGCGACCATAGGTGTCGATGAAATAAGAGCAATCGCCGATTTCATCTATCATTCGGCGCAGCAAGGTGGCAACAAAGTAGTTATTGTTCACCAAGCGCATAAAATGACGCATTCAGCGGCCAATGCACTACTAAAAACCCTTGAAGAGCCAAATGCAAAACGCTTTTTGATTTTAACTTGTGATGATGTTGCGCAATTGCCAGCGACGATTGTAAGTCGTTGTGCAAAGAGCAATATAGCGTTTCAATCCGAGCAGCAAGTTAGGGCTTGGTTGACGCAGCAATTAGGTGATTACGGTGAACAGCCATGTATTAACTTGTTTATATCACAACCTTTGAAAATTAAGCATTGGTTTGAAACGGGTCAAGTTGAACAAATTAGTCAATTATTCCATAGTATTGAAACACTCAATCATACGACGGATGTTTCGCAATGTGTTGAATTATTGGTAAAATCGCCAGAATTGGTAAATGAAATGGGGCGCTTTGTTCAAGGGCGAATAAAGCAAGGTTTATACAATGGTGCTGACTTCTCGAAAATAACAGTCGCACAACAGGCTTTGGCTGACTTCATAAAGGATCATCAACAGATCCCAGGCTTGAATTTACAATTAGCCTTGCTTAAGTTATTTACAGCGCTAAAACAGGCTTTGCAGTAGGGGAGCACTATGCAAGTTTTACTTCTAGATTTTGAAGATTTTGACGAGTTATATCGTTGTTATATGCCCGCATTAAAGCACGGCGGCTTGTTTGTTAAAACTAACTCTCGTTTTGATATGGGGCAGCCTTTATCGCTGCGCGTGACTTTGCCAGATGCATTAGAAGAAGATGTCATTGAAGGCAAAGTAGTATGGATAACACCGCAAGGCGCGCAAAATTCAAATCCACCAGGCGTGGGCGTTGGCTTTTCTGAGGGGAATGAAACAGTCAACGATAAAATCATAAAGTTGCTGGGGACAGCACTTAATTCAGAAAAACCCACCTACACCATGTAAGAGTAGTTATGATTGTAGATTCGCACTGCCATTTAGATAGATTAGATTTTGATAAACTTGGTTTATCACTCCCAGAAGCTTTAGATGCAGCAAGACAAAAGCAAGTCGAGCACTTTTTATGTGTGAGCGTCACACTTGAACAATTCCCGAGTATGCTAGACAAGGTACGAGCATTTGATGATATTTCAGTCTCATGTGGTGTGCACCCCTTAAACCAAGATCAAGCCTTGGATAAAAGGCAGTTATTGTCATTGGCGCAACATGATAAAGTGGTTGCGATTGGCGAAACGGGCCTAGATTATTACTACTCAAAAGACACGCATTCTGTACAACAAGAGAGTTTTGTTGGACATATTGAGGTGGCCAATGAACTACAAAAGCCGCTGATCATTCATACCCGAGATGCCCGAACTGATACCATAGATCTAATGAAAGCCCATAGTGCCGATAAATGCGGTGGTGTTTTGCATTGTTTTACTGAAGATTGGAGCATGGCAAAGCAAGCACTAGATTTAGGTTTTTATATTTCGATCTCAGGTATTGTGACCTTTAAAAATGCGGTTGAATTAAAAGAGGTGGTGAAACAAATACCACTAGATAGATTACTCATCGAAACTGACTCACCTTACCTAGCGCCAGTGCCTTATCGTGGCAAAACCAATCAGCCAGCTTATGTGCAAGATGTTGCCTATTATATTGCTGACTTAAAGGGCATCACATACAAAGAGCTCGCAACGGCAACAACTAACAACTTTTATGATCTTTTTAGCTTAGCAAAGCGCAAATAATCGTCATGTCAGTTGTAAATACACATCTTCCAGAACTTTTACTTGGCCCGATGGTTCGTCGGGCCGAAATTAATAATGTGTGTTTGCAACTTGTCACTTCAATGCCTCGGGCCGTGCGCTTTGAGTTTAAAGGCACTGAGGTTGAAAACGAAGTACTCGAAATACCACTTGGTAAGCATTGTTTTTTCTACATAGTGAATGTGAAACCAAATAGTGGTGAGCTTATTGCCGATACAGCAATAGGCTATACGTTGTATCTCGATGAGATTAAAACGGATTTGTCAGCTTATTGTTACCCTCATGCCAATATACCTGAGTTTGTGATCCCAAATGTTTTAAAGCAGGTATTACACGGCTCTTGTCGTAACCCGCATTATCCTGTTGAAGATTCGCTGGCGAGTGCAGATGAAACGCTTTCTCAGGCGAGACTCAATGAAACAACAGCACCAACATTATTATTGCTTTCTGGCGATCAAATCTATGCCGATGATGTGGCTGGGTCAATGCTTCAAGCCATCTATGCTGTTATTGAGCAACTCGGTTTGTTCAAAGAAGCCCGAACTGAATATATAAATTTACCTGATAATTTATCAGAGCAATTATTTGCAAGAACGCCGTACTTACCAAAAACACCATGGCAAGAGCGTTCAAAACGCAGTTTAGGATATTGGCTTCGCAAAGATGACCCACACTTCACCAGCGCGCATGCAGCCAATCACCTTGTTTATTTAGAAGAGTTTGTTGCTTATTATTTATTGGCGCATAGTGAAGCGTGCTGGCGGTTATTTGATTTTGAAAAAGCACATTTTAAAACTACCAACGCCAAACAAACAGAGTTATATGAATTACAAAAAAACAGCCTAAAGGGGTTTGTAAAGAGTTTACCAAAGGTTGCAAGGTTATTTGCTAACATCTCAACTTTAATGATGTTTGACGATCATGATGTTACCGACGATTGGAATTTAACCGCTCAATGGGAACAAAACATTTCGTCTAACCCTGCCAGTCAACGAATTATCAGCAATGGTTTGTTGTCTTATTGGCTCTTCCAAGGGCTTGGTAATGACGCAGGTTCAATGTCTAAATCACTTTTAACTCACTTCAGCTCTAGTCTAAAGTCAAGTGAGTGGCATCTGACAGAATTTGATACGCACATTCATCAGTTCGATAACTGGCATTACTGTCTTGAAACAACGCCGAAGCTAGTTGTATTAGATACAAGAACTCACCGTTGGCGTAATGAGCAAAACTTTAATGAGCCCAGTGGCTTAATGGACTGGGAAATGCTGATGTTTCTGCAAACTCAGCTTCAGCATCAAAAAGAAACAATTATAGTGTCTCCTGCACCAGTATTTGGGGTAAAAGCCATTGAAGCGGTGCAAGCCATTTTTAACGCCTGTGGTCACCCTTTGGTTGTCGATGTTGAGAACTGGATGGCCCATGAAGGCGCGGCAAGAAAGCTAATGGATATTTTTAGGCGAAGTGATACGCCGATAGAAACTATTATTTTATCGGGCGACGTACATTATTCGTTTTGTTTTTCTGTGCAAGCACGCTTTGGTCAACACGATAACCGTATTTGGCAATTAACTGCATCAGGGATTAAAAATGAATTCCCTAAAACCCTGTTGAAGTGTTTTGATCATTTAGACTCATTTTTATACGCGAGATGGAGCCCGCTCAACTTTTTTACTAAACGTTGGCAAATGAAAGTGACCAAACATCTTTGTCGCTCTGAGCATTTGCGCTCACCTTATCTTTTATCTCACGCTGCAATCAGTCTTATTGAGCTTGAAAATAACAAACTCGCAGGCTACTACCTGTTGCATGCTGACGGGTCAAAAAGCGATTTCGAACTCTAAAAACTTGTTTATTTTTTAGTGAGTTTTAATAGCTTTGCTATATTTAAAACACTTTGGTGTGTTTGATGGCAGGGTATGAGAGCGACAATTCTATCTTTTCTATTTCTGCTTTTTTCTAGTCAATTGGTACTGGCTGTGCCGCAGTTTACTGATACGGCTCAGATCATGCGTTCTTACGATTATAGTGCAGGCCTTACGCAAAGCTCTATTACAGCGCTAGCTCAAGATCAGTTTGGTTATATTTGGGTGGGCACCCAAGCGGGCTTGAATAGATTCGATGGCCATGAATTCAAACAGTTTCAACCAAAGCAGCAAGATAAAAATAGCCTCTCTGGTGGTTTCATCACCGACATTTGTATCAGTGATCAAGATGTCTGGATAGGTACACACACAGGGTTAAGTCGATACAATACGCAAAATGGCCGGTTTCATTCTTTTTTGGCAAGTGACTATGACGCGATAACCTCTGACAGAGTGAATGATTTAACTTGTCAAAGCGCGCATGTATTGGTGTCGACCGCCAACGGTGAAAGTTATCAAATTAACAAAAGTACATTAGAAGTAAGCCGCTCTCCCGTTGTTGGCAATTTCATTCGCTCACCAGAGACACAAAATAATAATATTTATTATCTTACCGACAAAGGTTTAATGAGAATTAACGAGCAGCAACAGTCGCTATTGCTATTCGAAGGTGAGTTCAAAATGCTCAAGGTTAGGGGGCAAAGAGTATTCCTGCTGACGAAAAGTGAAGAGCTGATAGTTTATGATCTGTTATACAGCAGAGTTTTGTGGTCGAAAACGTTTGCTGAAGTCTCGAACATCACCCTGAATAACTTGTATCTTTCGACCAATGAAATATTGCTCGCGACAAATAACGGTGTTTATCTATTCCATTTCGATGGCACCTTGTTAAATCATTGGTACAAGCGTCAGCAAGCAAATGGCCTTCAAGATAATAATATTTTGTCCGTTATGAGAGACGACAATAAAGGCATCTGGATTGGTACAGAAACCCGAGGTTTACATTTTTTTAGCCAACTGAGCGAATCGTTTGGACATGTCAGTACTGATAATTATCCAGATTCACCTTTGGCCACGCCAGACACTCGCAGTTTTGCCATCGATAAACTAGATAGAGTTTGGGTAGGCACCTCTGCTGGTGTTTATGTTTTTAATGGGCAAGGGTTCATCGAGTCTCAATTTATTTATAAGGCGTTAGTTGCTGTACAAGGCAGTTTTATAACTAAGTTATTTATGCATGGCAGCGATTTATGGATAACAACACGAGGTAATGGTGTCTTTCGGTTCTCATTTGACACAGAGAACCTTGACCATTTTAAGCCCGATTTTGGTAATGGGCCGGAGTTAAGTTTTAACGATATTACTCTTTATGACGGTGTGTTATTACTCTCTTCAAGAACAATGGGTTTGATGTTTTTTAATGAAAATACGAGTAAGTTAATGCCGTATTTTGCAATTTCACTCGATGCACCTTCTCATGTTTCTTCATTGCTTGTTGTAAAAGAAGAGCTCTGGTTTGGCAGTATTGGCAATGGGTTATTCCGCTATAAAGGGGATGAACTTCAACAAATTAATACGTCAGATGGACTACTGTCTAATTTGGTTTTCATGCTTGTTCAAGATGCCTATGGCAGAGTATGGGTCGCCAGTGAGCAAGGGATCACGCTGATCCATAGCGACTTTAGTATCGACCGTACTTTCACACAAAATGAAGGGCTAAGTAATACAGCAATTTGGGGTCTGATTTATGACGGTGTTGGGCACGTTTGGGCTGGAACAAGTGGTGGGCTCAGCCGTATTGATATTAGTAACTTTAATGTGCACAACTTTTCGCCTACAGATGGTATTCAAGATAATGAATTTAATTATAATGCAGCCTGGTTGGCACCTGACGGGCGGTTGTTTGTTGGTGGCGCGAAAGGGTTCAATCAATTTTACCCGCAAAAACTCGATGTAGATAACTCTGCAAGGCCATTATTAGTAAGCGAAATTGAGCTATTGGGCGAGTCACTTAAGCCTGCAGAGGGCTCTGTATTGTCGGTTGCCCCTGAACTGGCTGAGGGACTAAGTCTAAAACATAACCAAGACATTATTTCTTTGAACTATTCCAGCTTGGACTATGGCGCAGAGCAAAACCAGTTTTATTACCGTGTTATAGGGTTGAGCGAGCAATGGTTAAAACTTGCAAATGGGGTAAGACAAGTTAGTTTATTAAAACTCAAACCAGGAAGCTACATAGTTGAAGCTTATACCATTAATCGATTTAATGTCGCTTCACCAGTTCATCAGTTTTCACTCAGTATTGCAGCGCCTTGGTGGTGGAATAATGGCTCTAAAAGCTTTTATATCTTTTTAGTATTAACCCTCATAGCCTCTGTTGTTTATGCCCGTCAACAGAGATACAAAAAAGTTGTTCGTGACAATATTAAAATGTCAGAGTTGAGGCAGCGCTTAGAGTGGTCACTGTGGGCCAGTGGTGACGAGCTTTGGGACTGGCATGTGAATAGCAACCAAATATATCGTCACACAGTGTCTTCGAAAGTTGATTATGGTGATGCAGGCACAGTGATGACCATTGACGATTTTGATCAATTCGTCCATCCAAAAGATTGTATATTGATTGAAGAGAAAGTTCGTGAATGTATAGAAGGTAAAACAGACAGCTACGAAATAGCAATACGGGTTAAAGATTTGTTTGAGCAATGGACTTGGGTACTTGATAGAGGAAAAGTTGTTAAGCGTGACCAGAGTGGCAAAGCAACACGTATAGCAGGGGCACTAAAGGACATTGCAGAACTAAAGAAAAATCAAGAAGCACTCCAGAAGCTAAATGAACAATTAGAGATCAACGTCGCTATGCGAACCGATGAGCTTTATAAAAAGAATCAGAAACTTGAGCAGGCGATGATGGAGTTGCAACATACACAACAAGAATTGATCGAAAGTGAAAAAATGGCTTCATTAGGTAGTTTAGTTGCAGGGGTTGCTCACGAAATAAACACGCCTTTAGGTGTTGCATTGACGGCACTTACTTACAACCAAGAAAGTTTGGCTGCGATAGAGTATAAGCTTGAGAACAAGTCACTGAGGCAGCAAGATTTAGATAATGCAATCAATGAACAAAACCAAGGTTATGGACTGATTTTAAGAAACTTAGATAGGGCGCAAAGCTTAATTAGTAATTTCAAGCAAGTTGCTGTTGACCAATCAAGCGAACAAGCAAGAAACATCTTTATAAAATCTTATCTAAAAGAAGTATTTGATTCATTGGTCCCCTTAACAAAGGGAAAGCAAATAGAGATAGACATAGAAGGAGAAGATTTTGAATTGCACACTTACCCTGGCGCAATATATCAAGTAATGACTAATTTATTGAACAATTCGATGATCCATGGCTTTGAAGGCGTTGATTTTGGCAATATCAAAGTTTCTATCCACCAAGACGGAGAGTTTTGGCATCTGAGCTATGACGAAAATGGTAAGGGAATGAGTGCTGAAATGCTTAAAACAGTGTTTGACCCTTTTGTAACCACTAAGCGGAATCAAGGCGGATGTGGTTTGGGTATGCATATAGTCTATAACCTGATTACGCAGCTTTTAAAAGGGGAAATCAAGTGTAACTCTACATTAGGTGCAGGTATTACTGTAAAACTCAAATTACCTATCGAGTTACTCAAAGATTACTGATATACATTGCTTAATATCAACTTTTCGGCTGTGTAGCATTTTAATGTGTTACCTGATTTTATATACTCACCACTCTAGATTATTCTAATTACTTTGAGGTTATAGATGACTCAGCTTTTTCCAAAATCACGACTAAAATGGGCCTGTAGAAGGGGAATGCTAGAACTAGATGTACTGCTTGGACCGTTTGTTGATGAAGCTTTTGACGAGTTGCCTGACCCTGAAAAACTAATTTTTCAACGTTTACTCGAAGTGGAAGATCCTGATTTATTTGCTTGGTTTATGGGCCATGAAAAGTGTCCAGATCCAGAGCTAAACAAAATGGTTCAGTTTATACTTGGCCGCGTCAAAGTATAAAATCATATTTGCAGATAACCGGCAAGACTTCAGGGTCATAGTGCTGTTCTTGTCGGTTTTAAGCTTTGCCACCTTTCTCGTTTCTGCACATCTGATTTCTTTCTTGTTTATTTGCATCGCGGCAGTTTTAGCGTTTTTACTTTTTTATAAAATTACCCAAGATACGACGCCACTTAGTGGAACACTGTTACTTGACTGTGAAGATAATTATATCGAAGTGCATAGTGAAAGGGCGGTATCTGGGCATATTATTTCAGCACAACTAAAGTTTTCCGTCTTATCTTTAAAAATCAGAACCCCCCAAGAAAAATCAGAAACCATACAATTTCTGGCTTCTTCGATGAGTGAAAAAGATTGGCGAAGAATATGCCGATTCGCTTTGAATGAAAAAGATCCAATCCTCAAAAATGATTTGAACATTTAAGAGGATCGGTTTTGAAGAGCGAGACCCGCTTTTTGTCTATGGTTTTAAAACTGTGGGTGTGGGGTTATCACTCTGCTCAGGGTAGTCGAGTGTGTAGTGTAAGCCACGACTCTCTTTACGCTCCAACGCACTACGAATAATTAATTCAGCAACTTGTACTAGGTTTCTAAGTTCTAACAAGTTATTACTAACTCTGAAGTTGGCATAATATTCTTGGATCTCTTGTTGTAAGAGTTCGACACGCCTTAAGGCACGCTCCAAGCGTTTTGTCGATCGAACTATGCCGACATAATCCCACATAAACAATCTTAGCTCATGCCAATTATGAGTGATCACGACTTCTTCGTCTGAATTGCCTACTTGGCTTTCATCCCATTGATTGATTCCATCAGGGGCTTGTGATTTTTCGAGTTTAGATAAAATATCTTTGGCTGCAGCATGCGCGAACACAATGCACTCGAGTAATGAGTTACTCGCCATACGGTTCGCGCCGTGTAGACCTGTATAAGCGACTTCTCCAATCGCATATAGATTTTGCAAGTCAGTCTGACCATTAAAATCTGTCATTACACCGCCACAGGTATAATGTGCAGCTGGTACAACAGGAATTGGTTCTTTTGTAATATCTAGCCCTACACTCAAACATTTTGCGTAAATGGTAGGAAAGTGCTCAATGATAAAGTCTTTGTCTTTGTGTGAGATGTCTAAATAAACACAATTGGCGCCTAAACGCTTCATCTCGAAATCGATCGCTCTGGCAACAATATCACGCGGTGCGAGTTCTTCGCGCTCGTCAAAATCAGGCATAAATCGCGTGCCATCTGGGCGCTTTAAGTGGGCACCTTCACCGCGCATTGCTTCTGTTATCAAAAAGTTTTGCAACTCGGGGTGATAAAGGCTAGTAGGGTGGAATTGATTAAATTCCATATTCGCAACACGACAACCAGCGCGCCACGCCATTGCGATACCGTCACCGCTAGACACATCAGGGTTAGAAGTATAAAGATAGACTTTACTCGCGCCACCGGTGGCAAGGGCAACAAACTTAGCAGAAATCGTTTCTACTTTGTCGGCAAGGCGATTATAAACATAGACACCTTTTACAGGTTGAATGTCACACTCAGTATCTTTTACCAAATCAATGGCATTGTAGTTTTCAAGCAGCTTAATATTGTTATGAGATTGTACTTGGCTAACTAAGGTAGTTTGAACGGCCTTACCTGTTGCATCCGCGGCATGCAGAATACGTCTGTGGCTATGTCCACCTTCACGTGTTAAGTGATAGCGCTCTTTACCTTTGCTATCAAACTCCATGTCGAAAGGAACACCTTGTTCAATTAACCATTTTAAACAAGCTTTTGCATTACTTGCCGTGTAGTGCACAGCATCCCTGTCACATAAACCGCCGCCGGCTGCTAACGTGTCTTCAACGTGCGATTCAATACTGTCATTTTTTTTATCAAAAACAGCTGCTATGCCACCTTGAGCATAAAGTGTAGACCCTTCTTTTAAAGACCCTTTACTGATCACCGTAACGCTACAGTGCTCAGCAAGTGAAAGTGCAAGGCTCAATCCGGCAGCACCACTACCAATGACAACCACGTCAGTTTCATGGTTATTGATTTGTTTCATATTCGAATCTTCGTTTTTCTATGTGATGTACATTAACAAGTGTACTATGATCGTAAAAGTACGAACGTTTGGCCAAAATAGACTTTCAAAAAGAGGTTATTTTAGGCGTTTGAACGATATTTTAAAAAAAATTTCAAAAAAACAGAACTTTTTATTTATTAGTGTGTCTCAATTGCTGTGAAAGATGGCAACTCACATTTAGTTACAATTATAAAAAAGAGGAGTACCGGCTCGAATGAGCGAGCAGGAATTGGATTTAGCATTGGTCAAGCGGGTACAGCAAGGAGATAAAAACGCCTTCAACCTCTTAGTTGCCAAATATCAAAACAGAATCGCAGGTCTTATCTCTCGATATGTATCAAATCAAAGCGATATAGCTGACGTAGCACAAGAAGCGTTTATAAAAGCGTATCGTGCTCTGCCTAATTTTAGAGGTGAGAGTGCATTTTATACTTGGCTGTACCGTATTGCGGTTAACTGTTCTAAAAATTATTTGGTGGCTCAAGGTCGTAAACCGCCAGCCAACGATATTGATGCTGAAGAAGCTGAACTCTACGACAACGCAGATTCTCTTCGTTCAAATGCATCACCCGAGAATTTATTGCTGAGTGATGAAGTTAAAGCAGTTATTTATAAAACCATAGATGGCTTGCCTGATGACTTAAAAACAGCTATTACCCTTCGAGAAATAGAGGGGATGAGCTATGAGGAAATTGCAGTGATTATGGACTGTCCGGTTGGAACAGTCAGATCGCGAATTTTCAGAGCGCGAGAAGCAATTGATAATAATTTAAACCCAATGATTAGTGAGTCTTAAATATGGCCCAAGCTAATAAAGCTGAGAATGAACAAGTAAGCACTTCAGAGATCTTTGACGGTGAGCGCATCCTAGATGATGCAAGTTTAAGTCAATTAGACTCTGAAAAGTTTTCGCGTTATGCCATGATTGGTGATGCATTGAGAGCTAAAAGCGACAATGCAATAACGATTGACATTACTGCAAGCGTTGCAGCAGCATTGGCAGATGAACCTTGCCACAATGTAAAAGGCATTGAAGAAGTCGCTCATCAACCTGCGCAATCTAATGTTGTCAGTATCAGTAGTTGGAAAAAGCCGTTTTCTCAAATCGCGATAGCGGCGAGCGTTGCATTAGTTGCGGTATTAGGTGTAAACACCATGCAGCAGACACCTGTTGTTGGTGATGATTTACCTGTACTACAGTCCATTCCTGTGGCGGGTGGTGTTGCTCCGGTGAGTTTCTCATCTGAGGGTTCCGCATTACAAAGTGCCCAGCAAGGAGTAAGAGAGCTTCAGCAGCAACGCATTGGCGCACTTGTTCTTGAACATCAACGTCAATCTAGAATGGCCCATGCTTTACATCAGGCAAAAACTGAAAAAGTAGAAGAGAGTAAAGAATCTAATTAATGAAGCCGTTTATTTTTCTTATTAGTTTATGTTTTTCTATAGTAGTTCAGGCATCTGAGCTACTTTCCGCAAAACAGTTACTACAAAATATGGCAACTGCTGTGCATCAAAGAAATTTTGATGCTTCTTTTGTAGTGATGAAAGAAAAGGGCATGGAGCCATATCGTTGGTTACATGCACAACATCAAAATCAAGAATTAGAGCTGTTAAGCTTGCTTAATGGTGCTGGCCTTGAAATTGTCCGTGTTGATGACAAGGTCACTTACTTTGAGCCACAATCGACACCTTACTCAATTAAAACAGACACAATTGCTGGGCCAATCCCTGAAGTGCTTTTTAAAGACATAGCAGTGTTAGAACAAGATTATGATTTTGTTCTTGGCGGAAAAGGGCGGATCGCAGGACGTCCTGCTCAGCTTGTACGTTTAGAATCAAAAGACAGTGGAAAATACAATTATTGGCTGTGGATTGATACCGAATCATCCCTGTTATTAAAAGCGGCTTATGTGAATCAGGCGGGTGAACTGCTTGAACAACTTCAGCTTACTCATATTAGTGTTACACCTGAGCCTGCACAACAGCTTGTCGAGCTCTTAAACAGAGAGTTCCCTGAACCAACTCTTGTTAGCGAAAATGTGATAAGCCCACAATCTCAGTCTAATTGGCAGATCGATTGGTTACCGCAAGGATTTACCTTGTTAAAAGCCGATAGACATAAATTAGATTTAAATAATGAGCTTGCAGATTATTATTTATTTTCAGACGGATTAGTTGAGTTTTCAGTGTTTGTGCAAAGACCGCTGGCTGGTAAAAGACCGAGTGGCGCGTTATCATCAGGTGCAACAACTGTTTATGTTCACAACTCAGGTGCTTTTGATGTATCTGTGGTAGGTAAAATTCCACCGCAAACAGCGAAGAGCATTGCTGAGTCTGTAAAACGAGCTCTATGATAGAACAAACCTTGAGTGTCGCGAAAATTCGCGGCACAACTGCTTATCTTCAAGCTGAACCAAAACCAGCCTGTGAAGGATGTAATGGCAAATGTGGTTCACAAATATTTAGCCGCCTTTTTGGTACACATAAGAAACTCTTTCCCATTGACCTAAATGAATCAGTTGAAGTTGGTCAAAAAATAAAACTCTCTCTTGATGACAGTCAGCTAGTAAATCATGGCGCGTGGGTTTATATGGCACCGTTAATGGGCGCATTTATGATGATGTTCATTGGCGCGCTGTTGTTAAATTTATCTGAACCATTACAGATTTTGTTTGCGTTAATGGGTGGTGTGTTGGGGTTTTTATTAGCACGTTATCGAGTTAGTCGCATTAAACACCAAGTAAAAGTGGTAAAAATTTACCCAATTAGTTTCTCTGTGAAGCAAATAGATGGTGATTAGCGCAAATAAAATGTAAAATCCCACCCTAATATCTAATTTAATGACTTAAGAAGTTTAGAATCCAGAAATATGAAGCATATCCGTAACTTTTCTATTATCGCCCATATCGACCATGGCAAATCAACTTTGTCTGACCGCTTAATCCAAGTCTGTGGTGGTTTAACAGATCGTGAAATGCAGCAGCAAGTTCTGGATTCGATGGACATCGAACGTGAGCGTGGTATCACAATCAAAGCACAGAGTGTAACGTTAAACTACACGGCTGATGACGGTGAAACTTACCAGCTTAACTTCATTGATACGCCAGGACACGTTGACTTCACCTATGAAGTATCACGTTCACTTGCTGCGTGTGAAGGTGCACTATTAGTTGTAGATGCGGGTCAAGGTGTAGAAGCACAAACCCTTGCAAACTGCTACACAGCCATCGAAATGGACTTAGAAGTCATTCCAATTTTAAACAAAATTGACTTGCCTCAGGCCGATCCACTTCGCGTTGCTGAAGAAATTGAAGAAATCGTCGGTATTGACGCGTTAGAAGCCGTTCAATGTTCAGCAAAAACAGGTATTGGTATTAAAGACGTATTAGAAAACATTGTACGCGATGTACCACCGCCAGTAGGCGATTCTGAAGCACCTCTTCAAGCACTCATTATCGATTCATGGTTTGACCCATACCAAGGTGTTGTATCACTGGTACGTATTAAGCATGGTGAATTACGTAAAGGCGATAAAATCAAGATTATGTCAACAGATCAAACACATATTGCTGATCATGTTGGTATTTTTACACCTAAGCAGACAAACACAGGAGTGTTGAAAACCGGTGAAGTAGGCTTTGTGATTGCGGGTATTAAAGATATCCATGGTGCACCTGTAGGTGACACAATTACTTTGACACAAAATGCAGCGCCTGAACGTCTACCTGGTTTCCAACGCGTTAAGCCACAGGTTTACGCGGGTATGTTCCCGATTGCTTCAGACGAATATGACGCTTTCCGTGATGCGCTTAATAAACTAAGCCTAAATGATGCGTCATTATTCTTCGAGCCTGAAAACTCAACGGCACTTGGCTTTGGTTTCCGTGTTGGCTTCTTAGGTATGCTACACATGGAAATTATTCAAGAACGTCTTGAGCGTGAATATAATATGGACCTTATCACTACTGCGCCAACGGTAGTGTATGAGGTAGAAACAAAAGATGGCGTTATTCAAATCGATAACCCGTCAGAGTTACCTCCAGTTAATGACATCATCGAAATTCGTGAGCCGATAGTGGAAGCGAATATCCTTGTTCCGCAAGAATACCTTGGTAATGTAATTACACTATGTATCGAGAAGCGTGGTGTTCAAACCAAGATGGCTTACCACGGCAACCAAGTTGCTGTGACGTATGAGCTACCAATGGCGGAAGTTGTGATGGATTTCTTTGATAAGCTTAAGTCAACGAGCCGTGGTTTTGCGTCACTAGATTATAACTTTAAGCGCTTCCAAGCTTCTGATATGGTTAGGGTTGATATTCTAATTAACGGCGACCGTGTCGATGCATTGGCGATTATCGCGCACCGTGAAGGCTCGCAGCAGCGTGGCCGTCAATTGGCAGATGCGTTGAAAGAGCTTATTCCTCGTCAAATGTTCGATATTGCGATCCAAGCAGCTATCGGTACGCATGTTATTGCGCGTACAACAGTTAAGCAGTTACGTAAGAACGTAATCGCGAAATGTTACGGTGGCGACGTGAGTCGTAAGAAAAAGCTACTTCAAAAACAAAAAGAAGGTAAAAAGCGAATGAAGCAACTGGGTAACGTTGAAGTTCCTCAAGATGCATTCTTAGCAATCCTTAAAGTAGGTAAATAACAGGATTTATTAATGGCAGGCTATTTTTCTGTATTCTTGGTGCTTTTGACTCTTGGGTCAGGCTTGATTTGGTTGATTGACCATTACATGTTCGCACCAAAGCGAAAAGAACGAATTGCGTTGGCACAAGGCGCCACGCAAACTCCTCTTGATGATGATGTGATTGCGCAGATTGCCCCTGAGCCTGCCATTGTAGAGGGGGCGAAGTCGATTTTTCCGATGATTGCTGCAATCACCATCTTCCGTTCGTTTATTTTTGAACCATTTCAAATACCATCAGGCTCCATGATGCCAACGCTATTAGATGGTGATTTTATTTTGGTTCAAAAATATGCGTATGGCATTAAAGATCCGGTTTGGCGTTCACAGATGATTGAAGTCGGTGAACCTGAGCGCGGTGATATTACGGTATTTAAATTCCCACTGGATGAGCGAATTGACTTTATCAAACGCGTCATTGGCCTACCGGGAGACAGTATTGTGTATCGTAATCGCCAACTTTTTATCAAGCCTAATTGTCAAGCAGGTAAAGAGCGCGCTGACAACTTAGTGTGTGGTGAATACAATAAAATAGGCCTTGATATTGTAAACCGTGATGAATTTATGCAAGGACCAATGCCTTTGGTAAGACTGACTGAAGACTTACCAGGTGCACAACATGACATTCTAATAAATCCACAGGCTTTAGAATCTACTGATCGCTATTACCAGCAAACTGGTACTCGTAAAGATGAGTGGGTTGTACCAAAAGACAGTTATTTTGTAATGGGTGATAACCGTAATAACAGTCAAGATGGTCGTATGTGGGGGTTTGTTCCTAAAGAAAACTTAGTGGGCAAAGCTGTATTTATTTGGATGAGTTTTGATTTTGATAATGGCCCAGATAGCCTGTTACCAGGGTGGGTTCCAACCGGTGTTCGTTTTGAACGCCTAGGTAATATTCAATAAAATGAAAAGAAGTGTAGCAGAATTATATAAAAAAATAGGCTATGAATTTAGTGACGAGTCATTGCTTGAACAAGCCATGACTCACCGTAGTCACAAAGGCCAACATAATGAACGTTTGGAGTTTCTGGGCGATTCTATCTTGAGCTACGTGATCGCCGATGCGTTATACAAAAAGTTTCCTAAAGCACGTGAAGGCGATCTAAGTCGCATGCGTTCGACGCTTGTACGCGGTCAAACTTTAGCTGAATTTGGTGTTGAGTTTAATTTAGGTGATTACCTTCGTTTAGGGCCTGGCGAACTAAAAAGCGGTGGTTTTAGACGCGAATCGACACTTGCTGACGCTGTTGAGGCGATCATTGGTGCAGTTTTCTTAGATTCAGATATCGATTCTTGTACTAAGCTTATTTTGACATGGTATGAATCTCGTTTAGCGGCAATTTCTCCGGGTCACAATCAAAAAGATCCTAAAACATTACTGCAAGAGTTTCTTCAGGCTCGAAAACTGCCTTTACCAAATTACACAGTGATCGACACGAAAGGTCAGGCACATAACCAGACATTCACGGTTGAATGTGAAGTGGAAGGGATGGAAAGCATTATTTCTGTGGGCAGTTCACGTCGAAAGGCGGAACAAAAAGCAGCAGAGCAAGCATTGAAGATTTTAAAGAATGACGCCTAATACGCACTGCGGCATGATCGCAATCGTTGGACGCCCTAATGTGGGTAAATCGACGTTACTAAATAAAATTGTTGAACAAAAAGTCAGTATCACCTCGCGTAAACCGCAAACTACCCGTCACCGTATCATGGGTATCCATACTGAAGACAACTATCAAGCCGTTTATGTCGACACGCCAGGTCTTCATATTGAAGAAAAGCGTGCGATTAACCGTTTAATGAATCGTGCAGCATCAAGCTCAATTGGTGATGTTGAATTGATCATTTTTGTGGTTGAAGGTACGCTGTGGACGAAAGACGATGAAATGGTACTAAAAAAAGTCCAAGATAGTGGTCGTCCGGTGCTTATCGTTATGAACAAAACGGATAATGTAAAAGACAAAGAAGCCGTGCTTCCACACATGCAGTGGTTGAGTGAGCAGGGTGACTTTGTTGGCATCGTACCAATTTCTGCCAAGAATGGTAAGAATATCGATATGGTAAAAGATGAGGTTCGCAAACGCCTTCCTGCATGTGAGTTTTACTTCCCAGAAGATTACGTGACCGATCGCTCAATGCGATTCTTAGCGGCCGAAATCATTCGTGAAAAGCTCATGCGTTTCATGGGTGACGAACTCCCTTACTCTGTTACTGTAGAAATCGAACAGTTTAAATGGCAAGACAACGGTGTTTGGCAGATCAATGGCTTGATCTTAGTCGAGCGTCAATCACAAAAGCGTATGGTTATTGGTAATAAAGGCGAAAAGCTTAAAGTTATCGGTCGCGAAGCGCGCAAAGACCTTGAAGATATGCTTGATAACAAAGTATTTCTTGAACTTTGGGTAAAAGTGAAGTCTGGCTGGGCTGACGATGAGCGTGCACTTCGCTCTCTAGGCTACGGAGAAGACTGATTGCATAACGACTTTCGACAAGCTTACTTACTGCATAGACGTCCGTACAGTGACTCTCAGGCAATGCTAAGTATGCTTGTTGAAGGTGTCGGCCATCTAACCATGTTGGCCAGGCTAAAAGGTAAACAGTCGGTTAAACACAGTGCTCAACTTCAACCATTCACCCCAATTTTGTGCCGTTATGCTGGCAACTACGACCTAAAATACTTAAACCAATTCGAGTTAGTACAAAACCCACTTCCTTTAAAAGGCAAGCCGCTATATTGTGCGTTTTATTTGAATGAGCTCAGCTATAGAGTGATCCCAGCCAGTGAGCCACAAGAATATATTTACGAGCTATATCAAAAACACCTAAAACAATTAGTAGACTGTAATGACTTCGAACCCGTATTACGTTCGTATGAGTATCAGTTACTTGAAGCTTTAGGGTTTGGGGTTGAGTTTGACATGGATGCCGATGGTGATGAGATAAAAGATAAATACTATTACCAGTATATTCCAGAATTAGGTTTTGTTGTTACCGACAATCCGCAAATGGGGTTTAATGGTAAAGTACTTAACCTTATGGCAAGTGGGGAGTTTGCAGAACCTGAGGTGCGCAAACCAGCAAAGTATTTAAGTCGGTATTTATTAAAACCACTTTTAGGAAACAAGGCTTTAAAGAGTCGAGAATTATTTTTATCAAGGTAAGGCAATGAAAGATATTTTATTAGGCGTTAACGTCGACCATATTGCAACGCTAAGACAAGCTCGTGGTACAAGTTATCCAGACCCTGCGCATGCGGCAGCGGTTGCTGAGCATGCAGGTGCTGATGGTATTACCATACATTTACGTGAAGACAGACGTCATATTCAAGACCGAGATGTCTATGTAATGGCAAAAACCATTCAAACTCGTATGAATCTTGAAATCGCGCTGACTGAAGAAATGATCAATATTGCGCTTGAAGTGAAGCCTGCATATGTGTGCCTAGTACCTGAAAAGCGTGAAGAATTAACCACTGAAGGTGGCCTTGATGTTATTTCACATCAAGCAGCAATCAGCGACGCAGTAAGCAAACTAGAAGCTGCGGGTATTAAAGTATCGTTATTCATTGATGCAGATAAAGCACAAATTGATGCTGCAAAAGCAACGGGAGCACCTTATATCGAGATCCACACAGGTGCTTATGCCGATGCCGAAACAGACAAACAAATGACCCAAGAGCTTGAACGTATTCGCGAAGGTGTGAAATATGCGCACGGGCTAGGGATCATAGTGAATGCGGGTCATGGTCTGCATTACCACAATGTAAAGCCGATTGCTGAAATGCCTGAAATCTATGAGCTAAACATTGGTCACGCTATCATTGCTCGCGCAGCGATTGACGGCCTTGAAAAAGCCGTGCGTGATATGAAACGTATCATGTTAGAAGCAAGACAAGCTTAATAAGCTTACACGTACTCAAAAAGGCCGCCCTTGCGGCCTTTTCTATATGTGTTTCATTTATAAGAGGTCAATATGCGTTGGCAAACAGAGTTTTTAGAGAAGCATACTCTTTTAAAAAGTTACCCAGAAAATGTGCAGTGTGTGATCGACTGGTTAGAGCCAGTATTATCACATCAAAAGAGCCCATTTTGTTTAGCCATTAATGGTGCTCAGGGCAGTGGTAAATCAACATTATCAGCTTATATAAAGAGTTACTTAGAGAGCCAAGGTATTACCACTGAAATTGTTTCTTTAGACGACTTTTATTTATCAAAATCGCAAAGAGCAGAGCGAGCTATTCAATACCATCCACTTTTCAAAGTACGAGGCGTGCCAGGTACGCACGATACTGCTTTTGCCATTGAGCAAGTAAAACGATTTAAAAATACTGAGGATTTTATCCTGCCTCATTTTAATAAGGCGACCGATGAGCCATATAGCAGTGCTAACTGGTTAAAATGCACAAATAAGCCCAAGGTGCTTATTTTTGAAGGTTGGTGCCTTGGGCTAATGCCTCAAAGTGCAGCACAGTTAAATAGCCCGGTGAATAATCTTGAAGCAACGAAAGACTCAAATGGGATGTATCGTGATCGAGTAAACCAATTCTTATCGGATGAGTATCAAACCTTGTTTGCACTTTTCGATAAATTGGTCTTTTTGAATGCGCAAAGCTTCGAGCGTGTGTACAGTTGGCGTTTGCAGCAAGAACACCAGCTGATAAATCGAGCCGGAACTGGCATGAGTGACAAAGAAGTCACTGCCTTTATTCAATATTTCGAGCGATTAACGCGTTGGGGTATTGAAAGCTTGAGTGTGCGTAGCGACTTGCATATCAAGCTTGATGAAAACCGACAATTTTGCGTGGCTACACGAACTTAGTTTAAGTTAGCTCACTTCATTCAATAGTGGTTTGTTTTGACTAAAGTCGCTCAAGTTACCAATTGTCACATCAGCAATTTGCTCCAGTGCTTCTTCTGTGAAGAACCCCTGGTGACCTGTAATAAGTACATTAGGGAAACTCACTAAGCGAGCGAATAAGTCATCTTGCAAAATTTCTTCACTGCGATTTTTGAAGAACAGTTCAGACTCTTGTTCATAGACATCTAATCCCAAGTAACCTAATTTTCTTGATTTAAGTGCTTGAATACAGGCTTTAGTATCTATTAGCGCACCGCGGCTAGTATTAATGAGCATGACTCCTTCTTGCATTTTATTAAATGCGGCTTCATCAATGATATGATGAGTGGCTTCATTTAAAGGGCAGTGCAACGAAATGATATCACTTTGGGCAAGTAACATATCAAGGCTAACTTGAGTATAAGAACCTTCACCAACATTAGGGTCAAAGACTAAAACTTCCGCACCAAAGCCATTGAGAATTCGGATCAAGGCTTGGCCAATCTTCCCCGCACCAACAATACCGACCGTTTTTTTATGTAGATTAAAACCGAGCAAGCCATTTAGGTCGAAATTATCTTCTCTCACTCGGTTATAAGCTTTATGGGTTTTACGACTGAGCGTTAGCATTAAGGCAATACAATGCTCTGCTACGGCTTCAGGGCTGTAGGCCGGTACACGAACCACGGTGATCCCGAGTTTTTTAGCGCATGCCATATCGACATTATTAAAGCCTGCGCATCTTAGTGCGATACAGCGTATGCCCTGCTCAGCTAACAATTCTAATACAGGGCTTGATAAGTCATCGTTTACAAAGACGCAGACAGCTTGAAAGCCCGAACATAGCGGCGCAGTTTGAACATTTAATGCTTCGCTAAAATGCGAGACGCTAATATTGCTGGTAGTTGATAATGCGTGTTCGAAATAGGGTTGTTCATACCTTTGCGAGCTGAACAAGGCGACTTTCATCATAAAGCTGACTCTCAATAGCGGTTTTTAGTGATTCTGGTTTGGTTCTAGGCGCATAACGTGCGACGAGTTCACCTTTTGAGTTTACTAAAAACTTAGTGAAATTCCATTTAATTGCCCGATTTTGCACTATGCCACGGGTATGCGTTTTCAAATAGTTGAAAATAGGGTGAGCATCAGGGCCAAGCACATGATGCTTTTGAGAAATATAAAAACTGGCAGTGAAGTACTTATTATAAGAGTCGAGTAAAGGCTCACCTGATAAAGGCTCGCTATGACCAAATTGATCGCAGGGTACTGCTAATATTTCAAAACCATCTTTCTTGTATTCTCTATAGAGAGATTCTAATCCGGCAACTTGGTTTGCAAAGCTGCATTTACTGGCAATGTTTACGATGAGCAAGGTTTTACCTTCAAAGGTACTCATTGGAAGTTTTTTGCCATTAAGTAAATCAATACTGTATCTATAAATGTTATCCATAATTAATACATCCAAAGCGAGTAGATTGCTTTTTATTTTTAATCCGCATGTGTCTATTTCATTTGCCATACCCAAGCGTCTTGGGTATAAAAGCTCCAATCTTCATACCCTAACAAAGAAATAGGACAATTTTATGTCAATGAAAGTGGCGTTTATCGGTTTAGGTGTCATGGGCTTTCCAATGGCTGGACATTTACAGAAAGCGGGTTATCAGGTAACCGTGTTTAATCGCACTACAGCTAAAGCTGAAGCTTGGGCTAGAGAGCATGGCGGTGATTTTGCAATTACGCCAAAATTGGCAGCTGAGCAGGCTGAAATTGTATTTATGTGCGTTGGTAATGACGATGACTTACGCTCGGTTGTGTATGGTGAAGATGGCGTGCTTGCGGGTATGAAGTCAGGTTCTATCTTAGTCGACCATACAACCACATCAGCAAAAGTGGCGAAAGAAGTGGCTCAAAAGGCGATAGAGCAATCAGTTGCATTTCTTGATGCGCCCGTATCAGGTGGTCAGGCAGGAGCAGAAAATGGCGTGTTGACTGTTATGGTCGGTGGTGAAAAGTCAGTATTTGATAAAGTGCAACCTGTTATGGCTTCTTTTAGTCGTTTTAGCCAGTTATTAGGGCCTATTGGTGCAGGTCAAACCTGTAAAATGGTTAATCAAATTTGTATTGCAGGTGTAGTACAAGGATTAGCAGAGGGACTTCATTTTGCTAAGCAAGCGGGCCTTGATGGTGAAAAAGTCATTGAGACAATTTCAAAGGGCGCTGCTGGTTCATGGCAAATGGAAAACCGTTATAAAACCATGTTAGCGGGTGAATATGAGTTTGGCTTTGCGGTGGATTGGATGCGTAAAGATTTGGGCATTGCCCTTGATGAAGCGCGAAACAACGGCGCAAGTATTCCACTGACCGCAATGGTTGATCAATATTATGCTGACGTTCAAGCTCTTGGTGGTGGTCGTTTTGATACATCGAGCCTATTAGCACGCTTAGATGCGATTCACAACAAGAAGTAATTTAGGTTGGGCGTAAAACAAAAAAGGTATGCGTTTAGCATACCTTTTTACTTTTAGAAGAATAAGATTATGCGTTTTCTTTCAGGAAGTTAATAACGACTTCGTGATGGTCTTTAGTCTTAAATTTATTAAACACATGTTTGATTTTACCATCTTGAGACACTAAGAAACTAATTCTGTGAATACCGTCGTACTCTTTACCCATAAACTTCTTTAACCCCCACACACCAAAAGCATCTGCAATGGCATGATCTTCGTCAGATAATAGGTCAAAGTTTAACACTTTCTTAGTTTCGAAGTTCTTTAAACGCTTGATTGGATCTGGGCTAATACCAACCGCAATAGTATTAAGTTCGGCAAGTTGTGCCTTTTCGTTACGCAGGTTTTCTGCCTGTACCGTACAACCCGGCGTTGACGCTTTAGGGTAGAAGTAAACTAAAACTTGGTTTGATTCTAATAAGGCTTTTAGCTCGACTGTTTCGTCATTTTGGTTTTGTAACGAGAATAAAGGTGCGTTGTCACCTGCTTTTAATGTGTTCATATATATCCTTAGCGAATACGTCTTAAAATGTAATCTACATTGAGTGTACTTGAAAGTGCTTCGAATTGTACTTTGAAATCGTCAAGATCGATCTGTGCAGGTAAATTTAATTCTAACTCACAGCGCATATGTAATTCATTGTCTTGTTCATACGTGTCAGATTTTAATGATGCGATACTGACATTATGCTCTGCGATAAAACGTGTCACTTTGCTGAGTGTGCCTGGCGCGTCTATGCCCGTGTATTCTAAATTATAAGCACCAATATAATCGTCTTCAGTATGAGAACTGGTACGCTTCATCATTGTAAGCAAACCGAGCTCCATGCCTTTAACAGGTAAGGTGTGTTCAACACGGCTGATGGCGGCCATATCGCCACTAAGAAGCATTATGAAGGTAAACTCTCGCCCTAGAATGGCGATACGACTATCAATGATATTGCAATGGCAGTCACTGACGAGTTGAGTGAGTTCACTAACAATACCAGAACGATCTTCGCCGATTGCAGTTAGTACTAATTGTTGGTTTGTAAATGCGGTCATTAAGTCGCCAAATTAATTTATTTGTTTCGTATGCATCTAAACGAAAACAGCAACGCTGCTTCTCTAAGTAAATGCGTTTTCTTAATGCTTTATTTCGACACAACAGAACATTACATGCTTTGAGCTAGCGCAAGTTCATCATGCTTGTCGAATTTTAAAATATTCGATAATTTACTTTTTGCATTGCGCTGAGCAAAAGCCATCTGAGCATTCAGACAATGTGTTTGTTAATGTATTGAACATGAACAAACCTTTTCCAATGAAAAAGCCGCGCGAGAGTGTATCACAATACGCTTAATAACGCACAGTAACTGTGCTTATCAACTTTTAATAGGCTGGCGTTTCTTGTGTTTGTGTGGATAGACAAGTAACATATTGAGAATTTTTTAAGTAAAAGATTCTAAGTGATTAAAATTTATAAGAAAGTTTAGTCACAATAATAATTTTCGCTTTTACAGTGAACCAAACTAAGCATACCCGACTCATATAACTAAATAACAGGGTCTGCTAAGGAGAATAATCAGTGCAGTATTGGATCCCAAAAACGGTCGCGTTAGGCGTGATCCTTGGTTTATCTGGATGTAGTGTTTTCACAAATGACACCCACCACAAAAGAAATTACCGTATTAATAAAGCAGTTCAAGTTCCGGGTGATCTAAAACAGCCTTACAAAGATCCAACGTATGTTATGCAAGAAGCACAGTACAATAATGATACTGAGGCACTTGCAGTGCGCCCGCCTCAACAAGTACTCACACTTGCTGCTGGCTCTTGGGTTGAACAAAATGACAAACTCGCTAGAGTATTTTTTGATAAAAACGATGGCATTGAAGATTTAACTTCATTTATCTGGCAAGCCGTTGATTCTGTCATTGCTGAAAACCAAACTGGTTTTGAAAGCATGAACAAAAATCAAGGTGAAGCACTTAGCGATTGGTATTCAGTGATCACGCCTTCTTCAAAATGGTTTTGGCAAGAAGAGACTACGCCGTCTAAACAAAAATATAAATTCACGGTTTCTCAAAGTGAACATCAAAGAACCGCGTCGTTAAGTGCTGAACTTGTCGACTACCAAAGTGATAAAGTTGAATTAACTGATTTACTTAAACAGCAATTAGAAGTGCGTGCGCTTAATCAAGTTGTTGCTGAGTTCGATTATCAATACCGTGTATTACTTGTTGAACTTCGTAAACAGCAAGGGCAACTGGCATTAGATATGGGTTTTGACCCGAAAGGCAATGCTGCTATGGTTGCAGCACAACCACTTATTGTTGTCATTGCAAATCTAGCCAATGTTTTAGAGCGTCTTAATTTTACTATTATCAGTGTTGATGGTGAAAAAGACGAATTACATGTTAGATATGAAAAGCCTGAAGATAGCGTATGGGACTCTATTTGGGGTGATGAAGTGACTATTCTACCAATTGAAGAAGGTGATTATCGTATCAAAATATCTTCGTTATCAGATAAAGAGTCATCAGTGACATGGCGCAACAATGATGGTGAAGCTTTAACCGCTGAGTTGTTAAGTGAATTACAACAGAAGCTAAATAAAGCAATTGGTAGCAAAGGCTTATCAATCTAAACAAGTAATATTTAAAGAACAGAAAAGAGCTGCGGCTCTTTTCTGCGTTTTATAGGTAAATAACAATGACAACTCAACCTTATCAGCAAGATAAAGTGCACTGGCGTACTTTGTTTGCGTTTATTGTACCGTCTTTAATCGGTGTATTTTTGTTTATGACACCGGTCTCAGTTGGAGAAGCAATGACTATTCCCATTGCTGTACTAGCTAAAAAACTGCAAGCATTTGTTGCTCCTTTTATTCACGCTATGATTGTAGGGGTTGTCTGTGTTACGGCTGTTTTAAGTTTAGTCGCCAAACTGTTGAAGCCAAAAGCCTTGATGCAGTTCGCGCTGTTTAAACATTTGTTTGATGTGAGTTGGGTTTGGTTAGTGACCCGTTTATTGGGTGCAGCATTTATATTAATGACTTTTTTAAAAGTAGGTCCTGCTTTTATCCATGCTGAGCATACCGGTGCCTTGGTACTGAACGACCTGTTACCTGTGCTCTTTTCTGTGTTTGTACTTGCGGGATTATTGTTACCTTTATTACTTAATTTCGGTTTATTAGAACTGGTGGGTACTTTGCTTACAAAAGTAATGCGTCCACTGTTCGGAGTGCCTGGTAGAAGTGCGGTTAACTGTGTGGCTTCTTGGTTAGGTGACGGTAGTGTGGGTATTTTAATGACAGCCCGTCAATATGAAGAAAAATACTATACACAAAAAGAAGCTGCCATTATTGGAACGACCTTCTCTGCTGTTTCGATTACTTTTTGCTTAGTAGTAATTGGCCAAGTAAAGCTTGAACATTTATTTGCCCCTTTCTATTTAACCGTATGTTTAGCAGGTTTTGTTGCTGCGATTGTCGTACCTCGATTACCGCCTTTAAGCTTTAAAAAGTCAACCTATATTGATGGCACTGAACCTGCGCACGATGCAGAAGCAGTACCCGAAGGTAAAACCTTGTTTCAACATGCGTTATCTGTAGCACTAGAGAAAGCTGAAAAAGCACCGGGTGTTAAAGGGACATTGAAAGAAGGGATGACCAACGCACTAGATATGGTGTTTGCTGTGCTTCCAGTGGTGATGGCTGTAGGTACGTTTGCACTGATCATTGCTGAATATACGCCTGTTTTTCAATATTTAGGGATGCCATTCGTTCCATACCTTGAATTGTTACAAGTGCCAGAAGCGGCCCAAGCAGCACAAACTATCGTTGTTGGCTTTGCTGATATGTTTATTCCTTCAATTCTTGCTGCAAGCAGCATTGAAAGTGATGTAACGCGCTTTATTGTTGCAGCGATGAGTGTGACACAGCTTATCTATATGTCTGAGGTTGGCGCTTTACTTCTGGGTAGTAAAATCCCGGTTAACATCCTAGAATTATTCACAATTTTTATTCTAAGAACGTTAGTAACATTACCTGTGATTGCTTTAATGGCGCATTGGTTAGTGTAAGGTATTCAGGAAGAGTAAAGGATGTAAGCTTTACTCTTCTTTTTCATTATCTGGTTTTATCTGCTTATCAATTTTCTTCTTTATATCATATTTAGCTGAGTACTTAAGCAGCGCGATATTACTCCAAATAATACCTAGAACACCAATAATGATAAGGATGACTTGCCAAGTCTCGAATTTAGTTGATGCCATGATAGGGCCCTTAAATCGGTTTAAAATTATATTGTCATTATAATTTCGAAAGTTTCATTAAGATACCTTGAATTCAGCTGAAAAAATAAGATTTTATATATATGAGCTGCTATGATCTGCGCATTTAAGATTAATACAGATAGCTTCAAACTTTGTGAGTAATTGATGGAAAAAGTTTTAATTTGGCCTGCACAATATCCATTACTTCTTAAAGGGCTTGCGGAGCAAAATGGCGCATTCATTCTCGATGCACTAGAAGCTTGGCCTGAATGTCAGACCTTAACCGATGAGCAAGGCGTTGAAAGTACCATTTTACCGCCAGTTTTCTATTTGATTTGGCTTAAGCCGCTAGATCCATTTGAAGCGTGTCATTTTCAACATATCGATGAATATGAAGAAGAACACCGCACGTATACGGAAATGCTGGTTTCTCATTTCAATCAGGCAGGGCTCGATCATCAAGCAATCGTTTTAATGCTTATTCAGCGTCTAGCGCAATACAGTCAAATTAACGCCCAGCTTAACTGTGTTTCATACCCTGATTTTTTTGAGTTGTTGTCTGATAAAGCTATGGCTGATGTCATACTTTGGACGATACAAAATGGTATAAACTTGCCACCAAAACAACTACTCACCTGTTGGCGACAAGATGTTTTAAAAGAGCCTCTGATAGCACTTCTTCCTGATTGTTTGCAAAGCTTGGATGAAACGACACAATATTTACTTACTCAAGCTAATTCAGATGAACCTGTTTTTGATTTACTGAGCCACTTAATTGATGAAGATGAAGTTAAAAACCTTTTAGAACAAGCTCTGCTCAATTTGATCACCTCAGAGCATGTAAAACAAGCAGAACTGATTGAATATATAAAGCAAGGTGCAAGAGCGACATTAGTTGACGAGCATGGCAAAAACGCATTTATGTATGCTATCGAGCAGGGCTTTGTGAGTATTGTCGAACAACTTATTGATTCACAAAATCTTAGCCAAAAAGACGAGCAGGGGAATGGGTTAATGCACTTCGCGGTTCTGTCTAATTCTTCAGCCATGATTTCTTTACTCTTCAAGCATGGTTGTAAGGCAAAAGTTGTTAATGAGTTAGGGCAAACACCTTACCGTTTAGCATTGAAGCATGGTGCATTTATCGCGAAGAAGACGCTTGAACAGCATGGTATTAAAGAGCTGTCAGAAGGGGAGCAATATAATAAAATCAGACTAGTGCACATTTTTTTGGCAATAGTATGTTTTGCATTTCCACTTCAGCTATCGTTATTCTTTAGTGATACTTTTGATTATAAAAGTGAAAGTGTGTGGCTTTTTTCTATCTTAAGTATTGCGCTTATTTCTCTATCTCGGAAAATCAAAAAAGGGGCCTTGTATCCGGTTAAACGTCACCCATGGTCTTTAAAGCTTCTTTACGGAAAAGCCTATTTGAGTACGAGTTTACAAATCATGTTATCACTGCTTGTGCTATTTACCGTCTTAACAAGTTAATTTATCTTCTGTTTTACAATGCAGACTACAAATAAGAAGAGCACCAGTTGGTGCTCTTTTTCTATATTTAAACTGAATATAAAGGATTGGTATCAATCACGATCTTCAGTATGCTCGTGTGCTGCTTTTTCATCAGCGAGATCTTGTTTAAGCTTACGAATTCTTAACCCCAGTTCTTGGCCTCTATGTTTCGCGTAATAAGTACAGCCAACAAACATCAAACTTGCAAAGAGTAGTTCTAACAGCACCCAAAGTAGTTCATCAGTTGCAATCCACAATAAGGTGAATCCATGCAAGAAGTAAATCAATACGATAAAGTTTGCCCATGCGTATGTGTAAGGGTTATCTTTTATGAATCCTCTTAAGGGTAACAGTAGCGGAAGAATATATACCGTAAACATAAACCCAAGACTGTGAGCTTCTCTAGGAGAAAGTACAAATAACCACAGTGGCATTAAAATCAGCAAGCCTACGTAGCCTGTTAAAGCCATATTTTGAAAGCGCTTAGTTAGCGGCTTTTTTTCTACAGATGTCATTTTAATTTTTCAGCAATTGTAATGAGACGTTTTCCAACAGAGCGACAGATTCTCGTTTCTGTCTCACTGAGCATTGATGTATTTGCAGTGCCTGCAACATGACTGGCACCGTAAGGTGTGCCACCAGTGGTAGTTTGAGATAATTCAGGCACATCATAGGGTACACCTAATAACATCATGCCATGATGTAGCAATGGTAGCGACAAGTTAAGTAATGTTACTTCATTACCACCATGCATACTACTTGAAGAAGTAAATACGCAAGCCGGCTTGTCAATTAGCTGACCTTTTAACCATATATCACTGGTTGTTTCCCAGAATAGTTTAGCTTGTGCTGCCATCATGCCAAACCGAGTTGGTGTGCCAAATGCAAGTGCATCACAACGCAACAGGTCGTCTTTTGAGACGACGATGTCATGAGCTTCTCGTTGTTCGAAAGTGCGAAGCAACACGGTTGCGCCTTGTGCCTCTGCAGCTTCTGCAATTTCATTGGCCATGGCTCTTACAGAGCCGTGGCTAGAATGAAACAAAACCAATAATGTGGACATTAAAGAATAGCCAGCACAGACTCAGGTGGACGACCAATTGCTGCTTTATCGCCTTTCACTACGATAGGGCGCTCAATCAGTTTAGGGTGCTCTAACATTGCTTGTTTAAGGGCGGCCTCATCTGTGTCTTTATTCAGACCCAATTCTTTGTAAAGTGTTTCTTTACTGCGGACAAGTTGATGCGCTGATTCAAAACCTAACTGAGCAAGTAAAGTATTTAAAGTGGTTAAATCAACGGGCGTTTTTAAATATTCAACGATTTCTGGTGTCACACCATTCGTTTCTAGTAAAGCGAGCGTTTCTCGTGATTTTGAACAACGCGGGTTATGATAAATGGTTACAGACATATTCATTTCCTAAATTAAATTTTGCGTATTTTAAGTGAACGAGGCAAAGACTTAAAGTTTGGCAAGCTCTTTCTGCATCTGTCTATATTGTTTTAAAAGCGCTTTGAGTCTGGTTTTCTTGACGGTTTCTAAAGTATCAACATGATTTAGTGCACGTTGTACCTCATCAGCGGCTTTGAGGAAAGCACCGTAAGAAGCGAGCACACTTGCTTTGGCTTCGTAATAGGCAGCCTGATCGCCATTATTCTTATAGAGCTCAGCGAGCAACTCTTTTGCAAGTATGTGTTCTGGCTCATCGAGTAAAAACAATTTTAGGGTTTGCTCAGCAATATCATACTGCTTTGCTTTAATTGCTGAGTTGGCGTAATTTAAAGCCAATACCTGATTATTTGGTCGTAAATTATTATGTTTGGTTAATACTTCTACCGCCTGTTCCGATTGCCCAAGGCTAATTAAAATATCGGTATAAACATCTAAATAAAATAAGTTGTTAGGCTCGTCATCAAGTAGGGGCAGCAATATTTTTTCAGCTTCTTTAGCTTGTTTTTGGTCTAGTAAGCTGATGGCAAGACCGTATTCTAGATGCTTTTTATCTAGTGAAGTTGATTTCCGAATTTCATTCTCAAAAAAAGCTTGAGCATCTTTGCTGTCTAATTGATATCTTGCAATGACACGGCTTTTAGCTAAGTTAAAGTCTTGACTTGGCTGTATTTGCCTTGGTTGATATTGTTGCGCTCTTAATCTCACATCTGAAACCCGAGAATCAGGCAGTGGGTGAGTCAGTAAAAATGCAGGCGGTTTGGTTTGAAAACGTACTTGGTTTGACAATTTTGTTAAAAAGGCACCAGCTTGAGAGGGATCGAATCCTGCGTTATATAAGGTTTGCATTCCAAAGCGATCTGCTTCTTGCTCAGCTTTTCGACTGTGAGACAATTGACTTAAACCCGCCTGAGTAGTACTTGCCGACAGGATTGCCATGCCAGCATCAGGCGCAATTATCGTTGCAAGTATGCCAGTGACAATACCTGCGACAGTCATTGCTGAATTATCTTTTTGATGTTGTAAACGTCTCGCTAGGTGTCTTTGAGTAACATGAGCAATTTCGTGACCTAGCACCGAGGCAAGTTGACTTTCGTTATCTGATTGCGCAATTAAGCCGGTATGAATACCAACATGACCACCATAAAAAGCAAATGCATTAATAGCTTGATTGTTGATCATAAAGAATGTGAAAGGAAAACGCACATTGTTGGCATTTGCAACCAGCTTATTGCCAAGAGAAGATATGTATTCATCCAAAACAGGGTCTTGGACGAGTGGTGACCCGCCTCTTATCTGCATCATCATGACTTTACCCAAGGCTTTTTCTTTATCTATGGGGAGCACTTCTAAAGCTGATGACCCTAAGTCGGGCAATTTAAAGTCTGTTTGGGCGTTTGAACTACTTGAAAACAGTAGCATAGTGCTGAGCAAACCACTCAGCAATAAGCTTTTGAGCATGTTATTCCTTATTGCCGCTAAGTCCGAGCATGATCTGAGCTAAGTCAATTTCATCACTACACATGCGGCTGTCTTTTTCGCACAGTTGATAGAATTCTTTTATTGAGACCCCTTTAACTGTAACAACGTTCATTTCTTTTTTTAGATACGTAATAATTTTATGTACTACTTTGTGAGAATGAAGGATAAGGGCTTTGTCTGCAACATCGCCACGCTCGAAATAGAATGCAATAAATTTATGAAGTTGATTGAAGCGCAGTAACGTCTTCATCGAGTGAGGGTCCCAAGTATTAAATTCTAGAAACTTATTGTCTTTAATTAACATATCAGTTTCTAAGGGTTTATCTTTTGCGTATGGAAGTGCCCATAACTCAAACCCACGGTCAGTAAACACTTGGTCTATGGCTATTCTAGGTTTATTTTCACAAAAGATGTTGCCATTATCATCTTCTTCACCATCGAGTATCGTTAAATTCCAGTTACGTTTATCAACTAGGCGAGTCACTGCATTATCAAACCCATGTTGGAAAAGCCCGTCACTCTCACTTACAGATGAAGCAACTAAATGATAGAAAGGTGGTAGCTCACCCCAATTAAGCTGCTTTTTGTACCAGTTGATGTCTTTTAATGTCGGGTTATCAGGTAGCTTTGCTTTGTTGTTAACTCTTGCCATAAATACGCGTATAGAAAAATAAAACTACTTATAGAATAAACGATTGTTACAGAGCTATCTACTTTGTAGATGGTTATGTTTAATTTTTTAGTGTTACACTATCGCGGGTGAAACTTGGTAAAGCAGTTATGTGTTTAAGAATTGATTTAAGTACTTATCAGTGCCCACAATTATTTGTTCAATTTAAACTTCAGTTAAAGCAAGCACAAGTAAAGAAACAATCTGTGTGTTTTATTTATGAACAAGCGCAACTGATAAATGACATTTTAGTTTTTTTAGAAACAAAAAAGTTTAGCTTCACTCAGTATCATGATGCTAAACCCTATCCATATATAGAGGTGAATTTTTAATATGTTTGAACTTGTTTCAAAGTGGTATAAGAATAAATTTTCTGATCCAAATTCCGTCACGCTTCTGTTTATTGTGTTAGGGCTGGCTGTTTCGCTCTATTTATTTGGCCCATTTATTCTTCCTGTATTGGTGGCTTTGGTTATTGCATATTTATTAGAGTGGCCAGTTGCTAAAATTGAAAATGTTATAAAAAGCCGTGTGTTAGCAACAAGTTTTATTATTTTACTTTTTTCTAGCGTGTTGCTGACCATGGCATTGGGGCTTATACCAGTATTATGGCAACAGCTAAGTAATTTATTACAAGAAGCGCCAGTGATGTTAGAAGAGGGCAAAGACTTACTTTTACATCTTCCAGATCAATATCCCACGCTTATCTCAAGTGAACAAGTAAAAGCATTAGTTGCCAGTACAGAGAATAAAATTCTTGAAGCAGGCCAAGTAATCTTATCGTTCTCATTAACCTCCATTAAAGATATTGTCGCTTGGATGATATATTTAATCTTAGTGCCGTTATTAGTTTTCTTTATGTTAAAAGACAAAGATGTACTTACTAAAAGTATGTCTGTATTGGTGCCTAAAGACAGACGTCTTATTCAGCAAGTTTGGAATGAAATGGATCATCAGATCATGAACTACATTCGTGGTAAGGTGCTAGAAATTCTCATTATTGGTACTGCCACATTTGTCGCGTTCTGGATTCTAGATTTACGCTATGCGGCGCTACTAGGAGCATTAGTTGGTTTCTCAGTGCTTATTCCATTTGTAGGAGCAGCGTTAGTGACTATTCCGGTAGCGGCGGTGGCTATGTTCCAATTCGGATTAGATACGCAATTTTGGACCATCTTGATTGTGTATGGGATCATTCAAGCCTTAGACGGTAATGTTTTAGTTCCACTTTTATTCTCTGAAGCGGTAGACCTTAACCCAGTATTTATTATTGTTGCAGTGCTATTCTTTGGCGGTTTGTGGGGCTTTTGGGGGGTATTTTTTGCAATCCCAATGGCATCGCTTGTGAAAGCATTGTTCAATGCTTGGTCAGATAGTTGGAAGCCCCAAGTTCAAAACTAAACATGCTTTTTTTGCGCTGTAGTCTTTGCAGCGCAAAAAATTTCAAATTTCCTCTTGAAGTTATTTTTCCTCGCCCCATATATCTCATAACACTGTGCAAATACTGGTTTAATCGGAGATAAAGATGACCACAGCTCAAAAAGAAACATTAGGCTTTCAAACAGAAGTCAAACAATTACTAAACCTAATGATCCACTCTTTATATTCAAACAAAGAGATCTTTTTACGTGAATTGGTTTCAAACGCATCGGATGCTGCTGACAAGCTTCGCTTTTTAGCGCTGCAAAACGGTGACCTTTACGAGGGTGATGCAAACTTACGCGTTCGTATTAGTGCCGATAAAGACGCAAAAACCGTGACTATCTCAGATAACGGTATTGGCATGACCCGCGAAGAAGTGATCAACTCATTGGGTACGATTGCAAAGTCGGGTACTGCCGAATTTTTCCAAAACTTATCTGGTGACCAAGCAAAAGACTCACAATTAATAGGTCAGTTTGGTGTTGGTTTCTATTCAGCATTTATTGTTGCTGATGCAGTAACGGTTGTAACACGTAAAGCAGGTGAAGAAAAAGCTGTAGAGTGGCACTCAAAAGGCGAAGGTGAATTCACACTGGCTGAAGTTGAGAAAGCATCGCGCGGTACAGAGATTATCCTTCATTTACGTGAAGACGAAACAGAGTTTTTAGAAGAGTACCGTTTACGTAGCATTGTAACTAAGTATTCAGATCATATTTCAATTCCTGTTGAAATGTATAAGCAACCAGTTGAAGAGTCTGAAGGTCCTGACGGTGAGAAAATCCCGGCGCAACCAGGCGAGTGGGAAGCAATCAACCGTGCGACAGCGCTTTGGACGCGTGACAAATCAGAAGTGTCTGACGAAGAATACAAAGAGTTCTATAAGCACGTAGGTCATGACTGGGAAGAGCCTCTAACGTGGGCTCACAACAAAGTAGAAGGCAAGACTGAGTATACGAGCTTGCTTTATATTCCTAAAAAAGCACCATTCGATTTATGGAACCGTGACCATCAAAGTGGTTTGAAACTTTACGTGCAACGCGTATTCATTATGGATGATGCTGAGCAGTTTATGCCAAGCTATCTTCGTTTTGTGAAAGGTCTACTAGATTCAAACGATTTACCACTAAACGTATCGCGTGAAATTCTTCAAGATAACAAGATCACTCAAGCGATCCGCAAAGGTTGTACATCTCGAGTACTTAAGATGCTTGACCGCATGGGCAAGAATAAACCAGAAGAGTACCAAACATTCTGGAATGAATTCGGTAAGGTATTAAAAGAAGGTCCTGCTGAAGATATTTCAAATAAAGAAGCCATTGCGAAACTACTTCGTTTCAGCTCAACACATACTGACGAAAGCACTGAAAATGTGTCTTTAGAGCAATATATTGAGCGTATGAAAGAAGGCCAAGATAAGATTTACTATGTTGTTGCAGATAGCTTCGAAGCAGCAAAGAGCTCTCCTCATTTAGAAATCTTCCGCAAAAAAGGCATCGAAGTACTATTGATGGCTGATCGCGTTGACGAGTGGATGATGAGTCACTTAACGGAATTCAACGAAAAGCAGTTTGCATCAATTACTCGCGGTGACTTAGACCTAGGTGATTTAGACGACGAAGAAACAAAGAAAGCGCAAGAAGAAAGTGAAAAAGAAATTGAAGGCTTAGTTGAGCGCATTAAAACAGTATTAGGCGACAAAGTAAAAGAAGTGCGCTTCACACACCGTTTGACTGATTCTCCGGCCTGTGTGGTTGTCGATGACAACGACATGAGTTCGCAAATGCAAAAGCTGATGGAATCAGTGGGTCAAGCAGTACCAGAAGCAAAGCCAATCTTTGAACTAAACCCTGAACATCAACTTGTGAAACACTTAAACGTTGAGCAAGATGAAGATAAATTTGCACAATGGTCTGATGTATTACTAGACCAAGCCTTGTTAGCAGAGCGCGGTAGCTTAAAAGATCCTGCTGCATTCGTAGCGAAACTTAACAAGCTAATGCTTGATTTAAGCAAGTAGCCGTTTAATTGAATATTAAAGGGGCCAAAGTATCACTTTGGCCCCTTTTTTTGTGCAGTTAATCAGCAATTGGTATAAGTTGCTTGAGATAACATGCAGCTTGTGAAAAAATCCCAACAACTTCAAATAAACTCCCGAATAAGAGGAACACACTATGCGCATCATCCTTCTAGGCGCGCCGGGTGCAGGTAAAGGCACTCAAGCTCAATTTTTAATGGACAAATACGGCATTCCACAGATCTCAACAGGTGATATGCTTCGTGCTGCAATCAAAGAGGGCACGCCTCTGGGTCTTGAAGCTAAGAAAGTAATGGACGCAGGTCAGCTAGTTTCTGATGAAATCATCATTGGTCTAGTGAAAGAGCGTATTGCTAAAGCTGATTGCGAAAATGGTTTCTTACTAGATGGGTTCCCACGCACTATCCCTCAAGCGGATGCAATGAAAGACAATGGCATTGCTATTGACCACGTTATTGAATTTGACGTTGCAGATGAGATCATTGTTGAGCGTATGGGCGGTCGTCGAGTTCACCCTGGTTCAGGTCGTGTTTACCATGTAGTTTACAATCCACCTAAAGTGGAAGGTAAAGATGATGTAACGGGTGAAGACCTTATCATTCGTGATGATGACGTTGAAGAAACAGTGCGTAAGCGTTTAGGCATCTACCACGACCAAACAAAACCACTAGTTGATTACTACCAAGCAGAAGCGGAGCAGGGCAATACTCAGTACCACCGTTTAGATGGTACTCAGGCTGTAGAAGCGGTAAGCGCTCAGCTAGGTGAATTACTAGGTTAATTTCCTAGATTATTAGCCAGTAATTAAAAAAGCCGCATTCGCGGCTTTTTAAGTTTTATTCTGTGTCAGTTTTGAGCTCTGTCGTTTTCCCAGATAGCTGATTGAGGTGTGTGATAACCTCTTCGTAATTTGGCTCTGTGGCAAGGTTTGACACTAGTTGTTTATATGTCACTTTGTGCTCTTTGTCTAAAACCAGAATAGCCCTGCTCAAAAGGCCCATGTCCTTAATATAAAGCCCATATTGCTTACCGAAATCTCGCCAAACTGAGTCGGATAGCGTTTGGATTTTATCTATGCCTTCAACTGCACAGAAGCGTTTTTGTGCGAATGGTAGGTCAGCACTGATGGTGAGCATTTCTATGTTGTTGTATTTGTCTGCGACTTCTTGATTAAAGAATTTAGTTTGTAAACTACATACACCGGTATCAAGGCTAGGCACTATGCTTATTAATACCGCTTTGCCTGAAAAATCATTTAATGTAACCGCTTTGAACTGAGCATCAACTACTTTGAAATTTGGCGCTTGCTGTCCAATTGTTACGCCTTTACCCAACAAAGTAACCTCTTTACCTTGTGCAAATACTTTACCTTTATCGATTTGATTCTCTTCAATTTCTAGAGCAAGAGTGGCTGATGAAGCTAAACTCAATGCCAGTATGATTTTTTTCAGCATAAAGTATTCCTTATTGGGTTAACTTAATTGTTTCAACTGTATTATACTTATAATCAAACGATATGTTACTAAGAATAATTGCGTTGTAAATCTAAGCCAAATTTATTAACATTTGCAATCGTTCTGCACTTCAAATAATTATAATCAAAAGTGAATTACGGTAACTTGTAGTTCAACAGTGAAGAGAGCTTTTATGTCAACATTGGTATTAATTTGTGATGATTCCAAACTTGCGCGTCGGCAATTGGCCCGTTCGTTACCAGAAGACTGGGATATCAAAGTTGAATTTGCAGAGCACGGTTTAGACTGCCTTGAAAAAATCAAACAGTTCTCTCCAGAAATACTTTTCCTAGATTTAAACATGCCACATATGGACGGCTATGAAGTACTTCAAGCTATCAATGAGCAGCAATTAAATGTGCTTACAGTGGTTGTTTCTGGTGATATTCAGCCAAATGCCCATGAACGTGTGATGTCTTTAGGTGCAATTGATTTTATTCGAAAACCCTGTGATAAAGAAAAGCTGATAGAAATCATAGAGCAGCATGGTATTCGGGATAGAGCAATTCGTGAAAGCTTAGTTCATAAATTAGGTGAACAAGTAGACTCTGAATTACGAGACATTTATCAAGAATTAACCAACGTAGCAATGGGTCAAGCAGGTGATTTACTTGCACGATTACTAAATGTGTTTGTTGAATTACCAATACCAAATGTTAATGTCTTGGAAGTGAGCGAACTTCACATGGCGCTTCAAGCCATTGATGCAAATGCATCGACATCTGGCGTATGTCAGGGGTTTATCGGCGGCGGCGTGTCTGGTGAAGCCTTGCTATTATTAAATGACTCCAGCTTTAAAGAAATCGCCTCTTTAATGAATTACTCAGGGGAATTAAATAATAAGGTTGAGTTAGAGCTTTTGATGGATATTAGTAACATACTAATTGGTGCTATTTTGTCAGGACTGTCTCGCCAGCTAGATATGCCATTTAGTCAAGGACACCCGGTTGTATTGGGTCAACATTGTGAAGTGTCAGATCTGGTTAAAGCTAATAAAGGTCGTTGGCAAAGAACATTAGCGATTGAGATTAGCTACGGTATTGAAGATCACGATATTAAGTGTGACCTGATGCTGTTATTTACTGAGGATTCAATTAAGACCCTCAAATATAAAGTTGCTTATTTACTAGAAGAATAATCATATGCCTGCTGCAGATTTTGACATGAATGAAGTTCACTGGCTGATGGATATGTTCAACACAGTTGACGTCGGTCTAGTTGTGTTAGACAGAAATTATCAGGTCTGTGTATGGAATGGTTTTATGGAAAACCATTCAGGGCTATTACCGAGCGCGGTAAAAGACAAAGATATATTTGATTTATTTCCAAGCCTTGATGAGAAGTGGTTTAGAAGTAAAACAGAGCCTGTTTTTGTTTTAAAAAATCGCTCTTTCACTATTTGGGAGCAGCAACCTTATATTTTTAGGTTTAAAAATTACCGCCCGATCACAGGTAAAGCTGATCACATGTATCAGAACTCAACCATAATACCACTGACCACGCTTACAGGTGAAGTGAGCCATATTTGCCTAATAATATACGATGTGACGGATGAGGCGGTGAACAAGCAAGACCTTGAACTTGCTAACCGTCAGCTTGAAAAAATGAGCCGAACAGATAGCTTAACTAAGCTATCAAACCGAGGTTACTGGGAAGATCAACTTAAAAAAGAGTTTCTAAGATTACAAAGAAGCCAAGGCGCCAGTAGCTTGTTAATGTTTGATATTGATTTCTTTAAGAAAATCAATGATGAGTATGGTCATGGTGGCGGTGATGAAGCAATTAGGCATATTTCTGACCTGCTCAAGAAAACGTTAAGAGAATCGGATACTGCTGGTCGTTATGGTGGCGAAGAGTTTGCAGTTACTTTAGTCGATAACCCTCAAGAGGGGGCAGTGGTTTTCGCTGATAGACTGCGTTCTTTAATCGAAAAATCATCCATTTTTTATGATGATAAAGTTATTAAAGTCACTGTCAGTATTGGAGTCGCTACTTTTTCAAGCGATTTCCAAAAACATGAGGAATGGATTGAAGCGGCTGATATTGCTTTATACCACGCTAAAGAAACAGGGCGTAACCGCGTTGCTTGTTTTAGTAAAAAAATGAAAGAGTAAGCTGATTAAGTTCAGCTTACTTTTTTTACATCTTCTTCTTTAGGGCATTGTGCAATTGTTTCAACCATATCCGATTCATTCACTTGTTCAAGTCGAACAGTAAAACCCCAAAGTCTATAAAGGTGTTTAATCACTTCTGCTTTTGAGTCATGAAGTGGAATACCATTTTGTGGCACGTAGCGAAGTGTGAGAGATCTATCACCTCTCACATCAACGTTATAGACTTGTATATTGGGCTCATGGTTACTCAAATTGTACTGTGCGGAAAGAGCAGAGCGAACCTTTTGATAACCTTCTTCATTATGAATAGCACCGACCTCTAAATGTGGCGCTTTTTGTTTGTCGATAATGGTAAAGAGTTTGAAGTCTCTAATTAGTTTCGGGGATAAAAACTGGCTAATAAAGCTTTCATCTTTAAAGTTCTGCATAGCAAAATGCAGTGTATCAAGCCAATCTGCACCGGCAAACTCCGGAAACCAACGTTTATCTTCTTCAGTTGGGTTTTCGCAAATACGCCTAATATCTGTCATCATATTAAAACCAAGCGCATAGGGGTTTATACCGGAGTAGAATTTGCTATTGTAAGGCGGTTGAAAAACAACATTAGTGTGGCTTTGCAAAAACTCTAGCATAAACGCGTCAGATAATTTTCCTTCATCATATAAATGATTTAGGATGGTGTAATGCCAGAATGTCGCCCATCCCTCATTCATCACCTGAGTTTGTTTTTGCGGATAAAAATATTGCGATATTTTTCGAACTATTCTGATAACTTCCCGTTGCCATGACTCCAGTAATGGTGCATTTTTCTCAATAAAATATAGAATATTCTCTTGTGGCTCAGAAGGGAATCTTGGCTGATCTATCGTTTCTTCTTGTTGGTTTTTAGGAATGGTACGCCAAAGCTCATTTACCTGAGATTGTAAGTAGTCTTCCCGCTCCTTTTGACGCTTTTGTTCTTCATACATTGAAATCTGCTGGGGTCGTTTATATCTATCAACACCGTAGTTCATCAACGCATGGCAAGAATCAATTAGGTTTTCTACTTCATCAATACCATATTTTTGTTCGCACTCAGAAATGTAATTCTTGGCGAATAGTAGATAATCTATGATAGAAGATGCATCAGTCCAGGTCTTAAATAAGTAGTTGCCTTTGAAAAAAGAGTTATGTCCGTAACATGCATGCGCCATTACCAGCGCTTGCATGGGCAAAGTATTCTCTTCCATTAAATAGGCAATGCAAGGGTTAGAGTTAATAACAATCTCATACGCTAGGCCCATTTGACCTCGGCGATAATTTTGCTCAGTTTGAATAAACTTTTTACCGTAAGACCAATGACTATAACCAATGGGCATACCAACACTTGAGTATGCGTCCATCATCTGCTCAGCAGTGATCACTTCAATTTGATTAGGATAGGTGTCTAAACGGTAAAACTCTGCTACACGAGCAATTTCAGCTTGGTACTCTTCAAGTAGTTCAAATGTCCAGTCAGGACCATCGTTGATCGGATTATATGTCATAACCCCTCCTTAAGACTAAGCAGCGCCTTGGTGTTGTTTTTGGTTCTTTTTAAATAACTCTCTGAAGATTGGATAAATATCTTCAACACTTCGAATATGCTGCATGGCAAAGTTGCTATGCGTTTGCGCAATGCCCTGATATTCACGCCAAAGGCTTTGGTGAGCGCGAGTTGTTATTTCTATATAAGCGTAATAACGAACCGTTTTAAGCAGTTTATTGGTAAGAATATCTGTACAATGTGGTGAATCATCAGCCCAGTTGTCTCCGTCAGAAGCCTGCGCTGCATAGATATTCCAATCACCTTGCGAATAACGCTCTTTAACTATTTCATCCATGAGTTTAAGTGCGCTAGAGACAATGGTGCCACCCGTTTCTTGAGAATAAAAAAACTCTTGTTCATCGACTTCTTTTGCTTGGGTATGATGCCTAATATAAACGACTTCAATATCTTTATAGGTACGAGTTAGAAACTGGTAAAGTAAAATATAAAAACGCTTTGCCATATCCTTCGTAGCCTGATCCATTGAACCAGAGACATCCATTAAACAAAACATAACAGCTTTGCTTGTTGGGTGAGGGCGCTTTTCGTAATTACGAAAACGCAAATCGTAATTATCTATAAAAGGTACGGCTGCGATCTTACGTTTAAGCTCGTCTATTTCTAACTTAAGATTATTAATTTGATGTTCTGGAGGCACGCTCTCATTTAATAATGCCTCAAGCTCTTCTTCAGCCTCTTTTAATCGACGTTTTTTCCCAGCAGACATAGCCACTCTTCTAGATAATGAACCTTGCAGGGAACGAACAATATCTAGATTGCTTGGCATGCCATCATTACAAAAGCCTGCTCTGTGGGTTTTCATTTGCACTAATTTATCAAGTTGACTTTGTTGAAGGTTAGGCAGTTCTAAGTCTTCAAACAACAGGTCAAGATACTCATCTTTCGAGATTGAAAAAACAAAGTCATCTTGACCTTCACCTTGATCACTAGCTTCACCTTCGCCGCCACCTCCTCCTTGACCAGAAGGGGGGCGTTGTATTTTATCGCCAGTACTGAATTGATCATTACCAGGGTGGATCATATCACGATCCCCCCCTTTTCCTTGATGAAAAACAGGTTCACTGATATCACGCTGTGGTATTGAAATACTTTCACCACTGCTTATATCTGTGACGCTTCTCTTATTAATTGCATCTGATACTGCTTCTTTTATTTGCTTCTTATACCGTCTAATGAAGCGCTGACGATTCAACGTACTTTTATTCTTCCCATTCAGGCGACGGTCTATAAAATGTGCCATAAATCACCCTCCAAGAACTCACGCTTTACTGAGACTTTCTAACTCTTAAATACCATTCAGATAACAAGCGAACTTGTTTCTCTGTGTAACCTTTTTCAACCATACGATTTACGAAGTCTTCGTGTTTCTTCTGATCCTCGGCAGACGTTTTGGCATTAAATGAAATCACAGGCAGAAGATCTTCTGTGTTAGAGAACATTTTCTTCTCTATGACAGTGCGTAATTTTTCATAACTTGTCCAAACAGGATTTTCACCGTTATGGTGCGCTCTAGCTCTTAATACGAAGTTAACTATTTCATTTCTGAAATCTTTCGGATTCGAAATGCCGGCAGGTTTTTCTATTTTCTCAAGTTCTGCATTTAAAGCCGCTCTATCGAATAGCTGACCTGTATCAGGGTCGCGGTATTCTTGATCTTGGATCCAGAAGTCAGCATAAGTCACATAGCGGTCGAATATATTTTGACCGTACTCTGAGTACGACTCTAAATAAGCGGTTTGCAACTCTTTGCCAATAAACTCAACATACTGAGGAATTAAGTAGCCTTTTAGGTGGCTTAAGTAACGCTCTTGTACTTCTGCATTAAATTGCTCACGCTCAATTTGTTGTTCTAGTACATAGAATAAATGAACAGGGTTGGCCGCAACCTCAGCATGATCGAAATTAAACACACGAGATAGAATTTTGAATGCAAAGCGAGTAGATAACCCCGTCATACCTTCATCGACGCCCGCATAATCGCGATATTCCTGGTAGGACTTAGCTTTTGGATCTGTATCTTTTAAGCTCTCACCATCATACACTCGCATTTTAGAATAAATGCTGGAGTTTTCAGGCTCTTGCAATCTTGAGAGCGACACGAATTTTGCAAGGGTTTCTAGGGTGCCTGGTGCACAGGGCGCGGAAGAGAGTTCGCTATTATCTAAAAGCTTTTGATAAATTTTGACTTCTTCAGACACTCTCAAGCAATACGGCACTTTTACGATGTATACACGATCTAAGAATGCCTCATTATTTTTATTGTTTTTAAAACTTTGCCATTCAGACTCATTGGAGTGCGCCAATATCATGCCGTTGTATGGAAGCGCTGAAATGCCTTCTGTACCGTTGTAGTTGCCTTCTTGAGTTGCAGTTAACAAAGGGTGAAGCACTTTAATCGGTGCTTTGAACATTTCAACAAACTCCATAAGGCCTTGGTTTGCCAAACACAGTGAGCCTGAATATGCATAAGCATCTGGATCATTTTGTGCGTAATGTTCAAGTTTTCGAATATCTACCTTACCAACCAGAGCAGAAATATCTTGATTGTTTTCATCACCAGGTTCAGTTTTCGCAATCCCAACCTGATCTAAAATAGACGGATAGCGTTTAACGACTTTGAATTGAGTGATGTCTCCACCAAACTCATGTAAGCGCTTAGTCGCCCAAGGAGACATGATTGTTTTTAAATAACGAGGCTTAATACCATATTCTTTCTCTAGTAAGTTTGCATCCTCTACAGGATTAAACAAAGAAAGGGGGTGGTCGTTAACTGGAGACCCTTTGATGGCATAAATAGGAACTTGCTGCATTAGATATTTCAATTTTTCTGCAATCGACGATTTACCACCGCCAACCGGGCCGAGAAGATAAAGTACTTGTTTACATTCTTCTAAACCTTGCGCAGCATGTTTTAAATATGAAACGATTTGTTCAATGGCCTCTTCCATACCATAAAATTCGCTAAAAGCTGGATAGCGAGCAATTACACGGTTTGAAAATAACCGGCTCAACCTTGCATCTGTTGAAGTATCAACCATCTCAGGCTCACCAATAGCCATGAGTAATCGTTCTGCTGCACTTGCATACGCTGATTTATCGTTCTTACAGATTTCTAGAAATTCAGCGATTGAATATTCTTCTTCTTGGGAAGCTTCATATCTGGCTTGATAATGTTCGAATATTGTCATAACGACCTCCAAATAACCTGTGTGAGCTTTAGAATGAGAAACTATTTAATAGTAAAAGGTATAACTAAAGCTTAGACATGAAATTAGGAAATTGCCTAAAAAATCCAGATATTTAATTGATGAATGGCAAAGAGGGAAGTATAAAAAAAGGCGTCCATAGACGCCTTTATTCAGTTATCTGCAATGAAAGAGATGTTAAGCCAGGTTGCTGTTAGCAAATTCCCAGTTAACTAGTGCCCAGAAACCTTTTAGGTATTCAGGACGAACATTGCGGTAATCGATATAATAAGCGTGTTCCCAAAGGTCAACAGTTAGGATAGGCGTTACACCTTCTTCTGTTAAAGGAGTCGCTGCATTTGAAGTATTTACGATATCTAGTGAACCGTCAGCTAGTTGTACTAACCAAGTCCAGCTTGAACCGAAGTTGTTTACTGCTTTATCGTTGAAAGCTTCTTGGAATGCTGCGAATGAGCCCCATTTCGCATTAATTAGTTCAGCAACTTTACCAGTTGGCTCGCCACCTGCATTTGGTGCAAGGCTGTGCCAGTAGAAAGTGTGGTTCCAGATTTGTGCTGCGTTATTGAAAACGCCGCCTTCAGAGCTGCATACTACTTCTTCAAGAGTTTTCTCTGCAAAGTCAGTACCTTCAACTAAACCATTTAATTTCACTACATAAGTGTTGTGGTGCTTACCGTGGTGAAATTCTAAAGTCTCTTTAGAAATATGTGGTTCTAGCGCATCGATTGCATAAGGTAATGACGGTAGTTCAAAAGCCATGGTTATCTCCATTTGTTATGTATTTTGCTAATTACGACTGAAACATAGACTACTGAGGTCCAGATTTCTATACGAATTAACTTTATAGTGATACTATAATTCCTGAGTATTTTACTCAAGTTTAGGCAAACAGCAATGGCGTAGTTAGAGACTATTTGTTTTATTTGCCAAAAATGCGTGTTTTACCACGCAACGAATTCGATTTTTCATGGCTACGCATCGTCACATAGAGGTTAATAAATGGAAACCATTGATAAAATTAAGCAACAAATTTCTGAAAACCCAATCATTCTATATATGAAAGGCTCACCTAAATTGCCTAACTGTGGTTTTTCTTCACAAGCATCTCAGGCATTAATGGCTTGTGGTGAACAGTTTGCTTATGTTGATATTCTTTTAAACCCAGATATTCGTGCTGAGTTACCTCACTATGCGAACTGGCCGACTTTCCCTCAACTTTGGGTTGAAGGTGAGTTAATCGGTGGTTGTGACATTATTTTAGAAATGTTCCAAAAGGGTGAGTTACAGCCGTTAATTAAAGAAACTGCTGACAAATATAGAGATGAAAGCGAAGAGGCTTAATCTAATTTATTCAATACCAAGAGCTCGAACTGATGTTCGGGCTTTTTTTTGTCTGAATTTTACTTAAATAAAAAATGGGCAAAAAAAAAGCCCGCTAAAAAAGCGGGCAAAACAACAAGTTGAAGGAAGTAATAAGGGAACATTAAATACATAAAGTTGTATCTAACTAAGCAATACGACAAATCAGGAATCATATTGCTAAAAACTGTTTCGGTAAGTTGTCTTACTGGAACGGGATATATAATACGAGTTCTATGATTTGTTATCAAACTAGAAAATTTATAGATTTCAGATAAAAAAATCTAATGTGACAGGGTTTTTATTTGTTTTTCACACTATCTTAAACCTACCTGTTGTTTGTTATGTGTATGATTTAAAAGTAAATGATATATTTTGAACAAGTTTTTTGTAATTAGTTTTATTGTTGGAAATTGGTATTACCAATGGGTTTTTGAGGGTTTATTCATTTATTTTGAATAAGAGCTTTGATTTATGCATTATCTTCTCATAAATAAGCGCCTATTCATTTTGCTATTTTATTATGGAACTTTTATTTCGGTTGGATAACTATTACTTACACTGAAATAAAACTTTGACGACAACATAAAGGTAAATTCTAAAGTGGTTTTTGAACAGTAAGCATCAAATTTGAGAAAGGAAACCAGTAGGTTAGTAAGATAAGAATGCTATTTAAACAGTTTGTCGTTAAATCACTTCAATTCGTAGTAATCAGATTGTCAGCGCTGCAATGTCTGGGTAAACTAAATGAACTATTGGCTTGTGGCATTGTCGATGAATAAGCTAATGGCGCTGAATGCCCAAACACAACTATTTTAGGAGTATTACAACGTGGAATCGGGTCTAAATTTCATTGATCTTATATTAAAAGCAAGTTTATTGGTTCAACTGGTTATGTTGACGTTAGTGGGTATGTCGATAGCTTCTTGGGCAATTATTTTTCAGCGCAAGTCAATTATTTCAAAAGCCATGCATGATACTAAAAAGTTCGAACAAAAATTTTGGTCAGGCATGGAACTTAGTAAGTTGTATAACGAAATTAGTGCACGCACAGGTAGTCCAGCAGGTTTAGAAGCATTATTTGTGTCAGGCTTTAAAGAGTTTGCAAGACAAAAGAAAAGTTCGAATCAAAGCACGGGCCTTGTCATTGAGGGTACTCACCGCTCAATGCGCGTGGCACTTTCAAGAGAAGTAGAGAAACTAGAATCAAGTCTTTCATTTTTGGCAACAGTAGGTTCAATTAGCCCTTACATCGGCTTATTCGGTACAGTGTGGGGTATTATGAATGCCTTTATTGCATTGGGTGAAGTGCAGCAAGCAACACTACAAATGGTTGCGCCAGGTATTGCTGAAGCACTTATTGCAACAGCTATTGGCTTATTCGCTGCGATTCCTGCTGTTATGGCGTATAACCGTTTTGCAAAGAATGTAGAAAAGCTTGAAAGTCATTACATTAACTTTATGGAAGAGTTTGCGAATATTCTTCATCGCCAAGCTGCAAATTCGGTAGAGGCCAAGTAATATGTACTTACGTAAAAAACGACGTCCGGTTGCAGAAATAAACGTGGTACCGTACATCGATGTTATGTTGGTACTTCTCATTATTTTTATGGCGACAGCGCCACTGATTACTCATGGTGTAAAAGTCGACTTGCCTAAGATGTCAGAGTCTGATTTGGTGGAAACAAAAGAAGCACCACCTATTATAGCCAGTATTGATGCAGAGGGTCGCTATTACGTGAGTGTAGGCACTGATCCTGAGGCACCTATGGATGCAGTTGAGGTTGCTGCTGTGATCAAACTTAAGCTTCAGCAAAATCCTGAAACCCCTGTTTTAATAAAAGGCTCGGGTCGTGTGTCTTATCAAGAAGTGCTTCTATTAATGGATTTCTTGAAAAATGCAGGCGTGCCGTCAGTAGGGTTAATGACCAAGTCGTTTGAGGAGTAGTGATGGAATCATTAACCAGCGGATTTGTTAAGTCGTTTCTACTTCATATTGCCTTAGGTGGTTTTTTGTTTGCTACGGCAAATTTTGAAATGCCGACACCTACAGTCATGCAGGTTCAGCTAAATCCAGTTGTTGAGGAACAAGAAGAAAAAGTGGTCTCTGCTGTATCAGTTGACCAGAAACTAGTAGAGCAAAAGATTGCTGAACTAAAGCAGCAAGAAGACAATAAAAAACGTGCTGAAGAAAAACGTATCAGAGATCTCGAAAAACGTGCGCAACAAGCCAGAAAAGAGCGAGAAGCTGAAGCGCGTCGAATCAAAAAATTGGAGCAGCAAAGGTTAGCTAAGCTAGAAGAAAAGCGTAAAGCTGAAGCTCAAGCAAAGAAAGCCAAAAAGATTGAAGAGAAGCAAAGAGCGGATGCTGAAAAAGCTCGCGCTGAAAAGCTCGCTGCAGAAAAAGCCGCGAAGGCTGCTTCAGATAAGCGAAAAGCCGAAGAAGATGCATTGCGCAAAGCTGAAATTGCACGTAAAAAACGTGAAGAAGATGAAAAGCGCAGAGCAGAAGAAGCTGAAAAAGCACGTTTGAAGGCTCTTGAAGAGCAACTACTTCAAGAGCAACTAGCACAAGAACAAGCTGCTCGAAATAAACTAAGAAAGCAGCAAGTGATGGGCGAAGTTGAAAAATTTCAGGCACTAATCTCTCAACGCATTCAGTCAAATTTATTGACCGATGAAGCGATGAGAGGTAAAGAGTGTCGTGTAAATATTCGACTTGCTTTTAATGGCTTAGTAACAAGTGTAAAACCTCTAGGGGGGGACAAACTTGTTTGTGATGCTGCACTTAGGGCTATTCGTTTAGCGGATACTTTACCTGTTTCCAAAGATAAAGATGTGTTTGAACAACTCAAGAATATCAACTTAACAATTAAACCAGAACTATAAGGAAAACTATGCTCAAGCGATTCAAAGTATTATTAGTTTGCTTAGTTTTATCTATTCAAAATTATGCTTTTGCGGCTCTTGAAATTGTCATTACCGAAGGGGTAGACAGTGCAAGACCTATTGCCATCGTTCCGTTTAAATTCGAAGGTGTAGGTGAGTTACCTATGCAATTAAGCGATGTTATTGCAGCTGACTTAACAAGAAGTGGTAAATTTAAACCTCTTTCATTTGCAGATTTGCCTCAATTGCCTTCTACAGATGAAGACATTGACTACGATGCATGGGTATCTAAAGGCGTTGAAGCAGTCTTAGTCGGTTCTATCACTCAACAACCGGGTGGTCGTTACTTGGTTAAGTATGAGTTAATTGATGTGATCAGAGCGCAAATCACCGGTGGCGAAACGCGTATGATGACCAATGGTCAGTTAATGAAAAGTCAGGATCATATTCAAGAGTCTCGCCAGTCGATCATTAATGAAGCGGGTTTTAGAAGTTATGCGCACCAAATCAGTGATGTAGTTTATGAATCACTAACAGGTGAAAAAGGGGCGTTTAGAACTAAAATTGCTTATGTCATTGTACGAGAAAATACAGATAAGCCTTACCAACTGGTTGTAGCGGATTATGACGGCTATAACGAGCAAGTATTGCTTCGTTCAAATGAGCCATTAATGTCACCAGCTTGGTCACCAGATGGTACCAAACTGGCTTATGTCACTTTTGAAAACCGTCAATCTCAAATCGTTATGCAAGACCTATATACGGGTAAGCGAGATATCATAACTAGCTATCCGGGTATAAATGGTGCGCCACAGTTTTCTCCTGATGGTACAAAGTTACTTATTGTTCTTTCTAAAGACGCAGGTGGTGCAACTGAGGTTTACCTATTAGACTTAAAAACGCGAAAAGAAACGCGCTTAACAAAGCACAGAAGTATAGATACTGAACCGTCTTGGCACCCGAATGGCAAAGAAATTGTCTATACATCGGAAAGGGGTGGTAATGCTCAGATATATAAGTTAAATTTACAAACTGGTAGATCTAAGCGTGCTACCTTTGATGGCGATATGAACTTAGCGGGTTCAATTACACCAGATGGCAAGCAACTTGTTATGGTGAATAGAACATTAGGAAAGTACCATATTGCGAAAAAAGAATTAAATTCAGGGTTATTCCAGGTGCTAACGCGTACTCGTTTAGACGAGTCACCAAGTATTGCGCCGAATGGCTCTATGATTATGTATAGTACCTTGTACAATAACAAGCAGGTATTAGCTCTGGTTTCGATGGACGGCAGATTCAAAGCACGTCTACCTGTTACTGATGGACAGGTTAAGGCACCAGCATGGTCACCTTTTTTACAGTAGTTTTACTGGTATAAATTTTTGATATAGGAATATACTCGATGCAACTTAACAAAACCTTAAAAGCTTTATTGGTCGCTTTACCAGTAATGACACTTGCAGCATGTAGCTCATCTTCAAGCGTTGACGAAAGTGCTGCAAATCAAAATAATGGTGCTAACGCATCACAATCTGGTAGCAATGTAGAAGTTAACACTTTAACACCAGAGCAAGCTGCAGCTGAGAAACTACAACAGAAATATGAAGCGCTTCGTCAAGAGCAAATCGTATACTTCGACTTCGATAAATCAAGTATCCGCGGTCAGTATGCTGAGTTACTTCAAGCACACGCTGATTTCTTAGTAAAAAACCCAAGCGTTAAAGTACTAATCGAAGGTCATGCTGATGAGCGTGGTACACCTGAGTACAACATTGCACTAGGTGAGAGCCGTGGTAAGTCAGTTGCTAAATACCTACAAAGCCTAGGTGTTTCTGACAGCCAAATCTCTGTAGTGAGCTACGGTGAAGAGAAGCCAATGGTTAAGTCTCGCACTGAAGAAGCTTTTGCTAAAAACCGTCGTGCGGTTTTAGTTTACTAATTTGAAAGAGTGATTATGAAGCCGAAATATATTTTGGCAGCCATAATGATGAGCGGGAGCACCCATGTATGGGCTGCTCCCGCTCCTGTATCTGAGGCTGCAAATTCAACCCAAACAATTGAACAGCGTTTAGCTCAGCTAGAAAGCATGATGAAAACGCGTAACTTGTTGCAAGTCGAACTCCAGCAGCAACTTAATTTGCTGCAAGATGAAGTATCTCAAGTAAGGGGGGTGACAGAGGAGCAAAGTTATAAACTTGAAAAAGTATTACAAAGACAACGAGAGCTGTATCAAGAAATTGAAAATCGCGTGTCTAAAGTTTATGAGCAATCTAGTGCAACGACATCTTCCGATGTTGTGGTTGATAACTCACAAGCGATCAGCAGCGATTTATCAGAAAACGAAGCCTATGACCGAGCAGTTGCTTTGATCATGAAGGACAAGCGTTATGATGCTGCTATTCCAGAATTACAAAACTTTTTAACCGCTTTCCCTAATTCTGTATATATGCCAAATGCGCATTATTGGTTAGGACAGTTATTTTCTATCAAGAATAACGACGCACAAGCGCGGATTCACTTCCAAGATGTTGTGAGTAATTATCCGAATTCAAATAAACGTCCTGATGCTTTATTAAAGCTAGGTATTATCTTCCAAAAAGAAAACAACTTTGAAAAAGCCAAAGAGTTGTTAAATACTCTAATTAAAGAATACCCAAGTACGACTGCTGCAAAATTGGCCACAGAACGTCTTGGTAAGATGTAATGGCATAATATTTTGCCAGTATGGTTTAAAATTAGGCGCTTAGACGTAAAAACTGAAAAAAACTACGCATTTCAGTTGCACTCATTTTTTAAATAAGTATTATAAGCGCCCGCAGCAGGCGATTGATTCAAATCACTTGTTGCACTAAGTGGGTCATTAGCTCAGTTGGTAGAGCAGTGGACTTTTAATCCATTGGTCGATGGTTCAAGTCCATCATGACCCACCACTTATTAAGTTTTGATATCCGAGCGGGTCATTAGCTCAGTTGGTAGAGCAGTGGACTTTTAATCCATTGGTCGATGGTTCAAGTCCATCATGACCCACCAATACTTAATTAAGAACAGATATCCGAGCGGGTCATTAGCTCAGTTGGTAGAGCAGTGGACTTTTAATCCATTGGTCGATGGTTCAAGTCCATCATGACCCACCACTTTTCAAATAAGTGTAAGATATCCTCGAGCGGGTCATTAGCTCAGTTGGTAGAGCAGTGGACTTTTAATCCATTGGTCGATGGTTCAAGTCCATCATGACCCACCACTTCTTAATTAGACTGATATCGTATGAGCGGGTCATTAGCTCAGTTGGTAGAGCAGTGGACTTTTAATCCATTGGTCGATGGTTCAAGTCCATCATGACCCACCACTTCTTAATAAGTATGATATCCAGAGCGGGTCATTAGCTCAGTGGTAGAGCAGTGGACTTTTAATCCATTGGTCGATGGTTCAAGTCCATCATGACCCACCACTATTTAAAGTATCTGATATCCTCGAGCGGGTCATTAGCTCAGTTGGTAGAGCAGTGGACTTTTAATCCATTGGTCGATGGTTCAAGTCCATCATGACCCACCACTTTCTTTTAAGTGTCGAGAAACCTTAAGCGGGTCATTAGCTCAGTTGGTAGAGCAGTGGACTTTTAATCCATTGGTCGATGGTTCAAGTCCATCATGACCCACCACTTACTTTAAATATCGATATCCTTTGAGCGGGTCATTAGCTCAGTTGGTAGAGCAGTGGACTTTTAATCCATTGGTCGATGGTTCAAGTCCATCATGACCCACCATCTCAAAATTCTTCATCCCTGTATGGGTCATTAGCTCAGTTGGTAGAGCAGTGGACTTTTAATCCATTGGTCGATGGTTCAAGTCCATCATGACCCACCATACACTTAATCTCCTTAATTCATTAAACTTTAATATTCCCTTACTATTCGCGTCACAGACTAGGATTCTGCTCCGCAATTACGTATAATTCGCCTCAATTTTGCAATGTGCACTGATGGTCGAGAAATGAGTTTAGCAGAACAAATCATGCCAGAGGATTACATCTTTCCTCCAAAGCCGGCGCCACTTAACGACGCCGAAAAAGCTGAATATAAAGCACGTATTAAACAACTTCTAATTGATAAAAATGCCGTATTAGTTGCGCATTATTATACTGATCCTGAGATCCAAGCATTAGCTGAAGAAACGGGCGGCTGTGTTGCTGATTCTTTAGAGATGGCACGTTTTGGAGCAAATCAAGAAGATAAAGATATTATCATCGTAGCGGGTGTTCGCTTCATGGGCGAAACAGCTAAGATCTTAACGCCAAACAAAACCGTGGTTATGCCAACACTTGCCGCAACTTGCTCTCTAGATGTGGGTTGTCCAATTGATGAGTTCTCAAAGTTTTGTGATCAACACCCTGATCGAAAAGTTGTGGTTTACGCGAATACATCAACAGCCGTAAAAGCTCGTGCAGATTGGATTGTAACGTCATCTTGTGCTTTAGAAATAGTTGAACACCTAGACTCTGAAGGTGAAAAAATCATTTGGGGTCCTGATAAGCATCTAGGTTCTTACATTCAGAAGAAAACGGGTGCTGATATGATCATGTGGAATGGCGCATGTATCGTTCACGATGAGTTTAAAACGAAAGCACTAAAAGATATGAAAGCGCTTCATCCAGATGCGGCTGTGTTAGTTCATCCTGAATCACCAGCAGAAATCGTAGACCTTGCTGATGCTGTAGGCTCAACAAGCCAGCTAATTAAAGCAGCACAAGAAATGGATAATCAAAAGTTCATCGTTGCAACTGATCGCGGTATTTTCTACAAAATGCAGCAGCTATGTCCTGAGAAAGAGTTCTTTGAGGCGCCAACAGCCGGTGAAGGTGCAACGTGTAAAAGCTGTGCTCACTGTCCTTGGATGGCGATGAACGGCCTTAAAGCAATCGAAGAGGCACTTGTGAGCCCTGAAGGTAAAGAAGTGTTTGTTGATATGGACTTACGGGAAGGGGCGTTACGCTCTCTAAATCGTATGTTAGATTTCTCTTCGAACTTGAAGAAGTAATCAAATTTGCCGATATGTTAAGCAGTTAGCTCAGCATATTGGCAAAAAAGCTTGCTTAAGTGTGGTGCTTTACTTAGTATAGCTTCGCGCTTAGGCGCAGTGGAGAGGTGGCTGAGTGGCTGAAGGCGCACGACTGGAACTCGTGTATAGGCTAACCCCTATCGAGGGTTCGAATCCCTCCCTCTCCGCCATTTCCATTTTTTTTCATATTATCTCCATATTTCTCCCTTTAACAGGGACATATGAGAAATTCTTTATTCCTATCTTAATCCTATTCGATTAGAATTGTCTTCCGTCAAAGAAATTGGACTTTAACTGTGTTTTTGCTGCTCAAGGTAAGCGAATGAATGGTGATTTAGTTCGAACTATCATTTATTGATTGGAAGTATTATGCAAGAAGAGCTACTTAACTCGGTCATCAAAATTACAAAAACTCGTGATGTTGACTCTTTAGAATACAGTTTGATATCGACAATACAGGAGTTTATTGGCTGCCAAGAAATTGGTATTTATAAGGATTTACAAGTACAAGGCCAATTAGTTATTGAAAGAAGTTTGTGCTTGAAGGTTTTACCCCATGATGATTTTCTTTGGGAAGACAGAGATGTTGTCAAAGAGCCACCCCCAGAGCTTGTATCTTGTTTGCAATCGGCTTGCATAATAACCGTTCAATCTGCGGATGGCACTGAGCGACGTTGGTTACCTATTACATTACAAGAGAAACCAATTGGCGCTATAGCAATAGTGAGCAAAGGGCTTAGCAGCCCAGATCAAGTTTTACTCAATGCATTTTGTCGGATCTTTGAGAATTATTTGAGTATTCTGCATGAAAATGAGCGCGATAAATTAACCGGTCTTTTAAACCGACAAACATTTGAGAAAAAGCTCAAACAGCTCCTTGAAAAGCAATTAATTGATCATCATAAATCTTCATTTCCAAATGATAATCGCAAAAGAGGAATGGGCGCGACCTCCTGGCTAGCTATGGTCGATATTGATCACTTTAAAAAAATCAATGACAGTTATGGGCATGTTTGTGGTGATGAAGTCTTGCTGTTATTGGCGCAAAAGATGCGACAATACTTCCGCTCTAGTGATTTGATTTTCCGTTTCGGTGGAGAAGAGTTTGTTTTAGTATTTGAGCCTTGCGACTATGAATCTATTAAAGCGAAAATTGAAAAGTTTATGGATTTAGTCAGAAGTACGCATTTCCCATTTGTAAAGACTATGTCTGTTAGTATAGGTATGTCGCGTATTAGTCCGTATGATTTTCCAATTACTGTGCTCGAGCAAGCAGATAAAGCGCTTTATTTTGCGAAAGAGAATGGTCGAGACAAGTTATGTTTCTACGAGGAGCTTATAGAACAGGAGCTTATTTCTCAACAGAGCGATGAAAGTAACGACATAGATCTTTTCTAATTCTGCATAATCAATCAACGCGCAGCGAACTTACGCTGCGCTTGTTATTTCCTACCAGCCTCAATTCTCTAATACTATTTTTTTAAAGTTACTACCAATATAGCTTTGCAGTTTATTGGCTATATATTGTTTTTATTAAATAAATTACACTACAAAAAGTTATTTTTTACGTCCTGTAATTAACATGCACTGGAACGCAGAGGCTTGTCATCATGTTACATATCATTCAGTCAAATCGCATGGAGGCGTTGCAAGCGCAACTTCATAAAGTATTAGACACCGCGCCTTTAGACAGTATTTTTAGTAAAGAAATTATTCTTGTTCAGTCACCTGGTATGTCGCAATGGTTAAAGCTGGGGGTGAGCCAACATTCAGGCTTGGCTGCGCAACTTGATTTTCCATTGCCTTCCAGCTTTATTTGGCAGCTGTTTCAAACCTTTCTACCGCAAGTACCAAAAGAGTCGCCTTTTAACAAAGCGAACTTAACCTGGAAGCTGATGACGTTGTTGCCAGAGCAACTCGTATTACCTGTATATGAGCCCTTAAAGCGCTATTTAGAAGATGATGAAGCTGGTAAAAAGCGTTTTGCTTTATGTGAAAAAGTTGCGGATGTATTCGACCAATATTTAATGTATCGTCCTGAGTGGTTAGACACATGGGAGTCAGGCATGAATGAATTGCCGGATGTAGACGTTTCTATTGCGCCTTGGCAACCTGACTTATGGCGAAAGCTTGTTTCATTAACTGAAGATTTAGGGCAAAGTCCTTACCACCGTGCCAACATGCATAGCATGTTACTCGAAGCCTTAGCTGAAGCCTCTGCAGAGCAGTTACCCCAGAGAATAAGTTTATTTGGTCTGTCTGCCATTCCAAGTAGTCAGCTTGAGATTTTCCAAGCGCTAGCGCAGAAAACCAATGTGTTGCTGTTCTTGTTTAATCCCAGTGAACACTATTGGGGCGATGTGGTTGACGAAAAAACACAGGCTAAAATAGCTGCTAAATTTGTTAAATATCCAGAATTAGAAGCGCAATCAGGGGAGTATTTCCAAATCGGTAATCCTCTTCTATCGGCATGGGGTAAGTTAGGTCGAGATTACTTTGAACAGCTGCTGCAATTGGATGCCTCATGGATAGATGGATTTGTCGAAGATTTTAGCGATAACTTACTGGGCAAAGTACAAAAAGAAATTTTTGATTTATCTTTTAAAGGCGAAACCCTAGTTGAAGACACGCAATGGTTTATAAACCAAGAGGGTCAATTGTCCATCAAAGAATATGATAACTCCATTGTGTTTCAAGACTGCCATACGCCACTTCGTGAAATCGAGCGCTTACACGACCATATCTTGGCACTGATGCATGAAGACCCAAGCCTTACGCCGAAAGACTTTATTGTTATGATGCCGGACGTGGCGAAATACAGTCCTTATATTGAGGCAGTATTTGGCGGGGCAACTGCAGAGCGCTATATACCTTACTCGTTGGCAGATTTAGCCATTGATCAAGAAAAGCCGGTGATCAATTCATTTTTGTCTTTGGTGGATTTACCTTTTAGCCGCTTTGGCGTATCAGATATCTTAGATTTATTTGCTGTTGAGCCAATTGCGAAACAATATCAGTGTAGTGAAGATGAATTTGAGCAGTTCAGATTTTGGCTTGAAGAAGTTGGAGTACGCTGGGGCATTAACGCAGATCATAAAGCTGAGCATGAATTACCTAAAATGCAGCTTAATACTTGGCAACAGGGCTTAAATCGTTTGTTGCTTGGCATTGCTATGAGCGATGAGTCGTTGGCATTCGAAGGCATTTTCCCAAGCGATCAAGTTGAGGGCATGGCCACTGAGTCGCTCAATAAACTGATCCACTTTATTGATGATTTGATCAGTCACAAAAATATTTTGAGTGAACAAAGCTCCCTTGATGTTAAAGCTGAACAGCTCAAATCACTGATAAAGACTTTTTATCATCCAGATTCAGATCAAAGCTGGGACCTGCAAGTGCTCAATAAAGTGATTGAAACTTTACAGACCCACTTTGACAATAAAGATATGCTTGAAGCGGTAAGCCCCGAAATCATCAGTTATTGGGTCAAACAAGGGGTCGCACAGAAAGGGGTCGGGCAACGTTTTCTTGTGGGCGCTGTTAACTTCTGTACACTAATGCCAATGCGTGCTGTGCCGTTCAAAGTCGTTTGTCTACTTGGCTTGAACGACGGTGACTATCCGCGAAGTGTTCAGCCGATAGGCTTTGACCTTGTATCGCAAAGTCAGCGTAAAAAAGGTGACCGTTCACGTAAACTCGATGACAGGTATCTATTTTTAGAAGCATTATTGAGTGCGCGAAAACAACTCTTACTCAGTTACGTTGGGCGCTCATGCTACAACAACGAGCCGCAAGTTCCGTCAATTTTGGTCAGTGAACTTATTGACTACATTGACCGTTGTTTTTATATCGAAGGCAAAGCGTGTAAACCTTCTACGCACCTATTAAACCAAGCCACACTGCAGCCATTCTCTACGTTAAATTATATTGAGAGCGATCAACAAAGCTTTAATCCCACTTGGTTGATTACAAAGGCTACTAAAGAGCCTTCGAGCAATGGAAACAACACGAGTTTTAACGAAGGCCTGCCAAGCCTGTTTGATACAACAGATCATGAAGTAGATATCAATCAGTTAATCCGAGCCGTTTTAAATCCACAAGCAGCGTTTTATCAACAACGTGTGGGTGTGCGTTTATATAATGCAGAAGAAGTGATTGACGACGATGAGCCATTTGCACTCGATGCTTTGTCTCGCTATCAATATCTAGATGAATTACTAACAGACTCTCTGAATGATTCAGAAAAAGCGCCTGAGCAACTTTTACAACGAGGCGACTTGCCACAAGCCGAAGTGGGTAAAGTGCAACTTGGTCAATTACAGCAAAGGATCACACCCCTGGCTGAGCGTTTAAAAACAACACTCACATCACCTACAGAGCCGGTTGAAATTGATATCGACTGCGGTGTAATAAAACTACAAGGGTGGCTCGATAAACTCTTTACGTCGCAACAAATCTTTTATCGCCCAGCCAGTATTAAGGCCAAAGACAAAGTTAGAGCGTTTATTTACCACTGTGCAGCGAATTGTATGGGGCAATCGGTCACGACTTCTGTTTATGGTTTAGACGAGCAAGTTAGCTTTGCGCCGTTAGAGGCAGAAGAGGCAAAAACCGAGCTACAGAAATGGGTCAATTTTTACATTTCGCTTATGAGCAGTCCGCAACCTTTCTTCGTTGCATCTAGTTATGAATATGCGCTCACTGAAGACATCAATAAAGCGGCCAATAAATTTAACGGTGGCCAATATATCGGCATGGGCGACAGCGAAAACCCTTACGTGGCGCTCGATTTTAAAAATCTATTTGATTTTGAAGCTGAATTTGTCAGCTTAAGTAAATCGTTATTTGGCAAACTGATTGACCTTGCGAAGGAAGAAAAATATGCAAATGCTTGATCCAACAGTCATGCCTTTGGTTGGGCAAAACCTAATTGAAGCCAGTGCAGGGACGGGTAAAACCTATACCATTACGGGCTTGTATTTACGTTGTTTACTGGGTTTAACTTTACCTGAGCAAGAGAGTACGCCTTTAAACGTTGAGCAAATCTTAGTGGTAACATTTACTGATGCGGCAACGGCTGAGATCAGAGACCGAGTAAGAAAACGCATTGTCGAAGCGCGCGATGTGTTACTCGGCAAAGAATCAAAAGACGACCTCATTCTTCGAGTGTTAAAAGACGTCAAAGACAAAAAACAGGCTTTTACGTTACTCGATGCTGCGGCCAAATCAATGGATGAAGCCGCGATTTACACCATTCATGGTTTCTGCCAAAAAATGCTGAAACAGCATGCTTTTGAATCGAACATGGGTTTTAACCAAACGTTTGTACTCGACAGTGCAGATTTAATCGACCAAGCAGTAAAAGACTATTGGCGCAGTTTTATTTACCTGCTCGATACCGATACCACTCAGACTATTTTAGAGCATGTGCCAAACCCGCAATCTCTGAATAGTAAAGTAAGTAAACTGCTGAGTAAGGGTAATATCACCATAACACCAAGTTATGACTTAGATGATGTGCTGGCCACTAAAGCGCAATACCAGCAACAAGCACAAACATTTAAAAATGCGCTGTTAGCAAGCGACTTCTTTACTGCATTGGATAATTCGGGCCTTGCGAAAAACAAAGCGCCTGGGCGAGTAGCGAATATTGCGGCTTTAATTGACTACTGCCAATCGGATAATTGGTATTTTGAATTTGGTTCTGCAAAGCATTCATTCAACTTGTGGAGTGAAGAATCGCTGTCAGACAGCCAGTATTACAAGAAAGGGCAAGCGCCGATGTCGCATCCCTTGCTTAAATCGTTTACTGAAATGTTTGCACTGCACCAAAAGTTACAAGAAGGGTTACCGCTGGCCATAGTGCAACAAGCGTCAAAGCAAGTTGCATCCTTATTAGAAAAACAAAAACGAAAGCAGGGTGTTTTAACGCCTGATGATTTGCTTACTCAGTTGCATGCTGCACTCACTGCTGAACAAGGCGAGCTATTAGCTGAGAAAATTGCCACGCTTTTCCCAATGGCGATGATCGATGAATTCCAAGATACGGATCCCATTCAATACGGTATTTTTCAATCGATTTACGGCACGCGCGAAACGACTACTTTGACCATGATCGGCGATCCAAAGCAGGCGATTTATGGGTTTAGGGGCGCAGATATTTTCACCTATATCCATGCCAAAAAGCAGGTGCAAGACTCACATCAATATACCCTTGCAACTAACTTCCGCTCTGCAAAAGGCGTGGTGGATGCAGTTAACAGTATTTTCAAACAAAATGAAAATAGCTTTATCTATAACAAAGACATTCCGTTTGAAGCCGTGGCTGCAAATGGCAAAAAGCCCGGCGAAGGCTTTGAGCTAAGCAATGAGCCTGCAGCACCATTGTGTTTTAGCGTTTTAAAAGATGCCTCTGAGGTCACCAGTAAGGGGGTGGCGCATCCAGCGTTGGCAGAGCTTTATGCGAGTAAAACTGCAACGCTTTTGAATCAAGCGCAGCAGGGGGCTGCTACAATCGCAGGCACACCTGTGGCGGCAGGAGATATTTGCTTCTTAGTACGAGATAGAAATGAAGCGGCTTTGATAAAACGTGCTCTTACCAATAAAGGCATCGACAGTGTGTATCTTGCCAGAGAAAGTGTCTTCCAGCAGCCAGTTAGCCAAGCCTTGATGCAATTTTTGATGGTGCTTCATGGTCCATACGACGAAGCTCTATTAAGAGGAGTTTTGGCCAGTGATTTATTTGGTTTGAATTACCAGCAAATTTTTGCATTGCAGAACGAATCAGACAACCTTAAAGCAGCTCAAAATCATGTAACACATAAAACCTGGCAGGAGTATTTATTACAGTTTTCTAAGCTAAAAGCTTTGTGGTACAAAAAGGGCGTGATGGCCATGCTTGAGCAATTGTTGGTTGAGAATGACCTCCCTTTGCTTTGGCAACAAAAAGGCCATCATGTAGAACGTTGGTTAACGGATTATCGCCACCTTGCAGAGCTCTTACAACATAAGCAAATTGAACTAGAAGGCACGCAGCGGGTTTTGCGTTGGTATGAAAAACAATATACCGAGTCGTTAAGCGATACTGCACAGGTACGTTTAGAAAGTGATGAGAACCTAGTTAAAATCATCACCATGCACGCTTCAAAAGGATTGGAATATCCAATAGTGTATCTACCGTTTGCCAGCGGCTATCGTGAAGCGAGCGAAGCGATTTATCATAAAGACGACACACTGGTGTATGACTTATCTAAATCTGATGGCGCTATGCAACTAGCTGAAAAAGAGCGTTTAGCTGAAGATATTCGTCTGTTGTATGTGGCATTGACACGCGCTGTACACCACTGTGATGTAGGCATGTATAACCTAGCCGAAGGGCGAAGTAAAAAGCCGGGTATTACTCGCACAGCCCTAGGCTACGTGCTTTTTGCTCCAGATATTATGACCTCTGCAGAACAGTGGCACGCGCGACTTGACGCACTTTGTACAAGTGATGCGAATTTACAGGTCGCTTATTTTGATATTAATGGTTTGCCAAGCGAAAGTTACACACCAGCTCAACAAGCGCAGACGATTGATTGCGCTGTAAAAGCGGTGTCAGCGAATATAGAACGAGATTGGCGAGCAACCAGCTTTAGCCAGTTAACCTATCATCAAGATCATGATGACAGACCATTAGGGGCAATAGATGAAAACCACTTGCTTGACCTGCCATTGGCAGAAAGCCAAGAAACTTTAAATGCTTACACCTTTCCAAAAGGAGCCAAAGCGGGTAGCTGTTTACACGAAATTTTTGAGCTAATTGACTTTAGTGAGCCAGAAACGCCGCAGGCACCTAACCTGACACTAGAAGAAGCAGTAAAGCAGACGCTGGATAAATTTGGTTTTGAAGAGAAATGGCAAGCACCGGTCAAGCAATGGGTATCAGCGTGTCTGGCATGCAAACTTGATAGTCATTTAGCGCTTAAAGACATAACGCCTGCGCAGCGTTTAGTGGAGATGGAGTTTAATTTACCTCTTGCGCCATTAGATCAAGTGACGCTGAATAATATTGTCTCAAATATCACCCAGCATCCGAGTAACCTTAAATTTGATAATGTCAAAGGGCTACTTAAAGGCTTTATAGATTTAATCTTCGAGCATCAGGGCAAGTATTATATTCTTGATTACAAATCGAACTACTTAGGGGATGCACCGAGCGACTATGCCAGCGATAACCTAGTGCAAGCCATGAATGCACACCAATATCATCTGCAATATATGATTTATACCGTGGCATTACATCGCTTACTTAAAGCACGCTTACCTAACTATCAGCCAGAGCACCATTTAGGTGGCGTCTATTATGTTTTCTTACGCGCCATGGGTGACGGAGAAGGGGTGTTCTTTAAACAACTATCACTCAGTCAACTTGAACAGTTAGATGCCTTATTTTTACAAGGAGTAGCATAATGGAACAAACCGACTTATTTGCTCAACCTGCATTCACTGCTCCTTTTGAACATCAAAGCTTTATCGGGCTTTTAATCGAGCAAGAAAAACTGCTGCACAGCGATATCGCGCTGGCGACATTACTCAATGCGTCCAAAATTGATGACGCATTTTATCTAATCTTGTTATTACTGAGAGCGCAAAGACAGCAACACAGCTGCTTGGAGTTAAAGCAGATTGACTGGCAAAACCCATTTTCGCTACCAGTAAAATTACAAGGCGAAAATGTGTTAACCGCGCCTTGGTCTGATGACAAACAAGCTGCGATAAAAGCGTTAGCGTCACACGCAGCTGTGGGTGACGATAAACCAATGAGGTTATTGAACAATAACTTATATTTGGCCCGTTACTTTGAATACGAAGCAAGCCTTGCTGAAGCATTCCAAGCGTTAAACAACAACAAAGTGACCTTGAACTTAAATACACTCACGGAGTTACTCAATCACTTCTTTGACGCTCAAGATGACATTGATTGGCAAAAAGTGGCGTGTGCGATGGCCGCATTAAATCGTTTTTGTGTGATCACTGGCGGCCCAGGCACAGGTAAAACCACTACAGTCACTAAGTTGTTGGCAATTTTACAGTCATTGTATCGCAGTGCACCACTGAGTATTAAGCTGGTTGCGCCAACCGGTAAAGCTGCTGCTCGCCTAACTGAATCTATGATAGGCGCGAAGAAAAAGTTAATCGAAAGCGGCATGATTGATGACGAGCTGTTTGATTTGTTGCCAGAGCAAGCGCAAACCATTCATCGCTTACTTGGGGTTGTGCCACATACTCATCACTTTAGGCATAACGAGCACAATCCGCTGCACTTAGACCTACTTATTGTCGATGAAGCGTCGATGATAGATTTACCCTTGTTAAGCAAATTAGTCAAAGCGTTACCATCTCATGCACGCTTAGTTTTACTTGGTGACAAAGACCAATTGGCCTCAGTCGATACCGGTAATGTGCTCGGGGATTTATGTGAGCATCTAAAGTTGGGCGAGCAGCCCCATTACTCACAAAACTGTGTAAATGCACTCAATCAAATTTGTTTTAATAATGCGACAAAATTACACGAAAAACCGAGTCATTTTTTGCTTTGCGACAACATCGCATTTTTACAGCAGAGCCATAGATTTAATGCCCAAAGTGGTATTGGTCAATTGGCACAAGCGGTGAACAATAACGATCAGAGGCATTTACAGCAGACAATTCAGTATGGCTTTGAAGATTTAGAATTGTATGACTTCAGTAATGATGCCTATCATGCGTTAATCGAAAGAGCGGCAGGGCATTACCAAAACTTCTTACGCCTCATTCAAAGTAAAACAATTTTGAATGCCGAAGATGTGCAAGCAGTGCATCATGCTTTTAGCCAGTACCAGTTACTTGCAGCGGTGAAAGAAGGCCCTTACGGAGTAAATGCACTGAACCAACGTATTGAGCAGAGGCTGCATCAAAGTGGTTTAATTGATTTAACCCAGCGCCAATATGCGGGCTTGCCAATTATGATCACCCAAAACGACTATCAGCTTAATTTATTTAATGGTGATATTGGGGTTTTAGTGAATTATCAATCAAATAGTTCTGCATCGGCGAGTTTAAAAGCCGTGTTTGTTGATGAGCAAGGTCATGTTCGAGATTTCTATCCGAATAGGTTACCTAGGCACGAGAAAGTCTATGCTATGACCATACACAAATCTCAGGGCTCTGAGTTTGCGCATACCGCCATGTTGTTGCCGCCAATGCAAAGGGCACATTCAGGTATTAACAGACAGTTGGTTTACACCGGGATCACCCGAGCAAAACAAAAATTTGAGCTGGTGGCACAAATGTCGGTTTTAACTCTTTCAATGTCTAGACAGTTACAACGTTGTTCAGGCTTAAGGCAGAGATTGCAGACAAGTTAGCCTTTTAATACCAACCCTCAATAATACTCAATCATTTTGAGGGACTAAAACTGACGCTAACTTTGTTAGAAATTTCTTATTTACGACTGCATGGATGCAGAAGGTAGAGCAATGCAGGAGCAATTGCCGAGAACAACTAAATAGCAAAATTTCCGCCACGTTACCGACAAGTTTTCCTTGCCTCAAAATAGGTAGCTTAATTAAAAGGATTGGTATAAATTGACAATGAGGCGAAAAGTGTGGTTTTAATTTAGTGTTATAACTCTATTTATAAGTAGAACTAAAATGAAAAAATTAGACCAACACTTAATCAAATATGCGCTCTACCATCGCGATGAGCGCAATATTTTAACCCATTTTGTGGGCGTGCCGCTGATTGTATTTGCGGTAATAGGCCTATTGTATTTTCCTTTAACGTCAGTCAACAGTCTTCTGATCACCCCAGCATTGATTATTGCGATACTCGCCATGCTGTTTTACTTAGCTTTAGATATTAAACTTGGCCTACTCATGAGTGGCTTATATTTATTAGGGCTTTGGGGGGTAGACAGTATTTTTGAAAGCATGAGCGCGCAAACAGCGAGTTTCTATGGCTTATTTGCGGGGCTGTTTGTTGTAGGTTGGATAATTCAATTCATCGGGCACTATTATGAAGGCAAAAAACCGGCATTTGTTGATGATTTAATTGGCTTACTAGTAGGGCCATTATTCGTCGTTGTTGAGTTACTATTTAAACTTGGCCTACTTAAAAGCTTAGAAGCCCGCATAATTGAATATGCAGGCCCCTACAGAAATTAGCAATTTGATGAAACTGTGAGACTTGCTCTAGATAGAAATGCGGGTCTCAAGTTTACTGCCTTTAACAATGGTAATGTCATTACAATTCAGTCTGACCTTACCATTTTCTGACTCAAGCATATAAGCAAATTCAGGACAGACTTCCATACAAGCATCTGCTAACTGTTTTTTGGCTCGGTGAACCATGATGTTCATATGATTCATTTGGATGCCTAGCGCTTTAGCAAGCTCTTCTCTATACATCCAACCTTGTAATTCAGGCTCTAAACCTGCTTGTTTATCAAGAATACGGGTGCGTGCTAGTAGTAATAACAGGTAATGATGTGAACGTGTGCCTAAATCGAATGTTTTGCTCGCAACATTTAATGTAAGCTGCGTGTTTTCTTCATCTAAGCTCACGTTAAAAGATAAGGCATATTCAATATTTTGTGCTATTTCGCTCTTAAGTTGCTTGGTAATGGTCGACGGGCTTGAGCAGTAAAATTGCCACTGATCATTAAAAATACTGATCAGTCCTCCATCAATCAAAACTTGCCTGTCATTTGTGAATAAATCTTCTAAAAACCAGTAATTAAGCATGCTATCAAAGTATGCAATATGCGTAGCCTCTTGCTCGTTTGGCAATAATAACTGATCTTTTATTTCGATCACTTTATTGCTGTCAGATTGAGACACTAAGAATTGACAATCAGTGCTTAGGTCGCCGACAACAAAAGAACTGCGACCAGGTGACGCAAAATCAATTTTATCGTTTAGACATAATTGATAAGGAAGGTTTTTGCTTATTTTCTTATCATTGATCCAAATACCATTGGTGCTCACATCTCGAATTAACCAGTTACCTTGGGTATGTTCGATAATTGCGTGATGACGTGAGATTTCAGGCGAATTGATAAGCGTATCAACGTTATACTTAAATCGCCCAATGGTGTGATAGCTTTTTAGGTAGACCTTTTCAAGCTTTTGTTCATCAATGAGATAAGCCATATATGCTTCCTTTTCTTAATTAAAACCAAAAATTTTCCGTTGAAACAATCGGCTGATACTAAACTGTCCAGTTGATCAGCACAATATGATTTAACTTGTTAATGCACACATTGAACGAATAATGAATTTTGAAAAGTTCAAATTGTATTAACCCAAATCAAGTCTAAGCCTTTTTTTTGTAATATGCGATTACAGTCACTTACACCACCTTGCACATTCGAGCTTACTGAACCATATTTTTATTATTGCAATGAAGTAAAAAGTGGTTCTGAGAGGTAATAAGATGGGTGAATTTAAAAAAATAGACACAGTTGAGTTAAAAGGAGTGTATCAATTCTGCGATCATTTCGACTCTGAAAAACTAGATCTTAAGAGTAGTGCCCTTAAGATAGTGACCGATTTTACCCGACGAACGCCGCAAGTGATTTTAAAAGATGTAGATGTTGATCATGCCTTATTCATGATGGTGAATGGTCATGTTAGGTCTAAGTTAGTAATAGACCATGACGATACTTTTTTAGGAGTTATTGATTCTCGTGATTTAACGGGTAGAAAAGTGCTGACTGTGGCGCAAAAACGCAACCAGTCTCGCAATGATCTGACTGTTGAAGATTTAATGACAAAAAAATCAGATCTACGTGCGATGCCTTACTCAATGGTAGAAAACTCTAAAATAGGCGATGTACTCGAAACGCTTAGAGGGTTAGGTCATCAACACATTTTATTGGTTGATGAAAAAGGTAGCTTAAGAGGCATGATCTCAGCCAGTGACATTGCTAGGGCGTTACATATTCCAGTTAATATTCTTCAGACAGCGCATTCATTTAAAGAAATCTTCGAAATTATTCATGATCACCAAGAAGTCACAGCTTAAATGATATAAAAGTGTCTCAAAATTGAGACACTTTTATTTTGTAAGCTGTTTCAGTTTCGACACAATATATATTATTTCCAACCTGAAAATATAAAAATCTTTAAATAACAATAGATTAAATCTTGGCTCGATAGTTGATTTAAGTTACCCAGTTCAACTATTGGAGTCAGCTATGGATACGAAGAGAACCTCACAACCAAAACCTGCAATTAAGCGATATTGGTACTTACCAGTTATATGTTTGATCGCCCTAGCCATTTACATATCAAAGCAGTTTTTAGGTGATGCTTCTTATTTTGTCGCACGAGATAAATTACAAATGGCTAACGTACAGCACGGAGACTTCAAAATTGAAGTAAGGGGCTCTGGGGTTTTAAAGCCAAAATCACTGCAATGGAGTGCAGCGCAATCTAGAGGCAGAGTTCAACAGTTACTTGCAAAGCCTGGAGACAGTGTAGTGCAAGGTCAGAAAATTGCGGAGTTAGAAAATGTCGAACTGCTGAGTGAACTAGAGAAAATTCAATGGGAACTTAAAGCCATTAAGGCTGAAAATAATGCCGCTGCTGTTGCACAACAAGCTCAACAACTTGATCTTGAAAATGCCGTTATGGAAGCTGAGTTTAATTACAAAAGCTCAAAACTAAAACTTGATGCAGAGCAATCGTTACTAGATCAAGGTAAAGGCTCATTGTCTGCATTAGATTTTAAACGCACTCAACTTGCGGTCACGCAACAGTATGCCCGCTGGCAGGCACAAATAAAACGTGCTGATAAAATGCTACAAAACTATCAAGCCAGCGAATTAGCAAGACAAGCACGTCTTGAGCAGGTTGAAAATAACCTCAGAAAAGCACAGCAGCAGGTAAGTGGCTTAACGATCACAGCGGGTATCTCTGGCATAGTTCAAAAGCTGCCGATTGAACTTGGTCAGCAACTTAATAGCGGTGAAAATGCAGCCTTAGTAATAGATCCAGCTTCACTATTTGCTGAGATAAACATTCAAGAAATACAAGTCAAAGACGTTGTGATGGGTCAACCCGTTACCATTGATACCCGCTTTAATAAACTCTCTGGTGAAGTGCAGCGTATTTCACCGCTATCTGAAAATGGTCTAGTGGCAGTGGAGGTGGGAATTACCTCTGAACTGCCTAAGGAAGCGCGCTCAGATCTCAATATTGATGGTTACATTGAAGTGACAAACATCAAAAACACGCTTTATGTAAAACGCCCTGCATTTGCACCAAAAAATCGTACGGTAGATCTGTTCAAAACGACCAGTAACGGTGCGTTTGCACAAAAACATGAAGTCAAACTTGGCACCAGTACTGCCAAATATATTCAAATTCTCTCTGGTCTTAACCCAGGCGATCAAATTATTATCTCTGACACCAGCGCATGGGCATCTCATAGCAGTGTCAAAATACAATAATATCAATAGGTTTAAAAAGGATCTCTCATGTCATTATTAAGTTTAAGTAACATCAATAAATCATTTTTAACTGAAGACATTGAAACCCATGCGTTAAGTAATATTAATCTTGAAATAGCACAAGGTGAGTATGTTTCCCTATCTGGCCCTTCTGGCTGCGGTAAATCTACTTTGTTGTCTATTTTAGGCTTACTAGACACCGCAACTAGCGGACAATATTTATTTAATGGTCAGGATGTCACGGGTTTTAGTCGAGATAAACGGGCTAAGATCCGTTGTTATGACATCGGCTTTGTTTTTCAGTCTTTTAATTTAATTTCTAGTCTCACAATCAGTGAAAACATCATGTTGCCGCTGACTTACCAAAATGATGTCTCTAAGAGCTTGATGCAAAGTAAGGTGGATGAAGTATTGGAACGTGTTGGTATGCAACATCGTGCGAATCACTTTCCTTCTCAGCTGTCTGGTGGTCAACAGCAAAGAGTGGCCGTTGCAAGAGCTTTGGTGAACGATCCTAAAATTATCTTTGCCGATGAGCCAACAGGTAACTTAGACAGTCAAAATGCAGAAAAAGTGATGGCGTTATTTGACCAGTTGCATCGAGATGGCAGCACGATTTGCATGGTGACGCATGACCCTCGCAGTGCTCAGATGGCGCAGCGACAAGTTAGTATTCTTGATGGCACATTAGTCAATGATGTCATGCTTCATTCCGTCGAAAAAGTACCAGCGTAAGGAGCACAGTATGTGGCTTGATATTAAGTATGCACTCAGACAATTACTTCAGTCGCCTAAATTCTCAGCCTTGACGCTGCTGGTGCTTATTGGCGGGCTATTTGTCAGCTTGTATAGTTTTTCATTCTTGAATTCAGTGCTATACAAAGATTTACCTTTACCCGAAGGCGATACCATTTTACATATATCTTCTCAATCACAAGAAGATGCAGACCTAGATCCTATGCCGGCTTGGGAAACCGCGAATCTAATCGAATCACAAACCAGTTTCGCGCAGATAGGTCGTTATGTATCAACATTTGGGCATATATTATTTGAACAAACATCTAAACGACTTAGTTTAGAAAAAGTGGATAGTAACTTCTTTGAGTTTGCAAAAGTTCAACCATTAATGGGGCGTACACTACAAGCTGAAGACTACCAAGCCGGTGCAGAGCCTGTGGTGGTGTTAAGTTATGTTATTTGGCAGAGCACCTTTAATGGTCAGCAAGACATAGTTGGTCAAATTATTAATCTCAACAATCAATTAACGACGGTTATAGGCGTTATGCCTGAAGGTTTTGCGTTTCCAGTCGCAGGTAGAGCTTGGCAGCCTTTATCTTTGCAATATAGGCAGCCACAAATGAGCAACGATGAGTGGCTTAGTGCCTACGGTCGTTTAAATAAAGGTACGTCTGTAGAGCAAGCCGAAACGGAATTATCTAGCTTGTTAAAAGGGTTTTATGCTCAGAAGCAGCAAGCTCTGGGCCGTGACTATGAGCCAAGAACAGTTGCGATTACATCGTTTCCGAGTGCGCAAGTAAATGGGGCGGGTGGTATTGTTTTTACCTTTATCAATGGTGTTGCACTATGCATATTATTACTCGCTTGTATCAATGTTGGTAACTTATTGCTTGCTAGAGCGTTAGAGAAAAATAAAGAGACGGCGATCCGTGCTGCGTTAGGTGCCCCCACAAAACGGTTAATTTCTCAGTTAATGTGGGAGGGGAGTATTTTAACTATTCTTGGTTCTGTGTTAGCGGTCTTATTAGCAGGAGCTGCCCTGAGTTATACAGAAATCGTTTTACAAAGTCATATGGCTGATAACCTTGCATTCTGGTGGCATTGGGGAATGGATACTGACACCTTATTTGCAGCCTTAGTGTTTTCAATAGTGACGCTTTTCTTTGCTTGTTTCTTACCTGCGTATAAAGCAGCAACACAAGATGTGAATGCCACTCTACGAGATGGTACACGAGGAGCTCAAGGTAAAAAAGCGGGTCGACTTTCTAAAGTATTATTGACCGCACAAATATTTTTAATTTCTACCCTAATGCTGATTGGCGGGTTATCTGCGTTTTTATCCCAAACTATTATTAATATGGATATGGGCGTCGACTTCAAGAATAGTCTAGATGTGAATTTAACGTTAGATGAAAAGCGCTATACCTCTGCAGAACAAAAACTTACTTATTATCAATTACTAAAAGCTGAACTTGAACAGCAAGATAGTATCAGCGATGTCTCTCTCAGTGCCTACTTGGGTAAAAAGCCTGTCTATCCTGCGGGTCAAATCATTGAAAGAGATCAGGACAAACCACATGTAGATGTGATTGAGCTGATTGGAAACACACAAAGCTACGGTCCGTATTTGCTAGAGGGTCGTCACCTTGAAGAACAAGATCATCGTAATGCCATGCGAACAGCCGTGATCTCAGATTCAATGGCAAAACGATACTGGCCGAATACCAGCCCGCTTGGGGAGCAAATAGACGTTGAGCTTAAATCAGGAAAAGAGACGCACACCATTGTGGGAGTTGTGACGAATAGAATGAATGCATCGTCTTTATTTGCTGCACTTGATAAAGAAGACGAAATTTATACATCGGCGTTACAAGGTGAAGTCGTGCCTTTAAGAGTGACATTAAAGCACTTTGGAGATAGCCAACAAGCACAGACCGATTTTTATCATGTATTTTATCGTTTAGATCCAGCGTCTGATCCTGGCTATTTCAGATCGAAAGAAGATGACTTTGGCATGCTGTACAAAATGGCCAAAACAGCGTTCTATATTACTTTTGGATGTGCTTTCTTCGCGTTGTTTTTAGCATTAACAGGTATTTATGGCTTGAGTGCGGGTACAGTTTTCCAGCGCTACAACGAAATTGGCGTTCGCCGCGCTGTCGGTGCGACAGATAGAGCGATAGTCAGTTTATTCGTAAAACAAGGTAGTAAATTGTTGGTACTGGGGAGTGGCTTAGCCTTACTACTTTTTGTCTTGATTGCTTATTTGTTTCATAATTTTACAGAGCAGCTAGTACCGGCTTACATTTATCCGATACTTGCGTGCGTCGTAACAGTGCTAGTTGCCAGCGCGGTGTTACTTGCCATTTATTTTCCAACCAGAAATGCGGTAGTATTGGAGCCAAGCCAGGTACTTCGCTTTGAGTAAGGAATAACAATAATAATGGCAAACATTTTAGTGGCTGACGATGATATTAATATCATCGCCAGCCTACAGTTTTTACTCGATGATCATGGTTTTGATGTGCAAGGGGTAACGTCTCTGGAAGCAGCTAAAACCCAATTAACGCAACATAACTTTGATCTCGTCATGTTGGATATGAATTTCCATCGTGATACCACATCAGGCAGTGAAGGTATTGAATTTATTCAGCAAATGAATGAGTTATTGGCCGATAAATTGCCGCCGATTATTGCCATGACAGGCTGGGCGACCATAGATATCGCGGTTGCAGCATTGAAGGCCGGTGCAAAAGACTTTGTGCAAAAGCCGTGGCAAGACGACGCGCTCATTAATACCATTCAAACCCAAATTAAACTGGCCGAGCGAGAGCAACAGCTGGAACTTGCGCAAGACGAAAATAGTCAACTGAAACAAGACCTATATCTTCAACATGACGATCTCATTGCAGAGTCAGCAGTCATGCAGCAACTGCTCAAACAGGCACAAAGTTTAGCAAAAAGTGATATGAACATTTTGATCACAGGTGAAAACGGCACAGGTAAAAGTTTACTTGCAAGTAAAATTCATCAGTTTTCAAAGCGAGCTTCAGGGCCCTTTTGTAGTGCGAATATGGGCGCGATTGTAGAAAGTTTATTTGAAAGTGAGCTATTTGGTCACGTAAAGGGCGCGTTTACAGATGCCAAACAAAACCGCGCTGGGCGCTTTCAAATGGCGCAGCAGGGCACATTATTTTTAGATGAAATAGGTAATATCCCACTTGCTCAGCAGGCAAAATTGCTGCGCGTATTAGAAGAAAAGCAATTTGAGCCTGTGGGTTCAAGCAAAACCCAATGTGCAGATGTAAGATTAGTGTCGGCGACCAATACCGATCTTGAATCTGCGATTCAAGCAGGGTCATTTCGACAAGATTTATTTTATCGCTTAAACACGGTTACCTTGCACATGCCTGCGTTAAAAGCGCGCAAAGACGACATAGTACCATTGGCAAATTACTTTGTTGCAAAGCACAGTAAGCATTATGGCAAAAACGATGTTTGTTTGTCTGAGTGTGCTAAAGCTGCATTGCTCGCATATCACTGGCCGGGCAATTTAAGAGAGTTAAGTCATTGTATAGAGCGTGCACTGTTTTTAAGTGACACAAATATCACAGCTGAGAGCCTGAATCTCAATGTAACCAGTAATCTCACTCAGCAAAATGCACTGACATCGATGCCAGAAGACAGTATTACCAGCCAAGCCAATTTAACGCTAGATGAAATAGAGTTTCAGGCAATGGAGCAAAGACTTAAACACTTTGCAGGGAATGTCACCGAAACAGCTAAATCTTTGGGTCTCAGTCGCAGTGGTTATTACCGTCGTTTAGCAAAATACGAAGCGCAATAGCATGAAATTATTTAAGCGCTCAAAAACGAAGGCGGTTGATCATAAACAGCAACAGACTCGGTTAATATTGGGTTTGTCGATGCCTGCCATTTTAGTGGCGTTTTTTAGTTTACTTTACATAGGGCTCAACACCTATTTGTTGGCATTCTTCAGCATCATCGCCTTGTTAGGGTTATTTTATGTGGTCTACGCCACACGAAATAACATAGACAAACAACAACAGCTTATTAGTAACTTATTGGCGGCTTTGATTGAAGAAGATTACACAATACGTGGAAACTTACAGCAAGATGCCGCCGTCGCGCCACTGTTGAAACTAATCAACACGCTCGCAGATAACTTACAAAAAAAGAGTCGCCAAGTATCTGAAAAGCAGATCCTGATCGATAAAATTTTAGATCAGGTTCAAGCTATGTGTTTTGCTTACGACAATGAGCAAAATATCGTGATGGCAAATCATGCCGCACATACCCAGTTATTTTTAGGTCAAGCGTTAGAAGTTTGTTCACTTCATGATTTCCATTGGATGAAATCACTCACTGAGAAAAATTCAGCTGTTGTGACGTTAAAAACTTCACAGCTTCAAGGCGAGTATTTTGTATTTAAAGATAAGTATTTAAGCGCAGGCACCCCACATACGCTGCTACTACTAATAAAAGCCGAACAAATACTAGATGAGCGCAAGCAACAAGCATGGCAAGACCTATTACGCGTGTTAAGTCACGAACTCAATAATTCACTCACGCCAATAGCGACAATCAGTCGTAGCCTTAATAAGAAAATTCAACAATGTGAATTTCCTAAACAACCTCAGTTTCAGCAAGGACTTGAGATAATTTCCGAGCGGGCAAGTTCTTTGCAGGCTTTTATTACCAGTTACCGAGAATTGGCTCAATTGCCAAAGCCGAGTAAATCAGCTGTCACCGTACAAAGTTTATTTGATCCTATTCTACCTTTATTCGATTGTGAATTTACTTATAGCGAAAATTGGCCAAAAGCTGCCTCACAGTTAGTGCTGAATGTTGATAAAAAACAACTTCAGCAAGTGCTTATCAACCTGATAAAAAATGCCATTGAAACCAATGCAGCAAATAACCAGCAAGGCATTGAGTTAAACCTTGAAGCAAGTGATGACATGTTGAAAATTAGCATCCGAGATTTTGGGCAGGGGATCGCCAATTTTGATAATTTATTTGTGCCTTTTTATACCACTAAACAGCAAGGCACTGGCTTAGGCTTAGCATTAAGTCGGCAAATAATGCTTAACCATGACGGACAATTACAATTAGAGAATCACCTTGATCAAGGTGCAATCGCAACCGTAACTTTGCCAGCGTTGCAAAGAGATAATGAATAACTGGTAATTCATACAGTATTTTGGCATTATGCCAAAAAAATAAATGAGAATGTGCTTTGGCAGTAATTTTAGGCATAGATCCCGGTTCAAGGTTTACTGGGTACGGCGTGATTGATCATCAAGGAAGTAAGTTTACCTACCTAGGCAGTGGTTGTATTAAAGTGGGTGAGCATGATTTTCCGACCCGATTAAAAATGATCTTCCAAGGTGTCACCCAGCTGGTGGAGCAATTTAACCCGCAAAGCTTTGGCATAGAGCAAGTGTTTATGGCACATAATCCAGACTCTGCATTAAAACTAGGGCAAGCCCGAGGCGCTGCAATTGTTGCCGCGACTATGCAAGATATTCCTGTCTATGAATACTCCGCTAGGCAAGTTAAACAAGCGGTTGTAGGCACAGGTGGCGCTAAAAAAGAGCAAGTTCAAGAAATGGTGAAACGTATCTTGAAGTTACCTGGCACACCGCAAGCCGATGCCGCAGATGCATTAGCCATTGCCATTTGTCATGCACATTCTGAGCAAAATTTAATTCGTTTAGCTGGTAACGCCAGTAAAACGGTTCGTCGAAGATTAAGGTAATAAACATGATTGGAAGACTAAGCGGCACACTATTAGAAAAACAACCACCGGAGATTTTACTTGATGTAAATGGGGTAGGTTACGAAGTTCAAATGCCAATGACCTGTTTCTATGAGTTACCTAATGTTGGCGAGCAAGCAGCGATTTACACGCATTTTGTGGTACGAGAAGACGCCCAGTTGTTATTTGGTTTTAATCATAAAAAAGAACGCGCTTTATTTCGAGAGCTCATAAAAGCCAATGGTGTAGGTCCAAAACTCGGTTTAGCGATTTTATCGGGTATGTCAGCTGAGCAATTCATCCACTGTGTGAATAACGAAGATGCCACCACTTTGGTGAAAATTCCGGGTGTAGGTAAGAAAACGGCTGAACGTTTAGTGCTAGAAATGAAAGATCGTTTAAAAGACTTCGGCAATGATTTACTTACGCCATTTAGCGATAACGCAGTTATTGCGCCACAAGAAGATCCGACGGTTGCTAATAATCCAGCCGATGATGCAGTTGCTGCATTACTCGCATTAGGCTATAAACTAGCGCAAGCACAAAAAGCGGTGAAGGCAGTAAGCCAGCCAGATATGAATACCGAAGCGCTGATTAAAGAAGCGCTTAAATCAATGATGTAATTAACCTTATGATTGAAGCTGATAGACTGATTGAGCCAAGTGTTCAAGGCAACGAAGAAGTAATAGACAGAGCCATTCGTCCAAAGTTATTAGATGATTACACAGGCCAGCCCCATGTAAAAAAACAGATGGAAATTTTCATTGAGGCTGCTCGAACACGTCAAGAAGCACTTGATCATCTTCTGATTTTTGGCCCACCTGGTCTTGGTAAAACAACTCTTGCCAATATTGTTGCTAACGAGCTTGAAGTGAATATTAAGACTACGTCGGGTCCTGTACTTGAAAAAGCCGGCGACTTAGCAGCATTGCTTACCAATTTAGAAGAAGGTGACGTGCTGTTTATTGACGAAATTCACCGTTTGAGTCCACAGGTGGAAGAAATTCTTTACCCTGCAATGGAAGACTATCAGCTTGATATCATGATAGGCGAGGGGCCTGCTGCCCGTTCGATTAAACTCGATCTGCCACCATTCACACTGATCGGTGCCACCACGCGCGCAGGTTCTTTAACTTCACCGCTGCGTGACCGTTTTGGTATTGTGCAGCGCTTAGAGTTTTACTCAGCTGCAGATTTAGCAACTATTATTTCTCGTTCGGCATACTATCTAGACCTAGCTATTAGCCCAGAAGGTGCCGATGAGGTGGCACGTCGTTCACGCGGCACACCACGTATCGCCAACCGCTTACTGCGCCGAGTAAGAGATTTTGCCCAAGTGAAAGGCGACGGTAAAGTCAGCCAAGATATTGCCAAGCAAGCCCTAGATATGGTCGATGTCGATAAATGTGGCTTCGACTACATGGACAGAAAGTATCTACTTGCACTTATTGAAAAATTTGCTGGTGGCCCTGTCGGCCTAGATAATATCGCGGCGGCCATCGGTGAAGAGCGTGAAACCATTGAAGATGTCATCGAACCTTTCTTAATTCAACAAGGCTTTATTCAGCGCACGCCAAGAGGGCGTATTGCGTCAAATGCGGCTTATCTGCATTTTGATTTGGTGCCTAAAGAATAGATAAAACAACCGAGTTTGATAGCTAGGTGTTTTTAATTATTCACAGCAAGTTGTTCATCTAACCAGTTTTCAAATTCTTCTAAGCTCGCTTTGTTACCCTGAATAAAAGCGAGCGCAGAGAAAATATTTATACCTAGCTGTTCGAATAATTGTCTATCTTCATCAAATTCAGTTTCAAGTTCTTTGACCGTCTTTCCAGAACAAGCCTTAAACTGTTTGTGCCAATATCTTGCCAAGCCAGGCGTATTCATTACCTTAGAATCTTCTCTACTAATAAGAGGTAGTTCAGAGTCACTTTGCACTGCTACATATTCAAAATCGAATTTTGGATAGGCTATTTTATGATATTTAAAAGTCATAAACGTGTTTGCCCTGGCTTTTAGATAATGAAGTTTAGGTAAATTTAGACTGCATTCATTTTTATCCAAGCTATGTTTGCCGAATATCTTTACAACTGTATTTAGCTCAAGGGCTTTAAAGCGTTCACTTGTCTCGGGCATTCTTATTCTGCGAGATAAAGCATCCACACCTTCTGACTGGATTCTTTTTACTGACTCTCTATTCAAGGTGGCGATTTCACCTAAATAATAATTTTCACTAAAATTTTTACTTTGGGTCAATGAGGCACTAAGTACGATTTCTTGAGGGATTAAACTACCTTCATGATTTAATAATGGCTCCAGGTGCGTAAATATTTCTACCTGTGGCTCTTGTTCTAGCATTGCTTTCATTGTCTCGGATATTAATACATCAAATTTTAATGTTGATGACCATTTCGTTGCATCTACGCACTCTATAGTCTCAATGAATTTGCCTAGATTTAGGTATTCAATTACTTTTTTGAGATATGAAATAGATTCTTGGTGAATATCCAGTAAGTGCACCCTTACCCGACTGTCTGGAAATAAATGTAAGATAGGCAATAAAATCGTGCCAAATGGGCCTGTACCTGCATATAGTATGTTTATTATCTTATGGTTTTGAAGTTGATAGCTAATAGCTTCATATGTTCCGCGCCAAAATTGCATTGTGCGCATAAACTCTTGTGCACATCGCATAGCAGTAATGGTCGAACAAGCTTTACCGTATTTGGTGAGAGTCCCTTTATCACAACCAGATTCAACAGGCTCTCCCAATCCTGTTAAATTGCTTATTTGCTTAACCCAAGACTGAATCTCAGAAGCATATTGATACATTCTGTTTCTTTCAACTTTCAGTACTTTTTTAATGAGCTGTTCTGTTTGGGTTTTAAAATCTAATTTTTCGTTAATATTTTCGAAGCTGTGTTTATAAACTTTATCTCTTAACCAGTCAGATACCTCGCAGTCAATAACAATGTTAATTCGACTCTCGGACCCTAAATTTTGTACTTCGTGGATCTGATCAGCATTAATATACCAATACTCACCAGCAGACATTGGAACAATTTGTCCGTCTACAAGGAACTTGAGATTTTCAGAAGTTTGAATTGGAATATGAATACGGGCCTCTCCTTGCTCCAAGCTCAAGCCTTTATCTCTATGTGGTGTTATGTGGCAGCCAGGGTCTAAACGCATAAGCCTAACTGACTTAATTTTGCATTTGAGTTGAGATAATGCATTTTTAAATTCAACTGCTGAATCCAAAGCTGGTAAGTTTTGATATGCCTCAGTGCCCTCAAGGCTAAAGGCTTGAAGTATTGGTGATGTGTTAATTAATTGAGATTTGCACCTTAATGGCCTGACTTGCCAACCGCCTTTATGGGCGTTTGAATTGACATGTTCGACCCAAAACTGTTCATCCAACATTTTTGAAAGATCTTGTTTTAATTTTGTAGGATTAAATTTTATTCCTAAGAAGGCATAAGAAATAGCAGGCATAGCAAACCTTTGATTAATAAACTCATAAGTAAGATATCGAGGTGAAAATCGTTAAACTCAAAGAAAGCACCTATAAATTAGGGCTTTCTTTTTAAAACATACAATAGATTTAAGCCATTGATTGTGCTTTTAAATTAGTTTCTAAGATGACGTCAGTTTTCTTTTTTCTGAGGTTTATCAGTGAGGTCTTGATGGTTTTATTAGGCTTTAGAGAGTAGCTGTAATCGGTACTCGGTAGTTCAGTTTGAGACTCTAAAAAACACCCTTTATATAAAAATCTTGCATAAATTGTCGTTCCAGAAGGGACCTGCTCTAAACTAACATCTAGTGAAAATGATTTTTCTCCTAAATGGATCATAGAACCTTCAGATACAACTTCGCTAAAGTCATTTTCAGTAGAAAATTGCCAGGTGATTTCACTTTTACGCTCATGTCCAAAGGTTGGATTTGTAGTTTCAGGCGTGAAACGAGCAAAAATAATCACAGGGGTCACGCGCTTGTCTTTCGGGGGAGTATGGTAATCGTTCTCTTGGCTTACAAAGCGGGTCGTTGGCGAAATAATTGTATTTGCGCTTGCATGTGAAAGTGTTGTTAAAGCGCTTGCTGCTGCAGCTGCTTTTAGGAATTGTCGTCTACTTGATGCTGTCATGAATATATTCCTTTTTAGTATTTTTACATCAATTTGATAATTCGAAGTGTGATGAATTTACTGTAAATCTGGCAGTTTTTGACTCTGGTAACCACATCATTAACGCGTGTGGTAATTTATTATCAACAATCTTAAAGCCAAGTTTCTGGTATAGGTTTATTGCTGGAACATTCGAATGAAGCACGGTTAGAGTGAGGGGGACTTTGTTTTGTTCTGCAGCTGATTTTAATGCATTAATGACGACGCTGCCGTAGCCTTTATTTTGGGCTGCTTTAATAAACGAAATATCTATGATCCGAACTTCATTATGGCCAAAATCAACCGCTATTCTGCCAATCTTTTCTTGTTGTCTCTCAATGACAAAATAAAATGCATTAGGAAATTGCTCCCCGTAGCCTTCGAATTGTGCTTTAAATTGCATCTCAATCAATTCTTCAATGAAATCATGACTCGCGTCCACGTGTTTAAGGTCGTCACGGGTACTATTGTACAAATTCATTAGAAAAGGCTTGTCTCTATCATTAGATGGGCGGATAACTAACCCACCTTGCATGGAGTTATTGAGCATAAATATTTTCCTTAACTATTCACTTTAAGACCGATTAATTATTGAAGTTTTTATATGCTAGTCTGCTTTTCAGGTAATAGCAATACATAGGATTTTGCTAAAAAAAAGCCCTTAAATTACTTTTTAAGCTTATAAATAGAGTCTAAAAAACAACGGGTTTTTACTAGTTTTATTTTTGTTTAGTTATTTAAAATCAGTGCTTTAGCTTTGTTTTCTTCTTCACTCCCTCATTTGTGTTTTTGTTAAATGCAGACTCTGAAAATGGTGGTTGTATGGAATGTCGTGTAATGCGGTGTAATGTATTAAATATTCAAGTTTTCTAACTAATCTGCAATTATATATTTGTAATTGTTAAATTGCTGTGCAAGCTTAAATTATGTTATCGAAACACTTAAGAATGATTATTAAAGCGCTTAAAAATTAAGGATAAATCATGTCTGAAAACGAACAGCAAGAAATTGGTGATATAAACTTCGCACAAAGCTTAATTAAGTTAAGTTTAGAGTCACTTAAGCCAATGGAAGGGAAGACGATTGAAATCACGTCGTTGACAAACAATCAGTCATTTAAAGCACAAATTGATGAGGTTGTTATTGGTAAAACAGAGGGCAAGCGCTGGGAGTCATTTGTAATTTACTTAGATGTTTGTCCCAAACAAGATGTTGTTTTAACTCAAGGTTATTACAGAGTTAATTTCAACGAGCTGGGTATTTATGATCTATTTAGCAGTCCTAATAGTGAAACAGAGCTCGAATTTTGCTTTAACTTTGATAAAAAGTTAAGAGCTGAAGAGAAAGCATTGAAAACTTCTTAATTTAAGATGCAATTTTTATAAGGAAAATACATATGGCAAACCCATTTTTAGGTCAAATAGTTCAATTTGGCTTTGGCTGGGCACCCGTTAACTATGCATTATGTGATGGACAGGTTCTTCCAATTAATAGCAACAATGCATTATTTTCATTGTTAGGCGTTCAATTTGGCGGTGACGGTAACGAACAGTTTAATGTACCTGATCTTAGGGGAAGAGCGCCGGTTTCACAAGGCGAACTTCACGACCCTTACGGTCAAACAAATTTTCAAATGGGTCAGTTTGGAGGGCACGAAAGTGTTGTTCTTACTATTCAGCAAATGCCGTCTCATAGTCATACGTTAGGTTGTGACAATTTGGACGCAGACAAACCTCGTGGAGATAACAATACTTTCGCTCAGATTAAATCTAGAAATTTATCAGAAGCTGCTTCACCACTATATAGATCTAATCTATCGACTAATGAATTGAGAATGCTTAACGAAAATGGGTTACCAACATCATCAGGTGGTAATCAAGCTCATCCTAATATTCAGCCAAGTATGGTTATTAATTTTGCCATAGCATTAATTGGCGAGTATCCAGCTAGAAATTAAGGAGAATCACTATGTCTGAAAACTTTACTGGTGAAATTATTATGTTTGGTGGGACTTTCTCAATTCATAATTGGGCGTTATGTAACGGGCAAATTATAGGAATTGCGGACCAGCAAGCTCTCTTTTCTCTCCTTGGGACTACTTATGGAGGGAATGGTATTAATACTTTTGCGTTGCCAGAAATGAGGGGACGTATTCCTATGGGAAGAGGTCAAGGGCCCGGTTTATCAAATCGACAAATAGGAATGCAAATAGGCTCCGAGTCTGTCCCATTGAGAGAAGTAGATATGCCCGTGCATACTCATTGTCTACAGGCTTCAAGTGGTCAAGCTAATAGTACCTCTCCTGTTAACTCTATACTTGCGAATGTGTCTAATGAGAACGGCACTTTTTATGAGACACAGCCATTTAATAATGTGTTTGCTATGGCGAGTGGTCAGGTGGGGTCAACTGGGAAAAATGAATCTCACCCAAATATGATGCCTTATTCAGCTGTGAACTTTCAAATTTGCTTGACTGGTATTTATCCATCTAGAAATTAATCAATTAATTAATATTCAACCCTTATTAAGGAAAAGATTATGGCGAATCCTTTCATAGGACAAATTCAAGGCTTTGGGTTTTATTTTGCACCGAGAGAATGGGCGCGTTGTACCGGAGCATTATTACAGATTTACCAATATCAGGCGCTCTATAGTATTCTTTCAAATTATCATGGTGGAGACGGAAGAAATACTTTTGCGGTTCCAAACCTATCAGGCCGAGCACCACTTCATGTAGGGGGAGGTCAAGAGAGTGGCCCAGGGTTAAGTTATCACTACATTGGAGAGAGAGATGGCTCGAGTGAAGTGTCATTAACAGTTGACCAACTGCCTAGTCACAGTCATGGTCAAGTATACGTTTCTGCACCAGGTGACTCTGCTGAGGGGTCTTCGCAAACGCTTGGCGGCCTTTACAGGAGTGACTCAGATGGTGATGGGACAATAAGTAGGCAAAATACGTTTAGCTCAACTCCTTCGACACCAGCAAATTTTTCAATGAGTGAACATGCTATTTCGAGTACAGGTTCAAGTATGCCTCATAATAATACACAACCATACTTGACACTTAACTTTTGCATTGCGTTGTCTGGTATCTACCCATCTCGAAATTAATTTACAGGCTCCTATGTTTATAGGAGCTTGTTATATTTAATTGATATGAGTCGTTCTAGAACATTATTTTTAATGTCATATTATTTAAGTAAGTTAAATTATTTATAAAGGATTATGTTTAGCCAGTTTATGCGTTTATTAATTTGCTGTTTTTTAGTCTTCTTTTTGACAGCATGTCAATTAGTCGAAATTCCAAAGGCTCAAACTATAACCTTTGCTAATTCTAATAGTGAAGTCCGACTATATGCAATTAGAAGCCAACCAGGCCTTTATGCAAGTAATATAGGACTCAACTTCATTTTAACTGGTGACTTGCTTGCTCTTGTTAAGCCTTTTGCCAAGACACAGCTGAGCCAAGTTATAGGTGTTGATTCATTCAATACAATTGCCACAATGAGCAATAACGAGATAGTTTTAATCAAGACATCTTCTAATAATTTACAGGAAATGATCAATCAACTTGAAGCGATTGAAGGCGTCGACCAAGTCCAGCCTGACCATTACATAAAAAAGGAATTCGGCCAAGTTAACAAGCCAGCCTCAAGCACACAAAATAATGCTTTACCAATGCTCGATTTACCTTCTCCAAATCAGTGCCAAGAGCCACTTCATTCCGTAAGAGTCGCTCTGATAGATAATGGTTTTGACTTTAGACATGAAGCTTTTAGAGATACACATGTTTTACTGCATTATGATGCTGATAACTTGATTGAAATTGGTGATATTCCAAATAAACGCATAGGGCATGGTACGGCAATGGCCGGAGTGATCCTTGCTAAAAATTTTTCAACTGGCGAAGAAGGTATCGCGCCTGATAGTGAAATTATCGCCATAGAACAAGCAAGCAGTAAACTTTCTTCTGTGATTTTAGGCTTTTCAGTCGCCAGAATGATGCATGCAGACATTGTAAATTGTAGTTGGTTAATGGAGTTTAAAAGTGACTTACTCGTATCTTTTATAAAAGATTGGCACGCTCAAAAAAACACTGTTTTTATTGTAACAGCTGCTGGTAACGGGTCTAAAGATGCTTGTTTAGCTAATAAGTTAAGTCTCATACCCGAAGTACTGACAATAGGGTCCATTAATAGCGAAAAAAAACTAAGTACTTTCAGTAACTACGGCCCCTGTGTAGATTTATTTGTTCCTTCTAGTCATATGTCGATTCATGAAACTGGATACATTACAGCATCTAGCACTTCAGCCTCGGCAGCATTTTTTACAGGCTTTTTAGCAAAAAGCCTGCAATGCGGTTTACAAAAGTCAGAGTTACGACAGCAACTTTTTAATAATCACATAAACTAAATAGAGCGCTCAAAATAAGGATGTATTTTCAATGGCAGTAAATGAGAATAAATTATCTGAAAATGATTTGTACCTAGACTACTCTAGTAAAGCATCAGACAATTTTGCGGGCATTTTGTCTGCACTCAATATTTCTCTTTTAGTGAGTAGCTATCAGAGTAATGCAGTCTTTCTTCTCTCCGGTAGTAATGGGCAGTTACACTGCGAGGTGAAGTCAGTTAATAAACCGATGGGGCTCTATGCCGATGCTCAAAGGATCACACTTTCTAGCTACAATGGTGTACATGATTTTATTCTCAATGAGCCTGCAAAAAATAGCATTGACAACGGTTATTTAGACTCAACAGAGCGCTTGCCTAAAAAATTGCAAATAGATGAGGCATTACAGCAAGATGTCATTGCTCAAGTACAGGCAATTAAACGAAGCGACGCCTTATATTGTGAGCGATTCAGTTTGGTAACTGGGGTCATAAATGTTCATGATATTGCTTGGGGTAATCAGGGCCTTTGGGCTGTTAACTCTTCTTTTTCTTGCTTATCAACGATTGATGCGACATTTGGCTTTGTCGCTCGTTGGAAACCTGAGTTCATCAGTAAAATAGCCCCAGAAAATCGTTGCCATTTAAATGGTATGGCAATGAAAGATGGTGTCCCTCGGTTTGTCACAACCTTTGGTAAAGATGATTCGAAAGAGTCATGGCGTGATGGTGCAACTGGTACTTTGATAGATACTAGGAGTAATGAAATTCTACTCGATAAGCTTACCTTACCCCATTCGCCAAAATATGACGACGGTTATGTTTACTTCTGCGATTCGGGTCACGGCAGCATTAATCGTTTTAATTTGCAAACAAGAAATAATGAAGTGATAGCCACGCTACCTGGTTTTACACGAGCCATAAAAGTGCTAGATGATTTACTCATAGTCGGAACCAGTGCAATCAGAAAATCCGAGGTAAAACGTCAGTTACCAGCAACAGACTATCAGTTGCCCATCGATAAAAGTATTGGCGCTGAAAATTCTATTTGTGGGATCTGGATTTTAAACAAGGCCACCGGTGAACAGATAGCCCACCTACATTTTGATGGTGAAGTGACACAAATTTATGACATTGCGGTGATCCCCTATGGCTCACCGTATTTAGTTGAAAGCGCTCAAGCTATCGCTAGCCATTTATTTTATTTCTCTGAGGAATTAGCTCATGCTCTTTGATATACCCGTTAATAAAACGCTACTCGCAACGGTTATCCCTGCGGTTATTGTGGGCGCACCTACGTATGCAAATGTTGAAAGTGCGATTCAACAAAGCTCCTCTGAGAGTATAAAAAAAACCACAGCCGCAGAAAAAACAAATAGTATTGCAGCTTCACTGGTGACAGTAAAAATACCTAAAAAACCAGATCAAAAGGTTGACGTTGACTTTAACCACCTCGTCAGACAAAAAACAAAACAAGACACGCTAAAGTTTTTACAACAACAGGGGTTGCTAACCAATAAGTCGGTTCAAAAAACTGAGACGATTCTAGCCAAGGGCACCAATAAGCGGTTTGCTCTCGGATCATGTCGCCGTGGAGATAATAATCAGTGTACTACATCTATATCTCGTACTGAGTGTACTTCGACGTTCAACGGTCAGTATTACAATGCTGCAACATGTCCTAGTCTAAGCAGTCCTGAGATTAATATAAAAGAGGGCGGTAGCGATGTTAGTAATAGTGGGACTATTAATTTTGGTAATATTGAAGTTGGCGCTTCTTCAACTAAAACCTTTACCATAGAAGAGACGGGCGGGGCAGATTTAACGGTTAATTCTATTGCAGTGACATCTAGTGATGGTTTCACTTTATCTTCAAGAGGATGTTCATCACCTAGTCAAACCTTAAACAAAAACAATACGAGCAGTTGTACATTTGTAGTTGCTTTTTCCCCAGTGAGCACTGGAAGTAAATCAGGCACTGCTACAATTAACAATACAGATAGTGACGAAGGCACTTACACAATAAACCTTAATGGTACAGGCGTTGATACGACTGCACCAACCGTCTCTAGCGTAGGAGTGCCAAGTAATGACACGTATGTTGCCGGAGAAAACCTAGAATTCACCGTTAATACCAGTGAAAATGTGACGGTCGACACTACCAGTGGCACACCGAGTATTGCCATTACCGTGGGCAGTACTACAAAAAATGCGACCTACGTCAGCGGTAGTGGCAGTAATGCACTCACGTTCAGATATACAGTTGAAAGTGGTCTAGCTGATAGCGATGGTATTTCAGTTGGTGCGTTGAGCACAAATAGCGGCACGCTTAAAGATGCAGCAGGTAATGATTTAACACTGACGCTGAATAGCGTAGGCGCAACATCAAACGTACTGGTAGATAGTATTGCACCCACCGTTTCAAGCGTGAGTGTGCCTAGTAATGACACGTATATCGCAGGAGAAAACCTAGAGTTCACGGTCAATACCAGTGAGAATGTGACGGTCGATACCACTAATGGCACACCAAGCATTGCGATTACCGTGGGCAGTACTACAAAAAATGCGACCTATGTCAGCGGTAGTGGCAGTAGTGCACTGACATTCAGATACACAGTTGAAAGCGGTCTAGTCGATAGCGATGGTATTTCAGTTGGTGCGCTGAGCACAAATAGCGGTACGCTTAAAGATGCAGCCGGTAATGATTTAACACTGACGCTGAATAGCGTAGGCGCAACATCAAGCGTACTGGTCGATAGTATTGCACCCACCGTTTCAAGCGTGAGTGTGCCTAGTAATGACACGTATATTGCAGGAGAAAACCTAGAGTTCACGGTCAACACCAGCGAAAATGTGACGGTCGACACTACCAGTGGCACACCGAGTATTGCCATTACCGTGGGCGGTAGTACAAAAAATGCCACCTATGTCAGCGGCAGTGGCAGCAGTGCACTCACGTTCAGATATACAGTTGAAAGTGGTCTAGTCGATAGTGATGGTATTTCAGTTGGTGCGCTGAGTACAAATAGCGGCACGCTCAAGGATTCTGTAGGAAATAGCTTAACATTAACGCTAAATAGTGTCGGCGCAACGAGCAACATTTTGGTTGATAGCGCATTGCCAACGATCAGCAATGTTAGCTCAAGCAATGCAGATGGCTCATATAATGCAGGTGACACCATAACATTGTCAGTTGCTTTTTCTGAGTCAGTCAATGTTACTGGCACGCCGTCTTTATCATTAGAAACTGGGGTAACCGATAGAGAAGCAAGTTATGTATCTGGTTCTGGTACTGATACGCTCAGCTTTACTTATACCGTGCAGTCAGGTGATGAAAGTGCTGATTTAGATTATAAATCCTCGACCTCCTTATCTTTAAATAGCGGCACAATCAATGATGCTGCAGGTAATGCCGCAACATTAACTCTAGCAATGCCAGGAGCAACTAACTCATTGGGGGCAAATAAAGCCATCATCATTGATGCTGTAGCACCAACAGTGTCAAGCGTGAGTGTGCCAAGTAACGACACGTATATTGCAGGTGAAAACCTTGAGTTCACGGTCAACACTAGCGAAAATGTGACGGTCAATACCACTGGAGGCACACCAAGCATTGCTATTACCGTGGGTAGTACCACAAAAAATGCGACCTACGTCAGCGGTAGTGGCAGTAATGCACTCACGTTCAGATATACAGTTGAAAGTGGTCTAGCTGATAGCGATGGTATTTCAGTTGGTGCGTTGAGCACAAATAGCGGCACGCTTAAAGATGCAGCAGGTAATGATTTAACACTGACGCTGAATAGCGTAGGCGCAACATCAAACGTACTGGTAGATAGTATTGCACCCACCGTTTCAAGCGTGAGTGTGCCTAGTAATGACACGTATATTGCAGGAGAAAATCTCGAATTTACCGTCAATACCAGTGAGAATGTGACGGTCGATACCACTAATGGCACACCAAGCATTGCGATTACCGTGGGCAGTACTACAAAAAATGCGACCTATGTCAGCGGTAGTGGCAGTAGTGCACTGACATTCAGATACACAGTTGAAAGCGGTCTAGTCGATAGCGATGGTATTTCAGTTGGTGCGCTGAGCACAAATAGCGGCACGCTTAAAGATGCAGCAGGTAATGATTTAACACTGACGCTGAATAGCGTAGGCGCAACATCAAGCGTACTGATAGATAGTATTGCACCCACCGTTTCAAGCGTGAGTGTGCCTAGTAATGACACGTATATTGCAGGAGAAAACCTAGAGTTCACGGTCAACACCAGCGAAAATGTGACGGTCGACACCACCAGTGGCACACCGAGTATTGCCATTACCGTGGGCGGTAGTACAAAAAATGCGACTTATGTTAGCGGCAGTGGCAGCAGTGCACTCACATTCAGATATACAGTTGAAAGTGGTCTAGTCGATAGTGATGGTATTTCAGTTGGTGCGCTGAGCACAAATAGTGGCACGCTCAAGGATTCTGTAGGAAATAACTTAACATTAACGCTAAATAGTGTCGGCGCAACGAGCAACATTTTGGTTGATAGCGCAGTGCCAACGATCACCAATGTGACCTCAAGCAACGCAGATGGGTCATATAAAGCAGGAGACACAATCACATTATCAGTCACCTTGTCTGAATCAGTCAATGTTACAGGCACGCCATCTTTGTTATTAGAAACAGGTGTCACAGATAGGGCCGCAAGTTATGCATCAGGCTCTGGTACTGATACGCTCAGCTTTACTTACACCGTACAATCAGGAGATGAAAGTGCGGATTTAGATTATACCGCCACGAGTTCCTTATCCTTAAATAGTGGCACAATCAATGATACAGCAGGTAATGCCGCAACCTTAACCTTAGCAACGCCTGGTGCAGCTAACTCATTGGGTGCGAATAAAGCCTTAATTATTGATGCTGTAGTTCCGACAGTGTCAAGCGTGAGTGTGCCAAGTAATGACACATATGTTGCCGGAGAAAACCTAGAATTCACCGTTAATACCAGTGAAAATGTGACGGTCAATACCACTGGAGGCACACCAAGCATTGCCATTACCGTGGGCAGTACCACAAAAAATGCGACCTATGTCAGCGGTAGTGGCAGTAGTGCACTCACGTTCAGATATACAGTTGAAAGTGGTCTAGTTGATAGTGACGGTATTTCAGTTGGTGCGCTGAGCACAAATAGCGGCACGCTTAAAGATGCAGCAGGTAATGATTTAACACTGACGCTGAATAGCGTAGGCGCAACATCAAACGTACTGGTAGATAGTATTGCACCCACCGTTTCAAGCGTGAGTGTGCCTAGTAATGACACGTATATTGCAGGAGAAAATCTCGAATTTACCGTCAATACCAGTGAGAATGTGACGGTCGACACCACCAGTGGCACACCGAGTATTGCCATTACCGTGGGCAGTACTACAAAAAATGCGACCTATGTCAGCGGCAGTGGCAGCAGTGCACTCACATTCAGATATACAGTTGAAAGTGGTCTAGTTGATAGCGATGGTATTTCAGTTGGTGCGCTGAGCACAAATAGCGGCACGCTTAAAGATGCAGCCGGTAATGATTTAACACTGACGCTGAATAGCGTAGGCGCAACATCAAGCGTACTGGTAGATAGTATTGCACCCACCGTTTCAAGCGTGAGTGTGCCTAGTAATGACACGTATATTGCAGGAGAAAACCTAGAGTTCACGGTCAATACCAGCGAAAATGTGACGGTCGACACCACCAGTGGCACACCGAGTATTGCCATTACCGTGGGCGGTAGTACAAAAAATGCCACCTATGTCAGCGGCAGTGGCAGCAGTGCACTGACATTCAGATATACAGTTGAAAGTGGTCTAGTCGATAGTGATGGTATTTCAGTTGGTGCGCTGAGCACAAATAGTGGCACGCTCAAGGATTCTGTAGGAAATAACTTAACATTAACGCTAAATAGTGTCGGCGCAACGAGCAACATTTTGGTTGATAGCGCAGTGCCAACGATCACCAATGTGACCTCAAGCAACGCAGATGGGTCATATAAAGCAGGAGACACAATCACATTATCAGTCACCTTGTCTGAATCAGTCAATGTTACAGGCACGCCATCTTTGTTATTAGAAACAGGTGTCACAGATAGGGCCGCAAGTTATGCATCAGGCTCTGGTACTGATACGCTCAGCTTTACTTACACCGTACAATCAGGAGATGAAAGTGCGGATTTAGATTATACCGCCACGAGTTCCTTATCCTTAAATAGTGGCACAATCAATGATACAGCAGGTAATGCCGCAACCTTAACCTTAGCAACGCCTGGTGCAGCTAACTCATTGGGTGCGAATAAAGCCTTAATTATTGATGCTGTAGTTCCGACAGTGTCAAGCGTGAGTGTGCCAAGTAATGACACATATGTTGCCGGAGAAAACCTAGAATTCACCGTTAATACCAGTGAAAATGTGACGGTCAATACCACTGGAGGCACACCAAGCATTGCCATTACCGTGGGCAGTACCACAAAAAATGCGACCTATGTCAGCGGTAGTGGCAGTAGTGCACTCACGTTCAGATATACAGTTGAAAGTGGTCTAGTTGATAGTGACGGTATTTCAGTTGGTGCGTTGAGCACAAATAGCGGCACGCTTAAAGATGCAGCAGGTAATGATTTAACACTGACGCTGAATAGCGTAGGCGCAACATCAAACGTACTGGTAGATAGTATTGCACCCACCGTTTCAAGCGTGAGTGTGCCTAGTAATGACACGTATATTGCAGGAGAAAACCTAGAGTTCACGGTCAATACCAGCGAAAATGTGACGGTCGACACCACCAGTGGCACACCGAGTATTGCCATTACCGTGGGCAGTACTACAAAAAATGCGACCTATGTCAGCGGCAGTGGCAGCAGTGCACTCACATTCAGATATACAGTTGAAAGTGGTCTAGTTGATAGCGATGGTATTTCAGTTGGTGCGCTGAGCACAAATAGCGGCACGCTTAAAGATGCAGCCGGTAATGATTTAACACTGACGCTGAATAGCGTAGGCGCAACATCAAGCGTACTGGTAGATAGTATTGCACCCACCGTTTCAAGCGTGAGTGTGCCTAGTAATGACACGTATATTGCAGGAGAAAACCTAGAGTTCACGGTCAATACCAGCGAAAATGTGACGGTCGACACCACCAGTGGCACACCGAGTATTGCCATTACCGTGGGCGGTAGTACAAAAAATGCCACCTATGTCAGCGGCAGTGGCAGCAGTGCACTGACATTCAGATATACAGTTGAAAGTGGTCTAGTCGATAGTGATGGTATTTCAGTTGGTGCGCTGAGCACAAATAGCGGCACGCTTAAAGATACAGCAGGTAATGATTTAACACTGACGCTGAATAGCGTAGGCGCAACATCAAGCGTACTGGTAGATAGTATTGCACCCACCGTTTCAAGCGTGAGTGTGCCTAGTAATGACACGTATATTGCAGGAGAAAACCTAGAGTTCACGGTCAACACCAGTGAGAATGTGACGGTCGACACTACCAGTGGCACCCCGAGTATTGCCATTACCGTGGGCAGTACTACAAAAAATGCGACGTATGTCGGTGGTAGTGGCAGTAGTGCACTCACGTTCAGATATACAGTTGAAAGTGGTCTAGTTGATAGCGATGGTATTTCAGTTGGTGCGCTGAGCACAAATAGCGGCACGCTTAAAGATGCAGCAGGTAATGATTTAACACTGACGCTGAATAGCGTAGGCGCAACATCAAGCGTACTGGTAGATAGTATTGCACCCACCGTTTCAAGCGTGAGTGTGCCTAGTAATGACACGTATATTGCAGGAGAAAACCTAGAGTTCACGGTCAACACCAGTGAGAATGTGACGGTCAATACCACTGGAGGTACACCAAGCATTGCTATTACCGTGGGTAGTACTACAAAAAATGCGACCTATGTCAGCGGTAGTGGCAGTAGTGCACTCACGTTCAGATATACAGTTGAAAGTGGTCTAGTTGATAGTGACGGTATTTCAGTTGGTGCGTTGAGCACAAATAGCGGCACGCTTAAAGATGCAGCAGGTAATGATTTAACACTGACGCTGAATAGCGTAGGCGCCACATCAAGCGTACTGGTAGATAGTATTGCACCCACCGTTTCAAGCGTGAGTGTGCCTAGTAATGACACGTATATTGCAGGAGAAAACCTAGAATTTACCGTCAATACCAGTGAGAATGTGACGGTCGATACCACTAATGGCACACCAAGCATTGCGATTACCGTGGGCAGTAGTACAAAAAATGCGACCTATGTCAGCGGTAGTGGCAGTAGTGCACTGACATTCAGATACACAGTTGAAAGCGGTCTAGTCGATAGCGATGGTATTTCAGTTGGTGCGCTGAGCACAAATAGCGGCACGCTTAAAGATGCAGCCGGTAATGATTTAACACTGACGCTGAATAGCGTAGGCGCAACATCAAGTGTACTCGTAGATAGTGTAGTCCCATCTGTAACAACATTTAATGCATCATCACTGTCTTTAAAATCAGGTGAAACTTCTCAAGTCACAATTGTTTTGAGTGAGTCTAGCTCTGATTTTACGATTCAAGATATAGCAGCAACAAATGGTAATTTATCTGATTTTTCAGGCAGTGGATCTTCTTACTCGGCAACTTTCACTCCCTCAAGCGATATAGAAGGCTCTGCTTTGCTTAATGTTAATGCTGGAGCATTTACAGATGCAGCAGGAAACTCAAACTCAGCTTCTAATCAGCTTTCAATTACAATTGATACAAAAGCTCCTTCCGGGCAATCTGTCTCAATTGACCAAAGTGTTATTAATAAGAGCAATGAATCTGCATTGAGTTTTAGCCTAAGCGGCTTAGAAGGTTCTGGTTCATTCACTTACTCAATTACCGATGATGTAAGCACTGTATCGAGTCAAAGCTCAACTAATATAACAGCTTCAACAGCATCTTTAGACAACTTAGATGTCACTAATTTAAATGAAGGTACATTAACCCTTTCTGTTACTGTCACTGACTCTGCGGGCAATAGTGCGCAAGCAATAACAGATACGGTAACTAAAAAGTATAACGTTGCCCCAGTGTTATCGGGTTCTCCTGCTACATCGGTAAACGAAGACTCTGAATACAATTTTACTCCAACACTCACTGATTCTGATTCTAACGATACTCATACATTTAGTATTACAAACAAACCGAGTTGGGCGTTATTTGACAGTCAAACGGGTAAACTATCTGGTACACCTTCGGATTCTGATGTTGGTACCTCATCTGACATCACTATAACGGTAAACGATGGCACAGACTCGGCAGATCTTACGGCATTTAGTATTGAAGTTATAAACACTAATGATGCTCCGGTTGGGCAGGACTATACTTTTACGTTGAATGAAGAGGCGACATTGACCGTGACAGCGGCTAGTGGTGTTTTAAGTACGGCTTCTGATGACGATAAAGATAGCGGAGACACCTTAACAGCGAATGCTGTAAACCAGCCCCAGTATGGCCAACTAACATTGAACACAGATGGTAGCTTCACTTATATTCATGATGGCAGTGAAAATCACAGCGATAGCTTTACTTATCAAGTTGTTGATAGCAGTAATGCTACATCATCCACTCAAACTGTAACGTTAACGATCACCCCGGTAGCTGATGCACCTACAACGGTGAACGATACGCAAACAACCAATGAAGATGAGGCTGTTACTTTTAATGTGTTAAGTAACGACAGCGATCCTGAAAATGATATGGTGGCCTCATCTGCGGCAATTGCAACTCAACCAAGTAAAGGCTCGGTCAGTATTGTAAATGGTGTAGTAACTTATACACCTAATGCAAATGAAAATGGGCAAGACTCTTTCACTTATACGGTGAAAGATGCAGCGTTGAATACATCGGCCGAAGCTACCGTGAACATTACAATTACGGCGGTCAACGACCAACCCACAGTGCAAAACTTTACGACTTCAATTGATGAAGACAACGTTAGTGATGCAATTGCGGTTCGCGCTGGCTCAAGTGATGTTGAAGACGGCACACCTTCAGGCGATATTGCCCTCGCTTCTCAACCATCGAAAGGCAGTGTGGCGATTGATCAAAATGCAGGCACTTTGGTTTATACACCTAATGCAAATGAAACTGGCTCAGATACTTTTACTTATACAATTACAGACAGTGAGGGCAGCACTTCAGAGCCAGCCACTGTGTCAGTAACAATAGGCGCAGTGAATGACAAACCGATTGTTGCCAATGACAGTGTTACCACAGATGAAGATGTGAATGTAACTTTATCTGTTCTTGATAATGATTCTGATGTTGAGGATCAGGGCTTTAATGGTGCAAATATCACTCTTGAAGATCAAGGTAACGGTGCTGGAACTTATACCAAAGCGGATGTCAGTATTCTAACAGACGGTCGTCTGCAGATTTCACCTAAGCAAGATGAAAATGGATCGTTTAGCTTCACTTATACCTTAACTGACAGTGAAGGTTTAACGTCTGATCCTGCAACAGTTACAGTTAGTTTGACACCAGTCAATGATGCGCCAGTGGCAGTCGCAAACACTGCAGAAGTGGCTGAAGAAGGCTCGTTTGAAGTCAACGTATTAGGTAATGATACTGATGTTGATGAAAACGATAGTTTTGATGTCTCAAGTGTAACGGTTGTTCAAGCTCCAAGCAGTGGTCAAACTCAGATCACTTCAGCAGGTGCGATTGTTTATACACCAAATGAAAACTTCGCAGGTGAAGACACATTTACTTATACAGTGTCGGATGCGGCGGGGGCGGTGTCTAATGAAGCCACTGTTACTATGACAGTCACTCCGGTGAATGACACACCGGTTATTTCTGGTTCACCGGCTACGACAGTAGATGAAGATAGCACTTATAGCTTTACGCCAACAGCTAGTGATGTAGACGGCGACACCCTCACATTTAGTATTCAAAATATGCCTCAATGGGCAAGTTTTGATACCAGTACTGGTACTTTATCAGGCACGCCATCTAATGATGATGTCGGAACTTATCAAGGCGTTGAGATCAGTGTTACTGATGGCACTGAAACTGCCAGCTTGACGTCGTTTGATATCACAGTGGTTAACACCAATGATGCACCAACGATATCGGGCACACCTGCAAGCAGTGTTGATGAAGACACCACGTACAGTTTCACGCCTGTAGCAAACGATGTTGATTCTGAGGATACACTGACATTCAGTATTACGAATCAACCTAGTTGGGCAAACTTCGATTCTCAAACAGGTACGCTTTCTGGTACGCCTGAAAACGATCATGTAGGCACGGCTTCAGACATTACTATTAGTGTTAACGATGGTACAGAAACCACTGAACTTACACCATTCTCTATCACGGTGGTTAATACTAATGATACGCCAGTGATATCAGGCATACCATCGAGCAGTATCGATGAAGATACAGCTTATAGTTTTGTGCCAACTGCATCTGATGTGGATGTGGGAGACACCCTCACTTTCAGTGTAACAAACTTACCTTCATGGGCTAGTTTCTCAACCTCAACGGGAGCTATCAGTGGGACGCCGGGTAATAGTGATGTGGGTGTTTATCAAGGTATTGTGATAAGCGTTAGCGATGGGACAGAAGAAGTTAGTCTCGATGCATTTAACGTTACCGTGGTTAATGTCAATGACGCACCGGTAATTGCTGGGACGCCAAGCACTTCTGTAAATGAAGACAGTGCATACAGTTTCACACCTTCGGCATCAGATATTGATGGCGATAGCCTAACATTCAGCATTTCGAATAAGCCTAATTGGGCAAGTTTTGATGAACAAACAGGCACACTATCAGGTACACCTGTCAACGCAGATGTGGGTAGTAGTAATGATATCGTCATTTCAGTAAGCGATGGTGCAATATCGGTTTCGTTAGATGCTTTCTCTTTAAGCGTAATCAACACCAATGACGCGCCTGTTATAAGCGGAACACCTGCAACAAGTGTGAATGAGGATTCGCTTTACAGCTTTACACCTTCTGCATCAGACGTAGATGTAGGTGATGTGCTAACTTTCTCTATCAACAATAAACCGAGTTGGGCTAACTTTGATCCTACAACGGGCGTTTTATCTGGTACTCCTACAGATGCCAATGTGGGGTCGCAAGAGCAGATAGTGATCACCGTAAGTGATGGCACGGTTTCCCAATCATTGAATACCTTTAACCTTGAGGTGATAAATACCAATGATGCGCCAACAGCTCAAGACTACACGTTTAGCCTTGATGAAGGCCAGTTGTTAACCGTTACCGAAATTTTGGGCTTATTAAGTACCGCAAATGATGATGACTTAGACAGTAACGATAGTCTTTCAGTAACAGCGATTACTCAACCAAAGCATGGTCAATTAACACTGAATACTGACGGAAGCTTTAGCTATCAACATGATGGCGGTGAAAGCACCAGTGATAGCTTTACCTTCGAAGTGACTGACGCACAAAATGCGAGTTCAGGTGCCCATACGGTTTCATTGTCTATTAATCCGGTTGCAGATGCCCCAATTACTCAGGATGACAGTGCCACGACCAATGAAGATACTGCTGTTCAGATAGATTTACTGGAAAATGATAGCGATGCCGAAGGTGATATGAACGCGGCATCGACGGTCGTTGTCACTAAACCAACTAAAGGCACAGTGAGTATTGTTAATGGTATTGCGACTTATACGCCTTCTAGCAATGAAAATGGACAGGATAGCTTTACATATACGGTCGCTGACACAGGATTAAATGTATCTGAACAGGCAACAGTTGTTGTGATGATAACACCTGTCAATGATGCACCAGTGGCTGCAAATCTGACCATAAGCACTGATGAAGATACAACTTCTACTGCACTTGATATTCGAGCAGCAGCCACAGATGTTGAAGAGGGCATACCGACAGGGACTATAACGTTAGTGAGTGAGCCAAATATTGGCTCAGTTGTGTTTGACCAAGATGCTGGCACAGTGGTTTATACGCCAAACTCTAACGAGGTCGGTGAAGATAGCTTCACTTATACGATTGCGGATAATGAAGGGTTAGTTTCTTCTCCTGCAACGGTAAGCGTAAACATTGGCGCAATCAATGACCGTCCAGTGGTAGGTGATGATTCAGTCACGACTGATGAAGATGTGACTGTTACTTTAAATATTCTTTCGAATGACTCTGACGTGGAAGATCAGGGCTTCAATGGTGCAAATATTACCTTGGAAGATCAGGGTAATGGTTCAGGTATATATTCTAAAGCCAGTGTTTCAGCTTTGGCTGATGGCACATTAGAAATAGTACCAAACCAAGATCAAACGGGGACCTTTAGTTTCACTTACACACTGACAGATAGCGAAGGTCTAACTTCGTTGCCTGCAACAGTCTCTGTAACACTAACTCCAGTCAATGATGCACCTATTGCCGTGGATAACAGCGTTGAATTGCAAGAAGAAGGTACTTTCGAAATCAATGTTCTGGGTAATGACACGGATGTGGATGAAGGAGACAGTTTTGATGTAAGTAGCGTGACAGTTGTCAGTGCTCCCCAAAACGGTCAGGCAGAAGTCACAGCTGAAGGAACTATCATTTATACTGCGAATACCAATTATTTCGGCGATGATAGCTTCAATTATACGGTAAAAGACCAAGCTGGTGCAGTATCAAACGAAGCGACAGTTTTATTGAGCGTCACACCTATTAATGATGCCCCTGAAGTTGCGGCGCAAGCATTAACACTCAATGAAGATGAAACTCTGTTAGTTACACTCAGCGGAACAGACATTGATGCTGATACGCTAACCTACAGTATTGTATCGGATGTGAGTTCGGGAACGTTAGAGCAACAAACAGAGACCACTTGGCTTTACACACCAAATGCAAACTTCAACGGCTCAGATAGTTTCAGCTTTATGGCAAATGATGGAACTTTAGACTCAAATATTGCAACGGTCACGCTAACGATAAATGCTGTGAATGATACGCCTGTCATCTCTGGCTCACCAGAAACCACAGTCGTTCACAATAATTTATACAGCTTTACGCCACAAGCAACAGATGTAGAAAATGACACACTTACATTTTCAATCAGCAATCAACCTACTTGGGCTGAATTTGATACCGCAACAGGTACATTGTCAGGTACACCAAGCAGAGAAGATGAAGGAGTTTACAGCAACATTGTAATAAGTGTCAGTGATGGTGACGCTCAAGCTGCATTAAATTCCTTCGATATTGAAGTTCAGTTTGTGAATAATCAGCCAGTAGCCAATGACATGGCGATATCGGTGAATGAAGATGGTACAACTAGTTTCACGGCTGATACATCCGATGAGGATGGTGATACGGTGACTATATCGATATCACGTCAGCCTGTAAGCGGTACATTGGTGCTTCAAGGCAGCATATTTACGTATACACCATTTAGTAACTTCAACGGCTTAGATAGCTTCAGCTATATCGCGAATGACGGTAGCTTAGACTCTTCGGCAGGCGTAGTGAATATCACAGTTAATGCAGTGAATGATTTGCCACTTGCAGTGAATGATAGCTTTATCTTCGAGTCGCAGGCTAATAACACGTATACGCTTGATGTATTGGCCAATGACACGGATGCTGATGAAGGTGATTTGCTAACGATAATTGGTGCTAAAGCTTCGGTGGGGGCGGTTTCTATTGTTGATAGCGAGCTGTCATATCAAGCTGAAGCTGAGACGCAAGGCTTAATCGTGATTGATTACTTAATTGAGGACAGCCAAAAAGCACGCAGTAAAGCTACTGCTCAATTGCAAATAAATTCAGCACCGGTCAATACACTACCTGTGGTTTCAGTACCGGCTGATGTAACAGCCAATGCGACTGGTTTATTCACAAAAGTTGCATTAGGAACAGCCACAGCCTCAGACAGCAATGGGAACAGTATCGCAGTATCTTTGGTTGATGGGACAACACTATTCGCGCCTGGAGCTCACTTTGTTTACTGGCAGGCAACAGACAGTCAAGGGCTACAATCAATCGCGACTCAAAATGTGTTTGTGAATCCGCTTGTTTCATTAGAGAAAAACAGTGATGTGGCTGAAGATCAGAATCACACTGTGAGTGTCTTCCTCAATGGTCCCGCACCGAGTTACCCTGTGACAGTGCCATATACTGTTTCTGGTACCGCAAATAGTTCAGATCATGACTTGGTTGATGGTCAAATATCGATAGAGTCAGGTACTTCAGCGCAAATTAGTTTTAACGTGTTCGCTGACAGTGAGGTTGAAGGTAATGAAAGTATTATTATTACGCTTGGCGATGCGTTAAATAAAGGGGCTAAATCATCTACTACAGTGACCATAGTCGAGGAGAATGTTGCACCGACCGTCATAACTGAAGTTGTTCAAGCCGGTGAAGTCCGTTCATTGTTAACAATTAATGATGATTTGGTGACCGTGACAGCGACTGCTAAAGATGCAAATCCACAAGATAATGTTTCTCTTGCGTGGAATGTAGAAGGCAGTGAGCTTACTAACCTGAGCACAGAGCAAAATACCTTTGTTTTCAGCACGTCTGAATTGGCTGAAGGTATCTATCAATTAACAGTGACAGCAACAGATGATGCTGATCCAAGCCTTTCTTCAGTGAGTGAGGTTTATCTCGAGGTTGTGGCTGAACTTCAGTCACTGACTCAGGAAGATACTGATGGAGACCTTATACCAGACGATCAAGAAGGTTATGTTGACTCGGATGGTGATGGTATTCCTGATTTCCAAGATGCTATTGCTGACTGTAATGTGATGCAAGAGCAGGCGACAGAGTCAAACCAATTCTTAGTAGAAGGTGAACCGGGAGTTTGTTTACGTAAAGGTGCAACCGTTGCTCAAAACAGTACAGGCGGTGTACAACTGCTAGAAAATGAACTACCAAGTGATGAAAGTGCAATCAATATAGGTGGCTTATTTGACTTTATTGCAACTGGCTTACCGCAAGCAGGTGATACGTACAGCATTGTAATTCCGCAAAGAAGACCAATACCACTCAATGCTGTTTACCGTAAATTAAAAGCAGATGGATGGATTGATTTTGTCAGTGGCAATGGCAACCAAATTCTCTCAGCAACAGGGGAACCGGGTTACTGTCCTCCTCCAGGTAGTAATGAATGGACTGAGGGGTTAACTGAAGGTGACTGGTGTGTGCAATTGCAGATTGTTGACGGTGGACCAAACGATGATGACGGTATTGCTAACAGAGCTGTGGTTGATCCTGGTGGTATTGCAGTACCTAAAACCAGCAATAACTTACCACAAGCTCAGTCTGATGAAGTAACAATTCGTTCAGGTGAAGCAATTATCATTGATGTATTGAATAATGACAGTGATGCTGATAATGATGCGCTAACAATTACTGGAGCGAGCGTCGATTTCGGCTCTGTGATTATTGAAGATAATAAGCTGGTTTACACGCCACCAACTGATTTGATTGGTCAAGCAATTATCCAATACAGTATTTCAGATGGTAAAGGTGGTACTTCTAATAGCACAGCGACAGTGAACTTGATTGTCAATAATGCACCCACCGCAGTGCTTGATATTGCAAGTACAAATGATAAAGCAAGCATCACTATAGATGTTTTAGCAAATGACACAGATAAAGATGGAGATGAGTTAACGCTTGTCAGTGCAAATGCTCAGCATGGTGAAGCACAGATCAACCTCAACGGTACACTTACGTATGTACCAAAAATTGGTTTTAATGGTATTGATGTTATCAAGTACACCTTAAAAGACAGTAAAGGCGCAGTTTCTCAAGGTGAGGCGCGCGTTACTGTCGCAGCCCACCAAAGTGTCGCCATTGAAAATAAATCATCAGGTAGCCTAGGAGGGGTAGTTATCATAATGATTTCAATTTTATTAATGAGAAGAAGGAAGGCATTGCTTCCAAGCTTTGCGTTAATTACATCTAGTTGTTTAATTAGTTCTGAAACGATGGCATCTGATTGGGGGGTAGAAGCTGGGGTCGGGCAAGCGAAAGCTGATTACTCAATGACAAACGTAGATGGCGTCACAGAAGTCATGGTTGATGACAGCAGTAATAGTTGGTCAGCTGGCGTCTATTATCAACTTACTTCCGATTGGTCTACTTCATTACGCTATATCGATTTAGGGCAAGGAAGAGTCTCTTTTAAAGGGGTGTCTCTAACGCCGGATTCAGTCCACCAGAGCGTCGCTGAACAAGTGCCGAGTTTTTCTGAAGGGTTTGCACTTCAAGCCAAATATAATTTCTTAACGTTTGGTCATGCTCGAGTAGGCGCTTTCTTAGGTGCTTATAAATGGCAATACAAAGTAGAAAGCGTAAGAAACAACCAACTTATTAAAAGTGAGATGAATGGCACAGACTTATATTATGGTATTGGGATGAGTTATGCATTGACTGACTCTCTCAGCGTTCAACTTGATTATAGTCACTTTAATTTAGAGCCTGAGTCTGTCTCAGATCTTCAGCTCGGATTATCGTATCGCTTCTAGCAACTTAGTGTTAAACAAATAAAAAAAGCCTTACAAATGTAAGGCTTTTTTATTGTCTGTATTAATCTAACCAGTATTAATAATTTCCCATAAGCCTGATGCTTTAATCGAAAGCGATATAAATCTAGATTTGATTTAGTTTTACCAGCAAATCTTTACCTTTTCATAAACATCTATTAATGCTGCTTATTGTGAATATTTATTCTATAAATTTTCAGTTTACGTAAACGTAAAGCTGGCGATTATAGTGAGCAAATACAGCTGTTATTAATTTTTTTTTAAATTGTCACCGGTGTCATTTGTTTTTTGCTTGTCATATTTTAACATTTCTGTTGTTTTTAAGTTCACTTGGTGAATTTGTCAGACCAATGAGAAATATTCAAGTTAATGAATATCTATTCATAATTTTGTTGACTCCATTTTAAAACAAAGCTAGTTTTGAATATCTGTCGGAACAATCGTCTTGTTCATTTCCGACCATAGATGTAGCAGGGGGAGGGGTGCATGCTATATGACTCTAAGTTAGAAAAAGATAATTGTGGTTTTGGTTTAATTGCTCAGATAAACGGGCAAGCAAGTCATAAACTAATCCGCAATGCAATTACAGGGTTAGACCGAATGCAACACCGTGGTGGTATTGCATCAGATGGCAAAACAGGTGATGGCTGTGGTTTATTACTGCAAAAACCAGACAGCTTCTTTAGAGCCATTGCCACTGAAAACGGTTGGCACTTAGGTAAAAATTACGCTGTCGGTATGTTGTTTTTGAATGCTGACGAAACGCTTGCATCTCAAGCCCGAAAAGTGATTAACGAAGAATTAGAAAAAGAAACGTTAACGCTCGTTGGCTGGCGAGTCGTGCCAACTGAACCAGGCATGCTGGGGCCTATTGCCTTAAAGCAACTACCTAAATTTGAACAGGTGTTTGTATCAGCACCTGAAGGCTGGCGCCCGAAAGATCTAGAGCGTCGCTTGTATATCGCAAGACGTCGAATAGAGAAGCGCTTAGTTGAAGATGACCAGTTCTATATTTCGAGTCTTTCAGGTCTGGTAACAGTTTACAAAGGCTTAATGATGCCTGTGGACCTACCAAACTTTTATTTAGATTTAGCAGATATGCGTATGAAAAGTGCTATCTGTGTTTTTCACCAACGCTTTTCTACGAACACGCAGCCGCGTTGGCCGTTAGCCCAGCCATTTAGATATTTGGCGCACAATGGTGAAATTAATACCATTGCTGGTAACCGTCAGTGGGCAAGAGCACGAGCTTATAAGTTTTCTTCACCATTGTTGCCAGATTTACAAACGGCCGCGCCATTTGTAAATGAAGAAGGTTCAGATTCATCAAGCCTAGATAACATTCTTGAATTATTCCTTGCCGGTGGTATGGATATTTTCCGTGCTATGCGCATGCTTGTGCCGCCTGCATGGCAAAAAAACAGAGCTATGGACGATGATTTACGCGCCTTTTACGATTTTAACTCTATGCATATGGAACCCTGGGATGGCCCAGCAGGTATCGTTATGTCAGATGGTCGATTTGCTGCATGTAACCTAGATAGAAATGGTCTACGTCCAGCGCGTTACGTGATAACCCAAGATGGGTTTATCACGCTTGCATCTGAAGTCGGTATCTGGGATTACACAGCCGATGAAGTGGTTGAAAAAGGTCGTGTTGGTCCAGGTGAATTGCTGGTTATCGATACCCTTCATGGCAAAATTTGGCAGTCTGATGAAATCGATCAAGATTTAAAATCACGTCATCCTTACAAAACTTGGCTTGAGCAAAACGTAAAACGTCTTACGCCTTTTGAAGATTTGTCAGAAGAGGATGCGGGTGTACGCGATTTTGACGACGAATTATTGCTGACTTATCAAAAGCTATTCGGATATAGTAATGAAGAATTAGACAACGTTATTCGAGTAATGGGACAAAATGGCCAAGAGGCAACGGGCTCAATGGGTGACGACACCCCATTTGCTGTTTTGTCTGAAGGGCACCGCTCTTTGTACGATTACTTCCGTCAAAAATTCGCGCAGGTAACAAATCCACCGATCGACCCACTTCGTGAAAATCACGTAATGTCATTAGCGACTTGTATCGGTCGTGAGCAAAACGTATTCAATGAAACCACAGGTCATGCTAAACGTCTTCAGTTTGCTTCCCCAGTGCTCACATTCTCTGATATGCAGCAGTTAGTAAATGCGGATGATGAACACTACTGTGCTTGTAAAATTCAGTTGAACTATGACAAAACTGAGTCTTTAAAGTCAGCGCTAGAGCGAGTGTGTGACGAGGCTGAACAAAAAGCGCGTTCTGGCTGTGTCATGCTGGTTTTGAGTGACAGAAATATCAGTAAAGATATGTTACCAATTCCTGCAGCTATGGCTGTGGGCGCAGTACAACAGCGTTTGGTAAATACTAATTTACGCTGTGATGCCAACATCATAGTTGAAACTGGTAGTGCCAGAGATCCGCATCAGTTTGCCGTGTTATTAGGTTTTGGTGCGACGGCGATCTACCCATATTTGACATACGAAACACTGGTCGCCATGTGTGACAGTAAAGTGATTGATAAAACCTACCGCGAGGTGACGCTGGCTTATCGTAATGCCATCAATAAGGGTCTATTCAAGATCATGTCTAAGATGGGGATCAGTACGGTCGCGTCATATCGTTGCTCTATGCTATTTGAAGCTGTTGGCCTATCAGATGACATTGTTAAAATGTGTTTTAAAGGCGTTGCGAACCGTATCAAGGGCGCAGATTTTGAAGATTTTGCTTACGAACAAGCGCAACTACATAAGCTTGCCTTTAGTAAGCGTAAGCTGTTGTCTCATGGTGGTTTATTAAAATTTGTTCACGGAGGCGAGTACCACGCTTATAACCCTGATGTGGTACAAACACTGCAAGTTGCGGTTAAATCTGGTGAATATCAAGATTACCTAAAATACGCGGATCTTGTTAATAACCGTCCAGTGACAAACTTACGAGACTTATTAGCACTTAAACCAGATACATCTCCTGTCAGCCTTGATGATGTAGAGCCAGCTACAGAGCTATACAAGCGCTTTGACTCAGCGGCCATGAGTATTGGTGCATTATCACCAGAAGCCCATGAAGCGCTGGCTATTGCTATGAACCGCTTAGGTGGGTGTTCGAACTCTGGTGAGGGCGGTGAAGATAAGTTACGCTTTGGCACTGAGAAAAACTCTCGCATTAAACAAGTTGCATCAGGCCGTTTCGGTGTCACACCGCATTATTTAAGAAATGCCGATGTTATTCAGATCAAAGTTGCACAGGGTGCAAAACCTGGTGAAGGTGGTCAACTGCCAGGTGAAAAGGTAACGCCTTACATTGCTAAATTACGTTACTCGGTACCGGGTGTGACGCTCATTTCGCCACCACCACATCATGATATTTATTCAATTGAAGATTTAGCCCAGCTTATTTTCGACTTAAAGCAGGTTAATCCAGAGGCGATGATCTCAGTTAAGTTGGTATCAGAGCCAGGTGTCGGCACAATCGCAACGGGTGTTGCCAAAGCGTATGCTGATTTAATTACGATTGCAGGTTATGACGGTGGTACAGGAGCAAGCCCACTGACATCGGTTAAATATGCTGGAAGCCCTTGGGAGCTGGGACTTGCTGAAACTCAACAAGCCTTGGTCGAAAATGGTCTTCGTCATCGCATTCGTCTACAAACAGATGGCGGCCTAAAAACAGGTTTAGACATCATCAAAGCAGCTATATTAGGTGCAGAAAGCTTTGGTTTTGGCACTGGCCCTATGGTCGCGCTTGGCTGTAAATATCTACGTATTTGTCACTTAAATAACTGTGCAACAGGTGTTGCTACTCAAGACGATACACTTCGTCAGAAGCACTATCATGGTTTACCTGAGATGGCGATGAACTACTTCAAGTTTATTGCCCAAGAAGCCCGTGAAATCATGGCGTTACTAGGCGTAACTCGTTTAGTCGATTTAATTGGTCGCACTGATTTACTAGAAATGATCGAAGGCAAGACGAGCAAGCAAAGCAAGCTAGATTTATCAGACCTGTTAGCCAAGCCGAATAACCCAACTAATGAGACTTTATACTGCTCAGCAGCGAATACCTCTCATTATAAGGGGGAGCTAAATGAACTACTGCTATCAAAAGCACAAGCAGCAATTGAGAGCAAATCAGGTATTTCATTGGTGAATCGTATTAGCAACACCGACCGTTCGGTAGGCGCGATGCTGTCTGGTTACATAGCCAATTTACATGGCAACCAAGGCATGGCGGCTGACCCTGTTGCGATTGAACTTCACGGCACTGCAGGTCAATCATTCGGTGTTTGGAATGCAGGTGGCCTTGAAATGACTTTAGTCGGTGATGCTAACGATTATGTCGGTAAGGGCATGGCTGGCGGTAAACTAGTAATTCGTCCGCCAGTTGGTTCAAGCTTTGAGTCATATCAAGCAAGTATTGTCGGTAATACCTGCTTATACGGTGCGACAGGCGGTAAGTTGTTCGCAGCAGGTAAGGCAGGTGAGCGATTTGCTGTTCGAAACTCAGGTGTGACGGCAGTAGTTGAAGGCTTAGGTGACAATGGCTGTGAATATATGACCGGCGGCGTTGTCTGCGTTCTTGGTAATGTAGGCATCAACTTCGGTGCAGGCATGACAGGTGGATTTGCTTATGTGTTAGATGAAAAAGCAGACTTCGAAAAGCGCATAAATCCAGAGTTGGTTGAAATTGTTGAGCTGTCAGAGCTTAATGCACATCAAGAGCACTTACGTGGTTTGATTGCTGAGCATTTAGAGCTTACGGGCTCTGCTAGAGCAGAACAGATCCTAGCTGAATTTGAGTTGTATTTACCTAAATTCAAACTAGTTAAACCAATTTCAAGTGATGTAAAGAGCCTATTAGGTCATCGTGCTCGCAGTAGCGCTGAATTAAGAGTACAGGCGCAGTAAGGGGAAGAGTATGAGCGAAAATGTTTACCAATTTATCGATGTGCAACGTGTTGATCCAAGAAAAAAACCAATTTCATCACGTAAGCAATCATTTGTAGAGATTTATGAGCCATTTTCACAAAACCAAGTGAATTCTCAGTCAGACCGTTGTTTAGATTGTGGTAACCCATATTGTGAATGGAAGTGCCCGGTTCATAACTATATTCCACAGTGGCTAAAGTTGATCCGAAATGGTCGTATTTTAGAGGCTGCAGAGCTGTCACATCGCACCAACAGCTTGCCTGAGGTATGCGGACGAGTGTGTCCTCAAGACCGTTTGTGTGAGGGGGCATGCACGCTCAATGAAGAGTTTGGTGCGGTAACAATCGGTAATATCGAAAAATACATCACAGATACAGCCTTTGCCCAAGGCTGGAAGCCGGACATGTCGTATGTTGTATGGACTGACAAGAAAGTCGCCATCATAGGTGCGGGTCCTGCCGGTTTAGGCTGTGCAGATATTCTAGTCCGCAATGGTGTTAAACCGGTTGTTTTCGACCGAAACCCAGAAATTGGTGGTCTACTGACGTTTGGTATTCCATCTTTCAAGCTTGAAAAATCAGTGATGGAAAATCGACGTGAAATTTTCACTGAGATGGGCGTTGAGTTTAAGTTAAATACAGAAGTTGGCAAAGATATCAGTCTTGATGAAATCATTGCTGAATATGATGCAGTATTCATCGGCGTGGGCACATATCAAAGTATGCGCGGTAACCTTGAGAACGAAGATGCTGAGGGCGTATATGACGCGTTACCATTCTTGATTGGTAATACAAACCGAGTGATGGGGTACGATGAAGCTCAACAACCTTATATCAGCATGGCGAATCAAAAGGTTGTGGTGTTAGGTGGTGGTGATACAGCGATGGACTGTGTACGAACATCTATCCGTCAAAACGCAGCGCATGTTACCTGTGCGTATCGCCGTGACGAATCAAATATGCCAGGCTCAGTTCGTGAAGTAAAAAATGCCAGAGAAGAAGGCGTAAACTTTAAGTTTAATGTTCAACCAAAAGGCATTGAATTAAATGCCGAAGGCAAAGTTGTTGGTGTGAAGATGGTCGAAACCCGCTTAGGCGACCCCGATGCGGCAGGTCGTCAACGTGCAGAAGAAGTACCAGGCACAGAGCATGTGCTTGACGCTGATGCGGTGATCATGGCGTTTGGTTTTAAACCACACAATCTTGATTGGCTAGCACAATACGATGTTGAAATTAATCGTTGGGGTGGCATTGTTGCGCCTGAGCAGGGCGCCTACACGCACCAAACAAGTAACCCTAAGATCTTTGCCGGCGGCGATGCAGTTCGAGGTTCAGACTTGGTTGTAACAGCTATTTTTGAGGGTCGTAATGCTGCCGAAGGTATTTTGGATTATCTAGAAGTTTAAAGTCCAATATTAAATATCTTTACCCACAAAAAACCCAGTTTTCAAACTGGGTTTTTTGTTATCTTCTTCTCGCTTCTCGCTTCTCGCTTCTCGCTTCTCGCTTCTCGCTTCTCGCTTCTCGCTTCTCGCTTATGCTGCTTGAATAGCCAATAGCTCTTTTGCGCTGGCTCGGGTGGTTTCACTAATCGATTCACCACCAATAAGACGGGCAATTTCGTCAACACGATGCGCATCTTCTAATGGCTTCATCGAAGTAAAAGTTTCTCCTTTGATGACTTTCTTACTAACAAAAAACTGTTGATGCCCACTACACGCGACTTGAGGTAAATGGGTGACACATATGACTTGCGTCGACTTTCCAAGCTTACGAAGTAATTTACCAACCTGAGAGGCGGTTGGGCCAGAAATACCCACGTCGACTTCATCGAAAATAAGTGTTGGCGTCGTCACTTTTTCAGCGATAATCACTTGAATAGCCAAACTGATACGAGAGAGTTCACCACCCGAAGCGACTTTTGCTAAAGCTTGCAAAGGTTGACCTGGGTTCGTTGAAACTAAAAACTCTATGGCATCAAAACCCTCACTATTAGGTCTAAGTTCTGGTTTTGGCTGCAATTCAATTGCAAACTTACAGTGTTTCATGGCTAAATCATCCATGCTCGCACTAATAAGCTTTTGTAGTTTTTTCGCCGACTGGCTTCGGCTATCACTTAGCGCCATCGCAGCTTGTTGGTAAGCTGACAGTGTTTGAGCGATTTCTTGCTCTAGAATATCTATACGGGCGTTATCAGAGCTTATATTATCAAGCTGCGCTTTTAACGATTGATGATGCTCATAAAGTTCTTCAGGTCTCACATGATGTTTACGAGATAGATCCATGATTCTAGATAATCGCTCTTCGACTTCTTGCAATCTGAGTGGGTCTTGATCAATTTGGTCAGCATAGTCTCGAATTTCTCGGCTTGCTTCTTCGACTTGTACAACGGCTTCTTCTAGCAACTGAGCGATGTTAGCGAGACTACTATCAACACTGGTTAAACTATTGAACTGTTGTGCACTATGCTGTAGTTGGCTTAACACTGTGGTCCCATCTTGCTCATACAAAGCCATTAACTCCTGTTGACAGGTGTTAATAATGGTTTGGCTGTGGCTCAGCCGATACTGCTCTTCTTCAATTTGCTTGAACTCATCAGCTTCAAGCGAAAACTCATCTAATTCAGCAACTTGATATTCTAGTAGCTGCTGTTGTGCGGCTTTAGCCTGCTGCTCTTTCAAAAGTGTTGAATACTCTCGCTGTAATTGCTGGTAATGTTGAAATTGATTTTTTACAGCAGTTTGTAGGTGAGTGTGGCCTGCATAAGCATCAATTAGATGTAGTTGATGTTCAGTTTTTAGTAGTAATTGGTGAGCATGTTGGCCGTGAATAGCAATTAAATATTCGCCTAACTCTTTAAGTTGACTGGCAGTCACTGAAACGCCATTTATGTAACTTTTACTGCGACCACTTCGGCTAATGACACGACGTAAAATACAATCATGCTCATCGTTATTTAGCATATGTTCCTTAAGAAATTGCTGAGCCTTAGGGAGTTGCTGAATATTGAATTGTGCCACGATCTGAGCGCGATCAGCACTCGGTCTTATCGCACCTGCGTCCGCTCTTTCACCTAAGCAAAGTGATAGGGCATCTATGGCAATAGATTTACCTGCACCAGTTTCGCCCGTGATGGCTGTCATGCCATCACGCCATTCAATATTTAAATCATTTACAATTGCGAAGTTACTAATTTCAAGGCTTATCAACATATCTGTATATCCAAACAGTATTTACACTGTCAATTTATACAGTAGTTAACAATAAATCAAGCGTGAAATTAAATTTGTGCTGTAGCGAGTTTATTCACTTCAGTTTGATTGTGCTGATCTGAGTCAGTGTCTGTATCTGTTTCATCTTTATCTTGGCTTTCAACATCTGCTACGTCAGCGGTTTTTAATAAAGTGATCATGGCAGGCAGTGATTCATAGTAGAAATCTTTGTTATACGCGACACCATTTGTCGGAAGTTCTTTTGCAAAAGCAGACATGGTATCTTTTAAAGTATCCATGGTGTCCTTTTCACGATGCTTATGCACTTCTTCACCCACAGTTAAAATAAACAACTCAACTATGCGCTCGAGTTGATTTAAATTGTCTTCTGTATGTGCTTGCACAACAAAAAAGTTATTAACGATGGTGTTAATCGTGCCACTGTATTTTGAGGGTATAGCGCCGGCTGCAACAAATTCAGAGGTTTTAGTTTTAAAATGCAGTGTTACTTCATTGTGTCTTTGGTTAAAAACCTGCTTCTCAGCATTTTTTGCTTTTTTTCTATTATTTTCGATAACAAGATAAACGCCTAAAAGTGTGATTAGTAGCACGATTGTGGCGATAATAATGTAATTCATAACGTGTGTACTTCCTAATAGCTATGTACCGATTTTGAATGTTTTAATGGGTTTAGTAAAGTCTACTGCCCCAATTCAATTTTTGTCTTAGGACATCATAGTATGAATAGCTTTTCGGATGAATCAAGCGTAAAGATTTTTCTGCTTTTTTTATAACCACTTCATCACCTGGTAAAACAGCTAGGACCACATGGCTGTCACAACTCACTTGTAAGCTATCTGTATTTTCCAAGCTGAGTTTTAACCTGACTTCTTTATCGCCATCTACAACTAACGGCCTACTTGATAAAGTGTGGGGAAACATAGGGACAAGCGCCATGGCATTTAATTCTGGTGTAAGAATAGGGCCTCCACCAGAAAGAGAATAGGCTGTTGAGCCTGTCGGTGTTGAGACGATTAAACCATCTGAACGCTGCGAGAACACAAACTGATTATCAATAAATGCTTCAAACTCAATCATATGTGCGACTTTATCGGCATGTAATACTGCTTCGTTCATGGCGGAATTGGCACTTTTTAATTCATCATGACGATAGACTTCGACTTCTAATAAGAAGCGTGATTCAGCAATGAATTCACCTCTTAGCACTTCTTCAAGCGCAGGCTCAAAGCCATCAGGGTTAAGGTCGGTTAAAAAGCCTAGATTACCCCGGTTAACACCAATAACGGCGACATCAAATCGCGCTAGTACCCTAGCGGCACCGAGCATATTGCCATCACCGCCAATAACAATGGCCAGATCACAGCGTTTTCCCAGTTCAACTAATTCAATGAGTCCTTCAGGGGCTATTTCTTGAACTTGTGCGCCAACACGTTCTTCTACAAGTACCTCGTATCCTAATGCTTGCAAAAAGGTATAAAGGCGGTGTAATGTCAATGCCGCACCTTTGTGATTAGGTTTACCGATTAAGCCTATGGTTTTAAAAGGGCTTGTCATGATTATTTTCCTTGATTAAGTTAGCGCAAGACTAACCGAAAAACATTTAAGAGAAAACTTTTTTGATGGCCTGTGGATAAAGTATGAAATTAAGTCCCAGAGATCAGCAAATTTTTACTGCTGTGATGAGTATGTATTGCAATGGCGAAGGTCAGCCTGTGCCGTCGAGTAAAATAGCCAAGCAAAAAGGTATGGCTGTGTGCTCTGCTACAGTCAGAAACGCAATGGCTCGGCTAGAGAAGATTGGCTTGCTCTGCTCTCCTTACACTTCAGCAGGAAGAATGCCCACCGATGCCGGTTTTAAGTTCTGGCTAAGTGAATATTTAAATTTATCTGACATTGGCCACTACTGGCAACCTGAGCAGTCTAAACTCGTCGAATTGGCGCATTCTCTGAGTCAAAAATATCAAGTGTGTTGTTGTGTTGGTTTACCACAGGCAAGTTCACAAATCATTTTTAGGGTAGAAGTGCTTGATTTTGATAGTAGTTCATGGTTAGTACTGTTAATTGACAGAGCAGGGCAATCACAGAATATTTTGATTGATAAACCTGACTTTGAAACCGACGCACAGCGTTATCAATTTGCCTCTTGGATGAATACAGTTTTTAGTCAGCAGCCTTTGAAAGAAGGCCTACAACGCATGTTTGCGATGGCAAATAGCGCTCCTAAAACTTGTACAGCTCAATTAACACAATGGACTGCTCAGCTTCATCAGCAACTAGGTTCTGATAACTGTATTTTACTTGGAGAAAGGCATTTATATAACGCCATAGAGTCAGATAAAGAGCTCAACCTTGGAGTTGGGTTTCTTCACGATATTGAAGATAAATTGGCTTTTAAAAATGGTTTATCACTCATCATGGGAAATGAGTTATCGAGTTATCAATTGGGCGAAACAGTGATTTTAAGCCTACCGTATTTTGAAAATGGTGAATATCAGAGCCGATTTTGTGTGATTTGCTCAACTTGTGCACCAATCGAAGCAATTATTGAAGAATTTTCGTTGGCGAGTACTTGAAACTGATTTTTCCATCCCCATAATGTCCGCAGTTGTAAGATTTTGGAGAAAAATATGTCTGAGCAAAATAATGCCCCTGAGCAAGAAGCGGTAGAGCCTGTTGAGCAAGTAGAAGTAGAACAAGAGCAAGCTCAAGAAGAAGTACAAACTGAACTAAGCCCAGAAGAAGAAATTGCTGGTTTATACGCAGAGCTTGAAGCAGCCAAACAGACTATTGCAGATCAAAAGGACAGTGTTGTTCGTGCCGCAGCTGATGTAGAGAACATTCGTCGCCGTGCTGCACAAGATGTAGAAAAAGCACATAAATTTGCACTTGAAAAGTTCGCTAATGAGCTTTTACCTGTGATCGATAACCTTCACCGTGCCATTGAGTTTTCTGACAAAGAGAATGAAACACTTAAGCCAGTACTTGAAGGTGTTGAAATGACGCTTAAGAGCTTTGAAGATGCTGTCGCTAAATTTGGTGTTGAAACGGTAAATCCACAAGGTGAAGTGTTCAATCCAGATTTCCATCAGGCAATGTCAATTCAACCTAGCAATGATGTAGCACCAAACACAGTGCTAGCTGTGATGCAAAAAGGTTATACTTTAAACGGCCGCTTACTTCGCCCTGCGATGGTAATGGTATCTAAAGCAGTTGAATAATCAGCTTCTGCTTTTTGAATTGAAACGGGCTCATTTAGCCCGTTTTTTGTTGCCTGAATTATATTGTTTACGTAAATTTTTATTTTAAAATAATCATATACACTTAAAACTTCCTTTAAAGGAATCGCTATGAAAAAACTGATCGGCATATTTGCCTTATCTTTATTGGCTGCAGGTTGTAAAACCTCTCCAACAGGGCGAACACAAATTGCGCTTTACTCACCACAAAAGATGAATGAGATGGGGGTTGCAAGTTTTGCTCAAATGAAAGAGCAGCAAGCCATAGAAACAGATAAAAACACCAATGCTTATGTGCGCTGTATTGCAGATAAGCTAATAGCACAGTTACCCACGCAATATGCAAATCAAGCCTGGGAGGTTGTCGTTTTTAAAGAAGACAGCGCCAACGCCTTTGCCTTGCCAGGTGGAAAGATTGGTGTGCACACAGGGCTATTAAAGGTCGCTAAGGATCAACACCAACTTGCTGCGGTTATGGGCCATGAAGTGGGTCACGTTATCGCCGAGCACGCCAATGAGCGAGTTTCTCAAAATAGCTTGTTGCAGTTTGGCTTGCAGGCAAGTGATGTGGCATTGCAAATGGGTAATGTGGAATACCGCCAAGCGATTATGCAAGGTTTAGGTGTCGGTGCTCAAGTGGGAGTTGCTTTACCTTTCAGTCGCTCTCATGAAAGTGAAGCCGATGTAATTGGTTTAGATCTAATGGCAAAAGCGGGATTCGAACCAACTGGTTCAGTGAAACTTTGGGAAAATATGAATAAACTCAGTGGTGAGCGCCCAGCAGAGTTTTTATCAACTCACCCAGCGCCAGACACACGTATGCAAACTTTGAATAGTAAAATGTCTGAAGCTGAGACATTAAAGCGTTCAGCATGGCAAAAAGGGCTAAAACCTGAGTGCAAATAAAGAGAAAAGGTTGCATTTATGCAGCCTTTTTTATGTATTTAGATTAATTGATCTATCTCAAATTAGTTTAACACTTACGCAAAATGCGGACATAAGTCCTTATGTAGCTCGGTCTATTTTCTTATGCTCGCCGCACTCTTATGTCAAGGGTCAACACTATTTGATAAGGCTAGTAAATAATTGGCTACACTTATCAAAAAGCTGTTTTAACTAAACACAACTGAGTGGACCATTATGCAACAATTACCTACGGTAGATTACCGCGCAGATGACGCAGCTGCGCAATTCGTTGAATCTCTTCGTAATACAGGATTCGGCGTTTTAAAGAACCACCCAATCCCACAAGAATTAGTTGAATCAATTTATAAAAATTGGCAAGAGTTCTTCTATACAGAAGAGAAACACAACTTCTTATTCGATAAAGAAAATCAAGATGGTTACTTCCCACCAGAAGTTTCAGAAGTTGCAAAAGGCTTTACTGTTAAAGACATCAAAGAATACTTCCATGTATATCCAAAAGGCCGTGTTCCTGCACAATTAGACGCAGAGATCCGTGAGTACTACCGTATTGCGAATGAGTTTGCCGCTGAGCTATTAAGCTGGGTTCAAGCACAAGCACCAGAAGAAGTTAAAGCGAAGTTTTCAATTGATTTAAAAGATATGATCAAAGATTCTGAGCAAACTTTACTTCGCGTGCTTCACTATCCGCCAATGACAGGTGATGAAGAACCAGGTGCTATTCGTGCAGCGGCACATGGTGATATCAATTTACTTACTGTACTTCCAGCTTCAAATGAGCCAGGTTTGCAGGTTCAAACACAAGATGGTGGCTGGTTAGACGTACCATGTGATTTTGGTAACTTAATAATTAATATCGGTGACATGCTTCAAGAAGCATCAGGTGGCTACTTCCCATCAACGATTCACCGTGTTATCAATCCATCAGGTAAAGCGTCTAAGAATTCACGTATTTCTCTACCACTATTCTTACATCCAAAACCTGAAGTTGTATTATCTGAGCGTTACACTGCTGATAGTTACTTACAAGAGCGCCTTGAAGAACTCGGTGTTAAGTAAACTTTTACAGGAATAGTCAAGACACAAAAAACCCTAACATTTGTTAGGGTTTTTTATTCGCTGAGTTTTTTAAGTTAAAAGTCACGAGGTGAAACAAATGTGCCTGCTTGAATTTCTTCATAGGTTTGCATAGCAAGTTCATCTAATGGGTCAAGTGAGCGACCTCGACTGGTGATTTCATGTGTTACAGGTAAAATATCAATGTCTTCAAATCCAGACATTTGCGCTATTTTTGCAAACGTATAAGCATGTTTGTATTTCTTTTGTTTGAAAAAAATACTGACGAGGCTGCTGTATACCTCTAATTTTGGCTGTTGACCCGCTTCGTTTAATTCCAGTACTCGATAAAGTAAATCTACAGTTTTCTCATCATCAAATTTAGCGTAATAGGTTGCTAAAAATAATTGTATTTCAGCATCATTTTTAACATTGTCTTGGTCTTGCATATTCAACAGCTTGTTCATTGCAAAACGACTGTTATTTCTGGACCAATGGTAGTAGAGCAAACCTGGATGATCAGTTTGTTTTGTATCTTGAAAAATACGGTTCATCTCTTTAAGGCTAGTCAAGTGACCTTCAACACGTGATGTGGTTTTTTCTTTTAACTTTATATGCTCAATTTTTGCAGCCAGAGATACACAAGAGTCATATGACTCTAACTTTTTTAGTAAGTCATATTTGTTGTCATCAGTAGGTGATTTGTATTCGTGATATCTGGCAAATATAAGATCAGAGCGCAGATCTTTACAGTGACTATCTTTATTTAAATCTTCACAAAACCCCGGTGTTTCTTCGCACACTTTACTTAAGGTCAGGGATTGCTCACAACCTACAAGGGTAAAAATACTTAATGCGAGCAGCGTCCGCAGTGCCATCTTGCTTCCTCTTCATTGCTTTAATAGTGCCAGGCTATGTTTGCTTTGTTATTTGATAAGCCTGATATACATGTTTTTATGAGTTTTACTTGTTTTTACACTAAAAAACCGCATAAAAAAATAACTCTGCCTAGTTTAGCCTAATGAATTAGACAGTAACAGTGGAGAATCGTAGCAGTTTAAATTAGAATAGCGTTGCCCTAAGGGGCTATCCGTTCAAAAAAATTGTTTAATTAGGCAGAAAAAATGACCTTATCTCACGAGCAAGAATATCAAAATAGCTGGCAAGAACGCCAAGATTATGCTGAAAACATGCAACCAATCATTGGTCGTTTGTACCGTAACAAGGGTGTTGAAATCGCTGTTTACGGTCGTCCACTTGTAAATACAAGCACAATCGACGTGATCAAAGCTCACAAGACTGTGGCACGTTTCGAAGAAAGCAAATTACGCTTACGTGAAAGCTTCCCATTCCTAGAAGCTATTAGCAAAATGGATTTAGCACCTGCACGTATTGACCTAGGCAAATTAGCTTATGGTTATGTTCATAAAAATGCAGGCGAAGGTCGTTCAATTGAAGAATACCTAAACGCTGAATTATCAGACATCGTAAACAAAGGCGACAATCAAGAGCCTCGCGATGTTGTTCTTTACGGTTTTGGCCGTATCGGTCGTTTATTAGCACGTCTACTTATCGAGCGTGGTGGCTCTCACACTGATCTACGCTTACGTGCAATCGTTGTTCGTGGTGGCCGTGACGGTGACCTTGAAAAGCGTGCAAGTCTGTTACGTCGTGATTCAATCCATGGTCCTTTCAATGGTTCAATCACAGTTGATAACGAGCGTAACGCAATCAAAGCTAACGGTAACTATATCCAGGTTATCTATGCTAACTCTCCAGATGAAATTGATTACAATGAATACGGTATCAACAATGCACTTATCGTTGATAATACAGGTATTTGGAAAGACAGAGATGGCTTAGGCCTTCACCTTAAGTCAAATGGTGCTGCTAAAGTGCTTCTAACAGCGCCTGCAAAAGGTGACATCAAAAACGTGGTTTATGGTGTTAACAATAAAGACATCCTTTCTGAAGATTCAATCGTTTCAGCGGCGAGCTGTACAACGAATGCAATCACACCAACACTTAAAGCACTTAATGATAAGTTTGGTATCCAGAATGGTCACGTTGAAACAGTTCACTCTTACACTAACGACCAGAACCTGATTGATAACTACCACAAAGCAGAGCGTCGTGGTCGTGCAGCAGCACTGAACATGGTTATCACGTCAACGGGCGCGGCTAAAGCTGTTTCTAAAGCACTACCTGAACTTGAAGGTAAGTTAACTGGTAATGCTATCCGTGTTCCTACGCCAAATGTTTCAATGGCAATTCTTAACCTAAACCTTGAAAAAGAGACAACGGTTGAAGAGCTAAATGAGTACTTACGTGAAACATCACTGTACTCTGACCTTCGTGATCAAATTGATTACACAGCGTCAACTGAAATCGTTTCTACTGACCTAGTAGGTAGCCGTTACGCAGGTGTTGTTGATTCTCAAGCAACAATTGTTGATGGTAACCGTGTTGTACTATACGTATGGTACGATAACGAGTTTGGTTACAGCTGCCAGGTTATTCGTGTTATGCACGATATGGCTGAGGTTGAATACCCAAGCTTACCTCGCTAATAGCGAAAAGTAATAAAAAGCCAGCTTTTGCTGGCTTTTTTAGTTTTTGAACTTAAATCGGTGTGATACTCTTTAAAAATTATTTTTACAAGTGAATTACACTTCCTAAACGATAAAGACAAAAAGTTAATGTTTGTCTGCGACTATTGCGTCGTTAATTTATAAAAAGAAGGTTACGGATGAAAATCACCAGTAATTTTGACAGTGGTAATATCAAGGTGCTTGCGAGCAACGAGCCACTCGATATTCAACTAGCTATCAACAACGATAATGAATCTGAATTTTTTCAGTGGTTTCATTTTCGTTTAGAAAGCACACCATTTTTACAACATAAAATGCAAATTGGTGGTCTCGAAAAATCAGCTTATCCAGAAGGGTGGGATGACTATCAAGCGGTGGCATCATATGATCGCCAAACTTGGTTCCGTGTTCCTACAGCATACGAAAACGGTACTCTTACTATTGATTTCGAACCTGAGCAGAGCCATACCTATTTTGCTTATTTCGCTCCTTATAGTTATGAGCGTCATTTAGACTTACTCTATTGGGCGCAAAGCCATGATGCATGTGAAATTGAAACTCTTGGCGAAACGCTAGACGGTCGTGATATCAGTTTGCTTACGATTGGCGAACCTGAAGAAGGTAAAAAGAAAATTTGGATCACTGCCCGTCAGCACCCGGGTGAGACAATGGCAGAGTGGTTTGTAGAGGGCTTACTTCACAAGCTTCTAGATGACGAAGACCCACATGCAGCAGCATTACTTTCAAAAGCTGTTTTCTATGTAGTCCCAAATATGAACCCTGATGGCAGTGTTCGTGGTCACCTTCGTACAAACGCAGTGGGTGTTAACCTTAACCGCGAGTGGGCTGAACCGAGTCTTGAAAAATCACCAGAGGTTTTCCATGTGTTAAATAAGATGCATGACGCAGGCCTTGATATGTATTTAGATATTCATGGTGATGAAGCATTGCCTTATAACTTTGTTGCTGGTAGTGAAGGCATTCCAAGTTATGACGCGCGTTTAGAATCATTAGAAAACGATTTTAAAGCAGCACTGCTTACTATTACACCTGAGTTCCAAGATGAGTTTGGCTATCCAAAAGATGCGCCAGGTGAAGCTAACTTAACGGTTGCATCTTGTGCTGTGGGTGAGGCGTTTAAAGCGTTGGCTTACACGATTGAAATGCCGTTTAAAGATAATGCAAATCTACCAGACCCATATTATGGTTGGTCTGACAGACGTTCATATCAATTCGGTCAAGATACGCTTGCTGCAATTGTATCGGTTGTAGACAAACTAAGATAATAATCAACAGTAAAATCAAAAGGTAGCACCACGGTGCTACCTTTTATGTATAACAATAATGAGGATGTTCCATGGATGCATTTGGGCAGTTTCTAGATTCTCTAGATGGCATGTTGGGGGGAGCAGCTTGGTTCCCATACGTATTACTAGGTGTGGGTTTATTCTTCACCATTTATCTTAAATTCCCACAGATCAGATATTTCAAACATGCTTGTAAGGTGGTAACCGGCAAGTTTGATAAAAAAAGCCATGAAGGTGACACAACGCACTTCCAAGCGCTTGCGACTGCGCTTTCAGGCACCGTAGGTACTGGTAATATAGGTGGTGTGGCACTGGCAATTTCAATTGGTGGTCCTGCAGCGCTATTTTGGATGTGGATGACTGCATTCTTCGGTATGACGACTAAATTTGTTGAGGTGACCCTATCTCACAAGTATCGTGTTAAAACCGATGATGGCACGATGGCTGGTGGTCCAATGTATTACATGGATCGTCGTTTGAATATGAAGTGGTTAGCTGTATTATTTGCTGTTGCCACTGTAATTAGTTCTTTTGGTACAGGTAGCCTGCCGCAAATTAATAATATTGCTCAGGGTATGGAGTCTACCTTTGGTTTTGAGCCTTGGCATACCGGTGGTGTGCTATCTATCTTACTTGCACTTGTGATTTTAGGTGGCATCAAGCGTATTGCCGCAATCACTTCTCGTGTCGTACCATTAATGGCAGCGGTTTATATCATTGGTGCATTGGCTGTAATCTTCTACAACATTGAAAACATTGCACCTTCATTTGCAGCTGTGTTCACAGACGCATTTTCAGGCTCTGCCGCAGCGGGTGGTTTCTTAGGGGCATCATTTGCTTACGCCTTCAACCGTGGTGTAAACCGTGGTTTATTCTCGAACGAAGCAGGTCAAGGTTCTGCACCAATTGCACACGCATCTGCAAAAGCAGATGAGCCAGTATCTGAGGGCATGGTGTCAATTCTTGAACCTTTCATCGATACCATCATCATCTGTACTTTAACCGGCTTAGTAATCCTTTCTTCAGGTGTGTGGACGGAAAAATTTGAAACACAATTTGAACGTTCGTCAATGGTCATTTTACAAGGTCAGTATTCTGAAGATAACGAACAAGATCGTCTAGCGCTCTACAATTACCTAAATGATGAAAAAGACCATGGTGTTAAGCTTTATAATGGTGAACTTCATTCAATTCAGGGTAAGGCTGTAGAAAAAGACTTTACCATTATTCACTCTCGTTCAATTGCTGAAGATGTGCGCTTTGGTTTAACTGAAAAGCATGTTTATACCGGCACGATTGAGATTAAAGATGGTATGCCTGTAGACAAAGACATTATGATCACAGGTAAATCTTTAGTACATTCTGCTGAGCTAACAACTAAAGCATTTAGCCGAGGTTTCTTTGGTGAAAATGGTAAATATATCGTATCAATCGGCTTATTATTATTTGCATTCTCGACAGCAATTGCGTGGTCTTATTATGGCGACCGTGCAATGATTTATCTACTTGGTAGTAAATCAGTGATGCCTTACAGAGTATTTTATGTTGCAGGCTTCTTCTGGGCATCATTTGCAGACACGACTTTAGTTTGGAAACTAGCAGCAGTTGCAATTGTTGTGATGACCTTACCAAACTTATTCGGTATTTTCTTACTTCGTAAAGAAATGAAAGAGTCAGTTACTGAATACTGGGATAAGTTCAATAAAGAGCATCCAAACGAAAAATAAATCGTTTTTGAACGTACCTTAGTAAAAGACTTTTGGTACAAAAACGAGTAAAATGGCGTCCTCGAGACGCCTTTTTTGTATCAGCAGGAGTCATAAATATGGCAATAGTTTCTTGTCCAAGTTGTAACGAGTCTATTTCAAGTAAAAACAAGGTTTGTCCACACTGTGACCTTCAGCTCGGAGAAGTCAGCGAAGAGCAATTAGCGCGTATCGCTGCACGTAAAAGAGTTAAAAAACAACAGATGTTTATGAATCACTCTTTCCTTGCATTGATCCTTTTCCTCGGTGGTTTCTTATATCTTTATTCACGCCAACCAGTACCTGATTCAATTGAAATGTGGTTAACCAGAGGCGCTATTGCTATTGGTTGTTTTTGGTATTTAGTAAACAGAATTATTTTAGTGTATTTAAAAAAGAAAAAGTGACATGAACATAGACAGCTTAGTAAATAATTTAACACCCGAATTATTTGAGCGTTTGCAGTATGGGGCCTCAACAGGTAAGTGGCCTGATGGCACTCCTCTGACAGAAGCTCAAAAAGAGCAAACAGTACAACTCGTTATGCTTTATCAGGCGAAAGTAGCCAAGACCAATGAGCAATTCACCATCAACGAAGAAGGTGAAATGGTTCAGAAGTCCAAAAGAGAACTACAACAAGAATTTAAAAAAGAAAATGAGATAGCTAGGTTCAGTGAAAATGATCTTTAAACACCTATTTACACCAAAATGGAAACACCCAAAAACTGAAGTAAGACTTCAGGCGCTTAATAAGCTAGAGCAAGACAAGGATGCCGATGTTTTAAAGACGATGGCACTAGAAGATAATTCGACTGAAATCAGACAAAAAGCCTTAAATAAATTAAATAGTTTGAGTCTTTGGTGGCAAGCTTATAAACAAGACCAAGCCCTTAAAGACCTTGCAGAACAACATATTAGCAGCGCAGTATTAAACGGCAAAAGCGAACTTGACGGTACTATTCGCCAAGAATATGTAGATCGATATGCATCGAAACGAGTGCTAGAAAAGTTAGCTTTCTCTGAATCAAGCCTAGAAGTTCGCGTAAAATTACTAAAACGCCTTGCTCAGCCTAAACTGATAGAGCAAAGCTTTAAGCAAGACGATGAACAACTACAGTCGCTGCTTTTACCTTTGGTCGAGCAATACGGCTTACAAAAGCAGTTATTGAAATCAGCGAAGGGCCAAGCAAAAGCGGCACTTAAGCAAGCTCTTGAGCAACAAAAACTGGCAAAAGAAAAACCGGCTGAAGTACTTGCACAAGTCAAAATGATTTTAGCTAAGCTTAATGCGCTTAGAGACAAGCACGATTACAAAGAAGTAAACAACCAATTCGGAATTTTAACTGAGCAATGGGAAGGTTTAGAGCTGTCTTGGTTAGATGAGGAAGCGGTTAAAGAAAATCAACAAAAATACAGTGCAATAGAAACGCGTATTTCTTCACATTTGACAGCTTTACAAACTGAGTTTGAAGCGGCTGAAAAAGCTGAGCAAGCGAAACGAGAAAAAGAGGCGTTTCTGACAGAAGTTGAGTCACAATTGAATCTAGCTGAACAAGCGTTATTAAATGCACTAGAACAACTAGATGTCTCAAAACAGACGGAGTTAGAGACTCAGCTTAGTCAGGTACGTAGTAAAATAACATCTAGTGCATACAGCAGTGAACTTGGTAAATATTTAGACTTACTTGCAGACTTTGAAAGTCAATTAAAGCAATTACCTGAGCTAGTTGTGGCAAACCAAGCCGCCCAAACTGCACTTGACGCACTTGCTAATATCACGCCATCAACAGAGTTGAGTGAGCTTGATGACACTTTAAATTCACAAAAGTCGGCTTACAATAATGCGAAAAGTATTATTGAACAGTTACCTAACACATTAAAAAAACCAGCAAAAGTAAAGCTCAGTGTGTTAAGCAAGCAATTTAAATCAGCCATGGCTGAACAACTTGATGCGCAACAAAATGAGCTTAAACAAGCTAGGCGTAAAGCCAAAGATGTTCAACGACTGCTTGAGCAAGGCCGAAGTAAAGTGGCATTTGGCGTGTTTAAAGGATTCAACGAGCACTTCGAGCGTTTAACTGCAGCAAACCAAGCACAGCTTGAACCGCTTCGAGAGCAAATTGCTACGCAGTTAGATGATATTCGTGATTGGCAAAAGTACGCGTCAGCACCAAAGCGTGTAGCGCTTTTAACTGTGTTAGATGAGCATATTGAAAGCTGTGATTTAGCGCCTAAACAACGCGCTGAGTTAGTTAAGAAGCTACGTGCACAATGGCATGAATTAGGCCGAGTTGATACTGACGAAGAGAAGCTACAAGCGAAGCAGTTCGATGAAAAACTAGAGCTGCTATTTGCACCTTGTCGTGCCTTCTTTGCTGAACAAGAGCAACAACGTGAAAAAGCAAAGCAAGCGCGTGAAGCTTTGATTAAACAAATGTCAGAACTCGCCGCAACAGACACATCAGTAGAAGGGTTTAACTGGCGTGAATATGAAAGCCAGTTTAATAAGCTAAATAAACAGTGGCGTGCAGCAGGCAGTGTTGACAGTGACGTATACAAATCACTAAATAACTCATTCAAAACGCAAGCCAAACTCATTGGTGATGCGATCCGTTCACAACATGAGCATAATGCTCAGTTAAAGCAAGGTCTAGTTGATACAGCAGCTGAGCAAATTGCTGCTGAGGATTTAGCACAAGCGTGCGACGTATTGAAATCGTTACAAAAGCAGTGGCAAACAATCGGTTTTGCAGGTAACAAGAAAGAAAATCAGTTATGGCAAGCTTTCAGAGAGCATAACGATGCCGTGTTTGCGAAACGCAGTGCGGAATTTGAATCTAAAAAAGCAGAGAAAGATGCATTGAACTCAGAGCAGCAGCAACAATTTGATGAAATTAAGTCACAGCTCTCTGAAAACGCTAGCGAAGCTGAAATCAAAAAGTTGATTTCTCAATTATCTGAAATTGACTTTCTGCCAGCAGTCAAAAAGCAAGCTCAAAAGTTTATTTCTGAATTGCAGCAGCAGTTAGTTGAGCTTGAGCAGCGTGCCAATACAGCTCGATTTGATGCGTTAAAGGTGGCGCTTGAAAATAGTGGTTCGATCCCAGCTGAGTTTATTAGCAAAATGGATGTGAATTTGTCTAGTGAGCAGCTAATTTTACGCCTTGAAATCTTATCTGAGAAAATGAACGATGAGAGCTCAAGCCCAGAGCGTATGGCAGAACAAGTAGCTATGTTAGATGATAAATTGCAAGGTCAAAAAGTAGATTTTGACCATTATTTATCTGCATATTTATCAAATACGCCTACAGCTGAATTACAGTCAGAAAGATTGCTTAAACTTCTTTAGAACCAAGTAATTCTTATAATAAAAAACCACGCAATTGCGTGGTTTTTTTGTTTTATATACTTTCACAATCATGTCTAGAAAAAACTAGGTCACAGATTGAGGTCAATTCAAAACCTTATTCAGGGCAGTATCAAGTGTTTTAAACTTGAATTTAAAACCCTGCTGTTCGAGCTTTTCAGGGATGACATTTTGGCCATATATTAATAAGTCAGACATTTCGCCAAAGAGCAGTTTCAAAACAAATTCTGGCATAGGAAACAAAGCAGGGCGGTTTAAGGTTTTTGCGAGTATTTGAGTAAAATTAGTATTACTAACAGGCTCTGGGGCTGTCAGGTTAAACGCACCATGGGCATTTGACTCGTCAAGTAAGAATACGATGGCGTTTATCATGTCATCGATATGGATCCAGGACATCATTTGTTTTCCTGATGCCATTTTGCCACCCAATCCTAACTTAAAAGGGGGCAGCATTTTGTCCAAAGCACCACCTTGTTTACTCAGCACAATACCTGTTCGTAGCAGGCAAACTCTCACATCAGGTGACTGTGCCTGTAATGCGAGTTCCTCCCATTGTTTACATAGCTGATGGCTAAATTCAGGGTAGGTTGACGAGTATGACTCAGTGATGACATTCTCTGCAGGTTGACGACCATAAAACCCAATAGCACTTCCAGAAATAAACACTTTAGGCGGAGCGTCACTGGCATTTATTTTAGTGACGATCTGCTCGGTAATACCTAAACGGCTTTGAAAAATTCTTTGCTTTTGTTGAGCGCTCCATCGTTTGTCTGCGATGGGCTCTCCAGCAAGATTAATCACCGCATCTAAATCATCAAAATTTAAATCTTCAAGATTATCTAGTACGTCGATTGACTTTGGTAATGTGTTTTTAGCTTTGTTTATGTTTCTCGTTAAAGCTATCAGTTCGTGCTTGTCAGCGAGCATTTTACAAAGTGCGGAGCCAATTAATCCCGTTGCACCTGTTATCAGTATTTTCATCCTACAACCTTAGCGCTTATATTTAGTTTTGATACGTTAAAAATCATTGATGGATCAATTAAGTATTGTTGAAGTAGAATAAATGTAAACTTGTTTTCGAAGGAATTTATGTGTCGTCTCTTCAAGGTTTAAGTAAAAGCTTGGTGATTATCGCATCACTGTTTATCGTGCTGGCAGGCCTAAAACTGGCCACAGATATCATTGTGCCTTTTATACTGGCTGCATTTATTGCCATCATCTGTAATCCATTACTGAGATTCTTTGCCCGCTATAAAGTACCTAAAGGCATTGCTATTTTACTCATCATGTTAATGATAGTGGCTGTTGGCTCTAGTTTAGCAGGCCTAGTAGGTCAATCTCTGAATGATTTCTCTAAGCAATTGCCACAATACAGAGAAGATTTACAGACCCGTTTTGTCTGGTTAGTAGATACTGCTGCACAATACAATATTTTGATCGACAAACAACAGCTCATTGCCTTGTTTGATCCGGGTAAAATGATTGATATGGCTACCAATATGCTGACTGGGTTTGGTGCTGCCATGGCCAATATTTTTTTAATCATCTTAACAGTGGTGTTTATGTTATTCGAAGCACCGATGATCAATAAAAAAGTACATTTGGCCCTAGATGACCCTGAAATGCGGCAAAAACAAATCGATAAATTTCTAGAATCTATTAACTCTTATTTGGCCATTAAAACTTTGGTGTCTTTAGCAACTGGTTTTTGTGCTGCGTTGTTACTTTGGATATTAGATGTTGACTACTTTGTTTTATGGGGCGTTGTCGCGTTCTTATTAAATTATATTCCTAATATCGGCTCTATTATTGCCGCAGTGCCTGCGGTTTTAATTGCACTTATCACCCAAGGTCCTCTTGTCAGTGGCTTTGTTGCACTTGGTTATGTGGCGATAAATACGGTTATGGGGAACGTTATAGAGCCTAGATATATGGGTAAAGGGCTTGGCTTATCTACTTTAGTTGTGTTCCTTTCTTTAATCTTCTGGGGCTGGCTGTTTGGGACTGTGGGAATGCTGTTATCAGTACCATTAACCATGGTGGTGAAAATTGCCTTAGAAAATAGCGAACAAGGGCAGTGGCTAGCGACTATGCTAGGTAGTGGTGAAGAAACAGAATCAAAGCTAAGTTAATTATTGAAAACGGCGCTGAAAAAGCGCCGTTTTTATTGTTGATTAATAACTAAGTTTCAAATCTTCAATATGGCGTGTATATAAACGTATCTTGCATTCTTTATATGCAACAGCAGCTTTGGTTGAATTTGGCATTTTATGAAGGTAGCGCCATCTACAGCTATCTTCAATGTAGTTGTCTTGATGTTTTAAACTTCGTCTTATAATCGGTAACAGTTGAGTATTGCCGCTGTCTTGCTCAAGCTCTTCCATATCCATCACCAACTTTTTAATCCAGATAGTTCTTTCCCTGTCTAATGTCTCAATATTGCTATCAAGGCATTTTATAAACTGTCTAGCCTCAGCAGGGGAGTTACTTTGTATTGGCTTACACTCTCTGAGCTCATAGGCGTGTGCTGAAAGTGTTATTAGTGGTAATCCTGCGCAAAAAAGTAATCTAAAAAATTTAGTCATATTTAAACTCAACAATAAACAACGCACCGCCTAATGAAGCAGAGCCTATCTCTATGTTTCCTTGATAATCATTCACCAAATCTGCCACAATTGCGAGTCCAACGCCATGACCCGATTCATAAGTATCTAAGCGGGTGCCGCGTTGTAACAGTTTTTTACGAGCACTGACTTCAATGCCTGGGCCATCATCACAAATTTCAATTCTCAGGGTCTTTTCATCATTTGTGACATTAACATGGACAGTGCTTACACAGGCTTTACAGGCATTGTCGATTAGGTTGCCCAGTATTTCCATCAAATCTGTTTTATCGCCTAAAAACTTAGTTTTATCAGCACAATTCGATTGAAAATCAATTGCTTTCTCATGATATACTTTTTTCATCGCATTTAAAATCGATTCAAGTACAGGTGCAACAGAGGTGGTTTTCTTCCAAGTATCGGTACCACCAGTCGCAGCACGCTTTAACTGATGTTCTATCATACTGTTGATCCTATCGAGTTGCTCTTGTGCATCATTATCATTTGCCATAGGACTAGATTTTAAGATAGCTAAAGGCGTTTTCAGTGCATGTGCTAAGTCGCTTAATGACGCTCTATATCGTTCTTTTTGCCGGCGTTGAGACTCTAGGAGTAAATTTAGATCTTCTGTAATAGCTTGGAGCTCAACAGGATAAGTATGTGATAAGCGTTCCTTTTTGCCAGATTCAATCGCTTTTATCTCTTTGTCTAAACGTTGTAGAGGTCGCATATTCCAGATAAAACCTAAACTCATTAAAAGTGTCATGATGGCACCGAGAATTAACATCCAAGTCATTAATGTGTCTGTAAACTCGGACAATATATCTTCTAAAGCATTATCATCTCGCAGCAGGATAAACACAGCTTGTTGAGATTGTTCGGCATTACCCAAGATAACAGTGAGGCTGAGTTGCCAGTATGCATTGCCTTGATAATGAACTTGTTTGAATTCAGATGCGCCAGTCTCAGAGTCTATTGAATCAGGGTTAAACTCTAGTGAGACAGCAGACTCCGAATACCAAACCAAATCATTGTTCTGGTAGATAAGAGCGAAAGTATCGGAGTCAATGCGATTTAATTCGGGTGCCAATATGGTATTGGGCATTTTTACCGATTCATCAATAAACTCGACTTCTGAAATGAGTGAATATAAGTGCGCTTCTAAGTTTTTTTCGGTGGCATCAACAAGGGACGCATAATAGGCGCTGCTTACAGAGTAAAACAATACGGGAAGGGCGATTATAAGCACAAAGACAAGGACGAAGCCTTGTCTTATTTTTAATGGAACCTGTGTAGAATTTACCACTGACTCTTAAACCTGTAGCCTCTGCCTCTTAAAGTCTCGACTGGGTTAAGTACGCCTTCAGGGTCGAGTTTTTTACGTAGCCTAAGCACAAACACTTCAATTACATTAGAATCTAAATCGAAGTCTTGATCATAAATATGCTCAGTAAGTTCAGATTTCGAAATCACCTTTTGCGGGTTGACCATTAAGTATTCAAGCACTTTGTATTCGTATGCAGTGAGCGTTAATTCTTTTTCATTGACCCACACTTGTTGTGAACGAGTGTGAATTTTAACAGGACCAATATTAATTTCTGGATTTGCTTGGCCTGCACTACGACGAATTAACGCGTTACAACGAGCAACAAGCTCCTCAACATGGAATGGCTTTGTTAAGTAGTCATCAGCACCAGCATCTAGGCCTTCTACTTTATCCTGCCAACGTTCACGGGCAGTTAGAATTAAAATGGGGATAGTCACCCCCGCCTTCCTGGCGCGTTTAATCAGTTCGATACCGTCTAATTTAGGTAGACCCAAATCAACTACCGCTAAATCAAGCGGGTATTCTTGTAAGTGAAATAAACCAGATTCACCATCATGGCATAAATCGATACTGTATTTTTCTTTTTCTAGTGCTGAGCGTAAATTCTCAGCCAGTTGAATATCATCTTCGATCACTAAAATTCGCATACTAATCCTTTTTCACTTTGCCTGTTGTTTTATCTACTTTGAGGTCAACAATGCGTCCGTCCTTTTGCAAGATCCTCACGACAAAATAGGTGTTTTCTTCTGATACTTTTAACGTTTTTCCTGCATATTCTGCTAGGGCCAGCGTAATAGCTTGTTTTTTGTCGATATTGGCTTTGTTATTGGCAATGACTGTCGCTGACATCAGTGACAAGCTTAAACTAACAACAAAACCAACTAGTGTTAGACGCATTTTGAGCTCCAGTTACAGGGCTGCTTAACAATTGTGTTCAGAATATAAGTTAACGAATTAACCAAAGCTGAACTTGTTGTTAAGGCAAAACCTTTTTATATGGTTTAACAACACTGTGAGCATATACGCCAGCAGCAATATATGGATCTGCATCAGCCCACTGCTGGGCAGCTTCAAGAGACTCAAACTCTGCGACAACTAGTGAGCCTGTAAAACCAGCTGAACCTGGTTCTTCAGTATCAATTGCAGGAAGAGGACCCGCTGCGAATAGACGATTTTGTTCTTTTAAAGCCATGAGTCTTTCTAAATGAGCAGGGCGAGTCGCTAAACGTTTTTCTAAAGAATTCTCTACATCAGTAGAGTAGATCATATACAACATAAAATTCACTTTATTCGGGTCTGTATGAAATTGTATGCAATGGTAAGCTTTCTATACGCCCTTTGTAAATGGCAATACTATGAGACGCAGTGTTTCACGTTAAAAACTTGATAACAGTATCCTATGACGGTAGAGTCGGGCGGAAGTAAAAAAACAATAACAACAGGATGACGTTTTAATGAGTGCGAACAGAGAGCATTTTAGTTCAAAACTAGGCTTTATTTTAGCTGCTGCAGGCTCTGCAGTCGGTATAGGTAACTTAGTTGGTTTTCCCGTCTCTGCAACAAAAAATGGTGGTGGAGCCTTTCTATTAGTTTATGCATTATTTGTGGCTTTTATCTGTTTGCCTGTGATGATGGCTGAAATGGCAATGGGTCGAAAAGCGCAGAAAGACCCATACGGTGCATATAAATCTTTATCTGGTAATGACAAAAAGTGGTCTTTTGCGGGCGGCCTCGCTGTACTAACTCCTTTTATGATTGCTGTATTTTATATGGTAATTACAGTTTGGATATTTGGTTATCTAGCGCAAACTGCATTAGGTAACTTGGATATGCTGGCTAATCCAGATCATTTTGGTCAGTTCATTAATCAAAACACGGTTTTTGGTTACATGGTTGTAGTTGCAATCATTGTGAACTTAATTCTAGTGGGTGGTGTTAAAGAAGGCATTGAAAAAGCAGCTAAGTTTCTAATGCCCGCACTATTTGTACTACTAATTGGTTTAGTAGCGTATGTACTCACGCTAGATAACGCCATGGCTGGTGTTGAGTATTACATTGTCCCAGACTTTTCTAAGATGGATGCCAGTGTTCTAAATGGCGCTTTGTCTCAAGCATTTTTCTCATTATCTTTAGGTATGGGTATCTTAATGACTTATGCGTCTTATATCTCTAAAAAAGATGACATTGTAGGTGGCGCAAAAATGGTCGCCATCACTGACTCGTTAGTGGCATTTATTGCTGGCCTTATGGTTCTGCCTGCTATCTTCAGCTTCAATCCAGCGACGAATCCAGAAGAGCTATCAGATTCATCGGTTTCAATGATTTTCGTTTATCTACCTAAAATTCTTTTAGCACTGCAAACTGACATTGGTTATACCGGTGCGTCAATCGTGGCGTTTGTCTTCTTCTTACTGGTATTTTTTGCGGCAATTACCTCTCTTGTATCTATTGTTGAAGTTCCAACAGCAGCATTGATTGAAGAAAAAGGCGTAAGTCGTCAAGTTGCACTATTAATTTTAGCGGGTGCCACAGGTCTACTGACAGTGCTGTGTACTATGTCATTTGGTATGGTTGATTGGCTAACTCAGTTTGTTAGTTATGGCGGTGCTGATAAAAGTATGTTTGATATCGTTTACGATGTTTTTTACGACACAATTTTACCGCTGAATGGTTTAATGGTTTGTTTATTTGTTACTTATCGCTGGAAGAAAGCCAAACTTTCTGAAGAACTGTCTCAAGGTTGTGACAGTTATTCAGGTAGTTTTATGGAAAAATATGTGAATTTCTCACTGTCTACTTTCATACCTGTGATCTTGCTACTTATCTTTGTAAATACTGTCGCCACTAAGTTTTTTGCAGTAAGCCTATTTGGCTTTTAACTCTCACAAAATTAAAACTAAAAAAGGCCGATTATTCGGCCTTTTTTATACCAACCCTTTTAATTAAGTGATCTATTTTGAGGCAAGAAAAACTTGTCGATAGCGAGGCGAAAATTTTGCTATTTAGTTGCTCTAAATGAGAAATTTTTAACGAAGCTAGCGTCAGTTTTAATCCCTTAAAATGATTAAGTATTATTGAGTGTTGGTATTAATTTTTACCCCGTGGTTATTCGCATACCAGAATCTAAATAGTTACCAACCCCAATAGTAAACATCCATAAACCCCACAAACTATGTTCTAGTACACACACCATTAAGGAGCGACTGTGCGCATAGGTGTAAGAAAATAACAGCCCGCCTGCGAATGAAAGCGCAATTGCAATCCAATTATCGTAGACGCAATGGGCGAGGGCAAAGCTGAGTGCACTTAAAAAGATACGCACGTTTTTACTTGGCAGAATATGTTTATAACGATGGAAGAAATAGCTCCTAAAAATGAGCTCCTGAGGCAAAACAGAAAGCAGTGGATATGCAATCAATAATATTAACCATTGAGTGGTTTCATTCTTTGGCATAGCAAACCAAAGCGTTTGATTGGCCAAGCCAAATAACATGGCACTAAACAATGCGCCAATGAAGAAGCCAGTAAAAAGTCGATGTTTGACTTGTGAAAATTGTCCTAAAGAAGTTAAACGAAAGCGCTTAAAGTGCGGGTCAGTGAGTAATAGAAAGGTACAAACAATCATAAGGATGAGTAAAGCAGGGAACAACCAACTAGACAGGTAATCTTTAAATAAATAAGTAAATAACGGCAAGCAGAAAAAAACGCCACAGAGCTCAAACCAACGATATTGCGAAGCAGTCAAAGGCAACTCCATACTTAAACAGAACTAAAAAAAGTATAGGTTGCCCCTAGACTAAAAAAGCGACAGTTTTATTAAATTTGCGGGATTATTTTTTGTTTTCTTGTTCTTGAAACCCATCAGGTAAGTATTCAAAAATCCGAAAAACAGTGAGCAATACAGCTATAAATGTGGCGATTGCGAGACCGAAGACTTTGAAATTAACCCAAAAGTCGAGTGAGAAGTTATAGGCAACGTAGAGGTTTAAGACAGCAATACTGATTAAGAATATAAACCAAATCGTATTGAGTTTTTCATACACAGGTTTTGGAACATCAATTTTAAGTTCTTTTTCACCCTGTTTCTCGGCAGCAGTCTTTAACATACTGAGTAGTGCCGTTTTCACGAGGTTTTTGTTAAATATAAATCGAGAAATGACTAAGGCAGCCGCAAGCAAGCCATAAATAGCCGTCGTTTTCCACATAATGTACTGTTCATCTTGGAATATGATTGTCATACCGCCTAGGAATAAAGCAATTACACAGAAAACCCAAGTTTTGGTAGAGATTTTACCCTTAGTGAAATATTGATATGCAATTTGCAGTAACGATATACCGACCAATACCGCAGTCGCCCAGAATATATCGACCAATTTGTAGACTAAGAAAAATAGGATAAGGGGTAAGTATTCAAATAATGCAGCCATAGATACCTCTCTTAAATAACGTCCTACAACAAAGTATTAACAATATTTGAGTAAGACTGCAAGTTGACATTCACAAAAAATATTTTTAGGCTCTGCCACCCTCTAGCAGTAATAAACCAGTATATATATGAACAAGTCAGAATTAGTATCGGCCATGGCGGCACACAGTGAATTAACGAAGAAGGATTCTCAGGCAGCTTTGAATAGTATTTTGGCGATCATAAAAAAGCGCTTATCTGAGGGCGATCAGGTGCCTATCTCTGGTTTTGGTACGTTTGCGCTGAGTTATCATCCGGCTAAGATGGGCAGAAATCCACAAACGGGTGAAGAGATCATGATTGAAGGAGCAAACAAGGTGCAATTTAAAGTTGCTAAGGCGCTGAAAGACGCCTTAGCGAACTAAGCATCAAAGTTTCGTCAAACTACTTGGAATTGCAGCTAGGCGGCAAGTGAGTTAATCCCAATGAACATAGGTTTTCTATGTAAGTTGGGTTAACGAGCTTAGCCAACACCGCTGCAGCTTCAAGTAAACGAAGAAACTATTTTTGGGTTGCGGCTTTCATCGTCGCAACAAAGCTTTGTAACGAGTCTAGCATTGCGCTTGTCTCGTTCACGTTTTGCTCGATAATTTTAACTACAGCAGAGCCCGAGATTGCACCTGCAGCACCAGAGTTCAGTGCCGCTTTTACATCGTCAGGCGTTGAAATACCAAAGCCTAACAGTGCAGGCGCTGCATGATATTCTTTTAATTTAGAAATCATAGAGTCAGCTGGCATTTGCGCTTTTGTTTCTGTGCCAGTTACCCCAGCGCGCGAAAGCAGGTAGGTGTAACCACGGCCGTAGCTTGCACAAGTACGAACAGTATCATCATCTGCGTTTGGTGTTGAAATGAAGATAGGCTCAATGTCTGCAGCTTTTGCAGCGTTTCTAAACATTTTAGATTCATGAAGCGGCACATCAGCCACTAAAATTGAATCTACGCCGACTTCCTTTGCTTCACGATAAAAATTATCAATACCACGTGCAAAAATAAGGTTTGAATATAGCAATAGGCCAATCGGAATATCTTGATTGTATTCACGAACTTGCTTAATGATATCAAAGCAGTCTTGGGTATTAATATTTTGATTTAGGGCGCGAATGTTGGCAGCTTGAATCACTGGGCCATCCGCAATCGGATCTGAAAATGGAATACCTAGCTCTAACGCATCGGCACCACCGTCAATCAAGCTTTTAATGATCTCAAAACTCAGTTCTTTGTTTGGATCGCCAATTGTCACGAAGGGAACAAACGCACCCTGATTTTTTTCTGCAAGCGCAGCAAAAGATTGTGCATAACGGCTCATTATAGCGCTCCTTGTTCTGCTAGTACTTGGTGAACGTGTGCTAAGTCTTTATCACCTCGACCACTTAAGTTCACCACTAAAATTGTCTCTTCAGTTTGCTCTTCGGCATATTTTAATGCGTACGCAAGGGCATGACTTGATTCAAGCGCAGGAATAATACCTTCATGTTTAGCAAGGGCTTGGAAAGCATCAAGTGCTTCTTTATCAGAAATACCTACATACTGAGCGCGACCTGTTTCATGCAAAAATGCATGCTGAGGGCCAACAGCAGGGTAATCAAGGCCTGCAGATACAGAATAAGATTCTTCAATTTGACCATCATTGTTTTGCATAATATAAGTATAAGCACCGTGTAAAATACCTTTAGTTCCTTTACACAGCGCAGCGCCGTGCTCTTCAGTATCAAGTCCTTTACCCGCAGGTTCTACACCAATGAGTTTCACACTTTCATCACCGATAAAGTCACTGAACATACCAATGGCGTTTGAACCACCACCAACACAGGCAATCACAGCGTCAGGTAAACGACCTTCAGTGTCTAACACTTGTTGTTTTGCTTCTTCACCGATCATTTTTTGGAATTCACGTACGATGGTCGGGAATGGGTGTGGACCAGCAGCCGTACCTAAAAGGTAGTGGGCTGTTTTATAGTTTGCAGACCAGTCACGCATGGCTTCGTTTACAGCATCTTTTAACGTGCCAGAGCCTGCAGTCACAGGGATCACTTCGGCACCCATTAAACGCATTCTGAATACATTTGGCTGTTGACGCTCAACGTCTTTTGCACCCATGTAAACACGGCATTTCAAGCCAAGTAGGGCACAGGCAAGGGCTGTTGCCACACCATGTTGACCTGCACCTGTTTCGGCGATTACTTCTTTTTTACCCATGCGCTTAGTCAGCAATGCTTGGCCAAGTACTTGGTTGGTTTTATGTGCACCACCGTGGAGTAAATCTTCACGCTTTAAATACAGTTTTACTTTTGGGTTTGTAACTAAATTACGTGTAAGCGTTAGTGGCGTTGGACGGCCCGCGTACTCGTTTAATAATTTTGTAAACTCAGCCTGAAATTCAGGATCTTTTTGTGATTTATTAAATTCACCTTCAAGCTGCTTTAGTGCAGGGACGAGTAGTTCGGGTACAAACATGCCACCGAAATCGCCAAAATATGCTGCGTTATTCATTTCCACCTCAATAACCTCTTATGTTTTTAAAAGCATCTGCAATTTTTTGCGAACACTTTTTACCAGGGCTAAGTTCAACCCCTGAATTCAAATCTAGTCCTTGTGCGCCTGTATAAGCTGCATCAAGTACATTTTCTGCGTTTAAACCGCCAGCTAACATAAAGCTGTTTGCGGTCTTTTCAGCCAGTAATGACCAATCAAATACTTCACCTGTGCCGCCAAATCCTGCAGAGGTTTTAGTATCGTATAAATGTTTATCTACTCCTGAGATTGGCTCAGGCAGCACATCAGTCACACCTTGTGCTTTCCATATTTGGCAAGTTAAAGGTAACTTTGCGCGCAGCGCTTCAATATACGTTTTATCTTCATTGCCGTGTAACTGCACGGCTGCAAGTTTTAATGTTTGCGCAATTTCACTGACTTGTTCTAGGTCTTCGTTTACGAATACACCAACATATTTTAAGGGTGCGCTATCGATGACGGCTTTTGCGCAGTCAATGTCGACGTAGCGGGGCGATTTAGGGGCGAAGATCAAGCCGCCGTAAATAGCCCCTGCGTTAAAAGCCGCTTGGGCATCCTGAGAGCGTGTTAAACCACAAACTTTATTTTCACCCAGAATAAGACGACGGCAAGCAACTTCTAAGTCTTGCTCAGCCATAATAGAGCTGCCCACTAAGAAACCATTACAAAGTGGTGCTAGACGCTTTACATCTTGATGGGTGTAAATACCTGATTCAGAGATCACAACTTTGCCATCAGGAATTAGCTTTCTGAGCTTCTCGGTTGTTGCTAAATCCGTGCTTAAGTCTCGTAAGTTGCGATTATTAATACCGATAATCTCAGCATTCAGATCAAGTGCGCGGTGTACTTCTTCTTCGTTACTGACCTCGGTTAAGATAGACATATTCAGTGACTTTGCCACATTGGCAAGGTGTACATATTGCGCATCATCAAGTACTGACAGCATAAGCAAAATAGCGTTACCACCATGTAAGCGCGCTAGATAAACCTGATACTCGTCAATGAAGAAGTCTTTACAAATAAGCGGTTGGTCAACTTTTTTGCTGACATACGTCAGGTAATCAAAACTACCCTGAAAGTATTTTTCGTCGGTTAACACACTGATGCACGTGGCATATTTGCCATATACGCCAGTAATTTCATCAAGATTAAAATTATCTCTAATCAGGCCCTTAGAAGGAGATGCCTTCTTACACTCTAAAATAAACTGTGTGCCTGATGCTGTCAGTGCCGCTTGAAAATTTCTGTCACTTGGCACAAGTTCGTTAATAAAAGAGTCTAGTGGCTTTTGTTGTTTTCTTAGAGCGACTTCTTGCTGCTTATCTGCAACGATTTTTTCTAATACGTTAGCCATTGCTTACCTCAACGATTTCTTTCAGTTTGTCTGCGGCTTGTCCAGACTTTAAAACTGCTAATACTTGCTGTGTGGCGGCTTTAAAATCAGCGGCCAAATTATGCATTACTAATAATGCAGCGACGTTTACCGCAATGGCGGCATTGTGTGCATCAGGTGCTGTGCCATTTAAAATCTCAATACTGGCTTTGGCATTGTATTCTGGCGTATCCCCAGCGATTTGGTCTAATGAATAATGTTCAACGCCAAAGTCGTCAACGGTTAAGGTGTATTCTTTAATTTCACCATCAACCAACTCAGCCACATGGGTTGTGCCATGTAGGGCAATTTCATCTGTGCCTTCACCGTGCACTATCATTGCTCGCTCAGTACCGAGTGTCTTTAAAGTCTCAGCCATCGGACGGCATAAATTTTTATCATATACACCCAGTAACTGTACTTGTGGGGCTGCTGGGTTAGTCAGTGGACCTAAAATATTAAAAATCGTGCGGGTTTTTAACGTGGTACGCACTGGCATCGCGTGTTTAACACCTAAGTGGTAAAGCGGGGCGAATAAGAAGGTGAAGCCGGTTTCTTTTAAACATACACTGGCTTGCTCAGGCGTCATTTCGATATTAATGCCCAGTGTTCTAAGTAAATCCGCAGAGCCTGATTTACTCGATACACTGCGATTGCCGTGTTTCACTAAATTGATACCACATGCCGCAGCCACAATTGCTGCTGTGGTACTAACATTAATAGTATTTGAACCATCGCCACCAGTGCCACAGCTATCAGCACAAACAAGGTTATGTGCGTTGAACTTTGTGGCATGATCGCGCATGGCTTTAGCTGCACCAGCAATCTCTTGTGCCGTTTCTTTTTTAATTTTTAATGCAATCAGTGCGGCGGTGAGTTCAATTTCAGACACTTCCCCCTGCATGACTAGATCGAAGAAGCTATTTGCTTGCTCGAATGTTAAGTCTTGTTGTTCAAGTAATAGATTTAAACTGTCCATGTTGGCTCCTATTGTGTTAAGTAGTCGATACTTTGTTTTAATAACTGAGCACCGTCTGGGGTAAGAATAGACTCAGGATGAAATTGATAGCCGATCACCTTATCTTCAGGATGGTAAATGGCCATCGGAATAGTGTCGTATTTGGCAATCACTTTTAAGCACTCAGGAACATGAGTTGCCATTAAAGAGTGGTAACGCGCAACCGGGAAGCGTTTACCAATACCTGCAAATACAGGGTGGTCGTCGGCTTCAATAATTGAAGACTTACCATGAACTGTTTCACCTGCATGACCAACAGTTCCGCCATAGCTTTGTGTTAAAGCTTGTTGGCCTAAACAAATTCCCAGCATAGGGAATTGGCCTTTAGCGAGTTCAATTAGCTCTAATAAGCAGCCTGCTTGAGCTGGGTTACCTGGGCCTGGCGATAACACTAAAATTACCGGTACAGTTTCTTGCTGCATCTTGGCGAAGATCTTTTCAGCGGAGATATTGTTACGGTAAACCACTAAATCTAGGCCTAGTAGCGTCAGTTCATCAACAAGGTTGTAGCTGAATGAATCAAAGTTATCTAAAAAATATACTTTTGTACTATTAGACATTAGCAGGCTCCTTGATACGTAGATTGCACGGCTTTTATGACGGCTTGTGCTTTAGCACGTGTTTCATCTGCTTCTGATTGTGGATCTGAGTCATATACAACGCCGGCACCTGCTTGCACATATGCGGTACCATTTTTTACAAATGCAGAGCGGATAACGATACAAGAGTCCATTGCACCATCGCCCGTTAAGTATCCAACTGCACCACCATAGCTACCACGACGCTGCTTTTCAGTATGTCTGACTAACTCCGCAGCTTTTACTTTAGGTGCACCTACTAGTGTGCCCATGTTCATACAAGCTTGATAGGCATGCAGTGCGTCTAGATCTGGTTTTAATTGACCTACAACCCGTGATACTAAGTGCATGACCTGTGAATAGCGGTCAACTTTTAGCAGCTCTTTTGCGTGGCGTGTGCCCGCAACGCTAATTCGCGCTACGTCATTTCGTGCTAAATCTACCAGCATTAGGTGCTCTGCACGCTCTTTTTGATCGTTGCGAAGCTCAAGTTCAATGCGGCTGTCTAGATCTGGATTAATACTGCCATCTGCAAACTTACCGCGAGGGCGTGTGCCTGCAATAGGGTAAACTTCAACTTGATTGCTGTTGACGCAATATTTCAATGCCGATTCAGGTGAGGCACCAAACAAAACAAAAGACTCATCTCGCATATAAAACATATACGGACTTGGATTTTGCTTTTTAAGTTGTTGATAAGCAGCTAGCGGCTGAGAACAAGGTAAAGAGAATGTACGAGAAGGCACAACTTGGAAAATATCACCATCGATAATGTTTTGCCTTAAAGTTTTGACTTGCTGACAGTAAGTTTCATCGTCAATGTTTACTGTTACTTCAGACTGGCCTTCATTTGGCGCTGCTAAATACGGCGTCAAATTATCACAACGCGTATTCAGCTCTTCTAGCTGTTTACCAACTTCAAAACAGTTTGCATGAACTTCTGGTCCATTGAAAACATTACCAATTAACTCAGTTGTTTGGGCTTGATGATCGATTAATACGAGGGTTTCTGCTAAATAAAACACATAGTCCGGACAGTCATTATCACCATCTGGGACGTCAGGCAGTGTTTCAAAGTTCGCCACCATGTCGTAAGCAAATACACCGCCCAAAAATAGTGCAAAAGGGGTATCTGAGTTACGTTTGATTTTATTTATACAAGTACGTAAGGCACTGAATGCATTATCTGCTTTAAGCTTACTGTATTCATCGAGCTCAGCTTCAAACGGTGCGTATTCAAGTGTTAATACATCGCCTTCTACAACCGCAGTACAGTTTTCAACTTGTTCGGCCAAGTAACTTAGCACTTGCTGTCCATTGTTAGACAGTGCTTTGGCAATCACGGTTTTGCCTCTGCACTCAATACGAAGTGCTGCATCGACTAAAATAATGCTTTTAACATTATCTTTAGAGTCAATTTCTGCTGACTCTAGTAATAGTGAATTTGTTTTATCAAGTGCCGCATATAAAGACAGTGGGCTGCTGATGTAATCGCGCCGTTGTCTTATACTCGTCACTTCCCCTGGTGTTGTCGTAATATGACTAAAAATCAAAACCTCATTCCCCATAATAAAAAACCCCCGCCAGTGTTAACTTGCGGGGGTTGTGTAACAGATACAACAATGCCGTCCCGCTAGTTCAGGCGCCACCACCAAGAATGTGTGTTGATATTGTTGTTAATCATGTTTGTATTCCAAAAAATTTAGATATAAAAAAACCCGCATTTGTGTGCGGGTTTTGAAATCGTATAGATACGACAAAGCGCCCGCAATGTTACGAGTGCCACCACCAGATTTTGTTTTTAGTTAATGTTTTCATATCAGGTATATGTCGAATCAATTTATGTACACAGTAAACCTTATCGGAACGAGCGAGTCAAGCTAAAAAGTTGCAAAAACATTAAAAATATAAAGTATACAAAATTTAATAAGGCGTATTAGTGATATAATCCGACCCGTTGACACGAGCATGAATAATAATGAAGAGAAATAAAATTGATAAAATATGATTTACACAGTCATAGCACCTTTTCTGATGGTCGTTTAAGCGTGGGCGCATTACTTGAGCGAGCAACAGAAAAGGGCGTTGATGTTTTAGCCCTCACCGATCACGATACCGTTGCGGGTGTTGAAACTGCAAAGCAATTTATAGCTGACCGAGATTTAAATTTAGAGCTAGTGGCAGGGGTTGAAATTTCGACAAAATGGGAGAGCTTTGAAATTCATATTGTCGGTCTTTCTATAGATACTGAAAATACTCATCTTCTTAATTTATTGACTGAGCAGCAAAACAAACGTGAAGCTCGTGCTCAAGAGATTGGTCGACGCTTAGCGAAAAAAGGCTATGAAGATATTTATGAACAGGCCAAAGCATTGGCAAAAGATGCTGAAATCACCCGAGCGCATTTTGCGCAAGCTTTGGTCGATCGTGGTGTGGCTAAGAATATCCAAGGTGTGTTTAAAAAGTTCTTAGCCAGAGGCAAAACGGGCTATGTACCAAGCAACTGGTGTGATATGGCAACTGCCATTGCTGCGATTCAGGCTGCTGGTGGCGTTTCCGTGCTAGCGCATCCTGGTCGATATCAAATGTCTAATAAGTGGCTACGTAAATTACTTAATGAATTTAAACTCGCTGGTGGGCAGGCAATGGAAGTCGCTTTACCACAACAAGCACCGAGCGAAAGACAATTTTTAGGGCAATTAAGCCAAGAGTTTGATCTACTCGCGAGTCAAGGTTCAGATTTCCATTATCCTATGCCTTGGTCAGATCTCGGAAAAAACCTATACTTACCAAAAGATTGCCAAGCTGTTTGGCAGTTTTGGCAAGACGCACAGGAGTGTAACTAATGAGCCAATTTTTTCATATTCACCCAGAAAACCCGCAGGCACGCTTAATTAAACAAGCGGTCGAAATTATTCATAAGGGTGGGGTGATAGTCTACCCGACCGACTCAGGCTATGCACTTGGCTGCAGTATTGGTAACAAGCAGGCGAAAGAGCGAATTGAACGTATTCGCGGTATTGAAAAACACCATAACTTTACACTTGTCTGCCGAGACTTATCAGAGCTAGCAACGTATGCCCGTGTCGATAATCAAATTTTTCGTTTAATAAAAAACAATACACCAGGGCCTTACACTTTTATTTTTAAAGGCACCAAAGAAGTACCTAAGCGTCTATTAAACGAGAAGAAAAAAACCATTGGTATGCGTGTAACGGATAACCCAATTGCCGCAGCGTTACTCGAAGAGCTCAATGAGCCACTGATGTCATGTTCCTTGATTTTACCTGGTGAGCAATTTACCGAATCAGACCCTGATGATATTCGTATGAGCCTAGAAAAACAGGTCGATCTTATTATTCATGGTGGCTATTTAATTGAACAAGCCACTACAGTGATTGACTTCTCTGACGATGATATTGTCATTCTTCGCGAAGGATGCGGTGATGTTACGCCGTTTCAATAGCTAGCAAAATAGTCATTAAATGAGTAACTCTGCGCCATTGGCCTTTCTTCACGGTGAAGCCGTTTTAGAAAAGCCAGAAGACTTATACATACCGCCCGATGCCCTTAAAGTGATATTAGAAAGCTTTGAGGGTCCGCTCGATCTGCTTTTATATCTCATTAAGCGCCATAAACTCGATATCCTGCAACTGCCGATCCATAGCATTACTAAACAATATGTAAGCTATGTCGAGCTGATGAAAGACTTACAGCTTGAATTGGCAGGGGAATACTTAGTGATGGCAGCGTTATTGGCGCAAATTAAGTCGCGCATGTTGTTACCGACCCATGAAGAGCTTGAAGAAGAAGCTGATCCGCGTGCTGAATTAGTCAAGCGTTTGCAAGAATATGAACAGTTTAAAACTGCGGCAGAAACATTAAAAGAGCAGCCTCATGTCGGAAAAGACTTCTTCATAGCAAATGCAGAGTATATCGATACTGCACTTGATGAAGAGAAGTTACCCGATTTAAGTTTAAAAGACTTAGTGCTTGCATTTGGTAATGTGATGGCTCGGGTAAAAACGCTTGCTCACCATCAAATATCAAGTGAAGTTTTGTCTACTCGTGAGCGTATGTCGAGAATTCTAAGGCACCTTTCAGAAAATAACGGTCCGTGTGCTTTCGTCACTTTGTTTGATTTTACTGAAGGGCGCCAAGGCGTGGTGGTGACATTTATCGCAATGCTTGAACTGATCAAAGAGCAATTAGTCACTTTTACCCAAATTACCCCGCAATCAGAGATTTATTTATCTTTAAAACTACAAGAGTAACCGAACCTCTGTCATAATATTGCCTTGTGTTTGCAATTGTAGATTAATATGGCTTTTAAGCGTCTTAGTGATGAACAACTCGTTGAGCTAGTCGAAGCAGCGATTTTTGTTTCTGAGAAGCCATTAAGCAAGCGTCGTCTGCAAGAAACCGTTCTGCAAGATTTCAATATTTCTGCTAAAAGATTAAACCAAGCCATAGACTTACTTGTTGAGCACTATTCAACAAGAGGTGTTCAGTTGGTTGAAGTGGCGTCTGGTTATCGCTTCCAAGCAGGACCTTCTTTGGCTGAGCCATTAAGTAAATTATGGCCTGAAAAAGTGGTGAAATACTCTCGAGCGACCATAGAAACCCTTGCCTTGATAGCCTATCGTCAACCTATTACCCGGGGTGAGATAGAGCAGGTGAGAGGGGTTGCTGTAAGTAGCAATATAATGAAAAGTTTATTAGAGCGTGAATGGATAACGGTTGTTGGACAAAAAGACGTGCCTGGTAAACCTGCGCTGTATGCAACTACCAAACAATTTTTAGATTATTTTTCTTTATCTGGTTTAGAACAGCTGCCTAATTTACCTGAGCAACAAGATGTAAAACTAGAGCAGATATTGAGTGATCCTTCTGTGAGAGAACCATCCTAATGAGTGAAAAGTTACAAAAAGTATTGGCCCGTGCTGGTGTGGGTTCACGCCGCGAAATGGAAAAATACATTGACTCTAATCGTGTCAGCGTTAACGGTAAAGTGGCACGTTTAGGTGATCGTGTTGAAGAAAATGCGGTTATTCGTGTTGACGGTCATGTTGTTAAAATTGAGCAACAAGAAGAACGTGTTTGTCGTGTTTTAATGTATCACAAGCCTGAAGGCGAACTATGTACGCGTAAAGATCCGGAAGGTCGCCGAACGGTTTTCGATAGACTACCTCGTTTAGAGGGCGACCGTTGGATTGCAATTGGTCGTTTAGATATCAATACTTCAGGTTTATTGTTATTTACCAATGACGGTGAGTTAGCGAATCGTTTAATGCACCCTAAATATGAAGTAGAGCGTGAGTATTCTGCACGTGTATTCGGTGAAGTAACAAATCAAACATTGAGTACTTTAACCAAAGGGGTTGAGTTAGAGGATGGCCCAGCTAAATTCTTAAAAATTAAGCCTATGGGCGGTGAGGGCATTAACAAGTGGTTCAACGTTACCCTAACTGAAGGTCGTAATCGCGAAGTACGTCGTTTATGGCAATCGCAAGATGTAGAAGTATCTCGTCTAATTCGTATCCGTTACGGTAAATTAGAGCTTAACAAACGTCTACCTCAAGGTGGCTGGGAAGAGCTTAAATTAGAAGACGTAAATTATTTACGTAAATCTGTGAAAATGCGCCCTGAAACGCAAACTAAGCTGTCTGTGATGCCAGAAAAGCGCAAAGACAAGCGTGCTAAGATCAATCAGATTAGAAAGGCTGTGAAAAAGCACAACCAACGTGCACAAAAGCCAAAACCAAAGAGAAAGTAACTTTGTCAAATTAACTTTCTAATTGAATAAATACCAAAAAAGGCACTCGATTGAGTGCCTTTTTTTAATGGTGTCAGAACGATAAGTTACTGTGCGTTAATTGATTCACCGTTAACGTCTTTAGAATCATCTGCCATTAGGTATAAATACGTCGGCATGAGTTCTTCAGCAGTTTTAAGCTTTTCTTTATCTTCACCTGGGAAAGCAGAGGCACGCATGCTAGTTCGTGTGGCACCAGGGTTAATACAGTTGATACGAATGTTTGTCTTACCCACTTCTTTAGACCAAGTTTGCATCATACCTTCAGTTGCAAATTTTGAGATTGCATAAGGGCCCCAAAATTCACGACCTTCACGGCCTACACCTGATGAAGTGAAAATCACAGATGCACACGGTGATTTACGAAGTAGTGGGAACATATATTTTGTGATCATTGCTTGTGCAGTGACGTTTACTTTCATGATATTTTCAAACGTAGATACACAGAAGTGTTCTAGTGGACCAAGCGAGCCTAAAATTGACGCATTGTTAAGTAGGCCGTCTAATTTACCAAACTGCTGCTCTATGGTTGCTGCAAGGTCACGGTAGTTTTGTTTTGTTGCACCGCGCATATCCATAGGAACGATAGCCGGTTGTGGATAGCCTGCATTCACGATTTCATCGTATACGCATTCAAGCTTTTTAGTTGTTTTACCAAGTAGGATTACAGTTGCACCGTGTTTCGCATATGTTAATGCCGCAACACGGCCAATTCCATCGCCAGCACCTGTGATTAAAATGGTTTTATTTTCTAGTGCGTTGTCTGCTGCTTGATAATTATGCATTGTAGATCTCTATTTGAACGTTTTGCGCATTTTATCACAGCATTAGGGTAAGTTATCTAAATTATTGTAAATTTGGGTGGCGAAACTTTACATATTGGGTTAAGTTTAACTGGTCTAATGTCTCAATAAAAACAGAATTACATTATATTAACGCGTTAATTGCATAAGAATAATAAAATTTGTCGGAGCCCATTCAATGAAAAAAATGCTTCTCTCACTCGCAATTTCTACGGCTTTGGTCGGCTGTGGCGGCGGTGAAACACTACAAGATGTAAAACAAGAAACGACCCCTGTACTGCCTTCAGCTTCAGTGAAATTCGATCCATCAAATGGTGTGATATCAATTCCGAATGATTTACTTTTAAGCGGTACTAAAGATGGTACTTTAAACTTACCAGGTGAATTTGACGATCAAGGCCAACCTTTACCAGCAGCAGCTTACGCTAATCCAAGTCTAGCAATGGGCGGTTTGGACGGTTGGTCTACTAATATGCCTTACGTCATCGATTTAGATGTGCCAAGCGAAGTTAGCATTAATGCTGAGTCTGTTGCCACACCTGATGCTGTTCGCATTTTTGAAGTTGTCATGGGCGCGAGTATTACAGATCCTGACTGCGCGAGTGATAAAGTGCCTGCGGGTATTGCTTGTAAATATGTGGGTGAGTTGACGTTTGGTGTTGATTACATCGCTAAGCTGACTGATTCAGGTAAAGGCATCATGGTAGTGCCGCTTAAACCACTTAAGTCTGGTGCATCGTATATTACTGCACTAACAAAAAGTATTGTAATGGCTGATGGCCGTCCACTTGAGCCATCATCTTCATATAGTTTAGTGAAAGCGGAAGCGCCTTTAGTGACCGACTCACAAAGAAGCCTTCAGGCTGTTGTACAACAATATGAAAATGTTATCTCTGGCCAGGTGGCAAAAGAAGATGTGATTTATACCGCAGCAATGACGATTCAGTCAGTGGGTGCGGTAATGAATAACATTAAGCTAGGTTTAGCGCAAAGCCTACAAACACAAACTAACCCTAGAATCTCAGTTCCTGAGCAACCGATGATCACTGTATCAGATGCGCTAGCAGCAGTTATCCCAGATGCTGAAACTCGTGCACCTTTTCAGGCTGTTCAATACATGCAAGGTAGCATTATGTTGCCTATGTACTCAAAGAAACCTGAAGGTACAGAGATTGAAGACTTAGCGGGTACATACTGGAAAGCTCGCTGTGATAGTGCCGCAACACTTGCCGGTGCAGTTGCTGCTGGTGTTGATTTATCTGGTTTAACACCAGGTGAAAATGACGCGTATTGTAACGCAGCGTCTGGTGGTGTACTTAGAGACTTTGGCTTAGATCAAAGCCGCTTCTTAACTAAATTTAACAGCATCCCTTCTATTGAATGGATTGCAAACGTACCTGTACAAATTACTAAGCCACGTGCAGAATTGCTTGGTATTGAAATGCCAGCAACAGGTTGGCCAGTAGTGATTTTACAACACGGCATTACTGCTAACAAAGAAAGCCTATTAGGGTTAACACTTGCATTAAGTAACGCTGGTTTTGCAACTGTAGCAATTGATCACCCAATGCACGGTGCTCGTGGTCTTGATATCGATTTAGACGGCAAAGATGACTTCAATGCAACAAGTGGTCAGGGTTCAGTACTTTCATACATGAACTTGACGTCACTACTCGTCGCACGTGATAACCTAAGACAGTCTTCAGCTGACCTACTTGCACTTAGACTTGGCTTGAATTTCATTGACCCAACACTTGGTATTAACCCTACAGATGTGAGCTTCTTTGGTCACTCTCTAGGTTCAATTGTTGCACCTAACTTTATCGCGCATACAAATAAGCCTATCGGTAACGAAACGGTTGATAACTTATTTAAGGTGAATACAGTTGGTCTAGCTAGTGGTGGTGCAGGTATTGCTAACTTCTTAACTGAGTCTGGTTCATTTGGTTCGTTTGTTAAAGGTTCTGTATTATCTGCAGCGGGTAATTTGTCGTCTAAAGCATTCTTAGAATTCGTCGCAAGTGAAGCAACAGCAGCTTGTCCTGCTGAGACTAAGATCCCTTGTTCTTATGCACTATACGAAAAGCAACTTGTTGAAGCTGGCAATACAGCGGCACTTGCTGGTATTCAATCTGTGATTAGCCAGTTCGTGACTGTTGCTCAAACAGCGTTAGACAGTGCAGATCCAGTTAACTACGCAGCAGCAGTGCAAGCACTTGGTACACCAACCTACTTAAGTGTAGTGACAGGTGGGGTTGATGGTAACCAACCAGATGCAGTTATTCCGCCAACAACGGCATTACCACTGTCTGGTACTATGCCTATGGCGCAGTTATTCGGTATGACACCAGTGACTGAAACACAAATGGGTGAGCCAAAGAACTATGTTGTTAAGTTCTCTCAAGGTCATCACTCATCAATTGCAACGACTTCATTTAATGAAGCCGTAGGTGGTACAGCGCAAGGTCATGCTATGACTACAGTTGAAATGCAAACTCAACTGGCGGCTTTCTTGAAGAGCAAAGGCATGATGCTGCCAATTTCTAACCCGGCAGTTATTGCTAATTAATCTCTAGTACGAGATGATGAAAAAGCCGCATTAAGCGGCTTTTTTATTTTTAGAACATTACTTTTGAATTATAAGAACAACGAGGAGACTAGTTTGACGTTCTTATTTGAATACGGTTTATTTTTAGCTAAAGCAGTCACTGTTGTGTTATCGATTGGGATCATCATCATTTTGGCTGTAGGCGCGAGTCAAAAGCCTAAGGCAAGCGCAGGTGAAGTCGAGCTTAAAGACTTATCTAAAAAGCTTAAGCGAAATAAGCAAGACTTTATCGAGCAGACTCTAGATAAAAAAGAGCTTAAGACTTACAAAAAAGCGCAAAAGAAAGAGCAAGAAGATAAGCTTGCTGCAAAGGCATTTGTGATTAATTTCGATGGTAGTTCAGATGCCCATGAAGTGAATAATTTACGTGAAGAAATAACAGCTGTGTTACAAATTGCTGATAAAGAAAAGGATTCAGTGATTGTAAATATCAATAGTGGCGGCGGTGTGGTTCATGGCTACGGATTAGGTGCTTCACAGTTAAAGCGTCTTACTAGCGCAGAACTCCCTTTAACCGTATGTGTTGATAAAATTGCTGCAAGCGGCGGCTATATGATGGCTTGTGTGGCAAATAAAATTGTCGCGGCTCCGTTTTCAATTATTGGCTCCATTGGCGTCATTGCACAAATCCCCAATTTCAATAAGCTTTTGAAAAAGAATGACATTGATTTTGAAATGATCACTTCTGGCGAATTTAAACGCACGTTGACACTATTTGGTGAGAATACCGATAAGGGGCGTGATAAATTTCAACAAGAAGTTGAATCAACACATGGCTTGTTTAAAGAGTTTGTGCAAACTCATAGACAAGATATAGAACTTGAACAAGTGGCAACAGGTGAGTATTGGTTTGCAACTGATGCACTAAAATTGGGTTTAGTCGATGAGCTAAACACCAGTGATGATCATATTTTATCGTTATTAGAAAGCCATCAAATCTACACGGTTAAATATACCAGCAAAAAATCTTTACCAGAAAAGCTAGGACTTGGCGTGAGTCAAGCAGTGGCAAGTGCGACAAATATGCTTTGGACTAAATTACAAGACGCAAAGTGGTAGGCGAAAACGGCCTATTGAATAGTGAAAAATAATTTAGTTCTTTTGAAATGCCTTTGGAGAAATACCAAAGGCATTTTTGAATGTACGGCTAAACTGACTGGTATGATTAAAGCCTAAATCAAATCCTATTTGGGTAATACTTTTACCTTTTTTAAGCAGCTCTTTGGCCTTCGACAGTCGCCGTGTTTGCAGCCACTGTTGTGGGGTCATGTTTAAGCATGACTTAAAGTAATTAAAAAATTTACTGCGACTCATACAAGCAATTTTACACAAAGTATCGATATCTAGAGGCTCGCTCAAATTATGCTCTATGTATTGAACGACTTCTGTAATTGGGTCTTGATGATTATGCGAGCCTGCGCACTTTAAAATAAGTTCGCGAGTTTGCTGAGTGAGCAATCGTGTCACCAATTCATTCAGTGCTAAATCAATTAAAAATCCGCGTTGTTCTCCATTTTCAGTAAATAAATGCACCATACGATCGAGTAACGCCTGGGTTTGCCAATTGTGCTCAACATGGACGAGTTCATTTTGATAACTTACTTCATGTTCATGGTTACTTTGGTTTTCTATGTTCAACCTCTGTGCAATATCAGCCAATTTTTCGGTACTAATTTCGATGGCTAAACAAGTTGTAGGCGAAGATTGTGATGCATCGGGAAAATCTATCTGGACGGTTTGGTTTGGTGCGAGTACAAAGCTTTCATTAGGCAAAAAATCATGGTGGTAATCACATGTTTCTACATGCATCACTTTTTTGCCTTGTAGCATACCGCAAAACAATACATTGCTTGATGATAAGGGCACATTAAATGCCCTTTCATAAGTGTCATAAATACTCAATTGCGCGTCACCTGAATCAAAGCTGAGCTTATTCTCTACCAATTTATCAATGTGTTGGTGCCTAGCTTGCAAATCAAAGCGCATATCTGTTCCTTATGAATATCAAGACTGAGAGTTAAGCAAAAAATACCTAGAGTTAATTTTTTAAGCCTCCTTTCGCTTAATGTCAATTCAATCGGCTCAAAAATAAACACATAACTGAAGTATGAGCCGGGCAACAAGTTGATAGAAGAGGACACTATGATTTATTCAAACCCGAATACCCAAGGCGCCGTCGTTCATTTTAAAGACAAGTATGACAATTACATCGGTGGTGAGTGGGTTGCTCCCTTAGATGGTGAATATTTTGAAAACAAAAGCCCTGTGAATGGAAAGGTGTTTTGCCAAGTGGCACGCTCTAAAGCAGCAGATATCGAGTTGGCACTCGACAAAGCACATGAAGCAAAAGAGGCGTGGGGCACAACCAGTGTCACTGAGCGCAGTAATATTTTACTGAAAATTGCTCAAGTTATTGAAGATAACAAAGAGTATTTGGCCGTTGCTGAAACTTGGGACAACGGTAAAGCCGTACGTGAAACCCTTGCCGCTGATATTCCGTTAGCAGCAGATCATTTTAGATATTTTGCTGGTTGTATTCGTGCACAAGAGGGCAGTATTGGCGAAATTGATGAGCACACCGTGGCCTACCATTTTCATGAGCCGCTAGGTGTAGTTGGGCAAATTATACCTTGGAACTTCCCGCTCTTAATGGCCGCTTGGAAATTAGCCCCAGCCCTTGCGGCGGGCAACTGTGTTGTACTAAAACCTGCGGAGCAAACTCCCACCTCGATAATGTTATTAGTTGAACTGATCGGTGATTTATTACCTGCGGGTGCTTTAAACGTGGTGAATGGTTTTGGTAAAGAAGCAGGTGAAGCTTTAGCAACCAGCACACGAATTGCTAAGATTGCTTTTACGGGTTCTACTCCGGTTGGTTCGCACATTTTGAAATGCGCTGCCGATAATATCATTCCATCAACCGTTGAACTGGGCGGTAAATCACCAAATATCTTTTTCAGTGATGTATTAGAAAAAGACGATGATTATCTAAGTAAGTGTATTGAAGGCGCGGTATTGGCTTATTTCAACCAAGGTGAAGTATGTACTTGTCCATCGCGATTATTTGTTCAAGAAGATATATATGATGAGTTTATTGAGCGTGTGAAAGCGCGTACTGCGCAAATTAAGCGTGGTAATCCGCTCGATACAGAAACCATGGTGGGCGCGCAAGCCTCTCAGCAACAGTTCGATAAAATCTTAAGTTATATCGAAATAGGTAAACAAGAAGGTGCGGAAGTACTGTTTGGTGGTGAAGTTGAGCAATTATCTGAAGAGTTTGATTCGGGTTATTACATTCAACCAACCTTGCTTAAGGGCAATAATTCAATGCGAGTATTCCAAGAAGAGATTTTTGGTCCAGTTATTTCACTGTGTACGTTTAAAGATGAAGCTGAAGCATTAGAGCTGGCGAATAGCTCTGAATTTGGCTTAGGTGCGGGTGTTTGGACTCGGAACATGAATCGCGCCTATCATTTTGGTCGCAAGATTGAAGCCGGACGTGTATGGACAAACTGCTACCACATGTATCCAGCGCATGCGGCATTTGGTGGTTATAAAAAGTCAGGTGTGGGTAGAGAGACGCATAAAAAAGCGTTAGACCATTATCAGCAAACTAAAAACCTATTAGTTAGCTATAGTGAAAGTCCACTCGGTTTTTTCTAAACAGTCAGCTATTCAATTGGTTATTTAGATATCACAATACAAAGGGGCAAGTAGCGCAATGTTAAATCGCGCTACTTTTTTGTCTATTAATCTTCGATTGATTTTATGTAGTTTAAAGCACCAACGACAGAAGCTACTTGGCCTTGTACACAAATTTCATCATTTGCAGTTGGGCTATCAGGGTAAACTTCGGTTGTCGTTACGTACTCTGCATCTGTCATACCCATACAAAGACCGAGTTTAGTACCGTCATAGTTGATCACACCGAATTGCTCAATTGGCACACCAATTAACTTACCATCTTCATCAGCTGGGGCGATGTGGGTGACTTTTTCTACTTCTTTGATAATCGCAGTTTGGAACGAGTATTGCGGCTTTTGAGTATGACCAACTAAGTAAAAACCATCAGGAATATTCCAATTATCATGACTTACACCATCACGCGCTGCGAGCGCTGGTCGAAACTCTGAATTATCGGTGTCTGTGGTTTCATGTAAATCGACATGACAAAGTAAATCATCGAACTGAGCGACATAAGCCATAGCTTGTTTTGACTCAGCTGCTGGACTGTCAGCATAAAATGAGCGGTTTGGATCAATCGCCTCTGGGTTCCAACGATTGATTGTTTCATAACCCCAAGGACTAACACATGGAAGTACCACTAGATTGAAATCAGCTTGGTAATGTTTGCCCTGTGATTTTATGAACTCAATCGCACCATGTACACCACTGGTTTCATAACCATGCACACCACCTGTCACTAAAACAGTAGGCTTACTGTCAGAAAAGTCACGAGACTTTATTGCATGCAATTTATACTTATGCTCACCGTAATTAAGTTCACCATATTGCTCAACGTCATACTCGTCAGCGAGCGCAAGTATTTTAGTTTCTACTTCTTGTTGGTAACTACGCTTAATTACTTGTGCTGCAAGCCACTGTTTTTTTTCTGCTTCTTGCCATGGGGTACCCGGCGTGCCAATTGGGTATGCGGTTGTCATAATCGTCCTCGGTGAAAGTTTTTTGCCATCCTAGTGATAAAGCCGGGGTCAGTAAAGTAATTAAATCTAATTGCACACCATATGAACACTATTGCAGCTGTTTATTTTGCAAAGTAACCAAGTTGAGCAAGTCGACTTTTTTGCTGCGACGTTAATTTGCAGCTAAATAAAAAAATACTTCTCTGCTCAAGTTGTACATGTGTGACTTTACAACAAATAATGGTATGAACTTTAATTTGTTGAATTTGTTCAACAGGGACATACTTTTGAGCGCCTAAAAAGTTATAGTAGCTCAACCCATTCACACACCAAGATGACCTTCTTCGTCCCATCAAGGTTTGAATTAGTGTGACAATCACAAATAAGCTTAGGGTGAATATAAGCATGATTTCTAATGTTTCTAACCAAGCAGTAAAGTTAAAAATCGTGCCAATTGACACAAGAAGCGCAATAACGCTCGCGGCAAGAATATAAAAACCAAAATTGATTGAAGATTTAATTTCGTACATTTCTTAACTCCTACGTACCTTTTTTGTAGGCGTGCAAGTTAATGTAAGAAAATGAATAAAATATGGAGTTAATACTTAAAGCTTAAATTAATCCACCTCTGCATTTATTTCTTGCCAGTCTTCAACGAGTGGGTTGAGAAAACCGCATTCCTTATAAGCACGCTCAATGTATCCTGATTGTCTGAGTAGTTTTAAACCTTTTTGTAGTGCTTTAAATGTTTTGTTTCCGAGAGGATGCTTTTTTGATACTACAAAGTGTCTGCTGTCTTGAAGCGCGACTTTAACGCCATCTATTGCTCGAATTTTGTAGTTTTTTCCTGTGTACTCAAAAGGCAGAGCTGGTTTAAAAGGGGCCAGCATGGCATCGACCCAGCCACTGCTTACCATTTTAGCCATAACTAACCAGTCAGCTTCAATGACTAAATTTTTGGGTTTCAGCGCAGTGAGTGTTTTTACATCAGTGTGCCAGGCTTCGCTGGTCACAAAGCTAAGGTCTGAAATGCCATTCTTAAGCTTTGGCGTTAGCTCAGTTATTTTATTAGGTGCGACATATATACCTGCGTAAAACTCTCCATCACGGATCACAGGATCAGATATGAATACATCGTTTTCGTATTGGGATGCTTCATTAAGCCAAATTGAGTCAAAACTGATCAAGAGTAGCCCGTGTTGGATAAGACGAATATTTCTCGCATCATAATCACCTAGTACAAAATCATACTCCAGGTTAAGGCCTCCGAGTTTTATTGCTTTTTGTACTAGGATAAATTCGACAACATCCCTAAGGCAACTTGGGTGCTTGAAATGCTCGATAGACTCTATGCTTTCTTCGCCGAGCACTTGTTGTGCGTAATTATAAATGTCGGTTTCAATCGAAATCGGAATTTTTGCCTTGCTACTTAAAGCTGTAAAAAAGCATAAAAATAGACATACCCATTTCATAAACATGATTCATTGGTCTGTATTTGAGTTAAGTATCGTATAAGTTGAGATAAATTAAAGTGACAAGAGCAAACTAGTTCACTATCTTGTTAAGTTGATGTTATTTAAAACATTGAAAATCGTGTTTATCGAGCGCTATAAAAGGGGACTTTATGAAATTCGAACAGTTACTTAATCATCTTGATTCAGGCGTTTGTGTTGATCAATTACAAACTGAGTCTGTGGTAGATTTAGCCGTATTGCTTATTTCAATTGATGGCGAGGTATGTGAAAAAGAGTTATCAGTTTTAAATCAGTGGATAGAGAAGCTATGTTGGAATAGTGAGATAGAATCAGATCTTTATATCTCTAATATGATAACCCATTGTAAAGACGTGATTGCAAAAGGTGATGCAGAGCATTTTATTCACCATAGAATGAAACACATCGTTGATGCACCCATAAAGGAGCTGGCTTTAAGATTAACCACTCAACTAGCACAGGCTGATGGCATAGTGACTGAGTCAGAATCTAATGCATTGAAAGTTATTGAAGCTGAATTGTAATTATTTAGTGGTTTTGCGAAAACAACTTTCTACGCACGATTTTTCTATACTCACTCGGTGTTTGATTTAGCCTTTGTTTAAATACCCGAGTGAGCAAGCCCTGAGAATTAAACCCCACCGATATTGCCACATCTTGAATTGACAAATTACTAGAAGCTAATAGCTCTTTGGCATTTTCTAAGCGTATAGTTTGCAGATAATGCGCAGCCGTTTGGTCCGTTGCTGCTTTAAAACGCCGATTAAACGTCCGGTAACTTAAATCAAATTGCTCCGCCACATCTGAAAGGGCAATCTCGGAGTGGTAATTGTTTTTCAACCAAAATTGGATCGAAGCGATTAACTCATCGGGATGTGTATCGGCATCCCCCTCTAGAAAACGCTGCTCCTCATATGGTTTTCTAATTTCGTGAGAAAAGTTTTGCTGTACGTGTTGCGCTGCGGCAACGCCATATAATTGCGAAATCAAATGCACAATCACATCTGCGAGGGCATTCAAACTGGCTACGGTATAAATTCGCTCAGACTGAGTAATGAAGAAGTCAGGTTTCAAATCGACCGAAGGGTAATTGATCTTAAATTGTTTCGCATAATGCCAGTGTGTTGTCGCAGGGTGATGTTCGAGTAAATTAGATTCCGCTAAAAAGCAGACGCCAGTGCCGACACCAATAATGGTCGAGCCTTGTTGCCAAGCGTCGTTTAAAGCTGTTACAAGAGATTGGTTTTTTCTAAGTACAGGTCTTGGATTTCGCCAAATGCTCGGCACAATAATGTAATCTTGCTCTGACAAATAGCCAAATGCCTCATCGGGGTGTATTTGTAACCCAAGCTCATTACTGATAGGCGAGGTATCATTTGCCAGCCAAGTTATGCGTAATGGCGTAAAGTCATGCCCTAAGTGTCTTTTTGCAAAAGCTTCACCTGCTCTGAGCATCTCTGCGGGCAGCGAAACACTGGTAAAGAGCATGCTTGAATAAATACAAAAGCCAATTTTTATCGGGTTTTCTGGTCTGACCATGCTGATTTGGCGAAAAATAAATGATATTTGGCTATTTTTGCAAAATGTAATCTAAAGTTCAAACTAGAATCGAACATATCTAAGTTGTGTGAAAATTTTAAGAACGATTATTTATGACTGCATTACCAATTATTGTCGGTATGGGTGGCATTAACGCTGCTGGCCGTACATCTTTTCATCAGGGCTATCGCCGTATTGTTATAGATAAGCTAGATCAGCAAGCACGCCAAGAAACTTTCTTAGGCCTAGGAACACTAATGAATTTAGTGCGTTTCGAAGACGGTCGACTAGTAACACAAGCAGGCGATGAGATTTCAGTTGAACAAATCGAAGCGCAGTTTGGTGAGCAGATTAAAGCGGGTACTTTGATCCGTAAAATAGAAAAAGAACATTTTGATTGTGATGCAACGCATTGGCAGCAAAAGCTAACCATTAATGCCAATGATGAGGCGGGACTAAAGTTCACTTGTCGTAAGCGTGATTTACCAAACCCAGTGCCTGCCTCATGGCAAGTTGAAGAACTAGACGCAAAAACAGTCAATGTGGTTGTGCCTGATTCTTTAGAAGTAAAACACGATAGCTATCGTGATAATCCAATCAAAGCGGCGGGTCAATTACCAACCGGCTTTGATCCGGCATCGCTTTATAACAGTCGTTATCAACCTCGTGGTTTACAGGCTACTATTTTTGCCGCAACTGATGCAATACGTTCAACGGGTCTTGATTGGGATACCGTTATGAACAGTGTTGAACCAGACAAAATTGGTACTTATTCAGCATCAGTCGCTGGTCAAATGCAGCAAGAAGGTTTTGGTGGTTTGATCCGCTCTCGTCAACAAGGCGATCGCGTAAGTACAAAACAATTGGCATTGGGCTTAAATACCATGTCGACAGACTTTATTAATGCTTACGTTACAGGCAGTGTTGGTACGACGTTCACAACCTCTGGTGCATGTGCAACTTTCTTATATAACTTACGCGCTGCAGTGAATGATATTCAAGCAGGCCGAACACGTGTTGCGATTGTAGCGAGCGTGGAATGTGCGTTAACGCCTGAAGTGATTGAAGGTTTTGGTAACATGAGCGCATTGGCAAACGAAGAAGGTCTTCGCAAGCTAGATAATACAGAAAACGTTGACTACCGTCGTACAAGCCGTCCATTTGGTGATAACTGTGGTTTCACAATCGGTGAAGGTGCTCAGGTTGCGATCCTGATGGATGATGCGCTTGCCCTCGAGCTTGGTGCAGAAGTGATGGGCTCAGTAGTAGATGTGTTTGTTAATGCAGATGGTATCAAAAAGTCAATCACGGCACCTGGCCCAGGTAACTACATCACAATGGCTAAGTCAGTTGCATTAGCTGAGCAAATTGCTGGCACTGATGCTATTAAAGAGCGTAGCTTTATTTTGGCGCACGGCTCAAGTACACCGCAAAACCGTGTAACTGAATCGCTGATTTACCATAAAGTGGCAGAAGCGTTTTCAATCAATGGTTGGAAAGTGGTTGCGCCAAAGGCATACGTAGGGCACACCATTGCGCCAGCAAGTGGCGACCAACTCGCGCTAGCGCTGGGCGTATTTAGTCACAACATCATGCCAGGTATTACAACGATTGATAAAGTGGCTGACGACGTTCACGCTGAACATTTAGATATTCGTAATGAGCACTATGAGTGTGCACCTATGGATGTGGCGTTTATCAACTCAAAAGGTTTCGGTGGTAACAACGCAACAGCAACCGTATTTTCGCCAAACTTTACCAATAAGTTGCTAGCGAAGCGCTATTCTGAAGAGCTTTTAAACTCGTACCAAGCAAAGTTAGAGCAAACAAAGCTTGCTCAAGCAGACTACCAGCAAGCCGCTGACAATGGCCAATATGAACTTATTTATCGCTTTGGCAACGGTATGATTGATGAAAACGAATTAGTATTAAGCCAAGACAGCTTAAGTTTACCTGGCTTTGATAAAGCAGTATTACTAAGTACAAATAACCAATATGGTGACTTAAGCGAATAAGCTTAAGAAGAAAAGAATGTTAAGCAAACTTAGGCGCTCTGGGATGAGCGCCTTTTTTTATATTCAAGACATAAAAAAAGGCCACTCTGTGGCCTTAGTAACGAGTTTATCCAATTTTGCTCTAAACTCTATCTACATTAATAAACCTTGCAAATAAGGCCCTTAAGGTAGAAACCTTCTGGGTAGTTACCCGCGATAGGGTGGTCGGCTGCTTGGTTCAGACGCTCCATAATCAACAACTCTTTACCCGCATCAAGGGCTGCGTCAGCAACAACTTTTTGGAACAGGTTTTGCTCCATTAAGCCAGAACAAGAGAATGTAAGTAATGTGCCGCCAGGCTTCAGTATTTGCATTGCGATCATATTAATATCTTTATAACCACGACAAGCACCAGTTAGTTGTGCTTTGCTCTCAGCAAACTTAGGTGGGTCCATCACGATAGTATCGAATTGACGGCCTTCTTCACGGTACTGGCGAAGCAGCTTAAATACATCTTGTTTAACGAACTCAGCACGTGATAAATCAAGGTCATTGTGCTCTACATTTCTTTTTGCAGTATCAAGGGCTGGTTGTGATACATCTACGTTAATGACGTTCTTACAGCCGCCACGTAGCGCATATAAACCGAATGTACCTGTGTAACAGAAACAGTTTAAAACCTCTTTGTCTTTAGAAAAACGCTCTAGTGCTGCACGGCTATCACGTTGGTCCAGATAAAAACCGGTTTTGTGGCCGTTTAAAATATCAACTTCAAGCTTTAAGCCATTTTCTGTAATGACAACAGGCTCAGCCGGCGCATCACCCCAAAGTGCACCAGTGGTTTTTTCTAGGCCTTCTTTTTTACGTACGTCAACGTCAGAGCGCTCATAAATGTGGCAATCAGGAAAAAGCTCACGAAGTGCTTGAACGATATCGCCTTTATGGCGCTCTGCACCCGCACTTAATAGCTGACATACAATGTAATTGTCGAATTTATCAATGGTGATACCGGGTAAGCCATCAGACTCTGCTGCGCTTAAGCGAAAACCGGTTAAGCCGCCTTCTTCAATGACTTGACTTCGGGCGTCAAAAGCACGTGTTAAACGACGTAAGAAAAAATCTTTGTCGATGCTTTCAGATTCATCAAAGCTCCATATACGTGCTCTAATTTGAGAGTCAGGACTATATGCAGCAGTAGCTAGAAATTTACCTTCGTTAGAGTAAATTTTTACGGTATCACCCAGAGCAGGTTTACCTTTTACTTTTTTAATGGCTTTGGAGAATATCCAAGGGTGTTTACGTTTTAATGATTTTTCTCTACCAGGCTGCAAGTACACTGCACAAGACATGAATTTTTCCTAACTTAATTGTATGCTGGGCATTTTAGTTAAGCGTTTACAAACATACAATGTTGATCAACGAATTATCCGGAGAGTAGGGCATTGAATAACGATAAATTAGCGTCTTTAGAACAAAATTGTCGCGAATTTGTACAAGCATTACCCATAGCCGATGCAGGACATGACTTAGCGCATGTGCAAAGGGTTGTTACAGCTGCAAAGCTATTAGCTGAAAAAGAACAAGCAGATTTACAAGTGGTGGTTGCTGCAGCATGGCTTCACGACTGTGTGGCAGTCGCGAAAAATAGCCCTCTGAGGAGCCAAGCTTCAAAATTGGCAGCTGACAAAGCCATCGACTATTTAAAAAGTATCGACTTTCCAAGTGAAAAGTTGTCTGCTGTACATCACGCAATAGTTGCGCACAGCTACAGTGCGAATGTGTCAGCAGAAACACTTGAAGCTAAAATTGTCCAAGATGCAGATAGGCTAGATAGCTTGGGAGCAATTGGCATTGCACGTTGTTTTACAGTTGGCGGTGCAATGCATCGAAGCGTTTATAATGTTGACGATCCCTTCTGTGAAAATCGAGCGCCCGATGATTATTCATATACCGTTGACCATTTCTATAACAAACTCTTTAAATTACCTGAAGTTATGCACACGTATGCAGGAAAGCAAGAAGCAGAAGCTAGGGTATTGTTTATGAAGGAGTTTATGAAAAGGCTAGGGCAAGAAATAGGCAGCTAGAAATAGTCAATTGAAAAATTTTATTGCGCAAGTCTGACACCGGTGTCATAATGTCGGCGTTTTATCATTTTGTTGTCAAAACGTGTTGGCTGCCCATGTATGTGGGCAGCATTTTTTTAAAATAAATGATAACCCATTAATCAAAGAATTCTAGATTGATATTTCTTTCGTTCAGGATGAATTGCAGTAGAGGTTGAAGTGCTTACTCCCTCGAATGTAGAGCGGGAAACCAGATGAAGAAAGTAACAATAAATAGTGTTGCAGAATACGCCGGTGTATCGAAGAAAACCGTTTCACGCGTATTGAATAATGAGCCCAATGTTAGCCCGGCAACACGTGAAAAAGTACTAAAAGTTTTCAAAGAGCTTGATTACACACCGAATCCTATCGCCAGAGGCCTTGCTCGCAATCGCAGCTTTATCATCGGCTGTTTGTACGATAACCCCAGTAAAAGTTATATCACACGTGTACAAAGTGGTGCTTTAGAAGCATGTCACAAACATAATTACAACTTGCTTATACACCCATGCGAACTGCGTGGCGAAGCGCTCATTGAAAACATCGAACACCTTCTTACAACGTCTCGTCTGGATGGTCTAGTTCTTACGCCGCCATTTTCTGATTCACAAGAATTAATCGAATTTCTTCAAAAGAAAGGTATTAATTACGCACGTGTTGCATCTGCAATCGAAGATGACACGTCAATTTCAGTCAGAAGTAATGATGAGCAAGGTGCTTTCGAAATCACAGAGCATTTGATTTCTCTGGGTCATAGCCGAATCGCATTCATCAAAGGTCACCCAGATCACAGTGCCACAGAGCAGCGTTTCTCGGGGTATCAGAAAGCGCTTGCAGAGCACAATATTGCATTCGATGCAGAGCTGGTGGCTGAAGGTAACTTTAGTTATCACTCAGGTGCTGATAGTGCAAAAGAAATTTTAGATTTACAACCAAGACCGAGTGCGGTGTTTGCATCGAATGATTACATGGCAGCAGCGGTGTTAAAATTGGCGACACAATCAAAGTTGAATGTACCAGAAGATATTTCGATAGCGGGTTTTGATAACGCACCGATAGCCCGTCATATTTGGCCTGGGTTAACAACAATCGCACAGCCTGTAGAAGAGATGACGCGACAAGCTGTTGAGCAGTTGATACTTCAGATAAGCGACCCTGATGTAGAAAAAACGCAGACCACACTTGAAGCTAAGCTTATAGTAAGAGAATCGACAGCTAAGCTATAAACCTTTTTCAATTTCTTTACTTGCCCAAGCCTAGCGGTTCGCTGTTAGGCTTTTTTCTTTTTTGACAACTTTTATAGTTCATAAATCAAATTAAAAATTCTGTTTTAATCTCCTTATAAAACCGTTTTATAAATGTGTATTAAAACTTGTGCTAGATCAACATTCAGCATGGCTGCAGGCGTACTATGAAAGTGAGCCAAGCATCAGGTTTGTTTGGAAAAATGACAACTTAAACAGGACTTCATTATGATTATTGATCGCCACAGCTTAGCCAAAGAGTTACCTGAATTTAAAGAAAAAATCCACGAACTAAAAATGAATGATCGACATTTTGCGCGCTTGTTTGATGATTACCATAACCTCGATCATGAAGTGATCCGTATTGAAGAGGGAGTTGAAAACACCTCAGACGAATATCTTGAGTCACTTAAGAAGCAACGATTACATCTAAAAGACCAACTTTATTCTATTTTGAAAAGCGCATCATAAAAGTTTTCACAATATAAGGAGTAGCCTGCTGCTCCTTTTTTATTCTTTACTAATAATATAAAAGACCTCATACCAGTTAAATATCCTTATAATTATTAATGTTTTATATTTTAAAGTCTAATTCTGTCTGTTGTTAGACTTTGGTTTCGGTGACAAAGAGATTCTTTTGTGCAATATTAGAAATTATCAATTTCGAACATTTTTCTGAAAAATTTAATGACAACGCTGTCATTTTGTGTGTAACATTAAATCAACATGAAAAAATGCTCTGCCAAATAATCACAAACTATTTGAGCAATACGTTACAGATCAGGGGTCGCTAAATGATGGCTAAACAGGTTGAACAAGACCAGTTATTTATTGGAATAGATGGTGGTGGTACAAAATGTCGTGCAACTATCTACTCTGCTACACAAGGGGTGTTAGGTACTGGGTTAGGTGGTCCTGCCAATCCATTACATGGTCTTGAACGCACATTAGAGTCAATCATGGTATCAACTCAGCTAGCCTTACAAGACGCGGGACTTCGTGTTGAACAGGTGCATGACATAGTAGCTGGCCTTGGTTTAGCGGGTGTGAATATTCCAGGTCTTTACGACAAAATCATGCAATGGGACCATCCATTTAAAGAAATGTATCTTACAACCGACTTGCACACCGCGTGTATTGGTGCACATGACGGTGATGATGGCGCAGTGATTATTACAGGCACAGGCTCATGCGGTTTCGCTATAGTAAACGGTGAAACAGTCAATTATGGCGGTCATGGTTTTGCGCAAGGCGATATGGGCAGTGGTGCATGGATGGGTCTAGAGGCGGTCAAAGCAGTACTTGTAGATCTTGATGGTCTTGGGCCAAAAACCGTGTTATCGGATACTTTAAAGCAACATTTTCATGTCACAGACGCAATGGGAATTGCCGAGCAAATGGCAGGTCAACCTTCAAGCGGTTATGCGAAGTTAGCACGCCACGTATTTGCAGCTGCAGAGCAGAACGATGAAGTCGCATTGCAAATTGTTAAACAAGGTGCCGAATATATCAGCAACCTTGCGAAAAGATTATTAGAAGTTAATCCACCGCGTTTATCTATGATCGGTGGTTTAGCTGAGCCGCTAAATAAATGGCTAGATGCTGATATTGCAAAGCTTGTTCAGCAACCAAAACAGCCTCCAGAAATTGGCGCTATCTATTTTGCGATGGAAAGCACCCAGTATGAAATTAAAAAGGTGAACTAATGAGCCAGCAAATTTACAAAGCCAAAAGGCTTTTTGATGGTGAGCAATTTCATCATGATGTTGTTTTCTCAGTAGAAGACGGCAAAGTTAGTTATAACGTTTCGGCTGAAAACGCCGAAGTAATTAATCTCGATGGCCTAGTCGTACCAGGCTATATCGACGTTCAAGTAAACGGCGGTGGTGGGGCATTTTATAACGCTGAGCAAACGACATCCTGCCTTGAGAAAATGGTGTCGGCGCATGCGCAATTTGGTTCTACTGCGCTTATGCCAACTCTGATCACAGATAAAATTGAAGTGATGCAAGCGGCAGCAGATGCGATGGCAGCTGCCATTGAAAGCAATCAAGCTGGTGTAGTGGGGATCCATTTTGAAGGTCCACACTTGTCTCACCCTAAAAAAGGCACGCACAGCGAGCAGTTTATTAGACCAATCACTGAACAAGAATTCGAGATTTATGCGCGTAAAGACTTGGGCATAAAAATGGTCACTCTAGCGCCAGAGACAGTGCCTTTAGCTGATATTGAACGCTTAATTAGCTTAGGCGTTAAAGTGAGTATCGGCCACTCAAATGCAGATTTTGAAACAGCGAACACTGCGTTAAAAGCTGGTGCAGATGGCTTTACCCATTTATTCAATGCCATGTCTGCGTTTACTTCACGAGAGCCGGGCGTTGTTGGCGCGGCGTTATGGGATGATAACAGCTGGTGCGGTTTAATTGTCGATGGTCATCATGTTCATAACACGTCTGCTAAATTAGCGATTCGTTCTAAACAGCGTGGCAAAATCATGCTAGTGACAGATGCGATGCCTCCTGTGGGTACAGACGATACTGAGTTTGCGTTTTTTGATGGCCGTAAAGTTATTCGCACTGGCGATCGTTTAAATTCAACAACCGGCGAACTTGCTGGTAGTGTGTTAGATATGGCAAGCGCAGTACGAAATACGGTTGATTGGTTAGATGTAAGTCTACCAGAAGCCCTTCGTATGGCATCTTTATATCCAGCACAATATTTAGGCTTAAACAGCAAAGGGCATTTGCGTGAAGGGGCAGATGCAGACTTTGTTCATCTTGATGAGAATTTATATGCACAGGCAACGTATATCGCTGGTGCTCAGATTTAACTTTCCCTGAGGAAAAAACCCCGCTGCAGTATAGCGGGGCTTTTTTTATTTGTACTGGAATAAAATATGACAGCAAAAACACAAAAAAAACGATTAGCATCTTTAGATGCACTCCGAGGCATGGACATGTTTTGGATTTTAGGCGGACAGGGTATTTTTGCCGCTTTGTTTGTTTTAACAGGCTGGCAGGGATGGAAAGCGTTTGAAGCACACACAGTGCATAGCCCATGGCATGGCTTTACTTTTTACGATTTAATATTCCCACTATTTATCTTCTTGTCTGGTGTTGCTATGGGTCTTGCACCTAAGCGTATCGATCACCTTCCTTTTAACGAAAGACGCCCGTTATACAACAAAGCACTTAAGCGATTATTTTTACTTATGACATTTGGTGTTTTGTATAATCACGGCTGGGGTACAGGTGCCCCATTTGCATTTGAAGAAGTACGTTATGCCAGTGTGTTAGGGCGAATCGCAATCGCTTGGTTCTTCTGTGCTTTATTAGTTTGGCACTTTAGCTTACGTGTTTTAGCATACTCTGGTATCGGTATTTTAATCTTCTATTGGGTACTTCTTTGCTTTATACCTGTACCTGGCGGTGTTGCTGGTGATTTGTCTGCGGCAGGTAGTTGGAATGCATGGTTTGATAAACACCTTTTACCTGGTATTTCATATCAAAACCGTGTGGTTGACCCTGAAGGTATTTTGTCGAGTTTACCAGCGATTGTGAATGCGATTGCAGGCGTATTTGCAGGTCAACTGATTGCTAAAGCTAATGAGCGCGGTGAATGGAAAACCTGTGGCATTTTATTCGGCGCAGGTGTTGTAAGTTTAGTGCTTGGTTGGACATGGGATTTACACTTCCCAGTTAATAAAGAGCTTTGGACCAGTTCATTTGTATTGGTAACAGTAGGGTGGAGTGCGATTTTACTCGCTGTTTTCTATGCAGCAGTCGACATTCTAAATGGTCAAAAGCTGGCTTACCCGTTTGTAATTATTGGTGCAAACTCAATCATTATCTACCTAGCGTCATCTTTGGTTGATTGGGAGTACATTAGCCGCAGTGTGTTCGGTGGTGTGGTAAACGCAGCCCCAAGTGAATGGCAGCCCGTATTGGCGGTCACTGCATTGATGGCGGTGCAAATGTTAGTGCTGCATTGGATGTACCGTCGTAAGATCTTTGTCAGCGTTTAATTTCAAACCTTAATTATTTACTTATGCAAAAGGCTCATATTAATGAGCCTTTTTGTTATAAAAAAACACAAGTTTTTTTTCACTTTTACTTTACAAGCGCTCAATTAATGATAATAATGACAGCGTTGTCATAATGGTACAGCCTAATAAGATTATCCCGATTAGGTTTTGATCTGGCGCTTATTTTGATTGCACGCGAAGTAAGCCCAGATCCCATTTTTTCTTTTCTTCTACAACGAGCCAAAACCATGCAAATAGTAATCTTAAACGACGCCAATGAAGTTGCAGCTTATGGCGCAGATATCTTTACAAAACAACTACAAAAGAAAGCAGAGTCTGTGTTAGGTTTAGCGACCGGTTCAACACCAGTAGCGCTTTACCAAGAACTAATTCGTCGTAACGAAGCAGGTGAAATTAGCTTTAAAGATGCGACAACATTCAACTTAGACGAATACTTAGGTCTAGATGGTTCACACCCACAAAGCTACCGTTATTTTATGAACGAGCAGTTGTTCAACCATGTAGACATAGACAAAGATAAAACCCATGTACCACCTGGTGATGCGAAAAACCCAATCACTGCATGTCAAGAGTATGAAGGTCACATTGTTGCGGCTGGCGGTATTGATGTTCAACTATTGGGCATTGGTCGTAACGGTCACATTGGTTTCAACGAGCCGTCTTCAGGCTTAACTTCACGTACACGTGTTAAAACATTAACCAAAGCAACCATTGATGATAATGCGCGTTTCTTCAAAGAAGACGAATACCAACCGCATTTATCTATCACTATGGGTATCGGTACTATTCTTGATGCCAAGAAAGTGGTGTTACTCGCGACGGGTGAGAACAAAGCTGAAGCGGTTCATGCAATGATTGAAGGCCCGTTAACAGCAGCTTGCCCTGCATCTGCACTACAAATGCACCGTGACGCGGTTATCGTGATTGATAAAGCTGCAGCAAGCAAGTTAAAAGACATTGAGTTTTATCAGCACATCGAAGCTGAAAACCAAAAGCTTCAGGCCTATTTAGCCTCTTTGTCCTAAGGACCTGTTGATCTTTCAAGTTCGTTTTTACAGCAGTTTGATTGGTATTTATACACGGCAGAGCCTGCGTAGCATGGTTTTTCCATGTAAGTCAGGCGATAACACAGTAGAAATGCCAATCAAGCGCTGCCAAATTGGCTCTTCTGAGCGAACTTTTTTCATTGTTACTCAATTTTTACTTAGCCCACTAGGTATAAAACTGAGTGCCGCGATAAAAGCCCGCTCAGAAAGAGTAAAACTCGAACAGCAAAGAGAAACAGGCCCTTTATGCAACTACATGTTTTAAAAGCCCGTTAGGGCCTTTTTTTTGCAAATTTTACGGCTTATTTATTTAGCTTAGAGTGTCTGTGTGTTAGCTTAGGCTCAAATCACGCAAAGGAGTGAATATGCTTCATTACACGCAGATGAGTTTAGACAGAGCGTCTCAGCAGCGCAAAGACAGCAACTGGCTAAACACGCAAAAAACCACCAACAGCCGATGGCTTTTAATTCACCAAGATAAAAACTTATTTAGTGCTGATTTACAAAAGCTTCAGCTATTACTCTGGTCTTCAGTCGCACACTTAAATACAGATGATGCCGTGTATATTGGTCATCAAGACGAATTACACTATTTTGTGTTAGATGTGTCGAATATAGATCCAGATGAAGTGAATGACTTATCTGCCGGTGGCACATTTGAAGATATGCGTAAAGTTGGGCCAAAACTGAATGGCTTTGAAGCATCTATTGGTGTACTCGCAAGGGGCATGTGTTATTGGCATAAAACTCATGTTTTTTGTGGCCGGTGTGGTATAGCAAATAAGCCTTATGAGGGCGGTCATGCACGTCGTTGTCAAAATGATGAGTGTCGTCATATTACATTCCCGCGAACTGATCCTGCGGTGATCATGTTAGTGACCCATACTTTTGATGATGGCATTGAGCGTTGTTTGATGGGCCGTCAGGAAAGCTGGCCAGAAGGCGTTTATTCGACGCTGGCAGGTTTTGTTGATCCAGGAGAATCACTGGAGCAAGCGGTACTGCGTGAAGTAGAAGAAGAGTCGGGCATTATTGCAGAAGACGCACAATATATCGCATCACAGCCATGGCCTTTTCCGTCGTCATTAATGCTGGGCTTTATTGCTAAAGCGAAAACCACAGAGATCTCAGTGGAACAAGATGAATTACAAGATGCTAAGTGGTTCTCAAGAGCAGAATTAAATACATTTGCAGAGTGGGGCGATGATACGCCAGGGTTTAAACTTACCCGGAGAGATTCAATTTCACGCTATTTAGTCGAATATTGGCGCGCACTTGGCGAATAAAACAAGTTAAAAATACCAAGGTTTAACAATGAAAAAGAACACAAAGATTGTCAGTGCTGGCAGAAAAAATCAATATACCCAAGGTGTCGTAAACCCTGTTGTGCAACGTGCTTCAACAGTCGTATTTGATACCGTAGAAGAAATGCAAACAGCCATCAAAGAGCGCGCCGATCGTACCTTATTTTATGGTCGTCGTGGTACAAACACCCACTATGCGCTACAAGATGCCATTACTGAACTTGAAAATGGCGCAGGATGTGCGCTTTATCCATCGGGTGCCGCGGCCATCAGTCAATCTTTATTGTCTTTTTTGAAGTCAGGCGACCACTTATTAATGGTTGATAACGCCTACGAGCCGACACGTGATCTATGCGATAAGATTTTAGCCGGCCTAGGGATCACGACGACGTATTATGACCCAACAATTGGTGCTGGTATCGAAACCCTTATTCAAGAAAACACCAAAGTGATTTTCTTGGAATCGCCGGGGTCAATCACCATGGAAATTCAAGATGTGCCTGCACTTGTTGAGGTTGCGAAAAAGCACAACATCATCACTATGCTAGACAATACTTATGGAAATGGCTGGCATTTTAGACCGCTTGATTTTGGCGTTGATGTCAGTATTCAAGCTGCTACCAAGTACATTGTTGGTCACTCAGACGTGATGATGGGCGTTGCAGTTGCAAACGAAGTCCATTGGCCGACATTACGTGAACACTCTTATTTGTTAGGTCAATGTACGTCAGCCGATGATGCTTACTTAGCATTACGTGGTCTTCGTACTATGCCTGTGCGTTTGGCCCAACACGAAAAAGCGGCCTTACAAGTGGCGCAGTGGTTGTCTGAACACGAATTGGTTGATCATGTTCGCCACCCTGCATTTGAAACATGCCCTGGGCATGAATTCTTTAAACGCGATTTTGATGGCAGTAACGGTTTATTCTCGTTTGTCATGAAAGAGGGCAACCTAAAATCAATTAATGCGTTTTTAGATGCATTGCATCATTTCAAAATGGGTTTTTCATGGGGGGGCTACGAAAGTCTAGTCACTGCTAATAAAACCATGGCGAAGCTGCGTTCAACAACAGGGTGGGAGCACGGCCCGATTATTCGCCTGCACATAGGCCTAGAAGATGTTGAAGACTTAATCGCAGATCTAGAGCAAGCACTGCAGGTGTATAAAGATAATTTGTAAGGTTCGATTATTAAATTGAAACAGATGTATGAAAACGCGACTTAATGTCGCGTTTTTCTTTTTACATCGCGCATCTTTCTATTTTTGAATAGAATAATCTCATAAAACCAATCTGCCCGAGCCAATTAATCCCATCACTAAACCAAAGCCGCCGCTGGCAAACCCAAGCACCAGACCAATTCGGCCAAAAAGCTTTTGCCATTTAGGGCGACATAGAAATGGTTTTGCTGCCACTTCACTTTCAGTCATGTGTTGCAGGTCTTTGTTAATGATATTTTGAGCTTGGAAAATCTGTAAGCCAAGTATCAATGCAAATGCTGTATAAGCGAGCGCTGGCATAATCCACCCCGCGCTAAATGAGTAACTCATAACGAATAGCACCCCAAATACAAACGTGGTGATTAACATTCTGGTTCTCATAACTTTAAGTATTGCTTTTGTCTGCTCAGTCTTTGCATACTTAATTGGCAATTTCATGCTGTAAAACACCACGAGCATAGCTGCGAATGCGCCGATAAAAGCACCACCAAGCACAGCAAAAAGTTTAAATATTGGTGAGCTATACGTTGTATTGCTGACCAGTGTTGCCGCAGCAACGGGTGCACTTGGGGCGACCAAGCCTAAAGCAACAGCTGGGGTAATCGTCGAAATTGCCAATGTACCAAAGCGATTTAAATATTGAGACTTAAGCTTCTTTCGGCTTCTTGATAACTGCTGACGTACTTTTTCCTCAGAGATATCTAATAATACAGCGACTTGCTTGCTCGATTGTTCTTCTCGATAGTATAAGATTAAAATCTCACGGCTCTCTTCTGGTAAAGCTGAAACAAGTTGATTCATCAACATGACTTGTTCATCTTTTAATAAATCACTATCAGGACAATCATGGTGAGCAAGCAACTGCTCAAGTGATTGCTCGAGTGACTCATCATTGTCAGATACTAAATTCGACTTTTCTCGCAATACATTTAAAGCTTTATAACGAGCAGTTTGGCGAAGCCAAGGTAAAAAGCTGTGATCGTTTTTTAACTTATCGAGGTTTTGCCATGCATTGATAAATACTTGTTGCGCTACATCTTCACTCGCATGCACGTCCTTCGTGATAGCGAGCGCAATACTGCAAATGAGTTGTCGACATGCTTTGTGAAGTGCTTCAAAGGCATTTACATCACCTTTTCGTGCATGCGACACATATAAAGCAATACTGGTACTGTCTTTCATGTCTAGTTTATACGCTAATGTATTCATGATTTATCCTTAATGAATGCTGTAATTTGGTCGTTTAGCCATTTAGGATCATCATACATAATAAAGTGGCGAGAGGTTGTATTCATTTTGACTACAGCGTTAGGTAAATTTGCCACTTGCCCTTTATAAAGTTGTTCAACGGCTTGTTTGCGAGAGTTATCGTTAAATCCACCTGATGCACCCAGAATAAGCAAATCCGCTTTTATTTCAGTCAATGATGGTCTTAAATCATTGTTCATTAAATAGTGTATAGCTTTGCCAACAGTAACCGGATCAGAGCGTTCAGCCATATCAATGATGTGTTTTTGATGCATAGCCTGAGTCGCATGAATATATATACCGCGCTTAGTTTGCTCAGCTAGTTGTGTTTGAGTCATTGATTTGTGCATTAAAAGTACACGTTCAGCTTGGTTGCTAAGTGAAGCAGGTGTCGTTTGATTTGTGCCGGTAAATATCGGGCCAATATAGGGTAGGCTATCTACTGAAACGACCTTACTAATAAGTTCTGGCTTTTCTAATGCGATAGACATAGCTAAAAAGCCTCCCAGACTATGGCCAATTAGAATTGTTTTATTTGCTACAGCATTTGAAGCTTCTGACTTGCGACTCTCTTCAGTAATAAAATCAATTAGCTCATTTTTTAACTCGTTCATCGAAAAGTTTGTAGGTTTTTGACTATCGGCAAATCCAGTGATTGATACCACATGTACACGGTGTTTATCTTTGATTGTGTCTAGAGTGCCTTGCCAAACTTCACCGTTAGACATAAGACCTGGGATCAGAACGATATCGGCATTTTCTGTTTGGTTATTTCCGACTGTTTTAACAGTAAAGTGATTATGCGCCCAAACTTTAGCGGTATTTAATGCTGCCGCAATCGCGATGAACAAAACAATCAATAGGCTTAATTTTGTAGGTTTATTTGGTTTGATGTGTGACTTAATCATATTAGCTCCTGTTGGTTATATAACTAAGTCACACGAGTCATTTAAAGTGTGACAAATATTTTTGAATTTTTTTAAAATAATTAGCCGAGCTTTTCAGAACCCTCTGTTTTTAACTCTGGTTTCAATCGATGCTTTTGTAAGTTCGAGTAAATTAACCCCACCATGAGGCCCAGCATTATAGAGTTAATGCCAAATAAGCTGACGCCCGAAAAGCTAATTAATAAAGTGAGTAAAGCCGCATCACGACTTTTGGGATCAGAAAACGCATTTTGCAGGCAGAGTAGGAGCGTGCCGAGTAAAGCAAAGCCAGCGAGTATTGAAGTTATACTCTTTGGTAAAGCCAAAAATAAACTAACCACGCTACTTGCGAATAGCCCGGCAATTAAATAAAACACGCCTGCACACATTGCCGCTTTATAGCGTTGAGTTTTTGAAGTGTCTACATCTTCATTCATGCACACAGCAGCAGAGATAGCCGCCAAATTTAACGAAAATCCACCAAAAGGTGCGGTCAGAAAATTTAATGCGCCTGTGGTGGCTAAAGCCGATTTAGTTGGCGATTTATAACCGTAGGTTTGCAATAAAGCGAGGCCAGGCAAGTTTTGAGAAAGCATGGTAACCAAATACAGTGGAACAGCTAAATTGAGTATGGCGGTTAGGTTCGATGCGTCTAAATTTGGAGGCATGAATTCAAATGTACTAAAAGAAATAGAGAAATTTGTTTGGTCAAATGCCCCAACTACAATGGCTAAAACTAAGATGGCACCCAATAAAATAAACATAGTGAATTTGGGAAGCCATAATTTAGCCACACAAAAACAGCAAAACAGCAGTGCGAAATAGCTTGGTGCTATTTCAACTACTTCAAAAGCAGTTAAACAAAAAGGAAGCAGAATGGCTGCCAACATAGCACTAGCGAGCGGTGAAGGAATATTTTCGACAGCCTTGCACAGTGGCTTTATATATCCGGTTATTATTGTGGCTACGCCAACTAACATAAAGGCAGCAATGGCCGTATGTATATCGTATTGTGAACCAACACCGACCAACAACGCAGCGCTTGGCGTTGACCAAGCTGTGAGAATAGGGGTCTTAAACCACCATGATAAGCCAATTGAACTTAACCCCATAATGAGGCCTAAAGTCATCAGCCAGCTTTCGATTTGAGTTTCACTCGCGCCCAAAGCAGAAGCCGCTTGAATAACGATCACTGCCGCACTGGCATAGCCGATCATCACGGCTGTAAAACCAGCAGATAAATGGCTCATTGTTACAGACTTAAGCATACTTGCACCTTTATTGTTGAGTGTTAATATTGAGGTTGTGCGTTAAAGCGCACGAAATAAACAGTAGCATCGTGCGTTATAGCGCACAAGTTTTAAACAGGCTTTTTATGTCAGAGCAAATATTCAAAAGTAAAATTTCAAAGCGCCTGAAAACTTTGCGCAAAGAAAAAGGCCTGAGTTTAGACGCAACCGCCAAGCTTACGAACGTGTCTAAAGCCATGTTGGGGCAAATTGAGCGAGAAGAATCTAGCCCGACTATTGCCGTACTTTGGAAGATAGCCAGTGGATTAAACGCGTCATTTTCTTCATTCTTCTCAAATCAAAAAGAAGCCGATATAGCGCAGCGTACTTTTCCAAATGATGAAAACATACAAGTGAAAACCCTCTTTGCATTTAGCCAAGATAGCGCGATGGAAATGTTCGAGATAACCCTGACTCACCATCATAAACAGCTATCAACAGCACACAGTACAGGAGTGATTGAACATATCATTGTGCGTTCTGGGTGTTTGTCTGTGTTTTATGATGATACTTGGCATAACTTGGAGGCTGGGCAAACATGTCGTTTTTTAAGTGACCAACCACATGGTTATCAAGCCGTGTCTGAATGCTGTGTATTTGAGAACATAATTTGTTATCCAAAGTAGCACTCGTTACATGAAATAATTAAAAGGATTAAAGTCATGACACCTGCGATTTTACTCGCCAAAAAAGCCAAAATCTCATTTAACGTGCATGAGTATAAGCACGAGCCAAAAGCGCAATCTTATGGCTTGGAAGCGGCCGAAAAGCTAGGTTTGAACCCATCTCAAGTATTTAAAACCCTAGTTGTTGAAACTGATAGCAAACAACTTGTGGTCGCGGTTTTACCCGTTAACCAACAACTGAATTTAAAATCGTTAGCAAAAGCCGTGGGTGCAAAGAAAGCCGCCATGGCACCACAGCAATTAGTCGAGCGTTCAACGGGGTATATTTTAGGTGGCGTTAGCCCATTGGCACAAAAAAAACGCCTCGCCACCGTAATAGATAGCTCATCCAAAAACTTTGATACCATTTTTGTGAGTGCAGGGCGCAGAGGGCTCGAAATTGAATTGGCGGCAGATACTCTATGTGAATTAACGCAAGGGCAGTTTGCAGATATTCAAAGTGTGTGACTGATTTTTAGCAATGTAAGAGATAAATTACCCACCAACTAAGATGGGCAACCTTTTCAAATTAGGCTTGCTCTAGCCAGCTTTTTAGTTGTTCTCTTAGCTGGGCTAATTGGTTTTCACTTATGAGTTCAATCTCTAGTTCTTTTGCGCGAAGCTGTTCGTGTGTCCTTATTCCTTTGTAACTGATCAGCGCTGCGCGTGCTTGAATACCACCGAGTAAATCGGTCAATGAATCTAATTTATAAATAACTTGATTCCCTTCGCCTTTATCGAACTTTTTAGTTTTACATTCGATTAGATGAAGTTTGTTGTTCGCCATGATGACAATATCAAGTTCATTCACTACGGTACCTTGACCGATCTTTCGTGTAATTTCTACGCCTTGTGCAATGTCTTGAATGTGTGGCACTTGTTTTTTTAAACTTAAAAGTAAGCCATAAACATATTCTTCTAGCCAGCCCCCATTGGCAAAAAAGCGCGCTTCTTCATTTATAAAAACTAACCTGTCATTCTTGCGACAAACAAGTTCAGCATCTTCTAAATCGTCAATCAGAGTTTGTAAATCAGCACAATTTAATTGAGATCTATTCAAAACAGCAGATGTTAACTTTGCGTTATCACTGCTGGCAGCTAAGTAATTTAAATTGCCAAGCGCCTGACCTAGATTGTCTTGGCTAGCTGCCCATTTAGCACCAAGCTTACGATAACGAATATCAACATTGCCTGTGTTAGCAATATTATTTATTTGGCTGTCAATAAGAGCAAAGAAATCACGAATTTTAAGTTTATCGGCTAGCTGTGTATTTTTACGCTCTGAAGGAACCAGCCAATGTAATTCATCACTGTTAGGCTCTACCATAAAACACTCAAATTCATAGGCTCTCACAACTTCATACATGGCTAAAACATGCTGGCGGTCGCCACAACTGGCATTAAATGCGTATAGGGTTTTATGATTGTGAGTGACTAACGAATCTATCTCTTTGTGAAAATACGATACCAACTCCTCTGTATTTCGAGTTTGCGGCATCACTTTAAAGTTCAAGCTGATCCCACGTGGATTTAACACAGCTCTAATGGCGTCAAGTTTTGCTAACTCTGTTTGTTCAACAAATACGATCACTTCATTGGAAGGAATGTGTGTATCGAGCAAAGGAGTAACAAGGTTGATAAGTTTGTTATCTAAAAAACAAATATGAGTATGATTTTGCACGGTGTTCCTTATAGTGCATTTATTATTGTTATCGGTACGTTACCGTAAAATTTGGGCGAGGGGAAATACCAATTAGTTTTGAAAAAGTGTGCAAAAAGGTATGAAAAATTACAAATGGGTTTAGAGTGAGTCAAAGAAGGAAGCGTGTCCCTTCTTTGATTTAGAAATTTAAAAGCTACTTTGCGACTCTATTTAAAATCCAATCCCTCAACAAACTGCCATCCACAAGCTTAAAGTTTTGTGTGCTTTTAGGCATCACATTATGACCATCTTGAACAACTAATAGGCCATTAGGGAGGGCTTCACCAAGATAGCTGCTTGTTACTGCCAAACCATCGGTTTCTGAAGCACCATCGATCATGCCTTCCCAGTTTGCGCCAACTTCAAAAACACCCAAAAATGCATTGTTATCATCAACGTCGTATACCGCATAGCGGTTATTACCTTGGCTAGATACAACAAGGTATTGTTTGCCGTTTAAACGATATAAGCCCATGCCTTCAATATCGGCTTCGACTTGCTCATTTAGACCTGTGATTAACTTGTCAGACTGTTTACCTTTAAAGTCTTTTAACCATACACCCGTTGACTCTTCACCATAAAACAAACGTTTATTCGCATCATCGCTTACACAGCCTTCAGGTTGACTTGGCACTGTCCATTCTAGAGTTTTCTTGCCTGTTACCTTTTGCTTATTAAATGTAATCTCGTATTTTTGAAAGCGGCCGTCGGTGTCATTAATCCATACCGCCAGTTCATTATCGTATTGTCCCAGGCATAAACCATATGGATCAGCCAAGTCTGTTTTAATATCGGCAAGCAAAGTAGGGAGCCCAGATCTTTGATCGATTTTAAATAGGCTGATGCTTTTATTAGTTCGATTACTGGCTGCTGCAATATCAACAACTTCACCATTGAATTTAACGCCGTAACGAATATCGACATTGTTTACTCGACCAACAGGCAAGGCTTTTACAAGATTGCCCTTAAGATCATATACGTTGAGACCCGATTTTTTATCAGTACCATAAACCAGGCTGTTTGAAGGCGTTGTACTGTTAGTCCAAATCTCAGGGTCATCTGCGGCATCACCATGAGATGCAACAGGGGTCGTTTGTGCAAAGGGGACCAGATTGGCAATTGGTTGCTCATTCTTCTTTTTGAACGGTAACTTATGTTTGCCCAAATTGATTTTGATATTCTTTGATGTCTCATCATCGAAGACATAAGCAATTAAGTTTTTGTCAGAGCGGTGAAGCTGAACAGTTTTAGGCGCTATGTCTTTGGGCAGCTCAAAAGGTTTGAACGCGTGATTATTTTGGTCAAGTAGCCAAAGCTGGTTTGTACTCGGTGACACCACAGACACATCACCCGAAGCGGTTGTATCTAAGTATTCTACTTCGAGCCCTTCTGGAAGCTGGTAAAGCTCGCGAATAACTTCAAGTTCGGGGTTAGTCGAGTACTGCCAAACGCCAATATTTTCTTCTGCGATATAGAGTGATTCGGTGAGGTCATTCACTGCACAAGACTTCATATTAAGGCCCGCTGCAAAATGTCGAATTTCACTTAATTGCCAATCAGTATCGTTTGCGGTATTTAGCGCCATTTGACTAACGATGCCGTTTACATCAACAGTGAATAACTCAATATGTTCAGATGATGAGCCTAAGCAAATTGCATCAAATGCTGTTTTATCAGCCAAAAGCGCATACGCCTTTTCAATACTATTGTGTTTAAAATCAACTTTAACGAGCTCGATATTACCGGTGTTTTTATTTAGTGTTGATAACACCCCAACAGACTGAGAATTTGGTAGCCACCTAAAATCTAAATGTTCAGACTTAGAATTGATTGTCGATAAAGCTCGCCCTTGCTCATCGAGTAAAGCGATACCGTGCGCTTCACTCACAGCAAGCTGTTTATGGGCAGTATGGGCGGCATCAATAGGCGAAATAAACTCAGACTCGGTTAGCCATTGCTTATTAGTCTGCGAAGCATTGGCAACGCCACTACAAAGTAATCCACCAATCAACAAAGATAATTTTAAAGATGTGTTTGTCATGTTGAGCTCTCAAAGCTGTTACTAAATAATTGCGGCAGACAGTAACGATGAAAAATGACATAAATGTTTCAGCTGTCTTTATACAAAGTGTAAGCAGGGCACTTTAAGGCCTTTAAACATCTCATTACGAATTTTTTGAGCTAATTTGACCCCTAAAAAAGGCTTTTAAAGCTTTGCTGCGAAATGAAATGAGGAGCAATTTAAGAAAAGTCACTTAACGCACATTCTTGGATGAGCCAATAAGACCCTTTGGCAAATCATTATGATAAATAGAGTACTTCGTGCGCTTTAATAGGCTATCTTACATGTTGCAGCTTGAAGTGATTTTATTAAATTTAAGAGAAAAGGCGCCTCAACAGAGTATCACTATGAAAATACATTATCTTGAAATCGTTACCCCAGATGTTGAAGCCGTGTGTAAAGCGTATGAGCACTCACAAAATGCAATTTTTAGTCAGCCAAATGCAATGTTAGGCGGTGCTAAAACAAGCCTTTTACAAGATGGCAGTATTATTGGTGTACGCGGGCCCTTAAGAGAAAACGAAACGCCAGTGGTTAGGCCATATTATTTAGTCGACGATATAGAGGCTGCTGTTCAGCATGTTGAGGCTCAAGGCGCTGAAATAGCTATGACGCCTATGGAGATACCAGAGAAAGGCAAGTTTGCAATTTACATAATAGGCGGCATCGAGCAAGGATTTTGGGAGTTGTAACTTCCAGAGAAACTTATTCTTTTATTTATAAACTCTGGGATTGGATCAGTTAAGTACCGTCAAATTGAAATAAAGAACACAAAATGTTCAAACAATCCAACAGGTTGTTGCCTTTTAAGATTAATCTTGTATAGTTGCTAGCAAGTCGGCATATAGCGCAGCTTGGTAGCGCACTGTCATGGGGTGTCAGGGGTCGCAGGTTCAAATCCTGCTATGCCGACCAGCTTTTCTTATACCCTTCAATAGCTTGTTTAATTTCAACTTTATAAAACTAAACCGTTCTTCTTTCGTTCCCTTATACAGTAGTTTTCAAAAAACGCTTTATGCTTTTTAGTACATGCAAGATATGACAATTAGCTAATAAATTTATACAAAATAAAAATTCAATTAACTGTTTTTATGCACAGTAATCTATGGTTTGTCCAATAACATTATTATTCTGCGCTTTGTCCAATTTTCACAGCTGCATAAATTTGGACATTTTAATGCGTTGTTTACAATACACTTTTCTTGTGTGAATATTGGGACACGTAATATAGTCCGTTTTGTCGGTATTTATTCAGGCAATTTGGGGGAGAATAATCTGTTATATAACAATTGGAGTTGTGAGAAATGTTTAAAGCCCTATTTATAATCAGCATCGTTCTGATTTTTTCGGGCGTAGCTCTATTTGTTTATGATACTTATCTGTACGAGGTAGTATTAACAGAAGTAGCTAAATCGGACGACCTCTACATGGTTGTTGTACCGAGTGATTCATTCTCTATTGTTGATTATTGGGCGCACTTTTTAATTTCTGGAAGTTGCTTATTTATTTTAATTAGAGTTAAGAGTGCTATGAGTAAGTAGTTTGTTATATAACAAACGCTTTAACCAAAGGACGCAAAACAGCAGGCTTGCGCTCCTTCGTCGCTAATTTTAGCCTGCTATTTTGCGCCGGTTAAGCGAGGCGTTATGCGTCACTTTAAATCGCTGTCTTTAAAACGGTTTTTGCTTCAAGTCTTTTCTTCAAATTAGCTTTTAGATACAGTGGCGTAATTAAGTTTTAAGTTGATCTTGGCTTTTCGTTTTTCAATTTAAGTTGTGACCAGAATCATCATTCACCAGTCAAACGCTTCTTTGCAATTTGGGGTTTGGTGAGTTTTTTTAATTTTAAGTTTTGCTTATTGGTGCAGGCGCAAGCGCTTCAAAAGCAGCGTGTCAACGCATAACAAGCAATTCAACAGGGATAAAAAACTTGCGGGCTTTTCGCTTCGCTCAATTTTAGCCCACAATTTTTTACCCGTTAATCGGGCGTTAGTATTCAATGGAGATTGACATTAAATTTCACCAATATATTCCCAGAATAGAAAATTTAAATGAGCAACAAAGGTGTGACTTTTACCGTTGGTTGGCTCACTCCTTGACAGTTTCTATAAGGGTTATAATTTGTGATAAGACTCTGCCACAGAGTGAAATTCTTAATCGTGTGAAGTGGCTTAATGAAATCGAGCATAGGGCTATCACCAAAACTTATGTAAGACCATTCGATATAGAAGACACATTGGACTTCTTTGACATGATCAGCGATTACGTAGATAAAAATAATAATATTAGCTCTCAGCTACATCATTGTTTTACAAAATCATTGAACCAGTTGAACAAATGAATACTAACAAGTTAATTAAACAGAGGACGCAAAACAGTAGGCTTGCGCTCCTTCGTCGCTTATTTTAGCCTACTATTTTTCGCCGTTTATTAAGGCGTTATACGTATCGAAGGATCGGTTTAGTAATATGAAATACTTTTCAATTTTTTTGATTCTACTTTCAATTGTTGGCTGTAAATCTACTCGAAATACAATCGAATACACTGACCCTGGTTTTTATCTTCAACCAGTCTTAAAAATGAAAGTAGTACCTACTTTTTCAAACCCTGTTATCTATGAGGTTACTAGGCACAAACCCTATCAGTTAATAACTACAACTTATGAGGGCGCTGGGGGTTATGACTGGAAAGGTATTAAATCAAAGAAAAGTATTGAATTAACAGAAGAACAGTACTCAAATTTAGTTAGTAAGTTAGAGAAAACACTGGTGTTTCCGAAAGATAAAACTCGGGGAATGGATGGAGATACTTGGATGCTAGAAAGCTCTTTGTATCAATACACTGCCGTAGCATATTGGGAGCCAGAATATCAAACAGATAAACGTGGGCTTGAAGATTTTGTAAGATTAAAAAGTTACCTTGAACAACTAAGCAGCGATAAATAGGTGTAAAATACGTATAACAAACAGTTTAAAGGCGGACAAAATTCAGTTGGCTGGTTTCGCTCCGCTTCACATTGTAGCCAACCAAATTTTGCCTTTTAACTGAGGCGTTATGTGTATAGGTGTAGACATTGATTATAATATGTATCGCTTTCGTGACTTTGATACTGACTTATTGCACCCAAATTAAGTCCGCAGATAAATTGAATAATTTTTTAGTTTATATTTTTTCTGGTGCAACCTATTTATGTGCTTATATTTTGATGGACATGGAAAGTGAAAGTGATGTTTTCAACATAATTTACAGTGCTTGCGCAATATTTTTTCTGGCCTCGACATTATTTGTTACTTTGGCGATAAAGCCTGATACATTAAGGTGAATACTGCAATTTCAACACATAACAAAGCAAATTAAAAAGGGCGGACAAAAATCAGTTGGCTTTGTTCGTACCTCACAAATTATAGCCAACTAATTTTTGCCGTTTATTTGCGGCGTTAGGTGAAAAGGTAACTTAGGTGTCACTTGAAAAAGTTTTATTTGCCTTAGAAATCGAAGACGAGTGGCCTCCAGTAGGAGCGGAAGGTGTTTGGTGTGAACGAGTTAATGGAAATTATAAGCTTGTTAACCCTCCTTTTTTTATTCCTAACTTAGCATATGGAGATGTATTCACTGCTGAGTTGGATAAAGTAAACGAACACGTTTTTGATTTTGAGGTCGTTAAAGAATCAGGGCACTCAGTCATATGGGTTATGAACAATCAGGGGATAGATACTTCAGAGTTCATTAAAATGCTCATAAAATTTGGCTGTAGTGTGGAGTCGTTACAGCAGTTTTCGTTGATGACTATTGATGTTCCACCTGACACAGAATTAGATGACTTAGACCACTTACTAGACCTATATGAGGAAAAGGGGTTGGACTATGCTTTCCCTGTTTGGAGGCTTGGAGAATGATTTCACCTAACAAACTATTAAATAAGGACAAATTTCACTGTGTCGCTTTTTGCTATCCTGCTTCGCACGCAAAAATCAACCCAGCAAAATTTGCCTATTAACAGGGCGTTACATGCTTTGAAAATGGAGTGAAATTTGAGTATCGAAGAAAATGGATTTGAGATTCATTCTGGCTTTCTAGGTAATGATTCAATAAACGAAATCATTACTGAGATTGAAGCTTTAGATTCCGATTATCCAAAACATGGAATCCGAAATGCCGAGAAGAAGCTTTCCTCTGTTAAAGATCTCATCGAGTCAGACTTGCTTCTAGATAAAGCAAAAGGCTATCTATCTGGAACCCCTCAGGTGGTTCGAGTGATTGTCTTTGATAAAACACCAGATAAAAACTGGCTTGTTACTTGGCACCAAGATAAGACTATTGCAGTTAGTGACAAGAAAGAGATAGATGGTTGGGGACCATGGAGTTTGAAAGATGGTGTTCATCATGTTCAACCAAAACTAAATGTCCTGGAAGAGATGGTGACTTTCCGCATTCATCTTGATGATGCAAATGAGAGCAATGGTTGCTTAAAAGTAATTCCAAAGAGTCAAAGTTTAGGCATTCTAAGTAAAAATGAACAAAATTTAGTTGTCGCTGAATCGGAAGAGTATATCTGTTCGGCTAAATCTGGAGATTTATTGGTAATGCGGCCGCATTTACTCCATTCATCAAGTAAAGGTACAGAGCCAAGTCACCGTCGTATTGTCCATGTAGAGTACAGTAGCTTTCAATTACCAAAGGGGCTAGCATGGGCTTAAAAATCGCATGTAACAAGGCGCTGCAACCGACTGACAAAAGTGGCTGAGCGCGGCGTTATGCATCTCAAAGGGTTAATTGCATGCGATATTTGATACTCATGATGTTCTCATTACTGCTTAGCTTACCCAGCCATGCAAATAGTCAAATTCCTAAGCCCTTCCAAGGGTTATGGGATGCAAGTGCAGATGCGTGCAAAAAACAATATAGTGATATGAGGCTCCGTATCAGCTCCTCAGCAATCGAATACTGGGAGTCTTCTGGAAACTTGTTGGAAATCATTGAATCAAAGCATATCTCTCTTATAGCTCGATTCGCTTTTAGTGGTGAAGGCGAGAGTTGGGAAAGTAAAGTTACTTACTTTCTGTTGAATGAACAAAGAGAGCTAGTTCAAGTTTTTGATGATGGAATGCGAGTTAGTCGGGTTCGGTGCACCGATGCATAACAAGCTATTAAATCGGGACAAAATTCAGTTGACTTTTTGCTCCTTCGTCGCTTAGTTTAGCCAACCAAATTTAGCCCATTAATGAGGGCGTCATATTACAACGGAGGTTTCATGTCCAACGGAAAGCCTGAGTTAATTGCGATAGATCATGATGATTATCATGCGCAACATATAGGACTAACACCGAATGGCCATCAATTTTTTTTAACTAATCCATTTGAGCCAGCACGGCCTGATACTGCTGGTTGCGAGTATATAACTCTATTTTTATTTGACTCTGCTGGTAATTTAGTTGATTCGGAAATTGAAGAGCTTGGTCCGAGAGGCACTTACTCAGAGGATGATGCAAATAAAAAATACTATGAAAAATTGGAAAAATTAGGAGATGTAACATACCAAAGGATTGAAGTTAAACCATTTTCAATAGATTACAATGGAACAAACATTGGTCTAATCATCAGAGAGCCTGAAGAAGGCTGTGATGTTTGGGCTGTTGAACTTTTACCCGGTAATTACATGGCTTTTTTTGAACCATGGGATAGTGGATACTACGATACTTAGCTCGTATAACAAGTTCCTAAACCAAAAGGACGCAAAACAGCAGGCTTTCGCTCCTTAGTCACTAATTTTAGCCTGCTATTTTGCGCCGGTTAAGTGAGGCGTTAGGCATCTAGGAAAGTATGGACGATAACATTAAGATCGGAGATTGGGTCAGAAGCTATGGTTCAGGAATATGGAGAGTACACCGAATTCTAGAACTCAATGATTTTGATATTCAAAGTCAAACTAACAAACCTAGAACTGTCATTTTCTCTTCACGCTTTGTAAACGACTCTTATAAGCGCTCTTTTTCAACAGAAAGCTGTGATTCGGCATTTGTTTATAATTTGGATTCAAATGAAAAAGAAGAGTTGGATGCGTTTATGGAAAGCAGCCCTGAGCTTGTTGCAAAGTTTGATGCTTACAAACCTAAGAGTATAGATGCAGTTTACAACGCCAACGTAAATATACCCGCATCAGGGAGTCAGGCTGAATTGGAGGAAGCACTATCTTCGTTCCAAGAATTAAACTTAGAACAGTTATATAACCAGCTAATTGAATCTAAAATTGGCTCAAGTGGTGCAAAGGGGTGGACAGCTCAATTTGTATCAAGTAACCATGAGTGCCTTAATGGCAAATTGTTATATAGCTTTTCTAAGGTATTGGCACTTTGATGCCTAACAAAACAAATTAAAAGTGCTGACAAAAAACAGTTGGCTTTGTTCGTGCCTCACAAATTTTAGCCAACTATTATGTGCCGCTTACAGCGGCGTTAGGTATACATGGATGTCTGAAGAAGAAGTTAAACTGTACAATTCTTTTAGAGCTATTTTTCCTCGCTTGGTGAACAAGCTAAATGCTATAGAGAAAGAAGCAGTTGAGATATTCAATGAAAAATTTGAGCCTGAAATTTATGAGATAGGGCAAATACTTGCTGAATGCGTTGTAGAGGCATATCTTGAAAAAGACTTTCTGTTTGTCAAAACAACCCTTTGGGAAGTGGAGTTAATTGCAAAGAATGGCTCTGAACACATTTCCGAATTTGCACTCGTTGGAATTTTTGAATCAGTATTGTTACAAAGGAGCCGCAAACACATACCTTTAGATTCATTTGATCCGTGGATCGGACATTTAAGCAAAAAATTTTGGTATGGCATGCATGATTTTTTTACGGGTAAAACGTGTTCATAGAGTAAGTAATACCTAACAAACACATTATTAGCCCGTTATGCTAGCCGTTATAAGGGCTTTAGCAGGGGCGGAGTTTTAATCAATTGAAAGTTCTTCTATTCCCATCTTTTTGGGTGAAAATAGCTTCATTAGCAGTGGGGCATTACTGGCTCTATATAGTTCTTTTCCCTTTAATCTTTTTCAGTAATAGCTTATTGCAGGGAAAATATATGGAGTTTCTCTTCTCTCTATTCTCCATGGCTAGTGTCACGGTAGTTGGTTTTATTTTATATGTCACTTCAAGCTTTACGTGGAAATTACGGAACGGAAAAATAAGTATTACTGATAGCAATGACTATACATTACTTGCTAAAGAAGTATTAAATATTGGTCTGGCCGAGCAACCAAAATCAAGTAGTTCAAAAATGAAAGTCGGTTTTTCTGATTCTAGTTCAAAAATTGGGGTTATTATTTTAATTACTTTGAAGCTTATTGCTTTATTTTGGATTCTTTTTGCTTGGCATTCGATCTCAAATAAATAGAGTTTTGCCCTTATAACAAACTAATTAAACAATGGACGCAAGACAGCAGGCTTGCGCTCATTTGTCGCTAATTTAGCCTGTTATTACGCGCAGGATAGGCAAGCGTCATATGCCGAGGTAAGTATGTGCATAGACTTTAGAAATGATTATGAAATCATCAGTAAATACATCAGACAACGGTTTAATGATTGCTCCGAACTTTCGGATATTGGACTAGGTCCAAAAGGTTCCGACATTTCTCTTATTCATTTGGGCTTTGACATTGAAGAGTCATCGTGGGTTTCGGTGGTTTTTGATAGTCGAAGCAATGCGATTCCTGACGGCGAGTGGACTAAAATAATCGTGCCAAACTCACTGAATTTAGGTCACTGGTCGGTAGCATTGGATAAGGCATATGAAGAAGACTCTAATCTTATTATTACCGATTTGACGGGTAACAGATTAGAGTTTCTTCCTGATGCAGAAGAGGAGATTATTACAGTATTCGGTGAGCTAATAAAATCGGTTGCTTTGGGTTTGAATAACGAATTTTTTGGCACCGGATTACCTGTGGCGTCTAATGTCAGGTTTAGTATCGAACATCTACACGGCAGGTGGTCTTGGTTGTCCTAGAAACCTAAATGCGTATATTGGTATATAACAAACCAATAATGGTAAGGATGTAAAAAGCACTGCTGCGCTCGTACCCCACTAATTATAGCCATGCATTTTGCGCCCCATATCGTAGCGTTTGTGGGCCTTAATAAAGAAATAGGTTCAGAATTTAGACGCACAATAAGCCGTTGGGTAGATCCATGCTCAATGGCTAAACCTACCATTTAACCTCAAAATATCCTGTGTAAAAATTACATGTAACTTATTTATTTTATTAAATCATAAATTTCACTTTTTAAAATTTTAAAAGGGTAAATAAACAAGTGAATTTCTTCAATTTAGTAATTATGGGGTGTCAGGGGTCGCAGGTTCAAATCCTGCTATGCCGACCAGCTTTTCCTTAGCCCTTCAAATATTTTCGAACATTTTAATTTTTAACTCATTTTCTCTTTTATCTTAAAATACGCTTTAATCGCTCATCTTTTTTACTACTAAATTCTCCTCTTAAAGCACCATAAAAATAGCGCAATTTGCAGCCCAGCTACACCGCTGTAAAACCACTGTGTTTCTATACCCCCTGAAATGAATATGAACATGCCGTTGAATAAAAGAAAACCACCTAAATAGCACCAATGACTACCATTAAAAAACCTAATTGCAATAAAATGAGTCGGTAAGCCGAAAATAATCCAGCCAATAATTGAAAAAATAAAGTAAAAGAGGCCAACAAAGATAATTGAGGTATAGAAGTAATATAAATCAATTGATACATAACTTGATTCGTTAGACCAAAACAACACCATGAATGGAATAAACGACATCAAGATGCCTTTAAATATTGAGTGAAAGCTGTGCAGCGCTTGTTGTTTATTGAGGCAAAACAGAGTGTGAGAGTTAAGTTTCATCGTCTTCATTTATTATCGCCATTAGGGCAGGTCTTGCAACAGACAAAATTAGTATGATTAAGACAATCGCACCGAGTGCTAACTTAAACGTTTTAAAAAACCAAGGCCTTTGCCATATCTCTCCATTTTCTTCTTGTAACTTCTTCTGTTTGATGAATTCGTCATAAGCTTTATTTAAATCAGCGTGTTTAGTGATTTCTGGATACTCAATAACATACCCAATTTTAGCCAGTGAGATGCGTGCAAGTTCAGATTGTGCTTGATTAACATAAAGCATGTGGTTTTTAACATCAGCATGATACTGAATACGTTCTTGATCTAATACATCGGCAATCTTCACCGAGTCTACCAAGCGCATGTCTTGAATAAGTGGTCTATAGACAGGGCTTTCGCTTCTTGCCCATATCAGAACAAACATGGCCATGATGAGTGATATACCAAGTGTCATCATTAGTTTGAGTTCTTTTGTGATAACTGTATTGATTTTGTTTCTCCAAAACTTCGATTCTAAAGCTTCAATTCATAATAGTTATTTTCTTGGAGGCCCATTAAATCATAGAGCCTCAATGACTCTTCTTTTAAACCGCTCCAGCAAACAATCTCGCATGTGTCTTTCTCGCATATTCATCAGACATGCCCGATAGGTAGTCGGTCAGCACACGCATCCTGGCATTTTCATCAGGTGCTTCTTCAAAGATTACCTGAGTCGTGTGTGGCAGCAGTCGCATCGGATCGCTGGCGAATGCTTTGAATAAATCCATCAACAGGTTTTGGCCGCTGAATTCTATTTGCTGCATCTTGGGCTCGCGGATGAGTCGTTCGTACACGAAGATTTTTAACACTTGCAGAATTGCTGCAAACTCGGGTTCGAGTTTCACAGTGTTTTTAAGTAAGTCTGATTCAAATGCGTCGTTTTGTGTTTGCATGCTGCTGTTTACAATGAATAAGTTTACAAGTTCGCCAATGGCGTCTTTTCTGAGCGATTCATCGTCTGAAAATAAGCGCTGAGTAAGTGCATCTAAGTTTTGTTTTAACCAAGGTGAATCGAGCGCTTTGAGCTTTGGCATGGCATAGTTGTGCCAATCTGAGGCTGACAATGTTTCTGTGGCAATGGCGTCTTCTAAGTCGTGAACCGCATAGGCGATGTCGTCGGCCATTTCCATGATGGCGCAATCGAGTGACTTAAATTGGGTTTTATTTCTAAAGTCATCCCAAGGTTTATTGGATTGTAGTAAATCTTTATCGGCATTTGAGAAAGGTGCGAGTACCCAGTCAAAAATGTCTTGGTCACAGTTATACACGCCTTTGGCTGGCAGCCAGTGATGGGCTGTAATAAATGGCGAAGCAGGGTCGTGCTCTGCTTGTGAGTGCCATAGCTGGTTGATTAATGCCGGATATTTTATAAAGCCCAGTAAGGTGCGGCGCGTCAGATTCATGCCGAACCCTTTTGAGTAAGGCTCAAGTTTGGCAACGATTCGCAGTGTTTGGGCGTTGCCCTCAAAACCCCCATGTTTACGCATCATAAAGTTCAGTGCAGTTTCGCCGCCATGACCAAATGGTGGGTGGCCGATATCGTGGGCTAAACATAAGGTTTCAATTAAGCTTGTGCTAGGAAACAGCGAAAAATCGGGATGGCTATTTTGTAAGTGGCGTAATAAGCCGGTACCAATTTGTGCAACTTCGAGCGAGTGGGTTAGTCGGGTACGGTAAAAGTCGTTAACGCCAATCGACATGATCTGCGTCTTGGCTTGCAGTCGCCTGAAAGCGGCTGCATGAATAATACGAGAGCGGTCAACTTGAAAAGCTGAGCGGTTATCGTTAGGTCTATTTTTACGTTGTTCACATCGTCTTTGCTGCCAAATCAAGTCCATAAATCCTCGAATATTCCTCATTCTTGTGTATCAAAATAATGACATAATCTCAGCGTAATTTGGGGTCATTCGCGTTTTTTGGCGAATTTATATATAATTACGCGCTTTTGAGTTCATTAATAGTATACATAGTGCAGGTTACAATTGCTTTTCGCAACGCATAAAGTGTGGTGTTTAGCAGGTAACAACCCATTCATGGAAGCGGGGAATGTGCTGTTTTATCGGAGAAAAAATGCTAAGAAATTTACTTAAACTGGTTATTGCTGTGGTTGCAATTTATGGTTTGATTTATCCATTTATTCAGCCTGAAGAAGTGATTGAAGAGGTGGTTGAAGCGACTGTTCAAGAACAGCAACCAGTAAAAAAAGTGGAAGTAGAAAAACCACTTCATGATGTAGAGTTACCAGACTTTGCAAATATCAAAGATGTGAGAGCCAAGAAAAAGGCATTCTTTGATTTCATAAAACCGCATGTAGTAAAAGAAAACCAAGCTATTTTGCAGCAACGCGCGTCGATTGAGATTGCATTAATGATGCTGCAATTTGAAGAAGAGTTGACCTCAACACAAGTTAAAAAACTAGACGATATTTTTGCTTATTACCGTTTGGGCGATGCTGACTATACAGTCGAAAGCCTACAAAATGCATTGATACATGTTGATATTATTCCAAAAGAATTGGCGTTAATGCAGGCAGCTAATGAATCAGCTTGGGGTACATCAAGGTTTGCGCGAATTGGCCTTAACTTTTTTGGACAGTGGTGTTACAAGAAGGGCTGCGGTTTGGTTCCTAAAAGACGTGCAGACGAAGCAGCCCATGAAGTTGCAGCGTTTAAGTCAGTGAGAGCCAGTGTTAAATCGTATTTTAGAAATTTAAACACCCATAATGCGTACACCGAGCTAAGAGCAAAGCGTGCACAATTACGTGCTGAGAAAAAGCCAATCGATGCAACAGAGTTGACAGCAGGCCTGCTTTCTTATTCTGAGCGCGGTGATGCGTATATTGAAGAATTAAATGACATGATCCGTCAGAACAAGGCTTATTTTAATGAAGAATAAATTTTTTGCGCTCGCGTTAGCGGCTATTGGGTTTGCCCAACCAGCTATGGCCGATAACTTTGTGGTGTCTTACGATGGCTTTCACGACCGTTTGAAGGTGATCGAAAAAGGTGAATTCGAGTTTGCCCGCGTTAATTTTTACATTGTTGATATTGCCACCCTTGAGCCGTGCAAAATTGCCAAAGGTAAAATTGTGACCGAGAACAGTGAAACGCCTTTAACTTACACTGAAGATGCGCAATTACTACTCCCTTACGACGACAAACTAGATAAAGATAAAGCGGTATTGGTCATTGAACCACAAAACCCAAAGCATGATTGCCAGTTAAAGTTTCAGATTGAAGCTGAGCACTTTGGGTTAGAAAATTTGACCAAAGCTGACATTTATCAGCTTCATCATGAGTTTGATGAACTGTTATCGGACTTATCTGGCTTCTTTGTAAGTAAGTTAATGAGCTTTTTATTACCATCACAGAAAGGGGTCTCGGTGAAGTTTGATAATCAGGTTGCTTTCAATCAGCCGGGTGTCAGCTGCGCGAATAACGTGTGTAAATTTACTGTGGAAGACAGCTGGGAAGGCGATGACTTTAGATTTACCAGTGATTCTATGAGTGCAAAGCCTGTATTAGTCACACCTTGGATTGAAAAATAAGCGTTTAAATTAACGGTTTCTTTTATCGAAATAGAGAAAGCGTTGAGTTATGAACTCAACGCTTTTTTTATGGGGGTTAACCCGACATAAAGTCGGTGCTACCGAGGTTTTAGAATTTGTGAAGAGGCTTGATGCTTCTTTGTGGATTTGCAGCTTTTGACCCAACATAAAGTCGGTGCTACTGAGGTTTTAGAATTCGTGAAGAGGGTTGATGCTTCTTTGTGGATTTGCTGCTTTTGACCCGAGATAAAGTCGGTGCTACAGAGGTGTGGTTTATAAAATAGGGCATTGAAACAGCAATTTTGTACAAAACAGATTGCTCAAATAGTGTTATAAAAGAAATACCATTATTTAGAGGCAAATCGGTTGGCAAAAGAGCAGGCAAAATATCACTACGCCGATGTATTAAACGGCCTTGAAGTGGTCGATGCACAATACGAGCGACAAACCTTTTCAAAGCATGTTCATGAAGGCTATACCATTGGCTTGATTGAGCAGGGGGCGCAACGTTTTTATCGCAGTGGGGCAAATCATGTTGCGGCTGAAAATAGCATTATTCTAGTTAATGCTGATGACGTGCATACAGGCGAAACAGCAACGGCGGGTGGCTGGAAATATAAAGCCCTTTATCCGACTGTGGAGCACTTTAATCAAATCTCTAAAGATTTAGTAAATAATCAAAGCCTCAAACCTTATTTTAAAGACTCTGTGATTGAAGATGCTCGAATAGCGGCCCAGCTCAGATGTGTATTCGAACAGATTGAAAATGGGGCATCTAAATTACTTATTGAAACGCTGTTATACAGCACGTTGGCACAATTGGCGTCTGGCTATGGCCGTCATGTCGAAGCAGTAAAAGCAGCCAGTGTTGATGTGCAAAAACTCAAACTCGCGAGAGAGTTTTTAGACGAATATACTCAAGTTAATGTCTCGTTAGAGCAGCTAGCGAATGTAGTTGGCTGTAGTAAATTTCACTTTGTGCGCCAATTCAGTCAGGCATTTGGTATTACGCCCCATGCCTATCAAATTCAAGCAAGGCTTATCAAAGCAAAGAAGATGCTTCGCGCTGGTGCATCTATTTTAGATACCGCTATCGGCTGTGGTTTTCACGACCAAAGTCATTTCAATCGTCATTTCAAAAAAGCATTAGGCACAACGCCTAAGCAGTTTCAACTCACGTCAGTAGTAGCCTAGATAATACAAATCTTCAAAATAGATCACTTATTTAAGAGTATGGGTATAAAGCAATTTAACGAGCGCAACTTTGTACAATAAATTGTTTTGAACACTGCTTATGCTTTAACGACGTACTATTCATCGTTGAGCTTAAAATATGGCATCATCCAAACCCCTAATAGAAGAATTAAACAGTACAGCACCTATGCAAGCTGAAAATCAACAAGGTAATTTGAGTATTATTGTGCGCGGGTTCATTGATATGTTCCCGCTCTGTGTGGCTGTGATCCCGTGGGGGATCTTATGTGGTTCTTTAGCCATTCAAGTTGGGTTGTCGCCTTGGCAAGCACAAGCCATGTCTTTGTTCGTTTTTGCTGGAGCCGCGCAGTTAGCGGGCATGCAATTAATCGGCTTGGGTAGCCCTGCCATGCCGATTTTATCTTCAACATTTGTAATAAGTTCTCGCCATTTATTGTATTCAGCGGTTTTTCAGAGTTACGTGAAAGATTTACCCTTGTTTAAACGTATCGTTTTTGCCTTCTTCTTAACAGATGAAATGTTTGCGTTGACCAACGCCTTCATAGCAAAGCATAAACGTTTTTGTTACGTGTATGCGGTTGCGTCGGGTATCGCCTTTTATGTGATGTGGAATCTAGCCACGCTGGTGGGCATAGTGGCTGGAAATAACATAGAGAATCTGCAAGCCTACGGATTGGAGTTTGCGATTGCGGCAACTTTCATCGCATTGGTGGTGCCAGCTATAAAAGACAAACCCGTATTGATGTCGGTATTGGCAAGTGGTGTCTCAGTGTTGGTTTTAGAGTTGTTAGCATTTGAGTATGCGTTAATTGCATCGACTTTTATCGGTATGTTTGCGGGTTATTACTTTGCAAGAAAGAGTACCGCGAGATGCTCAGTTAAACAGGAACAAAGTGATGAGTAACGATCTATTGATAGTATTAATGACAGTGATCACTTTCTCATGTCGATATCTATTTTTTATGAAGTCACTACAAATTAACTTGAGCCCGAAAATACAAGAATTGTTGCAGTACACAGCACCATCAGTGTTAACTGCAATGTGGGTGCCGATTGTGTTTTTAGGACATAAAACCGAAGGCGCTGCGTTTTTCCAGAGTCCATTTTTGTATGCTGGATTAATTACAGTGTTGGCGAGTTTAAAAATTAAAAATACCTTGGCAGTGGTGGTTATAGGTATGGGGTCATTTTTGATACTGAATTGGGTTTTATGATTTGAGAGTGAAAAGCTAGAAGTCAGGGACTATTCCCCGAGTAAATAAAAACGCAGCCTTGGGCTGCGTTTTGTTTAGAGTAAAACGTAAAATTTAATATGCATCGTTATGCACTTTTGCTGCGCGACCAGATGGGTCGGCATTTTCTTGGAATGCTTTATCCCAAGCTAAAGCCTGCGGTGTCGAACAGGCAACTGATTTTCCGTGTGGTACACATTTCGCAGCGGCTTCACCTGGGAAGTGCTCTTCAAAGATTGTGCGATAGAAATAGGCTTCTTTGCTATCAGGGGTATTGATAGGGAAGCGATATTGCGCATTTTCAAGTTCAGAATCAGATACTTGCTCTTCAACAAATTCTTTCAAAGAATCAATCCAAGAATAGCCTACGCCATCAGAGAACTGCTCTTTTTGGCGCCATAACACTTCATCAGGTAAATAGCCGTCGAATGCTTCACGAACGATATGCTTCTCAATGCGGCCATCTTTACACATCTTGTAATCAGGGTTGGTGCGCATGGCAATATCAACGAATTCTTTGTCCAAGAATGGAACGCGCGCTTCAACACCCCAAGCGGCCATTGATTTGTTAGCACGTAAACAGTCAAACATATGCAGTTTTGAAACTTTACGGTTTAACTCTTCATGGAATTCTTGCGCATTTGGCGCTTTATGGAAGTATAAGTAACCGCCAAATAGCTCATCAGCCCCTTCGCCTGAAAGCACCATTTTAATGCCCATGGCTTTGATTTGACGCGACATTAAATACATTGGCGTCGATGCACGTACCGTAGTCACATCATAAGTTTCTAGATGATAGATCACTTCTCGTAGTGCATCTAAGCCTTGCTGAACAGTAAAATGAATAGGGTGATGCACAGTACCAATTTCATCTGCAACTTTTTGCGCCGCAGCTAAATCAGGTGAGCCTTCAAGACCGATCGAAAAAGAGTGTAGTTTAGGCCACCATGCATCTGACTCATCGTTGTCTTCAATACGTTTAGCGGCAAACTTTTGCGTTATTGCTGAAATAACCGATGAATCTAAGCCGCCAGACAGTAATACGCCATAAGGCACGTCACACATAAGTTGGCGTTTAACTGCAGCTTCAAGACCGTCTTTTACTTCTTCAGCACTGGCTGGATTGTCTTTTACCGCATCAAATGACTGCCAGTCACGTTGATAGTAGCTATGTAGCGACCCTTCTTTTGAATATAGATAATGACCCGGAGGAAACTCTTCAATGCTGGTACAAATCGGTGTTAGCGCTTTCAGTTCACTGGCAACATAAAAGTTGCCGTGCTGATCACGACCCGTATAAAGTGGAATAATACCAATGTGGTCACGACCAATTAAATAAGCATCGTTTTCTTCATCGTATAGGCAGAAAGCGAAAATACCGTTCAGATCGTCTAAAAACTCAGGGCCTTTTTGTTTGTATAGCGCCAAGATGACTTCGCAATCTGATTCGGTTTGAAATTCAAAGTCAGTGGTTAAATTCGCAGCAAGTTCTTTGTGGTTATAAATTTCACCGTTGACTGCGAGAATATGGGTTTTCTCAGGGTTGTATAGTGGTTGCGCACCACTTGAAACGCCAACGATTGCTAAGCGCTCATGGACTAAAATGGCTTTATCTGATGAATAGACACCTGACCAATCTGGGCCTCGATGTCGCAGCTTTTTAGACATCTCAATTGCTTGTGTTCGCAACTGAGCGGGATCTGTCTTAAGTTCTAGTACTCCAAAAATAGAACACATAATTACCTCATTCCTGTTAATTGCTGTCTGCGCATTGCCTTTTTTGTCAGGCATAGTTAAAGAATTGTAAAATTGCGCAGGTACAGCCTCTATAACTAACAGAAAATTTTAGTTAAGTCACATAGATAATTAGGCTTAAAATGAATTTTTTATGTCAAAGCTGGTGCAATAGCAAAGCACTATTGCACCAATATGAAAAAGAGGGTGAAGTGCTTTGATTAATGTGTGGTGCCAGCGGCAATTTTGAGATCAGGTTCGCTTGAAAGTCCATTTTTTATCAATAGCTTAAGTGCATCAACAACCGTTGTTTGACTCATGCTTGGTGCACCACTGTGGTGCGCAGCTTGCTCTGGCAAAAATGGAATATGGATAAAGCCACCTCGGATTGATTCGTCGTTCTCACCAAAATGGCGCGCTATATAATCCAGTAAGCCAAACATCACATGGTTGCACACATAAGTGCCTGCCGTATTTGACACTTCTGCTGGAATGCCTGCTTCTATCAAGCCTTTAAACATGGTTTTGATAGGCAGCTTGGCAAAATATGCCGCAGGTGCATCATCAATAATGGTGGTATCGATTGGTTGATTACCCGCATTGTCAGCAATGCGGGCATCATCGATATTAATGGCAATACGTTCTATCGAAATATGAGAGCGTCCGCCTGCTTGACCAATGCACAACACTAAGCTTGGCTGATGTTTTTCTATCGCTTGATATAAGTGTTCAAGGGAGCGCCCGAACTCACAAGGAAGCTCTACACATTCAACCTGGTGGTCATTAATGCTTTGACCGTGTAATTGTTTTACTGCTTGCCATGATGGGTTAATACTTTCGCCACCAAAGGGTTCAAAACCCGTCAGGAGCACGGTCTTTAATTCGCTCTTGGTCTGTTTAGTCATTAAAGATCACTCCGTACATTAAGAAAATATTGATAATGAGTAATGCAATAGCCGTTGGGATCTGCACTTTGATAACTTGATATTTGTCTTTTAAATCAAGTAGTGCGGCAGGCACAATATTAAAGTTTGCAGCCATTGGTGTCATCAGCGTACCGCAGTAACCAGAATACATACCTATGGCAACAAGCGGTGCTGCGGCAGCGCCGTGGCCTTCAATTAAAAATGGCAGAGCGACACCCGCAGTCATCACCGGGAAAGCCGCAAACGCATTACCCATGATCATGGTAAATAGCGCCATACCAACACAGTACAACACGACTAACATGAAGCGATTATCTGGCGAGATAAATAGCTTCACAAGATCTTGTATTGCAGTGCCAGTGTTGGCTACGATAAATACGCCACCTAACATGGCGAGCATTTGCGGTAAAATTGCCGCCCAGCCAATTGAATCAACCAACCGGCGCGATTCAGAGAGTGCTTGGAAGGGCGAGCCTGAGGTAAAACGCCAAGCAACAATCAGTGCAACACCACATGCCAGTGTGAGTGAAGCAAGCGTTACATGTTTTTGGTCAAATAAATACACCTCAGCAATGTTCAAATTACTTAAAAGCAATGTACAGACCACAGTGACGACTGGGATTAAAACTGCGGGCACAAACAACTTATTGCCTATTCGCTTAGCGTCACTTTCAAGTTGCTCTTCTGATGGCTGATGGTAATAGCCCATCGAGACTTTGCCAAAGCCAGCAAGTAAGGCAATGGCGATGACACTAAAACCAACCCACTGATAGGTGAGAGACTCGCCAATTAATTTTATTGAGAGATCACCAAATAAAAATACATTACCAAACAAGAACCAAAATAGGGCAGTGGTGTATTTTTGGGGATGTTGTTTATCTTGTAGAGTTTTAACTACTAAAAACATCACAACAAAGCCAATCAAAAGATAGATGTTTTCAATTGAAATAATGGCTGTGCTATTCACTGTATTCTCGTTTACTGGCGCACTCATGATAATGCCCCCTCAGCGTTTTTCGTTTGCTGTGATTTATGCTCTGCAATGAGGTTTCTAATTTTTGCTTCAAAGCGCGCAAGACGGAACAGGTGAACGATTAAAGCGGCGATAGCAGTTGGAATAGCCCAAAGACCAATGTGTAGCGGTTCAATGCCCGCAATGCCATTTTCTTTTAAGAAGGCGTCCATCAAAAGTACAGCGCCAAAAGCAATAAATATATCTTCACCAAAAAACACCGCAATGTTGTCGCAAGCCGCGGCGTGGGCACTAATTAAGTCTTTAATTGGTTTAGGTAAATCACCATGCGTATTCGCGGCGGCACCTAATGCCATAGGGGCAAGTAATGGGCGAACTGTTTGCGCTTGGCCCGCTAGGCTTAAAAGGCCTAGAGCCGCAGAGCATTCTCGTACCACAAAATACATGCTTAAAATGCGGGTGGTCGTTGCCCCTTTAATGTTAGCAATCCAAGTTTTTGCGCGCTGCTGCAGACCGTAGCGTTCTAGAATAGCTATCACAGGCAAGATAAGTAAAAAGCTAGCGAGTTGGCGGGAGTTCATAAACTTTTCGCCAAAGGTTTCGATTAAGGCGATAAAGTCCATATCCACGGCTATACCAGTGGCAAGACCTGCCGCGGTCACAACCAGTAGTGGGTTGAACTTTAAGGCAAAGCCAACCACAACGACTAGAATGCCAATCAGCGGCATATAGTTTAAATCAAACATGATGTTACTTCTTATTTTCTAATTGTTGTTTTGCGATTTTGAACCGCGTTATTTCTTGTTCTTGTTTTTTCAATGCAGTCTTAGCCACATCAAAATCTACCAGCTCAAAGCGACAAGTTTTAGTTGGCGCTAATTGGCTAAAATGACGTAAGTCTGCTTGGATCACAGAGGCAATAATTGGATAGCCACCTGTTGTTTGGCAGTCATTGAGCAAAACAATCGGAGTGCCTGTTGGCGGTAATTGTATAACGCCGGGATGAACACCTTGCGAGTCAATGCTTTTTTGGTGCGGTAACAGTGTGGGATGCTCTAAACGGGCACCCATACGATTACTCAAATCGCTGATCGTCCAATTTTTCGATAAAAGCTGTGCCAAATAATTCTCTGGCAAGATATCACAATGTGGGCCTTTGAGTACTCTTACCACGTTTGTATAGTCAGTAGGCTTTATAGCCAGCTCTGAACAAGGAACACAGCTTTCAGAGAAGGGAATGACATCACCTTTTTGCAAAGCGTTACCCTCGAAACCGCCAAATTTGGATTGGCAGTCGGTACTGCGAGAGTTCATTAGATTCGGTACATTGAAACCATTCTCTACACATAAATAGGCGCGTAAAAACTCTGGGTGACTGGCAAATTTAATGATGTCGCCCGCTTTTGCATGGTAGCGCCATCCAGGGTAGAGGGCTTTAGAATTAAGTTTTGCATTCAGGTTGCCACCAGTAATGGCAAAATTACATGGCTGAGTAAATTCAAATTCAGCCAGACCAACAGTAATTTCAATACAGGCGGCTGTTTCTTTATTTCCTAGTAGTGCATTGCCTGCCTTTAATGCGATTGGATCTAGTACGCCAGATTGTGAGACACCTAAATGACGATGACCTTTACGACCTAAATCTTGAATGCTGCTGAAAACGCCGGGTTTGATCACTTTTAGCATTAGCGGTGCTCCTTAGGAATAAATCTCACAATATCACCGGGTGCTAACAAGCTTGGCGAATCAGCATGCGGCTCAAATAAGGGTCGTTCGCACCGGCCTATAAGGTGCCAACCTCCTGGAGAGCTAGACGGGTAAATAGCAGTAAGAGATTCTGCTATTGCAACACTGAGTGAAGGTACATGCGCCCTTGGCGTGGCTTTTCGAGGCAACCTAAGTTGCTCTGGGAGAGACTCTAAATAACCAAACCCAGGTAAAAAGCCTAAAAATCCGACCTGATACTCTTTCGATGCATGTAACTCGACGACTTGTTTTTGGTTTAAACCGGTAAGCTCAGACACCTCATTTAAGTCAGGGCCGTAATCACCGCCATAGAAGGTATCGATTAGATGTGTCTTCGGTGTGAATGCTTCAGGTTCACTTTTTTCCCATAGGGTGATTAGTTGTTCTAACCAATAATCAGCTCGAGTAAAGTCATTGAGGTAGAAGGTAATAGATGAGTTGGCTGGAACTATGTCAAAAAAATCATTGGTATTGTTTGCGGTTTGTGCAAGAGCAAAGATTTTTTGTCGTACTTCCTGAGTAATTAATCCGTCAATTGATAGAACTAATGCTTGTTCACTGAGTTGATAGCATTGCACGCAGGTCATGGTTGTTCCGATTATTATATTTATTTTCTTATTGTGTCATAACAGGCAAGTCTTGAGTACCTTAGCGATTCACCAATACAAAAAAGCCACATCTATAAATAGATGTGGCTTTTTAGATGAACTGTTTTAACTGCAGCAGTTATTACTGCTTGTTAGTTAAAAGCCAGTTACTTAGCATACGAACACCGTAACCTGTGCCGCCTGCTGGTATTTCATCTTTTGCAGAGTTAGTTAAAGCGTTACCCGCGATATCGATGTGTAACCAACGTGTATCACCTGCAAAGTGTTGTAAGAATGATGCTGCAGTTGTTGCACCTGGGCCACCTGAACCAATGTTTGCGATGTCAGCAATTGGTGACTTAAGCATGTCTTTGTAGCCTAATGGTAAACGCCATACTGGCTCGTTTACTTGCTTACCAGCAACAGTGATTTGGTCAACTAGCGTTTGGTCATCTGAGAAGATTGCAGAGTAACGGTTACCTACTGCACGGATCTTAGAACCAGTTAGTGTTGCTACATCAATCATGATCTCTGGCTTGTAGTATTCACGTGCGTACCACATAGCGTCACTTAATACTAAACGACCTTCAGCGTCAGTGTTTAATACTTCAACACTAATGCCTTCCGCTGTGCGAAGTACATCACCCGGTGCGATTGAGTTTTCAGAAACCATGTTTGCAGCCATACCCATAACCGCAACTACGTTTACGTCTGCTTTGCTTAGTGCCATTGCTTTAACAGTACCAAGTACCGCTGCAGCACCTGCCATGTCAGATTTCATGCGGTTGATAGATGAACCAGTTTTGATGCTGTAACCACCTGAATCGAATGTAATACCTTTACCAACAAGTGCGATTGGTGTGCTGTTATTACCTTCATAGTGTGCAACTACAAGACGTGAACCGTCTTTAGAGCCACGGCCAACACCTTCAAGTGCGCCCATACCAAGCTCTTTAAGTTTTGCAGGCTCTAAAATAGTTACTTTAACGCCGTATTGCTCAAGCTCTTTTGCTGCTTTAGCGAAATCAACAGGTGTCATTTCAGTTGGTACTTCAGACGTTAGATCACGTGCTAAAAATACACCTTTTTCGATGTTTGCTAGTTGCTGGTACGCTTTCGATGCTGCTTTTTTGTTAGCTACATCGATGTTGTAAGTTACGTTAAATTTGTTTGGCTCTTTTTTGTATAGCTCAAACGTGTAATCACGTAAGTTTGCACCGTGTGCAAGTTGTGCTGCAAGGTCAGCGTTGCTCACTGCGCCTTTTACATCTTCAAACGCAATTGTCGCTTTATTTACTTTTTTACCTTCAAGTTTAGCGTGTAAGTTAGCACCAAGCTTAGCCATTTTTGCTGAGTCAAGCTTGTCTTCTTCACCTAAACCAACCACTAAGATGCGGCCGTAATCGCTGTCAACTGGTGCGATTACTTCTAATGTTTTACCGTAAGCACCTTTGAATTCAGCTGTTTTGATAGCGCGATTAATTTGTTTTTTGGTATCTCTATCTAAGAAATCAAATTGTGTTGCTGCTTCGCCTGCTTGGAAAACAACAAGCGCATCACCCTTGCTTAATTTAGAGTTGAAATTGAAGTCTGCTGCAAATGCGCTTGAAGCAGAAACTGCTAACGCGATTGCACTGATCTGTGAAACAAATTTCATAGTACATTCCTAGATAAATAATTTGTTGGCTTTTTACATTAAATTCGAAAAAAAAGACACTCAATGTCGTTCAATTTACGAGTTTAAACGGTGGATGAAAGTAAATTCACACCCACAAGGTCATAGTTAATAAGTTTCAAGCACATTTTAGGTCAATTAAATGAAAGTAATAATTACGATTCTGTCTGCCTTGCTATTTTTTCCTCTATTTTCAAATGCAATGGATAAAGACAATGCAACTTCTCATATTCAAACATTGGTGCTGGGTTCGGGATGTTTCTGGGGGGCTGAAAAAGGCTATGAACAGTTAGAAGGGGTCTTAGACGCTGAGTCTGGTTATGCAGATGGCCGAGGCTTTAAAGCAACCTATAAAGAGATCATCAAACGTAAACGACGTTTTGATGACAATAATTATGCTGAAGTCGTGAAAGTTACTTACAACGCTAATATGCTCAGTACACGTGCATTGCTTGAACATTTTTTTGAAAAGCACGATCCAACACAAGAAAATCGTCAAGGCAATGACATTGGTACTCAGTACCGTTCAATTATTTTGTATAACACACCTGAACAGCTTTCAGTGATCAATGAAGCAAAAACAGAGTTTCAGAACTTATTAAGCAAGGCTGGCTATGGAGAAATAAAGACCCAAGTGAAACCACTTGAGCAGTTTTATCGTGCCGAAGAATATCATCAAAACTACATTGCTAAAAACCCAAATGGTTACTGCCCTGATCATTCTACTGGTGTGACGTTTAAGCAAACAAAACCAAATAAAGTTGATAACAGTTCATTGCTGGTGGGCAAGCAAGTGGTGATCATTGATTCTCGCAATTACTGCCCATATTGTGAAAAACTCAAATCCACCGTACTGAACGATTATCAAGGCACCATTCCATTAACTTATCGCTATGCAGATCAACTTGACGGTTTAGTGGTTCGTTCAGCGACTTGGGCAACGCCTACCATTTTATTTTTTGAAAATGGTAAAGAAGTGGCTGGTTTTCAGGGTTATATGACCCGTGAAGACTTTTATCAAGCGCTGGGTGCATTTAAATTAGGTGAGTCAGAAGCCTATGAAGTGGCTTTTCAAAAGGGAACTGACAGACCGTTTTGTAAAGAATACGATCTGTTCAAGAAAACAGGTGAGGGCGTGTTTATTGATAAACTAAGCGGTGCGCCATTGTTTGAAACATCAAAACGGTTCAACTCAGGTACAGGTTGGTTGTCGTTTACTCGTCCTGTAAAAGACAGTGTCACTTACCATGACGACAATAGTTTTGGTATGCAACGAATTGAAATACGTTCTAAATCAAGCGGCATTCATCTAGGTCATGTTTTTAAAGGCGAAGGTCCAAGAGGACAAGACAGATACTGTATTAACGCTACCGTATTAGAATTTAAAGAAAAAGTATAAATTTGACTGTAAACTACAACTAATTAATTCAGTGTTATACAGAACATGTTTATGCTAAATGATGCAAAAGTGCACTATTTTTCATTGTTTAGCGTATACTTTAATTGTAGAAAATACGTGAGTTAGGGCATGGTTCTATTCGCAGGTTATTAATTTGTTAGATGGTGTAGTTTTGGACCAAAATTTATTTTTATTAACAGTTCATAGGCAATTTAATCGCCTTTTAAGTGATTTAGCATTGAGTTCGGATATCGCTCCTTTTCTCAAAGAAGTGATCGGAACAGTAGAACGATTTTTGCCTGGCTGTAAGGTTTCTATTCTAACTTTAAATAAAGAGCACAATACACTCCACAGTGGTGCCGAAAATAACCTACCTGATTTCTATAACGATGCTATTGAAGGCGTGAAAATAGGCGAAAATGTGGGTAGCTGTGGCGCAGCAGCATTTTTAAACAAGCCTGTTATTGTTGAAAATATAAATTCGCACGCAAATTGGCAACCTTATTTAGCGCTTACCCAACAAGCTAATCTACATGCATGTTGGTCTATTCCTTTCACTGATTCTCACAAAGAGGTAATGGGGACGTTTGCGATTTATCATCATGAAGCAAAGTCTCCGACGGAAGCTGAAATTGAAATTGTACAAGTAGCAGCTCTTATAACATCAGTTGCAATGGAAAAGCTGAAATTAGAAGAGCAATTAATATTTAGTGCGACACATGATGAACTCACTCGTCTCCATAACCGGGCTTTCTTAAACGAAGCTGGTGAAAACTTTTTATCACTTTGCGCCAGAAATGAAATGAATTGCTCTGTGCTATTCATGGATCTAAACAAGTTTAAACGCGTCAACGACGAACTAGGTCACAAAGCTGGCGATGAATTACTTGTTCATGTCGCTAAGATAATTCAAAAGCAAACTCGTAAAAGCGATATTTCGGCGAGGTTTGGCGGTGATGAATTTATTATCATTATGGAAAATACATCAGAAGATGATGGAGAATCAGTAGCAAAGAGAATTCACCACGCAATTATTGGCAGCGTTTCTGAAAATATTCTAGCGTTAAATTTTGGGGTAAGTATAGGTATTGCCAAAATGTCTACGTATGAGCAATTATCTCTGAAAAAGTTGATTCATATTGCTGATGAAGCTATGTACTTTGCAAAACAAAACGATTTAGGCGTTTATACAAAGAGGGTGTAAATGCTAATTTTACTAGAAGTTATTTAGTGTGTTGGTACAACCGAGTGGATTCGAACCACCGACCCCTACCATGTCAAGGTAGTGCTCTAACCAACTGAGCTACGGTTGTATAAAAGAATAGTTGGTACAACCGAGTGGATTCGAACCACCGACCCCTACCATGTCAAGGTAGTGCTCTAACCAACTGAGCTACGGTTGTACAATGCTAGGAAGTTCCTAAGCAACGGCGGCTAATATATAGCGCTGAAATAAAATGTTCAAGCGTTGAAGCTAAAATTTTGTTTAATTGCAGTTTTTTTGTTCACAACGGTCTAATGTCACACGCTTTATAAAAATTTTGCCACCATATAACATGCTCTTTGCTTGTTTGTTTTAATTGGTTAAGTAACGAGTTCTTACTTTCAACATCGACTAACTCTGACAGTTCAGGATGTGATTGCCACAATTCAAACAACATAGGAGAGGTCTTTTCGAGTAGTCCTGTTAAGTCGGCCTGATATCCCTGAATTTTATTTAAATAAAATTTATTGAAAATCGTATTTAGGATTTGGGCCTCTTTCTTACTTTTCCCTTCTCTACACACAGAATTCATATAATCAAAACCGGATATCCAAGCGGTAAATTGTTGGTTGTAGGCAATTTGCAATTGGGCACTTGATAAAAGCTGTCTAATAAATCGATTTTGGTGCAACTTTTCTAACGATGTAGTGATTGACGATGCATCGATAGAGTTGGTTTTTTTGCTAGCTATTTGTTTGCGTATATTCAGAAGGTTATCTAACGCTTCTAAAGCACTAGCACTGCTGTATTGATTACTGTCTGTAGGAAGAAAGTCGCTAGTAAGTTGCAATAAACCTTTTAATTCAGCTTCATTGAAAAGCATATAATTAAATTCGCTTATTAGGTTTTGCTGCTTTTCTACAGCTGCGTTTTTAAGTGTAGCTTTTAGTGACTCATCTTTGGTAAGCGGGTCATTTAGGCAATCATTAGCAAGTTTAATGAACTGAATTTGATACTTTAGCCGCTCACTGGCAACTTGCGTTTTACCTAGCTGATTATTTCTTTTTGCAACTAAGTTAGATAGCTTACAGTGCCCCAGTGAACCGAGTTCGAGTATAGAAATTTGAAACTGCGATTCAAGCTGGGATACAACAGGCACTTGGATATTTTTTAATACCGGCTTATCAGGAGCATTACCTAATACGGTATTTAAGCGCGCTTTATAATCTTCGTTTATATCAACAGCCTGCTCAGTACACGCTGAGAGAAGCAGCAAACTACTAATTAGTAACCATTTTTGCAAGACGAGACCTCACACTAAGTAAGAGTAAACAGGCGGCAACAGATAAACCAAGAATAATGCCAATCCAAAACCCTTTCGCGCCCATAGGTTCTACCAGCCAATTTGTTTTTGCCAGCACATAGCCCAGCGCGAAGCCAATCAACCAATAAGAGACAAAAGTGATACCCATGATAGGCTGAGTATGTTTAAGGCCTCTGAGTACACCGCTGGCTGCAACTTGAAGGGCATCTGGTAACTGATAAAAACAAGCTAAGATGATGATCCCCATTGCCAACTGAGCAACTTGTTCGTTTTGAGTATACAAGTAAGTAACTGGCTCTCTAAATATAAATGTAACGAGTGCGACAAAGAAAGCGATCATTGCCGCTAAGCAAAAACTCGTAAAAATGGCCGTTTTAAGTTTTGTGTATGCTTGTTGGCCTGAAAGGTTACCAATACGGATCGCAATGGCCATAGAGAGACTTAAAGGCATCATAAATAATACGGCAGTAACACTCGCAGCAATCTGATGTCCAGATACCATAATGGCACCTAAATCAGCAATAAACAGTGGAATACATGCAAATAAAGTGACTTCAAAAAAGGTCGCCATTGAAATTGGAAAACCAAGTTTAGTCAGATAAAACATGGATTTAAAGTTAGGTTTTTCAAAGCGGCTTACCAGCCATCTCCCTTTCAATTTTTTGCTATTAAAACTATAAATAATTTGGCTCAACGCCATCGCACATGCCACTAAACTTGTCGCCACACCACAGCCAGCTGCCCCCATCGCCGGCATGCCTAACTTTCCATAGATGAAAATATAGTTAGCCACTATGTTTACCAACAGCCCGATAATGCTGATATAAAAAGTCACCTTAGTCAGCCCAATGCCTTCTGAGACGTTTCGGTAAACGTTAAACACCAAAAATCCTAAAACGCCCCATTTTACATATTCAATATAGGCTTGCGAGGTGCTAATGATTTCAGCTTTCGCACCAAGTTTAGAAAAAATATAAGGGGTAATAAGAGGGAACAGAAAAACCAATGCACTTAATATGGCAACTAAAAATAAGCTTTGTTGAAAGTAGTGTTTTATACCTTTTTTGTCTTTAGCGCCATGGCAGTGGGCAACCACGCTGGTCAACGCCAGTAAGATCCCCTGCAAAGAAAAAATAACCGGGTTTAATACCCCAGTTGCAATCGATAAAGCCGCGAGGTCATTGGCACTAACTTGACCTGCCATCATGGTGTCTACCACAGACATCAAGACAAGAATGATCTGTGCAAAAAATACAGGTATGGCAAGTTGTAGAAGGCGTTTGGCTTCCCAAAGACTAAATTGCATAAGGTACGACGGTAAAAACCCTAATTCTAATCTGGTTATAAGCCATAAGCTATTAAAAGAGATAAATAACTTAAATGATCGCTTACTGCAGCTATTTCGTTCCTGTATGATTGCCTTATTACGATAGAGGAGTATTCATGTTTACAGGCATTATTCAAACAAAAGCGAGTGTAATTTCAACAAACCTAAATGGTGGTGTACTTAGACTGGTATTGTCAGTTGGCTCTGAATACTTACAGCACCTTGATTTAGGAGCAAGTATTGCCATCAATGGATGTTGTTTAACGGTCGTAAGTTATGAATTAAACCCACAAGATGTGGTTGGGCAAGTGGTTTTTGATGTAATTGAAGAAACGCTGAAGCTGACGAATCTTGGCGAGTTAAAACGTGGCATGTTTGTAAACTTAGAACGCTCGGTAACATTTGGCACTGAACTCGGCGGTCATATCGTTTCAGGTCATATTCACTGTACGGCTGAAATTGAAGATATTGTTGTGAGTGGCAATAACTGCAAAATCCTGCTTGATTTACCTAAAGCGTGGTTGAAGTACATAGTGTATAAGGGCTTTGTCTGTATTAACGGTGCAAGCTTAACGGTGGGAGAAATGACTGACACCGGGTTTTGGCTGCACTTAATTCCAGAAACCTTGTCGATCACCAACCTGGGACTTGCACAAGTAGGTGATAAACTTAATATTGAGGTCGACCAGCAAACTTACACAATAGTAAATACAGTAGAAAATTATATGCAAAAGCATATTCAATAATGGTTTATGCGAACAGATCTAAAAGATCTGTTCGTCATCGCTATCTACATGTAGCTCTAATTTATTTTGTGCATAGTCAATATGCATATTCAAGTGAATGGGGTTGCAACACGCAGCACAATCTTCATACATATCTTGATCGCCTTCGCTTGCATCTAAACTGACAAATACATGATGGCCACAATGTGGACAGCTAATACGTTGTTGATATAAAGACTTCATGGAAGCCTCCATAAATCAAAGAGTGTAACTTAAATATAGCAGCTGTCATGAGAATTACATTGTTGTTAAAATTTGTATAGTTTAGAGCTGTTCAAGTATGTGTTTTATTTTCTCTTTCGATTGGTTTATGTAATCACCAGAGAAACGGTTAGCTAACACTAAAAGTGGGTAGAGTTGGTAAATATCTTTTAAGATAGGCGATAAATTAATCGCTGAGACTGACTGATAGCCGGCATAAAACTCATCAGGCAATGTAGCGAATAGTTCGGCTGTTGCAATATCAACAAGTTTATCGCCGTAATAACAAGCAGGGTCAAGCAACATGGGCTTACCATGATAGAAACGAATATTTCCTTTCCAAAAATGGCCATGTAATAAAGACGGTGTAATGTGATGAGGGATATGGGGCTTTATGATATGCACAAATTCATCAATATCGACCAGTTTTATTGCCTGTTCTGATAAGAGTTGTAGTTGCCAGCCAAGCCGTTCTTCAGCAAAGAATATGTGCCATTTCTTATGCCACTGATTTGGCTGAGGTTGGTCAATAACGTAGTTATCTTCATCTGAGCCAAACATTTCTTGCTCACACTTTATGTGCATTTTTGCTAAGGTTTGCCCGCATAGATACCAATTATCCTGAGATGTTAAATCTTCTAGAAACTCTAATACGATAAATGCAAACTCTTTTGAGGTGCCCAGTGTTATTGTGTCTGCAATGATGAAATCAGAATCTCTGGTGAGGGTATCTCTGGCGTGCTTCTCGGCTTCGAAAAGTTCAATTTGCTCTATTGGGGCAACTTTGACTAAAAAGCAGTGGTTATCATCAGAAATCTTATAGTGCTTGAAAGCAGAGTGTGTAGTAATTGCGTGTTTTTGGGTTAATTCAAAAGAGGTATGAATGGCCGCGGAAACTTGTTGTTTGACACATTGCCACATAAGACAGCTCAGCTTTTTCGATTTGAATACTAAAACTATGGTTTAAATTTCAAATAACTCAATAAAAGCAAACAAAAATATCCATGATATTTGTGATTGAATCTGTATTTTGCGCAAAAGCATAGTTACAATCCGTGTCCTTAACATGGGAGGACAAATGAATAAGAGCTACATTACTAACATAATTGCATGTCTACTGGTTTTTATTGGCTATTTTTACCCTCAACCGATTTTATTTTCAGTTGGTATATTTGCTTTGTCTGGTGCAATGACAAACCTTATTGCAATCCATATGTTGTTTGAAAAAGTCCCTTTTTTATATGGCAGCGGTGTTATCACGCTAAAGTTTAAAGAATTTAAAGCATCAATACGCTCGCTCATTCTGGAGCAATTCTTTACCAAAGAAAAAATAGAATCGGTATTAGAAAGTCAAGGTGACGTAGATCTCAAACCTGTTATTGAGAAAGTAGATTTAAGCCCAGCCTTCGATAAGTTAGTCACTGTGATTGAAGGGTCTCAATTTGGTCCGATGCTAGGTATGTTCGGCGGAAAAGAAGCCTTAGAGCCAATGCGTGAGTCATTCACTGAGAAGATGCAAGGGGCGATAATAGAGATTACCGAAGAAGAAAAATTTAAGCAGTTATTAAAAGACGAACTATTTAGCCATGGTGGCTCAGATAAAATATTTTCCACCATTGAAAAAGCAGTCGATGGCAGACTTGCAGAGTTAACCCCTGTGATGGTGAAAGACATTATTCAAAATATGATCAGAACTCATTTGGGGTGGTTAGTTGTTTGGGGCGGTGTATTTGGCGGCTTGTTCGGTTTAGCCGCTGCGGTTTTAGGTTAGAGAATAGAATGCGTCAAATAAGATAATTTGACGCATTTTGTTCGTAAAACATATAAATCATACCCGCAGTTATCTTGAACCAGCAACAACCAGTACTTTCTGATCGCGTTTAGCCGCTAAGTCTCGAATCGTGGTTACAGTATTCAAATCAAGGTTTAGAAATTTAGCACTGTTTTCTAAATCATAAGTTGCGGCAAATTTAGCGACGCTTAAATCATTACAGGTTAACTTGTTTACTAGTGAGTGCTTTTTAATGCGCACATCTTTCATTTTTTGCGAGAGTGCTAGTTTGTCGTCTTTCGCAACTGCCATACATAGTTGAGTGCCAATTGAGTTGTCAGCAGCTGTAAATTCGGTTGCATTTGCATTAGTTGCTACAAATGTTGATGTTGCTAGAAGTAAAGTTGCACCTAATGTAGTTAAAGTATTCATCATTTTGCTCCATGTGTTTATGAGATACAGGTTTAGTATTGCCTGTTCTTAAACAGAATGCTGTAAAACAAAATCGACAGAATGTAATGAAATGTGTTTTATATTTCTAGCTATTTAAGCTCTTGTTTTACTTGGTTTTTATAGTCCTGAAATGTAAATTCAACACTGAAAAAAATTGTAGATATTTCATTATTAACAGCCTGTTTTCATAATTTGTACCTTATATTATCTGAAAGTATTTATTTGCAACGGTGAATGGCAAAATGTTTCATTTACGACATACTTTTCGGTAATTCTTACAACTCACTTTTTAAACCTTTTTATATTTAAGCTTGTTATATGGCGTAAAAATGTAATATTTCATCGTAAATCATTGCAGTGACAGTTACACACGTCGTAACCTATTAATGACAAACTAAAATCAACAAACTGAGATAACCTTATGCAAAAATTTGCAATGTCTACGGTTGTACTTGCACTTGCTGCAGCTTTATCTGGATGTCAGGATAAAGGCCCGCAAAAAGAGTTTGTATCAATCGAAAAAAATCCATATCCGAGTACTTATAAGCCAGTGTCTAATAAATCAGTGTTAATTACTGATGCCACTGTACTGACAGGCACGGGTGAGCGTTTAGAAAGTGCTGATGTATATATTGTTGACGGTAAGATTCAACAAGTAGGCAAAGACTTAGCCGTTCAAGCTGATACTACAGTAAATGCAGCTGGTAAATGGGTAACACCAGGTATCATAGATGTTCACTCGCATCTTGGCGCATACCCAAGCCCATCGGTTGAGTCACACCAAGATGGTAATGAAATGATCAGCCCGAACACTGCTGAAGTATGGGTTGAGCACTCGGTATGGCCACAAGATCCTGGTTTCAACCGTGCTCGTGAAGGCGGTATTACTACGCTACAAATCTTACCAGGTTCAGCTAACTTGTTTGGTGGTCGTGCAGTAACACTAAAAAATGTGCCAGCACATACCATGCAGGCAATGAAATTCCCTGATGCACCATACGGTCTAAAAATGGCATGTGGTGAAAATCCGAAACGTGTTTATGGCCGTAAAGGCGTTGCGCCATATACGCGTATGGGTAACATGGCTGGCTACCGTCAAGCTTGGATCGAAGCAACTGAATATAAAGCGGCTTGGGAGCAATATGAAGCTGCTTATAAAGCTGGTTTGAACCCAACAGCCCCTGAGCGTGATATTAAGTACGATACGTTACGTGGTGTATTAGACGGTGAAATTCTGATCCATAACCACTGTTATAAAGCAGAAGAAATGGCGATGATGATCGACCTATCTAAAGAGTTTGGTTATCACGCTGGTACTTTCCACCACGGTATTGAAGCGTATAAAGTCGCTGACTTACTAGCCGAAAACGGCAACTGTGCGGCGCTTTGGCCAGATTGGTGGGGCTTCAAGATGGAAGCGTATGACATGGTTCAAGAAAACGTGGCTATCGTTGATGCAGTTAAGAACTCATGTGCTGTTGTTCATTCAGATTCAGACACGACAATTCAGCGTCTAAACCAAGAAGCTGCAAAAATCATGTACACAGCGAACCAAAATGGTTTCAACCTAACTGAAGAACATGCAATTAAGTGGATCACTTACAATGCAGCTAAATCACTAGGTGTTGCAGATAAAACAGGTTCACTTGAAGCGGGTAAACAGGCTGATGTTGTAATTTGGGATAAAAACCCGTTCAGCGTATACAGTAAAGCACAAGAAGTTTACGTTGATGGTGCAAAAGTATATGACCGTAACGATGAAAAGTATCAAGCAGTCAGTGACTTTATGCTAGGTCAGCGATAGGAGTAAAGCATGAAAAAGTTTAATTTATCTTTAGTAACGGGTGCTTTACTTGCGAGCTCTACAGCATTTGCACAAGTTACGGCAATTACGAATGCCACAGTTCATACTATGACTGATAAAGGTGTACTTAAAGACGCCACAGTACTAATCGAAGACGGTAAAATCATTGCCATTAACCCATCATCAGTTTCAGCAGACGTAACTATCGATGCGCAAGACAAAATCTTAACGCCGGGTTTCATTGGTTCAATGAATCAAGTGGGTCTTGTTGAAGTGGGGGCTGTTTCTCGCTCAAACGATGGTCATGACAAAAAAGCGGGTGCAATGTTTGATGCAAGCACAGCATTTAACCCTCGCTCTTCGTTAATTCCTTATGCGCGTAAAGGTGGTCTAACACAAAACGTGGTTGTACCACGTGGTGGTGAGAGCATTTTCTCAGGTTTAAGCTTTGTAACAGACCTTACAGGTGACTTTGAAAGTGTTACAGCTACAGAGACAGCCTTGATTGTGCGTTTAGGTGCAAAGAGCAGTGGTTCTCGTGCAGTGTCTTTAAAGCAGTTAGTTGACAAACTTGAAGGTCAACAAAAGAAATTAGCAAAGAAAGACAAAAAAGAGGATAAGAAAGACGAGCCTAGTAAAGAAGAGCAGGTTTTAACAAAAGTTCTTAAAGGCGAGCTACCTGTTATTACTAAAGTATCTCGTGCATCAGACATTTTAGAGTTGTTAAAGGTTAAAAAGCAGTTTGGCTTAAACCTAATACTTTGGAATGCTGAAGATGCGCCTTTGGTAAAAACTCAGATCTCTGAAAGCAAAACGCCGGTTATCTTAAGCGCTGTTAGCAATTTACCTAGTGACTTTGATTCGCTTCACGCAAGTCTTGAAACGGCGGGTGAGCTTGAAAAAGCGGGTGTTAAAGTTCTTTTAGCAGTGGGTTCGGACTCAAGCCACAATGTCTATCAGCTACGTTTTGATGCGGGTATTGCTGTTGCAAATGGCATGAGCCATGACGGTGCATTAAAAGCAGTAACAAGCAATATTGCAGATGTGTTTGGTCTGAATGCAGGTAAAGTAGCTAAAGGTCAACGCGCTGATTTAGTACTTTGGAGTGCAGATCCATTTGAATTCAGCACAAGTATTGAATCAATGTGGATCAACGGTGAAAAAGTGAATACAAATGATTCACGCCATGACAAGTTACGTGACCGTTACAATACGCCTTCAGATATGCCACGAGCATATACTAAGTAAGGTCTAAAAAATGAGAAAGGGCTGATAATCAGCCCTTTTTTTATAACTAAATTTTGGTTAGATGCTTAAATACACCGCGCAGGTTTTGGTAGACCAGCTATTTTTGTCGCCTGTTTAGCTGGACCTTTTGGAAATAGTTTATATAAATACATACTATTGCCTTTATCTTCACCAAGCGCTTTGGCCATGGCTTTCACGAGCATACGGATTGCAGGGCTGGTGTTGTACTCTTCATAAAAGTCTCTGACAAAACGCACAACTTCCCAATGTGCTTCTGATAGCTCGATATTTTCTTCCGCAGCAATAATTGGCGCTAATGATTCGCACCACTGTGTATGGTCAAGTAAGTAACCTTGCTTATCGGTCTCTATTTGGGTGTTATTAAATTCGATCATATTACCAATTTACTGTGTTGTTGGTGGTGATTAGCTCGACCCAAGTTGAGTCGTCAACTAAGTTAACAGCGTCTGAAGTTTCAATATTTCGAAGCTCAACACATGTTTTTAATAAATATATATTATTCACTTGTAGTGATGTAAACGCGTGCCAATCAAAGCAAGCATCACCGGTTAATAAAAGCTGGTTAGCGTCATTTTGTATCAGCTCAATTGTCGTGGCGCTATAGTTACTGAACGGCTTTGAGAAAATATGAACAGTACTCATGATAAAACTACCGTATGATCTTGGTTAGAAATTAGTGATTGTTGCTTTTCTAAAGAGAGAGGGGTGACCTCGATACTTAAATTATCGGAAGTCATCGCATACTTTTTAAGGCTTTCAGCACACACATAGACTTGTTCAACATCATAGATTTCAAGCGTCTTAAGGGTTTTAAAAAAATCTTTTAAACCTGAATTTGAGAGGTTATAGCCAGCTTTTAAAGCTAAAACAGCATCATCTTTAAATAGCCAACTGATGTTTTGCTCAATGGCTGCGAAAATTAAGCACGTATCCAATGATTCGCGAATATGCATTTTATCGAAAGGGGCTTTATTGCTGATGACTAAAATATTCTTCATTTGAATTGCACCCATTTATCAGCTTTTGCTGCCAACATTGAAAACTCAGCCAGACCTGCAACTTTAAAGCTACCCGTGTTATCTATATCAATGCCACGTTTTTCTGCTGCAGTGACGCACAGTAAAATAGGAATGTTTAAAGCATGAAGTGATTGCCAAGTCTCTACGAGAGGGAACTCGTCACTTGCGAGTTGAATATTTTGGTTGGCGTGATACACCCCATCTTGGTATAAGAAAATACAATCAATTTGGTGACCAGCTTGTAAAGCAGCATCAACAAATCGTTTTAAAAGGAATACATTGTGGTGATCATCTACACCAGAATGCAGTGACAAGACGAAATTACGCAAATTTTTCTCATAAAAAAAGCCCCATGTGGGGCTTATTTTAACAAAACTTATGACTTAGTCATCATTTGACATGCCAAGAAGTTGAAGTAGTGATACAAACAGGTTGTAGATATTAAGGTAAAGACTTACCGTTGCCATTACATAGTTTGTTTCGCCACCGTTAATGATACGGCTTGTATCGAATAAAATCATACCTGACATCAGCAATACAACAGCAGCGTTTATAGCCATAAATGCAACTGAGCTACCAATGAAAAGGTTTACTAGGCTTGAGATTACAACCACGATTAAACCAACAGTTAAAAAACCGCCCATGAAAGAGAAGTCTTTTTTAGTTGTTAACGCGTACGCTGAAAGACCGAAGAAAATCAGTGCAGTAGAACCTAGCGCTTGAGTAATAAGTAGGCCGCCATTCGGCATTGCTGCGTAATGAGCAAGTAGAGGACCTAAACCAAAACCCATAATGCCAGTGAAAAGGAATACTAGACCGATTGCTGATGATGAATTGGCTTTTTTCTGAATTACGAAGATCAAACCAAAACCAATCAACGAGCAAACCAGGCCAGTGAAGCGTGGTAATGCCATTGTCATTGAAATAGCGGCAGTCACTGCACTAAATGCCAGTGTCATAGCCAATAGGAAATAAGTATTTTTTAAAACCTTGTTCGTTTCAATTGTCGACATTACCGGTTTAGCGGCGCCGTACGAATGATTGAATGCCATGGTTAAACTCCTTAAATGAAACAAATGTTCCGATAAATGAACTACCTAAGAGTATCAAGTCTTATAAATGTGGGCAAATATAGTTATTCAAATACCCGATCGGTTTTTTTTGGGTCAAACACAATAAAAACCTGATTTCGATATACTGAATGACCATTTTCGCTGAAATAACGAACGTTGTGTCCTTTTTTTGCTCGGTTAAACAAAAAGTTGAAAAAAAAGCTTCACAACTGCCTCAGCTTTCCCTATTATTCGCCCCGCTGCGGAGAGATGGCTGAGTGGTTGAAAGCACCGGTCTTGAAAACCGGCATACGTTAATAGCGTATCTAGGGTTCAAATCCCTATCTCTCCGCCACTAATTTTGACTTTTTGAACAATCAAAAAGTTCCTACTTCGGAGAGATGGCTGAGTGGTTGAAAGCACCGGTCTTGAAAACCGGCATACGTTAATAGCGTATCTAGGGTTCAAATCCCTATCTCTCCGCCACTTATTCATAGAATAAGTAAGCCGCTAGATTACTAGCGGCTTTTTTTTTGCATTTCTTTCTCTCACTTGGCTAGAGCTTCGACTAAAGTCCACTGGTTATTTGTACGTTTTCATACACTCTCTAATTCATACAATAAAAAGAAGGGTGAGACGCAATGAAACAACAACTGGCTAAAAGTGTGGCAATGTCACTACTGGCTCCTGTAATTGTAGGGACAACGTTAGGGGTATACTACGCACTGAGTGCAGAAAGCGGTGGGGCAAAAATGTTTTTTTCTTTGTTGATGAGTGCCATTGCTAATGCGTATATAGTCGGCCTTTCAATGGCGTTACTCGTCGTGCCTGGTTATATGCTCATGTATAAATATAATAAAGTTCAATATTCAGGTGTCTTGACGCTAGGGATGCTTGGCGGGGCCTTATTTAGCTTCTTGTTTTCAGCTTCAGCAGGTATGGTATTTTTAGTCAATACAGTGATGGCTGCACTTGCTTCAGGTCTGTTTTTATATGGCTTAAGACGCTTTAATTAACGCGCAGCCTGAAAACTAACCAATTAATGCTCTGTTTTTCAGTTTATTAACAGTTTTTCTGCTGAAAAGGTTTTAATTCTTAACGCTAAAGAGTACCTTAAGCATTTGAACATTTTATTTTGATGAGTCGAATGCAAAAAACAGACTTCTATCAATCTTTGGCCAAACAGGCCGAAGGTTTGATCAGCGACGAAAAAAACGCAATCGCAAACATGGCAAACCTCAGTGCTTTGCTTTTTACATCGTTAGATGACGTTAACTGGGCAGGTTTCTACTTAATCGATACCCCTGACGAGTTAGTGTTAGGGCCTTTCCAAGGTAACCCTGCATGTATCCGTATTCCGGTTGGAAAAGGGGTATGTGGTACTGCAGCACATTCGAAAAGTACACAACTTGTTGAAGATGTGCACGCTTTTGCAGGTCATATCGCCTGTGATGCAGCATCAAATTCTGAAATTGTAGTGCCTGTTTTTAAAAACGGTGAAGTATTTGGCGTGTTAGACATTGATAGCCCACTGCATGCTCGCTTTGATTTAGATGACCAAGCAGGTCTTGAACAAATAGTGAAGATTTTTGAGGCCACACTTTAGTGAAAGACCTTTTAAATGTACAAGATTATCTTTTTGCCATTCATGATGTTGGTGATTGGGAAGGAGAAGAAGAGCAGGTAGCAGAAACCTTAAATGAATTAATTCATTTTGCATGGGATATGCTACCTGATGATTTAGATTGTGAAACAATCGACAACTTGATTAACGGCATCTGGGAACATCTTCGTGGTGATTTAGCACTTATTGAGGCTGAGTTTGAAGAGTTAACAGATTGGGTTACTCACTATATTCATTCATCATTAGATGAACAGGTATAAAAAATAGGTTAAACATGGAAACCACAAACAAGCTAAAAGACATTAATGAAGTATTGGAGTTCTTATTTAAAGAATTCCCTAACTGCTTCAAGAAAAAAGACGGCATCAAACCGTTAAAAGTTGGTATTTTTAAAGACGTTGCTGAACGTATTGAAGGTTCAGAAGTTGTAAGTAAAACGCAAGTTCGTCAAGCACTTCGCAAGTACACCTCAAATTGGCGTTATTTAGAAGCCGTAACTAAAAATGAATTCCGCGTAGACCTAGATGGTAATGATGCTGAAAAAGTGGAACAAGAGCACATTGAACACGCTCAAAAAGCACTTGAAGAAAGCCGTGCAAAAATGGCCAAGCGTAAAAAGCCACAGCGTCCTCGTCAACAAGACGGTGACACAAAATCTTACAAAAAGAAACCGCATGGTCAGTCACGTTCTAACGACAAAGGCGCTAGAGTTAACAAGAAGCCTGCAGCTCAACAAGCAAAACGTAGCTCAGGAAAAGTTGAACCTTTGCCAGCTTCTGAAGTCAAGGTTAATAACAAAGTAAAAGTTAAACTTGGTCAGGCCCTTGTTAATGCGACCATTACTGAAGTAAACAAAGACGAAGTTCATGTTGAACTAGTAACTGGTATGCAAGTTAAAACAAAAGCTGACAGCTTATTTATCGTTTAAGGAGTAGTGTATGAGTAAAAAGTTTTCGCTCATTCCCGTTGTCGCTGCACTCATCTCTAGTGCTTCTTTTGCTGCAGTTGATGCTGTTACAGCGAAGGATATTCCCGTATTAAAGCAAGAGGCTCAGCATACAACAGCAAGTAAAAGGGTGACTAACTTATTTACTCGACAGCATTACAAGCGATTTAGCTTCAATGACGCGCTGTCAGAGCAAATTTTTGATAGATATGTTGAGTCTCTAGATTTCAGTAAGTCTATCTTTTTGCAATCTGACATTGCGCGTTTTGAAGCGAACAAAAAGCAATTTGACGATGCCCTTATGTCAGGCAAACTTGATTTTGCTTATGACTTATTCAACTTAAGCTTACAACGCCGTTTTGAACGCTTTCAATACGCCATCTCGCTGCTAGATAAAGAAATGACTTTTGATAAAGAAGATGCATTTTACTATGACAGAGAAGAAGCTGAGTTTGCTAAAACTCAAGACGAGTTGAATGAGTATTGGCGTCAACGCGTAAAATCTGATGCGTTACGTTTAAAATTGACAGGCAAAACGTGGCCTGAAATTAAAGAATTACTGACTAAACGTTACAACAATGCGTTAAAACGTTTAAGTCAAACCGACAGTGAAGATGCATTCCAAGTCGTGATGAATGCGTTTGCGCGAAGCATTGAAGCACATACATCCTACTTATCGCCACGCAGAGCTGAACAATTCAAGATGGATATGGATCTTGAGTTAGAAGGCATTGGCGCAGTACTAGGTTATGATGAAGACTACACAGTTATTCGTTCACTTGTGCCAGGTGGTCCGGCAGACAAGTCTGAAAAGATTAAGCCAGATGATAAAATTGTTGGTGTGGCTCAAGAGGGTGAAGAATTTGTCGATGTTATCGGCTGGCGTTTAGATAACGTTGTTGATCTGATCAAAGGTCCTAAAGGCACTAAAGTTCGTCTTCAGTATTTAAAAGGTTCAGATACCCATGGCACGCCTAAAGTGGTTGAAATTGTTCGAGATAAGATCAAGCTAGAAGATAGAGCCGCAAAATCTGACGTTTTTGAAGCAAAATATTCTGATTTAACTTCAAAAATCGGTGTGATTGAGATCCCAAGTTTCTATAACAACTTATCTAAAGACGTTAAGGTCGAACTAACAAAGTTAAAAGAACAAAACGTTGATGGTATTGTGATTGACCTTCGTCAAAATGGCGGTGGTTCATTGTATGAAGCTACGCAATTGACTGGCTTGTTCATCGACCAAGGTCCAGTTGTTCAAATTCATACAGCATACAATCGAGTAGAAGCTCAAAAAGACAGAGACGGCATTACTTTTTATGATGGTCCAATCACTGTACTTGTAGACAGATATAGCGCATCGGCATCAGAAATTTTTGCTGCAGCTATTCAAGATTACGGTCGTGGTATTGTAATTGGTGAGCAAACGTTTGGTAAAGGTACAGTGCAGCAGCACAGACCTCTTGCAAAAAACTATGACTTATTCAGCAATGCCCTCGGCAGCGTAACTTACACAATTGCGAAGTTTTATCGTATTAACGGCGGTAGCACGCAACATAAAGGTGTCGTACCTGACATTTTATTACCTTCGGCTATCGAACCTGAAGAGTGGGGGGAGAGTCAAGAGGACAATGCGTTGCCTTGGGATAAGATTAAGCAAGCGAAATATAAGAGTTTAGATAACTTAAACCCGCTTGTAACATATTTAAACGAAAAGCATGCATTACGTGTGGCGCAAGAGCCTGAATTTAATTATGTATTGGCAGATATAGCTCGTTATAACGAAGAAAAAGATAAAAACTTTATCTCTTTAGTTGAATCTCAGAGGCTAAAAGACAGAGAGGAATCAGAGCAGCGTTCATTAGCGAGAACAAATGAAAGATTAAAACGTCTTGGTTTAGAACCAGTGAAAGACTTAGACGATGTGCCCGATGTAATCTCTGAGCTTGACCCTTATTTAGAAGAAGCAGCGCTGATCACTCAAGATTTAATCAGATATGGGCGATTGGCAAAGAACAATCTTCAAAATTAAGCAAGAACCCATTTAATAAAGGCGCTTCGGCGCCTTTTTTATTACTCTAAGCAATATGTTTTGTTATTATTGGAATAAGTACGTAATTTTTTCATAAAAGAAGATTACCGTGAATAAAACCAATCTTTGAAATTGAGTAGTCAATTGAAAAGGTAGGTATTGCTTCCACACGAAAAACTGAACTTTTGCTAAAACACTGAGAAGATGTCAGTGCTTCAGCAAATATTCAATCGTGTAAATGATATAAAAATAAAAACGGCCTTGAGCCTTTTGAATATTAATTAGAGCAAGGTCCACCTTGCCGGGAGAACCCAGTTGAAACAACAAAAGCAAGCATCATTTCTTGATGCATTTATACCAATCTTTGTATTGGTCTGTTTATTAGGATCTGCAGTGTATCTTTATGGTGACAACTCTTCATCAGGTCCTAATCAAATTGCACTTCTATTTGCCACATTTACAGCTGCCCTCGTTGGCTTAAAAAATGGCTACACTTGGCGTTTATTAGAAGAGGCAATGATCAAAGGCATCACCTTATCTTTGGGCGCTATATTAATTCTTCTGATGGTTGGTGCTTTAATTGGCACGTGGTTGCTTTCAGGAACTGTCCCGACATTAATCTATTACGGGTTACAAATAATCAGTCCACAATGGTTCTATGCAGCGAGTTGTCTAATTTGTGGGATTGTTGCAATGAGTATCGGCTCTTCGTGGACGACTGCTGCCACCATAGGTGTCGCTTTACTTGGTGTTGCAACAGGTCTTGGTTTAGATCAAGTTGTCACAGCGGGTGCGGTAATCTCAGGCGCATATTTTGGTGATAAATTAAGCCCGCTTTCTGAAACAACGAATTTAGCCCCAGCTGTTGCTGGCAGCGACCTTTTTGAACATATTCAACATATGCTTTGGACGACGGTACCAAGCTTTGTAATTGCGATGATCATCTTTGTCATCATGGGGTTCAGTGCAGATGTATCAAGTGATATTGGTCGAATTGATGAAATTGTTTCAATTTTAAATACCAACTTTAATATCAACCCTATGATGCTGGTTCCTTTGATTGTATTGCTTGTTTTGGCTTATAAGAAAATGCCAGCCTTTCCTGCAATTTCAATTGGTGCAGTGATCGGGGCTGTCTGGGCACTTATCTTTCAATCAGATTTACTTGCCACGCAAGTTGATGTATCTCAAGGGCAATTAGTCGGTTACTTTAAACTTGTTTGGGCGACATTCTATGATGGTTTCGCAATTCAAACAGGTGATGGCACCATGGACGACTTATTAAGTGGAGGTGGCATGGCTGGTATGCTGACAACGACATGGTTGGTCATGACAGCTTTGATGTTCGGTGCCATTATGGAAAAGACAGGCTTACTAGAAGTGTTTGTAAGAAGTATTTTAAGAGTGGCACGCAGTACTGGCTCGTTGATAGCGTCAACGATTGCAACTTGTTTCGGTACGAACTTAATTGCCGCTGATCAATATATCGCCATTGTTGTACCTGGACGTATGTTTAAAGAAGAATATAAAAAACGTGGGTTAAAAAGTGTGAACTTATCAAGAACACTTGAAGACGGTGGTACAATTACCAGCCCATTAATCCCATGGAATACATGTGGTGCGTATATGCAAAGTGTATTAATGATCAATCCACTCGACTACGCAGTCTATGCCTTCTTCAACTTAATTAATCCATTCTTGGCAATAATCTATGCGTACATAGGCATTAAGATTTTAAAAATTGAGCCAAAACAGTTAGACAAAGAACAAGCATAATCCATGCATAATGATTAGCCCTTTTTAAAGGGCTAACTCTTTTAAGGAATTCGATATGCAAAGCCAGCCTCAAGCTAAGTATTTAAAAGATTATCAAGCACCTTCTCACACAGTAACGAATTTAGAGTTAACTGTAGAATTACACCCAACAGATACCAAGGTAGTCAGCAAAGCACTTTATTCAGCAGCGCAAGCAGTCTCTGAGCTTTGTCTAGATGGTGTTGAATTAAACTTGATCTCGGTAAAAGTGAATGGTCAATTATTTAAAGATTTTGTTCAAACTGAGACATCATTAACGCTCAAGAATCTTCCAAATGAATTCACACTAGAAATTGAGAACACGATTTCTCCTAGTACAAATACATCATTAGAGGGCCTTTATCTTTCAGAAGGTGCTTATTGCACCCAGTGTGAGGCTGAAGGGTTTAGAAAAATCACGTATTTCTTAGATAGACCCGATGTGTTAACTGATTACTTAGTAACAATTATTGCTAATAAAGACATTCCCTACTTATTATCTAATGGCAATAAAATCGAAGAGGGCACTTGGCCTGACGGACGTCGTTTCACTAAGTGGCAAGACCCACATAAAAAGCCGAGTTATTTATTCGCCCTTGTAGCCGGTGATTTTGATGTTCTTAGAGATACCTTTGTGACCAGAAGCGGTCGTGAAGTTGCGCTTGAGATTTTTGTTGATAAAGGCAATTTAAATAAAACACCTCATGCAATGGCATCGCTTAAAAATGCCATGAAGTGGGATGAAGAACGATTTGACCTAGAGTACGATCTAGATATCTATATGATAGTGGCTGTTGACTTCTTCAATATGGGGGCAATGGAAAATAAAGGATTAAATGTCTTTAACAGTGCTTGCGTTTTGGCAAATCAACAAACAGCAACAGATCGTGACTATCATACAATCGAATCAATTGTTGGCCACGAATATTTCCATAATTGGACTGGCAACCGTGTTACTTGCCGCGATTGGTTTCAGTTGTCTTTAAAAGAAGGGTTGACAGTATTTAGAGATCAAGAGTTCAGTAGTGACCTTGGCTCACGCGCGTTGAATCGAATCGACGCGGTTATGGCGATGAGAACACATCAGTTTGCTGAAGATGCAGGCCCAATGGCTCACCCTATACGTCCAGAAAAAGTGATTGAGATGAATAACTTTTATACTGTGACAGTTTATAACAAGGGGGCAGAAGTCATTCGAATGATGCACACCTTATTAGGTGAAGCTAATTTTCAAAAAGGCATGAAACTTTATTTTGAACGTCACGATGGTCAAGCTGTTACATGCGATGACTTCGTTGCGGCTATGAGTGATGCCAGTGGAAAATGCTTAGAGCAATTTAAACTTTGGTACCGTCAGTTTGGTACGCCAACGGTTCAAGTTGAAACTTCTTATAATGCTGAACAACAAGCCTTCACATTAAAACTTAATCAAATTCATGCCGAAAATGATCCAGTTTCTGAGCCGCTGCATATTCCGATTGCAATCGAGCTCCTTGATACAGAAGGCAATACGATACCGCTTATTTCTAATGGCAAAGATTTCGATACTGTTATTGAACTGAAAGAAATGAGTGCCGAGTTTACTTTTGAAAATATCACATCTAAGCCAACGCCTGTTTTACTAGAAAACTTTTCCGCGCCTTGTGTTGTAAACTATGACTACGAGTGTGAAGAGTTGATACATATTCTTAGACATGCTTCTAGTGACTTTACGCGTTGGGAAGCGGCCCAGCGTGCTTTCACGATGGAAATTAAACACGCTGTGAACACAATGTCGGGTAGTGATCCAGTTAGTATCTCTGACACCTTAATTAAAGCGCTTAAATCAATTGTTACTGAAGAAAACACTGACAAAGCCCTTATCTCTGAACTGATCAAACTACCTAATTTTGACACTGTTAGTGCTGAGTTTTCTCCTGTTCCAATCACTGAGCTGGTTCACATCTACAAACAATTCGAACGTCAAATTGCGACACAATTGCAATCAGAACTGATCGCTGCTTATGAAAGTTGCTCAGACTCTGGTGAAATAAGTGCTAATGCGGTTGCAGCCAGGAGCTTAAAAGCAACGGCACTGTATTATTTGGCACTTATTGAAAATGATGAGGTAACTGATTGGTTACTTGTAAATAGCCAGCAAGACAATATGACACTCAAATTGTCTGCGCTTAAAGCGGTAAAAAATGCCGATCATGAAATTACTGAACAGTTAATTTCACAATTCGATGCGCAATGGCGACATGATGCTTTAGTCATGGATAAATGGTTTGCACTTCAAGCGACTACAGATAATGATGGCGCGATTGACTTAATAAAGTCTTTATATGATCACCCTTGTTTCGATAAATCAAATCCAAACCGAGTGCGCGCTTTAGTTGGTCAATTTGCGCGCAGTAATCCTGCTCAATTCCATCGTATTGATGGAAAGGGCTATGAACTACTTGCAGATTTATTAATTGAGCTAAATGCAATTAACCCACAGAATGCCTCGAGAATGGTGACGCCGTTTATGTCATGGAAACGTTATGACAGCTCCCGTCAGCAATTAATACAGGCTCAGTTACAGCGTATTGCGAGAATTGATAACTTGAGTGATGACTTATTTGAAAAAGTGGATAAGGCATTAAACGCATAAATGATAGAGTACTATTTTTATTTATCTTTAAGCTATGACGAATGCATGGCTTACTATCGAGGCGATTACGAGTTTGTTCAAGTAATCGAAGATGGTGGTAAAAGCATTCGTTTTCCCGCTACACATATTAGACGTTTTGTCAGCACCCTTGGCATAAGGGGGCGGTTTAGACTTTGTCTCACAGACGAAAATAGCTTTATTTCTCTTGATAAAGTGTCTTAAAAACAAAAATTGTATTGTTATTAATAACTTCAAATTTCGGCTGAATAATAATCGATAATTTAGAATAAAATATTATTAGTTTATTGTTCAGCGCATTAAATCGTCACAATTTTGAGAATAGGATTTGTTATAAAGCAGAATTACGTGTTATAAATTATCTGGTAAGACGTCTTACCAAGGGTAAAGTCGTGTCCAGAACAAAAAAATAGTAACTTTTGGTTTAGTGAATTTGAGTTTTTGTACGTTCACTTCTAATGTTACTTCAATATAAAAACAACAACTTGATTAAAATAACCCGCATAGGGGGAACGCATAATGATTAAAAGAGCGCTCTTTGTTCCAAACAAAATAATGCTCGGCTTAGCGGCCACAGTTGCTGTAACAAGTGCAAATGTTTCAGCTGCAAGTTTCCAAGTCGGTGATTTTGACATCACATTCGATTCAACCTTTTCATACGGTCAAAGTATTCGTGTAGAAGATCGCGACTTCCAGTATATTGGTAAAAGTAACCACCCAAGGTTTGATTGGTCTGGTTACAATGCAGGTCTTGGTAATACAAAGTATGGCTCTGCTCAAGTTTGGGCTCAGCCAGGCGCTTATTCAAATAATGGCGACGCTGGTAACCTGAACTTTGATTCTGGTGACACTTTTTCTCAATTAATTAAAGGTACTCACGATTTCAGTATCTCTAAAGATAACTGGGGTATTTTCTCGCGCTTTATGTATTTTAAAGATTTTGCGATGGAAGATGGTGATTTTGCCTATACCAACCCAGTATCAGGTAAAAAAGTAGATCCTTGTGCTGATAAACAAACTAAAGAGCAGGTATGTTCTGACGTGCGTCTATTGGATGCTTTCATTTGGGCTGACTTTGATTTGAATGATGGTCAAAATCCACTTTCTGTTCGACTAGGTCAACAAGTTGTAAACTGGGGTGAAAGTACACTCATCTCTCACGGTATCAATGTAAACCCTGTTGATATTGATCGTTTAAGAGCGCCAGGTTCTGAATTAAAAGAAGCGTTTATTCCTGTCGGTATGTTCTGGGCGTCTTTAGGTATTACTGAAAATGTAACCTTAGAAGGTTTCTATCAGTACCAGTGGCATGAGACTCGTTTGCCTGCATCGGGTAGTTATTTCTCTACAAACGATTTTGCATCTGAAAACGGTTATATGCAAAACGTACAGTTAGGTTTTACGTCAAACCCTGATATTGATTTACACCATTTAACTGAGTCACTTAACAGCCTTTATGCTGATGCAACAGCGGCTTTAATTGCTCAAGGCGTAGAGCCAACTCCTGAATTAGTTGGTCAAACTGCAGCGTCAATGTATATGGCTTACCCAACGAAAGTTGCGCTTAAAGGTAAGGGCTTAAACGGTAAGAGTGAACCTAAAGACGCAGGCCAGTATGGTATTCGTCTTGGTATGTTTGCACCTGAGTTAAATGATACAGAATTTGCGCTGTACTACATTAACTATCATAGCCGCCGTCCGCTTATCTCTGGTAAAGCATCAAACTTTGAAGCTGATGTTATTGCACAGGACTTAGCATATATTGCTGCAAACCCAATTGATGAGAATAATGTAACTAATTTAAATGCTTTCACTCAAGCTACTATTACTTACCCTGAAGATATCAAGCTTTATGGTTTAAGTTTTAATACAGCCATTGGTGAAACTGCTTTCTCAGGTGAGTTTTCTTATCGTCAAGACGAGCCTCTGCAGATTGACGACGTAGAGTTACTTTACGCTGGTATGGCTGAACAGCTAGCTTACTCGGGTCTTCGTGAAGATTTCAGCAGTCTGTCTCAGTTAAGTGCAAGAGATGAAGTGAGCTACGTTAAGCCAGGCGAAGTTGCACAAGGTTACATTCTAAAAGACTCTATGCAAGTTCAGTTTACTGCAACGCATTTATTCGGTCCTTCTTTAGGTGCTGATAGCTGGGCTGTAGTTGGTGAAGTAGGTGCTGTAACAATTAAAGACATGCCTAGCTACGACGAACTTCGTCTAAATGTTGCAGGTACTGGCCGCAGTGGCACGATTGAAGGGTATGGTCCTTTGATTGAGAAGGGAGCAAAGTATGACCTTCTTCATATGGCACTTTCGAATGGCCCAGAAACAAACCCATTCCCAACAGCGTCTTCTTGGGGTTATCGTTTAATAGCGAAGGGTGATTACAATAACCTTTTTGCTGGCGTTAACTTCTCTCCTCGTATTGTGTTCTCACATGATGTAAATGGTACGACGCCAGATCCTATGTATCTATTTGTCGAAGACAGAAAGTCTTTGGGTATGACAATGAACTTCACTTACCAGAATGCTTGGTCATTTGACTTTAGCTACAACACATTCTGGGGTGGCGGTGCAACAAATACCTTTGCAGACCGTGATTTTGTCTCTTTCAATATTAAGTATTCAATTTAAGGGCTTGTTATATGTTTAAAAAACCAAGCATGATCGCAGCAACAATTATAACAATGATGGCTGCTCCATTCGCTCATGCAGATATGACTGCTGAGCAAGTAGCTCGATTAGGTGCGGATTTAACGCCAATTGGTGCAGAGAAAGCGGGCAACGCTGATGGGTCAATTCCAGCATGGACAGGCGGTATTACTAAGCCACCTGCAGGTTTTGAGCCGGGCATGCACCACATTGACCCATATGCAGACGATAAAGTTATTTTAACTATCGATAAGAGTAACCTTGATAAACATAAAGACTTATTGAGTCCGGGCCAAATTGCATTATTCGAAACGTATCCTGATACGTTCAAAATGAACATTTACCCAACTCGTCGTAGTGCTGCATATCCTCAGTTTGTTTATGACGCAACTAAGAAATATGCACAAACTGCAGAGTTGATTGAAGGTGGTAATGGTATAAAAAATACGGCTATCGGTATTCCATTTCCTGTTCCTGCAAATGGCCTAGAAGCAATTTGGAACCACTTATTACGTTACCGTGGTCTATCAATCGCACGTTTTGGTGGTCAAGCAATGCCTACGGCGTCTGGTTCGTATAACATTATTGGCTTTGATGAAAAGCTACTTGTTAAATATTCTGATCCAGCGGCAACGCCTGAAGCACTTCAAGAGTCGAATGTATTATTCAAGTTCAAGCAAAAAGTAACAGAACCTGCACGACTTGCCGGTACTGCACTTCTTGTACATGAAACAATGGACCAAATCTTAACACCTCGTCAAGCGTGGACCTATAACACGGGTCAACGTCGTGTTCGTCGTGCACCAAATGTTGCTTATGATGCACCAGGAACAGCGTCAGATAGTCTTCGTACTACCGATGATTTTGATATGTTTAATGGTTCACCAAATCGCTATGAGTGGACTTTAAAAGGCAAGAAAGAGATGTACATTCCTTACAACAGCTACAAGCTTCACAGCGATAAGCTAAAGTATGATGACATTCTTCACGCAGGCCATATCAATCCTGAACACGTGCGTTATGAGAAGCACCGCGTCTGGGTAGTTGAAGCTAACCTTAAAGATGGTACACGCCATATTTATAAGAAGCGTGTATTCTACATTGATGAAGATAGCTGGCAGATCCATGTAACGGATATTTATGATAACCGTGATCAAATGTATCGCGTTGCGATGGCACATGGTTTGAACTATTACGATGTACCTACGCATTGGAGTACATTAGATGTTTACCATGACTTAAACTCTCGCCGTTACCTAGCTATTGGTCTTGATAACGAAGAGTCTATGTATGACTTCACACAGTCATTTAAAGACAATGAGTTTACGCAAAGTGCACTTCGTCGCGAAGGTAAGCGTTAATCTTCAAATAGAAATAAAAAGTGGCTGTCACCCAGCCACTTTATTCAACTTTCAAGACAAGTTTCTTTGTCTTCGACAACAGATGTTCGAGTATTCAGCATGAAATTTAATCAGTACGCGTTTTGCTTAATGGCGGCTTTTTCTTCTTATGAAGCATTATCAGCGCCAGCCACTTCACTTCAAGTTGCAAAACCACATACAACACTATTTGCAGACGTTGATAGCACAGATAATCAAGTCGTTGCAGTTGGCAAGTTTGGCACAATTGTGACTTCAAATGATGGCCAGAGTTGGCAACAAGCTGAAGTGCCAGTTCAATCGCTTTTAACCGCTGTCACGATAAAATCTGATAAAGCAGCATGGGCATGTGGTCATGATGCAACCATAGTACATAGTTCAGATAATGGTAAAACTTGGCAATTACAACAGCACTTACCTGGACAAGGCAAGCCATGCTTAGATATTGAATTCATCGATGAGAATACGGGTTTTGCTATTGGTGCCTATGGCATGTTTTATAAGACTGATAATGGTGGCCAAACTTGGCAATCACAATTCATCAGTGATTTTGTGCACCCTGATGACAAAGAATATCTTGAAGAACTAAAGCAGGATGATCCTGAAGCCTATCAAGATGAAATTAAGTTTATTCTGCCGCATTTTAATCGTTTGCTAATACAAGATAACGTTTTTTATCTTGTGGGAGAAATGGGTTTAGTGGGTAAAAGTGAAGACAAAGGCATCTCCTGGCAAAAGTTTGAAGAGTTTTACCCTGGTTCTTTTTTTAGTGTGAACGAAACACCAGATGGACAGATTCTGGTTGCAGGACTAAGAGGAAATGCTTTCATTAAGTCACAAAGTGATATTGGTTTTACTGAAATCGACATTGCGCAAACGGCAACAATTAATTCAATTTTGCCATTTAAAGATTCATCTTTACTTTTAGCAAACTCTGGGTTGATCCACGCTTTTAATGGTCAGCAGGTGACTAGTGAACAACTGCCTTCAGGTCATGCAATTTTGTCAGCCACCATATTTAATAACAAAGTAATTATGGCAACAGAAAAAGGGCTAATTACTTGGGGAGATAGCAAGTAATGCAAGCTATATTGAATAAACTCGAATATGTCGTATTTCGTCACAGACTCTTTATGGTTTTGGCGTTTATATTCGCCACTATTTTTCTTGGTTACAAAGCAACACATATTCAACTAGACGCAGCCTTTACTAAGAATATTCCTCTGCAACATGATTACATGAAAGTGTATCTTAAGCATGAAAAACAGTTTGGGGGTGCCAACAGTATTTTAATTTCGGTGTGTGATGCCAATGGCGATATTTTTAATGAACCATTTTTCTCAACACTAAAATCAGTGCATGACCAGCTTTATTTTATCCCTGGTGTTAATAGACCGCTGGTAAATTCTATTTTTTCACCGAGTGCACGCTTTGTGGAAGTCGTAGAAGATGGTTTCGCCGGTGGGCCTATTATTCCTGCTAATTTTGCACCAACAGAAAAAGGGTTAGCAGTCGTAAAGCAAAACATTGAAAAAGCCAATGTAGTAGGGCGAATGATTGCCAGTGACTACAGTTGTGCCATGGTGACCGCGCAATTACTAGAGACTGATCCACAAACACAGGAAAAGTTAGATACGCTGGTGTTTGCTAAAAAGCTAGAGGATGAAATTCGCAAGCCATTAGAGAATGATAATGTGAGTATTCATATTATTGGTTTTGCTAAAATGGCTGGTGATATCGCAGATGGTGCGAAAGGGGTAGTTTTATTCTTCGTTATAGCTATCGTCTTCACCTTTATAATGGTGTGGTTATTCTGTAAGAGTTTCAAATTAACGCTTCTACCAATTTTATGTTCATTGATTGCCGTTATTTGGCAAATGGGCTTACTTGCTACTTTAGGGTTTGGTTTAGATCCTATGTCAATCCTGGTGCCATTCTTAGTGTTTGCAATTGGTGTGAGCCATGGCGTGCAAATGATCAATGCCATTGGTAAGAAAGTATCTGAAGGGGTATCGAGTAAAGTTGCAGCGCAAGCAAGTTTTAAAGCGCTACTTATTCCGGGTGGTATCGCATTATTATCAGATACAGTAGGCTTCTTAACGTTATTAGCAATTGATATCGGCATTATTCGTGAGCTTGCTATCACAGCGAGTTTAGGTGTTGCTGTTATTATTTTTACTAATCTACTGTTATTACCTGTACTTGCTTCTTATTTTAACTCTTCAAAGATCCACCGTGTTGATGATGGTGATACATCATCGCATAAGTTATTCACTGCGATGCGTGAAAGTTTAGTTGCAGCAACAGACCCTAAAAAAGCCAAAATAATCATCTTTATCTCTGTTGTGTTATTTGCCTTTGGTTATTGGCAATCAAATAACATGAAGATTGGTGATCTACATGCCGGTGCCCCAGCGCTTCATGAAACAGCAAGATACAACCAAGATACCTTCCTGATTAATGATAGATACACCATTTCGTCAGATATCTTAAAGGTACTAGTAGAAGCGTACCCTGCAGCCTGTACTGAGTTTGATACTATGGAACGAGTTAGTCGTTTCCAATGGAGAATCGAGAACTTAGAAGGTGTGCAGTCTGCAGTGTCTTTAAGCTCTGTTGCGCAATCAGTGAATGCAGGTTACAACGAAGGCAATTTGAAGTGGCAAACACTTCCACGTAATAGTGCTTCTTTAGTTCAGGCAACTTCTCGTGTTGAAACGAGCACGGGTTTACTTAATGGCGATTGCTCAGTGATGCCGATTGTTATCTTTATGGAAGATCACAAAGCTGAAACCATTGACCATGTCGTTGCTAAAATCAAAGAGTTTGCGTCAATAGAGAATACAGACAAAGTACAATTTAAGTTAGCTTCGGGCCCGATAGGGGTAATGGCTGCGACCAATGAATCGGTAGCTGAAGCACAAATTCCGATGATGATCTATGTATATGGTGCTGTCATCATTCTATGCTTATTAAGCTTTAGAAGTGTTAAAGCGACGATTGCAGTTGTCCTACCTCTCTACATTGTATCTACTTTGGCGCAAGCACTGATGGTGAAGCTGGAAATTGGTTTAACTGTATCAACATTACCAGTTATTGCTCTCGGTGTGGGCATTGGTGTTGACTATGGTATCTATATCCTTTCATCGATGATGACTCAGCTTAAGCAAAATGTGCCTTTATCTATTGCCTACCGTAATGCTCTGGCTGAACGAGGCAGTGCTGTACTATTCACTGGTATTACGCTAGCAATAGGTGTGAGTACTTGGATATTCTCTGCACTTAAATTCCAAGTTGATATGGGGATTCTGCTCACCTTCATGTTTTTAGTGAATATGTTGGGTGCAGTCCTGTTATTGCCTGCTATAGGGACGCTTCTCTGGCCTGACCAGAAAAAAAATTGTGAATAAATGTGCTGTAAAATGGCAAGGATTGCCTATTTATATCTATTATTTGTGAATAGATGAGCAAATGGCTGAAAAGCTTGAAATGTTTTCGTCGAAAAAGCTGTTTATTAGCGTCAGAAAGGTTAGAATTTACCTGACTCCACGCTAATAAATGGCTGTACAAATAATCTACCGTTCAAGGTGGTATAGATTAAGGAACACATATGACACAAAATGAAGGTCCAGCATCTGTTATCTTAGATAATGTATGTAAGTTGATCCAAAAGAAAGTTCATGCAGACAATGTGTCACTCGTTGAAACTTTTGCCAAAGCCTTGTACAGCAATATGTCTAAAGAGGATCTGGCAAAACGTAACGACAGTGACCTATACGGTGCAGCACTGAGCCTTTGGAATTCACTTGAAAAAAATACGTCTGATGAAGCCGTAATTAGAGTGTTTAACCCAGAGGTATCAAAAGATGGTTGGCAATCGTCTCATACGATTGTTGAAATCATCGCAAACGACATGCCGTTCTTAGTTGATTCAGTGCGTATGGCAATGAATCGTCTGAACATCGTCTCTCATCTTCTTCTTCACAGTCCGTTGAAAATCAAACGTGACGAAAACAGCCAAATCTCTGCAATTTCAAACTTAAAAGCCGAGCAAGAATCAAATTCTACTAAAACTGTTTTCTTTATCGAAATTGATCGTCAAACAGATACTCAAGCAATTGAAACTTTGACAAGTGAATTACAGTCAGTTCTAAAAGACGTTTCGCTTGCAGTAGCAGACTGGTTGCCAATCAGAGACAAACTAGTTTCTGTGACAAATGAGCTGCCTTCTCGTAACTTTGGTTGTTCTGAAGCTGAAGTAAAGGAAGCCGCTGAATTTTTAGAATGGCTTGTAAAAGATAACTTTACGTTTATGGGCTACCGCCAGTATGACTTGAACCCAGTGCAAGGGGACTACGAGTTAAAACCGGTTTCAGGTACTTCTTTGGGTCTTATGAAGAATACGTCTGATGAAAACAGTCGTTTACTTTCTGAGTTACCAGAAGTCGCCCGTAAAGAAGCACGTAGCAATAACTTATTAATTCTTACAAAAACAAATTCGTTATCGCGTGTTCACAGACCAGCTTATGTTGACTACGTTGGTATCAAACGTTTTGATGATAAAGGTAATGTAGTTGGTGAAGACCGCTTCATTGGTTTATTCTCTTCAAGTTTTTACAACAACAGCGCAGCAGATGTGCCAATCTTAAAAAGCAAGATTAATCGCATCATGGAAGCATGTGACTTTGCAAAAGGCACGCACGCATACAAAGCGGTATTGAACATCCTTGAAACTTATCCTCGAGATGAATTAGTTCAAGCGCGTGAAGCTGAGCTTTTAGAAGTTGCAACCGGTGTTTTACAGGTTCAAGAGCGCAACATGTGCCGTCTATTCATCCGTAAAGATGTTTATGGCCGTTTCTTCTCTTGTATGGTGTATGTACCTCGAGAGAGATATAACACAGCGCTTCGTCGTGAAACTCAGCAACTCCTTGCCCGTTCATTTAATTCAACGGATAAAGTTGAATTTACCACTTTCTTCTCAGAATCTACGTTAGCGCGTACACATTATATTGTGCGTGTAGCTGACAACAATATTGAATATAACGTGAAAGATATCGAAAATAATTTAGTTGAAGCGGCCCGCACTTGGGAAGATAAGCTTCAAGCAGCGCTTTTAGAAAGCAATGGCGAGTCTCGTGGTAATGAGCTAAACCGTAAATATAGCAATGCGTTCCCATCGGCATATAAAGATCAAGTTTTACCTTCAGCTGCGGTTGTCGATATCGAAAAGCTTGAAACGCTAGATGAAGAGAACAAGCTCGAAATGCTATTCTATCGTCCTCAAGAAGAAGCAAACTCTAACATTGTTCGTTTAAGCTTATTTCACAAAGATGAGCCTATCCACTTGTCAGATGTAATGCCGATGCTTGAAAACTTTGGTTTACGTGTTATTGGTGAAACACCTTATGCAGTGAAAACCAGCGATGGTCAAGTAAACTGGATCATGGATTTCTCTATGCTACTTGATAGCAAAGGAATTTCTGATTTCAATCAAGTTTCAGCGCGTTTCCGTGCAGCACTAACAAATGTTTGGAACAACCGTTTGGAAAATGATGGTTTTAACCGTCTAGTGCTTATGGGTGGCTTAAAAGGTCGCGAAGCGTCAATTCTTCGTGCATACGCTAAGTATATGCGTCAAATCGGTGTGACTTTCTCTCAGTCATATATCGAGAATACTTTTGAGCATTATCCTCAGATTGCAAGCAAGATTGTTGAGCTATTCACTAAAAAGTTCTCTCCTGCAAAACCTGCAGCGCAGAAGACCTTAGACAAGCTAGTTGCGAGTATTCATGAAGATCTAGAACACGTAGCAAACCTGGATGATGATCGTATCATTCGTCTATATGTTGATATGATCAATGCAACACTTCGTACTAACTTCTTCCAAAAAGAAGCTGATGGTACGAACAAATCATATGTTTCATTCAAAGTTCAGCCAAGTGCTATCCCTGAAATGCCATTACCGCTGCCAGCATTCGAAATCTTCGTATACTCGCCTCGCGTAGAAGGTGTTCACTTACGAGGTGGTAAAGTTGCACGTGGTGGTCTACGTTGGTCTGACCGTCGTGAAGATTTCCGTACTGAAGTACTGGGTCTTGTAAAAGCACAACAAGTTAAAAACACGGTGATTGTGCCTGTTGGTTCAAAAGGTGGCTTCGTTTGTAAGCAACTTCCAACAGAAAGAGAAGCTTTCTTTAAAGAAGGTCAAGAATGTTACAAGCTATTTATCCGTGGTCTATTAGACATCACGGATAACATCATTCATGGTGACATTGTGCCACCTGTTGATGTTGTTCGTCACGATGAAGACGACCCTTACCTAGTTGTTGCAGCTGATAAAGGCACGGCAACATTCTCAGATATCGCAAATGGTATTGCTGAAGAGTACAATTTCTGGTTAGGCGATGCGTTTGCTTCAGGTGGTTCTATTGGTTATGACCACAAGAAGATGGGTATCACAGCCAAAGGTGCTTGGGAATCAGTTAAACGTCATTTCAGAGAAATGGGTATCGATTGTCAAACAACTGATTTCACCGCGGTTGCTATTGGTGATATGGCTGGTGACGTATTCGGTAACGGTATGCTTCTATCTAAGCATATTCGTTTACAAGCTGCATTTAACCACATGCACATTTTCATCGACCCGAACCCTGTTGCGGCAAGTTCTTATCAAGAACGTGAGAGATTATTTGCACTACCTCGCTCAAGCTGGGAAGACTACGACAAGTCATTGATTTCAGAAGGTGGTGGCATATTCTCTCGTGCAGCTAAGTCAATTACGTTGACACCAGAAATTAAGAAAATGCTTGGCACTAAAAAAGCGAGCATGACACCAAATGAATTGATCAAAGCATTATTAATGATGCCTTCAGATCTTTTATGGAATGGTGGTATCGGTACTTACATTAAAGCCCAATCTGAAACAGATGCTGATGTAGGTGACCGCGCGAATGATGCACTGCGTATTAATGGTTCTGAGTTAGGTGCAAAAATCTTTGGTGAGGGTGGTAACTTAGGTGCGACCCAACTAGGTCGTATAGAGTTTGCTGCTAAAGGTGGCCGTATCAATACGGACTTCATCGATAACGTAGGTGGTGTTGCGTGTTCAGATAATGAAGTAAATATCAAAATCTTGCTTAATGGTTTAGTGGCAGAAGGTGACTTAACTAAGAAGCAACGCGATGAATTACTTTACGCAATGACAGATGAAGTATCTGAGCTGGTATTGGCTGATTGTTACCGTCAAACTCACACGCTTTCTATCACTAAGTCTAAGGGCCCAGCGACCCTTAAAGAGAAGATCCGCTTCATCCATGCCTTAGAAAAAGATGGCAAGTTAGACAGAGCTATAGAGTTCCTTCCGACAGATGAAGAATTAGCAGAACGCGCTGCTGCCGGTCAAGACTTAACACGTCCTGAGCTTTCTGTTCTTGTTTCTTACTCTAAGATGGTACTAAAAGAGTCTTTAGTAACAGATGAAGTTTCTGAAAACCCTTATTACCGTCAGTTATTGGTTAATTCTTTCCCTGTACCGCTTCGTGATAAATTCAATGCAGCAATGGATAACCATCCACTACGCAAAGAAATTATCGCGACTAAACTTGCGAATAATATTGTTAATGACATGGGTCTTAACTTTATGGTTCGTATGCATGAAGAAACAGGTGCGTCAGACAGCGAGATTGCACTTTGTTACTCAATTGCAAGTGCAATTTTTGAAATGACAGGCACTTGGAATGACATTGCTGATTTAGATAACCAAATCTCGGCAGATGTTCAAACTGAAATGCTATATCAACTTCGTCGTACAGTTCGTCGCGCAACGCGTTGGTTCTTGCGTCACCGCAACAAGGCTATGACCATTGAACAAACAATTGCGTTCTTTGCACCGACATTTAAAGATGTAAGTGCAAACCTTAGTGATTACTTAGTTGCTGACGAAGCTGAATCTATTGCTAAAAATGCAGATAAGTTGATTGAACAAGGCGTTCCTTCTGATATTGCAACACGAATTGTATCTCTATCTAGCTTGTTCTCAGTAATGGACTTAGCTGAAGTTGCAGATAACTCGTCTAAAGCAATTGATATGGTATCTAATACTTATTTCAAGTTAGGTGCGAAAATGGGTCTGCATTGGTTCTTAGACCAAATTACAGCTCAGCCAGTGACAAACCACTGGCAAGCACTAGCACGTGCTTCATATCGTGAAGAGCTAGACTGGCAACAGCGTTCATTGTCTGAAGTTGTACTTAACAGCCTAGAGACTGACACAGCAGATGTGAATGAACTGGTAGAGTCTTGGATGGACACTCAATCTGTGTTGCTAACACGTTGGCAGCATATGCTTCAAGAGTTTAAGACATCACAAAGTCACGACTTTGCGAAGATTTCAGTTGCGCTACGTGAATTAATGTTACTTAGCCACAACTGTGACACTTCCAAATAATTTATAAACCGCTAAAATACCTCAGCTTTGCTGGGGTATTTTTTTGCCCAGATTTTTTAACGATTACTAAGGAGTTTTCATGTTTTATGAACTAGCGCGTCGCTATATGTTCGGTCGAGATGCCGAGTGGGCCCATGATTTTGCATTGGGTAACCTTCGTCGTTTTGCCAATACACCGCTCAGTATGGCTTGGTCGCAATCTGTTGCAGATAAACCTGTAAACTTTCTTGGTATAGATTTTAAAAATCCAGTCGGCCTTGCTGCTGGATTGGACAAAAATGCTGAATGTATTGATGCCTTTGGTCAAATGGGTTTTGGCTTTATTGAAGTAGGTACGGTGACACCGCGCCCTCAAGCAGGTAATGATAAACCTCGAATTTTCAGACTACCTGAAGCACATGCTGTTATTAATCGTATGGGTTTCAATAACAAAGGTGTCGATAATCTTGTAAACAATGTAAAAGCTTCAAAATACACAGGTGTTTTGGGTATCAACATTGGCAAAAACAAAGACACACCAAACGAAAAGGGTAAAGATGATTACATTCACTGCATGCGAAAAGTATTTGAACATGCTTCTTACATCACAGTGAATATTTCATCACCGAACACACCAGGCCTTCGCGACCTTCAATATGGTGATGCTCTGGATGACTTACTACAGAGCCTGAAGAATGAACAAGTGGATTTAATCGCAAAACACAATAAATCAGTGCCTATGCTTGTGAAGATTGCACCTGATGTTGATGCTGTGCAAGTTCAACAAATTGCTGAGTCTCTTATGAAGAATCGTATCGACGGTGTGATTGCGACAAACACAACCCTTGAGCGTGAAGCGGTTAAAGGTTTACAGTACGCAGAGGAAATGGGGGGGTTGTCAGGTCGTCCAGTTCGTGAGAAGTCGACCTTTGTTGTTAATGAATTGAAAAGGATCACTGAAGGTAAACTTCCGATCATTGGTGTTGGTGGGATCGACTCTGCAGATTCTGCGAAAGAAAAACTGAACGCAGGTGCCGATTTAGTCCAGGTATACACAGGCTTTATCTACGAAGGTCCGCAATTGGTTAAGCGTATTGTTGACGCTTTATAATGATCAGTTATATAACTAAACGATCCTTTTAAATTTGTTCTTATAAACAATTTTAACATTCGTTATTTTTCGTTATACTCCTGTCTCTATCTAGATATGGCTAGTAGGCAGGAGATTTCACGGTGCAAGCTTCTAAAGAATGGCAGTGGTTACGTTGCAGTGAACGCAACCGACTTCTTATTGACTTAGGTGATGAGCTTCAACTTTGCACTCCGTACAAGCTACATCAACTCACTGGTGACTCATTATCTAATCCGAAATTTTGTATCGACGATGCAGAGTACTACCAAAACGTATACTTCTATTTGCAAAACTTTAAGGTCTGGACTGACGCCCAGTGTTGTCAAATAGCTTTGAATGCCACAGCTGCTAAGTTTCATTTAAAACCCATGCTGGCAAAAAGTTGGTTTTTTAGCGAATACACAGGGAATGCTGATAGAACAGAAGCCATCATTGCACTTACTTCATCTGAGCAAACCGGTGAATTTTTCATCGTTGAGTGTGACTCTGAGAGTTCTTTGTGTATTAGTTTAAACGCTGAGTTCAAACTAGATGAGCACCTTTCTTTAGAGCCATTCCAAGCAATACGTGTTTTGAATAATCGTATTCACCCTCTGATGTTAGCTGACAAAATTACCAAAACAGCTTAACTCAACAAGGCAAGCAACAAACAACCTGTGATATACTTTCGACCATTAAAGTATATAGGGTTAAAACATTGCAATTTATCGCACTTACTTCCATTGGTATTGAAAATTTATTAGTAGATGAAATCAAAGAGCAAGGCTTAGAGGTTATCAAACAGTCTGTTGGTTCAGTAAAGTTTGAGGCGGATAATAGCCAAGCACAACGATTTTGTTTAGTCACACGTTTTGCAACACGTGTCATGCTGCTTCTAGAAGAAAATGCAGAGATAAACACCAAAGAAGATTTATATAAATTTGCACGTTTTCAGCCTTGGCAAGAATTCTTTGGCCCAAAACAAACATTTGCGATTGAATTCAATGGTACAAACCAGGCTTTAAAAAATACTCAATTCTCAGGCTTAGTGATTAAAGATGCTGTCGTAGATTATTTCAATGACTTGTTTGAGCAACGTCCGAACGTTGACAAAGCTGAACCAAATATTCGCATTGTGGCCAAATTAAATAAAAGCCATTGTATGCTTTATCTTGATTATTCAGGCCCACGTCTATCAGATAGAGGTTACAGAACTCGTCAGGGTAAAGCGCCAATTCGTGAAAATTTAGCAGCAGCACTGGTTAAGCGAAGTGGCTGGTTGAATGATGTAAGCCAACCTCTATTCGACCCATGTTGTGGCTCGGGCACTTTACTGATTGAAGCTGTGGGAATGGCAAACAATGTGCCTGCAAATATTAATCGCAAGTTTGCATTCCAAAACTTACCTAGCTTCAGACCTGCAAAATTTGATGAAATCAAACAGGCTTTAAAAAGTGAAGTAACAGAAAACAACCTATGGATCATGGGGTCGGATTTTGACGAAAGAGTGATCAATGTTGCACAGCAAAATGCGCGCAGAGCAGGCGTTGAAAATCTCATTGATTTTAGTGTAAAAGATGCGAATAAATTGTCTCAAGTTGCCAAGCGTTCTGGGGTTGTATTAAGCAACTTACCTTATGGTGAACGTTTAGGTGCGATGGCTGAACTTATAAACCTATATAGAAATATGGGTTTAGGCTTTAAAAAGTATTTCCAAAATTGGCAACTTGCACTATTAGGCACAGATGAAAGCTTATTCAAATTACTTAAATTAGCTAAATCTAAAACCTATAAGTTTAAAAATGGTCCACTTGATGTTGCACTCTATCTTTACGATGTGAACGAAAAGCAGATAAGTCAGAGTCAAGAGAAGACAGGTCTAAACTTTGAAGGTTCATCGGCTTTTGGCAACCGTTTGAAGAAAAATAAAAACGCACTTAAGTCATGGATTAAAAAAGAGGGCATTAACGCCTACCGTTTATATGATGCTGACATTCCTGAATACAATGTAGCTGTTGATATTTATAACGATTCTGCGGTTATCTTTGAATATGCAGCACCGAAAGAAATTGATGATACTGTTGCGCAAAAACGTCTACAAGATGTCATCACCTTAACGTCTGAACAACTTAATATTCCAGCTGAGAATATTGCAGTTAAGGTTCGTAAAAAGCAAAAAGGCGATGCACAATACAACAGTTTTGATAAGCAAAATCGAGTTGATGTTGTTGAAGAATTTGGTGCAAAGTTTAAAGTAAACTTGTTCGACTATTTAGATACGGGCTTATTCTTAGATCACCGTCTAGCACGTCGCTATATCCAGCAAAATGCAAAGGATCAACGTGTATTGAACTTATTCTCTTACACAGGCAGTGCGTCTGTGCATGCTGCAGTGGGTGGTGCTAAGTCGGTTACAACAGTTGATATGTCAAAAACCTATTTAAAGTGGGCAGAAGAAAACTTTGCACTAAACAACCTCAAGAACCCTCGTTTCAGATTTGAGCAAGCAGATTGCTTAAAATGGCTCGAACACGCACAAGGTCAATATGATTTGATCTTTTTAGATCCTCCAACCTTCTCAAATTCAAAGCGCATGAAAGCTGAGTTTGATGTACAACGAGATCACATCAAATTGATGGAGTGGGTGAAGAAAATTTTAAATCCAAAAGGTACTTTATTGTTCTCTAATAACAAACGTGGATTCAAAATGGATGAAGTCGCTTTAATGGGCTTAGGTCTGAAGGCTGTGAATATTTCTTATAAGACGCTCTCACCTGATTTTAAACGTAACAAACAGATCCATAATAGTTGGTTGATCACACATGGATAAGTTTACCCTATATCACACCGAGGGCTGCCATTTATGCGAGCAAGCCCTTGAGTTACTGAATGCTCAGTTACAATCTGAGCAAATAATTTTAAGAGATATTGTCGAAGAGCCTGAATTGGTAGAGAAGTATCAGTACACCATTCCTGTTGTGTCAAATAAAAACAACCAAGAGCTAGGTTGGCCATTCGACGAGCAAAAATTAAAAGAGTTTATAAACTAAGATGGATTTAATCAGAATTGCAAAAGCGCAGTTAGCTTTTGGCACACACCCACTATTAGATAATGCCGATGCGGTGATTGAAGCTGGTGAACGCGTTTGTATTGTTGGCCGTAACGGTGCCGGTAAATCAACTTTACTTAAAGTACTTGATGGGCAAGTTCAACTCGACGATGGTGAAATCAACCAAGTTGGTGATTTAAAGGTATCACGATTAGAGCAAGATCCGCCAAAAGGTGCTGAAGGCTCAGTGTTTGACTATGTCGCGAATGGCATTCCAGACATCGCAAATTTACTGATTGAGTACCATCATGTCAGCGAGCAAATGCAATCAGATTATTCTGAGTCAGTGCTAAATAAATTTGAGAAATTATCTTCTCGTATTGAAGCACAAGATGGTTGGCGCTTTGAAAGCCGCATTAAGCTGGTTTTAGCACAGTTAGAGCTTACACCTGAGATGCGATTAGAGAAGTTATCAGGTGGCTGGCTAAGAAAGGTTGCCTTGGCAAAAGCACTTGTGAGTGAACCAGATTTATTGCTACTTGATGAGCCAACCAACCACTTGGATATGAACAGTGTTATCTGGCTAGAGCAGTTTTTAAAAGATTTTAAAGGCGGCATTGTATTTATTTCGCACGATAGGGCGTTTATCCGCAGTATTGCAACACGTATTCTAGATTTAGATCGCGGTAAGTTAATTTCTTATCCAGGTAACTACGAAAAATACCTTGAGCAAAAAGCGCATGACTTGAAAGTAGAAGAAGCGCAAAATGCCTTATTTGATAAAAAGTTAGCCGAAGAAGAGGCCTGGATCAGACAAGGTATTAAAGCACGTCGTACTCGTAATGAGGGTCGTGTAAGAGCATTAAAAGCTCTGCGTGTAGAGCGAAAACAGCGTGTTGAGCAAGTAGGTAAAGCTGATTTTAATATCGAAACTGCAGAACGCTCTGGCAAGCTTGTTTTTGAAGCTAAACACTTAAAACATGCATTTAAAGACAAGCCTATTGTCAATGATTTCTCTACTCTTGTTATGCGTGGAGATAGAGTCGGTTTAATTGGGCCAAATGGTGTTGGTAAAACAACCTTGCTTAAATTGTTATTCGGTCAACTTGAAGCCGTGTCAGGTAGTGTAAAGCAAGGCGTAAACCTTGAAGTTGCTTATTTTGATCAATATCGAGAAAAGTTAGACGAAGAGGCAACGGTGCAAGACAATGTTGCTGAAGGTAAGCAGGAAGTCATGATGGGCGGTCGTAGCCGACACGTGTTGGGTTATCTACAAGACTTCTTATTTCCGCCAGCCAGAGCAAGAACACCCGTTAAGGCATTGTCAGGCGGTGAGAAAAACCGTTTGTTATTGGCCAAGCTTTTCTTGAAACCCTCCAATGTGCTTGTGCTAGATGAACCGACTAATGACTTGGATATTGAAACACTTGAGTTGTTAGAAGATATTATTAACCAATATCAAGGCACGATCCTAATTGTAAGTCACGACCGAGAGTTCATTGATAACACTTGTAATAGTGTCTGGGCGTTTTCAGGTGACGGTGAAGTAATTGATATTATTGGTGGTTACACAGACTATCAGGTCTATAAAGCAGAACTTGATGAAAAAAGAAAGCAATTGGAAAAGCAGCAAGTTTCACAAGCTGTAAAAGAAGTAAAAAAAGATAAAACAAGTAACAAAAGCAGTAAGCTAAGTTACAAATTAAAACTTGAATTAGAACAACTGCCTAGTAAAGTAGAAACCCTTGAACTTGCACTTGAAGAACATCAAGCTTTGGTAAATGATCCAGAGTTTTTCAAACAACCTCAACAAGAAACGCAAGCGGCATTGAACCAATTGGCAAATCTAGAGTCTGAGCTTGAAACTGCTTATGCCCGCTGGGAAGAGTTAGAAGAATTACAGAATCAGTAGTAAGGATTAAAATGAAAAAAACAATTTTAGCAGCAAGCATGTTGTCTGTACTAAGTAGTACAGCATTGGCTGCTACTTACCAGTTAACTGAATTACCAAGATATGAAAATGGCAAAAATACATTTATCTCAGATGTTAATGAGTCTGGAGATATCATAGGTGCCGCAACACAATTATTCGATTATTCAATTGACGTGTCGTATTTAAACTTCGATGATTCAGATTTAAAGACCGCTTATGATAAATATGTAGATGCGCTGGCTGACATAAATAAAGAAGCCACCTTTACACTAGAAGATGTAAAGAATGGTATTACAGCTACAAATGCAGATGCTAATTCATTTATGTTAGGATTCTTGGCTGGTAAAAGCAGCGATGCTGAATACCAAAAACTCAATGATCGTATTGGGTTAACAATTTCCGCTAACTCTGCTGATGAACTCGTTATTTTTGATACTCAAGCAACCTATGCTGATTCACTAACACGCTCAGTAACTAACTTCCCGACTGCAATTACTAACGACGGTGTCATTGTCGCTTGGGGTTCTGCACCATACAGACCGGAAGTTTTCAAAAAAGAAGGCGAAGACGATAAAACCGTTTTTGTCAGAGATTGGTCTTCTCGTGGAATAGTTATTTCGCCTAGTGGTAAAAAGGTAACGCTTGAACCTGAAATTGATACTTATGGTGGTTCTTCATTAGTTACAGATATTGTTCAATTAGATTCTGGTAATTACATTGCAGTTGGTAGCAGTAGTATATCTATCCCAGAAAATAGTCAAGAAAGATATAATGAACAATGTGACGGGATTGATGAACTAGTACAAGTCTGTTCATGGGATCTGCAAAGGGGAAGTTTTTATAACACTGAAGCTTATCAATGGGAATTAGATAATAATTTAAATGTGGTAAGTACTGCAAAATTAGGTTTGGGTTTAGTTCGTAAAGAAGATGAAAAAAGCGCCTTCAGTAGTTTGGCGCTCGCTACGAATAAAAATGGGATATCAGTAGGATACTCAGTTGTAAGAAATACTGATGATGACAGGATTTATTCTTACGAGCAGGCTGGTTACTTTAAAGATGGCCAGTTTATGAGAATTCATCCTCACGAAAATTATATTCAAGGTGGTAAAGCAATAGATATCAATAACAATAATATTGTTATTGGTAATTACTATGAACAGGGTAGAAGTTTTGGTGGTGGTGTTATAGTAAGAAAACAAGTTGGCTTCTACTATGATATTAACTCCGATACTTACGAAGAAATCCCAGCATTCTTTAATGGCTCAAAAGCGACGTTAAGAGATATTAATGACAAAGGGCAAATTATTGGTCAAGGTGAGGTCGAAAAGAACACCTCAGTGCCAAAATATGAAGCATTTTTATATGAAATTGGTTCAGACAAAGTTACAAACATCAATGATTTCCTGCCTTGTAGAGCTGAAGACGGTACTGCGTTTCCTTACACAATTGCAGAAGCAACAAAAATCACTGAATCCGGTCATATATACGCAAATGCAACAAAAACTGTAGAGCGTCGTGACAGTTTAGGTCAAGTAATGAAGGATTCAGAAGGTAACATTGAGAAAGAAGCTGTATCAGTGCCCGTCCTTTTAACGCCTATCGCAGGTGGCACAATCGAAGAGTGTACACCTCCTGAAGCTGAGCAATATGAAAGACAATCAGCAAGCTTTGGATTCCTCTCTATCTTTGCACTTCCTTTATTGTGGTTAAGAAGACGAAAAGCATAAAATTTGCCTGAAGACATAAAAAAAGCCCGTAAGGGCTTTTTTTATGTCTATAGTTTATATAGTTATTGGCCTCGAGAATTCCAAGCCTTGTTGACTGAATGTCGCCATAACCAATCAATGCCGAAATAACCAATGAGTGCTGCGATGGATGCACAAATGAGAGAGCCAACCATGAATGCAGGGCCAATTGTTGATAGGCTTTCCACAAGCCACTCCCAACTTGCTTCAAAGTGGAAAGGTTGTGTCTCTTGACCTAATGCAAATACACCTACTCTGTAAGAGCAGTAAAAAATAGGCGGCATAGTTAAAGGGTTTGTTAACCAAACTAATGCAACAGATAAGGGTAAGTTGACCCTAAAAGGAATTGCACAAGCTGCTGCTAATACCATTTGAAAAGGAACAGGGATGAAAGCGAAAAATAAGCCTACAGAAAAAGCGCCCCGTGCAGAGCGGCGATTGAGATGCCAAAGATTAGCATCGTGGAGTAAACTGCCAAAAATCTTCAAAGATTTCTGCTGTTTGACCTTATTGTGATCAGGTAAAAATTTTTGGATCGTTTTTTTTGGCATAACAAGCAACCATATACTTCAATGTTGATGTGCTGGGGATTTCTGTACGGCTGTGTTCAAGCGGTATTTTACTTTCACACTTGGCAGTTTTACAGCTCACTGATATTCCTCATCGTAATGTGTTGCTATTTTAAGCCCATTTTCAATCTATTGTTAGGGTTTATTTTTGCTATTTTTGTCGTAGGCCTACAATCTGCGCTTTTTTATAGCTATGAACCGGATAAAAGGGTACTGAATGAAGTGAGTGAGTTAAAGGGTATTGTCACAAAGGTGATTGCCCCTCACAAAAACTCACTCGTAGAAGTAAAATTAATAGCAATAAATAATCAAAAAATCCCCTTTTACAAATCAGTTAAAGCGCAATTAGCAATACAACCAGATGTTTTAAATTTAGCCCAAGAAGACGAAATCATAGCTAAGGTTAAGCTAAAAGTTTTTAGAACACGGAAAAATAATCATAGCTTTAATTCAGAATTATATGCTTTTAGACAACAAATTTACTTTAAAGGAACAATCGAAGCACTTGAAGGGCGAACTTCAGCAGAAAAAAGTATAAGGCAAATTTATCGAGATAAGCTCTGGACGGTATTTGAGAAGAAAAAATTAAATTGGCTCTTATATGGGTTAAGTACAGGTGATAAATCAAAAACACCCGAAGAAACAAAAGAGCATGTCATTAAACTTGGAATTGGGCATATCCTGGCAATTTCGGGGTTACATGTCGGGATCCTTGTTTTCATTTGTTTTTATCTAGTCAAGGGCGCAGCTTGGGTGACATTAAGTGTGTTTCCGGTTAGTTATCAGCGTCTAAACCTTAATAAACTCTATGTCTCTTTAAGTTTATTAATATCATTTCAATATATTTATCTTTGTAGTTTTCCCGTCTCAGCAATCAGAGCATGGCTAATGGTGGCCATATTCTCGTATATATTCCTTACAGGGCGAGCAGTAAAAGTAGTTCAAATGTTAAGTTATGCACTGGTATTAGTGTTACTGTTAAACCCCTTTTCTTTGCTTGATCCAGGTTTATATTTATCCTTTATCGGTTACGCAACCGTTGTATGGGTTTTGAGTAAAACCAAAGCTCATAGCTTTTTTTCAAATTCTATAATTAGGTTGTTTTTAATTCAGTTTGCTTTGTTAATTAGCTTAGCGCCACTCAGCATTTACTATTTCAATGGGGTGAGTATTGTTGGCTTGCTTGTTAACCTATGCGTTATCCCATTATTAAGTGCGGTTATTTTTCCTTACATTATCTTATGTTTATTAGTAAACGGTGTATCTAGAAACATAGATTTTATGTTTGTTGATTATTTATTGTCAGCAGGATTAGATATGACAAAGCATTGCCTTCTCGACTTCGCATGGCTGAAATGGTCACAGTTATCACTTGAAACTGTGGTGCTATTTTATCTGATTGTGATGCTGTTGCTAATCAAACACTTCAGAGTATTTTCACTTGTACCAGCCTTTTCATTTGTATCTAGTTATGCCATTTCAAAACCATTATGGCAGGTTGATGTGATGGATGTGGGTCATGGTACATCAGTACTTATAGCGTCTGATAACCATGCATTATTGTATGATCTAGGAGCCAAATACTTTAACTTTTATTCACTGTTTGAACATGTCACTTTACCTGAAATAAAGGCGCGTGGATTAGAGTTAAGGCACACCATCATTAGCCACGACGATAAAGACCACAGTGGAGGCCTCGATGAGCTTTATACGTTTGATAATTTTGCTTCATTAAAGACATTTCATAACGGAGATCCGCTAAACTTATGTCATATTAAGAATATAAAAATGAAAAATATAAGTATTCAGACTATTTGGCCTATTGAAAACATGAACTCTGATAACAACAATTCATGTGTAGCTAAAGTGACAGGCCCTAGTGGAAGTATTTTATTAACAGGTGACATTGAATTTGAAGCAGAAAAGCGACTCGTTGAACGGTATGGGCAAATATTAAGGTCAGATGTCTTACTTGTACCACATCATGGTAGTAAGACCTCTTCAAGTGCTGAGCTTTTAGAAGCTGTAAAGCCTGAGATAGGCTTAATTTCAAGAAATTATTTCTCTCCTTGGTATTTACCCCATAAAACGGTTAAAGAACGCTACTCTTCGCAAAATATAAAATTAATTGACACCGCACTTTCTGGTCAAATCACTATTAATTTCTTTGATGATTATTATGAAGTAGAACAGGCAAGAGAAAAAACTAACTTTTGGGTAAAGCATCGATATCGATTTTAATTGAGAGTTTAAATACAACAGTCGCTTTGAGGTAACATGAAATTTCACATGAATGTTCATCATAAGTTGTAGCTTAACTCGTCGGATTTAACACCTAAAGCAAGTGTTAGAGTTAGATTTATTATCTAGCGCTTAGGTTATTTGCAGTAGAGCATTTAGTTTTATGCGTTTGAGAAGTACAATAACAAGGTTATTAAGTAGTTGAGAGCTTCTATGCAAACTAGTGCCAAGCATAATGCAAAGCAAATTTATAAGCGTCTATTTTCATATACCTATGATTTCAAATTAGCAGCCATATTCTCAGTCATTGGTATGCTTGGTTATGCGGCGATGGATGCCCAGTTCATTCGCTTAATGCAGCCGTTTATTGATGATGGCTTAACATCAAGAAATACAGAAGTATTAACTTGGGCGCCAGTGGTTGTAATTGTGCTTGTGCTAGGTCGCGGTGTATTTAATTACATGGCTTCTTATTGTTTAAGCTATGTTGGCTCAAGGGTAGTGCAAAAACTAAGACAACAATTATTTGAGCATATGCTTTTCTTACCAGTTTCATTTCATGATCAGCATTCCAATGGAGAACTTATTTCTAAGATTACTTTCGACACTGAGCAAGTTCAGCAAGCGATTACTAGAGCCTTACAAGTCATTATCAGAGAAGGCGCGTTTGTCGTTTTCTTACTGTACGTTATGTTCGAAGCGAACTGGAAACTATCATCTATATTCTTAACCGTCATTCCGATTGTTGCTGTAATTGTGGGTGTGGTCGCAAAACGTTTTAGAAAAATATCAAAAAATATTCAAGATGCTATGGGTGGGGTAACTCGTGGCTCAGAACAAATGTTGGCAGGTCATAAAGTGATCCACGGTTATGGTGGTCAAGATAAAGAAATTGCCAATTTTGCCCAAGTAAATAATCAAAACCGTCAGCAAAGAGTAAAAATGGATGCAACACGAGCTATCAGTGTCTCTGTTATTCAGTTTTTAGCTGCTGGTGCTATGGCATTAATTCTAGCCATTATTGCGATGCCAAGTGTTATCGATACCATTACTTCAGGCACATTTGTGGTTCTTTTGTCATCAATGATGATGATGTTAAAGCCACTAAAACAATTAGCGAATGTCAATGTCGAGTTGCAACGTGGTATTACTGCAGCACAAAGTATTTTTGAAATTTTAGATCTAGACATTGAAAAAGACACGGGCACACGCGAGCTCAAAAAAGCGCAGGGTGATATTGAAGTTAACAACATTACATTTACTTACCCTACGAAGGGTGAACCGGTTTTAAGTAACTTGTCATTAAAGATCCGAGCCGGTGAAAGTATCGCGTTAGTTGGTCGCTCTGGCTCTGGTAAATCTACATTGTCATCTCTATTGCCTCGTTTTTATGACTTCAAAGAGGGGGAAATTTTATTAGATGAACACAATATTTCAGAATATCCGCTTAAAGATCTTCGTGCACAATTTGCCATCGTTTCTCAGCAAGTGGTGTTGTTTAACGATACGTTGGCAAACAACATCTGTTATGGTGCCGATAAGGTTTTATCTGAACAAGAAATCATCGAAATAGCCAAAAAAGCCCATGTTTGGGAGTTTGTAAAAGACTTACCGCATGGTCTTAACACAGTGGTAGGTGAAAATGGGGTGATGTTGTCTGGTGGTCAAAGACAACGTATTGCAATTGCACGTGCAATCGTTAAGGATGCACCGATATTAATTCTAGACGAAGCCACTTCTGCACTCGATACTGAGTCTGAGCGTTTAATTCAAGCAGCCCTTGATGAACTGATGAAAGAAAAAACATCTATTGTTATCGCTCATAGATTATCGACGATAGAAAACGCTGATTGTATTTATGTACTTGATAAAGGCAAAGTGATTGAGCAGGGCGATCATAAATCTTTACTTGCTCAAAAAGGCACATATGCTGCGCTTTGCCAAATGCAATATGGCGAATAATCATGAGCTATATTGAATCATCTTGGTATAAAAAAAAATCACTGATGACTTGGCTGCTCGCGCCATTAAGTGGCCTTTTTTTTCTTCTATCAAGTTTTAGAAAACTGCTGTTTAAACTCGGTATTGTAAAATCATTTAAGGCTGACATTCCAATCATCGTAGTTGGCAATATAGGTATTGGCGGCAATGGTAAAACTCCGTTTGTATTATGGCTAGTACCGCATTTGGAGAGCATGGGGCTGAAAGTAGGTGTGATCAGCCGTGGGTATGGCGCTAAAGCACCTGCATACCCATATGAGTTATCAAGTACATCGACAGTAGAAGAAGCCGGTGATGAACCATTCTTAATTTATAATCGCTTGCAATGCCCTTTGGTGATAGGTGCAGATAGAGAAGCGAGTTACACAATACTCAAAGAAAAATATAAAGTAGATGTCATTGTTTCTGATGATGGTATGCAGCATTATAAAATGCCAAGAGCCATTGAGTTTTGTATTATCGACTCGAAAAGACGTTTCGGAAATGGGTTTTTAATTCCCGCGGGCCCATTACGTGAACTACCTTCACGTATTAAAAGTGTTGATTTAGCCATTGAGAATGGCGGCGATAGTCTTTTCTCTTATCAGTTAGCGGCTTCAGGCTTTTATAGCGTAAAAAACAAAGTGTTTGCTGAGAACACACCGTGCGAAGGGGTTGCTGTCAGTGCCATTGGCTCTCCGCAACGATTTGAAAAAAGCCTTGAAACACTCGGTAAAAAGCTTGTTGAATGTAAGCATTACCGTGATCATCATGCATATACTGAACAAGACTTTATAGACATAGAATCTAACGCTGTATTTATGACGGAAAAAGATGCCGTCAAATGTCAGCAATTTGCAAAAAATAATTGGTATTACTTAAAAGTAAACGCCACACCAACCAAAGAATTGATTGAAAAGATCAATCTATTATTAAAAGAAAAGGGTATTACACATGGCATTTGATAGAAAATTACTAGAAATCATCGCGTGTCCGGTAACAAAAGGAAAGTTACAGTACGATGCAGAAAATAAAGAGTTGATCAGCACAGCAGCTAAGCTTGCATACCCTATAAATGATGATATTCCAGTACTATTAGAAAATGAAGCGCGTGAACTTTCTGCTGATGAGGTAGAGCAATGGAATTCGTAGTCGTTATTCCTGCGCGTTACGCGTCTACTCGTTTACCAGGCAAACCTTTGGCTGATATTTGTGGTAAGCCAATGATCCAAAGAGTTTATGAGCAAGCGTGTAAATCAAAAGCTGCTGCGGTTTATATCGCAACAGATCATCAAGCTGTGTTTGAAAGCGCACAAAACTTTACTGACAATGTATTGATGACTAGAGAAGACCATCAGTCAGGTACTGAGCGTTTGTCTGAAGTGGTTGAAAAATTATCGCTAGATAAAGATTCAATCATCGTTAATGTTCAGGGTGATGAACCGCTATTAGAAGCTGAAAATATCGACCAAGTTGCAGAGCTGCTATTTAACTCTACAGCACCAATGGCAACGCTAAGTGTGGATATTGCAGACGAAGAAGAGGTTTACAATCCAAATGCAGTAAAGGTTGTTCAAGATGTGTATAACAACGCGTTATATTTTTCTCGTGCGTCTATTCCGTTTCAAAGAGACAGTATGCTAGCGAAAAAAGAAGCGATTCCTTTGAAGCATTTTCAAAGACATGTGGGTATTTATGCTTACAGAGCGGGTTTTATTTCTGAATATCTAAATCTTGATGTTTCACCATTAGAGGTTCAAGAATCACTTGAGCAGTTGCGTGTTTTGTACCACGGTTATCAAATAAAAATCACCAAAGCGTGTAAACCTGTTTATGCTGGTGTTGATACCCCTGAGGACTTACTTCGAGTTAATAACATTCTGAGTGGCAATGCTTAAAGTTATTTCTGACGAAGCTGATTTTATCGTTGCAATAAAACCTTCTGGACTTAGCTTTCACTCTGAGCAAGGCGCGGGTTTCGTTGCGCTTTTGGAAGCGCAGCAAGAGTACAAACTCTACCCGGTTCATAGGTTAGACAAGGTCACCTCTGGATTAATCGTCTTGGCTAAATCTAGCCAAGCAGCGGCTAGCCTAACTGAGTTATTTTCAAACCGATTAGTAGATAAGTTTTATCTAGCTATCACTGAAGGCAAGCCTAAGAAGAAACAAGGTTGGATAAAAGGCGATATGTCAGCGTCAAGGCGTGGTACTTATAAGCTCGAGAAAACATCTAATAACCCTGCTGTAACACGCTTTTATTCAACAAGTCTCGGTGAAGGCTTAAGAGGGGTAATATTAAAGCCATTCTCAGGTAAAACACACCAGCTGCGAGTGGCGATGAAAAGTATCTCAAGTCCAATATTGGGCGATACCGCATATACTTCCTCGCCATCCGACAGGGTATATCTGCATGCCTTTGCTTTGTCATTTCAATGGCAAGGACAAGACAAGTATTTTACTTATTTGCCTGATACGGGCAAAGAATTTAGTAAACTAGTAACAACAGATGCTTTTCAACAATGGAAAGCGCCTTTGAATTTAGATTGGTAACATGACAGAAGAGCAACAATTACGATTTGGTGGCATTGGCCGTCTATATGGTGCACAAGCTTTAACTTGGCTAGGTGAAGCACATTTTTGTGTTATTGGTATTGGCGGTGTTGGTAGCTGGGTTGCAGAGTCTTTAGCGCGTACAGGTGTTGGTAAAATCACGCTGATTGATATGGATGATATTTGTGTGACCAATATCAACCGTCAGATCCATGCAATGACTGACTCTGTGGGTGAGCAAAAAATTGAAGCTATGGCTGCGCGTATTAAACAAATCAACCCAGAGTGCGATGTTCAACTCATTGATGATTTTTTAACGCTGGAGAACATTCGTGAATATATTACTGGCTTTGATTATGTTATTGACTGTATCGACGCGGTAAATGAAAAAGCAGCGTTGATCGCGCATTGTAAAAGAAACAAGATCCCAGTAATCACAACCGGTGGAGCGGGTGGTCAAATCGATCCAAGCCAGATTTTATATGGTGATGTGGCAAAAACGACGCAAGATCCGTTATTGGCTAAAGTTCGTTACTTTTTGCGTAAGAAGTATAACTTCACCACGAATCCTAAGCGTAAGTTTGCAGTGGACTGTGTATACTCAACTGAGCAATTGGCTTATCCAACAGCTGATGGTGAAGTTTGTCTTGCAAAGCAGGGCACTGAGGGGGCAAAGAATATGGACTGCGCGACAGGGTTTGGTTCTGCCACTATGGTCACAGCCAGTTTTGGCTTTTTCGCTTCATCAAAAGCAATAAAAAAATATCTAGAGAAAAAGAAAAAAACAGTGGCAGTTTAAAGCCACTGTTTTACTTGTTCATGAATGGTATCAGCAATGGCTTTGATACCATTGCCTCTTGATGGACTCAAATGCTTGATTAAGCCCAACTCTTCAAACTCATGGTAGGTATTAATATCTAAGCTTTGCTCTGGCGTTTTTCCTTGGTGCATAAGCATAATTAGTCCCATCAGACCTTTGACAATGCGCGTGTCAGAATCACCAATCAGCACAAGTATTTGATCATCACTCAATTCAACTCTCAGCCAGACTTTACTTTCACAGCCTTTAATCAAAACATCGTCTGTTTTTAGCAGCTCAGGCATTTCTGGTAAGCTTTTGCCGAGTAACATGATCTCTCGATACATTAACTGCCAAGATTTTAAATTAGAGAGTTTTTCTTTAAATTCTTTATACGTCATTTTTTAGATTTCAAGTAAGTCAATGGACTCTTTTAATGCATGAATAAATGCATCAATGTCGTCATGATTATTATAAAAAGCAAGGCTAACACGGATTGTGCCATCGATACCAAGTGACTTCATTAAGGGCTGTGTACAGTGGTGACCACTGCGTATTGCGATCCCATAGCCATTCAAAAATATTGCCAGGTCAAAGTGGTGCTCATTTGTATATCTAAAACTCACCGTGCCTATATTATTTTCAGTATCACCATAAATGATAATGCCATTAATGCTGCGCAAGTGAGTTAGTAAGTAGTCATAAAGCCCTTGCTCATATTGTTGTAATTCTTTGTGATCAATTGAGTTTAAAAAGTCGATCGCAGCAGAAAAACCAATGACAGCTGAAATATTTGGAGTACCCGCCTCAAACTTGCTTGGTGCATCTTGAAATGATGTCAGCTCAAAAGAGACTTCTTTGATCATTTCGCCACCAAACCTTAAAGGATTAAGTGCATTTAATTGGTCATATTTACCATACAAAACTCCCAATCCTGTCGGTCCCAATGCCTTATGTGCAGAAAACACATAAAAATCGCAATCAAGTTTACGAAGATCAGGACGAAGGTGCATAAAGGCTTGTGCGCCATCAACAACGGTAGTTGCTGCAACTTTATGAGCAGCTTCAATAATTTTCTCTACAGGTTGAATATTTCCTAAGGCATTTGAAGCGTGGCTTATGGCAACAATTTTTGGTTTCTGTTCACAAATTAGTTCAACAGATGATTTTATATCTAAAATCCCCGATTCTGTGATAGGTAAAACTCTAAGAATACAGCCTCTTTCTTTACATAATTCTTGCCAAGGTACGATGTTTGCGTGATGTTCCAAAGCAGATACGCATATCACGTCACCTTGGTTTAGCTGCGCTTTAATTCCATTAGCTATAATATTAATGCTATCTGTTGCACCTGATGTCCAAACGACTTCATTACTCTGAACATTTAAAAAATTAGCGACTTTTTCACGGGTTAGCTCAAATGCTGAGGTAGCTTGCGCGCTTAATGTGTGTAAACCTCTGTGTACATTTGCATTTTGCTCGCGATAAAAAGAATCTACAGCCTCGATAACTTGTCTTGGTTTTTGGCTCGTCGCACCTGAATCAAGATAGATAAAAGGGTCTTCACTCTTTGAATTCAAGATAGGAAACTGTTGTCTAAGTTCAGAGATAGGGCACATACTAGAAAGATTAAGTAAAATTTCGCAAATTATAACAATAAAAAAGGCCGCGAGTGCGGCCTTTTTTAAATCTTAAAGCATTATCTTTCTGATTTTGCTTTGTAGTCGCGCTGTGTGTAGCCAGTGTATAGCTGACGAGGACGACCAATTTTGTGACCTGGTTGAGAAAGCATCTCATCCCAGTGTGAGATCCAACCAACTGTACGAGACATTGCAAAAATTACAGTGAACATACTTGTTGGAATACCAATCGCTTTAAGAATGATACCTGAGTAGAAGTCTACGTTAGGGTATAGTTTCTTCTCGATGAAGTATGGGTCTTCAAGCGCAATTTGCTCTAAACGCATAGCAACGTCTAGTAGCGGATCTTGAATGTTTAGCTCTTCAAGTACTTGGTGACACGTTTCACGCATTACTGTTGCACGAGGATCGAAGTTTTTGTAAACACGGTGACCAAAGCCCATTAGACGGAATGGGTCATTTTTGTCTTTCGCTTTAGCAACATACTCGTCAATACGATCAACTGAACCGATCTCTTCTAACATGTTTAAACATGCTTCGTTTGCACCACCGTGAGCAGGGCCCCATAGTGAAGCGATACCAGCAGCTATACATGCATATGGGTTTGCACCAGAAGAACCAGCCAGACGAACAGTAGACGTTGAAGCGTTTTGCTCGTGATCAGCGTGTAGCATGAAAATACGGTCCATGGCTTTAGCAAGAACAGGGCTTACTTCATACTTTTCAGCTGGTACTGAGAACATCATGTGTAGGAAGTTTTCAGCGTAGCTAAGGTCGTTGCGTGGGTATACAAATGGCTGACCAATGTTGTACTTGTAACACATAGCCGCGATAGTAGGCAGCTTAGCGATTAGTTTAACCGCACTGCGGTGACGCTGTTCAGCATCTGAGATGTCTAAGTCATCATGGTAGAATGAAGAAAGTGCACCAACAACACCGCATAGCATAGCCATTGGGTGTGAATCTACACGGAAACCTTGGAAGAAAGCAGCAATCTTCTCGTGCATCATAGTGTTGGTTGTGATTTCTTCAGCGAACTCAGCATGTTGTTCTTCTGTAGGAAGTTCACCATTAAGAAGTAAGTAGCATAACTCGATGTAGTTTGAGTTCTCAGCTAACTGCTCGATTGGGTAACCACGGTGAAGTAGTACACCTTTACCGCCATCGATGTAGGTAATAGATGACTCACAAGAGCCAGTAGACATAAAACCTGGGTCATATGTGAAGTGGCCGTGAGCGCCTAAGGTACGAACGTCAATTACGTCTTGACCAGCAGTGCCAGAGTAAATTGGAAGTTCGATTGGATCATGACCATCAATATGGACTGTGGCTTTTTTATCTGCCATCTATTTATCTCCTATGAAATAACAATGTCGATTGTTATGTTGTGATACTAATGTTAAGCAAATTCAGATCATTTTAACGTATAACAGGGGTATAAAGTCAATTTTTATAAGGATTATGCAAAAATGGATAATAAATATTCTACTCGAGTTTAAATATTATACCATTGGCTAATTCGCAAGCTTCTCAATCTAAACAAGAATTGTAAAAGCACTCACGGCCTTATATACTGTATGCGGTTTAATACCATGTCGTCTGTGGGTAAACCTATTTTTACAACAAAAATCCGTTTCTGTTGCAAAAAAGGTTTACTTAGAGTGTGTCATTTATACATTCGGTATAAATGGTTTTATAAAAACAAGTAGATGAAGCTCCTTATGTGGGCAAGATGGGCAAGTAACTGTGAAAAAGCAAAGACCTGTAAATCTAGATCTTACGACTATATCTATGCCAGCAACTGCTAAAGCATCAATTCTTCACCGTATTACGGGTGTAGCATTGTTTATTGCTTTAACTTTTGTTATCTGGGCTTGGTCTGAGTCTCTTTCTTCTCCTGAAGGGTTTGAATTTGTAAAAGAGCTATTCACTGGCTTTATTGCAAAATTCATTGCATGGGGCACCTTCGCGGCGCTTTCATATCACCTAATCGGTGGTATTCGCCATATGATCCAAGACATGGGTCACTGGGAAGAATTAGAATCGGGCAATAGCAGCGCTAAAATTGCGATTGCACTTTGGGTAATCGTTGCAATTCTAGCTGGAGTGTGGATATGGTCTTAAATCAAGCAACTCTGAAGCGTGATGGTGTACAAGATTATGTATCATTACGTGCTACCGCGTTAATCATTGCAGCATATGCATTCTTTATCGTTGGTTATTTATTCCTTACCCCTGAACTTACTTATGAAGCTTGGACGGGTTTATTCTCAAACCTTTTCGTTAAAGCAGCAACGTTTATCACTTTAGTGTGCATTATGGTTCACACTCGCATTGGTCTTTGGCAAGTCCTAACAGACTATGTGAAAGCATCTGCGTTGCGTTCAGTTTTAGGTTTCGTATTAAACCTTATGGCCGTTGCTTACGTAGCAATTGGTCTATTCGTTTTATGGGGTGTTTAAGTGAAATATAATGTTCGTGAATTTGATGCAGTAGTAGTAGGCGCCGGTGGTGCTGGTATGCGTGCTGCTCTTGCGATTTCTGAATCAGGCAAAAGCTGTGCTCTGATCTCTAAAGTATTCCCAACACGTTCGCATACAGTGTCTGCGCAAGGTGGTATTACAGTTGCTCTTGGTAATTCTCATGAAGATAACTGGGAATGGCACATGTACGATACGGTTAAAGGCTCTGATTATATCGGTGACCAAGACGCTATCGAATACATGACTAAGACAGGTCCAGAAGCTATCACAGAACTTGAGAACATGGGTCTGCCTTTCTCTCGTTTCGAGAACGGCCGTGTTTACCAACGTCCATTTGGTGGTCAATCTAAAAACTTCGGTGGCGAACAGGCTGCACGTACAGCAGCAGCAGCTGACCGTACTGGTCACGCACTTCTTCACTGTCTTTACCAACAAAACGTTAAAAACAAAACCAACGTATTCTCTGAATGGTACGCGTTAGACCTTGTTAAAAATGACAAAGGCGACGTTGTTGGTGTAACAGCCATCTGTATTGAAACAGGTGAAGTTGTTTACTTCAAATCAAAAGCTGTTGTACTTGCAACAGGTGGTGCTGGTCGTATTTATGCGTCAACAACGAACGCACACATCAACACTGGTGACGGTGTTGGTATGGCAGTTCGTGCTGGCATTGCTATGCAAGACATGGAAATGTGGCAGTTCCACCCAACGGGTATTGCTGGTGCAGGTACACTTGTAACTGAAGGTTGTCGTGGTGAAGGTGGTTACCTTCTAAATAAAGACGGCGAACGCTTCATGGAACGTTATGCGCCAAATGCTAAAGATTTAGCAGGTCGTGACGTTGTTGCACGTGCAATGATGACTGAGATCCGTGAAGGTCGTGGTTGTGAAGGTCCTTGGGGTCCACACATCAAACTTAAGCTTGATCACCTTGGTGCTGAAATGCTTAACCTACGTCTTCCAGGTGTTTGTGATCTATCTAAGACATTCGCGCACGTTGACCCTGCAGAAGAGCCAATTCCAGTAATCCCAACATGTCACTACATGATGGGTGGTGTACCGACTAACGTAAATGGTCAAGTACTAAACGTGAATGAAAACGGTGACGAGCGCATCGTTGAAGGTCTATTTGCTGTTGGTGAAATTGCATGTGTATCTGTACACGGTGCAAACCGCTTAGGTGGTAACTCACTTCTTGACCTTGTTGTATTCGGTCGTGCAGCAGGTAACTTCTTAGGTACTTACCTGAAAGACTTTGAGTCTACAGGTGATGCGACGCAAGATAACATTGACGAAGCATTTGCTCGTTTCAATCGTTGGGAGAACTCTGAACCTGGTAAAGGTGAAGATCCAGCGCAAATCAAGAAAGACTTACAAGAGTGTATGCAGCTTAACTTCTCTGTATTCCGTGAAGGTGACTCAATGGCTGAAGGTCTTGAGCAGCTTAAAGCGATTCGTGAGCGTCTTAAGCATGCGCGTCTTGACGATAAGTCGTCAGACTTTAATACACAACGTATCGAATGTCTTGAGTTAGACAACCTTATGGAAACTGCTTACTCTACAGCCGTAGCTGCAAACTTCCGTACTGAAAGCCGTGGTGCTCACTCTCGCTTTGACTTCCCAGAGCGTGACGATGCAAACTGGCTGTGTCACTCATTACATCACCCTGAGTCAGATGTGATGACTAAACGTGATGTAAACTTTGCGCCAACTACGCGTGAAGCATTCCCACCTAAAGCACGTACTTACTAGGAGTTAACGATGGCAACATTAGAATTTTCTGTTTATCGTTATAACCCTGATGTGGACAACGCGCCACGTATGCAGGATTATAAACTCGAGGTAGAAGAAGGCCGTGATATGATGGTTTTGGATGCGCTTTTATTATTAAAAGAGCAAGATCCAACACTATCTTTCCGTCGTTCTTGCCGTGAAGGTGTATGTGGCTCTGATGGTTTAAACATGAACGGCAAAAACGGCCTTGCATGTATTACTCCGTTATCTGCATTAAAGGGCAACAAAGTTATTTTACGTCCTTTACCAGGTTTACCAGTCATTCGTGACCTTGTTATCGACATGACTCAGTTCTACACTCAATATGAGAAAGTTAAGCCTTTCTTAATTAATGATAAGCCAACAGGTGGTATTGAGCGTCTTCAGAGTGTTGAAGACCGTGAAAAGCTTGATGGTCTTTATGAGTGTATTTTATGTGCTTGTTGTTCAACATCTTGTCCTTCATTCTGGTGGAATCCAGATAAGTTCATCGGTCCTGCAGGTCTATTACACGCTTACCGTTTCTTAGCGGATAGCCGTGATACTGCGACTGAAGAGCGTCTGAAAGATTTAGATGATGCATTTAGCGTATTCCGCTGTCACAGTATCATGAACTGTGTAAGCGTATGTCCAAAAGGCTTAAATCCAACTAAAGCCATTGGTCAGATTAAATCTATGTTGTTAAATCGTTCGGTTTAATCCATAGTTAAATCCACAAGATGGCATCTGCAGATGCCATCTTGTTTTTAGTTTAATTTCTGCGCGAATAAAAAGGGCTAATTAATGCACGAAGGTGTGATGAAGGCATGGCTAGAATCTTCGCATTTATATGGCGGAAACGTAGCTTATGTAGAAGAGCTTTATGAAGCGTATCTAGACGATGCGACTTCAGTGCCAGAAGAATGGCGTGAAGTGTTTGATCAACTTCCTAAAGTTGATGGTGTGGATGTTGATGTAAAACATTCAGAAGTGAAAGCACAATTTGCTGAACTTGCGAAAAACAAACACAGAGAAGTAGTTGTTGCAGCAGCTGGTACTACAGATGCTAAACAAGTACGTGTACTACAGCTTATCAATGCGTTTAGATTCCGAGGCCATCAAAATGCAAACCTTGATCCGTTAGGTTTGTGGCAACGTGAACGTGTTAGAGATCTAGATTTGTCTTACCATGATCTAGACAATGCTGACTTAGACAAAGAATTTAACGTTGGCTCTTTTGCTTGTGGCAAAGAGACAATGAAACTAAAAGACTTGTATGCAGCCTTGAAAACCACTTATTGTGGTTCTGTTGGTGCTGAATACATGCATATCACTTCTACAGAAGAAAAACGTTGGTTACAAAAACGTTTAGAATCTACCTTCTCACAGCCTCAATTTAGCAAAGAAACTAAACTTAGAATTCTTAAAGGTCTAATTGCAGCTGATGGTCTTGAAAAGTATTTAGGTGCAAAATTCCCTGGTGCAAAACGCTTCTCTTTAGAAGGTGGTGATGCATTAGTACCTATGCTTAAAGAGCTTATTCATCGTGCAGGTGAAAGCGGCCAAGAAGAAGCTGTAATTGGTATGGCACACCGTGGTCGCTTGAACGTTCTTGTAAACGTACTAGGTAAAAATCCACAGGTTCTTTTCGATGAGTTTGCTGGTAAATATGGTGAACTAGCCGGTTCGGGTGATGTTAAGTATCACATGGGTTATTCGTCTGACTTTGCTACTAATGGTGGTGATGTTCATATGGCGCTTGCATTCAACCCATCTCACCTTGAAATCGTTAATCCTGTAGTAATGGGGTCAGTAAGAGCACGTCTTGACCGTTTAGGTTGTAAGAATGGTTCTAAAGCACTGCCTATTACTATACACGGTGACTCTGCAATTGCTGGTCAAGGTGTTGTTCAAGAAACGTTCAACTTATCACAAACTCGCGCATTTGGTGTAGGTGGTACAGTTAGAATCGTTGTAAACAACCAGGTAGGCTTCACAACTTCTAAGCAAGAAGATGTGCGTTCTACAGATTATTGTACTGACATCGCAAAGATGGTTCAGGCACCAATCTTCCACGTGAATTCTGACGACCCAGAAGCAGTTGCGTTTGTAACTCAGCTAGCACTAGATTTCCGTAATCAGTTTAAGCGCGATGTTGTTATTGACTTAGTTTGTTACCGTCGTCACGGTCACAACGAAGCAGATGAGCCGAATGCAACTCAGCCACTGATGTATCAGAAAATCAAAAAGCACCCAGTTCCTCGTCAACTTTATGCAGACAAACTTGCTGCTGAAGGTGTGATTTCTGCTGATGAGTCAAAAGCGCTTGCGAATGAATACCGCAATGGCTTAGACAACGGTGTTTGTGTTGTTGAAGAAGTTAAAGAAGAAACTAAGCACTCGTCTGATTGGTCTAAGTTTGTAGGTCATGATTGGGATGTAGCTTACGACCCGAAAGTGTCTGTTGAGAAGCTGAAAGAGCTTGGTAATGTGCTTGCTGCTTATCCAGAAAATCACAAAGCACAATCTCGAGTTAAGAAAATTTATGACGACCGTAAAGCAATGGCAAGCGGTGATAAATTACTAGACTGGGGTATGGCTGAATCTTTGGCGTATGCAACTTTAGTTGATGAAGGTACAGACGTTCGTATGACAGGTCAGGATTCTGGCCGTGGTACTTTCTTCCATCGTCATGCTGTTGTTCATAACCAAGAAGATGCATCTGTTTACCTACCTCTACAGAATATTCGTGAAGGTCAGGGCGCATTTGAAGTTTACGACTCAGTTTTATCTGAAGAAGCTGTATTAGCGTTTGAATATGGTTATGCAACAGCAGAGCCTACTTCACTGGTTCTTTGGGAAGCGCAATTCGGTGACTTCGCTAACGGTGCTCAGGTTGTATTTGACCAGTTCTTAAGCTCAGGTGAGCAAAAGTGGGGTCGTTTATGTGGTTTAACTATGCTTCTTCCTCATGGCTACGAAGGCCAGGGTCCAGAGCACAGTTCTGCACGTCTAGAGCGTTACCTACAATTATGTGCTGACCATAATATGCAGGTGTGTGTTCCTTCAACACCAGCTCAAGTTTATGCAATGCTTCGTCGTCAATCTGTTCGTCCTTTACGCCGTCCATTGATTGTAATGACACCTAAGTCACTATTACGTCATCCTCTAGCTGTTTCTTCTCTAGAAGAGCTTTCGGAAGGTGTTTTCCACAACATGATTGATGAGATTGACGATATCAATCCTGAAAATGTTGAAAGAGTGGTTTTCTGTAGTGGTAAAGTTTATTACGAGCTACTTCAAGAACGTCGTAAGCTTGAATTAAACAATGTTGCTATTGTTCGTGTTGAACAGCTATATCCATTCCCTCATCAGGAAATGGAAGACATCATGTCTCGCTATCAACATGTTAAAGATTTCGTATGGTGTCAAGAAGAGCCACAAAACCAAGGTGCTTGGTATTGTTCTCAACACCACTTCTGGGAAGCAATCCCAGCAGGTGCAAATCTTTCTTACGCAGGACGTAAGGCTTCAGCTGCTCCAGCATGTGGTTATATGTCTACTCATACTAAAGAACAAAACGCGTTAGTTGCTGACGCATTAACAATTAAGAAATAAGGGATAAGAGATGACAACCGAAATTAAGGTTCCAGTTCTTCCTGAGTCAGTAGCAGACGCTACTGTCGCGACTTGGCATGTTAAAGTTGGTGACGCTGTATCACGCGACCAAAACTTAGTTGACATCGAAACTGACAAAGTTGTTCTAGAGGTAGTTGCACCAGAAGATGGTGTCATTGTTTCTATCTCTGAAGATGAAGGCGCAACTGTATTAGGCGAGCAAGTGATTGCTCAACTTGGTGCTGCTGGCGAAGCTGCTGCACCAGCTCAACAATCAAATGAACAAGCTGCACCAGTAGCTGCTGCAGCAACAGAAGGTAAAGACGTGGAAATTAAAGTACCTGTACTTCCAGAATCAGTAGCAGACGCTACAATTGCAACTTGGCATGTTCAACCTGGTGAAGGGGTAAGCCGTGACCAGAACCTTGTTGATATTGAAACAGACAAGGTTGTACTAGAAGTTGTTGCACCAGAAGACGGTGTGATGGGTGAGCAGATCCATGCTGAAGGTGAAACTGTACTTGGCGAACAAGTGATTGGTAATATCGTTGTTGGCGCTTCTGCTCCAGCGGCGGCACCTACTGCAGAAGCGGCACCAGCTTCTGATGAGTCTTCAGACGTATTAACACCTTCAGTTCGTCGTTTAATCGCTGAAAAAGGCCTTGATGCTTCACAGATCAAAGGTTCAGGTAAAGGTGGTCGTATCACGAAAGAAGACGTTGATGCATTCCTTAAAGCTCCAGCGGCTAAGCCTGCTGCGGCTCCTACGGCAGCATCTGCACAAGCACCTGCTGCGCCTTTAGGTGACCGTTCACAGAAACGTGTGCCTATGACACGTCTACGTAAGACAATTGCAAACCGTCTTCTTGAAGCTAAGAACTCAACGGCAATGCTTACTACGTTCAACGAAGTTAACATGAAGCCAATCATGGACCTTCGTAAGCAATACAAAGACGTATTTGAAGAGCGTCACGGTATCCGTTTAGGTTTCATGTCTTTCTATGTGAAAGCTGTAACTGAAGCACTTAAGCGTTTCCCTGAAGTTAACGCGTCAATTGACGGTGATGACATCGTTTACCACAACTACTTTGATATCAGCATCGCGGTTTCTACTCCACGTGGCCTTGTTACACCAGTTCTTCGTGACTGTGACAAGCTTTCAGTGGCTGAAATCGAGAAGGGTATCCGTGAATTAGCGCTTAAAGGTCGTGACGGCAAACTAACTGTTGACGATATGACAGGCGGTAACTTCACTATCACTAATGGTGGTGTATTCGGTTCATTACTTTCTACACCTATCATCAACTTACCTCAGTCTTCAATTCTTGGTATGCACAAAATCCAAGAGCGTCCTATGGCTGTAAACGGTAAAGTTGAAATTTTACCTATGATGTACCTAGCGCTTTCTTACGACCACCGTCAAATCGATGGTAAAGAATCAGTAGGCTTCTTGGTAACAATTAAGGAACTTCTTGAAGATCCAACGCGTCTTCTTCTAGACGTATAATCGTTATTGTTTAGATATTAAGCTGTATGACACATCATACAGCTTTTTTTTTGCGGCTTTGGTCTAACTAGGGTTTTCATACTTAGCCTTGGGATCTATACTAGGGGCGCAATTTGGGATAGCTATTTATTAAATGTAGATAGCTTTAATAGTATAAGAAATTGGATAAAGCATCATGAATTTGCATGAGTATCAGGCAAAACAACTTTTTGCCGACTATGGTTTACCTGTATCTGAAGGTTTCGCTTGTGATACACCACAAGAAGCAGTTGAAGCTGCTGGTAAAATCGGTGGTGACAAGTGGGTTGTTAAATGTCAAGTGCACGCAGGTGGACGTGGTAAAGCTGGCGGTGTAAAACTAGCTGACAGCAAAGACGAAATCCGCGCATTCGCAGAAAACTGGTTAGGTAAAAACTTAGTAACTTACCAAACAGACGAAAAAGGTCAGCCAGTTGCTAAAATCTTAGTAGAAAGCTGCACTGATATTGCAAATGAATTATACCTAGGTGCTGTTGTAGACCGTGCTTCACGTAAAATCGTGTTCATGGCTTCAACTGAAGGTGGTGTTGAAATCGAGCAAGTTGCTGAAGAAACACCTGAACTAATTCACAAAGCAGAAATCGATCCATTAGTAGGCCCTCAGGCATACCAAGGTCGTGAGCTAGGCTTCAAACTAGGTCTAACTCCTGTACAAATCAAACAGTTCACTAAGATCTTCCTAGGTCTTGCGAACATGTTCATCGATCACGATTTCGCACTTCTTGAAATCAACCCTCTAGTAATCACAGACGCTGGTAATCTTCACTGTCTAGACGGTAAGATCGGTGTAGACGGTAACGCATTATTCCGTCAGCCTAAGATCCGTGAATTCCACGATCCTTCACAAGAAGACGCGCGTGAAGCTCACGCAGCAAGCTTCGAGCTTAACTACGTTGCGCTAGACGGTAACGTTGGTTGTATGGTTAACGGTGCAGGCCTTGCAATGGGTACTATGGACATCGTAAACCTACACGGTGGTAAGCCAGCTAACTTCCTAGATGTTGGTGGCGGCGCTACTAAAGAGCGTGTTGCTGAAGCATTTAAGATCATCCTTTCTGATGACAATGTTAAAGCAGTTCTAGTTAACATCTTCGGTGGTATCGTACGTTGTGACATGATCGCAGAAGGTATCATTGGTGCTGTTAAAGAAGTTGGTGTAAACGTACCAGTTGTTGTACGTCTTGAAGGTACTAACTCTGAACTAGGTCGTGAAGTTCTTGCTAACTCTGATCTTGACATCATTGCAGCTGAGTCTCTAACTGACGCTGCTGAGAAAGTAGTTGCTGCTGCGGAGGGCAAATAATGTCTGTTTTAATTAACAAAGATACTAAAGTAATCTGTCAAGGTTTCACTGGTGGTCAAGGTACTTTCCACTCAGAGCAAGCTATCCAGTACGGTACACAGATGGTTGGCGGTGTTTCTCCAGGTAAAGGTGGTACAACTCACCTAGGTCTTCCTGTATTCAACACTGTACGTGAAGCTGTAGAAACTACTGGCGCAACTGCATCAGTAATCTACGTTCCAGCTGCGTTCTGTAAAGATGCTATCTTAGAAGCAATCGATGCTGGTATCCAGTTAATCGTTTGTATCACTGAAGGTATCCCTACACTAGACATGGTTGACGTGAAAGAGAAGCTTGAGCAAACTGGCGTTCGTATGATCGGACCTAACTGCCCAGGTGTTATCACTCCAGGTGAAACTAAGATCGGTATCATGCCTGGTCACATCCACAAGCCAGGTAAAGTAGGTATCGTATCACGTTCTGGTACGCTTACTTACGAAGCAGTTAAGCAAACAACTGATGCTGGTTTTGGTCAATCAACGTGTGTTGGTATCGGTGGTGACCCAATTCCTGGTACTAACTTCATCGACGTACTTGAGATGTTCGAGAAAGACGAGCAGACTGAAGCTATCGTAATGATCGGTGAGATTGGTGGTACAGCTGAAGAAGAAGCAGCTGAGTACATCAAGCACAACGTAACTAAGCCAGTTGTTTCTTACATCGCTGGTGTTACAGCTCCTCCAGGTAAGCGTATGGGCCACGCTGGTGCAATTATCTCTGGTGGTAAAGGTACAGCTGACGAGAAGTTCGCTGCACTAGAAGCTGCAGGTGTTAAGACTGTTCGTTCACTAGCTGACATCGGTGTTGCACTTAAAGAAAAAGCGGGTTGGTAATCTAACCTTGCTTAAAAAAGGCTCCTAAGGGAGCCTTTTTTGTGCCTAAATTTTAAAGCTAGAAGCCTATAAATAAATTAAATTTGTTCTTCTTCGCGAAGTGTGAGTACTTCAAAACCGTCTTTTGTGACAAGAATAGTGTGTTCAGCTTGTGCGGAAAGCTTTCTGTCTTTAGTCACTACAGTCCAACCATCTTTCTTTGTTTTAACGCGAGCTGTGCCTTGGTTGATCATTGGCTCAATGGTGAAAGTCATGCCTTCTTTTAATGTTAGGCCAGTGTTAGGGCGGCCATAATGTAAAACATTTGGCTCTTCATGCATTTCTCGGCCTATACCGTGACCGCAATACTCTTTTACAACCGTGTAGCCAAATTTACTCACATAATTCTGTATTGCAAATCCAATATCACCTAGCTTAGCGCCTGGCCTTACGGTTTTTATACCTAACCACATCGCTTCTGTTGTGACTTTGACTAATGCTCTGGCATCAGGTTTAGCATCCGGCATAATATACATTTTACTTGAGTCTGTGATAAAACCATTTTTCTCTAAGGTAATGTCGATATTAACGATATCGGTGCTTTTTAAAACTTGGCTTGCACTTGGTACGCCATGACAGACTACTTCGTTAATAGAGCTATTTAGACAATATTGGTAACCGTATTGTCCTTTTGAAGCCGGGCGTGCCTTTAATTCATTAACGATATAGTTTTCTACTTGCGAATCTATATCGAGCGTTGAAACACCGGGTTTGATGAAATTATCGAGCATCTTGAACACTTGGGCGAGCAACTTGCCTGATTCTCGCATCAGTGCAATTTCATCTACCGATTTAATGGTAACTTCATTCATTTAGTGATGCCTCTTTTTGTCGCTGTAACATGAGCTCTTGTTGAATTAACTCGTTAAATGTTTTGTCAGGATGCATTTCGCATAAGCGACCTATTTTTATCCAAAATTCGGCTTGTGAGTTGATAGAGCGAGACATAACTGACGACGTTGTACGAATTTCTTCGTGTAGTTCATCTGAAATTTTTACAATACCCATTATATAATCCATATATAAAACGTATATATATTGTATATCGTAAAATAAAAAAAGGAAGCGAATGCTTCCTTTGGTTTGCTTAACATTACATCTAAAATGCTTTTATAACTTTTTCTATTTTTCCAATCCAAATGGATCATCAATACTATGACTTGGCTCGGTAAACCATTTAGGGCCGTTTTCCGTCATATAGAAATGATCCTCAAGGCGAATACCAAACTCATCAGGGATCACAAGCATAGGCTCGTTACTAAAACACATGCCTGGTGCTAATAGTTGCGGGTTATTCTTTACAAGGTAAGGCCATTCATGAATATCTAAGCCGATACCATGGCCTGTTCTATGCGGACACCCAGGTGTTTGATAATCAGGACCAAGATTAACTGATGCTAAATAATCTCTTGCTGCTTTATCTACATCGCCACAAGTATTACCAATTTGTGCCGCTTCAAATGCATCAGCTTGCGCATTTTTCTCATGTTGCCACATTGTTCTTTGGCGTTCAGTTGCATCACCAAATACAAATGTGCGTGTAATATCCGATAGGTAATCATGTACTTTACAGCCAGTATCAATCAGAACCACATCACCTTCTTTTAATGTCTGCGGATCTTTCACACCATGAGGAAACGAGCTTGCTTTACCAAACAGTACTATCACGAAGTAGTTTCCTGATGGGGCGCCCACTTTTTTATGGGCTTCGTTAATGAAAGCTTCAACTTCTGTCGTAGTGATCCCTTCATGCAACATGCTCGCCGTTGCCTTATGTACTTCTAAAGTCATGTCCATAGCACGTTGAATAAGCTTTAATTCGTTGTTTGATTTATGCATACGACAATGTGCAGTGACTTCTTTACCGTTAATTAGGTTAAGAGAAGGAGCAAGGTTACGAATACCATCAAAAATGAAAAACGCCGCACTTTCATCAATGGCAACTTTAGCTTCAGAGCCAATGCCATACTGTTTAAGCACGTTTAAAAATAATTGGTAAGGGCTCTGTTCTTCTTGCCAGCCGTGAATCGGACCTTCAACGACTTGGTAATCTAATAGTGTGCCAATTTCGAAATAAGGAGCGATGAATTGTACATCGCCTTTTGCTGGTAATATAGCACCGACCATGCGCTCACTGGCATACCACTGCATTCCGGTGAAGTATTTTAAATTCGTGCCTGCATTCAAATATAAAGCTGCAATATCGTTGTCTTGCATATAGCGCTGCGCTTTTTCAATACGCTGCTGGTATTCTTCGATGCTAATTGGCTTTAAGTCATGAGTCATATTTTGTAATGACTCTAAAGCTTCTTGTTTGGTTTTCGTACCAACGCCTAATGGCTTCATATTTTGCTCCTAGAATCTGTCTATTCTGTAGGGGGTTAAATCTATGCTAGTTTTCTCACCTAAGCAAAGTTGTGTGACGATTTTTGCCGTAATTGCCGCTTGGGTCAGACCTAAATGTTGATGGCCAAAGGCAAATACAATATTTTTATTATTGGGTGCTGTATTTAATACAGGTAATGAATCAGGAAGAGAAGGGCGATGACCCATCCACGTGGTTTTAACGGTTTGTTTTTCGATACCGTTAACTAGCGCTTTAGCGTGATCTAAAAGCATGGTTGCTCTTGTCATGTTTTCAGCGGCTTCTAGTCCTGCAAACTCGACTGTCCCAGCTAGTCTGAGCCCATGCTTCATTGGGGTAATAATAAATTGTCTATCGGCTGAAGCTACAGGGCGTTTCAAACAAGTCGAATTATCAACCATGGCATGGTAACCACGCTCGGTATCTATCGGTACTTTGAAACCAAGTTGTTTTGCTAAAGGTTTGCTCCAAGCGCCGGTTGAAACTACCACTTTTGTAAACTGATGTTTATCACCTGATGCGAGCTCTATCATCACGCCATTTTTGTTCGGGATAATTTGTGTCACTTTATCTTTTTCAAATACTAAGCCCTGAGACTCGGACATTTTATATATAGCTTGGCATAAGTCATATGGGTCAACGCTGTGGCCAACCTCAGTAAAATATAAAGCTTGTTTAATGTTCTTGCTTAGACTTGGCTCTAGTTCAAAAACCTCATCACCTTTTAAGTGTTTAACTGCAACGCCATTAGCTCGAAATGATTCAGCGATAGACGCAGCCAGTTTAAAATCTTCATGTTCAAAGCTGAGTAGGCTGCCATCTACATGGACCAGCCTTTCGAAATTCTCCTCACCTAATAAAGTTTTATAGGCAGGTAATGAGGCTTCGTTTAATTCCCTAAGTGCCTTGGTATGCGCACTAAATTTTGACTTAGACATATTGATTAGGAAGCGAGTGAACCAAGGTAAGGCCTTGAACAGATATAACCAATCTATTCTTAATGCACCTTTTGGATTTAACAACATACTCGGGAGTTTTGGTAATAAACTCGCTTGTGCGAGTGGGAAAACTTGTTCAGTAGCAAAGTGACCGGCATTACCTTTCGAACATTTTTCTGCAATACCGTGTTCATCAAATAATGTGACTGAAAAGCCAGCATCAGTCAGACTCTTCGAATTACAAAGGCCAATGATCCCAGCGCCGATTACAGCAATATGTTGTTTTTCTTGCATTGATAATCTCCACAAACACCTTGAAAGCTTTATTTCAAGATATTGCATGTCTCTATTCTTTACTTCGTATAGAAAACTTTAGTTGTCTTCTATTAATGGAATTTATTAATACTTTCAGATGCTTAATCTTTTAATTGTCAATATGTGTTTAAAACGATAAAAACTTTTAAAGAAAAATACATAGCAGAATATTGAACATTGTATACAATATGCGTAGGATGTAAACCATAAAAGGTAAAGAGGAAAGACAATGAACATTAATTGCCAAGTTCTGTATTCAGTAGTTGCTCCGCAATTAAATGATATTCTCACTAATCAATTCCAAAATGCTATGAACACGAATACGGTTCTTAGCTTAGTCAAGCAGGGTTATTAATATGCGTAAAGGGACATTTGCTTGTATCGATGGCCATACTTGTGGCAACCCTGTACGCTTAATCACCAGTGGTCACCCATACCTTAAGGGTGAAACGATGAGCGAAAAACGTCAGCACTTTCTTGCCGAGTTTGATTGGATCCGTCAATCACTGATGTTTGAACCGCGCGGGCACGATATGATGTCAGGTTCATTTATTTATCCACCGACAACAGATGATGGCGATGCAGCTATTTTATTTGTTGAAACCTCTGGCTGTTTACCTATGTGTGGTCACGGCACCATAGGCACTGTGACGTTTGCTCTTGAAAACGCACAAATGCATCCAAAAGTACCTGGTAAATTAAAACTTGATACGCCAGCAGGGCGTGTAAATGCAGAATACTCAATGATTGATGGCAAAGTTGAATGGGTAAAAATATTCAATGTGCCAGCTTTCTTAGCCTATGAAAATATTGAAGTTGAAGTGCCAGAGCTTGGCAAGTTAACGGTTGATATCTCTTATGGTGGTAACTACTACATTATTGTTGAGCCACAGGAAAACTTCCCGGGTATTGAAAATTGGTCTGCCGCAGAAATTCTTAAATATAGTCCGCTTGTTCGCACAGCAATAAATGAATTGCTTGAGTGTGTACACCCCGAAGATCCAACCGTAAAAGGTGCGTCGCACCTTCTTTGGACAGGTAAGCCAAAACACGCAGAGTCTACCGCTGCAAATGCGGTTTTCTATGGCGATAAAGCCATAGACAGATCGCCATGTGGCACGGGCACAAGTGCAAGAATGGCGCAGTTATTTGCAAAAGGTAAATTACAGCCTGGTGAAGATTTTGTTCACGAAAGTTACATTGGCAGCCAGTTCGTTGGTTGTATCGAAGGCGTTACTGAAGTAGCGGGTAAAACAGCAATTCTACCAAGTATCAAAGGATGGTCGAAAGTTACGGGCACTAGCAACATTAGCGTGGATGATAGTGACCCGTATGCTTTTGGCTTTCAAGTTGTATAACAAATTTAAACTAGACTAAAACCAGCAATTAGTAGCTGGTTTTTCCATTGAGGAGAAAAAGATGGAAATTAGCGGTGCAAGTTTTATCGCGGGTGAATGGTTAAAGGATGCGGATGCATCAGTATTTCATGCCTTTTCACCAAAGCGCCATGAGCCAATCGATACTCAGTTTTTCGAAGCAAGCCAAGACATGCTTGCAACAGCGATCAATGAAGCTGAAAAAGCATTTAAAGTTTATAGAAAGACTTCTCTTATTGAGCGTGCAACATTCTTACATGCTATTGCAGATGAGATAGAAGCCCTTGGCGATCAATTACTAGAGGTGACTCACGAAGAGACAAACCTACCGTTTGCCCGTTTACAAGGCGAGCGCGGCCGTACTATGAATCAGTTACGTGCTTTTGCTCAAGGTTTAGAGCTAAGCCAAAACGGCATTGTGAACCTAAGTGTACTAGACGAGGCAGATCCTGCACGTGCACCGTTAGCTAAGCCGCGTACCCAACTTGATTTTATTCCAGTTGGTGTGGTGGCTGTTTTTGGTGCCTCAAACTTCCCATATGCATTCTCGACGCTTGGTGGTGATACGGCATCGGCACTTGCTGCAGGTTGTCCAGTTGTTATGAAGAGCCATACTGCGCACCCTGCAACCAGCGAGTTAATGACTCGTGCTATTGAAAAAGCGATTGAGAAGTGTGATATGCCAAAAGGCGTATTTTCAATGATCCAAGCTAAGAAGTACGACATGGCACATGCACTTGTTGCAGCAGAGCCGGTTAAAGCTGTCGGCTTCACGGGTTCCATGTCTGTTGCGAGTAAGTTAATCGAGACGATTAATGCACGCAAAGAAGCTATTCCATTCTATGGTGAATTAGGCAGTATTAACCCGCAGTTTGTGTTACCAGAAATGGTTGAACAAAATGGCGAAGAGCTTGGTGCGAATTTATGTAATTCAATGTTGATGGGTAATGGCCAATTTTGTACTAGCCCAGGTCTTTGGTTAGTACCTAATGGCTCAGATGCGCTACTAGAAAGCGTTAAGAAAACTGTGGCTGCAAGCAGTTCAGATACTTTATTATCACCAAATATTCTGAATAGTTTCAAACAAGCCATGGTTGAACGCTCAGATATCGAGAGTGTAGAGCTTTTGGCTGTGGCAGAGCTATCTAAAGAGTTTCATGCAAATGCCCATATCTTTAAAACTGATATTGACACTTACTTGAATACACCTTCATTACATGAAGAAGTATTTGGTCCTGCTGCAATGTTGGTGACATATGACTCTTTAGCACAGCTAGAAACCTTGGTTGATGCTCTAGAAGGTCAGTTAACAGCATCAATTCATGGCACGGGCAATGATTTAGCGTCTGCGTCTGATCTAAGTGAAGATCTACAGTACAAAGTAGGGCGCTTAATCGAGAATCAAATGCCGACGGGCGTTGAAGTTTGTGCATCAATGAACCATGGTGGTCCATTCCCATCTTCAACAGATGTACGTTCAACCTCTGTTGGCTTGAATGCGATTCAACGTTTCTTACGTCCGATCTGCCGTCAAAGTGCGATCTAATCTAAGTATTGAATTACTTAATTCGCATATTTAATGCAAAAAAAGACCCAGAGTACAGGTTACTCTGGGCTTAGGGGACGGCTCATTTGAGCCAATGCGTTAACTTAAAACACCTTTCTAACAATCAGGGAGAAGTAAGAAAGTAATTTAATTGTAGTTAACTCTTAACAAAAACTACAAATAAACAACATAAAATAAACTCTATAATTATCAGTAGTATATATGCTTATAAGAATTTAGTCTAAAAACTGAATTAGACTGCTAACGTGACCATTCAATAACTCTATTATTCATAACCAAATCTCTAGGTAATGAGTTTTTTATCTTATTTTTTTGCCATTTTCCTAAACCTATCGGTGCACCACAAAGGGTTAAAATAACCTCACCACTATGATTAGAGACTGTTTCAAGTCGAATATCTTTGCCTTGATAATAATCTGCAGCTTGTGATTGGGTAAGCGCATAGGTGTTATTTTCTGCATGTTTGCCAAGTGCTGTTGCAAATTCATGTTCAAGTCTAACGCCATTCTTATGGGTTGTGCCTAGCTTGATCCCGATACGAGAATATTTGATCTTGTTTTCAATTTCAGAGAATCGCTCAGGAAAAAGCCAGAGCTCTTTGTCTCGAACTGTTAGTTCACCAGGTAGTGATTTAATACCGAATTGTTTTTTGATTGCTGACATGAAGGTTTTTGTTAACTTTGTATCAGCCGATGAAAACGGGAAAGCGCCTTTTTTGGTTTTTAAATTTGGGTTATCTACAGAGTGTAATTTTCTGAATTTCGCGATGAAAAAGCCTTCGCTGTCAAAAATCTGCGGCCATACATGCAAATAGCCCTCTGAAGTACAGGCTTTGTCTGCGTTATCAAAAAGCGCATCTAATGGCTCGATTTCAACACAGTCACCAAATTGGTCGAGCAGATACTGACAAACCGCTTGGTTTTCAACAGGCGTGAGTGTACAGGTTGAGTAAATTAAAGAGCCACCGGGTTTAAGAGCAAAGAATGCGCTCTTGATAAGTTGTTTTTGTACGTTGGCAATATCAATATTTGACTCAACAGACCAATTTTTTAAAGCATCAGCATCTTTTCTGACTGTGCCTTCACCAGAGCAAGGTGCATCAAGTTGAATGTTATCAAAACACTCAAACATATAATCGCCAAAAACAGCACCGTCAAAATGAGACAGTGCACAGTTATGCACGCCCATACGCTTCATATTGGCAGCAAGTACTTTTAAGCGTGAAGATGAAAGCTCGTTTGCAACGAGAATGCCTTGGTTACTCATCATTGTAGCTATTTGCGATGTTTTTGAGCCAGGTGCGGCAGCCATATCTAGGACTATGTCGTCTTCTTTTAAACTTGATTTAAGTGCCATAGGGGGCAACATTGAGCTGGCCTCTTGAACATAAATACCACCACTCAAATGTATATCCGTACTGCCCAGGGGAAGGGTCTCTTCCTCTTCAGCACTTCGCTCAAGCCAAAAACCTGTGTCACACCAAGGAACAGCTTCAATTTTCCAATTATTCGTTGAGCAATATTGCTTAAATTCATTGACTGTCATCTTCAATGTATTCACTCTGACTGAGCGCCTAAGCGGTTTTTGACAATACTCTATAAAAGATTCAATACTCAAGCTGTCAGGTAAATAGGTTTTCACATCGTCGATGAAATTCTGTGGTATGAAGGTATCGGTATTCAAAATAATCTCTAGCAAATTTGCTTTTGACATTATTTTATCATTTAAAGGATAAATTTCTTTCAAATAAAAAAGATGTTTAGTGTAAAAATCTAAATTTACTCAAATATTCGTATTTAAACATATGCTAGTTGGTACTAAAGTTTATAAATTGTTCGAATTGGAATAATTACACATGATCGCTAGGTACGTTTTTATAATACTGATAGTTTCCTTGATAACAGGGTGTGGTGGCGGATCGCAATCTGAAGAGCCAGTAACAGAACAGCCCGCAGTATCCGATTCTGATAATGAAAATGGCTCGGATTCAGATGGGGGGGAGACGGTTCTAGTGATGACTCTAGCAGTGGGTCTGACCAGGATTCAGGGAACGATTCTGATAATGATAGTAGCGATGAAGCCAAACCACCGGTTATAGCCATAAAAATAGATTCAGATACCTTTAAACAAGGTGAAATAGTTAAAGTTAAGGTCGAGGTAACAGAGCAAGGTTCAGAATCATTCAGTTTTGCATGGCAACAATTTTCAGGACCTGAAATCGCACTGACAACGACTGATTCGTTAGAGTTTACAGCTTCTAATAATTCCACTGCTCTAGATGAAAAGTATCATTTCTTAGTGACAGTGACCAATTCAGCTGGTCTTTCCTCTCAACAAGAAGTTAGATTTTCAGTATTGAAGGATATGAACGATATACAAGCTGCAAGGCTTCTCCACCAGGCAAGTCTTGGACCGACTTACAATGAAATTCTGGCAGTTACAGGTAAAAGTTACGAACAATGGCTTGATGATCAATTTAACCTCCCGATTACTTATCATAGTCCACTCGTCGAAAATTACCCAGATCGAGATGAGCCTAATCAAATTAACCGTATAGATGCATGGTGGAAAGCAAGTTTAAACGCAGAAGATCAGTTAAGACAGCGTGTTGCTTTTGCCCTGAGTGAAATCTTTGTTGTATCCGATCTAAATACATCACTTAGTGGTGAGCCTGAAGGCATGGCTGCTTATTATGACATTTTACTTGAAAATGCTTTCGGAAATTATAGAGACTTATTAAAGCAAGTCACTTTATCACCTGTGATGGGCGTATACCTAAGCCACCTAGGAAATGAAAAAGCGGATCCTGAGCGTAATATTCGTCCTGATGAGAATTATGCACGTGAAGTTATGCAGTTGTTCACTATAGGTCTTAACGAACTAAACTTAAATGGTATGAATAAGCAAGATGAGAATGGCGAAATCATACCAACATACGGTCAAACTGAAATTGAAGGGTTTGCAAAAGTGTTTACTGGTTGGACATTTGCTTATAGCGCAAGATGGAGCCGACCAAGTAGAAACTATACTTTGCCAATGCAAGCTTTTGAAGACTATCACTCAAGAGCTGAAAAAACATTGCTAAATGGTGAGGTTATTCCAGCAAATACGAGCGCGGAACAAAGCCTAGAAATTGCGTTAGATAATTTGTTTAATCACGATAATGTCGCACCATTTATTTCAAAGCAGCTAATACAACGATTAATTACTTCTAATCCAAGCCCAGGTTACGTAGAGCGGGTCGCTATGGTATTCAATGATAATGGGGAGGGGGTAAGAGGAGATTTAGCTGCCACAGTGAAAGCGATTTATTTAGATAATGAAGCTAGAGGCCTCGCTACACCGCTTGCACATTTTGGCAAGATAAAAGAGCCTTTACTCAAAACAGTTCAGTTCTGGCGGGTTTTTAACGCTAAAACCCTTAATCACCGTTATTACACTTGGAATTTATCCTCAACTTATGGTCAGGGCCCTTTGCAATCGCCTTCGGTTTTCAACTTCTTTAGACCTGACTTTAAACCTGGGGAGCTGGCAAGCACTGAATTTGTTGCTCCCGAACTGCAAATCGCTAATGACGCAGCGTTAATCGGTATTATTAACACGCACTATGCAGATCTCGTTTGGCGTGTGGCTGAGCGTCATGATGAGTTAAATGAAAACAGCCTTTATCTATATATGCAAGCAGACCACGACTTAATCAATATGAATGGGCTGAGTGCAGTTTTAGATAAATACGATTTGCTATTTTTCGCCGGTAATATGTCACAAGAAATGAGACAAGCACTGATCGATATGGATGAGTTTTTTGCAAGCCGAGACAGTTATCAACGTATTTCCAATCTTGTTTATTTAATTTCAATTTCACCCGAATTTACCTTGCAGCAGTAGGAGACGGACATGAATAGAAGAAAGTTTTTATCTTATTGTATGAAAGGTGGCGTATCGGTTGCTGCATTAACTCAATTGCAACTACAGGCTTTTCAGGGATCTTTGTCTTATAGCTTTGACGATCATAAAGCGCTTGTCTGTGTATTTTTATTCGGTGGCAATGATTCCCTAAATATGTTGGTACCGTTAGAGGGCGAACAACGGACTTTATATGAAGCAAGTCGACAAAACTTAGCGGTGACAGATTCACTCCAGCTATCTCCCGTTACTGAATTTGCTGGTGGAGTAGGTCTTCACCCTGCTATGGGCTCAATAAAAAATATTTTTGATAATAGAAATTTAGCTTTTATATCCGGTGTAGGCAGCTTGATTGTGCCAACTAGCAAAGCAGAATATCAAAATGAAAGTGTGCCTCTTCCTAAACACCTATTCTCTCATAATGATCAGCAAGCTACTTGGATGCATGGCAGAGAAAAAGTCTCTTTAAACAGTGGCTGGGGCGCAAGACTATTAGAGCGAATAGAACAAGGTGGTTCATTCGTAAATAACATTTCATTAGCGGGAACCAACCCGTGGCAAACCAGTGTTAATCAAACGCCATTCTCATTACATAGAAGTGGTGTCAGTAAAATAAACCCAATTAATGGTACTGGAAATCGCGCAGCCCATGTAAAAAGTATAATGAATAGAGTGCTTGCCCAGTCAACCCACCCTCTAGCGAGTGCATATGGTACAAAAATGCAAAAAGCGATCACAAATACAGAAGCAATGAATAGTGCTATTGAGTCCAGCGAAGATCTAAGCAGTTATTTTTCTGATAGTAGTTTGTCACAACAACTGCATACTGTAGCTAAATCAATCTCAGTTAGAGAAACACTCAATGCAAAAAGGCAAATTTACTTTGTGAGTATGGGGGGCTTTGATACACATGATAATCAGCTCACAACTCATCCAGCATTATTAGGCGCTTTATCTCAGTCTTTGTCAGAGTTCAATGCAGCGATGTCATCCATCAATGCAAACGATGATGTAACCTTATTTACGATGAGTGACTTTGGCCGCACTTTAACGTCGAATGGTGACGGTACTGATCATGGTTGGGCGGGAAATCAAATCATTATGGGTGGCGCGGTAAATGGCGGAGAAATTTATGGCTCACTGATGACGCAACACCTAGATGGCCCGAATGATACGCGGGGGGGGCGTTTGATCCCACAAGTTGCGAATGAGCAATACTTTGCGTCTTTGGCACAGTGGTTTGGTTTAGATAACACAGAGTTGGTTGATATCTTTCCAAACTTAACTAATTTTAACTCGCATACCTTACCATTTATGCGTAGCTAACAAAAGAATATTGTATACAATCGTGGTTTGAGTTATGTTATTGCCATTATTGGTGGTGGTATAACTCAAATGCAAACACGATATCTTCAACGTCAGCAGCGTTTATTATTAGCTTTACAAGAGAAAGACGTAAAAAACTTGTTGGTGTTTAACTACGAAAACATCTTTTATCTAACAGGTTACAGTGGTAACGCAGCTTACCTCATCGTTTCAACACAAGGTCTATGGCTGATCACTGATTACAGATATTTCGAACGGGCAAAATCAGAAAGCAATGGTTGTGAAATTATTTGCAGAGACAGAGATACAGAATCATTAGGCGCGTGTATAAAACGTTTCTTACCTCATGATAAAACGGGATTTGAAAGCCAAGCTATTAATTACGGCGTCTGGTTATCTATTGCTGATGAATTAGCTTCATATGACGTTTCACCACTCGATGGCTGCATCGAAAAGCTCAGAATGATTAAAGACGAGTTAGAAATTGCTTCTATTAAAAAAGCAGCAGCTATTGCAGATTTGGCTCTTGCGGATTTACTCACTCAAGTTTCAAAAGGGGTGACTGAATTAGATTTGGCTACTGAGCTTGACTACAAAATGAAAAAGCTTGGATCTGATGGGGTAAGCTTTGACACCATTTTATTGTTTGCAGAGCGAAGTGCTTTGCCCCATGGAAAGCCTGGAGATAAAAAGCTTAATTATGGTGACTTGTTATTGATTGATTTTGGTGCTGTGGTCAATGGCTATCGCTCAGATATGACGCGTACTTATGTTTATGGCGAACCAAACTCCCATCAGCAAGCTATGTATGATGCTGTTTTCGCATCTCAAAGCAAATCTTTAAAGAGTCTTAAAGCAGGAGTTGATTGTCAGCAGCTAAATCAGATTTCATTAGATGTTTTGGCTCAAGCAGGGTTTTTAGAGTATGCAGGCAAAGGGTTGGGACATGGTGTGGGTTTGGCATTACATGAAATGCCTTTTATAAACCCAAATACAGATTATCGGTTAGAAGCAGGCAATATTATTACTATTGAGCCTGGAGTGTATATACCTGACGTCGGTGGTATTCGCATTGAAGATGATGTACTCGTAACCAATGATGGTTTTGAGTTTATAACCCATGCACCAAAATCGTTTGTGATTAAATAAGGAAAAGAAATGAAAATAGTTACCGAACAACAAGTACATGCTAGTTTAAGTTTCAACAAGGTCATCGACGCATTAAAAGAAGGCTTTTCAAGACCTGCGGGCACACCGACCAGACAAGTGTTTGAATTATCAGAGTCTGAAGAGAACCATGATGCTTTTGCCGTTTTACCTGCATGGAATGAAGAGGTTATCGGTGTTAAATCTTTTACTTATTTTCCTTCAAATGCAGAGCATGGCTATAAAAGTTTATATTCTAAAATTATGTTGTTTGACCGCTGTCACGGTGAGCCACTGGCATTGGTAGATGGCACGAGTGTAACACTTTGGCGAACTGCAGCAGTGTCCGCGCTAGCAAGTCAATATCTATCAAGACAAGATAGTGCCCATTTGGTGTACTTTGGTTCAGGTAATTTGTCACGTTACATGATTGAAGCCCATATGAGTGTACGTGATATTAAAAAAGTGACTATCATTGCCAGAAACAAGGATAAAGCAGAAAGTTTGAAAGCGTTACTCGATGAAAAATATTCTAAGGTAGAGTTCTTAATAGGTGAGTCAAATCGAGCAACCATTAGTTCGGCAGATATTATCAGCTGTGGTACGGGTTCTCATAACCCCTTGTTTGATGGAAATTGGGTGTCAGATGGTGCGCATATCGACTTAATTGGTAATCATCACAGACAGTTTAGAGAGTGCGACTCTGCTTGCGTAGTTCGTTCAAAAGTATTTGTCGATAGTAAAAAGAACGTGCTCAATGAAGCAGGGGAGATACTTATTCCTATTACAGAAGGCGTTTTTTCTGAACAACAGATCATCGCTGAGCTTAGCGAAATGCATCAATTTGATACATTAAGAGCTAAAACTGATATTACCTTGTTTAAATCAGTTGGCACCGCGCTAAGCGATCTTATAACCGCACATTTGGTCTTTAAGTCGCAGTGATGATCTGGTTAAGTGTACTCGTAACCTCGTTATTTTTTGCTGCCACACTCATTATGTGGCAAAGCAAAAAGAAGCAATTAAACAAACGTATATGGCGACAGGTGCAAGTTGATAACTTGGTTAAAGTAAAACAGCATAAGGCCGGGCCATTAGAAATGTTAGGTGAGTCGAGTCTTTTAGTTGAATTTACTTTTAATGATATTAGCTATTGTTGTCAAACTGCTTTTAGACCCGATTTATATCAATCGTTTAAAGCTCAAAAGGCCACTTTCATTTTAATTGATCCTGAGAACCCCAAACAGTGCTATTACAATGCTTGTCAGCAAACGAGATATGTAAAGTTGTGGGTGAGTCTTTCACTTTGTCTTAGTGCTTGTTTAATTCTAATCGCTGTATTCAAACATACTTAGAAATTAGTGTTTGAAGATAGGTAAGTAGGTATATAGGAAGGGCTTATATTTACATTAGAGCAAAAAAAGCCGACTTACGTCGGCTTTTCTAATTTAGCTATTTTCTTCAGCGTATTTTTTACACGCTTCTGCATCTTCACATTCACCGTAAAGATATAAAGAGTGGTTAGTCAATTTGATACCATTTTGAGTGGCAATCTCAACCTGACGGGTTTCGATAACTTCATCTTCAAATTCAACAACCTTGCCACACTTCAAGCATACTAGGTGATCGTGGTGAGTGCTGCCCGCTAATTCAAAGACAGATTTACCACCTTCAAAGTGGTGGCGAGTAACAATGCCTGCATCATCAAACTGGTTTAAAACTCGATAAACTGTTGCAAGGCCAATTTCTTCGCCTTTATCTAATAAAATTTTATAAACGTCTTCAGCGCTGATATGTTGATTATCAGGAGACTGCAAGATTTCTAAAATTTTAATTCGTGGCAAAGTAACTTTTAACCCTGCTTTCTTCAACTCTAAGTTATGATCAGTCATTATCTGTCTCAGTAATTTTATTAATTCTATTTTACTCTAGTAATGAGCACGACTTCATTACTAAAGGTAACGTGCATTGACTATAAGTGCAAAACTTATTGATTAGTCAACAAGTTCACTTAGGCACATTTCATCAAATACTTGTGCACACCATGCTTTAACACGTTGCTCTGTTAACTCTGGTTGACGGTCTTCATCAATACCCAAGCCAACAAAGTGATTATCATCAGCCATCGCTTTAGATGCTTCGAAGTCATAGCCTTCTGTAGACCAGTGACCTACAACAATAGCGCCTCGCTCAGTAACGATATCGTTGATCATGCCCATTGCATCAAGGAAATATTCAGCATAATCTTCTTGGTCACCACAACCGAAAATAGCAACTAGCTTGCCTTCGAAATCAACTTCTTCAAGCTCAGGGAAGAAATCATCCCAATCACACTGTGCTTCACCGTAATACCAAGTTGGAATACCAAACAGGATTAAATCAAACTCAGCAATTTCTTCTTTACTACTTTTAGCGATGTCTTTTACATCAACAAGCTTTTTACCAAGCTCTTTTTGAATCATCTTAGCAACGTGTTCAGTGTTACCAGTATCGCTACCGAAAAAAATACCTACGCTTGCCATGTAATACTTACCTTCTATCTATTATTCGCTAATTTCTCTTGCAAAATGGTTTCTATCAGTGCGCTTCTACTGATATTTTGCGCTTGTGCCATATCACTTAGAGCTTGGTAAAGCTCAGAGGATACTTTGAACTCAATACGCTTTAACCCTCTTGCCTTATCACGTTTGATCTGGTTCCGCTTATTAACTTTTAACTGCACTTCACGAGGAAGCGGGTTAGTTTTAGGACGACCAGGACGTTTCTCATTTTCAAAAAGATCGATTGTTGTACGATCTGTTTCTGACTTGGCCATGTTTATCCTACGCCAGCGCCTTGCCAAAATGCTTGTATAAGCCCTTTCGCAATAAAACCTGAACAGCCTAGAAACAATACGAGCCAAACAATATATCGACCAAATTTAGGCACATCACCTTTTTTTAAAACATCGTTGATTGCCATTCCGATAAAGAAAAAGATGCCTGCTAAACCGAAATACAGTCCCATAGTTTCAAACTGTTGAATATACTGATTGGCCATACTTGCTCTAACTATTATTTAAACGGCGGCTACTATACCATAACCGAGTATCATAATTTAATAGTGTGAGTGAAAAACTCGCTAATTATTGAAGAAAATCAATAATTGACCGATTTACGGCTTGTGGTTTTTCAGCATGCAGCCAATGACCAGCGCCATGGATGACTTTTGCTTTCGACTTTGGAAATAATGAGACGATTGCTTCTCTATGTTCTGGCAATATGTAGTCCGAATTATTCCCCTTAATAAATAAGGTATCACATTGGCAAGAATGAGTCTCATTAATATTTGAAATGATCTTTGAATAGTTTTCAACAATGGTATTTAAGTTGAATTTCCAAGCGTAACCGTTTTCAAACTTAGACAAGCTTTTTAATAAAAATTGTCTAACACCCATTTCATCTATAAATTCTTTCATTATTGCGTCAGCTTCACTTCGCGAACTGACACCTTGTTTCTGAACAGATTGCAGGGCATTAATAATTGAATTATGGCGAGGGTGGTAATCAACAGGTGCAATATCAAGTACCACCAGTTTATTAACACGTGCTTCATCAAGCATGGCTAATTGCATTGCAACTTTACCACCCATAGAATGGCCGATTATATGCGCTTTTTCTATATTCAATTCATCAAGCAAATTGAGCACATCTCGAGCCATAGCAGGGTAACTTACTTCATCTTCATGAAAAGATACACCATGATTTCTTAAATCTATATTAATGACAGTGTAATGTTCGCTAAGGGCTTTTGCGATAACGTTAAGGTTCTCCAATGAACCGAATAGGCCATGCATGATCACGACAACGGGACCAGCTCCTGTTTGCTTGAAATTTAATAGCATTTTGCACTCCGATAAATTATGAGGTAATTTTGCCAGTGTATTGGTGAAATGCAAAGGCATAGTGTCTTGGCTCATTTCATTATATAATCAGCTCGATGCACCAAAATCAGTAATGACAGGAAAAGCATGAAAAAAATAGAAATAGATGACGAGCTTTATCAATATATCGCCAGTAATACGCAAAGCATTGGTGAAAGTGCCTCAGACATTCTGCGTCGTTTATTAAAGTTATCACCCAACACATCTTCAGAAGTTGATGATGTTGTATTAGAAGAAGAACCACAGCAAGAGACAGTTGAAGAACAAAGCGTCACAAAAGTGACCACTAAAACTGCTAATGTTTTTAATATTCTTAATAAAGAAGAGCTCGCTATGCAAAAAGGTGTAGTAGGCCGATTTTTATTTATTTTAAGTGCATTACACCGCACCCATAAAGACAGCTTTGATTCAGTATTAGAAATCAAAGGCCGTGATAGAATTTATTTTGCAAAAAGTAAAGAAGCTTTATTAGAAAGTGGCAGCAGTATGAACCCTAAAAATATTGCAGACAGTGAATATTGGGTCATGACCAATTCTAATACCACTCGTAAGAAGATGATGTTACATGAGGTTGCCCTAGGTTTAGGGTACAAAGAAGCTGACGCTGAAACTATTAGAGATTACCTATAAGGACGTTTTATGTCTATCCATCCAGGTGCTGGCAAACCAGCAAAACACGACACATTAGTGAACATACCAAAACTTGTCTCGGCTTATTATTTAAATGAACCAGATTTAGAACAAAACCCTGAGCAATGTGTTGCTTTTGGCACATCAGGCCACCGTGGATGTTCGTTAAATGTTAAGTTTAACGAGTCTCATATTCTAGCTATTACACAAGCTATTTGTGATTATCGTAAAGAAAATAATATCTTTGGTCCGTTATTTTTAGGTAAAGATACGCATGCGTTATCTGAAGCAGCTTTTAACTCAGCCATAGAAGTGTTAGTAGCGAATGAAGTACAAGTCATTACGCAAGAAAATGATGACTATACTCCAACACCTGTGATCAGCCATGCGGTTGTGTGTTACAACAAAGCGCATCCACACGAATTAAGTGATGGTATTGTTGTCACGCCTTCGCACAATCCACCTGAAGATGGTGGTTTCAAATATAACCCGCCAAATGGTGGCCCAGCTGATACTGATATTACAAAGTGGATCGAAGACAGAGCCAATCAGTTATTGCTTGAAGATTTAGTCGAAGTTGAGTTATTTCCTTTCGCGAAGGCTAAGCAATCTGGCTTCATTAAGTACGAAGATTTAATCACACCTTATGTTGAAGATTTAATCAATATTGTTGATCTAGACGCTATTGCAAAAGCAGGTGTAAAAATTGGTATCGATCCTCTGGGTGGTTCTGGTATTAATTTCTGGCCTGTAATTAAAGAAAAGTATCGCCTTGATTTAACCGTTGTAAATCCTGAAGTTGACCCGCGTTTTGCATTTATGCCTTTAGATAAAGATGGCAAGATCCGCATGGATTGTTCGTCACCTTATGCGATGGCAAACTTAATTGCGTTAAAAGATGACTTCGATATTGGTATTGGTAACGATCCAGATTATGACCGCCATGGCATAGTAACCAAAGATGGTTTAATGAACCCAAATCATTTCCTAGCGGTTGCAATTGATTATTTGCTTACTCATCGTGATTGGGCGAAAGACATTAAAGTGGGTAAAACACTTGTGTCTTCGGCGATGATCGACAAAGTGGTTAAATCATTAGATAAAGAAGTGTTTGAAGTACCTGTTGGTTTCAAATGGTTTGTAAAAGGTCTAAGTGAGCAGTGGCTTGCATTCGGTGGCGAAGAAAGTGCAGGCGCGTCATTCTTACGTCGTGATGGAAGTGTTTGGAATACCGATAAAGATGGCTTTATTTTAGGTCTTCTTGCAGCAGAAATTTTAGCTGTAACTGGTAAAACACCATCTGAACGTTACAAAGAGCTTGAAGCAGAATTTGGTGCGCCTCTTTACAAACGTATTGATGCCCCCGCTAATGCAGCGCAAAAAGCAAAATTAAAAGCGCTTAGTGCTGCAGATGTGACTGCAGATACACTAGCAGGTGACAAGATTGTTGAAAAGCTCACTGAAGCACCAGGTAACAAAGCTGGAATTGGTGGCTTAAAAGTCGTAACTGAGTCAGGCTGGTTTGCTGCTCGTCCATCAGGCACTGAAGATATTTACAAAATTTACCTTGAATCTTTCAAAGGTGAAGAACATTTAGCGTTACTAGAACAAGAGGCCAAAGCGCTTGTTGATTCTGTAATCAGCTAAACAATTTATTCTATAAAAGCCATGCTCAAGCATGGCTTTTTTATTTATACACTCTCACAAAAGGGGACAGTATGTACCTTGAAACACTTAAAAAGTCTGGTGACTTTTTATCGATTACTCGCGAAAACGAATTTCATTTAGAACCGACATCATTTGTACTAGCAAATGGTACCCAAGTTGATGTACTTGATACGGGTGTTATTAAATTCACACCTAGTTCAAAAACAGCAAAAGATATTGTTTTATCAAGCGCGGTTCATGGTAATGAGACTGCCCCCATTGAAATTTGTGATGAACTGATCCAAAACATTATCTTAGGCAAATTAGAACTTAAGCAACGTGTGCTGTTTATTTTTGGTAATCCTAAGTCAATTAATATTGGTGAGCGATTTGTAGAAGAGAACTTGAACCGTTTGTTCAGTGGTTCGCATAGCAAAGGGGATGTGCACAATGCAGAAAGAGACAGAGCAAAAAAATTAGAAACTTATGTGTCTGACTTTTTTAATGAGGTAGAAGCTGGACGTTATCGTTGTCACTATGATTTACACACGGCTATTCGAGGTTCAAAAAACGAGAAATTTGCAGTTTATCCGTTTTTAAATGGCAAGCATTGGAAAAAGTCACAACTTCAGTTCTTACTTTCTTGTGGTGTTAACACCGTATTAATGATGGCAGCACCTGCAACGACATTCAGTTATTTTTCTTCAAATGAATTTGGAGCTGATGCGTTTACCATAGAGCTGGGTCAAGTTAGGCCTTTTGGTGAAAATGATATGGCGCGCTTTGAGAAAACCAAACAAACTCTCACTGCATTAATTAGCCAAGAAAAGGTCAAATATAAGGAATTTAATTCTGAAGACTTTGAGTTGTTCGAAGTGTATCGAACGATTAATAGAACACAAGAAGCATTTAGCTTTACTTTCCCTGACAGCGCAGTGAACTTCACAGGCTTTTCAAAGGGTGAGTTGTTAGCAAATGACGGCGAAAAGCAGTATTTTGCAGAAGTTGAAGGTGAAGCCATTATTTTCCCAAATGCTAAAGTTGCACTAGGTCAACGTGCATTATTAACCGTTATTCCTATGCAAATTAATGAAAAGTTCATATAAGTAACTGAATTAAAAGCTAATAACATAGCGTATTCTTTTCTTTCCAGTAATATTTATGCAAATTAAGTGTTATTCATCTATGATCAGTTGAATAACACTTTACGTTAACGTAAAGTGTCGATAGGTTTAATTTAAACCAATTGCATAAATCGCACAGATTATTCATAAAACAACATAGCGAACGAATAAATACTTTTGAGTAGTTATTTGCATGCAAATGGATAATGACAACAAGAGAAGGTAGGTTATGATTAACCCGAATAACATATCTCTAAATATCAGCCACGCGCTGGAATTTATTGATGGCCATGCACTGAATATCCCCACCTTAAAAATTCTCGGTGACAATGGTGAGATCCTTGATGGTGCAACCGCACCAGAGCTAGATAAAGAAACAGCATTAAAAATATATAGCACTATGCGCTTCATTCGTTTACTAGATGAACGTATGCAGGCTGCACAGCGTCAAGGTCGTGTTAGTTTTTACATGCAATGTCTTGGTGAAGAAGCCGCAGTGACAGCAAGTGCTGCAGCGCTTAAACATGATGACATGATTATGGCCCAATACCGCGAGCAAGCAGCGCTTGCTTATCGTGGTTTTAGCCTAGATAACTTTATGAATCAAATGTTCTCAAATGAACTTGATTTAGGTAAAGGCCGTCAGATGCCAATCCACTATGGCTCTAACGAACTTAATTATATGACGATTTCTTCACCGCTTGGTACGCAAATCCCGCAAGCGACAGGTTATGCATATGGTCAAAAATTGAATCATATTGATGCTGCCACTGGTGAACTTGCTTCTGAAATTGATAACGTGACTATTTGTTATTTCGGTGAAGGTGCTGCATCTGAAGGCGACTTCCATGCAGGTTTAAACATGGCTGCTGTGCACAAAGCACCGGTTGTTTTCTTTGCGCGAAATAATGGTTATGCGATTTCAACGCCAGCTGATGAACAATTTAAAGGCGATGGTATTGCTGCTCGTGGCGTCGGTTATGGTATTAAGACTATTCGTGTTGATGGTACTGACACTCTGGCTGTTTATGCCGCAACACAAGCTGCACGTAAAATCGCAGCAGAGCAGGGTGAACCTGTTTTAGTTGAATCTATTGCTTATCGCTTAGGTGCTCACTCAACATCAGATGATCCATCTGGCTACCGTAGTAAAGATGAAGAAGCTGAATTCAGAGCGGCTTGCCCAATCGAGCGATTCAAAAGCTGGCTATTAAAGCAAGGCTGGTTAAACGAAGCAGAAGACGAAGCGGCAAAAGATAAGATCCGTGAAGAAATACTTGCTGCATTAAAGGTTGCTGAAAAAGTACAAAAACCAGCACTAGAAGAGCTCGTTTCTGATGTATACGACACACCAATTCCAGCGCTTCAAAAACAATACGAAGAATTAAAAGAACATATCAAGCAACATCCAGAAGCGTACCCAGTGACTGCAGGGAGAATCAAATAATGGCTAAAATGAACATGCTACACGCCATTAACTCGGCGCTAGACATTACCATGGCAGAGCATCCGCAAGCGTGTATCTTCGGTGAAGATGTGGGTTACTTCGGCGGTGTGTTCCGTGCGACATCAGGCTTACAAGAAAAATACGGTAAGCACCGTGTATTCAATACACCTCTGACAGAGCAAGGTATTCTTGGTTTCGCAAACGGTTTAGCTGCTTTTGGCGCACCGGCACTGGCTGAAATTCAGTTCGCTGATTATATCTTCCCGGCATTCGATCAGATCGTGAACGAATCTGCAAAATTCCGTTACCGTAGTGGTAATGAGTTCAATGTTGGTAATCTAACAATTCGAACGCCTTACGGCGGTGGTATTGCGGGTGGTTTATACCATTCACAATCTCCAGAAGCTTACTTTGCGCATACGCCAGGTTTGAAGCTAGTTGTACCTCGTAACCCTTACCAAGCTAAAGGCTTATTGCGCGCATGTATTAAAGACGATAACCCGGTCATTTTCTTCGAACCTAAGCGTTTATATCGTGCTTCAGTTGGTGAAGTACCTGAAGAAGACTACGAAATTGAACTGGGTAAAGCTGAAGTCGTAAAAGAAGGCTCAGATGTGACGCTCCTCGCTTGGGGTGCGCAGATGGAAATCATCGAGCAGGCTGCTGAAAAAGCAGAAGAAGCGGGTATTAGCTGTGAGATTATTGACTTACGCAGCATTTTGCCTTGGGATGTGGAAACGATTGCTAAATCAGTCACCAAAACAGGTCGCTTGATTATTAGTCACGAAGCTCCGATCACCAATGGCTTTGGTGCTGAGATTGCTGCAACTATTCAGCAAGAATGTTTCTTACATTTAGAATCGCCGATTTTGCGAGTGTGTGGCTTAGATACCCCTTACCCACTAGCACTTGAAAAAGAATATGTACCAGATGCACTTAAAGTGTTCTCTGCGATTAAAAAATCGGTTGAGTTTTAAGGATTAGACATGTCAAAAGAATTTATCTTACCAGATATTGGCGAAGGCATTGTAGAGTGTGAAATCGTTGAATGGTTAGTCTCAGTCGGTGATGAAGTAAAAGAAGATCAGCCAATTTGTGACGTGATGACTGACAAAGCGCTAGTACAAATTCCTGCCGTACATGATGGTGTGATCACACAATTACACTATGAAAAAGGTGAAATTGCTAAAGTACATGAGCCGCTTTTTGCAATGGATGTAGCGGGTGCAGCACCTGCTGAAGTAGCCAATGACACACAAGCTTCATCAGACACTTCAGGTTCTCTTTTAGAAGACTTTATACTGCCAGACATTGGTGAAGGTATTGTTGAGTGTGAAATCGTTGAGTGGTTAGTCAGCGAAGGTGACACTATAGTTGAAGACCAAGCTGTGTGTGACGTAATGACAGACAAAGCCTTGGTACAGATCCCAGCTAAATACGATGGTGTAGTTGAAAAGCTGTACTATCAAAAAGGCGAAATTGCGCAAGTTCACAGTCCGTTATTCCAAATGCGTTTAGCTGGTGGTAATGGCAATGTTCAAACTTCTTCGGTAGCTGAGAGTAAGCCAGCTGCAAAAGCTAAAACACAAAATACTGCAGTGAAAACGCAATTACCAAAAAATGGTAAAGCAATCGCGTCTCCAGCTGTTCGTCGTTTAGCACGTGAGCAAGATATCGACATTAACTTGGTACCTGGCTCTGGTAAAAATGGTCGAGTGTATAAAGAAGATATTACTCGCTTTGTAAATGGCGAAACTGAGCAACAAGCAGTTGTTGAAACTAAGCCAGCATCAACAATTTCTGCACCGGTAGCTGCTTCAGCTCAGGCTGTTACTTCAGGGAGCACGCGTGTAGAGCCTATTCGTGGCATGAAAGCAGCAATGGCAAAGCAGATGGTTGCATCGGTATCCACCATTCCACACTTTACATTCAGCGATGAAATTGATTTAACTGATCTAATTGCACTTCGTAAAGAGCTGAAAGAGCAGTATGCGAAAGAGGGCATTAAGCTAACCATGATGCCATTCTTTATCAAAGCACTTTCGCTTGCGATTAAAGAGTTCCCAATCGTTAACTCACAAGTAAATGATGACTGCACTGAGATCACCTATTTTGATGACCACAATATCGGTATGGCCGTAGATTCGAAACTCGGTTTATTGGTGCCTAATATCAAAGGTTGTCAGAGTAAATCTATCGTTGATGTTGCCCAGGATGTTACGCGATTAACTGATGCAGCTCGAGAAGGGCGCGTTTCACCGGATGATTTGAAGGGCGGCACAATTTCAATTTCGAATATAGGTGCAATTGGTGGTACAACTGCAACACCAATTATCAATAAGCCGGAAGTAGCGATTGTTGCACTCGGTAAATTACAACACTTACCGCGTTTTGATCCACAAGGTAATGTTGTATCTCGTGCAATTATGCAAGTAAGTTGGTCTGGCGACCACAGAGTTATTGACGGTGGCACAATTGCTCGATTCAATAACCTTTGGAAAGCTTACCTAGAAAACCCTGCGAAAATGATGATGGCGATGCGTTAAGTTATTTTCAAAATAAATTTGTAAAGCCCCGCCAAGTGCGGGGTTTTTTGTTAATGACCACTTCACGTTTTTATTCTAACCCTACCTTGTCGATATTTCTTTTTTGTACCTGTTAACCCTTAATTTATGAGCAAATGTATATTTTGTTACATATTCCAGTTAACAAAAGATCAAATAAAATATTGTATACAATATAAATTGTATGTATTGTGTTACGCGTCATTATGAAAAACGCAAAACTCACAGGAGTAGGACAACTCATGAAGTACAATAATAAAAAAGGTAACTATCTAAGAAAAAGCCTTGCAGCGACTGCAATCGCTGCAGCATTAAGTTGGCACGCGCCAACGTTAGCTGTAGACGGTAGCAGTATTGTTAAGGGTCATATCGAAGCAAGTACGGGCTCTGATATTATTGGTGCAACATTGACTTTCAAACACAAAACTAAAGGTTTGAAATATACAGTGACAACCAATGCTGAAGGTGAGTACTTGTTACGTAATGTACCTGTTGGTACTTACGACGTAACAATCGTCAAAGATGGTTATCAAAGTGTACTACAAGAAAATGTAAACGTTACCATTGGTCAATCTATGATCATTGATGCACAAATGTCGCAAGCTGGTCAAAATATTGAGCGCATCGCTGTAACAGGTGCTTCAATTCGTCGAGTTGATTTAAGTAACTCGACATCAGGTGTGACATTCAGTGATGAAGAATTAAACATGATGCCAGTGAATACGGGTTTCGAAAGCATTGCACTACTTGCACCGGGTACGTCTGCGCCTGGTGGTAGCAGTTTCAATGGTGCATCAAGCTTTGGTGGTGCGTCATCAGCTGAAAATGGCTATTACTTCAATGGTTTAAATGTTGCTTCAATCAAAACTGGCCTAGGTTCAATTCGCTTACCTTGGGAAGCAATTTCTCAAACGCAAATCAAAACGGGTGGTGTAAGCCCTGAGTTTGGTGGTGCGATGGGTGGTATTGTAAACGCGGTATCTAAGTCGGGTGAGAACGATTTTGATTTTGGTGCAGAAGTGCGCTGGGACCCTTCAAGCTTAGAGTCTCACCATGACTCTATTTTCCAAAGCAATGGCACTATTTCTACAAATAATCAACGCGATGAATACGACTTTAAAGAGTTTCAGGTATGGGCTTCAGGCGCATTAGTTGAAGATAAACTTTTTGCCTATGCATTATTTTCACCCCGTCGTTCAGACAGTGAAGGTGCAGGACAAACAACCTTCAGCTCAACATCAACAGAAGAAGACCGTTGGTTCACTAAGTTAGACTGGTTCATTAATGAAGATCACTCATTTGGTTTCTCAGCGATGAATAACAAACGTACTTGGGATACAACAAACTTTGTATATGATTGGCAAACGAATGTCATCGGCGATCAAAAAGGGGTTGCTGCACCAGGTGAAGATGGCGGTAAAGTTTTCAGTGTGAACTATAACGGTTACTTAACAGATACTATGTCAGTGTCTGCTGTCGTTGGTCAGGTTACTGAGAATGTTGAAAATGTGGTTGCATCGACAGATCCTGGCGTATGGGATTCTAGAAATGGCTGGACAACACTAAGTCAACACACAACCTCAACTGTATCTGAAGAGGAATATGTTCGTGAGCAAGCGCGTGTAGATTTTACGCTTGATTTAGATGAGCATGCATTGCAATTCGGTATCGACTATAACAAAGTAAAAGTTAAATTTAGCTCAGGTCAAAATGGTATCGGTGATGGTATGGGCTGGTGGGAAATCAAAAACGCAGGTGTTGATGATATCTCAGGTGCAGCAGAAGGTGAGTCTTTCATCGAAAGACGTGTAAGAACACGTGATGTAGATTCTGATTCAACTTCAATTGCGTTCTATATTAATGACACTTGGCAAGCAACTGACAACTTAGTGCTTAATTTAGGTCTACGTTATAGTGAATTCGAAAACACGGTAACAGATGGTCGTGCATACGTTGATATGAAAGACCAAATTTCGCCTCGTCTTCAAGCAATCTATGACTTACATGGTGATGGTACAGCTAAAGTGTTCGCAACATTTGGCCGTTATTACCAACCGGTTTCTGCAAACATGAATATCACGCAAGGCTCAGCGTCAGTTGAATGGTTCGAATACCATGAAATGGGCGACGTAAATGCAGATGGTACACCAGTACTGTTAGCAGATGGTTCACCAAGTCGTGGCGATATGTTACGTGACCGTCGCTGGCGTCAACGTGGTATTACTGAACCTGGCCTTATCGCTTCTTCAAGCTTGAAACCTATGTATTCTGATGAAATCACCATTGGTTATCAGCAGGAAATTTTTGACACTATGTCAGCGGGTGTACGTGTGGTTCACCGTGACCTAGGTCGCAGTGTAGAAGACACAGATGTAGGTCCTGTACTTGCTAAGAAATTAGCTGAAATGGGTATCACAGATAATGTGGGTCAAGGCTCATATTATGTGTTGAACAACCCAGGTGAAGCGATTGAAATGTCTTATGACTTTGATGGCGATGGTACAGTTGATGTAATTAACTTATCTGCTGAAGAGCTAGCTTTACCTGCAGCAGTACGTAAGTACACAGCGGTTGAGTTCACTTTAGATGGCAACGTGACGGATGATTTAAGAATTAATGCATCTTACACTTGGTCTAAAAACTACGGTAACACAGAAGGCCTAGTTAAAACTGATAATAACCAGGCAGATCCAGGTTGGACGACTTCATACGACTATGCTGACCTAATGGATCATGGCTACGGTAACTTACCAAATGACCACCGTCATGCATTCAAATTTTCTGGCTCGTATAATATCACGGATAACCTAATTGCTGGTTTAGTTGCTCGTACTACTTCAGGTCGTCCGCAAAGTTATTTCTCAGTGCACCCTAAGAATGTCGATAGTTGTGCAGAAGGTAACCCTTGGGACGCATGTATCAGTCGTTACTATGATCATGCCTCACACTATGACGAAAATGGTAACCCAGCACCTCGTGGTAGCGTAGGCACACTACCATGGGTAACGAATGTTGACCTTTCAATGTCATATTTCACAGAGCTAATGGGTAATGAAGTATCACTGAAAGCCACCGTTTATAACTTATTGAATGCTGATAGTGCATTAAACATCAACGAAGAACGTACTCGTTATGGCGATGATGGTATTGAGTTAAACCCAGACTACGGCATGGTGACTAGTCGTCAAGCGGCTCGCTATGTCTCACTGACTGCACGTATGGTTTTCTAATCTCCCTGAAAATACCCGTGCGCGCTGAGCGAAGTACCTACGCTCAGCATTCACCCAATGCCAAGCTTGCTTGGCATTTTTCGATCTAAGGAAGTTTCATGTCAGATTTTATTAAACAATTAGAAACACTAAACATTCAGTCTGGGACACAAATAAAGTGCATTGATATGCATACAGGTGGTGAACCGCTTAGAGTTATTAAAAGTGGCTTTGCGCCCATTAAAGGTAAGCGCATCCTCGATAAACGGCTTGAATGTCTTGAACATCAAGATCAAATAAGAACAGCCATTATGGGAGAGCCAAGAGGTCACTCAGATATGTATGGTGCTTTAATCACTGAAAATGAAAGAGCAGACAGTGACTTTGGTGTGTTATTCCTTCACAACGAAGGATACAGCACTATGTGTGGTCATGCCATCATTGCATTGTCTACATTGGCTGAAAAAGCAGGCCATTTTAAAGAAAAAGACGATCTAAAAATTGATTCACCAGCCGGGCAGGTAACTGCATATTATAAAAATGGGCAGGCGTTTTTTGATAATGTCGCCAGTTTTGTAGTGAAACTCGATCATCAAATTAATCATCCTGCTATTGGGTCTTTTACAACTGATGTTGCTTTTGGTGGCGCCTATTATGCTTACGTAGATGCAGATAAGCTTGATATCTCGTTGTCAAAAGCAAATGCCTCTAAATTATCTGAGCTTGGTGAAGAGATTAAAGCTTTAGTTAACGCTTCTTTAGCGCTTTCACACCCAGAAGATGAAAGTTTGAGTTTTTTATATGGTGTGATTTTTTACTCGTCTACCCAAACTAAAGACAAAGAAAGCCATAGTAAACATGTGTGTATATTTGCTGATGGTGAGCTTGATAGAAGCCCAACAGGAACAGGGGTAAGTGCAAGAGCCGCAATACTTCATGCTAGAAAGCAAATAAACGTTGGTGACAAAATTACCATTGAAAGTATTGTTGATAGTAGCTTTGATGTACAAATTCAAAAAGAATCACAATTTCATGATTATAACGCTGTGATACCACGAGTATTTGGCACTGCATATATCACTGCATTTTCTAACTTCGTTTTAGAAGACTCAGATCCATTCAAATATGGTTTTTTCTTAAAATAACGCGCCGAATGACCCAGAACGAAAATTAAACTTGAATATATGGAAAATCGAATATATGATTTTCCATATATTGTTGAGGTTGACAGTTTTTCCTTAAAACTAGTAATCACATTTTCAAGAAAGTTGACCATAATCGATGTGTCTTCATTTAATTTCTGGGAGTAAACATGAGTATAAAAGTTGGAATAAATGGCTTTGGCCGTATGGGTCGCTTAACTATGCGTGCCTTATATGATACTGCTGGCATTGAGATCATTCAGATCAATGACCCCGCAGGCAATGCAGAAACATTGGCGCATCTAATGAATTTTGACTCGGTGCATGGTCGCTGGAGCCATGAAGTGGATTTCGCAGGCGATAGTATGCAAATCAATGAACATACTATTTCAGTTACTCAGAATAAAACGATTGAAGCGTCTGATTGGTCAAGCTGTGATTTGGTGATTGAAGCCTCAGGAAAAATGAAAACCAAAGCCAAACTTCAAGCTTATTTTGATCAAGGTGTAAAGCAAGTTGTGGTAACAGCGCCAGTCAAAGAAGACGGTGTATTAAACGTAGTGTATGGCGTGAACCATGATTTATTTGACGTTGAGAAGCATAAAATTGTGACCGCAGCATCATGTACAACGAACTGTTTAGCGCCACCTATAAAAGTATTACAAGAAAAAATTGGTATTGTACATGGCTCAATGACAACAATTCACGATATCACCAATACTCAAACCATCCTTGATGCGCCACACAAAGACCTTCGTCGAGCAAGGGCATGTGGTATGAGTTTGATCCCAACCACAACGGGGTCTGCTACTGCAATTACACATATATTCCCTGAATTGAAAGGTAAACTAAACGGTCATGCTGTTCGTGTTCCATTGGCAAATGCATCAATCACAGATTGTGTATTTGAAGTAAGCCGTGCGACTACCGCTGAAGAAATCAATGAATGGATGAAAGGAGCGGCAGAAGGTGAACTAAAAGACATTCTAGGCTTTGAGACTCGTCCACTTGTGTCAATTGATTATAAAACAGATCCAAGAAGCAGTGTTGTTGATGCCCAATCAACCATGGTCGTAAATGGTACGCAAGTAAAAATGTATCTGTGGTACGACAACGAATGGGGTTATGCAAATAGAACTGCAGATCTAGTTCGTTATGTTATTGAGCAAAAGTGGGGATAATCTAAATGTTGTCCAAACTCTCGGATGACATAAAACAATACTTACTCATCACCAGTAATTATTGGGCGTTCACATTGACAGATGGAGCGCTAAGAATGCTGGTGGTGTTGTATTTCCACCAGCTTGGCTACAGCGCACTTGAAGTCGCCATGTTGTTTTTGTTTTATGAATTCTTTGGTGTTGTTACTAACTTAGTGGGTGGTTGGCTAGGTGCTCGACTTGGTTTGAATAAAACCATGAATTTAGGTTTATCTATTCAAATCTTTGCACTGGTCATGCTTGCTATTAACCCAGAGTGGTTGAGTGTTGCTTATGTTATGTGTGCTCAGGCATTATCTGGCATTGCAAAAGATCTCAATAAAATGAGCGCCAAAAGTGCCATAAAAAAATTGGTACCTGAAGACGCCGATGGTGTTTTGTATAAGTGGGTTGCAATTTTAACTGGCTCTAAAAATGCCCTAAAAGGCGTCGGTTTCTTTTTAGGTGGCTTGCTTCTGACCTTGTTTGGGTTTCAAGACGCATTATGGTTAATGGCAGGTATGCTGACACTTGTTTGGTTATTAAGTATATGGCGATTAAAAGCAGACTTAGGTAAAAAGAAAGCAAAACCTAAATTCACTGAGATGTTTTCAAAAAGCCCACAAATAAACCGTCTTTCAGCTGCGAGACTATTTTTATTTGCAGCCAGAGACGTATGGTTTGTGGTTGCATTGCCGGTTTATTTTGTCAGTGAATTGAGTTGGCAAAGTAGCACAGTAGGTACTTTTATGGCTGTGTGGGTCATTTTATATGGCATAGTACAGGCAAACGCCCCCAAAGTAACGGGCCAAAATATGGCGTTAACCCAAAGTAAGCAATCAGCAGCGTCATGGGTAACAACTCTTGCGATAATTCCGGCAATGATAGTATTGGGTTTAGATTCAAGTTTCTCACCAGAGCTTATCCTTGTTGGTGGTTTGCTAATTTTTGGTGCTGTATTTGCCATCAACTCATCGTTACACAGCTATCTTATTGTGAGGTGTGCAGACAGTGACGGCGTATCAATGGATGTGGGCTTTTATTATATGGCCAACGCAGCAGGGCGCTTAACTGGTACTGTATTGTCTGGTGTTATGTATCAATATTATGGCTTAAGCGCCTGCTTATTGGTTTCGTCAGTTATGTTAGGCATTGCCATAGTACTAACTAAGCGACTTTAATCTCTTTTATAAAACCCAGAAACTTAGATTCTGGGTTTTACTTCCACTTTTTATCCATAATTATCAACTACAGTTAATGTAGGTTTGATAATGATTGGTGTCACTTTGAAACAGTTTAAATTCATCTTTTTTGTTCTCTTACTATCCTTATTTTCAAATTTTAATGCTTTAGCAAAGCAATTAACTTTGTCTGTAGGAGAGTGGCCGCCCTATATGGGAAGCGATCTTCCGAATAACGGTGCGATTGCAGAAGTAATAGCTGAGGCATTTGCAGATATAGGGTATCAAGTGTCTTTTGAATTTTACCCGTGGGCGAGAGCGATGGAGCAAGCGCAATTAGGGAGAGTTGATGGTACCGGCCTATGGCTTAAAACTGACTCTAGAGAAAGTGAATTCTATTTTTCTGAGCCAGTATTAGAAGAAAAGCATGTATTTTTTTACAACAGAACAGATAAGCCGATATTAGATAGCTTTGAAGCATTAAAGTCATATAGTTATGTTGGCCTTGAAGATTTCAGTTATGGCATAGATCTAGATAACATTATTCGAGCGAAACAAATCAACATGCACAGAGTGTCTAATGATGAACAAGCATTTGGCATGTTATTAAAAAACAGAGTATCGATTTACCCTCAGGAGATGGCGGTGGGGTATTATCTGTTACGTCAGCATTTTTCAGAGCAAGACATGAATAAAATAGGTCATATTGAACAGCCGTTCATGCGCAAAAACAGCCACATTATCTTATCGAAAGCAGATAAGAATAATGCTGAAATTCTGAAGATGTTTGATGAAGCTTTACTTAGAATGAAACAGTCAGGTCGTTATGATCAACTTTTAGCAAAAGTGATTAAATTTTAAATCTGAGCTGTGTTTAATACACAGCTCATAGTAGGTTCTAAATCAAAGCAGTGATAGTTTTGATTTGATCAACAAGTTCTGAGTTATTTAACTGACCAGTTTCTAAATCGAAATTATCATAGAAGCTCGGTACAGAAAGTGAGCCTTTTACATCCATCGCAAAAAACTGAGATGAACCAACTGCAGAAGCGAGTACGCTTTGCGCACCACCAGGACCCGGTGAAGTCGCTAATAAAATAACTGGTTTACCTTGATACACTTTCATATCAATTCTCGATGTCCAATCAAAAATGTTTTTGTAAGCAGCCGTATAAGAACCATTGTGTTCAGCAAAGGAAATAACAATGGCATCTGCTTCGCCTATTTTTTTGAAAAATATTTGAGCTTGTTCTGGAATACCTGATTCATTTTCACGATCTGAGCTGTAGATCGGCATTTCAAAATCATTTAAATCCAATAATTCAACGTCTGCGCTTTCAATTTGGTTTGCCGTGTACTGAGCCAGTTGTTTGTTAATTGATTGACGGCTGCTACTTGCTGCAAATGCTAATACTTTCATGATTTCTTCCTCATTTATTAAGTGATGAGTCTTCAATTCATTGCTCGACTCGATAAATTCTAGTCTATATTAAGAATCTAATAAGTTTAATAGCTGGTTTATACTTTCACTATTTCCATATGAGTGCTAATGTACCTATTTAAGAGGAAATACTATCTATGCGAGGGAATATGAAACGCTTTTTATTTATACCAACCACTTTAATACTTGCAGCTTGTCAATCTACGCAGTCAACACCGAGTTATTGTGAACAAAATCCGCAGGCATCTATCTGTGATATCAATAGTTATTCTAGTAACGCTTTAGACGCGCTATTTGAGTTGCAAGACAAGCCAAGAAAACGGGCTTTTGCGATGTTCCATAGTGGGAATGGTGGCGAGGCAATCGGATATGCGTATGGATATCGTGCCCAAAGTGATGCAGATGCGCGAGCTCTTAAAGAATGTAATCGCCGATTACAAAAGATGAAGATGACAGGTGAATGTCAATTAATTGATCTTTCATCAAAATCTGGAGTCAATTATGCAGATGTGCAAATTAGTGATTTAACACAAAACAAAGTAGAACAAAACTGGAAGTATTATCAACAAAATACACCATTATACCCAGTTGCACTCGCAAAAAATGGTATTTCAGGGTGTGCAGTGTTTGAAGCAAAAGTTACTGAAGGTGGTAAATTGGTTAACCCAGAAATCATAGCGAGTAATAACAAGCCTAGGCTTAATAAAGAAGCGCATACATTATTAGAGGAGTCGTTATGGTTACCTGTCAATAATGAAACTAGAGATGAAGAAGTAAAAAAGATGAGAGTAGATTATTGTATGGGCGGAAAGTCACTCATTGAAGCTAAAGCACTATGTAATAAACAGGTTCAACAGGCTTGTTCAAGCAAGCTATGACTAGCTAACGTTGTTAAGGGCTTATATATTTTTCATGCAGCAAACAAAGTTATTTGAAGGCATCGAGATTTTCTCTGAAGTGGTTAAGCGCGGCAGTTTTGCAAGTGCCGCTCTGCAATTAGGTCATTCTAATTCTCATATTTCTAAGGAGATTAATAAATTAGAAGCACGGCTAGGTGTGAGATTGTTAAATAGAACCACACGTTCTTTGGCACTAACACCTGAAGGTGAGGCTTATTATCAGCAATGCTTACAATTAATAAGTGACGCACAAGACGCCTTCAATCTTGTCACGCAGGGAGACGATACGCCAAAAGGTAATTTAAAATTGAGTTGCCCAATTGGACTATATCGCTCCCATATACAATCGATATTAGTGAAGTTTTTAAAGCTTTATCCAAATATAACGCTTGATTTAGATCTAAGTGATAAACGGGTCGATTTGGTTGCAGATGGTTTTGATTTAGTGATCCGAGCAACACCTGCATTAGATGAATCTAGCCTCATTTGCAAAAAAATTTACGCCTGTCCAACTTATGTTGTCGCATCAAAATCTTACATCGAACAATACGGGCAACCTTATCATCCAAAAGAGCTAATTAATCACCACTGTATAGGTTACAGTAACCATAAGAACCCTGGTAAATGGACCTTTATGCCAGTTGAAGGTGAGCAATTTACCGTCGATGTGAAACTTAAAGCACTTTGTAATAATGGAGAAGCTGAAACCGCACTGGTTGAGGCAGGTATAGGGGTCACTCGATTACCTGAGTTTTATCTATCGGGTGGTATTGCATCTGGGAACTTACAAATCCTTTTCGAAGAATATCAACAACCAACAGTGAATGTTTACGCGGTTTACCCAAGTAGAAAGCACCTGTCTTCTAAAGTCAGGCGCTTTATTGATATGTTAAGCAACGAGCTTCAGTAATGTTTTAGAAACTTGCTTAAGACTAAGGTTAGAAGTTAACGCCAACAAAAATTGCAAAGTTGCTTACATCATAGTCTAAGTTTACTTTTTCTGTAAATTGACCATCTTTTTCTGTTTTGTCCGATGCCATATTAGTAATAGAGTATTCTAAACCAAGATAGATGTTTTCAGACGCTAAGTATTTAAGCCCGAAACCATAGTAAAGGTCATTGCCATCTTCGCTATCTTCTTCAACAACACCAGGAAAATAACTATCTGTACTTTTTGCTTTTAAATCCCATGCAGCAATACCTACTCGGCCATTGATAAAAAATTTATCGTTGATTGGCCATTGAGCATTAACACCCAGTGTGGTTGATGAACTTTTGACTTTATCGTTAATGGTGTCATTAAATTCGTCAACATATGTATGATCAGTTTCGCCGAATTGATTGTGACCAATTTCAAGACTAAAGTTGTTAGTAAATTGATAGCCTAGTCTTACGCCAAAAGAGGTTGTATTTTGACTCGGTTGCTTATAATACTCTTTACCAGAATCATAAGGGCTTGAATATTCGAAACTTGATTCGAATTCTTGTTTTGCTTTACCAAGAAGAATGTCTGTGTAAATGTTATTATTTGCAAAAATTGATGGTGATAAAAAAAGAGCAGAAGTAAGAGCTATAACTGTTTTACGCATTATTGTCCTTTTTACGTTTAATTCTTATGTTAAAAGTTGGCCCTAATAAGGGTGCGGGGATTATAGTTAAAATTAATAAAATGTACACCGAAAATAATGAGACTAAAGCGAGCTTACCCTTTTTAATGCTTGCTTAGCACGAGTTGATTCTGGGTTGAGATCAGCATTTAGCTTTAAAAATGCTAGAGCAGCTTGTTGCTCGTTAGCATCAACCAGCTCATATGCAAATCTGATTAATTGACGCTCACTAAACCCTTCGTGTTGCGATACCAATGTCTTATACCAAGCGATTGATGTAGAGTTTCCTTGCTCTATGATCATTCTATAGAGTTTTTGTGAAAGCCTTAATTCAGGCTCTTCATAGTCTTTGTCATAGATAATACTCAGCACCTTTTCGGTGATTGGTGTCATTGGCGCACCGCCCGTATTATCGAGCAATACAATTAAAATGTCGTCTTCTAACACACGACTGATATTGGCATTAAAGCCAGGGATCATACCGCCGTGGTGAACTCGAGTGAGTGCTTTACCAAATCGCTCTTCTGGGTAATTATCAACCAACCAGCCCGCTGCGTAGTTCCTATGCTCAGAGACTTGATACAAAACTGTGGTTAACGGTTTTGATAATATTTTGTTTTCGGCTAAGCCTCGGTCCCAAAGGTACAAATCCATGGCCGTTGAATACATACTGCCAGCAGAAAAGGGTACTGACATATCTATAAAGCTGGGATGTTCTAAACGATTAAATAGTCGTTCATAACCAGTCACTCGATTGTTTAGAATAGAATGTTGTTGGTTAAACCCAGAATTATTCATATTAAGCGGTTTTAAAATCTGTTGTGTTAAAACTTTGCTATAAGATTTACCTGTTACTTGTTCGATGACTTTACCTAAAATGGTATAACCCGCATTGCTATACCTGAATTTGGTGCCAGGCTCGAAGTTTAAATCCTCGCTACAAAATTTTGAGATAAACTCGTCAAGTGTGTAAGGGTTTCTAGCTTCAACGACTTTGTAGCCATCAAGGTGAAAGAAGTTGCCAAGGCCCGATGTGTGATTTAGTAACTGTCTAATTGTAATTTTAGAGCCAGTATCTGCTCTGTAGCCTGGATAGTATTCGATTAACTTTTCATCCAGCTTTAGCTTTTTTTGCTCAACAAGTTGAAGTATCAACATGGCTGTAAATTGTTTAGTAATCGAGGCAATTTTGAACTTACCTTCGACAGTATGATTAATGTCCCATTCAAAGTTGGCTTTGCCATAACCTTTCTTAAAGAGCACTTTCCCTTTATGACTGATTAACGCGACACCATTAAATTGTTCTAATTGGTGATATCGAGTCAGTAGCTTGTCAATTTCTTTGCTCTTTATTTGATTAGCAACGCTAAAAAATGAAGTAAAAAATATAAGTAAAAAAAGTATCTTAGTACGCATCATGCTTTTCCCAAATTAAACATGCATTTAATTTAACGACATTCAAACTAATTGAAGAGTGAATTAAAGTGAGTTAGGGTGACGCACAGTGACAAGACAACTTATTTAATAATAAGAATAAGTTAAGTATATTTAAGGAATGAGATGTCAGTTTATAAAGTCGGAGAAAACCTAACTTTAAACCTTGATGAACGAAAATTATTTAAAGGTTCTACAGAGGTTTCTTTGCCTGAGTTATCTTATCGATTATTAGTGTGTTTGGTTGAACGCGCACCGAGTGTCGTTTCACATAACATTATCTTGGATTATGTATGGCAGGGAAAAATCGTCTCAGAAGACACCGTTAAAAAACGTGTATCTCGCCTTAGGGAAGTTTTGGCAGTCGAAAAAGAACAAGATCCTATTATTGCAGAACGAGGGCAAGGATATCGTTTAAATTTATCAGTTAAGCTTGTAGAACATACAGTTAGCCAACTAGAAGAACAACAGAATCCACCAAAACTTGCAAGTCCACAATTTCATTTTTCTATTAGGCACCGTGTCATGCTTAGTGGATTAGTCATCTTTGGGATGATTGCTTTAGGTGTTTTTAAGCAAACAGAATCAAGTAAGATACAGCAGCCAGTACAAGCAAATATAAGCCTATCACCACCTGATGAATCAAATGAGCTAGATGTGTCTCGATTTATGGGGTTACAAGACAGCTCAAAAATAGATAGTGCGATTAGCGAGCTAGAAAACTCAATCAAACACGCCAGCAATAAAGTCGCTATTTTCTCAATATTAAGCGAATTGTATTTAACTAAGCATAAGTTATATGGTGCCAATCAAGACGATTTAATTCAAGCCTATCAATTTGCATTAAAGGCAGTTAACGCTTCGAATAGCCAACCTTGGCCTTATGTTGCGCTTGGGAATGTGCAAATTGAACAGGGAAAATATAAAAACGCCATTGAAAGTTCCAGTAAAGCCATTTCACTTTCGCCTAAATGGGTGAACGCTCATGCCGTCAAATCTAGCGCACTGAATCATCGTGGTGATATTTCAGGGGCGTGGCAAACGATTAAAATTGCACATAAACTACAACCAGACAATCCACTTGTACAAAAGATACGCGCTCAGGTTCTGTTAAATAAAAACATGTTCAGTTGGAGTGAACGTCATTTAGCGTCATTGATAGCGTCTTCTCCGCAAGATACGTTTTATTTACTGGCTCAAGCTGAGTATTTCTTGGCGACTAAACAATATGAAAAAGCAGAAAAAACCTTATTTGAATTACTGAGCTTAAAGCCAAACTTTATTGAAGCGCATTTACTTATGGCAAGCGCTTTAGAGTTACAAGGAAAAATAGATAAGTCACTTATTCATTTCGAGCGGGTTGCTCATAGTCAAAGTAAACATGCGCAGCTAGCGCTGTTGCTCGCCAATTTGGTTGACGGTAATAATAAAAATGTGAAGGGTATAACTTCAGAAGGTGATACATATTCTAATCAATTTATCGCTTCGCTCATTGCGTTAAATAACAAAGAACCTGAGCAATTTATACAGCTAGCAGAGAAAGCCGTGCAAAACGGGTTTTCTAAAGAGTATTTATTAGATTCTAATATTATTTATACTTCGTTAGAGCAACAAGTACAAAGGGATAAGCAACTCAAAGACTTCCAAGCCCTTAAAACAAATTTGTTTAATATCAAGCAAACACGGCGAGTAAAGCGGGTGCCTATCTTGTAGCTGAAATTAATCATTCGCATTTCACGACAAAACCTTCACAAATGCTTTGTTAACTTTGTGACATATCACAAAGGAGCAAAGCGATGTTCAAACAAATTCTTAAACCACTTAATAAATCACTGATGTTGGCGTGTGTACTACCCGTGTTAGTTGCCTGTCAAGGTAGCCATTTAGAGATAATGCCTGACTTGTCGGATGAAACCTTGCTGACAGAACATTTGTCTGTTGAGCAAATGCAGCAAGATATTGATGCTTTATTACAAGGTTCACTGGAGCGTCACCCAAATCTTGAAAAGTACACTCAAGTCTCTGAGCTAAAAAGCTACACTGAAGTGCTCAAGTCGCAAATTACTCGGCCTTTAATGCGAACCGAGTTTTATAGAATAGTGGGAAAACTCAGCCATAAGTTTAATGATGGTCATGCATTTTTGATTTGGCCGTATCAAGAATATAACTTGCTTAAAGAGCAAGGTGCGAAACCTTTTCCTTTTGAAGTATTTATCAATTCACAGCAAGAGCTATATATACAACATGACTATCAATCAGGTAGTGAAAGGGTTGTAGGCGAAAGCAAAATTTTATCAATTAATGGTATTTCAACAAAAGACCTTGTATTAAACATGCAAAAATATACAGGTGGTGAGAGTGGGCTTCTTCGTGAAAAGGTCGTGGCAGCGAGATTCCCCGTTAACCTGTGGGCTGTATATGGCTTTATTAATGAATTTAAACTTGAAATAGAATCTGACGGGAGAGCTAAAACATTAGAGATCACCCAATCCCAAGATTGGCAACAGACAGCAACGGCTATTTCAGGAAAAACAAATCAAGATCATTACTTTAAAGAGTTAGAAGAAGGTATCGGTTTATTATATTTAGATCACTTTGATATAAAACCAAGTGAGTTTGAAGATTTTGTTGATGAAAGCTTTAAGAAAATTAAAGCGTTGAAGATTCACTCTCTTATTATTGATATTAGAAACAACCCCGGTGGTAATACGGATACCGTTGCTTATTTAAGCCGCTACCTTGCAAATAAACCATTTAGATTGGTCTCAGCGCTGCAAGAAAAACTCAACAAAGACAACCGTGGTTGGTTTCATTATAAAGGTGAAGTAGGGGAAATTGTCGACACAAAATGGGATGAATGGGAGACCCCAATGAGTGACGATGTCAGATTTACCGGTAATGTGTATCTATTGACCGGTTCGATTAGCTATTCTGCTGCGATTGTATTTGCAACGACCCTTAAAGATAATGGCTTTGCAACCTTAGTAGGGCAGCCAACTCAAGGGTTTGCTAATCAATCAGGACAGGGCAATTTGTTTAACTTACCTCACTCAGAGCTAAGGGCCTATATTACAACTCGATTATTAGTTAGACCGAGCGGTGAGTTGGCTCGGCAAGGTGTTCAGCCCCATTATGAGATTGAGCCAGGCAATAGCATCACGCAAAGCATGGATGATCAAACCATCGCTGCAACACTAGAATTAATTCGGAAAAAGATAGCAAAATGAATGAAACAAGTAACCGCATTTTATTGGTTGAAGATAATCAGCAATTAGCAGAGCAACTGTGTGGTTTTCTGACCCAAAAGGGCATGGTCGTTGACTATGCCTGTAATGGTCAAACAGCGACTAGTTTACTTGAGTCTGAGCATTTTGATGTTGTGATATTAGATTTAACCTTACCCGATATAGATGGGTTAAATCTTTGTCGTTTTATCAAATCAAAGCTTGCTACGAATATTCCGGTGTTGATGCTCACCGCAAGAGACAGTATTGAAGAAAAACTTAATGGCTTTTCACATGGCACAGATGATTATTTAACAAAACCTTACGTATTAGACGAGGTTTATGTTAGGTGCTTAGCACTTGCTAGAAGGCATCAATTACATAAATCTCAGAAAACATGTATTGGTGATTTAGAGATTGATTTTAATCAAAAAACGGTTCAGCGCGGCGGTCAGAGCATAAAACTTTCAAAGACCGATTTCTTACTGCTTAAACTACTTGCAGAAGCTTATCCAAATGCCCTGAGTAAAAGGCAATTAGTTGAAAAAGTCTGGGGGGATGATCTGCCTGATACCGATGCAGTCCGAAGTCACATATATACACTTCGTAATGCCATAGATAAACCGTTTGAGCACCCGTTAATCAAAACAGTACACGGAATTGGTTTTAAAATCGTTGCACCAGACTAACAATCACCAAGTAATGAATATTAGAATAAGATGCATCACATGGAGATGAAACAGCTATGAGAAGCCTTTCAAGTAGTATAAGCCGCGTAATTATAACGACTGTATTGTCTATTTTGCTTATTTATAGCTTTTTGATTGTTTTATATGCTTGGACTATTGAAGATAATATTTTTAACCGCTTAGTCAACGATGAAGCGACTCATATTACTGAACAATTTAAACGTTCAGGTGAGGTTCTCCCACCAAAAGCAGATTACATGCGTTTGGTTGAAAACTTTACCGATCTGCCTATTGAGATAAAAAAAGAGTATCCGTCAAATCCTAGCAAAGTGGAATATCAAACAAGTTCTGGTAAAACCCTTCATATAACCACCATTAAATTAGGTGAACAACACTTATTTTTACTCGCTGACGTAGAGCAGTTCGAAGTTAGCAAAGATAATATGCCAAACCTGCTTGTGTGGCTTTTAGTAATAGCTTGTTTCATTTCTGCCATAGCACTTGTTGTGAGCTTATTGACTGCTAAGAAGATTACAAGGCCTTTACAAGCGCTCGCATCTCAAGTGAACACAAAAAATGCAGACAACATTGAGCCTGATGTATTTCCAGATAACGAAATTGGTTTATTAGCACTCAATACTAAAAACGCTTTTACTCAGTTGAATAGCGCGCTTGATCGAGAGCGCGTATTTACCAAAGACATTAGTCATGAAATCAGAACCCCCGTTGCGATTATTCAAAATGTACTTTCAGAAAGCAAAGAAGAAAAAACAATCAGAGAAAACAATTTTGGTAAGGTTGCAGAGGCGGTTGCTAATATCAATCAAATCACTTCAATTTTATTGGCGCTTGCACGTTCCGAATCCAGCCAAACAGAGGTGGTTAATTTAACTGCAAAGTTAGAGTCTTTGATTATTAACCAATTCGATTTTTTACTCGCAGAAACAGACAAACATCTTGAGTTAACTCTTAATTTTGATGGTGATGTAAAAGTAATGTGTAACCAAAATCTGGTTAGCATTCTAATGCTAAATTTACTTTCGAACATGGTACGACACGCAAATGGTGATAATGCCGATATTACCTTAAATGAGCGACAACTTATTTTTAAAAACCAGACTCAACAAAATACCATCAATTCACCATTTTTAAGCGGCGTAAAAGGCAAGCAGAGTGAAGGTTTAGGGCATGGTTTAAACTTAATAAAGCGTATTTGTGAACAATCAAATTGGCAATTGCACATTGAACAACCGCAAGGTTACTTTATAGTGAAAATAAGCTTTGATAATCCTCTTAACGATTAAATTAATGCTCAAATAATTTAATCACGACAAAGTCACGACATCTAATTGGTTAAAGTGCTGTTAACTTCAACAAGGAGAAACAGCAATGAAATATTTAACGCTATTAATTATTTGTCTGGGTTTGTTCAGCCCCCATGTATTTGCCAAAAAAGTCGCTCTATTGATTTCGGGTTACGGTAATGAGACCCAAGGTAAAATTAGTTACGACCTTGAGGAGCTTGCACAAACTTATTTGGTTTTACATGACCATAACTTAAAACTCGACATTGTCACACCTAAAGGCGGTGAGGTTGTTGTTAAGACGAATAAAGACAATCTAGCTTACATACAAAAATTCAAAGGGCTTGCCCTTCATAAATTGCAAAATACTTACTCAGCAAAACAGGCAATTCAGCAAAGCTATGACGCTTTATTTATTGTTGGGGGAGATGGCGCAATGTTTGATTTACCTTTTGACCATGATACTCAAACTTTCATTAATCAGTTTATCGAAAGGCACTCTCCAATCGCCGCTGTATGTCACGGTCCTGCAGCGCTGGTTAATTTAAAACGCCCAGATGGTCATTATTTTGTGGCGGGCAAGAAGGTAAATAGTTTTACGCAAATCGAAGAGCAAGCTTTTAATTCAGAGCTACTTGATAAGTTTCCATTTTCACTTGAAGAAATGTTAATTGAGCACGGTGCGACATTTGTTAAAAACGCCCCAATGATGCCGTATATTGCTGTTGATGGAACGCTTATAACAGCTCAAAACCCTATGAGTGTTGCCAAAGCTGCCGAAGCCTTGTTATTAAAATTAGGCATTTCACCAAAGCAAAGAACACCTTTTAAAGATGAAGCAACATTCGAATTAATAACACTTGCCAAATCAAACGGTGCAGCGGTTATTTCAATTGAGCTTGCCAAAGATAAAACGAGATATGATTTAAATTATTTGGGGCTTTACGCTTTTTACGCATATAGACTCGCACAAACGCAAGACCAAAAAAGACAGGAGTTAAATCTCAAAGCTGAAATAGCAAAAATCTTTAAACACCCAAAATTATCAGAATCATTAATTAACGCCTACTTAGAGCAGCAACTTTTTGAAGACGCAGAGTAAGCATACCAAGTATTTAAAGTGGACTTTCCAAGTAATAAGTCTATTGCATCTATTGAAAATAAAATAAATAGTTACAAATAGAGAGCATGGTTATAGGAACAAAATGCTTGCTTAAAATCTAAACTCGATTTAATGTGATATCAACTTGATATCACACTGGTGGAGTTTTCAATGAAAGAAACAAAGGGATTCTCAACAAACGGGTATGTTGCAACCGTGATTTTTATTTCAATTGCATTAGCTTGTTTGAGTCAATTTAACCCTGTAAATGGCGATGGTTTTTTATTTGTCGTTTTAGCAGTAATTAATTTAGCGTGTTTAGCTGGTTTATTTATGGTTCAGCCAAACCAAGGCCGTGTACTCACTTTATTTGGTAGTTACGTAGGCACAGTAAAAGAAAATGGGTTGCGTTGGACTATCCCTTTCTTTATTCGCAGAAATATTTCTTTAAGACTAAGAAACTTTGAAAGTAACAAGATCAAAGTCAATGATGCGCACGGTAACCCGATTGAGATTGCAACCGTGGTTGTGTGGTCAGTGAATGACACCGCAGAGGCTGTATTTGAAGTAGATGACTACGAAAGCTTTGTAAATATTCAAAGTGAAGCAGCGCTAAGAAATATGTCGAGCGCTTATCCCTACGATCAACATGACGGTGATGAAATTGCATTGCGCAGTCACCCAATTCAAGTCTCTGAAGCACTAAAAACAGAAATTCAAGACAGATTGGCAAAAGCAGGTGTAAAAGTACATGAAGCTAGAATTTCACACCTTGCCTATGCATCAGAAATTGCCAGTGCCATGTTACAACGTCAACAAGCTTCAGCCATTATTGCTGCAAGACAAAAAATCGTAGATGGTGCGGTTGGTATGGTGGAGCTTGCATTAAGCCGATTGTCTGAGCGAGAAATCGTAGAGCTAGACGAAGAGCGCAAAGCAGCTATGGTTAGCAACTTGCTGGTGGTATTATGCGCCGAGCAAAATACGCAACCTGTGGTCAATGCAGGTAGTCTTTACTAATACTAAATTTTCTAATTGAGTCGAAGTTTTAACTTCGACTCAGCAAGTTTAAGAGGCTCATTTTGGCCAGTAAAAAAAGTTACCCACTTAGAATAAACCCTGATGTATTAGCCGCAGTTCAGCGCTGGGCCGACGATGACTTACGCAGTGTAAACGCGCAAATAGAGTATATTTTGCGAGATGCATTGGTAAAATCGGGCAGGGTGAAAATTGTGCAAAAAGTGGTAACCGAAGTACATCCACAAGACCCAGAAGAATAAAGCTTATTTGAAGCTTCAAGGAGAAAAAATGGTTCAGGAAGAGATTGTATTTAAGTCACAAATGCTAAGCTTAAAAGGTACATTGTCAATGCCTAAAACTAAGGGGAAATTTCCTTGCGTAGTTATGGTGCACGGTAGTGGTCAGCAAGACAGAAATGGCAATATCAATGGTTTTGACACTAATACTTTTAAACAACTTTCAGAGCAGTTGATTGAAGGCGGTTACGCCACTTTTTGTTATGACAAGCGTGGTGCGGGTAAGAGTGAGGGCTATTTTAAAACAGCTGGGTTAGAAGAAGTTGTGTTAGATGCTCATGAAGCGATTAACCATATTTCAACCCATAAACAAGTAAATACTGATGCCATTTATGTATTAGGGCATAGTGAAGGGGCTTGTTTAGCGCCAGAAATAGCAAACGAGAATAAACATATTTCTGGGTTAATTATGCTTTGCGCTAGCCTTCGTAGCTTTGAAGAAGATGGCATTAAAAATGCGGAAGTAATGAATCGAGATCTCGATGCTTTGAAGGGTTTAAAAGGCAAGATTTTAAGGCTTTTTTTGTACACCAAAGATCCCGCTAAAACTATGCGAGATTTAAGAACGAAAGTTGAAAGTACCGAAAAACCAACAGTAAGAGTTGGCTTTCAAAAAGTAAGCACCAAGTTCTACAGAGAAACCTTTAATTATGATGTGAAGTCGCATTTGGCTAATACGATAAAACCAATATTAGCGATTGGAGGTGAAAAGGACTTTCAATGTCACCCTGATGATACTAAGCTCATCGACAAGGTTACAAAAGCATCAACAAGTACACATATCATCGAAAATATGGACCATACTTTGCGGTTGCAAACAGGTTTGCCTTCACTAGCCAGCTACAAACACGCTTGTAAAAATGACATAATGCCTGAGGTCGCAATTCAGTTAAAAAATTGGCTATCAGAGCAAATGAGTTTAGCTGAAACACATGCAACTGATGAGAAACCAAAACCAACAGCCATAACTTAAGCGAATGACAGTTAACTTACTTAATAATATTCCTACTGACTTATCAGACGAAGTCTTTGAAGATCTGATCAATACTGATTCTGTTCGGGTCGAACGAATAATTTCTCAAGGACATAGCTCACCTGCAACGGGTTGGTATGACCAAGACGAGCATGAATGGGTTATGGTCTTAGAAGGGTTTGGCGTACTTGAATTTGAAAATGGCAAGTGTGTGAGGCTAGAAAAAGGAGATTCTTTAAATATATCAGCTCATACAAAGCACAAAGTGAAACAAACTTCAAAACAACAGCCAACGATTTGGTTGGCTATTTTTTATAAATAATCGCAATGGCAAAACCGAATAAAAAAGGGCCGGTAAGAACGGTTGATATTTTTTGCGCAAAATGTAGAACTCAACTTTTTAAATACCGAAAGGGCGGTAAAGGTGCGCTAGTTAAATGTTTTGAAGAGCGAATTGTTGAAGATTACACAAACGATAAAATACATTGTCCTCAGTGTAATATTGAATTTGCAAGAAAAACACTGATCAGAGGCACGCCCGCACTAAAAATTGTTGGTGGTAAGGTTACTTTTAAATAAACCCCTATTAAATGATTTTTGTTTGAGTGTGTCTAATTTATAGTGAGAAACAATCTTAGTTAAGATCATCTTGCACCTAGCTTGCACATTAAATATAAAGTCGTATCAAAAAAAAAGCCATTTCATGTATTGAAACGGCTTTCTCAGAAAAACAGCTTGTTTTATTAAAAATCCAACTTATTTAAAATATCGTCTTCGACATTTTGTGAAAGTGTGACTTTAAGCTTAGGTGTACGCGCCATTTCACGTTTGATTGCAAAATTGGCTTCTTCGTTACGTGCCCAGCTGCGACGCGCAATACCATTGTTTACGTCGAACAACAGCATAGATTTAAGGCGACGCTCAGCATCATCACTACCGTCGAGTAGCATACCGAAACCACCATTCATTACTTCACCCCAACCAACGCCACCGCCATTGTGGATAGATACCCATGTTGCACCACGGAAACCATCACCGATCACATTGTGAATAGCCATGTCCGCCGTGAAGCGGCTGCCATCATAGATGTTAGATGTTTCGCGGAATGGAGAATCTGTACCAGATACATCGTGGTGGTCACGACCAAGTACCACAGGACCAATCTCACCGCGTTCAATGGCATCGTTAAATGCTTTAGCAATTTTAATGCGGCCTTCAGAGTCGGCATATAGAATACGGGCTTGTGAACCAACAACTAGCTTGTTTTCTTTCGCGTCTTTGATCCACGTGATGTTGTCTTGCATCTGCTGTTGAATTTCTTCTGGCGAGTTCGCCATGATCTCTTCAAGCACTTGCGCGGCAATCGCATCCGTTTTGTCTAAGTCTGCAGGGTTACCTGAAGTACATACCCAACGGAACGGACCAAAGCCATAGTCAAAACACATAGGACCTAGAATATCTTGCACGTATGACGGATATTTAAAGTCGATGCCGTTTTCAGCCATAACATCACCGCCTGCACGTGATGATTCAAGTAAGAAAGCATTACCGTAATCAAAGAAGTAAGTGCCTTTTGCTGTGTGCTTGTTTACCGCTTCAGCGTGGCGCTTAAGCGTTGATTGTACTTTTTCTTTGAATACTTCAGGTTCTTCACGAATTAAGCGGTTTGATTCTTCGTAGCTAATATCAACCGGGTAATAACCGCCTGACCATGGGTTATGAAGAGACGTTTGGTCTGAGCCTAAATGTACAAAAATGTCTTCAGCTAAGAAGCTTTCCCACACATTTACAATGTTACCAATGAACGCAATCGACACCACTTCTTCGTTTTCTTGTGCTTTCCGCACGCGTGCAACTAAGTCATCGATGTTATCAACGAGTTCATCTACCCAACCTTGCTCATGACGTTTAATCGCAGCTTTTGGATTAACTTCGGCACATACTGTAATACAGTTAGCAATGTTACCTGCTTTTGGCTGTGCACCACTCATACCACCAAGACCTGCTGTTAAGAAGATCTTACCTTTCGGGCTTTCGCCTTTGTTAAGTACTTTACGGAATGCGTTCATCACCGTAATAGTTGTACCGTGAACGATACCTTGTGGGCCAATATACATGAATGAACCCGCAGTCATTTGACCGTACTGAGTAACACCTAATGCATTGAACTTCTCCCAGTCATCTGGCTGAGAGTAGTTCGGGATCATCATACCGTTTGTAACCACAACACGCGGCGCGTCTTTTGAAGATGGGAATAAGCCCATAGGGTGACCAGAGTACATATGAAGCGTTTGGTCTTCTTCCATCTCGCTTAGGTACTTCATAGCCAGTAGGTATTGCGCCCAGTTTTGGAATACCGCACCATTACCACCATAAGTGATAAGCTCTTCTGGGTGTTGTGCTACAGCAGGGTCAAGATTGTTGTCGATCATTAGCATGATCGCAGCAGCTTGATCACACTTTGCTGGATAATCAGAGATTGAACGTGCTTTTAGCTCATAGTTAGGCTTAAAGCGGTACATGTAAATACGGCCAAAATCTTTCAATTCTTGAGCAAATTCAACGGCGAGTTCAGCGTGCCACTCTTTTGGGAAATAGCGAAGGGCATTGCGAACTGCGAGCTGTTTTTCTTCTGCGCTTAAAATATCTTTACGTTTTGGTGCTCGGTTGGCACTAGCCGGATACACTTTTGGCTCTGGCAAAACGCTTGGAATACCTTGTTTGATGATATCTTGAAAATTCATGTCGGTTTTCCTTAGTTTACTGAAACTGTGAAAGCTTGAGACTTAACAAATTCAACCATGGCATCGATGTCTGGCTTAAGTAGTCTGTCTTCTTCAAGCTTGGCGACCTTAGTACGGATCAACGCATGGTTTTGTTCAATAATATCTGAACAAGTATTTGGACGTCTGAAATCAACGGCTTGCGCTGCGTACATTAATTCGATTGCAAAGATTTTTTCTAGGTTACCTAGAATTTGGTTGAATTTACGGCCAGAAATACTACCCATAGACACATGGTCTTCTTGACCCATTGACGTTGGTACGCTGTCAGCAGATGGTGGGAAACACAGAGACTTGTTTTCAGTTACCAATGCCGCTGTGGTGTACTGCGGGATCATCATACCAGAGTTTAGCCCACCTGATGTCGTTAATAGTCGTGGTAGACCGTGTAGGCCTTCAAGCAATAAGTAACAGCGACGGTCTGAAATATTACCCAGTTCAGCTGCAGCAATTGACGCATAGTCCAGTACCATTGCCAGCGGCTGACCATGGAAGCTACCACCTGAAATTGCTTCTTCTTCGCTGATAACGATTGGGTTATCAGTAACTGAGTTCATTTCAGTTTCAGCTAATTCTTTCAAATGGTTGTACGCGTTACGTGATGCGCCGTGAACCTGTGGAATACAACGTAAAGAGTACGGATCTTGTACGCGGTCACACTCTTCATGATCAGCCATGTTTTGTGAGTCTTTAAATAACCGGCGCATACGCTTAGCCACTTCAATGTTGCCTTCAAACGCTCGAATTGCGTGTAGTTCTTCTCTGAATGGCGACTCACTACCTTGCATGCCTTCTATACTCATTGCGCCTGCAATGTCTGCAAGGTCGAGTAAGTAACGCATTTTAGTTAGGCCAGTGATGGCATGTGACAGAATAAACTGAGTACCATTGATAAGTGCTAGACCTTCTTTGGCATGTAAGTCCATCGCTTCAAGGTTGTTATCTGCCAATACTTTTGCTGCAGATTGGATCTCTTCACCTACCCAAAATTCACCTTCACCTAGTAGTGGTAAAAATAAATGAGAAAGTGGCGCAAGGTCGCCTGATGCACCAACAGAGCCTTGCTCAGGTACAACTGGGATAATATCAAGTTCGATGAACTTAAGCATACGCTCAACTACAGCTAAACGAATACCAGAGAAGCCTTGGCTTAAAGCATGTACTTTGGTGATAAGCATTAGCTTTGAAATTGATTTTGTAATCGGGTTACCTACACCCACAGCGTGTGTGATAAGAAGGTTTTTTTGTAAAAGGTGAGTTTCTTCAGGTGTGATTTGGGTATCACATAAAGGACCAAAGCCGGTATTAATACCATAAACCGCTTTGTCTGATGCCGCCATTTTGTCAACGCGTTGACGGCTTGTGTTAATCTTGCTTATAGCTTCACTTGTTAAAACAGCATCAACTGAACCATTTGCAATACCATTTACAGTATCAAGATCTAGACGATCAACACCATATCTAAACGTCATCTTGTTCTCCAAATTCATTGAGTTCTTATATTTATGGCGCAAATATTAACGAGTGGATGAAGTTTTATAAATTGCATATAATCAACATTCATTCCGGGTTTATCAAACTAAATATTTGGCACATTAATGCAAATACATGACGTAGATCTCAAATTATTAAGAGTTTTTGTTGCAATCGTGGAATGTGGTGGTTTATCTGCTGCAGAATCTAGATTAAATATTGGTCGCTCGACCATTAGTTCGCATTTATCGGACTTAGAAGTTCGCTTAGGCATAAAACTTTGTAAACGGGGTCGCAGTGGTTTTGAATTAACAGAGCCGGGTAGGGTAACCTATCAAGCCTCTTTAGAGCTCTTACGTCAATGTGAAGCCTTTGCCAATACTGTTGCCAGTTCTAAAAATGAGTTGTCGGGTCGAGTGAGTATCTCTGTTATTGATACTATGGTGAGTGATCCCCGCTGTGGCGTTGCCCAAGCAATAGCGTCACTTCGCCAGCTTAGTAAAAACATTCAATTTGATATTAATGTTTGTGAGGCTAGAGAAGTTGAAACCTCAGTGATAAACGGTCGTTCACTCGTAGGTTTAGGTGTCAGTCGTCATCATATAAGAGGGCTTGAATACATTCCGCTACATAACGAAAACAACTATTTATACTGTGGAAAAGGGCATGAACTGTTTTCATTAGAAGGGCAGCTATTGTCAGAGCATTTATCGGATGCTGAAGTGATTACTTCAAATTATATGAGAGACAAAGAAGTCAGAAATGATGGTTTGAATTATCAAAACAGTGCAACAGCATATCATGATGAAGGCATAGCGCATTTAATTTTGTCTGGTGAGTTTATAGGTTATCTACCGGAACATTACGCGAGTTTCTGGGTTGATAAAGGACTGATGAAGGTAATTGAGCCAGAAAATTTCGCCTATCAGATCCCAGTAAGTTTAATCATTTCGAAAAATAACCAAGCTAACCCATTGTCAAATGCCATCGTTGAAACGCTTTTATGCTCGCATGCTAACTAATTTTAATATTAACTCGCAGATATTTATAAGGAGTTTATACTTAATTTAACAACAATGTTTGGGGCGCTTTTTTGTCATTAGAAACAGCGAAACGTTCGATAAAGACGGTATTACACAGTCGATTTCTTCTGTCTTTGCGTGAAGCCTTCATTGCTTTGATCCCATACTTTGTGAGCAGTGCCATCGCTATTTTGCTGTTAAATAGTGCTGTAAAATTCAATATTGTGGCACCAAGCGATCATGCTTATTCAGTTATACTGGCAAGTGCCTCTCTAGTGCTTTCATTATTTCCAGTTATTGTTGCTATTTCCATCGGTTTTTTTATTAGCAAGAACTTTGGACAAAGTGGTGTGGTGGGGGCCATGCTTGCGCTGCTCTGTTTTTCACTACATGGGCAATATATCAACTTTGATGGCGAGTCATTTCGACTAGATCCTACTGGCGGCACACCCTATGCAGTCATTATTCCTTGTTTAAGTAGCCTGATCTTAAACTTGGTGGTAAACCTTCACCCTAATTTAGATAAACACTTTCATCATATAAGTCGTTTTTTGAGCGAAAAATTACTGATTATCCTACCTTTTACGCTGACATTCTTTAGCTTTTATACATTTATGCCGGTAATTAATTTTGCCGGTGATCTGATTGCTTCTTGGATAACGCCAGATATTAGCCAATCAACAATAGCAGAATTAACGTTTGAAAGAATGCTGTTTACACACGGCCTTTGGTTTTTAGGCATTCATGGCGACAATACTTTTAATATGGTATTTGACGCAAATTATTTAATGCAACCAATTATAGGAAACTTACCTGCGAAAACATTTTACGATACATTTGTTTTAATAGGTGGGACAGGCTGTTTCGCAGGGTTAATTATTGCGGCATTATTCTTGAAGTCTGGCTCACATGAAAAGAACATCGCTAAACTTTCAATGCCATTTACGGCTTTCAACTTTTGCGAAATTATTCTTTTTGCATTACCCATATTTTTAAACCCGATTATGCTAATTCCTTTTGTAATGGCACCAACAATTAACTTTGTGATTTCTTATACAGTTATAGATTATGGGTTGGTTAACGTGAGTAATGAAACGATTAGTTGGATGACACCTACACTGGTAAATGGGTTCATTGTGTCTCAAGGCTTATCAGGGGTGTTATTGCAATTATTTTTATTATGCTTGAACACATTAGTTTATTACCCATTTTTGAAATGGCACAGTGAACAAATCAATTTTGATAAGGCCATCAGTAAATTGAGTGATCAACTCAACATCTCTGAGCAGCTTCGTAATAAAGGTGAGTCAGATTTTATTGCACACCAAATAGATCTAGAAAAAGCAAATAAAGCACTGAAAGAAGTTCTATCAGAGATCAGCAAGGGTAGGCTACTACTTTATTACCAACCGCAAATTTGCCAATTTTCAAAAACCGTTTCTGGTTTCGAAGCATTGTTAAGATTAGAAAAACAATCAGGTGATATTGTTGGTCCTTATTTCTTAGACACCTTAATCAAACATGATGAAACAGAAATTATCGATATGTGGGTGATTGAACAAGCACACAGAGATTTATTGTATTTTAATAGTAAAGGGTTTAAACCAGTCATAAGCATAAATGTTAATCCAAAAGTGATGACAAACAGTTTGTTAGTAGAATATATCTGTGAAGTGTTCAAAGATTTTCCAAGTCAGCTAAAAATTGAAATAGTTGAGTCAAGTTATCTAACAGATAAGAAAACGGTGCTTAAGAATATAAAAAGCTTACAGAATGCAAAAATACATACAGTTATTGATGATTTTGGAACAGGCTATTCTAGTTTGGCCATGTTGTCAGAGTTACCAATAAAATACATTAAGCTTGATAAATCATTACTAGACGACACTGGCACAGTTAAGGGAAAAGAATTCTATCAACATGTTGTTGAATTACTTCATAAGATGGATAAATCGATTGTTGCTGAAGGTGTAGAAACACACGAGCAGTTGGCGTTTATTAATGGTTTAAAAATTGAGGTAGTTCAAGGTTGGGTATATCAGAAAGCACTTGCAAAAAAGGATGTTATTAATTTCGAAAAGCTTTTTTGAAAAATAAAAAACGCGGTAAGAAGAAATACTTACCGCGTTTTAAAATTAAAGAAGCTTAACAATATTAAGCATCAACAACTTTTACTGGCACAGCTTGCTCAGAACCAAACTTAGTTGTTAGTTCTTCTTCAGCAGGAGTAAATGCTGTTAGGTCGATGCCCTCAACTGCCGCAGTATACTCTTCGATAGTGGGGAAGCGACCAAGTACGGTTGAAAGCACTACTAGTGGTGTTGAACCAAGTAGAGATTCACCTTTCTTCTCAGCTGTATCCGCTACAACACGACCTTGGAAAAGACGCGTTGATGTTGCGATCACAGTGTCACCAGGTTCAGCTTTTTCTTGGTTACCCATACAAAGGTTACAACCAGGGCGTTCTAGGTATAGGATGTTGTCGTACTTAGTACGTGCAGCCGTTTTAGGTTGCTCATCGTCAAACTGGAAGCCAGCGTACTTAGCTAGGATATCCCAATCGCCTTCAGCTTTAAGCTCATCAACGATGTTGTACGTTGGTGGCGCAACAACTAGCGGTGCTTTGAATTCAACAGAACCATTTAGTTTTTCAAGGTTACGTAGCATCTGAGCGATGATTTGCATGTCACCTTTGTGAACCATACAAGAACCAACGAAACCTAGGTCTACAGGCTTGTCATTGTAGAATGAAACAGGGCGAATAACGTCGTGCGTGTAACGCTTAGATACGTCTTCGTTGTTTACATCTGGGTCAGCAATCATTGGCTCAACGATTTCGTCAAGGTCAACAACAACTTCAGCGTAGTACTTAGCGTTGTCGTCTGGTGCTAGAGCTGGTTGCTCGCCAGATTGAACACCTGCAATACGCTCGTCAGCTAGGTCGATAAGGCCTTGTAGCGTCTTAGCTTCGTTTTCCATACCCTTGTTGATCATGATCTGGATACGGCTCTTAGCTAGCTCGATAGACTTAACAAGTGTTTCATTGTTTGAAATACAGATAGACGCTTTCGCTTTCATTTCTGCAGTCCAGTCAGTGAATGTGAACGCTTGGTCAGCCATTAGTGTACCAATGTGAACTTCAATGATACGACCTTGGAACACGTTCTCACCGCCAAATTGCTTAAGCATTTGCGCTTGAGTTGCGTGAACAACGTCACGGAAGTCCATGTGCTTAGCCATGTTGCCTTTGAAAGTTACTTTCACAGACTCTGGAATTGGCATTGCAGACTCACCCGTTGCTAGTGCTAGTGCAACAGTACCTGAGTCAGCACCGAACGCTACGCCTTTAGACATTCGCGTGTGCGAGTCACCACCGATGATGATTGCGCGGTCATCCACTGTAATATCGTTAAGTACTTTGTGGATTACGTCAGTCATTGAGTGATATACACCCTTAGGGTCACGTGCAGTGATAAGTCCAAACTTGTTCATGAATGCCATTAGCTTAGGAATGTTTGCTTGCGCTTTTTTATCCCATACAGAAGCAGTGTGACAACCAGATTGGTATGCACCGTCAACAAGAGGAGAAATTGTTGAAGCAGCCATCGCTTCAAGTTCCTGACAAGTCATAGGACCAGTTGTATCTTGAGAGCCAACGATGTTTACTTTAACACGTACGTTTGAACCAGCGTGTAATGGCGTTTCAGACTGAACACCGACTGCATTACGGTTAAAGATTTTCTCAACAGCTGTTAGACCTTGGCCTTCATGTGAGATTTCTTTAGATGGTGCGTATACTGCAGGTGCTGCAACACCTAGTGTTTCAGCTGCTAGTGTTTGAAGTTTCTTACCGAATACAACCGCGTAAGAACCGCCAGCTTTCATGAATTCAACTTTTTGTGGTGTGAACGCAGATGAGATGTCTGCTAGCTCTTCTTCGCCGTTGAATAGCTTTTTAGCTTTAGTATCGATAGTAAGCACAGTACCCGTTGCTACTGAGTATGCTTCTTCTAATACTGGGTCGCCGTTTTCATCAGTCACTGTGTTACCGTCAGCGTCTACTTTCTTAACCCAGTTTTTAAGGTCAAGGCCGATACCACCGGTTACATCAACCGTAGTAAGGAAGATAGGTGCAATACCGTTAGTACCCGCAACAACAGGTGCAATGTTGATGAATGGAACATATGGGCTTGCTTGCTCACCTGCCCAAAGTGCTACGTTGTTCACACCAGACATACGTGAAGAACCTACACCCATAGTACCTTTCTCTGCGATAAGCATTACTTTCGCATTAGGGTGCTTTTCTTTAAGTGCAACGATTTCTTGTTGTGCTTCAGGTGTGATCATGCACTGGCCGTGAAGTTCACGGTCAGCACGTGAGTGTGCTTGGTGACCAGGAGAAAGTAAGTCAGTTGAGATGTCACCTTCACCCGCAATGTAAGTTACTACTTCAATTTTTTCTGCAACGTCAGGCAACTTTGTGAAGAACTCAGCTTTTGCGTAGCTTTCTAAGATGTCTTTAGCAACGACATTGCCAGCTTTGAATGCGTCTTGTAGACGAGTTGTATCTGCATCGTATAAGAAAACTTGTGTTTTAAGTACGTCAGCAGCTTTTGAAGCGGTTGCGGCATCTTCACCTAGAGCAAGGTCTAGTAGTGCAGCGATTGATGGACCACCTTTCATGTGTGAAAGTAGTTCAAATGCAAAATCAGCTGTGATTTCAGCTACAGACTCTTCACCAAGAATGATCTCTTTTAAAAATTGTGCCTTAACACCTGCCGCAGAGGTAGTACCTGGCAATGTGTTGTAGATGAAGAAGTTTAAAGAATCTTCACGGTGCTCATTTGTTGTATCTTTAATTTGAGCAATGATTTCAGACAGAAGCTCTGCGTTGTCGATTGGTTTTGGGCTAAGTCCAAGTTCCGCTTTACGCGTTTGGATCTCTTCCATGTATTCTGTATACAAACTCATAGAAAACTCTCGGTGTTTTTTTACTTGATACGAAGTGAGCAACTTAGTGCTAAATTAAATTGCCCAACGAAAATGCTCATTAAAGCCGACTCATATTATAGCCGACTTTATGTATGATATTTTGAATCTATCAATTACTTGCACTGCGATTCTATCGCAAATACATAATAATTTACATCAATACCAAAAATAGTTGCTATAAATATAATTGATATCAAAGCGCGCCATCAGGCTCAAAACCATCTTCACCACTGATCTGCTCGGGTATACCGCAAATAGCTCTTGATGTTTGCATACCAGCCATTACAGCGGCTTCAACACATCCAGCATTAACGCCAGTTTTGATCCAGTCCCCCGTGATGAATAAATTGCTGAAAATAGTGCCATTAGTTGGCAATCGATATTGGCTACTATTTGTGACTGATAGCACATAGCGCTCAGAAGGATCGACGTTTACGCGCCAATATTGTTCATCAAAACGCGATTCTCCCTGTAGGTTATTTCCAGAGTAAAGAACGTCCCAATTAAATTCATCACCGTGATAGGCTTCAGGCCATAATGGTTGCATTTCTTTATTCAATTTTTCTAACGCGTTCTGTTTTACAATGGCTTTTTGCCGAGCAGGGAAGTCATGTGTATCTTTACTTGGGTAATCATCACACGTAAAGGCACTACAAAAATAAGCGATATTTTTGGGATGATTGTTTAGTGGCCAATCTTCTTTATCTAATAAGTTAGACATTGCAGCCCAGGTATCAAAAGGCTGAGAAAAACTACTTAGAATAGGACGCTCTTGGCTATCAGGAATGTATTTAAAACCAAGCTGCTCATCCGTTTTGTTCAACCACAATTGAAATGCTTGAGTAGCGACAGCCTTAACTTCAGTTGCTTGTTGCTTAAATTTATCGTCTAGTGCGATTAATTCAGGACATAAGTGCGCAATAGAAGCGACTGAAATACCAAAAATAACTTTGTCGAAATCTTGCCCTTGCTTTAGTGTCTTGGTAGGTAAAGTGTGTCCAAATTTCGCTTCATAGACTTGAGGCCAATCACTCCAGAATGATTCCAAATTAATATTTTTGTCTTGTAATAAATCAGCTTGCGCATCTTCAATTTGATCATAAAGTGGGTAGGAGGGCCAGCAGGGTAAACCTTTGACATCTACAAGTGGATCATAGCTATTTGACTTCAATGTAACTTGTTCAGTCATCACAATCTCACTAATGAGATTATCAGTTTGGCTATTGGTTGCGGGCTTTAAAGCTTCAACCTGGTGGAAAAATTGAAATTTTACACCGCGGTGTTTTAGTAATTCGTAAATAGGTGAAAATATTACATCACCCATGCCTGCTTGCATTTTCCACATAACGCCACCGTGGTAACAGAGCATAAGTCTTAGCATTGCTAAACTTGCAACGCCAGCTTCAACATCTCCTTTGTTAAAATCACCATCGACATAACCGAATACTAAATCGTAAAAACCGATTACAGGCGCTGATTCAACACTGTACTTTTCGTTAGCGCCATTCTTTTTAAGCCAATCTTTAAAATCGATATTGTTGATTGCACCAAAGCCTTTAGAGAAAACTTTATCTTTTATTAGTCCTGTCGCCATTGCGATGGCTAAATCAGCGCAGATATAAGCGCGTCTAATCGTTGGATTATCATCGAGTAATTCAATGGCCTCACTATTTAACCAGCGTTTCAATTTACGAACTATGTACCAAACAACAAGTCTGTCTTTTGGGTTTTGTAGATTTTTATCATTCGATCTGAGGGATAAAAGGTGTTTGAGCTGGGTGGCAAGGATCTTAGGCGAAGACCAAATTTCTTTCAGTTCATCATGCGCGGAGTCAAAAAAATCACTCACCTCGTCTTCAATGTCATCGAAGGCATCAGTTATTTCTGTAGCCAAGTGTCTTAATAAGTTTCTATCTCTAGGCTTTTTTGTTTGTAACTTAGTTACCTTGTTTGCCTGTTCTATTTCGTCTTCTAATGAGTCTATGAATTTATGAAGCCATGCAATAAGTACTTCGAGTAATTGCCAAAAATGCAGATCGAGAGTGCCATCAGCTGGGTTCCCTTCAATTGTTGGAAAGTCTACTGGCCAAGTTTCCCATTCATTTTCAATGAACTCTTGTAACACCACAAAACTATGTGGCTTAAATGCTTCTTGCCAGGTACTCAAGGGCATGTTGTCTGGCCTGTTTAATTTATTATATACAGTTTCAATAGCGCGAAATGAATTAACATAAGCGCCAAACCATACATGTAGACCATGCTCTTCGATTCTTTGTCCTAAATAGGGATTTCTGCCACTGGCGCCTTTACCACCTAAACGCCAACCTAGCTGGTAAACTGTAATGTCATATTTATCTTGCCAGTTTTCATCTTCTGTCAAGTAAACAGCTGATGTCATTGCGGCAACGCCGCCACCTAAAATAACGATTTTTTCCTTAGCCATAGTCAGCTCCTTTAGCTGTTATTTGAAACTATTTCATAAGCACCATCCTGGTCAAAATCCATGCAAACATAATAGGGGAGTAGGGCTTTTTGCTGCCCAATTTTAATGCCAAACATCTGATCAAACGGGAAAGCATCGAGTTTATTGATGTTGACGTGATACTCGTCTTTGAGCATCGCTATCTTATGGACTTTTCTTACAGTTGAAGGTGAGTGAACCACGGCACTGTATACCGAATTGTAGGCAAACCCGTCAGGAATTTGCTTAAACAGAATTTGATCCATTTGCGGGTTTTTAATCCCACTCATAAATTGCTTTATAAGTTCAGCGCTTATCTGGATTTCTTCTATGCTCGCATGAATAAGCTCTGCCACTTCTTGACCAACTTCTATGATCTCTTCAAATAGCGAATCACCGTCAGAGAAACGTTTAATGGTGAGCAATTCGTGCCAGTCCATTTTGGTAGTTGGGTTAAACGGCTGAAATGTTTCTAGGCTTAACGTAAAGTTGTCAGCTTGTTTATAGTCACTAGGCATAGAGTAGCGGCACAAATACTTGTTATAACCCCAAGTTTCGCGACCATTCACTAAGGCGTTAATATTATTTACGGTAATAAACGCCGGATACCAATAAATATGTAAAGCTTTCTTTGTGCTCTTATCTACCTTTGCAATAGGCAACCAAACAATAATATCTGTTTCTTGCATCCAACCGTATTGACTAAATGGTTCAACTTTTGAAGCGATGTTTTCAATATCAGTAAAAGTAAGTAAACAATATTGAGATAGCGGTTTAAAATACACATCATTGGTTGATACTGAATTTAAGGTCGAATCGACAAAATTGGTGATCGTGTCGTATTTGCCTTCAATAAAAAAACCGTACATTCTTGCATTGAGCATACGACAGGGTGGCTTTGCAATAGGGTTTCCTAAAAAGTGCTGGTAACTTCCAGAGTTATTCTCTGACATAGCAATTTCCTTCTTTGATAGCATGATTGTTATATCTGTTTTAGCAGAGGAAATTTGAATTATCGAGTAAGTGATAAGAAATAGCAGAGCTTTAACTCTGCTATTTATAAATTAGGCTGCTGATGTATCAGCTTTTTTGTTTTTAGCCATTTTCTTAGCCCGCTTGATGGCAGACTTTTTAGATGCTTTCTTTTGGGCAATTTTCATTACCTTGGCATCTTTAAGTTGCTTAGTTGCATATTTCAGTTTCTTAATGGCTTTTTCAGCGGCATTTTCTGCTTCTTTAGCTTGATCAACGGCAAGTTGTGCTTTATCTGAAGTGTCTTTTGCAATTGCCGATGTGCGCTCAACTTCTTGCTGGCTCAATTGTATTATTTTTTCCAGTTTAGTCAGTCTGTCTTCAAAAACAAGATCGGCATCTAATGTTAAATCTTCCATTGTGACTCCTTATTTACGTTCGAAAGAACTCGGCTCGCCGACAATCAGAGGGTCAACTTGATTAACGACGTCTTCATCTTTGCCTGGGTAATCTAAGCAGCTTAAGAAGTGTCTCATACAGTTAATACGACCACGCTTTTTGTCGTCAGAGCGGATCTGGGTCCATGGTGCATCTTTGGTATGCGTATGAAACATCATGGCATCTTTCGCTTCGCTGTAGTCATGCCATTTTGAAAGCGAGGCCATATCAACCGGACTGAGCTTCCATTGCTTCAGAGGGTCATTTTGGCGAGACTTAAAGCGTCTAAATTGTTCTTCACGGCTAACAGAAAACCAATATTTAAATAATTTAATACCGCTATTGACCAGCATGCGTTCGAGATCGGGTGTTTGGCGCATAAATTCAAGATATTCATTATCGTCACAAAAGCCCATGACTTTTTCTACACCTGCACGGTTATACCAAGAGCGGTCAAAAAGAATGATTTCACCTTTTGTAGGTAAGTGCTGAATATAACGTTGAAAATACCACTGATTACGCTCTCTGGCATTGGGCTTTTCAAGTGCGATGACATGCGCGCCACGGGGGTTTAGGTGTTCCATAAAGCGCTTAATTGTGCCACCTTTACCTGCCGCATCTCGGCCCTCGAAAAGCACAACAATACGTTGATTGGTTTGTTTTACCCAACCTTGCATTTTAAGAAGCTCAATTTGCAATTCATGTTTGTGCCTTTCGTAGTCTACGACATCCATCTTTGATGAATAGGGGTACTTACCATCAGCATTCCACTTCATTGGTGGGTTTTTTACATTCAGGTCAAATATCAACTCGCTGTTTGAGTCTTTAACATGATCAGACGGTGGGGTTGGAAATTGCTCTATATTATTTGATTGCACGGGCGCTTCCTTATCCAAAAAATTAAACCGATAACACCTTACTATAAAGCGCGCTTCAAGCAGTGTATTGATCTATGTCTAATTGAGCATAAAAGAAGCAATAAAAAAGGGAGCATAATGCTCCCTTGAAAACGGCTTAATTACAGCCTACTTGAATTTGTTCTGTCCAAACTCGTACTACGAAGTCATTATAATCGCCATCATTTTGATCTTCCCAGTACTGTTTTTGACCGTGCCATCTAAAGTTGTTGGTAAGTTTTGAAGCATTGCCGTTGAGTGCTAGCGCATAGTCAAAATGCGTTGATGAAGGCAACTGGTAACTGCCAGAGCCACCATATTCATCGAGTAGTTTGATAAATTGATTATTAACTTTTATGCCCCAATCATTGTTGTAGCCCGCGCTTTCACTTACAAATTGATAGTTTATTTTGGTATGTGGAACCGGAACGCATTCAGCATCATCGTTTAGGATCATTGCAGGTAGATTTGCACTGCCAGTACTATTCAGGCTTGCTGTAGCTTGTAAAGAAAAAGCTTTAGTCTCACTATATTCATCATTATCAATCGTTGGAATTTCAATAGTTGTATTTGTCTCACCAGCAGCAAAGCTGACTATCTGTGTTGGGAAAGTATAATCAGCGCTAGTGGCTGAGCCTTCAATTGCCGAAACCTCAACTTCAACGTCTTGATAATAGCTGTTAGAAAGGCTTACAGTGAAAGATAAGGTTTGGCCTTCAGTGACAGTATCTTCAATTGCTGATAATGAAACTACTGGTAGGGGATCTGTTTCACATAATGGGGTTGTATAACATGTTGTGGTTTCAAATGTATTAGTAGTGAGGTCGTTAAGCCTCACAGGGACCTCAGAAATAAAACATGTATTACCTGAATGCGGATTAAGTTTATAAATATCAGATTTGTTGGTGTGACCTAAGTCATTTATTTTAGTACGACTAATTATTAAGTTTCCTGCATGGTCTATAGTCGCACCCGTAACGGCTGTTAAGTTATGTTTTGCTAATTTTTGAACTGAATAGTCTGATTGGTTGATCTTATAAGACGTAGTACTTGTTACTAGTATCAATTCATCATTATAGAATGCTAAATCACCACGGTACTTACCACTAAGTACACCTAAATCTGCAAGCTTGGTGTACTCACCTGTTTGTGGGTTGATTTCATATAGTGCAGAAAAACTACTGCCGATAAGACGGTTATTCGCTTCGTCAAAGGCAAGAGATATAACGCCTTTTGTTCGACCGACCTCTGTGTGAGTTTGAGTTACGACATCAAAGTAGGCGAGTTTGGTATATTTGAAACGATCACCTGCAATAGGTAAGTGCTTTTTGTCAGCGCTTAATAGATTTAAATGACTAATGTCGACTTTATATGCTAATGCTCTTGGAGCAGAGACATAGTAAATTCTATTTTGTTGAGCATCGTATGCTAAGGCAGCAGAGCTAAACTCAGCGACAGAGTCAGCCTTTACGCTTTGAAGTTGATCATCAAGTTTAAATAAGATACCGGTTTCACCGCGACCAGCGTTGATACCGTATAGCTCACCTTTACATTCATTCGCTAATAATGAGAATGAAGTAGCAGAAATCGCAATCGCCAAAGACGATAACATGAAAGACTTATACATAGTGCAATCCTAAATACAGTTCCGTAACTATAGAAAACACAAAGTAATGACACATCAAATCCAAACTGATGTGGGTCTTAGTCCATAAAGGGAAGGCGCATCCATTATTATCTTTGCAGATGCGAGTATTATTGTCTTTTATTTAACACTTTTCAAATAAAAATTAGTTCTTTTGTATTTGTTTTTCAAAATTTGGTAAAAGTTCCTCAACAATCTTTTTTGCAGGAATGGTATAACGTGTGCCGTTAAACATAACTGAAGTGTGCTCGTTGATATCAGTGATCCCGGTTAAGGTCCAACCTTCACCGCGTTCATGACAGAAAACTTTAGTGGTAGGGGGGATAACTTTAAATGTTTGGCTCATACAACTCTCCAAAGTAAAAAGCCTATTTTATAGTAACTATCACAAATGCAAAATTGGCATATTAAAAAAACTAGAATTTTTACAAAAAAAAGCAGCATGGAAAACCACACTGCTTTGTTAACTTTAAATAATCAGCTTATATTAAAGGTAAGTGATGTCACCAATATTTAAGCTTTCTAGCTGAGACTTGATTTTGGCAACATCGCCAACAATAACCCAAGTTAGTTGATTCGGGTTGATTAAGCCTTTCGCTTCGTTGTGGATATCTTTAAGTTCAAGCGATTTTACTTTTTCGCCGTATTGCTCAAGGTATTCAATTGTACGACCTTTGCTGTACGCATCAGCCAGCGCATTACGAAGACTGCGTTTTTTCTCGTAACTTCCTGGGATCTTAGCAACCTTGTTAGACACTACTTTGTCTAGCTCAGATTCTTTTGCTAAATCAGACTTAATGTAACCGTTAAGCTCTTTCAAGATTTCTTGGATAGAATCTTTTGTTTTATCAGTCTGAACAGGAGCATAAACAATAAATGGAGATTGAGCTTGTGCATTCATAAGCATACTACGAGCACCGTATGACCAACCTTTGTCTTCACGTAGGTTCATATTGATACGTGATGTAAATGTACCACCTAAAATTGCGTTCATAACATCAAGTTTAATGTCTTGACCTGGTTTTAGGTTGTCGCGCGACTCGCCAAGCAGGCCTGCAATAATTAATGATTGCGGTGCCTCAGGCTTATCAAGTACAAAGATTTGCGCTTTTTCAGGCGCTGCAACTTGTTTGAATTGCTTTACAGGTTTTGCTGAATTAGGTGCTTTCCATTGGCCAAGTTGCGATTCAAGAGAAGCAGTTAAAGTATCTAGGTCAATATCACCAACCACAACCATACGTGCGTTATCAGGACGTAGCCATTTTCTTAAATGTGCTTCAATATCGGCTTTAGTGATTGCTTTAACATCTTCTTCAGTACCTGAACCTGTTAATGGTTGTGCGTATGGGTGGCCTTCACCATAAAGGAGTGGTGGAAGAATGCGGTAAGCATTTGTTTGCGGACGAGCTTGTTCTTGCTTAATGCCATCAAGCACTAATTTTCTTACACGCTCAATATCAGCGTCTTTTAATGCTGGGTTCTGTAAGATATCTGCGAACAGTGAAATACTCTTTTCCCAGTTAACAGAAAGTGTGCTTAAGGTCATAGATGAAGTATCTAAGCTTGCCCATGCACCTACTGACGCGCCAATCTTTTCTAGCTCAGCGGCTAATTGTAATGCATCTAAACTCGTTGTACCTTCATCTAGCATTGACATAGAGAAGTTAGCTAAACCAGATTTAGCCTCGATATCAGTCGCGAAACCAGAATCAAATTGTAAGCTAAGTTCAACAGTCGGTGTATCTGAACGCTTTGCTAAGACAACTTCAAGGCCATTACTTAGCGTTGTAGTTTGCACTTCTGGTAAATCTAGTTTTGGTAGTGAATCAACACTTGGTACCTTTGAACGATCAGCGCCTTTTTCGTTAGCTGAATACTTTTCAAAAGGATTAATTGTTAAGATAAACTCACCATCAGTAAGCCATTTTTCAGCTGCTTGTTGTACATCTGAAACAGTAGCATTAGCCTGAATTTCTTGTGATTTTTTATAAAAGCCAGGGTCATTATGATAGATAGAACCTGATGCTAAAACATCAGACTTACCACCAAAACCGCCTACACCTTCAACTCGCTTGATCCAACCAGAAGCATTTGCAAACTTAATGCGGTTTAGCTCTTCAGCGGTTGGACCTTCAGTGATTAAACGATTTAGTTCTTCATCAATGATGGCTTCAATCTCTGGTAGTTTGCTCTTATCTAACGCGTCAGCACCTAGAATAATCTGACCGGCTAGTACGCGCTGGAAGTTAAATGCAAATACACTAGATGCAAGTTGCTCTTGATAAACTAAGCGTTGGTAAAGACGACTGTTTTTGCCAGAAGCAAGTACGTCAGCAAAAAGAGAAAGGTATTCAGAGTCGGCAGTTCCAAGTTCGGCCGTGTTCCATACTTTTAGAACACGTGACGCAGGAACGCGGTCTTGCATCACCATACGCTTTTCGCCGCTACGCTTAGCAACCCATGCTTCCATCTGTGCAACAGGCTTACCTGGTTTAATGTCACCAAAGTACTTGTTTGCTTTTTCTTTTGCCGTTTCAACGTCAATGTCACCTGCAAGCACTAAAACAGCATTATTAGGGCCATAGTAGTCTTTAAACCATTGGTGTACGTCATCTAATGATGCAGCATTAAGGTCATCCATTGAACCAATTACTGTCCACGAATAAGGGTGACCTTTAGGGAAAGTATTAACTGTAATCGCTTCCCACATTTTACCGTAAGGTTGACCTTCACTTTGACGCTTTTCGTTTTGTACAACGCCACGTTGTTCGTCTAACTTTTCTTGTGTGATTGCGCCAAGCAGGTGACCCATACGGTCAGATTCCATCCACAGTGCCATATCTAGTGCGGTAGTTGGTACGTTTTGGAAATAGTTAGTACGGTCACTATTTGTTGTGCCGTTCATCTCAGTCGCGCCAGCTCTTTCAAACGGACCAAAATATTCATCATCATAGTTTTCTGAACCATTGAACATTAAGTGTTCAAATAGGTGAGCAAAACCAGACTTGCCTTCTGGCTCATGCTTTGAGCCAACGTTGTACCACACGTTAACAGCAACGATAGGGGCTTTTCGATCTGTATGAACAACAACTTTTAAACCATTGTCTAAAGTAAAAGTATCGTAAGCAATATCGATACTTGGTAAGGCTTGTGTTGAACTTGCGACGGCTGAATTTTGAGAAGAAGAGTTGGTTGTTGAGTTACAACCTGTCAAGGCAAGGCTTACAGCTAAAGCCAACGCCGATAACGCAGTTTTTTTCATTTTTATACGTCCATAATGTTTGTATGTTTTAGGTACATAGTTTAACACTTAAATTGAAACAAATAATTTAAGTTTGTAACTAAATGTAGCAAGTTATAGACGAAAAAAAACCCCTCGTTTGAGGGGTTTTGGGTAACTCAGTGCATTAGCACTGGGAATGAGGTCGGTACATTAGTGTTGTTATTGTCGACACTGAATCAGAACTGCATTTCAGGGATGTCGCCATCTACGATTAGCTTACCCGCTGTTTTGCTTATAATTTCATCAACAGTAACACCCGGCGCGCGTTCTAGCAAATAAAATGCGCCATCTTTAACTTCTAATACGGCAAGGTCAGTTACGATTTTTTTAACGCAATTAACACCAGTTAAAGGTAGCGAGCATTTCTCTAATAATTTAGAGTCGCCATGTTTACTAGCATGGGTCATAGTAACGATGATGTTTTGTGCGCCGGCAACTAAATCCATCGCGCCACCCATGCCTTTGATTAATTTTTTCGGGATCATCCAAGAAGCGATATTACCTTCTTGGTCAACTTCAAATGCACCTAGAACCGTTAAGTCTACATGACCACCACGGATCATGGCAAAGCTTTCTGCACTATTAAAAATAGCGGCACCTGTCGCAGCTGTCACGGTTTCTTTACCCGCGTTGATCATATCTGCATCAACTTGGTCTTCAGTTGGGTATGGACCCATACCTAATAAGCCATTTTCTGACTGCAGCATAACTTCAATGCCGTCAGGTACATAGTTAGCCACTAGGGTAGGAATACCAATACCTAAATTTACGTAATAACCGTCTTGAAGTTCTTGCGCAACACGCATTGCAACTTGTTCACGAGATAAAGCCATAGTTATGCTCCTTACTTACTGGTTGTAACGCGTTCGATGCGTTTTTCAAAGTCGCCTTTGATAACACGGTTTACATAAATGCCTGGAGTATGAATTTGACTTGGTTCAAGTTCACCAGGCTCGACGATTTCTTCAACTTCAGCAACGGTAATTTTGCCTGCAGTTGCAGCCATAGGATTGAAGTTCATTGCTGTATGGCGGAACACAAGGTTACCGTAACGGTCTGCTTTCCATGCTTTTACAATAGCAAATTCACCAGTGATTGATTCTTCAAGAATATAAGGGCGGCCGTTGAACTCTTTAACTTCTTTACCTTCAGCAATCGGTGTACCGTAACCTGTTGCAGTATAGAAACCAGGAATACCTGCACCACCGGCACGCATTTTTTCAGCCAAAGTCCCTTGTGGTGTTAACTCAACGTCGATGATGCCGTCTAATAATTGCTGTTCGAAAAGGGCGTTTTCACCAACATAAGAGGCGATGATTTTTTTGATCTGACGGTCTTGTAATAAAATACCTAAACCAAAGTCATCAACACCACAGTTGTTAGATACAACAGTCAGCTCTTTGGTTTGTAGACGTTTAATTTCTGCAATTAAACCTTCAGGGATCCCACATAAACCAAAACCACCGGCGATGATGGTATCACCATCTTTTAAACCCGCCATTGCTTCGGCGTAGCTATTCACTACTTTATCAAAACCGGCCATAAGACCACTCCTAACTTTTGTTTGTCAAAAGAGCGCAAGCATCATGCTCACGCCACTATCATTGTTATTGTTCGCACTTCGCACGTAATGCTAAAGAAACTTTGCTGGCAGGGGGCTTATTTAAGGCATCACAGATAGCCCAACCTGCTTTGGCAAGCCTTTCTAAATCAATTTGGGTACTTATGCCAAGCCCTTCAAGTAAGTAAATTACATCTTCAGTGGCAACATTTCCTGACGCACCTTGTGCATAAGGACAACCACCCAGGCCAGCAACGGCACTGTCTATGGTACTAATGCCCATTTCTAGTGCCGTGTGGATATTAGCGATAGCTTGGCCGTAGGTATCGTGAAAGTGCACAGCCAGCTTGTCTAAAGGCAGTTCTTTAGTAAGCAAATCAAGTAGCTTTTTCACTTTACCTGGTGTACCAACGCCTATGGTGTCGCCTAAGCTTATCTCGTAACAGCCAAGAGCCAACAATTGTTTACACACATCAAGCACGGCTTCGGGATGTACATCGCCTTGGTAAGGGCAGCCAACTACACAACTTACATAGCCACGCACTTTAACGTTATGCTGCTGAGCTAACTCAACCACAGGTTTAAAGCGCTCAATACTTTCTTCAATAGAACAATTAATGTTCTTTTGAGTAAACGCTTCGCTGGCCGCGGTAAAAATAGCGAACTCTTTAATGCCACATTCAAGAGCGGCTTCTGCGCCTTTTAAATTAGGCGTGAGCGCTGAAAGCTGCACGTTTTCGCCAACAGATAAACCTTTTATTACTTCAGCCGAGTCCGCCATTTGTGGCACCCACTTAGGCGATACAAACGCACCAGCTTCAAGATGAACCATACCTGCTTCAGATAATCCATTTAACAGGGCTATCTTTTGCTCAGTGGTCACCTTACTTTCATTTTGTAAGCCATCACGGGCACCCACTTCTACGATTTTGACCTGAGTTGGATACGCCATGTTATGCCTCCGCAGCTTCAACAATGGCAAGTAAGGCACCGTGGCTTACTAATTCGCCTTCAGCAAAGCAATAACTGGTTAGTGTGCCTGCAAATGGGGCGTTAAGCGTATACTCCATCTTCATGGCTTCAATAACAACGACTGCATCACCTTTAGCGACATCAGCACCCACTTCAACTAGGTGTTTAACAACCGTACCGTTTAGCGGCGCTGCTAATGGTGCTTCTTCGTGCTCATGTTGGCTAATATAGTGTTTAGAGCGTAAATCAAAGGTGCGAACAAAGGCACTAAACATTACCGTCACTTGCTCGTCATTGACCAATACACTTGCTTTATATATGCGTCCATCAAGATTGATGGTTAACGATTCACCGTTAAGAGTTACTGAAATTGTGTGTTCGTTACCATCAACCGTTAATTTAAAGCCATTGTTTTGAACAAGAGCTTTAATGTTTAAACCATCAAATGGCACAACGACACCAGCAGCTTGGTTTAGTTTAAAACCTAGGGCACTTTGCCAAGGTGATCTAGCGGTAGAAAAGTTCGCTTTATTTTGTTTGTTTGCTAAATAAGCCGCTGCTGCAATCACTGAGATCATTTCTTCAGGCGCATGCTCAACAGTTAATACATCAGTTTGTGTATCAATAAAGTGAGTATCTGGCGCACCAGCTACAAAAGTATCGTGTCCCGATAGGTGATGTAAGAAAGCAATGTTCGATTTGACACCCGATAAGTGCACTTCTTCTAATGCGTGGTGCAGTTTCAATAAGGCAGTTTTACGATCCGCAGCATGTACAATTAACTTGGCAATCATAGGGTCGTAGAACGGGCTGATCTCAGCACCTGATTTAACGCCTGTATCAACACGTACACCTTGGTTTTCAGCAGGGAAAGATAAGTGTGTTAGCGTGCCTGAGTATGGCATAAAGTTTTCAGTTGGATCTTCGGCGTAAATACGCGCTTCAAAACTATGACCCGATAAAGTCACTTGCTCTTGTTTAAGAGGCAGCACTTCACCACTTGCGACACGAATTTGCCATTCAACAAGGTCAAGCCCTGTGACCATTTCTGTAACTGGGTGCTCTACTTGCAGACGCGTGTTCATTTCCATAAAGAAGAATTCGTCACCGCACAGTAGAAACTCAACCGTACCTGCACCGCGATAGTTAATTGCTTGAGCACAACGTACCGCTGCTTCACCCATCTCTCGACGAAGATTGTCTGATAAACCCGGGGCAGGGGCTTCTTCAATGACTTTTTGGTGACGGCGTTGTAAAGAGCAATCTCGGTCACCTAAATAAACACAGTTACCATGCGTATCTGCAAATACTTGTACTTCAACGTGACGCGGTGTATCCACGTAGCGTTCAAGTAGAACTAGGTCGTTACCGAATCCTGCAAGTGCTTCACGTTTTGCGCCTTCTAACGCGCTCACAAACTCTGAAGCTTCACGTACAACACGCATGCCTTTACCACCACCGCCAAATGCAGCTTTGATAAGTACCGGATAGCCAATTTTTTCGGCTTCTGCTGTTAAAAAGTCGACATCTTGGTTTTGACCATAGTAACCAGGCACAAGCGGTACATTCGCTTCAGCCATGATCTCTTTAGCACGAGTTTTTGAACCCATCGCTTCAATGGAGCTTGCCAGTGGTCCTAAAAAAGCAATACCTGAGTCTTCACACTTTTGAGCAAAAACATCGTTTTCAGATAAAAAGCCGTAGCCCGGGTGAATACAATCAGCACCAGCTAGTTTTGCTACTTCTAGAACTCTATCAGCAACTAGGTAAGAATCTTTACTTGGTGCAGGGCCTATATGGTAGGCTTCATCAGCCTGTTTAACGTGCAGGGCATTGGCATCTGCATCGGAATAAACGGCAACAGTACGCAAACCTAAGCGTTTAGCTGTTTTCATAACGCGGCAGGCAATTTCACCACGGTTCGCAATTAGAATTTTCTTTAACATAGTAATGACCTTATTGCTTTGCGGCGGTTTGCCAATTTGGCGCACGTTTATCGAAAAATGCAGTTAAGCCTTCTTGGCCTTCTTCACTTACTCTGATTTCAGCAATACGTTTTGCCGTATGAAGGATCAGCTCTGCATCAATGTCTTGATTTGCCACTTCATTAATTAATGACTTTGCTGATTTAACAGCTGCAGGGCCGTTGTTCAGTAATAGTTCAACAAACTGGTCTTGTGCAGCAGTTAGGTCATCATTAATCTCATGGATTAAGCCCATATCCAGCGCTTTTTCAGCCATAAACACTTCGGCCGTTAAAAAGTAGCGACGGGCTTGGCGCTCACCGATGGCTTTAATGACATACGGGCTAATAACTGCAGGAATAAGACCTAACTTAACTTCACTTAAACAGAATTTAGCGTTGCTAGTCGCAACTGCGATGTCGCAACAGGCGATTAAACCCAGTGCACCACCAAATGCGGCACCTTGCACTAAGCACAGAGTTGGGTGAGGGCTGGTAGCCAGCACATGCATTAACTTAGCAAGTTGCTCAGAATCTGCGACGTTTTCATCGTAATTATTACCCGCCATTGATTTCATCCAACCAAGGTCGGCACCTGCAGAGAAGTGTTTACCTTCGGTTTTTAAAACCAAAGCACGGATATCAAGACCATTGGCATGCTCAATACATTGGATCAACTCGTTGATCACCTGCGAGTCAAAGGCGTTATGTTTTTCAGGGCGACTTAGTTCTAAAATCGCCACTTTTGTTTTTGTTATATTTAAAGTGACCGACATAGTGCGCTCCTTACATTCTGAAAATGCCAAACTTAGATTCTTGCTTAGGCGCATTAGCAGCGGCTTCAAGGGCAAGACCTAAAACAGTACGAGTGTCAGCAGGGTCAATGATGCCGTCATCCCACAAACGGGCGCTTGCGTAGTAAGGGTGACCTTGCTCTTCATATTGCGCAACAATTGGCTTTTTGAACTCAGCAACTTCTTCGTCAGTCATACTTAAACCTTTACGTGCAAGACCATCTTGACGCACTTGCGTAAGTACACCAGCTGCTTGTTCGCCGCCCATCACTGAAATTCGCGCGTTTGGCCACATCCACATCATGGTAGGCTCGTAAGCGCGACCACACATACCATAGTTACCCGCGCCGTATGAGCCACCAATCAATACCGTAAACTTTGGTACGTCAGCACAAGATACAGCAGTTACCATTTTGGCACCGTGTTTGGCGATACCTTCGGCTTCGTATTTTTGACCCACCATAAAACCGGTGATGTTTTGTAAAAACAACAAAGGAATATCACGCTGAGCACATAATTGAATGAAGTGAGCGCCTTTTTGTGCCGACTCGGAGAATAAGATACCGTTGTTGGCAACAATCCCTACTGGGTGACCGTAGATTTCAGCAAAGCCAGTAACAAGGGTTTCACCAAAGAAGCGCTTGAATTCGTCAAATTGAGAATCATCAACAATACGTGCAATTACTTCACGAACATCAAATGGTTTTTTCAGATCCGTACCGACAATGCCATACACTTCACGAATATCGTAACGTGGTGGTTTTACGTCTTTTAGTATTGGCGCAGTAGGGCGTTGATGGTTTAAACGGGCAACACATTGACGGGCAATCGATAGGGCATGTTCGTCGTTTTCTGCATAGTGATCGGCAACACCAGATGTTTTACAGTGCACATCTGCACCGCCTAAATCTTCGGCTGAGACTTCTTCACCTGTTGCAGCTTTTACCAGTGGCGGGCCAGCTAAGAAAATCGTGCCTTGCTCTTTTACGATGATACTTTCATCAGCCATTGCTGGAACATACGCACCACCTGCGGTACATAAACCCATTACTACGGCAATTTGCGGAATGCCTTTGGCTGACATGCGTGCTTGGTTATAGAAAATACGGCCGAAATGCAATTTGTCAGGGAATACTTCGTCTTGTTCAGGTAAGTTTGCGCCGCCCGAATCAACTAAATAAATACAAGGTAAATGACAACGCTCTGCAATTTCCTGTGCGCGTAAATGTTTTTTAACAGTCAGAGGGAAGTAAGTGCCGCCTTTTACGGTTGCATCGTTACCGACAATCATACATTCAACGCCTTGAACTCGGCCGATACCAGCAACTACACCTGCACAAGGTATATCTTGCTCGTAAACGCCAAACGCAGCAAATTGAGAGATTTCTAGAAAAGGAGAGCCTTCATCAAGAAGGGTATTGATACGGTCACGAACAAACATTTTTCCGCGACTTTCATGACGAGCGATAAGTGCTTCACCACCGCCTTGTGCAAGTTGAGCAACTTTGTCGTTTAAATCTGCAACCAGTGAAGCCATAGCTTCACTGTTTGTTTTAAACTGACTGTCATGCACATTAATAGATGAGTTTAAAACAGTCATGGTGAGTCCTTAACGGCTTTCAGTGAATAGTTCACGACCAATTAGCATACGACGAATTTCAGACGTACCCGCACCAATCTCATAGAGCTTGGCATCACGTAATAAACGGCCCGTTGCGTATTCGTTGATGTAACCGTTACCACCTAGTATTTGAATCGCATCTAGTGCAAGCTTTGTTGCTAGCTCTGCAGCATATAAAATGGCACCCGCAGCATCTTTACGGGTTGTTTCACCACGGTCACAAGCTTTAGCTACCGTGTATACGTATGAACGCGCGGCATTCATTTGCGTATACATGTCAGCAACTTTACCTTGAATTAATTGGAACTCACCGATTGATTTGTTGAACTGTTTACGCTCGTGAATATAAGGTACTACAATGTCCATACACGCTTGCATGATACCTAGTGGGCCACCGGCAAGCACAACACGCTCATAATCAAGACCACTCATGAGCACCTTAACGCCTTCGTTTAGAGTGCCTAGAATGTTTTCTTCTGGTACTTCACAGTCTTCAAAAACCAGCTCACAGGTGTTTGAACCACGCATACCTAATTTATCAAGCTTTTGTGCGGTTGAAAAACCTGGGAAGTCTTTTTCAATGATGAAGGCTGTGATCCCTCTAGAACCAGCTTCTAAATCAGTCTTTGCATAAACAACTAAAACATCTGCATCAGGACCGTTAGTGATCCACATTTTATTGCCGTTAAGAATGTACTTGTCACCTTTCTTTTCAGCTTTTAACTTCATCGAAACAACATCAGAACCCGCATTTGGTTCACTCATAGCAAGAGCGCCAATGTGTTCGCCGCTGATTAGCTTAGGTAGATACTTTTGTTTTTGCGCGTCGTTACCGTTGCGGTTAATTTGGTTTACACACAGGTTAGAGTGAGCGCCATAGCTTAAACCGATAGAGGCACTTGCACGGCTGATTTCTTCAATCGCAATAACGTGCTCTAGGTAGCCCATATTTGCACCACCAAACTCTTCAGGTACGGTAATACCTAATAAGCCCATCTCCCCGAATTGTGGCCAAAGTTGATTTGGGAATGCATTGTCTAAATCAGTTTTCTCAGCAAGTGGTGCAATTTCAGCACTTGCAAAGCTATTAACATGATCACGGATCATGTCAGCTGTTTCACCTAATCCAAAGTTTAATTCTTTATATAAAGATACAGTGCTCATCTTGGTTATCCTGTGTGAGAGTTATTATAAATTTAATTAGTCTTCGTGCTCATCTAGCTCTTTGAGGGTGTCTCGACAACGGCGCTCTGCGGTAACGAGTTCCATCAGAACCACTTTAATGTCATCCATTTGTTGACTTAAATCAGCTTTCTTTTCTTCTATTAGCGCCAACATAGTGGTGAGCTGTTTCGCACTTGATTTATCGGCATCGTAAAGTTCAAACAACCTGCCTGTTTCAGCCAGAGTGAAGCCTAAACGCTTGCCACGTAAAATAAGTTTTAGACGTACTTTGTCTCGTTTTGAATAAATGCGGGTTTGACCATTTCGCTCTGGCGAAATTAATCCCTGATCTTCATAAAAACGAATAGAACGGGTGGTAATGTCAAATTCCTTAGCCAATTCGCTAATAGAGAAGGTTGGTTCGTTAAGGTTATCTTGCATAATTGTTTAACACTTACTTCAAAACAGATTAGACCAATATAAGTGAAGTTTACGTAAAGGTAAAGTTGCGTTTTGGGGAATGTATTATTGAGTGTTAATAAAAAGTGTGAATATTTAATGCAGTTCTAACTAAATAAACCGCCTTTTCGCAGTTTCTAGCAGTATTGGCAAGGAAAACGTGCAACTTAAGTTTACAGTTTAAGTCAACGCAATTAACTTGATTTTAGATTTACGTTGGCGTAAACGTAAATATTAGGTATGCTCAAATCATCATTTTGAAACAAACAAGCAAGAAGCTTGTGAACAGGAGTTTAACATGAGTAACGAAGCAGTTGTAATCGTAGCAGCAAAACGTACCCCTATGGGTGGCTTTATGGGTGCACTTTCAGGCGCAAGCGCAACAGAACTTGGCGCAACTGCAATCAAAAGCGTTATGAGCGAAACAGGGCTTACGGACGCATCAATTGATGAAGTGATCATGGGTTGTGTATTACCGGCAGGTCTTGGTCAAGCACCAGCACGTCAAGCTATGTTGCATGCAGGTCTAGCACGTTCAACTGGCGCAACAACCATTAACAAGGTATGTGGCTCAGGTTTAAAAGCAGCCATGCTTGCTCATGATCTAATTAAAGCGGGCAGCATTTCATCTGCAGTCGCTGGCGGCATGGAAAGTATGACTAACTCACCGTATTTCATTCCAAAAGCGCGTGGCGGTATGCGTATGGGTCATGGTGAGATTAAAGATCACATGATGGCTGATGGTCTTGAAGATGCTTACGACAACAAAGCGATGGGTTGTTTTGCACAAGCAACCGCTGATGATTATGGCATCACGCGTGAAGAAATGGATGAGTTTGCGCTTAGCTCTTTAAGCAAAGCAAATGAAGCGATTGAAAACGGCAGCTTCAATAACGAAGTAGTCCCTCATGTTTTAAAAACGCGTAAAGGCGACGTTGAAGTAACCATTGACGAGCAACCAGGTAATGCGCGTCCTGATAAAATCCCAGGTCTTCGTCCAGCATTCAAAAAAGATGGCACAATTACCGCAGCTAACTCTTCTTCAATCTCAGATGGTGCAGCAGCATTGATTCTGATGAGCGAATCAGAAGCGAAGAAGCAAGGTTTAACACCGCTTTGTAAAGTGGTTGCTCACGCGACTCACTCACAGGCGCCAGCAGAATTCACGGTTGCGCCAGTTGGCGCGATGAACACGCTACTTGAAAAAGCGGGTTGGGATAAAGCTGACGTAGATTTATGGGAAATCAACGAAGCATTTGCCATGGTGACTATGCTAGCAATCAAAGAATTAGGTCTTGAGCAAAGCAAAGTTAACGTTAATGGTGGTGCATGTGCCCTAGGTCACCCAATCGGTGCAAGTGGTGCGCGTATCCTAGTTACTCTAATTCATGCCTTACGTAATCGCGGCCTTTCTAAAGGTGTTGCATCACTGTGTATCGGTGGTGGTGAAGCGGTTGCACTGGCAGTTGAAGTTTAATCACACCAAGTTGTAGGCACCGTATAAATAATATAACAGCGGTGCCTTTTTTCTATTTACCAGGGGAGGAGTGCAGATGCACCAAGTACCTTTATACATCAACGGCGAATTCACTCAATCATCATCAGAGCAATGGATTGATGTTGTTAATCCAGCAAACCAAGAAGTACTTGCAAAAGTACCTTGCGCGACAGAGCAAGAAGTAAAAGCAGCGATTGATTCTGCACAAGAAGCATTTAAGACTTGGCGCAACGTGCCAGTACCAGAGCGTGCTCGTATCATGATGAAATACGCGGCGCTTTTAAAAGAGCACCAAGAAGAAATTGCGACCATTATCTGTCATGAATTAGGTAAGACGTTCGAAGACGCAAAAGGCGATGTATGGCGTGGTATTGAAGTGGTTGAGCAAGCTGCAAATGCTCCTGCAATGATGATGGGCGAAACTGTTGAAAACGTTGCTCGCAACATTGATACGTATTCTTACACGCAGCCTTTAGGTGTGTGTGCAGGTATTACCCCGTTTAATTTTCCGGCTATGATCCCACTTTGGATGTTCCCAATGGCGATTGTATGCGGTAACACTTTTGTACTTAAACCTTCTGAGCAAGATCCACTGACGCCAATGCGTTTAGTTGAGCTATTCGAAGAAGCGGGTGCACCAAAAGGCGTACTACAAGTTGTACACGGTACAAAAGACCAAGTTGACCAAATTCTAGAAGCACCAGAAATCAAAGCAGTGTCTTTTGTTGGTTCTTGTAATGTCGGTCATTACATTTACAGCAAAGGCACACAGCACAAAAAACGTGTTCAAGCGTGCGTTGGTGCTAAAAACCACATGGTGATCATGCCAGATGCGTCAAAAGCACAAACAGTGAATAACCTAGTTGGTGCATCAGTAGGTGCTGGTGGCCAACGTTGTATGGGTATTTCGGTGGCAGTATTTGTTGGTTCATCAAAAGAGTGGGTAGAAGACATTAAGAAAGGTTTCGAAGGCGTACGCCCAGGTCTTTGGAACGACCCTGAAGCGGCTTATGGCCCGCAAACAACACCTCAAGCAAAACAGCGTATTCTTTCACTTATTCAAAGCGGTAAAGATCAAGGTGCAACCTGTTTAGTTGATGGTTCAGACTATACTGTTGAAGGCTATGAAGCTGGTAACTGGGTTGGCCCGACGCTATTTACAGATGTGACTGAAGAGATGGAAATCTACAAAGAAGAAATCTTTGGTCCAGTTTTAAGCTGTGTATTCGTTGACACGCTAGACGAAGCAATCGCGCTAATTAACCGTAACCCATATGGTAACGGTACGTCTTTATTTACAGCAAGCGGTGCAGCAGCACGTAAATTCCAACAGCAAATCGAAGTAGGTCAAGTAGGTATTAATATTCCAATTCCTGTGCCACTGCCTTTCTTCTCATTCACAGGTTGGAAAAACTCTTTCTACGGTGACCAACACACCTATGGTAAGCAAGGTGTGCGTTTCTACACAGAAACAAAAACGGTGACTTCGCGTTGGTTTGATGATGAGGTCGTGACAGGCCCGAATATGAGTATCAACCTGCGTTAATCCTTTCTATTCAATTTTTATAATAACAATGTGAGCCGACATGATCGGCTCACCTTTGACAACAAGAGGTCTTTTATGGACTTTAATCTAAATGAAGATCAACAGGCATTTGCCGAAACAGCATATCAATTCGCGATGAGTGAACTAGCGCCAAACGCTGCGCTGTGGGACCGTGAACATATTTTCCCTAAAGACGTGATTAAAAAAGCCGGTGAACTGGGCTTTTGTGGTTTATACACGCCAGAAGAGGCAGGTGGCCTTGGTTTATCACGTTTAGATTCAAGCATTATTTTTGAACAGCTTGCTATGGGCTGTACAGCAACAACCGCCATGCTAACAATCCACAACATGGCAACTTGGATGATTGCAAGCTTTGGTACTGATGCAGTTAAAGAGCAATACATCGATCAACTAGTGATGGGTGAATTGTTAGCGTCTTATTGCTTAACTGAGCCAGGCTCAGGTTCTGATGCTGCGTCACTTAAAACTAAAGCTGATAAAGATGGCGACAGCTATGTATTGAACGGCTCGAAAATGTTTATCTCAGGTGCTGGTGAAACTGACATACTTGTGGTAATGGCACGTACTGGTGAAGCAGGTCCAAAAGGTATTTCTGCGTTTGTTGTACCAGCAGATGCTGAAGGTATTTCATACGGTAAAGCCGAAGAAAAAATGGGTTGGAATGCACAACCTACACGTCTTGTAACCCTTGAAAACGTTCGTATTCCTGCTGCAAATCTTATGGGTGCTGAAGGCGAAGGATTTAAGTTTGCAATGCAAGGCTTAGACGGTGGTCGTATTAACATTGCAACTTGTTCAATCGGTACTGCACAGCAAGCGCTAAACACAGCTAAGCAATATATGACTGAACGCGAACAGTTTGGTAAACCCCTTGCGGCATTCCAAGCGCTACAGTTCAAGATTGCAGACATGAATACTGAGCTTGTTGCTGCCCGTCAAATGGTTCGCCTTGCGGCATTCAAACTAGACACCAACGACAGTGAAAAAACCACTTACTGTGCAATGGCAAAACGATTTGCTACTGATGTTGGTTTTAAAGTGTGTGACGACGCATTACAAATTCACGGTGGTTACGGTTACATCAAAGAATATCCGCTAGAGCGTCATGTTCGTGATGTACGCGTTCACCAAATTCTTGAAGGCACCAATGAGATCATGCGCGTGATCATCGGTCGTCGTATTTTAGCTGAAGGCGCACCAAGCATATTGTAATAAGGAAACCAAAATGACTGCACAACTTAAATTAGAAAAGCAGGGTAACATCGCGGTAGTAACAATGAGCAACCCGCCTGCTAATACATGGACACGCGATACTTTGGTAGGGTTAAAGAATCTTGTAATCGAGTTAAATCAAGATAAAGAAATTTACGCTTTAGTGATCACAGGTGAGGGTGAGAAATTCTTCTCAGCTGGTGCCGACTTAAACGTTTTTGCAGACGGCGACAAAGGAGTTGCTGCTGACATGTCTCGTGTATTCGGTGAAGCGTTCGAAACCTTGAGCGATTTTAGAGGTGTTTCAATTGCGGCTATCAATGGCTTTGCAATGGGCGGCGGCCTTGAAGTGGCATTGGCTTGTGATATTCGTATTGCTGAAAGCCAAGCGCAAATGGCGTTACCAGAAGCTAAAGTGGGTTTACTACCTTGTGCTGGTGGTACACAAAATCTTTCGTGGCTTGTTGGCGAAGGTTGGGCTAAGCGCATGATTTTATGTGGTGAACGTCTAAAAGCTGACAAAGCACAACAAATTGGCTTAGTTGAAGAAGTAGTTGAAACTGGTGAAGCATTGAATGCGGCACTTGCTCTAGCAGATAAAGTAGCAGACCAAAGTCCAGTAGCAGTGACGGCATGTAAAGCGCTTATTCAAAAAGGTCGTACAGGCACAATCAACAGTGCACTGCCGCTAGAGCGCGAACTATTTGTCACCTTGTTTGATACACAAGATCAAAAAGAGGGCGTCAACGCGTTCTTAGAAAAACGTAAACCAAACTGGGTGAACGGCTAATGGCAAAGTTACAGTTATTAAACCAAGCAGATGCGCCAGTCGTATTTGAGTTGGCTGACTGTGATAATGGCAAAAAGGTGGCGTTTGCCACCTTAAACGTGCCAAAAGCACTGAATGCACTCAACTTGGATATGATCCGTTTGTTAGCGCCTCAGCTAACCGAATGGGCAAATGACGATGCCATCGCCTTGGTGGTTTTAAAGGGGCATGGTGAAAAAGCGTTTTGCGCCGGTGGCGATGTAGTCAGCTTGTACAAAGCAATGGCTGCAAATGATGGCAATAACCCCATCGAAACCTTCTTCAGCGAAGAATATACACTTGATTACCAAATCCACACTTATGAAAAGCCAATCTTACTTTGGGGTAACGGTATCATCATGGGGGGCGGCTTAGGTCTAATGGCAGGCGCAAGTCACCGAGTTGTGACAGAAACAGCCCGTATTGCCATGCCTGAGATAACAATTGGTTTATACCCAGATGTCGGTGGTAGCTATTTCTTGAATAAGATGCCAGCGGGTGTGGGTTTATTCTTAGGCCTGACAGGCGCGTCAATCAATGCCAAAGACGCTCAATTTGTTGGTCTGGCAGATCATTTTGTGAATGCCGAGCTCTACGGTGAAGTGTTAGCAAGCTTACTAGGTACAGATTGGAAAAACAGCGCTGAACATAATCATGGCTTACTTTCTGATGTGTTGCATTCACTACAAAACCAATCGATTAACGAGCCTGCAAGTGAAATTGAACCACTACAATCTGTGATAGCAGAGCTTGAGAATAAAGATACCTTAGAGTCGCAAATTGATGTCATCTTGTCTCTTGATGCGATGGATAACAAATGGCTATCTCGCGCACAAAAATCGCTTCAGCATGGTTCACCTTTAAGTGCAAAACTCGTCAGCGAACAGTTGAAGCGCGCAAAAGATTTGAGTTTAGCTGACTGCTTTAGATTAGAGCTTGGCATGTCAGTAACTGCGGGTGAATTCGGTGAATTCCAAGAAGGTGTTCGTGCATTATTAATCGATAAAGATGGCGCACCGAATTGGCAGTTTGAAAATACACAAAGTGTGACAGATGACGCGATTAACGCTTTTTTCAAAGCGCGTTGGTCAGAGCATCCACTTCAAGGTTTGTAAGGAATATAACAATGGCAAAAATTGGATTTATTGGTTTAGGAAATATGGGTGGCCCAATGGCCATAAACTTAGTTAAAGCGGGTCACGAAGTACGCGTTTTTGATTTAAGCCCAGACGCAATCGCAACCCTTGTAGAAGCCGGTGCAACAGCTGTAAACGCGGTAGAAGAAGTCTGTGAGAATGCTGATTTTGTTGTCAGTATGTTACCTGCAAGCAAGCATGTAAAAGCGATTTACACTGGCGAAAATGGCCTAGTTAACCATTTAAACAAAAACACCTTAGTCATTGATTGTTCAACAATTGATGCCGAGTCAGCACAATTCGTTGGTAAAGCACTTGGCGAAGCAGGTATTAAATTTGTAGATGCGCCGGTCTCTGGTGGTGTTGCTGGTGCAGCAGCTGGTACGCTAACCTTCATTGTGGGTGGTTCAACGGCGTGTTTTGAATTGGCAAATACGATACTTCCTACCATGGGTAAAAATATTTATCATGCAGGTGACATTGGTGCAGGGCAAGTTGCGAAGATCTGTAACAATATGCTGTTAAGTATACTCATGGCAGGGACCAGTGAAGCGCTACAGATGGGTATAGACCATGGTCTAGATCCAAAAGTACTGAGTGAGATTATGCTTAACAGCTCAGGTCGTAACTGGACGTTAGAGCTTTATAATCCTTGTCCAGATGTACTTGAGAATGTTCCGAGTTCAAATGGCTACAAGCCGGGCTTTATGGTGGACTTAATGGCCAAAGATTTAGGTTTAGCTCAGCAAGCTGCGCAACAAACTAACTCGGCAACACCTATGGGCGCATTGGCGAAAAACCTTTACAACTTGATGCAAAATCAAGGGAAAGGTGCCGAAGACTTTAGCGCAATCTTCAAACTTTATAGTGAAAAATAGACTGCATTATGGACATTAAAAATAAAACAGTTGTCATTACTGGTGGCGCGCAAGGCTTAGGTTTTGCGATGGCGACGCAAATGGCTGAATTAGGCGCTAACCTAGCTTTAATCGATATGCAAGACGAAGTATTGGCAGAAGCAAAAGCTGAATTGGTTAAGCTCGATGTTAAAGTTGAAACCTATGTGGCTAACGTGAGTGTTGAGGCTGACGTTGAAACGGTTTTCAACAACATCGTCGGTGATTTCGGTGCCGTACACGTACTTATTAATAACGCTGGCATACTTCGCGATGGTCTGCTGTTAAAAGCAAAAGATGGCGTAGTGACTGCGAAAATGGAATTATCACAATTCCAATCTGTTATTGATGTTAATCTCACTGGTGTTTTCCTGTGCGGCCGAGAAGCAGCTGCAAAAATGGTTGAAAGCGGTGAAGGTGGTGTCATTGTTAATATGTCGAGCGTTGCACGTGCGGGTAATATGGGTCAAACCAACTACGCAGCTGCTAAAGCAGGTGTAGTTGCCATGACAACAACATGGGCAAAAGAACTGGGTCGTTTTGGTATCCGTGTTGGTGCAATTGCACCGGGTGTTATTCGTACTAAAATGACTGATGCGATGAAACCTGAAGCGAAAGAGCGTTTGGTTAAGATGAAACCAGTCGGTCGCTTGGGCGAAGCAGAAGAAATTGCCCATACTGCAAAATACATCATTGAAAATGACTTTTTCACAGGTCGAGTCGTTGAAGTTGATGGCGGTATACGACTTTAAAGATTGATCCTATCAAGGCTTTGCTCCATGCAAGGCCTTTTTTTTACTCAAATTTTTTCCAATTTTCTCAGCTGTTTACTATCTTTTAAGTACATACTTTCGCTCTATGGATTGATAGTCATGTTTGATGGCTTAATTAATAACTTAAAAATTAAAACAAAAATTACCCTGCTTAGTGTTATACCTACATTTTTCGTTTTAGTTAGTTTTATTTATTTAGTTTTTTCTCAGTACTTAAATTATACAAGTGCTTCTAGATTAGAAGCTTATGTAAATGCGGTCAGTGTGCTTGATCAAACCGCACACAACTTTGCTGTTGAACGTGGCCTTACAGCTGGCTTTCTTGCTAGTGGTGGCAAAGGAAAAGAAAAGGTGCTCGAACAAAGAAAAAAAGCGGATATTGCTAAAAACCAACTTTTCAAACTTGCAGAAGCTCAGCTTGATGATTTTCCTAAATCCACGCAATTCATGATTAATAATCTTGTTGAGCATTTTAAAGCATTAGAAATAGTTAGAACAAAAGTAGATGAATTAGACAAACGTTCAGGCGCTTTTGGATTTTATTCTAAAGCTAATAAGTTTGCGCTTGATGCAGCAAGTACTTTTGCAAATTATACAGACGACCCACATGCGACCAAAAGTATGAAGAGCTTAATAGCCATTCTTTGGATGAAAGAGCGCGCAGGTCAAGAGCGTGGACTTTTAAATGGCGTTTTTAATCGCGGTAAGATTTCGTTACCTCAACTTGCTAGTTTATCTTTATTTCAAGGTGACCAACTTCAACAAGTAGATTTTATTAAGCAATTACTTGATCCTAAATTATTTAAGTCAGAATTTTCAGAGCTAAACAACCTTGATGAACAAATACTGCCATACCGTACATTTATCTCAGAACAACTCAGTAGCGGTAATTTAGTTTTTTCAGGGCGCGATAATTCAAACTGGTTTGCTGATGCAACAAGTAGAATAAAGTCGATTAAAGGCATTGCGGATAAAAAATCGCATTTAATCAGTCAATATGCGCAATCTACCAAAACAAAAGCCATGTCATTTCTAATTATTTCTTTAGTGAGCTGTTTGATTATTATTTATTTAATTGTCAGTTTTGCATCGAGAGTCGCGAAAAGTTTAAATGATGGCTTGCAAAACCTCAGTGGGTTTATTAATCGAGTAAACCAAGATTTTGATTTTTCCAAATCTATTAGTTCTGACCTTAACGATGAGGTTGGTCAAGCGACACGGTCATTTAATAGCTTTTTACAAGAGTTAAATGCGGTAAATAGCGAAATTCAGTCTGTAATGAGCCGAGTTTCAAATGGTGATTTTAGTCATAGAGTAACTTACCCGTGTAAAGGCGACATGTCTGTTCTAAAAGAAGGAGTTAATAACAGTAGTAATACGCTTGATTTTACTATGAATGCGCTAGATGAAGTTATGAATGGGCTTGCTGAAGGAGATTTTACAGTTCGAATGTCACCAAGTGTAAAAGGGCCACTAAGGGCTAAAGTCGATAGTTCAATTGAAACGATAGATAGTGCCATTAAAGAAATCGGCAAAAGTATGGAACAGCTGCAAAACGGTAATTTTTCGGGTCGTATTTTATCTGAACAACAGGGCGCTTTGAATGATTTAAAAGAGTCATTTAATGTAAGCATGTCATCGCTTGAAAGTGCAATGAATGAAATTTCAGGCTCGTTAGTGTCGCAAAAAAATGGTGAATTTAATAAGCGACTTGAAGTTAATTACAGTGGTCGCTTGTTACAACTTAAAAATACATTTAACGAATCATCAGAGAACTTAGAACTATTTGTTTCCGATATTGAAGGCCTATTTGGTCACTTACAAGTGGGAGAATATTCATCTCGAATAACAAATGAGTATTCAGGCCGATTGGCTTCACTTCAGAAAAATGTAAATTCATCATTAGAAAATTTAGAAAATGCCATTCTAAACATCGTTCAAGTTTCAGTACATCAAAGTGAAGGGGTTTTAAGCTCCCGTGTTGTTGGAGAGTACTCAGGACATTTAGAAAAATTACAACGCGCTATGAACCTTTCAAGTGAAAGGGTTGAGGAGGTATTAAATGAGTTAGCAGGGGTTGTCGAAAGTATAAAATCTGGGAATTTTGATAAACAAATTCAAGGTGACATGCATGGACAATACGCCACTTTAAAAGCTGATATGAATGAAATGCTCCAATTATTAAATAGTGCGATGGAAGAAATTCAAACATCATCAGAGTTACAACAAAAAGGTGCCTTATATCACCAAATAGATAAATCCTTTCCTGGAGACTTAAACAAAATTTGTACTGCTATTAATGTGTCGTCAAATGAGCTTAAAAGTGTTTTCACTGATGTAAATAAATCTGCAGATCATACCCTTGCATTGTGTACCGATCAAAAGCAATTTTCAGTAGATATTTCGAAAAGAAGCACTGAACAAGCAGTCGCCCTTGAGCAAATAGCTGCCTCTATGGAGCAAATGGCATCAAGCGTAAATGAAACAGCAGATCAAAGCCTGGTTGTTACAAAGCAAATGCAGGATTCGAAACAAATTGCTGAAGATGCTATGGAAGTGATGAAAGGCTCCGTAGATGTAACACAAAGTATGCGTGATTCAAGCAGAGAGATTGCGCAAATAACGGTTATGATTGATGAAATTGCGTTTCAAACAAACTTGCTTGCTCTGAATGCTTCCGTTGAGGCTGCAAGAGCTGGAGAGCAGGGGAAAGGTTTTTCTGTGGTGGCAAGTGAAGTGCGAGAACTAGCCCAGCGCTCTGCCGAAGCAGCTAAGAAAATAAAAGAGTTAGTTTCTGAGAATATAGACAAAGTTGAAGTAAGTTTTAATAGCTCACAAGATTCACATCAGCGTCTAGAAAACATTTTAGAAAATATCTCTGAAGTAAATACCATGATGCATAATTTGAACGATGCGACTAGACAACAAAGCACTAGCATCAGTGAGGTTAATTCTGCGGTTAGCAACCTTGATAGGTCTACACAACAAAATACCTCTATGCTCGAACAGATGTCTCAAGATATGTCGAAGCTTGAATGGTCAACAAAAGAAGTCAGTAACCGATTAAGTTTTTTCAAATTAAAAAAAGAGCAATAGGAAGGTGAGTGCTTGAGAGTTGCATTATTACTCCATGTAATATTCATTTGCTTGTTAAGCGCTGCTCAGGCTTATGCAAAAGAGTCTTTAAGATATAATTTAGCAGCTTCTGAGTCTTGGTATCCGTACTACATACCAGACGAAGACCAACCAGGAATTTTAGGCGAGTTAATTCCACTTATTTTAGATAAAGCAAACATTCATGGTATTGAGTTACGGTTTCCGCCAAAGAGAACCATCTATGCAATGGATAATGGCCTACTTGACTTTGACGTTGTTTCACCTGTTTGGTTTCCAGGCGGTGATGCTGGTGAACAGTTTGTATTTTCACACAAGTTGTTTGGTATTGAAGAGTATTACGCGAGTCTAGATGGAACTCAACTTGGACCAATGGTTTATAAAGAAGAAGTTGGAACCATACTAGGATATTACTATTTCGATGATAATACTTTCACTCGTATCGACTTCGCTTCAGAAAAAGAGCTTGTTCTAGCATTACATAAGAATAGGGTGGAGCGTATTTTAATTGGTGATTTACCTGCGAAATACTGGGCAAACAAATTGAGTGTATCAATTCGCCTTGATCAGCTTCATACCAAAGGGGAGCTTAAAATCAGGTTGAACAAGTCAAAGATTCACTTATTGCCATTATTAAATAAAGCCATTACAGAGCTTCAACAAACGGGGAAAATTGACATACTAGTAAGTAAATACACGGTCAATCAAAAATAAAGGTGTTGTTTAGTTTAATTAAACAACACCTACACTAAACACAAGATTAAGCGTTATAGCTTATGTGTTGGAAAAAGCGCACATTGAGTGCTTGTCTTTGAGCCGACAATTCTAATGTCTGTGATAGACCTCTGATCATAGACTCGACATTATTCATAAACTTGCCATATCCGACATCTTTATTATCACTGGCTTTGGCAACCACAACAAAATGTAACGTATCTACCAACTGGTTTTTATCCCAATGGACTTTGTATTGTGTTTCTTCAGAGCAAATATCAAAGCTTAACTTTTGCAGTTCACTATTTTGTGCAGACTTATCAATTTTACTATTTCTGACCAGTGGTAACCGACCATCTGCGATGAAAGCGGCCTGGCTGATCTGCTTATAGCCACATGCACTGAAAAACTTATCTTCAATAAATGAATAAAATTGTGTGTAATGTTCGTCTTCGAGCAAATGTTGAAATTGTGTTTTTAAAGCACGCGTCACTGGAATGTTAAAAGTGACATAGGTCATTTCAGTGTGTTCGGCTGGAATTTCACATTTTCTAGCTTCATAACGTGGATATAAACTTCTTAATTTATAACCATATGTTTCTTTATGCCCTTTAACGCGAGCAAATAAATCGTAAGTTAAATGCTGGTGGTCTCTTATCTTAAAAGCATCTTCAACGCCCAAGTTTACTTTTAAATCATGTAGTGTCTTTTGAACTTTATTATGAAAATTTGCAGCATTTGCTCTAAGCTCGTCACCTGTTGCTAAAAACAGAAGGCGTACTTTCTTAGCTCTAACACCTTGTTGCCAATAAGACTTATGTGCTTCATGGTATTTGGGGTTGTAGAAAAACAACATTTGCTTCTCTGTTTGTAGGCAATATGACTCTTCATGAAAACGTGTAATAGGCAACTTATCGTTGGCAATCATATGAACGTTGTACAAGCCATTTTCTTCACAGGCTAAAAATAACTTTCGTGCAATGCGCTCATAACAACTATCAATGTTGTCAAAGCTTGAAACAAACTCATCGCTTGGTTTGAACTCAGCTAAAATGTACTGGTTATTTCTTGCGTTTGTTGGAATATAAACTCGGTTAGAACTGCTAGATGCCATTATCTTAAATCCTTGGTAATCAATCTGTGGCGAACATTAACGAGTTTTCATGAAAGATTTATTGCGTTAGGACAATATTTGCGACAATTGTCACAATTTTGAACGGAAAGATAAATCTAGCTGAGTTTATACAAATAATAAGCTCTAGCATCTGTTAGTTCTTAATTGTTTTTGTAATAATGCGGCATGTATAAGAATGCTTGATTCAGAGGAATGCATATCTATGGCGGAAACAGAAAATCGCCCAACTAACTTTATTCGAAATATCATTGATGCTGATTTAGCAAGTGGCAAGCATCAATCTACGCATACACGTTTTCCACCTGAGCCAAATGGTTTTCTACACATTGGCCATGCGAAATCTATTTGTTTAAACTTCGGCATTGCTCAAGATTACCAAGGTTTATGTAACTTACGTTTTGATGACACAAACCCAGAAAAAGAAGACATCAACTACGTTAAGTCGATTCAAGAAGACGTATCTTGGTTAGGTTTTAACTGGGATGGTGAAATTTGCTATTCATCTAATTACTTCGATAAGCTTCATGGCTATGCAGTGGAACTTATTGAAAAAGGTTTGGCGTATGTATGTTTCTTATCGCCTGATGAAGCGCGTGAATATCGCGGCACATTAACTGAGCCAGGTAAAAATAGCCCGTACAGAGACACATCAGTTGAAGAAAACTTAGCTTTATTCGAAAAAATGCGTAAAGGTGAGTTCAAAGAGGGCGAATGTGTTCTTAGAGCTAAGATTGATATGGCTAGCTCATTCATGGTGCTACGTGATCCTATCATCTACCGTATCCGCTTTGCACATCACCATCAAACAGGTGATAAGTGGTGCATTTACCCTATGTATGACTTCACTCATTGTATTTCTGATGCGTTAGAAGGCATTACACATTCACTATGTACACTTGAGTTCCAAGATAACCGCCGTCTTTATGACTGGGTTTTAGATAACATCTCTCTAGAGTGTCACCCACAACAGATCGAATTTTCTCGCTTAAACCTTGAATACACGGTTATGTCAAAGCGTAAGCTAAATGATTTAGTGGTTGAGAATCATGTTAATGGTTGGGATGACCCACGCATGCCTACTATCGCAGGCCTTCGTCGTCGTGGTTATACACCTGCTTCAATTCGTGAGTTCTGTAAGCGTATCGGTATCACCAAGCAAGATAACATGGTTGAAATGGGCATGTTAGAAGCCTGTATTCGTGATGACCTAAACAATAACGCACCACGCGCGATGGCAGTTATCGACCCTGTACGTATCGTGATAGAAAACTTTGAAGAAGATAAAGTTGAGCAATTAGTTGCACCAAACCATCCTTCTGAAGAGTCTATGGGCACCCGTGAATTACCATTTACGAAAGAGTTATTCATTGAGCGTGAAGATTTCCGCGTTGAAGCGAATAAGAAGTTCAAGCGTCTAGTACTTGGCAAAGAAGTACGCTTACGCAATGCTTATGTTATTAAAGCTGAACGTATTGAAGAAGATGCCGAGGGTAATATCACAACTATCTTCTGTAGTTATGATCCTGATACGCTTGGCAAAAATCCAGCTGATGGCCGTAAAGTAAAAGGTGTTATTCACTGGGTATCAGCAACTCATTGTGTTGAAGCTGAAGTACGTCAGTATGACAGATTGTTCAATGTACCAAACCCAGCTGCAGCTGAGTCGTTTGTTGAAACCCTTAACCCTGACTCACTCACTGTGATTAAGTCAGCGAAACTTGAGCCGTCTTTAGCTCAAGCAGCCGTTGAGCAAGGCTTCCAATTTGAGCGCTTAGGGTATTATTGCCGCGACAATAAAGAAGAAGGTCTTGTATTCAACCAAACGGTTGGGTTAAGAGATTCTTGGGCAAAAATAGAACAAGCTTAATCTTCAATTTAAAAGGCCGATTTATCGGCCTTTTTTGATCAAAATAACAATATTTATGACTGCCAAATCAATCAATAATTTCTATATAAACGAACAGCAATCTATTTATCTGCTCTCTCACCACGACGCAAAAAAGCATAGGCAGTGGCTAAATATATGTAAGAAGCAATTGCAGTTACTGGGTTATAGCAATGTTGAAGAAATTGGCTCAGGTGCTTTTGGATTTGTTTTCGCAGGTATTGGAGAAGACGAGCAGGAATGGGTGTTTAAGTTTTCTCGAATTACCCTTGCTCAAAGTGTCAGAGATAGGCTTGAAGACGAAGCCTATATGCTATCGCAAATAAACAACCCCATGGTACCTAAATTTTTTGCTTTTGAACGGGTAAAAAAACAAGGTATTTTGATGATGGCCCGAGCAAAAGGAGAAGACTTAGAAAAAATCTCACTTAAACGTGGCCGTTTCTCAGTTCAAGACATCATGAGCTTAGCGTTAAAACTCAGAAATGTATTACTTGACTTGCGCAGACATAAAAATGGTTTAAGCCCACAACCTATTGTCCACGGTGATATCAAACCCTCTAATATTGTTTGGGATGTTGATACTGATGAGTTCTCTTTAGTTGATTGGGGCAGTTCTGTCTATGCGCAGATTGACGAATATGGAGAAGTCGTTGCCAGCAACATCATGGACTTAATGTCAGCAGATTTATCGAGTACTAATGCCCGAATGGGTGATGTGTATTTTATTGGTGATGAACAAATGTCAGGCATGCAATCATCGCCTCGATTCGATGAACAAGGTGTTGCATCAACACTCTATGCATTGGCCAGTGCACAATCTTGCCGTTTTGGCGTGGGTGTTATTCCAGCTGCAAGCCTAGGGTTACCCCAGGAATTTGCGACAGTCATAGATAATATGTTGTCAAAGGATAAAAAATTAAGATATGCAGCCGGAGACTACTTTATCCGTAATATGCCAAGTATGGCTAAAGTTTACTTGCCTGAATTAGATAACAAAACTGTCAAAGCGAACATTCCATTTTGGGTTAATGAATTTGAATTTGAACCTGACACAGTTGTTTACAGTTCTCGCAAAGAGTTCTTACGAAGAGCAGATCATAATCAACAACTGCTTGATGTTAACGATGCACAATTAGATAGATACTATAAAGAATTTTTGTTTGATACCGGAGATACCGAAAAAGCCTTTTTAGCGTCAATCAGTCGCCTTGCAAAATTTCCCGTAGTTGGTGGCTTAAGTTTTCATTGGCGAGAAGAAAATCTGCATATTGAATCAAGTCTGATTTTGCACGATGAAACTGTACATCAAGCATTTACCGATTCTGTGAATGCAACGGTCATGCTTGCACAAGGCATTACTCAAAAAGGTTTGTTCAAATGTTGTTTATTCGATGCAAGGCAAACAATTCAGTTAGAAAGAGACAGCACGGGTGCGTTTATTTTCGATGTATTACCTCAGTTACATTACTCGGTTGTTGATACCAGTAGCCAAGAAATTACCCGTCCACATAGTTACTTCGAAGATGGTAAAGATCCCGATGAGCAATTGCAGTTGCCAAAAAGTATTATTCAATGTGTTTTTGAGCTGAACAAAATTCACCACACAGGGTGTATTATTTTTGAATCGGTAGAAAACCGTTTAAAGATCCACCATTATTACCGCTTATTGGATGCGTCTAAAGAAACACAATTTAAAGCACTTTTAGAAGAAATCATGCAGTACGCCTTATGTATAGACAACTTTGGTGTTGCAGGGTTTATGAAGTTACCTTACAAGAATACCCGTGAATTTGATTTATGCCAGAGCCAGCCTACAAACTTCTATCCAAGAAACCCTAAAGCACTAAATTGTTCACTATAAGATATGACGAAAGGCGTATTGCAGATCCCAGCATATTGATCAAAGCTAATGACTTGTTGAGCTTTGTGTTAAATAAATAATATCTTTAAAAGGTATACAGGTCTTATTTCAATCCCAGAGGTGCGCTATGGAAAAGCAACAACGACAAGATATTTTAACCTTGAGCTGGTCGATTCATGACCAAGTTGAAGAAGCTATCAGGATACACCCTGCAAGTCGTGCAGATGATAATTGGCAAGAAAAGCAACGCTTGCTTATGGCTGATATGGCATTACATTTATTGCAAACTGCATTAAAGCCGGGTGAGTTGCAAAAAGAAAAGTTAGTAAGTAATTTAAATGCAATTCTGACGTTGAGTGATGACTATATAGAAAACGTGGATTTAAGAAAGATGTCGGACTCTTTATATGAAACACATAAATAAACCTGTCTTCAGTGAGATAAATATCCGGCCTGATATCGCCGGATATTTATTGAGTCTATTCTTTATAGCTCTTCTGGGCGGTATGTTTTCATCATGATGTAAACATAAGCATTAATAAATGCAGTTTCTTGATATTTCTTAAGCCCAGTTTCTTCAAAGTCGATTGGTAAAGGGTTACGCTTCAATTGTTCTTTGATTTCAGTTGCAGATAAAATTTTAACATCCACATCTTTTATTAATTGAATGGCAGCTTCGATTTTAAAACCTGTCGCACTACCTGCAAACTTACCCTTTGGTGCACGTTGCTTTATAGCAACAGAGTCAATTTGGTAATCTTCTAATAATTTTGCAAAATCAAATTGGAATTTGCGCATATCTTCAGTGTCTTGGCCAACTTGACCAAGGGTAAAGCGTGTTTGTCGTACATCACGAATATCAAAAACGTCTTCTTCTTTTGTCAGCAAGCATAAAAGTACTTCACTGCCTGTGATTTCAACACCACATGTTCTCATAATCTTTCCAATATATTGAAACTAGTTGGTAATTATAACGGTGAGACGAATAAAGCTAAAGCTTAAACTGATAAATCAATCATGATGGCCGCATGATCTGAATAACGAATATCTTCTCCGTCTCTTTGTGTAGTTAAGTGTCCATCAAAAGTAGCATAGTTTAATTCTTTAATTACACAGTTATCATGAACAGGATCGAAGTGTTGAGACAGTAAAATATAATCTAATACATTACCTTTACCACGATAAAAGTGTGTTGCTGGTTTCAGTTTTCCTTCCATTGCTTGTTGTGAAAGTGTGTAACTATCAATTAAGCCACTTTCTGATGGTACGTCTTTGAACGAATGATCATTAGCAATATTAAAGGGCAGCAAGCTTGCATGTTCAAGGTTATGATTAAAGTCACCTAACACGACAACAGGCATATTTTGATTATTGGTCATCACATCATGCATGATTATGGAGGCTTCTAAGGAGCGATCTTGGCTGTTTCTAAGTAATGCAAAAGATTGTTCGTAGTAGTGACGAAGTTTTGGCTCTGCATTGATTTGCTCGAATAGGTTGCCATCAGTGATAAGGCGTTGTGATTTTAAATGGACCACATAAAAACTGACAAAGCCCACGTCTGGCAGGTTTATCTTGCACTTGATTGGTGTCCGATTAAAACCAAAAGGTGTTTGATGACCAAAATAATCGAGCAAGTCCTTATTTGGCAGCAGACAATTTAAAGATTCAATTGGGTATTTAGAAGCGATTGCAACAACTGGGGAATACAGCACATCGGGTTTTAACGCTTCATGTTTTACAGCCGAAACGGCAGAGAAATAGGGGAGGCCTTGCTCTTTACAAATCTCTTTTAGTTCTTTCACTGAAAACACTTCTTGAAAGGCAATCACAGTTGGTGACATATGAGCCAACAATTCTGAAATAAATAAAGTTTTAGATTGCCACTGACTGTGTGTGTAGCCTTCAAACTCTGAATAAAAGCGATAAGGCGGCGCTGCAAAATTAAGCAGATTTAACGTAGCAATTTTTATAGATTTTTGTTCAGGCATTCAAAATTTCATTTATTCATCGATTTACAGAGTTAATTTTAGTCTTTCCCTTGAATTTAGTCACTGTGAAGGCCAAAATAAGCTTCGCTTAAAATCCTTAGTTAACTTAGTAAATAAGTTCATCAATGCTTATTCGTAAAAGCGTTGTAAAAGGTACTCACTTTTTTAATTTTAATACACGTGATACTTGGTAGGTGTCACCACTGTAAATAGGAATTATCATGCCTGTAATTACGCTTCCTGACGGCAGTCAGCGTGCTTTCGAAAACCCAGTAACAACATTAGAAGTAGCTCAAGACATCGGTCCTGGTCTTGCAAAGGCAACCATCGCTGGCCGAGTGAATGGTGAAAGAGTTGATGCATGTGATTTAATCACTGAAGATGCAAATCTACAAATCATCACAGCAAAAGATGAAGACGGCTTGGAAATTATCCGTCACTCATGCGCACACTTAATTGGTCATGCAATTAAACAGCTTTTCCCTGATGTAAAAATGGCGATTGGTCCGACTATCGACAATGGTTTTTACTACGACATCGATTTAGATCGTTCATTAACTCAAGAAGATCTAGATGCAATTGAAAAGCGTATGCTTGAGCTTGCTAAAACGAATTACGACGTTGTCAAGAAAACAGTCACTTGGCAAGAAGCAAGAGACACCTTTGAAGCACGCGGTGAGACTTACAAAATTGAAATCCTGGATGAAAATATTTCGAAGGATGACAAACCAGGTCTTTATCATCATGAAGAATATGTAGACATGTGTCGCGGTCCTCACGTGCCAAACATGAAGTTCTGTCAACACTTCAAGATCATGAAAGTAGCTGGCGCGTATTGGCGTGGTAACTCTGATAACAAGATGCTGCAGCGTATCTATGGTACAGCTTGGGCTGATAAAAAACAGCTTAAAGCTTATTTGAAGCGCCTTGAAGAAGCAGAAAAGCGTGACCACCGTAAAATCGGTAAAGCGTTAGACTTATGGCACTGGCAAGAAGAAGCGCCAGGCATGGTATTCTGGCACAATGATGGTTGGAGTATTTACCGTGAACTTGAAGACTTTGTTCGTGAAAAGTTACGTGAGTACAGCTACGAAGAAGTAAAAGGCCCATTAATGATGGACCGTGGTCTTTGGGAAAAGTCTGGCCACTGGGATAAGTATTCAGATGCGATGTTCACGACTGAATCAGAAAAACGTGAATATGCAATTAAGCCGATGAACTGCCCAGGTCACGTGCAAATTTTCAATCAAGGTTTAAAATCTTACCGTGATTTACCATTACGTATGGCTGAGTTTGGTTGTTGTCACCGTAATGAACCATCGGGTGCATTGCACGGCTTAATGCGTGTACGTGGTTTCACTCAAGATGATGCGCACGTATTCTGTACTGAAGAGCAGGTAATGGATGAAGTGTCAGCTTGTATCAAAATGGTATATGACACGTACTCAACATTTGGTTTTGAAAACATTGTTGTTAAGTTATCGACACGTCCAGAAAAGCGTATTGGTGACGATGAAATGTGGGACAAATCAGAAAAAGCATTAGCTGATGCATTAAAAGCGAACGGTATTGAATTCGAATATTTACCTGGTGAAGGTGCATTCTACGGTCCTAAGATTGAATTCACATTGTATGATTGCTTAGACCGTGCTTGGCAGTGTGGTACTGTGCAGTTAGATTTTGCATTACCGGGTCGTTTAGGAGCGACTTATGTTGCAGAAAATAACGAGCGTAAGACACCTGTTATGATCCACCGTGCAATTTTAGGTTCTATCGAACGATTCATCGGTATTTTAACGGAAGAATATGCGGGGCTTTTCCCAACTTGGTTAGCACCAAAGCAAGTGGTGATCATGAATATCACCGATAAACAAGCTGATTATGTACAAGAAATTGTGCAAAAATTAAATAAACTTGGAATTAGAGCCTGTGCTGACTTGAGAAATGAGAAGATTGGCTTTAAAATTCGCGAGCATACTTTAAAACGTATCCCGTACTTACTTGTTGTTGGTGACAAAGAAGTTGAACAGCAAGAAGTTGCGGTTAGAACACGCAAAGGTGAAGATCTTGGCAAGTTCTCGGTTGATGACTTTATCGCAAAGGTAAGCGAAGAGATTAAAGACCGTAAATAAAATTATGGCGTGTGGCTAACAAAAATATATTAAGCTACACGCTTTATCTTTTGATTTTTTGGAGGATCGTACCATTAGAGGCGGCAAAAAAGGGCAACCAACAGCTCAAAAACAACATCGTATTAACGAAGAAATCACAGCGAGAGAAGTTCGCTTAACAGGCGTTGAAGGCCAGGAACCAAGCATTGTTTCGTTAAGAGAAGCTCAAGCTATTGCTGATGAACTAGGTGTAGATTTAGTAGAAATTAGTCCAAATGCTGAACCGCCTGTTTGTAAGGTGATGGATTACGGTAAGTTCCTTTTCGAAAAAGCAAAAGTACAAAAAGAACAAAAGAAAAAGCAGAAGCAGATCCAAATTAAAGAGATCAAGTTCCGTCCAGGTACTGATTCTGGTGACTACAACGTTAAACTACGCAACCTAAGAAAATTCTTAGAGGGTGGAGACAAAGCAAAAGTTACTATTCGCTTCCGCGGCCGTGAAATGGCTCACCAAGACATTGGTCTAGATTTATTAAATCGTGTTAAAGCTGATTTGGAAGACATCGCAACAGTAGAATCTTTCCCAAATCGTGTAGAAGGTCGTCAAATGATTATGATGTTGGCGCCTATTGCTAAAAAAGCATAAACACGGCATAATACACTCCGATTTTGGACTAGGTCACAAATGCTTCGGCTACCTAGTTCAACTGGTCTGTAAAAAGTAGATTGATTTCTCACCAGAACATAGGTTGTAATAAGGCTCTACAAGTGGTTTATCCCGCCTTGTTACATTGATTAGCGCAATACATTTGGAGTTATTGCAATGGCTTACAAGCTAAAAACACACAGAGGCGCAGCTAAGCGTTTCAAAAAGACTGCTTCAGGCGGTTACAAGCGTAAACAATCGCATCTTCGTCACATTCTGACTAAGAAATCTTCAAAGCGTAAACTACACCTTCGTGCTAAGTCTATGGTTCATAAGAATGACCTTGGCCTAATCGATCGTATGTTACCATTCGCTTAATAGAGGATATCAGAAATGGCAAGAGTTAAACGCGGTGTTATCGCACGTGCACGTCACAAAAAAGTATTAAAGCAAGCTAAAGGTTACTACGGAGCACGTTCACGTGTTTACCGCGTAGCGTTCCAAGCTGTAACTAAAGCAGGTCAATACGCTTACCGTGACCGTCGTGCTAAGAAACGTACTTTCCGTCAATTATGGATTGCACGTATCAACGCAGCTTCACGTCAGAATGGTCTTTCTTACAGCCGTTTCATCAATGGCCTTAAAAAGTCATCTGTTGAAATCGATCGTAAGATCCTAGCTGATATCGCAGTATACGACCAAGTAGCTTTCGCAGCATTAGTTGCTAAAGCAAAAGAAGGTCTAGCTGCTTAATAAGTCTTGAACTTATTGATTTAAAAGGAGCCAATGGCTCCTTTTTTAGTTTTAACGATTCTTTATTAAAATTTTATCAAGCAATCTAGTACTTAATATTCTTCGCATCACGCCCATGAAATAGGTTGGGAATGTCACGTAGTAGCGCGGCTTAGGTTTTACGGCATTGATTGCATGCAAAAGTTTTTCAAGAACAGCTTCAGGGCCTAGGGTAAATTTTTGTGGTGCAGTTTGGCTTTCTAGACGGTTTAGCTGTGCGCGATAATTATCATTATGTGCACTTTCTTCAATACTGATATTTTTTATAAACGCTTGTTTTGCATTATCTCTAAATTTAGAAGCGATTGGTCCTGGTTCAATTAAGCTAATGTGAATATTTGTATCTGCTAATTCCATTCGTAATGTATCAGTCAACCCTTCTAACGCAAACTTACTGGCATTGTAAGCACCTCGATAAGGCAGAGCTACAAAACCTAACACGGATGAATTGTGAATAATTCGACCATGTCCTGTTGATCGCATATGTTTAATTGCCAAATTTGTGAGATGATGCCAAGCAAAAAAGTTGACTTCAAATTGTGCGCGTAATGTATCTGTTGGTAAATCTTCTACTGCGCCGGGTTGTCCATAAGCACCATTGTTAAACAATACATCCAAATGTCCATCACATATATCAAGTGCAGTTTTAAAGCCTTCCTCTATACTCATCTGGTCAGCTAGATCTAATTTAATACAGGTTAAACCTTCTTCTGAAAGTCGGACAACATCTTCATTTTTACGGCAACTGGCTATGACTTTATAACCTGATTTATGTAGCTCTTTTGCACAGTGATAACCGATGCCGGTAGAGCAGCCCGTGATCAAGATTGATTTCATTTTGTTATTTCGCTGTAATAAACTAGATAAAAAATGCCAAATATGTCATTTGCTGCATTTTTTTGTTGAATCACCGCACATTCTAAATTGGTTTGTAAAAGATTGATATAATTCATCTAACTTATAAATTATTAATGAGTCTTTTACATGTTTGCAAACGTCATAATGTTATCCACTGTGTTGAGTATGAATGGTCATTTACCACCATTAATACCTTGGCAAGGGAAAAGTTTGCAGCTAATTCAAAGTTCTGGCCCTTTAACAACAGACTTTGAACTAAGTGGTGGGGAAGTATCGCCAACTTATGAAGAGACAATGAAGTTCGTTGATAGATTGATTGCGGCAAATCCAACGCAGTTCAGCAGCTTATCAATTGGTAAAAGTTTTGGTCAGCGTGAAATCAAAATGATTGTTGCCAGTGAAAATGGCCAATTTTCTTCAAACATGATCAAAAGCAATGGCAAGCCGACGATTTTAATTCAAGCAGGTATTCATTCTGGTGAGATTGACGGTAAAGATGCAGGCTTTATGTTGCTAAGAGATATCGCAACGGGCAAAAGAAGAGATCTGCTAACGAAAGTAAATATACTTTTTATACCAATCTTAAATGTTGATGGCCATGAGCGTCGAAGCGAGTTTAATCGAATTAACCAGCGTGGCCCAATTGAGATGGGTTTCAGAACGAATGGCAACAACCTAAACCTTAATCGTGATTACACTAAATTAGATACGCCAGAGGTAAAGGCTGTATTGAAGGTAATTAACGAATTTGAGCCAGATTTGTACGTAGATGTTCATGTTACAGATGGTGCAGATTACCAATACGATGTCACTTATGGCTTCACACCCGCATTCGCTAGTGAATCACCACAGATTGCAACAGTGTTAGCTGAAAAGTTCCAGCCTCATATTGATAAAACATTAGCAAAATATGACCATATACCTGGGCCACTTGTATTTGTAATGGATAAAAGAGAATTTAAGAGTGGCTTAGCAGGTTGGATTGCTGGACCGCGATTTTCAAACGGTTGGGGAGACCTTGCTAATGTTCCAACAATTTTAGTAGAAAATCACTCACTTAAACCTTATAAGCAACGTGTGCTTGGTACTTATATATTTTTAGATGGCGCAATAGATGCTTTATCTATTCATTCTCAGGCCCTTGAAAGTGTAGTTAAAAAAGAGCAAGAAACGCCGGAACGTCTAGTGCTTAATAGAAAATATGCAACAGAGCCTGACTTTATCAACTTCAAAGGGATTAAATATAAGCGATTTAACAGTGCGCTTTCTGGACAACAAGAAGTTAAGTATCTTGGAGAGCCAGAACACTATGAAAAGCTACCAATCTATTGGAAAAAAGAGGTTGTTTCTGAAGTTGATGTTCCTGATGCATTTTATATACCTCAGTCATATAGCTTCATAGCAGATAAATTATCAATACACGGTATCAATGTTGAGACAGTCACTTCTTCTGATTTAATTTCTAACTTAAAACTTGCAACAGTAAATGAGTATTCTTTTGATAAAACACCTTTTGAGGGGCGTTTTAGAGTGACAGCTCAGTTCGCTTATAGCGACATTGAACAAAAAAATTTAGCAGGTTGGTATAAAGTAACGACTCAACAAGCAAGAGGAAAGCTGGCAACTCATTTGCTCCACCCTGAAGCCCCAGACTCCTTTTTCTCATGGGGAAGCTTTCATACAATATTCCAAAGAACAGAATATGTTGAAAATTATGCATTAGTACCTTATGCCCGTTCAATGTTAAAAGATAATCCTAAACTAGCGCTAGAGTTTGATAAGAAGTTAAGAGAAGACAAAAAGTTTGAATCAGACCCTAAAGCACGTTTAAATTGGTTGTATTCTAAAACGCCTTATTATGATCAAGGCTACTTAAAATACCCAATTTTAATGCAATATAAACCAGAGCAACAAGAAGTAGAGAAGTAATCAGTGAAAGTCGTTACCAAGCCTGTCACTGCATTTATGCAAAATACGCGTTTCATTACTTGTGAAGAAACCGGTGATACAGCAATACTCGATCCCGGTGGAGATGCACCTTTATTATTAGAGCATATAGCTAGTAATAATCTCATAGTTAAGTGTATTTTGTTAACGCATGGTCATTTAGATCATGTTGGTGCAAGTGTAGAAATAGCAAGCAAACTTGATATTGAAATTATTGGTCCAACCGAACAAGAGCGTTTTTGGTTTGATGCTTTGCCAATGCAATCGCAAATGTTTGGATTTGCTCCTCATGAAGTGTTTTACCCCGATCGTTGGTTAGATCACGGTGAAATTTTTACTCTAGGCAATTTAAACTTCGAAGTACGACATTGCCCAGGGCATACGCCTGGTCACATTGTTTTTTATGAGGCCAGTAAACAAGTTGTATTTGTAGGTGATGTTTTATTTAAAGGCTCAGTTGGCAGAACTGACTTTCCGAAAGGAAACAGTGAACAATTAAAAACATCAATCAAAACACAGCTTTTTACTTTACCAGATGACGTTGAAGTTTTTTCTGGGCATGGACCAAATACTTCAATTGGTTATGAGAAGGTGCATAATCCTTTTATGAGTGGCCGATTCGGCTAAAACGAACTAAAATTTAATCTAATAAAGAGAATAGAATTCTCAAAATTTTAAGAGAACGTATTAAATATGTCTTTAAATCAAGTTGACAGACAAATATTGGCTTTAATCCAACAGGATGCAAGTTTATCAACAGCAGAGATTGCAGATAAAGTAGGTCTTTCACAATCACCATGTTGGCGCAGAATTGCAAAGCTAGAGCAAGATGGCTATATCAAAGGTAAAGTCGCATTGTTAGATGACAAAAAGCTGGGCTTTGATATGTTGGTTTACGCTAACGTTAGGTTGTCTAACCATGGGCGCAATAATCTTGCGGAGTTTGAAGAGCTAATTTTAAGCTATGACGAAGTGACAGAATGTTACACCATGGCCGGCACTATGGATTTCATGCTTAGAATCATTTCAAAAGGCATCGATGGCTATGAGCGATTTGTTCGTGATAATTTATTGAATTTGGAATATGTTCAAGAAGTACATTCAAATGTAACTATGACGTGTGTAAAGAGAACAACTGCTTTACCACTTTAAAACCTCTGTCACGTATTTCGACTATACTTATCTGATGTAGTCAGTTTGTTAAAAGCGCTGGATTTCGCTATAATCCAGCGCTTTTCTGTTCATAATTATTATAAATACACATCTAACACATCGAGGAAATGAATGTTTAATCTGATAGGCAAAGCACCAAGCTCTGCTAAAAACGATATCCTTTCCGGCTTAACCGTTGCATTAGCACTGGTACCTGAAGCTGTTGCATTCGCATTTGTTGCGCATGTTGATCCCTTAGTTGGCCTGTATGCGGCCTTTATCGTCGGCTTAATTACCTCTATTTTTGGTGGTCGTCCAGGCATGATCTCTGGTGCAACGGGTGCGTTAGCTGTTGTTATGGTGAGTTTGGTCATTGAGCACGGTGTCGAATACTTATTTGCTACTGTCTTATTAATGGGTGTGCTGCAAATATTGGCGGGCATATTTAAGCTCGGCAAATTTATCAGAATGGTTCCACACCCAGTGATGTTGGGTTTCGTAAATGGGTTGGCAATTGTTATCTTCTTAGCCCAATTAGGGCAGTTCAAAGTAATGGACGGTAATGGTCAACTTCAATGGATGCAAGGCTCAGAACTATATGTGATGGGTGGTCTTGTTGCTTTAACGATGGCAATCATTCATTTCTTACCTAAACTTACAACAGCGATTCCTTCATCACTTGCAGCTATTTTGGTAGTGACAGGACTAGTTATTGGTTTAGATCTAGAATCTCGCACTGTACTTGATTACTTAAAAGACATGTCAGGTGATTTGAATGCAACAATTGCAGGCGGATTCCCTGAGTTCCATATCCCGGCTGTACCGTTCAATTTTGAAACTTTCAAAATTATCTTCCCTTATGCATTAGTGTTAGCTGCGATTGGCCTGATTGAATCGCTTCTAACTTTAACATTAATTGATGAAATCACTGAAACACGCGGTAACTCAAATAAAGAATGTATCGGCCAAGGTGCTGCAAACGTTACATGTGGTGTATTTGGTGCAATGGGGGGTTGTGCAATGATTGGTCAATCAATGATAAATATTAATTCTGGTGGGCGAAGCCGTTTATCAGGGATAACAGCGGCTATATTGTTACTTTGCTTTATTCTATTCGCTGCAAGCCTAATTGAAATGATCCCATTAGCTGCACTAGTCGGTGTGATGTTTATGGTTGTTTTAGGAACTTTTGAATGGTCTAGCTTTAGATTAATGAAAAGAATTCCAAAGACAGATGCATTTGTGATAGTGCTTGTGTCTGGTGTTACCGTTATTACTGACCTTGCGGTTGCTGTTTGTGTTGGTGTGATTGTCTCTGCACTTGTATTTGCTTGGGAGCATGCAAAACATATTTACACCAATAATTATATTGATGAAGAGGGTTCAAAGGTATACGAACTTCATGGACCGTTATTCTTTGGTTCGGTTAAAAACTTTGCTGAGCTGTTCGACATTAATAACGATCCAGATGATGTAATCATTGAATTTAAATATAGTCGTGTCGCAGACCATAGTGCAATCGAAGCCATTGATAGCTTGGCAGAACGTTATAAAAAAGCAGGTAAGAAAGTACATTTGCGTCATTTAAGTCCTGACTGTATTCAATTACTTAATAAGGCTAAAGATTTAGTTGAAGTTAATGTTATCGAAGACCCAAATTATAAGGTTGCTTCGGACAAGCTTGCATAAAAATCTAAAGATATTAGATAAAGGGGCACTTTTTTGTGCCCTTTTTCTTTGCGGTAAGCCGATGGAATTATGAGATTGGTAGCAGTGCGACACACTGATGCATTACGTATAATTTAGGCATTAAATAGGAGTTATATAATCCGTTGAAATGGCAAGCTTTAGTCGATAACCGACAACGATTCTTTTGGGTGCTTCAAATTGCAGGCTGGATTGGCTATGCATTGGTCAATTATATTGGCTCAAAAGTTTTCGAAATGAGAGATATATATGTATTCGTCATTGTATTAAATGCCTATGCAGGGTGTTTAATGACAGTGCCGTTACGTTACCTCTATAGAATTATTTGGAACTCTAAACCTTGGGTTTTAATCGTTGTTGTTTTTAGTGCTTCATACATTACCGGTACCCTTTGGTCAGTCATTCAAAAATTCAACTTGTGGGAGATATACCGTCATGGTTACAGACCCACTGAATGGTTTTATTATTTCCAACAAGGCTTAGATTCTGTTTATATTATTCTTTGTTGGAGCGGCTTGTACTTTGGTATTAAATACTATCAGTTATTGCAAAGTGAGCGTCAAAAAGCACTGAAAGCAAACACTATGGCGCACGAAGCGCAGTTAAAAATGCTAAGGTATCAGCTAAATCCTCACTTTTTGTTTAACACACTTAACGCCATTTCTACACTGATACTTGTTGAAGAAAATAAAGATGCCAATCAGATGGTATCTAGGCTCAGTGACTTCCTTCGTTATACACTCAATACTGATCCCATAAAGAAAGTACCATTAGAACAAGAAATTCATGCTTTAAACTTATATCTAGAAATCGAAAAAGTACGTTTTGATGAACGACTATCAATTGATGTCAGCATGACAGAAGAAGCGAAACATGCGCTAGTACCAAGCTTGTTGTTGCAACCATTAATCGAAAACTCAATCAAATATGCCATCGCTCATATGACTGAAGGCGGTAAATTAGAGATAAAGGCGCAAGTCTTTGCCAATGAATTATTATTAGAAGTAGGGGACAATGGACCCGGCGCTGAAATAGAAAATGGCAAATTATTGAATGCGTCAGGAGTGGGTATTGCCAACACTCAAGATAGGCTAAAAACTTTATACGAAAATAATTACTCGTTTGCTCTATCACATAACACACCAAACGGGCTAAAAGTAAATATTCGCGTTCCATACGAGAAGGCAGAAAGTAATGAGTAGAATTAAAACATTAATCGTTGATGATGAACCATTAGCAAGAAAAGGCCTTGCTGTACGTTTAAAAGAATTTGAACAATTAGAAGTAGTAGACTTATGCCCTACAGGCGAACAAGCCATTCAAGCTTGCAATGAAAACGACATTGATCTGCTATTTTTAGATATTCAAATGCCTGGAATGAATGGTTTTGAAGTTGCCAAAACGCTCAGTGAAAAGCCAGGTCCGATGCCTGCTGTTGTATTTGTAACGGCGTTCGATCAATATGCGGTGCAAGCATTTGAGATCCATGCCCTCGATTATATTTTAAAACCCGTTGATGACAACCGATTAGAACAGGCGGTGGATAAAGTGCAAAGCTATTTAAAAACACAACAAGATAACGCCCATAAAAAGAAACTAGCTAGTTTCGTTGCTGGTATTACAGGTAATAACTGTGAAGAAATATTAAAGAAATTAGCAACAGGTGATGCGTTAGAAGACAAAAAATACCCTGAATCTTTGGCTGTGAAAGAGCAGGGTGAAATAATTCGTGTCACTACCTCTTCAATTCAGTGGGTAGATGCTGCTGGTGATTATATGTGTCTGCACTGCAATGATGGAAAAACGCATATTCTGCGTAAAACAATGAAAGAGCTTGAACAAGAACTGGACCCTGCGTTATTTGTGCGGGTTCACCGTTCAGCAATTGTGAATACTAAACAGATTAGCAAATTAGTTACACAGACAAGTGGCGAGTATTTATTAGTACTAGACAACGGGCAAGAGTTAAAAGTGAGTCGCAGTTATAGAGATAAAGTAAAAGCAGCGCTGGCGAGTTAATTTTTATTCTTTGCACTAAGAAAAAGAGCAGCTTTTAGGCTGCTCATTTTTTCAAATTAGTACTGAGTTTATACAGTAATTATCTTCATTGTATTAGTTGCACCCACGGTTTCCATCTTGTCACCGTGTGTAAGTATAACGGTATCACCTTTTTCAAGTGAGCCACGTTCAACGAGTGTATCTAGTGCGTCTTTGATCATACATTCTTGATCATGTTTAGTTGAATCAAAGTATACTGGGTATACACCACGGTATAACGCTGTTTGACCTAGAGTAGAAGCATGACGTGATAATGAGTAAATAGGGTGACCAGAGCTAATACGTGACATTAGCTTTGCAGTTTTACCTGACTCAGTTAGCGTTACGATTGCTTTCACGCTGTCTAGATGGTTTGCCGCATACATAGCAGATAATGCGAGTGTCTCTGAGGTGTCTGAGAACATGCTGTCTAAACGATGTTTTGAAATATGAGCTTCAGGTTGTGATTCAGCGCCTAAACATACACGCGCCATCGTCGCTACCGTTTCTTCAGGGTAATCACCTGCAGCAGTTTCTGCAGAAAGCATAACTGCATCTGTGCCATCTAATACTGCGTTCGCCACGTCCATGACTTCTGCACGTGTAGGCATTGGGTTATCAATCATTGATTCCATCATCTGTGTTGCTGTTACAACAGTACGGTTCAGAGAGCGAGCACGGCTGATAATTAATTTTTGCTTGCCAACTAAAGCAGCATCACCAATCTCAACACCTAAATCACCACGCGCAACCATTACTGCATCAGATGCAAGAACGATATCATCAATTGCTTCAACGGTTTCTACGGCTTCTGCACGCTCGATTTTTGCAAGAAGTTGAGCGTTAGAGCCGGCTTTCTCTGCAAGTGAACGTACATAACGCATGTCGTCGCCACTGCGCGGGAATGAAACAGCAATATAGTCAACACCAATTTCGGCTGCAGTGATTAAGTCTTCTTCGTCTTTTTCAGTGAATGCTGGTGCAGTTAAGCCCCCCCCTAAACGGTTAATACCTTTGTTATTTGATAACACACCACCGACTTTAACAGTGGTATGAACAAGTGCACCGTCTACCGAGTCAACAACAAGCTGTATTAAGCCATCATTTAAAAGAAGTAGGTCGTCTGGTTTTACGTCTTGAGGTAGTTCTTTATAATCGATACCAACAGCCTCAACAGTACCTTCACCTTTAGCCATTTCAGCATCAAGAATAAATTTAGCGCCAACTTCTAGATTTACTTTACCATCTTTAAAAGTAGACACACGGATCTTAGGGCCTTGAAGGTCAGCTAGGATTGCAACATGTTTGTTAAGTTTGGTTGCTATATCTCTTACAGCTTGTGCTCTGTCTTTATGATCTTGGGCAACGCCGTGAGAAAAGTTTAGGCGAACTACGTTTGCACCCGCTTTTATGATTTTTTCTAAGTTGTTATCGCGGTCAGTTGCAGGTCCAAGGGTTGCTACAATTTTTGTGCGTCTAAGCATCAGGTTCTCCTGTAGGCCTATTTAGATAGGTAGATATTAATGAATGCGAAATAAAACCAACAAATTTAAGCAAAGATAGCTCAATATTTGATTAAAAACGCATTAGATGTTGAAAGAATTTGCATTAACTCTTTTTAACACCGTAATTAAGTTATATGATCTATATGACATCATTATGACACCGGTGTCAGGATGCGTCAATCACAAGATTCTGGTGTCTTTATATACAAATGAATCAAAAGAAACCAAGAGGGTATGGTGCTAAACCATTTTTCTTGGAGATTCTTTAACCCCATATAAAGTTTGTTTGTATAAAAGATTTAAATAGTAGTAATTGGTATCTTACAAAGCTAAGACATATAATAAGCTACTGAAGTATTGCTCAAATTAGTTGTTACCGAGGAGGAACTTAATGCAAGTTGCATTAGTTGGTTTAGGTGTAATGGGTAAAAACCTTGCACTAAATCTCATTGAACAGGGTTTAACGTTAGTTGCCTACGACAGAAACCCGGACGCAGGTGCTGAGCTTTTAAGCTGTGCTCAGTCACTTGGCTTAGCTGAACGCTTGCACATTGTTTCTGACCTTGGTGATATGATCCGCCGCTTAGAAACACCTCGTTCAATTTTACTACTTGTTCCTGCCGGTGAGTTAGTAGATAGAGTGTGTTCTGATCTAGTAGAAGCGGGTGTAGATAAAGACGATATCATCATTGATTGCGGTAACAGTAATTATAAAGACGGTATTGCACGAAAACTTAGATATCAAAATAAATTTGAGTTCGCGACCATGGGGATCTCAGGCGGTGCAGAGGGTGCACGTCACGGACCTGCGATGATGGCTAGTGGTTCAGAAGGCGGCTGGGAACGAATTATTCCTTGGTTCGAAAAAGTAGCAGCAAGCTATAACGGCGATTCTTGTTTCGCTCGTGTTGGTCAGTCTGCTTCTGGTCACTTTGTAAAAATGGTACACAATGGTATTGAGTATGCATTAATGCAACTGATTGCTGAAATGTACCAACTGCTTCGACATGGCACAGGTAGAACACCAAAAGAAGTCGCAGAAGTATTCAAATCTTGGTCAGAAGGTCATTTAAATAGCTACTTATTATCGATTTCAAGTCATATCCTAGAGCTTGAAACTGATAATAAAGAACCATTAGTGGACCTTATTGATAACAAAGTTGGTGCAAAAGGCACAGGCCTTTGGACTGCACAAAATGCATTAGAGTTAGGTATTGCAGTACCTTCGTTAGTTGCTGCAGTTCAAGCGCGTCATTTAACCAATACCATCGATACACATGCTGCGAAAGAAATGACTTATGCATCGCAGCAAACGGCGAAAATCGATATTGATTTAGATGAGCTTAAATCAGCTTTCTATCTTGCAAGCTTGCTATGTTACCGCCAAGGTTTAGCGTTAATCAAAGGAGCTTCACGTGCACACCAGTGGAAGGTCGACCTTGGTAAAACGCTACAAACATGGCGTGCAGGTTGTATCATTAGAGCCGATTATCTGGATGATATTGCTGAAGGTGTGGAGTTTATCGATACGTTACAAGCAGAATCGCTAGCACTTCGCAAAGTAACAGGTCTTGCAGTGTCATCTGGCCTTGCGTTCCCAGTATTGAGTTCTACACAAACTTATATTGCGACACTAAGCACACCGAGTAACGGTCATCTTGTTCAAGCGCAACGTGATTACTTTGGTGAGCATGGTATTAAAACCCATTCGGGTGAAACGTGCCACCTAACAGATTTAGTCGAGATTGACGCAAAAGTCAGATAAAGTACTAGTTAAATTAAAAAAGGTCAGCGACGCTGACCTTTTTTTCATCCAATAGATAGAGACTCAATTCTTATCGAGTTAATTCACCACGTAAATTATCTTGCATAAGGTGTCTGACAGTTTCTAGTTCTAAATTCTGACTAAACAAATAATGTAGCTTAGTTAGGCACGCTTCTAACGTCATATCATAACCGCTCAACACTCCACAATTTAACAGCGCATTGCCTGTAGCATACCCACCCATATTCACTTGGCCTTGAATACACTGTGTGAGGTTTACAATCACGGTGCCATTGTCTGTGGCATTTTTAAGGATCTCAAGAAACTCAGGTTGCTGTGGGGCATTACCAACACCGAAACTAAGTAAGATTAAGCCTTTGACGTCTTCGGTGATGACATTTCTTACCATTTCAACCGAAATTCCAGGATACAAATATAAAATTGCTATTTTTTGTGATTGCACCGAAGTTACTTGCAGTGCTTGCTCAACATATGGACTTAATTTTCCCTCAATCAACTGAATGTTTATACCTGATTGTGCGAGCGGAGAAAGATTTGGAGAAGCAAAAGCGTTGAAACCATCAGCATGTGCTTTTGTTGCTCTATTACCTCTAAAAAGTTGATTGTTAAAGAATAAGCTCACTTCAGCAATCGGGTAGTTTGCTGCTAAGTACATTGCATTAAGTAAATTGACTTGGCCATCAGAGCGCAATTGTGAAAGTGGGATTTGCGAACCTGTGACAATGACAGGTTTAGTCAGGTTTTCAAACATGAATGATAAAGCTGAAGCCGTATAAGCCATGGTATCTGTACCATGAAGAACAACAAAACCATCGTATTGATCATATTTAGACTTAATATCATCAGCGATTAATTGCCAATGATGAGGGGACATATCAGAAGAGTCTATTAACGGACAATATTCATGAATATCAAACAGGGGCATTTCTTCTCGGGTAAATTCTGCATTGTTTTTAACGGTTTCTGTTAAATAACCAGCAACGGGCACATAACCACGAGACGACTGTTTCATACCGATTGTACCGCCAGTATAAGCGATGTAGATTTTTTTTCTTTTCATAAAAATAAGCCCAGATATCAATCTGGGCTTATTATATTCGTAAGCTTGAATTTATGACAGAGGATTAGTAATTCACTTCACATGTTAAACAGCGTGTGTAGATGTGATTTGGGTCATTAAACTCATTAACAATATTCAGTTGCTCAACTACTTGCTCACCAAGACCACCAAATAACTTTGATAGCATAGCAATAATGTTGTCAGACGAGCCATCTGTTTCAATCAAAGAACTAATCATTGCAGAGCCTAATAAGTCTCTTAGTAGCTGGTCTTTCTCTGATAGCGTTTGCTCTATTGTAATAACATCAAATTCTTCAAGTTGTGCAAGAGATGCCGCTGCGTTAATAGCATCTTGCTTGTCACCTAATTTATCAACTAACCCAAAGCTTTGTGCTTGAGTAGCAGTCCAAACTCGACCTTGTGCAACTTCATCAACTGCAGATTTTTCTAATCCACGCTCTTGAGCAACTAGGGAAATAAATTTGTCATACGCATTTTCAACGCCCAACTGAAATACCTGAGAGAGCTTGTCTGAAATACCTCTAGATAAAGAGATATTATTTAACTCAGTTGTTGCAACACCGTCAGAATAGATCCCCATTGAATTTAACGAATTTTCAAATGTTAAAATAGTGCCAAATACACCTATTGAGCCAGTAATAGTACTTGGTGCAGCCCATATTTCATCTGCAGACATTGCAATCCAATAACCGCCAGAAGCTGCAACAGAGCCCATAGATGCAATAATTGGTTTACCAGCTTCTTTAATGGCAAGAACTTCGTTTCGGATGATTTCTGAAGCGAACATACTGCCACCACCAGAGTCAATTCTAAGTACTACCGCTTTAACCTTTTCGTTCAAACGAGCCTTTTTTAGAAGCGCAGCCGTAGAATCTCCACCAATACGTCCTGCTTTGTGTTTACCATCTACAATATTGCCTCTTGCTACAATTACGGCGACTTTATTATCTGAAGGCATTTCAAAACTAGGTTGGTTATTTAACGATTCAAGATATTTGTTAAAACTGATGTTCTTAAATGTTTTCCCTGAAGCATTTGTACCAACTTGCTCTATTAGTTTTGCCTGAAGCTGTTGATCAGTTTGTAATGTATCTACCCAGTTATTTTGCAATGCATATTGCGCATAATCACCATTTACAGCCTGGATTTTAGCTAAATATTGATCTGCTTTTTCATCGAAATTAGAGACTTCAAACTTACGCGCTGAGGCAATATCTGACTTGTATTGAGCCCATAATTCATCTAACCATAGCTGGTTGGCTTCTTTTGCAGCAGGAGACATATCATTACGGATAAAGGGCTCTACTGCAGACTTATAAGTACCCACTCTAAATATGTGTTGAGTTACTTTCAGCTTATCGAGCGCATCTTTAAAGTAAAGCGGGTAGTTTGCAAAGCCTCTCAATTCAACGCCACCATATGGGTGAAGAGAGATTTCGTCAGCATATGAAGCTAAAAAATACTGGCTTTGCGAGTAATATGCGCCATGTGCGATGACTTTTTTACCTGATTTTTTGAAATCAACGATTGCCTGCGCAATAGCATCAAGCTTATTTAAATGAGCTCCATGTAAAGATTTCAGATTTAGTAGCAAAACTTGGATTCGCGAATCTTGAGTTGCAGAGTTGATGACATTGACGACATCATCGACCAAAATCTCTTTTGGTTGGTCATTGCTTGAGAATACTTCTCCAAAGGCGGCATCGACTGGGTCGACGTATGTTAGCTCTTCGACTAGCGAACCATTAAGGTTTAAGTTTAAAACAGCGCCATCAGGTACGTTTATCTGTGTCTCTTGTTGTGGGAACGATAAAATAATCACAGCAAGAAGGCCGAAGAAAACTAAGTTTAATACGAGTTTTCTTGAAAAATTTATTGCGGCCCACAGGCCTTTAAAGAATTTACCTATATAAATCAAAGCTCACCTTTATTGTCTAAATCAAATCTTTTTCACTACTTTTATAATAACTGAGTTAATTTAAGAGTGTTATACCTAAAACGTAACTAAGTATTTATAAGCTTATAGAACGTACAGTTAGATCAAAATTAAGCTTTTTTAAAAGATAAACTTTGCTAATTTGTTAAAAATTGCTAAGGTCTCAGGAGGTACGACCAGTTTTGAGAAATTAATCCATGTTAGAAGCACCATTAGAATTAAAAAATACAAGGTTGCGAAATAGACTCGTTATGGGCTCGATGCATACGGGCTTAGAAGAAGGGTGGTCAAACAGAAAGAAATTGGCTGCATTTTATGAACAGCGTGCAAAAGGTGGTACAGGTCTAATAATAACAGGCGGATATAGTCCTAATGTTCGAGGCAAGTTGACACCATTTGCATCTTCATTTAACACAGCGTTTGATGTCATAAAACACAAAGCTTACACCGATGCAGTCCACAAGCATGATGGTAAGATATGTTTGCAATTACTCCATGCAGGAAGATATGCGTATCACCCTTTTAGTGTAGCTCCAAGCGCATTAAAGGCGCCAATTACACCATTCAAACCAAAAGCTATGTCAGTAGGGCAAATAAAAGCTACGGTGAAAAGCTTCGCTAAATCAGCAAAACTAGCTGAGAAGGCTGGTTATGATGGCGTTGAAATCATGGGTTCAGAAGGCTATCTAATTAATGAATTTATGGCACCACATACTAACAAGCGTAAAGACAGCTATGGTGGTAGTCTTGAAAATAGAATGAGGCTTGCAAAAGAGATTGTCGAAGCCGTAAGAAGTCAAGTATCTGACAAATTCATGATCATTTTTAGACTTTCTGTCATGGATTTAATTCCTGAAGGTTCTACTACCGATGAAGTTCAATATCAGGCTAAAGAACTTGTTAAAGCTGGCGTTGATATTATCAACACAGGTATTGGTTGGCATGAAGCGAGAGTACCTACAATCGCGAGCATGGTACCGGCCGGCGCTTTCAGAGAAGCATCACAAAGATTGAAAGAATGGGTAGATGTGCCAGTCATTGCTGTGAACCGAATAAATACGCCTGAAATTGCCAATGAGATATTAAATGCTAACCAGTCTGATCTTATCTCTATGGCACGACCTTTATTGGCTGATCCTGAATTTTTTAATAAGTACAAGCAGAATAAATCAGAACAAATTAACATCTGTATAGGCTGTAACCAAGGGTGTTTAGATCATGTGTTTAAGGGCCAACGAGCAACATGTTTGGTGAACCCTCAGGCTTGTTATGAGCTTGACTATCCATTAGAAAAAGCTTCTAAAGAAAAAGATGTATTAGTTGTCGGTGCCGGTCCAGCAGGTTTATCAGCGGCGATATACTTAGCTAAAAAAGGTCATAAGGTAAAAATTATAGAGCGAAATAGCTACGCGGGTGGGCAGTTCAATCTAGCGATGCAAGTGCCTGGGAAAGAAGATTTTAAAAAGACATTAAAATATTTCTTGCAAGAGGTTGAGCGTTTAAACATTAGTCTCGAATTAAACTGTGAATACTCACCTGATATGGACAGTAACTTTGATGATATTGTTTTTGCATCAGGGGTTAAACCGCGTGTAGCAAGTTTCCCATGTAAAGATGGCAAGCGTGTCTATCACTATGATGAAGTTATACGCGGCGAAGTTGAAATTGGAGACAAAGTTGCCATTCTAGGTGCTGGTGGTATTGGTTTTGATATGGTTGCATTTCTACAAGAAAAGCCAGAGCAATCAATTGATGAATTTAAAGCACAATGGGGCATAGAAACTGAACAGCAGCATACAGGACCTCAAAGACAGCTTTATATGTTAAAGCGAAGTGAAGGGCGCTTTGGTTCAGAGCTTGGCAAAACAACAGGCTGGATCCATAGACAGGTTGCAAAACAGCATAATGTTAAACAATTATCGGAGTGTGAATATTTAGGTTTTAACGAACAAGGGTTGAAGATTAAACATAAAGGTGAAGAGCAATACCTAGATGTTGATACCGTGATAGCCTGTATCGGCCAAGTTTCAAATAGTGAAATATTCAATAAAGACGCGTTACCAGATAATCATCATGTGATTGGTGGAGCGAAACTCGCTGCAGCGATCGATGCTAAGCGAGCAATTTTTGAAGCGCTTCAGGTTGCTCGAAAAATATAGTCCTTTCTAAATCCCTTAAAATAAAGCCCGTCTTGAAAAAGATGGGCTTGTTCCTTTTGTAGACACTGACGTACACACAATCTTGATTATACTGAAATTGTAGACATTACGAGCTGTTAGTTTTTTCTTTGGTAATATAGCTAAGCGAAAAAGTTTTATATTTGGTATATATCACCTTCTTTACAGGATTTTTCTTTATCCTTAAATCTGCTGAAGGTGAAGGCAGTATGAAAGTGAACTCGTTTGTATAATAGCCGTTTCAAACCTGCTTACTTTGATTCATAAACTTTTTAATAGTTAGGATCAATTATGTGGCGATACACTTTTTATTTATGTTTTTACATGTTTATTGGGTGTAGTTTTTCAGTTGCTTCATCAGAGCAGACTCTTTTGAAGATCTCATCAGCATTTAATAAACAAAAAACAGAAGAAGCATTTCGACTTGCAGAAATGTTTTTCGATGAATTAGCTGGCACACCTGAGTTTGATGCTTTATATGGCAAAATTTGTCTCAAATTAAATAAAATTGATGAGGCCGTATTTGCGTTTGAGCGAGCAGTCTCTGAAAAGCCAAATGATTATAGCGCTTACTACCTGTTAGCTTTAAGTTATGCCAAACAAAAGAACCTGAACCAATCAGAACGAACACTTAATACCTTACTTCTACTTCCAATACCAAATGATCTTAGAATAAATATTGAGGAGACATTGCGTTTTGTAAAAAGCAAAAGGCAAAGCTTAGACTCAAATATAAGTCAGCGTATTTCGTTTAACTTGGGACATGATTCAAATGTGAATAGTGGATCTTTAGACGACAGGGTAGTTGTATCTGGAATAGAAATTTTACTAGATGAAGCGAGCCTAGAGTCGTCAGACAAATTTGCTCGGTTTGGTTATGAGTTAAATGGAAAGTGGCAAAATACACAGTATGATGCTTGGCGATTAAATCTTAATTTGTCCCAGCAAACACATCATAAGCTTAGTCAATTCAATAGAAATCAGGCAAATCTTGGTTTCGGATATGAGTATGCCAAATCAACTTATCGTTTTAATCTGCTGGGACTCGCTTCAGTCATGTCACTAGATGAGGAAACTTATCAACAACAAGTTGGTATAGCTTCTAACATACAGTTCCAGTTGTTGAAAAGTTGGGCGTTGGAAATAAATGCTAAAGCTTCATCTATTAATAATGTTCAAAATGAAAATCTAGATAGTGATATTTTCGAATTTGGTTTAGGTTTCCTATACTTTCAAAAAAGCGTCTTTGCAAAAGTCGCTTTTTTAAATGGTAAACAAAATGCTGATTTACCGATTGCCAGACATTATGGTCGTGACTACAAAGCTGCCTCTGTTTATTTTTCTTATAACTTATCTCCTCTCCATGAATTTATATTTAGTAGTCAATTAAAAAAGGTTGAGCATCACGACATCCACCCATTCTTTCTGATTTTGCGCGATGAGAAAATACTAAATGCCTCATTTGAATGGCGCTATAACTTATCCACGCACTGGCGGTTACAAACACGCTTTAGTCATTACGAAAAGGTGAGCAATTTAGCAATTTATGAATTCGATCGAAATGAGTTGTACCTAGGAGCTAGTTATGAGTTCTAAACAGCAAATACTTTATCTTTTTACCATGATTAGTTTCGGGTTGTTCATTAAAAACGTAGATGCACAGCAACAGCATGCAGGAAAAACGTTGCTTGCAAAAGGGACTGTTGAGGCTATTTCTCTTGAAACGTCTGAAGTAAGGAGTTTAAAAAGAAGAACCCCAATCTTTATGGTTGATAAAGTTTCAACTTATCAAAAGAGCCAAGCGCAATTGAAAATGATTGATGGCGCTCTTTTGGCACTCAAAGAGAATACAGAACTACATATTGAAGAGTATTTTTTAAGTGCTGAAGGTAACAATGGCTCTGTGGTGATGGAATTAGTCTCAGGCGGTCTACGAACCATTACTGGCAAAATAAAAGGTAAGTCAGAAAACTACAAATTAAAAACACCAGTAGGAAGTATTGGGATAAGAGGCACACATTACGAAGTAGAATTAGTAAATGGTGAATTATTTTTGGCAGTTTGGGATGGAACGATAGAAGTATCAAGCAGTATGCTTTCAGAGCCCCTTATTCTTGGCAATGATGGTACTCACGCATTCGCAAAAATATCTGATGTTGGTGAAGTTAAGCCTCTATTAAAACCACCAGCAGAGCTTAGCCCACTTTCAGGCCAAGTAAAAAAAGACACAGAAAATGAGAAAGAAAAAATTACGGAATTAGTGAGCTCTGTTAATTCTGAAAAGACAAACCTTGGTCTCGCTACTCAAAACAATCAACAACCTTTAAATACTGAAGGTATAAATAAGGTCATTGAAGATACCAGTTTTTTAACCGAAGAAGTGTTAGATACTTTCGCAACAGAGGATACAGAGTCTTTGTTGGTTGAGCGAACTGGTATTATCGAATACTCTGACGTAGAGCAATTTGCAATCACATCAAGCAATGGCGCTGTGAGCGACTTCTCAATGCGTATCAATGTAGATTTTGATAATGGCACAGTCCCCTTGGGTGAAATGTCATTCTCGGACAATGGTGGCGAATGGTTTGCAACTTTTAATGGCTTAATCAACAAAAATGGCATGCTACTCGGTGTTAATTACGCGAGTCATGGGCAAAATTTGGCTGATGGAGATATCAAAGCACAATTCAGTGATGAGCTAAGTAAAATAAGAGGGAATTTCAGCTTATATGAAATTGACAATATAACGACCACCGCAGGTGGTTTATTCGTCATTAAAGAGAAGTAGGTTCATAAGATGAAAAAAATCACTCAACTTTTTTGTCTGTTACTAGTAACTCTACTTCTCGGTTGCGGTAGTGAGAAGAGTTCAGAGCAACCCATACCTAATAGAAGTAATTCTGATGGTGTTCAGGGCACTTCTTTTAGCAAGCATATACATCCTTTTTCTTACAAAAGAATGGTCAAAGGTAATACCTTTAGGAAATCTCGACTTGTGCCTGCAGACTTCATGAATTCGAAAGCACAAATAAACACCCCGCAAAGTGGCGATATTATAAAAGGAAATATAACTGTCACAGCAGATCAAATTGAAGATGAAGAGGGGATAAAAAAAGTTTGGTTAGGTTTTTCACAAAGCGATAAAGCATTTCTATTATGTAGCGAGAATTGCACATCGCCTTACCAATTTTTTGAAACAGGCATTAATCCAAACAATTTCAATCAATCACCGGGATCAATACAGCTACAAATTTGGGTTGAAGATTTACAAGGGAATGTGTCTATAGCACAAAGCCGACAGTTTAACTGGTTACCTGAAAAAGTCATCATGCGTGAAAGCATAAGGGTAGATGACTCAGTCACATTAAATTGGTTAGCATCATCAAGCATATTACGATACAACGCTTATTTGTCTGAGTCACCCATAGATGATTTATCTGATTTTATTCTGACTGAGCCAAACCAACGTATGATATCCATCACCAACAACTCTCATGTGTTTGGGAAACTATCAGCGAGAAAAAACTATTATGCGAGAGTGACAGGTATTGATGGTAGTGGTGAGAGTGCCTTTAGTGAAAATATATTGATCTCGGCACAAGAAGTTATTTTTCCAAGTGCTGTTAATGATGAATTTGTAATTGAACAATTTGAGTCATTAAGTGGAAATTTACTTGTAAACGACCTTGATAATGGTCTGTCTCCAATAATATTAGAACTTACGCCAGTAATTGCCCCTGAGTATGGTGAGTTAACCTTATTTGAAAATGGTAATTTCATCTATACACCACAAAATAACTTTTCTGGCATGGATAGTTTTAAATATAGAATCATAAATCCACAAGGCCTTACATCTGAGGCGATAGTAACGATTACAATAAAGCAAATAAACACAGCTCCAATTGCATTATTCAATGAGTTTCTAGTTTCTGCAAACAGTGAACTCCGTGTCATTTCAAACGCTCTCATACTCAATGATATTGATTTTGATGGGGGACAATTATCTATCAGTACTATACCAGTTAAAGATGTTGAACATGGCACTTTGCTTTTAGATAGTTCAGGTTCATTTAGCTACACGCCCGAACAAGGGTTTATTGGTGAAGACTCGTTTACTTATCAACTTCAAGATGGACAAGGGGGGGAAGACACCGCAGAAGTAAAACTTACTGTTGTTGAAGAAGTAAATCAACCTACTCACGTGAGTGTAAATGATGTTTATTTACTAAATGAAGATGAGGTATTGATAATTGATTCGCCTGGTATCTTAGGTAACGACATTGGAGAAAATCTAGAGACATATAATTTATCAATATCTAAAGCGACTATGAATGGGGTTTTAGAGCTATCAGTTACTGGTTCATTTAGGTATTTCCCAGACGAAAATTTTTATGGCTCTGATTACTTTATATATGAAGTTGAAAACGCTGAAGGAGTAAAAACATCAGCGTTCGTATTGCTGAATATCAGCGCAGTTAATGATGCACCTATCACGCAAAATGATGATATAACAGTCAGTCAAAATCAGTCTATCTCTATAGCCGTTTTAGAAAACGACTATGACGTTGACAGTGAAATAGACAGAGCAAGTTTGCAGATTATCGAGCAAGCGACGCATGGCGATGTAACATTAAACCTAGAAGCAGGCACAATTGAATATAAAAGTGCCACAGATTTCAGAGGACAAGACAGCTTTAGTTATGTTGTTTCTGATACAGAGGGGTTAGATTCGAATCCATCAACAGTCTACCTTGATGTAACGGGTCCAAACAAAACACCGATTGCTATGAATGATAGCGCCGTGACTCAACAAGACACATCGATTGAAATAAATATTCTAGATAACGATAACGATCTTGATGGCACTATTGATTTGAATACCATTAAGCTAGTGACAGAACCACAAAATGGTACAGCAAATTTCTCTGTTGAACTAAGTAAACTGATTTATATACCTAAAGACGGTTTTTATGGCACAGATGCTTTAACTTATAGTTTTAAGGATAATGAAGGGGCTTCTTCAAATGAAGCCACAGTCGCTATTACTATCACTAGAGTTAACAAACCGCCTATAGCCATTGACGATACTTTTGATGTTGATGAAGGTACAGCGCTTGAGCTGAATTTACTTCAAAATGATTCAGATACCGATGGCGCCATTAATATTTCAACAATGGAAGTAATAGACGATGCCCAATTTGGTGATTTAGAGGTTTTATCTTCTGGTAATGTGTTATACACAAATACTGACCAAAGCACTGCATTAGATAGTTTCACCTATAGGTTTAAAGATAATGAAGGTGTATTTTCTAATAGTGCAACTGTGACAATAAACATTATAGAAGTAGATACTTCTCCCATTACACAGAGCGATAGTACTGAAACATTCAAAAATCAATCTATAAGTTTAAATGTTTTAAATAATGATGATTTCAGAGGAATAGCCATATCAGAATCACCTTTAATCATCGAAACTCAGCCAAGTCATGGTGAAGTTTCAATCGTGAACCAAACAGGCGAAATAAATTACACACCTAATTTCAATTTTGTCGGTAACGACACATTGAGCTACAGGGCAATAAATAGTAAAGGTGAAAGCTCACAGCCAACATCTGTAACTATTTTAATTAATAATAAAAACTATGCTCCGACCATTGAATCTTTAGTGGTCGATATAACAACAGAATTTAATCAAGGCGATATGATCGCAACGATTACAGCATCCGACCCCGACAATGATGATATTGTTTATACGTTGTCAGGAGACTCTGCTGCATTATTTACCATAAATAACATGGGTCAAGTTACTATTAGTGATATTGAGACAATCATCGCTAATGGAGATGCGCAATATAGTGTCGTGACTAAGGTATGTGATGTGATTGATCCTCCGCTGTGTGCTGAATCTACACTAACAATTAATGTTGAAGAGATCTTACCCATAGAAATAGCCGTCCTTAATAGTGAATTTGCAAATGCAGGTATTGCTTCAATTAATTTAAGAGCATCACTTGAGTACCATGAAGTGGGTAAAGCCATTACAATTTCAGACGGTAGCATATTTATAGCTTCAGGCATTGGCCATTATGACGCAGCTCAAGGAAGAAATATTCACAGAGCTGTTGTAACAAAAGTTACACCATTTGGTGACATAGACAACAGCTTTGCTCACGAAGGGGTATTTGAAACGGATTTAGGTATTCAAGTTGATGGCTTACTTCAAAATGTTGTTGCACAAAATCTAGTATTTGATGATGTAAATAAATTTATTTATGTTTCAGGTTATATAGACCAAGTTAGCTCCCAAGACTTCTTCATATTGAGATTGACTGAGCAAGGGGAGCTGGATACAAGTTTTGCGAACTCAGGTTATTTTATTGTAGCTTCTGATACGGATAAAAAAGCGTCTTCAGTAAGCTTGAAACTTTATTCGAATGTACTTATTGCATTAATTAATGACACCACAAATATCGATGGTTTTAATTTGACTGAGGCAAGGCTTGTTCGTTTTGATTTATCGAGCTTTTCGGTATCTCACAGTACATCCCTCGTAGCAGATGTTGGAAGTGAAGCCAGTGGACTAACATTGTTATCCGAAAATAAATTAATGGTATTTGGCAACACTCAAAATTCGGGCAACAATTCAGATATTTATTTAGCAAAAATGAATACTTCAGATCTGTCATTAGACAGCACTTTTCAAAACGCTGGCTATCTTCAGTTAGACTTAGCTAACCAAAATGTAGATAACAGAGTTAAGTCACTGATTGTTTTACCTGATAATCAACTAATGCTGACAGGTGACCATTTAACCTTTGCAGGTGACTTCTCAACACCAAGTAAATATAGTCTCTTTTTGTTAAAAATGACTCAAGACGGGAACCCTGATACGACTTTTAATGAGCTAGGTTATCGCATTTATACTGAAGAAGAGTTACCTACCCATGACAGCGATGAGGATTTGTTGAGTTTAAGTGCCCAAGGAATAGATTTAAAAGCCGTGTCGGATTCCATATATGTCACAATTAATCGTGAGATTTATAGTAGTAATAAAGCAGTGCAATTAATGAAGGTTGGACTTGACGGAGTAATAGATGCGAATTGGTCTGCACCGTACTCAGGGGTCACAGCTTATGATATTGAAGGCATAAGGAGTCATGGTACTTTATCAACCACTTCTGCATTAGTCTTATATGGTCATAATCACGGTAATATTGGGTATAACTACTATGCGAGTCAGTGGCTTGCAAAAGTAAAATTAACCGGTGGATTAGACTCTGAATTTGGTTTTCAAGGTCAAACGACTTTAAACTCTTCATCCTCTGATGAGGTTGTCATTGCAAGTGCGAAACAAAGCAATGGCGATTTACTCCTTGCCGGACATGCCCTTAACTGGCAAAACGAGCGTGTACCTTATATTTATAGTTTAGACTTTACTGGAAATGTAAATCAATCATTTGGCGAACAAGGTTTGAGTAGGCTGAACTTCTACTCTGATGCTAATTCAACGTCTTTATCTGTGAACGATGATGATTCGCTGTTTTTAATTGGTAATGAAAGTGACAACTCGGCATTTATTTCAAAATTAACCTCAACTGGTATACCTGACAATTTTTATGCCCATGGAAATGAAGTCAGTTATTTACCGGCCTCTGATTTTACCGCTGAATTAATTAAGCCTTTGTACATACACGAATTACCAAACCAGGAGCAATTATTATTAAGTGATATTTACGATGGCTGCATTACTAAATCAGTTGGCGTTTATTTATCTTCAACGGGAAGTAAGTCATCTGATATTACGTTTGACCCCCCATCAGGGTACGAATGCGCTAACACAGCGTTTAAATTAGGTGAAATCAAAGTCACGGATACTGGGATACTTGGTATAGGCACTGATGGACAATCTTATACTTCTCCCCGTATTGTGATTGTGAATGTAGATAATGAGGGTAATTTAGTCCCTGAATTTGGAGAAGCGGGTATTGCAGTCATTGATGTCGGGGCATTGCTCGGTCAGAACTTATCAGTAAATGGTTATTTGCTTGACTCATCTGGAAGTTTTTATATTTACGGGCAATTAGCTTCATCTAACTTCATCGCAAAAGTGAATAACCTTGGAGATCTCGATGTTTCTTTTGCGACAAATGGCATCTTTAATTTTAGTAATTATTCGGACGATTTAGTTACAATTAAAAAAGTTGTTTTTGACTCGCAAAATAGATTGATGCTTTTCTCTCAGTCTCAAACAAGCAATGCAATGTATATATCAAGATTACGGCTTGATGATCTGACAGACTTATTAGACCTGCAGTTTAATGAGTCAGGTTTCCAATTATTAGATATTGATACCGCTGACGAACTTATTGATGTTCAATACCATAATAGCAATGACAGCTTCTTACTCGTATTACAAGATACTATTAACAAAAGAATCAGTGTGGCTGCTATTCAAATAACTGAACAGTAACAGGAGTTTTTGATGAAATTAACCTTTTATGGTGTAAGAGGCTCTGTGCCTACTCCTGGGCAAGACACAGTCAAGTATGGCGGTAATACAACCAGCATACTATTAGAAAATAATGGTTCTGATTTTTTAATTTTAGATGCAGGAACGGGCATTAGGAACTTAGGTAAGGACATTCAAAAATACGCTAATGATATATATATTTTGCTAAGTCATAATCATTGGGATCATATTCAAGGCTTTCCTTATTTTATACCTGCTTATATGCCTGAAAAAAACATAAACATAATACCGGGCTTAACAGAAGAAGTTGAGCCAAATGCAATTCTTAAGCAAATGAAAGGAAGTTTTTTTCCAATAAATTCAAATGAGCTTTCAGCAACTATTACAATCACTCCGATAAAAAACAATTCTTGGAAATATCAATCTTTTCAGATATCACGTTGCAGAATGAACCATCCAGGAGGGGGAAGCGCTTATAAAATTATTGCAGATGACAAGTCAATTGTTTATGCAACTGACAATGAATTATTTCCCCCTTACCCAGTTGCTACCACTTTTGAAAAATGGGTTCAGTTTTGCGCTAAAGCAGACTATTTAATTCATGATGGGCAGTACTTACCTGAAGACTATCCATTCAAAAGAGGTTGGGGACATAGTCAGATACAGCATGCGTTAGATCTTGCCATGCAAGCACAAGTGAAGAACTTAGTTCTTGTAAGTCATGATCCGGATAGAACAGATGAACAAATTGACAAGTTACAATCTGAGTTACAGCAGGGTGAGTACCCGTTTAATATTCTATTTGCTTATGAAGGTTTAACGCTCATATGAGTGTGAGAGCAAATTGGTCACGTTTCAAGTTTCAATGGCTTAGCGGTTTCTTCATAATCTTACTTTGTATCTTCATACATCTTTCATTTTTAGTACCTGGCAGTAAGCAGGGCGATTTTTTTAAGCGCCTAGAAGGCTTAGCTTATGATTTAAGACTTCAGTCAACTTTAAAAATGCACCCCAAACGTGCGTTCTTACCTATCATTATTGTTGATATTGATGAAAAGAGTATTAAAAAGCTTGGTAGATTCCCATGGAGTCGCTCTGTCGTTGCGCAGTTACATAAAAAACTGGTAGATGCAGATGTATCCGTCATTGCTTATGATGTTTTGTTTTCTGAGCCTGAAATAAACCCGATTGATAGGGTAATCAATAAAAGTAAAAATGAGATACTTAATAACGCGCTTAGCGAGATTAGAGATAACTATGACGCAGATAAAACATTTTCTACTGCTTTAATAGAAAGTGATTCTGTAATAGGTTTATTGCTAGAGCACAATCAAACTTTGCAAGTTGGCACGCTGCCAGAATCTGTTTTTCAAAGCGATGTTTCAATTGAAGCATTACCAGCCCCAGAATTCTCTGGTTATGTAGCCGGTCTTGAACTTTTACAACAAAGTGCACTTGGAAATGGTTTTATAAATAGTGCGCCTGATGAAGATGGATTCGTAAGATACGCTATGTTGTTAGCAAAGTACAATGGGAAGCTTTACCCTTCTTTATCACTCGAAGTCGCAAGACTTTATACCTTATCGGATAATATAAAAGTTGAGTCGACAGAGTTTGGTGATGACTATACGATAACTGGGCTAAAACTTGGTATGGAAACAATTCCAACCGATGACTATGGTAGAGTGGCTATTCCATTTAGAGGTCCTGCATTTAGTTTTCCTTATGTTTCTGCAAGTGACGTATTAGATAGTAAGTTTGATGCAACTTTATTTGATCAATCTATTGTGTTTGTTGGTACATCCGCAGTCGGTCATGCTGATTTAAGAACAACCCCTGTCGGGGTTCAATATCCAGGTGTTGAGGTTCATGCAAATCTATTAGAAGGATTAATCTTTCCAGAGTTATTACCTAGTAGACCTGATTGGATAGACGGCGCAGTAGTTTTAGTACTTCTCGTTGTTGGGCTAGTCGGTGTTTTTGTTTTACCCACACTCGAACTGACAGGCATTGTTGTATATTCGTTTGTTTCTATCAGTTCGTTTTTATCATTAAATATTTATGGTTGGAGTCAGCATTATTTAGATTTCCCTCAAGTCTCAATTTTAGCAATGTTGATCCTTCAAGTAGTCGTACTAGGTAGTTTGAGCTTTCTAAACGAACATAATCAAAAGGTCCAAATCAAGAGTATTTTTGATCAATATGTTCCACCTGCCCATATTCAATCGATGTTAGATAATCCCAAATCGCTGTCTATGTCTGGAGAAAAAAGATATATGACGGTTTTATTTGCAGATATTCGGAATTTTACTGCTATTTCAGAGCAGTTAAATGCATCAGAACTGAAAGCGTTACTTAATCTTTATTTTACTCCTATAACGCAAATCATATTTAAGCATGAGGGCACGATTGATAAATATGTCGGTGATATGGTCATGGCTTTTTGGAATGCACCTCTAAAAGTGAATAAGCATGAACAACACGCCGTGTTATGCGCACTTAAAATGCAGCGTCAAGTTCAAGAATTAGAAAGCGAACTTGCAAAACAGAATATGCCAAAACTAGAAATTGGCATTGGCATAAATTCTGGTGATATGAATGTCGGGGATATGGGTTCAGTTTATCGTAGATCATACACAGTAATAGGCGATGCAGTGAATTTAGGATCAAGATTAGAGGGTATAACTAAATATTATGGCGCAAAAATACTCGTTAGCGAATTAACCTACTCAACCTGTAAAGACATCACTTTTAGACCTATAGACAGAGTTAAAGTAAAAGGAAAAGAAACGGCGGTTTCTATCTATGAGCCTTTGGGATTAACTGCGGAATTAGATTCTGAAAGAATTAAAAAAGTTAATTTACATAAAAAAGCATGGTCTTCATATTTAAAACAAAATTGGGATGAATCATTACAAGGATTTACTACACTTATGAATAATCATCCAGAAGAAAAACTTTATGAGATTTTTTGTGAACGAATCAAAAATCTTAGAATGACGGATCTGGATGAGGATTGGGATGGTAGCTATAAACATGTTACTAAATAAGGTTTAAAAATGATTCAAGCGATTTCTGAAAGTCCAAATACGATTGATGCAAATGACAGTCAACTTGCATTAGAGCACTTGTTAAAATTAGCAACAGATCTCGCTTCTGAGCGTTGTACTGAACGTTTACTAGAAAATATATTATTAAGTGCCATGGCCCTGACAGGGTGTGATGGAGGGACCATATATTCAGTAATAGAGCATGAGTACTTAGGATTTGCGACATTGATTAATAAGCCGCTAGAGCTTCATTTAGGTGGTACTTCAGGCAAAGACATTCTGTATTCTCCCATTCCTATATTTATTAATAATAAACCGAATGAAAAAGCTCTCGTGGCAATATCGGCAGCGACAAGAAAGCCCATTTGTATTGAAGATGTGTATGCTTGTGTTGAATATGATTTAACCGCGGCTAGGCAAATGGATGAAAAAACGGGTTATCACACGCAATCCGTTTTAACTATCCCACTTGAAAACCACGAAGATGAACTTAACGGGGTTTTGCAGCTTATTAATCCTAGAGTAAATGGACAAGTTGTGCCTTTTACAAAAACGCAAGTAAATTTAATATGTTCAATTGGAGCTTTGGCTGCTGTGGCGCTAACCAACAGACAGCTTATTGATAATATGGAAGAGCTGTTTCAGTCTTTTACACGCTTAATTGCAAAAGCCATTGATGAAAAGTCCCCTTACACTGGTGGTCACTGTCGAAGAGTACCTATTTTGACCATGATGATTGCAGAAGCCGTTCATCAATATAAAACCGGCCCTCTTAAAGACTTTACAATGTCCGACGCAGATAAACATGAGTTATCAGTAGCTGGTTGGTTACACGATTGTGGCAAAATTGCTATACCAGAGTCTGTAATGGACAAATCAACTAAACTTGAGTGTATTTTCGATAGAATTAATCTGTTAAAAAGTAAAATCGAGATAGCTAAAAGAGATGCTGAAATTACTTATTTAAAAAATAAGCTTAATGAGAAAGCTCGAAGCATTGAAGAGATCGCACAGTTAGAAGCTGGTTATCTGCAAGAAATTGATTATTTAGAATCTGAACTGTCATTTTTAAAGCAAATAAACTTAGGAGGCGAGTTTATGTCTGATGCTTCCAAACAACGAGTATTAAATCTTGCTGAGCGCTTTACTGTGACAATCGACGGTGAAGTACAGCCAATATTGTCAGACAATGAAGTCTATAATTTAAATATTACTAAAGGTACGTTAACCAATGAAGAAAGAGACATAATCAATAAGCACATGGATATTACCATATCTATGCTTGAAGCTTTGCCATTTCCTAAACATTTAAAACGAGTTCCAGAGTTTGCTGGTGGCCATCATGAAAAGATGGATGGTAGCGGTTATCCAAAGGGTTTAACGAGAGAACAGATGTCCGTACCAGCAAGAATGATGGCGATTGCTGATATCTTTGAAGCGTTAACCGCTGCTGACAGGCCTTATAAAGAGGCAAAGCCTCTCAGCGAGTGTTTAATGATTATGTCGAAAATGACGCAGCATGATCATTTAGACCCAGACTTATTTGAGATCTTTTTAAAGTCAGGTGTTTATCTCAATTATGCGAAGCAGTTTTTAAAACCTGAACAAATCGACCATGTTGATTTAAGTCTATTAACAACAAACTAGTTCACTTAAGACACAAAGAGGAGGGGGGATGCTCAGATTAGGGTTTATTCCATTTTCCTATTATGTCATCGCTGATTGCTTTGATTTTCACAGTCATAAATCAATCAGCGCAGAAGTATTATTTAAACAGATCAGATTTACAGGCCTTGAAGCCTTATCTCTCATTTTTACGATCTCTTTTGTATTGAGCGTTTTAATCATAGCGCAGGGGTACCCAATCCTTACCTCTATAGGCCAACAAGCATTGATATACGACATACTGATAGTCAGTATTGTCCGTGATGGCGGGCCATTTATTGTTTGCTTTATTGTTTTGGCACGCTCAGGCACCGCAATCACAACGGAGCTTGGCAATATGGTTGTGGCAAAAGAAATGGATGCACTCAATGCAATGGGGATTTCACTCATTTCATATCTTGTTGTCCCCAGAGTCTTGGGTATGTTTTTTTCAGTTATTTTATTGATGAGCTATTTTGTGTTAGCTGGCACTTTAAGTAGTTTTCTCACTGTGTCACTGTTTAATCATATGCCTTTGGTACGTTTTATAAGTGAACTCTTAAATCAACTAACGCTTGTAGATTTGATCATAATGATTGCTAAGGTTGTTTTATGTGGGCTGTTAGTTGCACTCATTTCATGTTTTCACGGTTTAAAAGTCAATAAGGCAATAACAGAAGTGCCGCAAAGGAATATAAAAGCAGTTGGTCAAAGTTTAACTATAATTTGTATAGTCCATTTAGTTTTGAGTTCGACCCTATTACTTGATTTAGGTGTGTTATGAACCTTTCATTACGAAAAATACAACATAAACTGCAAGGACGAGATATTTTTAATGACTTAAATTTAGAAGTTCATTCTGGTGAATGTTGTGTAATTAAAGGTGTATCGGGTTCTGGTAAGTCGCTACTATTTAGTATGCTCTGTGACATTGTTAGACCCCAGAATGGCTGTGTTGTATATAACAATGTGTGTTTACCAGATATGGATAAATCGCAGTATTACAGCTATAAAAAACAAACAGGTGCTATTTTTCAACTGCCAGCACTGATCTCAAACCTGACATTAAAAGAGAATTTACTTTTACCACTTAATCAATTTTGCAACGATTTAAGTTATCAAGACAAACTTAAAATCATTGAATCTAAATGTGAAGAAATAGGGCTACAAAATCAATTAGAGCTGAGAACCGATCATTTATCGATTGGAATGGCATCACTGGTAGGTGTAATTAGGGCAACTATACTTCAACCTAAAGTTATTGTTTGGGACTCGCCAATCTGTGAAGTCGACAGTCATTGGGCGGACTATGAAATAAATCTGATAAAAAACTTAAATAGTTCAGGAGTAACTCAGATCCTATTTTCTAATAGACGGGTTATTGCAACCCTTGCTGACTCGGTTTATCAGCTTAAATCGGGTTCTTGTTATGCAGCATAACTTAGCGAAAGAGCATAAATCAGTGATTGTTTTTGTATCAATAGGTGTTTTGTTTCTAGCTATTACGATTATTTCTGTATTGAGTTCAAATTATACTTTTGCAGATAAAAAACAATTTTATACTGAGCTTGATGATGCGCTCGGTTTAAAATCTATGCCTCTAATTTATTTTAAGGGTATAGAAATAGGCCGGGTTGAATCATACGACTTTAATTTCGAAACAAAAAAGATCAGAGCTGAGTTTTGGATCTTATCAAAATACATTCCACTATTAACAAAGCATTCTATTTTAAAAAGCGAGCAGCACCCGATATTTGACGAGGTTTACTCGTTCTCACTTTACACGCCTGAGTTCTCTTACAATAAGGAATATGTGCCAGAAATAAGAGAAGGGTCGCTAATACTTCATGCAAGCAGTGATGCCGCAAAAGCCCTTGAAGCTTCACATGGGGCGATATTACCCAAAGACGACCTTGATTCTATTCTTGAAAATATAAATTCGCTGCTTACCAATCTTCAAAAAGAAGATAACCCAAACGCAGGGTCTTTATTTAGAGCACTTGACCGAGTAGCAAAAATAAGTGAGCAGTTGTTACGGATAACAGACTCGATTGAAAAAAGCGGCATCGTAACTAAAGCAGATCAAACCATTGAGCAAACAGAAACGTGGTTAAAAACACTTCCTATTATTGCTGAGAAAATAAATGAATCTCTAGTTAGAGTCGATAAATTATTGATCACTTCTGAGTCAGTTATTAGCAACTATAAATCGCCAGATGAACTGGTCAGCAGAGTTACAAATAATCAGCTGCCATTGGTTTTGGGTAACATTAATCAAAACTTAGACTTGGTCAAAGGTATGTTATCTGAGGTACATACAGAAAGAGCACAATTGATGATCACAATTTATCAAAGCCAACAAGTGCTGTCTGAGCTTGAAAAAACATTACAAGCATTAAATAACAATCCAATTTTAAAAGGTGGGATTAAAGAGGTTGATAATGCGCTTACGGTAGAAGTGCAATGAGACATACAATAGTAATTACTATATTACTTAATTACCTAGTTGCATGTTCTCAAGTGACTAACGAAAAAAAAGTAAATAATGAAGTGAATAAACTAGCATTAACTTGGTATCAACTTGCAGAAAAAAACCGAGTTAATCATGAGTTATCAAAAGCATTAAAACACTATAAGTTGTCGTATGAATTTGCATTAAAAAGAAACAATTTAAGGTTGCAATTGTTTATTCTGACAAGGCAAGCGTTAGTATTCAGTCAACAAGGTAAGAAATCGCATTCTCTAGTAAAGTTAAGTTCAGCAAAAAAACTTCTAGCAAACGAAATTCCAGAGTTCACTGAAGAATTTAATATTTTGCAAATAACAGTACTAAAACACCTTGGACAATATGAACAAGCTCTAGAATTATTAAAATCAAATAAGGGATATTTTAAAACAGAAGAACAAAAGATATATGCAAATTGGTTGCAACAAGAACTTGAGCTAGATAAACAAACTTCAAATAGTGATTCACCAAACCATTTAGATGACGATTTCACTTTTCTTTACACGCAATACGAAGAGAATAAACTCGTAAATATAGAAATATTAACTTACGTAGGGTTACGATATCTGAAATTACTTTCTGATAATAAAAATCCTAAACTACAAACAGTGTTAAGGCAAATGTTACGTTTCTTTTCAGAACAAGAAAACGGGCCTAAAACAGCGCAGTGTTATAAAATTGCAGCGAATTATTACGGCTCAGTTGGTGCAAGCGAGAAAGCCAATTACTTTTCAGAAAAAGCAAAGAAAATTGAAGCTTATCTACTAAACTAGGTTTTAAATCGAATAAGCAAATATAAACTAACCAAAGTATACGCGCGTTAATTGTTCAAACTGTTTTGACCCGCTGAAATTTTGCTGGATAGTTTGAAATGCATTTTGAGTTATTTTTTTCTTCATATCTTTGTCTGAATTAGACCAACTAACAAGGGTATCGCTTAATTCATCTATACAATTGCTAGTGCATATAAACCCATTGGTATTGTGAGAAATGACTTTGGCTACAGCGCCGACATCGAAACTAATCACACATTTAGATCTAGCCATCGCTTCTAATAGTACCATAGGTAAACCTTCTGCTCGGGAACTGATAACAAGTACATCGATTTTCTCCCAAAAATCAGAGCTAGCTTGGTGGCCATGAAATTGAATATTGGCGGGCTTAGATGATTGTAAATCAGGTGCCATAGGGCCATCACCAAACACATTAAAACTTATGCTTGGGTTTTTATCTAGTCTTCTAGCAAGCTCCACAAAATTGTCAGGACCTTTTTCGTGAGACAGCCTACCAACAAAACCGACTCTTAATTTTTCACTATCTTCGAACGACATTGAGATTGTTATATCAACAAAATTGTCTAGCACTTCAGCATTATGCACTTGTGACAATAATCTATCAGACACAACAAAGTTTTTAGACAAGAAACTGGTGAGTTTATCTATATAATTATAAAAATAGACTAAGCCAGTACCTGCTTCACCTGCATGGTATGTTGAGATACAACGAGCATTTAACAACTTGCAGGTTAAACGCCCGATAATACCGGCTTTATAACCGTGGGTATGAAGGTTGACAGGCGCTTTTTGTTTTTTTAAAAGTTTATATAGTGAGGTGACTTTACCATCAAGAAATGTGTAAGCGCATTGGGCATTGTCTAAATTACGATAGAGTTGTGTATTGCCATGGTCTTGATAAAACAAGACTTCAACAACAAGGTTGTGGTTTTTTAAAAGCCTTACTAATTGCACTATATGTGTTTCAATACCTCCATAAAGGCTTGAATCTAAGAAAAGAATGGTCTTTACTGATTTCATAGTCACCTCATTTGGAGCGAATATATGTTTAACCCAAATACCATACAACAATTAAAAGATGATGTAGGTGTAGAAGTTTTAGCTCAGTTGATGCAAGTTTTCCTTACAGAAAGTACGAAATTGGTTGAGCAGCTAACTGCAAATTCAGTCCAACAAAACGAAATTGAGCGACTTGCACATAGTTTAAAAAGTTGTGCTAGGTCTTACGGAGCTGACCAATTAGCGGACATTGCTGCTGATATAGAGACTGCAGCAAAAAGTAGTCCAGAATTTGCAAATATAGAGCCTAAAATTTCACTACTTAGTGAAGTTCATAAAAAAACACTTAATTCGATACCTAAGCTGGATTAATTCATTTAACTAAACTTATTTAACCAAACATACTATGCGTAGCAATGACTAATGTATTAAAGAGGGCAACTTCTCTTTTTTAGGATGCGCAATCATGCTCTCGATCACAAACTTAAGTTGCTGTTTATTATGAGTACTTATTGATTCTTTATTTAAGTTATTAAAATCAACTCTGGTGTCCATCGCGCCGAGAGCATCGACACTTAAGCATAAATCAAAAAACTTATAACCAATTAAGTCAGCGAGCCAAGCGGCATGTTCGCACGGGGAAATACTCGACATTACACTGTTTTCTTTACAAACATTTTCGATAAAAACACGGCATGCAGAGGTGTTCAACAATGCGTTTTTAATATCATTGACCAGCAGTGGGGGGGTAACACTTGTTAAGGCACTGCCTGGGCCAATTAAAATCATGTCAGCATTGTAGATATCACGGACAGCCTCGGGGACTGCAGAAATAGTTTTATCACTTAGGTAAAGTGCTTGAGGCAAATCACTTAATGCATCAACTTCACATTCACCTTCGATAACAGTGCCATTTTTTGCGGTTGCGATTAAATCGACTGGAGACTCGCTCATTGGATAAATAGCATGGTCTACGTTTAATAATCTTGCGTATTCTTGTATTGCTTTGCTCGGGCTTTGAGTAAGTTCACACAAGGCACTTAGTATTAAATTACCAACGCTATGTCCCTTAACATCATGTTCGAAGCCAAAACGATGTTGAGATAGAACAGACATGAGGTGGTTCTTATTGGCAAGAGAGTCAATGCAACGCCTTATGTCACCTAGCGCAACCAGTCTTTTATCAGCTCTTAGCCGTCCTGTACTGCCACCATTATCAGTGGTCGCAATAATTGCACTTAAATGATGATTCCCAGAATTCAAGGCTTCTAACACGGTTGATAAACCATGGCCACCACCAATACATACGATTCTCATAACTGCCTCCTTCTAACACCAGTTATACCAATCAATAACTAGGCCAACATAATTGTGTGAATCAGGTTAAACTATAGTTGAATTTCTGTAACTTTCGCATTTTGCATTGCAAATAAGTTATTAATTATGAAGATTACTAGTTTAGTGCTAGTAACCATTGAAGTTTTCAGAGATGAAAAAGCTGAGTTATTGTAGTAATTGGTCTAAATTAGAAGTATCAAATTAAGGTATGAAGGAAAGTACATGGAGAGTGTCTTATCGTCAAAAGCACTTGAGTTTATTGATAGCATTAACAACTCTAAAAACCATCATGAAGCTTTGTTAAGACTAAAAATTGGTTTGAGCGATTATCTTAATGTTTATCATATTTCAGTATTTATAAATGAAGCTAAGGGGTTTTGTGAGTTAGCCTCAACTAGTGAATTAAGAGCAGATCTTTTTAATGATCTTGATGAGTTATGGCATGACTTACAAACTCAGTCTTTAATTGATAAAAAGGTTGATGCTCTTCCTGTTTCACTCTCGAATGTCACTTTCTCAAAACCAAATCAACTCGATTTAAAAGCATTTCTTGTATACACAAAAGTTAATGACGCAAATGGTTTTATTATTTGTTATTACAAAAATCGGACGTTATTAGCACCGAAAGAAATGACACTAATCCATTCACTTTTACCTATATTTCGTCATACATTTTTAAAATTGGATTATATAGAGCACACAACACGATTACTCAACGAAAAAACAGCAGCATTAACTGTCAGTCAGGCACGATTCCAAGCATTTGCAGAGCTCGCGTCTGATTGGTTTTGGGAAACTGATAACCAACTTAGGTACGAATATATATCAAGTGCTGAAGATGAATTTCAAGCTCATACATATCAACACTTTATAGGAAAAACACCCATTGAAATTCGCTCATACGATGAACAGCAACAGCAAAAGAAATGGGGCATGTTTCTTAATTTCATCAACAATCATCAAGAAATACACAACTTTGAATATGAAGCCAAAGCACCAAATGGCAAAACTTTTTGGATTAGTATTAGTGGTAAAGCGCAATTTGATAAAGAAGGTAAGTATCTTGGTTATATGGGTATAGGAAGAGACATTAGTTATGCCAAACAGCGGGAAATAGACTTACAAATAGAAAAAGAGCGGGCTGAAAAAGCCAATGCCGCAAAGTCAGATTTTTTGGCTGTTATGTCTCATGAAATTAGGACACCTATGAATGCTATTTTAGGCATGCTTGAGCTTCTTGAAGACACCAACCCGAGTGTAAAACAACATGAATTAATTGATTACATGCGTAGTAGTACACGATTATTGCAGGGTGTGATCTCAGACACGTTAGATTTTGCCAAAATAGAATCAGGTACCCTAAAATTAGAGCTAGCAGATACTAATCTGATTAATTTAACCAAGAATCTGGTTAAGCAATTTGAAACTCAGGCTATCAAACATGGTATCGAGTTTGAGTGCACAATCGATCAGAGTGTACCCGAGCGAATAAATTGTGATGGTGTGAGATTATCGCAGATACTGCTTAATCTTCTGAGCAATGCATTTAAGTTTACTCATGAAGGTAGCGTTAAACTCTATCTTAACAAGAGTGACAATCAAATAATCTTCCGAGTTATTGATACAGGTATAGGAATAAGCGAAGAAGATATTTCGAAACTGTTCGAACCATTTACGCAATTTCACTCTAGACAAAAAGGGCGGCAGCAGGGCGTTGGACTTGGTTTAAGTATAACGCGCAGATTATTGAACCTAATGGGTGGAAGTATAACTTGTTATTCTACGGTGGGAGAAGGTTCAGAGTTTATTATCAGAGTGCCATACACCTCAATTGAGTTAGTCGATGATAAAAATGAATATGATGAGTATCCAAACATACCTAAAATGTCGCTAAAAGTGCTTGTTGCGGAAGATAATATTGCAAACCAGTTTGTGATCAAAGCAATTCTCGAAAAGAGAGATTACCAAGTCACCATAGTCAATGATGGTCAGGAAGCCCTTAATGTACTTACAAATGATAAATTTGATTTAGTCTTGATGGATATGATGATGCCAGTTATGGATGGTGTTACAGCTGCAAAAGCAATTAGGCAAGAGTTGTATTTAAATGAACTTCCAATTATTGCATTGACCGCCAATGCTGGATTACAAGATAAAGAAAAATGTTTAGAAGCGGGTATGAACGATGTTCTGACGAAGCCACTAGACAGTAAACTACTAGACGACAAAATTAAGCAGTTTTTATTTTAAGAATGAGAAATTAAATGTTTGTTACTTGGGTCTTATAGTAAAAAGCAGAGAGAACTAACATGCAATTTAAAGCTCCTAATTATGTAAAAACCATCAAGTCAAAGCTTGTTTCATTTGACTTCATATCACCCTTACTGTTTAGGCTGATACTTGCGCCCACAATGATCATTGCGGGCTTCAATAAATTAAATCTGGGTAATCCAGATGTATCTTTGTTTTCTAGGTTGCTAGCTGATGAAAATGTAGTATCTTGGTTTGGTAATACAGAGTGGGGCTTAGGACTCCCTTTTCCTGATCTACTTGCTTTTTTAGCTGGTTGGACCGAGTTTTTAGGTGGCTGGTTATTATTGCTTGGTTTGCTTACGCGTTTAGTTTCAATACCATTGATTTTCACTATGCTGGTTGCCATAACCAGTGTTCATTGGCATAACGGTTGGTTTGCAATTGCTCCAAGTTCTGTTGACTCTAGCCCAGCAACAGTATTAAGTTGGTTCAATATCGAAGCTGCACAGCAAAGTCTAGAAAACTCAAATGAAGTATCGCAAAGGCTCTCTAAAATAAATGAAATAATTGAGACTCATGGTTTTCCTGGTTACCTGCTCGAAAAAGGCTCTGTTGCGATATTGAATAACGGTATTGAATTCGCAGCCATATATTTAGCTATGTTATTAAGCCTGTTATTCACAGGTGCAGGCCGGTTTGTCAGTTTAGATTATTGGATATTTAAACGATTTAATTAATCTGGGGATGCGAATACGTCTGATTTCTTGTTATTCTATTAGTATGTTTACTAAAGAGAATTATCATGGATGCATTAGAGCTTCTTACAACAAGGCAATCAGACAGTAATTTGTCTTTTCCTGGACCAAACTTAGAGCAACTTGAAATAATAAAAAAAGCCGCTTTAAAAGTGCCAGACCATGGTGGTTTAGCGCCATGGAAATTTATTGTAGTCGAAGAAGATGGTCGCGATAAATTGGGTGATATTTATTATCAAGCTGCTGTTGCTGAACAACAAGACGAAAGAACAATCAGTAGGGCAAAAGAACTGCCGCAAAGAGCACCGATGCTTATCATTGCTGTTAGCCTTTTTATGGAGCACCCTAAAGTGCCAAGAATAGAGCAAATTGAAAGTGCTGCTTGTAGTGTGTTTGCAATGCAACAAGCCGCTTTTGCACAAGGTCTTTCAGGCGTTTGGAGAACCGGTTATTTTGCTCAAAGTGAGAAGGTAAAAAAGTTACTAGGACTCGATAGTAAAGATGAAATAGTGGGTTATTTATATTTGGGTACACCTACTGTGATGTGTACTAAACCAGTGCGTCATCAACCAGAAAAATTTTTCTCAAGCTTATAGAAGTTCATTTATTTGAAGCTAATTTTTTTGTTTAAATATGTGAGGGTATTACACCCTCACATATTTAAAACACCTTCCAAAACATAAAAAGAGCTGAAATACCAACTAAAAACACAAAGCCTAAACCAGTCAATATCTTTATAAGCTTTGATTCTGACTGAAATACTTCACCCTTTACCAACTGATAATTTAACCATGCAAAAAAAGGTGTCGTTAAAAAAGACAGAGTCATCGCAAGCATCAGCATATCTTTGATATTCGCTTTGAAAAATAAAATAACAATTAAACCCAAAACAGCTTGAGCAATCAAAATCATCCACATTAGGTTCTTAGGTGACTTGGTTACTAGGGTGTATGATTCGTTTAGAGTTCTACTATAACCATCTAAAACAGTTATGGTGGTACCAAACATACATAAGAATGCCACTGTTGCAATTAACCAACGAGACCATTCACCAATCGTGAACGCATACATATCAATGAGTTGTTTAGAAAAAGCAACGCCAGCTAGTTCAATCGGTTTATCCTGACCATATTGAAGCAGCACTCCAAGAGAGAAAAACAGTAAGGCAAGTAGCAAAGTAAGCCCATAACCTAATTTGAAATCAAAAAGTGTTTGTTTGAAATCTATGTGTTTGTGTCGGTTTTTCGCTTTTATCCAAAGAGAATTTATAGCAGAAATTTCAATTGGCGCAGGCATCCAACCCATTAGTGCCACCATAAAACCAAGCATTGCCATTGAAAAAGGAGAAATCTGCGTAGCAGGCTCAGGATGTACTTGGCCATTTGATAAAGCAACAATAAAGGCGACAAATGTTGATAAGGTCAGAAACCCCATAATGACCTTACTTGCTTTATCAAGTGCCTTGTAGTGCCCAAATAGTAAAATCAATAAGCACGAAAATAAAATACCTATGGATAAAGTTGTCAAACTGACTTGGAATGGTATGACGTATTGCAACAGAAGTGCTGTAAGCAATAGAACCCCAGCAGTGTTAACGACCGCCGAGATGATATTAAGCAAAGTGAACAAGTAAAATAATGTTGTGTTATGTTCTTTATAGCCTTCAACTAAACTTTTATTAGTCTTGGCCGTATATGCAACAGCAAACTTGAAAAATGGATATTTCAATAAGTTCACTATGATAATGAACGCGAAAAGCTGCCAGCCAAATAATGCGCCTGCTTGGGTTGAAGCAACTAAGTGTGAACCACCAACGGCAGCCGTTGCCATTAAAATGCCAGGGCCAAAATTCTGGATTGTGTTTTTTAAATCAGATTTCATTTTTATTCTTATTTTTTGATAGCCTGTATGGCATAAATTTGCGGGATCAACTTCCCTTTATGGTGTTTGATAAACCCTTTTCCATCGATATGCTGCAAATTTTGCTCACAATCATAAGGGGAGTAAGGTGATTCAATATATTGCTTGATTTCAAGTCCAGCGTTAATCAGAGCTTGGATCACATCACTAACAGAGTGTGACCAAGTTACAATGGTAGATTCTTTACCATCGCAATTCTCAGTATAAGTACCTTCTTTTTCAACATCAGCAGACGATTTTTCAAAATAATCATAGCCTGCAAGCAGGTCATTCAATGGGTGAAACTCAACCAATACAAATTTACCACCAGTTTTTAATGCATTTGAAATGGTCTTTGCCCATTGACTCAAGTCAGGTAACCAACACAAGACGCCGTAAGATGTATAAACTACGTCAAATTGCTTGTCGTTTTTTTCGCCAAATTGAACTATGTCATCACAAATAAAGTTGGCATCGAGGCAAAGCTCAGAGGAAAGCCGCTTTGCAGCATCAATTGCTTTAGTTGATAAATCAACACCGGTTGTTTTTGCTCCAAGTCGAGTAAGTGAAAGCGTGTCTTGGCCAAAGTGACATTGTAAGTGAAGTAAATCTAGAGATTCGACTGAACCAAGTAAATCTTTCTCAAGCGGGTTCAGGCTACATTTACCATCAATAAAAGATTGCACATCATAGAATGAAGACTCCAGATGAATATCCGTTCTTTTATCCCATGTTGCTTTGTTGATATTTAAATAGTCCATATCAGATACTTAACTTTTTTGTTTTTAATATTCTAACACCACTACTTTATAAGATTACAAGTTAAAAATAGGTTGATTTTTTAACCATTCATTAGAATAATAAAAAAGCTTGATAATCAGTTATCAAATTAACCCACCAAATAAATCAATAATTTATTTCATTCTATACTTAGTACAAATGTACAGATCAGATTTTTGCTACTTTTATTTATAGCTATGTAATGCTGCATAGCAGTACTGAGTTCAGTTGCCAAAACTGGTGTATTTACAAGGAACCCTAATGGCAAACTTATTAATTAGAAAAAAACGACTGACTAAGTCGCTATTATTTTTATCATTAATGTTCATCTCAAACGCTCATGCACAAGTGGTACGATATAGCGAAGTAGTAGAAAAAGAAGAGCAAGAGCAGATCCGAGTAGTCGGAACGCTAAAAGCCTACCAAACAGCTAATATTGCCATCAGTGAATCAGGTCTGGTGACTGAGGTGTTTGTCAATGATGGCGATTACGTTAAAAAAGGTGATCGACTTTTAAAAATTGATGATAGACGCCTTAAAGCGCAAGTCGAACAATTGCGAGCAGAACATGCTTCAGCTAAAGAAAGTTTAAAAGCCACTGAAGCCGAATTTGAACGAGCACAAAGTGACTATCAAGCATATTTAACTTCGCAAAAAAATAATGCGGTGTCTAAACAGCAGCTTGAAAGAAGTCGTGCTGAGGCTAACTCTGCAAAAGCGAATATGTTCGCTGCGAAACAGAACGTGGATGCAGTAAAGGCGAGTCTAACACTTGCCGAAGTAAAGCTGTCTGATACGCAGTTAGTTGCACCATTTAGTGGGCAAGTCGTAGAGCGTCACGCTGAACTGGGGCAGTGGTTATCAGCAGGTGATACTGCTTTTAAAGTTACTTCTTTCGATAAACTAGAAGCTTGGCTTGATATTCCTGAACGACTTTCTCACCTGAAGCATAGTGAGCAGTTATCTATTCCAATGCAAAGCGCCAGTGTGTTGGCGACGTCTAATAAAGTGAAAGTCATTAATCAGATAGATCCTAGAGCGCGCACTTTCAAAGTTATTGCTGAAATTAGCCACCCTGGATTTATGCCTGGAATGTCAGTCAGTGCTTGGCTTGCTACAAACGCCAAATCATCAACATTGATGGTGCCAAAAGATGCCTTAATCCAACGTGGTGGTAGTTATTTTGTTTATAAGGTGAATACCGACGGAGACAAACAGTCTGCGCAATCCGTACCTGTAAAAGTAAAGTTTCATAGATCCGGTTTGGTTGCTATTGATAGTACTGCCTTAGCAAATGGCGATAAAGTGGTGACTGAGGGAAATGAGCGGTTAATGCCTGGGCCTGTTGTGGCTGTTCCAGATACGCAAGTCAGTTCGCAGTCTGTTTCAGAAAATGTGAACTAAAAAGGATATTTATGAATGTAGTTAAAGCTGCGGTAAAACAACCAATATCTGTGGTTGTTGCCGTTATTTTGTCAGTGCTAGCAGGCATATTGGCATTCACAAAAGTCCCCGTTCAGATGACGCCAACTGTCGACTCGGTTGTTGTCAGTGTGCGTACATTTTGGGAAAACGCCAGTCCAGAAGAAATTGAATCTGATGTTGTTATTGAACAAGAGAAAGTGCTTTCTGATGTCACGGGTTTAGTTTCGTTAACCAGTATTAGTCAAAACTCAGCGGCTCAACTTAGATTAGAATTTGAAACTGGCACTGACATTAATAAAGCGCAGGCTGAAGTGGTACAAAAACTCAATGAAGTACCTGCTTACCCGATGGGTGTCTCTCAACCAACTGTTGAAGGTGTCGATCCCATGTCAGTCGATTACATCGCATGGGTAGGCTTGGCCGCGACAGATCCTAACTTTGATAATACGACTTTGTATGACTTTATGGAAAGGCGATTAAGGCCACGTCTTGAGAACATCAAAGGTATATCGAAAGTCGGCATGATGGGCGCGCGTGAGCAGGAACTTCAGATCAGAGTAGATCCAGTTAAACTGGCAAACTTCGGTGTGACTTACAGCCAACTTGTTGATGCCATACAGCTTAGCAACACAAGCTATTCAGGAGGCAGACTTCCTGATGGTAAAAATGATATTCGTGTCAAAGCCCATGGTCGTTTCAGTGATGTGTCAGAAGTTAAAAATATCGTATTGCGCAGAGATAACAATGGCCCTGTGTATATCAGTGATGTGGCTGAGGTAGTCATTGATTATAAAGACATGACTGATTGGGTGAGAGCCCGTGGCGTAAAAATGCCATTTTTTAATTTTCAGTTAACTCGCGGTGCTAACTTACTGGAAGCCATGAACGCCTTAAAAGCAGAAATGGTCGAACTTAATAAACCGGGAGGTATGCTTGAGCAACATGCTAGAAAACTTGGCATTAACGGTACATTTGAACTGGTTCTAACTTGGGATTCATCAACCTACGTAGAAAATGCCATCGATCTTGTACAAAGCAATATTGTCGTTGGAGGCATGTTAGCGGTATTCACTTTATTGTTATTTTTACGCTCACTCAGAACCATAGGTGTAATCGCCATTGCGATTCCTATTTCTGTTATTGCATCTGTTGTGGTTTTAGTTGCACTTGGCCGATCTATCAATATTGTCTCTTTGGCTGGCATGGCTTTCGCGGTAGGCATGGTGGTAGATAACGCCATCGTTGTTATAGAAAACATATTCAGACATCTAGAAATGGGTAAAAGGCCACTCAAGGCCAGTGTTGATGGTACCCAGGAAGTAGCAGGGGCGGTATTCGCCTCAACAATGACAACGCTCGTTGTGTTTATTCCTATCTTAACTATCAGTGACAGTGCAGGTCAGTTATTCAGAGATATATCTCTTGCTATTATGGCTGCGGTTTTTATCAGTTTTATTGTTTCAATCTTAGTTATTCCTGTCGCAGGAAGCTATTTTTTGAGAATGCGTACTGAGTCTAAGCAAGTAGAAATCAGCTTTAAATGGTTTAAAGCGGTTGAGACAAAAGCGTCAAAGCTCCCTGAAACAATTGGGGCAATATTTACTTTTCTGACAGAAACAACAAAACGTAAGTTAATTGTAATTTCAAGCTTTGCTTTTATTACTCTTGCTGGTATCACAATTTTAATTCCGCCATTAGATTACTTGCCTAAAGGTAACCGTAACTTTGCATTTGGCTTTATGGTGCCACCACCGGGCTACAACTTAGATCAAATATCAGAAATTGGCGATCGGATTGAGCAAAAGCTACGCCCTGCTTGGGAGCTAACAGAAGATAAATATCAAGCTGAGCAATATTTTAGACAAGGTGAACGCGCAACTGAAGCTGATAGGCCTTCTATTCAATTAATGGATGGCTCGATGATAGATGCCCCAAAAGTTGATCATTACTTCTTAGTTGCAATGGGTGGGCAAGTATTGCATGGCCTTATTCCACAAGACCCTATTAAAACTGTAGATTCAGTTGATTTCCTTAATCAAACTTTAATGGGAGTAAACGCACCTGATGTTATCGGCTTTGCTTTTCAGTTTCCTCTGTTCAGCACTGGTGGCACAACGGGTTCAGCCATCCAAATTGATTTGGTAGGAAATGACTTAGAGCAAATAACACAAAGCGCAACTGCGTTGCTATTTCAATTGATTGGTACTTATGGTCCTTATGCAACCATTCCTGAGCCTGCTAATTTTATTCTACCGACGCCTGAGTTAAGTATTAAGCCATTAGATGAGCGTTTAGCTGAACTTAATATGACCCGAAGAGATCTGGGTTTAGCAGTGCAAACAAATGGTGATGGTGTGATACTAATGAACAGTTTTGCCATCGGTGGAGAGCTAAAAGATCTCAAAGTGGTAACGCAAGCTCAACAATCGGATTATCCAATTGAATCTTTAATGCAATTACCTATTGCCACACCTGAATCGGCAGTTATCGATCTTCAATCTATTGCACTTGTAGAGCGAACTCAGACAGCAGACCAAATAAAACACGTTGCTAGACAAAGGGCGATTACTTTGCAATTTACACCACCAGCAGGTATGCCACTTGAACAAGCCATTAACTCGGTTAATGCTATGGTGAGTGAATTAAAAAACCAAGGTGCGATGTCTCAGTATGTTGATGTAAATATGGAGGGCAGTGCGGGTAAATTAGCGGATCTAAAAAATGCGTTGTTAGGTGACGGCAGCTTATTTGGTACTTTAAGTTCTAGTATGTTTTTAGCTATGTTCGTAGTTTATTTGGTGATGGTCATCTTGTTTCAAAACTGGAGGTATCCACTGGTTATTTTGGTTACGGTACCGCTTGCAACTTTAGGTGGTTTCATGGGGCTGAGTGCTGTGCATTGGGCTAGTGTATTTGACCGATATACACCAATTCAAAACCTTGATGTACTCACATTACTTGGCTTTGTAATTTTGGCCGGGGTGGTTGTAAACAATGCGATTCTAATTGTACACCAAGCATTAAATAACCAAAAAGAGCGAGGAATGAACGGGCAGCTTGCTATCCGATCTTCAGTTGAAAGTCGAGTCAGGCCAATTATGATGTCAACGCTCACCTCTGTCGGGGGGATGTTACCACTGGTATTAATGCCAGGGGCAGGGAGTGAATTATATCGCGGGCTTGGTGCGGTTGTTGTGGGTGGACTTGTTGTTTCTACAATTTTTACACTGATCCTGGTTCCTGTTTTGTTGAGCTTTTTAATGAAAGATGAAGTTAAACAAACAGAAAACAATTTAGCTTAATTATTAAGGCTCCATGTGGGGCCTTTTTTATAGGCTTTTAAACATGAATAGTGAGACACCTTCAAATATAGAGTCACCTTGTATCCGGCAATGCTGCTTGGATGAGAATGATGTCTGTGTTGGTTGCTTTAGAACTTTAGATGAAATTTTAAAGTGGAACTCATTGTCAGAAAACGAAAAACAAGTAATTATGAATACTTGCATTGAAAGAAAACAACAAAAAAAGGAATCAAGATGATCACCCCAATTTACGTTGCCTTATTGGCGATATTATTTTTACTCTTAAGTTTTAAAACGATCAAAGTTAGAAAAAGATTACAAATCGGTGTTGGTACAGGTGATAACCCAGAATTGCTAAGAGCCATGCGTGTGCATGCTAATTTCTCTGAATACGTGCCAATCACTTTGATATTGATTTTGTCAGTTGAATTACTAAAAGGGCATTTTACTCTTGTCCATGGTCTCGGTGCAGCATTGTTAATTGGACGAGTACTCCATGCTTACGGTGTTTCTCAAACCAAAGAAAATTTAAAGTTTCGTGTATCCGGTATGTTACTCACATTCTCAACTATGCTGATCTCGATAGTTTCAATTATTTACCTTTCAATTTTTTAACAGAAAAGCGCGTCGCGCTTTTCTTACTCTTTTCTCAAAATTTTCTCTACTATTTCTATAATCAAAGCATCAAAACTATCTTGTCGTTTATTACGTATTCAGCGTTAATGAGTTCAATGTAAGTCTTTGTAAAGATGATTGTTGACAATTTTTCTCATCTATAAACTGATAATGGACATGAATTAATAGGTTCAACGATGCAAAAGAAATGCCTTGTGTTGATAGTATGTGCAGCTTTAGCTGGATGTAATTCGACATTCGAATCAAATAAATTACCTCAAGACAACGTGCCGAATAATTGGTTGGTATATGAGTCTGGTGGGAAAGTCTCTGACAGCTGGCAAGAAATAAATAAAGATATGCACTTACACACATTGATAGTGCAATCAACTTCCAATAATCGTTCAATTCGTAAAGCCCGATTAGAATTAGACATTGCAAAGCAACAACTCATTATTGCAGATGCTGACTTTTTACCAAGTCTTTCATCTAGTTTCGATTACAACAAAAGGAAACAAGCAAGCCAAGATAGTGCATCATCAAGTTATGGCATTGGCTTTGATTTGAAGTATGAACTTGATGTTTGGGGAAAGCTCAGTGCCAATAGTCGTCAGGCGAATCTTAATTATCTATCAGCACTTGCTAGCTATGAACAACAGCTAATCAATTTAGTCACAAACGTATCTAAATCTTGGTTCTCTTTGGTTGAGTCAGAACAACAAATAAAATTACAAAAAGAAAGAGCAGAACTCACAAAACAAAGCGTTGATATTATAGAGAAGGGTTACAGACAAGGCTTAAACAGTGCACTTGACGTGTATTTGGCAAGAACGGAATTAAATAACGAACAAGCTAAATTAATTGAATTGCTAAACAGTAATAAGGGTTTGCAACGTGACCTCAAAACTTTATTGGCTGAGTATCCGGATGCAAATGTAATTACTGACACTGTTTTTCCAGAATTGAGCTCGCTTAATTCGCTTGGTCTGCCAAGTGAGGTGATAAAACAAAAGCCGGCCATTCAATCTGCTTGGTTCAAATTATTAGCCCAAGATGCAGCATTGGCTTATGCGCACAAACAGCGCTTCCCAAGTTTCAATTTGTCTTTGAGTATAGATTCTACGGATGAAAAATTGCCTGATGCGATCCGGTTCGATCAAATCGGTTGGAATTTCTTAGCTGGTATTACAGCGCCAATTTTTAATGCAGGTAAACTTGAGGCCAATGAAGAAAAACAAAGGCTAACCTTAAAGAGCCTTGAGCTGAGTTATTTAGAGGATGTTAATTCGACCTTTAAAGACATTGAAAACAGTTTGGCTAACGAGCAAGCGCTTATTGCCAGACTTGAGAAAGTAAAACACTCATCTGAAAACGCAAAACTTGCCGCAATATTATCTTTTGAGCAATACCAAAAAGGGCTCGTCAGTTATACAACAGTATTAGATGCGCAGAAACGTAGTTTTGATGCGCAAAGTAATTTCATTTCTCTTAATAACCAATTATTACAAAATCGTTTTTCTCTTTACCAAGCAATTGGTGGTAAATACCTAATCGATTCTCAGGAAGTACAATAATGAATGATCGCAAAACCAATTTAAAAAAGGCTGTACTACCGATATTGGTGGTTGTTATTAGTGCCATGATCATACTGCTTATTGTTAATAATAAACCAAGTAATGAAAGAGGCCGTCCTCAAGCAAGTGCAAAAATTCTTGTTGAAGGAAAAAAAATTGTAAGCCAAGACTTTCAAGTATCTATTGCCAGTTTTGGTGTTGTGAAACCACGTACTCAAAGTGTGCTTGTTTCGCAAGTCTCTGGGCAAGTCAGCTATATCAGTGACAGTTTCCGTGATGGCGGGTTTTTCGAAAAAGGTGAGTTGCTGGTAAAAATTGATGAAAGGGATTATCAAGCTGAAGTCGATATCGCCAAAGCTGCATTACTCAATGCAGAACAATCTTTACTAGAAGAGCAGGCCAGAAGTAAACAAGCCCTAGCTGATTGGAAAAGACTCGGTGATGGATCAGAAGCAAATGATCTTGTTTTAAGAAAACCTCAACTAGCCGCTCAGCAAGCTAATGTTTTATCGGCCAAAGCAAAATTAGATAAAGCAAAACTCTCACTCGAACGTACAAAAATCATTGCACCTTATGCAGGTCGAATTTTGGCTAAGAAAGTCGACGTTGGTCAGGTCGTCAATGGTAATACTCAACTTGCTGATATCTATGCGACAGATTACGTTGAAGTGCGCCTACCAATCAATAACCGTGATCTCGCTTATATAGATTTACCTGAGCAAAACCGATTTGGGCAAAGTAATGCTGTAGACACAGAAGTGCTATTTACTTCTAACTTAATTGGTCAGCAAAAGTGGCGAGGTAAGTTAGTAAGAACAGAAAGCGCCATAGATAATAATTCTCAGCAGCTCTATGTTGTAGCTCAAATCTTATCGCCATTCGATTCAACCAAAAATGCCATCAAAATCGGCCAGTACGTCAATGCGACGATTAAAGGTAAAACGATTAACAATGCGCTTTTAATACCTAACGAAGCCATTTATCAAGGTACTTATGTTTATGTGCTGCAAAAAGGCAATTTATTAAAGCGCGTTAATATTGACTACGACTGGCAAAATGAATCTGTCACTTTAGTGCAAAACGGTTTTAAACTTGGGGATACCTTGATCACAACCCCGCTTGGTCAGGTTAGCTCAGGCACACCTGTTACTCTAATTGGAGAAAATAAGGGGCAGAGTAAGGGGGGAAGAAAACGAGATAGAAGAAAGAAGGAGAGTGATGCTGATAATGGAGAAAACACATGATAGCTTGGTTTACGCGAAATCATGTGGCGGCAAACCTATTAATGATTGCAATTTTATTTGCAGGTTTGTTTTCACTATCAAATAAAATTCCATTAGAGATCTTTCCATCATTTGAAACAGATCGCATCAGCATTTCAATGAGCTTACGTGGTGCAACCCCCGAAGATGTCGAGCAGGGCATTGCCATTCGCATTGAAGAGTCGGTTCAAGATTTAGAAGGTATCAAACGTATCACGTCTCGCTCCTCTGAGAATTCAGCGAGTGTGACCGTTGAAGTCGATTCTGGCTATGACCCACGAGAAATGTTGGCAGACATAAAAAGCCGTGTAGATGCAATTAATACCTTTCCTGCTGATGCAGAAAAACCGATTGTATCGCTTGCCCAGCGAAGAAGAGATGTGATTAATGTAACAATCTCTTCGGACTACAGCGAGCTTGAAACCAGAGAATTTGCTGAGCAAGTCAGAGATGACATTTTGCGTATCCCTGGGGTCACTCAAGTTGAGCTAGATGGGGTACGTAATTACGAAATTGCCATTGAAATCAGCCAAGATAAGCTTAGACAGTACAACTTAACTATCGCTCAAATCTCTAATTTAATTGCTAGTTCAAGTACGGATATTTCGGCAGGTAATCTTAAATCATCAGGTGGTGACATATTACTTCGCTCTAAAGGACAGGCTTATAGAAAGAACGAATTTGAAAACATCGCAATCAAAACCAACAGTGATGGTTCCATAATTCGTTTAAAAGACATTGCAACCATTCTTGATGGCTTTGAAGAGACACCGGTTAGAACTCGTTTCGATGGTAAACAAGCCGCATTTATCGAGGTTTACCGTATTGGCGATCAAAGTGCCATTGATGTCGCTGATAAAGTTAAAAACTACATAAGCGATGCTCAGGCAAATCTTCCGGTAGGCTTCGAAATGAGTTATTGGGATGATGATTCTGTGATAGTCAAAAATCGAATTGCAACCTTAACGTCTAATGCTATCCAAGGAGGGATCTTAGTCCTCGGGCTTCTTACTTTGTTTTTGCGTCCTTCAATTGCGTTTTGGGTATTTGTAGGCATTCCGATTTCATTTATGGGAGCGTTTATCGCTATGCCGATATTTGGCATTAGCCTTAATATAATGAGCTTATTTGGTTTTATTCTTGTGCTCGGGATTGTCGTTGATGATGCCATTGTGACAGGAGAGAACGTCTATACCCATCTGAAAACCTCAGAAAGTGGAGAAATGGCTGCTATTCGTGGTACACAAGAAGTGGCTACTCCGGTTACATTTGGTGTGCTGACTACCGTAGCAGCTTTTCTACCTTTGGCCTTCATAGAGGGAAATCGAGGAGCGTTATTTGCACAAATCCCAGTGGTTGTTATTCCTGTTTTATTAATGTCGCTTGTTGAGTCTAAGTTCGTCTTACCTGCGCACCTTAAATATTTAAAACTAAGAAATGAGAAACAAAGCGTCAGTAAGTTCAGCTTATTTCAGCAAAGGTTTGCCGATGGTTTTGAGCTGTTTATTTTAAAGTACTACCAGCCTGTGCTCAAAAAAGCATTGAAATATAAGTTAGCGACACTGGCAGGCTTTATTGGCGTGTTTTTCGTGATACTTACGCTCATTATGACTGGTTGGACTAAATTCATATTCTTTCCTCGTATTCCGAGCGAGACAGTCAGAGCAAATTTAACCATGCCTGCTGGTACCCCATTCGATGTGACGGCAAAATACATCGATTTAATGGCTGATAAAGCGCAAGTTTTAAAAGACAAATATATAGATCCAGAAACAGGTGAAAGTATCGTCATCCATATACTAGCGACAACAGGTGGTAGAGGCGGCGCAAGTAATGTTGGTGGTGTGCGTTTTGAAATTACGCCACCTGAGTCTAGAAATCTAGATATAGATTCACGTCAACTTGTTAGAGAGTGGCGTCAACTGATTGGTGTGATACCGGGAGCTGAATCTTTCACCTTCAGAGCCGAAATCGGCCGTTCTAGTGATCCGATTGATGTGCAATTAACAGGTACCTCTTTAACTCAGTTAAAAGAAGCTGCTGAAAAGATCAAAACACATCTAGCAACTTATCCAACTATATTTGATATTTCAGATAGTCTCAGTGATGGTAAAGATGAATTAAGAGTTGAATTAACGGAGCAAGGTGAAGCTTTAGGCTTAACACGCACCGAAATCTCAAGGCAAATTAGAAGTGCTTTTTTTGGTGCGCAAGTGCAGCGCATTCAGCGTGGTAGGGATGATGTTAGAGTCATGGTGCGCTTGCCGCTTGAAGAAAGAAGCAAGCTGACAACGTTAAATGAGTTACTGATAAAAGTGCCTAATGGTGGTGTTGTACCACTAAATCATGTCGCAGAGCTTATACCAGGTCAAAGCCCTTCAACGATTTACCGTATTGATAGATACCGTACAGTGAATGTTGTGGCAGACGTCGAAAAGAATAACACCAATATGACGGTGTTACAGCAAGAATTAAAGGTCTATTTAGATAATCTGGTAGCGCAATACCCAGGTATTAATCACTCATTAGAAGGTGAAGCGAAAGAGCAAAGAGAATCTTTTGGTTCACTTGGTTGGGCGTTAATATTTGTATTCTTCATTATCTACGCGCTATTAGCTATTCCTTTTAAATCTTACATACAGCCACTCATTGTAATGAGCGTTATCCCATTTGGCATGATAGGCGCGGTGATAGGTCATTGGATCATGGGCATGGATTTAACCATTATGAGTTTATTGGGTATGTTGGCGCTTATCGGTGTGGTAGTAAATGACTCATTGGTGCTTGTGGATTATATCAACAAGCAAAAGCTGCAGGGGAAACACGTCGATACCGCAGTTTTGCATGCAGGCGTTGCGCGTTTTAGGCCAGTTATGTTAACCAGTATCACAACATTTTTTGGTTTGATGCCCTTGTTATTTGAGCAACAAACTCAAGCACAGTTTTTGATCCCTATGGCAGTATCACTCGGCTTCGGGATTGTATTTGCTACTTTGATCACTTTGGTGTTAGTACCAGTGAATTATATGCTTGTTGAAAGAGTTATGGGCAACAATAGCAAACAAACGGCTACTATTTAAATCTAGATAAAATATAAATCGAAAGTAATAAGCCCCTTTTTATAGGGGCTTATTGATATTACGCGATTTGGGCTCTGAGCTGGGCTTTTAACTGATTATTTTCAATTTCAAGTTGTTGAGCTTTAAGCGTTATCTTTAGGATGTTTTTTAACTCAAAGTTATCCCAAGGTTTAGTCAAAATGATACTTGCCACTTCATCTTCTATGGCTTTTTGACATGCATCCATATCAGAATAACCAGATAGTAAGACTCTGGCAATTTCTGGGTTTGTTCGCTTTATTTGAGTCAGTAACTCAATGCCGTCCATATTAGGCATTCTGATATCTGACAAAATAATATCGAATTCATTGTCAGCTATGAGCTTGAGTGCTTCATGTGAACCATTGGCCTTACTGATTTTATAATCTTTTCTTAGTACTCGACTAATGGCGTTTAGTACTTCAGGCTCATCATCTACTAGTAATATGTGCGCCATAATAACTCCTTAGTGTTCAGATACCTGAGTATCTTCATAAATGCTAGAATAAAAAACCTAAACAGACAAACTTAGACTATGCTTAAACAACGCTTTTAAATCATGGGCACATTGTTTTATATGTCTCATGTGAGGGTATAGACGCCATGCTTTAAGCGAAAACTTCATTGAATTTAAGTAGTTTTGATTTTCACGATACATTTCCCCATATGACTCTAATAACCAAGCATGTGCGTGCTCTTTTGCTTTTTCAGAGACTTTTTCGTGTTGACCTATTCGGTTGATGATGTCTTCAATGGCATCTAAACGTTTTTGTCTATTTGATGTTATTGAATTCGGTCTCATTAAATAGCCCATGGTGTTGTCAGCGGTATATGCAATGTCGCTGATGAGTGCAATTCTTAACCAGCAATCCCAATCGCTGGCACTTCTAAGGCTTGGATCAAAACCACCAGCTTCTAAAATAGTGGATTTTCTAACTACAACGCACGACGTACCGATGACATTGGTTGTGAGTAGAAAATTGACTGCATCATCTAAATTAACATAGTTACCTTGGCTTTTATTTTTATGTTTCGAAAACTCCGGCCAATAACCGTAACAATCTATGATGTATTCATAATCCATAGTGAGATGGTCATAGTTTGTAAAAGATAATCCACAATTCGGGTTGGCTTTAAAATAATTAATTTGTCTCTCTAATTTATCTTTATACCAAAAGTCATCAGCGTCTAAAAAAGCGATATATGGTGCACTTGCTGCTTTAATAGCTCGATTTCTTGCAGCGATTACGCCTTGATTTGCTTGTGTGATTAAACGGATCTGAGGGTTTCTAACCTGTTGTTTCAATAACCAGTCTACAGAACCATCTGTTGAACCATCATCGACAATAATGATTTCGCAATTAACACCTTTTTGCATCATTACAGAATCAATGGCTTTAGGTAAAAACTCTAAGCAATTGTAATTAGGAATTATCACACTGATATCAGGTTGCATAATCGTATCTCCAATTCATGTTTGCTTAGATATGGCAAGCTTTGTTCCAGCCTTTAAAGTGCCGATTTACAGCAAGATTTGTGAGATTGCGTTGCAAAATGCAAATAATTTGCAAAATTAAGATGGTTATTTGCAATTAGAGATACTTTTTAAGCGGCACAGAGATTGCGATGCCAAACCATATCTTATGGTGGAGTTTAAAAATGAAACATATCGCAATTATGGTCCCAAGCTTTCCAGTACCTTCTGAGACATTTGTTGTTACAGAGATCAAAGCATTACAAAAAGCAGGTCATAAAGTATCTGTTATTACTTTTGAACAATGTGAAAACGACATTGAGTTGCCTTGTGATGTCCATGTTTTAAAGAAAACGCAGCTAATAGACACAGTGTTTAGCCTAACTGAACTGCCTTTTGCTTTAATAGTTAAAGGCATTAAGGCATCAGTAAGGCAAAGTGCAATTAGTACTACCTCTCTTTTATTCTTTGCGACGAAAGCAGCTCAAATAATAAAAGTAAATAAAATTGAGCATATGCATTGTCATTTTATGCATAACAGCCTGGCATATGGGGTTGTTGCAGCAAAACTTGCCAATATTAGTGTGTCATCAATTGGTCATGGTCATGATATCTATGTAAACAGCGCGGATTTACAAGCAAAAGTACATGAATGCGACTTTTGCGTCGCAGTATGCGAAGACATGCTTAAATTGTTACATCGGTTTTCTCCTACCAAAGCAAAGTTGTTGCACTGTGGTGTAGATACTGAAATATTCCAACCCGAGACTCTACAAGCTAATAAAGACATTAAACTACTTTTTGTTGGGCGTTTAGTTGAAAAAAAAGGGCTTAGTTATGCGATTAGTGCACTAGCTAATCTACCCGTTGAGATTAGACCGAAGCTAGATATTATTGGAGATGGGCCGCTTAGGAGTGCTTTAGAGTATCAAGTCGATGAAATGGGACTCAACGACTATATTGACTTCTTAGGTGCAAAAAAACCACAAGATATAAGAAATATGGCGAAACACTATGATGGATTTCTAGCGCCATTTTGTATTGCTGAAAACGGCGACAAAGATACGGGGCCAGTCGTTCTAAAAGAAGCGATGGCAATGTCTTTGCCTGTGATCACCTGTGATGTGATGGGGTGTGCTGAGATAGTCGATGACTCAGTTGGTTATCTTGTAGAAAGTCGTAACACACAAGCTTTAACACGCGCAATTAATCAATATGTACATTTAAGTAAAGAACAAAGAACTAAAATGCGTCTTGCAGCTAGAGCGCGTGTACTTGAAAAATTTGATGCTTTTAAACAAGCCAAGCAACTTTCTAATTGGATACAGCAGGCTTAATCATGAGTAAGGCGACAAACATAGTCTACTACGCATTAGCGATTTTAAGTTTAAAAGGCATTAGTCTGGTTATGATGCCAATCATGACGCGCTATCTCAGTGTATCTGATTACGGTATGCTGAACTTCCTAGTCAGTATTGCCAGTATGTTGAGTATTGTTTTGTCTCTTGGTCTAAGTGAATTGCTGTATAGATTCAATCAATTTAAAAACAATTTACAGCGCTTTGGATTTTACAAATCATGCTTAAAGGTTGCACTTTGTAGCGCTTGTTTGTGCTTTATATTTGCAATTTTCTTTGTAGATACTTTAGTAACGCTACTTCCAACTCAAGTGTCGATAGAGGCATTAAGACTGCTATTCATAAACCTAGGGGGCAGTGTAGTTTTGTCTTTACCGCTCGCTATACTTAGGATCCATGGCAAAGCAAAAGCATTTATGTTGACCTCTGTATCACAAGGGGGACTACAAGCCTTATTAACTTTGTTACTGCTAGAAGCTGGGTATGGTGTTGTTGGCGTGATGCTTTCGGGCGCTATGGCAGTATGGTTTATTCTTTTTATTCTGGCTTGGCATTATAGAGCCTTTATAATTGCAAACGAAAATAGTGGAACAAACATAACGAATGAACATGGCTTTTATATCCTTTCTATTACCTTATCTTCTCTATTTGCTTATGGTTTAAATGGCGCGGAAAACTGGTTTTTAGTGTCGTTTCAGGGCAAAGAAACACTCGCTATGTATTTCGTTGCAACACAATTCGCGCTTGTAACTTCTATCGCATTCGAACCATTCAGACTGTGGTGGTTTCCACAACGATTCAATACGTTTCAAAGTAATGAGCAAAAAGCAGCAGATATCCCACTCTATGGTTTAGCGTATGCCCTGCTCATAGTCATCACCATGATGACACTGGGACCATTTATGATTGATTTTCTGCTTCCTAATGAATATGCAGAATCTAAAAAAATACTACCTTGGCTATGCGTTGTTTTCTTTATCAAAACTATATCGGAATTACTTAACCTAGGTTGTTACTACAAAAATAATGCACAAGCAGCACCAATCATAAATGGGCTTTGTGCAGTACTTGCCATTTTAGGCTGCTACTTGAGTTTAAAAAATTATGATTTATACATGATGCTCTATGTACTCATTGCAGTTCATACGATGCGTAGTTTAATGTTCTTAATTAGAAGTCAAATATTGGTGACCTTACCTTATAAATACAAATATTTGATTTGCATGATAAGCCTTTTAGTGGCGCAGACATTGCTAGTTTCCCACTATCAGTTGTTAGCATTGATACTTTTTGCAAGTGGCTGTCTGATTGTTTTAAGTGTTGGCTTTATTCAACGTAAACAAGTAATGCATCTTCTAAGAGGCTAGCAATATGGACATAAACCAAAGTAAGAATCAAAAATTACAATATTGGTCTGCTGCCGCCATGTTGTGTATGTTGACGTATGTGTTGTACACCACGTTTGGGGTTATATCAGTTTTTGCCTTGCTGCTGTTACCCTTTGCACTTTATAGCACAATAAAAGCAAGTACAGCCTTTGTCATACTGTTTATCTTATTTAGTTATTTCAGACTCCACGAAGCATTTCCTGTTTTATATAACTTCAAAATACCAAAAATGTTGGCTCTGGCTGCCATGCTTGGCATTGTTTGGCATTTATTCATTAGCTTGAAACTCAAACCCTTTTGGCATACTTGCCATGCAATGTTTACCATCTTCTTTTTTTGGATCACCGTGTGTGTTTTTATGGCAACTAACCGAGCAGAGGCGATGTCGATGTACACGGGTACGCTATCAAAAGTATTCTTGATGGTGTTCGTTATTAGTTGGCTCATTAATACCGCAAAGCTTATGACCTATACCCGTATAGGCATAATGATCTCTGGTGCACTATTAGCCGGTGTCGCTATTTACAACAAACTAAATGGTATTGGTCTAATTGAAGGCACTCGGGTGACAATATCTCGAGAGTATCGTTCACAGATCGGTGATCCAAACGACCTATCTTTAGTGTTACTTTTTCCAGTGGCATTTTTTGCTGGCGAAGTTTTTAACTCAAATAACAAACCTTTTTTTAGGTTCCTCGCATTTCTCGGCATGCTGCTTATGTGCTGGGGAATAATCGCGACACAAAGCCGTGGTGGCTTACTGGGTATTTTAACCATCATGGGGTTTTTTATTTCAAAAAGAATTAAAAATCCAATTGTGCTTGGTGGCATAGGCGCTGTAGCAGGGCTGTTCTTATTAGCGGTTGCAGGCATAAGTGATAGACAAAGTGGTGGTGCAGCCGAAGAAGGGGTTGATGCGTCAGCAATGGGTCGTATCTATGCGTGGCAGGCTGCAATTAATATGGCTTTATCTAACCCATTTACCGGTGTTGGGATCAGTAATTTCTACGTGAATTATTTTTTCTATAGCCCTCATTGGGATGGCAAGAATCATGCAGTACACAGTACATGGTTTCAGGTTTTAGGTGAAATGGGGTTTGTTGGTCTTATACTTTTTGCGATGCTCATAGTATCCATATTTAAAAGTTTAAGACGGAGTAATTTGTACTGCAAAAGTAAGAACAAAGAATCGCTGCTTGTTAATGTTCATATACTTCAAGCTGGACTATTTGGTTTTATGGTATCAGGTACATTTTTAACTCAAGCCTTCACTTGGCCTTTATACATAGTACTTTCGTTAACAATCGCACTAGAGCGTTTATTAACGAAGGCGGAAGATGACAAGGGGTAAGTTATGTATATTGCATTGAAAAATTGGGTTAAAACAGATAATTCTCAACTCGGTAAGTTAGTTCGTAAACTTGTATTTGGTATTAGACATATCGAGTTTCCAGTGATACCCCTATTTCACAAAGGGCTTTATGCGACTCATCGCTTTATGCAAAACCTTTTGCATTCTGCAACGCAATTCTTTTACTTCACACCCATGTTTAAATCTCGAGTAAGTGGTAGCAAAAAAAGACTCTCATTATATTGCGGTATGCCGCAAATTTTTGGACCACTTAGTATCTCTATTGGTGATGATGTTCGTATGTCAGGTATTACAACATTTTGCGGTCGTGCGGTATCTAAACAAACCCCAGAGCTGCGTATAGGTAACAATGTCGATATAGGGTGGCAAAATGCGATTTCGGTTGGCAACAAAGTCATTATTGAAGACGATGTTCGTTTTGCGGGGAAGATTTTTCTAGCCGGCTTTCCTGGTCACCCCGTTGATTGTGAGCTACGCGCACAAGGTTTACCAGACACTGACGATCAAGTTGGTGACATCATAGTAAAAAAAGGTGCATGGGTTGGTACAGGCACGACCATTATCGCTGGTGTGACAATTGGTGAGGGGGCCATTATTGCTGCTAACTCTGTTGTCACTAAGGATGTACCATCATTCACTCTAGCGGGTGGCAATCCCGCTAAAGTCATCAGAGCTTTGTAGGAGAACGTTATGCGATTTGTCGTTTTCGCTGAAGATTGGGGAAGCCACCCAAGCAGCACACAGCACCTTTTTACGCGGATTGCAAAAGAGCATGATGTCATTTGGTTTAATTCAATTGGTATGAGAAAGCCAAGTTTAAATTTAAAAGACATGAATCGCATTGTTACAAAGCTTTCTTTGATGATAAAAGATAAGTTTATTCATGCAGGCAAAACACATGACAAAGCAAATCAAGTAGATACATCACATTCTCCCAAAGTGCAGAACCCATTGGTATTGCCATGGCATGATAATACACTGTGTTCAGCATTTAACTCATTCAAAATAAATCAATTAATCGATACATCAAACGCAGAGCCAATAATTTATTGGTTAAGTGTCGCCACCGCCATCAATGCAATAAAGTTAAGACCGCAAGACAAGCTTATTTATTATTGTGGTGATGATTTTTCATCCCTTGCAGGCGTTGATCACCAAATGGTTGAAGCGTTTGAAAAAGCATTAATTGAAAAAGCTGATAGGATCTTTGTGATCAGTGATAAGTTGATGCGTAAGATGCCAGCACATAAAACACAGCTACTTGAACATGGTGTCGATTTTAACTTGTTTAATCAGCCAAAACCCAAAGCAGATGAGTTATCAGGTAAGAATAATGTCATTGGCTTTTATGGATCTATTTCAAGTTGGTTAGATATAAATTTATTAGAGTACTGTGCGAGACAAAGGCCAGAATACCAATTTGTATTGGTTGGAAAAGCTGAGGTAGATATTTCAGAATTACTTTGCTTGAATAATGTCACACATCATCAAGCAATTGACCACAAAAAATTAGCTGGTTTTTCACAGCACTGGCAAGCTTCAATTTTGCCTTTTAAAGATAATGGTCAAATTCAGTCATGCGATCCATTAAAGCTGAAAGAGTATTTAGCTGCAGGAGTGCCGATTGTGGCAACCGATTTTCCTGCAGTAAGACGATTTCAAGACGCGGTTTTAATTTCTAATTCTGCAGAAGGCTTTTTAAATCGCCTCGATATAGCGGTTGCCATAAATCATTTTCCACAAATCGCTTGGAAATCTCATTCAAGTGACTTAGTTAAACGCCATAGCTGGGATCATAAAGCCCAATTTGTTTTATCCGAGTGTAAAAATTTTCATACCAACCCACTGAATTAATAAGCATTAATTATTTGTGGGTTGGTATGCAATTCCTAGCATCTTTCAAATCCGAAATTCCATTCTATTTTTAAAGTTGGATCTATTCTTGCGACTGTTCATAACGAAGATATGAAATCTTTGTTTTTAACTGACATTTTGCAAGCGGGTTTAATTTTGCTTTGCAAAATGCAAAACGGATGAATTGTATGATATTGGCACAAGCTCAAATTAAAAGACTACTGTATTTAGCGTTATACGCCGTATATGAACGCTATCAGTTAGTTTTGCTGCCATTTATCATAGTCCCAATCATTGTCATTGGCTTGAGTGCAACGGCTGAAAAGCAATATACCAATCATGCCAGTATCCTAATTGAAGAATCGGCGCTATTAAATCCTTACCTAGATGAATTGTCTTTTTCATTCGAACTATCAGAGCGTATAGATGCACTCCGTACTTTGGTGTTGAGTAGAAACAATTTAGCTGAAATTGTTGAAGAAATGCAATTAGTCCCTGAGGGCGCGCCGATAAGAGAAGTTGAGCAAATGCGTCAGAAATTAGGCCAGGCAATTTCTATCTCAGTCGTTGGTGATGAACTTGTAAAAATAAGCTTTAAATGGAACAACCAAGCCCAAATGAAACCCATTCTCGAGCTTGTGGTTGAAAAGTTTATCGAGCGACTACTAGCACCAACTAAATCGTCTTTAGATACCTCAGAGCAATTCTTTTTAGATCAACTTGAGCTAATGAGAACAGAGCTTGAAAAGTCGGAAGATCAATTAGCACAATTTAAAGCAGATAACCGAGATGCTTTACCAGAGCTGATGAGCGTGAACCAGGAAACCATGTCACGCCTTGAACAGCAAAAGCAAATGAAAACCGTGGTACTCAGTGGGGCGCAGGCCAAATTTAATACGCTTGCAAAGAAAATGAGTAAAGCAAACCCAATTCTAGGTCATATTGAAGATAAGATTCTTCGTACTGAGGCTGAAATTGCACTCTTAAGAACACGTTATACTGATAAGCACAGCAAATTACAGGCTAAATTAAAAGAGCTTGAAAACCTAAAAGCGCATAAGCAAACCATAAGCGAAAAACATCAATCAATTGATTCAACGGACCTAGATTCGCTTTGGCAAATCGCCAATACCTTGCCGCAAGATGGAGAAAAACAAAATAACGCCTTGTTGGTCTCCCAATTATTAACGCTCGAAGAAGCTAAAAATAGCTTGGCTCAACATCAACAAGAGCTGGATATGTTAGACGAGCAAATTAGACTAATTGCAGAGCGTTTAAGTAGTACCACTGACATAGATAAAAAGCTTCGCAAATTGCAACGTGATTTAGAAGTAAAACAAAATCTATATAAAGATATGTTAGAGCGTTATGAAATGTCTAAGGTCACGGGTCAGCTAGTTCGCTACGAAGGCCCTGATAAAGTTAAGACAATTGAACGTGCTTATAGCCCTAGCGTACCAATTAATAACCCATTATGGATCAGTGTCGTCCTTGGTATTGTCCTTGGGCTATTTTGTGGCATAGCACTTGTATTTGTCTATGCACTACTTGATACACGCATTAAAGACATGAAGACAGTGGCCCATCTTACAGAGCAACCAGTACTGACCGTCATGCCGATAGTTCATCAAGAGTTTGAACGAGAGATCATTATTGAAGCATCGAGGAGTTCTTATGAATAACGTACTACAGCTAATTCAGCATCCACTGGTGGGTGGTTTAGAGAAGATGGTTCTTACCCTGTGTCAGCAAAGTAAGTTCTCAAATAAAATGGCTTTAGTTGCCCTTGAGGGCTCAACTAATCGAGCTTTATCAGCATGGCCTGCATTAAAAGAGCTTTCTCATTTTGAATGTTTAGATAAACAACCTGGTATTTCTTACCAAACAGTTAAAAAGCTCATCAAACTCATTGACGAGTGGGGCATTGATACCATTCATAGTCATCATGTTGGCCCTCTATTTTATGGCGCCATGGTCAAAATGCACAGACCACATGTTAAACACATTCACACAATGCATGATGCTTGGTATTTAAATAACTTTAAACAACGTTTGTTGACAAAATTAGTTCATAGTCTGACTAAAGTCACCATAGTGACAGACGCGAATGCAGTGGCATCTGAACTGACACATCAAACCTCTATTAAAGCGGATTATGTGGTTCACAACGGCATAGACACTCAGCTTTTCAGACCTTTTTCCAAGTATCTTGCTCGTTGTCGCTTAGGTTTACCAAGTGGTATTAAACTGGTTGGCTGTGCTGCAAGAGTCGAGAAGGGGAAAGGCCATATAGCCCTAATTGATAGCCTTAAATCTTTGCCAGATCACGTTCACCTTGTTTTTGCGGGAGATGGCAGTCAACGTGAGTTTTACACTAAATACGGTATAGAAAAGTCACTACAAGATAGAATTCATTGGCTCGGTAAAGTCGATGCTATGCCGCTGTTTTATTCTGCCATTGATTTGTTTTGTTTATTTTCAGAGCGTGAAGGGCTTCCCCTTACCTTGCTCGAAGCCATGGCCTGTAACATTCCTGTCATTGCTTCTGATGTCGGTGGCGTTAAAGAAATTGTCAGTAAACAAAGTGGTATTTTATTAAACGTAAATATGGCCCATTGTTTGCCAGATGCTATACAGAGAGGTTTGTCGTTACAAAACGGCACAAAGGTCAGAGCACATGCTTTAGAGCTTGGTTGTTCGAAAAAAATGACAAAACGTTATGACTACTTATATGAAAGCATAAAAAGCTAGGAGTAAGTTATGAATACCATGGATATCATTCTCATCATCTGTATTGGTTTAGTGATCTATCACCACGGGGTTTACCCTTTGGCACTTAGTGTTGTAGCAAAATACAAACAGCGTCGCAATTTGCAAAGCGATTGTATTAAAGCGTATCAGCCAAAAATTGCGGTGTTCATGGCAGCTCATAATGAGCAAGCATATATTTATGACAAGCTCATCAATATTGCCAGTCAAATTTACCCGAATGAAAAAATTGCCATTCACCTTGTGCTAGATGGCTGTACCGACGACACGCTCGCGTGCGCAACCCCAGCACTCGATAGACTGGCTGAACAAAACATATTTTGTCATATCGATGTGTTTGATGAGAATAAAGGTAAGCTAAACGCAATCAATCATCTCATTAACTTATACAGCAGTGATTATGATGTGGTGCTGTTTTCAGATGTGAGTGCCATGCTAAGTATAAACGCTTTTCAAGAAGTCGCGTACAAGATGGCAGATAAGAAAGTTGCCGTTGTATCAGGCTTATATCAAGTATATGACCAAGCTAACAATGAACAGAGCGGCTACTGGGCACTGCAAAACAAAACGCGCTTAGATGAAAGTATCTTTGGCGCAGTTAATGGTGTTTCGGGCTCTTTACTTGCCATTAAAAGTCACTTAGTTAAACCTCTCGATGAAGGCACCATTAATGACGACTTCATTCAAGCGGTGCAAGCAGTTGATAAAGAGCACGTGATTGCAATCTCAGAAGACATAAACATGGTTGAGATGGAAGAAGACGCGCTAGATAAAGACTATACACGCCGTGTTCGTATTTGTGCAGGAAACTGGCAACAACTTGGCTTGCTAGTTAAGAAGTTCGGGTCTTTTAACCTGTGGCAAAAACTTATTTTTACTTCTAGCAAAGGGCTAAGAGGCGTCATGCCGATTTGTATCGCTGTGCTTTATATTATTTTATTTAGTCAGGCCTTATTAGTAGGCGGTTTATATTCGGTTGCAGCAATAGGGTTACTAATAACTAACTTGATTGGTTTAGCTAAAATCCGTGGACTGTTCAGCTTTAAGCTACCTGTAATCGACTCTGTGAATTATATGTTGTTTAGTTATCTAGTGGGTTTATACGGAATCGTACAATTTCATAAAGGTGTCTATAAACAAAGTTGGTCTCGTGTGCCTAAAAAAATTAAGTCAGAGCAAAAACGCATTTTAATTACCAAGCGTATTATCGATGTCATTGGCGCTTCAGTTGGTCTGATATTGACTGCGCCTATTTTATTACTGGTAGCCATTGCCATTAAGCTAGATTCAAAAGGGGGCATCATCTACAAACAACTAAGAGTTGGCGAGTCTACAGACAACTTTGTAAGCCTAATTTACGTTTATAAATTAAGAAGTATGTATATTGATGCAGAAGCTCGCAGTGGCGCTGTATGGGCTTCTGATAACGATCCTAGGATCACACGTGTGGGTCGTTTTTTAAGAAAGACACGTTTAGATGAATTACCTCAATTATGGAATGTATTAAAAGGTGAAATGTCTTTAATCGGTCCGCGTCCTGAACGTCCTGTATTTTATAAAAATTTAGAAGAAAATGTACCTTACTTCACGCATCGTACTTATCAATTAAAACCGGGTATTTCAGGTTTAGCGCAAGTAATGAATGGCTATGATGAAAATATTGAAGGTGTAAGAAGAAAAATAGCCTGGGATTATGCTTATGCACTGTCGCTGTCTAGCTTTTCATCTTGGTACAGAACAGAGATGAGTATTTTAGTTAAAACCATTCAAGTCGTGCTTATGGGGAAAGGGAAGTAATCTATATAAATTGTCGCTTTGATATAAATCCAAGCCAAGTTCTAACTTGGCTTTTTTCCTTTCGATTAAGCCTTTCGCGTATATCCAATTCTTAATTCCCAAGTGACTCGCATTTTGCAATTGTTTGCAGTATAACCTATTGCAATTTGCGAAAATATAAATTCACAAACCATAAAGGCATTTAATTTCAATAATTTAAAGTCTGGCACTCAACTTGATAGTTAAAGTTAAACCTAACGAGAGGATAACTATCATGTATCAGCAACTACCAACAGAAGTAATCGACGACAAAATCATTGTAGAACTACCAAGTGACTTTTCAGGTATGTCTGTAGACAGATATAGAGAACAATTTGATTCACTTGCGAATACACATCAGGACAACATTGTACTAAATTTCAATAAGACAGAGTTTATTGATTCGTCAGGTATAGGTGCAATGGTGTTCTTATTCAAGCGGATTGAGCAACGTGGCGTGAATATGCAATTACTAAAAGTAAACGGCCAGCCAAGAAAATTAATGACCTTACTAAGAGTAGACTTAACCATTGATTTTATTGATGAGTAGATAAAATTAAAAAACCAGGAGAGTTGCTATGAGATGGATGTATATTTTACTAATGCTGATAGTGGTTTCGGGCTGTAGTACATGGCCCGAGCAAGGCAAAGGTGGTTGGGCTGAAGAGTATCACCCTGACAATGAGACAAATAGCGAAACCTGGTATGCATCAGCACCGATGCACATTGCAAACGAGTATGAACATATCCAAATGAAATTAGATTGGTTGAAAGTGCGTGGAATTAACAAATGTATGCCCGCACAAGTATATCAAGCTGAAATGTTATCTAATCGAATTAAGCGAATGCTTGCAGCTGAAATGTATTCAGATGCACAGGCTGATTTAAGAATTTTTTACCATCAACTGAATTTATTACAAAACCACTTTGAACGTGTACTGAAGCTCACGGGGTGTGCTATGGCAAATAACGACACGAGCAAAGACGATTCACTCAAAATAATTAAACAGATCAAATCATTGCTGAACAGTGACAATCAATTTGCATTTGATAGTTTCGAAGTGACACCTAAATACATGAAAAGGCTCACCCAAGCCGCTGATTTATTGAAACTAGTTCCTGAAATTGAGTTACTTCTTGTCGGTCATACAGATAAGAAGGGCATTGACTCTGATAATTATGAGCTCGCCTTTAAGCGGGCAGAAAAGGTAAAGCATTGGTTAAGTGTATATGGTGTTAATCCTGCAACTATTACCACTGTCACGCAAGGGAGTCTTTCCCCTTACAGCGAAAGCGACAATAACGCGGTAAGCCGCCATTCAGATAGGCGTGTAAATGCTTTTATTCTAAACGCTGAATCACAAATCGATGCAGAAACTCAGCTAAAACCACTTACATCGTGGACGGATGAGCTGACTAAGGAGCGTAGTGATGGTAAGAATTAATCTAAATAGCCTGATACCTTTTTTGCTTTTAATTATTACTTCAAGCATTTCGTTGCCTTCTTTTGCAGAAGAAACAGCCTCAACGGAAGGTAAGACGACGATTATAGAAGTCGGTAATAAACTATTTTTGAATATGCCCAATGAAGCAGATTTCGCAGATGTATTTGAGGTAGATAAAAAAGGCCAAATCAATGTGCCCGAAATTGGCAAGGTAACAGTGGCTGGTAAAACCATTCAACGTGTTGAAAATGAAATTAAATTGCAGTTGAGCGGAGTATACAAAGGTCTTGAGCAGTTTTATGTAGAAATCAGAGCAAGAGACTTACTGGTTACCGTTCTAGGCTATGTCAATGAGCCCTCTCAAGTCAGTATTCCTGAAGATGGCAATATACAAATGGTTATCTCACAAGCTGGGGGGCTAAAACCGGGTGCTCAGCTAAATAAACTTCAGATCCGTCGCGATGATGAAAGCATTAGCTTTGATTATAAGGCTTATTTAGACAGTGGCGACCCAGATAAGCTTCCAGCGCTTAAATCGGGGGATATTGTCTTTGTTCCAGTTTCACCGCTGCTTGGTAATGTGCAAATCGATTTCGACGCCCAAACTCTATCTGCATCAGGTGATGCTGAGGGTAATGAAAAAGCCGTAACGTTATTTGGCGAGTTACACAGCCCCGGCAGTTTTTCTTACAAAGAAGATATGAATATTATTGATGCATTAATGCGTGCAGAAGGGGTAACGCGCTATGCAGATGTAACAAAGATACGTGTTATACGTAACGGCGAGCCTGAAATCTTCGATCTAAAACAGTATTTAGACTCGGGTGAAGAATCTTTACTACCCAGGATTGAAGGCGGAACTACTATCTATGTGCCGATTATGGTTGAAGATGTAAATACCACGGCAAGAACCGTTTATATTATGGGTGAAGTTCAAAAACCAGGCGCCTATGAATCAACAGATAAAATTGGCTTTTTAGATATCCTAGCAAATGCTGGTGGACCTACTCGTTTTGCTGAAACACGACAAATTCGAATTTTGAAGCCATCCGGTGAAAGCATTTATTTTGACTTGCAATCATATAGCGATGGCGTAGCGACTTCTCCAATCCCGCCAATTAACCCAGGTGATGTGGTATTTGTACCAGAAAAAACAGATATCAATGAGAAAAGCTGGCTGAAAGTACCGCCTCAACGTGCAGTAAAAGTAATGGGCGCGGTGAATAGTCCTGGGCGTTATGAATGGAGTGATGAAATGGATTTTACTGATTTATTTGCACACGCTGGTGGCCCAACTAAAGGAGCTAATGTAAACGATATTAAGATTTTTAGAGCAGGTGAAGTTTTACAGCGTTTTAGTATGGATGATTATGTAAATAGTCCTGACGGTAGTTACCCGCTACCTAGCATTCAAGCAGGCGATACAATTATCGTTGAAGAATTACCGCACGACCCTAAAGACAATAAATCTCAATGGGTAAGACAAGATCCAGATACTTCAATTTATGTAATGGGACAAGTCGGTGCCCCTGGCCGATATGCATTTGATGAGTCACTGCATTTCATTGATATTTTATCTGCAGCTGATGGGCCTAACAGTAATGCTGATATTAGAAATATTCGCATCACGCATCGTAATGGCTATGAAGCCAGAGTGAGTAAACTTGATCTAGCACTTTATTTTGAAACTGGCGATGAGACACTTTTTCCGAAAGTACTCCCAGGTGACACAATTTATATTCCTGAAAAATCCAGAGATTGGTTAAGTCGAAAAAAAGAAAATGTCGTTCGCGTGATGGGGGCAATAAAAACACCCGGACGTTACTCGTTTGATGATTCTATGACTTTACTTGATTTATTAGCCGAAGCTGGTGGACCGACAGGAAGTGCTTTAATAGAAAATATTGTTGTGATAAATCATTCTTGCTGTAAAGAGCAAGCAAGACGTTTCGACCTTGAAGAATTTATACGTGAACCTAACTCAATGCGCATTCCGGTTTTACGTGCAGGTGATACCGTATATATACCTGATCAAGGACAAGATTTTGGACAAAGAGCGAAAAGTTCAATTGTAGATTTCTTAACAATACTTGCATTGGCGGTGGGGCTATGAAGTTAATTCCTACAGAATATCAAGAAGTTGAAGCTGTCTATAGAAGTATTGTAGACAAAAAAGCTAAGTGCTTATGTGTTTTTTCTCCAGTGGGAGAAGAGGGCACAAGTTCAATTTCTGTTTGTCTAGCTAGAAGACTGCAAACCATCGATAAAAAAGTGTTATTAGTTGATTTAAATTCCTATAACCCTATGTCATTTGATTGGTTAGAAGAGCAGATGGAGAACCAAGGCTGGAGTTTTGATGATATAACTTGCCAACTTTATACTAAGCCGTTAAAACAATTTGATTTTCTAACTGTGAAAGAATTAAAAGAGGACGCGCAAGTAAGGGAGTTTGGTATTTTACAACAAGCTATTTTAATGCTTGAGCAAGAATTTACCTATATCATTTTTGATATGCCGCCTTTGATGCAAAATAATCGTCAAAATATTCCTATTCATGTTATTTCAAGTGCAACAGATATGGCGATTTTGAATGTGGCACTTGGCATTAACAATGAAGAACAAGTTCAAGTCAGTGTAGATAAAATTAAAAAAGCCAATTTCAAACATATTGAAGTCGTCGTGAGCCAGTTTGCTCTACCTCCGTTAGGCCCGCGCTTAATTGAAAGTGTTGAGCATAGATTAAGTCGTTTTCCTTGGCTCAAAGTAAAATTAATCACCGCGATCAAGAAACAAAAGTGGTTATTTGAAGCGGTATGAGGTGACTATGTCGACATTGTTTTATAGAAGGTTTAATTTAGTCTGGCCTGCAATTCAGTCTGTTAGAGAAATATTGCATCATTATCTTAAGCAGATGAAGGTATCTAACGAAGATATCGATAATACCGGTCTTGTATTAACAGAGTATCTATCGAATTTAATACGTCATTCAGAAGGTGAAGATGGTGTAATGACCCTAGTAATAGACAATATTAAAGGGGGTGTTGCTCTAAAAATCATTGATAATACTAAATTTTTTGCTGAATTTGCTCAAGAAGAACAAAACGATAGAAGTGCAGTGATTAACGATGGGCAGTTAAGAGAAGGCGGTATGGGCTTGGCACTGATCAATCACTATTTCCCACAATATCAATACTATGAAGAGTCAGAGCAAAACCATTTCAGAATTACACTATCCAGCACTTCAGATAAAACCAAAGTTGTCATTATCGAGGACGAACTATCAACCTTAAAATTAATCGAATGCTATCTAAAAGATGATTATGACGTGTATGCATTCGATTGTGAATATAAAGCACACTCTTTTATTTCAAAGCATGAAGTTGATTTATTGCTAATAGATTTGAATTTAAATCAGATGTTGGCAACGAAGTTCATTGAACAGATAAACCGTTTCCAGCATTTAGCCAACCTTGGGATTATCGTTATGTCTGTTGACGATGCGATTGATACAATTAAACAAACAGTATTGGTTGGTATAGACGATTATGTAGTTAAACCTCTCAACAAAGAAGACATTCAACTTATTTGTGAACGTGTTCTAAGACGAAAAAAAGATACACTTAGATCAAAAGTTAAAAACGCATACAATAATAATTTAATAGAGTTAGATAGCCATAAATATTTGTCTGTGTTTGGCAGTGCAACACACGAAAGAAGTGGTGATTTTGTGCTAAATTACAGCAACAAAGAAGCAGGTGCACACTTTGTATTCTTGGTCGATGTCATGGGGCATGGTGAAGTTGCTGCAAACACTGCGAGTGAATTAAAAGGCTTTATTTATGGGCTAGTAAAGAACTCAAATGATTTATCGAGCATGGTGAATGATTTGAACGACGCAGTAATTAACGGAATTTGTATTAATAAAGACAAAATTTTCACTTTGCTGGGGTTTAAATTTGTCCACGATACGCTTGAATACATCAATATCGGTCAACCTAGTTTTTTACTCATTGATAAACAAAACGACTCTGTAATGTCATTAGAGTCAAGCGAGCCTATCATAGGGTTAAATCCTTCATATCAATACACCTCAAAATCTTTGATTTTACCCTCGTCTGCTTACATAGTCGCTTTTACTGATGGTCTTCACGAGAATAGCGACAAGTTTAGTGCATCAGATCAGTTTATTAAGAATAAACTGAGTGAGATGAGTTTTCAAAGCACTGAATTTCAAACACAACTTTGGCAAAAATGCCTACCTGATTTAACAAAAGAGATTGACGATTCGACGTTACTGGTTCTTAATAAAGTATAGGAAATGATTTTGCAATCAGGAGGTTGCTATGCCAGCGAGTATTTTAATTGTAGAAGATACAGAGTCCCTTGCATTACTGTATCAGTCTTATCTTATTCCTACAGGATTAAAAAGCTTTGTAGCGGGCACAGGGCAAGCTGCACTAGATTATTTAAATGCTAATCAACCTGATTTAATTATTTTAGATATCATGCTTCCAGATATGAGCGGTATGGACATTTTAGCGCAATTGCCTGAGCAAAATCGCCCTGATGTTATTGTACTCACTGCCCATGCGAGTAAAGAACTGGCTGTAGAAGCAATTCGTCATGGAGCCATCGATTTTCTTGAAAAGCCGATTGATGCAGAGCGTTTTAGGATCACGGTAAATAATGGTTTAAAATTAAAAACACTCAGCAAAAAAGTCGAAGAGTATCAATCAACGTTTGAAAACGGTCGTTTTTGCCAGTTGATAGGCAAATCTTCTACAATGCAAAGTGTTTATCAAATCATTTCTAATGCGGCGAACTCCAAAGCTACGGTTTTTATTACAGGTGAAAGTGGCACGGGTAAAGAGTTATGCGCCAAAGCGGTGCATGAGTGTAGTGATCGAAAACAAGCCCCTTTTGTTGCATTAAACTGTGCAGCGATCCCTAAAGATTTAATAGAAAGTGAAATTTTTGGTCACGTAAAGGGGGCTTTTACGGGCGCGACATCAAACCGAGAAGGTGCAGCTGGTCAAGCGGACGGCGGTACATTATTTCTAGATGAATTATGCGAAATGGACCTTGGACTGCAAAGTAAGTTACTCCGTTTTATACAAACCGGCACTTTCCAAAAAGTAGGCAGTGAAACCTTACAGTCAGTAAATGTTAGATTTGTATGTGCAACAAACCGAGACCCTTGGTTAGAAGTGCAAGAGGGACGTTTTAGAGAAGATTTATATTACCGCCTTTATGTTATTCCAATTCAGCTTCCACCATTAAGAGAGCGTGGAGAAGATGTTGTGCAAATAGCACAAGCCATGTTTGAACGTATTGCAAAAGAGGAAGGCAAATTCTTTGAAAAGTTGACTGAAAATGCTAAACAAAAACTGCTTAACTATGATTGGCCAGGTAACGTACGTCAGTTAGAAAACATGATCCGCAATACCTTAGTCATGAATGATAGTGAAGTCATTGACGCGCATATGTTTCCTGCTTTCCCTGTTACTAGTAGCAACGTCCAACAAATTGCTCCCTCTAATCAAGTTAATGCACAATCAACACCTAACCCTGCATTTGATGAAGTGCAAACAGGGTCACCTGTGACAACACCAAATGAACCAGTTGTTATAATGCAAAGCCATTTTGACATCAGACCGATGTGGATTGTTGAAAAAGAGTATATTGAACAGGCAATTGAAATTTGTGGTAATAATATCCCCAAAGCAGCTGCCATGTTAGAGCTTAGCCCTTCAACTATTTATCGAAAAATGAAAACTTGGGAGCAATAGTCTCTGATTATTACTCTCAAGGTTTAAACTGAATTCTGCAATAAACTTGATCTAAATTAACAGTACTTTTTTTGCCCAGCCTAAAATCTCATCACAATAATGTTCATTACATAATGGGATGAGTTTTAGGCATGGTGAATTCAACAGATTCTATAAACATTAATAATGGAAACAAAAGGAAGTGGCAGTTAAATACGTTTTTGAAACTACTAGGGCTTGAACAGAACACATTATTAGACTTATTGAGTTCAAATAATCATTCAAACGACTTTACTCAAAAGCGCTCTATTTATATAAGAAAACGACTTTGGGTGATGTGTGTTTTCTTCACCATTTCGGTGCCTTTTTTTTCCATTTATGACTTTTATGCCTTCGAATATGCGCAAGCTACTGCCATATTAATTAGTCGCCTTGTTTTGTCAGCCAGTCTTCTCGCAATGGCTTATTTTATTAAAAAATGTTGTTCAGCCTTACTCATTAAAAAAGTGGTCGCACTATCTTTCTTCTTACCTTCATTGTTTTATTTAGCTTCAATGATGACCTTTGATAGTTTTAATGACGTGCCATTTATTTTCTCAATGCTACCATATTTGATTTTAGCTATGGTCGGGCTATTTCCTCTAACGATTAGAGGAAGCCTTATTGTAATAGCTTTTATTTTTTGTCCGTTTGCAATTGTACAAAGTCTTTTTTATCAAGGTGATGTCTGGTCACTGTTTAATAATATGTGGCTATTTGTTCTATTCGCTGGAATTAGCTTATGGCTGCAAATAGCGCAACTTTCAATGTTGATGCACCTCTATAGAGAATCGACAGTTGATCCTTTAACGAAACTAATTAACAGACGTGTTTTATTACGCTCTATCGAACATTTAAAATCTGAAGCTATCAAGTTCTCTGTCATTATGTTCGATCTAGATAGATTTAAGCGAATAAACGATACATTTGGTCATATTGCTGGTGATAAGGTATTGAAAGAAGCTGCATCTGTTTTATTAAATTCGGTAAGAAGTACTGATATTGTTTCGCGTTATGGAGGAGAAGAGTTTTTAATAGTTCTTCCACACAATTCAAATGCTCAGGCTTTAAACCTTGCACACGAAATTGCTACACGATTAAGAGAAACACCCATTGCAGTGAGTGAAGCGCAATCATTGTGTGTAACATCAAGTATCGGTGTAACTGAATATCGCTCTGGTGAAACAACTGAGAATATTTTTAAACGCGTAGATGAACTCTTATACGATGCAAAAGAGCAGGGGAGAGACCGGGTTATATCAGATGCTGCTTAGCCATTTGATTTTATGAATACCGAGTGTAAATGAAAAATCCCCACGTTTATGGGGATTTTTGTTTGAGTTGTTAAGGGATTTAAATTATTTTAAGCCTTTGCTCGAGAATAGCGTCACTTTATCTGAAACAAGTGTGATAGTGATGTTTTTCTCTTCACCGCCCCAAACGCAATTTGTGTGTAGTGTTTTTTCTTCACACGAATCTGCTGAGCCTATAATTGCTTCAACTTCCGTTTTGTCCATACCGACTTTAATTTTATCGTAGTTTTCTTTATTTACTTTCGAACAACCAGCTAATGTTAGTAATGCTGCAACTAGTAGTAATTTTTTCATATTAACCCTCGTGCTTAATGTTTATATTTTCTTATTTGAAATATTATCCCGAGTCTAGGGTGATCTAAGTAATGTATATCACCACTATAAACACGAGTATATTGAGACATTCTTGCTTGTTGTAATTCACCTTCGTCATCAATGAAATTGATATCTAGATCTGTAGTAACAAACAAATAATGTCTGACATGAATTTTCATTAGCCCTTCAACTTGCCACTTAAACTCATCGTTAATCGCTTGATGTTGTATAGGCTTATCTAGGAGGCTAATGTAACCATCATTACTGATGTTATTAATTGCTTTATAGCTGGTCGGTTTAGCAATTTTTTGGCCGGCTATCATTTCAATACTTGGCGCACGTCGGCTACTCATTTCAGGAAAGCGCCAGCCAGTATGTAATATTGGATCCAAGCCTTTACGCTTTAAATTATTTAAAACAGATTCAAATTTAAACTGTTCTTCAGCAAGCAAATACATCGAATCCATATGCTCTTGTGGCTCTGCAAAGGGTGTTAATGGCAAAGCCTGCATTTGCTCGAGATAATTTCTATCATCATCACATTGCCAAGAGCTAGATGTTGCCACAATTTGCTGACTCAATTCTCTAGGATCAAATTGTTGTTCACCTGCCAAACATTGGATCTGACCTTGATTGTTTAACCCTATTTCAATCATATCCAATGTTTTTCGAGCCTGAATTGGTTTACGCTCAAGTTTGAAATCTTCACGTAATTCAGGTGTTGGTTTTTGTTCAAAAGCAATGAGTTCAATTTCAAACCAACGTGTTGCGTTTGCATTGGCTGCAAACGCAGTTAAAAACGTCAATGTTGTGAGCTTTAAAAGCTTATGCTTCATGCAGATGCCTTTTTATCAAAATCATTTATCATGGCACTGATTAATTTTAGTCTTTCTTGGCCATTTTTTTCTTCTATATTGAAGCGTAACTTATTTGCCCCTTCCATTCTATAGACTGACGGATTACTTTGTATCAAAGCAATGATGAACGTTGGGTTAACTTTTGTATCTGAACTGAACTCGAAATAACCACCTTTGATGTTGGCTTCTATTTTACTCACCCCAATTTTATTTGCTTGAAGTTTGATTTGCTGTATGGCAAACAAGTTTTTAGTCGCATCTGGTAGCAGTCCAAAACGGTCAATAAGCTCAACTTTCATTTCGTCTATTTCATCGGCATTTGCAATAGAAGCTATACGTTTATACATGCTGAGTCGAATATTCACATCTGGAATATAATCATCAGGTAGTAGCGCAGGAATTTTAAGATCTACTTCAGTTTGCTGTTGTAACAAGTTCTCAAGTGTAGGCTCTTTACCATCACGTAGCGCTTGAACAGCATGTTCAAGCATCTCCATATATAAAGTAAAACCTACTGACTGGATTTGACCACTTTGATCATCACCTAACAGCTCACCGGCACCACGAATTTCTAAGTCGTGTGTTGCCAGCGCAAAACCAGCGCCTAAGTCTTCAAGCGACTCTATGGCTTGTAAACGTTTGACAGCATCTTTACTGAGAGATTGGCTATTTCTCGTTAACAGATAAGCATAAGCTTGGTGGTGGCTTCGACCAACACGACCTCTTAATTGATGAAGTTGTGCAAGACCAAGTTTGTCAGATCTATCCATGATAATGGTATTTGCAGAAGGAATATCAATACCCGTTTCGATGATGGTTGTACACACTAGTACATTATGTTTTTGGTGATAAAAATCACTCATCAGGTTTTCTAATTCACGCTCGCGCATTTGACCATGGGCAATGGCGACACTGGCTTCAGGCACAAGCTCTGAAATGTCAAATGCGGTTTTCTCAATAGTTTCAACATTGTTGTGTAAGAAATAAACTTGGCCACCACGTTTGATTTCACGCAAAATGGCTTCTCTTATTAGTTCATCATTACGTTCTTGAACAAATGTTTTCACAGCTAGGCGTTTTGCCGGAGGTGTAGCGATAATAGATAGATCGCGCATACCACTCATGGCCATATTAAGCGTTCTTGGAATTGGTGTAGCTGTAAGCGTTAAAATATCAACATCAGCACGAAGTTGTTTAATTTTCTCTTTTTGACGTACACCAAAGCGGTGCTCTTCGTCGACAATGAGTAAGCCTAAATCACTGAACTTAATATTGTCTTGGATAAGTTTATGTGTGCCGATGACGATATCTATGGTGCCATTTTCTAACTTAGCTAGGGTTTCTTTTTGTTCTTTTGTGCTGTTAAATCGCGATAACACACCGACTTCAACGGGTAAATCTGCAAAACGGTCTTTGAAGTTTTCAAAGTGTTGTTGAGCAAGTAGTGTGGTTGGTACAAGCACAGCAACTTGTTTGCCATCGTTAACAGCGGCAAATGCGCCACGCATCGCCACTTCTGTTTTACCAAAGCCTACGTCACCACACACTAATCTATCCATCGCTTGATTAGACTGCATATCAGCAAGTACAGCTTCAATGGCGTTACGCTGATCGTCGGTTTCTTCAAATGGAAAGCTATCTGAAAAATCACGATAGCCTTGACCATCAAGTTTAAATTTGTATCCAGGTTTGCTTTGACGTTTCGCATAGATATCAAGTAATTCAGCGGCAACATCTCTGACTTTTTCAGCAGCGCGTCTTTTCGCTTTTTCCCATACATCTGAACCTAGTTTATGAAGTGGCGCAGAAGCTTCTTCACCACCAGAATAACGACTCAACATGTGTAAGGCTGATACCGGTACGTACAGTTTTGCTTCGTTCGCATAGGTGATGGTGACAAACTCGGTTGCAACACCAGCAGCATCGATAGTTTGTAAGCCTAGGTATCTACCAACACCGTGATCTAAATGAACAATCGGTTGACCTTCTTTGAGCTCAGCTAAATTACGAATTAGAGCATCTTGGCCTTGCTCATATTTATGCTTTCTTCGGCGTCGTTGCGAAACCTTAATACCAAGTAATTCTTGCTCAGTAATAATATTTAGTTTGGGCTTACCTGAAAGTGAAATACTTTGCTCGAGTGGACTGACAATAATACCGACGTCATTAGAGGTTGCGATAAAATCATTGAGATGCTCGAATTGCTTAAGCTTTAAATTTGTAGTTTTTAATAATGTAAGTAATGATTCCCGACGACCGTCTGATTCTACACTAAATAAAATGCGTGCTTTTTGTTTCTTTTGCTCAGAAACAAACTTTAAAATTGTATCGTAAGTTTCGGCTTTTTTATGGTCTATTCGAATGCCATCGATCAAGGCGGCATCTAAATTTGTGTTGCCCGCTTTAGTAGGCAAGTTAGCTTGACTTAAATTGACTCGAGCGAATTGTTTAAACTGCTGATATAGTGACTCTACGGGCAAGTAGAGTTTTTCTGGTGACAATAGTGGCCTTAAAGGATCAACGCGTCGGTTTTCGTAACGCTTTTCAACATCTTCCCAAAAACTTTTTGCAGCATGCTCTATGTCTGCAAGATGCATAACTACGGCATCTTCCGGGAGATAATCAAAAATGGTTGAAAGTGACTCAAAGAATAGGGGTAAATAATACTCTATACCAGCAGGCCAATTTGCCTTGCTAACCTGCATATAGATAGAGTCTTGTTCAGAGCTTGCGCCAAACTCTGCCCGATAAGCCGTTCTGAACCTTTCTATATCTTCTGGATTAGTTGGAAATTCATGGGCTGGTAATAGGTCTATTTCTTCGACTGTATCACTCGAGCGCTGGGTTTCAATATCAAATAAACGGATTGAATCTATTTCGTCGTCAAAAAAATCGATACGGTAGGGCGTTTTACTGCCCATTGGGTATAAATCTACAATAGATCCTCTTACTGCAAATTCACCATGTTCCATGACTTGTTGAACATGTCGATACCCCGACTCTGTTAATGAGTCTTTTAACTGCTGTGCATCAACCGTATCGCCACACTTAAATTTAAGTGCCTGACCATATATAAAACTTGGCGGAGCTGTTCTAAGCATGAGTGTTGAAACTGGAATAATTAAAACAGTTTTGCTTTGCTGCTTTAATGCATTCAGCGTTTCAAGGCGCTGTGAAATAATATCTTGGTGCGGCGAGAAGTGGTCATAAGGTAGCGTTTCCCAATCAGGGAAAGTCATCACCTTATGTTCTTGTAATAAATAGTCTAACTCTGTTTCAAGGCGCAAAGCAGAAGGGGTGTCGGGGGTGACAATAACCGTCATGGTTTTTTTATCAGCTATGTTTGCACTGATCGTGAGTGCTAAGCCACTACCTGTTAACTGTCCCCAACTAATTTTATCTTTGTTATTTTTTACCCAAGGCATGGATTGCCAATGCGCAGACGCCATGAAAGCTCCTATTTCTTATAATAATGCTGAGAGTTAATACTAATCCTCAATAATACTCAATTATTTTGAGGGACTAAAACTGACGCTAACTTTGTTGAAAATTTCTTATTTAGAACAACTAAACTGCAAAATTTCCGCCTCGTTATCGACAAGTTTTCCGTGCCTCAAAATAGATCGCTTAATTATGAGGATTTGTATAGAGGTGGTTAACCCCCCCCTGTTTAGTCTCTATAAATTTTTTGTAAGTCACCGTAATGGTCGATACGGCGGTCACGTAAATACGGCCAAATTCGTCGAACAGATTCACTACGGGCTTGATCGATGTCTACCGTTAAGGTTTGTTCTTGTTGCTCATCAGCATGAAGCAAGATTTCACCTTGCGGACCTGCTACAAAGGAGTTACCCCAAAATTGAATGCCTTCACTTTGACCTGATGGATCTGCTTCATGACCTACACGGTTTACTGAAATAACAGGCACTCCATTTGCAACTGCATGTGCACGTTGTGAGATGATCCATGCGTCGCGTTGTCGGATTTGCTCATCTTTATCATCGCGAGGGTCCCAACCAATCGCTGTAGGGTAAATTAAATACTCAGCACCAGCCATTGCCATTAAACGTGCAGCTTCAGGGAACCATTGATCCCAACATATTAATACACCTAATTTACCTACCGATGTTTGAATAGGCTCAAAGCCCAAATCACCAGGCGTAAAGTAGAACTTTTCGTAAAAACCTGGATCATCAGGGATGTGCATTTTTCTGTATTTTCCAGCGATGCTGCCATCGGTGTCTAGCACAACAGCAGTATTGTGATATAAACCCGTAGCACGCTTTTCAAATAGAGAGGTTACAATAACAATATTCAGCTCTTTCGCGAGTTCACCGTAAAGTTCAGTTGAAGGTCCAGGGATCGTTTCTGCTAAATCGAACAGTTCTGTATCTTCTGTTTGGCAAAAATAGAGACTTCTGTGAAGTTCTTGAAGCACAATAAGCTTTGCACCTAGCGCTGCGGCATTTCTAATTTCAGCGACTGTTTTATTGGTGTTTTCTGTAACGTCACTTGAGTTACTGTGTTGAACAATGCCCACTTTTAATTTGTTAGACATGTTAAATCCTCTTTAAAAAGCCTTTCGGCAATTGCATGGTAATACAGTGTAAGCTACCAAATTGATGAATGATTGGAACACAATCAACCCTGATCACGGTATGCTCTGGGTAAGCTAGCTGAATTTGTTTAAGAGCAAGTGCATCTTTTTCATCATTATAAACAGGCACGAGTACCGTTTTATTCATGATTAAATAGTTCGCGTAAGTTGCAGGTAGGCGGCAGCCTTCATCATCAAAGATGGCTTTTGGCCAAGGTAGCTCAATTAGTTTATAAGCCTCACCTGAAGGCGTTCGAAATGAGCGCAACTGCTCAGCCATTTTAGCTAAAGCAGGATAATGTTCATCATTTTCATCATCGCAGCCAACATAAACTAAGGTATTTCCCGGTGCAAATCTCACTAGGGTATCGATGTGGCTGTCGGTGTCATCACCTGCTAAATAACCGTGATCGACCCATAAGAAATCTTTAGCTCCTAACTTGTCTTTTAAGATTCGCTCAACGTCATCTTTTGATAATTCCGAGTTGCGGTTATCATTTAACAAGCACTCGCTTGTTGTTAATAATGTGCCTGCTTCATTAATTTCAATGCCGCCACCTTCAAGCACCATGTCGACGACATCATATTCATTCTCAGGTGCTACAAGTTCATTGACCAGTACACTATTGATTTTATTATCTAGTTCTGCGGCAAATTTATTGCCCCAGCCTGTAAAAGAGAAGTCTTTTATGGATAACTTACCCTCAGCATTTTGGGTTGTAATAGGGCCGTGATCTCGTGCCCAGGTATCATTGCATGGGGTAACTACAAAATGAACTTTTGTAAGGTCAACTTCATGGTTATTTAGTAAGTTTGAAATGTGAGCTTTAAGTGATTCATTGTGGGCAACAATCACCACATCTTCTACTTGTGATATTTGCTGGCATAAAGCGACGTATACAGGCTCAACTTTGTCTAAAATATCAGACCAATCAGTGTCTGAATGAGGCCAAGTGAGCATAACTGCATCTTGCTCGGCCCACTCTGGTAAAAGTGTAAATTGCATTAGCGATTGAGATAAAAGAAATATAATTCTCTATTTTATCATTTACACTCAAACTGTCAGTATTTTTGTCTGCTCGTTACTTGTTTTGCTTCTTTTTTAGTTGTCGTGTTTGTGCATGTAGACTAGCTCTGACCATTAACTCTTGATCATCGTCTCTTATTTGTACAAAAGCCAAAGTATGCTGGTATTGATTTTCACCCAAATATTCAACGTCAATGACTCGTGTATAACAATAAATGGCACAGGCTTCATGATTTAAAAATATTTTGGTTCTTAAGTTTTGACTAACAGAAAAGGGGGAAGCACACGTTACTTTAAGACCACCACCACCATAACTATCACAATATTGATTGGTGTCGTCGGGTTGTTCTGTTGCGAGAATATGACTCATTATAAGGTCTATTTTTCGAGACTGTGCTTTTAAGTATTCAGCAAGCTCAGAGGCAACATCTCCTAAATTTCTCAGTGGTCTTAATGCATTTACGTCTAATTCATTGACTTCATTTGCCAATCTAAAAAGTGGAGGGATTGAAAGTTCTAGTGCTTGTTTAGTTTGTGGTACTTCACTTTCTTCTACTGCAAACAGATTGACTTGATTTGCTTCTTCTACTTGAAAATAGGCACTAAATTCTTCTTTTAAGTTGCTGCTCATTGGGTTACGGCTTAATTAATTTTAAAGTATCTTAACCTTGTTTATTATTAATCTCTAGTTTTGTTGTTCCAGGTTACCTTTATATGATATATGTATAGAACACATCATACTAATTGAGTGTTTAATAGAACAATGTTATAAATATTGTAATTAAACAAGGAAAACAATGAAGATCCCGAATAAATTAAAAGAAGGGTGTAATGTAGCAGTTTGCACCTTTTCATCACCTGTACCTCTTAGTTTAGAAAAGCGTTTTCAAGAATGTATCAAAACTTTAAAGTCATTTGGTCTTGACGTTTATGTTGATGAAAATGTCATATCTGATGAAGCTATTTCAAAACAGTGCATTGCAAATTCACTAAATAAATATCTATGTGACGATAAGTATGATGCGGTTATTCCACCATGGGGCGGAGATTTTGCTATCGAAGTTTTGCCTTTGCTTGATTGGGATAGGATTGCAAAATCAAAGCCAAAATGGATTTTTGGTTTTTCTGATATTAGTACTTTGACAACTACTATTACAAGTAGAGTAGGTTGGTATACCGTTCATAGTGCTAACTTGATGCAAATTGCAGGAAATGAAAATTGTAATTATGTTAAATCACTGTTTGATTTACTCTTTAATGCAGCAGAGGGTTATTCGTTTGAACAGAAGTCTTCTTCTTATCATGAGTTTAATTATCCTGACTATAAAAGTAAGCCGTTGTCATCTTATTCTTTAGATACAATGAGTGTATTAATCAGCATTAATAATCATGAAGAAAAGTCCATAAAAGGTTCATTAATTGGTGGATGTATTGACACACTCCAGCTTACTATGGGATCAGAGTTTTTGTCTCTAGAAAGCAAGGGGAGTTCAAAAGACATCATACTTTATCTGGAAAATGCAGAGTTAAGTACAACACAATATAAGCGTGCACTTTTGAGTCTAAAAATTAAAGGTTTCTTTTCTAAGTGTCGTTGTATTTTAATTGGCAGAAATAAATTCGAGTATTCGAATAAATGCCTTGGAAATGAAGAAATGACTTTGAATGAAGTGTTTGCTGATCTAAACATTCCTGTTTTCGGAAACCTAGATATTGGCCACGTTTCTCCTAATTTCACACTCGTGAATGGCGCGAAAGCGCAGGTGAATTTTGTAAAAAATAAAATAATCTTAAATCAAGAGTTGATATAAAATTATTATTATTCAACGATTTGGGTTTTACCTTTTATAGGGATGTATAACGAAATTCCTTTTAACTAGTTAAAAGTATTAGTTTTTTATTCATCCCCTAATATCTTTATCCCTTTCTCTTATAATCCCCTAAATTTAAATTGATATCGTTTTGGATTTCCATTAATTTAGCACTTAAGGGTTAGTTTTTTCTTACCATTGTATAAAAATAAAGCGCATCACTGATTGTGAATGCCAATATGAGTTCTCTCAACTATGGATTTTAATACCTCGTTATCTCATTCTGCCCAGTGTCTTAAGCAAGCAATACCGCTCCTGGTCAAATATAAAATACCGGTAACACCAATAAATTATGCTATTTGGTATTGTTATGTTCTAGGTAGCAATTTAGCTTTGAATATTGAGCTTGATAATATTCTCGCAGAACATGGTACTTGCCCAGCTTCATCAGCCAGATATTTATTTGATAAATACTTGTCTGACAAAGATTTAGCTCTTTTTCATCAAATCTCCGATAATTTTCAAGGTACACTTGAGTCTGTACAAACTGACATAGACTCAACACTTGCGAGTTCCCAAAGCTTTAATTCTGTTTTGTTGCAGTGTAGATCAGATCTCAGCGCGCTTGATAAGAATGATATATCTAGTTTTGATAATGTATTGAGCTATGTTGATAAACTGACTGAAGAGTCTGTTGTTATGCAACAAACGGCTTTTTCTTTTCAAAAAAAATTGCAAGCTGCATACAGTGAAATTACAGAGTTAAAACAAGCCCTTGTAAGTACACAGGAAGCAGCAGTAACAGATCAGCTTACTGGTTTACTTAACCGAGGTAAGTTCGACGATGATATTGTAGTACATATCAATCAGTTTATTAGCAGCAACCCAATTTCTAAAACACTTATCTTTTTAGATATTGACCACTTTAAACAATTTAATGACGATTTTGGTCATCAAAAAGGGGATGATGTACTCAAAGTTGTTGCTAATAAGCTTTCGAGGCATTGTTTAAATAAAGCTAATGCTTATAGATATGGTGGTGAAGAGTTTTGTATTTTGGCAGATTTTAAGAGTGTTAGCGAGGCATTGAATTTCTGTCAGGCTATTCGTCAAGATATTGAAAAACTCTCAGTTAAAGGAAAGAAGACCGGTAAAGCAATACGCAATATTACAGCGAGCTTTGGTATTGCTTTTTATAAACAAAAACAAAGTTTAGAGGACTTTATTGCTTCTGCCGACAAGGCTTTATATCTAGCAAAAGCCCATGGTCGTAATAGAGTAGAAATAGCGCCAGCAATTTAATCAGGTTTTCTCGAATCTATTAGACGCTATAATGTGGTTTTATTTTACATAGGGATGATTACAATGATCTTGTTTTCACACTTATCCCTCATGTTTACCCATGATGTGTTTTTAGGCCGCGTTTAGCGGCCTTTTTTTATCCCTCTTGAAAATATTACTTATAAAGCAGTACTCGTTTTATTTTAATCTTCCCTTGCTTAATCTAGCCGATTTAATTCATACCATTTATAAAAAAGCCGCATCAGAAGCAAGTGCGGCTTATTACTTTTTTTCATTACAATGCTTTGCTTTATAGCACCATGGCTGCAATCCAACCAAAGATGAGCAATGGAATATTAAAGTGGATAAATGTTGGGATCACTGAGTCTTTAATATGGTCATGTTGACCGTCAGCATTGAGCCCTGATGTAGGGCCTAAAGTTGAATCTGAAGCAGGGGAACCCGCGTCGCCTAGAGCTCCGGCGGTGCCAACCAATGCTGCAGTTGCCATTGGAGAAAAACCAATAGTGAGGCAAAGTGGTACAAATAAAGTGGCGATAATTGGCACTGTAGAAAATGAACTACCTATACCCATGGTTATTAATAAACCGACTAGTAAAATCATCGCTGCAGCTAAGGGTTTATTACCCGAGACTATATCAGCTGTAGTGTTAACCAAACTAGTTACATCACCTGTTGCTTTCATGACTGACGCGAAGCCTTGAGCTGAAATCATGATAAAGCCAATCATGGCCATCATAGCAACACCTTGGCTAAAGACATCGGAGCTTTGCTCCCACTTTACAATGCCGAAAATACTAAATATCATCACGCCAACAAGGCCACCTAAGATCATTGAGCCACTGACATTTTGTGCCAGTAATGAGCATACAACGGCAATACCGCCAATGATCATTACTTTTTTAGGGTTCTCGACATTTATCTTAGTCGATGATTTTTCAGATTCTTTGTCTGAGTAGTGTCTGTCCTTTCCATAGCTAAAAAACACTGCGATTATCAGGCCGAGAAGCATACCTAGCGCTGGAATAATCATGGCTTCAGGTACATCGGTATTCACTATTTCTAAGCCGTTTTCAGCTAAGTTTTTATGCAAAATAGAATAAAGGTAAATACCGCCAAAGCCATAAGGCAGAACCATATAAGAAGTCGCAAGTCCAAATGTTAAAATACAAGCAATAGCACGTCTATCAAGCTGTAGCTTATTAAAGACTACCAACAATGGCGGGATCAAAATTGGTATAAATGCGATATGTACGGGGACCAAATTTTGTGACGCAATCGCGCATGCCAAAATGATGGTCATGATCAGCATGCTTAATGTTTGCAAATGTTTAGAGTGTGCTTTGTCGACTTTCGACAGTAATTTATCGGCAAGAATGAGCGTTAAGCCTGATTTTGATATGGCTACTGCAAATGCACCTAGCATAGCGTAACTTAATGCGATTTCTGCGCCACCAGATAAACCACTGTTAAATGCTTGTAATGTATCACCTAAACCGAGACCTGCGATCAAACCTGCAGAAAGTGCACTGATTGTCATTGCTACAATCACGTTTACTCTGGCCAAAGACAGGCCTAACATGAGCAAAACCCCAATTAATACTGAATTCATACTAATCTCTTTTATTGTTTTTAAATTGTTTTGTTAATGCAAAATAGTGTTTCTTTAATTCTGCTAATTCACTTTTATTTCCGTATCGAACTTTTTCGAACTCATATAGAAAATTATCAAGTTCTACTCCTAACTTTGGATATTTTGATTTAATAGCTGAAATGATTTGTCCAGGTGTTTTAGTGTTATCAAATTGACCACAAGCGCTAACTTGTAATTTGCATAACAGTTTAACAGGCAAGGGAGTGGGTTGATGTGAATTGCGTTGTAAGACCCAATAAACTAATGCAAATAATAAACTAAGACCTATGATCACCGCGATACCTGAAAGCATTTTAGCCTTTTCACCAAATATATTTTTTAGAAAGCTACTTTGCTTTTGATCGTCAAAATTTAAAACCCAACGTGTCCATTGATAATCAAATGATTCTAGCTGCAACCGTAGCCAATTAACTAATGCAACATCAGATAACCCCATGAGTGTTATGCCAATGTTACTTTTCAATTCTTCCGCCAATTGGCTATGCTGAGATAAAGAGCCATTTAAACGCTCTGGCGATACCCATGCTGTTGGATCTAACTCGAGCCAACCTTGATTAGGGACGTAATATTCAAGCCAAGCATGCGCATCGTATTGATAAACACTGTAGTAGTTATTTTCTGAATTGAGTTCACCACCTAAATAGCCCGACACTAATCTTGCTGGGATCCCAACAGTGCGCATCATCATGGCAACCGTAGAAGCATAATGCCCACAAAAACCCGCCTTGTTGTTAAATAAGAATTCATCAATTTTGTTACTAGACTGGCTGATAGGTGGGTTAAGCGTATAAGTAAAGCCTTGAGCTAAAATATAATCCCTCAATAAAGCAATAAATTCTGCAGTATCATTACTTTGTTTATCAATCTGCTCAGCCAGTGCTCTTGCTTGAGGATTTAAATCACTTGGTAATTGAATATTTTGTCTGTATTGCCAACGGGTAATACTGGAGTCTTTAGTATCAACGACATTATAAACTTTGTATTCAAATGCTGAACTGACAGGGCGCTTTCTATAAGGCAGACCGAACACATTAGTAGCGACTAACTCTTGCTCTGTTGTCATTTTTTCAAGCGTATAAAGCCATTTTAAATGGCTGGGCTCAGCAATAATGGTGTAGCTATGCGAACTATCACTGGCTTGATAATTCGCCGAAACACTTTGTAATGACGACATATTCCAACGTGTACCATCAAATTCATCATGTATAAGCGCACGCCAATAAAATGGGCCTTCCATATTTCGCTCTTTTGGGAAAATAGCTCGGAAAACTAACTCATTTGATTCGGATAGTTTTGAAATTTCAAATGGATCAACATTTTCTGATAGACCAGTTTTGGCGGAGTTAGGTCCAGGGAGTTGCCAAAATGCAGGTAATTTAGGAATAAAAAGTACTAACATCACGCTGACTGGAATTGTTAAAGCCAATTTGCTGAATGCGTTTTTAACGGCTTCTTTTGGTGAAAACTCATATTGATATATCAGCATTAAGGCTAAATTAAAGCCAATTAATATAAATACCAACAATGCCGAGAAGAAATTTTGCGAGAATATAAATAAGCAGGGAATTGTGAAAAAGTTAAGTACAAACACTTGCATGGTTTGTCTGTCACTTTGCGCTTGATAGATCTTGAGTAATGATGCAAGTAGCATCATAGCAACAAAGAATGCGACTGAGTTTTTTACACCAACAAACCCCATTAATAGTGCAATACCCGCCAAAGCACTGCCATTGATTATACTGCTAGTTATGGTCTTTTTATAGATTATTCTGTTTAATTCGTAAGCTATAAATAAGCCCGTAATATATGACGCAATTACGAAACCAAGATCACTGGACATTATCCAAGCAAGTAGTAAGTATATTAGAGAGCAAGTTATTTGATTAAGCTTCACTTAATGCCTCCAAACATTGCTTTTTATGACTGTTTCCTTGGCTTAAAGTAATGAGTCTATTTGGTAATTTAAGGGCGTAACTTTGTTGCTCTATTTCGGCCTGCACGATTAAAAAGCTTAGCTGTGACAGTTTATCTTCTTTAGTGCCTGAAACTTTATCAAAATCAAAGCCATAGCTAGCTGATTTATTTGGTGATTGATAGTCTTTGACTAAGAGCTCTTTATTCTTAGCAAAATGCCGCCAAGATATCCTATGTATACTCATACCTTCGCGATAACTTTTTAATTCATTAAAGTCTTCAGCTAAAGCCTTATCGTCGAGTGCTTTTTCGCCTTTTTCGGAAATAATGAAGCTATTCTTTGGTAGCTCTGTTTCTATTTGTGCTGGGTAGGCATAGATATGTTTTTCGCTTATCAAATAACTCCAAATAGTGACTAAACCAAACGGGTAGTGGGTGAGAATCTTAAAACGCCCGAGCTTATGTTTTCCACGCTTTACAGGCAAGAGTACGTCTATAAACTCATTGTTTTTTATTCTTTTTAAAATACTTTTTTCTTTTGTTTCAATATGTTCAATTTGGATGTCGTAACGTTGTTTTTGATTTTCGATTTTGAAGGTCACTGATGGGCGCTTATCTGCAAAATCATCTTTAATTGCTGCAACTTCAATTAACAAGCCATTGAAATTACTAAAAGCATATATCAAGCACATGAGCAGAAGAACAAACATTAAATAAGAGACAGCTAATATCAAATTATTTTGATAATTAATGCCTAATATAAAGTTTAAGACTGCGATCCCTAAAAATCCCAGCCCTGATTTTGATGGTGAAACATAAATGGTGTCATGCTTGAGTTTAATACTGTCTCCTTGATGCTTTTTTAATAACAAAGCATCAAACCAAGCAGGTTTGGGCAGTTTAATCATTACATTTGAACCGGCACTTGTGCGTATATATCGTCGATGATTCTAAATTGTTCCGTGGCATCTAAGTTGAGCCTGTGACCAGCAACTGCAGGAAAAACAGCCTGCACATCATCATGGGTCACATAGTCTCTTCCATGGATCATGGCCCATGCTTTACTGGCTGTTCCTAATGCAATACTCGCCCGTGGGGATAGGGGATCTTTAAATAACCCAGACTCTCGAGTGAAACTCACTAAATCTAGTATGTATTGAACAACTTGCTCTTTTATTTCCATTTCTTCAATGGCTGATTGCAATTCTGATAGGGTGCCTAATTCCATCAATTGTGTGAGCGTTGTTTTTCTACCATGATCACCAAGTATAAGTTTTTTCTCAGCATCTTTAGACGGGTAACCTAAACTAACACGCATAAAAAAGCGGTCTAATTGAGATTCTGGCAGGGGGTGTGTACCTGATTGATGAAGTGGGTTTTGTGTCGCTATTACAAAGAACGGTTCAGGTAAGTGATGAGTCTGACCATCCATAGTTACTTGTCTTTCTTCCATTGCTTCAAGTAATGCACTTTGTGTTTTTGGGCTCGCTCGATTTATTTCATCAGCCAGTAAAACTTGTGTAAAAACAGGGCCTTCATGAAATACAAAGCTTTGTTTATCGGTATTAAATATAGTTGAGCCAGTTATATCAGCAGGCAGTAAATCACTGGTAAATTGAACTCTTTGATAGGTAAAACCCAACACTTCAGCTAAACCATGGGATAAAGTGGTTTTCCCCATACCAGGTAAGTCTTCAATTAATAAGTGACCTTTACATAGTAGACTACAGATCGCTAATTTTACTTGTGGCTGTTTGTCATAGATAACGGTTGAAAGCGCTTCTAGGAGCGTATTTATTTTTGTATTCATGTAACCAGTTCTAATCTTTTTAATACGGTATCAACTTTTTTGGCATTAAATGGTTTTTCTATAAAATCTTTAGCACCACATTCCCAAGTATTTTGTACACACTCCAGACTATTATGACCAGAACACATAATCACATGTGATTTAGGATAGTGATCATTTAAATAGTCTAAAATGCCTGAACCATCAGTATCAGGTAGTTCAATGTCGAGGAAAATTAAGTTTGGGGGATTTTTTTCAAGGAGATGTTTTGCAGACTCGAAGTCTTCAGAACCAGATACTTCTTCAAACCCGAGGTTTTCTAATATATTGCTTAAGTACTCACGGGCTTCAACTGAGTCGTCGATAATTAAAATTGGCTCTAGTGGTCTAACAAATTCCATATGTTTTTACTTCTTAAAAATTTTTTCTTCATACTAAGATAACAGCCAAGATTAAACAATACATAACACCGCTTTAAAATGTCCGATACCGTCTAGTATTGGACATTAATTGTTTTTTTAATGTTTAATATGGAGAAGTCCATATTTGTATTAACTACCACTTTATATCGCATAATTTATATTATGTTAAATAAGCTAAATATCTAGAATAAACATACACTATCTTTGATTTATTTAAGCTTTTATTTCTTTTATTAATGCTCTTCTCCAAAGGCTTAACTTTCAAATGCCTAGTTTCTAAAAATCTAATTGTTTTATATGTTTGTTATTTTTTACCAGATCTGAAATCGACTTCGAATTGGTTTTAATGTTCTGGCTGCGTTTAGAAAATTGCTCTTCTAAACTCGAAACTAAGTTTTTATGTTTTTTGTTTATATAGTGATGCCCTGTAACATCTTCTAATTTTTTACTCTTAAACAAAACTTGCTCGAAGCTTGACCTGAGCGATCTGCTTGTTGGCAAGTTTTTCCAAATAACGGTCTTATCTAATTCGTTGTAAGCTTGTGTGACAATCTTTTTTATATCTGCAATGTATTTGTTTTCTTTGACTGCAATACCAATAGAAATTTCATTGCTTGTACTGTTTGCTAAATTTGAATTTAATAATATCACCATTGCAAATATCAATTTGTTAAACATATTCCTTCACCACAAGCACTTTGCGTTAGCTTTACTTCTTTGAGTATAGATTGTTTTTTCTAACCGATATTTTTATCATTTTTTTATTGGCATTTTATTAGCGGGATCTCAGGCCATCGCGTTGTATATCTTCTCGATAACCAATCTCTTTTCATTTGCCACTGATTGCTTTGTAACTCTGTCCCAATACGTAAGCTACTACTACCGTAGCGTTTATTTATTGTATCTAAACACTGCATAAGCTCAGGTTTATCGTCAGAAACATTAAACATATCAATTTGTTGGTGCATATCGTCTTCGAGTTCAATGGCGCCAATACCCGCTTTGTAATATCGCACACCAGGTTGGAATAATTGGCTGAACACCAATTCGACTTGCTTGGCAAATACCATACTATCATTCGATGGCACAGCAAGTTTCTGAATAAACGACCTTTTATAGTAATTATCTTCATGTGGAGAGCTATGAGCGAAGATAATTAATCGCTTCGTTAAAGATCCTTGTTTGCGTAGTTTCTTGGCTACTATTGAGCAATGCGTTACTAATGATGCTTTAAGTGCGAATGGGTTTTCAACGCGCTCACCAAAACTGCGGGTGCTGAATACTTCTTTTTTGCGCTGTTTTACATCATCCCATGATAAACATGACACCCCATTAAGCTCCGATATCGTTCGTTCAAGCACAACACTAAATTGTTTTCGCATCATTTTTGGATTTTGCTTAGCCAAATCTAACGCACTTTCGATGCCGAATAACTTAAGTTGCTTGGTTAATCGGCGCCCTACACCCCAAATGTCCGATACTGCCATATTGGCTAAAATTTGCTTTCGAGACTTTTCACTATCAATAACGGCAACGCCTGTTGCGCCTACAAACTTCTTAGCCGCATGATTAGCGGCTTTCGCAAGTGTAGGTGTTGGCCCAAAACCGACACCCACTGGTAATTTGGTTTTTCGCCAGACTGTGCGACGAATAAGATGACCATATTCATACCAAGAGCTCACCACATCACTATAGCCATCAAACTTTAGAAATGACTCATCGATGGAGTATACATAATGTTGATCACTAAAACGGTTGATAATGGACATCATTTTGTCACTTAAATCGGCGTATAACTCATAATTTGAGGAGCGAATAACCACATTATGTTTATCTAAAATAGGCTTTAATTTAAAGTAAGGCTCAAACTTTGGAACGCCCAGTTTTTTTACTTCAGGAGATGCAGCAACAATGCAGCCGTCGTTGTTTGAGAGCACCACAACGGGTCGCTTACGTATTGATAAGTCGAATACTTTTTCGGCTGAAGCATAAAACGAGGTGGCATCAATTAACGCATACATTGTTTTAATCTCATGTTTTGCCGATGCATTCTTAATGAACCAGTCACAATACCTTCGAGCTGAAAAACATCACAATCACTGATAAATACTGGTTTAAACAAAGGTGATGCAGACAATAACCGTCGATTATGGATATCAAGGATTTTACATACAAACTCATTGTTAAAGTTGGCAACAATGACATCTTGGTGTTTTGGCTCGGCCGCCCTATCTACAATTAATAAATCACCATCAAAAATACCAACGCCCTGCATCGAGTCACCAGATGCGAGGCCCAAAAAAGTGGCGTTAGGGTCACCAACTATAAGTTGGTCAAGGGATAAACCGAGCTCTTTATATTCGGCTGCGGGAGACTCAAAACCGGTGATCCCCGCTGCTGCTTTAACAGGTATTACTTTCATACTGCACCAAAATACATATACTGTATATAAATACAGTATATGTATAATTAGCCATATCGGCAAGCTTAACAGCGTTACCAAGCGGCGCTATGTAGCGCTTTTAGAATAAAGCCGGCAAAAAAAAGCGGCTTGATGTTTACCAAGCCGCTGAGTTTTTATATCAACTCTCAATATAAGGAGCTCTATTTTGAGAGGTTTGATTTATTACGTACTACTTCAAGCTAAACGCCCTACTTTGCTGATTGCTTTCTAAACGCACTTTATTGCCAGTGAAAGTTTCGAATAGTTTTGTATGGGCCGCTTTTGAAAATACACCGTCTCTGGTGTCATAATCTTCAATCCAAGCCAATAACATGTCTAGATTTTCATCTTGTGCTTCTTTTGATGGGTATTTGTGCGGCTCCCAAGGACGCGCTTTAGCGTTGGCTTTACAGGTCTCCACATCTAAATCGATAAACACCAAATGCTGACACTGCTCTGTGATCGGTTTAATGAGATCACTATAGCAACCCTCAATCACCCAATTTGAATGGGATTGAACAAATTCGTTGATTTTATCGAGTGAAGAATCAAGTGGTGCCCGAGTTGGTGGTGACGTTGGTAACCAAGCAAGAGTGTCTAAATCTAAATGTGCAGCTGAATATTCTTGTGCTAAACGCTTTGAAAGTGTTGACTTTCCTGAGCCAGAATTACCAAAAATAATCGTTTTCATGCGCTAGTCCTTATTTATACAGCAGTAATATTAGAATTAATGAAGCGCCGCTGTAAATGGTATCTTTTTACAGATCTCCGCCTCAGCTTCAAGTATTTCAGCTAAACGTGCGTCAATAATGTCTTTATTGAAGTATTCGTAGCCCAATTCTACGAATAGGTTTTTATGTTTTTCTTCTGATTTAGCAATGGCCACATAAAAGTCTTTTTCTTTGCCTTCAGGTAAGGCTTCTGCAACCAAAGAAAAACGTTCGTGGCCACGCGCTTCAATCACCGCCGCAACTAATAGACGGTCGATTAAGAATTCATCGGTGCCCTGTCTAAATAAAGCGCGCATCCCTTTGATATAAGGATCTTTTTGGTCGTTACCTAAGGTAACCCCACGCTCTGTTAATAATTTCAACACTTGTTTAAAGTGGATCATCTCTTCGATGGCTAAATCTGTCATGGCTTTCACAAGCTTAATTCTGTCAGGGTAATGACCCAACATAGACATCGCCATGCCAGATGCTTTTTTCTCTGCAGCAGCGTGATCTTGTAAAAAGGCATCAAAATCAGCGAGCACTTTTTCAGTCCAATTAAACGGGGTGTGGTACTTCAGTTCAAACATAAACATTCTTAATCAATATAAACTGCGGTTATTCTAGCGTAGGAGATACACGAATTAAACAGATTGCATAAATGTGAGTAAATCGACGTCTTTATCTACTTTTCCCATACGTGTAGAGCTGACTTTAAGTGGGTGCTTTAAGTCATTCCAAGCCGTAACTTTACCATTCACGTTGAGCTTAGGCATGTCTGTAATTTCTGTGCTAGAAGCATCAACTTCTAGAAAATCACACAGTTTTGTAAAACTGTTTGGCTGGCTAACATTCAAAAACAAATGCTCCGCTTGAGTGTCCTCGAAAAACGCAATGGCTTTGGCTTTATGTGTTTCGTAACACATAGTGAGAAATTCGAAGTTATCAAGGTGCTTGGCATCTAATCCCGAAAAGGAGTTTAAGAAACAGCGTTTGATGGTGTCGTTAAAGCCACCTTTATCTGAGAACAGGTTGCCTGACATGCGCGTTAATAATTTAGAGATAGACGGTAGCCACACCGCTAAGTCTCTTTCTAAATAAATGAATTTAGCATCAGGATATTTTTGATACAGCAATGCATAATCATTAAATACGGGCGTGTCCGCAATGACTTGCGCGTTATTAAATGTCTCTATTGTATAAGCTGTATGTGCCGTCGTTAAACCAAGTTCAATGCATGCGGCACAAAGACTTGTCGTGCCAGTTCTCGGTAAACCAATAATAAAGATTTTACTCATAATGCGCCCTACAATAGTAAGCGCGCATTATAACGAAAAACTTATACCAATCCTCTTAATTAAGCGATCTATTTTGAGTCGAGAAAAACTTGTCGATAGCACCGCTAACGCGTCCTGCTCTTGCTGAGGTACCTACATCCATATAGGCAAGTCGAAATTTTGCTATTTAGTTGTTCTAAATAAGAAGTTTTCAACGACGCTAACGTCAGTTTTAGTCCCTCAAAAAGATTGAGAATTAGTATTACTGTTTAATTAAATAAGTGACGAAAACTTCTGAAGAAATAACAATATCAGAGACATTATACGCCTGCTTATGTGCTCTGCCTGATTCAATCATTGATTGTCTTGCATACGGTGTAGGCATAGATGGCGCATGTGCAAAATTGACAGAATAAACTCGGTCTAATTTCGCATCGAATGCGCTGGCAAGTTCTTTAGCTTCAGATTTAGCGTCTTTGATAGCAAGCTTTTTAAGCTTATCTTGCACTTCGTCTGCCTTTGAATAAGAAAACTGCGTAAAACCAATTTCATTGACGCCGGCTTCAACAAGCTGTTGTAAAAATTGCGCATATTTATCGACGTCTGTCAGCTTTAGCTCAACATTACGTGTTACCTGAAAAGTCGTAAACTCTTGCTGTTGCGTGCCTCGGTTGTATTCATGTTGGCGATAAATATTAAGTTGCGATGCATCAATGTTGTTTTTACTGACATTAAAATTATTGGCGACTTTAATAACTCGCGCAATCACACTGTCTACTTCATCTTTTGCTTTGTTAATATTTTTATCGGAGTGTGAAATCGCAACACTTAAAACAACTTGATCAGGCTGAACGAGCTGCTCTGCGTACCCTGTCACACTTAAATGAGGACTGGTTGGCTCTGCATAAGCGTAATTAAAACTTGAAGATAAAAGTAAAGACGATACGGCTAGTAATTTTTTAAACATACCTGCTCCATTTATAGGTATTAAGCCAATATAAGCGAAAAAACGCCTGAATTGATCAAAGATGCGCTATTAAAGTAAAAACTTGATTAATTATGGCTGAATAGAAAAGGCAATTTTTAAAGAGTCGCTAATAAAGTCACGCTCATGAGGTGAAAATAAGTCTCTATGCGCTTCAATTATTAACTCTTGAACCTCAGATTCGGCCATTTTTTTATTAAATAAATTAATCGCTTGTTTTCCTTGCGGTGTTTTTGCACAAGCAATATAACCAAATACACTCGGCGCTTGATCAATTATGCGATGAAAACTAATTTTATTTTCACCTAGTACCTTCGCATACTCGCTTATTATGACTGACGTATATTCAATCATGCCATCAAAGCGACCTTGTATGAGCATTTTACGTAGACGCTTCGCGCTTTCTTCTCCTTCATTCACAACAAATAGCTGTGGATGGGACTTAATAAAGTCATCAATGTTTTTTCCGTAACTTCGGCCTTTCGTTATGGCAATCTTAAAATCTGTTTTGACTAAATCATTTAAAGCAACATCAGCGGAGAACCCTTTTTTATCTCTTAAAACTAATCTATTCGCAGGAAATGCCGTAAGCGGTCTAGCTGAGAAATAAGCTAAGGCTTCACGTTTTGTGTTTTTAACTTTGTTATACAAACACGTATTTGGATACATACTCAAGGTTCGCCACTCGCGAATGCGACTTGCGGGCATAAAGTCTATTTCTAACTGCGGATATAGTCTTTTTGAAATATCAATTAATAAACGTGTAACCATATCGGCACTGCTGTTAGGACTCGGTACATAGTCAGAAGCGATATTAACTTTTAAAGGTGCTCCATAAAGTCCGATACTAAATAATCCCAATAAGAAAACTAGCGCATACTTCATCAACTTGCCTCACCACATAGTTAAAGTAATGAACCTGAACTCAAGTTAGTACCAATCCACTTAACTAAGTGATCTATTTTGAGGCAAGAAAACCTTGTTGGTAGCAAGGCAAAGATTTCGTTATTTAGTTGTTCTAAATTAGAAGTCTTTAACACAGCTATCATCAGGTTTAATCCATCAATATGATTAAGTGTTATTGCGGATTGGTATAAGTATAGAAGCTTGGAAAAATTAGACATAAAAAAAGCCAGCAATCTTGCTGGCTCAATTTAAATTACAAGCTAAGTATTAAATGCTACAACGCTTGTAATTGCGGTACTCAGGGTACCAGTAGTTTTTATCGATTGCTTTAAGGATGGCTTCATCAGACATTTCTAATGCGACACCTTCTTCCATCGCTTTCTTCGCAACAGCAAATGCAATCTTTTTACTTAACGGTTCGATCTCCACCAGCGCAGGTAATAGACTGCCTTTACCTGTGTTTGCACGAGGTGAAGCTTCAGCAAGCATTTCACTTGACACCATCAGCATTGCATCAGTGATACGCTTAGCTTTAGCTGCAATGACGCCTAAACCGATACCTGGGAAGATATAGCTATTGTTACACTGAGGAATAATGAACTTTTCGCCGTTATATTCCACTTCACCAAATGGGCTACCAGTTGCAACAATCGCTTGGCCATTCGTCCACTCAATCACATCTTTTGGATGTGCTTCAACTTGGCGTGAAGGATTACTTAGAGGGAAGATAATTGGCTGCTCACATCCTGAATGCATCGCTTTAATCACTTGCTCAGTGAACAAACCAGGCTGACCAGAAACACCAATTAAAATGTCTGGTTTCGCACAGTGCATTACATCTAATAAAGACGCAAAGTCACCGCTATATTGCCAATCAGTTAACGCATCTTTTTGTTGCACAAGCGCAGCTTGGAAATCACGTAGCCCTTCCATACCTTCAGTAAGTAGACCAAATCTGTCAACCATGTACACTTGGCTACGCGCTTGCTCATCTGAAATGCCTTCAGATACCATTTGACTGATGATCTGCTCAGCAATACCACAACCCGCAGAGCCTGCACCAACAAACACCACTTTTTGCTCACTCAGTTTTACGTCTTTAACACGGCAAGCAGCAAGTAAAGAGCCCACAGTAACCGCCGCAGTACCTTGAATATCATCATTGAAGCTACAAATCGTATCTTTATAACGCTTAAGTAGAGGCATGGCATTTGGTTGTGCAAAATCTTCGAATTGAAGCAGTACGTTTGGCCAACGTCGTTTAACCGCTTTGATGAACAAGTCTAAGAACTCGTCATATTGCTCTTGGTTAATACGCTTATGACGTGCACCCATATACATAGGATCGGCAAGTAGCTTTTCATTATTAGTACCCACATCAAGCATAACAGGTAGCGTGTAAGCAGGGCTAATACCGCCACAAACGGTATAAAGCGATAATTTACCGATTGGAATACCCATACCACCGATACCTTGGTCACCTAAACCAAGAATACGCTCACCGTCAGTAACAACAATCACTTTTACTTTGCCTTTTGTCGCATTACGTAAAATATCGTCGATGTTGTGACGTTCTTCATATGAAATAAATAGACCACGAGAGCTGCGATAAATATCAGAGAATTTTTCACATGCATCACCTACCGTAGGCGTATAAATGATAGGCATCATTTCTTCTAAATGATCACGGACTAAACGGTAGTAAAGAGTTTCATTGTTATCTTGAATTGCGCGCAGATAAATGTGTTTATTTAAGTTATCTCTGAATGAAGAGTACTGCTGATAACATCGCTCTACTTGCTCTTCAATGGTTTCGAAACGCGGTGGCAATAACCCATTTAAGTTAAAGTTCTCACGCTCTGATTGACTAAATGCACTACCTTTATTTAATAAAGGCGTTTCTAACAGGTTAGGACCTGAGTATGGAATGTATAGATAATTTGGATCGGTTTGTTTAGTCATATTTACTTGTAATGATACGTCTGGCTGATTTTATTATTACTTAGCTGTGAATAGGCAAGAAAGCAAAAAATTGCTTATAAATAAAAAAGGCGCTTTAACACAACTAGATAATTAAAGAGCCTTGCAGTATATCTTAAAAATATCACTAAACCTACGGGTTTAGCCGTCATTCACCGAGCACAATGCCCTCTCGTCGAGGATCTGCGCCACCTACGAGCTGACCTCCGACCAGTTCAATGCCATGTAAACCTGAATTCAAATCTCGAATAAAAACTTTATGCCCTAAACTTTCAAAATAAGCTTTGTATTGTTCAAGCTCAGTGCCTTTTTCTAAAGTCGTTACTTTGTTGCGGTTAGTTATCTTTGGAAGATTGATAGCAGACTGAATGTCTAACTGCCAATCAAGTACGCCTATGACTGTTTGTGCAACATAGTTAATAATACGACTTCCTCCCGGAGAGCCAACAACTAAACGTAGACTGCCATCTTTGTTGAACACCATAACCGGCGACATAGAACTACGTGGACGCTTATTGGCTTCAACGCGATTAGCGCGCAATTTGCCATTCTTCTTCGGAGAAAGCGCAAAGTCGGTTAGCTGGTTATTTAATAAATAGCCGTCAACCATAACTGTCGAACCGAAGGCCATTTCAATAGAGCTGGTCATAGACACCGCATTCCCCGCTTGGTCCACAATTGAAACATGAGTGGTAGAAGGCAGTTCATAGCTGTTATCTGCGGCATAACTTAATGCGCCGTTTAGCGGCTTACCTACAGGGACCGTATGATTGTCTCTGTCTGAAATCAGCTTTGCACGTTCAGCTAGATATTCATCATCAAGTAATGCATCGGCTGGCACAGTGACAAAGTCAGGATCTGCCACATAATGGTTTCTGTCAGCAAATGCCAAACGCGAAGCTTGGGTAAATAAGTGCAGGGCTTTAGGGTCATTAGGCTGATATTGGCTTAACTTTTTACCTTCAAGTAATTTCAAAATTTGCAGTACAGCCACCCCACCACTACTCGGTGGTGCCATAGAGCACACTTTGTACGCATGATAAGGCGTACAGATAGCGTCTCGATGTTTACTTTGGTAATTTTCTAGGTCTGATAAAGACAATAACCCAGGTGCAATTTCGGAGGTTTGCACGGCATCAACCATATTTTCTGCATGCTGGCCTGTATAAAAAGCCGAAATACCCTGCTCAGATATATTCTTGTATAACGCAGCCAATTTAGGGTTTTTACGAATACTGCCCACAGCTAAAGGCTGATCATCTGGGTAAAAATAAGCTTTCGCTTCGGGTAAACGAGTAAGACCCGGATTAAACTTTTTAGACAACAACATATTTAATCGCGGCGAAACCACAAACCCTTGCTCTGCTAATTCAATGGCTGGCTCAAATAAGTCGGCCCAAGCCAATTTACCATGTTCTTTGTGTGCTTTATCAAAGGCGTGAAGAATACCGGGTACACCCACCGAGCGACCACCTACAACGGCCTTAATCCAAGGGGCTGCTTTGCCATTTTCGTCTAAGAATAAACCTGAGGTTGCTTTAGCTGGCGCTGTTTCTCGGCCATCTAACGTTGTTAGTGCATTTTCGCTTTTATCGAAATGCAAAATAAAAGCACCGCCACCAATACCTGAAGATTGAGGTTCAACCAAGGTTAAAACCAACTGCGTAGCAATTGCCGCATCAATTGCACTGCCGCCTTTGTCGAGCATCAATTTACCCGCTTTAACAGCGTAGGGATTTGCAGCCGCAATCATATAATTATCGGAGATGTGCTTTTGCTTTTTTGTAAAACCAGTGGCTGCTTCTGGCTCTCTTATTTCTTGTTTTGGTGAAATTTGGCTTGAGCAGGCACTTAATAAAGCCAATGAACAAAGCGATAACGCAAAAGGCAGAGATTTGAATGTCATAGTTGTTGTCATTAATTTTCAAGTTCTGGTTTGCATGATAAGAGTAAACGGGCAAAATATGCAAAAAATAAAAAAGAAATTTGATTGATGATCCAATTGCCACTAGATAAAAAATACATACTGCCTCCCATACTGCTTTCATTATTAAGCTTTACCTTAATGATCCTAAATACCAATGACTTACTAGAGTTTCATCGAGATAAAATCGCGATTGGTGAAGTCTGGCGTATATTCACAGGACAGTTTGTTCACGCGAACCCAACGCACTTACTACTTAACATTGTAGGGATTGGCTTTATATGGCTGTTACATGCTGAACATAGAACACAAAGCCAATATTATATTCATATTGTTTTCTTAGCTTTATGGACTGGAATAGGCATTTGGCTATTTGTACCTGATATAAAAATCTACACTGGGCTAAGTGGTCTGTTACATGGTGTAATCGTTTGGGGCGCACTCAAAGACATTCAAGTTGGTATGCGTTCAGGCATTCTTTTGTTCGTTGGTATTTGGGCAAAACTCGCTTGGGAACAATGGGCTGGACCAAGCGTTGAAGTCAGCGAACTGATCCAATCACGTGTCGCCATTGAAGCACATTTAATTGGTGCCATTGGCGGACTGGTGATGGGATTAGGGTTAATTAGAAACAAATTAACAGACAAGTCAGAAAAGAAAGACTAAATAACTAAATATTAAAAAGGCCAAAGAGTGAAATGGCCTTTTTAAATGAATAGACTCACTAATCGATCAGTAAAGCGCTCATCGCGTCATCCATTGCGTGTTTGACTACAGGGATATGATCAACATCATAGTCTAGTTTTACGATTTCGAGCTCTTTAAATTGCTCATACTCCAGCATCTCTTGAAACCAATCTACATATCGGCCATTACTTACTTTGCCTCTAGCTGCAATCAAAATGGCCTTGCTTTTTAAACGACTATCAAGCACGCCTCTATCAGAAACAAGTAAAGGGGTAATTTCTGTATGTGCCCAAAAGCTACCATCGAACGAGACATGCGCGCTAAAAAACGGATCTTGTGGGTCATCCATTAACATGGCTAAACCTGCAAACAAACCAGCATAAGAATGTCCAACTATACTTCGTTTAGATTGATTTATTGGATAATTTGGCTCTAATTTTGGCGCCAATTCATAAACAATGAAGTTAAAGTAATCTTGCGCTAAGGGCCATTGCGAGTAATCCTCACGGTGCTTATAGTTAGCATCGACAAAGTTTTCATCGCCAATAATAATCGCTTCAATTTCAAGTTCGTCTAAGCTATCTGCTACTTTACTAAAATGCCACTCTGCGTCTAAAACATATATTACAGGGTAAGTTTTATTTGCACTTATGTTTTTTGGCAAATATAGCTGAATTGGGTAAGTTACACCTGTAAATGTAGATGAAACAGGCTTAAGAATTGAACGCTCGCCTGCTTGGAAAGGCTGAAATGTCTGAGCACTTGGTTTTTCAGAATTCTTAGAACTACTTCCACACCCAATAAAGCTACCTATCAATATAACAAATAGAAAATATTTAAATTTAGACATCGGCATCATCCTTAAATACAATCTAATGTTGCGCTAAGCTGAAAAATATAAATAGATTAATATTAAATGACGGCTTGTACAAATAACCTTGTTTTAAGAACATATTCGGTATCGGAAGCGCAAAAAATCATTGTGCTTGGCTCTTTTTTCAATGCTCTGCCAAGCACAAGTAAGAAAGATAGAATTATTGTTTAATCGCAATAATTTTCGATTACTTTATAGTTGCTCATTTCAACTTTTTTGTATGTATTATTTTCTGTTTCAATAATCTCGAATAGCTTTACACCACACGTTTCTTTTCCATTAGGTAATTCGACATAATCGTATAAAGCTTCATAATTTCCATTTTCTTGTGCTTCAAATGTAACCAACTTTCTGCACCAAGAGTATAAAGCTCCACCAGAATCGACTTTGCCTGGAGAAAACCCTGAAATGCCAACGCCGTTAAATTGAAATGAGAATGGTTTTCCTGCTGGAATGTAAACTTCATTTTGATGTGAATCACCAAGCTCTTTATCATAAGCAGGCATATCTAAACGACTCAAGCTTCTAACAAGGTTAGCTTTCACACCAAGTGTTGCAATATGGCTACCATGCTCAGAAACAGTCGAGATGCAACTGTTATTACTTGGTCTACCAACAAAATTATTATTACTCGGGACAGAAGCTAATCTTAATTTTGCACTAGGACCATCAACCATAGGCTGAAGATAAATATTTTGAGCACACCCAGATAACATGATCACAGCCGCAGATAACAAAACCTTTTTCACAAGTTCTCCTTTTTATTTATATAAAAAAGCCAGAATACATAAATATCCTGGCTATAAAATTCCTGTGAAAGGTACTATGAAGTTGTGTTTTTTACAACGTTTCTTCTAACCACTTGAAGAACTCACGCTGCCACACAATACCGTTTTGCGGTGTCAGTACCCAATGGTTTTCTTCTGGGAATAGTAAGAAACGACTCTTTAAACCACGTAGCTTAGCAGCTTGGAATGCCGCAATACCTTGCTCAAGTGGCACACGGTAGTCTTTTGCACCATGAATAACAAACATCGGCGCATCCCACTTATCAATGTGATTGATTGGGTTAAATTGACCGTATGCTTTGTTTGTAGATGCGTTATTTTCCCAATAAGCACCGCCAAGCTCGTTATTGACGAAGAACAGCTCTTCAGTTGTACCGTACATGCTTCGTAAGTCGAAAATACCACAGTGTGCAATAAAGGTTTTGAATCGGCCTTCATGGTTGCCTGCTAAATAAAACGCAGAGTAACCGCCGTAACTCGCACCTACAGCACCAATTCGAGACTTATCAACGTAAGACTCTTTTGCAACATCATCAATTGCAGCAAGGTAATCTTCCATTACCTGACCACCCCAATCGTTACTGATGTCTCTGTTCCATTGCTCACCATGACCTGGCATACCTCGACGGTTAGGAGCAACAACAATATAGCCCTGAGAAGCCATTACTTGGAAGTTCCAACGGAAAGAGTAGAACTGTGAAAGTGCAGACTGTGGACCACCTTGTAAATAAAGAAGTGTTGGATACTTTTTCTTCTTATCAAAGTTCGGCGGGTAAATCACCCAAGTCAGCATGTCTTGGCCATCTGTTGTTTTAACCATACGCTTTTCAACGTTTGGTAAATCAAGACCCGCATAGAAAGCGTCGTTCTCTTTGGTGAGAGCTGTTAGTTTTTTGCTGCGAAGGTCAAAACGATAAATCTCACGCGCCGCATTCATGCTATTACGTGTAACGACGAGTTTGTCTTTTAGCACAGCAACAATGCCATTTACGTCAAACTGGCCTTTAGTTAGCTGTTTAATTTTTGGTTTAGATTTACTTTTTGTATTCACTGCAACTTGGAAAAGTTGAACTGTGCCATCGATAGGTGCAATAAAGTAGATGCTTTTACCATCATGACTCCACTTAAAACTGTTTACTGTGCCATCCCAATGCTTAGTTAAGTTAAGCTCACGATTTTTAACTTTAACGACAATATCATTTTTGTCAGCTTCGTTACCTGCCTCATCCATTTGTAGCCAAGCTAATTGGCCTTTTGCAGAGAACGCAGGATACTTATCGTAACCTAAGTTACTTTCAGTGATATTGGTCGTCTTTTTACTTTTCAGGTTATAACGATAAATATCTGTATTTGTACTTTTTACATACTCAGTGCCTGTAAGCTTTTTACTTACATAGTAAATATTTTCACCTTTTGGGCCCCATGTATAGTCAGCGACACCGCCAAACGGCGATGTTGGGCTATCAAACGGCATGCCCTTCATGATGTCGACTTTTTCTTCTGTCTTGAGGTCTTGGTAGAAAACATGCTTATACTTACCGTCTTTCCAAGTATCCCAATGACGGTAATTTAAATCATCGAACACATACGCATTAGCTTTGCCGAGCTCTTTATAGCGATCTGTTGCAAGCACATCTTCAAGCTGAACTTTTTTGTGGAAAAGTTTTTTTGTACCATCAGGTGACAGGCTTTTGTCGATCACAACACCTTGGTAATTTTCTAATAGCTGTGCATCGCCACCTTTCAAAGAAACCTGATAAACTTTGCTATCAAAACTATTGTTTTCAATGCTTGGTGTTGTAACTTTATAAATAACGTGGGTTTTGTCTTTATTAAGGCCTAAAGCGCTTACTCTTTTTAGTTCCCATAACTTTTCAGGTGTCATCACCTCATTGGCAAAAGCACCAACACTAAAAGCCAGTCCTAAGCTGACTGATACAATCGTTCGCATCATCGCGAATGTCCTCCAAAAATAAATCGATGTAAGAGTACATAATTAGAGGACGCGTGAATAGTAGATGAGATAATATAATGATTTATATTATTGAAGCTTGTTTGTTTTAGAAGCTGAGTTTAAAAAGCCCAACCTAACACTAAAGAATAGTCGTTTATTTTATGAGAATAACTGACATCAGCTGCAAATGCTCCATGTTCGCTTTCTTTAATACTGAATTGCGAGTACTCAAAACCTATGTAAATACTATCTGAAACTTCATATTCAGAGCCCACTGAAAAGTATACATCTCTACCACTATGGGTTTGTTCTTGAATATCATTTACAACTAACATAGCAGGCGAATATTGTTTATAGTGCCAATTAGCTAAACCAACTCGTAAATTTACATTCAGTTTTGCATTAATATTTACATAACTCTTAATACCAAATTTAAGCGCGTCTGTTTCGATTGGTAATTTAACAGAGACAGATTCGAAGCTGTTGTCATTTATCAAATCAGAAGAGATATTTCGTGTGTACGAATGATCTGCCTCACCATAAAAATGTTTAGATAACTCAACCGAAAAATATTCCGAGATAGGTAGACCAAATCTAATACCGAAAGAAGTAGAGCTATTACTAGAAGAGCGCTCATCACCTAAATCAAAGTCTTGAGATGCGTGGAGCTTATTTGAAGAAGACCCAATTAAAAGCTCAGTCGTAAAAGAAGGAGTAGAAGACGCGTATGAATTTGATGCTAAGAAAACGAGTCCAAAAAGATATTTGTTCATTACAGCCTAAAAAGATATAAATTAGCCGTGAATGATAACACTTATCATGCAAATAATTGAAAGACTACATAAAAATATTCAACTTTATGTAGTCTTATAAAACTTTATAAAAATGCAGGTAAAACCGTGTTTAAGGCTGCATCTAATATTTTATCTTCTCTATCATGACCCTTTATTACAACAACCAAATCAAGGTCTTTTACTGAAATAACGTATTGACCACCACCGCCCCATGCAAAGTTAGCTTTAAATTGTTTATCATCTATCGCGATATCCGTCTGATAAATAAAATAGCCATACATGAAGGTTTCGGGGATCCATGTATCAAGCGGGTCAACAATGGCTGAAGTTGCTTTATCTAAATAAGCTTTAGAAACAAGTTGCTTACCTTGCCACTGGCCATCATTGAGTAATAAACTCCCCCACTTTAACATATCTCGTGATGTGAACTTGGCACCATATCCGCCAGTGGGTAAGCCACTGATTGACTTTCTCCATTGATAATTTTTAATGCCTAACTTATCAAGCAACTCGGTTTTAATAAATTGTTCTGCACCGCCAGGCACAACAGCATCAATGACTTGCATTACCAGCACATCATTTAAATTACCATATGCATAGGCTTGTGACTCATCTGTAATGGCTTGAGAATTTTCAAAAATCGCTTGTATATGTTTTTTGCCTTTCAGATTATCAGGCTGATTTTCAATCTCTTTAATCGTTTCTTGATCTATTTTAATCCCACCTCGCATTGTCATCGCTTTGTGGAGCGTAATTTTTTCAACTCCAGAAACAAATTTACTCGAATCTAAGCCATCGAAAAAGCTAACTAATGGCTTATGTAAATCGTCTAATGTTAAATACCCCTTTTGAATAGCGATACCAACTATAAGACTAGTAAGCGCTTTTGTCGCAGAGGCTTGCCCAGTCGGTAAATCTACTCTTGAACGACGGTAATAAGATTCATAAATCAATCTATCTTTATGGCTGATTAACAAACTGTCATACAAGCCATACTTTCCTGACTGAATGTCTTTTGATAATTGAAGGATTACACTTTTGTTCTTAGTAACTTTAGATAGATCACCTACTTCTAACCCATCCGATCTTCCTTCGGGGTATGTACTGACGTAAGCACTCTCAAGGTAGGGTAAATCCCAAAATGACATGGTTTGTTCATTTTTAGATGCAATCGGTAGGTTCTTAGTAAACTCATGCGATACCGCATTACTCGATAAAATGCTCATAGATACAAATAGTGTAATGCTTAATGTTGATTTAAGACTCATACAGCCTCCTTTTAGTCAGTTGTACAACAAAGCTACTAAAAACATTTAAAAACACATGAACTGACAATGATTTTATACTGACGTTTACCTGATAATTTTTAAAAGCATGTATATCAGATAGTTAGAGAATTGCGTTTTGAAAAGCCCAAAGGTAATCTATTCATAAATAACTTAATTCAAATTGGCACTTCGAGCTGGCATGGCAGAGCAATATAAAATTGGCGAGTTTCTTATAGACCTTTCGCGCAATCAAATTACACAAGACACTAAACCACAAATCATTCCGCCAAAAGCCCTCGCCGTTCTTACTTATTTAGCCAAACATCAAGGCAAAGTGATTAGTCAGGACGAGTTATTAGATAACGTTTGGAAAGACACTGTTGTCTCACCTAATACATTACAACGCAGTATCGCCCAGCTCAGAAAAGCATTAGGTGATGATGGTAAAGAGCAAACCTATATTAAAACCCATGCAAAACAAGGTTACAGCTTAGAGCAAAACGTACATTGGCTCACCAAAGAAGAACAAACAATACACTTCCAAAAGCAAAACCCTGAAGATGTCCCCTTAGGCAGAGATAACAAAGTAAGTCAAAGCGATAGCTCTACAAAAAGCTCTAATAAGCCGTTGTTAAACATTACATACGTCTTGTCTATATTTACATTATTGATTCTTGTATTAATAAGTAGTTATTACTTCGCAGCACAACCATCAAAACCCTTTTCCATAGGGCAAATACGAGCCCTAACCGCGACAGACGGCAAAGAATTAGCCAGTATTTATTCACCAGATGGTAAGTACATTATTTTTCATCGCTACTCAGAAGAAGAATGTATTAACGATATTTGGGCGAAAAACCTAGAAACACAGCAAGAATATAAACTCACCAAAAATATGGATATCTATGGGCAACAACGCTTCTCAAAAGACGGGAAGAAAATTATTGTCATCCGAACCGTTGACTGTGCTGAACCCGTTACGCAAAAAAAATGCTATCAACTTATGAGTCTTGATTTCGAAAAAGCCTTAAACGCACCGCAGGAAATGGATTTAATCCTAGAGTGCAAAAATTCCGAGATTAGACGACCCTATTGGATGAACAATGGTCATATTGCGCTAATGCAAAGACACACTGAGCGTTGGCAACTGGTGAGTTTTGAAAGTAATCAGAGCCAAACCAATGTGATCCATGATGGCTTTGTTTACCACTACGACTACTCACCAACCTATGATTTACTTGCAGTCACGAGTATTAAGGAAGATAGCAGATACTATATAGATCTCATCAAACCTAACGGCGAGCTGATTTCTAGCCATCCAATTCTTTTACCTCCAGAAATTACAGGTTATCGTTTTATTCGCCCTAACTTTTCTCCAATTGAAAACACATTAATTTTTAGTACAGGTAGGCAACTGTTTTCAATGACGTTTGATGGCGAAATACAGAATATTAGTATTCCCGTTGACAAGCCTTTCTCAAGTCCAATGTTTCACCCTGATGGTGATAGAGGCCTGGTTATAAAAGGGGTGTATGATACAGATATAATTGTAGTCGATATAAACGATGGTTCATCTAGTGTTATTTCAAGGTCAAATACAGGTGAAAATAGTGCAGTGTATCAACCAAAAGGCAATTACATTGCCTTTGAGTCAGAACGATCGGGTGACGAACAAGTTTGGGTAACAAATCAAAATACGACTACGCAACTGAGTAAGTTACCAACAGACAGCTATGTCACTGGTATGAAATGGTCGAGCGATGGTAAAAATATATTATTGAACGCAAATAGCACGTTATTTAATATTTCTTTAGATAAAGTACAAACACCAATAAAGACAAGCTTACCAGTACTTGCATTATTACACTGGGACGATAATAAAAACTCGGCATTGGTATTTGCACAGTTGAATGGAGTAAAAAAACTGGCTCAAGTAGATTTAATTTCAGGCGCAGTGCAAAAGCTGACAGACAAGCGTGTCAATTGGGCAACAAAAACGGATACCGGTGCGATTGTACTCACCGATCATATGGATAGATTCTGGATTTCTAGCGCGATAGAGTATCAACCTATTCCCGCACTTAATATACAAGGCGGTGATAACAAACGCTTCTTTATTCGTGATAACAAGATTTACGGTGTAAATAACCAAAATCTAGCTTGGCGTTATGACTTAAAAACTAAAGACTTTGAGACTATTACGACACTTACAAAGAACACCGAAAATATCACGGATATTAAGAATAACAAACTGCTAGTGACAAAAAGGCAAGTTGCCAACAAAGAAGTGGTAGAGCTACTACTAGTTAGATAAGTACCTAAAACTAAAGTGGTTAAGGTACTTATTTAAAATCGGATTAATCTTGGAGAAGAAACGCCAATGGCTGCGCAGCCATGGTTGGTAAAATTTCTGTAATTTCATAATGCGCAAGAGCTTCAATAAAGAATGGGTCTTGCGCAATTACCTTGTCTAACTGCTTTCTATCTTTAATTGTAGAAATGATCACACCACCCGTTCTTGGGTTCTTGCGGCCTGACAAAATAAAGTTGCCATTGCCATAATGCTTCTCTAGAAACGTTTTATGCTCTGGAATGTATTTATCAATGACGCTAAGCGGTGCGCAGTAACTCAAAGACACAATAAACATAGAAAATCCTTATCTATATGAACAAAAACCTTATCTTAAAGCTTAGGCTGCCTTAAGATAAGGCTCTCGGCCTTTGTGTTTGTTGCTACGTTGATAACTGCACTTACCTTTTTTTGGCTTTTCAACTTTACTCTTAAACAACACACTCGTCACAAGCGCCTTAATCGCATTATCTTTTATCTCACCACGATGGTGGTCGTGTTGATATTTTTTGTTTTTACTCATCAATTCCTCTTTTAAAAATGAGTTAATTTCGACTCGGCTATCGTATATAAAAAAACTATAAAAACAATCAATATTTAATCAATTTAAAGTTTTATATTTGACGGAAGACCATGAAAACTTGTGTATAGCCGACTCAAATTTTTTACTCATGTAATTTAAATAAGCGCCGTATCTCAATTTTTGACATGGTTTTGTTCTGATAATTAAGACTAGTTTACCCCCATGAAGCCTAATAACCCGACGGATAACAAGAGTGACCACTGCGGTAACTTGATAAATGTACGCGTCTTAAAAAAGTACCATCCAACCACAATAAACACGACAGAAAAAAAGACAAAGCTTGCAGAAAGTAAAATTACAAGGTTCTGAAATTCAATAAAATTAAACCATCCAATAAAGCAGAATGCAGCAGCTGAAATAACAAGCATCACAGATACCATATGCCAGCAGCCTAACAGGGTTGCTTTTGGTATGTCGGGAAAGTCAGATTTAAGAAAAGGCCTAACCGGTTCAATCTGACCTGCAATTATATGAACCAATGCCGTTAACAGCGCCAAAATACCGGCTGAAAAAATTAAAGTATTCATCTTTATTCCTTTAAAAATTAATTAAAACTCGACCTAAGACCAAAATAAAAGTGGATTGTATGAGTCTAAATCTAATAATTATATAGAATGCTATCTTTAATCAATGTACCTAATAATGAATATTTAGAAAAGTTTTCTTTCCAAAACACGCAAAAACAACAAGCGCTAACTTTCTGCTTTTATTCATTTTCTTTTAAGTACAGTCGAACGTTAAACATTCTCTAAGTAGGTACTTTGTTCTAAAGAATGAAGTCAATAAAACTCATACTTTGCTGATTGCAATTTAGGTGCTACAATTTAATTGTATATTTTATACGATTTTATTTATGATACGTTTTTTATTCTTTAAGGTATTACGATGGAAACAAACAGTACAGATTGGCGTTATACGGTTATGCCAGCCGTTTTTACATGGCTAAAAGAGTCTGAGTCTGGCGCTTTAGAAATAGATCTAGCAGCAACACAAAAGTATGCTGCAGATATTTTAAGAGCTGAAGGTAAAGCAGGAACCAGAATGGGCGGTTTAGTTGGCTCTGGCACACTTGGCGAAAATAGCTATTTAACGAATGAACAACGCTTATCTTTACTTGCTTCTCTTTCAGAAGTAGCCAAAGAATTTAATGTACCTTTAATTAGTGGTGCTGCGGCAGAAACAAAAGAAGAATTAGCCGAAATCGTAAAAGAGCTCGCAAAAGTTGGCGTTGATACAGTCATGGTTATGCCGCCAAAAACCGAAGCTACACCATCAGATGATGAAATGTATGACTATTACGCGTTATCAGCGTCTGCAGCTAAAGAAGCTGGCGTTACGATCATGCCATATAATAATCCAGATGCTGCTGGCTATCATGCTCTATCAACTTCATTATTAATGAGACTTGCAGCTTTACCAGAGGTAACAGCGCTTAAAATCTCAACCACTGATGTTTCAGTCATTGAAACACTAATGCTAGAAAACAAAGAATTAAAAGTACTAGCAGGTGTAGATACAGTTACTGTACACGCAGGTCTGGCAGGCGCATGCGGTGGTATTACTGGCGTCGGTTGTATCTTCCCTAAAGCAAGCGTTACGATGCAAGAGTATGTAAATAATGGGCAATGGGCAGAAGCGAACAAAATTTCTCAAGCAATGAACTCTATCTCATACCTTGACGCACAACCATTACTTTTAGAGTACTTAAAGTTTGCTTTTGGTGTTCACCATAACGATGCGGAAGGCGGTTTACGCACACTTGGAAAGAAACTGACTCAAGAACAAATTGAAGATGTTAGAGCAAGATACTCGCTGGCTAAAGAAAGACTTGAATTGCTTGGTTTAGCTGAGTAAACCTTATCGAAGTAAATCAATAGCTCCATTTACGGAGCTTTTGATTTACCAAAATGCTACGAAAAAATAAGCAAAATGGAAATAACTACTCAAGGAATCCATAAGAATCCTCAACAAATTTTAGCTTATAAATTTAGCTATCAAACCGAAAACACTCAACAACAATCCACTTAGAAATAAATAGTTCAACGTACTAGATTTTAGTAATATGGGCGTAGTTACTTCTGATAAGAGAAATTTTAAAGGCAAATAGAAAGCCTTAGGGTTAAGCCCCAAGCAGAATATTGAAATTGCAGCGCCTATTGATATTGCTAAATCACTTACTGAGCTATTGGTTGCAATAAACCCTAAAAAACCAGAAATAAAGAATATAAAACTGATACAACAACATAAAATTAAAACTAGCTTATCCTTAAATGGTAAGTTTCCCACTCTATTCTCCATAATAAAAAATTTAATAAGTTTGAGCTTGGTTTGCGCCAGATAAGTTTCACTAAATTGATTTTATATTTTCATTTCCTCAATCAAATATCGAGCCAGCTCTGAATTCTATAAATAATTAGATGCTAGGAGCAAATCTAAAATTAGTAGTCTGAAGGAGCAAACTTTGTATTCAAAAATTCAGTTACTTGTTGTGTTTAATCTGTTGAATCGATATCTCTTACTGTTCTAAATCCAACATGGCTTGTACCTAAACCAATTTCTTGTGGTTGTCTTGCTGATGGTCGATATCTAGCACACGCATTTTTTGCACATAAATGCGAACCACCTTTGATTGTATAATGATTGCTGCCATCTTTGTTATAGGGGTCCGTTGTCCATTCCCAAACATTGCCGATCATATCGTATAAACCGGCCGAACTTGCAGCAAAACTCATCACTGGAGCTGTGGCTAAATAACCATCCTCCAGCGTGTTATTATGAGGAAATATTCCATGCCAAATATTTGCTTTAGGCGTGTCATCATTGTTGACTGAATCTTGTTGATTAAATTTAGCTGCATACTCCCATTCTTTTTCACTTGGTAGACGTCTTCCAAGCCACTTTGCGTATGCTTGAGCGTCTTTTAACGCGATGTGAGTCACAGGGTGTTTAGATTGTTTAGGCACAGACGAAAAATCACCTCTTGGATTTTGCCAACTTGCTTGCTGATTAAACGTCCAATACCCACTTTCAAATGCTGTAGGAAACACATAAATAGCAGAGCCTGGTTGAAAAAATGAATCAGGTGCACTTGGATAATCACTTCGTGAGGGACCAGTTTCAGCTAATGTCTGATAACCTGTTTCTTTAACAAAATCGGCAAATTGTCCGATAGTGACCTCATGGCTGTCTATACAAAACCCCTCTACAAATACCTGTTGTTTAGGCAACTCTTCAGTATAGTGTTCATCTGAACCTTGACTAAAATACCCCGACGTTAAACAAACCTCAGAATAAGCATAAGGTTGGTTTACAGGAGCTTCACTGCAACCAACTAAACTAATTAAGGTAGAAATCAGTAACGTAGTTAATTTTGAGTTTAAAAACTGATTTTGAATTAATCTCTTTTCCATAGCCATTATTCTTTTGGTTGGCTTTTTAAGCTATTTAAGATGTTTTCAAGTTCGGTCAAGATTGAACTTGCGTCATTACTTCCTAAAATCAAATCTGACGTTTCTGCTGGATCTAGTTGTAAATCATAAAGTACTTTTGAGCTATCTTGATTTTCTATTAGCTTATAACGGGCATTTCGAATAGTAAAAGCATCATCAGTTTGTGAAAAAATATGCGTTCTGCTTTCGCCGCCGGATTGTTTGAGTAACTGCGTAAAAGATTGACTGTTATTTATAGAAGCTACATTTTGCCCAGCAATATCTAAAATAGTACTGTAAAAATCAGTACCATTTATAAGCGCTGTCTCTCTCTGTGCTATACGCTCAACCCCCTTACCCGCGACTATCATTGGTACTCTAATGCCACCTTCGTTTATCGAGCCCTTAGCGCCACTCAAAGGTGCATTTCGGTCTCTTACTGTACCCGGCGTACCATTATCACCAATAAATAAAATAACTGTATTTTCTAAGGTTTCAGTGCCTAAGCTTGAAATCAAGCGGCCAATTTCAGCATCTAGCGCTTCAATAGCAGCCAAGTAGTAAGCTCTCGAATTTGCTTCGATATCTTCTTCGGTGCCTGACAGTTTTCTGTTGTGTAAATCACTAGGCGGTAAATGAAATGGGGTATGCGGCGCGTTATATGCCATCCATAAAAACCACGGGGTTTCATCAGACAGACTATCTAACCAGTTAATTGCCCTATTTGTAAACTCAGTCGTGGTGTAAGTGGTCATATCTATCATTTGGCCATTTTCAATCAAAGGCCAATCATAATAGTCTTGTACGCCACCACTTCTAAGCCCTGCAAAATAATCAATACCTGATTGATTAGGGTCACTAAAAGCATCCCCTAAATGCCACTTGCCTATTAAAGCAGTTGCATACTCTTGCGTTATAGCATCACCTTTAAGTTGTTCATGTAGCGTTGTTTCGCTCAAATCTAATACGTCACCTGGAGAAAGTACTTGAGTTTGAATACCATATTTACCCGTTAACAGAGTTGCCCGAGTAGGTGAACACACAGGGTTTACCCATAAGTTTTCAAATACTAAACCTCTTTGTGCAAGTGCATTCAAATTTGGCGTATTTGGTACATCAGAAGAAAGTGAATATTGTGCTGAAGCATCTTGCCCCATGTCATCAGCAATGAGCAGTAGAATATTGACAGGTTTAGTCGCAACTTGATCAGTGTCGTTTATTTTTAAATTGAAAGAAGTTGATGTGCTTTCATTATGAATATCAGTGGCAACAATAGTGACAATAACATTCCCCTTCACTATTGGCGTCCCAGAGATGCTGTTATCTGTAACCTCTAAACCAATATCACTATTAGATAAGACTATCTCATATTTAATTTCATCATCATTGACATCAATAAAATGAGTGTCATTTAGTGGTAGTTGCCACATAAATTGGCTACCAACAGTTAAAGATTGATTGTCAAAATCCTGTTTAAGCTCTGGCGGTGAGTTTACTGTAAGTGTAAATTCATAAGATATTGACAATTTACTGGGATCTGTCGCAGTTATAACGACTTTATATGTACCAGACTCTGGGGATTCTGCGTTGATAACCCCATTAACTAACGTTAGCCAAGGTGCACTCGGTGTTACCTCGATTTCATATGATAATTCATCACCATCAGAGTCAGTAAATAAAGGAGAGCTGCCGTCAATATTTAAATTGATAGTATTTGCTTTCAGCGTAAAAACATCACCAATTGGCGAATTTACAACTGGGGCTTGATTAGTATTCACCACATCGGAGGTATCTCCTGTATTATCACTATCGCCTCCACAACCTAATAACGAAAAACTGAAAGCTATTATACTCAAAGCTTTTTTTTTATTAAGCAGACCGTAAAGCATATCAATTCCAATTATTTTAATTTCTGATATAAAGATACTCAAAAAAATTAAAAACAACCATTGTTTGACAAGTAAAGTTATGTAAAGTCTAAACAGTATGGCCGAGGTCAAAAGTATTAAGTCATTTTATTGATGTGCTAATAACAAGGTTATAGACTCATAATTCAAATACATATGAATCATATAAAAGCAAAGCCCTGCTTATTACTATGCTAAATATATTATTTAATTATCAAAATGTACTCGCCCCGAAAAATTGCAAAGAGAACAATATTTCAAAGAAGCGTTTTTCATAACACAGAAATAAATTGAAGCTTTAGATCCTAAGGAGTCATAGTCAGCAAAGGGATTGCTGTTCAAAAAAAACACCCAACCGTTTTGTTGTTAATGCTTTTTAGCTATTTTTCACTGATCGTTTCAGCTTAATATTAAATGAATATTAGGAGTAAGCCGCATCAAGTGATTGCAACCAAACCAACCACATAAGGGCTAGTAAATATTGAATAAAATTTTAGAACAAAGCAATAAGTCTGCTAAAGTGGCCCATCTTACAGCATTGATAACCGACAAAACTTTATTTAAGTGAAAACACCTGCCGGCATGTTCCCTTAACCTTGGCACTGAAATATCAAATATGACTTTACAGCTAATGTCTTGTTAGGTGGCAAAATAATAGTTGGCTAAAATTAGCGACGAAGGAGCAAAAGCCAACTGTTTTTGTTCTTTTAAACGACTTCTTAAGCAGATTTTTCACCAATAAAGTTTTTAAGTTCTTCACCAAACTGTGTTAATCGCATGTTTACAAAATTAGGCCCACCCATGCTTCTGCCTGCTTTGTGGGGAAGGTCTACTATTTTATCTGTTATTAGGTCTTGCATTAATCTATCTACGATATGCCTTTTACTAAATAAATCATCAAAGCTCTTTAGATCTTGAAAGAAAAATTCTTGTCGCTCTTCTGATAATTGAATTGAGGTATCAAATGTTGGTAACTGAGAAAAATAACGGATTAACCTTAAGTGTAATGAGGTTAGTTTTGCTATTGAACTAAGATACATTGCAACTATGGCTTCATCTAAATCCTGCTTTAAAGCTACAGTAATTAATCCATTCTTTATTGCTTCTATAACTTCGACTTCAGAGGTTCTTAGTACTATATCACTGGAACGAATTATTGCTGTCAAAAACCTATTGTCTTCAGATAGCTTGACAAGGTTGGCATTGTGATTGGTTACAAGAGAGTTAACAACGTTTGTAAGTTCAGAAAGCCATAATTGAGTCCTCTTCTCTTGCGGTGGGGTTACGACTGAGGCTAATATCTCTGTAAGAGGACCTCCGATAACAGGCACGCCACTTGTTACCGCTTTGGCTAACCGATGAACTTTATCTTCAACAGGTTCAATATTTGGGGAATACTTTTCGATATCTATATTATCCATAACTTTCTGTCTGCTTAACGTCGCAAATAAACGGCTAAAAATAGTTGGCTAAGATTTGTGAGGTACGAACAAAGCCAACTGTTTTTTGTCCGCACTTTTTAATTTGCATTGTTATATGGTTTTATTGCAATCTGACTTTCGTAAACTTAATAGACCCATCGATTTGTTAGGTTCAATACTTACGAGATCAGCTTCAATTTTTGTGTACTTCTCAAATTTGCTTAATGTTACTCGATTAGTACAGATATATTCTTTTACCTTGCTTTTATAATAACTTTTTCTCGATTCAAACTGTTCTTCATCGGTCGGCATATCAAAAAAGTTTATATTTAATACTATAAAATAAGAGCCTCGAAATAATCTCGTTAAGACTGAGCGCTCAGGTTCTTCTGAGGTTAAATCTATTATATGACTTTTCACTGTTTCTTCAGTATTCTCGGATTCTATATTGCCATAGACAACTGCCACAATTATGCCAATTGCAACCAACGATGCTCTGATAAGGAAATTTTTATCAGAATCTAACTTCATACTCATATCTTTCAAACCATATAACGCCTTAATAAACCGCGAAAAATAGCAGGCTAAACTAAGCGAAGAATGAGCGCAAGCCTGCTGTTTTGCGTTCACGGTTTAATTGCCGGTTACAACGATGTCGCACTTATAGCCGCCTACTTCACTCTCTAAAGTATCACTGTTATACACTGTGTATTTACCAGAAACTGTGAATATTTTTTCATTGTAACCACTATACTCCCAGCGAAAACCTGTGGTTTCGGAGTTTAAGCTCAACACTTTTGTTGATTTCAGCTCAGAAGGTGACATTAAACTATTCATTTCCTCAGGAGCACCACCAACTACCAGAAATAACCACGTCTTATCTGATTCTCGAAATATAGCTAACTCATCAAATGAGCTCTCACCCAGAGAAATAGAAATACTATCTTTGAAGCTGATTTCACTAGGATTGCAGTTAAAATGCTTAGGTGACTCAACCCAAACTGTTTCAGGAGCCTCGCTTTCTTGTGACCCTAAAGAAGCAAATGGGCTCAATAAAAGTAAAAGTATTCTCAAAATTTTCCTAGGCAACTAACGCTTAGCTAACAGGCAAAATTGAACAAGCTAAAATCGAGCGAAGCGACGAGCTTATTTAATTTTGTCCTAGTTTAGCGCCTTGTTATGCGTTTACACACCGCTTTTAAAGCGCTTGCGCCTGCACCAGCGAGCTAAACTTTTATTTATAAAAACACTCACCAAACCAAAAATTGCAAAGAAGCGTTCGACTGGTGAATGATGACTCTGGCCACAGCTTAAATTGAAAAACGAAAAGCCAAGACCAGCTTAAAATTTGATTACGCCACTGTACCTAAAAGCTGATTTGAAGAAAAGACTTGAGGAAAAAACCGATTTAGATTCAGTTAATTGAAATGACGCATAACGCCTCAGTTAAAAGGCAAAATTTAGTTAGCTATAATGTGAAGCAGAGCGAAACCAGCCAACTGAATTTTGTCCGCTTTTAAACTGTTTGTTAGCTGCCAAAGCTTAAACAGCCTTTAATGACAACCGACATGTACCCAATTTATTTTTATGTAAGTACTTTAACTAATTAAAGAAAACCTCCAAACATCTGCGTTTGGTTTTTGTACTTTAGTAAGTTGAACACCAGCCAAATGAAACACCAAAACAAACCAATATTTGAGAAAATAGTACTGGGCGTACGCCCTTAAACCTTGGCACTGAGATGGCGAGTATGGATTGGCTGCTAACGCTTGCCGTAAACGGCACAAAATAGCAGGCTAAAATTGGCGACGAAGGAGCACAAGCCTGCTGTTTTGTGTCCTTTGGTTTAACGGCTTTGTTAGCTGTACTTTACTAGAACTTCTTTAGTAAACCGATAAAAACAAACTGCAGCTAATAACGTAAAAATCGAAGGTATAAGAAATACAAGCACCTCAATTAATCCATGTTCTTCAGAACTTTCTACAATTGAACGAGCTACAAATGAAGAGAGAATTGTAGCCAAAATTGAGACTTTTACTCCTTTGGCATGCTTACTTTTAGTAACTTTATCAAGCTTACCAAATGCAACAAGCACTATAAAAAGAGCCACTAGATAAGTCAGAGTATCCACTATCATCACTGCGAACTCAGCCAGTGACATCTCATACATATTCTTGATAATTTCTGCGAACATTTCCACTACTCAGGTTTTCCTTGTACAGCTAACGCTTGCCGTAAACGGCACAAAATAGCAGGCTAAAATTTGCGACGAAGGAGCACAGCCTGCTGTTTTGTGTCCTTTGTTTAACGGCCTTGTTAGCTTTCGCTTACACCAACTTGTTGTGCCACTTGACCTGTTAGGGAAAAATGAACCTCAATATCAGTTGGTTCAATATTTTCAATTTTATACTCACCACCCAACAGCCAAGGTTTTGTTAAGCTATAAATTTGGTTGTGTGATAATGATTTACCTGACTCTATTAAATCACCTACCATTTGAACTGCAAAGTATTCTATAACGAACTCTTTATCAGCTAACAACTCATTGAAGTCTTCAGGTGTCTCTGCTACTTGTGAGAACTCACCGCCTCCTGAATCAAGCCACCAAACTTGGCCATTATTTACATTTTGAACAAATGCATCACCGGAAGCTGAAAGCAATATAGGTAAATATTCTCCACCCAATAACCACTCCCATTCAGATAACAGAGTGTCACGTTCAAGGTGCGAGAAATTTACCGTTAAGTCATTTAATGTCATCTGCACTTCCTAGAAAGCTAACGCCTTAATAAACGGCGGAAAATAGCAGGCTAAACTAAGCGAAGAATGAGCGCAAGCCTGCTGTTTAATTAATTTGTTAGGTTTATTTTTGCATACTAGTTTTTTATAACATACCAATTATCAAATAAGTGCTCTAAACATTGTACTTTTGGTAAACACACATCTTTGGGGTTAATATTCTTACCTAAAGCGTAAGCACCTTCACCAATTCCGTACTCACTTTTAAAGGAAAAAGCTTTTCGTAATATCCAAGCCTCACCCTCTTTTTGAAGCCAAAGTGAATTAAAGCCATTTTCTTTATATGGAACTACAATTCTGCTTAAATCTGGGTTGGAGACTTCTTTATATTTGGCACCTGCAGCAACCCAAGCTAGTGAAACTTCGGTTTCTGCAGAGGTTTGTACCCACTGTATTGAAACATAACCTTCTTGCTCGGTTGCCCTTATAGCTTTTACAAAACTTTTTGAATTCAAAAACACATAAACTACATGCTGCAATTTGCTTTCAGGCCAGTATGGGACTGTTTTCAGTATTACAAAGCAAATTATTAAAGAGAAACTTAAATGTAAAAGCGGCTTCTTCATAAACCTAACGCCTCAGTTAAAAGGCAAAATTTGGTTGGCTATAATGTGAAGCGGAGCGAAACCAGCCAACTGAATTTTGTCCGCTTTTAAACTGTTTGTTATATGCCATTTTCACTTATTCCTAAAAGTAGTATCTAGAGGCAAGTAGAATTCATCGTCCCAACTACCATCAATTAATTTGATGTGAATTACAGGTTGTTTGAAAGTTTCTATCTCCTTAACTTCTTCAACTTCAGAGTTATACAACTTTCGAAATGTACGCCTAACACCAAAAACCATTTCACCTTCGTGCCAGTACAACTTCACACACGAGGTAGAGCCTTCGAAAGGTACGGCCATTACAACCACTTTTTCTAGGTCCAAGTTATCTTTATCAAAAGGATGCCCAAAACTATTGATATGTCGCTCAAAACGTTTTCTTCTCTTAGTGCTTCGGTTCAAAGCCCAAGTGAATACTAAAACCAAATAAATCGCTAAAAAAAGCAAAATTGACAATGCCGAAACGCCAATGAATATAAACAGTATAATCGCAAAGACATGCAAAGAAACTATCCATAGACTGCGTTTCGAATTGAATTTAAATTTCGGGTACTTAATTATCATTGGCATATAACGCTTCATTCAGAGGCAAATAATAGTTGGCTAAAATAGCGACGCAGGAGCAAAGCCAACTGTTATTTGTCCTGCTGCAATGACTTGTTAGGTATTTTTTTGCCTATAAGCTAGATCTGGGTAAATAAAATACGCTAATACAAAGCCAAAACCTGCAGCGCCAAAAAATACAATTGGCATTAATGTATTGCTGGGCAAACCAATTGCTAAGTGGTAAACCAAGCCAGTTGCACCAGTACTTAAACCAAACGCAATCATCATAAAAACTGTATTAACGTAATTGCCAATAAATTCAAAAAAAGATGAGCGCGCAGTTTTAAACAGCTTGTTAACTATTGCTAAAATTGGCGGCGCGAACAAACCAAATAAAGCAACAGAAATTAAAGTATTTGAGTTCATTTCAGGACCAAAAGCTTTCTCTATAATTACGAATGGTTGAACAACTCCAAGGGCCATACCAATTAAGATCCCGAACCAATCACTATGATGTAAACTTTTCTGCATAAATACCTAACGCCCGCATAATGGGCGGATTAGCTTGGCTAAAATTAGCGAAGAATGAGCGCCAGCCAAGCGTAAGACGTCCATTATTGATGCGCTTGTTAGGTATACTTCACTCAATCGAGCCAGCGTTTGGGCATGTTTTTACCCAATAACAAACAGTAAACCCCATCTTTAAACGTCCATTTTTTATATTTGCAAATCAACCAAATGATCAAAGCGACGCTAACAAGAAAGTTAAATAGCATTATGAATAAAACTAAATAATCGAAACTATCTAAACCAGAATTAGGTTGGCCTGGTGCACTCATATCAACGCCTAAAAGATCTGCTATTAGGCTCAAAAGGAAATATGTTGGTAAAGCAGACAAGACAACAGCCAGCATTACCAAAAGAGTTCCATAAATATGGTATCTAATTTTTATTCTCGAAAAATCAGCAATAGTCACCATGTATACCTAACGCCGCAAATAAACGGCTAAAAATAGTGGGCTATAATTTGTGAGGAACGAACAAAGCCCACTGTTTTTTGTCCGCACTTTTAATTTGCTTTGTTATATTGCGATTTACACAATACATTTTTATTATCGCCACTACCATACAGCTTTAACCTTTCTGTACCACCTGTTTTTTCAAAAAACTCTTGTAATGTAATTTCCTTTTGCTCGTAGCTCATTAGCTGCCAGAAACCGTAAAAACCTTTGAACCAAAAGTAATAGAACACAGTTCCGACAGCTAATAGCAAATATACCGATTTACATACTTTTCGTTTGTACCGTATGCCGCAATACAAAAACCAAATGCAGCTAAATATCGCCAGTATGAAAAATGCAGAGAAAGGAGTTATTAAAGTATCAGAGTTACTCCAAATAGAGCTTAAACAAGTGATATTTCTGCCTGTCACTATTGAAAAGATCAAAGTAATCTTAAAAAAGAAATACAACAACACGGTAATGAACACCGCATATAAGATGCCACTTTCCCTGCTTTCTTTTGTATTCAAAGTTTGACCTTACAAAGCAATATAACGCCTTAATAAACGGCGAAAAATAGCAGGCTAAACTAAGCGAAGAATGAGCGCAAGCCTGCTGTTTTGCGTCCATAGTTTAATTAATTTGTTATGTGGCAATAGCACCTTTTTGATGCCACTTTATACCAATCGCTGTACCGATAATAGCTGAAAGTATTGATAACGGTAATTCTATGTAAATTGTAGGCAGATATAGCTGTTGAACTAAAATATACAAAACCAAACTGCCAAGCAAAAAGCTTACAACGAAAACAAATATAGAATATAACCAAGCTTTACAAGCTTGACGCTTAGCCATGAGCGTATATAAGCCCGCACCTAGAAAAAAGTTTGGTAGTAAACTATAGGAAACATACTCTCTCAATGACTGTTGAGCTAGGTTATTAGTGCCGATTAGAAGAGTGATTACCGTATTTAAAGTTGTAAGTACAACAAACATTAAAAGCGTATATTTGAGAACTCTCGATATTTCCAATTTTCACCATGCCACATAACGCCCGATTAACGGGTAAAAAATTGTGGGCTAAAATTGAGCGAAGCGAATAGCCCGCAAGTTTTTTATCCCTGTTTAATTGCTTGTTATGCGTTGACACACCACTTTCAAAGCGCTTTTGCCTGCACCAACGAGCTAAACTTTATTTATAAAAACACTCACCGAACCAAAAATTGCAAAGAAGCGCTCTACTGGTGAATGACCTTTCTGGTCACAGCTTAAATTTAAAAAACGAAAAGCCAACACCAACTTAAAACTTAATTACGCCACTGTACCTAAAAGCTGATTTGAAGAAAAGACTCGAAGCAAAAAACCGTTTTAAAGACAGCGATTTAAAGGGACGCATAACGCCGTTGTAACCGGCAAAAAATTGTTGGCTAAAATGTGAAGTGAAGCGCAACAGCCAACAGTTTTTTGTCCGCGTTGACGACCTTGTTATGCGTTGACACTCAAAATTAAAAGCGCTTGCGCATGCACCAATAAGCCAAACTTAAAATTAAAAAACACTCACCAAACTCAAAATTGCAAAGAAGCGTTCGACTGGTGAATGACCTTTCTGGTCACAGCTTAAATTGAAAAACGAAAAGCCAAGACCAACTTAAAATTTGATTACGCCACTGTACCTAAAAGCTAATTTGAAGAAAAGGCTTGAAGTAAAAACCGTTTTAAAGACAGCGATTTAAAGTGACGCATAACGCTTAGCTAACAGGCAAAATTGAATAAGCTAAAATCGAGCGAAGCGACGAGCTTATTTAATTTTGTCCTAGTTTAGCGCCTTGTTATGCGTTTACACACCGCTTTTAAAGCGCTTGCGCCTGCACCAGCGAGCTAAACTTTTATTTATAAAAAAACTCACCAAGCTCAAAATTGCAAAGAAGCGTTCGACTGGTGAATGACATTTCTGGTCACAGCTTAAATTGAAAAACGAAAAGCCAAGACCAACTTAAAATTTGATTACGCAACTGTACCTAAAAGCTGATTTGAAGAAAAGACTTGAGGAAAAAACCGATTTAGATTCAGTTAATTGAAATGACGCATAACGCCTTACTAATGGGCGAAAAATGCTTGGCTAAAATTAGCGACGAAGGAGCACAAGCCAAGCGTTTTGCGTCCTTTTGAGTAACTTGTTAGGTAACATTACCACACAGCGTATTGATAATTTACATACCCAGAAATTGTTGATACTTGGCATATACCGAGCTTTTTACCAACTATAAAACTCTCAAATGCACCTTCTAGCAATTTGTAATCAGTATTAATTTCTAGAGACTTTAAAATATCTGATGCCTCTTTAAGATGAACCTGTACTACTCCTTTTTCAGAATAAGATACTCCCTGAGGAGCAAAACCCCGAGAAGGCTCCCGTTCTATGACTACATAACCAGAAGGTAACTCAACACCACATGACTCTTTAAAAACAACTTCCAAAGGCTCAGGATCAGATGGAATAAATGCAGCTATAAAAACAAATGCCACAAACAGTAATGGTGGGATTACGGTTATGTATACAACAATTTTAAAAATTTGATACATGCTCGACCATGACAATTACCTAACGCCGTTGTAACCGGCAAAAAATTGTTGGCTAAAATGTGAAGCGAAGCGTAACAGCCAACAGTTTTTTGTCCGCGTTGACGACCTTGTTATGCGTTGACACACAAATTTAGAAGCGCTTGCGCCTGCACCAATAAGCCAAACTTAAAATTTAAAAACACTCACCAAACCAAAAATTGCAAAGAAGCGTTCGACTGGTGAATGACATTTCTGGTCACAGCTTAAATTAAAAAATGAAAAGCCAAGACCAGCTAAAAACTTGATTACGCCACTGTACCTAAAAGCTGATTTGAAGGAAATACTTGAAGTAAAAACCGTTTTAAAGACAGCTATTTAAAGTGACGCATAACGCCCGATTAACGGGTAAAAATTGTGGGCTAAAATTGAGCGAAGCGAATAGCCCGCAAGTTTTTTATCCCTGTTTAATTGCTTGTTATGCGTTGACGCACCGCTTTCAAAGCGCTTGCGCCTGCACCAATAAGCCAAACTTAAAATTTAAAAACACTCACCAAACCAAAAATTGCAAAGAAGCGTTCGACTGGTGAATGACATTTCTGGTCACAGCTTAAATTGAAAAATGAAAAGCCAAGACCAACTAAAAACTTTATTACGCCACTGTACCTAAAAGCTGATTTGAAGAAAAGACTTGAGACAAAAACTGTACTAAAGACAGCGATTTAAAGTGACGCATAACGCCGCAAATAAACGGCAAAAATTAGTTGGCTATAATTTGTGAGGTACGAACAAAGCCAACTGATTTTTGTCCGCACTTTTTAATTTGCATTGTTATGCAGCACTATATCGTAGATTTTGCGAAATTCATTGCCGAATTATTTTGCTTTTCTGAAAGGAGAGCCCGTAACTTATCAGCACTTTCGAGTGCATCTTGGTATAAACCAAGGTCAGATTCATCTACATCTGTTGATTTTGGGTATAAAATAAATATTGATTCATACCAGCCCAATGCTTTTATTAAATCTTTTTTCTTATATTTATCGTCAGAATAAGCAAAAACCAGATGCTTCCGAGCTTCTAAATCACCTTTAGCGGCTGCATCCTTCCAATTTTTCACGGCTTTACTTCTATCTTGCGTAACTCCTAAGCCTTGATAAGTTAAGAAGGTTATAGTGCTAAGCGCCATAGCCTTAATACTTTCTTCACCCTCATACTTAACGGGTGAATCAATAACAAAATTCCAGTGTGCAGCAGCTACAGAATAAACTTCATTTCTATACGCAGCTGTTCCCATATAAAACTGGCATTCTATATCCGTATACTTTAACTCTTCTAGATACTTGACCCTGCACTCTTCAGAAGTCGATGAAAAGCTAATCAACAATAAGAATATTACACCTAATCTAACGAACAACTCAGAGCTCCTTGGGCTGCATAACGCCGCGTTAAGCGGTGAGTTATAGTTGGCTAAATTTGTGTAGCGAAGCGGAGCCGAGCCAACTGTTACGAATCCGCCTTTAACGCCTTGTTAGGTATACTTTAAAACTGCTTTGCCGTTATATGAAATAAGACTGAACTACAAAACCAAGATAGCAAAATAGGTATAGGTAACATGGCCAAGAAATTATCTACGTTAAGTTGCGCAACAAAATGACTTACACCAATTATCAGTCCTAGAGTTGCAAGATATTTAAAAGGTAAATCTATACCTTTACCTGAAGATTTAGTTAAAACACATGAAATAATAAAGCCAACCCCTCCCAGTAACCCCCAAACTAAAACATAAATAGAGAAAACCGAAAAAAGGCCAAAACACCCCAAGTGCACATCACAATTATCAAAACCATAAATGCTGACCAGATAAATTAGTAAAGGAGGAACTGATGAAAAAATATATATTAAAAATAATTGTTTCACTTACTCTCCATAGCTAGCTTGTATACCTAACGCCGCAAATAAACGGCTAAAAATAGTTGGCTATAATTTGTGAGGTACGAACAAAGCCAACTGTTTTTTGTCCGCATTTTTTAATTTGCCTTGTTATGTTTACATTACCACAATAGGTATATCCCAATTTGTATTAGAGTTACCACCTATGGCTATATATTTAGCATTGTCAACGATGCCTTTCCCTATTTGCGAAAATTCGATGTTGGGGTATTTATTAATTATAATTCCCGTATCGATTTTAAACTGGTCTGAATAATTGACCTTAACTCCAGTCACAGTCAAGCCAAAACTATCTGTTTGGATAAAGTCGAAATTTCCAATATAAGTAGCCTTACCAGCTATGATTTCGAATTCAATTGACATGGGCAACGCTGGCTTAATAAAGGCATAACCACTCGCAACTCCCCAACGCCATACTTTATACTTTCCAGCAGGTAATTCGACAGCAAATACTTCCCCTTTACGATCTAAATGTGAAAAATCGCCTTCAGGAAAAATGGGCAATAAAGCTGTACCTGCACCAAATTCAATGTACCCTTTGTTTTCATTATCAATACCTTGAAAGTAAACTGAATATCCAGAGTAGCTACCTTGTACACTAATTGAAGAAATTAGCACTCCCTTTCCTGACTGAGAGTTTAAAGAATAATTACCTTTGATATTTGTTGAAGCACAACCCGTTAAAACAAGTACGGTTAAAATTAAAATAAATTTATTTTTCATATACTCTTATTCTTCTGTAAACATAACGCCTTAATAAACGGCGAAAAATAGCAGGCTAAACTAAGCGAAGAATGAGCGCAAGCCTGCTGTTTTGCGTCCATTGTTTAATTAACTTGTTATATTTCAGTTGCTGAGGTCCAAGTAGCTCTTAACTGATTGCCTATTTTTACACTCGCTAAAGTATGGCAGTTGCTTATCTACACAAATAATATACTCGTCTTCTAATTCAACCACAGGCTTGATGTCTTTTACCAAATAATGATCATTTACCTTTTTCAAGTGCACCAAAGCGAAGTTGAACGAAGTGAATTTAGGTAAACCACTTGAATGAGTGAACCCTATAAACTCAATAATTTCTGGTTCAGGGTTTTCGTTGTACCATTCGTAGACGTTATATTTCAATTCAAAAGCAACATCCATACAAATACCGCTTTCTACATATTTATCACATGACTTTTCGCTTTCGACTACTGAAAAAGGTGACCCCAGAAATACAATATCATTTGCTTGCAGCAAGGAACTAAAGAAAAGAATAAAGACAGTAAAAATTTTCACCAATCTCTCCCTGAAATATAACGCCCGATTAACGGGTAAAAAATTGTGGGCTAAAATTGAGCGAAGCGAATAGCCCGCAAGTTTTTTATCCCTGTTTAATTGCTTGTTATGCGTTGACACACCACTTTCAAAGCGCTTGCGCCTGCACCAACGAGCTAAACTTTTATTTATAAAAACACTCACCGAACCAAAAATTGCAAAGAAGCGCTCGACTGGTGAATGACCTTTCTGGTCACAGCTTAAATTGAAAAACGAAAAGCCAAGACCCACTTAAAATGTGATTACGCCACTGTACCTAAAAGCTGATTTGAAGAAAAGACTTGAAGTAAAAACTGCATTAAAGACAGAGATTTAAAGTGACGCATAACGCCGTCGTAACCGGCTAATAATAGTTGGCTATAATTTGTGAGGCACGAACAAAGCCAACTGTTATTTGTCCGCGTTGACGACCGTGTTATGCGTTGACACACCACTTTCAAAGCGCTTGCGCCTGCACCATTAAGCCAAAGTTTAAATTTAAAAACACTCACCAAACTCAAAATTGCAAAGAAGCGTTGGACTGGTGAATGATGATTCTGGACACAGCTTAAATTGAAAAACGAAAAGCCAAGACCAACTTAAAACTCAATTACGCCACTGTACCTAAAAGCTGATTTGAAGAAAAGGCTTGAAGTAAAAACTGCATTAAAGACAGCGGTTTAAAGTGACGCATAACGCCGTTGTAACCGGCTAATAATAGTTGGCTATAATTTGTGAGGCACGAACAAAGCCAGCTGTTATTTGTCCGCGTTTACAACTTTGTTATGTAGTGTTTTTAACCTAAGTGCTTGTATCTTGTCTTAAGCTTTTCGAACTCGTTTACTCTTTTGTTATGTTCTTTGACACTATAAAAACCAGCAACAAAAGAGAATAACCACACTATCAAGAAGCCCAAAAAGTAAGCCCCAAGCAAGATGAAAAACAACAGTACTGCAATTACCGCAAGTAACTTATTACTATAAAACAAACCTAATGGGCCAAAGAGTGACACCAACACGAACTGCTTGAAGTTACTCTTGATTTCAGCAGTTTCTAAATTCATAACTTCAGAGCTACATAACGCCGTTGTAACCGGCAAAAAATTGTTGGCTAAAATGTGAAGCGAAGCGTAACAGCCAACAGTTTTTTGTCCGCGTTGACGACTTTGTTATGCGTTGACACTCAAATTTAGAAGCGCTTGCGCCTGCACTAATAAGCCAAACTTAAAACTTAAAACACTCACCTAACCAAAAATTGCAAAGAAGCGATTGACTGTTGAATGACCTTTCTGGTCACAGCTTAAATTGAAAAAAGAAAAGCCAAGACCTACTTAAAAATTGATTGCACCACTGTACCTAAAAGCTAATTTGAAGAAAAGACTTGAAATAAAAACCGTTTTAAAGACAGCTATTTAAAGTGACGCATAACGCCTCGCTTAACCGGCGCAAAATAGCAGGCTAAAATTAGCGACGAAGGAGCGCAAGCCTGCTGTTTTGCGTCCTTTGGTTAAAGCGTTTGTTATATAACAAACTACTTACTCATAGCACTCTTAACTCTAATTAAAATAAATAAGCAACTTCCAGAAATTAAAAAGTGCGCCCAATAATCAACAATAGAGAATGAATCACTCGGTACAACAACCATGTAGAGGTCGTCCGCTTTAGCTACTTCTGTTAATACTACCTCGTACAGATAAGTATCATAAACAAATAGAGCAATGCCCGAAAAAATCAGAACGATGCTGATTATAAATAGGGCTTTAAACATTTCTCACAACTCCAATTGTTATATAACGCCCGATTAACGGGTAAAAATTGTGGGCTAAAATTGAGCGAAGCGAATAGCCCGCAAGTTTTTTATCCCTGTTTAATTGCTTGTTAGGCAATGTGTTACGCATGAGGCTCAGTTGGGTAACTATGCATTACACACCTTTGATTACATTTGTCACAATCTGCCGAGATAACCAACTTATAGTTGATGAAATACCCAAGAATGTTGAGCAATTTTGGCATGTACTTCACTAAAAAGCGTGCAAGTATTAAATACAAAATAACTACAGATACTAAAGACCTTAAAAGTTCAGGGTTTGTGTTTACACCTGCCAAAATTGATCCAACGGCACCGACAAACAGTGATGTTACTCCGTAGACTATCGCAAACAAAATTGAGGCGAAAGGAATGCAAAGTACAAACAAACCAAAACAATCTAACAGACTAATTTTAAATTCGATTTTCCTTTTAGATTTATTTCCACAGACGCTACATTTCATCGAGTTGCCTAACGCTCCGATATGGGGCACAAAATGCATGGCTAAATTTAGCGAGGTACGAGCGCAGCCATGCTTTTTGCGTCCTTACCATTATTGGCTTGTTATAAGCCACATACTGGGGTAATTACTTTACCAGAAAGGTCAATTACTACCTTACGATTAAAGTTTTGCGTAGGCGAACCATTATTAAAAACAACATAGCCAACTTTATAAACCCAGTAATTGGTTGTAGCGTCTTCTGATAAAACAGATGCCAAATTGTAATTTGTAACATGCGCTTTTTCGCCGCTGCTTAAGTTAGAATTAGCCCAGTTTTTGAAAGCTGTATTAATGCCCTTAACAGAAATAGGTAATTCAGATTCACCATCCCAATTTACGCTAGGTGGTATTTGAAACTTAAAAACACACTCTTTTCCTTTTACAGTCCATCGCTCAAAAACGCCTTCGCTACTAAAAGAAGCGCTGCTGAATAATAACAACAAAACTAGAAAGTTACGCATGTTCTACCTGTGGCTTATAACGCCTCAGTTAAAAGGCAAAATTTAGTTGGCTATAATGTGAAGCGGAGCGAAACCAGCCAACTGAATTTTGTCCGCTTTTAAACTGTTTGTTATGTTTCTATTCGTATTGCCGCATCTCTTCAACGATCTCTGCCATTAAATCGTCTGCTTCTATACACCAGAAAGTCCACTCTCTATTTGGGAACACCGCAACTTTAACGTCATCATCTTGTAACAATGGCAACCAATGCGATAGAAACTCTTGTAATGAAATTTCTTCGGCTTTGTGCCCAGGAAAGTTTAAATCAGTAATCTTTTGAGCGTATTCGGGGTGTGGCCATACAGGGAAATATTCGAAGCCTTCTGGCGCTACAGGAACTAACCAACCTTCATCGTTTTTTACAGTCCATAACTGCTCCCAATCAGCTACTTTACTGACAAAATGTTGAAAGCGGGCATTGCTATCAAGTGACTGAACAGATTCAAATTGTTTCTCGTTCATTACGTACGGCACGAACTCTCCTTAGAAACATAACGCCGTTGTAACCGGCAAAAAATTGTTGGCTAAAATGTGAAGCGAAGCGTAGCAGCCAACTGTTTTTTGTCCGCGTTGACGACCTTGTTATGCGTTGACACTCAAATTTAGAAGCGCTTGCGCCTGCACTAATAAGCCAAACTTAAAATTAAAAAACACTCACCAAACCTAAAATTGCAAAGAAGCGTTAGACTGGTGAATGACCTTTCTGGTCACAGCTTAAATTGAAAAACGAAAAGCCAAGACCAACTTAAAATTTGATTCGCTACTGTACCTAAAAGCTGATTTGAAGGAAAGACTTGAGATGAAAACCGCATTAAATACAGCGATTTAATGTGACGCATAACGCCCCAAGCAGGGGCAATTTTTAAGCTGGCTAAAATTAGGAGCGAAGCGACGGGAGCCAGCTTAAAATTGTCCCGTTGACTTGGCTTGTTATATTCTTTCCACCACAAAAGTAATGTGTTAAGGAAGTATTTTTGCTGCTTTTAATTTTCTATAAGTAATTAACCCTTTAAGTAGCCATATAAGAAAAAATATTACAAAAGCTGCATTCCAGTTAACAAACCTCTTTAAAGTAATACGATTTTCTAGTCTTAAAACAGCAAAAGATGGATTATTTTTCTTGTAGTAAATATCAACCTCCGCTCCTTTTCGAAACTGACTAATAAATAGCTCTGCATCAAGCTTGTTATGAAATGATCGCTTTTGGTTATGCCTAAGGTCAATTAGGTCGCTTTGATAAATAACACCATTAACGCGGTATGTATAATCTATTCGCACGTTAAAATCAGTTCGAAAAGATTTTGCTGGGGTATTTTTATAAATACTCGAGTTAACAACTTGTGCTCTGGCAAGACTATAAAGATCTGGCTCATATGTTAAGCCTGTTATTATTGGCTTGTGAAATGCCAACAGCACTACTAAATAGACAATGAACCCAAAAATCGGTCTCCGGTAAGGTGCTTTTAACTTTGCATTAGCATCTGCCTCAGGGTCATACTTGTAGCTAGGGTCTTTACCGCACGCTACACACTTACCCTCCGGAGCTAGTTTTCTATTGATTGTGATCGCACAACAATTTACACATTTCAATATTTTCTCCGAAAGTATAAATCCGAATATAACGCCCCACTAAGGTGCGAGTAATAGTTGGCTAAAATGTGTAGCGAAGCGAAACCGAGCCAACTGTTACGAGTCACGCTTTAGTGGCTTGTTATATGCAATTTTTAATTGCATCAAATTCTTTTGCAGCCATAGTTGGTACAAACTCTGTAACTTCATAATCTGCAACATTAGCGATATGAAATGGATCTTCTTTTATTGTTGAGTCCACTTCTGCTTTATTAGCAGCATTTAAAAGTATAATTCCACCTGTTCGTGGAACTTTTCGCCCTGAAGCAATAAATTTACCTGATGCGTAATACTTCTCAAGGAATGTAACGTGAGCTTCAATATATTTATCTACTTCTGATAATTCCGATTTATATGTTAAGGATACGATAAACACTTAACTCTCCATTGCATATAACGCTTGCCTAACCGGCGCAAAATAGCAGGCTAAACTTAGCGACGAAGGAGCGCAGCCTGCTGTTTTGCGTCCTTTGGTTTAGGAACTTGTTATGTGCCATTAATCCACTGTATTTCACAGTTACTATGAATAACTGCAACTAAAGCCTTTTTATTAGCTTTATTGTATTGCAACTCCACGTACCCCAAATCACTGTCTGTATCCATTTCACGGGATTGCTCATGGGAATACCGAAGGTTTTGCAATTTATGTTCAAAAATATAGCCATTGCTTGAAGCTTGATTTTGTTTACTTTCAAAAACTCGATTAATCATATCGACAGCTTCTGATTCAGGTATATTTAAACAATCTCTATTAGATAGCTGAAAATAAAGTAATACAGCAAAAATAGATACCATGCCTATTGATATTAAAAGTAAAATTTTGATCACAAGCTTCAATCAATGGCTCCAAACCAATATGGCACATAACGCTTGCCGTAAACGGCACAAAATAGCAGGCTAAAATTGGCGACGAAGGAGCACAAGCCTGCTGTTTTGTGTCCTTGGTTTAACGGCCTTGTTAGTTACGGTACCTTTTGAGCATCTGATTTTATTGAAGAAATAAAACCGAAAAGACAAATTATGCTTACTAAACTTAAACAAAAAATAGATAACTGATTTAGTTGTAAGTTACCAAAAATAAATAAGTCGCTTACTAGAAGTGCTGTACTTGACATGAAGCCAGCTAGAAAACCTGATTTGTGCTTTTTAAGATTCACCTTATCTCCTTACTGGATGAATTCCATTAGTAACTAACGCCTTAATAAACGGCGGAAAATAGCAGGCTAAACTAAGCGAAGAATGAGCGCAAGCCTGCTGTTTTGCGTCCATTGTTTAATTAACTTGTTATAAGCCACATACTGGGGTAATTACTTTACCAGAAAGGTCAATTACTACCTTACGATTAAAGTATTGCGTAGGCGAGCCATTATTAAAAACAACATAGCCAACTTTATAAACCCAGTAATTGGTTGTAGCGTCTTCTGAAAAAACAGATGCTAAATTGTAATTTGTAACATGCGCTCTTTCGCCGCTGCTTAGGTTAGCATTAGCCCAGTTTTTGAAAGCGGTATTAATGCCCTTAACAGAAATAGGTAATTCAGATTCACCATCCCAATTTACGCTAGGTGGTATTTGTAACTTAAAAACACATTCTTTTCCTTTTACAGTCCATCGCTCAAAAACACCTTCGCTACTAAAAGAAGCGCTGCTGAATAATAACAACAAAACTAGAAAGTTACGCATGTTCTACCTGTGGCTTATAACGCCGCAAATAAACGGCTAAAAATAGTTGGCTAAAATTTGTGAGGTACGAACAAAGCCAACTGTTTTTTGTCCGCACTTTTAATTTGCTTTGTTAGGTTTACGATAACATACAGAAAACCAGAACACTGTTGTTAAAGTAACACCGAAAACTGCATAAGTTATTATTGATTCAATAATTAACCTACCCGTTGCGTCCGTAAAAGAAGGTATAAATACAAATATAATAGAAGGAACAAGACCGACTATTAAATAGTGATGTAAACCAACAAGTTCGTTACGGCTCAACCAAAGGTGTATAGGCAGCACATAAAAGACTAACGCTGATACACTTACTAAACCACCTAGAACTGAAGCGAAAAGTAAATGAAAGAAAAGCACATTAAAGTCTGCTAAGTACCAAAAATATGCAAAAGACAACCCCCAACCTGTAAGGATTGCATTTCTTAACCCTTTGATAATTGTATTCAAACTAGTAAACCTAACGCCCGCATAACGGGCTAATAAAGCTTGGCTAAAATTAGTGAGGCACGAACTAAGCCAAGCTTTATTAGTCCATGCGTTGATGCATTTGTTAGCTTTCGCGGCGCTCCATTTTGGAAACGTAAAATACGCCCCCAGCGATAAGCCCAACTATAGAAAACAAGCATAATTGTAAAATGCTATATCCATAACCAATTAGCGTTATTGAACCATTTTCGACTAATACCTTACCATTTACAACTGAGCGTTCTAAACCAAAAGGAAACACAAAAAAGAAAGAAACTAGACAAGTAGATATAACTGAAGATTTAAGAACGGTATTCAATGAATAGCCACAAATCTTGGTTATAAGTTTGTATATTGGGAAAGCCGTTACTGGAACCAAAAGAAGAACAATTATTACCGACCAAGCAAAAATACCAATGGGTACTGATACAAATTTCATTTCAATTGCCATTGGCGCTAAATAAGCCACGACCAAAGAAGCTAGAATAAAACTTAATATTGTTCTCAACTCGAAACCTTATAGAAAGCTAACAGCTTATTCTCTCCCAAACTGCCTGTATAAATACCGACAAAACGGGCTATATTACGTGTCCCAATATTCACACAAGAAAAGTTCTTTGTAAACATGAGTTTATAATGTCCAATTTTGTTCACCTGTGAAAATTGGACAAAACGCGCTGTAATAATGTTATTGGACAAAATCAAATGACTGTATGAATAAACAGCGCTATTTTAATTCCATTAAAAAGGGCCTATAAAGGCCCTTACTATTTATTTTATGTTTTAAAGATGCTCTTTAAACAGCTTATAAATACGACGGTATTCATCTAACCAACCCGTTGGCTGTCTAAACCCATGCGGCTCTACTGGGTAAATCGCTGTCTCGAAGTTTTCTTTTTCAAGCTCAATAAAGCGTTGAACAAGTCGAACAACATCTTGGAAGAAAACATTATCATCAACCATTGGCGCGTTGATAAGTAATGGTTTCTCTAAACCTTCAGCAAAGTAGATTGGAGAACTGCGGCGATAAGCAATTGGGTCTACATCTGGGTGGTTAAGAATGTTAGAGGTGTATGGGGTATTGTAGTATGCCCAATCAGAAACTGGTCGAAGTGCAGCACCCGCTTGGAATAGTTCAGGCTTTGTAAGCAGTGCCATAAATGTCATAAAGCCACCGTAAGAACCACCATAGGTACCTACTGCGCCTGTATCAACATTTACATTTTCAGCCATCCACTTAACACCGTCTTCTAAGTCTTGAATTTCAGGTGTGCCCATTTGGCGGTAAATGGCTGTACGCCAATCACGGCCGTAACCTTTAGACGCTCTATAGTCCATATCCATAACCACATAGCCTTCGCTTGCTAACAGTGAATGGAACATAAACTCACGGAAGTAACCAGACCAACCCATGTGTGAGTTTTGTAAGTAACCCGCACCGTGATTGAAGATAACGGCTTTACGTGTTTTGCCAGACTCACCTTCTACGTAGTCAGCCGGGTAATAGACTTTTGCATAGATTGGTTGATCAGTATGACTTGAAGGCACAGCAACGATTTTTGGTGCGATTAATTTCTTATTTAAGAACTCGTCAGACACAGTATTTGTTAAACGCGTTACTTGTGCATTTGGCTTTGCATCTGCAACATATAGTTCATTAGGCATCATGACCTTTGAGTGATTAAGCAATAATTTTTGCTCATCTTGGCTCAATTCATAATCCGTCATACCATCTAAATCAGTCAGCGGCACTTTTTCAGTAGTTTGTGTATTCACGCGATAAACTTCGTAAATACCTGGGTGCTTAACATTCGCTTTAAAATAGATTTGTGAATCATCTTTGCTTAGCGTTAGGTGTGATACAACAAATTGACCTTTTGTAAGTTGCTTTGCTTTGCCATTTACAGGTTTAGTAAATATATGGCTATAGCCTGTTTCTTCAGACAAGTAATACAAAGTATCTGAATTGTTCATCCAGCCAAAGTCATTGTACGTGTAGTTCACCCATGCATCATCGTGTAAACGATGTTGTGATTTGAACTCGTTATTGTCAAAGTCAACGGTTGCTATCCAACGGTCTTTGTTATCCCATGCTTCAAGCATTACCGCAACTTGAGAGCCTGACGAGTTCCACTGTACCGCACTTTGATCCCACCCCCAGTCCATCATCAAGTTAATATGACGAGGCTCACGTTTTGATTCGTAATTTCTGCCTTCAGCTTTTGCGTTTTCTGCTTTCTCAGCTGCTAAAACATCTTCATCAAAACCAGGTAGTGTTTCATAACTTAAAGTTGTTTGTGCTTTAGATGCGATATCAATGAAAATCACATCTGAGCTAGATGGTTTCGAATCAGCTACGCGACGACGAGCTGGTACTGCTTCAATGTCACCGTTTTGTGACACATAATTAGGCATAATGTCAGTATCAGCGCGCCATGGTGTGCTCTTTGTCACAACGGCGATAAGTTTATCGCCTTCTGGAGAAAGGCTTGCTTCTACAAGGCGGTTACCTTTACCTAGATAAAATTGGTTAGACGCAATTGTGTCATTTTCAGCATTTAATTGCTCTTTGCGCTGTTTTTTATCTAGTGCGTTTTTATGTGTTAGCTTTACAAAATCAATCAGCTTGTGTTGCTCTTTGGCAATGTATGTTGATGGCTCTTGCGTGCCTTTAGGTTTGTCAGCTAGATGTAATTTCACAAGCTCTTTAGTAAGACCTGAATTAATATCAACGCTAAAGAAGCTATTACCTGTGCGATAAGCTAATTCACCAGAATTTAAAAACTGTAAAGAGCGTGCTCTATCAGAATTTTGTGTTAGCTGTTTGATTGCGCCCGTTTTGATGTTCTTAACAAATACATTGCCTTCAAACGTGTAGGCTTGCACTGCATCGTCTTGTGAATAGACCGCGTTTTTAGTACCAACCGTATGAAGTTGGTTTAACACAACTTGCGTAGGCGCTTTACCAGCTGTAACAGCAAAAGTATCACGTAATTCATTACCCGCTTGCTTGCGGTTGAAAATCACAGTTTGGCTATCTGAAGCCCAAAATGCGCGCTCAGGTTGACGACCCAACCAATCAGGGTGCGCCATTGCTTGCTTTAATGTGATGTTCTCACCACCAAAATCTAAAGGCGTTGCCACAACAGGTGCGAAGTTTGAAGTAGGCTCAGCCTTTACAGCGTCAGTAGATGTGGTTGTTTGACAACCGGTTAAGAACAGGCTCGCTGCGACCGCAGCTGAAATTAGAGAGTGTTTGATCATAGTTATTCTTCAACTTGTTAGACTAGCTCAATTTAAGCAAATGCGAAGATAGAATACGAATAATTTTAGATAAAATAACAATAATTAAGGAAGTGCGTAATTCTTTCAGTAAAACATTGGGGTATATGAACATAAAAAAGGCCAGCATAGGATGCTGGCCAAATACTCTCTGCGCTCACATAGTCGTTGATGAACAACGATTATGAAATGAGGCCTATCCGCGCCTCATTACCTAAGACTAGTCCATTTTTGAAAAGTTCCAAGAAATTTGTATTAATTTATCACCCGATCGATTATCAATAGTAAAATGACTGAACTTACAATGCCCCAAAGTAAAGTTGCCATCGCTAGAGGGCGCCACCCTGTTTGTTTTAACATAGCCAAAGACACACTTGATCCGACCAAAAATAAACAGGCATAGAGTACATGTTTTGCTCCTACATAACCCAACTGCCAAAAAGTCGAATATTCAGGAAAGTACGTATTAATAAGTGCAGCCAATAAAAAGCCGACAATGAAAAGTGGTATACTGGCCTTTTCTTCACTTTTCCAAAATACACCGGCCAAAGCAGTATATGGAATGATCCACATAGCGCGAGTGAGCTTGATTGTTGTTGCAATACCGACTGCGATTGGTCCGTAAGTCGAGGCTGTTGCAACCACACTGCTCGTATCATGGATCGCAAGCGCAGCCCAAATCGCAAATTGTTCTTGGGTTAACTCAAAGTAATGCCCGATGGCAGGAAAAATCAGCAAAGCTAAGCCATTTAATAGAAATACGATGGCCAATGACACCGCAATCTCGTGCTGTTTAGCTTTTATTACTGGAGCCATTGCCGCAATTGCGCTACCACCACAGATGGCTGTGCCAAAAGACAACAACACACTGGTGTTTTTATTGACTTTAAAGAGCTGTCCTAATATTTCACCGAGCCCTATTATGGCTGTTATGCTGACAATGGTAAGAACAAATGAACTTCGCCCGACTTCAAGTACATCATTAAAGTCGACATTAAATCCTAGTCCTATCACAGCTAATTTTAATAACCATTTACTGGCTTGATTACTTAACGACAAGTATGGGTTAGTAAAAATCAGTGTGAAAGCAAGACCAAGAAGAAGAGAGAATGCAGGACCAATAAATCCTGTAAGACAAAGTACAAATAACCCAATAAACGAAAACTGTTTAATAGACTGACTAGTCACTTTGCTAATGCCTTATTTATATTCCAATAATTAGAGTCAAAAAAGCCGAGTTGAACTCGGCTTTTTTATTACAGTGGTTTTAACTGCTGAGCAGTTTTCTGAACACCAGGGTAGTCTTGCTCTGGCAGTACTTTTGCCAGCTCAGCAAGTTTATCACCAAGTTCAGATAAGCTATTAGCAGAAACGTTAATATGACCCATTTTACGGCCTGGTTTTGCAGACTTGCCATACCAGTGACTGGTTGTATCAGCAACAGCCAATACGTCAGTTGGAATATTTGCTTGCCCTAGCACGTTGATCATCGCGGTTGGGCGATTCAAAATCGTTGAACCGAGTGGTAGGCCCGTAACGGCGCGCATGTGGTTTTCGAATTGACTAACATGACACCCCTGCTGAGTCCAATGACCCGAGTTATGTACACGTGGCGCAATTTCATTTACCAACAAAGTGCCATCTACATCGAAAAACTCAATGGCTAATACGCCGACATACTCTAATGCATTGGCGATAGCGTTAAACGCAGACTCTGCTTGCGCTTGAATTGCATTTTTCTCTTTACCCGCGATTGAAAGCGTTAATACCCCATTGGTATGTTGGTTTTCAGTCAGTGGGTAGATTGCAGTTTCACCATTTTTCGAACGAACACCAATGATAGATACTTCGCGATCAAATGGGATCATTTTCTCTGCAATAATTTGATGAGATGCATCTTTCGCTAAAAATTCAGACATTTCAGCCCAAATTTGCTCAACCTCATCCAAAGATTTTACACGCCACTGCCCTTTACCGTCGTAACCTGCTTGGCAAGTTTTGACTACCAAAGGCATTGCGAGTTCTTCAATCGAATCTAGCAAGTGCTGTTTTTCAGTGATAATTTTATAAGGCGCGCATGCAACTTTTGCAGTATCAAGAAGTGCTTTTTCTTTCGCTCTATCACCACCTGTTGCTATGGCTTCTGTGCCCGGGTAAAACTTACCACTTTCATCACATAGCTTTAGAATATCTAAAGGAATATGCTCGAACTCAGCAGTAATAGCGTCTGCAGAATCAATGGCTTGTTGTAATGACTGATCAACTGTTAAAAACGTAACAGGATCGATGACTTTTTCAGAGCCAACATCGTAAGCTGTAACATGAATGTCTAAGTTCTTCGATGACAAGCTCATCATTCGCGCAAGTTGCCCTGCGCCAAGGACTAAAACGTTCATATTACTCAGCAGGATTTGGGTTAGCTAAAATTGTTTCTGTTTGTTCTTTACGGAAAGCTTCAACTTTTGCAAAGATTTCTGGTTGCTGACAACCTAAAATCTGAGCTGCAAGTAAGCCCGCGTTAGCCGCACCCGCATCACCAATTGCTAATGTACCAACGGCTACGCCTTTTGGCATCTGGCAAATTGAAAGCAATGAATCAACACCGTTTAGTGTTTTAGATTTAACTGGTACACCCAGAACTGGTAAGCTTGTGAAAGCCGCAGCCATACCTGGAAGGTGTGCAGCGCCACCAGCACCAGCAATAATAATTTTGATACCACGATCAGCTGCGCTTGACGCGTAATCAGCCAGAAGTTGAGGTGTACGGTGAGCCGAAACTACTTTTGTTTCATAGTCGATGCCAAACTTGTCCAGCATGTCTGCTGCATGTTGCATAGTAGGCCAGTCTGATTTTGAGCCCATGATAATGCCAACCGTCATAATAAATCCTCAGAAGTTTTGAACGATAGAAAAACAAACTGCAGGCTCTTATTGGGGGTAAGCCTGCAGTTTCTGTGTGGGTATTATACCTATCTAGTTAGGTAATACCATTGAAAAGTACCATTGTATAAAGCGGTTAGTTAGCCGACTCTTGTTGTGCTAGGTACTCGTCATATGTGCCTTTAAAGTCTATCACTTTACCGTCTTTAATTTCCCAAATACGGGTTGCAAGTGATGATACAAACTGACGGTCATGTGACACAAACAACAAGGTGCCTTCGTATTGCTCAAGTGCTAAGTTAAGTGCTTCGATTGATTCCATGTCCATGTGGTTTGTAGGTTCATCCATCAGCAAAATATTATGCTTGTGCATCATTAGTTTGCCGAACAACATACGACCTTGCTCACCACCTGATAGGACTTTTACTGACTTTTTGATGTCATTTTGTGAAAACAGCATACGGCCTAAGAAACCACGAACCACTTGCTCGTCGTCACCTTCTTGCTGCCATTGCTCCATCCACTGAAATACAGTTTGGTCTTTTTCAAACTCATCAGCATGGTCTTGGGCATAATAACCAATATTTGAATTTTCAGACCATTTAAACTCACCTGCCTTAGGTGCCAAACGACCCGCTAAGGTGTGGAGTAACGTTGATTTACCCACACCATTCTCACCTATGATAGCGATGCGCTCACCCACTTCGACTAAGCCTTCTAAGCCTGAGAACAAAGTGCTGTCATAACCCTGTGATACATTGGTAATTTCAAGTGCATTTCTGAAAAGCTGCTTGCTTTGTTCAAAACGAATGAAAGGCGATTGACGAGACGATGCTTTAACTTCATCAAGTTGAATTTTATCAATCTGTTTCGCACGAGATGTGGCTTGTTTTGCTTTTGAAGCATTTGCCGAGAAGCGAGACACGAATTGTTGAAGTTCTGCAATTTGCGCTTTCTTCTTAGCATTCTCGTTTAATAGTTTTTCTCGCGCTTGAGTCGCTGCAAACATATACTCGTCATAGTTACCTGGATAGACACGTAATTCACCGTAGTCGATATCGGCCATGTGCGTACAAACGGAGTTTAAGAAGTGACGGTCGTGCGAAATAATTAACATGGTGCAATCACGCTGATTAAGCACTTCTTCTAACCATTTAATTGTGTAGATGTCCAAGTTGTTGGTTGGTTCATCTAGTAGCATGATGTCAGGATCAGCAAATAGCACCTGCGCAAGAAGTACTCGAAGTTTGAAACCCGGTGCGACCTCCGACATTAAGCCATAGTGTTGCTCAGTACCTATGCCAACGCCTAGTAGTAATTCACCCGCTTTTGCTTCAGCCGAGTAACCATCCATTTCTGCAAATTGTGTTTCAAGATCTGCCACTTTCATACCATCTTCTTCACTCATTTCTGGTAAAGAGTAGATACGATCACGCTCGGCTTTAATTTCCCAAAGCTCTTTGTGACCCATAATAACGGTATCAATAACAGAGTATTGCTCGTAAGCGAATTGATCCTGATTAAGTTTCGCTAAACGAATATTTGGAGCTACACTCACGTTACCCGCAGAAGGTTCAAGCTCAGAGCCTAAAATTTTCATGAATGTCGATTTACCACATCCATTGGCACCGATGAGACCGTAGCGATTTCCATCACCAAATTTAACAGAAATGTTTTCAAAAAGTGGTTTTGCACCAAACTGCATGGTGACATTAGATACGTTTAAAATAACGAGCTCCAAATAGCATATAAAGTAAAACTAGCCGTATTTTAAACTAAAGGTTTTTTGAGAGCCACCAGAGAGTGGTTAAGAATAGAAACTAATGCACGAACACGTTAAAAATATAATTCCAATCCTTTTGATACTTTTGTAACTTTTCAATAATACTTGGGGTGATTTCGGTTCCAGCTGTTAAGATAACAGCGCCCTGTTTATTCAATAGATCCTGTGTTAAATGCATACCTGTTTCTAAACAACTCACTCCGACACACACGTCAATATCATGATTTTCGAACACCTTACCGCTCGATAGTAATTCAAAATACACATCTAGGATGTGTGAGTCATAAAACTCAGTTGCTAAAGTTCGCATAGTTTGCATTGCTTGATCTTGCTGCATCTTCTCACCAGTAATACGACCGATTAATAACTTATCGTAATCATTTACTATGGTAAGAATACGGCTGATAGTAGGTATGTTATCTGCGATTAAATGATCAGGTAAACCAGTACCATTATAGTGTTCGTATTGATGCAAAATACCTTTGCCTATAATTTGCAAATTAGGCAGTTTTTGAAGGATTTCAGCGCCTTTTATAGCATTTTGTTGCTTTGCTATGAGTTGATCTTTCGTCAATTCATTTTCAGTGCATTTAACAAGCTCATCAGGTAATGACACCTTACCAATTTCATGCATTAACCCAGCTAAGTAAGCTTGAGTAATGAGTGGCTTTTCTAACCCTAGGTGCTTAGCAACTAACCGACAATGAGAAGCTACGCGCTTTATGTGTCCATCGTCACTACCTGTCGTGTCTTCAATGATTAGGTTAATCATCTCGATGACGTCATGAAACAGTTTGCGCTGCTTTTGATTCACGTTTTTCAATTTGTCAGTAAGCTGAGAAAGTGATGAGGTTCGAGCTTGAACTTTACTTTCAAGTTCATCGTTGTAAGTTTGTAATTGTTTATTTTTCTCTTCTAACTCATTTTGTAAACGAATAACAGACTGCTTTAATTGATACTGATCACAAGCTTGCATCACAATTTCTTTTAAATCGTCGTTGCGCCAAGGTTTACTGACATAGTTTGAGATCTTGCCTTCATTAATTGCTAAAGCAGTTGAGTCGATGTCTGAGTAGCCCGTAAGTAGAATACGAGCTGTGTTTGGATTGATGATAAAAGCCTGGGCAAGCAGTTCTGCACCACTCATCAATGGCATTTTCATGTCTGAAATGATAAGCGCAAATTCTTGCTGTTTTAAAATTTCGACAGCTTCAAGTGGTTTATCACACACAGTCACTTCAAACTCCTTTCTAAACAGGCGTTTTAAAGCGTTAAGTACTTGTGTCTCATCATCCACAATCAAAATTGGCAATTTATCAGACATTTAATAAAACCTTATGTTTCTACAAATGATTTTAAAACATTGCGTTAAGTAAAAAGTGACACTATTTTAAAAATATATCAACCTCATAACGCAAAATGCGGAGATTTATATGAAAGGCAGTGTTTTCAACGCGCTACAAGAGTTTGTAGAAACCAATCATGGCTTAGAAGCATGGGACACCATGTTAAATACACTCGACCTTCCCTCTCAAGGGATCTACACATCTTCAATAAAGTACGATGACAGCGAAATGTTCAGCATCGTCACTTATTATTGTGAAGCATTAAACGTACCAGCTTCTGATTTACTTAGAACTTTTGGAGAGTTCTTATTTGCTAAACTCATGCCTATGGCACCCAGTGAAGCAAAACAAGCGCCATCTCTGCATGCGTTTCTACATATGGTTGATAACTTAATTCACGTTGAAGTAAAAAAACTCTATGCAGATTCAAATCTTCCTGAATTTGATTATAAAGACCAAAATGATCAACATCTGACGATGATTTATCGATCAGAACGAAAGCTATGTCATTTATCTGAAGGGCTCATTTTAGGAGCGGCGAAGCATTTTGGGGAAGAAGTCTCTATTTCTCAATCGAAATGTTTACACGAGGGTGATGAAGCTTGTCATATAGAAGTAAGGTTTCTATGAGTGAAGAAACACAAAACAAAATAGACGTACTTGAACGCGCACTAAAAAGAGAGCGAGCAGCTAGAAAGCTCGCCGAAATGCAGCTTGAAAACTATACTCGAGAGCTATTAGAACAAGAAGTTTTAAATGATGAAACGCGTATGGAAGTCGAAAACCAACAAACTCAACTGTCTTTTTTAACTGGCCTTTTAGCTGAAACCTGGAGCAAGCCAACGCTAAATAAGATTGTTGAAAACTATCTCGAAAGAACCTGTGCGTTTTTATCTAAACCAGATAATTTATTCATTGAACTTGATAATCAATGTAATTACGGTCAATTTCAATACTACACTCAAACGAGTACCGAATCTGAAATAAATGAGCACTTGCAACTGTTAAAGTCTTTTCTTGCTCAACTCGACAGAGAAAAAGTATTCGATTTATTACAAAAAGAGCAAGAAACACAACTCATAGATACCAATGACATAAGTAACGAAGCACAAGATTTTTATCAATTTTGCGTCATGGTACCTCTGTACACACTCACACTTGAAGATAAAAAAACGGTTGGTGTTGCAGTTTTACTCTATCAAGACCAACAAGATATCAATATCACCAAACTACAAACTCTTGAGTCATCAAGAAGCATGCTTTCTATTGCGATTGAAAGAAAGAGAGCTGAAGAAGAGCTTCAACAACAACTCATAAACCTTGAAGAAACAAACAAAGTTTTAGAACAAACACAATTGCAACTCGTTGGACAAGAAAAGCTGGCTTCTCTAGGTTACCTTGCTGCTGGTGTTGCCCATGAAATTAATAACCCGGTTGGCTTTGTATTAAGTAACCTCGATACCATGGCTGACTATATCAAAGATATTAAATCTGCGTTGCAGCCGCTTGCTGATGAACAATCGAGTAACTCGTTGTCACAATTAAACAAAAACTATGAAGAATATGAATTGCCATTTTTATTTAAAGACAGCGACGAAATTTTAAAATCTTCAGTCGAGGGGTTAGAAAGAGTCAAGGCCATTGTGGCAGATTTGAGTACTTTCTCTCGGATGGACAACGATGAACTAGAGCCAATCGATGTGACCAAAGTCATAAATAAATCTCTTAATATGGTAAGCAATGAATTCAAATATAAACACCATATCGAAACTGACCTGTTAGAAAGCGCGACGATTTTAGGCATAGAAAGTAAATTACAACAAGTCTTTATAAACCTGTTTGTTAACGCAAAGCAGGCCATGGCTGAGGGTGGAACTTTGTTCGTACGTTGCTATAGAGAGCGTACAAAAATCATGGTGCGTGTAAAAGATGAAGGTAAAGGCATTCCTCAAGAAAACATAAAAGAAATATTCACCCCTTTTTTCACAACTAAAGCTCCAGGCGAAGGCACTGGTTTAGGCTTGTCTATTTCATATAGCATTTTGCAGCAACATAATGCAAAAGTTGAAGTGTTAAGTGAGCCCAATGAAGGTACCGAATTTGTGATCTCATTCTTTGAATTTTTCTAATCTAAATTCAGATTATTCGTTAATAAATACAAACCTGAAATTAAAAGTGATATTTATTGAGATATCACTTTTTTAATTCAAAATAAACTTGGCTTAAAAAACCTTAGTTTTGGTTAAGAGATTTACTAACTTATAGATATTAAGTTTATAAGTGCTCTTCAACTCTGCAGCTAGAGATAGATTTAGTATCAAGAGCTCAGATTAAATACATGCACTTACAAGTTAATTGCAAAAAGATCGGTTAGTGCCTTGTAAATTTTCAATTTTGCTTTGCTTTTTGCAAAAGGTGCGACAGCAAGTAAAGGCGCATCAATGCGTGCTTTCAAACTTTCAAGGTTTGCATCAAATTCCGACATGTTGGGATCTATCTCATTTGCAATCCAGCCTACACATTTCACCCCTTGAGCTTTGAGCGCTTGAATTGTAAGCAGTGTGTGATTCAAGCAGCCTAACTTCATACCAACAACTAAAATAACAGGTATTTCTCGGGCTTTTACCCAATCAGACAAATATTCAGAGTCATTGATTGGTAAAGACCAGCCACCAGCACCTTCTACAAGAGTGGACTCGGCACCGACGGATAGAATCTCTTTATAATGATGATTAAGTTCTATTTGTGTAATTACTTTGTTTGCACGTTGCGCTGCAATATGAGGCGCAATTGGCGGCTCGAAACAAATTGGATTAATTTGTTCATACTTAGCATGGACATTTGAAGACTCCATGATGTTTAAAGCGTCTTCATTGACTAACTGGCCAAATGCTTCTTCAGCTCCGGCTGCAATAGGCTTAAAACCAATCGCCGAGCGCTTATGTTGAGTCAAGAACTTGAGTAATAAACAAGTAACATGGGTTTTACCGACTTCAGTATCGGTCCCTGTGATAAAAAATGAATTCATTATTTCGTTAACTCCAAAATACCGACTTGGTAGCTAATAACCGCTTTACCGTCTCGTAATGGAAAAGCGGACAGTAGATTTTTATAAGCCGCTTTACCCAATAGACCTTGCTCTTTTTGACAGTCGGTCAGATGATTTGCACCGATATTTTTCACTGATTTGATGGCATTGATTGGTTTGTCATAGTGATCTTCAAGACAGAGCTGATTTGAATACACCACTTTGAATCCAACACTTTGTGCAATTTTGATTAACTGAGTTAGATTCAAAAAATCATTAATGTGTTGTTTATCGTCCACAGCTTTCCATGCCTGAGCTATTTCAGACAAAGAACCATCTAATACTGTCGATAATAAAACTTGAGAGCCTGACTTACTCGCAAAATGAAGTGATTTAAATAAAGTTTCAGGATCTGCACTCCACTGAATTGCAAAGTTTGAAAATACAGCATCGAATACATTTTCTGTAAAAGGCAGTTTATCCATATCTGCACAAACACGATTCACATTATCCTCCGGATGCGTTTCAGACAACATGCCCAAACTCAGATCCATCGCAACTAGACACTCACTATGATGTTTAAGTTTATGCTGATGCAATAAAGGACCAGCGCCTAAGTCGAGCATGACTTGGCTTTGTTTATTCAATCTTGAGAATAACAACTCGGCAGCCAACTTTTGCACATGCGCATGTTGCTTGTATTGCCCTGCAGCTTTTGAAAACTGCTTCGCCGTTGACAGTTTATCGGGTGTTGCAATCATGTAGACACCTTTAAGGCTGTTACTAGCTTTTTAATATCATCATGAGTATGTGCTGCGGTCATTGTGATCCTGAGTCTGGCCGTATTGTGCGGAACAGTAGGCGGGCGAATTGCTGTTAGCCAAATCCCTTGCTCTTTGAGCTTAGCTTGCGCACTTAATGCATTTTCAGCGCTCCCTAACACAACAGGTTGTATGGCGGTCTCTGACGGCATTACAGGAATATTTAGATCAGAACAAAGCTGCTTGAATAACGCAATATTACTAAACAAGTGCTTTCTCTGCTCACTCGCGTCAAGTACACGTAAAAACTGCTGCTCTGCGGCTTGCACCATGAGCGGTGACATAGACGTCGAATAAATATAATCACGATTAAACTGGAGTAAAAAGTCGATGACTGTTTTGCTTGCTAAAACCGCCGCGCCCTGACACGCCATTGCTTTACCGAAAGTAATAACTAGAATTTCAGGCTTGCAACCTAGGCCTACACTTCCCAGGCCATTCTCGCCCAATACACCAAAGCTGTGTGCATCATCTAACATCAGCCAAGCATTGTGCTGCTGTTTTAATTCCATTAGCTGCTTCAGCGGCGCACAGTCTCCATCCATTGAGAACACGCCTTCGCTAATAATTAACTTATTAGCAGCTTTACTTTTTTCTAAACGCTGTCGTAAGTGCCCCATGTCATTATGGTTGAAACGGATATGCTTGGCATCAGATTGTAAAGCCCCATCTATTAAACTGGCGTGGTTAAGTTTGTCTTGGAAAATGACAGAATCTAACGCGGCTTTTGAGCCCGAACTTTGTGAAAAAAGAGACTTAATCACACTGCAGTTTGCACTAAAGCCCGTGCTAAATAGTAAAGCTGACTCGTAGCCAAAATGTTTACACAGTAAGGATTCAAAATCTTTATGGCACTGGTGATATCCTGTAACAAGTGCCGAAGAGCGGCTGCCTGTCAGTGTACCTTGTAACTCTAAATTAGACCCTAAACCAAGATAATCATTACTGGCAAAGTTAAGATAGTGCTTACCATTTTTGCTCGTTAAAAAGCGTGCGTCACTTGAATCGGCAATTACATTGCGAGCACGCAACAAAGACTCTACTCGTCTCTGTTGCAGCGCTTCTTGTATAAATTCAAAAGCCATTCACTATGCTTCGTAAAATAGCTCTGACGTTGCCTTATCAGCAATTTTTGAACTTAAAGACGCTTCGTACGCTTCATCAGAGTAGTCTTGACGTTTCTCTGGATTCATACCGAGCTTCTTAAGTAAGTTCATATCAGCATCGGCTTCTGGATTTTCCGTAGTCAGTAACTTGTCACCGTAGAAAATTGAGTTAGCGCCAGCGAAGAAACACATTGACTGCATTTGCTCATTCATTGCAGTTCGACCAGCTGACAGACGCACATAACTGTGCGGCATCATAATACGTGCAGTAGCAATAGTTCGAATAAATTCAAAATGGTCTAGATCTTCAACATCTTCAAGTGGTGTGCCTTTAACTTTTACAAGCATGTTAATCGGAACACTTTCAGGTTGTTTTGGTAAGTTTGCAAGTTGCATTAATAAACCATAACGGTCACCCGCTTGCTCACCCATGCCAACAATACCACCTGAACATACTTTCATGCCCGCATCACGCACATTGTCTAATGTATCTAATCTGTCTTGATAAGTACGTGTTGTGATTATTTGCTGATAATATTCAGGCGAAGTATCAAGGTTATGATTATAGTAATCAAGACCTGCATCTCTAAGGGCGTGTGCTTTTTCATTATCAAGCATCCCCAGGGTCATACATGTCTCTAGCCCAAGTTCCTTTACTTCACGCACCATTTTAGCAATATAAGGCATGTCTCTGTCTTTTGGGTCAGACCATGCAGCGCCCATACAGAAACGTGTTGCGCCTTTCGATCGGGCTAATCTCGCTTGCTCTACTACTTTTTCTACTTCCATTAGACGTTCACGATCTAAGTCTGTTTTATAATGCGCTGACTGTGGACAATATTTACAGTCTTCAGGGCATGCCCCCGTCTTAATTGAAAGTAAGGTCGAGATCTGTACTTCGTTTGGATTAAAGTTCTCACGGTGAATACTTGCTGCTTTAAATAGCAAGTCGTTAAACGGCATGTTAAATAGTGCTTTTACTTCTTCGTAAGTCCAATCGTGACGAACTGTAGCCATAATCTGATACTCTTTTTATTCTTAGCCTGTCTATTAATTAGGCGTTTGATTTGACGGTGATTGGCTTAGTCTACTGAGTGTCGTAGTATTGTCAACGTCACAGCAAAACTAAAGGTTTACAAGTGAGCAATAATCACCCTATAGATATCAAATTCGATAAACAGCATATTTGGCACCCCTATACGTCTATAGGTGATCCGTTACCTGTGTATGGTGTTACTCATACTGATAAGAACAAACTTTATCTTGATGATGGCACTGAACTCATCGATGGCATGGCCTCTTGGTGGAGTGCCATACATGGATACAATCACCCTAAAATAGTCGCATCAATACAACAACAAGCACAAACAATGTGCCATGTTATGTTTGGTGGGATCACACATGCTCCAGCGGTTGACCTATGTAAAAAGCTGGTTGCAATTAGCCCAGAACCTTTACAAAAAGTGTTTTTAGCCGACAGCGGTTCTGTAAGCGTTGAAGTTGCAATAAAAATGGCATTGCAATACTGGATAAGTAAAGGTGAAACCACTAAAACAAAGCTCATGACCGCTAGAAAAGGCTATCATGGTGATACCTTCGCTGCGATGAGTGTTTGCGACCCAGTTAATTCAATGCACAGCATGTATCAGGGTTTCTTACCTGAACATATCTTTGTCGAAGCACCAAAAGCTGGTTTTTACGATAACGAAAATGAAGCCGAACTTGCAGCGTTAGAACACGCGTTTGAACAACATAGCAATGAAGTCGCCGCTTTTATTATCGAACCCATAGTACAAAACGCTGGTGGTATGAACTTTTATCATCCGTCTTATCTCAAAAAGCTCAGAGCACTGTGTGATAAATATCAAGTACTCCTCATTTTAGATGAAATTGCTACTGGCTTTGGTAGAACAGGAAAAATGTTTGCATGTGAACACGCAAACATCAGTCCAGATATTATGTGTATCGGGAAAGCATTGACTGGTGGTGCGATGACGCTTTCTGCGACACTGGCAACAGAAGATGTCGCTGTCGGGATCAGTCAAGGTGAAGCTGGCGTATTAATGCACGGACCAACTTTTATGGGTAATCCTCTTGCCTGCTCTGCGGCTAATGCCAGCTTAGAGCTACTAGAAGAAAACGATTGGCTTTCACAAATTAATCGTATCGAACAGACAATGAATACTTACTTATCTCAATGTTCAGAATTAAATGCTGTTGAAGATGTCAGAGTATTAGGTGGTATTGGTGTCGTTCAAGTCAATCGTTCTGTAGATGTCGCAAAAATTCAAAAGTATTTTATTAGAGAACATAAGGTTTGGATCAGACCGTTTGGCAAGCTGATTTATATAATGCCACCTTATATCAGCTCAGATATCGACATAATGGCTTTATGCACTGCAATTTACCAAGCTATCACCACAGAAGAATACTAAAGCTTATATTCATAAACTTAGCGTTATTTGTTCGAACTGATACAAATAACGCTGAAACATAACTATTAATTTGTTAGACTACTGCGCTTTATGTAATTAGAAGTAGAGTAAACTAACATATGCAGCAAACCGTCCAATTGCAGCCAGCAGAAGCTTATGTACCACCTAAATTCAATGTTTATCAACATCGTCAGATAGATAAGATTGAACAACTGCATCAACTTCCTGAGCATTTACGCTTTGAGATGCGTGTTGTCGCCAATGTTTTTCCTTTTCGAGTTAATAATTATGTAATCGAAGAGCTAATTGATTGGGATAAAGTACCTAATGATCCGGTATTCCAATTAACTTTCCCACAGCGAGGCATGCTTGATGATGAGTCATATGAACAGATGGCTGCACTATTAAAGCGTGAGCATACGCCAGAAGAAGTTTTTGAATTGGCAACACAACTTCGTCAAAAGTTGAATCCGCACCCTGCCGGACAGATGGATAAGAATGTACCAACTTTTGAAGGCGAGCAAGTTGAAGGTATTCAACACAAATACAAAGAAACTGTGTTGTTCTTCCCTGCTCAAGGTCAATATTGTCACTCTTATTGTACTTTCTGTTTCCGTTGGGCGCAGTTTGTAGGAAAAGCAACGCGTTTTAACAATAACGATGAAGAGTTACTGCACAATTATCTTGCATCACACACTGAAGTAACCGATCTATTGATGACAGGTGGCGACCCTATGGTTATGCGAACTGTGAAGTTACGTAAGTACCTAGAAGCACTAAAAGAGCCGCGCTTTGATCACATCAAGACTATTCGTATTGGTACTAAGTCTTTAACATTCTGGCCATTCCGTTACGTTACTGATCCAGATGCGCAAGACCTATTAGCGTTATTAAAAGAGCTTGTAGATGCAGGCAAACATGTTTCAATTATGGCGCACGTTAACCATAAGCAAGAATTACGTACAGACATTAGCCGTGAAGCAATCAAACTTATCCGTAAAACTGGCGCACAGATCCGTACTCAGGCTCCACTGTTAAACAACTTAAACGTTGATTCAGATATGTGGGCTGAAATGTGGAAAGAACAAACTCAAATGGGCATGATCCCTTACTATATGTTCATTGAGCGTGATACAGGTGCTAAGCGCTACTTCGAATTACCACTTTACAAAACTTGGGAAATTTTCCGCGATGCTTACAAGCAAGTTTCTGGTGTGAGTAGAACAGTACGTGGCCCTTCGATGAGTGCTGGTCCTGGTAAAGTTGAAGTGTCAGGTGTTACTGAAATTGCTGGTGAAAAAGTATTTGTACTTCGCTTTATCCAAGCGCGCAACCCTGAGTGGGTTCAGCGTCCATTCTTCGCAAAATACGATGAAGAAGCAACTTGGCTAGATGGACTAGTTCCTGCTTTCGGTGAAGAAAAGTTCTTCTGGCAAGAAGAATACGAAGCTATGTAAATAAGTTAAATATGAATTGCGTAGTTTACTACGCAATTCTTTTTCCACTCCTACCCGTCAATTCAATACCACTTTTCTGAACCATAAACTATGATTTAAATAGTTAATTAGATTGGAGTTATGGTATGCCAATATCATTAACCAATGAAGAAAAGGCAATTCTTAGAAGTGTTTCAATTCCACCAAGGCCTGAAGCGCTCATAAAGTTTTCTGAAGAAACTAAAAAGCCAGAGCCAAACATTTCTCGTGTATCTGAAATTCTACAAGAAGATGTTGGGATCTGTGCAGCAATACTTCAAGTCGTCAATTCAAGCGCTTTTCGTCGCGCGAAAGAAATAGAATCAATCGATCAAGCGATTATGATCTTAGGCTTGAAGAGATTAGTCCCCTTAGTTAAAGCCGTCGCAGTTAAAGCTGCTGTTGGTACAGATCCAACTATGGCTAAATTTTGGGATGTGCAAACCGATATAGCCCATATTGCCAGTATAGTTGCAATTAAACTCGAAAAACCGGCCTTGTCTAATCACGCTTATATGCTTGCGCTTTTTCATGGCGTCGGTGTGGCAATTTTAAATCAACATTTTGACGATTTTGAAGAAGTGATGTCTTTTGCAGGCGAAAACAATTGGGATGACGCAGCTAAATTGCAGTTTGATAAATACCAAACTAATCATGCGACCATTGGTGCTTTACTAGCGCAGCAATGGCGCTTACCAAAAGTCATGATAAACATTATATACTACCAACATGACATCGATGGCTTATTTCAATCAGAAGAGTTAGACAAAATTGGGTTAGATTTACTGTGTATTCTCAAACTCTCGAGACACTGTGCTTTTTTAAAAGACAAACCAAGCGAAGTAAATACTGAATGGAGAAACATCATGGATGACGTGATAGATCATCTAGATATGGAAGAAGAGCAGTTATTTAATATTATCGAAGAAATTACAGATGAGATATGAGGGCTACCAAGCCCTCATTGCATAAATACTACTTAAAACCTTTAAGCATATTTTCACAAACAACTGGTGTTGGTCTGTGATTATCATCAACAGCAACAAAGGTGAAACTACCCGAAATAGCTAAATGTTTATCATCTTTGTGCATTCGCTCTAGGAAGATATTAACATCTACTTTTAAACTGGTATTACCAACATGAGATACAGTCGCTACTAATTCAGCGAAAGTGCCCGCTGGAATAGCTTCTTTAAAATCTACTCTATCTGAAGAAATAGTAACTAAAGGCTTGCGACAAAAACGTGTTGCCGCGATAAATGCAACTTCATCCATCCAAGCCAGCGCATCACCACCAAATAAAGTATTGTGGTGATTTGTGCGTCCAGGAAAAACAGTCTTAGTTACAGACGTAACAGACTCTTTAATACGTTGCTCGATCAAGGCTTGTTTTTCAATATCATTCATTTAAGTTACTACTTCGTATTTGCTAGTTTATCTGTCATTAATAATGCAGGGTCAAGACGTTCATTGAACCAGTTGAAACGCCAGTCTAAATGCGGGCCAGTTACACGGCCTGTGGCTCCTATATCTGCAAAATGATCACCGACTTTTACTTTATCGCCAACCTTTACATGTATTTTATTTAGGTGAATATAGGTAGATGTAATGCCATGACCATGGTCGATGATCACCGTACCACCGCTATAGTATAGTTCAGGATCCGCCATAACCACTTTACCCGCAAGTGGTGCCCAAACTGGCGTGCCCGTTGTATTGGCAATGTCTAAACCAAAATGTGGGTTTCTAGGTTTGCCATTAAAAAAGCGCTGACTGCCATAAACACCTGAAATACGGCCTTTGGCTGGACGTAAAACGGTGTCTTTAAAATATGTAAAATCAGACTCTCCTGCTCGCGCAGCTCGCACACGTTTTGCATCATCTTTAATGCGAGCAAGCACTGAGTCAGGTGGTGAAACGTACTTCTTTTCGACACCCGTAATGCGATCAATTTTATATTCACGCTTAGTGATCACAATGTCTTGAGTATGCTGTTTACCTGCTTGGTCTACCCAAGTTAAAGTATGCTTTGTATCTGCATCTCGGCCAAAACCGAAAACAAACTCTCCCTCTTTGGTTATTTTTAATGCTTTACCATTAAAATAGACCGAGTTAGGCTTGTCTAATTTACCGATGATCATACCGCCTTGCGTTAGGCTGCCTTTCAGTTCTAATGCCATTGAACTGACACTGGCTGTCAAACCAACTAACGCAATCAATACATTTTTAAGCATAAGCAATGGCTCCTTTGCCTACGCCTTCAAATGCTTTTACTTTCACAGCATTGTCAGGGTGCGCCTTTTTAATTTCTGTTGCTAAGTAATCAGCAATACACTCAACTGTTGTATCACAAGGTAAGATATCACAACGCGCTTTACTGATTGCTAATTCAAAATACCCCTGCGAGGACGTATATGAAAACGAGTAGTCAGAGTCTAAAGCTTTAACATGCTTTAGTTCTGAGTTATCAATCAAATCTTCTTCAGAGCCAAGGTAAATATCTTCCCATTTACGTGACCATTCTTTTTGGAGACGAGGCATAGGAATGTTATCGAGGCTAATACCAATCAATGAACGGTGGCCGTGAACGATGCGCTGACAATTTCCATCATGCTTCTTCAAGCCATGGCTGTAGTGGTAATAAAAGCTAGAAGTTTGTTCTGGACGAAGTTCAATATCAATGTCTTTTACGTTTTCAGGCATCTTAGGCATAATTTGTTGCTTCAAGAACGCTATCACTGATTGTTCGTTCACTGTTTCAGCATCAATTAAGCAAATAGCTTGTTCTGGTGCATACATCGCAATGTGTTGTTCGTCACCGAATTGTGCATCTAACTTCACTTGTTCGTTTTCAATGCTGTATGTACCATTCAAACCTGTAGGTATTGCAAGTTTATGGTCGATTGTGTCATCGATAATCCGTTTAATCTGTTTTTTTACCAGTGCAAAATCTAAAACCATAGACTCATCATTCAAGTCTCCATGAAGTGTTAAGTCAGCAATCCAACTTTCACCTACCGGCCCTCTTTTATTACAAAAGTAAGAAAAATCAATCACAGTTAAAGCGTCTACGAATAAAATCATGTCGATCCAAAATGAACTAAGTTAACAAGAATCATTATAAAGAAATGTATTCTAAAAATCGCCCAAGTTGATGCAAGTTGTCATATAAAAATGTTTAAATGTTTAAAATATTAACAATAATCAACTGTTCAGAGTTGTTTGGCGTACATCTGTAAGCTAAAGTAGCCTGAATTTTTATTTTGAAGAAAAAGTATTAATACTATGGAACCAAAGAACAGCTACACAAAAGAAGAATTGATCCTATGTGGTCGTGGTGAAATGTTTGGTGAAGGCAACTGCCGTTTACCAAGTGACAACATGCTAATGATGGATCGCATCATTGAGATCAACGATAACGGTGGTGAATTTGGCAAAGGTCAAATTATTGCTGAGTTAGACATTGACCCTAGCCTTTGGTTCTTCGATTGTCACTTTAAAGGCGACCCAGTAATGCCTGGTTGTCTTGGTCTAGACGCAATGTGGCAGATCGTTGGCTTTTTCTTAGGTTGGTCTGGCGGCCCAGGTCTTGGACGTGCACTAGGTGTAGGCGAAGTTAAATTCACAGGTCAAATCTTACCAACAGCTAAAAAAGTAACTTACCGTGTAGATATGAAGCGTGTAATTAAGCGTAAATTATTCATGGGTCTTGCTGACGGTACTGTTGAAGTAGATGGTCGCGTTATCTATGAAGCAAAAGATCTTAAAGTAGGTCTTTTCCAAGATACAAGCGCATTCTAATTAGATTTTCTAAATAGTTGCTCTAACAACAAAGCCCTCATTTGAGGGCTTTGTTGTATTAAATTCACTATAAATTAAGTTTTAAACATATTGCGGTCGTCTACGGCTTCTCGCCACCCGCCTAACCATTCTGATCTAGATTCTAATTGTTGATATGGACAAAGTTCTTTTGAGCGTCCTGCTAAACCTGCTTTATATCCTTGGGAATGTGCTCTTTCTAATCGATCACGCTTTTGTCTCTTCATAGGTAAATCCTCACCTTTTGTTTATTAACACTGCAAAACATTGCAACATTTAATGAATAGTTAATAAAAACGTAAAATTCAAATGTTATTAGCCTTTACGCTCAAATTAAAATGATGCATGTTTTATAAAGTCTAATTTTGTAAATACGAGAACACGAAGACAATTAAAGAAATGACTTTAACGCTTCATAAAAGCAGGATTGGCCAACCCTTGGAACCTAATAAAACATATTCTTCATATAGCTGCAATATAATTTACATAATTAAAATTAACTCTAAGAAAAAAAGAATAATTTAGACAAGCAAAAGATAATATATGAAATTTGAATTTGATAAATCTATATATATGGATTAAGAATCTAAAATCAATGAAAATTCGCATTGTCATTTCACTGTAATTCTTTGACTAAATAAAGTGCATATTTATTAGGATCTTACAGACACAAAAAAGGCCGCTAAAAGCGACCTTAATCATTTGTACAGAAGTCTTATTTAATGGCTTCTAAACCGCCCATGTATTGACGTAATACTTTTGGTACCACGATTGAACCATCTGCTTGTTGATAGTTTTCTAAAATTGCTACTAACGTACGGCCAACGGCTAGACCAGAACCATTTAATGTGTGAAGTAGCTCAGGCTTCTTTTCACCTTGACGGCGAAAACGTGCTTGCATACGTCGTGCTTGGAAATCCCACATGTTTGAGCAAGATGAAATTTCACGGTACGTGTCTTGAGCCGGTAACCATACTTCTAGATCGTATGTTTTTGTTGCACCAAAGCCCATATCACCAGTACATAACACAACTTTTCTGTACGGTAGCTCTAATGCTTGTAAAATATATTCAGCGTGACCAGTTAGCTCTTCAAGCGCTGCCATTGAGTCTTCTGGTTTTACAAGTTGAACAAGTTCTACTTTATCAAACTGGTGTTGACGAATTAAACCACGTGTATCACGGCCGTAACTACCCGCTTCACTTCTGAAACAAGGCGTGTGTGCAGTCATTTTGATTGGAAGTTCTTTTTCATCAAAGATTTCATCACGTGCACAGTTTGTAAGCGGAACTTCAGCCGTTGGAATTAAGCTGAAGCCTTCTTGCTCTTCACCATCGTCGTTGATTAAACCTTTAGTGTGGAATAAATCACCTGCGAACTTAGGTAACTGGCCTGTACCTAGCAAGCTGTCTTTGTTTACAAGGTAAGGTACGTACATTTCAGTGTAGCCATGCTTATCAGCGTGTGTATCAAGCATGAATTGTACTAGTGCACGGTGCATACGCGCAACACCACCACGCATTACAGTGAAGCGAGAGCCAGTTAGTTTAACACCCGCTTCAAAGTCTAAGCCTTTATCAAGCGCTTCACCTAAATCTACGTGATCTTTAACTTCAAAATCGTACTGTTTAGGTTCACCCCATTTGATGATTTCAACATTTTCACTTTCATCACTGCCTGCTGGCACATCTTCAGCAGGTAAGTTAGGTAAAGTTAAAGCGATATTATTTAGCTTAGCTAAAATTTCGTCTTGTTCGTTCTTAGCCGCTGTAAGTTGGTCGCCAAGGTTAGCAACAGCGTCTAGTAGTGGCTGAATATCTTCGCCTTTAGCTTTAGCTTGACCAATTGCTTTGGAGCGGCTGTTTCTTTCGCTTTGTAATTCTTGTGTTTTTGTTTGAAGCGCTTTGCGTTGCTCTTCTAAAGCATTAATCGCATCAACATCAAGCTCAAAGCCACGTTTAGCTAGTCGAGCTGCTGCTTCAGCAATATCCTGACGTAAATATTTTGAATCTAACATTTTGCTTTTAACCTTTTTGCATGACTAAGTTAAGGCCTAACCAAGCCATAAAAATACATAACACCACATTTAAGGTGATATTGAGAATCATCTTCACAATTTGCCCTTGTTGAAGTAGCAACAAAGAGTCCATTGAGAATGTAGAGAAAGTTGTTAATGCACCTAAGAAACCAATCACAATAAGTGACTTATAAGGGCTTACCGCGAGTACTTGTTTTTCAAGTAAGCCAAATACAACTCCCAATAATAATGAACCGATTATATTAACGGTCAAAGTGCCAAATGGGAATCCCCTACCCAGCAGTTTAAGCATTGTATCACTAATAAAAAACCTTAAACACGCACCAAGTGCGCCTCCAAGTGCAATTGAGAGGTACATTTTAATCATTTGAATATCTTTTGTTCACACTCATTTGATTTAATGACTTTAAATATTCAAGCTTATCTTTGATCTGCTTTTCTAAGCCGCGTTCAGAAGGCACATAATATTGCCTATCTTTGATTTCTTCAGGAAAGTAGTTTTCTCCTGCGGCAAATGCCCCTTCTTCATTATGGGCATATCGATATTCATCACCATAACCTAGCTCTTTCATGAGCTTTGTCGGTGCGTTACGTAAATGAACGGGTACTTGATAATCTGGGTCGGTTGCTGCATCTTGTTTAGCTTGATTAAATGCCATATAAACTGCGTTACTTTTTGCTGCACTGGCTAAATAGATAGTCGCCTGTGCAATGGCTCTCTCGCCTTCACTTGGCCCCACACGTTGAAAAATATCCCACGCATTTAATGCGACTTGCATCGCTCTTGGATCAGCATTGCCAATATCTTCGGTGGCAATGGCTAAAAGCCTTCTTGCGACATAAAGCGGGTCACCACCACCTGCTAGAATTCTACAATACCAATAAAGTGCAGCATCTGGATCACTACCCCTAACTGATTTATGAAACGCTGAGATCAGGTCGTAGAATAAGTCTCCGCCTTTATCATATTTTGCAAAATGAGAAGGTAATAGCTGATTAAGTACATCAGATGTAATAACCACTTGGCCATGTTGATCAGATAGCTCAATAGCTTGCTCAAGTAAATTCAAGGCTTTTCTAGCATCACCACTACTTACCTGCGAGATTTGCATAAGTTGCGCATCAGACACCGTGATTTGAAGCTTTGAAAGTGTCTCATCTTTAGTAATAGCGCGTTTTAATACCTGAACAAGCTCTTCATCGGTTAAAGCTTTTAAAGTGTAAACACGTGCCCGTGATAGAATCGCGTTGTTCAGAGCAAAACTTGGGTTTTCAGTGGTGGCACCAATGAAAATAAAAGTGCCATCTTCGATGTGAGGTAAAAAAGCATCTTGCTGAGACTTATTAAATCGATGAACTTCATCAACGAACAATAAAGTTCTTTGTCCCATACTGAGGTTTTGTTTAGCTTCTAGTACTGCTTCACGGATTTCTTTTACACCTGAAGTCACAGCAGATAAATGCTGAATACGAGCATTAGCATGGTTAGCAATTATTTCAGCAATGGTGGTTTTGCCAACGCCAGGCGGGCCCCAAACGATTAGACTATGTGCTCTGCCAGACAGGATGGCTTTATATAAGGGTTTATCATCGGCTAATATATGTGACTGGCCGATATAATCTGTTAGTTGAGTTGGCCGCATTCTAGCGGCCAATGGCTTTACATCGTTGCCAAAATCAAATCCTAAATTACTCACAAAACCTATTCACTTTGAGTTTGGTCGTCTATTACAACATGTTTAGGAATGGTAAAGTTAAACAGGTTACTGTCTAAAGTACCGTTTAATTTGATGTCAGAAAATTTAAACTCAGTTAATTGACCTGATAAATCCACCACCAATATTTTTGAAAGTTGTTTGTCAGTATTAAACTGTAGCTCTAACGATTCTACTTGCGAATCGGTTGTCGATTTAGGGATGATTTTGTAATTATCTTTAGTCTTAGAAACCTGATATTTTTCCCATTGTGTTTTTGCATTTGTAGTTAATAACACAAAAGGCGTTGTTTCGATTAGGTTAAGGCTAGCCATAATGGTCACTTGCTCTGCAAATTCATCGTAATAATAAGCACGATGACCATCAGACACTAACATGGTTGAGTCAGGCTCTTGTTGTTGCCAATGAATTTTTAAAGGCTGTGCTAGCGCTAAGTTACCCGAGCCAGTTTGTAATACTTCACCTTGCTCATCCGTTACTTTTTGATTAAAACTCGCTTTAAACGTCGTCATTTCAGAGAGCTTAGCTTTAAGTTCAATTGCAGCATCTGCAAATGCGGCTTGTGACAAAAACAGCGAAGACAAACCGATTAAACTTGATAATAGTGTTTTTTTCATCATTTAATTTACTCCCCCTTTAGGGACTAATACTTCTCGAGCACCATTGTGCCCAGGTGAACTTACGACACCTGACGCTTCCATTTGTTCAACTAAACGAGCAGCTCGGTTATAACCGACACGAAGCTTACGCTGCACACTCGAAACAGATACCTTGCCAGATTCAATGACAAAGTTAACGGCTTCGTCATAAAGTGGATCAGATTCGTCGTCGGCTCCTTCAGGTGTTTCACCCGGTAATAAAATATCTTCAGTGGCATCACCACATAAGATTTCTTCGATATAATTTGGCTTACCACGGGCTTTCCAGTCATTTACAACAGCATGTACTTCGTGGTCGTCAACAAACGCGCCGTGAACACGAATTGGTACACTGGTTCCTGGTGGTAAATACAGCATGTCACCCATGCCAAGTAAGTTTTCCGCCCCTTGCTGATCTAAGATGGTACGAGAGTCAATTTTACTTGATACTTGGAAAGCCATACGAGTTGGAATATTCGCTTTAATAAGACCCGTAATAACATCAACAGACGGTCTTTGTGTTGCTAGCACTAAGTGAATACCTGCAGCACGTGCTTTTTGTGCTATGCGAGCAATCAACTCTTCAACTTTCTTGCCTACAATCATCATCATGTCGGCAAACTCGTCAATCACAACAACGATACTAGGCAGTTTATCAAGCTCTTCAGGCTCATTCGCCATGCCGTCTGTGTCTTTGAACAGCGGATCTAATATTGGTTGACCCGCTTCTTTGGCCGCAAGAACTTTTTGGTTATAGCCTTTTAAGTTACGGACACCAAGTGCTGACATGAGTTTGTAACGTCGTTCCATTTCGCCAACACACCATCGCAGTGCATTTGACGCTTCTTTCATGTCTGTGACAACTTCGCATAGTAAATGTGGAATACCTTCATAAACAGAAAGCTCTAGCATTTTCGGGTCTATCATGATCATACGCACATCTTCTGGCGGAGACTTGTAGAGCAAGCTCAAAATCATGACATTTACGCCAACAGATTTACCTGAACCCGTTGTACCCGCAACTAATAGGTGTGGCATTTTGCCCAAATCCGCCACTACAGGCTGACCGGCAATGTCTTTACCTAAAACCATGGTCAATGGCGATGGGTTTTGCTCAAATTTAGGGGCGTTAATTACCTCTGAAAGGCGTACAATTTCTCTATGTTTATTTGGCAATTCAAGACCAACATAGGTTTTACCTGGGATCACTTCTACAACTCGAACACTAACCGCTGATAGTGAACGAGCTAAATCTTTTGCAAGTCCGGTGATTTTCGCAACTTTAATACCCGGTGCTAAATCGAGCTCAAATCGCGTGACAACGGGACCTGGGTACACCCCTACTACACTCGCTTGAATATTAAAATCAAGTAGCTTCACTTCTACAAGACGAGAAACGGCATCCAATTCTTCTTTTGAAATAGGATTTTTCTGTTTATCAGGCCTATCTAATAAATCGAGTGATGGAAGAGGATCCTTTGGCGGCTCAGCATTCAGCAATTCTTCAAACTTTTCTTTCGCTGTTGGCTCTGGCACGAAAACTGGTTTTTCAGGTTCTGCTTTTGGCTTGAGCGGTCTTGCAGGAGACTGAACTCGGGTTTCTGGTTCTTGAGCTAGAACAGGTGCATCGTCTAACCCTTGTAACGCGCTAGAGGCATCAAAGTCGTCGTCATCAATCGCTGAAAAGTTGATTTCTTGCTCTAGAATATCATCTAATTCATCAAATACATCAGCTCGAGAGTTACCCAAACTTGAACTCTCAACAATAGGTTCACTTTTTATTACTTTGCTTTTAGTGTCTTGAATTGTTTCTGACTCAGTTTGCTTAGCAAATAGTCTATCTTTTAATTTCGCAATTGTTTTTTGTTCTAGCGATTGTTGAGAAGTAATGTCAGATTCAGCATGGGTGATTTCGGTTTTATCTGACATATCTTCAAGAGTTGTCATTTCATCTAACTGAACTTCAGTTTCTTGTCTAACAACAGGCTGTGCTTGCTTGTTTGATTGGAAGTCTTGGAACTTGTTGAATAATAAACGACAAGCTTGAATAACCTTTTCACCAATGTAGTCAACAAACTCAACCCATGAAACCCCTGTCATTAAGGTTAACCCTGCAAAGAAAAAGCATAATAAAATAATTGAAGTGCCCGTGAATTTAAATGCTGGGATCATCGCATCACGAACGACGTCACCAATAAATCCACCTGATGACACATGATAGATATCATCAAAATTAATGCTACTTATTGCACTTGCTGAAGAAACAAACAAAACTAGACCAATCAGTCTTAGAGCTAGAGTGACGTAATCAAGGTGAAATAACTTGTGTGGCTTCTTAAAGAGTAAATATCCAGTCAATTGAATGGCTGCAGGCACTAAAAACGCCATCCAACCAAAACTTACGAGCAAAATATCAGCAACCCATGCACCTGCTGTGCCTGTGATGTTTTTTACTTCAAGATATTCACCTGTTTGAGACCAAGCAGGATCAGATGGGTCAAAGCTTATCAAGGCACATAAAGTGAATAGTGCCGTGAATGTGCTGACGATCAGGCCAGTTTCAAGTAGCCTTTGAATTCCATTAAGACGCATAAAGTGCGTTTACCCCTAGTTTGCCTTGGTTTAGATTTTTTTTGAGTGCAGTTGATGCTTTTTTGGTAAATCTAAACTTTTGGATATTAAAATCTTTTTTATCTGAATAAGCGCTTAAGCACGCTTTTGTAATAACTATAACAATACCAAGAAATAACTAAGCTTCACAGGGTTTTATTACTTCTCCGAGCTCCCCTTTTACCTCTTCCATAACAACATAAGTGCGACTTTCACTTATATTTGGTAATTGCAGCAGTATGTCGCCCAAAACACCTCGATACTCAGACATATCTGTTACTCGTGTTTTGAGTAAAAAGTCAAAATTACCAGACACTAAGTGACATTCTATTATTTCATCATGCTGCCTTACTGCTTGATTAAACTTATCGAATACATCAGGGCTATTCTTATTTACCGTTACTTCTACATAAACTAACAGCCCCTGTCCTAACTTAGCAGGGTCAACAACTGCTTTATACCCCTTTATATAGCCTTCTCGCTCTAGCTTTTTTACTCGCTCTAAACAGGGCGTTGCACTAAGTCCAATTCTCCTTGCTAACTCTACATTTGAAAGTCTGCCATCTTTCTGAAGTTCTACTAAAATGTTTCTGTCTATTCGATCTAACTGTTGGTACATGTGCTTTTCAGAGTTTTAATCTGCCATACGATACTTTTTAGAATTTATATCTAGAAGATACACCAAAAAAGGTAGGACATGCTAGCTAATGACCAATATAATAGTCGAAAATTTTATCCCGTTCTTATATGTGAGGCGATTATTATGCTTATCGGTGTACCTAAAGAAATAAAAAACCATGAATACCGTGTTGGTATGGTTCCAGCAAGTGTTCGTGAATTAATTAACCACGGCCACCAAGTTGTTGTTGAAACAAATGCTGGTATTGGCATTGGTTTTACTGACGAAGATTACATTGCAGTTGGTGCAGAAATCTTACCAACAGCTGCTGATGTTTTTGCAAAAGCAGACATGATTGTTAAAGTAAAAGAGCCTCAAGCAGTTGAGCGCGCTATGTTACGTGAAGGTCAAATCCTATTCACTTACCTTCACCTTGCACCAGATCTTCCACAAACTGAAGACCTTGTTAAGAGCAAGTCTATCTGTATCGCATACGAAACTGTAACTGACGCTCGTGGTGGTTTACCGCTTCTTGCGCCAATGTCAGAAGTTGCAGGCCGTATGTCTATTCAAGCTGGCGCTCAGGCACTTGAAAAATCAAATGCAGGCCGTGGTATGCTTCTAGGTGGTGTACCTGGTGTTGAGCCTGCTAAAGTAGTTGTTATCGGTGCTGGTATGGTTGGTAACAATGCAGCACAAATGGCTGTAGGCATGGGTGCTGATGTTGTTGTTCTTGACCGTAACGTTGACGTTCTTCGTCGTGTAGACGCGCAATTCGGTAACCGTGTTAAAGCTGTATACTCAACTGCTGACGCTTTAGAAAAGCACGTACTTGAAGCTGACCTTGTAATCGGTGGTGTTCTTATCCCAGGCGCTGCAGCACCAAAACTAGTGACTGCTGAACACATCAAGAACATGAAACCTGGTTCTGCAATCGTTGACGTTGCAATCGACCAAGGTGGTTGTATTGAAACTTCTAAAGCAACTACACACGCTGAACCAACATACATCGTTGATGACGTTGTTCACTACTGTGTTGCTAACATGCCTGGTGCTGTTCCACGTACTTCAACGTTTGCACTAAACAATGCAACGTTACCGTATATCATCAAGCTTGCGAACAAAGGCTATAAAGCTGCACTTCTTGAAGACGATCACTTCATGAATGGCTTAAACGTGATCAACGGTCAAATTACATGTAAAGAAGTTGCTGAAGGCTTCAACATGGAATTCGTAGATGCTCGCACTGCACTAGAAAATGCTTAATCTATAAGTAGAATGAAAAAAAACCCGCTTTCAGCGGGTTTTTTTATTTTATTTAATTACAGAAGTTAAATCTAAATATTTAACCAAGTATTACCACTCAAACATATAGGCCATTTTACTGATGGTTCTTAATGCTACACCATGGGTATTTCGTTTAGCATACAAATGCTGCAAAGATTTATCTTTGATCTCACCCACCACCACTTCTTTAACTTGATAACCTAACGCATGGGCTGCTTGTGCATATGCTACAAACTCCCATTTTTTAATATTAGTGTTATCAACAATCACAAGTGGGATACCCTCAGCAAGCGCATTGATATAACGAGCAAGATTCAAATTATGAAATTCTGATAGCTTGAATTTATCGAAATGATACTCACCTTGTTCGTTATAAAAATAATCGTCTGTTGCACAAATCGTGTATTGTGTTTCATCACCTGCGACGAGTTCATCGACTAAGTTTTGTGCATAATGGCTTTTGCCTGAACCTGGGAGCCCTCTTAGAATAAAAACTTGCTTCATTGCCTCTCAACTAATTACTTATTTTTATCACTGAATATACGCCAATGATGCCATATTTATGCAAATTAGTCATGATACTTATATATATAGTGTTATTTAGTGCAATTGACCTGAAAAGAGTTGTCATAAATGGTTTTTTTATTTGCTCATCACAGGTAAGATAATGCCCTCGTACCAAAGGGTACGACAGTTTAAATAATTATTAGAGTAACTAAATCATTGGAGTGAAGATGAGCCACATAGCGATAACGGAGCTACTTAAAGGCACCGTTGCGGTAGACAGCCAAGTAACAGTAAAAGGTTGGATCCGTACACGCCGCGATTCTAAAGCAGGTATTTCTTTCTTAGCCGTACACGACGGTTCTTGTTTTAACCCTATTCAAGCAGTTGTTCCGAATTCGCTCAATAATTATGATGAAGTTACCAATTTAACTACAGGTTGCTCAGTTAGCGTAACGGGTAAGCTGGTTGAATCTCAGGGTCAAGGTCAAGCTTTCGAAATTCAAGCTGATACAGTTGAAGTTATCGGTTTAGTTGAAAACCCAGATACCTACCCTATGGCTGCAAAGCGCCATAGTATCGAATTCTTACGTGAACATGCGCACTTACGTCCTCGTACAAACGTAATTGGTGCTGTGACACGTGTTCGCAACTGTTTATCACAAGCCATTCACCGTTTTTTCCACGAACGTGGTTACATGTGGATCAGTACACCAATCATCACAGCGAGTGACTGTGAAGGTGCGGGTGAAATGTTCCGTGTATCAACATTAGATATGCAGAACCTACCGCTTACGGATAAAGGTGACATTGACTACACTGAAGACTTCTTCGGTAAAGAAGCCTTCTTAACTGTTTCTGGTCAGTTAAATGGCGAAACATATGCAAGTGCGATGTCAAAAATCTACACATTTGGCCCAACGTTCCGTGCCGAGAACTCAAATACGTCTCGCCACCTTGCTGAGTTCTGGATGGTAGAACCTGAAGTAGCATTTGCTGACTTAGAAGACATCGCTAGCCTTGCTGAAGATATGCTTAAGTATGTATTTAAAGCAGTACTTGATGAACGTCGTGACGATATGGAATTTTTCGCACAACGTATCGAGAAGACAGCGATCTCTCGTTTAGAAGAGTTTGTTGAAAAAGATTTCGCACAAGTTGATTATACTGATGCAATCACAATCCTTGAAAACTGTGGTAAGAAATTTGAGTTCCCAGTTGAATGGGGTGTAGATTTACAATCTGAGCACGAACGTTATCTTGCTGAAGAACACTTTAAAGCTCCAGTAGTAATTAAAAACTACCCTCGTGACATTAAAGCATTCTACATGCGCCAGAATGAAGATGGCAAAACAGTAGCAGCTATGGACGTTGTAGCACCAGGTATTGGTGAGATCATCGGTGGCTCTCAACGTGAAGAGCGTTTAGATGTACTAGATGCACGTTTAGAAGAGATGGGTCTTCACAAAGAAGACTATAGCTGGTACCGCGATCTACGTAAATACGGTACAGTACCTCATTCAGGCTTTGGTCTAGGCTTTGAGCGCTTGGTTGCTTATGTAACAGGTATGGGCAATGTACGTGATGTTATCGCCTTCCCTCGTACTAAAGGCAATGCAAACTACTAATCTGCACTAGATTAAAAAAAGCGCCAAATTGGCGCTTTTTTTGTGTGAGACTAAAAGATGAACCAAAATCTTATGCAAAAAAATCCCCGTAAAAACGAGGATTTTTATAGCTGATTCAATTCACTGAGTGAAATTGAAAAAGTGGTAAATTCTTAATTATAGAACTTCTAATAGCTCAACATCGAATACAAGTGTTGAGAATGGTGCGATTGATGCACCAGCACCACGCTCACCGTAAGCTAGGTCATGTGGGATATAAAGACGGAACTTAGCACCTGGCGCCATTAGTTGAAGTGCTTCAGTCCAACCTTTGATAACACCATTTACTGGGAACTCAGCAGGTTGACCACGCTCAACAGAGCTGTCGAAAACTGTACCGTTAATTAATGTACCGTGGTAGTGAACGCGTACAGTTGAATCTGCAGCTGGCTTGTCACCTTCACCTGTTGCTAGTACTTCGTACTGTAGGCCTGACTCAGTAACAGTTACTTCTGCACGCTTAGCGTTGTCTTCTAGGAAAGCCGTACCTTCAGCAGCTAATACTTTAGCTTCTTCTTCGCGACGCTTTTGAATTTCTGCATTGATTGCTTCAAATGCAGCTTGAATTTCAGGGATTTCAACACGAAGTGCTTCACCAGCATACGCATCTTTCATACCTTCAAACACTGAGTGAAGGTTAAGACCGTCGAAAGGGTTAGCTTTAAGCTGCTCGCCCATTTGAAGACCGATACCGTAGCTTGCTTTTTCTGCACCTGTATTAAATAAATCAGACATGTAAATTTTCGCTTTTTTAATTTAAAGAATGTTGCAGTGTAACACACTGCAGATTGAGATAAAGGTTACTCTGCTTGCTGCTTATCCATTAATTTTTTTAGTTCTATCACAACAAATGTTGCAAAAGGTAAGCTCAGTACTAATGAAAGTTTTAACTCTTTGCTGTAGTCGATGAGTTGCTCTGTAAAAAAATAGCCAAAGCCAATGATACCAAAAGCACCAACTATTATTGCGCAGAATATTGGCCATACTTTTTCGTACTTCACAATTAAGTGACCAACTAATAGATTAAACAGAAATGTGTAGAGAACGGTGTTAAGAAGGTTAGGGTCTTGTTGTGCATCGATTGATAATTGCAATGCCATTTCCAAGCCACTGACATAGAAAAAACTAAAAATGATCCAAAGTGAAAAACGCTTTACCAAATCAAGTTTCATACTTCCTCCAAACGAAAAAAACCGCCTAAAGGCGGTTTTGGGAATGAGGTGGCGGAGAGATAGGGATTTGAACCCTAGATACGCTATTAACGTATGCCGGTTTTCAAGACCGGTGCTTTCAACCACTCAGCCATCTCTCCGTTGTTGGCGCGAATAATAGAGAGTTTTATAAACCTTGTAAAGTACTATTTTAAAAAAAGAACCAATATTGAATTGTTTGATTACTAATAATACTGTTTAGGTCGTTTTGCTATGAATGCGCCCATTAAACTCACGCAAGTTAAGCTTATGAGTACAAACGCTGAATCAACAAATAATTTTGTGATCTCATCTAATGTATAATTTTGTGTATATAAAAGGGGAGCAAATGAAATGCTCCCAACAAAAAGTAACACTTTAAAAGCTCTTGAAAATTCATAGCGTTTACTATAATTCATCCACCAAGTAAGCACTAAAAGTAAAAATGATGCTGGAAGAAATAAATATTGAACTTGTTCCGTGACATAAGATGAATAGTAAGAAAGAGCAGCCCCTATTGCGGACCACAATAACCAAACCCACCAATTCTCTTTTTCTTTTAAAAATAGATTGCCCATAAAGTGTCACATGTTTTTATTATTATTAATATCTTTATAAGACTAACAAATATACTGGCTATAAAACAACCGTCTCGGGCAACAAAAAAGCGCTCAATTGAGCGCTTTCTTAATTATGATTTTAAAGCTTTTCGTTGCGCTTCTTTTTGCTGCTGTTTTGCTTGCTTGCGCTGTAATAAAGCTTCTTGAGCTTCATGGCCTATATGGCCTTCGCCACGCTCTTGCGCCAATTTCATTTGTTTTTGACGCTCAGCGAAGCGTGCACGCTGCTCTTCAGTTACATTATCAATACAGTGATGACAAGAAACACCCTCTTCATATTCAGGCTTTTGTTTTTCTTCTTCGGTGATCGGCATACGACAAGCATGACACTGATCGTATTGACCTTTTTGTAAGTCATGATCGACGGCTACACGGTTATCGAATACAAAACACTCACCTTCCCATAAAGATTCTTCTTTCGGTACTTCTTCAAGGTACTTAAGAATGCCGCCTTCTAAGTGGTAAACTTCATCAAAGCCCTGCTCTTTCATATAAGCAGTCGACTTTTCACAACGAATGCCGCCTGTACAGAACATCGCTACTTTTTTATTTTTAGCAGGGTCTAAGTTTTTCTCTGCCCACTCAGGGAATTCACGGAAAGTCTTAGTGTTTGGGTCAATAGCATGTTTGAATGTACCGATTTCAATTTCGTAATCATTACGTGTATCAACAACCACAACATCTGGGTCCGAAATAAGCGCGTTCCAATCTTGTGGCTTAACATAAGAACCAACCACTTTTAACGGGTCGATACCTTCTACACCCATAGTCACGATTTCTTTTTTAAGTTTTACTTTTGTTCTATAGAACGGACACGTTTCGTCGTAAGACTCTTTAGAAACAATATTATCTAAACCTGGTTGCGCATCTAACCAAGCAAGTAATGTATCAATACCTTCGCGCTTTGCAGCTACAGTACCGTTAATACCTTCAGCAGCAAGCAGCAAAGTACCACGTACTTCATTTGCTTCCATAACCTCTATAAGAGGCTGACGAATTTCTTTGAAGTTTGGTAATGAAACGAATTTATAAAGTGCACATACAACATATTGAGCAGACATAATATTCCTAATTAGCTTTGAATAAGGCTATTAGTTCTTAAGCACGACTAATAGCTAACTACCGGATCGTAAATCCGGCGCCGGAGGCGGTATTGTACGGATTTAACAAAAAAATGCACGAATAAAGCTAAAATATCCCTGTGTTGCAGAACTCTGTTTGATATAATTGCTGCTTAAACTTTATTTGGAGTAGTAACTTTGCAATTTACCGAATTAGGTATTGATAGCCGCTTGGCTCAACAACTTTCGCACCAAGGGATAGTTTCACCTACTGAAATTCAGGCTCAGGCCGTTCCGACTGCAATCGCAGGTCACGATGTATTTGCACAATCTAAAACTGGCTCTGGTAAGACATTAGCTTTCTTACTGCCTGCAGTGCACAGAATAATGAAACAAAAAGCACTAAGTAAGCGCGATCCAAGAGCGCTTATCATTGCACCTACACGTGAACTCGCGACACAAGTTTTTAATCAATGCCGACTGTTAATTGCAAGCACTAATATTTCATTAGTGAAAATCCTTGGCGGTGAGAACTTTAACGACCAAGTTAAAGCACTTCGTAAGAATCCACACATTGTTGTAGCTACCCCTGGTCGCTTAGCTGATCATCTATCTCAAAACACAGTACAATTAAATGGTTTAGAACTGCTTATTTTCGATGAAGCTGACCGCATGTTAGATTTAGGTTTCGAAGAACAATTAAACTTAATCAACCAATCTGCTGATCATCGTCTAAGACAAACATTGCTATTTTCAGCGACTTTAGATCATGCACAAGTTGAAGTCACTTCTCGTCAGCTCTTAAAAGCACCAAAACGCATCATTTTGAATGATGCCCAACAGAAACACGACGACATTGAGCAAGCACTATATTTTGCTGATCATCTTGATCACAAAGAAGCACTTCTCAAACATTTAGTGACTGATGAATCTGTTGGTCAATGCATCATTTTTACAGCCACAAGAAACGACACTCAGCGCATTAGTGAACTGCTTAAAGAAATGGATATCTCTGCAGTAGGTCTTGCGGGTGATTTAACGCAAGCCAAACGCTTAGACATCATGGACTCTTTTAGTCGCGGCTTATTTAAAGTATTAGTGACCACAGACGTTGCATCACGTGGTCTTGACTTATTAAGCGTTACACACGTTATTAACTTCGATCTCCCTAAACAAGCCGAAGAATATGTCCACCGAATCGGTCGTACCGGGCGTGCCGGCTTTAAAGGTGTCGCAGTATCATTTGTAGGTCCTAAAGATTGGAAGAGTTACCTAGCCATTAAGTCATATTTACACGAAATCCCTGATTTTAAAGTCATTGAAGGGTTAGAAGGTAAATTTAAAGGTCTTAGACCACCAAAACCAGCCAAAAAAATTAACCATAAATCAAAAGATACGGTTAAAAAGGTTAAGAAAAAACCATATAAAAAACCGATTAAGAAAAATAAAAAACCTATCCCTGCGCCATTTGACGTAGATGGTGCAGCACCATTAAGACGTAAGCCCAAGCCAACTGAGGAATAATTATGTTAGGCACAAAACAACATTTACAAATCACTGAGCTTTGCGCTGAAGGTGCTTATTTAGACGGCGGTCAACTAGGCGAAGTTTTTCTGAAAAAATCTGAAGTACCAGAGTATTTAGAAGAAGGTGATAGCGTTCATGTGTTCATTTACCAAGATAATTTAGGTCACCCTACTGCTACGACTAAAGATGTAATAGCTCAAGTAGGTGATTTTGCTTTATTACGAGTTAAAGAAATAAATAAGATTGGTGCTTTCTTAGATATTGGTATCGATAAAGATATTTTATCTCCTTACAATGAACAAAAGCCAAAAATGCGTGAAGGCTATAGCTATCTTGTTAAGTTATATTTAGATAATGCAAGTAAACGTATTTGTGCATCTAGTAACTTAAAGAAATTTTTAGACAAAGAAACACCGTCATATCAACCAAACGAAGAAGTCGATTTAATCGTTGCTTCTAAAACGGATATTGGCTTTAAAGTTATCATTAATGACAGCCATACAGGTGTGGTGTTTTTTAATACCGTTTTCAAAAGACTGTTTATCGGTCAGAAATTAAAAGGCTTTATCAAACAAGTTAGAGAAGATGGCAAAATAGATGTCGTACTTGAAAAGCAAGGCGTGCAAAAGTTTAAGGACCTTGGTGAGCAGATTTTGTCTGAACTTAAAAACTCAGAGGGTTTTATTCCCCTTGGCGATAAATCAGATCCTGAAGAAATTAAGAAACGTTTTGGATCAAGTAAAGCAAACTTTAAAAAAGCCATCGGTGGCTTATTTAAACAAGGCTTAATTGATATCGAAGCCAAGTCTATTTCTTTGAAAAAACAGTAATACGAATCCTAAATAACACTTAATCATTTAGTTAAACGGATTGGTATAAACAACAATTTTTAAGAAAAAGGCAGCTTGCGCTGCCTTTTATCGTTTCGTCAGTCAATTTAAGCGTTAATTTCCAAATTAATGGCTTCTAACGCTTTAACAGGATCTTCGGCTTTAGTAATTGGTCTACCAATTACTAAATAATCACTTCCTGCTTCGACCGCTTTCTTTGGTGTCATAATACGCTTTTGGTCGCCAACATCTGCGCCAACAGGACGGATGCCTGGTGTCACTAATTTGAAATCAACGCCTAATTCAGTTTTTAAACTTTCAGCTTCTTGAGCTGAACATACGACACCATCAAGACCAGCTTCTTTAGCAAGCTTGGCAAGGTATAAAACTTGGTCTTGTGGAGTTTTATCAACACCTAGACGTGATAGTTGTGCCTGATCCATACTTGTTAGAACAGTCACCGCAATCAGTAATGGACCATTTTCATATTTAGCTAAGGCTTCTTTTGCCTTTTGCATCATTTCTAGACCACCACTTGCATGCACGTTAACCATCCACACACCTAGCTCAGCAGCGGCTGTTACAGCTTTAGCAACTGTATTAGGAATATCATGGAATTTTAGGTCTAAGAATACATCAAAACCTAAGTCAACTAATTGTTTAACAAACTGAGGGCCGAAATAGGTGAACATTTCTTTACCGACTTTAAGGCGACACGTTTGAGGAGAAAGTTGCTTAACAAAGTCTAATGCTGCTTGTTCATTATCGTAATCAAGCGCAATTAATACTTTTTTAGAATCGTGTTGAGACATAATAATCCTAATCGAATAAAGTTAAGTAAGCCTTAAAAACCATCAACACCTTTATTTGGTCGTATAGTTTCCCAATGCTTACAAGAAGGGCAAAGCCAATATAATTTATGGCTTGTAAAACCACAGTGACGACATTGATACTCTGGTTTAGTATTTATGTAGGATGTAACTAAATGATCTATCTCATTTAATACATCTTGTAGTTTGTGGTTTTTACTACTCAGCAGTTTTAATAAGTAACTAAAACCTCTAATTGATGGCTCACGTTTTAAACTATCAGTTAGAAATTCTATCGCTTCATTGGCTTTGTTTAATTCCAATAAAGATTGGCAGTGCTTAATTTTTATTAACATGCCTCCTTTTGGTAATAACTCACTGATTAGTTCATTGTATTGCGACTTTAAATTTAGCGCATTATAGCTATGCTCTAACTGTTCCATATAGATTGGTGCAGTATCAGTAAAACTACAAATGAGTTTTCGCCAATAATATATACTCTTTACATAATCTTCATTGTTATAAGCATCAAAACCAAGTTCATACATAGGGCGAATAGTTTTATGATTAAGTGCAAACGTTTTTTCCATTAATTTAGGCGTTTGGTTAGATAATGCAGTTTCACAATAAAAGTTTGCGATTGCTGCACAATGGCTTCTTTTACTAAATAAGTCACTATGTGCTTCAAACATATTCACGCCTTTTTGCCATTCGCTCATTTGTGAATACAAATTAATAATTGGCTCTAGCGCTTGCGTGTTATTCGACTTGACTAGAATAATTAAGTGCTCTTCAGCACTGTCTAATAAGCCAGCCATTATGTAATCTTGCGCGAGCTCAAGTCTGCAATCAGACATGATGCGTTCATCTAAATTTGGCTGATTAAGAAGAAGTTCATGAATTTTGATTGCTCTATCTATTTCGCCTCGTTTGCGAAATAAGCTGGCTAATGTTAGGTAATGCTCGACAGAGTCGGCAGAAACTTCAAGAAGTTGAATGAGGTGTTCAAGACCCTGATCTTCTTCACGGTCTAGTAAGAATTTTAGCCCTTTACTATATTCGGACGTTATTTTTCTGCTGTATTCATGAGCTTGATTCTTAGCACTATTCTTACCCATTACATAACCGTAAGCAGCAGCAACAGGAAGAAGTAAAAACAGCAGTTCTATCATTATTGAGTATTTATCTGACCAGCGTTTACTTTATCTTTTTTATTTAAACGGTAATTCTGCCATTTTAGTTTAGAAACCGAAGCAGTGCCGATTAAACAACCAATCAACAACCCAATAATAAATGTGATTGCGAGAATAGTGGCAAGAGGTAAAGTGCTACTCGCTAATATATAGTTTACTTGTACTTCTGAAGGGTTTTGTGAACCTATTACAAAAGCTAAAACTATTAGAACTAACAACAATCCTTTTTTGGCGATCTTTACCAACTGCTACCCTACCCTTAACCAGCAATACTTGCGTTTACTCTGTCTCTAAGCTCTTTACCAGGCTTAAAGTGTGGGACGTGTTTACCATCTAATTCGACTGTTTCACCAGTTTTTGGGTTACGACCTGTACGAGGGGCACGGTAATGTAGTGAAAAACTACCAAATCCACGAATTTCAATTCGTTCAGATTCTGCTAATGACCCTGCCATTTGTTCAAGAATCTCTTTAACGGCATTTTCAACGTCCTTAACTGGAATATGAATATGTTGTTCAGCTAACTGTTCTATCAATTCTGACTTTGTCATAATTTTTCCTCAAAATAAAAAGAAAGGGCAAAAGTGCCCTTTCTATCTGTACTCGAAATTAGTCTTTCTGAGCGTTTTTGAAAGCTGCAGCCATTGCATTTTCGAATGCTGGCTCTTCTTTCTTCAGCTTCTCAAGAACTTCTTTCTCTTCAGCTTCGAACATAGCTTTAACTGAAAGGCTGATAGTACGGTTCTTACGATCAACACCTACAAATTTAGCTTCAATTTCGTCGCCTGCAGAAACAACAGTAGTTGCATCTTCAACACGCTCTTGAGCGATGTCAGCTACACGGATGTAACCTTCAACACCTTCGATAAGCTCAACAGTTGCACCTTTCGCGTCAACTTCAGTCACTTTACCTTTAACAATAGCACCTTTTTTGTTTGCGTCTAGGTAGTTATTGAAAGGATCAGCTTCAATTTGCTTAACGCCTAGTGAGATACGCTCACGCTCTGGGTCAACTTGAAGTACGATTGCAGTGATTTCGTCACCTTTCTTGTACTCACGTACCGCTTCTTCACCTGGAGTGTTCCAAGAGATGTCAGATAGGTGTACAAGACCGTCGATACCACCTTCAAGACCGATGAAGATACCGAAGTCAGTGATTGATTTGATCTTACCTGTAACTTGGTCGCCTTTGTTTTGAAGACGAGCAAATTCTTGCCATGGGTTAGCAATACACTGCTTAAGACCAAGAGAAATACGACGACGCTCTTCGTCGATTTCAAGAACCATAACTTCAACAGTGTCACCTAGTGAAACAACTTTTGAAGGGTGGATGTTTTTGTTAGTCCAATCCATTTCTGAAACGTGAACTAGACCTTCAACACCTTCTTCGATTTCAACGAAACAACCGTAGTCAGTTAGGTTAGTAACACGACCTGAAAGCTTAGCACCTTCAGGGTAACGGCCAGCGATAGCTGCCCATGGATCTTCGCCAAGCTGCTTAAGACCTAGAGAAACACGAGTCTTCTCTTTGTCGAACTTAAGTACTTTAACTGCGATTTCGTCACCAACGTTAACGATTTCACTTGGGTGCTTAACGCGCTTCCAAGCCATGTCAGTGATGTGTAGAAGACCATCAACACCACCTAGGTCTACGAATGCACCGTAGTCAGTAAGGTTCTTAACGATACCTTTAACTTCTTGACCTTCAACAAGGTTAGCAAGTAGTTCATCACGCTCTTGTGAGTTTTCAGACTCGATAACTGCACGACGAGAAACAACAACGTTGTTACGCTTCTGGTCAAGCTTGATTACTTTGAACTCTAACTCTTTACCTTCAAGGTGAGTTGTGTCACGTACTGGACGAACATCAACAAGTGAACCAGGTAGGAATGCACGGATTGAATCAACTTCAACAGTGAAACCGCCTTTAACTTTACCGTTGATGATACCAGTAACAGTCTCTTGCTCTTCACATGCTTTTTCAAGACGGATCCAAGCTTCGTGACGCTTAGCTTTCTCACGAGAAAGGATAGTTTCACCGAAACCATCTTCGATAGCATCTAGTGCTACGTCTACTTCATCACCAACAGCAACTTCTAGTTCACCAGCAGCATTTTTGAATTGCTCAGCAGGGATTGCACTTTCAGATTTAAGGCCAGCGTCAACAAGAACGATGTTGTTCTCGATTGAGATTACAGTACCTTTAACGATTGAACCTTGTTCTGCTTCAAAACCCTTTAGGCTTTCTTCAAATAACTGCGCAAAATTTTCTGACATTATACGTCTCTAAATATTTAATAATCCAATTGGCAACCATGCCGCATGGGGTAGTTTAACAAGCACCGGCTTCCTGTCAGTACATTAAAAATCTATGCTATAAGAGATTGTTTTAACTTACCATTAATGACGGCTTGTTCAAGAATGTTTTGAACTTCATTAAACACTTGTTCAGCGTTTAATGTTGTCGTATCAATTACAATGGCGTCTTCAGCAGGCACTAACGGCGCTACTTTTCGATTCATATCTCTGTCATCTCTCGCTTGAATATCAGCAAGAAGACCACTTAGTGTAACATTTAACCCACGACCATTCAACTCGTCAAAACGACGTTGAGCACGCTCTTCTGCGCTTGCTGTAAGGTAAATCTTAACTTCTGCATTTGGAAATACAACTGTGCCCATATCACGACCATCTGCAATTAAACCTGCTTCGGTTCTAAATGCGCGCTGGCGACGCAACAAAGCTTCACGAACTCGTGGTAACGCAGCAACTTTTGATGCAGCAGCGCCCACTTCTTCATTTCGGATCGTTAAACTAACGTCTTCGCCTTCTAAGATCACTTTACATGATTTGGTTTCACGGTCGATTGGAAATTGCACATCAAGATTAGCAGCAAGAGGCACTAATGCTTCTTCGTTGTCTAATTCTATGTGGTGATGAATTGCAGCAAGCGCTAAAACACGGTAAATAGCTCCACTATCTAGCACTTCCCAATTCAATTTTTCAGCTAATAAACGGCAAACAGTTCCTTTACCTGAACCACTTGGACCGTCAACGGTGATAACTGGCATTGCAGCCTGCATTTAAACCTCCTGAAATGCTCACCAAAAAATTCCGCGGCATTATACATCATGTTTTATGAATAGATCCTGTTTTAGCTGTAACTTTTTGTTAAATAATATAATTGAGGTACAGGGCTATAATGTTATAACCCTGCTTTTTCAAGATCTTGGGAGATTAATGAGAGCTCAATGAAGCAAGTACATCGAAGTATGTTGGAAAGGTTTTAGCCGTACATTTTGGATCATTAATGATTACTTCTTGGCCGCCCACTGCGACCATTGAAAAACACATGGCAATTCGATGATCATCATAAGTATCAATATCAACTAAATTCAATGTTTCAGGTGGTGTAACCTCAATAAAGTCATTCCCTTCAACAACTTCAGCACCTAATTTTTTTAATTCAGTTGCCATCGCATGTAGACGATCTGTTTCTTTTACACGCCAATTGTATATATCTCTAATAGCCGTTTTGCCTTTAGCAAACAGTGCCACTGTCGCTAATGTCATAGCAGCATCAGGAATTGCATTGGCATTGATATCAACGCCATTTAACTCGCCTTTACGTACAACAAGCTTTTCATCATACCAATCGATCTTAGCGCCAACTTGCTCCATAACTTTTGCAAAATCAATATCGCCCTGTACACTTGCCTTGCCGACGCCATTGATTTCTATTTCTCCACCATTGATGGCTGCAGCTGCAATAAAGTATGACGCAGATGATGCATCTCCTTCTACCATAATGCTATTTGGTGACTGATAGCCTTGACCAGCTTTAACAACAAAATGCTGATAGTTGTCATTTTCTACTTGCACACCAAATTTTTCCATCACACCAATTGTAATATCGATATAAGGTTTGGAAACTAATTCACCAATGATCTTGATATTTAAATCGCCATCGAATAGAGGTGCAGCCATTAAAATCGCTGTCAAAAATTGACTTGAAATACTGCCATCAATTTCTACATATCCACCTAATAGCTTTTTACCAAGGATTTTTAATGGTGGATAATCTTTATTTTTAAGGTAAGTAATATCTGCATCAATAGAATCTAATGCATCAACTAAATGACCTATCGGGCGCTCTTCCATTCTAGGCTCGCCAATAAGCTCATAATTGCCTTCAATAGCGGCTAAAACAGCTGTCAAAGGACGATATGCAGTACCAGCATTACCTAAAAATAGTGGTTCATTTGGCGTTTTGAATTTACCTGAAACACCATGAACAGTTGCGATGGTCTTGTCTTCGTTAAGCTCCACCTTAACACCTAACTGCCCAAGCGCTTTTAGCATGTGCCTGATGTCATCGCTATCAAGCAAGTTAGTGACTTGCGTCACACCATCAGCAAGTGCTGCAAGCAGCAAGATTCGGTTCGATAGGCTTTTAGAGCCAGGTAAGGTTACAGAACCACTTACCTGTTTAATTGGCTTTAAGGTAAGTTGTTCCATTAACTATTTTCCTGTGCAAATTTATCCATAAACGCGACTAGAGCTTCAATACCTTCTACTGGCATTGCGTTATAAATACTTGCACGCATACCGCCAACAAATCTATGTCCTTCTAGGGCTAGTAACCCTGCGTTTTCAGCTTCAGTTAGGAACTTATCGTTTAATGCATCATCTTTTAACCAGAATGGGACATTCATCAGTGAGCGACAGTGTGTAGCAACTTTATTAGAATAGAAGTCTGAGCTATCAATATACTCATATAGGATCGCTGCTTTTTTCTTATTATGCGCTTCCATTGCTTTAACTCCACCGATCGACTCTAGGTATTGAAATACTTCACTTGCTAAATACCAAGCAAAAGTTGGCGGTGTGTTATACATACTGCCTTGTTTTGCTTCAATCGCATAGTCAAGGATAGCTGGACGGGGTAAGCCTTCTCGCTCTAACAAGGTTTTACGCACGATAACAATACATAAGCCTGAAGGGCCGATATTTTTCTGAGCACCAGCATAAATTAAATCAAAATCATCTACATTGATTTCACGTGACAAGATCATTGAAGACATATCTGCCACGATAGGTGCATCGTGCTTTGGCACGTCGTATATCTCAATACCATCAATTGTTTCGTTAGGACAATAATGAATAAACGACGCTTTTTTAGGCAAGTTCCACTGTGCAACTGGCTGAATATCGAATTGGCCATCTACATCAGTGCGAATATTAATGCCGTCTACTTCAGTAAATTTAGCACCTTCTTTAGTTGCTCCACTAGACCAAATACCATTCTCAACATATACGCCAGGTGCTTCATCTAGGTGAAGATTTAAAGGCACAGCAGCAAACTGGCCACGACCACCGCCATGCATAAATAAAACTTCAAATTCATCTGAAATATTCATTAAACGACGAAGGCTTGCTTCGCACTCTTTTACCATTTCTAGGTAAGGCTGAGCTCTGTGGCTCACTTCCATGACAGATACACCTAGGTTCTGCCAATTTAAAAATTCTTGTTGTGCTTTTTTCATTACTTCTGGTGGCAACATTGCCGGACCAGCACAAAAGTTATATACCGTCATTTCCTCATTCCTAAACTGTATATTTGTGAACGCATTGAGTTATCGTTATAAATAACTTCACGCTTTTTAGAGTTAAAAAAAGCGGCCGAAGCCGCTTTTTAAGATTTATTCACTTGGAGTTTCTTCACTACTCTCTTGTGTACCTTCTGGGTTATCTTGCACTACTGCTTCAGAACCGTCTTCAGGTAATTCATCAACTTCGATTTCTTCGATACGTTGTAAACCAACTACTTGTTCTTCGTCAATAGTTCTTATCAAAATAACGCCTTGTGTGTTACGGCCGACAGTAGAAACTTCGTTAACACGGGTACGTACAAGCGTGCCTCGGTTTGAGATAATCATGATTTCATGGTTATCTTCAACTTGCACCGCACCTACTACGTTACCGTTACGCTCAGATACCTTAATTGATACAACACCTTGTGTTGCACGGCTCTTCGCTGGGTAGTCTTCTAGAGGTGTTCGTTTACCATAACCATTTTCAGTAACGGTCAAAATTGCACCGTCATTCTTAGGTACGATCAATGATACAACTTTAACACCGTCAGGCATCTTAATACCGCGAACACCGGTTGCTGTACGACCCATAGGACGTAAAGCAAGCATTTCTTCACCAGTATCAGGATCAATCTTAACTTCACCTGTTTCTGAATCACGAAGCTTTTCGTTGAATCGAACTACCTTACCATGATCTGTGAATAGCATGATATCGTTGCTACCATCTGTGATGTCAGCACCGATCAAGTTATCACCTTCGTTAAGGTTGATTGCAATAATACCGCTTGCACGTTGACGGCTATACGCTGTTAAAGGTGTCTTCTTAACAGTACCGTTTGCCGTTGCCATTAATACATACTTGTCATCTTCATATTCACGAACCGGTAAAATGGTTGTGATACGTTCATCAGCTTCTAGTGGCAACAAGTTAACGATTGGCTTACCGCGTGCTTGACGTGATGCGAGTGGCAATTGATACACTTTCAACCAGTACATTCTACCAGCTGTTGAGAAACACAAAATGGTGTCGTGTGTATTTGCAACTAACAGACGCTCGATGAAGTCTTCATCTTTCATCTTAGTTGCAGCTTTACCTTTACCACCACGGCGCTGTGCTTCGTAATCAGATAATGGCTGATACTTTACATAGCCTTCGTGAGAAAGTGTTACAACAACATCTTCTTCGTTGATCAGATCTTCAAGGCTAATATCGTGAGCAGCAGCACTGATCTCAGTACGACGTTCATCACCATATTGCTCTTTGATTTCAACTAATTCATCACGGATAACTTCCATTAATCTTTCTGGTGAAGAAAGGATATAAAGAAGTTCAGCAATTAGGTCTAATAGCTCTTGATATTCACCAAGGATCTTCTCATGTTCAAGACCTGTTAGCTTGTGTAAGCGTAAGTCAAGAATAGCTTGAGCTTGTTGCTCTGATAAATAGTACTGACCGTCACGGATACCTAGTTCAGCTGCTAACCAATCCGGACGTGCTACATTGTCTTCACCTGCTTTTTCAAGCATAGCTTTAACAGTGCCTAACTCCCAAGGACGAGAAACAAGCGCTTGTTTCGCTTCCGATGGCGTTGGAGACTTACGAATTAACTCAATAATTGGGTCGATATTAGCAAGTGCAATTGCTAAACCTTCAAGTGTATGCGCTCGATCACGCGCTTTGCGTAAATCGAATACAGTACGACGAGTTACAACTTCACGACGGTGGATAATAAACGCATCAAGCATTTCTTTTAAGTTGAAACACTTAGGTTGGTTATTATCAAGTGCAACCATATTCATACCGAATACCGTTTGCATTTGTGTCTGTGCGTAAAGGTTATTTAATAGCACTTCACCCACTTCACCACGCTTAACTTCAATAACGATACGCATACCGTCTTTATCAGACTCGTCACGAAGTGCACTAATGCCTTCGATTTTCTTATCTTTTACAAGCTCAGCGATTTTTTCGATTAAACGCGCTTTGTTAACTTGGTAAGGGATTTCATGAACGATGATCGTTTCACGACCAGTTTTTTCATCCACTTCAATTTCAGCACGCGCACGAATGTAAATCTTACCACGACCCGTTTTGTATGCTTGTTCGATGCCTTTCTTACCGTTAATAATCGCGGCAGTTGGGAAATCTGGACCTGGGATATATTCGATTAACTCTTCAATCGTTAAATCAGGGTTTTGAATAAGCGCTAAACAGCCGTTGATCACCTCAGTTAAGTTATGAGGTGGGATATTTGTCGCCATACCTACAGCGATACCCGATGAGCCATTTACTAATAAATTAGGTACCTTAGTTGGTAAAACATCAGGGATTTGCTCTGTACCATCGTAGTTAGGTACATAATCAACGGTTTCTTTTTCAAGATCAGCTAATAGTTCATGCGACATTTTCGCCATACGTACTTCGGTATAACGCATCGCAGCAGCTGAGTCACCGTCAACAGAACCAAAGTTACCTTGACCGTCAACCAGCATATAACGTAGAGAGAAAGGCTGAGCCATACGAACAATCGTGTCGTATACAGCACTGTCACCATGCGGGTGGTATTTACCGATAACATCACCGACAACACGAGCCGACTTCTTATAAGGCTTATTCCAGTCGTTACGAAGCTCATTCATGGCAAATAATACACGACGGTGAACAGGCTTTAGACCGTCACGTACGTCTGGTAATGCACGACCTACGATTACACTCATCGCGTAATCTAGGTATGAATTTTTTAACTCGTCTTCGATATTGACCGGGAGGATTTCATTGGCGAGATCAGTCATTGATTGCACTTTCCTTCAGAGTCTATCTCTATTAGCACTATCAAGTGCCCTAGAGATTAAGTTATTATTAATATCAACGCTCATGCTAACACAGATTTATTATTATTACAGGCGCAAAATCCGTGTGATTTTGAAATAATCCAATTTAAATGCGCTCAGATTCACGAGGAAGTTTTTTATGACCGAGCATCAAAATGTAGATCCACAAGAAATTGCGAAATTTGAGAGCATCGCAGAAAGATGGTGGGATACAGAAGGAGAATTTAAACCCCTTCATGATATTAATCCATTACGTCTCGATTTTATTAATGACAAATCTAATGGTTTATTTGATAAACAAGTTGTCGATATCGGCTGTGGTGGCGGTATTTTAACTGAAAGCATGGCGAAACTTGGAGCCAAAGCGACCGGTATAGACTTAGGCCAAGAGCCACTCAATGTTGCCAAACTGCACGCTTTAGAAGTGGGTGTAAAAGTTGACTATATAAAAGTACCCGCTGAGGAATTTGCAGCAAACAATACTGAGCAATTCGATGTAGTAACTTGTATGGAAATGCTTGAGCACGTCCCAGATCCAGAATCTATTATCCAAGCTGCTGCACAAATGGCAAAGCCTGGCGCAAGTGTGTTCTTTTCTACGCTAAACAAAACGATTAAAGCGTATTTACTTGCAATCGTCGGTGCAGAAAAAATTCTAAAAATGGTACCTGAGGGTACACATGAGCACGATAAGTTTATTCGCCCTTCTGTTTTAATCGGCTGGGCTGAAAAAGCAGGCCTTAAAGTTCGCGCAAGTGCGGGGATCAATTATAACCCAATCAATAAAACATTTACCTTAAATGATGATGTCAGTGTGAATTACTTACTACATTTCGAGAAACTTGATTAATGAAGGCTGTCATATTCGATTTAGATGGCACCCTACTCGACACCACTGACGATTTGGGGGCTGCTTTAAACCACGTTCTTGAAATAAATGGACTTGCTGCTGTTTCTCGAGAGGTATATAGCCCTGCTATTTCTGATGGCGTAAAAGCGCTCTTAGATGTTGGCTTTGGTAGTCGTCTCGCTGAATTTGATTTAGCTCGCTTAAGACAAGATGTACTTGATCATTATGAAGCTAACATTGCAGTGCATACGGATTGCTTTGATGGTGTACCAGCATTAATTCAATCTTTAATTAATGATGATATAAAAGTCGCAATCATGACAAATAAGCCAACATTCCTGACTTTACCACTAATTGGGCAAATTTCAGAACTTAAAGAAATTGAAGTTATTGTTTGTGGAGACACATTAGATGAAGCAAAGCCTTCACCTAAGCCATTATTATATGCAGCAGAACAATTAGGTATTAGTTCATCAGAATGCCTTTATGTCGGTGATGCACAACGAGATATTCAAGCAGCAAAAGCGGCTGGTATGACTTCTGCCTGTGCTTTATGGGGATACATCCCAAGTCTTGAAGATGCGTATAGTTGGCAAGCAGATCTAAATTTAACTAACCCTCTTTTAGTGCTAGACCATATCTAGTGCTCATATTTACGCCAAAACACTACATCTAGTGTTTTGGCTCTTTCATCACCACAAGCTGCTCATTAAGAAAACACTATAAATATTTTTTTATTTTCTTTAAAAATCGCATCATTTTTATTGATTTCCTGCTGAGGTTACTTGCGTCAAACCTCAAAAGGTTAATAGTTACTAACACTTTTTATTTATCCCAAACTTATCCACATTTGTGCATTTACCTTGCTATTGCAAATTAAATTGAACCCCACTATCTTGTGATCCCAATCAGAAGAACCACCATATATAGTGGTCAAAACCTGAGCTTTTTTTCGCCAATTATTTTTTAAATATTCAATCCGAAGGATTACAGGCACAGCTATGAACCAACAGTTATCTGTCAGTAAAAGAAACGGCCGCAAAGAGCCGCTCGATCTCGATAAAATTCACCGCGTCATTACTTGGGCTGCAGAAGGCTTAGATAATGTTTCAGTTTCTCAGGTTGAATTAAAATCACACATTCAATTTTATGATGGGATCCGTACTGAAGATATTCACGAAACTATCATTAAAGCTGCTGCCGATTTGATCGATAAAGACTCTCCAGATTACCAGTACCTTGCTGCGCGTTTAGCTATTTTCCACTTACGCAAAAAAGCATATGGCCAGTTTGAGCCGCCACGTTTATACGATCACATTACAAAGCTGGTTGAACAAAAGCGTTATGATCAACACCTTCTTATCGATTACACCGAGCAAGAAATTGACGAGCTTGATAACTACTTAGATCATAGCCGCGACTTAAACTTTAGCTATGCAGCGGTGAAGCAGTTAGAAGGTAAGTACCTTGTACAAAACCGTGTAACTGGCGAAATCTATGAGAGTGCTCAATTCTTATACATCCTTGTTGCTGCGAGTTTATTCTCTGATTACCCTAAGGAAACTCGTCTTGATTACATCAAACGTTTCTATGATGCCGTTTCTTTATTCAAAATTTCATTACCGACACCTATCATGGCAGGTGTTCGAACACCAACACGTCAATTCAGCTCTTGTGTATTAATTGAAACGGGTGATAGCTTAGACTCAATCAATGCGACTTCATCAGCAATAGTTAAATATGTGAGTCAACGTGCTGGTATTGGTATAAATGCTGGTCGTATTCGTGCGTTAGGAAGCCCTATCCGCAATGGTGAAGCGTACCACACAGGTTGTATTCCGTTTTACAAGCACTTTCAGACAGCTGTTAAAAGTTGTTCTCAAGGTGGTGTACGCGGTGGTGCAGCTACCCTATTCTACCCGCTTTGGCATTTAGAAGTAGAAAACCTACTGGTACTTAAAAACAACCGTGGTGTTGAAGAAAACCGTGTTCGTCACCTAGATTACGGTGTGCAATTCAACAAAACAATGTACGCTCGCCTTATCAAAGACGACTACATTACGCTGTTCAGCCCGTCTGATGTGCCGGGTCTTTACGATGCATTCTTCGAAGATCAAGAAGAGTTCGAGCGATTATATACACAGTACGAGCAAGATGAGTCTATTCGTAAGAAGCGCATTAAAGCGATTGAGCTATTCTCTATGTTTGCGCAAGAACGTGCGAGTACAGGCCGCGTTTACTTACAAAACGTTGACCACTGTAATACGCATAGCCCATTTGATTCAAAGGTTGCACCTATCCGTCAGTCTAACTTATGTCTTGAAATTGCGCTGCCGACAAAGCCGCTTTCACACATTAATGACCCAGAAGGTGAAATCGCGCTGTGTACGCTATCAGCATTTAACCTTGGTGCAATCGACTCTCTAGATGAACTTGAAGAATTAGCTGAGCTTGCTGTTCGTGCACTTGATAATCTATTAGATTTCCAAGACTACCCGGTTCCTGCTGCACACACAGCAACCATGGGTCGTCGTACGCTAGGCATTGGTGTAATTAACTATGCTTATTATCTTGCGAAAAATGGCGTTAAATACTCTGATGGCAGTGCGAATAACCTAACACACCGCACATTCGAAGCGATTCAATACTATCTAATGAAAGCTTCAAATGAACTTGCTAAAGAGCGTGGTGCATGTCCTAAGTTCAATGAGACAACGTATTCAAAAGGTATTATGCCGATTGATACTTACAAGCGTGATCTAGATAACATTTGTAACGAAGCGCTTCACCTTGATTGGGATTCGCTACGCGCAAGCATTCAAGAGCACGGTATGCGTAACTCGACGGTATCTGCACTGATGCCATCAGAGACTTCATCACAGATCTCAAATGCGACAAATGGTATTGAGCCTCCTCGCGGCCATATCAGTGTTAAAGCAAGTAAAGATGGTATCTTGAAGCAAGTAGTGCCTGAATATGAAAAGCTAAAAGAACAATATGAGCTACTTTGGGACATCCCTTCGAATGACGGTTATCTTGGTCTTGTAGGTATCATGCAGAAGTTTATTGACCAAACTATCTCTGCTAACACGAATTATGATCCAACTCGCTTTGAAGGTGGTAAAGTACCAATGAAGTTGCTTCTTAAAGACCTGCTTACTGCTTATAAGTTAGGTGTTAAGACACTTTATTATCACAATACACGTGATGGTGCGTCAGACTCTCAAGACGAATTAAAACCAGAAATTGAAGATGATGGCTGCGAAGGCGGCGCGTGTAAAATTTAATTAAGACGTGAGTAAGCATTGTGCTTACTCACTTTTTTGCGTTATCGAGTATTAAAAAATATGTCTTATTCTACATTTAGCAGAAATCATAATGACCAGTTAAAAGAACCAATGTTTTTTGGTCAAACTGTAAACGTGTCACGTTATGACCAGCAGAAATACCCTATTTTTGAAAAATTAATTGAAAAGCAACTCTCTTTTTTCTGGCGTCCAGAAGAAGTTGATGTATCTAAAGACCGCTTAGATTTCCAAGCGTTGCCAGAGCATGAAAAGCACATTTTTTTAAGCAACTTGAAATATCAAACATTGCTAGATAGTGTGCAAGGCCGTTCGCCAAATGTGGCATTATTGCCTATCGTTTCAATCCCAGAGCTTGAAACTTGGATTGAGACTTGGGCGTTCAGTGAAACAATTCACAGCCGTTCATATACACATATTATTCGTAACGTAACGCAGTCACCTGAAGTTATCTTTGACGACATCGTAAGCAACGATAAAATCAATGAGCGTGCTGACGCGGTTACTAAATATTATGACGAATTAATCGAAAAGGTTTCTATTTATAACCTTTACGGTGAAGGCAAGCATGTAATTAATGGTGAAGAAGTTCGAATTAACTTATTTGAGCTTAAGAAACTGCTTTATCTTTGCATCATGTCTGTAAACATTTTAGAAGCTATCCGCTTCTATGTAAGCTTCGCTTGTTCATTTGCTTTTGCAGAGCGTGAACTGATGGAAGGTAACGCAAAGATCATCAAGCTTATCGCCCGTGACGAAGCCCTTCACCTTTCTGGTACTCAGCATATTCTAAATATTATGCAAGAAGGTAAAGACGATCCTGAGATGTCTATTGTTGCTGCGCAATGTGAAGCCGAAGCAATTCGTATGTTCGAGGAAGCTGCACAGCAAGAGAAAGAGTGGGCAGAATACCTGTTCAAAGATGGCTCTATGATTGGTCTAAACAAAGACATCCTTTGCCAATATGTTGAATACATCACTAACACTCGCATGTCAGCTGTTGGTTTAAAGCCTATTTTTGAGACTAAGAGCAATCCAATCCCGTGGATCAATGCCTGGTTGGTATCAGACAACGTGCAAGTTGCTCCGCAAGAAGCTGAGATCAGCTCTTACCTAGTCGGCCAAATCGACTCTCAAGTCGATGCATCTGACTTTGGTGATTTCGATTTATAATGAATTCGAAACCCAGTTCTAAAATATCTATTGAAGAACATTCTGAGCCGCTAACATTTGCGGCTCAGTGCCCTTCCATACTAGATGCACTCGAAAAAGCTAATATTGAAGTTACTTATCAATGTAGAGAAGGCTTTTGTGGTGCATGTAGAGCCAAACTTAATTCAGGTGAAGTGATTTACAACCAAGAGCCGTTAGCATTTGTAAGAGATGGCGAAGTGTTAATGTGTTGCTCTAAACCTTTAACTGATATTTCAATCACATTACTCTAGTTTTAACAAAGTTGTTTTACTTCTGTTTGATAATAACCTGACTTATCACTCACACTCATCGAATTCTGTTCAATTAAAATGTCCCAGTGCATACTATTGGTTAGGTTTAATTTTAGATCTTCTAAAAAGCTAGCTTTAAGGGTAAAAATACTAATATTGTGATGCTGAATTAAGTGTGGAGATACTTCTTCGTACCAGTGCTCACCGTCGATAGTTAAAATCAAAAGTTTATCGTAAAGTTTACATAGCCGGTTAATCTCGCTTATTTCTAACTCTGATACATATAAGGCTAAGACAATTTCTTGCTCATCGTTTTCACACCAAACATCCGGATACGATTTATCTGACTTTTGATTTAAAAAAGTGTGCTGGTTGTATGAAAGTGCGCAAAACCCTAAGATCCTAAGTAAAAAATGCTCTAGCGTTTCTCTTTTTGCAACAGCAGCCGTAAACACTTCTATATGATTTGCATGGTGAAAAAGATCCGCCACTTTTAACCTTACTTTAAATACAAAAGGCTTGCTCATCAGATACTCCTGTCCCTAATGAACTAACTTTAGATCATAAATGCGATAATTCAACAAAGCTACAGTATAACATTCATTGATCGCAAGCATGGTGTTGTTATACCATAACTATAACTGAGAACATTAATGAAGTACTAAGATGAAAAAACACTCTATAATTGCGACTGCAATTCTGACAGCTTTGTCTGCAGGCAATGCATATGCTGCGCAAATCACGGGGAAAGTGATTGACTCAAACAAACAACCTATATCTGGTGCTAAAGTACACCTGCATGGTAAAAAGCAATCTGTTATTACTGACAGGTTTGGTAAATTTAGCATCAATACTGATGCTGATAGTCAACTACACATCACTAAAAACAATTACATTGACCAGCGAATTGATATCAAAGCAGATCAAGGCAACGTAGTAGTATCTTTAGAGCCGAGTTCAGTTGAAAGCATTGTTGTCTACGCCTCTGCCCTTCATAAAAATAATTTAGAAATGGCGTCACCTGTTTCAGTTCTATCTGGCGATGAATTGAAAAAGCAAGCTAAGCCAACTCTAGGCGAGACACTTAAAGGTCAACCAGGCATTAATGCTAGCTACTTCGGGCCAGTATCTTCCAGCCCAATTATTCGTGGTTTAGATGGTCCAAGAGTAAAAATTACGCAAAATGGTTTAGATAGCAGTGACGCTTCTCGTATTGGCCCTGATCACGCAACAACTAATGAGAGCTTATCTGCCGAACAAATAGAAGTATTACGCGGCCCAGCAACCCTACTTTATGGCTCTGGTGCAATTGGTGGTGTTGTAAACGTTGTAGATAACCGTATTCCAACAGATATTATTGACACTACAACAGGTGCCGTTGGGTATAGTTTTGATACTGTCTCAAATACAAATACTTATGCTGCTTTATTCGAAACAGGTAAAGATGGATTCAATTTCCATTTTGACGGTGTAGTAAGAAATGGTAAAGATTATGACGCACCTGAATACCCTTCTCATGAAGAACATAGTGAACATGAAGAGCATGATGAACATGAAGAGCATGATGAACATGAAGAGCACGGTGAACATGAAGAGCATGAGGAACACGAAGAACTTTTAAAATCAGTACCAAATACATTCATCGACTCTCAACAAGTTAATTTTGGTACCAGCTATGTAAATGACCACCTGACCGTAGGCTTCTCATTTGGCAGAATTGATACAGACTATGGTATTCCTGCGCATAGTCACGCTCATCATGACCATGACCATGACCATGACCATGACTATGACCATGAAGAGGATGAACATGAATCTCATGAAGACGAAGGCCATGACGAAGAAAGTGTTTTTGCACGTGTAAAACAAGACCGTTGGCAAGCACTTTTAAATTACGCACTTCACAACGATTACATTGAAAATATTAATGTGAAAGCAGGTTTTACAGATTATCAACACAGTGAAATTGAAGGCGGCGCTGTAGGCACAACTTTCAAAAATAAAACGTCTGAATTAAGAACTAGTGTTGAGCATAAACTTGCTGGTTGGCATGGTATTATTGGCTATCATTTCTCTGATAGTGATTATGAAGCTCAAGGTGCAGAGGCATTTACGCCTGCGACTGAAACAAGAAATCATGCGCTTTATGTTTTAGAAGAAAAGCAGTTCGGTGACTTTACCCTTGAGCTTGGTGCTCGTATTGAGGACTACCAGCTTTCAAGTGTTATCACTGAAGAAGCACACGAAGAACATGATGAACACGATCACGATCACGATCACGATCACGATCACGAAGAGCATGATGAAACACGTTTATTTGCATACGAGTTAAACCAAACTAATATGAGCTACTCAATTGGTGGTGTATATGATTATGCAGAAGGACAGAACATTGCTGTTAACTTGTCGCACTCTGAACGCTCACCTTTAACTGCTGAATTACTCTCTAACGGTACGCATATCGCAACAAGTACTTATGAGTTAGGTCTTGGTTATCATTTAGAAAATGGTGAAGCCCACTTCGAACCAGAAGATATTCAACAAGAAGTTTCTACGAACTTTGACATCAGCTTTAGAAAATTCACTGGTGATTTTGGTTACACACTAAACTTTTTCTATAACGATGTTGAAAACTATTACTATCAAGAAAATACTGGTTTAATTTACTCTTCTGAACATGGTATTGAAGAAGCTGACCATGAGCATGAAGGCGCGTTACCTGTATACCAATTCAAGAGCCAAGATGCTGAGCTATATGGTTTTGAACTAGATACTCACTACAAGCTGAATGAAGAAAATACGGTTAAGCTATTTGCTGACTCAATTACGGCAAAACTAAAAGACTCAAGTTATTTACCTCGTATTCCAAGCAATAAAATTGGTGTTAAATACGAATACGCACTTGATAATTTAGTTGCTGATTTAACTGTGACGCGTTACGCAAGTCAAAATAACATTAGCTCTTATGAGAGTAAGACAGCTGGTTATACATTAGTAGATTTAAGTATGCAGTATGATTTTGATATTGCAGGCAATGACGTAATGGCTTATTTCAATATTGATAACTTAACAGATGAGCTAGGCTTTGTTCATACCTCTGTAATTAAAGAGCAAGCCCCGCTTCCTGGCAGAAACTTTAAATTAGGTGTCAGAGCATTCTTCTAAATTTAAAGTAATGACACTAATAAAAGGCCAATTTATTGGCCTTTTATTATTTTATTCCTTACAAAGCATTGAATTAATATTATATTTCACTAGTCTTCATAATACTGAAATAAATTTAGGGAATGAAGATGAAGACTGTTAAAGCCAAGTTACTCAGCACAGTTTTTGGTGGATTAGCCTTAGTACTTCTCAGTGCAATGTTCGCGATTAACTCTGTTAAATATATTGCACAAGAATATGATGTTCTAATAGAAGAAGAGTTAAGCGCACAATTAAAAGTTAACCTCATCTTAAATACTTTCAAAACTCAGGTCCAAGAGTGGAAAAATATTCTTATTCGTGGTGAAAACCCTGAACAATTCGAGAAATATTTAAAGCAATTTACAGAACAAGAAAAGGTTGTACAAAACCTAACTTCTGAGCTTATGGCTAAAGCCTATTTACCTGAAGCTATCCAGTCACAACTTAATAAATTTAAAACTGAGCATAATAAGCTTGGTGAATTATATCGTATTGGTTTGTCTGATTTTGAAAATGCGAATTACAATACTCAAGCAGGTGACAAAGCCGTTAAAGGTATAGATAGAGCAGCTGCAACTCAGCTAAAAGAACTCAATCAATCCATAGATAAGTATGTTGACAATGCAGTAAAAAGACTGCGTGATGAAAAAGAAACTGCGATCTTTGAAAGCACTGTAATCATCCTAGCAGTTTCATTTATAGTAATCGTGATCATGGCATTGTTAATTCAGCGTTGGATCACTCGCCCTATAAAAATAGCGTCACAAGTTGCAACTGAAATATCTGACGGTAATTTAGAAAACAGCATCAACTCAACTAGTAAAGATGAGATTGGCGCTTTACTTACTTCGCTCGATAAGATGCAAACCAACATTCGTGAAGCTAATGAGCAATTGACCCAACAAATGCTCCAGCAAAAATTACAAGCTGAAGAAAGCGGCCGAATTAAACAAGCACTAGACAACGCATCTTCCCCAGTTTTACTTTACAAAGCAAACAATGAAATTATTTACGCTAATAATGAAACAAATACACTGTTAAATCGCTATCAGAGTTTAATCAACAGTCCTTCAACACTGATTGGCTCTAATATTATTCAAATATTGTCGAGTAAATATGAACAACAAATTGAACAAGCTAAAAGCCAACAAGTTCAATTCGAAATGAATGTCGAGCATGTTTACCTAAATATTACAGCGAGCCCTGTTTTAAATAATGCTAGTGATGTAATTGGTGTGGTCGTTGAACTCGATGATCTAACCGAACAGAGAAACACAGAAAATAAAGTAGACGACATTATTAATGCTGCGGTAGCAGGCCAATTGGACGCCAGGTTAGACGTAGACAACCTAAACGGCTTTATGCTGACACTAAGCCAAGGCATCAACCGCTTGCTTGATGCTATTGTATCTCCCGTCATGCAAACAGAAAAATATCTCACAGCCATTTCCCGTGGTGAAATACCAAATAAAATTGAAGGGAGCTACCAAGGCGACTTTTTAAAGATAAAACAATCTTTGGAACAAAGCGCAAAAGCGATTAACTTACTAATTTCTGACTCTACGTATTTAGTAAATTCCGCTTTAGCAGGTGAGCTTTCTAATCGCGCAGATAGCAATGCGCATAATGGAGAATTTAAATCTATCATCACTGGCATTAACCAAACTCTTGATGCCATCATACAGCCAGTACAACTCACATCTAGCTATCTTGATAACATTGCCGTTGGACAACTACCCAATCTAGACAAATCACAATTCAAAGGCGATTTTGAGAACATTCTGAGCAGTTTTGAAACAAGTATTCATGCCATTAACTTGCTCTTAAATGACACTTCAATGTTAGCTAGTGCTGCTAATTCTGGTGAGCTATCAAAGCGTGCTGATGTCGAGTTACACCAAGGAGCTTATAGAGACATTGTTTCATCAATTAATGATACACTAGATGCTATCTCTACCCCATTACAGTCTTGTATCACCGTGATGAATGCCATAGAGCAAGGCGATCTAACTAAAAAAATCAATGGTAACTACTCAGGTGACTTTGCAAGTCTCAAAGACTCAGTAAACCAAAGTATCGAAAATCTTGCCGCTATGGTCAGCGAAATTAATGAAACAGCAAATACCGTTGCGAATGCCTCAGCGCAGATAAGTCAATCTACACAAGAGTTGAATTCATCCACAGAATCACAAGCGGCTTCTATTGAAGAAACTACCGTCTCTATGGGTGAAGTGACTGATAAAGTCACCAGTAATACCAAACATGCACAAACCGCAAATGAACACGCTCAAAATGCCGACCAACAAGCCATCGAAGGTGGTGAATTAGTTAATAATACAGTTACCGCAATGAAGGCCATTAGTGACAGTTCAAATGAAATTTCTAATATCATTGAAGTAATCAATGGCATTGCATTTCAAACTAATCTACTTGCGCTCAATGCAGCCGTTGAAGCCGCGAGAGCGGGTGAAAAAGGTCGAGGCTTTGCCGTGGTTGCCGCTGAAGTGCGACAGTTAGCACAACGAAGCTCGGATGCAGCTAAAGAAATCTCAGGATTACTGAAAGACAGTGCCGACAAGGTTGAAAATGGATTAATGCTCGCTGAGCAATCAGGTAATACCCTGCGCGATATCGTAAATAGTATTCAGACTCTGTCAAAGCTTATGAATGACATTGCGATTTCAAGTAGTGAGCAGTCAAATGGCGTGTCACAAATCAATATTGCCATTAAACAAATCGACCAAAGTGTTCAACAAAACAACTCGCTTGTCGAGCAAACCAGTCATGCAGGTGCCTCTTTGGATAAACAAGCCTCACACTTAAAAGCTTTAGTCAGTCAATTTACTGTGTAATAAAAAAAGCCGCGACCATAAAATGGAGCGCGGCTTTACAACCAGAAACTATTGTTTTTATAATGCGTTTTCTAGTTCAGGCAACACATCAAATAAGTCGGCTACTAAACCATAGTCAGCAACTTGGAAAATTGGTGCATCTGGATCTTTGTTGATAGCAACAATCACTTTAGAGTCTTTCATACCTGCTAAGTGCTGAATAGCACCGCTGATACCAACTGCAATGTATAAGTCAGGCGCAACAATCTTACCTGTTTGACCTACTTGCATGTCATTTGGTACAAAGCCAGCATCAACAGCTGCACGTGAAGCACCTATCGCAGCGCCTAATTTATCTGCAATACCATTTAGTAGCGCAAAGTTTTCGCCATTTTGCATACCACGACCACCTGAAATCACAACAGGTGCTGCATTTAATTCAGGACGCTCTGATTCAGTTTGCTCAACGGAAACAAACTCAGAAAGGGTATTATCAGCACCACTTTCAACAGACGAAACTGCAACTGCAGCTTGCTCACCTTGCGCATCAAATGCACTTGCTCGCACTGTAATAATCTTTTTATCTTCTGCTGACTTAACCGTTGCGATTGCGTTACCCGCATAAATTGGTCGCTTGAAAGTATCTGCATCAATAACATCAATGATTTCAGAAATCTGCGACTTATCCAGTAAAGCAGCTACACGAGGTAAAGTGTTTTTACCTGTGGTTGAAGCACTTGCAAGAATATGTGAATAATCAGCAGCAAGCTCCACAACTAAGTCCGCAGTACTTTCTGCTAGCTGATGTTCAAACACAGCCTTATCAGCAACAATTACTGCCGTAACACCTGCAATTTTAGAAGCAGATTCAGCGACAGTTGCGACTGAATGACCTGCAACTAACACTGTGATATTGTCTGAAATCTTTGTAGCTGCATTGATAACTTTAGCTGTTTCAGGTTTAAGAGCGCCCTGCTCGTGCTCTGCAATTACTAATACACTCATGAGATCACCTTAGCTTCAGTTTTTAATTTATTTACAAGCTCTGCTACATCTTCAACTATGATACCTGCTTCACGCTTAGCTGGCTCTTCAACTTTCAAAAGTTCAGTTCGAGGTGCTAAATCAACATCTAGGCTGTCAGCTGCAACTACGTCTAATGGCTTACGCTTTGCTTTCATAATGTTTGGTAGAGAAGCATAACGCGGTTCATTTAATCGTAAGTCTGTTGTAACAACTGCTGGAAGTGATAGCGACACAGTTTGTAAACCACCGTCCACTTCACGAGTAACTAATGCTTTACCACCTTCCACAACCACTTTTGAAGCGAATGTACCTTGGCTACGACCTGTTAATGCCGCAAGCATTTGACCAGTTTGATTATTGTCAGAATCAATCGACTGCTTACCTAAAATAACTAATTCAGGTTGTTCTTGTTCTACAAGTTTACTTAGCAGCTTAGCAACGTGAATCGACTCAAGCTTTGCATCTGTATCGATTTGAATGGCTTTGTCAGCGCCTAGTGCTAGTGCGGTACGTAGCTGCTCTTGACAAGCTTTATCACCAATAGACACAGCAATCACTTCTGTCGCAATGCCCGCTTCTTTTAATCGGATGGCTTCTTCTACCGCAATCTCACAGAAAGGGTTCATTGCCATTTTTACGTTCGTTAGATCAACATCACTGTTATCAGGCTTTACTCTTGCCTTGACGTTGTAGTCAATCACGCGTTTGATTGGCACAAGTACTTTCATAGTTACTCCATGATCTGGTTAATTCTTGAAGATGACGCTAACGTCAATACATTTATTTAATGCAATCAGCCTACTTCCTGTTGACGTAAACGTCAACCTAAAATAACCTTAGATTAACTTATAAAAAACTTAATATTTAAATAAACGTTTATTTGGCAATCCGTCAGCCATTTTAATGTGTTCCTTGTCGTTTAATCGCGGTCAAGATCAAGATTGCGTCATATAACTAGGTCACAATAAAAACATTTAAACGTTTACGCTACCGTCAAGATAAGTGAGGATAATATGGTCGAACGCGAAACGATGGAGTTTGACGTTGTAATTGTTGGCGCAGGACCTGCAGGCCTTTCATGTGCAATTCGTCTGGCTCAACAAGCACAACAAAAAGAACAAGAATTAATGATCTGCGTTGTTGAGAAAGGCTCTGAAGTCGGCGCACATATTTTATCTGGTGCTGTATTTGAAACCAAAGCACTGGATGAATTATTACCTGAATGGAAAACTCTAGGTGCACCTTTAAATACGCAAGTCACCGAAGACGAAATATATCTATTCAAAAATGAAGAAAATGCCACCCGCATTCCTCATTTTGCGATCCCAAAGACATTCAAGAATGATGGCAACTATATTGTATCTATGGGGAATATATGTCGTTGGCTTGCTGAACAAGCTGAAAGCTTAGGTATTGAGGTATTCCCTGGTTTCAGTGCACACTCTCTCATTATTGAAGACAATCAAGTAAGAGGCATTGTCACAGGTGATATGGGCCTAGACAGAGAAGGTCAGCCGAAAGATAGCTACATGCCGGGTATGGAGCTTAGAGCAAAATACACTGTGTTTGCTGAAGGTTGCCGTGGTCATTTAGGTAAACAGTTAATTAAAGAGTTTGAACTCGATAAAGACGCAACACCACAACATTACGGCTTAGGCTTTAAAGAGATCTGGCAAATTGATCCGAGTAAGCACAAAGAAGGCACGGTTGTACACGGCACTGGTTGGCCACTAACAGGCGACACAACAGGTGGTTCATTTATGTACCATGCTGAAAGTAATCAGGTCGTTGTGGGTCTTATCGTTGACTTAAATTACTCAAATCCACATTTGAGTCCATTTGATGAATTCCAGCGAATGAAACACCACCCAGTCTTTAAAGAAGCATTAGAAGGTGGTGAGCGCATCGCCTATGGTGCAAGAGCTATTGCAAAAGGTGGTTTCCATTCACTGCCTAGAATGCATTTCCCAGGCGGCTTATTGATTGGCTGTGATGCGGGTACATTAAACTTTGCCAAAATCAAAGGTAATCACACCGCAATGAAATCAGGCATGTTAGCTGCCGATGCAATTATAGAAGCCCTAGCACAAGAAAACCCAACTGCTGATTTAAGTTCATTTGCCGAGTTATTCAAATCAAGCTGGTTATATGATGAGTTATATCAATCACGTAACTTCGGTCCGGTTATTCATAAGTTTGGTAGTATTTTAGGTGGCGCCTATAACACCCTAGATCAAAACTTTTTCAATGGGTCTTTACCATTCACATTTAAAGACACGACCTTAGACCATGCATGTATGAAGCCTGCGAGTGAATGTGACACCATTAGCTACCCGAAACCTGATGGTAAACTTAGTTTTGATAAATTATCTTCTGTATTTTTATCAAATACCAACCATGAAGAAGTGCAACCTTGTCACTTGCAGTTAAAAGATAAAGCGATCCCTATTAACGTTAATCTTGCTAAATTTGATGAGCCTGCACAGCGTTATTGCCCTGCTGGCGTATATGAAATTTCTGAAAACGAAGGTGAGAAGCAGTTCGTTATTAACGCCCAAAACTGTATTCATTGTAAAACCTGCGACATCAAAGATCCGAGTCAAAACATCACTTGGGTGACGCCTGAAGGGACCGGTGGTCCGAACTATCCAAATATGTAAATTTGTATTCTTATACCTAAATTGCACAAGGGCCTTATGGCCCTTTTTTCGTTTTGCAGCCTGTTGACTATACTTAACATTACTCATCGCAATAGGTTAAAACTTATGAATCAGCAATCTGAGCTTGTTTTTAGATTTTTAGCAGAGCCCACTGATGTCAATTTTGGCGGTAAAGTCCATGGCGGCATTGTTATGAAGTGGATAGATCAAGCTGGTTATGCATGTGCAGCCGGCTGGAGTGGCAGTTATTGTGTCACCGTTTCGGTCGCAGGTGTCAGGTTTAAACGCCCTATTCTTGTCGGCCAAGTTGTAGAAGTCACAGCGCAAATCGCACATACCGGTAAAACAAGCATGCAAATTTTCATTCGAGTAAAATGCGGCGATCCACAAAACAATATTCTATCTGAAAGTAATCATTGCATTATTAGTTTTATTGCGATGGATAAAGCAGGTTACCCAGTACCAGTGCCACAGTTTGTAGCAAAAACCAAAGAGCAGAAAAAGTTAGAGCAATATGCAATTAAAATGAAAGAAATAGCGATTGAAACTGAATCCTTGCTTCATCGCACAGTAGAAGAATAAATTATTTTAATTAAGAGCATGCTTAGCAAGTTCATAAATGGCCATATTTGCAATGTCATTTATTTGCTGCTGATTATGTTTATTCGTTTTTAAATCGTGAATTAATAATGACTTCTGCTCTTCAATCAAGAGTTCAAAGTTTTTAGGGCTCACTAAGCCATCTTGGATCTGAGAAACAAGCTCATTTAGTTTTGTTTTTCTCGATATAAGCGAATCTTTAATCGAACTGTGTAACTCTTCACAGCTATATTTTAATATTACCTTTCTACATACGACATCAATATTGTGTTCAAATCCCATGTTCACTCTCATCACTCCCTCTTGAAGTACTCTTCGTTCCCTTAAGGTTAAATATTGTTCTAGAAGCAAAATGATCTTTTAAGGCTGATGATCTTGCACTCATCAATAATTCTCGCTCATACTCATGTGGTTGATGGTTAGTGGCAATAAACCTAGATGCGTTTTTTTTATCAGTCATTTTTCTGTAACTTAAACGATAATTCAGACATAAGATTATGTCGGTTTGCAAAATAATCCAATTACACGCCATTACACCTTCATTACATGGTTTATTTGCTTTAGAAAAGTTACAATCTGAACATCTATGTTTTTATATTTAGTTGCTTGTGGAAAACTACCAAATTGAGCCTGTCGGTTTTATTCAATCTCCTTATAAACAAAAGTTTGCCATACCTAGACAGCCCCGTTTAGTGCCTGAGGCAAAAGCCAAACTGATTTTTAGTAAAGAATTTAGCCGCGAAGAGTTTGTTCGAGGTATCGAAGAGTTTACACACTTATGGTTGTTGTTTCGTTTTCACGAAACCGCTGACAAAGGCTATTCTGCGCTTGTACGTCCGCCCCGTTTAGGCGGCAATGAAAAAAAAGGCGTATTTGCAACCCGAGCCACTTTTCGACCTAATGGCATTGGCATGAGTGCGGTGAAATTAGAGGGGGTTGAATATAAAAACGGTCAACTCGCGCTACTTTTATCTGGGATAGATTTACTTGATGGCACACCGATTATCGATATAAAGCCCTATTTACCCTATTCAGATGCCATGCCTGAAGCTTCTGCAGGTTTTGCCGATACACGTCCAGAAACCTTAATGACTGTTGAGTTTTCAAAACAAGCGACTGAGTTTTTAGCAAAGCAATCTGATAAATCACTGCCAGAGTTTATTGCCAATGTACTTAAACAAGACCCCCGACCTGCTTACAAAAAACAAAAAACAGGCACACAGACCTACGGAATGAACTTGTATCATTACAATATTCGCTGGCAAGTCGACGGTGAACACAATCTTGTCACAGAAATCAGTATTGAACGTTAATAAACACTTTGTATGGCTCGTTAGCACTGCTAAACTAACGGCCATTTTCTAGAAAAACAAAATACTATACGAACGGAACCACCATGCGTACCAGTCAATATATTCTTGCGACTCTAAAAGAGACGCCTTCTGATGCTGAAATTATCAGCCACCAACTTATGCTTCGTGCAGGCATGATCCGTAAACTTGCATCAGGTTTGTACACTTGGTTGCCATCAGGCTTGAAAGTTTTACGCAAAGTTGAACAAGTAGTTCGTGAAGAAATGAACAAAGCCGGTGCAATCGAGTTACTTATGCCGGTTATTCAACCTGCTGATCTATGGGAAGAGTCTGGCCGCTGGGAACAGTTTGGCCCTGAGCTATTGCGTATTAACGACAGACATAACCGCCCTTTCGCGCTTGGCCCTACACACGAAGAAGTGATCACAGATCTAGTACGTAAAGAAATTAACAGCTACAAGCAGCTACCAATTAATTTCTACCAAATTCAAACTAAAGTACGCGACGAAGTACGTCCTCGGTTTGGTGTAATGCGTGCACGTGAATTCACCATGAAAGATGCTTACTCTTTCCATATGACAGAAGAGTGTCTGGATAATACCTACCAACGTATGCATCAAGCGTACTGCAATATTTTTGAGCGTTTAGGTCTAGATTACCGTCCAGTAATTGCAGACACAGGGTCAATTGGTGGTAGTGTTTCTCATGAATTCCACGTGTTAGCAGAATCAGGTGAAGATGCAATCGCATTCAGTGATGAAAGTGATTACGCAGCAAATATTGAAAAAGCCGAAGCAGTTGCACCTAGCGAAGCACGCCCTGCTCCATCTAAAGAATTAAACACATTCGATACGCCAGAAGCAAAAACCATTGAAGAACTTAAAGCAAAGCATGGTGTTAAAGCACATCGTGGTGTTAAAACCCTTATTGTTTATGGTGCACCAGATGAAAATGAAGAACGTGGTTTAGTTGCACTTATCGTTCGTGGTGACCATGAATTAAATGAATTAAAAGCTGAAAAACTATCCCTTGTTGATTCGCCACTAGAAATGGCGAAAGAAGAAGACATCGTTGCAGCAATTGGCGCTCGTCCTGGCTCATTAGGTCCTGTAGGTCTTAATATGCCAATTATTGTTGACCGCAGTGCTGCTGTGATGGCTGACTTTGTTGCTGGCGCAAACAAAGATGGTGTGCACTACAGTGGTATCAACTTCGACCGTGATGTAACAGAATACACTGTTGAAGATATTCGCAACGTGGTTGAAGGCGATCCAAGCCCTTGCGGAAATGGTACGCTGCATATCAAACGCGGTATTGAAGTAGGTCATATTTTCCAACTTGGCAGTAAATATTCTGAAGCAATGAATGCAGGTGTGCTTGGCGAAAACGGTAAAAACCAAATCATGACAATGGGTTGTTATGGTATTGGTGTATCGCGTATCGTTGCTGCTGCGATTGAGCAAAATAATGATAAGTTTGGTATTAAGTGGCCAAAAACACTTGCGCCATTCGAACTTGCTATTGTACCAATGAACATGCACAAGTCGCATCGTATTCCTGATATTGCAGAGCGTTTATACAGCGAGTTCCAAGCTGCTGGTGTTGATGTATTATTCGATGACCGTAAAGAGCGCCCTGGTGTCATGTTTAATGACATGGAGCTAGTTGGTATTCCATACACACTTGTAATTGGTGAGCGTAACCTTGACGAAAATAAGGTTGAGCTTAAGAACCGAATTACTGGTGAAAAGCTAATGCTTGATATTGATTCAGCAGTTGCTGAGATCACGAAAGCTATCAAGGCTTAATCATACAGCATTAAAAAAAGCGGCTATTTAGCCGCTTTTTTATTGTCTACAAACACTATTATTTTCGTTTTGGGCGAAAATAATCGGTATTAGCATAAAAACTTGCTTCTTTGTTTTCTTCATACCATGAAGGCACACCTAATAATGGCAAGGGTGACATCTTTTTATTGTCTTCTAGTAACCCATCTTTAATCATTTGATAGAGCTGAACGTCTAAATATTGATATTGCTGTTCCAAGCTTAATTGGTAAAAACTTTCTTCAACTTTCATACAAACTAGCTTACCTGTAAGCCCAATAAACGGGTTGGTCATCATTTCGTAGTTAGCGTGGCCAAATGTAAAAGGTAAATAGTTTTTACCCCACTGTGCTCTTTGTTCCACAAAAGCTTCTGACCATTGATGTGATTTAAGCTGAGATATTATTTCATCATTATTAACCGCTAAAATAACGCCACATTCGTCAAATAATGTGATTGCATTTCTTTTTTTGCTTCTTTGTTTAGTGCCGTGCGCTTCTATTTCTTCAATATGTAATTCATTCAGAAGCGCTTTGGTTTTTGGAAATAAACACCAAATGAAAGCGCCGAATAAGTCATGCCAGTTTTGCTCTCGCGTTGGCACTTGCCCTGTTTCGAAGATAATCGCTTCGTAATAACGTGTTTCATTTTCTAATTCAGAGTTAGGCGTAAAGCGAATATTTAACCCTTGCGGGTTCTTTAAGTCTTTTAACCCATTTAACCAGCCAAAACTTGGCCAGTCAGTATGTGAGTTGAGGTTAAACAATGTATTTAGATGCTCAAAAGCACCATTATCAAGACAAGATTGAGAAAATGTCTCTGAGGCAACAAATCTTTTCATAGGACAATAGACTTAAAAATTTTCGCGATTTTATCGTAAACTTGTCTTCACGCCAACCGAGGCGGTTAATCGCTTTAACTCGAACAAGCAGTCTATAAATGTGTATACTTAAGCGATTTTAATTAAAAGAAAAAAGTGATTATGAAACTGAGAATAACACTTAGCGCAATTGCAGCAGCCGTGCTTGCAGGTTGCGTATCAACAAGTAACACATCTAACGATATTCAAGCCGCTTATAACAGCATCAACGAAACACAACTTGCAGAGCACATTAAAACACTGGCTTCTGATGAGTTTGAAGGCCGTGCCCCTTCTTCAAAAGGCGAAGAGCTTACCTTGGCATACTTAACAAAGCACTTTAAAGCACTCGGTTATGAACCGGGTAATGGCGATAGCTTCTTCCAAGAAGTGCCACTTGTTTCAATTGAAGCTGACTCTGACATGGAGTTAGTGATTGGTGGTAAAGCTTACCAATATAAAAAAGAAATGGTGATGGGCACAGGTCGCATTAGCGAACTTGAGTCTATCAACAACTCTGAAATGGTGTTTGTTGGCTATGGTGTGAATGCACCTGAGTATGGCTGGAACGATTACGAAGGCCTAGATGTTAAGGGTAAAACGGTTGTAATGCTGGTTAATGATCCTGGCTTTGCGACTAAAGATCCGAGCATGTTCACTGGTGAAGCCATGACATACTACGGTCGTTGGACATACAAATACGAAGAAGCGAGCCGTCAAGGTGCTGCGGGTGCCATCATCATTCATGAAACAGCACCTGCTTCTTACCCTTGGAGCGTTGTTGAGAACTCTTGGAGTGGCGAGCAATTTGGCTTCCAAAAAGAGAATAAAAACATGGACCGTGTAGCCGTTGAAGGCTGGGTAACTGTCGATGTAGCTAAAGAGCTGTTCGAAAAAGCGGGTCTAAACTTTGAGGATGCTAAGAAAAAAGCGGCACAAGGCGCCTATCATGTTGATATGGGTGACTTAACCGCCTCAGTAACTGTAAAGAGCAAGATTAAGACATCAACGTCGTATAACTTTATTGCAACTTTACCTGGTAGCAAAAAGCCGGAAGAGCATATTGTTTACTCAGCTCACTGGGACCACTTGGGTATAGATAAAAACCGTAAAGGTGACCAAATCTATAATGGCGCGCATGATAATGCGACGGGTACTGGTGGTATGATTGAAGTAGCAGAAGCATTCGCTAAGCTGCCAACTCGTCCAGACCGTTCCATCACCTTCTTAGCAGTAACTGCGGAAGAGCAAGGCTTACTTGGCTCAAAATTCTATGCGAATACGCCGGTCATTCCAGCAAAACAGACCGTTGCTAACATCAACATGGATAGCTTAAACCTACTTGGTAAAGTGAAAGATATCAGCGTAGTAGGTATCGGTAAATCAAGCCTAGACGAAATGTTGGCTGATGCTGCTAAAGCTCAGGGTCGTGTAGTTTCTGGAGATCCACGTCCGGCATCAGGAGGTTATTACCGCTCAGATCACTTTGCATTCGCAAATATGGGCGTACCTGCGATGTACGCTGGTGGCGGTACAGAAGCACTAGATGAAGCAACGGCAAACTATCGTAAAAAAATGAGTTTAGTACTTCGTGGCTGTTATCACCAACCGTGTGATAGATACCGTGATGAGTGGGATTTAAGTGGTGCAGTTCAAGATTTGCAGTTGTTCTTCCAAGTCGGTTATGACGTTTCTCAACAAGCTGAATGGCCAACATGGAAAGCTGGTGCTGAATTCAAACGCAAATAAATTTAAATGAGATTGATTTTTATTTAAATTAACACTAAAGTGCAACTGATAATATTTATTGGTTGCACTTTATGATCACTCTCACAACGTTAAGGCATTCACCTGTTCTCAATTCGCTTGCATTCATGCTTGCCAATAAGCGACTTGTTTTGCCTGTTTTTATACTTCTGTCTTTACTCTATGAACCAATAAGATCTATTACAATACCTACCCTTGCTGATGCATTTTTTCAGGTTACTGTTTTTGTCGCAGCAACTTTATTCATCTATTACTATTTAGTTGACAGATTACCACAGCTTGAGCTTAGCTACTTAAAAGCAAAATCACCTACATTAGAAATTACCTTCGCAGCAATACTCGGTGCATTACCAGGTTGTGGTGGAGCTATTATTGTAGTTACTCAATTTACCAAGAAACAAGCCAGCTTTGCTTCTGTTGTCGCTGTATTAACTGCGACCATGGGAGATGCTGCTTTTCTACTGTTAGCTAAAGACCCTATTGCTGCTTTAAGTGTAATTAGTATCGGCGTTGTTACAGGCATAATAAGTGGTTTAATTGTCCATTTGTTCCATGCAGATTCATTTTGTCATCCTCAAAAAGTTGCAAACTATGCACATGATTGCATGAAATCTAATAAGGCCATTCATGTTGGTGAAAAGTTATGGAAGTTATTTCTAGCGCCTTGTGTGGTTATATCTTTACTCATTGCATTTAATGTAGATTTCGGCGAGTTTGATAATGCCATCACTTATTTTGGTGCTTTGTTTGCTGCTATCGCAGTCACCATTTGGGCATTTTCTTCAGAAGGGAAAACCTATCAACAAATTGCTGCTGAAGATGAGGAAGTATCACCACCGAGTAAGTTTTCTCGAATAATACAAGATACCCACTTTGTAACAGCCTGGGTCATCGCGAGCTTTATGCTTTATGAAATTGCAGTGAGTGTGTTTGGACTAGACCTTAGAGCTTGGTTTAGTGAATATGCGATATATGCCCCACTCATAGCTGTTGCAATTGGTTTATTACCTGGTTGTGGTCCTCAAATAGTCATCACCACATTGTATATACAAGGTATTATCCCATTTAGTGCTTTAGTTGGGAATGCCATATCAAATGATGGAGACGCACTTTTCCCTGCTTTGGCAATGGCACCTAAGGCAGCTTTAATTGCCACGCTATATTCAGCAATTCCAGCTTTATTAGTAAGTTACCTTTTGTTTTGGTATTTATAATCAAGGTTTAGCACTTGTATAGACAACAATAAAGCCTTTAGGGTTTGCGCTAAAGACTTTATTGTTTTAGTTAAAGTATTAGACGTTAATTAATCACTGGCTCTTGGGCCATATTTTTCGAGTAAAGATTAAAACACCACAACGCAATTGACGTCACGCCAGCAATGGCAGCAAATAGCAACCACATCAGTTCAGGTTTATTCATACCTAATGCTAGATTCGCATAACTCCAACCTGACAAAAATCCTGCACACAAAAAACCTAATGCCATAGAAACAAAGTAATAACCCATATACAAAGCTGCTTGCTCTTTCGGTGCTATGCTTGCAACATATTCTTGACTCTTTGGTGAGGTAAGCATTTCACCTAATGCAATTAATAAAATCACAACTGTAATCACCCAGCCAACCATATTGTGTTGAGAACCAATTAAGAATATGAATGAAGCCGCGATGATGATGAGTCCAGCTATTAACACATATATAGACTTAAACCTTTGACAAAGTAAACTCACAAAGATTTGTAGTAACACGATTGCAGCAAAGTCTAAGTTGATTAGATACTCAGGGTTAACCTGTCTGTATGCTAAAAGGTGAGCTGTATAGTTTTGTATTTGTGTACTACTTAATTCGTTTGTATTGTTTGCAATTAAACGTAACTCTGTCACCAAATTTGCTAACTCATTAGTTGGTACATTTACTTTTAAATGCACCCACTCCAGCCTCAAAGTTTCAAATTCAATGGCATTACTCATCTTAATATCATTAAATAATGTCACTATAGCTGCTGATATTTTTTCTTCATCTACGAAGGCAAAGAAATCAACTGCGCCCTGCCCAAATAATGATAAGAACTGAACTAAATCTTTGGTATCAACAAAGTCACGAATAAACAGCGGTACGGTGTAAAAAAGTTGGTTATAGACAGTCCAAAAACCCGTTAATATCGCAAGATAAATCGCGAATTTAGCATTACTGACTTTTACTTTCTCTTGCCACCAGCATGATGCACTTTCTTTTGCAAATAAATTCCAAACTACATTTGATATAAGCCAAAGTGCAATGGCCAAAAACGCTTTTGGGTAAGTTAACCACTCAACACCCGCACACATTAGTAGTACGATAGAAACAAATAAAACCAAAGCAAAACGACCGTTTCCTAACACACTTTGTGCCTCATTTATCGTTTCTTTTAAACTTTTATCGCTTTGCTTTTTAAGTGATGGTGGGTTTTTGTAGAAGAATAAAACTGGCACAAAATTTAATAGTATCCAAGCCGCCGACATCATAAATACCGCATCCCAACTTATCGCTCGCATAGCACCAGCTATAAGCGGACCTAGAAACCCACCGACGTTAACCATGGTATAGAATATACCAAAGCCCAGCCCTCTATTTTGATCATTCGTGCTATGAGCAATCGTGCCAACAACGACTGGCTTAAAACATGCGGCACCTAAAGCGACAAAGCTGAGTACGATAAAAAATGGCCAGAAGTCTTTGACTTGGCCCAGTAAAAAATAACTCGGTGCCATAATGACAAAAGAAATGATAAACATTTTTTTATACCCAATACGGTCACCAAGTGCACCTGTTAGAACAGGCAGTAAATACAAAAAGAAAGGAATGATCCCTTGAATTGCTCCTCTCTCAATATCAGAAAATCCGACCCCCCCTTGTGATTTTGGCGTGGTCATATAAATAGATGACACTGCAAAAAAGCCATACCAAGCTAATCGCTCAAAGATTTCCATAAGATTGGCAATATAAAAGCTCTTTCCAAATCCCGATTTATGATTAGAGTACACTTTAACTCCCCTTTTATTTTTGCATACAATATACCACCAAAACATAGAGCAATGTAAAGTATTAATTATTTGAAGGAGATCTTTAAAAATAACTATTCTTTTTGATAAATAGTAGACAGTAATAATGACCCGATTGAGTAAGTGATCTATTTTAAGGCAATAAAACTTGTTGGTAGCACTGTTCACGCGGCGTGATATCGCTGAGGTACTTACATCTATAAAGGTAAGGCAAATATTCCGTCATTCTAAATGAGAAATCTATAGCGCTGCTATCATCAGGTTTAATCCCTAAAAATGATTAAGTGTTATTGCGGTTAGTATTATAAAGTCATTAACTCATAACTGCTTTCGAAGCATCAGACATCGCATTGACTAAAAGGTCTAAAAGTACATCAACACCTTCCAAGCTACCGCTTTTCAGTAATTCATCAAGTTGTGTCGCATAGTTATGAATTTCATAGCACTCAAACATACCGGCAGTCCCTTTGATGGCATGTACATGCCTTTTCAATGCCACAAAATCACTATTTTCATAACTTGAGTGCAATAGGTGTTTTTGTTCCTCTAACCCATGAAGATAGTTATTCTGTAGAGCTTCAAATTCACCGATAGGCAGGTTTAACTCTTCTACTTCTAAGTTGAGATAATGACTGATTTTCTTATGGAACTTTGTTCTGTCGATGGGTTTTGATAAATGATCCGTAAAGCCCATTTTTAGATAACGCTCTACTTCATGGGTCATGGTATTAGCGGTTAATGCTAATACGGGCGAACTAACCCCAGTTGCTTGGATAAACTTAAATGCTTCTTCACCGTCCATTATAGGCATTTGTATATCCAATAAGATTAAATCAAACTCATGATCTAAAACAGCTTGAACGGCTTCTTGCCCATTTTCTGCTGCGATCACCTGAAGCCCCATTCCTTCAAGTATAATGGTGATAAGCTTTCTGTTATCAGGATGGTCTTCAGCAAGCAATACTTTGCCTTTAAGCGTGCCCGATGTATCTATAGATTGTAAATCTAATTTAGATTGCGGAAGCTCATTTAGGTTGCCCACCCATTGAGTATCTTTGGTTGTATATAAACCTAACTCAAGTGTAAATGTTGTCCCAGAGCCAACATTACTTTCAACGGTAATATCACCATCAAGCTTACGAGCTAAACTCTTGGATATGTTAAGACCTAAGCCTGTACCGCCATAACGGCGTGTGGTAGATGTGTCTGCTTGATGGAATGCAGTAAACAATGATTTAATTTCATCTTTGGTCATGCCTATTCCAGTATCTCTCACTGAAATTTTCAACTTTTCGTCACCACATGACACATCAATACTTATCTTACCCACACTGGTAAATTTTAATGCATTTGAAGTTAGATTTAGCAATATTTGTCTAAATCTGGTCGGGTCAATAACAATCAAATTAGGCAAAGGAAAATGATAATTTAATTCAAACTCTAAGCCTTTATCCCTTATCTGTTTACCAAGGAGAGATTCAATTTCAGCAATACATCTAAACATATCTGCTTCAATTAGTTCTACTTCCAACCTATTGGCTTCAATCTTAGACATATCCAAAATGTCATTTATCAAGTTTTGTACATGTCTGGCATTTTGGAGAATGACATTGATAGCATGCCCTTTTTCAGAAGGCTTTATGTCACCAAGCAACATGCCATCTGCATAACCAATAATTGAAGTCATCGGCGTTCTAATTTCGTGGCTCATATTTGCTAAAAATCGACTTTTTGCTTCACTGGCATCACGTAATTCAGAAGCTAAGTCTTCTAACTCCTGAGTCCTTTGTAGTACTTTCAATTCTAGATTTTTGTTAAGCTCAACATTTTCTAAATTGGTTAATCTAAACTTATCAGCAACAGCAAATGCCAGCAACAGAGCATCCATTGCTGTACCTATTAGCCCAAGTAGATAGAGATTTAAGCTAGATGGAGGCAACACGCCAAGGTTAGTTAGATTACCAATCATGTTTGGAATGGCCATTGCGACATACGCAAGTACAAAATATCTTGCAGGTTTAAAGCCTTCGCTTATTCGCAAAAAACCTACATAGAGTCCCAGACAAAGTGCTGCGCCAGTCACGATTGTGGCCCAGAGGAAACCAAAACTCGGAAACAACATCGCCATTGGTATACCACACGCAGCTATAACACCTAGCAAGAGTGACCCATTGGTTAATTTTGGATGGGTTTCTTTAAGTTTGAGTAAGTTAATGTAAAAAAGGATATTCGTTAGCGGCGTTAAGGCAAAACCAAGCCAGTGTAAATTCGGCGAATAAAAGCCAAATAGTTGATCAGAAATATGGAAAAAGTGACTCCACGCAAATAGCCAGCAAATTGCAAATAATGCGTAATATAAATGCGTTTTGTCTTTTGAGCCGAAGTAAATGAGTAGATTGTACAAGCCTAGAACTAAGCCAACACCAAAGCATAAAATCATTACCAAATTTTCAGTAACGACTAAACGCTCGAACTCCTCTTTAGGTTTAATGACAAACTTGATGGGTGTGTAAAAAAAATCACTTTCAAAAGAAGTCACCAATACGTATTTTTCATTCGGATTAAGTCGAATCGAGTTACCGTAATGAAATGCAAATTCATTACTGACTTCTCCCCCTGTCACAATAGTTTGAATTTCGCCATCTTCACTGTAGAGCTTACTTTCTATTCTTGATACAACGGTATTGTAGGGGTATAAGACAAACTCTGTGTCATTGGTATGATTTACCAGCTCTGTAACAAGCCAATACTTTCCTCCAAAAAGTGCCCTCTTTGGCAGTATCTCAAGGCCTTGTTGCCACTCTTTTATAAACTGGTAGCTTAATGGGAAGACCACATTTTCTTTCGATTTTAAAAGCAAAGCAGAATCATGCAAATTTGTTTCTTGCATGTTATGGTGATAATTAAATGTCTGTGCGTGTGACACCGCACACACAATACTCAACATAATCAGCGTAATATAAAGTATCAATTTACGCATTTAGTCAGCCAACTACTCTTCTATGTTTATTCATCATATCAATCAAAAGTTATATGAAACCTCTAGCCCAACACGCCTGCCCTCACCTTTAAAGTCTTCTAACATACCTAAGAAGCTGGATAAATCGAATTTTAAGTGACTATATTCTTTATCAAATAGATTTTTAGCCCAAAACCTTAGCTGGTAGTCTTTAAAAGTAATTTGGCTATTCAAATACCACAATGTGTAGCTTGGTTGGTGAGCTAGTATATTTTGGTTTTGGTCAAAATAATAATCCGACTGATAATCAAAACCCAACGTTGCTGTCATCCTTAGGTTAGCTTGTAGGTCTGTTTCATAAGTAAGCGAGCCATTTATATTCATTTCTGAAGTAAAAGGTAAGCGATGATTTGTCAGTTCATTGCCAAGTGGGTCAATAAATTTTTCAAATTCGGCATGTGGAATATAGCTAAACCCTAAGGTGGTGTTAAATTCATCTGTTAATTTATACTTAACATCAATATCAGAACCGTAAATCTTTGAGTCACCGACATTTTCTAGAAGTTGTATCGGCGGAGCACCTTCAATGAGAGAGGGCTGATTCATGAAGACCTGTTGTCCCTTATAATCATAGTGAAACAAGGCCCAGTTTACTTTTAACGTTCTATTGTCATTAATATACTTACCACCGACTTCATTCGAAATAAGTTCTTCTGGACCATAATCTGCAAGCATCGCTTGCTCAGGGCTTGATAAGTATCCTCCGTAGTAACCACCACTTTTATAGCCATTACTTAGACTATAAAATACTGAATGATTGTTACTCAATGCGTAAATGAGGGAAAGTTTGCCTGAGATATCATCATCTTTAACTTCGCCTTCAACACGATAGAAAGGTAATAAAACACCTTCTAATGAGCTAGTATCTACTACAACATTAATGTTACTTATTGATTTGTATTCAAACACTTCGTCAGAGTAACGAAGACCCGTTGTAAAGATTAAGCGCTCAGATAGTTGCCAATCATATTGTCCAAATAGTGCGAATGACTTACTAACTAAATCATTATCATAAAAGAAATTGGCGGAGTTACTGCCAAATTGCGTGCCACGTAAATCTCTCAAAATATCATTGTAGTTGTCTTGATAGATTCTTTCTTGCAGTGAGAACAGACCAAGTGTGAAATGATCATCGCCTAATTCATAGTTCAAACGTACTTCGTTATTTAACACTTCTGCTTTAACACCCAATTGACCTTCACATAACCTCGCAGGAGAGCCATCACAATTGAATGCATGCTCTCTATCTAAGCGGTTAAAGCTGTTTAGCCAAATGACTGATGTTTCATCACTTAATTGCCAAGTTAATTCACTTGTCCAACCTTTATTTATACCATGATGAGGAGAGTCATTATTTACGCTCACAGCCCAGAAGTCATCAACACCATCATTAAACCCAAATGCATCAAAACAATTTCCGGCATTAATATCACCAACTGAGCACATAACACGATTTACAGGATCTGAGAATATGCCTATATTACCGACGGGTTGAGCAATACCATTCCAGTGACTGTAATTTAACTTTAAATACCATTCCAACTCATCCCACTGACCCAGATAGCTCAATCGCAGATCATTTTGTTCCATTCCCGCCTCTGGTGAAGAAGGAAATACATTATAGCTCGTATAGTCGTAGCGATTATGATTAAACGCAGCCCTAAACGCTGATGTATCATCTATCTGTACATTGTAAAAGCCATTACTTTTATAAAAACCATCAGTGCCAGCACCGACTGTAAGCTGCCCATAATCACCAGCGTCCGGCCGTTTACTTCTGATCAGTATTGCGCCGCCGGTGCTATTTCGGCCAAACAAAGTACCTTGAGGGCCTTTCAAAACTTCTACTTGCTCAATATCAAATAGGTTTAACAATTGATTATTAGCAGAGCCAACAGATGCTCCGTCTACATACATTGCTATCGGAGATGTATTTGCAGTGTTATAATCTATTAAGCCTATTCCCCGAATATTTATTGCGGGTGGCGTACCTTCTGCTGCATTTTGACTGATTTTAAGACCTGGAATAAGCAAGCCTAAGTCTGTGGTATCTTTTAAACCAGTGCTACTTATCTGCTCCCCTTTAAGTTGATTAACAGTCACGCTGACTTTACTTTCAAGTTGCTTTCTTTTTTGAGCATACACTTCGATGACTTCAATACTTTCATTCGCGTATAAATAACAAGATTGCATTAAAGACAAAGATATCAGTGTTGATAAAAGGCTTTTCGGGGATAAATTAGACATTTCCATACTCTCAGTGCAGATTTAGGTGTGCAAGACGAAGTATAGTTTAAATGTCTTATGTGACCAAAGGAGATACTTAACTTTGTTTTTCAATAAGCTACTTGTAAATCACAAAAAATATTCTACACCTGACAAGAAAGAAGATGATTATCTGTTATTTCTTGTAGGTTTTGTTGCTCATTCAAACAAATATACGCGTAATGCTGATATGCATCATGGTTAAAGTTTTCAGATAATGCATTCATGAAACCATGTTTATACCGTGATTTAACAACGTAAAGACATGGAATTGTCTTCAATGTGGCTATAACAGGATTAAGATCAAAATGCTTTTCAACATCAGGAAAATAGATATCTACATGACAGTTTGGATTTAAACTTGTGAAATGTCTAATTTGGCCTGGGTAAAAAGCAATCATCTTTTGCACGCGCTTCAAGGGGGTCATGGCTAAAGCACGCCAAGCCGCAGTAGCACCAGCACTAAAAGCAATTATAAAGTCAGGGCTAAATTTGATCAGCGCTTCTTGAACCTTATTTGCGTACCCATCATGGCCTAACCTGTCTATAAACTTATCGTACATTAATTGCTCATGCAGTTCATTGTCTGCTGTGGTTGCTTCATAAGGAGAAACAATTAACACTTCACCAGAAAACTGCTCACAAAAGCTTTTTAGCTGGTTTGTACAACCAAAAATATCGGATACAATTAATGTTCTCATAGCTGCGGGTCCTTATTTACAGACTCTTATTAAACTTTCATATTCTACCACTGAACAACGTATTGGTGATGTGAAATTAACTTTTCTCCAATCTACCACTTGATAAATAATTGTAAAGATTTTGTTTATTCGGAATTTTATATCAACCATTTGCTACACTTAACTTCTGTATACTTGAAATGTAGAAAAATGCTTAAGTTCCTAGTTATTATTTTTTTTCTGCTATTGGGTTTTGAATCAGCTGCTAAAACAGTCACATTTTTAAAAGTAGACTTTGCACCATATTATATACTCGACGGGGTAGATAAAGGACAAGGTAGGGATGAAGCTGTCATAAATTTACTAAAGAAGTCGCTTCCAGAATACAAATTTAAACAGATATTTATACCATCTAGTAGAGCTTTATTTGAATTACAACATAGTAAAAAAACAACTTGTATGTTGTCACTGTATAAAACAGAGCAAAGAAAGCAGCAATTTTACTTTTCTGAACAATACTCCACAATTGGTCTAGCGCCAACCATTGCTATGCACAAAGACATTGCCGAAAAAATAATCCCCAAAGGTGTCACCACTACTTCGTTAAAAGACCTTATCTTCAAAAACGCTCTGCTTCTTGGTAAATCAACTGAGCGTTCGTATGGTCAAAATGTTGATAGGATTATCCTTAAAATTCCGCAAGACGATATGATAGTTCGTGCAGGCAAAGACTCCTTAGAAAGTCTAACTTATATGCTACTCAAGAAAAGAGTCGACTTAATTATTGGCTATCCCGGCGAGCACCTTTATCTTCAATCAAAATTAAAAAAAGAAAGTCAGTTTATTCAATTGCAAATCTCTGAATCGCCAAAAACCGTTTTAGGTTTCATTGGATGCAATAAATCTAAAGAGAGTAAGCAATTTTTAAATAAAGCTGATATGAGCCTTAGTAAAATTAAAGGATCACCTGAATACGCTTCGTTAATGCTCAGATGGGTTCCAAAAAATTTACAACAGAACTTAGTCAATAAATTAAACAATCAATAAATTTCAACGGGTAACAATGATGGTTCATTAAATAAACCATCTTTTCGGACATAGTACTTAAGCTTTAGCTCTTCTGTCCTGAAATAGATTTTTCAAGCAAATATGCAGTTTTAATTCTTAGTTTACAAGTTTTAATGGTCAATCAGTTAACTAATATGTACTCAACTGCTTAAAAAAAAGGGGCTAATATAAGCCCCATATAACTTACTAGTTTTTATAAAAATAACTTTCTTTCGTTATTTTTATGTCTGCTCTTTGCTTAGACTCAATTGTAAAACTAATCGGGGTTGCTTTAAGCTTGAGGTCATAACCATCTTTGATAACGGTAACAGGTATTTGCAACATTTCTCCACCTTCAATTTCAATCACAGTAGGCACATTGAGCTCTGCATTTTCTAACCCCTCAAGACTAACCGTGTAGGTCATGGTGGTTTGCGTTTTATTGATCACGCTTAACGTATAAGGGTTTTCAACTAAGCCTTCATAGTTAACACGATATAACGCATTACGATCTCGGATAACCGATGCTTCAATTGGCGTACGATTAAATGCCCACACCACCATAGTTAAAATAATCAACGCAGTAAGGGTTGCATAGCCAACTAGCTTTAGTCTAAACGGATTGGTTTTTTTGCCAGATGCTTCGTGTTCACTTTGATATTTAATGAGCCCTTTGGCATAACCGAACTTATCCATGGTGTCATCACAGGCATCAATACACAAACCACAGTTTATACATTCATATTGCAGACCATTTCGAATATCAATACCTGCTGGGCAAACTTCAACACACAAGTTACAGTCAACACAATCACCGAGGCCGAGATCTTTTGGATCTTGTTTACGTTTACGTTTGCCTCGTGATTCGCCGCGTTGTGCATCGTAGGTGACTAATAGTGTGTCTTTATCAAACATCACAGATTGAAAACGTGAATATGGGCAAGCAACCGTACACATTTTTTCTCTTAAAAACCCAGCATTACCATAGGTACAGAATGCAAATAAGAATACCCAAAAACTAACTAGGCCTGACCATTCTAGTGTGAACATGTCTATATATAATTTTTGTGCTGGGACAAAGTACGCCATAAATGACGTTGCGGTGAAAAGAGAAATGAGCAACCAAGCACTGTGTTTTGCTGTTTTTAATGCAAGTTTCTTTGCATCCCAAGGGCTTTTATCTAGCTTAATACGTTTATTACGACTGCCTTCAATACGGTGCTCCACCCATGTAAACATCAGCATCCAAATCGTTTGTGGACAAACATAACCACACCATACACGGCCCAACCAATTGGTCACAAAGAAAAGCGCAAACGCCCCAGCCATAAATACCCAAGCCAGGATCATAAAGTCTTGTGGCAAAAATGTGAGGCCGAAAATTCTAAAATGTTGGCTGCCTACATCAAACAACACTGCCTGTTGGCCGTTATATTGAAGCCAAGGAATAGCAATAAAGGTCAGCATTAATAACCAACCCAGATTACGACGGATTTTTTGGAAAAAACCTTTTTGTTCTCGCACATAAATCGGTCCTTCCGCTTTATGTGGTTTAATGATCATGTCTTCTTCTTTAATATCAAACTTCATAGTACTTGCTCTACTAACATTGGTTAATATCTACAGAGCAAGTTTCAGTCCAATCTGAAAGTTTATAACACACTGTTTTTAATGCTTTTTAATTTATCAAGAAAACAATAAAGCGCGATATACCGCGATTAACTCTATATTTCGCGATTTTTTGATATATTAAGCTTCTTCATTTTAGAGCGTAATGTGCTCTCGGGGAGCCCTAATTTAATTGCAGCACCTTTTGGGCCCGCTATTCGCCAATTAGAAATTTCTAATACGTGTTCAATATGAAGTTTCTCTGCCTCATCGAGCCTTAAACTTTGACCTTCAAGCACTTGTTCCTCAGTCATATTTAATGGTTGAGTAATTGATACTAATCGTCCTTTAGACAATATAGCTTCTCGCTCTAATATATTTTGTAACTCTCTGATATTTCCAGGCCAATCATAAGCTTGAAGTTTATCTATCGCTGCCTTTGTCAACCCCATTAAGTGTTTACCAAGCCTTTTATTGAGCTGATTAATTAGGTTTGTGCACAGTAGTGGAATGTCTTCTTTTCGCTCTTTTAGGCTAGGTACTCTGATTGGAAAGACATTTAGGCGATAATACAAATCCATTCTAAATTCACCTTTTCCAACCATTTGCCACAAATCTTTATTGGTTGCCGCTATGATACGAATATCTACTTTTAGGGTTTTGCTGCCACCTACACGTTCAAACTCTTGCTCTTGAAGTACGCGCAAAAGTTTACTTTGTGCCTCAAGTGATAGCTCCGCAATTTCATCTAAAAATAGAGTGCCTGTATCGGCGAGTTCAAAACGCCCTTTTCTTCTCTCATTGGCACCTGTGAATGCGCCCTTTTCATGCCCAAATAACTCAGATTCTAATAAACTAGGCGTAAAAGCTGCACAATTTACTTTTACAAATGGTTTTGAGCTGCGATTACTCAATCTATGGAGGTTTCTGGCAACAAGCTCTTTACCTGTACCATTTTCTCCTAAAATCAATACGGTACTACTTGTTTTTGCAACCAAGTTGATTTGTTCAAGCATGGTTTGGAAGATATGACTTTGCCCGACTAAACCAGACTCTTGCCAATCTGCATTTAACTCTTCCAACAAGTAAGAATTTTCTTCTTTTAATTGCTCAGTTAAAGTTTGGACTTGCTCTAATGCTGCTCTCAGTGCACTTTCTGCTTCATGCTGTTTTGTTACATCGCGAAATATCGCGACAGCCCCGATAATTTGTCCGTCTTTGAATACTGGCGTAGAGGTATATTCCACAGGGAAACTAGTGCCATCTTTTCTCCAGAACACTTCGTCGGATATTTGTCTTACTTTGCCATCAAACATAGTACAGTAGATGTTGCATTCATCTGCCGGATACGGTGAACCATCGGCATAGCTATGATGATGGTATTGATGAATTTTTTTACCTATTAACTCTTGGGCTTTCCAACCTGTCATACGCTCAGCTGCAGGGTTTATAAATACTGCATTACCTGATAAGTCGAAACCGTAAATGCCTTCACCAACAGAGTTAAGTAGTAGTTCAGGATCATTTAGTAAACGTTTTAGTAAGTGAGACATAGCATTCCTCGTGAAATATCACGAAAACTGTAACATATTGACACGTTATACCATTAGCAAATTCTGACAAATGTGTTTAAAGTCGCTAAAACATGTTTTTATGAGATGATAATGAGCAAACCACTTCAAGACGCGACCTTGTCTGTCGGATATATTGCCAAGCGAGCCGGCGTGAAAGTATCAACCCTGCATTTTTATGAAACCAAAGGGCTTATTAGAAGTTGGCGAAATCAAGGAAATCAACGTCGCTATAAACCCGATGTGCTCAGACGAATTGCTGTGATCAAAGCAGCCCAGCATATGGGTGTTACATTACAAGACATCAAAGAGACTCTAGATGCGTTGCCTGATAATAGAACTCCAAATAAAAAAGATTGGGCAAATTTATCTCAGCGATGGCGCGCTCAACTGACCAAACAAATTGAGTATTTAGAGCAGATCAGAGACAAAGTCGATGGCTGTATTGGCTGTGGTTGTTTATCTATGACGCAATGCCCTATGTATAACCCAGATGATGTCTGTGGTAAATCGCAATCCGGCGCAGCTTTTTTGCCTTCTACCCCTGATGCACAGGCTAATCATGAAAAAACTGATAAAATAGATAAGAATCACTAACAAGGAACACCCATGAAAAAAACTGCACTCTCGCTTGCACTTATCGCAGCGCTTGGACTGACTGCTTGTTCGCAAACAAGTACACAACAAACTGAAAATAACAGCGTTCAAGTGCAACAAAGTTTTGCTAATTTCTCTGAACAGTTTATCCATGATTATTGGAAACAGTTCCCTGAACATTCTGCTTGGGCAGGCTATGGTAAATACGATGATATTATCAGTATTCCAAATCAAGCCTATCGTGACAGCACATTGACTTTTGCTAATGCAAAATTAAACGAACTTGCAAAATTCGATTTAGACTCATTGCCGACAGCGCAAAAGACGGATTATTACCTAATAGAAAATGCTTTAAAACGCTCCATTTGGCACTCAGAAACCTTCAAGAGTTGGCAATGGAACCCGTCTAACTACAATGTATCTGGTGGTTTTGCGACAATTCTAAATAGCCGCTTTAAAACCGATGACGAAAAGTATGCGACCGTTTTAAAACGTCTTCAATACGTGCCTGCATATTACGATGCTGCAAAAGCAAACATTGATAACCCAACTTTAGAATATACTCAGCTTGCAATCGGCCAAAATAAAGGTGCTTTCAGCGTGCTAAAAGATGAGCTATTAACACAAGTTAAAGGTTCTAATTTATCTTCTAGTGATAAAGCACTGTTTGTTAAGCGTTTCAATGCTGCAAAAGACGCAATTAATGGTTACATCAACTTTTTAACTGAACTTGAAAAATCTCTAGTAAAAAATGGGAACGCGCGTTCATTTAGAATTGGTGAAAAGCTTTATGAAGAGAAGTTCGCACTAGATATTCAATCAGGGTATAGCGCAAAAGAGATGTATCACAAAGCAGTTGCTGACAAAGATCGCGTGACCGCTGAGATGGTTAAGATCACAGATGAACTATGGCCTAAGTATTTCCCGAACGCTGAACGCCCATCTGAAGACAGAGATGCAGTAGCTAAACTCATCAAGCACCTATCGGTCAAGCATGTTGCTCGTGACGAATTCGTGCCTGAAATTAAGCGCCAAATTCCAGATTTAGAAGCATTCGTCAGAGAAAAAGATCTGATCACGCTAGACCCAGAAAAGCCATTGGTAGTTCGTGAAACACCAGAGTATATGCGTGGCTTTGCAGGTGCATCTATTAGTGCTCCGGGGCCATACGATAAAAAAGAAAACACGTATTACAATGTAACGCCATTAGATAACATGTCTGATGAGCAAGCTGAGTCATATTTACGAGAATATAACCACTGGATTTTACAGATCCTAAATATTCACGAGGCGATCCCTGGTCATTATACGCAATTAGTTTACTCAAATGAGTCTCCTTCTTTAATTAAGAGTATTTTTGCTAATGGCGCGATGATCGAAGGTTGGGCGGTGTACACAGAGCGTATGATGTTAGAGGAAGGCTATGGTGATTTCGAGCCAGAGATGTGGCTTATGTACTACAAATGGAATCTTCGTGTCATCTGTAACACTATTCTAGATTATGCTATCCAAGTAAAAGGGATCAGCAAAGAAGAAGGTTTAGATTTATTAATGAACGGCGCATTCCAAGAAAAAACGGAAGCCGAAGGTAAGTGGCGTCGTGCGACATTAAGCCAAGTCCAATTAACTAGCTACTACAGCGGTTACAGAGAGATTTATGATTTCAGAGAATCATTAAAAGTCGCTCAAGGTGATGACTTTAACTTAAAAGCGTTCCATGAGCAGTTTTTAAGCTATGGCAGTACGCCAGTCAAATACGTCAAGGCGTTAATGACGGATAAATAGCACCAAAAATGTATTGAATAAGCCCTTTAACAAGGGCTTATTATTTTGGTTAAGAGGATCACTAATTAGCTTGAAGTAATAAATGCGTATAACGACCGAGTGACGCATAAGGCTCTTGTTGGTTATATTTAAGCTCTAATGCAAGTAAATCATCAAATTGCGTTTTGCCTTTTTCAAGCTCTCTCAAATAATCATGAAAACAACGCACACCCGTTTTACAATGGCGCAAAAAATTTTCGCGATTTAAAGCATTGTCTATAACTTCTGGCTCTACAGGGTGATTAGGGCTTAGCCCTACTTTTTGTTTTACATGCAACCCTTGATTTACATAATCAAAATTTCCATAGACCATATTTGCAAATAAGTGCGCGTCTTTATTGAAGTACATTAAAGACAAATAACCCGCATCGTTGACAAGCTTTGACAAAATCGTGATCGCCTCAACTTGGTCAACTAACCATTCGAGCACAGCATGACATAGTACAAAATCGAAAGTACCTAACTCTAATTCAGGCAAAGCCTGTAATGGTGCGTGGATAAATTCGAATTGACCGCTTAAACCAGCTTGATCCACGTGCTCTTTGGCAAGTTGTAGCATATCTTCCGATATATCCACCAGCGTGATGTGATGACCTAAACTAGCCAAGTAAATCGCTAACTGCCCTTGCCCACCGCCGATATCTATTATTCGTTTTGGTGCATTCGCATTATCTAGCCATGGAATATGCTGAGAAAAATCACGCTTTAAAACAGCTTCTCGTATTTTGCCTTTGGGTGTACCGTATATATTTTTCTTAAATTTTTGCGAGATAGCATTAAAACTTCTATCTCGCGCTAATTTATCTTTATAGCTTTTGCCTTTCTTGCTCATATTCAGCGGTTAAACCGGGTTGTTGATATCTATAAATTCGACATCTAAATCATAGGTTTTAGCAAGGTATTCGCCTAAAGCTTTGGCACCATAACGTTCAGTAGCATGATGGCCTGCTGCTATAAAGTGGATATTTTGTTCATTAGAACTATGGATTGTCTGCTCCGAAGCTTCACCTGTTAAATAGGCATCAATGCCTTGGCTTGCGGCCATATCAATAAAACTTTGGCCTCCACCTGTACACCAAGCGATGGTTTTAATTTGGTGGTCGCCCGCTTGATTTACTAATGGTTTTCTATCAAGTTTCTGTTCTACCAATTGCGAAAATGTCTCTAAGCTCATTGGTGTATTAAGTTTGCCTTTCACAGCCACACAGTTTTTATTCCAAGGCTCCAGTGGTCTTTCGTAAGTTATATCGAGTAACTCAGCCAATTGCGCATTGTTGCCAAATTCAGGATGAACATCTAGAGGCAAATGGTATGCAAGTAAATTGATGTTGTTTTCTAATAACGCTTTAATACGTCTTTGCTTCATGCCCGTAATAGTTTGATCTTCACCTTTCCAAAAAAATCCATGGTGAACCAAAATCGTGTCTGCACCAGCTTCTATGGCAGCATCGATCAGCGCCTGACTGGCAGTAACACCCGTCACAATCTTTTTAACTTCTTCAGCCCCTTCAACTTGTAAACCATTCGGGCAATAGTCACTAATAGAAAATGGTTTTAATAGTTCGGTTAATTGATTAACAAGTTTTGTTCTTTTCATTTGATTTCTCGGCCCTTTAAATTTAGGGCGTATTTTAACAGCTTAGTCATGATGATAAAGCACAACAATAAACGAGTGCATTAGATCTTCGAAAAGATTTGAAGCGTAAAATAAAGGAGTAAAAGTATGTTTTGAATTACAAACGTGATGAAGATTTTGCCGTTGAACTGCCATTTTATGGTCTTATGACGTATTAACTCTTGCATCAATAAAGTTGAAAGGTTGAACGATAGCAGCGCCGTGACACTTAAACTTAACTCACTGATCCTTTGCCCATCCATTTTTGCCCGCTTTTTATCAAGTAAGAACAAAAAACAAAAGATCGAATTAGTTATGAATAAATAGGTTAAAACAAGCAGTAAAAGTTTGTCGTTAGTGGCGATAAAAATCGTGACTAAAAAGAGGGTTAGTATAAGCAGGGAGTGGTTCACACTTCGAAAAAATAAGTTCAAGCTTTGTTAATCTCATGATTCAATTTCTTTGTAAGGTAGCCATTGTAACAAACGTTCAAATAAAACCTCGGGTTTTATTGGCTTTGAAATATAATCATCCATACCGGCTTCTAGACATTTATCTTTATCACCAACCATCGCATTTGCCGTCATCGCAATGATCGGAATATCTTTATAAAGCTCCCCTGCTTTTCCATTTCTAACGGCTTGTGAAGCTTCATACCCATCCATTTCTGGCATTTGGCAATCCATAAGAATGGCTGTGTATTTAGTCTCTCTTGTTGTATTTAATAAGTTTTGAATGACTTCTTCACCATTTGCCGCTATATCGATATGCGTTAAGTTAAGCTTTGCCAACATACTTTGTGCAACAATCTGATTAACCCGATTGTCTTCTGCTAAAAGAATACGGATCCCCTCTCCCCAGCTTATCTCTTCAGGTTTTAAAGCTGATTGAGCTTTTAGCGACTTTATGTAATGAGTCGTCACTAAAGGTTTAGCGCCTTTGAGAGCTTCTCCATCTTCTACAACGATTGAAAGTGCTGCAAATAAATCGAATGTTGTCGCAGGCTTCGGAAAATATCCATCAAACCCCAAGTTAGCAAAAAACTTCGCATCGCCTTTATGACACATCGATGTCATCATAATTAACTTCATGGCTTTTAAATGTTCGTTTGCTTTTATATGTTCCCCCAACTGAGCCCCATCCATGACTGGCATTTGCATATCCAAAAACGCGATATCGAAGCAGTTATAGTGTTTTGCAAAGTAAGCTTCACTGATGGTTAAGGCTTCTATTCCTGAACGCGCCTCTGTTACAGTAGCGCCCCAATGTTCAAGCTGTGCCCTGAGTACTTCACGATTAGTTTTGTTATCATCTACCAGTAAAATATTAAGGTGCTTCATTTCAACATCTGGAATAACATGAAATGACGCATTACTCTTTCCTAGTAGAATCGAAAAACTAAAACAAGACCCTTTACCAGCCTGACTGGAAACAGAGACTTCACCACCCATCAGTTCACAAAGTCTTTTTACAATTGCTAGGCCAAGTCCTGTACCACCATATTTTCTGGTTGTTGAGGCATCAACCTGACTAAATGATTGAAACAATTTTGCCTGCTGCTCAGGTGATATTCCAATACCTGTATCTTTGATATTACAATTTAACTGCCAATTATGAGTATCATATTTAATCAATGAAGCTTCTATGAGTACTTCACCATCTGAAGTGAACTTAATGGCATTGCCAACCAGATTGCTTAAAATTTGCCTCAACCTACCAGGATCACCAATTACAACGGCTTCATCTATGTTTGTTACATCTAAAATGAGTTCTATGCTTTTGTTATGTGCTTGTATAACGGCTGACTCCGCAAAGTCACCGAGCAGCCCCCGCAAATCAAACTCTAGGTGTTCTAATTCCAACTTGCCAGCATCAACTTTTGAGAAATCTAAGATGTCGTTAATTAAAGTCAGAAGTGAGTTGGCACTGCTCATTGCAACGTTGATTCTATGTTGCTGTTCTGCATTTAAGTCACTATTAAGCAGTAAATTAAGCATGCCTAGTACCCCATTCATTGGGGTACGTATTTCATGACTCATTGAGGCCAAAAACTCGCTTTTGGCAATACTGGCTTGCTCCGCCATCATTTTGGCTTCTTTTAATGCTTTTTCTGAAGCAACTCTATCTGTGATATCTTGTTGAATACCCACATAAGCGGTGAGTTCTCCCGCTTCATTATGTACAGGAAAAAGCTGTAAACTATTCCAAAATGGTTGACCATTTTTTTTGTAATTTAAGAGGTCAACCTTCACTATGTCATGATTTTTTAAAGCCTTCCTGATCTTATCAATTGTTAGTTGAGATGTTTGCTCTCCTTGTAAGAAACGACAACTTTCTCCTAGGATCTCTTCTCCATAACCTGTTATGTTAGTAAAAGCTTGGTTTATGTATATGAGAGGTAGTTCTGGATCAGATACTGAGCTAATTGTTACTCCGAGGTTACTAGCATCAATAGAAAGGGCTAATAAATCATTTTCTTCTTTCGCTTTTTTCAACGCTTGTTGCGCTTGTATTTGCTCTGTGACATCTGTCATTGACCCTGCCATCCTGATGGCTTTGTTAGTACTGTCAAATAGTGCATCGCCCTTCACTCTGTAAACTCTAAACTCCCCTTTTTTGGTCATGAATCTGTGTTGCACATCATAAATTGCTTTTTGCTGAAGGTGCGCTTTTAAGCTGCTTTTTACATATTCACGGTCTTCAATATGGACCATTCTTTCTAAGACCGTATAGTCCTCGGGAAAATCATCATTAGATGCATAACCGAGTAACTCTCTGAAACGTACAGAACAAAATACCTTTCCTGTTTTTATATCCCAGTCCCAAATGCCATCTAAACTCCCATTAATTGCAAGGTTTAACCTTTCTTCACTCAACTTTGTTGCTTGTTGAGACAACTCAAGCTTTCTATAGGGGTTTAAAAGTAGTTTCTGACCAACTAAGAATAAAAATAAAGAAGATAAAAACAGACTAACAAAAATTGCACTGGCGATACTTATAATGACTTGCTTCACTTGTTTTTCTACTAAAGTAGAGTCAACTAAGTAATTCAGCATCAAGCCGGAACTGTGAAGGTCAGATTTTAGCACTGAGTCGTACTGATTATTTGTACTTAAATTTGAATAATTTAACCAAGGGCCTGATAGTTTAACGCCATGTGTATTTGACTCTAGAACTTCAGATAATAATACATCAATGGGGGTTTCAAACTTGACAATCAGCGCCCCTTCAGTAAACCCGTTATAATTTATCGGTACTGCCAACTTGAAATATGCTTGCCCTTGGTTTTGATCAAGCAATACAGCGTGTGAAAGCTCACCATTAAGTAAATCTTCAAGCCAATCACTTGGAGTTTCTCTTAATGCCTGCTCTTCACTATTTTTATACACATAATCGCCTAGGACATTAAAAACCCAAAGTTGCTCTTTTATCCCTAGAATTTTAAACTCAGACAAATAATCATTTAAAGACGCTTCTGATACACCTGATCCCATAACGCCATTAATGATGATGGGATGACTTGATAAATCTTTCAGCAACAAAATTCTAGTTTCTAAAAAATTTTCAACATATTTTGCACTGAGTTTTGCTTCTGTTTCTGATGCTTGTTGCTTGTAGCCATTTAATACCGATGAAGCTTCTCTTCCTACTAGCATCACACTTATCAATACAGATAAGAATAGGCTCATCACAACAAATACAATGAAAGCTTTGTTGGCATCAAGCTGCATTTTTAAGAACTGTGACTTCACGCACTAGCCTTTATTCTTTATGATAGAAATTGAGCCATTATCTTTGTATTTGGCCATACAAAGGTCTTCCAAACCTAAAGCCTCATGCGAATCTTCACCCTTATTTGAGAATGGTCTTGAATAAACCTTTATCAAGCCATCTACAGTTGAGTTGAGATTCTCGAGCGAATGTCTTAACGACTCTCTTGTACTGGCTATATTTTTTGTCGCTTCAATTTGTGTCATGGCCTGAACAAACAGTAATCCCAAATCATAGCCATGCACAAAACCAGCTGGAGCTTGCAGCGTTTCAACGTCAAAATCTTTCTTAAATAATTTCTTCGCAGACTTAATCGCTTTTTTTACGCTATCAGAATGAGGTAAATCATCAAATGAGAAGCAGGACTGAATAAAATTAAGTTCGATACCCTCTTTAAGATACTGCTTAGTCATATCGAAAAAATTACCTCCTGTAATTCCCCAATGACTAATGATTGGTTTTTGCAAAGTTTTATCTATTTCTGCCATTGCCTGAGTAAAGTATTTACCTTCAATTGCATTACCAACAAAGACAATACAGTCAGCACCTGCATTTATAATCTCCCTCAAAATTAACTTAGATTTTTTTAGTCTCGTATTCCAATTGAACCAAGTAACTTCAGCTTTATTTTTACCTAGCGCATCTTGCATTGTTCGTTCGTTTGATTTGCCCCAAGGCGTGTTTTCAAGAAGTAAATGAGGCTGTTCACAAGAACGTGCTTCTTTTGCGAATTGGATAATTCGGTAGCCCGCTTTAGTGTCGTCTACAGATAATCTAAAAACCCAGTTCAACCCATGTTCATAGCGAGTGATAGGGCCGCCTGCAGCCCAAGGAACCAATAGTAAGATCTGTCCTTTATTTATGAAGGTCCTATTTTTTATGTAAGGAGGAGAATGAAGGCCTCCTAGTATGAATAATGCTTTAGAATCCTTTAGAAATTTTTTCATATGTAACAAGCTACGATTGCTATTACCTCGATGATCCATTTCTAAAAAATTAAATTCGACGTTTTCTAGCCTATTTTTTTCAGATTCTAACGCAGACATAAATCCCATTTTAATTGCATTGGCGGATGCAAAATGGTTTGAGTAATCTGAATCATGATAAATATTGAATTGGTGAACTGATTGCGCCCAATTTGATGAACTATAGGCAAAAAAACAAATGATAAAGCAATATTGGATGGCCTTCATAATTTCATCTGGTTGATTTTGTTTTTTTAACCTTAGTCCAAAAAATCAACTTTGTAGAAATTTAAGCATGTATATAGATAAGAAAAACATAATAAAAAAGGCCATATTTGGCCTTTTCTAAATAAATCGTTTAATTATGAAGTCAACTTTTACACGCTTCGCCTGGCCTAGTAGTTTCCTGACTGGTTGTGGGTAGTCTTGAACTGATTCCAGATCTTCATGACTAGATAATAATCGACAGTGTTGAAGAATGTCTTGCTTTTCATTCAATAACAATTGGTCTAGCTTGCGCGCTTTATCTTCGATCAAAATACCATTTTCGATATCTAAGCCCCAAGCCCTAGGGTTTAGGTTATGACCACTTAATAGATGGAGTTGACCATCTTTACTCACGCCTTTCAAATGAAAAGAGTTATTTTCATGCTTCCAGAGGTATACCTTAAGTAACCCTGACTGAATGAACCTTTTATTAGATTTTAAAAATTTAAATAAAATTGTTTCATAGAGATAAGGTAGAGCACCTATTTTACTAAAGGGCTGCTCTGGAGAAATATAAAAATCATTCGCTGTTTTATCACCAACAACAATCGTTACTTCTTTACCTTGCTTTAATAAACGACGCAAAGATCGAAGCAGTGGCGCAGGAAAGTTAAAGTATGGTGTATAAAGCAGCAGTTCTTTTTCTGTTGTGTCAAACAAGGTTTTAATTAACCTGTTCAACTTATTTGCACGTCTACCAAATCCTAAGAAAGGTCGAACATTCAAAGAACAGTCTGTGTCAGTTGATTCTATACTGTATCGACCTTTTCTCAACTCTTTCATTAGTTGGCGCTGAGAAACTTTAATTTCATTATATTTAGTTATAGGTCGAACATCTATTCTTGGTACAGCCTCTGAAGACAACAAGAAATCATTAGTAAAATTACAAAAAGAGTCTGCTAGACCTGACTGTTGTAAAATGAAATACCTATCAAGTCGATACTTTTCACCCACATTCATATATACATTGTTAATGCTTGCACCGCTGTAAAGCAAGATATCGTCAATAACTATGCCCTTTAAATGCAGAACACCAAATAGCTCTTTGCCTTTAACTGGTACACCAAAGACTTTTACATTACTTTGATGCTTTTCTAATTCATCACAATATAAGGCTGCATTTCCCTCCGATTTCGCAGCGCCTATAAGGCCACGTTGGGCTCGGTGAAAATCAACTAATACATTAATCTCAAGCTTTGGGTTTGCAAGTGAAGCTTTATGAAGTGCTGAAAGCACTTCTCTGCCCGCTTCATCATCTTGTAAATACAAAGCAGTGATATAAATACGATACTTAGCGTTTTCAATGAGACTTAACAGTCTTTGATGATAATGCTTTGCGCTATTTAGTATTTCAACGTCTTTGTCTGCTAACTCAAAGCTTGGAATGTCCTGCCAAAATGCCATAACAACCTATAAATGAAGGTGACTCAATCCAGAGTCTCACACAAAATTAGTAAGAACATATCAAAAAAATATTATTAGGTCATGAATTTCTGATAAAACATCGATTTTTGGATGTTTTTTTCAACAAGTACAGATTATTTGACACCTTTTAAATTTATTAATTTTCAATATTCCTAATTTATTTTACTTCTCACTTGTTTTACATAGAATCGTCCTCACTTCGTTAAAAAGATAATTGATTAGGAATACCTCATGAGTGATGCAAAACACTGTAAACTTTTAATTTTAGGCTCAGGTCCTGCAGGTTATACTGCTGCTGTTTATGCTGCGCGCGCAAATTTAAACCCTGTACTAATTACTGGTATGCAGCAAGGTGGTCAGCTAACAACAACGACTGAAGTTGAGAATTGGCCTGGTGACGCACACGGTTTAACTGGTCCTGCATTGATGGATCGTATGAAAGAACATGCAGAACGTTTTGAAACTGAGATCGTTTTCGACCATATCAACAAAGTAGATGTTACAAAGCGTCCATTTACGCTAACAGGCGATCAAGGTACATACACTTGTGATGCACTTATCATTGCTACTGGCGCTTCTGCTAAGTATTTAGGCCTTGAATCTGAAACAGCCTTCCAAGGTCGTGGTGTTTCTGCATGTGCTACATGTGATGGGTTCTTCTACCGCGGACAAAAAGTAGCGGTTGTTGGTGGTGGTAACACTGCAGTTGAAGAAGCTCTTTATCTTTCTAACATTGCTGATGAAGTTCATGTTATTCACCGTCGCGACTCATTCCGCAGTGAAAAGATTTTATCTGACCGTTTAATGGAAAAAGCGAAAAACGGCAACGTGACGCTTCATTTCAATCGTACTTTAGATGAAGTGATTGGTGACGAAATGGGTGTAACTGGCATCAAAATTAAAGATACTGACTCAGATAATATTGAGCAGCTTGATTTAGCGGGTGTGTTCATCGCAATCGGTCACAAACCAAACACAGATATGTTCGAAGGCCAACTTGAAATGAAAGATGGCTATTTAGTAGTTCAGTCAGGTTTAAATGGTAATGCAACACAAACTTCTGTAGAAGGTGTGTTTGCAGCTGGTGATGTATCTGATCACATCTATCGTCAGGCAATTACCTCTGCTGGCACAGGCTGTATGGCGGCACTTGATGCTGAACGCTTCTTAGACAACCAATAAATTTTAGATCTGGAGGGTTGTTTAACCCTCCGCTTTCACTTTAAGATGTTTTTCATTAAAAATACGATTAATTTCTTAAATGACACCACGCCTATATCAGCTATCAGCTGAAACAATTGATTTTCCTTCACCAACTTTGGCCCTAAATGAACCTGATGGCTTACTTGCTATCGGAGGCTGTCTTTCGCCAGCAAGACTCAACCTTGCATATCAGTCAGGTATTTTCCCTTGGTTTAATGAAAAAGAGCCCATCATGTGGTGGTCTCCAAATAACAGAGGTGTGATTGAACTGAATGATTTCCATATCAGTCGTTCATTAAAGAAAGTAGCAAGAAGAACAAAACCTAAAGTCACTGTTAATAAAGCATTTGAAACTGTCATAAATGCCTGTAGAGAACAGAGGTTACATGCAGAAGGTACCTGGATAAACCATCAGATGCTGGCTGCCTACAGTCATATGCATTCGTTAGGTTTTGCACATAGCCTCGAAGTCTGGGATCAAAACAATAGTCTGATGGGTGGTCTTTATGGGGTTATGAACTCTGGTGTTTTCTGTGGAGAGTCTATGTTTTTTAATCAACCAAACGGCTCAAAGTTAGCCATGTGGGCGTTAGTTAATTGGCTTAAAAAACACAACGCCCATTTTGTAGATTGTCAGTTGGAAAACCCCTATTTAACCACTTTAGGTGCAAAATTAATTTCAAGGTCTGAGTTTTTAGCTAAACTTAAATTAGCACAAAGCTTTGAAATACCCAACTCGATGTGGAAACCACAGGTATTGGAAGAGATTTATGACTGAACATTTTCCTTCAAAGATTGGATTAAGCCAACAGTTTGATTGCAGTTATTTACCTGACAAACAAGAACAACTACTCGTAATTCTTGATAGCCAATGCTACAACGCAGCACGGTTTCAAGACTTATTAGAATTAGGATTCAGACGAAGCGGAGATCAAATTTATCGCCCTCATTGTCCTAGTTGTCATGCCTGTGAGTCGATGCGCCTTCCTGTTAAAGATTTTGTGTTATCAAAATCACAAAAGCGAAAACTAAAAGCAGCGAAAAACAAGTTCCATATTAAAGTGAGTGATAAAGAGCAATCAAATTATTACGCCTTATATGAAAACTATATTAATCAAAAGCATTATGACGGCACTATGTTCCCTCCAAACCGCTTACAATATGAAAGTTTTTTATTTTGTAATTGGTTACCTGTCACCTTTATTGAGTTGTGGGATCAAGATGAACTCATCGCCGTTGCTGTCACAGATACAATGCCAAACTCATTGTCTGCGATTTATACCTTTTATCACCCTGACTATGACAAGTTTAGTCTTGGTGTTGTGATGATATTGCTTCAAATAGAATTAGCACTCGATTCTGGTCTTGATTACGTCTATCTCGGTTATCAAATAGATGATTGCAGAAAGATGTCTTACAAGTCTCAATTTAAACCTGCAGAGCGTTTTATATCGGATGTTTGGCAACTGAAGCTGTAATTAAATTAACTAATTTCTCCCCTTACCTTTACTTATTGTGTGGTTTTCGGCAAAATCTGCTGCGTTAATCTAATCAAAGAGGTGTTACGCTACACATGGCGAAAGAAGACGTAATTGAAATGCAAGGCACAGTCCTTGATACTTTACCAAACACAATGTTCCGCGTTGAACTTGAAAACGGCCACGTAGTGGTTGCTCATATTTCTGGTAAAATGCGCAAAAACTACATTCGTATTTTAACAGGCGATAAAGTAACTGTTGAAATGACGCCATACGATTTAACTAAAGGTCGTATCGTTTTCCGCGCGCGTTAATTACGCCGTGATTGTAAAGCGTATTGGTTAAGTTCATTCGTTTTACTTTTGACTCATCATCGTGATTTAACTTGATGTGTTAAATAAAAAAGCCTAGCTTAGCTAGGCTTTTTTAATGGTCTCATGAAAATGGTGAGATTACACTTTCCCACTCTTAAGCTTCAGCCATTTCAACATCATATTGGAAATTTAGCTTATTGCTCTTCAGGCCCACTTTTACTGTGCCGCCTTCGGCTAACTTGCCAAAGAGGATTTCATTTGCAAGCGGCTTTTTCAATTGCTCTTGAATAACACGTGACATTGGTCTTGCACCCATTGCCTTGTCGTAACCAAGATCAGCTAACCACTCTCTGGCTGCTGTTGTAAGCTCAAGGTTCACAGATTTACGGTCAAGTTGCGCTTGAAGTTCAACTAAGAATTTATCTACAACTTGTAAAATGACATCTTTATCTAAATGGTTGAACCAAATTATATTGTCTAAGCGATTTCTAAATTCTGGTGTGAACACCTTATTAATCTCAACCATCGCATCGTGTGAATGGTCTTGCTGCGCAAATCCTATTGACTGACGAATGGTTTCTTGAACTCCCGCATTCGTGGTCATGACAAGTACTACATTTCTAAAGTCTGCTTTGCGTCCATTGTTGTCTGTTAACGTGCCATGGTCCATCACTTGTAGCAAAATGTTATAAATATCTGGGTGCGCTTTTTCAATCTCATCTAAAAGCACAACAGCATGAGGGTGTTTGATCACAGAATCAGTTAGCAAACCGCCCTGCTCATAACCTACGTAGCCTGGAGGCGCGCCGATTAACCGGCTAACCGCGTGACGTTCAGAGTACTCTGACATATCAAAACGAATGAACTCCACGCCCATACATTTTGCAAGTTGCTTTGTTACTTCTGTTTTACCAACACCGGTTGGACCTGCGAACAAGAAAGAACCAATTGGCTTGTCTTCATTTGAAAGACCTGAGCGAGACAATCTAATTGCAGACGTTAATGCATCGATTGATTGGTCTTGACCAAACACCAACATTTTTAAGTTTCTGTCTAAGTTTTTGAGTGTTTCTTTATCACTTGAAGATACACTCTGCTGCGGTATACGCGCAATTTTAGATACGATTTGCTCAATATCTGCAACATTGATGGTTTTCTTGCGTTTAGATATTGGTAGCAAACGTTGGTTTGCCCCCGCTTCATCTATCACATCAATGGCTTTATCTGGTAAGTGACGCTCGTTGATATACTTAGCACTCAATTCTGCAGCAGCACGGAGTGCTTTTTGGGTGTAACGAATACCATGGTGATCTTCGTAACGGTCTTTCAAGCCCATTAGAATCTTTGTGGTGTCTTCAACACTTGGTTCGAGAACATCTATCTTTTGGAAGCGACGCACAAGTGCTCTGTCCTTTTCAAATATATTCTTAAACTCGTTATAAGTTGTTGACCCCATACATCTTAATTGACCACTAGAAAGTAATGGTTTAATCAGATTTGAGGCATCCATCACACCGCCCGACGCAGCACCTGCGCCTATGATTGTATGGATCTCATCAATAAATAAAATCGAATGCGGTTTTGCTTGTAACTCTTTTAAAAGCGCTTTAAAACGCTTTTCAAAATCACCGCGATATTTAGTACCCGCTAACAAAGCGCCCATATCGAGTGAATAGACTACCGCATCGGAAATCACATCGGGTACTTGCTCATTTACGATTCTATAGGCAAGCCCTTCTGCAATTGCAGTTTTACCAACGCCAGCTTCGCCTACAAGTAAAGGGTTATTCTTTTTACGACGACATAAAACCTGTACAGTGCGTTCTACTTCTTGATCTCGGCCTACTAATGGGTCTAACTGGCCCGCTTGTGCCATCGCGTTCAGGTTAGTAGTGAAATTTTCAAGTTTAGTCTTCTCTTCACCTTGTATGTCATTTGAATCATCACTATTGATATCTTCGTGATCATCTTCATGATGCTCGTCATCTGACTTAGCCACACCGTGAGAAATGAAGTTCACTATGTCTAAGCGGCTAATATCACTTTTTTTCAGTAGATAGACAGCTTGACTTTCTTGTTCAGAAAAAATTGCGACTAATACGTTCACACCTGTAACTTCGGTGCGCCCAGATGATTGCACATGAAACACAGCTCTTTGTAAAACACGCTGAAAACCCAGTGTCGGCTGCGTTTCTCTATCATTTTCACTTTCTGGTAATAATGGTGTTGTTTCATCGATAAACTCAGAAAGCTCTCGTTTGAGCGTTTCTGTATCAACACCGCATGCGCCTAATGCTTCACCTGCTGATGGGTTATCTATCAATGCAAGTAATAAATGCTCAACAGTCATAAATTCGTGACGACGTGTTCTTGCCTCACGAAATGCTGCATTTAAGGTAATTTCAAGATCTTTGTTTAGCATAAGCAACCCCCAAACGAGATTTATATCGGTTATTCCTGCTCACAACTACATAGCAGTGGATGTTCATGGTCGCGAGCGTAACGATTTACTTGTTCCGCCTTAGTATGTGCAATATCGGAAGGATATAAGCCACATACTGCCTTTCCCTCGTGATGCACGCGCAGCATCACGTCAGTTGCTTTTTCGCTATCCATATTAAAAAACGTCATTAATACTTCGATTACAAAGTCCATTGGAGTGTAATCATCATTATTTAAAATGACTTTATACTTTCGAGGTGGGCTCAGCTTTTGCTTTTGCTTCTCTCTAACTGTATCGATTACACCAGAATCTTTAATACCACTCATAATAAAATATAGTCTTGTGTTGTTAACTCAAGCAAACTTGAATTGAAAAATAAATTTTTTGTTAAAAATTTGTCTAAAAGCCTTGACTGATTGCTCATTTAAACTACAGTCGTTATTAGATTGTCTAATCTATGGGCAGTCTAGCAAATTATAAAGTTTAGATTAACTAAATTAGTCAACTTATAGAAGGATGTGGAAGTATGGCTTGCGGAAAAGTCAAATGGTTCAATAACGCCAAAGGGTTTGGTTTCATCGTAGAAGACGGCAGTGAAGAAGATATCTTCGCCCATTACTCAACGATTGTGATGGATGGATACAAAACACTTAAAGCCGGTCAAGATGTAACCTTCGAGTTGCAACAAGGTCCAAAAGGGCTTCATGCAACGAACATCGCTCCTAGAGAGACTGAACTCGCTTGATGTTATTATCTCATTAATAAAGCGGGTTTTAACTCGCTTCACCCCCTTCTCATTTAATTTCTCTTTCCAACTTTAAATTTTTAAATTAGCCCATATATAAATTGCTTGTTAAACTAGTGTCTGTTTTCAGGCTTGTTAGTTATGCCTATTTGGGTTTACCCAATTACTTTGATTAACCTTTAAGATGTCACCGTCAATGGTGCATATAGACTTTTAGAGTAGTTATAACTATCAAACTTGCTATATAAAGTTGCCTTAGGCAACATAGCATTCCCATTGCGTTTTGATAGGCACTCTGTGCCCCTGATCTAGGAATGATAATGACATCTAAAATTATATATACAAAAACTGACGAAGCACCGGCTTTAGCTACATACTCGTTGCTTCCAATCATTCAAGCTTACACTAATGCTGCAGGCGTTGAAGTTGAAACTCGTGATATTTCACTTGCAGGTCGTGTAATTGCAAACTTCCCTGAGTTTTTAACTGAAGAGCAGCGCATTGGCGATGCACTTGCAGAACTTGGTGAATTAGCTAAAACACCAGAAGCTAATATCATCAAGCTTCCAAACATCTCTGCGTCAGTACCGCAATTAAAAGCAACAATCAAAGAGCTTCAAGAGAAAGGTTACGCACTACCTAACTACCCTGAAGAACCAAAGTCAGATGAAGAAGCTGCTATTAAAGCAACTTACGACAAAATCAAAGGTTCTGCGGTAAACCCAGTTTTACGTGAAGGAAACTCTGACCGTCGTGCGCCAGCTTCTGTAAAAGCATATGCGCGTAAAAACCCTCACTCAATGGGCGCATGGGCAACTGACTCACAATCGTATGTTGCTAGCATGGCTGATGGTGATTTCTTTGGTTCTGAGCTATCTACAACTGTAGAAAATGCAACTGACGTTCGCATCGAACACGTTGCAGAGAATGGTGAGATTACTGTACTTAAAGCAAGCACACCTCTACTTGCTGGTGAAATTATCGATGCATCACGCATGCGCGCAGCTGACTTACAATCTTTCCTAGAACAAGAAATCAATGCAGCTAAAGAGAAAGGCATTCTTTTCTCTCTACACATGAAAGCTACGATGATGAAAGTGTCTGATCCAATCATCTTCGGTCACGCTGTAAAAGTATTCTACAAAGATGTATTTGCTAAACATGGCGAATTATTTGAAGAGCTAGGTGTTGATGTTAACAATGGTCTTGGCGACGTTTACGCTAAAATCGCGCAATTAGACGATACAAAACGTGCTGAAGTTGAAGCTGACATTCAAGCGGTATACGCTGAGCGCCCAAGCATTGCTATGGTTGATTCTGATCGTGGTATCACAAACCTACACGTGCCAAGTGATGTAATTATCGATGCGTCTATGCCTGCCGCTATCCGTACAAGCGGTCAAATGTGGAATGCTGAAGGTAAACAACAAGACACTAGCTTTGTTATTCCAGACCGTTGTTACTCTGGTGTTTACCAAGCAACTATCGACTTCTGTAAGAAAAATGGTGCTTTCGACCCTCGTACTATGGGTACAATTCCTAACGTTGGTCTTATGGCTCAAAAAGCAGAAGAGTATGGTTCACACGATAAAACATTTGAAGCTGCTTCTGCTGGTACTATCAGAGTTGTTGATACTGACGGCAATGTTCTTCTTCAGCATGACGTTGCAGAAGGTGACATCTGGCGTATGTGTCAGGTTAAAGATGCGCCAATTAAAGATTGGGTTAAACTTGCTGTTAACCGTGCTCGCGCTACAAACACACCTGCTGTTTTCTGGTTGAATGAAGCTCGTGCGCACGATGCTCAGCTTATCAAAAAGGTAAATACATATCTTGCTGACCACGATACAGCTGGCCTTGAACTTCTCATCAAAGCACCAGTTGAAGCAACAGAATACTCTCTTGCTCGCATGAAAGAAGGTCAAGACACGATTTCAGTAACAGGTAACGTTTTACGTGACTACCTAACCGACTTATTCCCAATTCTTGAACTGGGCACAAGTGCGAAAATGCTTTCAATCGTTCCTCTAATGAACGGTGGTGGCTTATTCGAAACAGGTGCAGGTGGTTCTGCACCTAAGCACGTTCAACAGTTCGAAAAAGAAAACCACTTACGTTGGGATTCTTTAGGCGAGTTCTTAGCACTTGCGGCATCACTAGAGCACTTAAGCCAAGTGAATGGTAATGCTAAAGCACAAGTGCTTGCTGATACACTAGACGCAGCGACTGGTAAATTCCTAGATGAAAACAAGTCACCGTCTCGTAAAGTAAACGAACTTGATAACCGTGGTAGCCACTTCTACCTATCTCTGTACTGGGCACAAGCTCTTGCAGCTCAATCAGACGATGCTGAACTACAAGCGTTGTTCGCGCCAATCGCTGAAGAGTTAACAGCTCAAGAGCAAACAATTGTTGAAGAACTTAACGCTGCGCAAGGCGTAAGCAAAGATGTTGGCGGTTATTTCCAGCCAAATGACGAGCTTGCTTTTGCTGCTATGCGTCCTAGTGAAACTTTCAATGCAGTGCTAGCGAAACTAGCTTAATACTAATTTGAATGATTAAGGGCATCGTTTGATGCCCTTTTTTATAGGTATTTTACTTAGTAGCAAAGGTATAATTTGTTATTATGCACACATCAATGTTCTTACCTCTTATAACCAATGCAAAATCGCGCCCCTAACCGCAATAACAAAACATTCCAAAAAAAATCTCATAACAAAAAGCCATTTAATAAAAAACGCGTGGTAAAAGAAGCGCTTCCTGCAGATCAAGTTAAAATTGTCCTGTTTAATAAACCTTTTGATGTACTTTGCCAGTTCACCGATGATCAAAACCGTGCAACTTTAGCAGACTTCATAAAAGAAAAAGGTGTATATGCTGCAGGTCGGTTAGACCGAGACAGCGAAGGGTTATTACTCTTAACAAATTGCGGAAAATTACAATACACTCTAACGAATCCGAAAAAAGACACAGATAAAACCTACTGGGTGCAAGTTGAGGGTGTACCAAGCGATGAGTCAATTTATGCACTGAATAAAGGTGTCGAATTAAAAGATGGCCTTACAAAGCCTGCAAAAGTCAGAATTATTAATGAGCCAAATATTTGGCCTCGTAACCCTCCAATACGAGAACGCAAAAATATTCCGACTACTTGGCTTGAAATAACCATTTCTGAAGGAAAAAACCGCCAGGTTCGTAGAATGACAGCCCATATTGGCCACCCTACACTTCGCTTGATACGCTATCGTATTGGAAAATACACTCTTGATGGCATTCATAATGGCGAATACAAAGTGCTTTAGCGTTAAACGCTAACTTGGGATTCAGCCTCTTAAAATATCGTGCTATACTCACGCCTTTCAAAAATCATAGAGATTAACAGCAAAAAATATGAGCGATAATAGTCAGATTAAAGTCATCGTTGGTATGTCCGGCGGTGTAGATTCTTCAGTTTCAGCTTACTTATTAAAACAACAAGGCTATCAGGTAGAAGGCCTGTTCATGAAGAACTGGGAAGAAGATGACAATGACGAATATTGTGCTGCTGCTGAAGATCTTAAAGATGCACAAGCTGTCTGCGATAAGTTAGGTATTGAACTTCATACCGTAAACTTTGCAGCTGAGTACTGGGACAACGTTTTTGAGTATTTCTTAGAGGAATACAAAGCGGGCCGCACGCCAAATCCAGACATCATGTGTAATAAAGAAATCAAATTCAAAGCTTTCTTAGAATTCGCTGCACAAGCACTCGGTGCAGATTACATTGCAACAGGTCACTATGTTCGTCGTGAAGAGCGCGATGGTAAATTTGTGATGCAACGTGGCCTTGATGACAACAAAGATCAAAGCTACTTCCTTTATACACTTAGCCATGAGCATATTGCACAAACACTATTCCCTGTAGGTCAAGTTGAAAAGCCTGAAGTACGTCGTATTGCTGAAGAGCAAGGGTTAATTACGCACGACAAAAAAGACAGTACCGGTATCTGCTTTATTGGTGAACGCAAGTTCAAAGACTTCCTGCAAAAATTCTTACCTGCGCAACCAGGTAAAATTGAAGACACTGATGGCCATGAAGTGGGTGAGCATGAAGGTTTGATGTACCACACGCTTGGTCAAAGAAAAGGCTTATTAATTGGTGGCATGAAAGAAGGCAGCGGTGAACCTTGGTATGTCGTTGATAAAGACGTAGAGCGTAACGTCTTAATTGTTGGTCAAGGCAAAAACCACCCTCGCCTATTTAGTAATGGCCTAAACGCAAATCAATTACACTGGGTTGATCGAGTTGGACCAAAAGGCACAACACGTTGCACAGTAAAAACTCGTTACAGACAAACTGACATTCCATGTACTTTGTTGGTTGGTGAAGACGGTATGGCAAGAGTTTTATTTGACGAGCCTCAAAAAGCAGTAACCCCTGGTCAATCAGCTGTATTTTATGCTGACGACGTCTGCTTAGGTGGCGGTATCATCGACTCGGTGATCAAATAATGTCGACAAGTTATGTTTTACCGCTGGCGGCTATGTGCCAGATCAGCAAACTTGTGCAAAAAACAGCAAAATACGGCCAGTTTAATGAAGCTGAAGTCAGTACTTTTCTAAAAAGTATTGTTAACCTAAGTCCTGCTCAGCCAGAAGACGTTTATGACGATAAATGGGTTATCAAAGACGGTTATAAAACGCTTATTCAACAACTTTCTCCTGAAGGCGAAAAAGATGTTGAATTGGTTAAATATGTTGGCAGTTTGATGCAATTAGAACGTGCACTTTCGGCTAATCCTAAAGCGTTAGATGAACTGGCAAGCCGTTTAAAGCAAGTCGAAAGACAACTATTACATTTTGATATTTGTGACAGCACCATAGTTGCTGCTTTTGCTGATATCTACAGCCAAGTACTGAGTCCCCTTGGACAAAAAATTCAGGTATTTGGTCAACCAGATTTATTAAAACAACCAAGTTACCAACATAAGATCCGAGCGCTTTTATTAGCTGGCATTCGTAGTGCCGTGCTTTGGCGCCAACTTGGTGGTAAGCGACGTCAATTTTTCTTTGGCAAAAAGAAAATTATCGAAATCGCTAAAAATAGTATTTAAAGAAATCGTTCAAACAAACCAATTAGTTTAGGAGAAATTATGGAGCTTTCAGCGTTAACCGCTATCTCTCCAGTGGATGGCCGCTATGGTAGTAAAACTACTGAATTGCGTGGCATTTTCAGTGAGTTCGGCCTTATCAAGTACCGCGTAACTGTTGAAGTACGTTGGTTACAAGCCCTAGCTAAAGCACAAGGTATTGATGAAGTACCAGCTTTCAGTGACGAAGCAAATGCGCTTTTAGACAGCATTGTTGACAACTTTAGTGAAGCAGATGCTGCGCGCGTTAAAGAAATCGAGCGTACAACGAACCATGACGTTAAAGCGGTTGAGTATCTTCTAAAAGAGAAAGTTGCAGATAATGCAGAATTAAATGCAATCAATGAATTCATTCACTTTGCATGTACATCTGAAGACATCAATAACCTGTCTCACGGTTTAATGTTAGCAGAAGCGCGTGACAAAGTACTTTTACCATACTGTGATGAGCTACTTGCCGCAATCAAAGCAAAAGCTGTTGAGTACAAAAGCGTACCTATGATGACTCGTACACACGGTCAACCAGCTTCTCCTTCAACTATGGGTAAAGAATTTGCAAACGTGTATGTTCGTTTACAGCGTCAACGTCAGCAAATCGCAAACGTAGAGTTACTAGGCAAAATCAATGGTGCTGTAGGTAACTACAACGCGCACTTAAGCGCGTACCCTGATTACGACTGGCATGCACATGCAGAGCAATTCGTAACTAGCCTTGGCTTAACTTGGAATGCATTCACAACCCAAATCGAACCTCACGATTACATTGCTGAGCTATTCGATGCAATCGCGCGTTTCAACACGATTTTATTAGACTTCGACCGTGACGTTTGGGGCTACATTGCACTAAATCACTTCAAGCAAAAAACTGTCGCTGGTGAGATTGGTTCATCAACTATGCCGCACAAAGTTAACCCTATCGACTTTGAAAACTCAGAAGGTAACCTAGGCCTAGCTAATGCAATTTTTGCACACTTAGCACAAAAACTTCCAGTATCTCGCTGGCAGCGTGACCTAACTGATTCAACAGTTCTTCGTAACCTTGGCGTTGGTATGGGCTATACACTAATTGCGTACCAAGCAACCTTAAAAGGTGTTAGCAAACTAGAAGTAAACGCTGATCGACTTCTTGAAGAGCTAGATCAAAACTGGGAACTGCTTGCAGAACCAATTCAAACAGTTATGCGCAAATACGGTATCGAAAAGCCTTACGAGAAGCTTAAAGAGCTAACGCGTGGTAAACGTGTAAACCAAGAAATCATGGCTGATTTTATTGATGGTTTAGAATTACCAGATACTGTAAAAGCTGAAATGAAGCTAATGACACCGGCTAATTACATCGGCCGTGCTGAAGCATTCATTGACGAATTAGTGTAATTACACACAAATTTAGTTTATAAAGCGAAAGGGTTTCCTTTCGCTTTTTTTATGGAAAAAATATGTTTGATTTAAAAATTAACGCATTAACTCAAGCCGAGTTTCTGAAAGAATATTGGCAAAAAAAGCCGTTATTAATCAAAAGTGGTTTTACTGATTTCGAAGATCCGATTGAGCCAGAAGAATTAGCGGGTCTTGCCATGGAAGATGACATTGAGTCTCGCCTTATCACAAACCATAACGATAAATGGGAATCTTACCATGGCCCATTCGAAGACTTTTCATTATTAACAGAAGCTAATAGTACCCTACTTGTTCAAGCAGTAGACCACTGGCACCCTATTGCTGCTGAATTGTTGGAGCCATTTCGATTTATTCCTAACTGGCGAATTGATGACTTGATGATCAGCTATTCAACGCCTGGCGGCGGTGTTGGACCTCATCTAGATCAGTATGATGTGTTCATTATTCAAGGTGAAGGTAAAAGACATTGGCGAGTAGGTATGCCTGACCCAAACCTGAAAGAGTTTGCACAAAATAAGAGTCTCCTGCAAGTTGAACAATTCAATGCAATCATTGACGAGGTCCTTGAACCTGGTGACATTCTTTATATCCCACCAGGTTGCCCACACGAAGGCTATGCTGTTAAGAATGCATTAAACTACTCTGTTGGTTTTAGAGCGCCTGACACGAAGGATTTCTTAAGTAATTTTGCCGATTATTTGATTGATAATGAGCTTGGTAAAACGCGCTATTCAGACAAAACACTTACACTCAGAGAGTCACCTGGCGAACTCAATACTGGCGAAGTTGAAAAAATACAATCTCTCATGCTTGATGCGATTCAAGACAAAGAAGTAATCAAGCGTTGGCTTGGTAATTATTTAAGCCAGCCTAAACATGATATGGATTTGCTACCATTAGATGAACCTGTCTCATCAGATGAGTTAGCTAACTACTTATCATCACATGTAATTAACAGAGCGGGTGGTGTTAGAACCTTTTATCAATTGTTTGAAGACTCGATACTTCTAAGTATAAACAGTGAAACTTTCTCACTACCAATCAACATGTTAGATGCGGCCAAGTTACTCACAGACTTAACCTATTTTGAAGCTAGCAAAATTATTCCTTCAGTCACATGTTTGGAGTTTGCTGAAATGTTAACTAAGCTTATCAATGAAGGTTACTATTTTATCCAACAAGAAGAATAAAGATCCTGTATGTGCAAGCAAGCCTGACAATTAATTACTTTGAGTGCCTAGGCTTGCACATTTGATTTGAATCTTACTGGAGGACACATGGTTTACCATGTAACTAAAGTTAATTGGTTTGAGCATCAAACGCTATTAACTGAGCTAAGAGAAAAAGTGTTTGTTTATGAACTAAACTTACCTAAGAAAGTTGAGTTTGATTCACTCGATAAAAAATCTGAACACGCAATCATTTACGATGACTGTGATACACCCGTTGGAACCGGTAGGTTATGCCCTAATGGCTTGATTAGTCGCGTTGCTATTATTAGCCAGCATAGGAACAAAGACGCCTTTTATTCTATTCTAAATTACTTAGTTGTTATTGCGAAAGAAAAAGGCTTGAATAATATTTTCATTAATTCGGTACTTGATGAGGTGCCTGCTTTTGTTGAATATGGTTTTTCAAAAAAAGGAGGGGTATTCATGGAGGCAGGAATACCAAGGCAGCAGTTATGCTGCCCTGTAAATGACTTCAATGCAGAACCTTTTACGATGCTACATTAGCCCAAAGCTGTTCGTTCTCAAATAACTCGTATAAGCCATGTGCTCTGTTAACAAGCAAGTTTGCGAAATCTACTTGAGTCTTGTCGATAGGTTTACTTGCCATAATCCCATCAGCCTTCAGTTGCCACTGAAATGAAAAGTGACGTAACACATCTCTTGCATTTTCTGCTGCACTAACTTGTACTGCATCGGTAGGTAAACGACCTGTGATAACCCAATAGGTGTTGCCATCATTGCCCTTTATTTTCCAAACGGCGCACAGTGGTGGAAGAATCCTACATTCCTTCTCTAAAATGCTAACAGGAAGCACACCTTTGTCTGCTAAAAACTTTTGTGCATTACCTAAACATTCTTTTTGCCATTGATTAACTTGCGCTTCAGTCAGTTCAACCGGTATTTTCTTTTCTTCAGACATGTCGTTTTCTCATAATTTTTCTTGCTGTCACTCTACTTCCTAACAACATCTTGTCAACATATGCGGGCACAAAATTTTATTTATTGATTTAGTTGCACAAAAAGCATTCATTGCGGAGCTTGTCTATCATCAAATTATAATACTTCTTGCAGCCAAACTTTGATTCTTAACCGTTGCCTAACACCTTTGCTGGATCAGTTTTTGTTGCTTGCCAAGCAGGATAAATACTGGCTAAAAGTGCGAGTATTAACGTTACGCCTAAAGTGATAGCAATGTCGGTCCAGATCAATTTTGATGGAAGAAACTCAACAAAATAGACGCCTGAAAGTGGATTTTGTGTTCCCTCACCATAAAACCAGACAAATAATTCAGGCAAATAGAGAGATATTAAAACACCTAGCGCACTGCCAACTAGTGAACCTAGCAACGCATTACCAACACCTTTAAAAGCAAAAGTAGAAAAAATAGTACTGTCTTTGGCGCCCATTGTTTTAAGTATTGCGATATCCGACTGCTTATCTTTAACTTCCATCACCATAGACGAAACGATATTAAAACTTGCTACAGCAATAATCAAAATAACCACTAGAAATACAATAGTACGAACCATTTGAATATCTTGATACAAACTGCCTTGCGTTCTAAACCAGCTATTTACATACACTAAATCCGGTAAGCTTCTGCCTGCGGACATAGCAATAGTATGAGCTTCAAATACGTCCGTCACTTTGACTCTCAAGCTTGTGACTTGGTCTGGTTTTAGACTGAGTGATGCTTGTAAAGACTCTAAGCTAATCAGCGCCATTGACTGATCTATCGGGCCGCCCATTTTAACCAAACCGGCCAACGTCACTTTTAGTCGTTTAGGTGCTGACAACATTGACTTCGCATTTTTATTAGCGATTAATAAAGTAAAACTATCACCAATCGAAAGGTTTAGGCTTGCAGCAATTTGAGCACCTAAAATCACTTCATTTTGTGCCAAGTTCTTTATACTGACATCTTTTATAAACTCACCGACGCTTGATACATCTTCATGTGAATGAACATCAATACCCTTTATTTGAGCCGCTTTTAACTTACCTTTAAATTGAGCCATACCAGTCACGTTTATTTCAGGTACAGCTGCAACAACACCCTGTTGTTGCTCTAGAATATGTATCTTTGATTGCCAATCATTGATTGGATCATAAGGTGCATCATAGGTGACATGAGACACAACAGATAAAAGCCGCTTTTCAAGTTGCTCTTCAAAGCCATTAATGACCGACAAGGCCACGATTAACACACTCACCCCAAGTAAAACGCCTATAGTAGACGCTTTGTTTAGGATTGAAGCGAAACCCTTCTGCCTAGATTGACTAAAGCGCTTTGATAAAAACAGGCTAAGCATGACTAACCTCAGTTAACACACCGTCATTTAACTGCACACTTCGGCCAAGTTTTTCTGCAAGCTCCAAGTCGTGTGTAACAATGACAAAACTAGTCTGAAGTTGTTGGTTAAGCTCATTTAACAAATCATAAATTTTAATGGCATTTTGTTTATCTAGATTACCAGTTGGCTCATCAGCTAAAACTAATGCAGGTTTTGTAACGAGTGCGCGAGCGATAGCCACGCGTTGACGCTCACCACCTGATAACTCAGATGGTTTATGTTCAGCTCTATGCTCTAATCCCACCTTCTCTAGCATACTAAGTGCTTCAGAATGTGCACTATTTACTTTGACACCTTGTATTAGAAGTGGCATAGCAACATTTTCAAGTGCAGTAAATTCCATCAATAGATGGTGAAATTGGTAGATAAACCCCATGTGTTTATTTCTAAATTCAGCTTGCTGATTTCTTGATAGCTCCGCAACATTTGTGCTTTTAATTTTTGCATGCCCAGTTGTTGCATGATCTAGGGTGCCAAGAATATGTAATAAGGTACTCTTACCCGATCCAGAGCTGCCAACTATTGCAAGCATTTGTCCTTGCTCTAGCTGTAAGTTTACACCTTTCAACACTTCGACTTTGTTCTTCCCATCTTGGTAAACTTTGCCTAAGTTTTGACAATCAATTACTAAATTACTCATATCTTAAAACCTCAGCAGGCATTACTTTCGCAGCTTGTTTGGCTGGATAAAGGGTAGCTATAAAACTTAATAAAACACTCAATGTGGCCATGATAATTAGACCTGTGACTTCAAACTTAACGGGTAAGATCATCCCACCTAATAAAGACAAGCCGACCATTGACATCACTTCATTGATATAATTTGCCAGTAATAAACCAGCAAATAACCCCAATAAAGTACCGATAACACCATTATAAAGTCCTTGAACCATAAACACTTTCGATATCATAGCCGGTGTAAAACCTAAGGTTTGCAATATGGCTACTTCACCTTGCTTTTCTTTGACCATCATTGAAAGACCCGAAATAATATTGAAAATCGCGACTAAGACAATGAGCCCTAGCAACAAAGACATTACTCTTTTTTCCATTGCAACGGCTGCAAACAAAGCCCCCTGCTGTACTTGCCAGTCAATATTTGTGTAATTAGAGGTATCTAGACTAGAAAGCTCTTTATAAAAGTCTTCAAGAGAAAAAGCATCATGTAGTGAAATACTAATATCTAATTGAGATTCCGACTTTTTCCTCATTAATCTAGCTAGACTTTGACCATTTGCGAAGGCAAGTTGTGTATCAGCTTCACTTCTTGAATTGTAAATAAGGGCCACAGTAAATAGTCTCTGTGCAGGCACTCTACCCATGGGCGAGTAGGTTGTGACTTCAGGCATTATTACTCTAATTTGGCTACCGACCTGAGCTTTTAAACTATTTGCCAAGTAACGACTAATGGCTAATTGATACTTACCTGATTGAAATTGCTTGATACTGCCTGACTCAATATGACTCTCTAACTGCGAGGTCCCGCCTTCAAAAACACCCTGTAATCTAACGCCTAAAAGTTCTTCATTAGTTTGAAGTATGACATCTGATGTGAGATAAGATTGTACTCGCTTAACCGTGCTTAAATCGGCTAATTGCGCCTTTAGATTATTAGAGGCCTTTATTTCATCTTCAGGCTTTAGCTGCACATGGGGGATCATATCCAGCATGGCATTTTTTAGTGTTTGCTCAAAGCCATTCATGACAGAGCTCACTGTGATCAAGGACATAAGTCCTAATGTGATACCTGCAATAGAAAAAAAAGAAATGAATGAAATAAACGCATTTCCTTTGCTCGCTTTGGCATACCGAAGCCCAACAAAAAGGCTAACTGGTTGAAACATATGCAATAAATTCAACTTTCATATTAGACATGCCTGCATACTACCACAAAGTAACATTACATATATAAATACTAACTTGTAAAAAAGTTTGTAAATCCGATAGTTAAAAAGAAAATTTGGTGTAAAATGCGTGAAATCTCGCGGTATGGAAGTTCTATGTTATCTCTATCTCGATATAAGCATATGAATTTAAAGGGCGATTTATTTGGTGGTGTGACCACTGCCATAATATCTCTCCCGCTTGCCCTCGCGTTTGGTGTTGCTTCAGGAGCCGGTGCTGAAGCAGGTATGTGGGGTGCAATTTTAGTCGGTCTTTTCGCTGCCTTGTTTGGTGGTTCTACTTCCCTGATTTCTGAGCCAACTGGTCCAATGACGGTTATTATGACCGCAGTTTTGACCGCAATGATGGCTAAATATCCTGAATCTGGCCTGGCTATGGGCTTCACAGTTGTGATGATGGCCGGTGCTTTTCAAGTGTTACTTGGTACCTTAAAGCTCGGTAAATACGTAACACTAATGCCCTACTCTGTTATCTCTGGATTTATGTCAGGTATTGGCGTTATCCTGATCATATTACAGCTTGCGCCTTTATTAGGCCACCAAGCTCCCGCAGGTGGTGTAACAGGTACTTTAGGTCAGCTCCCTGAACTTCTATTAAATATTCAGTTTTCAGAGTTGTTATTAGGTGCGGCCACATTAGCAATATTGTTTTATTTCCCTAAGAAATATCGCCAATATGTGCCAGCTCAATTAGTCGCACTCGTTGCAGTGACCTTAGTTTCAGTAATCATTTTTGATACTGATAGCATTCGTAGGATCGGTGAGATACCAAGTGGCCTACCCTCTATCGTTATCCCGACTTTTACTGCTGACCAATTCCAATCAATGGTAATCGATGCCCTAGTGCTGGGGACTCTGGGTTGCATTGATACCTTATTAACTGCCGTTATAGGCGACAGCTTAACTCGAACTGAGCATGATTCTGATAAAGAGTTAAGAGGTCAAGGTGTTGCAAATATCATCTCTGGCTTATTTGGTGCGTTACCTGGTGCAGGTGCAACTATGGGCACAGTGGTAAATATCCAAGTCGGTGCACGTTCTCCTTTGGCGGGTATTTTCCGAGCGCTGATTTTAATGGCGGTTGTCTTTGTAGCCGGAGGCTTAACCGAACCAATTCCCTTGGCTGTTTTAGCGGGTATTGCCGTATATGTTGGTATAAATATTCTTGATTGGAGCTTTATTCAAAGAGCGCATAAATTAAGCATATCTCAAATGGCAATTATGTATGGTGTAATGTTACTCACTGTATTTGTAGATCTCATTGCAGCTGTAGGCTTAGGTGTCTTTATCTCAAATATCATGGTGATAGAGCGACTTAGCCGTGTACAATCAGAGCAAGTTAAAGCCATTAGTGACTCTGATGACGATGTTCCGATGAATAAATCAGAACAAGCATTATTTGAACAAGCGAACGGTCAACTGCTCTATTTTTACTTATCGGGTCCCATGATATTCAGTGTCTCTAAAGCCATTGCACGTCAACATCGCGATATAAGTAAATACAAAGCCATGGTTTTAGACTTAAGTGATGTGCCAATGCTTGATGTAACTGTGAGTCTAGCGCTTGAAAATGCGATTACTGATGCATTAGATGCAGACTGTAAAGTCTTTATCTTCTCGCCAAACTCAGAAACATCTGATCAACTCCATCGTTTTCAAATTAACGAAAAACTTGGTGAAAATGCATTTTGTAATTCTAGAATTGATGCATTAGAACGCGCGTTGGAATCAATGTAGATTCAATCGTTTTGGCACAAAGTAGACTCTTTGTGCCAAAACGACTTTCAAAAACCTCTTCTCTTATAAATTAAAATCAAAAACCTACTAACTGGCATTTGCTTTGCTTGTATAAGTCTTTGGAATATTAAATTACTGCACAAAACGAATTATTGACTTAATTGTTTATTAATTGTTGACGAAACCTACGTAAAATACGACAATAGGATTAATTTCGCTTTCAAAGTTTGTTGTAAGCAGTTTTTAAACTTGGAGAACAACTATATGAAGTTATCTTTATTAGCAATGTCGACGCTTTTTGCAACGCAATTTGCAATGGCTGGCAATTTAGTTACAAACGGCTCGTTTGAAGAAAATGTGATCAACTCTAAATGGACATTGTTGAATTCAGTTAACGGATGGGAGCGTGAAGGCGCACGTTTTGAAATTCAAACTTCAAGACTGGGCATCATTAATGCGCAAGACGGCAATCAGTACATTGAGTTAGACTCAACTGCTAACCACAGTGTATATCAAAATATTACCACTGAAGCTGGTCAAAGCTACGAAGTTTCTTTTTATTACTCTCCTCGTATCCAAGGTAATAGTTCAACAAACAAAGCAGAAGTTAAATGGAATGGTCAAACTGTACTAAGCCTTAATTCTACAACTCGCGGTTGGCAGTCATTTAACGTCACTGTAACTGCTGACTCTGATTCATCTGAGTTGCGTTTTGTTGGTACAGGCAAGAACGATAGCCTTGGCGCATTCATCGACAATGTAAGTGTGACTAAAAAGCAAGCATGCCACACAGGTATTTTCGGTATTAATAATTATGGCGACCTAGAAACAGGATACGTATACAAATTCGATCTTGAATCTAAAACGTACAGTGTTGTTGCTGGCGCACAAAACACAGCATCTAACATTGCTAGCCACAACGGCAAGCTATATTTCATGGAACAATTAGATTCAAAAACTAAAGCATCTAAGCTTTGGTCTTTAGATTTAGAAACAGGTACTCAAACCGCTGAAGCAGATGCTACTTCATGGCCTATCTATCGCTCTGCAGTTACCGCTGACGGTCAGTCTTTACGTGCAACCAGCAAAACATATATGTACGACTACGATCTACAAACTGGCGAGAAAACGGTTTTAGGTAAAATGCGCTATTCTGGTGACACATTCTCACACGGTGATGTTGCCTATTCTGCAGATAACAACACGCTATATGTGTTAACTGGCAAGTCTCTTTACGCGATTGATGACAGTACTATGGCGCTGACATTAATCGGCCATCACGGAATTAATTGGGCATCTGGTTTGGCAATTTCTGACAACGGTGCTCTATACGTATCAGGTCGTGTGTCAGGAGAAAACGCAAAAATTTACAGTGTAAATCCTCAAACAGCGGTTGCAACCTATGTGATGGATGCACCTGAACACATTAATGACTTAACGTTTGTAGACAACTACTGCAACTAAATATTCATTAGAAAATAGCCAGTTTTTACTGGCTATTTTTTTGCGCCAAATTTACCTTAAAATTCCTTTCAAAACCCTATCTATCGAGCATAGAGAGTTTGTTGATTACGTAAAAAGGCCCTAATTATCCTCAAAGGTTGATAAACTGCAACTTGCAGCTTTAACTTCAGTTCCACAAAGAAGCCTATCACTTTTGGCTCTGCTAACAGCAGTTTAAACTCCTCTAAACTTGGATCAGTTTCAACCTCTGTCTATTTGAAAAAAAACCTGAAACATTGTTTAAAAAGAAATCTACACCATCAGACTATAATCTTCAGAAAAACAAGGAGAATTTACAGATCTATTTTGTGTAAGTGCAAGCCGTTTTAATTAAGATTAGCCGCTGTCATTTAATTTGTTATCTACAGCTTAGGTTATTCAAGTTTGGGCTTAAAATTCTTAATTGGTTACTTTAATGAATTAATAAACATAAAAAAGCCCCAACAAATGTTAGGGCTGAATTATAAATTTTTATGTATAAGTGCTTTGTGATTAATACAAACTTGCTTGGCTTTGCTTAATCGTATTACCTATTTCAAAGCTACATTTACAAATACCGCAGTCATTAATACCGGGCATACAAAACGAACATATTGCGCAAAGTAATAATGGAAACCGCTACTTGCTTCTAAAAGCTTATTGCCTCTTTGCCACATCCAGCCTACTGTCAAAAAGTAGAACAGTCCCATTAAAGGTAATTGATATTGTGTGAACACACTGATAATCAAACCAAATAGCCATTCAAAATTAAGTATAATCGTCGTTGAAACCAACATAATCACTAGAGTTACCCAAATTGTGGCACTTTTTCGTTTCAAACCATGGTTTTCTACTAAAAAAGAAACGGGTATCTCAGTAGAAGATATTGTAGAAGTTAATGAAGCAATAGACATAAGTACGAAAAAGGTTAGACCTACAAATAAGCCTATTTGCCCCATATTCATAAATAGCTCTGGCAAAACAGCAAAAATCAAGCGCCCTTCCCCGATCAGCTTACCATCTTGAAAAACCTCAACGCCACTTTGCTGCGCAACAAATATTGCAGGAATGATTAATAAACCGGCAAGAAAAGCAACACCAGTATCAAGCAAGGCAACACTCGCAGTTAATTTAGGTAAATTTTCATTTGGTTTTAAATACGAGCCATAGATCATCATGCAGCCAACCCCTAATGAAAGTGAGAAGAAAGCTTGACCCATAGCAGCAATAACCAAATCAGGATCTGTTACTTTTGAAAAATCTGGTACTAAATAAGCCTTAAAGCCTTCTATAGCACCGTCAAGCGTTGCCATATAACCAATTAAACCGATAAGTAATAACAATAATAAGGGCATTAATCTTCTAGACCATGCCTCTATACCAGACTTAACACCTTGCAAAATGATACTGGCAGTAAGCAACAACATAAGCGGGGTGAAAATGAAATTCCGCAATGTTGAGTCACCTTTTAAGAATTCTGCGAGGTTATTTAGTTCTAATAGCCTTGCAAGTGGTTCAAGTGAAAAGGCCAGCATCCAACCAGCAACGATCGAATAAAAACTTAACATCACAATGGCACCACATAGGCCAACATAACCTGCTGTAGCGCCCACTTTAGGATTGCTATCCTGCCATGCTTGTTTAAGTGCTTTAACTGGATTAGATTGTGCTTGGTGACCTATGTACAACTCAGTGTACAAAGCTGGTAATGCCAAAAGAAATATAACCACAAAGTACACTAATAAAAATGCACCACCACCATGGTTTGCAGCTTGGGTAGGAAAGCCCCAAATATTTCCAAGCCCTACAGCAGCACCAGCAGCTGCCAAAACAAAGCCTAGGCGACTTTGAAAGCCATCACGCAATTGAGCCATTTTGATATCTTTATGTGTTTGTTATAGACGGGTGAGTATACGCAAGTTAAAACCCTTTGCGAAGCAACTGAGTTTAATAACATAGAGTTTCTAGTTATGGTACTGACACTTTCTATCAAATATTTGTATTAAAAAAGCGAGCTGAGCATTAATGCTCAGCTCGCTTTTTTTAAACTTAACAATGAAACGCCTTCTTAACACGCTTCTAGCAGTTGCGCATGTATCGACTGAACAACGTTATCTGATTCACTTTGTTCAACTAAGAAACACAAATTGTGCTTGCTAGCGCCATGGCAAATTAATCGAATGTTAAAGTCTTTAAGCACATTCATAAAATTCACTTCGTGTTGACGAAGCTGGATCTCAGAACCAATCAGGGCAACCAATGTCAGATTGGTCTCTACCGTTACATGACAGAATTCACTCAACTCTTCTAAACACGCTTGATCTAGTTCAGGTCTAGAAGAACTCAATGCATTATCAAGTGTGATGGCAACACTTATCTCAGAAGTGGTTACCAAATCTACCGAGATATTATATTTACTTAAAATCGTAAAAATACGTGCTAAAAAGCCGCTCGCCAATAACATTTCTGGGCTCTTTAACGTTAAAAGAATCTGATTTTTACGTTGTGTAACGGCTCTGATCCCAGCTTTTGATTCGGTTTCTTTTTCAATCCAAGTACCACCGGCTTGAGGTTCGCGACTAGAACCAACAAAGACAGCTATACCGCTGCGACTCGCAGGTAAGATGGTTGCTGGGTGTAATACCTTTGCACCAAAAGTGGCCATTTCAGCCGCTTCATCAAAGCTCAATCGTGCAATCGGTGACGCTTTTTTACATAAACGAGGATCTGTGCTGAATATGCCTACAACATCTGTCCATATCTGTACGCTTTGTGCACCTATCGCTTCCGCCAATAATGCGGCGCTGTAATCTGAACCACCTCTGCCTAGCGTGGTTGTTTGCCCATACGTATCACTGCCAATAAAACCTTGTGTTACTAATACTTTGTCTGCAAGTTGTGGCAATAAATGCTGCTCTGCTGCATTTGCAGTTGCACTCACGTCAGGCGTCGCTTTCCCAAACTGGTTATCAGTTTTAAGTACTTGGCGTACATCAAACCTATCAGCAGCAACCCCTAGATTACGTAATACTTGAGTGAATAGAAAAGAGGATAGTCGCTCACCGAAGCTAAGCATTTCATCACATTGCTGTGCACTTAACGCAGGTAGTTCAGCAAGCTGTTCAAACTCGCTAATTGTTTGAGAAAAGCCGGCTGCTAAGTCTGCATCTAGTGTCAGTTTTTCTAAAATGGCGTCCTGGATATCAAGTACTGCTTTAACAAGAGTTTTACGCTCTGCTAAATCAGCTTTTTGCTGAGTTAATGTCACTAGGTGATTAGTAACACCTGCACTGGCACTCACTACTACAATACGTACTTGATTATCATCATGAATAATTTGTGCACAGCGATGCATTGCTTCAAAATTGGCGACACTTGTACCACCAAACTTAGCAACTGTGAACTGGGAAGTCATTTTATCTCCTTTATGAACACTGTGTGTTCAACATCAATAAGGAGAACTCGGCAAGAATATACGGATAGATTTGATATGCTCATTGCCAGAAGCTCTCCACCATAAATCGGTGACAGTTCCGAGGATTCAGCCTCGTAAACCGAAAAATAGCAGCGACGTACTGATATTCTTCTCGGCGAACACTTCCCTCACTGACCGTCATCGGTATACGTCACCTCAAACCAGCTACCTAAGTTTCGCGCCTCTTCTGTTTATTTTGCGTAATCTAAGATGAACTTAGGCAAAATAAAACCCGCGCAAACGCAAGTTTGTGCGGGTTTTTAAAAAGTAACTTTTAGACGTCTAGGTGTCAAGTACTGTTTTAACTAATTTGTACTTAAAGCTTCTAAATCATCATGCCTGCGTAATAAGCACCTACATAACCTACTGAATAAGCTATAAGTAGATAAAAGAACATACGTAAGTAGCTCACAAATGTCAGTGCTTTAACCTTGTTCATTGCAATAATGCCTGCAGCAGAGCCGATGATCAGCATTGAACCACCAACTCCCGTTGCATAGGTAAACATTAGCCACTGCTGTGTAGACATAGTGATATCAGCTTTTAAAAGTGCCGCAGTTAAAGGCACGTTATCTACTGCTGCAGACATAATACCAACAATGTAATTCGCATACTCGGGTTTTAGATAGTCATACAACTGAGTGAACTTAACTAAGAAACCCACTTCTTTTAGTGCGCCAACCACAAGTAGGATACCAACGAAGAACAGCAGCGTGTCGTATTCTATCTCGCGAATGTAGTCAATAATTTTACGGTTTACGTCTTTTTTACGCATTAAGAACTGAGCAACTAAGAACATCAGTGACAAGCCAAATAACATGGTTAATAAAGGTGGCACTTGATACTCAACACTCAAAAATAAAGTAGAAAAAACCGTTAATGCAAAAATACACGCTATTGTTACATCCGTTTTCTCGATACGACGTGTTTGTTCTTTTTCAAACACAATCGTTTCATTCATGCCAAATGACAGCAATGTAGCCAACACGATTACGCTCACAATCGCTGGAGCCACGAGCAATAATAAGTCTGGAATGGTTACTTTATCGGCAAGAAATATCATAAGTGTTGTCACATCGCCTGTGATCAATGATACTCCCCCTGAGTTGACACTAAATATGATTAAAGTTGCATATTTTATAAGCTTCTTTGGGTCTAATTTCAGCGACATAACAACAGCTAATGAAATAAGCGTTGCTGTAATATTGTCTGAAATTGACGAAAATACAAAAGCGGCAATGCCAACTAGGAACATGAGTTTACGTTCGCTGATTTGTGATGGCATGACACGGTGCACGATATTTTGTATAAAGCCTTTAGAGTTTAGATAAGCGACGAAAGTCATGGTGGCCATTAAAAATAGCCACAAGGTTGCTATCTCTAATATGTTGTGGTTTAGCTCATGTTGTACATTTTCTGGGCTTTGACCATGTATTGGAGAGATAAAGGCGATAATCCAACATAAAGTACCAAAAAAAAGTGTAGTTTTGGCCTTGTTTACATGGATTATATCCTCTATAACGATGAGCACAAAAGCTATCGCTATCAGTGTTAGGATTATAGTAGTAACCATAATGCGTAAACAACCTGTGTTTAAAAATTAACAAAAATGGTGGGTAACGTAAGTCGGCGCAGATTCTAGCATTATAGGTACATGTAAGCTATCAATATAAGTATAAAATACGGTCTTTTTTCACAAAAAAGACACAAAGTGGAAAAATATGATCCCAGCGAAGAAAGTTTTAAATACGCTCACTGAACACTGGTCTGTCATTGAGCTTTTGTTTAAACGTTTCAAAATGACTGACTTCAGCATCAAAGACGTTCAAAACATCATAAAAAACAAAAACCCTCATTGGAAAAGTGACAAAATATTCAAGGAAACTAATAAATTATTAAATCAGGAAATAATCATACCACTGGCAAAATCGTCACAATTAGAAATCAACAGAGCGATTGCTGAGTTCATCAGTTTCTTATTACAAGAAGAGGACTTAGGCCTTGCTGCAGAAATAACGGTTTTAGTCAAAGATCTTGAACGACTCGGGAACCGCCTAGCACAGTCTGGTGAAGATGGAGACTTTACAGAGTTACGTCGCTTTAGCCGCATTATGGACGAGCGCGTACGTAAAATCGTCAAGCTGTTTAATCACAATGAAAACGCTATTTTTAACATTGTAGAGCAAGCAAAGTCTGATACTAGCCATGTTTCACTTCAAAAGCGTTATAAAGCCGTCATAGAAGCCTTCGACGAGTATATTGAGCCCATGTTGGAAATGGTCGATATACGTGGTGACTTTCACCGCTGCTTTAGTCGCATAGAAATGCAAATTAGTTCTCAGATAGAACACATTGAACTCTTTGGCCGAGGCAATATTGATAAGCGCATGCTAGAACAACTTCGTACTCGTATTCTTGATATGCACCTAGTTGGTCGAGAAAGTCTGCGTAAAAGTGCTGATATGCTAATGCCTTTGCGAGAAGAACTAAGACGTAACAACCTTATTACGCGACAAGCATCTAAAGTACTGGGCCTTATTCGTAAAAATGGCGTTGATCGTACATTAAGTGCCGTACAGCCTGAGTTTGTCTCTGATATTCAACGCTTTTCATTAGGCCAGCAACGCCACATGGTCGCTTATATGGCAAGCCTAGTAGAGTTTGAGCATGACGAATACGAACTCCCCGACCAAAACGACGTACCAGCCTATCAAAGCCCAAATATTCCAGATTACAACAACGTAAGAACGACTTTCGCAAAAACAGGCAAAAAGCGAACGGCAATTTTAGGTTTCTTATCAGAACAATATCCAGATCTCGAAGCCGATGAGATGCTGTTTTTATATCAAAAGTTAATCAACGATACAGGTCTCGAATTACAACAGGACGAACAACGCACAAGCGTGTCTATTTCGGGACAGACATTCAAACTGTATCCATTTAATGCCGCCAACAAGCAAGAACAAAAGAATGACAAACATTAATTTAACTGATTTATCAGAATTACAAGCCATCAATAAAAAATTGGTTAGCGGGTATCACATCAGTGAACAAGACACCACCTTATGGCAGCAACTAGACCAAAACATTGATGCTTACCAAGCCTTATTTACTGCGCTAGGTCACGACCTTATTCATGATGCCCGAGGTTTTTACTATTTAGGCAGTGATGAGAGCACACCTAACATGGGTAAGATTTCTCGTGCCATTGCATTAACTATCTATATTCTTATCGAGCATTACGCGAACCAAGGTAAAGATCCCCTTCGCGCTCTCTTTGATAACATCGCCGACTTAGAACTGATGCAAACATTGGTACAACTCAATAAACACCTTTTTGATCAGCTCGAAATTTTTTCAGGCTCAGAACTTCGTAAAGACGTGTATTTACGCATGGTGCGCTTAGGGCTGGCTAAAGAAGTTGAGCAAGGCTTTGTATTACTCGCACCAGTTTATAGATATATAGATGCATTAATGGAAGTAAATGATAATAACTTTGACGAACTCGAGGAAGAAGTATGAGTAAGTTATATGGATTAAGTAAGCTTGCACTGTTAAATACGGCGGGCTATGCAAAATGTGTGATCCCGCTAAATAAGAGTGCCTCTATTTGTGCGCCAAACAATACTGGTAAAAGCTCGGTAATTAATGCACTGCAATTTCCACTGATCAACGACCTGCGTTTAACTGAGTGGGATGGTCACGACTTAGAAGAAACACGTAAGTTCTACTTCTCAAGCGATCAAAGTTATATCTTACTTGAAGCCAATCTTCCCCATGGTGATGTCGTCATAGGTGTTGCAGGTTTAGGTAAGATTGCAGGTTACGCCCACCAGTTTTTCTGCTACCCAGGTAAGCTAGATTTAAACGACTTCACGCAAGACAAAAGCATCATTAAATATACGAAGCTGTTTAATCACTTGGAGAGAAAGGGCAAAAAAGCGGTCGAATTAAAAGCGCAAGAGCTAAATGCCCTTCTCATTGGTGGCGCAACGCAATTTGATGGTGATATTAACCTAAAAATGATCCCATTAAATAACGTACAAGATGCGTCTATTTACAAAGAGATTTTCAGACGAATTCTTAACTTACATAAGTTAGGCGCACAAGACGTAAAACGCTTTATGCTGCGTGTATTTGAACGCCACATGTCAAACTCAAAAGTCGACTTTTATGAAGTATGGCGTCGCGCTTTTGATAAAGTAAACCACTCTCGTCGCGAACTTGCTGCCCTTGAGTCAATGCAAGAGCCCATTGCAGCCCTTGAACAAATGCTCGATAGCGAGAGTGGCATAAAAGGTAAACTTGCCGCCTACGCCCCTAAAATTGATATGGCATTGGTGGAATTTGCCGATTATCAAGAATCACAAATGAGTGAGCTTGAAGTTCAACTAGAAGACATAGAGCAAGAAAAACACGACTTCGAACAAAAGCAACAGCTTTACTTACAACAATCTGGCGACATTGCCCGCCGCCAAGCGCAAATTGAGCAGTGGTTTATTGACTACTCGGCCCTTAAAACTGAGTTCGAATTAACCAATCACGCGACCTTAAAAACTAATCTGCAATTATTGAAAAAAGAATATGAGCAGTTGTCGTTTTCTATAAATAGCGCCCAAGGGCAAAGCTTACATACCCTTGATTATCGTATTAATGAAAATAACAAACAGATCAAGAGCCTCAAGCTGCAACTTAAAAATCTTGAGTTCAATTTATTTACTCGTATGCGTGAAGATCTGTCTTTAAAAGAAGTGGAAGAAATTTCTCGTATTTTGAATCCAGATATTCTGAGCTTTGCGACGACTAGCCAAGGTGAAGTTGACATTCATGACGAAGACGCCTTCGGTGAGTTCTTAGCCAACTTATCTAACAGCGTAAAAGGTGGTGAATTAAAACTACCAGGTGCAACCATTAAGCTTAAAAAGCTCAGCCCTGTGCAAATGCAAAGTGGCGAGAACAAAGCACAATTAAAAGCGCAGTTAGAATCATTACAGCAATCTTTAGTCGAGCTCAAACAACAGCGTGAAGTTGCAGCAAACGTAGTACAAAAACAGCAAGAGCGTGATACCTTATATGACGAGCTAATGGCCCTAGAAGCAACGCTAAAACGCTTCGAGCAATACCAAACCATGTTGCAATCTGTTGAAGCACAATCTCTACTAAAAGAGCAATTAGACGCTGAGCGCGAGCAAGTAGACAGTTACCTTCAAGATATTCAACGCAACGCGAGCTCAATCTCAGATAGGCGTTCAATTATCTTATCGAAGCAAGACTTAATTAAACGTCAAGGTGATAGATTAAAACAGGTTAAATCTGAGCGTATTGATCACACACTAGACATAGTGAGCGAGCAACAAACGCCTTACCCTGTTGAGATAAATCTCGATTTCGATAACTTGGCTGATGTGATCCATCAGTTCAATAAAGATTGCCATGAGCTACGTAATCTAGCTGTCAACGTGCGTAATACCTATTTGCATATTTACAATGCGGGTATCACAAAGTTTGATAATGAATCTGATGAATTTACTAAGTATCAAAAACTTATCAGCGCATATCATAATATTGACAATGAACGTGACGCGGTTGAGAAACAAGCACGTGTTGCTCTCACTGAGGTAGCTGCAACCATTAAAGGTTTACGTGAAGATTTAGACCGCTTGCGTCGAGAGATGAATAGCTTTAACAAAGGGATCAGTCAGCATAGGATCTCAAATTTACAAGCGTTTAAGATCAACGTGATCCCTCGTAAGATGCTGGTTGATTCTATAGATACCATTATTAGTACGTCTAACAGTTATGAGAAAGGTGACAATCTTGACCTGTTAAGTGACTCATCTACCGACGAAAAAGCCGTAAATGCAGCAAAAGATCATTTAATCAAACTCGCCAGCGAAAAAGCTGGTTTAACGCTTACCGATCTATTCGACATTCGGTTTGAGGTGGTTAATCGCGCCGGTGAGACTGAACATTTCGATAAAATCGATTCTGCTGGTTCTAACGGAACACGTATTACAATCAAGCTGTTATGTGGTATGTTGTTCATTCGTTATCTATTATCAGATCAGGAACAAACATTGTATCGTATTCCTATCTATATAGATGAAGCGGCTGATATCGACCCGCAAAACCAAAAAGCCATTATTGAAACCGCATTGAGTTTCGGCTTTGTACCAATTTTTGCTTCGGTTAAACCGCAAATCAGTTGTGACTATTTAGTGCCAATCCGTAGTGTAAAAGATGGCAGTCAGAACTGGGTTGACGAAAAAGATTGGATTGAAGTGGAACATTCTGAGGCCAGTTAGGTCTCAGAAAGCAAATGACATTATCAACTGGGATGGAGCCCAGGAACTAGGAGAACGCTATGTTAAAGCATTTATTTATTGCAGTTTTGCTCACACTCGTTGCGGCTTGTGGTAGCACACCGGATTGGGATTATGATACCTCTGTTAAGTTTTCTAACTACAAAACATTTTCATGGTCAGAACATGCGGATATTAAAAATCACGGTAGTGACTATCAGATTAACGACTTAATGGAAAAGCGCATTCGTAAAGCCATTGTTGAAAATTTAGCTGCACAAGGCTTCAAGTTTGTTGACGCTAAAAACGCGGATGTATTAGTAAACTATCATGCATCTGTTGATCAAAAATTAGAATCGGACACTATGCAAACCACCTACTCTGCGCGCTGGAATTATTGGGGCTGGGGTTATCAAACTCAAACTACAACCCGTGAATATGATGTCGGCACTCTCGTAGTTGATATTGTCGATGCTAAATCAAATCAACTGGTTTGGCGTGGTGCAAAAGAAGGTCGTTTACGTAAGAAACAAACACCAGAGCAACGCACTGAAGCAATTAATAAAACCATCGCTGAGATTTTAAAGAACTTTCCACCAAAAACTCAGTATTAGACCTTAATAAAAAAGCCAGCTTAGCTGGCTTTTTTATTCTATGTGTTAAAGTAAATTACTAATTACTCAACATCAGTTTTATGCCTCTCAAACCACGCAAGAATATTCCCGACCTTTTGAATTAAGTTACTTGGTCTCGCAGCGATACCATGGGATGCTTTTGGTATTCTTACCATTGCTGAGTCAACTCCCCGAAGCTGAAGCGCTTGATAATACTGCTCGGTTTCACTCATTGGCGTCCTATAATCAACTTCACCCGTCAATAACATGGTTGGCGTATTCACATTCCCTACTAACGATAGAGGTGAATGTTTCCATAAATGATCTGCCTGTTCCCAAGGCATACCTGGCATCCAATACTCTGCAAAGTAAGGGTATGCATCAGCTGTCAATGCAAAACTCAACCAGTTAATAACAGGCTTAGCGACAACCGCAGCTTTGAATCTGTCTGTATTTCCTATCATCCATGCTGTTAAAACACCACCACCAGAGCCACCCGTTACAAACAAGTTATTTTTATCAATAAACTCTTTTCGAACCATGCCGTCAACAACATCCATTAAGTCATTATGATCTTCAGATGGATATTTATGGTGAATTAAGTTTGCGAAATCTTCACCGTATGAAGTACTTCCTCTTGGATTTGACCACACAACCACATACCCTTTAGCTGCCATTAATTGCACCTCGGTACTAAAGTTTGGACCGTATGCAGTGTGAGGACCACCATGTATCTCTAGTATTAGCGGATACTTTTTACTGCTGTCGAAATGAGGCGGTAACGCATACCAAGCTTGTATTTCACGACCATCAACAGACGATTTAACTGTTAAAGCTTTAATGTTGGCTGTTTTTTTGTGACCCAGTAAATCCTCATTTAAATTCGTGAGTTTTGTAACTTTTCCACGTTTAGAAAGCAACGCAAGGTCAGCGGGCCTATTTATATCAGCTTGTGTAAAAACAAGCTGATTATCATTAGTTACAGCGAACTCACCAGATGTGTATGGCCGCCCTAAAGATTGGCCACCTAATTGTGCCAATTTAGTCTTCACTTTTCCTTTAACTGACACATAACCAATATATTTCTGACCATGGTCATCGTAACTAAAGTAGACTCCTTTACCTTTACTATCCCACTTTGGAGAGTTAATTGGCCTATCTAAAGATTTTGTTAAATTTTTTTGCCTTGTACCATCTATATTCATGATGAATATATCGTAATTTTGACTCGACATTTTTTTATCATTAAAGCCGAGAAACGCAACGTGCTTGCCGTTAGGGCTTATTAAAGGACGTGTCTCAGGTCCTGGTTTAGATGTGATATTAACTGTCTCACCGGTGTCGATGTTGATTCGATAAATATCAGACTCTCTCGACCTAGATTGCCAATCTTCATGCCTATCAGCTGAGAAAAGGATATTTTTACTGTCAGGTGTCCAGCTTAACATGCCTCCGTGATTATATTGACCCTTTGATATTTGTCGTACTGTGCCACCTTCTGAAGGCACAACAAATATATGTCTATTACCCTTTGGTAATATGCCTACACCATCGCCTCTATAGCGTTTCTGATCAATATAAGTTGCTGTACCAGCCCATTTTGCACCTTTTGGCTGCTTTGGCATCTCATTGAAAATACCTTTGGAGGGCATTTTTTTAAACATTGAAAAAGCAATCCACTGTCCATTTGGGGACCAGCTAATATTGCTAATACCACTTTGAACCTCTGACACTCTAGCTATATCACCTGTGTCTAACCACTTTACATAAAGCTGGTTATCTCCTTCAGAGTTACTGACATATGCAACACGTTTACCATCAGGAGAAAATTCTAAAGATCTATATTGAGACTTACCTGATAAAAGAGGTCTATGAGACCCATCTTTTATATCGAGTGACCATAAGTTAGTTCTGATCCCATCGCTCATGATATCCATTGCACGGCGTTCATATATAATCATACTGTTATCAGGGCTCGTTTTAGGTGACGCTGCATACTCAATATTAAATACGTCTTCATATTGCCACAGTGACTTATCATCTGTTTTAGCTGAGATTTCAATGCTAAATGTACTTGCTAAAAAAAGTGTCACTGGAAGTGTGATTTTTGACTGCATTTCAATTCCTTAAATTAACATCTCAAATAATTTGTTTCGCTTCATACGTATATCACAAAATGTAATCCCCAAATGAATATACTTCATTGCATTTTGCAATTAGCACGATAGACTCAACAAATACAATTGATAACTAATATCATTTGAGAAATTAGTTACATATTTTTACTTTTTATAGGTGAAAACAATATTGTTACAATATAACATAATGAAAGTTTTTCAATCTAATCTCGTCAAGGATCCATAATCAATGGCATTACTATTTCCAACGCTAGCTGTTTTAGCGTCTACAGCATCAGCACCAATTTCTGAACAACAAGAAGTAGAAAAAATAGAAGTTAAAGGTGTAAGGTCTCGCCTGATAGAGTCTGGCGCTTTAAAAGATGATATTTCTAAAACTGAACTATTATCAGAAGATTATATTAAAAATACACAATCATCGAACTTGGCTGATGCGATTAAAAATGCCATTGGTATTCGTGTTTCAAATGAATGCGCAATGTGTGGTGCAAAACGTATCATGATTAATGGCCTCAAAGGTGAGCATACCAATGTACTTGTTGACGGCATACCTATGCACACCATGATCTCTGGATTCTATGGTATGGATTCTGTTGCAGCTGCCGGTATCGGTCGCATTGAAATTGCTCGAGGTGCTGGTGCTTCTCTTACTGCACCAGAGGCAATTGGTGGTACTGTAAATCTAGTAACCAGTGATCCGAGTGAAGAAAAGGTAGAACTAGACATTGCCGCTGGCAGTAATGGCTATCGACTCGTGTCTGGCATGGCAACGGGTATTAGTGAAGATGGTCGCACTAAAGCTATTTTGATTGGGCAATACGACAATAAAGACCAATTCGATGGCGACAAAAATGGCGTTAGTGAAAACCCAGCCCTAACAAATCAATCTCTAACTTTGAGTTTGTCTCATGATATAGACTATTCAAATAATATCCGAGTTCGTTTAAATCAAACTCAATCTGAGGTATTTGGCGGTCCAGTATTAGGAGATACAGCAACCAGCGTTTCTGCAACTTTAGCGAGTGTCAACCTTGGCGAAGCTGACAGCCTATTTGAAGGTAATGATGTAAGAAATCGCTATGTTGGTAATGCATGGGAAACCGCTGAATGGGTAAAGACAGATCGTGAAGAAGCAAGCATTAGCTGGCTACATGAGGTTTCTTCTCGATTAAATGTAACCTCAAGCCTTGCCTATGTCGATCATACGCAAGACTCATTTTATGAAAGCACAGATTATTATGCTGAAGATACAATGTTCTATACGTCAATTCGCTTTAATTATGACTTAAACGACAAGCATTTATTAACCTTTGGTATCGATCAGCGCAAAGAAGAAATGCGCTCGGCTTCTGCTGCGCTTGAAGGGACTGAAAACTATGTCTCTGATAGTTTTGACTACGATACAACAGGTTTATACATTCAAGATACTTGGTTACCAAACGAATATTTTGAAGCTTCGGCCGCCATCCGCCTTGATCAAATAAAGGCTGATTTTGTTGACCCTAGCAAGCCAGGTGTTGAAATTGACAAAACCATTATTTCTCCGCGTGTTGATATGCGTTATTTCCATAACGAGACATTAACTTCACGCTTATCATTTGGTCAAGGGTACCGTGCTCCCCTCTCATTCTTTGAAAGCGATCACGGAATTTTAGATTCTGGTAAAGGTTTCTTGGTCGAAGTGAATCAGCCTGAGCGCTCAAAATCAGCTACTTATTCATTGAGCTACGAAAAAGAAACATTGACTGTTACTGCCTCTGCAGCACATACAAAAGTCGATCATCTAGCAACACTCTCTGAGAATGAAGAAGGTACGCCGCTTCTTACTCAGCTAGCAGAAACAGCGGCTGTCACTGCAATAGATATCTCTGCTAATTATCAGGTAAATGATGATCTGACTATTTACGCAATTGCAGAGCAATATCACTATGACGATACATTCAAAGCATCATTCGGTATTGCACCCATAGAGAAAAGAGCGTCGATTAGTTCTGACCTACACTTTAAAGGTTGGGAGATTATCTCAAGTGCAACCTGGGTAGCGAGTAGAGACCTCACTGAGTACGGCTATGAGGGTTTTAACGACACACAAGCGCAGTTTGCAAAACCAACTACGGCTGAAAGTTACATCACTGTAGACATGAAAGTATCAAAAGCAATGTCTGAAACATTCACATTATATTTTGGTGCCAGTAATTTATTTGACTATAACCAAGCAGAGGATATGGGCAGCCCGCTTATGTTTGACGCCGAAGGTGGCTACGATGTTGTTTACATTCACGGCCCACTTCGCGGAAGAATGGCATACGCTGGTTTAACCTATGAATTTTAAAACAGCCACTGTACTGTTTTTACTCATTTTTGTTCATAAAGCTCATGCATTTGAGTTTTATGAACTGGCTATGCTGCGTCTGAATGACGCAGCATACGGTAAGCAAGAAACATTATCTCAATTTAAAAACCAACCCATCATTGCTTCTTTTTTTATGCCAAACTGTAGTTGGTGCGAAAAACAACACAAGGCTTTAAAATTGCTCAAGACTCAATGCCCCGAAATCAGAAGTATAATGTTGGGGATCAATGGTAATAACAGAGATTTGAAGCGCGCTTTAAGAAAGAAGCGGAATCATTTTCCGGCGTTTGTTAGTCACCCTGAAATAGTTAAGGCTCTGGGAGGTAAACCTCCAGTTCCAATGGCTTTAGTTTTTAATAAATACGGAAAGCTGACCTTTTATACCCAAGGTTATAACTCTGCAAGCACGCTTGAAGACCTAATAAAAGAAAACCATGTCTCATCCTGTAAAAATGAAAGTAGAACCAAATTACTTTGATTTTACTTTCATTATATGAATTTACTTACATACTACAGATGAGGTTTTAACATCAAAAGACCTATTCAGTAGAGAGTTGTAACTTTAGAATATCAGCAAAACCCTCTCGCTCCTTAAGCAAGATAATATCACCGGATATAGAAAGAATTTGGTCACAGTGATTTGAACAGATCAGATCAAAGGTGCCGTACTGTCTTTTAACTTTGATAACTTCTCTGCTTTCATATTGATAAAAATGCAAATCCGTTTTGATTTTATCACTTGTCGTAAAATAAAACCCATTATTTTGAGGGTACACTTCTTGTATTGTTTCAATATCAGTAAGTAGGTTTAAACCTGACTGAGCATCCGCAACCTTTTCACCATTGAAGACAATCAAACTGTCTGCGTTATTTAAGAACACTTTTTGTTTGCCAAGTACAAAGTTTAAGGGCTTTACCTGGCGTGTCGATACTTTAAGACGAATAAGTTCATCATTATGGGTTCTTTTATCTACAAACAAAATGGCATCTGTTTCTTGATACCATGCTTTTGGTACTCCAATAACACTTTCTAACCATTCTATTCTTTGATGAGTCTCTTCGAGATGAACAATAAAGGGTTTATTATTAATACTACTTACTAATCGTTTATTGGTTCTATCCCAAATAGGTTCACTCAGGGCATATTCTTTATCTTCATTTTCAAATATTAAGCGGTTCTGTTTGCTCTGCAAATCTTTTAAAAACAATTGCGGCAAACCATTTCTAAGAGAGACATAAGCAATTGTCTTTTTGTCATTAGAAATTGCAGGAAACATATCAACTGTATTGGAATCTATAATCGTGACAGGTTTTGCTGACTTGTTTAATTGTGCTAGCAAAATGTCTTGGTCAGTTTTTGCTTCTACAAAGTACAAGATATCTTTCACGATTTGTGGATAAACAAGAAAATTAAAACTCTTATAATTCAATGGGCTGATTTTACCATTTAAGTCTATTTTATTAAGTTGGCTACCATTACTAAGCAAAATAGCGCGCTCATCTTCAAACCAAGTCAAGAAATGCCAATTATGATCAATCTCACCAACTAAACTTATCTTTTTAGAATTAAAGTTTAATATTTTAATCTCTGAAATACCTGAATGATTAAAGCCAATTAATGCTAAGTCGTTTTGAGTTGGTGATAATGCAATTTTATAAGGCTTAAATTCATCATTTGGCTCAAGAAGTGCTTCAGATAAACCTGTTGCAAGGTTATGGCGATACAAACTTGCATTGCGGCTGTGCTCAGAACTGTTTTTATTAGCTAGATAATAAAGGTTCTGTTTCTCATCAATAAAAAACACACTATTCCAAGTGATATCTTGGCGCTGAAATAATATTTGCTCCGAAACTGGCTTTCGTTGTGCATCCAGTAAAATACGATTAAAAGAGATGCTATTTTGTTCTTTTGAGGAATAAACAATACTATTTAAATGCATGTCCCATGCAAGATATGTATAAGCTTTACCCTTTTGACTTAAAGGCCACTCCTTTTGCGTTACAAGGTCTTTCAATAATAGTCTGCGTTGACTAGGTCCGCTTTGAATATAAGCCATATATCGACCATCCGGACTAACCTGCATATAACGCTCTTTCTCATTACTAGACGTTATCGGACTCAGATTAGAAAGCTTAATTTCTGACTTTTGAGCATTGAATAAAACCACACTAGAAACCGAAACAATACATACGATTAAGAAAATCAAAGCTAAGTGCGATGACTTTATCTTGAGTAATGCAGACTTTTCAGTATCTAAACTTGAGCCTTGCTGCTGTGCTTTTTCATTCGTACTATCAAGCAAGTTTATTGACGCTTCTAAACTGTATCCTCTTTTTGGGTGGGTTTTAATTAGCGTTTTATCTTCATCAGATAATGCTTGTCTCAGCAAAGCTATATTTCTTCTAACTGAGTTGGGGCTGTAAATAGATTTGGGCCAAACTTTTTCAAATAGAACTTCAGCGCTATGAACCTGTTTAGGTGCACCACAAAGTACCCTTAGTAAATCCATTACTTTTGGCTCTATTACTTCTATTTTTGTATCTGTCGAAATCTGTCCGGTTCCAAAATCAACTCTAAATTCATTGATAGAAATTTTTTCTGGTAAATTTTTATATGACGAATCCAATCTTATCTCTTTGTAATTATTAGTTATATTTTCCTTAAGCCTTTTTTAATCTGTTCTTAATGGCTTCATCATCGCCTGCTTGCAAATAAAAAAGTAAAACAGTCACCAAGGCAGACAGCCATATTAATCAATTAAATACAAAAGGAATACAACATGAAGCGAACTTTTATTGCACTATCTCTATTAGCAGTTGTTAGCAGTGCCTCAGTTGCTGATGAAAATACCCTTAATCACAATAAAGTGGCAGATACTTTTTTAACCACACTGAATAGTCAAAACCTGTCTAACATAGAAAACTTTGTTGTTTCTCATTTCTCAAAAGATGCGCTTTCACGTTGGGAAGGAACGGGTAAAGATAGGTATGTTGGCTACTCAATGAATAAAGCACTTTACCTTGGCAATTTAGAAGTCTTGGACTCTAAATTGGAAAAAACAGACAATGGCTTACAACATATTAGTACGCTTTACTCTAAAAACATTGATATGCAATACCGCATGGTAATCTATTTCAATAATCAGCAAGAGCGCGCTATAACAGGTTGGTATATTGGGGAAAACCCAAAAGACACCTCTCATCTTTCTAAATTATCGGATGATAGATTTGTCGAAGAAGTAAAAAGCTACAGTACCAGATTGGCGAATAACGGCGCGTTTTCTGGCGCTATTTTACTCGCTAAAGGTGACAAAGTGCTCTTCTCTGCTGCACACGGATTAGCTTCAAGACGTTACGATGTGCCTAATAATTTAAATACGAAATTCCAAATTGGTTCGATGAATAAGATGTTTACCAGTACTGCTATTTTGCAGCTAGTTGAACAAGGTAAAATATCGCTAGACGACCCTATGACAAAATACATTGACCCAAACCTTTTAGGTGAGGGAGATTTTTCAAAAATTAAAATTAAACATTTGCTGAGTCATACATCGGGTATTGGAAATGGAGAAGGCTTCAATGCAATTCAAAATAAAGTCCGATCATTAAAAGATATAACCCCCCTACTTGCTTCCATCGATACAACCTTTGAACCAGGTTCAAGATGGAGGTACAGCAATAACGGTATGATGCTGCTTGGGAAAGTCATCGAAAATGTGAGCGGTGAAAGCTATTTCGACTACATTAACAAACACGTTTATGCCAAAGCAGATATGCGCAATAGCGGCAGTTTTGACTTAGACGTCCCCGTCAAGAACACGGCAAGGAACTATTGGTTTTCAGTAGAAACCGGCCAAATCACCGAGAATTTAATGTTTCAATCTGTAAAAGGTGGCCCTGCTGGCGGGGGTTATTCTACAGTGTCAGATCTCCATAAATTTGCGATTGCAATGCAAAATGGCAAATTAATAAGCAAATCCCTCGCTCAACAAGCACTAAGTGCAAAACCAGAGCTTAATGCAAATAACTGGGGGTATGGCTTTTCAATAAGAGGCGACGAAGAAAATACCATTATTGGTCATAACGGTCAGCACCTCGGTATGACCGCTCGTTTAAATATGTATCAAGAAAAAGGCTATATCTTAGTTGTGTTGGGTAATTATGAGTCATCAGCTTGGCCTGTTATCGCAAAAGTAAATCAACTTATGAAACGACTGTAACTATCCTTCACCTCACCACAAGCAGCTAGGATTTGATCCTAGCTGCTTCAACGCAGCACTATTTCAAACCCAAACCACAAAATTAACGTATTTAATTATCAACAAATCCAAATTTTTGTTTGAAACTATTTAAACGAAACATTTCGCCCATATATTGATGAATATTGAACTTTTAAACAAATAATCGCACAAATTACTGATTGGCTTTATTTTTGAGGGGTCTTATGAAACGAGTCGTGTTGTTTTTGATTACAAACCTAGCGGTGATGATCGTTTTAGGTGTTGTCTTATCCATCCTAATGAGTGTCTTTGGTATTAGCAACCGAAGCCTAGGTGGTATTTTAATGATATCAACTGTGTTTGGTTTTGGTGGCGCGTTTATTTCACTATTTATGTCGAAATGGATGGCCAAGAAATCGACTGGTGCTTATGTCATTGAGCAACCAAGAAATGAAACTGAACATTGGTTAATGACAACGGTTGCACGTCAAGCGGAGCAAGTCGGTATTAAAATGCCAGAAGTGGCAATTTACGACAGCCCAGAAATGAATGCGTTCGCAACTGGCCCGAGTAAGAACAATAGTCTTGTTGCTGTTAGCACAGGTTTAATGCACAGCATGACCCGTGATGAAGCAGAAGCTGTACTTGCTCATGAAGTGTCTCACGTTGCTAATGGCGATATGGTTACCCTGACTTTGATACAAGGTGTTGTTAATACCTTTGTTATCTTCATCTCTAAAGTACTTGCAGGTATCGTTGATAACTTCTTAAACAGCGATGAAGAAGGTGAAAACAGTGGTGGCAGTTGGACTTATTTCATTTTTGATATGATTTTCCAAATCATCTTTGGCATTTTAGCTTCAGTCGTAGTGGCTTACTTTAGTCGTAAACGAGAATTTGCTGCAGACAGTGGTGCAGCGCAATTAGTTGGTGCACATAAAATGCGAGCAGCCCTTGAGCGCCTGCGTACCAACCATGAATCACAGCTTGAAGGCTCAATGATGGCATTTGGTATTGCGTCAGGTAAGAGTATTGCGGATATGTTCGCGTCTCACCCACCACTTGAGCAACGTATTAATGCATTAAAATAAAGTACTAAAAATATGGAAACTAGGGAGCGCAACTGTGCTCCCTTGATATTTACTGCTAGCTATTTTTTTAAATCAACTACTTTTCTAACCATGCAAGAATGCGTTGTTGAAACCCTCTTATTGGTGATTCGCCATGCGATGCCGACGGGCCAAATTCGAAATAAGGGCTTTGTAATGATTTTTGTAATTGTTCACACACATAAATATCTTCTTGCATAAAATCTCCACTGCCTAGGGGATGGCTTTCAGGACGATCCGATAATTTAGCCCTCTGCTTCGATGCCCAATAACCGGATGATTTAGCCGATTGTGAAAAAAAGCTAAGGCTGCACGCTTTTTTAACCTTTGATCTGATCACCACTTTGCTTCGCGTTACAGAGAGTGGGATGATCTGATAAATCGACCAAGAAGACTCATTCTCAGCCAAACCAAAACAAGGAAATAACATGGGCACATAAGCGCCCAATTTTTCATCGTTTTCATCCATGATTAGGGGAAGATAACTTTTACTGCCGATATTATTGCGAAAATCTTCGCTAACAGGCTCCCAAAAATAAAAGTGGTCACCCGTAAAACCAAATTCAGCTTTGCTATGGTCGTACATAGATAAGGTCCCAGCATGAAGCTGAGCCAGATGATAATGATCTATGTAATTTTCGACGATTAACTTCCAATTTGCCTCGATTTCATATTCCACTAAGTCGTCCGTTGACTCTATAAGATCTGCAGTATCGTATGCCGCAATATGGTGATTCATCTGAGCAAAGTAACTTTGCAATGGCTCTGCACGACTGTCAGGATGAACCCATAGCATGCCTCTCCACACGCCCACTTGTGCAGGCTTTAATGACAAACATGCTTTGTCTAACTCTGTAAATTCATGTTTTTGTTTTGGCAATCCTTTTAATTTCCCTTGCCAATCATACGTCCAGTCATGATAGGGGCAGCTAAGACTGGCTTTTTCTATGACTCCCTTGCCTTCAACAAGCTGCATTCCCCTATGGCGACAAATATTATGAAAAGCGCTTAATTCCCCCGCTTGGTCTCTTACTATCACAATATTATTGTGTCCAACTTGGACCGTTAAAAAATGGTTATCTTGCTTTAGATCGTCAACTAAGCCAGCAAAATGCCAACAATCCGAAAAAATCTTGCGCATTTCTGCTTCGAAGATGGCTTCATCTAAGTAATGTTTCGCCGTAAACAGGTTATATTCCATATCTCTTCCTATTAAAAAGTCCAATACGGATAAATAAAACACGAAGCAGCCACTAATGCCCAAATCAGCATAGTTAGCCAATACATAAATGGTTGCTCACTGCGTACATAGGGCTCCCAAATATAAGCAACGCCTCTGACTAAATCGAAAAGTAGCCATAATACCAACGCAAAACCAAGCCAATAGCTCCAAGGCAAATTCATAAACATACTCTACTCCTGTTCATCTGCGTTTAATAAACCATTCATATTGGTATCTATTGCTGCCTGCCAGCCTTTGCCCGGAACGGTACAAGTGAAAGTAAGGCTATTACCTTGCTGCTGGCTCAGGTTAACTAATTCATCAACTGATAATTTTTCTTCGAATGCGGAGTCTGATCTGAATAATTGCTCATTTACATGAAAGTAATACCCTCGTTGTTTATCAGCAATCACGCCAAGGGCGATCAGTTCACACTCTTTGACTTCTCCTCCTAACAGTTTAGACACAAACTTTGTATTTGCCCTTTGTGTAAACAATGTCAGCCTTGCGATTGCCAATTCAGAAGAGTCAGCATTAAGGGTTATCTGTTGCCCGACAATAGGCGCTAAATCATTATCGAATTCCATCATGTAATCGACTAAACCCTGACGTGTTGTTTCATCGGGAATACCTATTTCACCGAGGTTAAAATGACAACCATGTCGTTCATCCGCGCCTTCAGGGCAACCCGTTTCACCATTGTCAAATACTCCCCCTCGAAGAAAATTCATAAGTTGATCTGTGGCGCCATCATGTAAAAAGCCAAAGCCTCGAATTTGCTCACCTTGATGATCACTGGTGTGGGACGGTAAAAACCCTGTTCTATCGGGTAAGCCAAACATGCCGACACGTGTGTATAAGTTGCGAAGTTGCGGCACTTTTAAGATTTGGATCTCACCGCCATGGGCAATTTCACCGCGACTGCCATAGAAACCTTTGGCATGATCAACACCATGGCAGCCTTCGCAGTTCACACCATCTGAAGTATCTCCATTTAAATCAGTATCTGTGGCAGCTCCATCCGCACGTCGCGCACCGTGAAAAAAGTCAGAGCCTTGTTGAGCAGAATTCGATAAACCATTATCGAGCCCACGGATAGGGTTTGGAGGCAATGCAACAGCCAACATAAAATCGGCAAATTTATCCATGTCTTTTTCGAGTTGCTCCACTTGCTCTGATTTATTACTGCTTTCTACCGAATGCGGTAATTCGATATCTAATCCTAACAACCCTTCAAACGCGACAATGAAGTTTTTAAAAGAGGTACGTTCGTCTAGTGTTTGTGCTACATCATCTCCGAAATAGCCAATCGACCTATCGCCACGCCAATGCATATGCCCATGATTTTGCATGCCTCTGAGTGTTTGTGTTGTCATAGGCCCTTTCATTGCTGCAAAGCCAAGTTCATTGCCGTCACCATTTATGATCTCAAGTAGTTGGCAACTTGCTTCATCTTGACCAACCAATAAACAACCTAATTCACTGAGATGTTTTGTTGGGAAAGGCTGTGGGTTTTGCGCATTCTTTGCATCGGGATTGCCTAAATTCCAGCTCAGATGATCGGTATCTGCAAAAATATGACAACTGGCGCATGAAGATTCACCATTGGAAGACGAGCGGTTGGCGTCATACAGCATTGATCTTCCCGCCTTAAAAGAAGCAGGCTCAGGAGAAAACATACTAATGCGTTGGCGTTCCGCTTTGTTTGTTAAATCGATATGAACCAAACTGTTATCGAAGCGGGTATAAACAAAGAGCGCGTTATGTTCTTCATCAAGCATTAACCCCGCAGGACCACCTTGAACACTGAGATAATACTTGCTTTGCTTTTCAGGACTAAACTCTTCTCCAGTATTATTCCAAAATTTATTATTTGATAGTTGCTCGGTTGGTAGCACGGCGACTTTATTTGATCCGATAACAGCGCTGTATAAAGTGGCACCGTCTTTTGAGATAGCCACCTGCAAAGGATTAGACAAGCTGTGTTGCTTAACCCCGTTATTTCCCTTCAAGTCAGCATAATTTATGTGTCTATTAAGGTGACGTGGTGAAACTGTGCCGTTTATTGGGTTAATCACGGTGATCCTCGAACGCGCTATGTCACCTTGCACTGTGGAGCCCGTAAACTCCCCAGCCCCTTCGAATCGAGTTGCATTATTTGCTTCTGTATTGGTTACAAATAACTCATCGGTTTTTGGATTAACCGCAATATTAAATAACGTCGTCCCCACTTTTTGGTAACTTGCGATCTGTTGGTGGCTCTCTGCATTAATGACAAATACGTCATTATCGGGTAAGGTGAATCGAATAGCATTTGAAAAGTTTCTGCCTTTAGAGTCTAGCCATCGTCCTGTTCGCTGGTCATATTTTACAATCATACTGGTCCATGGCTGAGGCTCACCATAAGCATTGACACCTGGTGCTGTACGGCCTCCTGGTAAATAACTGTCAGCCAAACCATTAGGGGATGTTTTGCCATCTAATACTTGGCATGGAAAACTGCCATATTCATCATCTTCAAAACCGTTGCACATCACAGCTTCGTGGACTGCGGTCGTTTGATTACCCGAATTTAACACCGCGCCATAAACTTTAGATCCATCATTCGATACAGCTAATGCGCGCATTGTATCGCCAAACAAAGAGATAATTTCGAGTGGCGTTCCGCCTAAAGCCTTACCTAATTTATGGCTATCAAAAACCCAAATATCAGCTCGGCCAACACTCGGTGTATGCAATTGTGGATCGCCGGCACCTTTGACATTTCTTAATTGAGGATTAAGCCTTTGCTGGCCTCGGTGTGCTGTCGTAATAAATGCTTTTTGTTTTGCAAACACAATGTCTCGCGGTTCGTCACCAACCAGTAGTGTGCGCTTTACCCGCAACGGCCAGACAGTTAAATCTATGATGCTGATCGAATCAGAAAGATGATTGACGACCCAAGCTTGATTGTTATGAATAGCAATTGCTACAGGCTCCAAACCAACAGGAACTGTTTGTTTTAGCATTAACATCCCAACATCGTCTCTACTAAAAACCTCAATACTGTTGTTGGCAGTATTTGTCACTAATACCAATTTACCGTCTTGGCTTTTTGCGATCGGCCTCACTGGCGCTGATTCAAAGCCAATATAGTCGCCCTTTGCTGTGGGCGGCAGTACTTTAGGTGGTTGAGTTATCGGCTGACTTGTTGCTGGGGGGATCTGGATGTTGCCAGATTCTTTATTCGCACCACACCCCGTAACAAAAATTGTGGAGAGTGCGATCAAAAATATGCTTTTCATAGCTTCCCTTAGATGGTTTATTTTCACATTGACAATTTATAATTTAGATCGAATGAAGATTAATTGTCAACATGACAATTTAAAGCTTCGTTGCTATAGTAGGTAAAAATACAAATGAGGATATCAAGATGGCTAGACCCAGTATGGCTGCACAGCGAAAAGAAGAAATTCTCGATGCGCTCGAAGCCTGTATTTTAAATTTTGGCATACAAGCTACATCGCTTGAAAACATTGCAGAACAAGCGGGTGTAAAGCGCACGATTTTACGTCACTACATAGGAAATAGAGATGATATTATCTGTGCACTCAGTAAACGCCTGCGTGAAAACTATTCTGAACAATGGCGCCAGCTATTACTTTGGCTGCCTTCGAGCAATAAAGTCGAAGCAATTATCGACGCCTTATTTACTGTAGGGTCGCAGCAAAAAATTAATGCCACCATTATCGGTGAAGCCATATTTTCAGAGGCGAAACGCCTGCCAAATATCAAGGCAGATCAAGAACAGATCATGGAAGAATTTTTAAACATAATGAGTGAAAACTTGAAACTTGAATACCCAGAGTCTGATGACAAAAAAATCGAATTGGTCGCTTATGGGATCTATGCAAACTACTTATTATCAGAATCATTCTTACCACTCACTTTAGTTGACCAAGTTTATAAACTGAAAGATTCGTCAAAACTACTTTGTACTACATTAACGTAAAGTAAACTCACCCGATTTATTTTCACATTGACAATTTAAATTCAAAAAAATAAGCTATGCTTAATTTTTAGCTTATTTATGGATTTTATATGAAATTAATCGGGCCGATTATTGCCTCTGGGGCCATCGTTTTAACTGTATGGGGCGTGGCTCTATTGCAGCCTATGCCAGCTATTGCAATAACAAATGCACAAGTAACAAAACTGTCAGAGCCTGAAAGCAGGACACAAAAAGACGATAAACAACAAATAAAAGTGCGTGAACTAGCTGATACAAAATCAGTAACCCCCACTTTGATTTCCTTAAATAAACAGGTTATTTCTGGAAATACAGCAAGGCTCGCAACAAATAATGTAGAAAGTTTATGGCAAGATTTTAATGCAAATATTACGCTGAATAGCGCACTGGTTAAGCAACCCAAAGCGGTTTATGTTTTCTATCGTGAGTTCTCTTCAAATTTCGAAACCGCCACCATTACCATTGGCTACCCTATCGAGGCACTGTCTGCTGTGAAAAATTCGGTCACTATTGAAAGTGCAAACTACGCCACCGTTCTTAACCGAAAGAAGTACACAACCACAGAATTAGCTGATGGCTGGCAACAAATCGATTATCGACGTCCTATCAAACAAGTCATTGAAATACATCATTTATCAAGCAATAGCACAGTGCTAAGTACTGAACTATTGGTAAATTATGGAGAATAGCCCGATGGATTTTTTAATGTATCAATTTACAACAGATGATATTTGGTGGCTTGAAACCTTTATTGACGATTGGTTTTTAGTCATTGCTTTAGGTTTATTTGTGGTCGAAATGCTCAGATATGCATTCAAAAAACAGTTTACCAAAAATTTATTGGGCGACAGTGTTACTAACTTCATTACTTTAGGCTTGTTCATTGTTATCGTCTCACTGGTGGCACTGACTTACGCAGGAGTATTTTTTTACGTCTACGACAATTTTAGAATCGTCGACTTACCTCTGACGCCATGGACCATCTTATGCTGTATTGTACTCGCCGATCTGGCCTATTATTGGGAGCATCGTTTTCTGCATAAAAATGGCTTTGCATGGGCTACTCACACAGTCCATCATAGTTCACCGCACTTTAATATTTCGGTTGCTTACCGTCATGGCCCTATGGATTGGTTTTTTCCGTTGTTCTTTCATTTACCGCTCGCCTTGCTAGGATTTAATCCTTTCATTATTTTCTTAGCCGAAGTGGTCGTACAGGTTTATCAAACCTTATTACACACAGAAACAGTTAAAAAATTCCCCAAACCAATTGAAGCAATATTTAATACACCCTCACACCATAGAGTTCATCATGCCACTAATAAACAATATTTAGATAAAAACTATGCGGGTATTTTTATTATTTGGGATCGTATGTTTGGCACTTTTGCCAAAGAAGATGAAAAAGTGAGGTTTGGTGTTTTTCCACGAATTAGCAGTGTAAATCCGTTAACAGTATTTTTTAGCGGTTATGGCAAACTCTTAAAGCAATTAGTCAATGCCCCAAACTGGTCTTATCGCCTTAAACTTCTCGTTAAACCGCCTATTTGGGCGTGGCAACAAGAACAACAGGCTAAATCAAAAAAAACTTAGCCAACACAGTATTATCAGAGCAATAAAACGCCTTAGTTATAAAACTAAGGCGTTACCATGATTACTGAATATTCGAAATTAAGTCTGGATTAACAACTAGATTACGCACACCATGAGCGTGGTCTTCGTTGAATGCGTTACCTTTACACCATTCACCGACTGTCTCGATATTTACCTTAGCAACACGTGGGCGAACGCTCCAGCTCACTTGTAAAGGCGAACCTTGCTCATTGTAGCTAGGACCCGTTGTTGAACCTGCGTACTGTACTGGTGCACCGGTAAAATTTGGAATATTAAGCGCTTGATAGTAACCGTTTTGCTTACCAAATTTTGTTAAATCAGCAAAATCTAATGCGTTTTTGTCGTTTACAAGTACATACACTTGCGCTTCTACACGTAATTGTGGGTTAGCAATTGAGTCGCTTAAACAAGCACCCAGTGTTGGACCTGGTTTTACTTGTGCTGTTGTATGAACATAGTGAAGTTCAATGGTATCACCCGGGAATAGACCCCCCGTTTTAGAAGGACAAATTTGGCCTTTAACTTCTTTTAACTCTTTCTTCGAAAGTTCACCGTTATAAACAAATCCAGTTTCAAAACCTTTGCCGTTACCATTGCCAGCATATTTAGTGAATTCGCCGCCTTTATGCTCAGCATTTTTATGGAAGTGGATATTACACAAGTTCATTTCTTTTTGAGAAGGTGCGGCATTAAAAGCGATGTTGTTTTCGCCCTCTAAAGTATCAATATCACGCGGAGATTGCGGGCCAAAACCTTTACCCTCAGTATTTTTAGCAAGGTTAGCACGCTGATCTGCGATCACTTTGTCTGATACATCTGCCATCACAGCGAATGAAGTAGATGTGATGATGCCCATTGCACATAGTGTTTTTAATTTCATATTTCTCTCAGTTATTAATGATTAAAAATTTCGCAATAAAATTATTAGCAATATAAATAATGACTTATGAGTGAATTATATCTAAAACCAATTAAAAATACCTTTTTTAGGTATAAAAACACATGTAAAAAGCAACAAATTAGGAACTAAGATTGCTAGATTTCAACTATCATTCGGTGTTTTTTGCTCTATGCTTAAATAAAAGTTGATAGTGGTGTTCTCGATGAGGCGAATTACGTTTCTACTTTCTTTTGCTTGCCTGTTTTTTTCACAGACTATACTTGCACAAAACTGTAAGAAAATTGGCGTGGTATCAAGCTGGCCCCCTTTAACCGTGTTCGATAACAAAGGTGCAACGGGCCTTGATGTTGAGATTGTACAGGCAATATTTGACCAAGCCGGTTTATGCTACAAATTTGTGCGGCTTCCCTCCAGTGCAAGAACCTTTGAAGAAATGGGGAAAGGTGTCATTGATGTTTCCACCATGACAAGCTTTACAATTGAAAGGCAAAAATATGGAATCTTCTCAGAAAGTTATCGAGATGAGAAGATGAGACTAATATCTCTGTTTAAACCAAGGCCTATACAAAACCTTAAAGCAATTCTCAGAAAAGATAATACCATTGGTTTAAGCATTGGGTCTTATTATGGAAAGGAGCTAAAAATACTACTCGAACACCAAAAATTCAAAGAACAGTTTGTGAGTTTGGCAAGTGCTAACAGCCGCATCTCAATGCTGATTAAAAACCGCGTCGATTTTATTATTGATGACATTATCAGTGCTCATTACTATAAGACAGCACTCGGCCACAACAATATTAAAGTATGGCCTTACATAGTACATGATAATCCTGTACACCTTCTACTAAGCCACAAATCTTTCACACCACACGAAATTAAAATAATTAATGAGGCAATAAACGAGTTACAACCTAAGATTGATGCCATTATGATGAGTTATTTAGTTAACAACTAGTTTTTAATTACAGATAAACTGTTTAGTGCTGATTTGCCATGCCATTTAAGAACGCCAAACGCTTTTTCTCGGTTTCATTAGGTTGGTAGTCCGTTTTTTCTATGCCTGATAGGTCAACACCATCGAATGCCAATTTTTCAATCTCAGAGTTACCAAATCGAGATGGCTCTGCGGGGTGTGTTGACCGCTTTTCTATGGTGAAAGTGGCCAGCTCAAATTCACTTGTGTTTGGCAGTACACTTTGATGTGCTCGCAACAAAGCCTGTTTTTGCCCTACTTCTAATTTAGCTTCAGAAACTAAAGAGGCGATAGGTTGCGCACCTGAAAACAAATTTGCTCTCACTCTATAAAGACCTGCTTTCTCTACTTTAATATCAATAGGAAAAACTAGGTCGGCGTTTTCAACAAATGGTTTTGTTCCACCGATAATTGTCGCACTTCTTTGGTTGTAACTAATTTGCGCAACAAGGGGGATTTCATCGCCATTTACGTTAGCTAGTGCAGTGATCTGCAAGTTTACAGGATAATCACTATTCCCTTTAATTTGAGCTAAGTATCCATCTTCTGAAAATTGCATCGTATGGTTTGACATGGTCTTACGCGTATCAGCATCCTGCACTTTCAATTTCACGCCGTATATATCGCTTCCTTTGACCAGAACCTTAATAGCCTCAGGTGCAACAAAATGATATTTATTTAGTACCATGGATATTTTCACATTACTATCTTGCGTGACCATAGTCACTGGCTCGAAATAATTTGGATTTAATAAGCTAAAGTCATTTAAAGAAAGAGGTTGTGAATATGGCGGAAATTTCAACGTTTGCTCGTATTTAGTTGCGATGATTTTTGCCGACTCAACAATGGATTGGTCAAAGCTTATTGGCATAGGCTTCTTACTTTCTTGAGTAGCTTCTTTAATGATTTCTTGCGAAGAGTCAAATTCTTCAACTTGATTGAGTACCTGTGCTGTTTTTATCGCAATATCTAATTCATTATCGCTGTTTTGTTTTGAACCAAGAAAATACCAAATACTTATACAGCTAATAGCAACGAGTCCAATGACGATTTTGTTCTTTTTCATAGTGTCGACCATATAAGGCCGTAAAAATTATACGGCCTTAATAACATTACTCAATTTGAAATTTTATAACGTGTTATAAATTAACTTAGACATGCTTTGAGAATCAGATTGACTCACATATTTGTAATGAGTTTTAAATATCCAAAAACCATAATCTTTTTGGTAAGTGGAAAATGAAATTGTATCGCCATTATCCAATCTTAAAGCGTCATTCGCCGCTGTCACTTTGCCTTTTTGCTTATTCAAAATAATTGATAAGTGATCATAGTTATCAGACATCAACATTGGATAGTGATTCGGCATAAAGTTTGTCACTGCATCACCCTGTGATGAAATCTTGCCATTAAAAGCGATATTTGAAGAGCAGCTACCGAAGTCACCAGCTTTACTTGAACCACAACTCGAATGCGAAGCTACTACGCTATCATCTTTGCCTTTTAAAAATAACTTTGTCGCACCGAGGAATAGATCGCCCTCACCTACAAATCGAAGTCTTGGTGCTCTGTCACTCGGTAATGCAGCCAATTGTCGCGCATTATTTACTTTAAGGTCGTTCAACACACCTAACTTATCGGTTAATGGGCCACCCAACCAAGCCTGCAAAGCAGCTTCAATTAGTGGGTTCCAAGATGTCGCACCTTGAGTTACATTCACAGCTAAATCAGCCAATTCACTGCCGCCACCAGCCCCTGCGATATCAAATGTTGCAATAATATTGAGCGGCTTAAGTCCAGCTGCATTTAACCAGTTTGCTTGGTTATCAATTATATAGCGTGCCACCAGATCACCTGTTGAGTGCGTAACAAGTACACAACCTTGATCACATACGCCACGTTCACTCATCGACTTTAATTTTGGCCAAACGAAGTCTGTGGCGATTTTACCTTTAACACGTTCAAACGAAGGCCAATCTATTCTTTCATCAGCCAAAGCACCCCAATAATCAGCCCAATAGCTTTCGCCATCATTGCTAACTGAATTTGGCGAACCAAACAATAATTGTTGCGGTTGAAAACCATGAATTAAAACAGTTTTATAATTTGCTGCACTTGCAACATTAGTTAGTGTTAAAGCCCATACTGCAAAAACTAAGCTTGTTATTTTCATTGTGTTCAGATTGCCCATTGCAACCTCCAAGTTTCTTGCAAAAATAACCTGATTTCGATTACGCGAAATCAGGTTTCCCGTGCGGCATCTGGTATGACATCTGTCCAGATGCAATTAGAGTATTAGATCGAAATATAAACATTTGCAATATTTCATTTACATTTATTCACGTTTTATGTCAGAGATTTGAACGTTTATTGAAGGCACTTAGGCTTAACTGACTCATTAAAATAAAGAAATTTATAAATCTAAAATTGAGGATTTTCCGTAGAAAGAAAGTTGTTTTTATAGAATTTAAAAAAGTATGGATTTATTAGAGCATGAAGTTTCACGCATAATCGAAATGGCGTGGGAAGATAGAACACCATTTGAAGCAATAAATTCGCTTTATGGTTTAAATGAAACGCAAGTTATTAATTTAATGCGTAAAGAAATGAAACCAAGCAGCTTCAAAATGTGGCGTAAACGCATGGCGGGACGAGAGACTAAACATTTAAAGTTACGCAACCCTGACATCTCACGCGGATATTGTAAAACGCAATATAAGCACCGCTAAATAGTGCCCATATTACGTTTCTGATTGATTTATTTTGCAAATATAATTTGAGAGCTTATTCAGCCAATAAAACTTTGATGTCTGCAAAGTTTGGTCGAAGCGTAATATTGTCATTCAAACATGCATCTCTAAGGGATATTAGCTTAGCTATCGTACTGTTATCACTTTCATTTAGCTGGCTTTGTGTCAGCAAATCATCTAACAGGTTACCAAACGCTCTGACTTCAATACGTTCAAATTGCTGTTGCTGAATCTCAGAAAGGTTATGTAGCTGAGTCGCAGCACCAAAATCACCGAACATCACATGTCCCTGTGCATCAATCATTGTATTATGCGCGTAGAAATCACCATGACTGACTTGCCGATTATGTAAATGCGATAATACATCTGCTAACTGTTTAGCAGTGTTGCTGATTGTTTCAATAGAAAATTGCGTGCCTTCGACAAATGTGTCTCTTGTACAGGTTTCATAGTTTGGTGGCAGGCCAAGGCTTTCATAACCTTTTGGTATTAAATCCATAAGTAAGGCCAAGAAATCTGGCTCTGAAATATGCGCAAATGTATTGATTAGATTTTCATGCTGACCCGCTGTTAAGCAAGCATTTAACTCATCTTCTGGATAACCATCACTGGTTTTACCACCTTTAAATACCTTAATAGCAATGTCTGTGTCAGCATTATTTAATTTACCTTGGTAAATTACACCCGATGCGCCCTGACCTATTTGCTCATTGAGTACAATATCTTGCTGCTCATACTGGGCAATACCTGAATGTACTTTGTGCTCACCAACCAATGGATTACCAGATAGCGCCAACCATGCCAATTTTGGCAGTTTAAATAAACCCGCTGGGACTGAAGTTAGTTCATTTGCTGAAAGTCTAACTAACTCTAATTGCTTGCACTGTGTAAAACTTTCAGGGATTGCAGTAAGTTTATTGCCGGCTAATGCTAACTTCTTTAGCTGACTTAATTGACCAAAGCTTTGTGGTAATTGAGTTAGACGATTGTCGGTTAAAATCAACCAGCGTAAGTTTCTTGGTAGTGATGTTTCACTGATTGACTTGATTTGATTCGATTTAAACCCAACCATATCTAAATTAATGCATTTCCCTAATACCTCAGGGAAAACTTTAAACTGATTAAACGATAAAAATAGTACTTTTAAGTTTTTGAGTTGAACAAAGCTGTCTGGTAATTCTGATAGAAGGTTATTTGAGAGATCTAACACTTCAAGTGTGTTTGATAAAGAAAGAATTTCTTCAGGGAATTCAGATAAGCCTTCGACTAATTGCAGCCTTTTATAACCTTGGTACTTCCCTGCTTTTAAATCATTTAGATTATGACATTGTTGCTCTGCTGCTGTTAGTCCTGAGATCACGCTTGTTCGCCTCCTAAAAATAAAGGCGAGAGTTTAACTTATCTTCTTCAATGATTCAGTAATGACTAAGCATATTCTATTCTTTATGTTCAAAGGAAACAAAGCGCGATTTACACGCGCTTTGTGAGTTAGTTTATAAAAGCCTAAAAGCTCGAGTCTGGTTCTTGCAAAAAAGCGATTTCTTGTTGGGTAGATTCTCTGCCTAAAATTTCATTACGATGTGGATAACGGCCAAATCTGTCTATGATCACTTTATGTTTCAGCTCGAACTCTAGATTATTTTCATTACCATGTGCCGTATAGAGCTTTACTGCTTCTTCATGAATGCGTTTTGATTCACTGTGCATGAATGGCAGATAAAAGAAGCTGCGTTTATCAACCACAACTAATTTATCAAAACCATTTTTAATGGCTTGCTGAGCAAGTGCCAAGGCGAGCGGATCTGCAGCAAAAGCTTGTGGCGTATCTCGATGTATATTCCTGGAAAATTGATCTAGTACAATCACTTCTGCAAGACTAGACTCTGCATTCTCTCGCCATTCAAACAACTCTCCTAGAACCGCTTGTTGATGTAATGCGCCAAAGCGTCGAACAATTTCAGTATCAAACGCTAAATCTTTTTGCCACCACATCTTTGGTGAGATTTCATTAAACCAAAAATCGAGTACTTGTTGATACATAACGAACATCCTAACTAACTATTTATGCTTAACTTTATAACGCACTTCTTCTTAGCACAAAGAAATGATAACCGAACTGCGACCCATCATGTGATTGATAAATATCGAGCTCTCTTTGAATATCTTTGATTGCTTGTGACTCTGGCATACTGGCTTTTAGCGCATTCACTCTTGCTTGCAAAGGTTGCCAATAGTTTTGCCAAGCTTTAGCACTAATTGTAAAGTCATCTAACACTTCAAAACCCAGCTTTTTAGCTTGCATCAAACGCGTATCAACGTTTGTCATTGCTGGATATTCAGTCGACCAAAATGATTGATACTTTTCATTTGGCTTCGAAGTTAGCCAAACTAAATCACTGACAATAATCAAACCATCTGCCTTGAGTACAGCTTGCCAGTGCTTTAGGGCCTCTTCAAAACCCATAATATAGACACAGCTTTCTGCCAAAATTGCATCAAAACTATGTGCCTTAAATGGCAGTTCAGACATACTCGCACAGATGGGAGTAACCTGTTCAGCGTAACTCTTGCTTTCAATCAACTCAGCTAAGTTTGTGACCGCGATGGGTTCATTATCTATGGCTGTGATCTGCGCATTAGAGTGCTCTGCCAATAAACAAGTCGATAAACCTTTACCACTGCCTATTTCTAAAATGTTACTTGCCTTACTCGGAATATGTAAAATCGCTTTGAGCGTCTCACTGTCGTCTCCGGGTCCCCAACGCGTCAAAGGTTCAAAAACGGTTAGGAAATCTTGCATATATTGGTCGTGTGTATTCATATCTTTTGATAACCACCTTATTCTTTGCGCTTCTTTTTCAGTAAAGCCCTGCTGTAATAACCATTCATAGTGCGCTTGTGGCGCAAGTTCATTTAATTGCGCATGAAAATCACGATTAGAACTCTCACCCAGTAAACCAGAAAGTAATTCTCTCGCTTTCTGTTTTTGCACTATTTCTTCATCTAACAAACGCAGCCTTTTACTTAAAAAATCTTTATCTATTTTGCCATTTAGACAGGCAATACATTCTTTAAGTGATAATCCACCAGCTTGTAACTGCATGGCTAAAGTTAAACGCTGAGCATCCAATTCGGTGTAAACACGATAACCATTGTCTAAGCGTTGACCTCTAATGACACCTAATTTCTCGTAGTACAACAAGGTCGTTCTTGATACACCTACTCGTTTTGCAAGCTCTGAGATTAAAAACATATAAGCCCATTCTGAATAAATTAATTAAAGCGTATTTAAGATTAGCTTGTTTTGATAATGAGAGCATAAAGTGTATAGCTATAGACAGGTCAAGTTAAGCGGAACGATTTATAGCCCTCAATATAAAAAACACGCACAAATTATCAAACCTTAACAATCATGAATAAGCTTTATTTATCATTTACTTCAGTTAAATCCGCTTCCCGGTTTTCAAGATAGCATATTACTCTTTAGTTACACTTTACTGAATAGCGAGTTAGTAATTATGAATAGAAGAGATTTTTTGAAAAGTGGTGGTAAGCTTGCTTTTACAGCAATTGCTTTGTCCTCTTTACCGATGGCTGCTTTACTGACTGGTTGTGAAAGTGAAGTATTCAGAGTGACTTATATCAACTGGTCACAAGATATAAAAAAGTACAATGTCTTAGCAATGAAAGTTCGTGCAGAAAAAGATTTAGAAGACATTGCTCTGTGGGTCAAAAGTAATAATTATAGGATGAAAGCATTTGGCTCTATGCACAATTGGTCTCCTTTAATTATTTCAGAAGACGAAGTTGACAGTGATTTAATGCTACTTGACCTATCTGAATTAAATAGTTTAGAAATGCTTGAAGCTAATCCTGATTATGGCGTTGTCAGTGTTGGCGCTGGTTGTATGGCTGAGTCCTTATATGATTTTTTAGAAAAACAAAAAGATCCTATCAATGGATGCCCCGATGGTTATGCATTCTCAAATACCCCTGCACCTGGAGATCTTTCTGTTGGTGGCATGCTTGCAATTGGAGGTCATGGAACAAAAGTTAAATATAAAGGTTCTACAGAGAACGAGGATTTTAATGGCTGTATTAGTAATAGCGTTCTTTCATTGACAGCTCTTGTATGGGACGGCTTTGCATATAAATTAAAAACATTCACTAGAACCGATCCAGATTGTGATCTTTTTTTAACTTCTCTAGGCTCTATTATCATTACCAAAGTAAGTTTTAAAGTATTACCCGGTTACTACCTTCGCTGCCAAAGCTTTACTAATATTCATTACAAAGATATGTTTACTGAATCTGCTAACAATAGTATACATGCACTGTCTAATATATTGGATAAACATGGTAGGCTTGAAGTCATTTGGTTCCCGAATACTGAATATCCTTGGCTTAAGGTGTGGTCTAATGAACCGACTAAACCAATTAGCTCCCGCCCTGTATTAACAGCCTACAATTACCCTTTCAGTGACAATATTCCATTAGAGATTTCTGAAATAATTAAAGATTATTTAGTCCGAAATCCTAAATCAGTCCCAAGTTTTGGACAAACGCAATTGTCAATTACGAAAAACGCGTTAGAGGGCTCTGCTAATTTAGAAAATATATTTAAAGGTGCTTGTAAACTTGCAAGCTCTACTGAACAGCCTTTGTCTAAAACTGACTTAAACCCTTTTAAATCTTTTATAGAGCACTCGAGTAGTCAAACTAATATCCTTCCTAGTCTCACTCAAAGTCATGACTTATGGGGACCCGCATGGAAAATGCTTGTATATGTTAGGAAAAACACCTTAAGGGTAACAGCAAATGGGTACGCAGTTTTATTACCTAGAGAAGATATTCAATCTTTTCTTGCTAAGTTTACCCAAAAATATCTAACTCTTGAGTCTAGTTATAAAGAGAGAGATCTTTACCCTACAGCTGGCCCAATGGAAATCCGAGTAACAGAAGTTGATAATACTGAGGGCCTGCCTTCGGGCTCAAGACCTCCAGCACTTTCAGCTACAACAGCTTCTAAAAATAAAAAGCTTGATACTGTGATTTGGCTAGACTTATTGTCATTTAGCAAAATGAAAGGCATGGCAGAGTTTTTTACTGAGATTGAACAGTGGCTATACAAACAACTTCCTGCAGATCAAATTCGCGTAGAGTGGTCTAAAGGCTGGGCTTACAACAAAAAAGGAGCTTGGCAAAACGCTGATTTTATTGAAAATACATTGCCTAAAACATTTTCAAACGCGAGCCGCAGCCTGAGTGAAACATCTCTGGCTCTGAAAAAGTATGACCCATACTCAATATTGCGAAGCAAAATATTAAATGATGTATTAAAAAATTAATGGATTCGGGTGAGCAGTCTCTACCAGTTAGACTGTTCACTCACTCTTGTAATCAAATAATAATGCTTTTCTTGTGTATACCATTTTAGACATCTTAACCTTTAAAAGGAGTAATGATGCGTTTACCACTTTTGCTCACAATATTTTGTTTTGTTTTATTTGGGTGTGGCGGTACAAGTAGTACTGGCGATAATTTAAATAATAAGACAAATGTTTCCCCTGTCTTAACTATCAAGAGCTCAGCAGATAAAGTGCAAGCGGGAAAAGAATTCACTTTAACAGCAATAGCGAGCGATAGTGACGGTAAAGTCGCGCGTTATAAATGGGCTCAAACTGCGGGAACAAAAGTTACTTTTATTAACGATGAAAAACCTAAAATTACTATCACTTCCCCCTTAGTAGAGAAAAATGAACAGCTTACTATGTCATTGACAGTTACTGATAATGGCGGCGCAACAACCACTAAAAGTGTTACTATATCTATATTGGCTAATGCTTCACCTATCTTAAAAATCACTAGTTCAGCAGATGAAGTTCTAGCAGGGAGCAAGTTTACTTTAACAGCAAAAGCGAGCGATAGTGACGGCAATATTACAAGTTATAAATGGACTCAAACCTCGGGGCCAAAAATTACTCTCACAAACAATGAAAAACCTACTATTGATATCACTGCCCCCTTAGTTGTCAAAAATGAAGTAGTCACTATCTCTTTAACTGTCACTGATGATGGCGGAGTTACAACCACCAAAAGTATTTCAGTATCCATAACTGCGCTTACAAGCCTTATATGTCCATAATCTGTCATACTATTATTAAAAAAACGCTTTTGTAATTTAAAAGGCTGCTTAAAAGTGAGAAGTCAGTTTTACATTGATTTCTCACGTTGCATTTTCTTAAGCTTTATTCATAACTATAACTTAAAGTTACACCCGAATAGGCTTTATAGGCTTTTACGCCAAAGTGCCACTCGCCTTCTTTTAGGTTTGTGAGCGTGCATGTCTCACTGTTACCATCTTTATAAGGACGACATTCATAACTGGAACTATTGGGTGCAGAACCACTTTTAACATATAGGTCTGCGTCGCCAGTGCCACCAGAAATAGTGACCGTCATTTTGCTTACACCACTTGGTAAAGTTGCACTTCGATATTGCCATTTACCGGTACTCGCAGACAGGTTTGTAAAGGTATCAGACCCGCCATTATCGCCGCCACCATTATTGCTATAGGTTGCTTTTAAGCTCACACCACTAAATGCGCTGTAACCTTTAACGACCACATAGTATTTACCCGTTTGCACAGCATCAATACTACAAGTTTCATTATTGCCATTTTTATAAGGGCGGCAGTCGTATGTACTCGACGTTGGTTTGCTGCCATAACGCACATACATATCGGCATCACCAGTGCCCCCAGACATTTCAACTAATAAAGCATTTTGACCAGCAGGCACGTCAATATAAAAACCGAGCTCTTGCGATTTACTACCGCTGATATTTGCTGCAGCAACACCACTTGTTAACTCCGTATCACCCACGGGTGGATCAATAACACCTGTATCAATTTTAGTTAATCCGTTAGTCGCTTTAACTAAGTTAAGTACATCACCTGCCCCTGATGCATACCACCAATTAACATTATTGGGTAGCAAGGTTGGATTTGCATCGCGTTCTGCTTTTGAAAGTGTGTTTGCAGTAGAATTAAATTGTGCTGTTCTCACATCAAGCTTATCACTTGATACCGTAAGCACTTTGAATTGTTGAATACTGGCAAGATCAATCGTCCAAGATTTAGGATCGTTGGCACTTCGAGCAGGCGCCCCCCAACTACCTTCTCCGACAAACACAGTACCGCCACTGGTTGTACTCGTAAAATTGTTACCACTTGGTTTCAGTGCTTGTGTCACTTTGTTGATGTGTGTATCAGATTCAACCACCAAATTCATTTTATGGTTATAGAAATGATTTGCCCACCAAGTATGCAAAATGGTGTTGTCTGATTTACCTGAATAATGCGGGAACATTGGCTTATGGTATTGCGCTATACGCCAACTTACTGAGCCACCAGAGCTTTGCAGGTCTTGTTGCAACCAATTATTCATTGCTGTTGCATAACTTGACCAGCCCGAGTTTTTATATTGAGAATTTAACGTATATACACGTAATAATGGCGAAACGTTAAATGCACCATAGGTGTCTTTCGCGTCACAGACATTATTGTTGTCGTAATCCACACCAAACACTTGGCATAGTGTTTTGTAGTTATCATCTTCATGATTACCATGTGTGGCAACAAACGGGTAGATCCGTTTGTAATTCAGCCCGTCGATGCTATCTGAAGAGAAAGTAAGTTGCCAATCATTGAGGTAACTGCTCATTTCAGAAGCTGTGTTAGCATTGGTATAGTCGCCGCCATGCATGATAAACAGTGGACGGATCTTAGCAACTAACTTATTGCCATTTTGTCGATTCGTCCATCCAGTACGTGTATCTCCACCAGCGATTGCGACAAAGGGTGAGTTGTCATTGGGGGCTGTTTTGAACCATAGACGTTGACCGCAGCCCGAATCATCACAGACGCGATAATACACGGCTTTATTCGCTGATAGCCCTATAAGCTTTACAAATTTACTTTGTAAAGAACCATCAAAGGTATGGCTAGCTGTCACGTTCTTTCTTTGCCATAAAGACTCATCTGTCGACACACCATATTTGACATAATGATTTGTACTGCCATCAGGTGTGAAGCCGATAGTCGCTTGACTTTGTGGGGCGTTATCCCAAATGAGACGATGATATTTACTGCCTGCTTGCGCGTTAAACGCACTAAGCAAAGCAAATGATATAGCGACCTTGCTATAATTTTTCATAGTTGTTCCTTAGTATTGATATTGCTGTTAAAAAATCGTCTTATACCAATCCTCTTAATTAAGTGGTCTATTTTAAGGGGTGGTATTCAAAAGACGGGGTTATTGTGCATTAGCCTCCTTAATCGAATTGGGTAATTCGGAAGTTACTAACATCACAAATGCAGCATTTCTGTAGGGAAGAGTATGAAAACGCCCTTGATAAAAATCGACTGCAATCGCTCCTTTATCTAGATGGCGATAATGCCCTTCTAAAGGTTGCTCTGCGTCTTGTGTCCAATAATCGCCCGCTTTAATATGACGAAAATAATCTGTAGAAAGCATTGCTTGCTGAGGTTTATCTTGAGTTTGTAAAATTGCTTCTACTTCTTGTTGTGTCGGTAAGCGCCAGCCTGTTACTTGGCAAAGCCCGTGTTGATTAGCTTGTCGGATCAAGTCTTGAGTATCACATCGTTCAGACTCAAAATAACAATCGCCGCTATTTTTTACGCCAATTTGGTCGTTGAACCACGAATAACTCCAGTAACCGTCATGGATGGATTCATCGTCTCGCTTCACTTCCCATAACAGATTTTGGTTTTCATCGTAAACGCAAGCCCAAGGTCCCTTCCATGCAGCCATCAACTGACCATCATTACCAACTTTATAAAATTTATTTTCTAGGGGTATACTCGGCTCACTCTGAATTAAATGCCCAGCAGCTAAGCAAACTGTAAAAAAACCAATAGAAAGTAATAATCGTTTAAGTATCATAACTTGCCTTTTTGACTCAGTGCCGAGTAATCCAATTTCAATGGTCTTTGATGACGAGTGTGTGCGATTTGCGCATGGTCAAAAGCGGCGACCCACAAGCAAACCCCCTGCTCTAACGCCACGTCATATTCAGAACCTGTTTTGTTCCTTCTCGCGACTTCTAATGTCCAATATCCGTCTTGCCAATGACCTTTTGCTGTGACATCGCCTCGGTCTCCTTCAAAACGATTCGAACGATAAAGTACTGAGCTTAATAAAGTGCCTTCAGGGTAGGTATCTAGTAATGGTTTATAAGGTGTACTTGAGAACCAAGGTAATACTGCTTGTTCAATATGTTGGTTATCAGCTTTATACATGTATTGATATTCAGGTAATGGCAATCGCTTAGGAGTGATTTTGTCTTTGCCGTACCAAAGCCAATTCATTACATACGCACCACTTTCTTTACCATCAGCAAAGTAGCCAGCTGTGTACCTCCTATCTCCGGGTTTTGCTTTTCTTGGATTCGCTATTACATTGTCATCCATCTGTACCATGTCATTAGTGCGTAGGGCTTTCCAATGCCAAAGGTCACGCACTCTGCCATCGAGTGCTCCATGGTAGCCTTTGCCGTGCCAATTCGCAGGTTTGCCTTTGATAGGTGACTTGCCTAAATGCGCTGTGCCATCGCCGCCATGGTCGCAACTCTGACTAAGCAGGACTGCAAATTTATCTTCGTAATAGCGAGTTTCATTGAATGTATGGAAGCCTTGCTGCTTCACTTGCCACTGTTGGTTTAATTTAACCAATGGTAGATGGGTTAGGCTTTTAGTCTCATCTTGCCAACGAAATAAGAAGTAGCTCTCGACATCGTTGCTGGCAATCTTTATTTGTACCGGTGTATAACCGTTATTGAAGTTTGCCCCACCGTAGGTGTTAATTGTTTTCCATTTGATGTTTTGCCAAAAAGGCTCTGAATCTTGCCCATCAATTGCAATAAAATCTGAATGTTCAAGTGGTAACACCTGAAAGCTTAGAAATTTATTCTGATCAAAAATAAATACGCCTGTACCTGCCAGCAAGCAAAAACTAATGAGATGCCATTTAAATCTCACTATCGCTTTTATTTGGAAGAGTTTACTTACTAATTTTTTGCCTAATGTTAAGAAGTGAACGTAACTATGCAATATCAAGAAGAGTATGAACGCTAAAGCACTCAGGTAATGGACAGTTGAAAGCCATACATTGGCTAAATCTAACCATCGGGTAAATCCCGAGATTAAACAAAAAAGAAGAACGATATAGCCAAACCAATTTACTGACTGGTGATACTTATTATTTGTTGTTTTATGTTCAAACCTTAAACGGTAAAGAATAAAACAAGCACTCGCTAAAGCAAGTGTAACGCCAGAATAATAGTGAACGGTGTGCATTTTACCTTGCGGCAAAACAGGGGCTAGAAATGAAAAGTGATCATACTGTAATAAACTGATTCTCAAACCTGTAATCAATGAGAGCGTTACGGAAATCATAACGATTAAATGCAGAATAATAAAAAGGTGTCGATTGGCTCTTTTCACTTGCAAACTGTTTATCCACTTGGCTGTATCAAAATTGGAGCCACACACTAAATGAATTTATTTACAAAAAAATTACATTTCTCTTATATTTTTATGTGTAATAATTCAGTCACAACTAAACAAAATGGAATAAGTGACAAAAATATAGTTAAATAATCGTTAACTGTTGCCAAATACCCCTAATTCCCCATAGTATTCAAATAAATCATCTACAATAAAAATAATAACCCGGGAGGTGATATTTATGAGAATGCGCCAAAAGCTGATAGCCAGCTTTGTTTTAACCGTGATTGTCCCTATTTTAGCAATTTCAATTGTGAGCATTTCACAAACCAAAACCGAATCTTTAGAGCGCTTCATCGATAGCTCAAACAGTGAGATACGACAGGTCGAAAACACCTTCAATCTATTTTTTGATCAAATGAAGAATAATGCGCGATTTTTAGCGCAAAGTAGCACTGTTACTTCTGTTTCTGAAAACACATCTACTTACTTTGACGCCGAAAAAATGATGGATCCGCGCTCAGCAGGAAAAGAAGAAGCTGAAATTTTTGAGTTGTTTGAATCTTTCGGTCAAACCCATGAAGAACTCTTATTTGTTTACTTAGGTACCCAATACGGTGGTTTTATTCAATATCCTGCCGAACCCTTAGGAAATTACGACCCTCGTAAACGTCCTTGGTACAAACAAGTTACGCAAAATCCAAATGAAGTCATTGTCACTGAGCCATATCAAGGTGTAACAGGTCAGGCTATGGTCAGTGTGGCAACGGCAATTAAAAAGTCTGGGCAAACGATAGGTGTACAGTCGTTAGATGTTACCTTATCTACACTCACTGACATTGTGAGCAACATTCGTTTAGGTGAAACTGGGTATTTGATGTTATTGGATGGTCAAGGCACAGTCCTAGCCGATCCTAAAAACCCTAATAACAACTTCAAATCAATTAACAAGTTAAATTCACCTATTTTCAATGCGATCAGAACGAATAAAAATCAGCCTTTGATCAATATTGAAGCAAGCAATAAAACCATGGTTGCTCAGTTGTACCATTCAGATGCATTGAATTGGACGTTTGTCGCCATCATTGATGAAGACGAAATTCTGTCTTCTGCCTATAATATGTCTTACAGCATTAGTGTGATTGCTGTGGTCATGTTAATCGTCTTTGTCATTATTGCAGTAGTGTTAGCAAATAAAATTGTCTACCCAATTGAAATGGTATCAGAAGGCTTAAAAGAAATAGCACAAGGCGAAGGTAATTTGTCGAAACGCCTTAAAGTCATAGGTAACGATGAAATCAGCGAACTTGCCTCATGGTTCAACCAATTCTTAAACTCAATAAATGAATTGGTTAAAGACATTCAGAACAATGCAGCTACTTTAAATGACGAAGCGCAAAGCTCAAAGTCACGTATCAGTGAGATTCGACAACGCTGCCAAACGCAACTAGACCAGGCGCAGCAAGCAACACATACCACCGAGTCTGTAGAAAGTATGGCCATAACTATCAGCCAAAACTGTGGTGACGCTTTGAATGCGATTGAAACGACTGATTCTCATGCTCAAAATGGTAATGATTTAATTAAGCAAACGGTTTCACAAGTTGCACAGCTTCATGGTTCTTTGGGAGAATCAGCAGGTGCTATGAGTGACCTTGAGAAGCAATCAAATAACATCACTAATATTCTGGAAGTAATTAGAAATATCGCAGAACAGACTAACTTATTAGCACTCAATGCCGCTATTGAAGCTGCCCGTGCAGGAGAACAAGGCCGAGGCTTTGCGGTTGTTGCCGACGAAGTAAGAACACTGGCACAACGCTCTCATGATGCGACGCAAGATATTGAAAAAGTACTAACCGAATTAATTGATCAAACGCGAAGTGTTTCACAACAAATGACGTCTAGTGTCGCTGACTCAGAGCAAGCCATAGAGTGCTCGGAACAAGCACATCAAAGTTTTGACGAAATCGCTGAATCTGTTCGTTTAGTGCAGAACTTTATTGCGCAAATTGCTGAGCAAGCTAAACAGCAAGGTGATACAGCAAGTGAGACTAAACATACCATTTCTGGTGTAAACGATTCCGCTCAGCATGTAGGAGAAGCTGCTGATAACCTCTCTGCTGGTGCAACTCAATTAGTAGAACTTGCAAATAGCCTCAACAGGCTCGTTGGTCGATTTGATATAAACTAACTTAAGTGAGTGAAGCTTACTTTTAGCTTCACTCACTTTTGATACTAAAATGTTTAATCACGCCTTCTCTGTCTTGTTTAAGTTTTTCAACCAGACCTTCTGGAATTTCTGTGTCTGAAGCATATTTAGCACTCCATACAATCATATCTAACAGAATTGGCAACATATCAATGCCCTTTTCTGTCAATTTATAAAGCTTCTTTCTTTTATCCTGTTCACTCACACGTTTTGAAATAAGCCCGTCTTGCTCTAGCTTTTCTAAACGTGTGGATAAAATATTGGTCGCCATTTTTTCATCAGAGTTTTGTAAATCTGAATAAGTTTCTTTTCCAAAAAAGAGCATGTCTCTTAAGATCAATAAGCTCCACTTATCGCCTACCAAGTCTAATACTTTCGAAATTGGACAGTCTGAACGTTTCATAAGTTATTTCCTCATTTCTAAATTACATTGTAATTTAACTTGCACTTTGCAAGCAAATAAATTAACTTGCATTTTGAAAGTTAAATACACAGAGAGAGATTCATATGACATCGCCTAAAATTCAATTTAATAAATTAGTAAAACCACATTGGACTGAAGACGACAATCAAAAAGCGTTGCTAGCTGTAGATTTTGTTCAGCTTCTTATGAATGATCATAACTTTGATAAAGTTTTAGCTAAGTATGGAAAGAATGGTTATAAGCAACATAATCAAACCATCGCTGATGGTATTAAAGGCGTTATTTCTGCGATCAGAGCACTTACAAAAAATGCCCCTGAATTTAGTTACGATGTGAAAAACATTTTTGTAGATGGCAATTATGTAATCTTGCACTCTCATGTGACTTTAAAAGCGAAACATCGCAATAATCCGAAACAAGGGTTTAATATTATTGATACTTGGAGAATTGAAAACAACGACTTAGTTGAACACTGGGACGCAGTGCAAGGGATCAGTTTTTCTATGCGTTTATACGCCTTACTGACCGGCGGAAAAATACTAAACAAGAATGGCATCTTCTAAACACAACACTAGTTTGACATTTTTGTCCGACTATTTTAGTTAAAAACTCTTTACTGATATCTAATTAGCTTGATAACTCGATTTACTTTTATAGCAAAAAGTGTTCTTATTTTTAGGACAAATTATAATCTTAACTTTAGGTATTTATGCTTTTTTCGACCACTGAAACCATTCCAGGAAAAGAAATTGAAAGCATTGTTGGTGTAGTAACCGGCAACGTCGTTCAAGCAAAGCACATTGGCCGTGACATCATGGCGGGCTTAAAAGGCATTGTCGGCGGAGAGATCCGTGGCTACACCGAAATGCTAAGTGAAGCGAGAGACATTGCTATTGAGCGTTTAGTTCAAAGTGCCGCTGACAAAGGCGCAGACGCCATCGTTGGTATTAGATTTACAACCAGTACCATTATGGATGGTTCTTCTGAAATTATGGTTTTTGGTACAGCAGTTAAACTTAAACCATGATTAATCAGCAAGACATTACTTTAAGAGATTTTGTAATTTCTGACAAAACTCAATTGATATCAGTATTAAACCACCTTGATGTCACTCGCTATTTATCTAGCAAAATACCTTCCCCTTACAAAGAAGAAGATGCCATTTGGTGGATCGATCAGGGAAGTAAACAAGGTTTTGTAAAAGCGATTTGCTATCAAGGTAAATTTGTTGGCTGTATAGGCGTTAACCCTGGTGAGTTTGAATACCAGCGCGCGGGCGAATTAGGTTATTGGTTAGATAATGCGTATTGGGGAAAAGGCATTATGTCTCAAGCTATCGAGTTAATAACTACCGAAGTTTTTAGAACGACGCCTATTGTCAGAATTTTTGCAGCAGTGTTTGAACCAAATATGCCGTCAAAGAAAGTGTTGCTTAAATCCGGATTCCACCAAGAAGCAGTTTTGAAAAGTGCGATATTTAAAGATGGCACATTTTACGATAATCACTTATTCGTAAAGTTGAAAACCTAGATTGATTTATTTAATTCAAGATTAAGTCAACGTGTATCACTGAAACTAACAGACAGTGTAAAAATTTTATCAAAATAAAATGGTGCACTTGCAGGCACTTACAAATTCACAAACATTAAAAGGATAATAAGATGAAAATAGGTAAATATTCTTTGTTCTGGCTAGGGTCTATTGCCTGCTACCTTCTGCTCACAGCAATCGGGTTAATCGAATTTGAGTTAGCCACTTTCGCAGTCATCTCAAATCTCACAATGCTTCCTTTTTTGTTCGATTCAAAAAATGGTATAATCGAATATCAAAAACAACAAATCGTGAAAGATCCAATTAATCACCTGACTTTTAACGACAACGTATTATATATTGGGTCTGACAGCGTACCAGTGGATCAGATCCGAAAGGTTGCGCTAGATACTTGTGGAAAAACCAGTTTTTTCTCATTGCCTTATAATCAAATAAAACCCGGTGTTGTGCCGGCATTTGAATTTCCACCTGAGCAGTTTGAAGATGTGAAATCTCACTTGAAGAATGGATTACCAGCAACGGTTACTTTTATTTCTTAATGAGTACCAAGTACAGCAGTATTCATCATTTTTCAAAAAATCACAAAACAACGAAATAAACTTCATTCATTAACTGTCTTATTCTGCTCGGATATGAAAAAAAAGGTCTGAATATTGAAATCAAGTGTTCTGACATTTATTGCGCTTATTGCATTCGCAGGAAACTCTATATTGTGCAGAATTGCATTAGGCGAAAAACAAATAGATGCTGCTGGCTTCACAGTAATACGGTTAATTTCTGCAGCTATATTCTTATATTTTTTGGTTTTCTTTAATAAACGTACTGATAAATCACCTCTGAATTATGGTAGTTGGTGGTCATCAATTATGTTGTTTATCTATGCAATTTGTTTTTCTTTTGCCTATCTCACTTTAGATACTGGCACCGGTGCATTAATACTTTTTGGTTCAGTTCAACTGTGCATGTTAACTATTTCTAAGTTATCAGGAGAGCGCTTCTCAACGCTTGCATTGATAGGCTTGTTGACTGCACTTATCGGGTTTATTTATCTGGTTTTTCCAACGTTAACAACCCCCTCTCTCTTTGGCTTTGTTCTTATGTCGTTGTCTGGGATCGCATGGGGCTTGTATACACTTGCAGGTAAAGGGTCGAGGCAGCCTAGTGTAGAAACTTCTATGAACTTTATCAGAACTTTACCACTAGCAATTTTGGCACTCCCCTTTGTTGATTACAACTCTATCACAGGCAAAGGTCTTATCTCTGCAATCGTATCTGGCGTTGTCACATCAGGTATCGGTTATATAATTTGGTATAAGGCTTTGCCACTATTAACTGGTATTCAAGCAGCCGCCTCTCAGCTCTTAGTACCTATTATCGCTGCTATTGGTGGTTTTTTGTTTTTATCGGAGCCTATATCTACACGCCTTATAATAGCTTCACTTCTTATTTTAGGGGGCGTTTTATTAGTTTCGCTTGAGAAATCCAAAGAATAAATCAACATATTAACTTTTCGTTATTGAAGCATGCGAATACATTGTAAAATTCTGATTTTTTAAACTGGACTTCATATGGCTTGGTTATATTTAAGTATTGCTATTGTTTCAGAAGTTATCGGCACACTGGCTCTAAAAGTATCAGATGGTTTTAACAATCTTATTGCAAGCGCTATTTGTGTTATTGCCTATTGTGTTGCTTTTTATTGCCTGTCTTTAGTTGTAAAGGAAGTGCCTGTTGGCGTTGCATATGCAGTTTGGTCTGGGGCAGGCATTGTCCTTGTTACAGCTTTGGGAAGTATCTTCTTTAAACAAATGCCTAATATTCCTACTTTATTAGGTATGGCATTGATCATTTTAGGTGTTTTTATCATCAATATCTTTTCTAAAAATATGACTCACTGAATAAAAGTTGTTTCATCACTCAGTTTAGTTTCTTCGTTATGTCTTTTTAGCGCAACCATAATCTCTTCACATTTTTCAGTTAGTTTATTGATAATCTTCGAATTTGGAAAATGTTATGTTATTTACTAAGCTACTCGCAAATAGACTGTTTTTGCTTTCTATCAGCCTTGTTGTTACTGGCATCATTGGTACGTTGATGGTCCATGAACTCGAACTCATGTTTTCCGAACTTAGCCATGAAACTTTGGCCCAGCTAAAAGAAGATGAAGAAGGTATCGCGATCTTGCTGGTCGGATTCGGAGTACTTTTAGAAGGCAGACATATTTTACAAAACTGGATCGCAGGCCATGAAGTAGAAGCGACTGAAACGACTCATTTATGTGAATATTATGGGTTTATTTTACTGGCTCTAGGCCTTTTCATTGAGATATTTGACCAAATCACTAACTTAATTCATAGCCCACAGGTGGTTTTTTGGACTGAAGTATTAGTTAACTATCCTATTAATCTTTATGCGATGTTCTTGTTATTCAAAATCATTGTTGCTCTTGCAAATCCACAAGCTGATACGAAACTTGCTCATTAATTCAAATACGATAGCTGTGAGTGAATTTCGCAGCTATCGTTCAGTTTAGGCCATGCTAGATAAGACAGCTTCCATTTTATCTTTTGCATTTGCAATGCTGAGTTCTTTACTAGGCATATTCAAACCCTCAGCATAAATGAACTCAACGTCTGTAATCCCTAAAAGCGCAAAAAACGATTTAACATGTGTAGTTTGTGAGTCATTATCAGTCCCTGCATAAATTCCGCCACGAGCAGCTATCACTACCACTTTTTTATTTGCTATCAGGCCAACAGGGCCTTGTTCTGTGTATTTAAACGTCACACCCGCTCTAGCAATCCTATCCATCCAAGCTTTAAACTGTGAAGGCACACCAAAGTTATACATAGGTAAGCCAATAACCAGTATATCGCTTTGTTGTACTTCTTTTATCAAATTATCAGATAAATCAACCAGTGATTTTTGTTCACCACTTCTCTGCGCTTCAGGCGTCATCCAAGCAAGCATTTCTGTTTGTTCTAAGTGTTCCAAAGGCTCTTTAACTAGGTCGCGATGTGTAACTGTTAACTCAAACTTATTTGATAATCTGTCGACAAAGTTATTACTCAAGATATAAGAATTGCCAGCGTCATGATTAATTGATGTGTTAATTAGTAGAACATTTTTCATTTATATTCACCTGTGGTTATTTCAATAACTCCAGTCTATGTTGGGCAGCAAAAGTTAAACAGCTATAAATTTTGAACACTCTAATCAAAATTTTTGAATAGATTGAAATGGTATTTTGCATCTATGCTGTAAATAGTTAATCACCTGATTTGAGTTACTTATGGCATTAAAATTATCCGCAACAGAACATGATATTGGTGGCCTAAACGTAAAACGTTTACTTCCCCACATGAAAAAGCGCATGGTTGGACCATTTATATTTTTCGACCACATGGGCCCGACTTCATTTTCTCAAGGTGAGGGAATTGATGTTAAACCGCATCCACACATCGGCCTTTCTACTTTGACTTATTTAGTTGAAGGTAAAATTTTACATAGAGATTCATTGGGTAATAACTTAGAAATCGCACCGGGTGATGTAAATTGGATGACAGCTGGCACAGGTATTACCCACTCTGAGAGAGAAAGCGTCGAAACAAGAGCAAGCGACCATGGTCTAAACGGCTTGCAATCTTGGATTGCCTTACCCGCACAGCATGAAGATATTGCGCCTTCATTTACGCATGTGAAGCGAGAAGCCCTGCCGCAAATAGTTAAAGATGGTGTTATGACTCGCCTCATAGCAGGTGATGCATATGGCTTAAGCTCACCAATTAAAACTTATACAGAAATGTTTTATCTAGATGTAATTGGTGCTCAAAGTAAAACAATTGACGTACCCAATCCAGACTTTGAAACCGCACTCTATGTTTTATATGGTCAAGTCACTGTCAACGAAGAAACTATCTCACCCTATGAACTTGTATTATTAAATGATACAGAAACAACGATTGAGTTTTCTAAAAACAGCCGTGTTATTTTACTGGGTGGAGAGAAATGGCAGCATGTGCCTTACATTCATTGGAACTTTGTATCGTTTAGTAAAGAAAAAATAGAACAAGCAAAACAAAACTGGAAAGATGGTAAATTTCCAGAGATTCCATCTGATAACCTGGAGCGTGTGGAGTATTAAACATAAATCTCCCTCAGCCAAATTTTAACTGAGGGAGTTGCTGTTCTAAGGGAATGAATATCGAATAATACGTTTTAAGACAGAACCATATTGTCGCCAAAATCCGCCCGTATTGTAGTGAATACCGTGCTGCTGAAAGATTTGTTGTACTTTCGGGGCTATTTCTGGGTAACGCTTCGCCGGTAAGTCTGGAAACAAATGGTGTTCAATCTGAAAACTTAAATGCCCTGTTAAGATGTGAAACCATGTGCGGCCTTTGAGGTTTGATGAGCCCAATGCTTGACGGTAATACCACTGCCCTTTGCTTTCGTTTTTACACTCGTCTTCGGTGAAAGTATGAACATGCTCCGTAAAATGCCCGCAAAAAATAATGGTTGAAGTCCATAAGTTTCTTAATAAATTTGCTATTAAGTTACCACAAAAAACCCATAGAAAGAGCGGCCCTGCTAGAATTGGGAAAATGACATAATCTTTAACCAGTTGCTTAGCCCCTTTACTGAAGAAACGTTTTTTTAGTTCTGTGTGTGATACTTTGTTATCTCGGTTGTCTTTCTTTTTACCAAAGAAAACCCGCTCAGCTGCCATCTCATGATATGACACCCCCCACTGAAAAAGTACACTCAATAAAATATAAGTAATAAACTGCCAAAGGTTTTTCACTCGCCACCTAAAGTCATTCGATAACCTCAAAAGGCCATAACCAAAATCTCTGTCTTTACCGATAATATTGGTATAAGTGTGATGTTCGTAGTTATGTACCCTGTTCCAACTTCTGCCATCACAGGCAATATCCCATTCATAGGCACGAGAATTAATGAACTTGTCGTTCATCCAATCATATTGACCATGCATTACGTTATGACCAATTTCCATGTTGTCTAAGATCTTGCCGACCGCAAGACTTATGACACCCACGACCCACAGTAATGGCTGCCAGAATCCTAATATCAATAAAATTCTGCCGCTCCACTCAAATACTCTCTGCCAAACAATGACTTTACGAATGTAATTAGCATCATCTTGTCCCACTTTCGCCTGAGCTTGTTGTTTAACTTCATCAAGTTGCAAAGCTAACTGTTCAAAATTTACTTGTCTCATAGTTCTAACTCCAAATCTGTCACGGCTTGAGAAACACACAATTGGATCAGCTCTTCGCTGTTATCTGATAAGCGTCCATCACGCATATCTTTTACAATACCCTTCTTTTTCACACACTGACATTGATGGCAAATACCCATACCACAGCCATACATCACAGGTTTATTGTGTGATTGAAATTCACTTAATAATGAATCTCGGTTACTGATTTCTAAGTCACCATGATTGAGTTTTACTGTGAATCTTGCAGCTTTATTTAAGGGTTTAGTTGGCTTAATTGCTTGAAAGTGTTCTGCTCTGATGGGTATTTGACGTGACTTACAGAATTCCTCAGCTTCAACGTACATTGCTTCTGGCCCACAAACGAGGAGCTCGTCTGTGTGTTCTATTGAAACAAACTTGGAAAATGAGCCGTGTTCATTACGATTAAGTAGTTCAAAACTAAAATTAGGGAGTCTGGTTAAAAGTTTCTCTAATACATCCACCAGTAAATGCGAATTAGGCTTCGCGTAATACAATAAATGGACGTGTTGGTGCATGTTTGTCTGTAAGTCATTCAACATTGCAATGAATGGGGTAATACCAGAGCCGCCTGCTAAAAGTGTCGTATGATTGCTTTGCTCATCAAATATGAATTCACCCATTGGGTTTGAAATATTGACCCAACTATTCATAGCTAACTCGCCAAGATACGGAGTAAAGTTACCCTTATCATGAGTGCGGATCACCAAATCAAATAAGCCCGTTTCTTTTAATTTTTTCGCGCCAGACGCGATGGTGAATACTCGAGAAATCAGCCGACCTTGTTGCACTATTGTCAAAGAAATATGCTGGCCAGCTGTGTGAATTGGCCATTTTCTCTCTGGTTTTAGGGTTATTTTAAGTGCATTTTCGCCAAGTACTCGAATACCTTTAACCTGTGCCCGAAAAAAACCGCTTCTCCAAGCAGGCTTAATTACTTGTATCACTGGTTCGAAATAACCTGATAAGTCTCTGTGATGAAATAAATTGTTTGAAATAAATCGTAAGATATTTTGCATGTCAAAACCATTTTAGCTTACACGTGTACGCCCATTGAGCGCACAAGTGTAAGCTCAAAATTTTTAAATGCAAATTTTTTGGTTAATTACTCTAGAATACCGAATTAGTTTGTCTATTTTCATCAACAACTCTTTAATTCTTCAAGCTCTTTATCAGAGCTAGATCTCGTAAAATCTTCTTAAATTTGATTTCAGAATTAATATGTAGATTTTGGAAGATAGAAAGTTTTCTGAGTCTTAGTTAAGTTGAATTTGAAACTTTAAAGCCTTATGAAGAATGATTTAATTAAAAGATGATAAATCAAATAAATTGAAGCTCTATACGAGAAGTTAAGGAAAATCTTTCTTTGTTAAGCAAAGGTCGGATTATAAAAATTATATCTTTTAGCAATCCAAACACCTCTTTAAAACGTACTAATTGACTCTATTTGGAGCGATACATGTACCTAGAAAAAGAAACTTTAAATCTACCAATTCCCCCAGAAAACTCGCTAGATGAGCATCAAAAACAGTTATACCGTAAAGACCCTCAAAAGTTCTTAAAGAGCGTTGATTTTATTCACGCATCAATAAAGTATATGGTCGACAACCACATAGAAAAAATCAATGTTACCAACAAACAGACCATATTCATTTATGATGATGGCACGCAAGAATTTTGGATTGAATGCAATAAAAATAGAAAAAACTTTAAATTTCAACTAATAGAAGAATCACCAGTTATCTTAGATGACAGTGAATACATCACTATTTGTAAACTTGCTCATTTGGTGAGACAAGACCAATTGAGATACTTTCATACCAATCCTTTTAATTAAGTGATCTATTTTGAGGCAAGAAAAATTGTCGATAGCAAGGCTAAAATTTTGCTATTTAGTTGTTCTAAGTAAGAAATTTTTAACGAAACTAGCGTCAGTTTTAGTCCCTCAAAATGATTAAGTATTAATGAGGGTTGGTATTAGTATTTATCGTAGAAAACTTTATCATCTATTTTCATTAGCTGGTTCCACAACTCTTCAGAGAGACGTGGATATAGCGCGTAAAACTGATGGCTTAAAACTAAATAACCATAATTTTCTACAATCGGGCTTTTGTTTTCGAAAAAGTTTACTGGTAGGTTTTTATGTTGGCAATCACTCAGAGAAATACCTACTCGACCATTAAAAAGTAACTCGTGGGCTTGCTTAACCGACACGGTTTCGTAGATTTGAAAACCTTTTTTTTTCAAATCTTCAACAAGTGAGTAACCTCTTGGCACAGAAATACCTTGCGGCAACTCTACGAATAATTCATGACCATTCCATTTTAAGGGCACATTCTTTTTATGTATAAAGCAAGTTGCAGTACTTGAAATTGCTCGTTGATTATCGAGCTCATTTTTTGTGGTTTTAGGGTACTTGGCAAACGCCTCTCTGCTTTCTGAGTGCCTTGCAATCAATGCATCAACTTTACCTAACTTTAAATCGTTTAAACAACGCTTCCATGGCTCACGAACAAATTCAATGTGTACATTTGAGAGCATTTCATCAAGCTTTTGCATAATCTCAATTGCTGCACCTGGTTTTTCACTTGGCGTTAAAACACCTTCACCACGATAATGAGGCAAAAGCTCTTTACTCTCATAGCAAAACTTGAGTGTTGTTGCCTGAGCAGTTACGCAAGCAATCAAACTGATTAAATACAAAAAACGTTGAAACATATGATTTATAGACTTTAACAATTACCATAATTTTAGCCTTATATTTCACAATGAACAGGTATTTTTAATCCATTAATTTAAATCAGTGCATTGCAAACTGTCACAATTACATCATCAAAACATCATAAAACATGTGCTCTAATCACTGGTATAGACCAGATGGAGTTTTTATGAAACATAACTATTTATTACTGACCCCCGGCCCTCTCAGTACATCTAAAACAGTGAAAGAAGCCATGTTACAAGATTGGTGCACTTGGGATGACGATTACAACATTGGGATTGTAGAAAAGATTAGAACCCAATTATGCTCGCTTGCCGGCAGCGCTGAACTATTAACTGCCACTTTAATGCAAGGCAGTGGCACCGCTTCTGTTGAAGCGGCCCTGGGTACTTTTATCTCAAAAAGAGACACCATACTTGTTATAAATAACGGTGCTTATGGGGCGCGCATTAAACAAATCTCAGACTATCTCAACATCAATGTCATTAGTCTAGATTTTGCAGAGACGCACTATCCTGACGTTGTCAAAATTGAGCAAACGCTTAAAGATAACCCGCACATCAGTCATGTTGCCATGGTTCATTGCGAAACGACTACTGGCATGCTTAACCCACTAGAAGCAGTGGCAGAGCTTGTAAATCGTTACAAAAAAACGTTTATTTTAGATGCAATGAGTAGTTTTGGTGGAATACCCATCGATATGATAAAGCTAGGTATTGATGTTTTAATTAGCTCTTCGAATAAGTGCATTCAAGGTGTTCCTGGCTTTGGTTTTGTGATCTGCAATCACTCCTTGATTTCACAGAGCCAAGGTAATGCACACTCTCTATCTCTAGATCTGTATGATCAATGGCAAACTATGGAACAGAATAGTGGTAAATGGCGCTTTACTTCACCTACGCATGTAGTGAGAGCATTTGCACAGGCATTGATTGAACTGGAACAAGAAGGTGGTATTGATACAAGGTATAACCGCTATAAATCAAACCAGTCTTTACTTGTCAGCGGTATGAGAGAGCTTGGCTTTGAGACACTTTTGCCCGATCCGTTGCATTCACCAATAATTACCTCGTTTTATTCACCAAACGAACCTGAATATGACTTTAAACTATTTTATGACAAACTAAAGTCGCTTGGCTATGTCATCTATCCTGGAAAAGTTTCAGACGCTGACTGCTTTAGAGTAGGAAATATTGGTGAAGTGTATCAGAAAGACATAGAAAGCTTACTTCAAGCCGTTTATGAAGCGAAATACTGGTAGCCTTACTATCTTTAAATGAACAGTTTCCCGGAAAGTAAAGCAAAAGCCTATTTATAATTTACCAGTCGCTTTTGCTTTTTTCATCATTCGAATTTCTAGTCTGAAATGGGTTGATAAGTTCTTTGCAAAATTTAAGTGATGCCATTAATATCCTTCCACTACCATTTCAATACAATCATGTAGCCAAAATTCAATGTTAAAGTCGACCAAGTTATCTTCGCAGTCATAACGCGCTCTTTGCACTTTTAAGCAAGGCGTACCACTATTTTTTTCAAGTAATTCAGCTGCATAGTCTGGTAGCACAGTGACACTAATGTTGCACTGCTCATGAGAAACATCAACCTGATACTGTTGTTTCATAACATCAGTAATTGAGCCATTTAAGACTTGCTTTTCGAGAAGGTTGAAACGCGCTGCAAGACAGTGAATCTCTTCAACTAGCACACCTCTGCCATCTAAATATCGAGCTCGGGTCAGTTTGTAAATTGGCTTATCATCAAAGTGAGTAAATGCAATGCTGTGATCATTGGAAGGGGCCATCAGTTCGATGACTTTGGTGGAGGGTGTAAATCCTTGAGATTCAGATAAAGCGTTAAAATTCACTTTGCGTGCTGGTTGCCATTTTAGCTTTTCAGGGGTAACAAACCACCCTCTGCGTTTTTGACTGTAGATCACACCTTCAGATTCTAACCTGGCTAGCGCTTCTCTTACAGTGATCCTCGTTGAGTTGAACTGCTCTTGCAAACTTCGCTCAGAAGGGAGTTTAGAACCGGCTTTTAAACGCCCCTCATTGACCAAATTTTGAATATGATTGCGGATAACTTGATACAACAACATAAGCAACTTATTTAACTAACCATTTAATTAACTGAACACTGCTAGCTTACTGCAGTTTTATGACAAACAGAATTAGGTGTTAATTTGAATTAAGCGAATTCGTTGTCTAAGTTCTAAGAAATAAACTGACATCTTAACGTGAAACAATTAAGAAACATTAGCTTACATAAATATTTTTCACTTTAATAGTTTTGTGATTTTATTATGTATACTTATTCAAGTATCGTCATTTTTACATCATTGAAGTTTGATAAATGGAATTTTCTTTTCGTCAATTTATTTGCCTATCTACCTGTGTTTTCAGTTTGTTTTGTTGTACGTTGAACCAAGCTTATGCAAACGAGCAATTCACAATTGCAGTTATAGGTAAAACCAAAAATGATTCATTTTACGAACAATCATTTAAAGGCTGCCTAAATTTTGCCAGCAAGGTTAATAATCTTAAATGCATTTATGATGGCGCTGATGATTATCAAGATGTAAGAACTCAATCTTTAGTGATTAGTGAATTGGCAGAGAAAAGCGTCGATGCTTTTTTAGTCTCAACCACTGACTCTAAATATTTAGTGACGCATGCCCTCAAAGACTTAATGAAGAAAAATATTCCAGTTATCACATTCGACTCTGACTTATTGCCCAAACATCATCAATATAGGCTTGCTTACATAGGCACGAATAATTTTGATTTTGGTGTCGCCTTAGGTGAATTAGCAAAAAAATACAAAACAGCTGAAAAACAAAGCATTTGTCTACAGTCGGGGCATCAAACTACCCCAAATCTGAATGCCCGCCTTGCAGGGGTGCGCCATGCCTTATCTGGTCAAAGTAAAAAGCGTTTGTCTGGCGACAGTGGTTGGGTAGAACATCCTCGGTGCCCGCTGTATACTATGGGGAAAAGACATGCTTCGTTAGAACAAATAAAGCGCTTTTCTTCTCTAAAAAATCCGCCAATATTCTTGGCTGTGGCAGGATTTGCTCAGTTTAACCCTGGCTATATAGAGACGATGAAAGCAGCAAAAGGCAAAATAGCCGACGGTAACTTTGTGATGATCTCAGCTGATACAGAGCAAATTCAACTTGATGCCCTTAAGCACGGTCTATCAACTGTGAATCTAGGCCAAAAGCCTTTTGAGATGGGCAGGAAAAGCGCCGAGCTAATGTACAACTACCTCACGCAGGGCGTTAAACCAAAGCTAGATAAATATTACTTAGATTATCACCTTTGCGACCAATCTAACTTTGAAACCTGCACAATCAATTATTAATTTCTCGTGTAAACGGATAAGATCGGAAACTTGTTTTCGCCAAAATTCAAAGTAATAGACTGTGTCTCATTGCCATTGAATTGTTGTTTAAAGTTTACTGGAGAATACCTAGAGCCGTCCGCAAACAACGCCATGATGTGTTTTGCTTGTAATTCTCTGCGACCGCTCGACTGGTTGGTAATGGTTAAAATTCCCCATCGCTCTCCATTGTCATTGCTCATTAAAACAAAATGGTCGATGGCAAATTCACTCTCATCTGGATACACATTATCGTCGTTTTCAAAAGCAAACTTAACTTGGCTGACATCAATTCTATCCAAAGACAACACATCATTTTTTGCAGCTAAACCAAAGCACACAACAAGCAATAATATTGAAAAAGCGTATTTATACATACCCTAATGCACCTCAAATCAAATGACTTTTATAACCAATGAAATATGAACCCCCTCTTAACTTACCTTTTTAAATGAGAAATACAATGGGTTAACACTTGTTCAGTGAGATATCTACTTTAGCAGCTGAACCACTGAGTTTACTTAGATAACTGTCCCAAGGTGCCACTTTTATATTTAAATCTTCTGCATGTTCCTTACGGCGAATGGCATTTCGCACCATATATGCCCCTAAAGTTCTCACTGGTTCAACAGGAAATTGTGCAATAGGCTGATTAACTAAGCCACAATCTCGCCACTTATCTGCTTTGTTCAAAATTAAACTCGCCAAAATTTTACCTCCAAGGTAGCTCTGCACGACGCCATTACCTGAGTATCCGCTGCCATAGTAAATGTTTCCCTGAGTGTTTAATTGCCCAAAAAAAGGCAGCCCACTGACACTTCTATCAGACGGCCCTGTCCAACTTCTTTCGATTTCTAAGCCGCTATGATTAAAAAAATAGTGCCAGTAATGCTTCATCATTTCTAAATATCTACTCGGCTGATCAAACCTCTTTGATACATGATTTGCATAGCTAAAATAGTTGCCGCCTTTGCCAAGCATTAGTCTGCCTGATGGCGTGGTTCGATAATAATTTACGAAAATTCGGCTATCTATAATCGGAGCACCATGGTTCAGCCCCATAGCTTTAATGGCTTCTGGATTGGCTTTGCTGATAACCATATCACTTGAAACTAACACCACAGAACGTGTAAATTGTGGCTCAATCTTAGGGAGCCAAGCATTCACTGCAAACACCATTTTATTGGCTTTGATCATGCCTCGGTCGGTTTTTATATTTAAAGTTTCATCACCCTGATAGTGAATATACTTTGTCCGTTCATATACTTTCACACCAAGTTGCTTGGCCACTCTAAATAAACCTCGGACTAATTTGGCAGGCTGAACACTACCAGCATGAGGCGAAAAAATTGCAGATAAATTCGCTTTTGAGCCTGTCATTTCTAGCTGATCTTGTGTAACACTTTGCCAAGCATTGAGTTGATGTGTAGCAAGTAAATCGAGCACAGGTTTAAAGGCATTGTGCTGTGAGGCGTTCGATGCCGTGTAAAACGTACCATCGACTCGACAATCACAGTCAATGGCATATTTTTCAGTGAATGCTTTAATGTCATGTACTGCTTGTTCGGAGGCTTTGACCAAATTCATCGCCCGCTCTAAACCGACTTGCTTAATTAAGCTGCCAAACTTTGTAGACCAGGTGAGCATAGCACCACCATTTCTGCCTGAAGCACCTTGTCCGCATAAGTACTTTTCAATAATCACAACATCAAGTTCAGGCTTTGTTAGTTTCAAATTAATTGCTGTCCAAAGCCCTGTAAAACCTCCACCAATAATACATACATCTGTGGTTATATTATGAGCCAAGTGTGAGGCAGATTTTTCATCTGCCTCAGTTATCGCCTCATCAAACCAAAAAGGCACATAGCGCATTAAGGTCTTTCTCCTCTTGCTATTCTTGCTTCTATCGCATGTAAAACCGGCTCAATATCAGCGAGCGAATCAATAACATAATGGGCACCCGCCGAAGCCAATTGCGCATAAGCTTTACGAGTAAGCGACGCCTGTGTTGCTTCACTCTCATTTGCCCATTCCTGCTCGCTCAAGCCAATGGCATTACCTGTAACGGCTATGCCTACTGTCCACATCCCTGCATTTAACCCTTCACTAATACCATGTATTGAATCATCTACCTTTACGCAGGCACTTACTCGAGAAATACCCAGTCTTTGCACATTTTCTAATGCCATCCAAGGCCCAGGACGAGAGCCAGCTTCGCACTCATCACTTGCAACCACACAATCAGGTTTATAACCATATTCTGCCGCAGCAGGCACCAAGACATCCATCACAGGTTTTGGATACCCTGAGCAACTGCCTATTTTGACGTTATCAGATTGCAATCTATGTATCACCGATAAAACGCCTTCGATTGGTGCAGCACGATCAGCTACCTTAGCCTGCTGTAAAGGCATAAATGTATTGTAAATATGGTCGACATCTTCTTTATTAGGTAAACGACCGAATTGGTTTTGCCAACGTACTCGAATTGAACCTGTATTTAACAGTGTATGAATATGGTCCCACTTCCCCATTCCCATTGGGCCACGAGCTTCTTCAAGACTAATCTCAAAATCAAACCCTTGCTTAAAAGCCTCAACAAAAATACGCGTGGGTGCGATTGAGCCATAATCCACAACGGTGCCCGCCCAATCTAAAATTAGCGCTTCAATATGTTTCATTTTGATGTTCCTGTTTGTTAGTTTTGATGTGCTGGTTGTAGAGAGTAACCAGGCCTAAAAGGTTTGAGTTTGAAACTGAAATACAGCAAGGAGCTGGCCACCAGCACACTGGCAATTGCCGCTACCCAGTAACAAGCCATAATGAAAAAGTTCAACCAGCTTAATTCTGGTGATGCAAAAGTTTTGTAGAGTAAAATGCCAACTGAGCCGACATAACCTGCTGAGTCTGCGAGATAAAGCAAAAATCCAGCATTTGCAGTTGAGCCAACTGCTGAGATCATTCGGTCAAATAGAAAGCAATTATAGGGGATGTAACTAATATAAAGCCCTGCGCCAAGTAGTACCATCCAGGCTTTAGCATCCAGCATACTCTGCTCAAACGCCCATGTGCTTGTTGCCAGTAAAGCCGTGCCCAGTAAGATAAAACCGTGATTGGCAAAAAATGCGATACGGTTATCTTTAATCAAAACCAAAGCAGCTAACGCAATTAAGACAATTAAAGCGACTCGAACGCCTGCATAAGCAAAAATGGCAGGCTCTTGCCCATACCCAAGTGCATGCCAAATTTCAGAAGAAAAATTATCTCTAAAATCTCGAAACCCAGTAAAGAGTAAAAAACTTAGTATCAGTAAGGTGATCCCAACCCCGTACTCTTTAAAAAACGCCCACCTTTGAGTGCCGTTCATTGGAGCTCTTTTTTGTCTGGCTTGCTCATCTGATGCTGTAGGCGCTGGTAAACTGTTCAAACACAACACAGAGATAACCAAAAGAGGTAAGAAAATGGCGCCGGTCACTGCGGGCATCCACATTTCTGATACCTGTATTTCAACCATAAGCCATTTACCCACAGTACGAACTAAGCCCGAGGCAAGAATAAACGTCACACTTAACACTGCACCAAGTAACTCGGTGGTTTTACGTCCTTCTAGGTAGCTAAAAACCAGACCCCAGATCATGCCAAGCGATAATCCATTAAAAAATAACCAAATAACATTGAGTGGTGAAGGAGAGATAGCAAATAAGATCAATGAAAGCTCGGCACTCACTATCATCCATAGAATGGTTTTTGCTCGGTTTGCATTCTGCATCTCAGCAATGACTTTTACACCGATAAATTTAGCCACTAAGTAGCCAAATACTTGCGATAAAATCAAAGCTATTTTGAAACTGACGAGCCAGTGGTCTTGATCCAGCTCGGTATAACTATTAACCGAAAAGGGCTTTCGAAATGCATACATACAGAAATACGTCATAAACGCACTACAGGCAGCAAAAGCAACAAAAGCGAGCCCTTGAGCTGGCCTTAACCATTTTGGTGGCACTTCCCAAAGCGATAAAGAGTTCATAAAAAAACCTTGAAAATTACGAGGCCAGTTTCTGACCTCGCAAAACAGCTAAGAAATATAAGAAACAAAAACTAGGCGTTTAAGTTACAGCTAAAACTGGTAGTTAAAACCAATCATTGCGCGCATACCGTAGTACTCAACTTGTAGCGGTCGGCCCTTTTCGCCCATGTAGTATTCAAGTGCTTCATTGGTAAGATTATTAAGCTCTAGATAAACCAAAGCTTGTTCGTTGATTTGATAAGAAGTTGTAAAATCAACACTAGTATTTGCGCCATAATAACTGTCGCTGTTTGCTGATTTACCATGCTCTTCGATATAAGCACCTTTATGATTCACAGCGATACGAGCTGCAAATTCAGTATCGTCATAGTAAAGAGTAAAGTTATATAATTCTTTTGCTTGCCTTGGGATAGCAACCTTGCCTGCCCGCTCTGGAATGGTCATTTCTGAATCCATAAATGTGGCATTGGTCATAACACCAAAATTTTCTAACTGTGGAGAAATAAAACCAAGGTCACGATTAAACGCAAACTCTACCCCAGCAAGCCACGCGCTGTCGCCATTTTCTGGGCGAACAATATTAACGCCATCACGACCGTTGTAATTGCCAATCGAGCGTTTTTCGAAAATTGGATCTTGAATATCTTTATAAAACACACCCGCAGAGACCAGACCTACTCTGTCAAAATAATGCTCTAACATTACATCTAGGTTGTTAGAATAAGTTGGCTCTAGCGCAGGGTTACCTGAATCAAGCTTGTTGTCTGCTTCTAGATAAGTTGCCCCCGGAGTTAATGAGCCAAAGTCTGGACGGGCAAAGCTTCTTGTTAATGCAACACGATAATTTGTCGATTCATCAGCACGATAGGTAAGATGTAGAGCTGGTAGCACAGAAAGATAATCATTACTCTGCATAGTTTCTACAGTTTGTTGTTGATCTGCTAAGTAGGTGTAGCCGGATACACTGGTCTTAGTTTGCGTCAGTCGAAGTCCTGCGAGTATTTCTAACTGCGCGCTCATTTGATAGGTTGCCATACCGTAAAGTGAAGTATGGGTTTCGTCTACATCAAAATTTCGACCGAGTGCGCCACCATTGCTGATAAGTGCAGACTCACCATCTACCAATCTGAATTTCTCGCGGTTTGTATTCCAAAATGCCATTGCATCTTCAGTTGTGGCCACTTGAGAAAACTGTGCTTGGTAATTGAAATTAGCTTCTGAAAGGTAATCACTTCGCCCGGGCTGATCAACAAGTGTAAAATCAGCAAGTGTTGGCGCTGTACCGAATTCATCACTATTCCACTCGTAAAACTCATCCGCAAAATCCGCATAACGTACTTTATCTCTGTACTTAGCACCGAATTGATAGGTTAGGTCAGAATCTTTTTGCCATTCAAAATCAAGGTTAGCAACCAACCTATCTTTCTCTTTAACATACACTTTATATAACTCAACCCAAGATAAGCCAGCTAGAGTTGCATCCAGTGCGAAACCATTTGCAAAATGGTTACTGATCGCATTCCAAGGATCTGTGCCCTCATCCACTAGGTTATACGCGTAGTTTTTTCCATTTGCAGCTTCTTGCAAACCAACATAACCGACGTTTTTCTGGTCAAAACGCATAACAAAATAGCTATTATCTTGACCATTTGGTTTATCACCATATTTGAACTCATTTTCATAGCTCGCTAACTGCCAGTTCACGGTTTTGTCAAAGCCAATATTGTGAACCCCCGCGAACTCTAAACCATTCATTTCAGTAATTAATTCATTGCGAATATGCTGCAGCTCAACTCTGTCTTTATCAAAACGTAATCGATGCTTGTAGTGCGTTTCATCATCAACCAAAGTGCCATATAATGCACTGGCACTGATACTGCCATTATCTAAGTCATACTCAACAGAGCCATTTAAACCATAGGTTTCGCGGGTACCTGTGTAATCTCGCAGCTCTAGTCGATAAATTCCGAAGTTTTCGCTTTCACCTCGGCGTCTTGGTTCGTAATTATCGGTTGCCCAATCTCGCTTCCAAGCCGTGGCATTAACAATAAACCCGAGTTTGTGATCTAGTAAGCGGTCTCCGTATACCACATTTGCAGAGTAATTTGTGCCCTCTGCTAACTCGTTTTGACCTAATGCAAAACTTGTTTTAAACACAAAGTCATCTGCTGATTTTTTAGTTATGAAATTAACGCTACCACCGATTGCATCGCCTTCCATATCTGGTGTGATGGCTTTAGATACTTCAACAAACTCAATCAACTCGCTCGGAAAAAAATCAAATGCCGTTGCCCTACTGGTTGTTTCTTCTTCTGCTGTTGGAAGTCGATTGCCGTTGATACTAGCTGAGCTCCATTGCGATGGTAGGCCACGAACAGCTACGAAACGTCCTTCGCCCTGATCGCGCTCAATTGACACACCGGGAATACGTTGCACCGCTTCTGCTGCATTTCTGTCGGGTAATTTTCCAATTCCGTCGGCTGCGATCACACTGATAATATTCGAGGCATTTTTTTGATTGTTCGCGGCCGCCATTTCACCCCGAAATATTTGACCCACACTCACAACCTCTTCTATTTGCTGTTGTGATTTTAAGGTGATTGGGTCGAGTAAAGTAATTTCAGAGTCTAGTACTTTTACTTTTACTTCAGCGCTGTCGTAACCCATGTAGCTCACTAAAAGTGTATATTCGCCACTTTTCACATTCGGCAATTCAAATCGACCGCGGTAATCTGTGACCGCCGTTGCTTTTTGCCCCTGCACGGAGATCATTACACCTGACAAATGACTATGTAGATCTTTTACTGAACCAACAAGTTTGCCATTTGATGCAAAAGAGTGTGCGCTTTGAGCCAGCAATATTGCAGCTGCGACATGGGATAGTTTTTTCATTACATTTATCTCTAATTTTGGGTTTTAATCTGGTCTAGTCCAGATTGATTTTGTTTAGAGTAAACGCGATTTTTTACAAACTCGTGACGCTTTAATTAAGGCTTTATTGTAGAAATATGTAAAGTAGAAATGTAACTAATCCAAAACCCAGTCGCACTGCTTAACAGCTACAAACCATGGTCGATTAAACTCTTGATTAGCTTTATTTTCTGGTGCTTGTAAGGAGATGTTCATAAAATCGGCAATATACTGATATATGTGTGTTTTGACTTTAATGTCTTCTAAATTAGTATATGACTCTTTTAGTTTTTGAATTGTCTGAAAGGTAATTTTTCCTCCCTGTAGCTGTAGATATCTTTGATGGATCCAGTACAAAAGAGATTGTTTAGATTGATTCGGAAAAGCTAAAGTCAAGGTTGCCGTTGGTGAATACAACCGCTGATAATCTAAAAACTTGTCTTGTAGTAAAAATGAAAAAAGTAAGTTGATGCTAGCTGTTACTATTCCTGAGCGCTTGTCAATTAGTTGATAGCCTTTTAATGCTTGTCGGTAATAAGCTTCAGCCTCTTTAATATTACCTACATCGAATTCAATCATTCCGAGGTTATTATCTATCATAGCAATGATACTTTCCCGGTTTGTCTCAACTGCCAATGCCCGAGCTTTTTTATAAAGTAACCTAGCACTGTCATAATCGCTCTGTTGGCGTGCAACCAAAGCCAAACTATTCGTTAAAGTTAACCTTTGTTTTTCATTTTGCGAATATTTATAAGCACACTCCAAACTTTTTTGCGCATCGGCCAGAAATTGCTTTTTCCTTAGATAGATCCCAGTTCCACTCAGAAACGAAGTTAAATGGGCTTTAAAGTAAGGATGCTGTTTGTGGTGAAATACGGTTTCTAGAGACTCACTGAGTTTAACTAATTGGTTAGTAGGTACAGCCGCTCTCATTCTGATCAAATGCCAGCGGATAAATTGTTCGTCAGAGAAACGTTCTTTATCGTAAATGCTATCTAGCAAAATCAGAGTGTGTGCAGGATTAACAGTTAAATAGTCTTCGGCTTCTGTGATTTTATTTTCAACGATTGAATTTGCTAATGAAGGAACAGCCAAAAATAGAAAAATAAAATTTATAAAGGTTTTCATGGAAATCTTCAAATTCACAAACTCTGATTTAAGCATAGTAAATTTGAGTGAATTTCTCAGTTAATTAAAGCCCAGAGTTAAAAGAGCCCGAAGGCTCAGCACTGGATTAACAAAAGCAAGAATTATGTCCATCTCTGCTCATGTTATGACAAATTATACCCGTTGGTGGTTGACCACCAGCTACTTGAGGGGTTTGCTGCTTTTCTATGTCGTTTACGCTACGATTTAATTGCTTTAGGTTTTTCTTTTTAAGGTTAAATTTCATAATCATATCCGTTTGATTGTTGTCATTGCTTTAAATAGCCATTTATTTACCACCTAAAAAACACCAATTTGCAACAAACCATTTACCAAAATAATTTTTTACCGATAAGGAATACACATGACATCACAAAAAACTGTTGTAATTACAGGGGCAAGTCGTGGGATTGGTGCAGCTACTGCGCTGTTATTCGCAAAAAATGATTATGCCGTTTGCGTTAATTACCTAAGCAATGTGGATGCAGCTGATGCTGTAGTCTGCAAAATTAAAGCTATGGGTGGAACAGCCATTGCGGTTAAAGCTGATGTTAATAAAGAAAACGAAGTACAAAAACTATTTGAGGTTGTCACTGAACAACTGGGTGTAATCGACGTGCTTGTGAATAATGCGGGCATTTTAAAACCGCAAGCAAAACTCATTGAGTTAACTGAGGAGCGAGTAAAAGAGGTATTAACGAGTAATGTGATGAGTTATTTCCTTTGTTCTAAATACGCCATTAGGCATATGTCGACAGAATTTGGTGGTACCGGCGGCAGTATTATTAATGTCTCTTCAGCAGCATCGAGAACAGGCTCACCTAACGAATATATAGATTATGCTGCAAGCAAGGGCGCCATCGATACGCTCACTGTCGGCCTTGCAAAAGAAGTTGCTGCAAATGGCATTCGAGTTAATTGTGTAAGGCCTGGGTTAATCTACACAGACATTCATGCAGACGGCGGAGAGCCAGACCGAGTAAATAGATTAAAAGAAAAGCTGCCTATGAAGCGAGGTGGAGAGCCAGAAGAAGTCGCTGAGGCCATTTATTGGTTAGCTTCAGACAAAGCATCTTATGCAACAGGAAACTTCATAGATCTAGCAGGTGGATTATGATCAACTAGTCAGGGTTTCAAGTTCAGTTAGGATCTGAAGTGCTTCAGTTTGGTTTTGACCACATACCCACTCCACCGCCTTAAAATCATGGCAAACAGGAGGGCGTTGCGGCTGACCAAATAACTTACACAAGTTATCATCGGTCAAGTTTTTACAACGTTCCCCTGCTTTTTTACCATTTGGGTGATTCGGAAAACTTGTACTTATGCTTGGCGCTATACAACAAGCCCCACAGTGCAATCGACACTCCACGTTAAGACGGCCTTTAAAAGTGATAAGAAAGATAGTTTAACACGCTAAACAAGCCTTATTAATCACTGAATCATTTATCCTGTAAATATCAACTATATTTATAATCTAGGTTGTACCTGCAAATGTAAATAACTATGTCATGAATACACGGATTGTTACATCTTCTTACTGCATATAAATACCTAGAAACATCTGATCGAGTATGCTCATTGTGTAGATTAATAAAATAGAATGCTGAAGCGTCATTCTACCGTCGGAAGGACTATTATTGTGGCTAGTAAAAAACAAATTCTCTTACCCTTAGCGGTTTTAGCTGGTGGTGTTGCTGTTTTCATTGGACTTTCATCTATGAAACAAGCACCTGAAAAAAAACCAGAGAAAATCATTCACCCTCTTGTACAGGCTGCGCCTATTACCATCTCAGATATGAGACTCAACGTTGAGTCCTATGGAATAGTTAAACCTAAGTACACAACAGAACTAGTCGCACAAGTTAGCGGACAAATTATTGAGCTTTCAGATAAATTTGTAAAAGGCGGCTTTGTTCAACAAGGTGATATTTTAGCCCGCATAGATCCTAACGACTATGAAGCAGCCTTAATTGAAGCAGAAGCTAGTCTTGCACAAGCAAGCTCTGCACTCGAAATTGAACAGGCTCAAGCACATGTTGCTAAAAAAGAATGGCAACGTATTAAGAATAATGCCAATGAGACCATCCCTTCTGAACTTTATTTGCGTAAACCTCAACTTGCTGAAAAACTTGCCCGCTTTAAGGCCGCTCAAGCAAGTGTAAAACGCGCAAAACGAAACCTTGAACGCACTTACATCAAAGCACCATATGATTCAATTATTGAAAGCCGCGTTGTCAGTTTAGGTAGTGTTGTAAACCCTGGCAGTAAATTTGGTATCCTGAACTCTACTTCAGTAGCTGAAATTCGCCTTCCTGTCGCTGATCATGAATTGCAATACCTACCTCAACAAGGTGTTGACGCAAATGTCGCTTTAACGGCACAAGTTGCGGGTAAAACTGTTACTTGGAAAGGTACAGTGGTGCGTAGCGAAGGTGTCATTGATCAGCGCAGCCGTATGACTTATTTAGTTGCACAAGTTCCGCAGCCTTATTCTGATAGTTCAAAACAACTTCGTTTTGGTGCGTACTTGAATGCTTCTATTGAAGGTGCTTTAGTTGAAAATGCCATTCAAGTACCGCAACACTTAATTAAAGACAATAAGGTTGCCGTTCTAAATGATGATTTAACCCTGAGCTTTAAGGGTGTCAATATCATCCGTGAAACAAATGGCATGGCAATCATAGATCAAGGCCTGATGAATGGCGCTCAAATCATTACGTCTGCACTAGAGTATCCAACCGAGGGAATGCAACTTCGTACTGATGACTCTCCTATTTCTTCTCCTGAAACGCAGCTTGCGCTTAAGGAGGAATAAGCATGAGTACATCAACTGAAAAAGGCTTAATTGCCTGGTTTGCACGCAACCCCGTTGCTGCAAATTTATTAATGATATTTATATTAGTCGGCGGGATCTTAACGGCTTTTTCTATTCGCAAACAAATGTTTCCGCAATTTGAAAGCCCATGGTTAAGTATTCAAGCAGTTTACCCTGGGGCGGCGCCACAAGAGGTTGAAGAAGGCATAACCATTAAAGTCGAAGAATCAATGGAAGGCCTTGAAGGGATCAAACGACTAATCACCTACTCTAACCGTGGATTTTCGCAAACTTGGATACAAGTTCAAGAAGGTTACAACCCGCAGGAAGTACTTGATGAAGTGAAAATGCAGGTTGATTCAATTTCGAGTTTTCCAATAGGCATGGAGCGCCCTATTGTTCGATACGACAAGTTCGAACAAGAAGTGATGTGGATGTCACTGAGTGGTAGCTTAAGTAATGCCGAACTAAAAGAACTAGGGAATACCTTACATGACGAAATGTTAGCACTTCCTGGTGTAAATCTTTTAAGTTTTTTCAGTGGTTTAAACTATGAAATTGGTATCGAGGTTAGCCCAGATAAGCTTCGTGAGTATGGCTTAACTTTCCGAGATATATCTTCAGCAGTACGTGCCTTTTCAGCCAATATGTCAGCAGGTCAAATACGCTCTGATAATGGTTACATTTCAATGCGTGTTGAAAATCAGGCATATCGAGGCCATGAATTTGAAAATTTACCATTAAAGACACTAGAAGATGGCGCGCAAATTTTCTTAAGAGATGTTGCTGTAGTTAAAGATGGTTTTGAAGAAGGCTTACAATTTTCAAAATACAATGGCAAAAATTCACTGACTTTTGAGCTAAGAGCATCAAAAGATCAAGATATTACCAAAGTTGCTGATACCGTTAAGAGATACCTAGCTGAACGCAACAAAACGTTACCAGCAGACGTTCAAATAGAACCGTTCATTGATTTAACTTACTACCTAGATGGTCGTTTGAATATGATGATCGAGAATATGATTTGGGGTGGTATTCTGGTTATGTTGATGCTTGCGCTGTTCTTGCGTGTTCGCTTAGCTTTTTGGGTAATGATGGGCTTGCCAGTTTCGTTCCTTGGTGCATTTTTATTTATGCCGATGGGTTTTTTAGATGTGACCATTAACCTCGCTTCATTATTCGCATTCATTCTAGTGCTCGGTATTGTGGTTGACGATGCCATTGTGGTGGGTGAATCTGTCCATGCAGAAATAGAAAAGAAAGGTCATAGCCTTGATAACGTAGTACGTGGTGTAAAACGCGTTGCTATTCCAGCAACTTTTGGTGTTTTGACAACGGTTGCCGCGTTTTTACCTCAAACATTAGCGACCGGCCCTGCAGCGGCATTTTCAAAGGCCATTGGTGGTGTCATTATTCTTTGCCTAATCTTCTCTCTAGTTGAGTCTAAGCTAATCTTACCTGCTCACTTAGCAGCGATGAAAGATAAGCCAAGCAACCCTAAAAACCCATTCCACCGCTTACGTGAGATTTTAGACGGGGGTCTTAAGAACTTTATTGAAAACCTTTACCGCCCATTTATTGAACGCTGTATTCATTACCGTTACACCGTAATTGTTGGTTTCTTAACTGTACTTATAGTCGCTGCAGGTATGTTTGCCGGTGGATTAGTGAAGTTTGTCGCAAACCCTAAAATTCCGCATGACTTCCCTCAGATAAGAATTGAGATGAATCTTTCTAGCTCTGAAACTGCCACACTTGAAACTGCCCAGAAAGTTGAAGCGCTTATTTTAGAAGTCGATAAACAAATCGAAGCTAAATATGGCCAAAAAATGGTACGTGACCTGTCGGTTAGTCTACGAGGTAGAACCAATGCTCAGATCATGGCAATCTTAGTCGAGCCAGACCTTCGCCCTATCGACACTTTCGCGTTAAGTGCCATGTGGCGCGAACAAATGCCGCCTTTACCAGGTGTTAAAACACTTAACATCGAAGATAGCATCATGAATGGTGGCCGAGATGATGGCGACATTAGCTTCAGACTCGAAGGTAAGAATAAAGATGAGTTAAAAGAAGTTGCTGAACAACTTAAAGCTAAACTGAACTCTATGGCTGGTGTAGGTGACGTGAACGACTCTATGCAAAGTGCAACTGACGAAGTTCAGTTAGAATTGAAGCCACTCGCTTATAGTATGGGCTTAACTCTGGCTGATGTTGCATCTCAGGTTAACTTTAGTTACTACGGATTAGAAGCACAGCGTATTCTTCGTGAAGGTGAAGAAATTAAAGTGATGATCCGCTACCCTAAAGAGTCTCGTAACTCTATCAGTGACATACAAAATGTCCGTATCATTACTCCAGCGGGTGCTGAAGTACCTCTTGTAGAAGTTGCTAAAATCAATTTAGTTGACGGTGTAAGTCGTATTCGCCGTGAAAATGCTAAACGTACAATCAATGTATGGGCTGCAGTAGATACAAACCAAGCTGAGCCGTTCAAAATTGCTGAAGAAATTCGTGATGAATACCTACCATCTTTATTGAAGAACTACCCTGGTGTGCAAAGTAGCGTTGCTGGTCGAATTCAAGAGGAAATGGACAGTGTTGCTGAGCAAATTCGTGATTTTGCGCTATCAATGATGATCATTTTTGCGCTGCTTGCTATTCCGCTTCGTTCTTACTCTCAACCTATATTAATCATGTCTGTGATCCCATTTGGTGTGGTTGGTGCTGTCTTTGGTCATGTTGTAATGGGCATGACAATGAGTAGCCTCTCTTTCTTCGGGATCATCGCGGTTGCAGGTGTGGTAGTTAATGATTCACTGGTCATGGTTGATTTTGTTAACAAAGCCAGAGAAGAAGGGATTGCGCTAAAACAAGCTGTTGTTGAGGCCGGCTGTAAACGTTTCAGAGCTATTTTACTTACTTCCTTAACAACATTTATTGGCCTAGTACCAATTATCACTGAAACGAGTTTGCAAGCTCAAATAGTTATACCAATGGCAGTATCTCTTGCGTTTGGTGTTTTGTTTGCAACAGTGATTACTTTGATATTAATACCGTGTCAGTACGTTGTACTAGAGGATATCAAAGGTTTGTTTCGTAAGAAAAACAAACAAACCGATGTTGCAGAAGACGCAAGTTTAGAAAACCCGCTAAATAACTAATCCTTATGACTGAGAAAAAGCTCGGCATTGTAAATGTCGAGCTTTTTTGTTCCTCAAAGTTTTCTCATTCACTTTACAAAATAAACTTAACGAGACACACTAAGTTAAGTTGTTAAAAAATATTTTCTACTATGACAAAAATCACCACACTGCTTCTTCTTGTTCTAGTTACACTTTTCGGTTGTGGCTCTGATGAATCTGCAAGGGGCGACAAAAGCAGTCCTGGTTACGCAGCGACAATGTATTTTGATGCTATCTATAATAAAAAAGATTTTGATGCTGCGATACAGCTTGCTACTCCGAAGTTGGGTAGGATCATGCGCTCTTATGGAACAGCAAAACAATTTGCAAGAAACTTAGTAAATCTACAGTATGACTCTGTCACAATTGAAGTTGATATGACCAATCAAAGCCTTCGTGAGCAATATGGCGATGATGCCAAAGTCAACTTAGTATTCACTGGCATGTTACGAGGTGAACAAGTTGACGATATGCGCAGCGTTCAAATGATACGTAAGAAAGGTAAATGGTACGTCGATAAGATTAACCCAGATCCATTTGCAAGATAAAATTAAAACACTAGGCTGGTTATCCAGCCTTTTTTATTTTCATAACCTAACTTCCCAACAGCATCACATTGTCGCACCAAACAACCACTGCTATTATTCCTCCGAATAAATACAACTGAGAAAAAATAATGACAACAAAGTTTAAACTAAGTATTGGGGCGTTAATCGTTTCAAGTACACTCGCCCTTACAGCTTGTAATACCGTAAGCCAAAATAAAACAGTCACTGAGCAAGATGCAGAGACCTTCTTAGCTAGCTCTGCTGAAACATTAGTAGACCTTAACGCCAGAGCTTCTCGTGCGGCTTGGATTTACGCAAATTTTATAACAGAAGACACAGCGTCACTCTCTGCTGATGTTAATCGTGAATATACAGACGTTGTTGTACGTTTGGCTAGTGAAGCAGCAAAATTCGACTCACTTACTCTAAGTAAGGATAATCGTCGAAAAATGGACAAACTAAAATTGGCTCTAACTCTGCCTGCTCCTCAAAATGCAGAGAAATCTAAAAAATTGGCTAATATTCTAGCCGAGTTAGACGGCATGTACGGTAAAGGCAAATACTGTAAAGGCGAAAAGTGTATGAGCCTTGGCGAAATGACATCTAAAATGGCTACGTCTCGAGATTACGAGGAGTTATTAGATATCTGGCAAGGTTGGCGACAAGTTGCAAAGCCAATGCGCCCTCTTTATGAAAAGCAAGTTGTTCTAACAAACGACGGAGCAAAAGAACTGGGCTATGCCGATACTGGGGCTATGTGGCGAAGTAAATATGATATGCCTGCTGATGATTTTGCAAATGAACTAGACAGAATTTGGGGGCAAGTAAAGCCACTTTATGATTCTTTACATTGTCATGTTCGTGCCAAACTTGGTGAAAAGTATGGCGAAGATAAAGTACCACAGGACCAACCGATCCCTGCTCACTTACTAGGTAATATGTGGGCACAAACTTGGGGCAATATATATGACGTTGTTGCACCTGAAAATGCAGATCCAGGCTATGATGTGACCGAACTGCTAGCGAAACATAACTATGATGAGCTAACCATGGTCAAAGGTGCTGAAAAGTTTTTCACTTCGATGGGGTTCGCTCCACTGCCTGAAACATTTTATAGTCGCTCACTCTTCACCAAACCTAAGGATAGAGATGTACAATGCCATGCTTCTGCGTGGAATCTAGATTCAAAAGACGATTTGCGTATCAAGATGTGCATTCAGCGTACCGGCGAAGAGTTTTCTGTAATTCACCACGAATTAGGGCATAACTTCTATCAACGCGCTTATAATACCCAACCTGTGTATTATCAAGAAAGTGCAAATGACGGTTTCCATGAAGCCATTGGCGATACAATTGCGCTTTCTGTTACACCTGGTTACTTAAAAGAAATCGGTTTATTAGATGAAGTGCCTGACGAGTCAAAAGACATTGGTTTGTTAATGAAGATGGCACTAGACAAAGTAGCTTTTATTCCTTTCGGATTACTCGTGGATCAATGGCGTTGGAAAGTGTTCAATGGTGAAATTAGCCCGGCAGAATACAACCAAGCTTGGTGGGAGCTTCGTGAAAAATATCAAGGAATTCAAGCGCCAATAGCCAGAACTGAAAACGATTTCGATCCAGGTGCAAAATATCATGTACCAGGTAATGTACCTTACACACGTTATTTCTTAGCACATATCTTACAATTTGAGTTCCACAAAGCACTGTGTGAAATAGCAGGTGACAAAGGCTCGATTCATCGTTGCTCTGTTTATAACTCTAAGGAAGCTGGCGAACGTTTAAATACTATGCTTGAGATGGGCAGTAGTCGCCCATGGCAAGAAGCATTAGCGACCTTGACTGGCAACGAACAAATGGATGCAACTGCAATTCTAGATTACTTTGCACCACTGCAAAAATATTTAGATGAGCAAAACCAAGGCCGACAGTGCGGCTGGTAATTGCAAAGTTATTCTTATTTAGATAACTATGTTACAACTGCCATACTCTGAAACAATTTAAGTCTTTAATTTATTTAGAGTAACAGCTAATGTTACCGTAAGTTAAAGGAGAATTTATGTCATTGTTTCGAGTATGGCAAATTACGCAATTTGAATTAACGCGTTTATTTGCTACAAAAAGAGGCTTGTTAGCACTCACCGCATTCGCAATGGGATGGTTTATGATTTTTAAATACCTCATTGCCGAAGCCGTACCTTTTCTCAGTGGCCCAATGTTCAAAGATATTGCTAGACAGCTAGCAGGCAGCATAGGCTTTCAAGAGCTTATCACTTGGCCTGAGGCTGAATTTGCAATTTATTGGGTAATTTCACTCTATTGCTTTCCACTATTTTCATTGTTTGTGAGCTCAGATCAAACCGTAGGAGACAGACAGAGAGGTACTCTCAGGTTTTTATCTTTAAGAAGTACGAGAGACGAAATTCTCCTAGGCCGTTATCTAGGACAGCTATTAATCGTCGCTATTTTAATTGTTTCTACTGTCTTAGCAACATTACTCATTATGTCTTATAGAGACCCTTCACTATTTTCAAGTGGCTTATTACTCGGTTTAAAGCTCAGTATACAGCTAACTTTAGTAAGCATGCCTTTTATTGCGCTGATGGCATTTCTTAACATAGTGACTAGCTCATCAAGATTAAGCATCGTCATGGCAATTTTGTTATTCACATTAGGCTCAGCTGTCATTGCTTATTTTGCTCACTACATTCCGTTTATTAATGTTTTGTTCTATGCCTTTCCTGGTGAACAAATTACAGATATTGCAGGACAAAAAAATACATCTTTTATTGATTGGCTATTACCTGTTGTTCAAAGTGTGGGTTGGTTACTCATTTCGGTTGTTGCTTTAAGGAAACGTGCATTATGAGTTCAGTAATAAAAGTAACTAATATAAATAAAACGTTTGGATCAAAAGCAGCTTTGAAAGATGTGTCTTTTGAAATAGAAAAAGGCAAAACAACGGCGCTTATAGGCCCTAATGGTGCTGGTAAAACAACACTTTTTAGTATTCTGTGTGGATACCTTAAACCTGACTCTGGACAAGTAGAAATCTTGGGTTATGAACTCGAAGATCCAAAACTATTCAGTAAACTCTCAGCCTTGCCACAAGATGCGCAATTAGACCCGAGGTTCTCTTTAGAAAAACAGCTTAATTTCTTTGGCAGACTCCAAGGCTTATCAAAATCCAATGCAAAAAATGAAACCCACAGAGTTCTTGAGTTAGTAGGTTTAAAAGATAACCTCACAGCCAGAGTATCTGAGTTGTCTCATGGTATGAGGAAAAGGGTCTGTATTGCACAAGCCTTGATTAATAAACCAGAAATTATTTTACTTGATGAAGCAACTGCAGGATTAGACCCTGCAAATGCGAGAGAAATAAGAAATATAATTTCGGATTTAAGCGACCAAGCAACTTTTATCTTAAGCTCACATGATCTAAATGAACTTGAAAGACTGTGTTCAAATATCTTATATCTAGAGCAAGGCGTTCTATCAGAACACAAAACACATAGCTATCAAGGTGAACACTGTTATATAACACTACAGCTAATAACTGAACCTCATCAGGCATTAGATTACTTAAAACAATTACAAGACGTGACCCATGTACAACAAACTCAAAGTAAAGAGTTTGTTATTGAGTACAAAGCAGAAAATAAACAATTCGATATACAGTTACTAAAATATTGTCATAAACTAAATTGGCAATATCGTCAGTTAATTAACGGTAACACGTTAGAAAACGAGCTATTCAATAAGGAGTAACTATGGGTTTACTAAGTGGATTATTAGGCAATGCAAGTGAAGCAGATAGTGGTAAAACGGAAGAGTTACTAGCAGATAGCTTGATCGAAGGTGAAGTAATAGAAAAAGCATATCAAGTCATCCGCGATATGTTTGTTTTCACTAATAAGCGTTTGATATTAGTTGATAAGCAAGGGGTAACAGGTTCCAAAATGGAAATATTGACTATCCCGTACAACAAGATCACTAAATTTAGTAAAGAGTCTGCTGGACACTTTGACATGGATGCTGAACTGAAACTGTGGATTGGCTCTGAGACTGAGCCGCTTGTTAAAGAGTTTAAAGCCGGAGATAATATTAACGAAGTGTATAGAATAATAAGTAAATATACATTGTAAAAAAGAGCGGCCTAGCCGCTCTTCCTATTCTTGTTCCATTTTAATTAGAAGCTCTTTAATGTCTTCTTTTGCACTTAGAATATGTCTTTTCAAGAAGGCGCAAGCTGCATCTATGTCTTTTTGCTTACATAAATCTAATAACGTACGGTGCTCTTCAGGCGCAGTAGCAAAACCACCTGCCAGTAATATATGCATACGTACATAACGTTCAGAGTTCTTACTATACATATCTACAAGTTCCGAAGTTTGCGGTCTCTCAGCTTTACAATATAGTTTTCCATGAAACTCTGCGTTCAACTTACCAGTGGCAAGTTGCGTATCACCTCGCTCAACAGCCTCTTCTAAGTCATACAGAATAGCTTCAGCTTCTAATAAATCACGAGGTGTAAGTTTCTGAATAGAATGGCTTAATAACTCTGCCTCTAACAAAGCACGTAAATCAAAAATTTCATCTATTTGATCTGCACTCAATTGTGTCGCTGTAGCACCTTTGTGAGCTTCAAAATTAACAAGGCCTTCAGCTTCTAATTGTAGTAACGCTTCTCGAACGGGAATTCTGCTCACGTTCAATTCTTCAGCTAAAGCAGCTTGTCTTAATGGTTCCCCAGCTTTAATCTCACCAGAAAGTATTTTCTCTCTAATTGCTTCTGCAACAAGTTGAGTTCTTGTCTTATGCTCTATGCTCATACTAACCCCTGACAGCATTTGGCATTCAATATACACGTAAATACTGCTTACAATATAACTTCTAAAAAGCGATAGTGTACTTTACTTAATTACAGAACATTTTCAATAACTTTCTAAGATTCAGAGTAATAAAGGTATTTTAAAGTTTGCTTGGTACCCTTTTCCAGATTTCACTCTCAACGAACTTACCATTTTCATACAGGGTGTGATACCAAAGATCACCTTCGACTCTATAGGTAAAGGCCATAGTCCTACCAATATAATCTTCTAAATTGCCATACTCCACTGTCTCAATAAAATAGTTATCTTTGATAACATATGTGCCTCCACCTGCATAAGCAAACTTATTTGAGTGGCGTGTAATATAACTGAAGTGTGTATCAGAAACGATTCGAGTCGAAGTAACTGCCGGCGCTTCAGCTTTAACATTACCATCAGGTGTTGCATATTCACCACTGACATACTCCCAAGTCCCCTTCAATGGATTAGCAAAAGCTGATAATGAAATAGTTAAGAAAAAGACATATAAGATTGATTTCATTAGAGTTCCTTATGATTATTGTTTAACCATTACAGCATATTAGATAGATAAAAGCTCATGAGAATGTTTCATAGTGCAAAAGGTTACCAACAGCGAACGTAGTGAGTACGGTTCTTTTGCGCAACGTGAAGTGAGTAGTTCTAACCGCAGCTAAGGTAAGACTCTTTTAAGTAAACAAGGAAGAAATGAATGTTCGTAATGCATGTAAATTTAACTGGAGTTAAGGGTGTATTTACTAACGAGCGTGAAAAGTGTTTCAGAATGAAGAGAGTAACAACTGTGAAAGCTGCTCACTTCACCTTTCGCTTATGGTGCAAAATTAGCGACTGCGAACGAGGTGAGTGCGCTTCTTTTGCGCAAGTATAGTGCGAAAGGTTTATGACAAGCGCGCAGCGCTTACATTCTTTTCGCGCAAGGTGAGATAAACCAGTTTAGCTGGAGTTGAGGGCGTCTAGATTAAGTACGGTGAAGGTTGCTCACTTCACCTTGCGCTAATTCGTCTTTTTATCACCGAGCTTTGCCTCATCACCGTGCAGGACTATTTAGCACCTAAACGCAAAAACCCGCTGCATTGCTGCAGCGGGTTTCTTTAATTGCCTGGGGCAACCTTTGCTGGCGATGTTCTACTTTCACATGGGAAGCCAGGCTGGCCGCGCCCACACTATCATCGACGCTATCGTGCAAAATTAGCGACTGCGAACGCAGTGAGAGCGCTTCTTTTGCGCAAGGTGAAGTGAGCCATTTTATCTATTGCAGAGGGACTTAAAGCAAAAAAGCCCGACTCTTTCGAATCGGGCTTTCTTTAAATAGGTGCTTGGCAATGTTCTACTTTCACATGGGAGACCCACACTATCATCGACGCTGTTTCGTTTCACTTCTGAGTTCGGCATGGGATCAGGTGGTTCCAAAACGCTATGGTCACCAAGCAAATTTGGTTAAAATCTGGAAAAATCTGATAATTTCTAAAACTTCTACTCTAGTTCATATTAGCTTCTGAGCTAAAACCACTTTGGCGTTGTATGGTTAAGCCTCACGGGTAATTAGTACTGGTTAGCTTAATGTATCACTACACTTCCACACCCAGCCTATCAACGTTGTAGTCTCCAACGGCCCTTCAGTTAACTTAAAGTTAAAGTGAGAACTCATCTCGAGGCTCGCTTCCCGCTTAGATGCTTTCAGCGGTTATCGATTCCGAACGTAGCTACCGGGCAATGCAATTGGCATCACAACCCGAACACCAGCGGTTCGTCCACTCCGGTCCTCTCGTACTAGGAGCAGCCCCTCTCAATTCTCAAACGCCCACGGCAGATAGGGACCGAACTGTCTCACGACGTTCTAAACCCAGCTCGCGTACCACTTTAAATGGCGAACAGCCATACCCTTGGGACCGACTTCAGCCCCAGGATGTGATGAGCCGACATCGAGGTGCCAAACACCGCCGTCGATATGAACTCTTGGGCGGTATCAGCCTGTTATCCCCGGAGTACCTTTTATCCGTTGAGCGATGGCCCTTCCATTCAGAACCACCGGATCACTATGACCTACTTTCGTACCTGCTCGACGTGTCTGTCTCGCAGTTAAGCTGGCTTCTACCATTACACTAACCGTACGATGTCCGACCGTACTTAGCCAACCTTCGTGCTCCTCCGTTACTCTTTGGGAGGAGACCGCCCCAGTCAAACTACCCACCAGGCACTGTCCACAATCCCGATTAGGGACCTATGTTAGAACATCAAACATACAAGGGTGGTATTTCAAGGATGGCTCCATGACATCTGGCGACGCCACTTCAAAGCCTCCCACCTATCCTACACATGTAGGCTCAATGTTCAGTGCCAAGCTGTAGTAAAGGTTCACGGGGTCTTTCCGTCTAGCCGCGGGTACACAGCATCTTCACTGCGATTTCAATTTCACTGAGTCTCGGGTGGAGACAGCGTGGCCATGGTTACACCATTCGTGCAGGTCGGAACTTACCCGACAAGGAATTTCGCTACCTTAGGACCGTTATAGTTACGGCCGCCGTTTACCGGGGCTTCGATCAAGAGCTTCGCCTAAGCTAACCCCATCAATTAACCTTCCGGCACCGGGCAGGTGTCACACCGTATACGTCATCTTACGATTTTGCACAGTGCTGTGTTTTTAATAAACAGTCCCAGCCACCTGGTCACTGCGGCTCCCGTCCGCTTAGAGAGTAAATCTCATCACAGATAGGAGCGTACCTTCTCCCGAAGTTACGGTACAATTTTGCCTAGTTCCTTCACCCGAGTTCTCTCAAGCGCCTTAGTATTCTCTACCTGACCACCTGTGTCGGTTTGGGGTACGATTCGAAATAATCTGAAGCTTAGAGGCTTTTCCTGGAAGTAGGGCATCATCAACTTCACTACCGTGGTAGCTCGTCTCGACTCTCAGCCTTGGCGACCCGGATTTTCCTAAGTCACCAGCCTACAGCCTTTCACATGGACAACCAACGCCATGCTTGATTAGCCTGCTCCGTCCCCCCATCGCAATTATTCCAAGTACGGGAATATTAACCCGTTTCCCATCGACTACGCTCTTCAGCCTCGCCTTAGGGGTCGACTTACCCTACCCTGATTAACATGGGATAGGAACCCTTGGTCTTCCGGCGTGCGGGTTTTTCACCCGCATTATCGTTACTCATGTCAGCATTCGCACTTCTGATACGTCCACCCAACTTTACAATTGAGCTTCAGCCGCTTACAGAACGCTCCCCTACCCCGCATACAAAGTATGCAGCCGTAGCTTCGGTGGTATGTTTAGCCCCGTTACATCTTCCGCGCAGGCCGACTCGACTAGTGAGCTATTACGCTTTCTTTAAAGGATGGCTGCTTCTAAGCCAACCTCCTAGCTGTTTTAGCCTTCCCACATCGTTTCCCACTTAACATACACTTTGGGACCTTAGCTGACGGTCTGGGTTGTTTCCCTCTCCACGATGGACGTTAGCACCCACCGTGTGTCTCCCGGATATTACTTTACGGTATTCGGAGTTTGCAAAGGGTTGGTAAGTCGGGATGACCCCCTAGCCTTAACAGTGCTCTACCCCCGTAAGTATTCGTCCGAGGCTCTACCTAAATAGATTTCGGGGAGAACCAGCTATCTCCCGGTTTGATTAGCCTTTCACTCCAAGCCACAGGTCATCCCCTAACTTTTCAACGTTAGTGGGTTCGGTCCTCCAGTTGATGTTACTCAACCTTCAACCTGCCCATGGCTAGATCACCGGGTTTCGGGTCTATACCTTGCAACTCAACGCCCAGTTAAGACTCGCTTTCGCTACGGCTACCCTAAACGGTTAACCTCGCTACAAAATATAAGTCGCTGACCCATTATACAAAAGGTACGCAGTCACCCTCGAAGGGCTCCTACTGCTTGTACGTACACGGTTTCAGGTTCTATTTCACTCCCCTCACAGGGGTTCTTTTCGCCTTTCCCTCACGGTACTGGTTCACTATCGGTCAGTTGGGAGTATTTAGCCTTAGATGATGGTCCACCTATATTCAGTCAAAGTTTCACGTGCTCCGACCTACTCGATTTCACTTTAGATAAGTTTTTGTGTACGGGACTGTCACCCTGTATCGTCAAACTTTCCAGAATGTTCCACTAACTACACTAAAGCTTAAGGGCTAGTCCGATTTCGCTCGCCGCTACTTTCGGAATCTCGGTTGATTTCTTTTCCTACGGGTACTTAGATGTTTCAGTTCTCCGCGTTCGCCTCGTTAACCTATGTATTCAGTTAACGATACCTGTAAACAGGTGGGTTTCCCCATTCGGAAATCCTAGTCTCAAGCGCCTCTTACTGGCTTGACTAGGCTTATCGCAAGTTAGTACGTCCTTCATCGCCTCCAACTGCCAAGGCATCCACCGTGTACGCTTAGTCACTTAACCATACAACCCAAAATGGTTTGTATCGTCAAAGACAGTTTTAACTTCGCCAGAAGTTAATATTGAATACTAAAGTAGACGCTAATAAACAATTTAATGTTTATCGGCATTGTTTTACTTTTGAAAACTCTTTCTAGAATTTCTTCTAAAAGAATTAATTATCAGCTTTTCCAAATTTTTAAAGAGCAATATTAATTAGCTATAAAGCTAACTAACAATCATCTGTGTGGACACTACGAACAAATCTGTTCTAAATCGTTAAGGAGGTGATCCAGCCCCAGGTTCCCCTAGGGCTACCTTGTTACGACTTCACCCCAGTCATGAATCACTCCGTGGTAAGCGCCCTCCCTAAGGTTAAGCTACCTACTTCTGGAGCAACCCACTCCCATGGTGTGACGGGCGGTGTGTACAAGGCCCGGGAACGTATTCACCGCGGCATTCTGATCCGCGATTACTAGCGATTCCGACTTCATGGAGTCGAGTTGCAGACTCCAATCCGGACTACGACGCACTTTAAGTGATTCGCTAACTCTCGCGAGCTTGCAGCACTCTGTATGCGCCATTGTAGCACGTGTGTAGCCCTACACGTAAGGGCCATGATGACTTGACGTCGTCCCCACCTTCCTCCGGTTTATCACCGGCAGTCTCCTTAGAGTTCCCGACCGAATCGCTGGCAACTAAGGATAGGGGTTGCGCTCGTTGCGGGACTTAACCCAACATCTCACAACACGAGCTGACGACAGCCATGCAGCACCTGTATCAGAGTTCCCGAAGGCACCAAACCATCTCTGGTAAGTTCTCTGTATGTCAAGTGTAGGTAAGGTTCTTCGCGTTGCATCGAATTAAACCACATGCTCCACCGCTTGTGCGGGCCCCCGTCAATTCATTTGAGTTTTAACCTTGCGGCCGTACTCCCCAGGCGGTCTACTTAATGCGTTAGCTTTGGAAAAGTTGTCCGAAGACCCCAGCTCCTAGTAGACATCGTTTACGGCGTGGACTACCGGGGTATCTAATCCCGTTTGCTCCCCACGCTTTCGTACATGAGCGTCAGTATTGACCCAGGTGGCTGCCTTCGCCATCGGTATTCCTTCAGATCTCTACGCATTTCACCGCTACACCTGAAATTCTACCACCCTCTATCATACTCTAGTTTGCCAGTTCGAAATGCAGTTCCCAGGTTGAGCCCGGGGCTTTCACATCTCGCTTAACAAACCGCCTGCGTACGCTTTACGCCCAGTAATTCCGATTAACGCTCGCACCCTCCGTATTACCGCGGCTGCTGGCACGGAGTTAGCCGGTGCTTCTTCTGTAAGTAACGTCACAGCTAGCAGGTATTAACTACTAACCTTTCCTCCTTACTGAAAGTGCTTTACAACCCTAAGGCCTTCTTCACACACGCGGCATGGCTGCATCAGGCTTGCGCCCATTGTGCAATATTCCCCACTGCTGCCTCCCGTAGGAGTCTGGACCGTGTCTCAGTTCCAGTGTGGCTGATCATCCTCTCAAACCAGCTAGGGATCGTCGCCTTGGTGAGCCATTACCTCACCAACTAGCTAATCCCACTTGGGCTAATCTAAGGGCGAGAGCCGAAGCCCCCTTTGGTCCGTAGACGTTATGCGGTATTAGCAGTCGTTTCCAACTGTTGTCCCCCACCCTAAGGCATATTCCCAAGCATTACTCACCCGTCCGCCGCTCGTCATCTTCTAGCAAGCTAGAAATGTTACCGCTCGACTTGCATGTGTTAGGCCTGCCGCCAGCGTTCAATCTGAGCCATGATCAAACTCTTCAATTAAAAGTTTTTGAATCCGAAGATTCGCGCTCAATGAATTCTGTATAAAATTGACTATATAGTCACTCATAAGAAATTGAGACTCTAAATTTTTTTGCTCCTGAATCAAGAGCTGTTAGAACTCAATCTGTACGAGTGCCCACACAGATGATTGCTTCATATTTTTAAAGAACATTCCGGTTACCCGGGTGTAACTCGATGAGTTACCGCAGCCTTGCTGCGAAGTGGAGCGCCATAATAACGACTTCACTTTTTATGTCAACACTTAATTTTAAAAAGTTTTTAAAGATTAAGTTTTATTTGACTCGACATCGTTTTGATTTGCTTTTCAGCGTCTCGCCCCGTGTCAGTGGGTGCGCATTATAGGGAGAATTTAAAAGCGCGCAACCTCTTTTTTAAAGAAAAATGCATTATTTTCTATATATTTAAATATACAAACTTACAAACCACTTAATGACAACTTACCCACAAAACCCTGTGGATAAACTATGTTTTGCCGCTGTGCTTTAGATTGCCTTCCTCATTTATGCTAGATTACGGCCCTCATTTATTCGTTCAATTAACTAGGCATTCAATTATGGCTGATATTTTAAACTTTATTAGTGGATTGCTATGGGGCCATGTCCTTATATATCTATTAATAGCAGCAGGTTTATTCTTTACCTTCCGTTTGGGCTTCATTCAATTTAGACAATTTCCTTATATGGTTAAGGTCATGGCTAATAGTAGACAAGGTTCTGACTCGGGCATTTCTTCATTTCAGGCTTTTTGTACTTCATTAGCTGCACGTGTTGGTACAGGTAATATGGCTGGCGTTGCTGTTGCACTCTATTTAGGTGGTGCTGGAGCAATTTTTTGGATGTGGTTAATTGCACTTATAGGTATGGCAACTAGTTTTGCCGAAAGCGCCCTTGCACAGCTATATAAAACAAAAGATGAAGATGGCAACTTCCGTGGTGGTCCTGCTTATTATATGGAGTATGGTTTAGGCAAGCGTTGGATGGGTGTGCTTTTCTCTTTATGTCTTATCTTAGCATTTGGGCTTGTATTTAATGCAGTACAAGCAAACTCAATCACAGCAGCGTTTGAAGTTGCCTTTGATATTCCAAAGCACATTATGGGGGTTTTACTCGTTATCGGCTCTGGTTTTATTATTTTTGGTGGTTTAAAAACCATCTCTCGTTTTGCTGAGTTAGTTGTTCCTTTCATGGCTTTGGCTTATTTAGCTGTTGCATTATATGTGTGTGCTATCAATTTTGAGCTTTTACCAGCTGTGTTTAAACAAATTATCTACAGTGCTTTTGGCATTGAACAAGCAGGCGCTGGTGCAATTGGTTATGCTGTTATGCAGGCAATGATCCAAGGGATTAAACGAGGTCTCTTCTCTAACGAAGCTGGTATGGGTAGTGCTGCCAATGCTGCAGCAACTGCAACACCAAACCCAAACCACCCTGCATCGCAAGGTTATGTACAAATGCTTGGCGTGTTTGTAGATACTATTATTATCTGTTCTGCAACTGCTGCACTTATTCTACTATCTAATCAATTAGTCCCTGAGTCTGGTGTTACTGGTATTGCTTTAACGCAAGCCGCTCTGGTTCAGCATGTTGGCGAATGGGGTGCTATTTTCATTGCAATTGCCATTTTATTCTTTGCATTTACATCTATCGTAGCTAATTACTCATATGCTGAAACAAACTTAATGTTCTTAGAGCACAATCATAAACATGGCATGCTGATCTTTAGATTAAGTGTACTTGGTATGGTGATGTTTGGCTCTGTCAGTGAACTGGGTTTGATTTGGACTATGGCTGATGTGTCCATGGGTATGATGGCGATTGTAAACGTAGCTGCCCTATTCATGTTATCAGGTGCTGTAATCTGGCTTTACAAAGATTACATCTCTCAGCTTAAGCAAGGTAAAGTGCCTGTATTTGACCCAAATAGTAATGAGAAAATTAAAGCAACATTACCTAAAGGTATATGGACTAAATAATTCATAAACATTAAAAAAGCCGTTGAAATATTCCAACGGCTTTTTTGAAATCTTTTCTAAAGCAATATTAGATTGCTGTTTTCGCAAACTCTTTTACAAATTCACGTACTGGAATATCGTTACAACGTAAGCTACGCGCTTTGTAACCGATTTCTTTAATTCCTTTTCTCGCCGCTGTAATACACAGAGACGTTTCTAAACTTTGGTTTTTAGCAACTAATGTTACTTTCTTCTCTGAAAATGTATTCGCTTCACGCTCAGCACGTTCTGCAACTTTACGAATATCTTCGCCATTACATAATAAGCTCGGTGAAAAACGAGACACGTTTAAGCCATGTTTACTTGCTTCTTTACGCGCTGCTGAAAAGCCTTCTGTTGAAGCAATAACACATACTTTCGTTTCTGCTGAATTATCAGCTGACACGAATGCTGATGCTTGAGCATTCAAAGAAACAGTTAAACCAAAAGCCAAGAGTGAGATAGATTTAAGCATAATACACCTAATAAGAACGAGTTTTCGCGCATTATATAGCCACTTTTGCTCTTGTAAATGTAATAAATGATTTATTTTGTACATTTAATAAACAGTTTACATTTGGTTAAATGTCGTGTTCAAAGCATTTAAAAGTTTATCTAATTTGTACAATTTGTTTAAAACTTAACGCACGCTGTAACTACTTTACATGTCTTTACAATCTTGGCTGGTGAGACTGTGAAATCTGAGTTAGCATCAAAAGGAATAATTTATAACAAGGATTACTATGAAACGATTTCTACCTCATGCTTTAAGCATCATTTCTTTGGCAGTATTAGCTGGTTGTAATAATGACAACAACACTCAAACTCAGCAATCTACTGCACAGGTACAAGAACAAACTGTTGCAGCACCGATAGCCAAAAAAGTACCACACGAAATGGAAATACACGGCCATAAACGTGTTGATAATTACTATTGGATGCGTGATGACGAGCGAAAGGATCCTGAAATCATTGCTCACTTAGAAGCAGAAAATGCTTATACTGCCGCGCAACTTAGCAACACAGAAAAACTTCAAGAAACACTATTTGAAGAACTTAAGTCTCGGATCCAAAAAGACGACAATTCTGTACCGACCAAACGTGGTAACTATTTCTACTCTTCGGAAATGCGTGGTAATAACGAATACCCTATTTATGTTCGTAGCAGTGACTTCAAAGGTTCTGATAAAGAGCTCCTTCTTGACGTTAATGAACTTGCAAAAGGCCATGAATACTATAGTGCATCAGGCTTATCTGCGAGTCCAAATGACCAACTACTCGCTTATGGTGAAGATACAGTCAGCCGCAGAATTTATACTATTCAAGTTAAAGACTTAAAAACAGGAAAGCTTTTAGACGATAAAATTGAAGGCGCGCAAGCGAGTGTTGTGTGGGCTAACGATAATGAACATTTCTACTATGTTAAAAAAGATCCGCAAACTTTATTAGGCTACCAAGTATATCGACACAAGCTTGGCACACCGCAATCTTCTGACGAACTTATTTATGAAGAAGCTGATAACACTTATTACACGTACATAGGTAAAACGAAAGACGGGTCAAATGTTGTCATTTACCATTCAAGCACCGAGTCTTCAGGCATGTCTTTCATAGACGCAAACGATAGTAAAGCTAAGGCCAAACGCTTTATTCCTCGTGAGAAAGGTCTTGAATATAATGTTTCGAAGCATAAAGACACCTACTATATTTTGACCAATCTAAATGCGGTTAACTTCAAACTGATGCAAGTTAACGAAAAAGACTTAGGTGATAAATCTAAATGGAAAGAAGTCATTGCACACCGCCCAGCAGTTAAACTAGAAGGTATCGAACTGTTCGATAACCATCTTGTTTATCAAGAACGTGAAATGGGTCAGGTAAAGGTAGTCGTTCGTTCTCTCAAAGATGGCAGTGAAAAAGCACTTAAATTTAATGATGACGCATTTGCTGCATATTTATATGGCAATAACGAATTAGACAATGACTCAATCCGTATTTACTACACCAGTATGACTACCCCAGGAACTCACTACGATTTCAACCTTGAGTCAGGTGAACCAAATATTCTTAAACAAAATAAAGTACTGGGTGATTTCAAAGTAGACAACTACGCTTCTGAGCGTATTTTTGTTACGGCTAGAGACGGTGTGAAGGTACCTGTTTCTTTAGTTTACCGTAAAGACAAGTTTAAGAAAGATGGTACAAATCCATTATATCAATATGGTTATGGCTCTTACGGAGCAACAATGGATCCAAGCTTCTCAAGTAATCGACTTAGCTTACTAGATCGAGGCTTTGTTTTTGCTATTGCACATATCCGTGGTTCACAAATGCTAGGCCGTCCATGGTATGAAGATGGTAAAAAGCTGACCAAGCAAAATACCTTTAATGATTTTGTAGACGTAACAAAACAGCTGGTTGAACAAGGTTATGGCCATAAAGATCAAGTTTACGCTGTAGGTGGCAGTGCTGGCGGTCTGTTAATGGGTGCAGTGATCAACCAAGCACCTGATTTATATAAAGGCATTGCTGCACATGTTCCTTTTGTTGACGTAGTTACAACTATGCTTGATGAAAGCATTCCACTTACTACCGGTGAATATGACGAATGGGGTAACCCAAACGACAAAGCTTATTACGACTACATGCTAAGCTATTCGCCTTATGATCAGGTTAAGAAGCAAGATTACCCTCATATTCTTGTAACGACTGGCCTACATGATTCTCAAGTACAGTACTTTGAGCCTGCAAAGTGGGTAGCAAAGCTGCGCGACTATAAGACAAACGACAATAAGTTATTGTTTAAAGTAGATATGGAAGCGGGTCACGGTGGCGCATCAGGTCGCTTCAAACGCTTACATGATACTGCTCTAGAGTATGCATTCTTCCTAGATTTAGCGGGAAAAAATAACTTATAAAATAGTTACTCAGTAAATGTAAGGCCGGATTAACTGGTCTTACATTCTCTTACATTTCGCTACACTTCGACACACACATTTCGGTTCTTCATTGCTAAAATTTAAACATATCAAAAGTAGCTTAGGCTCAGGGAATTGTTATGTTTGCATCAGCGTATAAAAAGATTTTTAGTTTAGTTTTATGTTTTGGCTCAACCTCGGCGTTAGCAGAGCCTGTCTCTCATTTAAATAAATTAGATAAAAGTCACACACAATCGACAAGCTTCAAACAAAACAATGATGATAAAAAGTTTCCAACCAAAAAAGAGTAACCTTATGGTTACTCTTTTTATTTAAAACGTTTAGTTTCCGAATTTTATTTTAATTATTCGTTTAGCGCTTTTAGAAGTGTTTCACCATCTGAATCTACATTTCTTATCAGCTCTAAGCCCAGTATTTTAGCTACTGTTGGGTATATTTCTAAATTACTCATTTCTTTAATTTTATGGCCCTTTTTGAAAGCAGGCCCAGTTGCAACAAACATTGCAGCCATATCATCTGTATTTGCAAATCCGTGAGTACCTTTATAATCTAATTTACCACCAAGGCTAAAAACACTCGGAGCTTTGGTTTCTAAGATAATATCTGGGATCCTTGGGGTGCCATGGTAATGGCGCTGCTTTAAAATCGTCTCATCTAGCACTGCATACCGATTGTTTGAGATAAGACGCAGCTGTTGCTTTGCTGTATTAATGTTTTCAATTGAAGCGTCATTCGCATAAATAAGTACTCTTGGTCCTGTGTTTTTCACCGTCCAAGACTTTGGAATATTCAGGCTGCTAATCGTGATTGTTTTGTCTTCTTTTAATGAGGACATACCATGATCAGCCACCAGCACTAAGTTTACATCATGAGGCAGCTTTTTTAAGCGCTCATTAAACTGCCCGATTAGCTTATCCATTTTTTGAACAGCATCATATACTTCTTTGCTATCAGGGCCAAAGTCATGGCCCATACTATCGACTAATGAAAAATACCCTGCAACAAAACTTGGTCTTTGTTCTTTTGGTAATTTTAACCACTCAACCATTTGGTCAATACGAGTTTGGTAATCACTATGCTTTGAGTAATGGTAGTAATAGTCAGGGGTCATACCATTAAAGCGCGCATCGGATTCTGGCCAGAAATAGGCAGCTGATTTGAGTCCTTGCATTTTTGCCAGATTCCATAAAGGTATGCCATTAAGCCAAGTACTATCTCCCTGCCCTTTGCCCATTTTATAACAATCACCTCTTTGTTTATCACAGAACTTATTGTCAATAATACCGTGATTGACCGGTAATAAGCCTGTAATTATGGATATATGGTTTGGAAAGGTTTTACTTGGATAAACAGGCCACATTTTAGTGGCTCGAACACCGCTATCAGCGATGCGTTTAATATTTTTAGCGTTATGCTTTTCAATATAATCCCACCGAAAACCATCAAGTGAGATAAGAACAACAGTTTGTTGCTTAGCGATACTGGGTATAGCTATCAGCAATAAGACACAATAAATAAGTGTTTTAATCATTTAAAATTCCCGTGTTTAAGTGCGATGCTATTCTGATAGCTTTAAATTTCAAAATAAACAATTCACGATAAACGGAAACTCTAAAATTAAGACAAGTTGAAATAAATTTTCGCTTTCTCGGTCTTATTGCGTATTCCCAATTAAAAAGGTTGTTAAATGAAAAAGTTTTATTGCAATACCAACGTAGCGTTCTTGTTAGTTGGATTATCAAGTATATTGATGAGCACGAGTATGTTGCTAATGGGCAGTCATAGACATATCGAAAAAACAGTCAATTTTTTTGGCTTCAACTCACTCCTAAGTTATGAAATTGCTAATATATTGGCTGCTTTATGCTTTTCTTTACTTGCTGTATTTTCGATACTTTCTATGTACTTTGAAAAAGCAAAACCGACTTTAGCATCTTTACTCATTATTGTGTCTGTAGTGCCTTTACTAAGCCTTTTTTCAACGGGTATGTGGATTGAAAGCATGGGCGGATTTCCTGTCATCGGAGCAGGCCAAGGCGTCATTAAGTATTTTGCGTTACTTTCAATTGGCATCTGTCTACTTAACCCAAACCTTTCTAATCATGTAATGCAGTGGATAGCAATTTTCCCTGTTTTGGTCGTACTCGTTTGGATCGGGGGTATGAAGTTTACCTTGATAGAAGCACAAGGGATCGAAGACTTACTGCAAACTTCACCATTTATGTCTTGGATGTATAGTGTTTGGGATTTACAAACTGCTTCGAATTTAATTGGTGTTTATGATTTGTTAGCTGTCGCACTTTTGATTGCAGCCATATATAACAAAAAAGTACTTTGGATTGGCGTGTTAATGTCACTTGCAGTTTTTGTCATGACACAAACATTTTTAGCAACAACCCCAGGCGCAGTTACGTCATCAACTATTTTGTCTACGACAGGTCACTTTTTAATAAAAGACTTGTGGTTTATCGCGAATTTGATTTTCTTCTTAAAATTTACTGAACAAAAAGTATGATAAAAAAGGGCACGTTTAAGCGTGCCCTCTTATATCCTGTTTATTTATATTTACCATAACTGCCATCATCAAATAATGACTTGAGCTCATTGGCAAAACTCACAAATTTTTCTTTAATCGTGCGCTTAATTTCAACATCAACTGAACCTAACCACAGTTTGCCTTTAATCTTTATAGTCGGTGCTTGTTTTGGCGCAATAGATGGCGCTTTATTTTCTACATTACCAAGAATACAAAACGCCTCGCAGATCACATTTATGCCTTCGGGGATTAAAATTTTCTCTGAACCCAGTATGCAATTTACATTTACAGTGACTTCTTGATGCTCAAATACAGCATCGGAAAAGTCTAAGGTTGTAGAACCCAATACATTCAATAAGTTAATTTCTTTCGGTACCGCCCATTTGCCTGTTCGAGAGCTGTTTCCTAAAACCGTTTTAATATCTAGCTTGTCACCTGCAGACTTTTGTCCGTAATTAATATTCAAGCTCGCATCTTTTTGCGCCGTATACTTCTCGTCAGCTTGCATAGTAAGATCTGCTGTTAAGGCGACGATTTCAGCATGAACCTGTGTACTCATCGCTTTGTCTAAACGTCTTTCAAATGCCTCTGCGGAAATAACACCATGGCTATAGTTGTAAATTAGGTTGTCTATAACTTCTTCTCTGACTTGTTCAATTGGTCTATCTTCTAATACGACGCTCATGTTATTTCCCTACTATGTAATACCAATCTGCAGTAACACTTAATTAAGCTGATTAGTATAGTGAGTGACTGGTTCAACTTAAGCATTCAATAAGTTGTTCCATTAAAATTGCATTTCTTAAATTTAAAGCAATAACCGAACCAAAAATAAAGTCATTATAATTCAATGCACTAATTCAGTTAGCATTTCTAGCCAGGTTACTTTCTCACCAAAATTTGAGTGTATTGACTAATAAATAACATATCTCCCAAACCGAAAAAAGTGATAGATAATTTAAATTGCTATCTCGGGCTTTCGCAACTCCCTTTCAATGTTAAAATGGTACATAAATTACATAGAACTATAAGCGCAAATTATGAAAGTAATCTCATTTAACATTAATGGCCTTCGTGCTCGTCTTCATCAATTGCAAGCATTAATCGACAAACATCAACCTGATGTAATTGGTTTACAGGAAATCAAAGTTCACGATGAAGCGTTTCCGGTTGAAGATGTAGAAGCTATGGGCTACCACGTTTATTTCCATGGTCAAAAGGCACATTATGGTGTCGCACTGATGTCGAAGAAACCTGCTAAGTCAATCAAAAAAGGGTTTTCGACTGATACAGAAGAATCCCAAAAACGTATGATTTCAGGTGTATTCGAGAATGACAAAGGTGAAGATGTGATCATTCATAATGGCTACTTCCCTCAAGGTGATAACATAAATCATGAAACCAAATTCCCATACAAGCGTCAGTTCTATAAAGACTTAATGACACACTTAAATGAAAATCACACGCCTGAAGAAAATGTCATTGTAATGGGTGATATCAATATCTCACCGATAGATTTAGATATCGGTATTGGTGAGCCAAATAAGAAGCGTTGGCTGAAAACGGGCAAATGTTCATTCCAGCCAGAAGAACGCGAGTGGCTTGCGACGTTAATGGATTGGGGATTTAAAGACACTTTCCGCGAATTAACACCAGAAAAGACAGAACGTTACTCGTGGTTCGACTATCGCTCAAAAGGTTTTGATGATAACCGAGGCCTTCGCATTGATGTAGTGTTAGCTACTGAATCATTGATGGCCAAATGTGTAGAAAGTGAAATCGATTACGAATTAAGAGGCATCGAAAAGCCTTCTGATCACGCGCCAATTTGGGCCGAGTTTAAATTTTAATTAGAACTCACTCTATGTTATTGACCCCGCTTGTTACCTTAATCATATTCGCGTTTACTATTGATAAACGCGAATATTTAACGCTTTGGCATAGGCCTATCAGACAAACTGGTGTACTTGCCTGTTCAGTAGTACTGGCACTGCTTTGGCAAATCAAAGCGGGGATTTTGCCCTATTTAAATATTCATATATTGGGAGTAACCGCCATCACCTTAGTGCTTGGTTGGCGGTTAGCAAGTTTAAGTGCTCTACTTACCAGTCTCTTATTACTTGCTTTTGGCAGCATTCAAACTTCTGAATTTGCCGACTTTTATCTTTTTACTGCGCTACTTCCCATATTGGTCAGTTACGGCCTATTTGTGCTGTGTTACAGCAAATTACCAAGACATTTTTTTATCTATATTTTTGTCTGTGCATTTTTATGCGCAGGCTGTATTGGCGCATTCAAAATATTGTCGTCAGGTGTATATTATTGGCTAATTGATACGTACACATTCCAACAGTTATTAGATAACTATTTATTTTATGCAACGTTAATTTGGTTTCCCGAAGCCATGTTAAATGGTATGGCAATCACATTACTTATTACTTATAAACCCCACTGGGTTAAAACCTTTTATGATAAGGAATACTTAGATAAATGACGCTAATTTATCACTGTCCGCTTTGTCAGGCTCCGTTAAATAAAACTGGCAATAGCATGTCTTGCGAAAACAGACACCAATTTGATTTCGCCAAAGAAGGCTATGTCAACTTACTGCCTGTTCAGAATAAAAAATCAAAACAACCCGGTGATAATTTAGATATGGTTCAAGCGCGTCGTGCCTTTTTTGCAACTGACCATTATCACTTTTTGAGACAAGAGATTGCCAATCTAATTTCACTATCTTCTCCTCAAACATTGCTCGATTTAGGCTGTGGTGAAGGATTTTATACGCACTTATTTGCCAATGAACTGCCCGAATGTGATGTATATGGGCTCGATATTTCAAAATCAGCCGTTAAATATGCGGCTAAGCGATATAAAGAGGCCAATTTTAGTGTTGCTTCTGCTAAACAAGCACCATTTTCAGATGAAAGTATGGACTGTGTTGTCACTGTGTTCGCCCCCGTTTTTGAACAAGAATTACAAAGGCTGGTGAGGAGCACAGGTAAAGTAATTTTAGTGAACCCGGGCCCTAAACATTTATTTGAGCTTAAATCGTTAATTTACCCTGAAGTGAATTTACATACACATCCAGATACCCCTGCTGGGTTTAAATTAGTTAAACACCATGAACTTGAAAAACGAATAGAGATTAAAACAGAAATCATTGAGCATTTAATACAAATGACACCATTTGCTTGGAAGTTTAAAGAAAGTCACTATGACGCTTTAAAGGAAAAACAGAGCCATACAATCACACTATCATTTTATTTAAGCGAATATCAGAAGGTTTAAATAAAACTATCTTGTACACCCCACCCCCTTTAATTAAATGATTACTTTGAGGATAGGTACAACTGAAAAGAGCAGTTTAAAACTGCTCTTTTGTAAATGCTTTATCCATTTTCTCAAACATGTCTTTTAACAGTTTTGCCAAAGTTCGATAAGTGGGTCTGCGCGACTGTAATTGCATGGGCGCATCATAGCCATTGGCCACCATCTTATTAAACAATTCTTGATACCAAGTATTTAAAGATGGATTAAGCGGCGTATCAGCACGCTTCCCTAGCCAAAGTAAACCTTGAGCAGGCAAAGATATAAAGAAAAGTGCAATGGCTAAAGATTGAGGTACATACTGATTTCCCAACCAATTGGTTTGCAATACTAAAGTAATCACAGCAAGTAAAGGCATAACACTGATCGCAAGTTCAGTGGCTTTTATGACTCTAAATTCTGCAAACATAGGCGCAAGCTCTTTGCGCATAGGCCATTCTTTGGCGTACTGTCGTCCAAGTTGCATTTGAGAAATGAGACTTTTTTGCATTAGGACTCCTAGAAGCTAACTATTCGGTCAAAATTGGGGTAAAATAAACAGTTATCATTGTCTATTATACCTTTGTATTACTGCGTAGCTTAAACCGCGACTTCGCTTTAAGCTTAATACGCATTTACTGTTATTGTCAAAATTGGAAATGCATATGCCCTCATCTCATGTACTGGTTTTAAATTGCGGAAGCTCTAGTTTAAAGTTTGCCATCATCGACACTGTGTCGGGTGACGAGCTTCTTTCAGGTCTTGCTGAACGTTTAGGCGAGCTAGATCCGCAAATCAAGTACAAGTTTAATGGTGATAAGCAACTTATCGCGCTATCACCAAACGATGCTCATCAAACTGCAATTGCAAAGTTAGTTGAACTAGTAAAGCAATTACAACTAGATTCAAGCCTAATTGCTGTTGGACACCGTGTTGTTCATGGTGGCGAGCACTTCACAAAATCTGCATTAATCACACCTGATGTGATAGAAGCAATCACAAAAACTTCTTCACTTGCGCCATTGCATAACCCAGCTAACTTGCTTGGTATCGAAGCGGCGCAATCTGCGTTTTCTCATTTACCGCAAATTGCTGTGTTTGATACCGCATTCCATCAAAGCATGTCGCCAGAAGCTTTCTTATATGCGCTGCCTTATACGCTTTACAAACAACATGGGATCAGACGATATGGTTTCCATGGCACCAGTCATGCTTTTGTATCGGCAGAAGCAATCAAGACCTTAAACCTTAACGAAACAAACTCCAAGGTTATCAGTGCGCATTTAGGCAATGGTTGCTCTGTTACTGCTATTAAAAGTGGTAAATCGGTAGATACCAGTATGGGTATGACGCCTCTTGAAGGCTTGGTGATGGGCACGCGCAGTGGCGATATTGACCCTGGCATTTTCAACTACCTGACTGAACAACTAAATTACTCCGCAAAGCAAATAGATACGCTCTTGAACAAAGAAAGTGGCTTACTAGGCATTAGTGAACTTTCTAATGATTGTAGAACCATTGAAGAATCTGCGGCTGACGGGCATCAGCAAGCAGCACTTGCATTAGATATATTCTGCTATCGTTTAGCAAAACAAATTGCAGCGTTTGTAGTGCCATTAGGTGGGTTAGACGCACTTATTTTCACGGGTGGCATTGGTGAAAACTCAGATGTAATTCGCGCTAAGGTCGTTGCACATTTATCCTTCTTAGGTTTAGAAATCGACAATGATAAGAACCTTGCGGCACGCTTTGGTTCTGAAGGTGTGATCACAAAGCAAACAGCGCCATGTGCCATTGTGGTGCCTACCAATGAAGAATGGATGATTGCCAACGATGCAGCAAACATTGCACAGGAGCAAAAATAATGAGCCGTAGGATCATGTTAATCCCCATCTCTACTGGGGTTGGTTTAACATCTGTCTCTGTTGGTCTTGTACGTGCGCTTGAGCAAAAAGCAGTAAAAGTAAACTTTTTCAAACCCATTGCTCAACCTCGTAAAGACGATATAGGGCCTGAGAAATCGACGGTTATTGTGCAACAAGGTTCCACTATTCAGCCTCCAATGCCGTTTGAACTTAGTTATGCTGAACAAATGATTGGTGATGGTAAAGGCAATGATCTGCTAGAAGAAATCGTTGAGCGCTTCGAAAGTGCCATCTGTGATGATGAAGTTGCGATTATCGAAGGTATGGTGCCAACTCGCCTTCAGCCTTATGCTGGTCGTGTTAACCGTGAAATCGCACAAACACTTGGTGCAGACATCGTATTTGTATTAACACCAGGAAATGATACCAACGAACAATTAGAAGATAGATTAGAAATAGCATCTGGTAACTACGGCGGCATAGATCACAGTCGTGTACTGGGATGTATTTTCAACAAAGTAAATGCTCCGCTTGATGAAGAAGGCCGCGCACGTGCTGATTTAGTTGACCAGCATGAACCTGAAGAACTCGAAAATGAAATGAACCGTTTGGCGTCATTGCCTATTTTCAGGAAACACCCGTTTATGTTGCTTGGCGCAATTCCTTGGGACTTCGATCTAGTCGCGCCACGTGTAGCAGACTTAAGTGATTACCTAAAAGCCGAAGTGATCAATGCCGGTGACATGGCTCATAGACGTTTACGCCGTGTCACCTTTTGTGCCCGAACGGTATCAAATATCTTGAATCACTTTACCCCGGGTGCGCTACTTGTTACACCTGGCGACCGCTCAGATGTGTTAGTGGCAGCGTGTTTGTCAGCTATGAATGGTACCAAATTAGGTGCGATTTTATTGACGGGTGGTTTTAAACCTGAACCACGCATCATGACTTTATGTGAACAGGCAATGGAAACGGGTCTGCCGATTCTAGCCACTGAAGCTGATACTTGGCGTACATCTTTGTTACTTCACAACTTTAATATGGAAGTACCAAGTGATGACGAACAGCGTATTGAAAAAGTAAAAGAGCATAATGCTGCGAACATCGACTCAGATTGGTTAGATACTTTAGCCAAAGACGTTGCGAAAACACGTAAGCTTTCTCCTCCTGCATTTAGATTCTTGTTGACCGATTTAGCGCGTCAAGCAAAGAAAACCATCGTGCTTCCTGAGGGCAATGAACCTCGCACTATCAAAGCTGCTGCAATTTGTGGTGAACGTGGCATTGCGAAAACTGTACTATTGGGTGAAAGAGAAGAAATCGAACGTATTGCGCTTCAACAAGGTGTAGAGCTCAACGAAAACGTTATTATTAAAGATCCGAATGAGATCCAAGATAATTATGTTGCACCTATGGTTGAGTTGCGTAAGAACAAGGGCCTTACCCCTGTGGTTGCTAAAGAGCAACTGCAAGACAACGTTGTTTTAGGCACTATGATGCTCGCTGAAGACGAAGTCGATGGCCTTGTATCTGGTGCGGTGAATACCACAGCGAATACTATTCGCCCTCCTCTTCAGCTCATTAAAACTGCGCCGGGTTCATCTTTAGTGAGTTCTGTGTTCTTTATGTTACTACCTGATCAAGTATTAGTTTATGGTGACTGCGCTATTAACCCAGACCCTACTGCTGAGCAACTTGCCGATATCGCCATTCAGTCAGCTGACTCTGCTGCGGCATTTGGTATTGAGCCACGAGTGGCCATGATCAGCTACTCTACAGGTGAGTCTGGCCATGGTGCTGATGTAGATAAAGTGCGTGAAGCCACTAAAATTGCTCAGGAAAAACGTCCAGATCTTGAAATTGATGGCCCACTACAGTACGACGCAGCGATTATGGAAAACGTAGCACGTAAAAAGGCTCCAAACAGTAAAGTTGCAGGTAAAGCAACGGTGTTTGTATTCCCAGACTTAAATACTGGTAATACGACTTATAAGGCAGTACAAAGAAGTGCTGAACTGGTAAGTATTGGTCCTATGCTTCAAGGTATGCGCAAACCTGTGAACGACTTAAGCCGCGGTGCACTGGTAGAAGACATCGTTTATACGATTGCGCTTACGGCTATTCAGTCTAAGCAATTAGCAGATCAAACAAACTAACTCTGTTTGTACAATTGTAAAACTTAGCTAAGTGTTGAGGGTTTAACTTTTTAACACTTAGCTATACTATAGACATATAGCCCAATAAACATAAGCGACTATGTCAAAGCAAACATTACAATTGTTAAAACAGGACTTTTCAATACATAGCCTTGACGTTGACCAAACAATTCCTAACCAAGTGTTAGCGTGTGATATTTTCTTTATTTCTAAAACACTTGAAGAACTCTCTATTGTTTGCCCTTCAGATATTGAAGTTGATAGTTTTGCAACTGAAGCACATTGGCGAGCATTAGAAGTGATAGGTCCACTTGGTTTTTCTTTAACAGGGATCATGGCCAATATATCTGGTGTATTAGCGAATGCTAAAATCTCCATTTTTGCCATTTCCACTTATGACACAGACTATGTTTTAGTCAAAGAGCAACAAATTCAAGACGCAATTAATGCGCTGAAAAAAGACGGATACACGGTTCTTTAATGCAGTTTTCTCAATCAATTCCTTTTGCGCCTATCAATGAAATTGTTGACCCAGTTTTACATCTCGCCAGTCCGTTTAGCGGCAAAGTACAGTCTTTGAAACAGCACCCGCTTGCCCTATTTTCTTCTGGCATGATTGGAAGAGGCGTGACTGTAGAGTTGACCCAAGGAAAAGTTACCGCGCCATTTGACGGTAAAATTGAACAAGTTAAACGCCATGGCTATGAGATTATATTGGTTGCAAAAAATGGCTTGAAGTTACTTATTCATATTCAGCCACCTTCAGAACAAGCCAATACAAGTTTGCAAATAACCAGTGCCTTTGGCAAAAAAGAAGTCAAGCAAGGTGAATTACTTACTTACTTCGAAACCACGCACCTAGAAAAACCACTGCTCGGCAGTTTGCTTATTGTTAACGCAGATAAATTAGGTCCTTGCTTTTACCCGTTGAAGCAAGTGCGTGCTGGGCTAGACCCACTCATTACAATTACTCAAAACCAGAATATTTAAGAGGCTCTTATGATCACTATGTATGGTATTCCGAACTGTGACACCATTAAAAAAGCAAAAAAATACCTTAGTGACAACAATATTGAATTTACTTTTCATGACTACCGCAAAGACGGCGTTTCAGAAGAGTTAATTACTGAATTTTGCAAAAACTTAGGTTGGGAGCAAGTATTAAACAAACGCGGAACAACCTACCGTGCTTTATCAGATGATGAAAAGAGCAACCTATCTGAGGCATCTGCAATTATTCATTTAGTTACGGCTCCAGCGATGATCAAACGCCCTATTCTTGAGGTGAATGGTAAACTACACCTTGGTTTTAAAGCAGCCCAGTATGATGAGATTTTCGCTTAATGGGTAGTCACAATAACACACCTCAACATTCTGAGGTTGTCTCACTAGCCCAAGCATTGATCCAAAAAAAATCAGTGACCCCTGAAGATGCTAACTGTCAAGCATTAATGAACGAGCGCTTAGCTAAACTTGGGTTTAACATTGAAGAGCATTTTTTTGTCGATACATTAAATACTTGGGCAAGGAAAGGTACAGATAGCCCACATTTTTGCTTTGCAGGTCATACTGATGTTGTGCCTACAGGCGATGAGAATGAATGGCAACATCCTCCTTTTGACGGTGTCATTGAAAATGGCATATTACATGGCCGTGGTGCCGCTGACATGAAAGGGGCACTGGCGGCCATGGTGGTTGCAACTGAGCGGTTTGTAGAAAAGCACCCTGAGCATAAAGGGTCTATTTCGTTTCTAATTACATCGGATGAAGAAGGCCCATTCATTAATGGCACTACAAAGGTAGTCGATCTACTTGAAGCCAGAAATGAAAAAATCGACATGTGTTTGGTCGGTGAGCCGTCTTCTCGTGACCGACTCGGTGATGTAGTCAAAAATGGCCGTCGAGGTTCTTTAACAGGACATTTAACTGTAAAAGGCAAACAAGGCCACGTTGCATATCCTCACTTAGCGCATAACCCCATTCATGCGGTGTCTCCTGCTTTGGCAGAGCTGAGTCAAACTGAATGGGATAAGGGCAATGCGTTTTTCCCGGCAACCAGTTTTCAAATATCAAACATTCAAGGCGGCACTGGCGCATCAAACGTTATCCCTGGCAGTGTGTATGTGCAGTTCAATTTTCGTTTTTCAACAGAATCAACGGTTGAACAGCTTCAACAACGCGCAATCGCAATTCTAGATAAATTCGGCTTAGAGTATGACTTAAACTGGATTGTAAATGGCCTACCATTTTTAACTGAGCCTGGTGAATTGCTTGATGTGACTTTGGCTGCCATCGAAGAAGTAACCGGTTTGCCGAGTACACCAGAAACAACTGGCGGCACATCCGATGGTCGGTTTATTGCGCAAACGGGCTGTAAAGTTATAGAGCTCGGTCCAATTAATGCGACCATACATCAAGTTGATGAACAAGTTAGCTGTGATGATTTAGACAAGCTGGCTTTAATTTACGAGAAGATACTCGAGAAGTTACTTAGCTAATGACTTTACCTGATATGGCCGCTTGCGCTTGCGGCCTTTCTGAAGCGCATTTGACCGAATACAAAGGCAAACAACTTCATCAAGAGATCGTCGATGATTTTCGAGCTTTAGAATTAGCCGCTAAGAATGCAGGATTTGATTTAGAAATTGCATCTGCCTATCGAAGTTTTGAACGCCAATCTCTTATCTGGAATAACAAGTTTTCAGGTAAGCGCCCTATTTTAAATGCGAATAACGAACCTGTTGACATTGCTAACCTCTCAGAAATCGAGATTATACAAGCTATTATGCTTTACTCGGCAATGCCTGGAGCAAGCAGGCATCACTTCGGTACTGACCTAGATGTGTTCGCACCTAACCTATTAAAGCTTGGTCAAACATTGCAGCTTGAACCGTGGGAGTATCAATTTGACGGGCCATTTTATACACTTAATACCTGGTTAGACGAGAACCTTTCTAAGTTTGGCTTTTATCGTCCCTATGAAGAGTTTAGAGGTGGGGTAGCTGAAGAACCTTGGCATATAAGCCACATAGCATGTAGTAAAGGTTTGTTTGAATATCAGAATATTGAGAATATAAAGCAAGCGCTAAAAGCATCAAATGTACTTGGCCACAATATACTTATTGAAAATATGCCCAGTCTATATGAGCGTTTCGTGAGTAATGTTTGCGAGTTATAAACCTAACTCGCATTTCCCTCAATTAATGTAAGTAAGTGCTTAAAAAACTCTTCTTTTCCAAAGATTTTAAACCCTGTTTCACTTAACACTAAGCGCATCTGAACCCGACTCTTCGACTTCATATAGCTAAACCTAACTTCGTTTTGAGCATAAACATGGCAGTGTATCTTAAGCGGGCTCTCTCCCATGACCTCTATATACGTATCTCGCTGTAAGTCATTTAACTTAGAGCAAATTGGCACCAAACCATGAGAGTTTAGTAATTCGCATAAAAAGTCTAATTGCTCGTTTGCTTTTGGGGTTATTTCCGATGACATAGTTAATAAGCTTAAGATTACATTGGTTAATATTAAACCACAGATTTAAATAAGTGTTTTGATATTAATTAAAGAATTCTGGTAATTTCGAATTCCTGTGTTATTCCATGCATAGTCCAGTCAAATTCATCATGCACTTTTTTATTCATGAGCACCTTACCAAGTGGCGATACCGGTGTGATTGTCCAAACGACCGTGCCTTTAATATCTAGTTTCAAACCACCTTCTGTTGGCCCAATAAAGTACCAATACAAGTCACCCGCTTCATTCTCACAACTTACTAAGCTACCAATGACAATTGATTCCGAAGGAAACAACTCATAAATCTCATTAAAAGCTTTAATTGCTTTGTGCGCGTCGTCTACACGCTCACTTTGGCCCTGTGCTAGATAGGCTGATTCAATACTCAGAGAATCATATTGCGTTTCTGCTGCACTTTGTTCGTGCGTCGCATCTTCTCTCGCAGAATTTGCCGCTTGTACTGCCTCTTGAAGTTTTGCTTCAAGTGCAAACTTTAAGTGTTCGATGAAATGCTGTTTGTTCATATTATTATACTGCTTAAATGCTCAAATCATTGGTAATGTTAGGCTAATTTGCTTTACAACGTCATCAATCGAATAATCAATAACGATTTGCCAGAGCATATCGTCAGTGTCACATGCGCCAACAATACCTTGTGCTATGTATGTATCTTCATTTAATTGTGAAAAGAATAGTGGGATATAGCCCATATTCATTGACTTACCGTCAATTTTGGCACTTTTAATCTCAAAGGGCCCATCCTGTTCTACTTGAAGACGAATTAAAAACTCAGATTCTGCTTGTAACTTTAAATTATCATCGACCCAAAGCATGACCCCATCCGCTAAATGACAGGTTGAAACGTCGACGCAGTTTTCAGGAGGAAGATAACTTTCACTTTTTTCTGAACTTTCATGTATAATTGTATCTGAGTCTGAACAAGCGATTGCTAACAGGCTCGAAACCAATATAAAGAAGTGATGAAAAGTCTTTGTCATACTAGTTTTAGGTTGGATTTTAAAAGGCAAGTCTAAGCTTTTCTAAAATTGAACGCTACTAGAAGCCGTCATTATTTGCGATAACTGCAAAAAATTGATTGATGTCATGATTTCACTTCTTTTAGGTATCTTTTTTTTTGCAAAAAAATTACTATTACCATGCAAAAAAAAGGGTTTCTCAAGCTTGTTTTTTAAGCGTTTTTATCAAATTTCAAACGTTTTTATGACGAGTTTGTGAAATAAATAATAGGGCCTGCTTGCAGGTAATTCATTTCTAATCGCAACAATTGCAGCGGAATCCAGAAAATGAGCCAATCAGTAGCATCACAATCTGAGTACAACTACACGGTTGTACGCCAATTCGCTATCATGACAGTGATTTGGGGCATTGTTGGTATGGGTGTAGGTGTGCTTATTGCAGCACAGCTTGCTTGGCCAGCTTTGAACTTTGACACTCCATGGTTAACGTACTCTCGACTTCGTCCGTTACATACGAACGCTGTTATCTTCGCATTTGGTACTAGTGCGCTATTTGCAACATCTTATTATGTTGTACAACGTACCTGTCAAACGCGTCTTTTCTCTGACAAACTAGCCGCTTTCACCTTCTGGGGTTGGCAAGCTATCATCTTAGCTGCAGCTATCACTCTTCCTCTTGGTTATACAAGTGGTAAAGAATATGCTGAGCTTGAGTGGCCAATCGATATCGCTATCGCGGTAGTTTGGGTAAGCTATGCAGTCGTATTCTTCGGTACTCTTATTAAGCGTAAAGTATCTCACATCTACGTAGCTAACTGGTTCTACGCTGGTTTCATCATTACTGTTGCTGTTCTTCACATCGTTAACAGCATGGCAGTTCCTGTATCTCTAGGTAAATCTTATTCAATTTACGCAGGTGCAGTAGATGCAATGGTTCAGTGGTGGTACGGTCACAACGCAGTAGGTTTCCTACTTACAGCTGGTTTCTTAGGTATGATGTACTACTTCGTACCAAAACAAGCAGGTCGTCCTGTTTACTCTTACCGTTTATCAGTAGTTCACTTCTGGGCGCTTGTTTCTCTTTATATTTGGGCGGGTCCTCACCACCTACATTACACAGCATTACCTGACTGGACTCAGTCTTTAGGTATGGTTATGTCTGTAATCCTATTCGTTCCATCTTGGGGTGGTATGATCAACGGTATCATGACGCTATCTGGCGCATGGCACAAACTACGTACTGATCCTGTTCTTCGTTTCTTAGTTGTTTCACTGTCTTTCTACGGTATGTCAACGTTCGAAGGCCCAATGATGGCTATCAAGTCTGTTAATGCATTATCACACTACACAGACTGGACAGTTGGTCACGTACACTCAGGTGCGCTTGGTTGGGTTGCTATGATTTCTATCGGTGCAATTTATCACCTAATCCCTGCACTATTTGGTCACGGTAACATGTACAGCGTTAAGCTAGTTAACACGCATTTCTGGTTACACACTGTGGGTGTAGTTCTTTACATCGTAGCAATGTGGATCTCAGGTGTAATGCAAGGCCTAATGTGGCGTGCGGTTAACTCTGACGGTACGTTAATGTATAGCTTCGTGCAATCTCTAGAAGCATCTAAGCCTTTCTACATCATGCGATTTATTGGTGGTGTATTCATCGTAGCGGGTATGTTAGTTATGGCATATAACGTTTACCGTACAGTTGCAGCGAAGAGCGGTTCTTTAACTGCTGACGCTAATACTCAAATGGCTTAAGTGGGGTGTAATGTATGAGCAATAATAACTCTACCAACAAACATGAGATTGTCGAAAAGAACGTTGGCCTTATGGCTATCCTAACTGTTTTCGCAATCAGCTTTGGTGCACTTGTAGAAATTACACCACTGATGTTCCAAGACGATACGACTAAACCTGTTGATGGCCTCCGCCCTCTTACAGCTTTAGAAATGGAAGGTCGTGATATTTATGTGCGTGAAGGTTGTTACAACTGTCACTCACAAATGATCCGTCCATTCCGTGACGAAGTTGAGCGTTATGGTCACTACTCTGTAGCTGGTGAATCTGTTTGGGATCACCCGTTCCAGTGGGGTTCTAAGCGTACTGGTCCTGACCTTGCTCGCGTTGGTGAGCGTTACTCTGATGACTGGCACTATGCACACTTAATGGACCCGCGTTCAGTGGTTCCTGAGTCAAACATGCCAGCTTATCCTTGGTTAGATGAAAATGTACTAGATGGTAAAGACACAGCTAAGAAGCTTGAAGTGTTCAAAGGGTTTGGCGTGCCATACACCGATGAAGACATTGCAGGCGCGGCAGAAGCGGTTAAAGGCAAAACAGAAATGCAAGCCCTTATTGCTTACTTGCAGCAACTTGGCACTCACTTGAAGTAATTTATTATGGATTACGGCACATACAGAGGCATTTTGACTCTGGTAATTTTGGTACTATTTGTTGTGATTGTTGTGTGGGCGTATAGCAAGCGTACAAAGAATCGTTTCGACGATGCAGCTAATGCCATCTTTGAAGATGAAAAGAAGCACAACAACACAATCTCTAATGAGGAAAAGGAGTCTGAAAAATGACTAGCTTTTGGAGTATTTGGGTCATCGTATTGACCGTAGCGTGTCTAGCTCTAATCTTCGGCTTACTTCTATGGAACCTGAAAAACTATACAGGTGTTAAAGAAGGCGAAAGCTGTGGCCATGAGTTCGACGGTATTGAAGAATTAAATAACCCACTACCTAAGTGGTGGACTTACCTATTCTTCGCAACTTTTGTTTGGTCAGTTTACTACTTAGCTATGTATCCTGGTCTAGGTAACTTTCAAGGTTTCCTAAAATGGACAAGTTCTAACCAAGGCGTAACTTCAATGGAAGAGTCTAAAAAGGCGATTGAAGAAGCTAAAGCCAATGGTGAATGGGTTCAGTTAGACCAAGAGTATGTTGCAGCTGATGAGCGTTTTGGTCCTATTTTCCAAGCGTTTGCAAAGCAAGACATTGAAACACTTGCAACGAACGAAGAAGCACTTGAGATTGGTCAACGTTTATATGCGCAAAACTGTTCTCAGTGTCACGGCTCTGATGCACGTGGTGGTATGGGCTTCCCTAACCTAACTGACAACGATTGGCTATACGGCGGCAACCCTGATCAAATCAAAGCAACACTTCTTCACGGTCGTGTAGCTGCGATGCCTGGTTGGGAAGGTGCACTTGGTGAGCAAGGCATTAAAGAAATGACAGCTTACGTATTAAGCCTTTCGGGTCGTAAAGTAAATGCAAAAGACGCTCAAGCAGGTCAAGCTAAGTTTGCAATGTGTGCAGCGTGTCACGGTATGGACGGTAAAGGTTCTGTTGCTAACAACAATCCTTTCGGTGCGCCTAACCTAACTGACAATATCTGGCTATATGGTGGTTCTCAACGTGCAGTTGAAGAAACATTAATCAATGGCCGTGCTGGTGTAATGCCTGCTTGGAAAGATATTCTTGGTGAAGACAAAGTTCACTTACTTACAGCATATGTATATAGCTTATCTCAGAATAAATAAGCGAATCGCTAAGATTATTTGAGATCAAAAAAGCCTCCATTTGGAGGCTTTTTTTTAGGTTTTTATAGGCAAATAAGATACTATATCAGCACTGTTTTTTAGCTATGAGTACACTATGAAACCTACCCCTTGGTATAAGCATTTTTGGCCTTGGTTCTTAATGTTCTTCCCTGTTGCAACCATCGTTGCATGTATTGGTCTAGTTGTATTTGCGGTTGGTAATGGCCCAGATATGGTGGTAGATGATTATTATAAAAAAGGTAAAGCAATTGACCTTGAATTAAGTAAATTCAACAAAGCAAAAGCCTTATATCTTCATGGTGATTTAAACGTCGAACGTGATTTCGTCGAATTTAAATTTACCAAAGGTGATTTTAGTAAAGTTACTGCTCTCAAAGCATCTTTTTATCACCGTACAATTAAAAAACATGATTTCGAAGTTAACCTCCTTGCCAATGCAAACGGTAGTTTCACCGCTATTCTTGAAGATATCCAATTAGGCGCTTACACCATATTTATTGAGCCTATGGACGGCAGTTGGAAAATGAAAGAAGATCTACTTATTCCAACGACAGAAACCATTGAAGTATCACCTGAATACAATAAATCACTGAAGTAATTTCTATGTCTAATTCTTGTTTTCATTGCTTAGAACCAATTCCTGCTGGTTTTGATGACCATATTGAGTTTGAAGGCAATAATGAAGCAGTATGCTGTATAGGCTGTAAGGCGGTCGCCGAGACCATTATTAACCAAGGTATGACCGACTATTATAAGTTCAGAACCGATAGTGCTGGCAAGGTTGAAACCTTAGTTCCTGAACAGCTCAACTTTATAAAAAGCTATGATAATCAAGAAATTCAAGATGATTTTGTCACACATCAAGGTGACTTATCTGAGGTGCTATTAAGTGTTGAAGGGATCAGTTGCGCAGCGTGTGCATGGCTAATAGAAAAACAACTTTTAGCGCTGCCTGGCGTTGCTCGTGTTGACGTGAATACATCGACTTACCGAGCAATGATTTTATGGAATAAAGACAAAATATTGCTCAGTGAAATCATCAAATCATTAATGGAAATAGGCTATAAAGCTTACCCTTTCCAAGCTGATGATGAAGCAGCGCAAAAACAAGCCACTGCAAAAGCGTACATTAGAAGGCTAGGTGTTGCAGGCCTTATGACAATGCAGGTCATGATGTTCGCTTTTGCGATGTACTTTGGCATGTTTTCAGGCATGGAAGAAGACTTCGAACAATATTTCAGGTGGATCAGTCTTGTTCTGGCTACCCCTGTGATCCTCTACTCAGCTCTCCCCTTCTTAACCAATGCAGTCAATGGCCTAAAAGCTAAACAGTTAAACATGGATCTGCCTGTCTCACTGGCAATATTTGGTGCTTATGGTGCCAGTGCTTACGCAACTGTCATGGAAGTGGGTGAAGTTTACTTCGAATCTATTTGTATGTTTACCTTTTTGCTCTTACTGGGCAAATACCTTGAGTTTAGAGCCAGACTTAAAGCTTCTGAATTCACTGCAAACCTGCAAAAACTATTACCTTTAACAGCCAGAAAACTGTTGGACGATGGCACTGAAGACGTTGTCGCTGCTCGTAATCTAAAATTAAATGACAGAGTACTCATTAAGGCCGGTGAGACCATTGCTGCAGATGGTATTGTCATCGATGGCAGCAGTACAGTTGATGAGTCTATGATGACCGGTGAGCATCTACCTGTTAAAAAACAAGTAAACAACCAAGTATTTGCGGGTACAGTCAACCACGATGGTCTAATGACAATCGAAATCAATAAAATTGGCCAAAATACGCTGCTGAACCAAATCATTCGCCTGCAGCATAATGCATTAAGCAAAAGACCAAAGTTGGTTGAAGTAACAGACAAAGTAGCCCAATGGTTTGTTGCGTGTTTACTCGTATTTGCTTCAATGACCGCGATTGGCTGGTATCAGATTGATCCTGAACAAGCTTTTTGGGTGACAATCGCCGTGCTTGTTGCCACTTGTCCTTGCGCACTCAGTTTGGCTATTCCTACCGCATTAACTTGTGCTGTTGCCACGTTGACCAAAAAAGGCATATTAATCAAAGAAGCCCATGTGCTCGAAACGCTGACAAAATTAACTCGTGTCGCATTCGATAAAACAGGCACTTTGACCGAAGGTAAGTTTTCAATCGCAAAAACAGCACTGTTTTCATCTGAATTCACAGAAGAAAAAGTTCTCGCCCTAAGTGCTAGCTTAGAAAAATATTCTGAGCACCCTATTGCCGCTGCCTTTTTAGAACATGCTTCTGAATATCACGAGCTTAACGACGTGACTGTTCATCCTGGTATAGGGATCAGTGCTAAACTTGGTACAGACGAACTTTCACTCGGCAAAACTGGTTGGTTTGGAGTAAGAGACAGCCAAGCTCAGGCTACCTTATTTATCAATCAACAACCAATTGCTGATTTTTATCTCACTGATAAAGTCAGAAGTAATGCTTCAAGTGTTATCGAGCACCTAAAAGGCTCTGGTTTAACTTGTCATATGTTAACAGGCGATAGCTCGAACGCTGGTGAGACCTTATCAAAACAACTTAATTTAGATAGTTTTCAATCAAACTGCTCACCAGAAGAGAAACAAAAAGCCGTTGAGTCTTGGTCAAAAAACAATGAAGTAGTGGCCATGATCGGCGATGGAGTTAATGACAGTCCGGTGTTTAATAGTGCGCATTTATCAGTTGCTATGGAAACAGGCGCTGACATATCAAAAAATACCGCTGATGTCGTGTTACTGAAAAGTGATTTAAACTCAATAAACACATTGAGAGAAGTCGCAATTACCACTCGTCGTATAGTTAAGCAAAACCTCGCTATTTCACTGTGTTATAACGGTTCAATCTTACCGCTTGCTGCATTTGGATTAATTCCACCTTGGATTGCTGTAATAGGCATGACAACAAGTTCGATTGTAGTGATCTGTAACTCTCTAAGGTTATTAAAACTATGAGTATCATATATATCTTAATCCCAATTGCGATTCTGTTTGTGATCATCGCAATTGGCATTTTCTTCTGGGCTGTGAGAAGCGAACAGTTTTCAGATCTTAATAAGCAAGGCCACAGTATTTTATTCGAAGACGACAAAGACAAGCATACTAAAAGTAGTAATGAACGAGATTAGTTTATTCAGTGCATTTATTATGGGTCTAGTTGGAAGCGGCCACTGCATTGTCATGTGTGGTGGTGTAGCTTCTAGTCTGCAGCTTGCAAGTAGAAACCTATCGGCTATCAAAGTCAGTCTTGCTTATAATTTTGGTCGTCTAGCAAGTTACTGTATTGCCGGCATGCTGGTCGCAACCCTAGGCGCGAGTTTTGCCAAGCAAAATACCCACTTCGCCCTAGGCGTTAAAATTTTTAGTGGGATATTTATGATCTTACTTGCGCTTTACGTTATGCGCCTAGCTAACACACTCAAATTTGTCGAAAGCATGGGTAAAACCCTACTCTGGCAACACATCGTCAAATTCAATAAGTTTTTCTTGCCAGTTGATAATTTAAAAAAGGCATTTGGTTATGGCATGTTATGGGGGTGGCTACCCTGTGGCTTGGTGTATTCAGCTTTAATTTGGACTTTACAAGCAAAGTCAGCATTACATGGCGCAAGTATTATGATGGCATTCGCCTTGGGTACTTTACCAGCTATGCTAACCATTGGGCAATCAGCCCAACATCTTAGCCGCTTTTTAAATCACAATCTGGTAAGATTAGCGCTAGGCAGTATTTTTGTATGGTATGGATTCTATCTACTAATCATTGCAACTGATAAATTAGTACATTAATCTATGTCATGCGTCTAATTTTAATGGATTTATTATGGATTTAAGCAATCAAAACCGTTCTAAAGGTAACTGTACTATCAGTTGTAATAACTGCAGTATCAGTCAGTTATGCTTACCATTCTCTCTGAATGGTAGTGAAATGGACAAACTAGATGAAATCATTGAGCGTAAAAAGCCGCTTCACAAAGGTGACTTTCTCTTCGAATCGGGTAATGCGCTAAACTCTATCTTCGCTGTAAGATCTGGTTCGTTTAAATCCTACACACTTTCTGAGCAAGGTGATGAACAAATCACAGGATTCCATTTAGCAGGTGATCTAGTTGGATTCGACGCCATTAACAAGATGCAGCATCAAAGCTTTGCGCAAGCACTTGAGACATCAATGGTCTGTGAAATACCATTTGATACGCTAGATGAGTTAGCTGGCAAATTACCCAAACTTCGTCAACAAATCATGCGTCTGATGAGTAATGAGATCAATTACGATCAAGAAATGCTATTACTGTTAAACAAAAAAACGGCTGAAGAGCGCTTGGCAACTTTCATTTATAATTTATCTAATCGTTTTGGCGAGCGTGGCTTTTCTCGAAAAGAATTTCGATTCACCATGACACGCGGTGAAATTGGTAATTACTTAGGCCTAACGGTTGAAACCATAAGCCGCCTTTTAAGTCGTTTCCAAAAAGCTGAAATTATTAAAGTTGAAGGTAAATTTATTACCATTTTAGACATATCAGGTTTGGCTAAAACGGCTGCAATTAGTTGTTGATCTAGTACAACTTTTAAAGCCTTTATACTTTCACCTTTGGCTAGATGCGTTACACTAAAAGTGTACAATTTAGCCAAGAAAGGTGAACTCCATGGACCAAATTAAACACATATTAGCAGTTGTAGACCCAACCAAAGAACAACAACATAGTTTGCAACGCGCGGTCAGTTTAGCAAAAAAAACTGGCGCCAAGATCACCGCTTTCCTCTCCATTTACGACTTTTCCTATGAAATGACTACTATGCTATCTAAAGAAGAGCGTGATGCTATGCGAGACGCTGTAGTTAAAGACAGAGAAGCATGGCTAGATGAGTTAACGGCTTCATTTTTAGATATAGAGATAAGCAAAAAAGTCGTTTGGCATAACCGTCCTTTCGAGGCCATTATAAAAACTGTTATTAACAGTGATTTCGACTTAGTCGTAAAAAGTACCCACCAGCATGACACCTTGAAATCTGTTATTTTTACGCCCACAGACTGGCATCTTATTCGTAAATGCCCAACTCCTGTGCTGCTCGTTAAAGATCATGCTTGGCCAGAGCAAGGACATGTGCTTGCTGCCGTGAATGCAGCTTCTGATAATGAACAGCATCAAGCGCTTAACGATCGAATTATTAGTGATGCTAAGTTCATTTGTAATATTGCTGATGCGAAGCTCAGTATTGTTAATACTTACCCTGCTACACCTGTGAATATTGCTATTGAGATCCCCGAATTTAATCCATCTCAATATAATGAGGCTGTAAAAAAACATCATGAAGATGAAACTTATGTTTTGGCTGAAAAGTTTTCTTTAGAACGCGGTCAATGCGTTATCAAAGAAGGTTTGCCTGAAGATGTAATTCCATATGTCGCGAAAGAGTTTAAATCAGAACTAGTTGTGATTGGTACTGTTGGCAGAACTGGCCTAAGTGCAGCATTAGTCGGGAATACAGCAGAGCACGTTATCGATAGCTTAGATTGCGATGTTTTAGCCCTCAAACCTGATGGATATAAAAGCCCATTAGAAGATTAATTATACTGTGCCAAACCACCTTAGACGTGCAATTTAAGGTGGTTTGGGTATAATGCGCCCTTATTTTTCCGTCATTTAAATAGGGGGCCGAGTGTCTCACTCAAAAGAAGCCAAAACCGCTTATAACCTGAATAAACTTCAAAAGCGTCTGCGTCGATTAGCTGGTCAAGCTATTGGTGATTTCAACATGATCGAAGAAGGCGATCGTGTCATGGTTTGCCTTTCTGGCGGTAAAGATAGCTACACCCTGTTAGATGTGCTTCAGCACCTTCAACGCGTTGCCCCTATTAAATTTGACGTGTTTGCAATCAACCTTGATCAAAAGCAGCCGGGCTTCCCAGAGCATATTTTGCCTGAATATTTAGATGGTCTAGGCATTGAATATAAGATCGTTGAAGAAGACACTTATAGCATAGTAAAAGATAAGATCCCTGAGGGTAAAACAACTTGCTCACTGTGCTCACGTCTTCGCCGCGGTATTTTGTACCGTACAGCAAAAGAAATGGGCGCGACTAAAATTGCTCTTGGTCATCACCGCGATGACATGATCGAAACCATGTTTTTAAACATGTTCTACGGCGGTAAGTTAAAAGGCATGCCAGCTAAGCTCATGAGTGATGACGGCCAGCATATGGTGATCCGCCCTCTAGCTTACTGTAAAGAAGCTGATATTGAACAGTACGCAACAGCACAAGCGTTCCCGATTATTCCTTGTAACTTGTGTGGCTCTCAAGAAAATCTTCAGCGCAAACACGTTAAAGCCATGTTACATGAGTGGAATAAATCAAACCCAGGTCGTATTGAGAGTATCTTCACTGCGATGCAAAACGTCGTACCTTCGCATTTAGCAGATGGTGAGTTGTTTGATTTTAAAAACCTGCAAACAGGTGAAGTGATTGACGGCGGTGATATTGCCCTTGATAAACCTGAGTTTAAAGAACCTGCAGTCGAACAGGAAGAAGAAGATAACTCAGTAAAAGTCCAACCAATCGAGTTGGTTTAAGCTTTTTAATACAGCCGCTAATTCAATTAGTGGCTGTATAAGTCGTAAATCATAAATCACAGCTACAACTCTTCACGTAATTACTACTCATCTAAACTCATAATTTAAAGAATTTGTTAGAAGAACTAGTCAAAATTAGTTTTAAACCTATTCAAAAATCTCAGGTACAAAAAAAGCGGCCAATTGGCCGCTCTCTTGGTTAAAAAAATGATTAAGCGTCGTTTTGTTCTTCTTGTGCCTTTTCAACTGAAATTGCAAGTTCAGTTAATGCATCTGGGTTTGCAACACTTGGTGCATTTGTCATTAAACAAGATGCCTGCGTTGTTTTCGGGAATGCAATCACGTCACGAATGTTATCTGTTCCGCAAAGCAACATAACCAAACGGTCAAGACCGAATGCAAGACCTGCATGTGGTGGTGTACCGTACTTAAGTGCATCAAGTAAGAAACCAAACTTATCTTCTTGCTCTTGCTCTTCAATACCTAGAATGCGGAATGCAGCTTGTTGCATATCGTTATTGTGAATACGAACAGAACCGCCACCTACTTCATAGCCATTCAGTACCATGTCGTATGCATCGCTGATAGCCGCCGCTGGGTTAGCTTCAAGTTCTGCTGCAGAGATATCTTTTGGCGCAGTAAATGGGTGGTGTACTGCATGTAGGTTTCCTTCATCGTCTTCTTCGAACATCGGGAAGTCCACAACCCATAATGGTGCCCATTTATTTAGGTCTGTAAGTTCAAGGTCTAAACCCACTTTCAGACGTAACGCGCCCATCGCTTCGTTTACAACATTGCGCTTATCAGCACCAAATAGGATGATGTCACCCGTTTGTGCATTTGTGCGATCAAGCAGTGAATTAATGACTTCTTCATTTAAGAATTTAGCAATTGGAGATTGAACGCCTTCAACACCTGCATCACGGTCATTGACTTTCATCCAAGCTAGACCTTTCGCACCGTAAATACCTACAAACTTTGTATATTCATCAATTTGCTTACGAGAAAGCTTTGCACCACCTGGTACTGTTAATACTGCAACACGACCTTTTTCATCGTTTGCAGGTGCAGCTAATACTTTGAACTCTACATCTTTAACAATGTCAGCAACATCAACAAGCTCTAACGGGTTACGTAGATCTGGCTTGTCTGAACCAAAACGACTCATTGCTTCGCTGTAAGGCATTGTAGGGAAAGTTCCTAAATCTACGTCTAGAAGCTCTTGCCACATTTCACGAATTAAACGCTCGGTGACTTCACGAACTTGATCAGACGTCATGAATGACGTTTCTAAATCGATTTGTGTGAATTCAGGCTGACGATCAGCACGTAAGTCTTCATCACGGAAACACTTAACGATTTGATAGTAACGATCGAAACCAGACATCATCAATAGTTGCTTGAATAGCTGAGGAGACTGAGGTAACGCATAAAAACTGCCTTTGTGCACACGACTCGGTACTAAATAGTCACGGGCACCTTCTGGCGTTGCTTTAGTAAGCACTGGCGTTTCGATGTCTAAGAAGTCATTTGTGTCTAAGAAACGACGCACAAAACTGCTTGCTTTAGCACGAAGCTTAATTCTGTCTGACATTTCAAGGCGACGAAGATCTAAATAGCGATACTTTAAACGACGCTCTTCAGAGTTTTGCTGGTTAAAGTCTAGTGGTAATGGCTCAGAACGGTTAATAACCGTTAAACCAGTGCCTAAAATCTCAACTTCACCCGTTGCCATATCTTTGTTAATTTGGCTTTCAGGACGCGCACGAACAGTACCCGTTACTTTTACACAGAACTCTTGACGTAACGTATTCGCCACATCCATCAGACCTTCAACTTCAGGGTCAAATACCACCTGAACTAACCCTTCACGGTCACGTAAGTCGATGAAAATTAGACCACCTAAGTCACGACGTTTGTTGATCCAACCACATAGTTCTACTTCTTGACCAACATGGCTGCTGTTTAAATTTCCGCAGTATATAGAGCGCATAGCATTCCTGTTTGTTCAGCAAGCTTAGTGCTGAACTTCGTTTAATGAAAAAATTGCTCCAATTATATAAAAATCGTCGTTAATGTCATCCTTGAAGTGCCGAGCTTTCGCATTAGTTTGTAAATTTTCCAACTAATGCACCTATTTGCTACACTCTCGTGCTCAGATTAAGTCATTTATTCAAAAATATGCTTTATTTAGGTTGTCCACAATGGAGTAGCACTCACTGGAAAGGTCGTTTTTTTTCGTCTAACTGTGCGCCAAGCAATATGCTCTCAGAATATGGCCAAATTTTTAACACCGTTGAAGGTAACACCAGTTTTTATGCAGACCCCAAACCTGACACTATAAAAAAATGGTATCAGGCGGTGCCCGAGGATTTTAAATTTACCTTTAAGATACCGAGGCGCTTTAGCCATGACATGGCGTTAAAACATTGCCAAGATGACTTAAAAGCTTGGCTTGATTTGTTTAGCCCACTTTTTCCTAAAATCGGGCAAGTAATGCTGCAGCTTCCCAAGTCATGTTCGCCCGAATATTTGCATCGCATTGAAAAATTCTGTGCTTTATTACCAGAGGAGCTTAATCTTGGCGTTGAAGTAAGGCATTTAGGCTTTTTTGATAAAGGCAACAATGAACGCAGTTATAACCAATTCTTAATGAAACATAATTACAACCGCATCATGATGGATACACGCCCTCTTTTTAGTGAAATGCCAAACACCGAAGCCATCATTGATGCTCAGGCTAAAAAGCCTAAAGTACCACTTCACGTCATAGCCACCAGCAATGCGCCTATCATCAGGTATGTCGGAACATCAAACCTTGAAGACAATAGAGCTTTTTACAAACCTTGGTTAAATAAAATTCGTTTGTGGCTTGAAGAAGGCAAAACCCCCTATGTGTTTTTCCATACCGCCGATAACTATGACTCACCACTTCTAGCAAGACAGTTTATTGCTGATTTAGGTCTTGAGCATACTGTCAGTTTGCCATTTCCTGCTGAAAAAGAAGCAAAGCAAAACTCATTGTTTTAGAATTGAATCAAATTAGAATAGAGAACAAATCGTGCCTCACCCTTATACACACTATTTCAGTCATTACCCTGAAAATATTCAAGCGCAAGTTAATATGCTTATCAGCAGTAATAAGCTACTTTCGTTTTTCAAAAACAAATACCCTGTCGGTCATAGTCTGAAAAACGATAAATTACTTTTTGAATTCACGAATGAACTCAAGCAACGATATTTAAAGAATGCCCCTAAGTTACAGCAAGTACAGTATAAGAAGCAGAAAGATTTAGTAAAAAATGCACTGGGCACACATACCTTTAAGCGACAACAGCACGGTGGCAAGTTAAAAGCCAAGCATGAAATCGCCATTGCTGAGCAACTTCGTTTAGCACCTGAGCCACTGCTAAAAGCTTTAGTCGTCCATGAATTAGCACACTTCAAAGAGAAAGATCACAATAAAAGTTTTTACAACCTGTGTTGCCATATGGAGCCTGAATATCATCAGCTAGAACTTGAGCTGAGGTTATTTTTAGTGCTTCAACAAGAACAACTCAGTTTTTATTAGCACAAAAAAAGCAGGCGAAGCCTGCTTTTCTATTCAATGTCTAAATTGCTTATAAACCTAACTCAGCTAAGAAGTCATCATCAGCATCATCGCTTACATCATTGTTGGCTGCTGCTTTTGTTTTAGAAGTATCTTGCTTCGCTTTATTTACTTTAGCTTGACTTTCAATAATTGAATCTGGGTCTACAGATTCAGCAATGTCAAAATCATGCAGTTTAATAAATTCAGTCTTGTCCATCGCTAGTTCAAGATAGAAGATATTCTGATTTTGTGTCGTAAATGTAACACGACGCGCTTGAGGGCGATCCATCGTCGTATCAACAGAGATTTGTACCTGCTTGTTAATCGCCATCATCTTCGGCTGATTCTGCGTTATAGATGTGTGCAGTTGTTCACGAACCTTACCAGTGAAATCACCGACCATTTGATTCATTAACTCACCTAATACGTTTGATACGTCATCCGACAAATGACTCTGCGCTATTTCCTCTTCCGGCATACCCATGTTATGCATGTAATCTTGATAAATTTCCATTGCAGCTTGTTGCGTGAAATTCATCACAACCAGTCCTGTAAAACCACCGTCAAACAATACAAAACAACCAATATCAGGTCGCATACAAGTACGCGTTATTTTTTGCACCATTGCTGAATATGAAATTTGATTGCCACTTGCTGAGGATAAAACTTCGGTCACCGAGTGGCACAGGGTTGATAAAATATCTTCTGTGCTAATCACTTTGTTTCTCGCCATTTTCTTCTCTTTCTTATCTAACCGAACTTACAGATAAGATATGTGACAAGTTAATAACTTACAACAATAATGTAGCGAATAAAGTCATTCGTTACACTAATAGAACAATTATTAAACTAGCTTAGGCTCTGAAACTATTTAATAGTGACTAAAACCTACATATCTGAAAATTCTGTTAGCGTTTATTTGTATCTTGTCTTGTTTAGTCGTGAAATTCTCGCAAGTGGCCAAGTCATTACCAAACAAACCACCATCACGCCAATACTTTCAGTTTTATCTAATGCGATTGAATAATAGGTACATCCTATAATTGTAACTATAATTAAAAGCCAAAGAGCTATGTAAAGAGATCGAAATTTGTGAAAAAAATCGCATAGTTTTAAAAACAACATGCTGAGTTCCTTGCATCGAATTACATGACTAGATAATAGTCCACTTCAGTGGATTAATAATTGATCACATCGACATTTTAAGCAAATTTTTAATAAAACATTTCAATTTTTTAACCTGTTTACTCTTACGCAATTAACCCCTGACTAATTTTTCAAAAATGCTAAAATACCCACATTATTTTTAAAGAGAGATACACAGTGACTGGCAAAGACAGCATTTACGCCAATCAAATTGAAGTGAAAGACTTTACTTTCGATGCCAATGTCGTCGAAGTTTTTCCTGATATGATCCAACGCTCCGTGCCAGGTTATGCAACAATCGTCAGCACCATGGGCAAACTTGCAGGTCAGTTTGCACAAAGTAATTCTAATTTATACGATTTGGGTTGCTCTTTGGGTGCGGTTACTTTAAGTATGCGTCGCAATATCGAGAAAGAAAACTGTACTATAATCGCCATTGATAACTCTGAACCTATGGTAGAGCGCTGCAAACTTCATCTAAAAGGCTTTAAATCTGATGTGCCTGTTGAAGTAAACTTAGCCGATATCAATGATGTTAATCTTGAAAATGCCAGCGTTGTTGCTATGAACTTTACCTTACAGTTTATCCCACCTGAGCAGCGTAGAGCATTACTAGAGAAGATATACAACAGCCTTAAGCCTGGTGGTGTACTTCTTCTTAGCGAGAAATTTCGCGGAGAAAATGAACAGGCAGATAATTTACTCATTGACTTGCACCACGACTTTAAACGTCATAACGGCTATTCAGAATTAGAAATAAGTCAAAAACGTACGGCTATCGAAAATGTAATGCGCACTGATTTATTGAGCACTCATCTGACGCGCTTATCTGATATTGGCTTCAGTCAAACTCAAGTTTGGTATCAATGCTTCAACTTCTGCTCAATGGTTGCGATTAAATAACGGAATTAAAATGAATACTTGGTTTACAGATTTTTATGCGGCCATTGCTAAAGGGCCACTTAGTCACTGGTTAGATACACTTCCGGCGCAATTAACACATTGGCAAAAAGAAGCCCAACATGGTGATTGGCCGAAATGGGAGAAGGTTCTTAAGAACCTACCAGAATCAAACACGCAGCATATTAATATCAAAGATAAAGTGCAGTTTGGTTTAGAAACAGAGCTATCTGAAGGTCACACAAAGCAGCTTACCCACTTACTAAAGCGCATGATGCCTTGGCGGAAAGGCCCTTTTCATATCCATGGCATTCACATTGATACTGAGTGGCGCAGTGATTGGAAATGGGATCGTTTAGTTGAGCACATCAGTCCTCTTCATGGACGCACTGTTTTAGATATCGGCTGTGGCTCAGGTTATCATTTATGGCGTATGAAGGGTGCAGGTGCAGAGTTTGTCGTTGGTATTGACCCATCAGATTTGTTTTTATCACAGTTTCAAGCTATCAAACATTTTAACCAAGATGAAAACGTACACCTTTTACCGCTCGGCGTTGAGCAATTACCTGAGCTGAAGGCATTTGATACGGTTTTTTCTATGGGTGTTTTATACCACAGACGCTCTCCGATTGATTTTCTGACGCAGTTGAAAGCCCAATTACGCAAAGGCGGCGAACTTGTATTAGAAACACTGGTGGTTGAAGGTGATGTTCATACTGTATTAGTACCAACAGATCGCTATGCGAAAATGCGTAACGTTTGGTTTATTCCAAGCACAGCTGCCTTAACCCTATGGCTTGAGCGAGTCGGTTTCAAAAATATTCGTGTAGTCAACGAAGATGTAACGTCTTTAGATGAGCAAAGACGTACTGAGTGGATGGAGACAGAATCTTTGGCTGATTTCCTTGACCCGAACGACCCAACTAAAACAATCGAAGGTTATCCTGCCCCACTTCGCGCGATAATCATCGCCGAAGCTTAATATTCAATATTAAGTACATATTGCTTTAAAAATACGCAGCATAATTAGCTGCGTATTTTATTTGTGAAGGATATCTGTCCTTACCACTTAGATTCAACTAGCCCCACCTAAGCAATTGTTGTAAAATACGCGCGTTTCTAAGCAACCCCTATTAGCAAATTTGAGGAAAACCTGTGAGCGAGAATAAACAGTCTCTTAGCTACAAAGACGCTGGCGTTGATATTGATGCGGGTAACGCACTAGTTGAGCGCATTAAAGGCGTAGTGAAAAAAACTCGTCGCCCAGAAGTTATGGGTGGCATCGGTGGTTTTGGTGCACTATGCGAACTTCCAACTGGTTATAAAGAGCCTGTATTAGTTGCTGGCACAGATGGTGTTGGTACAAAACTTCGCCTTGCTATCGATCTTAAAAAGCACGACACAGTAGGTATCGACCTAGTTGCAATGTGTGTAAACGACCTTATCGTTCAAGGTGCTGAGCCACTATTTTTCCTTGACTACTATGCGACAGGCAAACTAGACGTTGACGTTGCTGCTGACGTAGTAACTGGCATTGGTAAAGGCTGTGAGCTTTCTGGTTGTGCACTTATCGGTGGTGAAACTGCTGAAATGCCGGGTATGTACGAAGGCGATGACTACGACATGGCTGGCTTCTGTACTGGTGTTGTAGAAAAATCAAAAATCATCGACGGCACTAAAGTTGCTGCGGGTGATCAGCTAATCGCACTTGCTTCAAGCGGCCCTCACTCAAACGGTTACTCGCTTATTCGTAAAGTACTAGAAGTATCAGGCGCTGATACAAATTCAGAATTCGAAGGCAAAACATTAGGTGAACACCTAATGGAACCTACGCGTATCTACGTTAAGTCTATCCTAGAGCTATTAAAAGACGTAGATGTACATGCGCTTTCTCACATCACTGGTGGTGGTTTCTGGGAAAACATTCCTCGCGTATTACCTGAATCAGCAAAAGCAGTTGTTAAAGGTGATAGCTGGCAATGGCCTGCAGTGTTCAACTGGCTACAAGAAAACGGTAACATTGAAACACACGAAATGTACCGCACATTCAACTGTGGTGTTGGTATGATCTTAGTTGTTCCTGCAGACAAACTGGAGCAGAGCCTTGAGATCTTAAAAGCACAAGGTGAAGACGCGTGGCACATTGGTGAAATTCAAACTGCAGCAGCAGGTGAAGAACAAGTAGAAATCATTGGTGGTGCTGAGTAATGTCAGCATCGCGTATTGTTGTATTGATTTCAGGCAGTGGGTCTAACCTGCAAGCCATTATGGATGCTTGCCAAAGTAAGCAAATTAGTGGTGACGTTGTGTCTGTTATCAGCAATAAGGCCGATGCTTACGGCCTAACACGCGCAGAGAACGCAGGCATTGAAACCTGTGTTCTTAGCCATAAAGATTTCGCATCACGCGAAGACTATGATGCACAACTTGCACAATTAATTGACTCTTTTGACCCAGATCTAGTTGTATTAGCCGGATTTATGCGTATTCTTACCCCTAGCTTAGTGCAAAAATTTAAAGGAAAAATGTTGAACATTCATCCTTCTTTGTTGCCTAAGTATCAAGGGCTGAATACCCACCAAAGAGCAATAGATGCAAAAGATGACGTGCATGGCGTAAGTGTCCACTTTGTAACAGAAGAATTAGACGGTGGACCTGTTGTTTTACAAGCTAAAGTCGCAATTTTAGCAGATGATACGGCAGAGTCACTTGCCCAGCGGGTTCACGAACAAGAACATATAATCTATCCTTTGGCGGTCCAATGGTTCAGCGAACAGAGACTAACAATGGAAGCAGACTATGCCGTTTTTGACAATCAACCCCTTCCACCGCAAGGCGCGCACTACCCAGAATAAAAATATTAGCGCTTGGTTTATTGCACTAAGCGCTATTTTCTCAACATCGGTTTTTGCCGATCCGCTTACTCCCTATCGCGCAGAATATGAAGTTAGCCGTAAAGGTTCAGTTCAAGGCAGCGCACTTCGTGAATTAACAAAAAATGCTGACAATACTTATATACTGACTTATCAGAGTGATATTGAGTGGATGATTTTCTCTGATGAACGAAACGAACGCGCAAAGTTCAAAATGAGTGAAAATCAGGCAATCCCACTTGAATACGCAATGTCGCGAAAAGGTACTGGGCCAGATAAACAATACAACCTAGTATTTGACCAGAATAAGAAGCAAATCTTTTCAAGCAAAAAGAAACATCCGCTAAAAATTGATTGGAAAGCAGATCAAAAAGATTTACTCACTTATCAATTTCAATTGCGACAAGATTTAAAAGCCGGAAAAACTTCATTTAGTTATCCGATCATAGATAAAAATGGCAATCAGCGTAATTATGATTTTGAAGTTGATGGAAAAGAAACCATCACACTGCCTATTGGTAATATTGAAACAATCAGAGTTAAACGTCTGTATGATAATAACAAAAGACAAGCAACAGCTTGGTTTGCCCCAGAATATGATTACTTACTTGTAAAAATGTATAAGGGTAAAGAAGGAATTGAACAATTCCAAGTCCAGCTAAAACAGTATGACAAATAGAATGACTCGCGGAGATAACAAAAAGCCAAGCATTCGCTTGGCTTTCTTGCTTTTAACACTGTAAAGAGCTAGATTTTTTCGCCTAACTTAAACAACGCAAATTCGCCAGGTTCCATCTTTTGCCATTGCTCATCGTTAGTCAGTGGCCGAGTTGCAATCACAGTAACCACATCGTTTGGTGTCGTCTCTTGTTGAAAATCAACAACCATATCTGCATCAATTAAAGTCGCTTTACCAAATGGTGCTCTGCGAGTGATCCAATGTAAATTATTTGTACAGAATGCCAAGACAAACACACCATCTGTCAGTAGCATGTTGAAGACGCCCTTCTCTCTTAATTCGTTAGCGAGCTTGGCAGCATAGCGAAACACAGAAGCCATATTAGAAGGTCGCTTTGGATACTTCTCACGGATTTTGTCTAAGATCCAACAAAACGCCAGCTCACTGTCAGTATTGCCTACAGGTTTGTAGAATTCTGGTTTTAAATCTTGGTAATTCGAAAGTTGGCCATTGTGTGCATACGTAATCTCGCGACCCCAAAGCTCGCGCGTAAACGGGTGTGTATTCTCTAAACACGTACGACCACGATTGCCTTGGCGAATATGACTGATCACCGAAACACTTTTAATCGGGTAAGCTTTCACTAGTTTCGCTATTTCAGATGTGCAACTTGGCTCTGGATCTTTAAAAGTACGGCAGCCTTTACCCTCGTAAAATGTAATACCCCAACCATCTTTATGAGGACCGGTATTTCCACCTCGCTCTAAGAGACCTGAAAAACTAAAACAAATGTCCGTAGGTACGTTAGCAGACATACCCAAAAGTTCACACATGTATATAAAACCTTTTTAAATCAATTTAAAGCGATAAAGAAAGCACTTGCTGGTCACACATTGATATTTAAGTGATGTGGGAGTTTCACTATTCTTTTCGCTTTAACAAAATAGAACCAGGCGTATTATGACAGCATTCGAAAAGGGTTAACAACAGGAAAGTAATGGTTTAAGTAACCAATTCATCACTTATATAAAAAAGCGCTTAATAGCAGTGATGGCCTAAATTAACAATAACTTTTAAATTCGTTAATTACTATAAAAAGAAAGATACCAACCGTTTGCTAGAGGTTCATCAAATCGAACGAGCCCTTTTTCAGGTAAGCGTTCAAGGGTGAAACCCTGTTCGCTGGGTGTATTAGGGTTTTCAACGTTATATTTATAATCATATGAAACACCAGAGCCTGCAAAACCGGCCACATATTGCTGTATACTTAGCGTGCAATTGACATTTTCACCTTTTTTAAAACCAATAGAAGTTACGCCTATTTTAGATAACCTTTCATCTAAATACTGAATCGTAGGTACATTTTCTCGTTTTGGTACACTCATGCTATAAGCAAAACTGCCATCGAAGTATCTAAATGGCTGTGCCACTTTACCCATCTCGCAAACAAAGCTTTGAAGTTCTGAAAATGTGCGCTTATTTTGTTCAAAGTTCATTTTCATTTCTTGAAAGCTAGGTGGCTTTTCACACCCAAGAGTTATAAAGCTTAGTAGTAAAATGAATAATCTTTTCATTAATCTTTAGTTCCTTCATGAAATGTAGCGTTATGATATTAATATCATTACTAAATATAACGTTATATTTACAGCTGTTCACATATAAAAAAGCCCCGTGAAGAACGGGGCTGGTTGGGAATATTTTATTTATTAATTATAAACCGAATACCACTTTTTCACTTTTCAGCATGCGGCTACTTAGGTAACTAAATACACCGAATAGTCCTAAAGTAACCAATGTTGATAATGCCAGCTGTGCGACAGGAATATCATTACCTTTGATAAATTCAATCATTGCGTATTGTTGTGCCGCGATTGGTAACCACTGTACAACGTCTGTCGCGATATCATAGGTAGTTACCATGCTTAGACCCATTGGTACAAATAAAACCATGGTTACATAGGTTTGCGCTTCTTTGAACGACTTCGCCATGAAAGACACAAACACCTGTAAACTTGCCGACATCAATGCAATTGGTAAACCAATCACAAAACAGAACAGCATAAATTCAATGCTTAAGTTAACACTAAATCCAAGTTGTTCCCAAGGCACCATGCCATAAGCAAACTTTGAAACCACTAAGATAAGTGCAAGACCTAACATTGAGAATGTTGCTATTGCACCTGACTTCGCCAAGACGATTTGTAATGTGCTAATTGGGTGGCTTAGTAATAAAGCGATAGAATTACGTTCACGTTCACCCGCACTGGTATCAATGGCTAGGTTCATCGCCGCATAAAACAGAGTCAGTACGATAGATAGCGTCGCAATACCTAAGAACATACCGCCTTTAGAGTCAGGTGTTGCTTGGTCATGTACTTGTACATCAACAGCTCTCATAAGCGTTGGATCAACACCTCTTGCCAATAGACGTAAACCTGCCACTTCAGAGTTATAACGTGCGAGTGAGCGCTCTAATCGTGAAATTGACTTACGTAACTTATCATTAGACTTATCTGCAACAACAGTAACCGTTGCTGGGCGGCCTTCAGACATCTTTACAGCAAAATCATCGCTAATCTCTAACACGATATCTTTAACGTCGTCGCCTGTACCATGCACAATTTCTTTACTTTCAAGATATTGAACTAGGTTAGGAGCCTGCTCTGCGTTTTTAATGGTAATTTTTAAATCTTCTGGTGAAGCAAATTGCTTTAACATCACTGAAAATAGTAAACACATAATAATGGGTGTACCAATGGCATAATACAAACCAGCCATTACCGAACGCTTGTCACGGCTTGCATCCAATACTTCTTTTTTAAATAAAACTGACAGTAACTTCATCATGCTGCAATTCCTTCATCACTACCGATTAATTCAATAAACGCTTCTTCTAGGCTTTCTTTGCCGGTTCGCTCGCATAATTCAGCTGGCGAGCCTTCTGCTACAACTTGCCCTTTCGCCATTACCACAACATGATCACACAGTGCGGCCACTTCTTGCATTACATGGCTTGAAAACAGCACGCAGTGTCCCTGCTCCTTCAACATTAGTAATAACTCACGAAGAATACGCGTGCTCATTACGTCAAGACCTCGAGTTGGCTCATCAAGAATAATATTGGTTGGTTTATGTACAATTGCTTGTGCCAGCGCCGTTTTCATATGCTGACCTTGTGAAAAGCCTTGGCAACGTCTGTCCGCAATGTCGTCCATTTTTAATTTACTTAAAACATCTTGGGTTGCAGTTTTTGCAGCACCCGTTTCCATGCCACTTAGTTCAGCATAGAATTGAATGTACTCGCGCGGGGTTAAACGCTCGTATAAACCACATGGATCAGGAAACAAGCCCAATTTTTGTTTTGCAGCCATCGGCTCTTTTGCGACATCAATGCCGTCAATCTCAGCATTGCCACTATCAGCTTTTAGTAAACCAAATACAGTACGTAAACAAGTGGTTTTACCTGCACCATTTGGCCCCAACAAACCTGTGATTTTGCCATTTTGTGCAGTAAAGCTCAGGTTATTCATGGCTTTTACTGAACCGATTTTCTTTTCTAAGTTATTTACAGAAATCATTTCTTACTCCTTTTCACTCGATTCAGAATCATTGCCTGCTTGCAATGCAACACCGTTTAAGTTCATAAAAAACTGTTTGCGATTGTCTTTTTCTAAACAAGTCGCGTCTAATTCTTCAGTCCCATTCGAGTCAATAAATTTACCAACAATACTCGAAGCACAAGTTTGTGACACAACACCATGTGTTGCGCTCTCAGCAACCAAGTGTTTTGCGTTACTCATTTCTACCATTGCCATTTCAGCCCAACTTACTGGTGTAGCCGGATCTAAGCCACCTGATAATAAGAGCGTAGGAATATCTGTTTTAACTGGTTCATAGAAAGACTTATCTACAGGCTTGGCATCCCATATAGGACAAGCTAAATCAAACCCTTCAATCATCATTCGTCCCATATAAGCTTGGCCATGATCTGCTCGAGAGGCATTGGTTAAGCTTGGCCAATCTTCAGAGCAGACAATCGCACTGTGCATACCCATCGCCATGCTATCCATCATATCTGTTGATGAAAGTAGACCTACAATCGGTGAATAATCACCGTTCAATGCTTCACTAATTGCTAAAGGTACTAATGCACGTGTCGTATGACTGTATAAGGCCATGCGGACAGTACTAAACACCTTCATTTTTGTCAGTACTAAGTTTATCTTCTTGTGCGTTCTTGGATGACGAACGGTTGTTTCAATGGCTTGTTCATCTAATTGATCAAGTAACTTGTAGAAGTTCGCTTTAAGATTCGGGTAATTTTTTGAGCAATTTGCATCTGCTTCACATCTATCAAGTAAAGCATTCATCGAATCATCAATCGCTTTACCTATCGCTGTTAAACTTTGCTGCATAGGCACAACACCATCGAGTGTGCTGGTGATCACAGAACCCCGGAATTGACGAGTATACTCTTGCGCTATACGCGTACCATATGACACACCGTATAGATGAAGGCCTTTATATCCTAACGCTTCTCTTACAGCATCAAAGTCTTTTGCCGCTGCTACAGTAGAATAATGTGATAGGTCGGTATTAAGATCGTCTTTACACTTTAGTGTTTCTTCTTTTGCGAAGGTATCCATGTCTTCGGTTAAATCATTTAACTCAAATTGAGATATTAAGTCTGCTCCATCACATTGAAGCTTATTGGATTTACCTGTACCGCGTTGATCAACTAATAATATATCTCTTGATTCACGTGCAAAACGCAAGTTTCTATCAAAAATAGCCGCTAACTCTGTGGCTGATTGGCCTGGACCTCCAGCAAAACCAAGTACGGCTTCATCAGGTTTACTCGGCTTGATTGCAGGAATGATTGCAAAATGAATATCTATTTCACCATCCGCTGGATTATCTGAAACTGGCTGCTTAATGCTGCCACATAATAATCTGTCATCTAAACCCTTTGCATAACATGGAGTAAGTTCTGGTTTTACTTTGTTATCTTGCTCTGCAATAGCTGAAGATGAAAGCCCTATCATTAACGGCAGAGCCGCTAACTTAAAAAGACCTGTTTTTGTCATGTTACTTCTGCTCATCATTGAGTTCCTTGTTGCTTTTTACACACACTATGATACTTTTAACTTAGTGTATTGGTGTATTATTGTATTAATACAGTGAGTTCAGATTAATGCTAGAATTTATTAATGTCAACCCCAGTAGTGGCGATCCAATTTATAAACAATTACACGAACAAATCGTTCGTTTAATTGTAGGTGGCCAAATACAAGCTGGAGAAGAGTTGCCATCCGTTAGGAAAATTGCAGAATATTTCACCGTAAACCCGATGACAGTGTCGCGGGCTATTGGCATGCTTGTAGATCAAGGTTGGTTAGAAAGACGAAGAGGCCAACCTACACGGGTTGCAGAGCAGCAACATCAGTCATCAGAACAAGGTCAAACGCTTCTTTATGAAGGGGTAGATCAACTAATACAGCAGGCAAAACAGCTTGGTGTAACCATGAACGAACTACATGAGATAATCTCACAAAGATGGGAGCAATAATAATGACAACCGCCCTTTTAGAATATAAAAACGTTCATAAGATATTTAATCAAAACATGGTGTTAAAAAACATCGATTTAACCATAGAGCCTGGTATGGTTGTGGGTTTGCTTGGCAAAAATGGCGCTGGTAAAACAACCCTTTTGCGCAGTGCCCTTGGCCTCATTGAGGTAGATACGGGCGAAGTATTTACACTCGGGGAGAACCCGACTCAACTAAATACAGAATTAAAGTCACAAGTTGGTTATGTGCCCCAACAAGCTTTTGGATATGAAGGTTTTTCGATTAGAGAAGCGTTAGATTTACACTCAAGTTTTTATAGCGAGTGGGATAATACACTTGAGCTAGATTGGCTAAAACGTTTTGAATTAAATCCTGATGATATGGTTGAAAACCTATCAATTGGTCAACGCCAAGCACTTGCTTTAATCATGGCTATGGCATATCGGCCTAAACTACTTATTTTAGATGAACCTGTGGCCAGCTTAGACCCTATCGCGCGTCGAGAGTTTATGCTTGATCTTTTTGACCTATCGCTCGAATCAGGCTCTGGAGTTATCTTCTCAACACATATCACTTCAGATATTGAACGAGTCGCGACCCATGTTGCACTTGTTAAAGACGGTGAAATCAAACTCTTTAACGAATTAGATGAACTCAAGACATCAGTGCGGAAAATCAGCTTCACCAACGAAACGTCGGTCAATTTAAGTGACTTTGATATTCTTAACAAACAGAATAACGCAGCAATCATCTCGGGTTACCTAGACCAAGATATTGCTGGTGTAAATCATGTTTCGACATTATCTCTTGAGCAATTATTTGTGGAGTTACACGCATGAGTAATACGCTAAACCGCACTTGGCATAAAGGATTTTATGCCTATTGGTTCAAAGAGTGCGGCAGCTTAAACTACCTGCTACCCATGTTTATTTTTGTCATTATCAGTGTTCTTGTTATGGCGAAAGGGGTAAGCGAGGCGCTGCCATTTACAATCTGTTTTACCAGTATTTGTGCTTTCGCTTCAGTCTCTTGGCAAAGCATTCGCCTGCAAGCCACAGAGTGGCATAGTTTGGTACCAGGTTACACAGAGCACATAGTCAAACAAGGCAACATCATTATTGTTGCACCACATGTGATTTTGATCACAAGTGCCATTATTTTTGAACAATATGACGTACTTAAATTGCTCAGTGTCTCAGTTTTAATAGGCACTTTGTTTTATTTAAAATGCCGAGTTACTAGCAAAATGTTTAACTCAAGTGCCTATTTTTTCTTTGCAATTATCGGGTTTACTATTGTTTTCAAAGAAGTACCTACTTGGCTGGCCGCTTTAGCTGTGATCTTAAACATTTGTTTAGTGCTGTTTAGAAAACACTTTGGTACAGCGTTCAAATGGCAAGCTCAAGCGTTAGTTGATTATAAGCACGCACTTCAGTCTGGTTGGTCTCCTATCCCTAAAGGTTTTTTAAAGGGATATGGACAAGGATTAAATAAATTCTTTTTCCCATTAAGCTATTTTATGGGCCGCTCGCTCATACAATACACTGTACTCGTGCTAATCATATTTGTTGCCTTACTTACCTTAAATTACTTTTATATAGCGGGCAGACCTAGCTTGTTTATATTTTCTAATCTTGTGTGCATTCTTGCTTTTATGATCTTATGGACAAGAATACAGAGGCAACAAGCATGGGGAACATTGATCACTTTACCGATTTATAGCAGTGTCAATGAAGCGAAAACAGCCTATGCAAAAGCATGTGAAAAGTATGCGCTTTGTATACTTGCTTGCTCTTTGTCACTGGCTGGAACCATAGAGTTTCTCAGATTCGATGAACCGAATTTCAAATTTACCGCTGCTTATGCATTGGTCAATACAGCTGGCGTACTCTTATGTTTTTCAGTGGGTAACTATTGTAAAAAGACCGCTTTCTTTAGTATTGCTCTGGTCTTTACATTGGGTTTTGTACTGGCAATTACTGGTGTTGTAGTTGAAACAGAAGAGGTCTCAACAGGAAGTCTTGGTTTAGCTTGCTGCTATTTTATCGTTGCCTGTTTTGCAAATCGAAATTCATCTAAACAACTATATACCAACCTCTAAACTATGTTTTTCTTTTAAGTAAGCGCTCTATATGAGCGCTTACTTATTGCTTCAGAACAAGATTCATAAATAAACAAGCTTTTCAAACTCCACCAACTTTAGGGCATTGATATACATGTAGAAACATACGCTTTTAGTCGAGTGTTCGACTCGATCACTAAATGCAAATTTCGTATTTCCGCTTAAAAGATAAAATGAATTAAGAAACACATATAAAAAACCCGAGCTGAGCTCAGGTTTTTACGATTAAAAGCTAAAGAATATTATTTAGCAGCCTTTTTCTTTTTTGGCTTATCTTCTTCAACCCATTTACCATTTTCATACGTTGCTTTCCAGCCTGTCGCTTTACCTTCGACTTCAGTCATTACATACTGAGTCTTAGTTTTGCGCGAGTAGCGTACAACGGCTAAATTACCTTCTGAATCTTTTTCAGGTGCATCCGCAAGGTAATAGAACTTAGGTGAAATTCTATCTCTGAACTGTTTTAGCTCTGCGACTTTAGGAGCACGTGTCTCCCTAGATTTAGGGAATGTGTGTGCCGCTAAGAAGATACCCGAGGCACCATCACGTAATACAAAATACGCTTCTGACTTTTCACAAGGTAATTCTGGTAAATGCACTGGGTCTTCTTTTGGTGGCGCTGGCTCACCGCTCTTCAAAAGTTTACGCGTGTTTTTACAGTCTTCGTTGGTACAACCGAAATACTTGCCAAATCGACCCGATTTAAGCTGCATCTCTGAACCACACTTATCGCAGTCAATAACTGGACCATCATAGCCTTTGATCTTAAACGTGCCTTGTTCAACGATATAACCACTACAACCTGGGTTGTTACCACAAACATGAAGCTTACGAGTTTCATCAATTAGATAAGAATCCATCGCCGTTTCACAAATTGGGCAACGTTTCATCTGCATCAGGGTTTCAGTTTCAACGTCTTCTACATCTGCCGCAACCGCTTCATCACCGGAAACTAAGTTCATCGTTGTCGTACAACGCTCTTTCGGCGGCAAATTATAACCTGTACAGCCTAAGAAAACCCCTGTAGAAGCCGTGCGAATACCCATCTTGCGATTACAGGTCGGACAATCAATATCCGTCTCAACCATGACGTTCTGACGCATACCGCCATTTTCTTCGTCACCACCAGCAACTTCTAACTGCTCTTTGAAATCAGCGTAGAATTTATCAAGTACCTGAGTCCAGACACGCTCGCCCTCAGCGATGTCATCTAAACGTCCTTCCATCTTCGCAGTGAAGTCGAAGTTCATTAAGTCATCGAAGTTCTCAACTAGTCTGTCAGTAACAATTTCACCCATTTTTTCAGCGAAGAAACGACGGTTTTCAACGCGTACATAACCACGGTCTTGAATGGTTGAAATAATTGCTGCGTATGTTGAAGGACGACCTATACCACGCTTTTCTAGCTCTTTTACTAAACTGGCTTCAGAGTAACGTGCAGGTGGCTTAGTAAAGTGCTGCTTAGGGTCTAAAGCCACTAGGTCAACATTATCGCCCACCGCTACCGCTGGTAGTGATTGATCTTCTTCGTTTTTCTTACGAACTGAAGGCTGTACTTTAGTCCAACCATCAAAACGTAGTACTCGACCACGGGCTTTTAGCGTGTAATCACCCGCACCAACCGTAATGGTTGTTAAGTCGTATTCTGCTGGTGTCATTTGACACGCAACGAATTGACGCCAAATAAGCTCATATAGCTTTTTAGCATCAGCATCAACGCCTTCTACATGACCTGATAATACGTTTACATCAGATGGACGAATTGCTTCGTGCGCTTCCTGCGCATTGCCTTTTGCACTGTATTTTATCGCATTCTCTGGTAAGTATTTATTACCAAAGTTGTCAGTAATATAGTCACGACACATTGCAACCGCGTCATTCGAAAGGTTGGTTGAGTCAGTACGCATATACGTAATGTAACCCGCTTCATAAAGACGCTGAGCCAACATCATGGTTTTCTTAACACCATAACCTAAGCGCGTACTTGCAGCCTGCTGCATCGTCGATGTGATGAATGGCGCGCTTGGCTTACTCTTACTTGGCTTTTCTTCTACTTTAACAACGCTTAATGAAGAAGACTCAATAGTATTAACCGCAGCCATAGCTTGAGCTTCGTTCACAGGCTTGAACGCTTGGCCTTGGAACTTGGTGACCGCAAAGCGAACATCTTCAGCTTTGGTTTTTGTGTCTGCGTGAATATCCCAATACTCTTCAGGAATAAACGCTTTGATTTCACGTTCACGTTCTACCAGCAGTCTTACTGCAACTGACTGTACACGGCCCGCAGACAAACCACGAGCGACTTTCTGCCACAATAAAGGCGAAACCATGAAACCAACAACACGGTCCAAGAAACGGCGAGCCTGTTGCGCGTAAACCATATCAGTATTTAATTGACCTGGCGCTTCGAATGCTTGCTGAATCGCATTTTTGGTTATTTCGTTGAAAACAACGCGCTTATACTTCTCTGGCTCACCACCGATGATTTCTTCAAGGTGCCAAGCAATTGCCTCTCCCTCTCTATCCAAATCGGTTGCGAGATAGATGTGTTCAGCATTTTCAGCGAGTTTTTTAAGTTCTTGTACGACTTTTTCTTTGCCTGGAAGTACTTCGTAATGTGGCTCCCACCCTTTTTCAGGGTCAATACCCATACGAGCGACTAGATTTGCGTAATCTTTGTTCTTCTTATATATGGCTTTTTCTTCCGGCGACATTTTTCTTACTTCTGCCGGAGATTTGGTCGCAACCCCTTTTGTTTTGCCTGCACCTGAGGTCGGAAGGTCGCGCACATGACCTACACTTGATTTAACAATGTAGTCTTTGCCTAAGTATTTATTAATTGTTTTCGCCTTTGCAGGTGACTCTACAATTACTAACGATTTGCCCATAGCTGCCTATTCTGACTCATCTTGGTGTATGCCCATCGGGCGTGAATATTTATAGGTATATCTACAAACACCTATTGTTACAAGCTTTTAATACAAAGTTTTAGCTGATTAATGATTAATTACACAGTTTTTGTTGCAATTTTAAGCAAAAATGTATCAAGCAATAAGTAAGCTGCGCAATATAATGGAAACAATACAAAAATGCCAACCGTTAGGTTGGCATTTTTTCAAGTAGGGTTATTGGTTGGCGTCCAGAACGTCAATTTCTTTTGTGACGACCTTATTTTCACCGTCTGGTTTAGTGAAAGTAAATTGAATTGTTAACAAGCCTTTCTCTTGACCGTTAGACTCAACTTCTCTAGAAAGAGAGGCTATCGCGTAATCTGATTCAACCCTTCCTGTATTAGGAATCTCTGAGTTAAGACTACTTACATCCAACTTACCATTAGTACTGATGATCTCAACTTCAGTACCTGCTGGAAGGGGGTTACCATTTCTGTCTGAAAAATAAATATAAACATTTAATCCTTCAACACCTCTATCACCAAGCGTTACTTGTTTTATATCACACAAGTCATCATGGCCTGTAATTGGTTCCAACTCTTGTATAATTGCATAAACAACTTCGCCTTCAGAATCTCTGATCACGTTACCATCATCATCAAGTGCCGGAAGTGTAACATTCGCACAAGCTGTATTTTCTTGTAACTCATCAGGCTGACCATCTAAGTTGTTGTCTATAGTCAGATCAACATCGTCTTTATTTACTGCGAAACGTACAAATGGGTCGTCATCTGAAAGCACGAGCTCTAGGTTACGTCTTACTTCAATGAGCCCTTTGTTGCATTTTCCAGACGCTTGAGCTGTTTCACCACAAAGTAAACCATCGTAGATACCATTACCTTGAGTGTAGAGGCCATCATTATTTGAATCTCGGAAAGTTTCAAATACACCACCGTCTGAATTTTTAGGAGTGCACACATCATCCCCTGATTCATCAGAGCAAATTACGTCTCCATCATACGTGCCATTAGCATTCAGATCGATAAATGGTTCAGGTCTGTCATAACTTTGATAAAATTCGCCTTCATCAAAACGACCATTACGTCTCTCTAGTGTAACATCCCCATCATTATTCACGTCGCTAGGCCTATCTATAAAGGTTTCTTGGCCTTTGGCAACAACTAAAAAGTTAACACGTCCCCCCTGAACAATATGACTAGTAACATTGCCGTCACTATCAGTACTACCTACCGTAGGGTATGAGCCAATGCAAGGAGCTGGCTCTCCAAAATACGTATCGCAAACGTCTCCGATCTGGTTGCCCCAACTGCTTTCTGAGAAAGGAATATCCCCTTGTCTTCTCCATGTTAAAGTACATGTAGCATCAACACTTGAGCAGTTATACAGTGGCGTGAGATCTTCACCATCGAGTGTGCCGACAACACCTGAGTTTGTAACAACAGTGGCCGTAACACCATCTCCACTGAGTTGATTAAATTGATCGCCAAAATAAATGTTTATATCAACTGTTGCACCAAGATAATCGAGACCGTTTATATTCCTAGTTACTAAAGCAGCATCAAAGCTGTCTTGATCAGTCACTCCTGAGCTTAATAAAATACGTGATGAGATACCTGTTATTTGATCTCCAATTTCAACTGGAATATAGCCATTTTCAGGGCAACCTTCTGCTGTTGGAGTATCTACACACCTTTTCACTTCATCAGCCCAGCATGTTACAGGCTTACTCTCATTGATACCTTGAGTTATTAATTCATCAGGAATATAACAAGCTTGCACAACTAAGGGACCAGGTACAGTGCCAGAAGTCACCGTTGTTTGCGCTTTACCTTCATTATTTGTGCTACTTGTTGTTTGAGTCAAAGAAGCAGCACCTGTAGAGTCTGTTAATCTGAAGTCGATTCGTTTTTGCTTGATTGGTTTTGTGTCAACGTCTAGAAGTTGGAATTCAACGACAGAAAGCGTTGGTGCGCCACCTTCACCTGGCGGTAAAGCAATAAATTGTTCAAAGCCATCATTGTTTGTTAAAAACTTTAATGCCTGGGCTTCAGCTTTACTTACAGTGAGAGCAAGAGTTTGAACAGCATTATTACCACCAGCTTCAATTGTTGCAGTGATAGTATCGGTACCAACACAACCATTAGCTCGATAAGTTGCAGTCGCGATGCCGTTTGAGGACTTCACTAAAGAATCTAGCTCAGTCTCATTACTCGCCGCACATACGGACGAGAAAGTTACATCTGTAGGAGTAAGGATTAAATCCCCCGTCTCTTTGTCACGCAAAGTTGCAGTGATAATTGTACTACCACCCGCTTTTAATTCAGTTACACCTTCTAACAAACCATCGTCTAAGGTCATTTCGATGTCAACAACGCCTACACTGAAATTAGCTGCACTTGACTCGCCTCTGAATGTAACAGTAACCGAGCCTGCACCACCAGTGTCTCCAGGCTGAAACTTAAGCAGTGCAACACCTTGATCGTCTGTTAAAGCCGTACCATTAGTTGGTAAAACTTGTCCCAGAGTTGTTTCTACTGAAACAATTTGTCTGTTATAAGCTGTATCATTATCTGCCGGTGTAACCAAAATATAAATTTCTGCTAGCTCATTAGAGCTCAATTGAGCCGAATTAGTACAACCAAAATCTGGATCTGTTGGGTCCAGTCTAACTTCGTTCCTGTTAGCATCCCAATCATCATTACAACCTGTTAAAATTCTTACATCAATGTTATACAAGCTTGTATCAGGGATGTTTGGGTTGCCAGAGGATTGATAATAACCTGTTTGTCTAAAAACTAAATTTTCAGTTTGTTGATATGTTACAGTGAATTCACCTAAACCAGCTTCAGTTGTCGGTTTCAACTTAAAACTAGCAACACCTGTATCATTAGTGACTATTTTGCCATTACTAGGATCGGTGGAGCCAATAGAATCTCCTTGAACCAAGATAAGCGCATTTGACACACCTACATTATTCTCAGTCAGCGTGACAGTCACAAATCCGTCTGTCTCAGCTGAAACCTTATTCTCTGATGAAATCTTATTCCCATCTTTATCTAGCACATCACTAACAGCTAAACGTATACCACCAGTACCTGCACTATCAAAGAAGATGTTTGAAGATATTGTGCTGCCATCTGGCTTTTCAAAACTGACTGTCGCTTTACCTGCACCTTCCAAATCATTATCAAGTAAGTTAACTGACGCAATACCTTCTTGGTTGGTTAAGATTGAACCTGAAGAGTGATCTAACCTTGCATATTGGTCAACTTCAAATTGTAAACGCGTATTTGTTACTGGCTCATTGTTAAGTAAAACCTGTGCTTCTAACGTTAACGCGCTGCCACCTGCTAGCATATTTGATGGCTCATTAGTTAATGGGTTTTTCGCAGTAAATGAAATTTTGTAAGGATCAGCATCAAATTTAGGGTTACTCGCCGTGTAGTATGGCCTAACAGCTACAACATCAGTGTCGTTATGTGTATAAGTTGCTGTCAGTGCATCAACTCCACTTTCTGTGTTTGCCAAAAGTGTGATTGTTGCCTGACCGTTTAAATCAGTTACAACACGACCATCAGCAGGAACAGTAATACCCTTATTACCTGCGCTGATAGTAATAAATTTTTCAGATAAAGGCTTAGAGCCCTCTAATAATGTAACAACAACAGAGGCATTTTTATCTTCACTTAGACGATTCGAAGTTGTAATTGGATTGCCATCTGCGTCTGACATATCAATACTTAAAGAAATACTACTGGTACTAAAACCTTCGGTGAAAAAGTAACCTCTTGCAATGACATCGTCAGTTTGCTCATTGAGAGTACCTTTGTAAGTGACAGTTACAAAGCCTGGACCACTTGTTGTGTTAGGTGTCAAAAAGAAAACCGCTTTACCATCTGATTCTGTTAAACCACTGTCGTAATCCAGCTCAGCTCTTTGATCAGTATCTAACTCCACCACAGCTTGCGATACTGGGGTGTTATCATTCATAACTTCAACAGTGACAATAGCAGGCTTTGAAGTTGAAAGCGGATTATCTTGGGTAATTACGGCACCATCAGTATCTTTTATAGTCACGGTAATTTTTAAACCACCATCTCCAAGCGATGTAAAATCAATCTGCTCTTCTAATGTTGTTTCAGCAATAGATACTGACGCACTCACTGCGCCTGCGCCTTTTTGATCTGTTGGTAACAACTTAACCGTCGCTTTACCTTCACTGTTGGTCAACACTGATGCAGGTCCATCAAAACGCGCATATTCGTCAGCCGTGAAATTAATACGGGTATTGGCTACAGCCGCTCCGTCATTATTCAGTGTGGCTTCAATTGTGAGGGGGGTTTGCAGAGAAAGCTCTGTCGTTTGTTCTAAAATCGATAACGTAAGTTGGTAATCGCTTGAAGAACCACCATCTCCAGTATTATTGTTTGTTTTATCTATTGTTCCACCGCCGCCACAAGCTGTGACTAATAAGGAAAACAACAAAATGCTAAACCAGCGCATCAAAGGCATTACCCCCTCTCCCTAGCTGAATTAAAATTATTATCTCCTCATGTTACCTTATAAAGTGATTAAAAATCACAACTTTTTCTTAACTATTTAACGTTTTTTTTTGGTCTCAGCGCACCATGCTGGTAGGCTATTATGAATTTAAAAAAATCTAACAATCGATATGACACAAAATAACAAGATGAGTTTAACCACTCGCATCATGCTGGGCATGGTTGCGGGTGTTTTTCTAGGCCTGCTTTTCCAATTTATTCTTGGTGATAAAGAAGACGTTTTAATACCTCTTGGGCTATTTGACCTAGCCGTTAAAGGCTTCTTTGTAGACGGCTTATTTCACATCGGCGGGCAAATTTTCATTGCCAGCTTAAAAATGCTAGTTGTGCCTTTAGTTTTCATTTCTTTGGTGTGTGGTACATGTAGCTTAAGTGACCCTAAAAAGTTAGGTCGTTTAGGGGGCAAATCAATCGCACTTTATTTAACTACGACAGCAGTAGCCATTACCGTCGCAATCTCACTTGCTTTGTTAGTGAGCCCAGGTGTGGGTTATGACGTACCTACCGAAGCAGCATTTGACGCAAAACAAGCACCAACGCTGACTCAAGTTATTATTAATATGTTCCCTACGAACCCTATCAATGCGATGGCTGAGGGTAACATGTTACAAGTTATCGTATTTGCACTTTTATTTGGTATTGCAATGGCACTAAGTGGTGAGCCGGGTAAACGTATTGCAAAAGTGTTTGATGATTTAAACACGGTTGTGCTTAAACTTGTGACTATTTTAATGAACCTAGCGCCAATTGGTGTTTTCTGTTTAATGGCTAAGTTATTTACAACCATTGAAATGGGTTTGATCCTAGGTTTAGCAAAGTACTTCTTTACTGTATTAGCCGCTCTATTTATTCATGCACTGATCAACTACTCTGCACTTTTAAAAATTCTAACGGGTTTAAGCCCTGTAACCTTCTTAACTAAGATGAAAGACGCATGTATGTTTGCGTTTAGTACATCAAGTTCAAGTGCAACGATGCCAGTAACCCTTGAAACAGCCACTAAAAAGCTAGGTGCTCATAACTCTGTTGCGTCTTTCACCGTGCCTCTAGGCGCGACTATTAACATGGATGGTACTGCCATCATGCAAGGTGTGGCGACTGTATTTATCGCACAAGTTTTCGCTGTTGATTTAACAATCAGTGATTACTTAATGGTTATCCTTACCGCTACGCTTGCTTCTGTAGGTACTGCAGGTGTGCCTGGTGTGGGTCTTATCATGCTTGCAATGGTACTTAACCAAGTAGGTCTGCCAGTTGAAGGTATTGCTATCATTATGGGTGTTGACCGACTGCTTGATATGACACGAACAGCTGTAAATGTTACAGGTGACTGTATGGTGACTTGTGTTGTTGCCAAGTCTGAAAACGAGTTCGATACACATGTTTTCAATGACCCAAATGCAGCTAAAAATTTAGAAAAACTAGATTAAGCCTCGCAAGCCCCAGTATTTTAATTGCTGGGGCTTTTAGATCCCTTGGGCAAGCAACTGACTTTTAATTTATAACCCCCACCAAAAACCAGTTCAATTCATAACCAGTTCAGATTCAAGGCGTATCATACTCACCTAAGATTTATACGTTGTTACATATTAAGTCTTGTTTTTTATTTGGGTCACCCATAAATTGAAGTTATGGGTTTATTAGAGTGTTAAATACGGTGAAGTATGAACATAATTAAGATATTGACGCTTCTTTGCGTTTTCAGCTTAGTTAATGTCTCGACCGCGCAAGCTGCCGAGCACGACACTCTTTTGTCTGTAAATTCTGTGGCGATAGATCAAGATAATGTTAATGTCATCGACGATCTAGACGACACAATTATTTCTTCAGCAGATATAATCAAAGGCCCGATAAACCATTCTGAGTTTGTTCTTTCAATTTCTGCTGCTACAGTACAAATTGAGTTTTCACCAATAAGAGCACCACCTATCAAAAATTAATATCGAACTTTCGTGCTTATTAATTTTTTAAAGAGGTGACTCATGAACGCATTTACACCATTAGAAACACAAACTGCATCTAACTTAACTTTTGCTCCTGTTAAATTTGCTAACACATATAATCAATTAATTGATGAAAATGAACCAGCTTTACAGCTAATGCATAACCTTGTGCTTAACCCAATTCAGCATATTGAAATAGATACGCGTCTTGATGAGGTAGAGCTAATACTTAACAAAACACATCATAAAATGAGTTTTGTTATTGATACTAAAGATAAAATAGTTGGCCTAATTTCAAATGCCAGACTAGGTAGCCGTCATATATTAGCGACCGCAGACAGATTAAATTGCCTTCGTAAAGAGCTTACAATTGGCGATGTTATGCTACCAATCAATACGCTACAACAAGCTAATCTGAAGCAAGTTGAGCAGTCAACCGTTGGCAGTATAACCAAAACCATGGAACAAACTGGCTCAGAGTTCTTGCTTGTGACTGATGATACACAAACAAATTTTATCGGCTATTTTGGGTTGATTGATTTAGCAAAAGTGGTTGGCTTAAATTTGTACACAGTGAAGCGCGCAAATAAATTCAGTGACATTGTAGATACCCTACTTCATCACACAGAGATTTGATTTACCCACTATCCCAAAGTAATGTAAGTTAAAGTACAAAGCGCCGAATGGCGCTTTTTTTACGTATAATTTGATTTAAGCCTGGTGAAGTCATTCACATTAAAGAATACGACCCAGCACAAGGCATTTACGGCATACCCGAATATTATGGCGGCATTCAAAGCGCGTTGCTCAATGAAGACGCCACACTATTTAGGCGCCGTTATTACAAGAACGGTGCACACATGGGCTTTATCTTCAGTATGGCCGACCCAAATTTAAGTGTTGAACACGAGAACAAATTAAAAAGCGCCATCAAAGACAGTAAAGGCGTTGGTAACTTTAGAAGTTTGTTTTTTAACTTTCGCAGCAACAAAGCCGATGCAGAGAAGTCGATTAAAATCACCCCTGTTGGTGACATATCTACCAAAGACGAATTTGAGCGTATTAAGAAAATCACGCTTAACGATATGCTGAGCATGCACCGTGCGCAAGAAGCGTTAAGCGGTCAAAGCTCTGGTGATTCCCCGGGCTTTGGTGATTTAGACAAAATCACCCGGGCATATTACAACAACGAAGTTGTGCCACTGCAACAAACTATGCAAGGCATTAACCGTTACTTACCAAGCAATGTGCACATTGATTTTGCGATACCTGAATACTCTGACTTACACCCAAGCAAGGATGCCGAATAATGGACTTTATACACCTTAAACAGATTGTGCAATTTGTGATAATCAGTATGGCTGCGGCTGCTATTCAACTCTATTTATCGCCCCACGCTTTTACTTTTGGCCGTTACTTTTTTAACGCGCTAATGGCATTACTTGCTGCTTATTTAGTTTCGAGCTTTTGTGACTTTTGGCAAGTAGCCGAAAGCGCCCGACCTGGCTTTATTGGTGTAGGTGCATATTTGGCACCGCACTTGTTCAATGGCCTGAATAATTTGGGGCAAAGGTTTGGTAAAGATCCTATGAATATTATTAACAAGTTAAGAGGTAAGTGATGGGCTGGCTATCAAATATTTTCAACGTTGGTACTGCTGAACCAGTTAAAGCAGTTGGCGATGTGCTAGACGAATTGTTTACCTCCAAAGAAGAAGAGTTAACTCTTGATACAGTAAAGCAACGACTAGCGCAAAGGCCGCAACTGGCCCAAACTAAAGTGAATGAAGTGCAGGCAGCACACCGCAGCATTTTTGTTGCGGGTGCTCGGCCTTTCTTAATGTGGGTGTGTGGCTTCGGATTTTTATTTGCCTTTGTGATCAACCCCCTTCTTACTTGGCTCTTTCCTGACATGGGCAAGCCCGAATTGCCTCTTGAAGTAATGCTTGAGCTTACACTTGCAATGCTCGGCCTTGCTGGCCTGCGTACAGTAGAGAAACTGAAGGGCGTTAGTAAGTGATGTCAAACTTTCAAATAATAGTACTAAAATTAAAAATATTATTTCCATTGCTTTCTCCAATTTTTTTATAGGAGAAAGCGTATCTCTTTTGAATAAGGATCTGGCTCAACTAAGCATGCTAAATACAAGACTTAATTGAAATTCTGTTCGTTAGCTTTGATTTTCTCATGTAAATTAGCATTGAACTCTTTGCTATCAACTGAGTAATGAGCTCGGCGATGACAGTTTGCACATAAGGCAATTACATTTTCAGGCATATCTGGACCACCATCAGCTAAGCGTGTTAAGTGATGAACTTCTAAATAAGGTCCAACATTTGTTTTAAACTTGGCTTCTTCTCCACACCCTTCACAACAGCCTCCAGCTCTCTTTTTTGCATAGAGTTTTATAGCTTCACTTCGGTACCTTATTGAAGTTAAACGTTCAGTTGAATTAGTTAACCTGCTAGTACTTGAAATTGCTAATTCTCGAAGTTTCTTAAGTGGTTTGCCTCTAGTTGGTTTGACTAAATAATTAGTGTTTGGCTCACCTTGAGTATGAGCTTTTATACCTTCTGCTTTTGTATAAAGTTCCAAATGAAAGATAAAAGCGTTTCGCATTTGATCATGCTTATCAGGCCTAATTTCAATGTGGTGATCTAAAAAATCACAAAAGCCTAAGAATTTTGAATGGCCACTACTAAATTCCTCAAACAGCAAAATTTCTTTACCATTTAACTTATGGTCTCGAATTGCTAAATTACCTTTTTCCATTTTCATATCACCTTCTTGGCCTTCACCTGTATAGCGGAATGTTCCATCCGGGTGAAATCCGTCAGAGTAACCAAACTCTTCCCCTGCATTACTGGTAAATATGAAAATGTATGGATGATCTTTTGGAGTAGAAATACCTCCATATTGCTGGCCTTTATACACACCATGTATTTCTTTTTGACGGTTATAAACTTTCCCTATTTCGAACATAATATGACCTCAGGTTAAACTTTTATCTTTTTTACAGCTTGCTTGTAACCCATCTTGGTAAAAAATCTCTAAAATTAATTTTTGTTTATTAGCTTCATTAACTTCTTTCATGAACTCACTATGAAATACTAATTTTCTTTCAGCTGTTAAGCTAATTTCAAACTTGCCACATTCATTGTTCGGACAAAGGTATAGTCTTCTATTCTCATGGTCTCTGTATACAAATTTAGCTTCAGTATCACATAAAGGACACGCTCTAGAGTAAACCTTATCAGACATTTTGACTCCTAGAAACTTACAACACATTGAAGCATATAAGAAAACTATTGAGCTCTTAAGTCAACTACTAAGTTTGCAAGCCAAAGCTATTAAGGGTTCAGCCTCCGAAATTAACTATTTTTTTTTACCCGAAAATTATTAGATTTTTTCTTGCTATGATTTTCTTGAATAACAACACTAGGAGAACTCAATGACTGATTCGTTTGGTAAGATAGATAAAGATATTAAATATTATGACAAGCAATGCGTAAAAGCAGGAAATTTGCTTATAGCATCTATTCCTCTATTGTGGGCATTTCCACCTGAGCATTTCGATTTTATTTTATTCGTTGGAATAACTTTCTATTCAGTTATTTATTTGTCTGGAATAAAAAGCACTAAGACTTTTAAACATAGGTATAAAGAAAGCTTAAAAGAGTTTAAAAAAACTGACCGCTTTAAAGCGTTGTCAAAATACCAAAAGCAAAAATGCTTAAGCCTGGCAATGAAGAAAATTGAGAAGACAGCTTTTTGGTATACCTTCAATAAACGACCGAACTTTTATTTTATCAAATTGATACTTTTATACACGATGTTCATAAAAACTGACTTTGATAATCTAACTCTTTTATTCTTTCAACTAATTCAACTTTAGCTTCTAATTTTTTTAAAGCGGCGGAAAAGTTTGGCATTTGAACACCATTTGCAAGTGCCGCTGCTTTCTTATCCATGCCTCTGACCAAATAATCATTAAGCGCACTGATCACACTCTCACTTTGGATGCGAGTTAGCGATAAAAGCAGTTCAAAGCGCTCTTGGGTTTGCATTCCTTTAAACAAGTATTTCATAAAATAGTTATGAGTTAAGTCATAATTATTTAAGTTTATTTTGATTTTCAATTTTTACAATGATTTTTAAGGCTTTATTGTCACTTTCGTGTCAAAGCATGTCACAACTTTGACATTCAGATCCTTTTCAACAATCTTCTAGATCCTTTATTTACTTGGCTTAGTTTTAATATGGCTGTCACTAAGCTTGTCAATTTGACGCATTTTTTGTGCGAAAGCGGAAGGCGAGGAGGAGTGATTTTTTCGGCACTTTGGTTGCTGCCTAGATATTCTGACGGTAGTTTGCCAGCACACCAACCACTGTATATAATTACAGCTCTTTATTTTTGGTATTTGGTGCAGAGTTATGAGAGTGAATTGCCCTAACTGTGAAAGCAAAGCAATCATTACATCAAGAGAGAATCAATCAGCGGGCGTAGCTGATTTATATTGTACATGTACAAATACTAAAGAATGCGGGGCAACATTTGTAACAACCATAGCATTTAAACACTATTTGAACCTCACTAAAAATGATACAGCACGCCTTGCTGCATCACTCATTAAAAACCTTACAAAAGAAGAACAGCTAGGCTACTTATCGTTTAGATAAAGCATTGCTAGTTTTAGATGTATAAATTCTGATTAGGGATTGCAAAATGTTTTGTAAACTCATTTAAGAAATGCAAATCTTCTGGGTTTGAAGACAAGTAATCTCCATGCCATATTCTTGTAACAGTGGAGAGCTGCTCGTTAATTTTTGTAGCAACTGAACAATACAAAACTACTCCCAAAGTTCTTAAATCCTTAATCCCAAGCCATAGTTCTTGATTATCATCAGCAAAGCTTTCCAACTTCACCGAAAGGAATGAATGGGCCTTATGCAAAGTATCTGCTCTTATGATTTTAAAATCAGTGTTAACTAGGTTAGAGACATCTAAAAAGATGAGCCCCCTAGTTTCATTTGGCTTTTGGCAATATTTATACTTTTTATGAAGCTGTTTCTCTGCCTCTTTTATGCGCTTTGCTAACTTTTTACTTGAAGTTAATCTTTTACATTCAATAAGTAACTGAGCTCCAGTTTTATCTTTCACTATCAAATCAGCATTGGTAGTCAAATCCAGTGCAAAGCCTAAACTATGGTATTCACCAATAACTTTTAACTCAAACTCAAAATTTCTCGCTCTGTCGTCCCCCACCATTATTCCTTTCCGAACAGGCCCTTTAATCAATTCTTTAAGGAGAGGCTCAAGAGAATAATCATTTAAACTTCTTAGGTTTTGATAAATCGAAAATAATTCTGAAAGGTCATACATTACTGATTCAAACTCAAGCACAGATACTTTTTCACCAACACAGCTTAAAATATACTTTTTATAATTAGCTATTCTAGTTGGTGAAATATTAAACCCCCAGGAGCCTAGCCACTCACAAACAGTATCAATCCTTTCACATAGCTCATTAACATTCATCTCTTTACCAGCACTAGGTCTGATAAATTTTCTTAAACTTGAGTTCATAAGTTTCCTTCCAATAAAGACGCACTTTTTAGCCCACGCGTCACATCTTGTCTAAATCGCCATAAAATTAATTGTCAGTCTAAACACTTAATAACTAGATATTTATTTTCTTTTTGCTCAATTATACGAACAGCTGGGATTTTACCACTGAACGAAATGCTCTATAGTGTTCATCAACTTTTTTAGTAAGAGCAATAGCTGACTTTGAACACTCTTGATACTTACCTGTAGTATCGTAATCACCTCCTCGGTCATGGTTTAACTCTGGGTATAGACAATACCGTTGATCTTCCACCACAAGGTCTGGAGGAAAGTGGAAAAAGTGCAATGCACTCCATTGCATAAGCTCTTGTAGTGATTTACCAAAGCGTTGAAACTCTTCTTGAACTCTTTGGTTAAGGAACTCGAATTCAGGTTCGTCAATGAAATAAATAAATGCCTGAACTCTTCTTTTATGACTAGCTAAATATGAGTGATCGTCACGAATCGATGAAAGATAATCGGTTAAATAATATTCTTCAAAGTCTTCAGTAATACGTTTGAATAAATTTATATCATGCTCTCTGGAAAGAGCCTCTTTGTCCGATAAGGGAGTTTTATTAATTTGTACTTTGGTTTTCTCACGCTCTAGCAAAATATTATGAAATAGGCCTAGTGTGACCAAAATTACACCAGCTATTGCGTCATACTCACCAAATACCTTCATTTCAAATTGTTCAGAGAGGATCCAATTCACAACACTTTGGAGAAAATTTGTTGTTGTGAGCCCCAAACCTGTAATAACCACTGCCCACGTGACTTTGTTCGAAAATTCAGGAAAGAAAAGTCTGAATACTTTTTCTATTTTGTTCCACACTCTCAACTTACCTCCAAATGTATCGTTGTTATGTTTATTAAAAACAACTAAGCCATTAACCCCACATCCCACCAGTCGTCTTGGCCTATTGCTGAAGCTCTACCTTGTAGCACCAACTCAGCCAGTTCAAGATCACCTATGAGAAGTAGGTTTTTATTAAATTTATTACTAATCGGTGATTCCCTTTGTTCTTGTTCTGCAAAGGAAAAAGCCAACTCTATCACTTCTCTGGCGTGTGACCAATGCTCTGTTGTTGGCTGAGCAGGAATAAATTGTTCTAGGTCATTAAACTCTACTTTTTTGAACGAAGTTAATTTGCCGTCTTGCATATGGTAAACCCTTCGTCCAACTAGCACATGGCCTTTATACTGCAGTTCTGCTAATTGCTCGTCGTTGAGCACGTCCCAATTCGCTTTTGCTGTTTGTTGTGCCTGGTACCGCTCAGCATCGGCTTGTTTTTGGGCGAGCGAATGCGCCAAATGCTCGGTGTATTCTCTTTTACGCTCTTTAATTTGTGCTTGATGGTCAAAAACGATTAACTGGCCTAAACGTATCTGGTAAAAAGTTTGGTATATACCGTCTAGTCGCTTTTTACCCTATTTGCTTTAAAGCAAGCGTTGTTTAATGCAAGAAGGTTGGCTCATTTAGAATCGAAGCCATTTTTCATATGTGTTACCATGCCCTTGTTATCAACCAATCTAAAAGCACCATAGATAGCTAAAAGTTTATGCAAGAAAACAATCAATTACACACACAAGAAAACGTTGAAGATATCCCTACTATCTATTGGCATGACTATGAGAAAAAAACCTTTAACCAATGATTTTTAATGTTTTTTTTGATTTTAAATTTATAAGTACACACACACCTACACACATCTATTAGTAACCTTATTACTATCATCATATACACTAATCATGTTGTTTAAGTATTTCTCTCTGTTTACCTATTGACTGACATTAAAGTAAACAATTATCATTCAAACTCAATTAACAAGGAGTTTACAATGAGAAAGATATTTTTAACTATTTTAATGCTATTGTTCTGCAACACAGCTAAAGCCATTCCATTCGAATTGGAGGGTTTAGCTACTAATACATCAGGAACAACCCACTTTTTTTCGATGCCTGGTTTAGAAAATAACAGAGATTTTCATTTTGTAACTGTTAAGTTCAAAACTACTGGAGTTCTTCCTAAAGTAATTCAAAGCGTTATTGGTGGCCATTCTTGGATTGAGACTTTTAGTAATTCATCTATTGCAAAAAAAGGGTTTGAGCCTGTAGAGCTTGGCTTCAGCACAGACGATCCTAGAAAAGCTTATTCGTTTCAGTACGGCGTCATTAGTGATGAGTCATACAGAACTAATGATTTTGATTATTCAATATTACTAAGAGTGGACATGGCAACATACCGTAAAGCAACATTCTATGCTGGTCTAGAACGAAAGGAATGTTATTCACCAACTGACGACCCTAACTGTGCTGGTATTTGGAAAAGTACAAGGCGCTATAGCGTAATACACTCTAATTGTAATAAATATAGTACAGATGTTTTGAAATACGCTGGAATTATTCCTGATCGATTATTTGACACAGCAGTTACCGCACTTGGACTTAAATCGGACATGCTATCTCATTACATGAAGTACTATAATTAATTTTCTCAAGAATTGAAAAGGGTGTGAATAAGTAGCATCCTTCAAAGCTTTTTAAATCTTAAAACAACTTCGACTTAAAACACTCTCTTTGTCTGAACAAACGAATTGAAGAAGTCACTACCCCTTCACAACTAAATACATCACAGTCTTTGATTACGACTGGTTTGTATTGTTCTGATGCTGATATTAAGCGGCCGTTTTTATAATCAAGGATTTTGCAGACAAACTCGCCGTTAAGATTGGCAACGATCACATCACCGTCTTTAATTTCTACAGCTCTATCTACAATGATTAAATCACCGTCGAATAGGCCTATGTCTTTCATTGAATCGCCAGAAGCTAAGCCAATAAAGGTAGCGACTCTGTTTGGCATAAAGAGTTGATCTAATGTTTTGCCTAGCTCGGGGTAAGTTGACGCTAGGGTTTCAACACCGTTATTGAAACCACAACTTGCTTTGATTGGGATGACTTTCATAATACACACAACAATTACTGTATATATAAACAGTATATTTAATTTTGGTATTTGATCAACTATGCACAGCTTTCAAACAAAATCTGTGCATAAGTCATTCAACCACTGGCTCAAGGGTACTTTTTAAATCGTTTGCTGTGTTTTTGTGATTGGTGAAGTCTGGTTTTGTTATTGGTGGCCCTGCGCCTTGGTCTTTATGGCCGTGATTTTCAAGGCTGGCACTCAGGTTCTTAACCAGGTTAATGAGGTCTAGTAGAATCTGCACGGCGTTGACTGAGTTATTACCTAACCAAACCGTTGCACCTTCTACTTTTGCAAGCGCTGTGGCTTTTGCATGTAGGGTTTGAAGTGATTCTAAATTCATATTCTCATGGGCTTTGATATCAAGTTGCTTTTGAGTGCCTAACATGAGCCCTTCAAGGGCAACGAATAATGCCTTTTCACCGACAATGGTTTTAAGCGCACCCATTACTTCATTGATTTGGTTGCCGTCTATTTGGGTTGTGTCATGACTGGCAATAGTGGTTTTTCGGGTGAGGTATTGCTCGTTTCGCTCTCTTGTTTTTACTGTGCTTTTGTCACTTGTTTGGGTGATATCACCATCAGTTTCGATGTGCCAATTGCCGTTGCTACCTTTTATTTGTGAGCGGTTATTTTGCTTTAGGCTGACATCGGTGTGTTTATGCTCTGGTACCAGGCTTTGCCATGGCAAAATGCTGGTAATAATGGGGGCGCTGTTTAGCCCGTCGATGTATTGAATTAAACAAAACATGCCAGGCTTTGGTTCGTTTATTAGTCCCGCTTCACTGGCTTGGCCTGTGGCTAAAGTGACTTGCTCGAAGATTGGCACGTTTAAAGGCTCATAGGTGTTTGGTTTTATAAGCTGAATATCTGCCGCTTTATATGGTCTAAATGGTGTGCTGATTTTGCTACCATTGGTTGGCAAATCGTAAATGTTTTCGATTCGGGCAAGTTGCGGTAAATGTTTACGCTCGCCTAATTCTGGAAAGTAGCGAAGTATTAAGCGCTTAATAGCCTGTTTGACCATTGTATTTGCATCCTGTCGTTTTGTAGGGTTACTTCCTGTATGTAACGCCCGTTTAGTTTTAGTCCTGGTCTAAGTTTTGGAATAGCAATGACTTCGCCCGTGGTTGAGCTGGTTGTTTTGATTGAATGCTCGGGGTAATCATCAATTGTGGTTTGGGCCCAGCGGCTATGCTGCCAACTGCCCACATAGATTTTACCGTCGGGTCGCTGCTGATAAATAAACTCAGGGATTTGCCAGCACTGGCCTATTTGTTTGAGTGCTTGGATACCGGTGCCCGCATGACAAAACATGGGCAATGTGGTTTGCATATAATCAGCATCGGGGGTGATAAACTCGAGTCGATTATCTAGGGCATTTAATACCTGGCTTATGGTGGCATGGCGAATTGATAAGGCTGATTGAAATGCCAGTGCGCCTAGTAGCTCTCGGCATGTTAGGTACCAACGGCCATTTGCTTGGTGTTTAGATTCAATCACGCCTAAAAAGTAAGGTGTCATGTTGATAAGTTCATAGCCTAAATGCAGCTCAACCACCCCGCTTGGCTCTTGCTCTGTGACCACTTCAAACTTTGCACGGCCAGCGCTGTATAAATCGAGTTGTACTTGTTTACTGATAACATTAGTAACAGGATTACCGCCAATAGTAAGAGAATCTGATAACCGGGTGCTCATTTATGGCCCCTCGATGTTTTCAAACTGTTGTTGTATTTGAGTGTGAGATTCGTTGCTTTGAGTTTGGCTGTTTTGATTTGCGGTTGTATCTAACTGTTGCTGTTCACGCTCTGAGATTGAACGCACTTCGAGTAGTTTAAATGTCACTTGCCAGCCTTTCACCTCATTAAGCTCTGTGGCTTTTACTTCGCCGTCGAATTTGGCTTTGCGAATTTTATAGGCTTCTGCAAGTGCGTTGTTTACGGTATAGGTTACCCGTGCACCATTTTCGTCGAGCGCTTTAGCTTTGGTAATGAGAGCGGCTAAGTCGTTTTCATCCACATGTGCAATTTTGGTTTTTACAGTTAAAACACCTGGCTTTACGCCATTATCTGAACTCAGAGCAAAGGAACCAAAACCCGACATATCACCGCCCGCCAGTTTCACCCCTGCATTCACTTGGGTGTCATAACCTGGTACTTGCCAGCCATCAATGGCAATCATAGTACTTCCTTGATTTTATTCAGCTTGCTCAGCTCACCCACGAACAGGCAAAACGCCCAATATGGTGAGTCATCGCCAATTTGCTCAACTTGCCTTGCCAATGCATCAGCACTGCCCGCAATAAGTATATGTTTATCAATACCCGTGTTTTTTGGTGTGAATGATTGATTCAATCGCTCGTTACGTGCGGTTTTTAATTCGGTTGTTTGGGTAAGTGCATCATCAATATTGGTGATTAAACTACTACTCTCCTCGGCTACTTCTGCCAGTTCTTCAGCGATTTGCTTTTGTTGCAATGGCTTTAAACTTTGCAAACTATGCTCACGCCATTCAAGGCTTTGGCCCTCGTATGCAGTTAATTTATCTTGCTCTAATGTGCTCAAGCTTTGTGCATAGTGTTGGCAAGTAACTAGCTCGGGTATAGGGCAATATTCGCTTAATGTTTCAAGTTGGCTTGAAAGTGCTGAGGGATCATTTGCGCTTATTGATAAGAGTAAACCGTTATAGGTTGTTGGCTTATCAATGCGTGAATCATCCTTTATGGCTTTAGCAAGCAAAACCGCGCCCGTTTGCATGGCGCAAGGGGCGGCGGTTTGGTTAAAGCATAGAGAAAGGTTATGCATTTGGCGCTACAGGCCAAACTACGCTTTCAGGTGATTCAAACTTTTCAGGTAAATCACGTAATGCTTGTCTGTATGTCTGCCAAGCTGTTTTTTGTAATTCAGATAATGGGGCATCAACTGCTTGAGTCCAATCTGAAGCATTCAACAGTTTTTGACGTTTTTCTTTAACTTCTTGCCATTGTTGTTCTAGAAACTTTTGTTCAAGAACTGTTGATGGAATGGGCAGTTTGGTGACTCCTTTCGTTTCAGGGTTAACAAGTTCACCGTTCAAAGGCACATTAAAATATGTTCTTCCTTCGAAATTTACACTTTTTATGACTGTCATCGTTTTTTCCTTAAACTTGTGCATCAAAATCAAAGTCAGCTAGCACATTTGAATTACCACCCGCATTGTGAAGTATTTCTTTCCATGTGTTTTGACCATGATCATTTTCAATAAATGAGCCTGAGTTTCCATTCGATAATCCATAATGGTCATTCGATGATGCAAAATATGGTTCGCTGCCTTTTAACTTAATAAAAGAGTTATGTCCTAAACTCAACGCAACAAACCCTGCGCTGCCATTGTTAGAACGAAAGAAAGGGAAATCATTGATAACTATGCCACCGAAAATCATTTCTAATGTGAAATAAGGTGCATTATCGTAATTCATGATTGCCGATGAACGGTAACCATTGCTTCTATTTGTAGAGTCTGGCTTTAACTTAGCTGTCTCCAAAATAACACCGTACAATTTCAGGGTAATATTGTGCCCACCAAATTGAACTGTGCCATCGTTCTTACCGAGATAATCAACTGAAACCATTTCTATCGTGGCTGGATTGTCATAGCTACTTCTGAAAGCATATATAACATTTGAACACATTAAGTTGTCATCCATTTCAATGCGAGAACCAGCTGGCACATTAATATTATACGATTTTCCACTGACTAACTTGGTATTCAGGGCTGCAAACGTTTTTAACGGTAGATGGCTTTGTTTACCACTATTTTCATCGTTACCAGCTTCAGGATCTAAATAAAATGTTTCAAGGTTGTAATCTCGAATTGTATCTCTTACCACTGTTGTGGCTTTGGTCATAGCTTGGTTGATTTTGGTTGTCTGTTGTTCAACTGTTTGAGTAAGGGCTTCAGCAGCCGCAATTACTTTCCCTAGTAAAGATTCACTCATCTTTGGTTTTCCTTATAAACTTGTTTTACATGCCTATGCATATTGTTAATTTGGCTCACCGCTAAAATAGCGAGTGTGCTATTGATTTCATCAATCTGTGGCGAGTAATCAAACATCCAAGATTGTGCGGGAATGGTGATTCGGGCCAATGCTGCGGCGGCTGCAAATTTGAGCACAAACGAGCGGTTATGTACGTTGTTCACGCCTTTTCGTTTTCGCTGCATGGGCAAGTAATCAACGGCAAGTAACAAGCCTGTTTCGGTAACTAACCCAATCCAGTTGTAATCGAAATCGCCAATATCTTGCTCAAGAATAACCGCCCAGGCTACGGTGTTATCGTCCACCTTGCCTTCCACATCAATATTGCGGCGATGCACAATCTGTAAGCTTGGCGGCATACCTTCGTTTGGGTTGCGCTCGGCCTTTTCATTGAGGTTTGGAATGTTGGCAAAGACCAGCTCTTTAACCCCTAAGCCCTTGTCATTTAAAGCTTGAGTGGCAATGAACTGTTTACCCGCATTGGTTAAAATCCCTGTTATATTTTCTGTCATGCTGTCGCGGTACTAATGCCGCCCTCCTTGCTTATAAATCCATATTTATGCTGTGCATAAAGCGTATGCTGCACGGTTAAAGTGGTGGCTAAAAACTCGGTATTGCTAACTTGGTTATCTAGCCCAATAAACTGATACACCTGTTCAAGTTCAAGGCCGTGTTTTACATCGTGTTCGATTGGTAGCAAAGGCGCTGTGCTTGATTCGTTTTGTAACGAGGTGAAACCATGGGTATATTGCTGCTCTGCATTGCTATCTATTTTTAAATACAAAGCATGTGGCACATGACAACTGTCCCATTGCACATTGGTTTCACCCAATGAAAGAGCTACATCAGCCACGTTATGCACGGTAAATTCATAACGTCGACAAGTACGGCCATACAACTGAATAATCTCGGGCAATAAGTTGTTATTGTTGGCTAAGGCCGTGTCGCTGATATCTAAAGCAATAATGTCCCAATCGCGCCCATCAATTCGTTCACGCACATTGAGTACTTCAATATCTAAACGGGCAAATACGTCTTTGATGTTTGCCAAGTCACCCGATTCAATGGTGTTTACAAGTGCATGTTGCACCCGTTTTCGATATAAACTCACAGGTTCGTTATCGAGTTTGTCTGTTAAACGCTCCCAGGCTAAAAAGCTCAAGATAGGCTCTGCATTTTGTTGAGCTTCTTTTTGGTTAACTGCCCACATCACAAACTCGGCTGTTTTATTCCAATAGCCTGTCGCAGCTTTTACTAGCTTTTGCGCATAGCCTTTGTTTAACCAGGTTGCGATTTGTTCACCGTCAGACTTAAACACGCTTGACCTCCAAAGTGCCAAGCACGGGCAACCAGTTCTGTGCATGAATATCATCAATGTTGAATTTGATGGATTTAAGCTGCTCAAACTCTTCGTGACATTCACTGATTAACTGGCTGATTGAAAATTCACTGTTATGGGCAACGCGCGTTGGTTTGTATGCTGCGTTTTTTCTAAAAGCTGATTCAATAAAAGCGGTTAATTCAGCGTTTATGTCTTGCTCTGTGTGTAATGAATATTGCGCTACAACATTAAAGCTTTGGGTGGGCATGGCGAAAACCATAAAATCATCACCCAAACCATGATGGCCTTTATCTCTAATATGCGTATTAATGGCACTTAATAGCGCTGAAGGTACAGCTCCCACATCAAGATAAATATAAGCGTTTGCGGTACCTGGCCCACGAGGAGCTTGGGTTTCAATTTCAATGTTATCAATGGGCACATGAAAGTTTGCGATGATTTGTTTATAGACAGAATTAATATGCCAGCGGGCTGCTGTACCAAACACATTACGGATACGATTGCGGTAACTTTCGGTATCTTCACTGTCTGCGCCTGGTCTTAATAACCAATCTGCAGAGTTGGTAACAGTGACACCATCTTGTTGTTCAGCAAAATAACGATAGGCATTTTCAGGCAAATTAAAGCCCGCGCCCTCTTCAACGGCTTCGGCCAATGCATACGCAGTGCTTTGACCGTCTTTAAAGTAAACATCTTGCAGCAAAACCAGTTTATAAACTTGGCCGCCAATCACATCGGTAACAACTTCAGACCCTTCAACAATGGTGCTTTCGCCTTCGCTGTTTGTTCTGGTAAAAGTCAGTAAGCCTTGTGCTTTGACCCCTGTTTGAATAAATACATTTCGACTTGGGCCATGTTTTTCAATTAATGCTTCACGGCTTGCGGTCATGATAAAGAGATCTGTCATGACCGTGTGGGCAATCCAATTAAATAGCTTCACAACAGGTTTTGTGATCAAGGCTTCAATAGTTCGCCAGAACGGGCCAAACGGTGAATCATTGGCTACAGAAATATTCTGTTTTTTAAGTTCCTCGCGCCATTGTTCGGCTGCTTTTTCTTCAGTAAGTGGTAAACCCGCTTTTTCCATCAGGGACTTAAATTTCATAATGGCCCCCGTACTGTCTGGTTTTAGCTTCAATTGATAATCCGTTATCGTTTTTTATTATGTTGATTGAACCTGGTTTTAGTCTGTCGTCTTGCTCAACTATTAATTCAAGCTCTGTTAAAATGGGTTTAATTCCGTTTTGGTTACGAAGACCAATAAGCTGCACAAGTAACCCACTTTCTAAAATGCGGTGTTTGATATCTTGGGCAATGGTATCAGCGGCTTTTACAGTGCTTAGGCTCAGCGAGTCATTTAATACAAAGTCCCCTTCGACCACAGCAAAATCTATATGTAAGTCGATATCATCAAAGGTCATCATGATGCTAACTCCATCACATCTTCAAAGGTGCGGGCTATGTCATCGGTTTTTACCGTTAAGCTTTCAATGTGCACACTCTTAGAGTTGTCACTGCTTGCATTGCTGGTACTGATATTGTTGGTTTTAGCAAGCTGCTGTAAAAAGGCTGAGCGCTTAGGCTTGGCAACATAAGTGCTATTTAGCTCGGTTTGCTCTTGCTCTAATGACTGAGCGCTTTGTTCAATAATCTTGTTTTGTGCATTGTTGGTAATTGCATGATCTAAATAACCCAGCTGTGTGCTTTGAGTTAATGCTTGTTGTGCGCCCACTGCATAATGATTGCTTGGTGACTCATTATGATTAGATAAAACTTGTGCATTTAGAGGGATCACATTGCTTGGGAGTGATTGATTTACTTCACTTAGTTTTGAAACAGGTGTGTTAGTAAAATTATCAACTGTACTAGTTAACGTATTTTGTAATGTAGATTGTGACGCAAACTGAGCGGTTTTATCACTATGGCCAACATAGTCATTTATAACTTTACTCGATACAAAACCGTGAACCCTATCGTTTGTTGCAGCATAGTCATTTATATCTTTACTCGATACAAAATCGTGAACCCTATCGCTTGCTGCAGCATAGTCATTAGTAACTCTGTTAGTTGGTACAATGTTGTTTGCTTGAGCTAATGCATTCGAGCTTGAGAGCTTTACAACATTACTAGGCAAGACTTGATGAAGGTTAGAGTTATTGCCTAGCGTCGAAACATGACCATTTACCAAAGCACTATGCTCTAAACTTGCTGTGCTGGTATTACTCGCACCACCTTGAACCAATTCCTGTGCTCTATTGCTGAAGTTATTACCCGTTTGCAAGCTTGAGAACTGCACAACCTTGTTTGATTGTGCTTGCTCAAAACTTTGTAGTGAATGATTTTGAACTTGCGGGATCACATATTCTGTTGCTTGGTTAGCAGTTGCAGTTTGTTGAATTGCGTTTGCATGTGTTGTGCTTTCTAGCGCTTGCACTGCTGAGCTTGGTTGTTGGCTAATTTTCTGCACTTCTTCATCATTACTAAAGAAGTCGATGACCATGTTTAAAATGCCATTTTCAGCCAAAGACTTTAAAAAGCCGGTGACACTTGCTGATATGTCACTGAAGAATTTAAAGAACGCACTTACTTTTGAAAATACGCCATCGAATACGCTTGAGATAAATTCGCCAATCCCTGAAAACACTGCGGCAATGGGTTCATATACGGCCATAAACGCCGATGTAATAAAGCTAGTTACCGTGCCGACCACTTCACCAATAAAACTAAATGCAGGGGCCACAAAATCATAAATCGCTGAGCCGATAGATTTAACCAGGTACCAAATGATTTGCAGCGGTAAAGTGATTAAATCAAAGGCAACGCGCATACCTTGAAATAACATTGAGTTGTCGGCCCATTCACTAAAGGCTGCTGAGATTTCATCAAAGTAATAAACCAGCGCTGATACTGCGGCTATGGCTGCGACCACACCCACAACTATCCATGTGATCGGGTTTGCAAAAAGAGCGGCTGAAAAACTCCATGCTGCTGTGGCAGCTGCGCCAAGTTTGGCTGTGACTAAACTTAAAACGCCCACTATGCCCATACTTTGTAATCGGCTTAACATACCACCTGCAAACAATAGAGCATTGCCATAGTTAGCTGCTGCAAAACTCGCGGCTTTAATGGCTGCGGTTTGAATGGCTAGTGCGCCCGACCAAGCTTTAGACCAAATGCTGGCAAGTTGGGTTGCTTGTGCACCTTGTAACATTGCTAAGCGATATAACCCCACCAAAGCATTGAAGGTACCCATTGCTACAGTTGCGCCAATAAGCGCCACGACAAACGCGCCAATAATACCGCTCAAAACGGGGAACTCTTGAGTTAGCCACACCACCCCTTGTAAAAGCTTTGCAAGTAAATCAACAATGGGCTCAATAATGGGCAATACGGTTTGCCCCATGCTCACCAATGCAGCATTGAGCGACCCGCCAAATCTATCCCACGCGCTGCCCATGGCATCGGCCATTTCAACGGCTACACCCATATCTGAAATATTAGAGAGTTGGTTTATGTTGTTTTCAAGCTGGTCCACTTGCGGCATAAGCTGCTTTATAAGCGCCACGGCTTCTTTGGTACCGAACGCTTTTTGTAATGCGTCACTCTCTGCCACGGTGTCTATGATCCCAAACTTTTCATGTATGCGATTCATCACATCAACCATTGGCAACATACGGCCTTGTGAGTCGGTCAGTTGTATACCTAGTTTCTCTTGGGCTTTACCTACGCCACTTAAGAACGCACGGTATTTTGTACCCGCTTCACTGCCTGACATGGTGGCTTGTAATTGACCTAACACGGCCATAGATTCATTCATGGTAATACCATGAGAGTTTGCTTCAGCACCCAATGTACTGAATGCGCCCGCCATTTCTGAGCCTGTTGTTTTAAACATACGAACTGACGCGGCGGTTTGCCCTGTTAGCATCTGCACCCATTCAGATTTGCCCACTTCTTTGGCGGTGTCTTGATAAATGCCGTACATGGTACCAAAATAGTCGGTCGTCGTAGCTGCATCTGACTTGGTGCCTTTGGCAAGAATGGCTGAGGACTCGGTAAACTGGGCTAATTCTTTACCCGTAAGGCCACTTATAGCGGATTGAATGTCGTAAGAGCTGCGAATAACTTCAGCGGTATTGCCGCCGTAATTACTCACAAAATTCATTGCGGTGTTATTAAGTTGTGTCAGTGCCTGGTTAGACACATCAAGGGATTGCACTTCACCCAATGCAGCTTGGGCTTCAATGGCAGGGTTGAGCGAGCCGACTAGCATCATTGCCCCGCCTGCTGCATTCATTAGCCCGCCAGTTAATTGCTCTTTGGCACTGGCTGTTTGTTCACTCAGTTGGTTTATTTTAGACATGATCTTATTCACAGGCCCCGTGACTTTATCAATCAGGCCTATTGAATAGGTAAGTTTGTCCATTTTACTGAGTGAACTCATGTGTTTTACTCTTCGCCGTTTAGTGCCATGCAAATGCCGTTGTTTACCGCAACGGTTAGCAACTCCTGTTGCTGAGTTTCAATAAAGAGCGCTTGTGCCAAGGTGTCATCAGTTATTGGCAAATTGCCAAAGTGTTTGGCGTGATAAGCAAATAACTGATCTAAGCGGTTTTGCTTTATTTGCTTGGCTCGCTCTTCGATTTTTTTACCGAAAAGTTAAACTCTGGTTGATAGTCTTCAATCAAAGTGCCCAACATAAACAGCGCTGCACCTGGTTGCTGTAACAATGTTTTAAGTGCTTTCTTCTGTTCGTCTTCAACCGCTGCTAACAAAAAGTTAGTGGCTGGCTGAATTTTATTAGTCGGTGTCGTGCTGTTGATATATTTGTTGTAAGCCTGCCCCGTAACATTAAAAGTAAATTCTTGTTCACCGGTATCAATAACAATTTGCTTATTCTGCATTTTGATTGCTCTCTTTTAGTTGGTTTTGTTCAAGCAACGTATAGCTGAAGGTATTGCCATAGCGTTCAGCCGATTGCTCACAAAGATTAATAAATTCTTCAAAGTCCCTTGGGTTCGCAAACACTTGGCAACCAGCCGACCATTTATCGACTTGCTTTGATTCAGTATGTGCACTTGCACGATGACAGTTAATGCCAAAGTAACCGCTTTGAAGCGCTGCGGCTTTTATGTCAGTTTCAAGCTCAGCGTTTTTATCGTTATCACGAAGCACTAAAACAGGTTTGTTTTGTACCAATGCTTTGTACTTACCTTGGTGATAACCAAACGTCCAAAGGCCAAGATGTTGCCCCGGTACCAAAACTGCTGTGCCGTCAATGTTCATTGGATGCTTACGCCAATAAAGGCCCGCATCAGTTGTGGCTTTGAATTGCTTAAGTTGCCACTCGCCGTTTTGCTGATACAACAGACAAATTAAGTCATTAAAGGTGTTGGCTCGGGTATTTGCGGCACGAACACCAATAATGTTTAGGTTAAGTTCACCCTCGAACACTTTGTGCTTACTCAGTGCCATGGCACTGAGTAAAACTTGCGGGCGAAGTTTGCCTAAGCCACGCATTACAGATTTCTCACTTCATCAGCGGTGAGATAAGGCACACCATTGATATATACAAAATCAGGTGAGGTGATCGGGCATTTAATAGAGAATGTATTCTCTTCACCGCCTTCGGCTTTAATGTTTAAAAGCTCTTCAAGTTGTGGCATACAACCAAAGGCTTCAACATTTAAATCGCCCGCTGCAACACTTGAAGTAAATGCCACATCAAAAGGTTCAATGCCTTTCCAGCTACCAGCCTGTTGCGCTTGGGCTTGCAGCAATAAGAAGTTTTCGTGATCAAGTTTTAACGTCACTTCTGCTTCCACTGGGCCATCAATCCAACCTTTTGGAATACCACGCACCATTTTTGGTTTACGGCCATCGGTGATTTTTACTGTGGCTTCAACAACGTGCACCATGGAGTTACCCATAAAACAGTCAAAATCCTTTCCGCCTAATACTTTTTTAGTCATGGTCTGTCCTTAGCGATCTAACATAATGCCAACAGTAATTGTGCTTGGTGAGTCAATTGGCTTAACCTTCAGCACAACGTGCAAGTGTTTTTCGTTCATAAACGTCAAACTAATGCTGTCGTCTTTTGGTGCATCAATTAAACCTGGAAACTTATCAGCACCAATGTTGACCGACTTGCTCATATCTAACAGTGGTTTACCCAGCTTACGTTTACCGTAAGCAATGCCCGTTGGTGAGTTATTTAGCTGGCGGTTTTTAATTTCATAAATGGCTTTAACGCGCACTTGGCGAGCGGCCATATCAACAACACGACCAACTTCGATTTGCTGAAAATCACCGCCTTCAGCGTCGAGCATGTTTACATCACCAAAATAAGTGCCATCGAAGTCTGGGTAAAACTGAACACAGCTAAAACGTAATGCATCCAATGCGGCTGTTGTGGCATTAGTCAGCGGCTCGCCCGCACTGTCTTCAGGTGCAAGCATCAGCGACATAGCGCCTGTTTTTGTTCTCATAGGTGAGTCAGCAATGGTCACTGAACGTTTACACAAACGACCTAGCACACCGCCTAGCTCATCACCAATAAGCAAAGGCACAACGGCAACACGATCACCCACCACACCATCAACTAATGGGTTTAATGCAGTGACAAGTTCTGACCAGGTTTGATTACCATCTAAACCTGGGGCAGCAACAAGGGTGCGAACATAACGCGCATACTTGTTTAAGATTTCGAGGTTTTTAGCCTGGTATGCTTCGACTTCGGCTTTGCCAGTAACCGGTGTGCAAATGGCGATAATTTCAGGGCTAATGTCCTGCTCCATTGCTTTATCAATGAGCGCTAAAATATTCTCGCCAGCACCGTGAGAAACTGCATAACCACTTACCAGGTCATCACCATTTCGCTGCCATGCTTTGAGCTGTGTTTTTAGTGGTGAATCAGCTTCACCAAACAGTGAGTCAAAATCACTTTGTGCATTGATTGCTTGAATTACACCGTTATTTGCTGGCGCTGCACCAATCACTAAAACTGTGCGCTCGACTTCTTTAGTCGCACCACTGCCAGTTTGAATGGCGGCAACCGAAACTTTACCTTGTGCCATAATCGTTCCTTGTTCATGCCACTTGCATGGCTTTGTTTAAAATAAAACTCATGTGCTGTTTATGCTCTTTTTTCATTTCGCCTAAAAAAGAGCGGGCGGGCAAATCAATTTGCCATTTGCTCTTACCTGAGCCGCCCTTTAATTCTTTAAGTAAAAACCCCGCTTGGTTGAGCGTGAGGTTTTCAGTTATCCATTTAATACTGGGCCTTTTGGTGCCCTTGCCCCGATTACGCGGGATTTTATATCCTGCTGCTATGAGTGCTTTCGCAATGCTCCGTGTTGCCTTACCCGCTTTATTTTGGCTCGCTTTATTCTTGCGGGGTGTCACTTCAAAACTCGCGCCTTGTTGGTGCGCTGCTGCAATCTTGCCTGTTTTACGGCCTTTAAAATAAGCATGGGCATTGTTAGGCCCAAAGCGTACTTTCATCAGTTTTTTAAGCTTGGTGAGCATTTTCTTTTTCTTACCGTTTGCTCTCCCTTGCCACTGCTTACCTGTTAAATCTTGCTGGCGAGTAATGCGCCGTTTACTTTGTTTACTGACGCTTCTGATCACACTTCTTAATATGTTTCGACGTTTGCGAGGTTTAAGCGAAAGCAAGGTAAGTTGCTCAATGCTCTGCCCCTTGTCGAACTGCATATCAAGCACTGCTAATACCGCCTTCTAACGTGAACATCTCAGCAATCCAAAGGCTTTGTTCACCAAAGTCATAACGAACACCATTTAATTCAAACGGGCCACTCGGTGCTTCTACCAAAACCACATCTTCGCTAAGCGCTTCAATCTGAAGTTCTATCTCATTGCTGTTGTCGTCGTTTAAATCTGAGCTAAATTCAATGCTGTCGCTGTCATCTTTTGAGCCGTTGTTTTGCAACCATAAAGAAGCAAAGGCACAAATTAATGGTGCGGGCGCTGAACATGGGTTGATAGAGATCACCCCGCTATAGGTAAATCGTGCGGCCAATATGCCGTTGCCATTAATACGCTTAGAGCTTGGCTCAATCACCCCGCCTTCTATCCAGCAATCGAACTGCTCTGGTAAAGCCAACAAATGCCCCTGATATTGGGCGCTTTGTAAATGTGTTTTTAGCTTGGCTATTTTGCTTTGGCTCATATCAATTCAACCGTTGCTGTGGGGCTTAAGCCAATTAACAAACGCACATTGTTAATGCTTTGATGTTGCCAATAGTCGAAGTTATCGGCGCTCGCTTGTTGTTGTGCCGCTGCACTGTCTCTGTGTGTATTGCCTAAACGACTGATTAAGGTGCTCGCTTTGGCTTTGCTATACACGGCCAATTGATAAAACAGTGTTTGCTGAGCATTTAAAGGCTCGCCGTTGCTGAGCATTACCTTATCGAGCTCTTGATTTATCTCAGCTTGAGCGGCTTTTAGCTTGTCGCTGATCACATTTGTTTTGTTTGAGTATTCACTTGGCACAGCAAAGTTTTCGACAAAATAGGCTGTGCTTAAATCGGGGTAATAGCCATTGCCAGCAACCACTTGGTCGTGGGCTTGTTGGTCGGCTTTAGGCATGTTTGATAAGTTCATATTACCCTCGTTTAAATTTGTGTGAGCGCCACTTAGTCTTAAGCAGCCAATCGCTTTGCGTTAACTGGTTAAGCTAAGTTGCTCACTGGCGTTGGAGCTGTTTCTGTAATTTAGCGACTAAAGTTTTTACACCCGCTTTGTCGTTAATCTGTTGAGCAATTTGCCCAAATCGCAATGCATTACCATAGTTGTGCATTGCAGCTTCAATTTTGGTGGCTATGGCGTAAAGCTTGCCGCCTGCAATCTCACTGCCCGCCCAATCTTGGTGCTGTGTCGCATCAATCACCCTGTGCAAGACAAACGCAATTTTGGCTACATCTTCAACCGTACATTCGTTTTGTAGGTACCAATTTGCATCGTCATATAATTGGTCGATTAAAAAAGTCGGCCAATGTTTAGTATTAAACTGCTTAGGCAATGGTTGCTTTTGTTCAATGAGCAGTGGCAATAACTCAATGGCCTGTGCCCAGCGTTTAAGATCTAATAACCAAATGAACACCCATGCCAAAACAAGGTTTGGGTGATTATCACCACTTAAGCGGTATTGGTTTATGTAGCCTAAATAATCGTTCTTCTCGATTGCTTTGGCTTTGTAATCTGCCTTGTCACAAATATCGCCAAATGTTTTTAGTTGAGCCAAGTCAGAGTTAATTGCCGCTTTAAAAAACGCGTACTCAGTTTGCTTATTTTCGCTTTGGTTCACCTTTTTAGGTGCACTCACTTTCACTGCGCTTTTTGGTACTTCGCTTTTTGATTTGGCTAAGGCTCTTTTAACTAAGCTCATATAAAAACACTCTTTAAAAAATGCCGCTTGAACTGCTTAATCAAGCGGCAAACGCTCTACAATCAAAGGAAGTTAAGACCAGGTACCATCTTCAGCTTTGTTGATTTTTACGGAGTCAGATTCGATGAAAACAATTTTTTCTAAGTCTTCAACGTAGTAACAAGCATTACGTGACTCGTAGTCTTCAACGCGCTTTTTTTTCGGGTTATTTTCAATGCTCATACGTGTTGAACCCGACTGAACGTAATGACTTAGATTGTCAAAGCTCGTCACCAAAATGCCGCGTTGAGGAAAGAACGACACTTGAAAACTCGGCAAGCCGCCGTAAGTGTTGATCACTTGCGCCATTTCAACTTTGTCTTTTTCGCTTGGTGTATGGGCGTTTTTGGCGTAGTGCTTACCCTTGTCTTGAGCAATCAGCTCATCGCCAATAATGGCAACCAAACCAACACGTTTATGCAGTGGAATACCTTGAACTAAGTCATGCACAGCACAGTCAAGGTTTTCGTAGTCGCCGCCTTCACCAATGCGAACTTCGCCCGCCGTTTCACCTTCGGTAATTACACGCTCTGAAGCATCGCGGCGAACCAATTGCAACCAGCCAATGTTTACGTCTTCTAACATTGGGTTATCAGCTAAATTAGTAATCGGTGCGGCTTTGATACCGTGCCAACCAATCTTGATAATATCGAGCGCTTTTTGCTGGCGAACATGGTTACGATAACGGTTATGAAAATCAGGGAACTTAGACCAAGCGTCCATCTTTGCCCAGGTTAAGTGCACGTCGATTTCTTCTTCATAACAACGGTATTCGCGCTTGGTTAAACCCGACACATCTTTGGTTTTACGCTCGTTGTTACCGTCTTCGTCCACACCAGCACGGCCAGTAACACCCGCCCCCGCAGACATAAACACCGATTGACCCACTAAGTCATCAACTAGCGCATGGTTAATGCGAGTTAAAAACTCAGCCGATTCATACACCGCGTCATAAAGCTTTTGTTCAATGGTCGGCTCTACCGCGAAGTTTTCTGACACACTTGCAACACCATAATTGCTTGCAAGCGCCACACAAATGGCATTAAAGATTTGAGTTGTTTTTGTGCGCATTGCTGTTTCCTTACAGTAAGTTGCTATATTTGCCGTCATCGCCTGTTGGCTCGTCGTCGGCATCGGTGGTGTCGTCAGCTTCTTCGGTTACAAGCTCATTAAACTTGTTTTCAAGTTTGCTGAACTTGTCATTTAATTGGGTGAGCTGTTCCGTCAGCTCTGAGTTTTGGGCGTCAGTGCCCTGGCCTTCATCCTGTTGGCCGCCAGCGTCCTGCTGATTGTGTTTACTGAACTCAGTTAATGAAGTGTTGAGCTGAGTAAAAAGTGGTGTGAGCGATTCGGCTACTGCTGAACCAATCTCTGCTTTGTCTTCTTTAGTTAAAGGCATGGTGTCATCATCCTTGTTGAATAGGTTTTTAAAAAATGGCTTTTTCGGTGGCTTGTCGGCTTGGCTATGCAAACCAAGATCAGCACGAAGAAAAGAAACATCCTTGTTCTCTATGCCACGCTCTTTACTGAATTTTGCTCTAGATGTGTAAGCACTGGCTGGGTAATCAGTTACGGCTAAACCTGTTAAGTAGGTTTTGCCAGTGCCTCTAAAATCGCGATCTATTTCAATCGAAAAGTAAACATGTTGGTCGGCTTGGTTTAACTGCACAAAACTAGCATTTGGTGCAAGCACGGCCTTTAGCACTTGCACACCGTCATCGTTGGTTTCGCTTGTGACTTCAATTACATCACCCAACATGCCGCCATTTAATTTTACCGATGAAAGTGCTTCAGCTTTCCAACCAGACCAATCTGCATAATGGTCAATGTTAATGCGCGCACCATACATATTTGGGTTATAGGTTTCGACAATATCGTTTACGTCTTTTTCTTCGATTTCTCGGCCATCAACTGTTAAACCAACAGCGGCGATAGAAAGTGGAATTGTGCGTAATTGACCTGACATTGCTTACCCGTTTAGTGCATATCTCTTGAAAAGTTGTATGCAGTTTGCACCCACTTTTTGCACTTTTCGAGCGGTTTACTTTTTAGAAATTCCTATATTTGGGTTTTAGGAATTTGTAGGCATTTAAGTACACGATTTAGGCTTTTTTTGCCCTTAAACTGCCTGCATGGATGAAAACACGGGGCGCAGGATGCAACCAAAGTACGGGCCAGAAATACGAAAACAAGCACAAGACTTGTATATCGTGAACGGCTACACATTTGATGAAATAGCAGAATTGCCAAACATGCCAAGCGCTCGAAGCATTCGACGCTGGGCCGATGATGGCAAGTGGGCTGATATGTGCCCAAGCTATAACGCTGAAATGGCATTTAGCCGCCGCATTAATATTCTTACTGATAAACCAGATAAAAGTGAAGCTGATTATAAAGAACTTGATTTTTGTACTCGTCAGCTTTGCGCACTCAATAAAAGTAAACTTGCTCCCGCTCCTAAACAACGCGCCGCAAATGATGGTCAATCAGAAGGCTCTAGCTCTAATGGTAGTCGAAATAAAAAGAAGAAAAATAAAAAAAATGACTGCTCAAGCATTACCGTTGAAATGCTCAACGAACTTAAAGATAAGTTACTTTACCCACACCAATTACATTGGTTTGAGAACCAAGATCACCGCAGCCGCTTTATATTAAAACCGCGCCAAATTGGTGCCACCTTCTACTTTGCATTTGAAGCGTTTTATGATGCCGTGGTGAATGGCCGCAATAAGATATTTATATCAGCATCGCGTGACCAGGCAGAAGTTTTTAAAGCCAACATAATTGCTATGGTGCGTGAGCATTTTAATGTTGAGCTCACTGGCTCGCCTATGGTTTTAAATCTAAAAGGCGGCAAAACAGTTAAACTTATTTTTAAGTCAACCAATGCAAGAACAGCACAATCAGAAAGTGGTGACTTATACATAGATGAAGTGTTTTGGATCCCCAAATACAAAACCCTTCGTGGCCTTGCTCAAGCAATGGCAACACATAAACATTTACGCATTACTTACTTCAGCACTCCTTCAGTAACAAGTCATGAAGCTTACGACCATTGGAACGGAAAATGGTACCGCAAAACCAAAGCATGTAACGACCCTGAATTTGCTATTGATTGCAGCCATAAAGCTTTAAAAGAAGGTCGTTTATGTGAAGACGGCATTTGGCGACAAATGCTTAACGTGCATGATGTGGTTAACTCGGGCTTTGACCGCATTGATATATCAGTGCTTGAAAACGAATATTCACAAGACGAGTTTGACAACTTGTTTATGTGTAAATTTATCGACGATGCACACTCGGCGTTTAACTTAAAGCAACTTATGGCCTGTGTGGGTGACTCTAGTAAATGGGATGACTTTGACGAAGAGTACGAGCGCCCATTTGGTTTAAAACCTGTGGTAATTGGTTTTGACCCAGCACGGTATGGCGATAAAGCGTGTGTTGCTGTTTTAAGCTTACCAATGAAACCAGGTGAAAAATTCAGGCTGCTTGAATCTCTTGATTTGAGTGGTAATGACTTTGAAACCATGGCGAAAGAAATCGAAGAACTCACCAATAAATACAACGTGCAACACATTGGTGTTGATACGACTGGCATGGGTTATGGCGTTTGGGAACTCATAAGTAAGTTTTACCCAAATGCTGAGCCAATTCATTACAACCCAATCATCAAAAACCAAATGGTCATCAAAGCAATGAATGTGATTAAGAATCGACGTTTTGAGTTTGATGAAAACGCCGTAAATATTGCCAGCTCATTTATAAATATTCGCAAGCAAGTTAAAGGTGATCAGGTTATTTACGCGACCAACCGCACAGCAAGCACAGGTCATGCTGATATGGCTTGGGCGATTATGCATGCAATGAAATTTGAACCACTTGATGGCAACACAATGGGCCGTCAAACCACAGTAGGAATAGCAGCTTAATGGATAAGCCAAGGATGAAAGGCGTACAAGCTGGCAGTACACCCAATTACACAGGCATGAGCGATGTGTTTAGTTTTGGTGATCCTGAACCAGTTTTAGATAATCGACTTACAGATTATACGGGCGTATTTGCCGATATGAATGGCATTTATGAGCCGCCTGTTAGTTTAATGGGCTTAGTTAAATTACTCAGAGTAAACGCGCAGCATGGGCCAATATTGGGCTTTAAGCGCAACATGATTTTAAAGTGGTTTAAAACTAACCCTGTGCTCAGCAACGAAGCGTTTAAAAAGTTTGCTTATGACTTTTTATGGTCTGGTAATGGCTACTTACAAGTGATTCAAAATAGGTTTGGGCAAGTTATCAGGCTCAAACACTTACCCGCTTTGAACATGCGTTATACCACAGAGCGTGGAGTATATGCCCAGTTAACCAATCGAAGCATTGAGCCGATTAAGTTTAAGCCTGGTGAAGTCATTCACATTAAAGAGTATGACCCAGCACAAGGCATTTACGGTATACCTGAGTATTACGGCGGCATTCAAAGCGCCTTACTCAATGAGGATGCAACTCTATTTAGGCGCCGTTATTACAAGAACGGTGCTCACATGGGTTTTATCTTCAGTATGGCCGACCCGAACTTAAGTGAAGACGACGAGAATAAATTAAAAAGCGCAATCAGAGACAGTAAAGGCGTTGGTAATTTTAGAAGTTTGTTTTTTAACTTTCGAAGTAAAACTGCCGATGCAGATAAGTCGATTAAGATCACCCCAGTTGGTGACATATCTACCAAAGACGAATTTGAACGCATCAAGAAAATCACCCTTAACGACATGCTGAGCATGCACCGTGCGCAAGAAGCATTGAGCGGTCAAAGCTCTGGCGATTCACCGGGCTTTGGTGATTTAGATAAAATCACCCGTGCTTACTACAACAACGAAGTAGTACCACTACAGCAAACCATGCAAGGCATTAACCGTTACTTGCCAAGCCAGTTGCACATTGATTTTGCGATACCCGAATACTCTGACTTACACCCAAGCAAGGATGCCGAATGATGGACTTTATAAACCTTAAACACATTGTGCAGTTTGTTGTTATCAGTATGGCTGCGGCTGCTGTTCAACTTTACTTATCGCCCCACGCGTTTACTTTTGGCCGTTACTTTTTCAATGCACTCATGGCATTACTCGCGGCTTATTTGGTATCAAGCTTTTGCGACTTTTGGCAAGTAGCCGAAAGCGCCCGACCTGGCTTTATTGGTGTAGGGGCATATTTAGCCCCGCATCTCTTTAACGGCCTGAATAATTTGGGGCAAAGGTTTAGTAAAGATCCTATGAATATGATTAATAAGTTTAGGGGCAAGTGATGGGCTGGCTTAAAACTGCATTAGAGTTTATTACAAATCCAATTGCCGACTTAACGGGCGGCTATCGTGAACGCAAACGCATTGCTGCTGAAATGGCCGCCGATATTGCCAAAGCAGAAAACAATTTCAAGATTGCCCAATTTAATGCAAAGGCAAGACGATGTGAGCAAGCGGAACAGAACGACGCTGACTATGACTTACTGGTACTGAAGAACCGCGATAAAACCTTTATGGATGAGATCATTATTTTGTTCTTCTTGGGTTTATTTGTATGTCATTTTATACCAGCAATGCAGCCTTACATGGCTGCTGGCTGGCAATCAATGGGCTATAAAGGCGCGCCCTGGTACTTTGAGTTTGTGATAGTTGGTATTGCCGTTTCAACACTTGGGCTTATGAGGTTGTTTAGGGCTTTTTGGGGGCAGAAAAATCTCAATCAAAACAAAAAGCCAATTGAAAACAAATAAGTCGTGTAATAAAACTAAGAAAATATTCAACATAGGTAGTTACCTTATTAAAAAAAGTAACTACCTATTTTATGAATCAAAAAGCCTAAATCCACAACATCTTTATGTGATGCTGGAAAAGATTAATTGACCATGTCAATTTCCTTGATTAGCTCAATTACCCTAGCTTTTTCTTCAAGCTTATTGAGAGCCGCTGAGAAGTTTGGCACTTCAACACCATTAATAACTGCCGCCGCTTTTTTATCCATTCCTCTGACCAAATAATCATTAAGCGCATTGATCACACTTTCACTTTGTATTCGAGTTAATGATAAAAGTAACTCAAAGCGTTCTTGGGTTTGCATTCCTTTAAACAAGTATTTCATAAAATAGTTATGAGTTAAGTCATAATTATTTAAGTTTATTTTGATTTTCAATTTTTACAATGATTTTTAAAGCTTTATTGTCACTTTCGTTTCAAAGCATGTCACAACTTTGACAATCAGATCCTTTTCAACAATCTTCTAGATCCTTTATTTACTTGGCTTAGCTTTAATATGGCTGTCACTAGGCTTGTCAATTTGACGCATTTTTTGTGCGAAAGCGGAAGGCGAGGAGGAGTGAATTTTTTAGTATTTTTGTTTTTCGGTCACAGTGAATAAGGTTATTTGAACCGCAACTAACTACTGTATATAATTACAGTTAAGTTTTTTGTTTGGTGTTTAATAATTATGCGAGTGATTTGTCCGAACTGTGGTAGCAAAGCAACAATAACCTCAAGAGAAGAACAGTCAGCGCATGTGTGCAATTTATATGTGAGTTGTACGAATACTAAGGAGTGTGGCGCAACATTTGTTTCAACCTTGGCGTTTGCGCATTACCTAAACCCACCAAGAAAAGACACGGCACAAATGGCCGCATCACTGATTAAAAATTTACCTCGGGAGGAACAAATAGAATTAGTCGGATTGTAATGCCTTTAATTCATCTCTTGCATAAATAACAACTTTTTGTATTTCTTCTCCTTCTAAATTATTAAAGCGGGCTATCAGAGTGTCATAGGTCTTAATTGCTTCTTCGCTTTGCCCTAAGTCTCTCTGTGTACCCCCTTTATTAAACATTCCCATAGCAACAAATATTATTATGTCGTCATTCTTTGAATCACTAAAGCGGGCTATCAGAGTGTCAAAGGTATTTATTGCGTCCTCACTTTGATTTAATGTAAGGTGTAAAACTCCCTTATTGACCATTCCCTTAGCAACCTGTTTCAGTATGTCGTCGTTCGTTGACTCATTAAAGCGGGCTATCAGAGTGTCATAGGTTTTAAGTGCGTCTTCATTTTGCCCTAAACTCATTAAGCAGTGAGCTTTAGAAAGATAAGCATTAGCTTTTATTGAATCATTGTTGCTATCCAAACTATTATTAAGAATCACATCCCAAATTATTTCGGATAATTCATATTGCTTGTTTGTTAAGTAATCTGAACCAATTTCAATCCAGTCTTGAGTATTTAAATTTGAATCTTTAAAACTTTCATGATCTAGTTTGTTATATTTATATAGTAATGAATCAGCTAGTTTTGCTTTTACATTTCTTATTTCTATAAACTTCTCGTGTTGTTCTTTTTGCTCTTTCTCAATGTTCTCAAAGCGAACTTTCAATTCCTTGTTCGTTTCATCTAATTTAGATTCAGCATCTTTTATCAATTTATCAGTATTACTTGTTAGCCAATTTTCGGCTTGTTCCTTGGCTTTTAAAATCGAAATGTAGCCAGTGGATAAGCCCAAGATTATAGCTATTAATGTAATTAATATGCTGTAATAATTAATATTGAGTGATAAATCAGATACTCTGCCATCAAATATTTTAAACTCGTTTTCTTGGTTTTTTTCCAAGCTTTTTAAATTTAGGTTCAATTCTTTTAATTGAAACTTTAGTTCTAAATATGTCTCTTCCAGCTTTTTTGAGTCTTCATTGATTGAATTTTGCTGTTTGATTTTTTCACCTAAAACAGCCACTTTGCTCTGTATAGAGCTTAATTCCTGAGACAATGATAAATAGACTAATTGGTCTTTATTATTGTTCTGTTCAATCTCTTGCTTTTGTTCATTTGCCATCACCATTTGTGAGAACAATAAGAGCATTGTCAAAATGATTAGAAAACCGCGCATTCTTAATCCTTGGTATATGTTTTATATCTTAAAAAATTAAGCCATTATCCCCACATCCCACCAGTCGTCTTGGCCTATTGCCGAAGCTCTACCTTGTTGCACCAACTCAGCCAGTTCAAGATCACCAATGAGAAGTAGATTTTTATTAAATTTATTACTAATCGGTAATTCCCTTTGTTCTTGTTCTGCAAAGGAAAAAGCCAACTCTATCACTTCTCTTGCGTGTGACCAATGCTCTGTTGTTGGTTGAGCAGGAATAAATTGTTCTAGGTCATTAAACTCCACTTTTTTGAACGAAGTTAATTTGCCGTCTTGCATGTGGTAAACCCTGCGGCCAACTAGCACATGGCCTTTATGCTGCAGTTCTACTAATTGCTCGTCGTTGAGAACGTCCCAATTCGCTTTTGCTGTTTGTTGTGCCTGGTAACGCTCAGCATCGGCTTGTTTTTGGGCGAGCGAATGCGCCAAATGCTCGGTGTATTCTTTTTTTCGCTCTTTAATTTGGGCTTGATGGTCGAAAACGATTAACTGGCCTTGCCGTATTTGGTAAATAAGGTCGTTTCGTTTGATCTTTTTACCTGATAACAGATCCTTTTTAACCTCTTTTAACTCTTGCTCAGTAAAACCGTGCATATCTAATAGAAACTCATCGCTATGCCGCGTGGTGCATGGCGTACAGTTATTCCCACTAGTCCAAGATAGGTCGGCGGAGCCGACGTTGGTGGTGTCTGCCTGTGCGGTTTTTGCTGCGGTACCTTTAAGTTGTCTTTGCCATTCGACTAAACGTGTTTTGAGTGTGCTGTTGCTAAGTACATGCACTACCCCCTTTATGTGTTTAACGGTTTCGGCATAATCATTACCAAGCTTGGTTATTTCGTAATGGGTTTTAAAATTAGCGTCGCGGCCAATACACATGCCGCCTTGAAGTTTTACATAGTCTTTCCAGCGGGCTTCGTCAGCGGCTTGGCGTATGGGTTCTATATGTTCGTTATTGGTTTGGGTGCGAATACGGCGTAATTCACGGTAAACGGTTACGCTTGGCGAACCTAAAAACTGAAACTGCCTAATTCGCCAGGTACTCGCCCATGCCAAAACAGGGTTAATGTTGTTTTTGATGACTTTGCCGTTCTCGTCGAACTTAGCGAAGCCCTCGCCCGTTTCGTCGTCAAGATGATCTAACAGCTTATAGCCGTCGATATTCTTCGAAATGTATTTAGCAATATAACTGGCTGCACTGCCCTTGCGCTTATCAATGATCACCGCTTCAAAGCGTGGGCTAAATGTTCTAAAAAACTTATTAGGCTCTTTAGGCTTTTTTCCCTTACTTTTTAAAAAGCCGTACTCTTTACGCTTTTGCTTATAAAGCTTGAATAATTCAGTTCTGCGAGCTCGGCGCTCGTAAAGTTCGTATTTATCTTCTTGAATAAAGTACCAGCGCAAAATAGCGTTCAGGGTTTGCATTTGGTGTTTAGGCATAAACAGCATCATGTGCCAGTGTGGCGTGCCATCGGCATGCGGTTCTGCAACCCGAACACCAAAATAAGTAATGCCAAGCCTGTTTAGTTTGGCTCTGGCCTTTGCCCATGTTTCGTTAAAATACTGCTGGGTTTGCTTTGGGGTGCTGCCGTGCCAGTTCTTACTATTTGCATGGTATTTAGCCGGCGCAGTTAAAGTATAAAACACACCAACAAAACCCATTTCGTCGGCCAGCTCTTCGGTTTCACGAATGCGCATCATTAATTCGTTACGACGGTTAACTGGGTTTGCCATACCTTTTTTTACAGCTTTAATTAAATCAATAACCGATCCGTCACTGCCCTCAAGCTCCATCATCTTTAAAAACTCAATGCCCGACTCTTGAGCTGTCGCATATTCTCGTTGTGCACTTTTACTCGAGTAAGGCGAAATACCACGGCGCTTAGGTTTACCGTTTTTGTAGTCGTAAAATAGGTCTTTACCCACTTGGCCCGTGGCAATTTCTAACAGTTCAATATATTGCCTTCTTACACCCTTAAGTTTTCGCGCCCACCACTTTTCGCACTTCAGTTTTAACAAAGCAATTTCAACGAGATCAGTCGTTAAATTATTGCGAGGCACATTCTTATGTGGTGCTTGCACCTTATAGCCGTCGGCAAACTCAATAAGCTGATAAAAGATAATATAAATAAGCTCTTCGTAAGTGGCTTGGGGGTGTTCGTCGGCAAGGTCAGTCATGATTTGAGCGGCATTAGCAGCAATGTTGCTTGCATGCTCTTTGGTTTTTTCAGCATTACTCAAAATATGCCAAGGCAACGGCATATTTTGAGTAATACTAAACAACACGCCAAAACGAGGTTTTAAACGGTTAATTGTACGGCCAATCCATTGGTTTGCTTTATAGCGGCTTTTTTGGTCTTTACTGTTATAGCGGTCAATGTATTTGCGGGCCATTCTGCCCTGAAGAGGAATAGGTAAAGTAGCAAGGCCACGGGCTAAATAGTTAAAGTCGTCAACATCAGTAAGCGAACGTAAAACACCAACCGCCAGCTTACTAATGTTTAAGCTATTTAAATCTACAGGCTCTATGTTCATAGCGCAGGGCAAATAAGCTCAACATCGCTACCTAATTGCACCGCTTCTAGTGTCTTCTTAAACCTAATTAACTTGCCTCTATAGCGAGGATTTTCGTTGGCAACAATTTCAACCATAGGAATCAGTTCTAAAAGTGTTTCTTCGCAGCTAATAAGCATTGCAATCGTCGAACGCTTTTTAAAAATGCTAATAGACTCGTTGGCCGACTCAATCGCTTGAATGAGTATTTTTGTTGCTAAATCATGTTTTTTAGGCAGATCATGGTCTTTGATAGGCATAGTTTTAGTCCTTTATGAGTGGGGTTAAATTACGAATAAATTTGGAATGGTGTGCTTGTGCTGGTTTTTACAAAACACAAAATGGGCGTATTCAATTGAGTCTGTTGCGTTTGGTTTTTCGGGGTTAAAACCTGGGCGTTTGTGGTGAACAAATACCGAATGCAATGGTAGGTTATTCCACATACTAAAACGCTTTTTAGTACCTAACCAGTTAAGGCGCTGAAGCATGATCACTAAACCAAGGTCGTCAACATGTTCTAAGGCTTTATAAACAAACTGCTCAGACAAACTAAATGGCGGGTTTGTAATCACCGTTGAATATTCGCCATTACCTTCGGTTTGTAAAAAGTCGATGCCTGTTTTATCTGCTGGGCTATCTTCTCTAATATCCCAAGTTTCGACTTCACCAAGGCCCATTAGGTTTAATACCGTTGGGTAAGACATTGGGTATTTTTCGCAGCCGCCTGCACTTGGGTCTAAAATTTTATCGCCAAATATCAGCGGGCACTTTGGTTTATGTGCATCGGGCATAGTTGCCGCTAAAAACTGCTCAACTATCCAATGTGGCGTTACATAGTAGTCGTCGGGGTTTCGGTCTGCTTTGCGGGCTGTAGAGCTCATGAGTTGTCCTTAATTAACTTGTTGAAGTTTTGAGATTGGCGCTACTACATTGCCGTCGTTGTATTTGGGTTCGTTTGGTTGTGCGCCCTGCAGCCATTTGTATGGGTCGAGCGCATTGGCCTTACTAAAGCTTTCAACTAAGTTGGTTATTAGCATTAGGCTGTCGCGTAATGCGTGGCGCTGGTCGGCTGTAAACTCGTTCCAGTTTTTGCCGAGGTCTATACGCTTTAGGCCTGCTGCAAAACATAAAACGGTGCGTTGCTGCTCGCTGAGGTTTTGATAAACATATTCGGGCATATGTTTAGCCTCACCAAACATGGCTTTAATTTTTAAAAGCCCTTCGGGTTTAGGGTTATGATGAACCTTTAATACCGGTGTAGTTTTGGGGTTAGCTGAGGCCATACATCACCCCGCCATTATGTGGTTGTCTCTAAACGCTTCTAGCTCAGTGCGTTTATAGTGGTTGGTAATGCCAAACTTAATAGCACGCGGAAAACCTTCTTCTTTCGAAAGCTCCCAAAACTTTTTACGGCCACAGCCTAACACCTTCATGGCCTCTACTGTTGGTAATAGCCCGTGCTCTTGGTCGGCTTTGAGTTCTTGAATTTCTTCACGCAATGCATTGTTTTCGTTTACTAGGGTAAGCAATAAAGCTTGTGCGTCTGGCGAAATGTTTAGTGTAGAAACAGCGTCTTGTATATTCATGCTGCACGCTCCTGAACAAGTTTAGATGCGTACTTAAGTTCGAACGCTTCTAAAGTTAGAGAACGCCAAATGCTAATGTCTGACTTCAACCAAACAACACGGCCTGAGCTTATTCTGTGATTGGGTGGAAAAAGCCCCTTTTCCATCATGTTATAAAGCTGAGCTCTACATAAACTACAAAGCTCTAATACTTCCTTAAGCTTCATAAACTTTTCAGTTTCATTGACGACTTCACCGTCAATGTTTTTGCGTAAACCTTCCATTCTTCACCTCACGTTAAAACAAAAGATCTTCAGTTGGTTCCTTTAACGAACCACAGTGTGCTAATCTTTTTGTTTAGAACATTAATACAGCATTAAAAATTCAATGAGTTGAATTAACGGTTCAATTCATTGACCCTTAAAATAATTTAGATCAATATGGTGAACCATGTCAATTAATATTGGCGAGAAATTTAAACTTATAAGAAGTACAACAGGCTTAAATCAAATTAAATTTGCCGAACTTGTTGATATTAATATAAGTTCTTACAAGAAATATGAGTCTGGTCATTCAGAGGTTGGTACGCCAGCTTTACTTGCAATTGCTAACCACCCTGATTTCAAAAAGTATGCATTATGGTTAGTAACTGGTGAAACAAACCCATCGGCAGGTCAATATGCTCCATCAGATCGAGTAATCACTTCAGGTTCATTAACAGATGAAGAGTTCGAAGAACAATTTGTCGATGTAGCAGCAAAATCATTACTCATGTTCTGCCACCTAGATTGGTTTAGACCAAACCCTGATAAATCAGTAGATTTTGATGATTGTGGGAAGCTTTTATTAAAAGATCTAAAGCCTGTTATTGCGGCTAAATACTCAAATAAAGCAGATATTAAAAGCGCATAAAAAAGCCCGCTATTGCGGGCTTATATCTAAACTGATAATTTCAACCTTTTCAGTCTGATTTTTAACATTATCCTCTCGAAATCACTTCCATGAAAATCATGTCTTGCAAGAAAGTTTTCTAGCTCATATAAAGATACCATTAGTTCTTCTAAAACTTCCCTTTCTACAACTAAAGACCAACTAGTTTTTCTTATTTTTCTAAAAATATTTGCAATATAAAAAATGCCAAATGCAGCAAGAGATAATGCTATTAATTTAATAGTTATTTTAATGGTTAAAGGAAAATCAAAGAAAAATTTTGAATAAAAAAATAAATACATTATAACTACAACGAAACAACCCAAAAAAACAGATAAAAGATAAACTCTTTCTTTGAGTTTTTCCATTTCAGTTTTCATATTCTTTACATCATCACTAACACCTTCAGCCAAACTAATAAGACTATCTAACTGGCTCTGACTTATAGAGTAAGGGTCTGTTATTCCGCTATATATTTTTTCACTCATTCTGAAACCTCATTAAACATTCTTGTAAAGTTCTTCATATAGGTTTTAGGTTCATCATGACTCTCAAGCTTCACAAGTTCTTTCTGACCATTAAACAGATATGGTTTTGGACTTGGGCATATTGGTACTGTTTGTACTTTTAGGTTATTACTACCAACTTTTTCAATCAAATCATTCAGAATATCTACGAAGGGGCTTTTACCTTGTTTTGAGTAATATTTCTTTGCCTGATCAAGGTCATGAAAATACAAGTCAATTTTGTTAACTGCTATAACAAGCCATTTAGGTCCATTATTGTTAGCAAAAGCTCTATGTATAGTATCGCACACAGCTTTAAAATCCTCTAACTCATTTACTAAGTTATAATTTCTTAACTTTTCTATCGTGTCGATACCTTCTTCAATTAATTTTGAAGGCCCTATCTCTGAACGTAGAGTTGTAAAACCAAAATCAACGACATGTACTACACCCTCAAGTTTTTCATTCAAATCAAAACACTTTCTTAATCCCACCTGTCGTTCATTTGTATTCTGCCCAGGAAGCACAGAAAATACTTTAGTCCATGAACCAAATTCAATAGCTAACATTTCTACGTTCGTTGACGGCTTAGGCGCTTTACGTTCATATGACTTCTGCTCAGAGTACAGTTCCTGTGTAAATGCCGTTTTTCCAGCTCCAGCAGAACCAGTTACAACAACATTAGTGTCAGCGAATGAAGCTGCAACTAACATTTTCTTCCACCACTTATGGAAAAAATGCCTTTTGCTATATATTGTTATTGGCAATGTTATTGGTGGTGCTGGTGTGAAATCAAGCCAATCAGGCATTATCATTCCTCTATGAATATAGTTGTGAAATTATCTCCTAGAGTAACAAAAGCAATGAATTTTAACAATAAGCTCATGTTCTTTATAAGGTTTTCAAGTCAACGTCATGCAAGTAACTCTTCTAATATCATCAATAATTATTCTTTTAAAAGCCCCTATCCAATTTGAAGTCTCTAAGCTGATTAGTGTTTATGATGGTGACAGTTTTAAGGTCAATCTTAAAGAATTACCGCCTATTTTTGGTAAGAGCATTCCTATTCGAATTTCAGATATTGATGCGCCAGAATTAAAAGGAAATTGCAACCATGAAAAATTATTAGCTAGAAAAGCAAAAGAATTTACTGTTGAACGACTCAGACAGAGTAAATCCATCTTATTGAAGAACCCTAAACGTGGCAAATATTTCAGACTTATTGCTGAAGTTTATTTAAACGGTCAAAGCTTAGGCGAAGAATTAGTAAAACAGGGCTTAGCTGTGAAATATGATGGCGGTAAACGTAAAAACTGGTGTGAGTAAAAACACTCAGTGCTTTTACTTCACCACTTTTAATAATGTTTTCTGATGACTTGCTATTGGTAAGTCAATACGATTTGTTTTAACTTGATGACTGTATGTTTCGGCTCTTTGAAAGACTACCTGAGTTTGCTCATACTGAAGCATTTGATCTTCTTCTGAGATTGCTTCGGCCAAGTCCATTACAATACAATGCGCCTTACCATAATTCTCAACTTGCTGATTTTCAGGTTGAGTAAACAAGCTTAAGAGTTTTTTCTTAACTGATTGTTCGAATTGCTTGAAATTATGGCCTTTAAAAATCGCACCAAATACCAAAGAAATCAAAACAAAAGTTAAAAGTGCCATTGTGAATACTAATTGCATATTAAGCACCTCTCTTGGCTACTTTGTACAGTCGAGTAACAGGGTATTTAGATACAACTGTTAATGTAGCAATGTTCAAAAGCACAACGCCGTAGCGGTAAATATTATTCAGTATTGTGCTGTCATTTAAAGCATGGCTAATAAATTGCGCCATCTGCAAGCTAGACATTAACACCGTTATGTATAAGCACATTCGCGCTGTTGGCGAGAACGAACAATTACGAATTAGGTGCAATGCAAACAATGCAACTGCAAAAGCGATAGAAAAGCTAAACATTGAAAAATAGAACACTTGGCGGAGCGCCATACGTTCCATGTCTATGGTTAATACAAACTGAGAGAAGCTAGAACTAGCAAAGTGAAAGACCATTACAGTCAGCGCAGCTAAAAAGCATGAATGAAGCTCGTGATCATCTATTGTTTTTAAGTCTTCCCTACCTCCAAAAAACAAAGACCAGCGCCGATCTTTAAATTTAAGAAGTAAATACAAAACTATAAATAGCTCAAAGGCTCTTATAACCCAGCCTGTGAACACAAAAAAATCGTTCATGCTTTTCCTTAAACTACTTTTGAAACTCAGAGCTTGTACCTTCAAACTCTGAGTATATTAATTAGGGCGCAGGAGGAATAACTCCATCACCACCACCGCCATTTCGTTGGCTGTCTACTGAATAACTTTCAAATTTAGGTGGTTGTATACCGCCACCACCGCCGCCGTTTTGCGCTTCTGCTTTTGGAGGGATAACTCCATCACCACCGCCGCCGTTGCCACCTGCAACTTTAGCCATTTCTGCACGAGTAAGCGTATAACTTACTTTTGGTGGCTCTACACCATCACCGCCACCACCGTTTCTTGATGATGGTTTAATTTGAGCCGGAGCAGTACCACCGCCATTATCACTACCATTACCGCCAGCAGAAACTTTTGTTAAATCAGATTTATTAAGTGCCTTAAAATTCATCGTTTTTCCTTGTTTGAATTTTTTCATTCCGTTGCACTTGTTGCGAGCATGTTAATACAATCGCAATTAGCTCACAACAAGCAATTGCATTGTAGCGCAACAAATGCGCAGGCCTCAAGCGAAAAGCTGTATAAATAACCAGTATTCATACGCTCTACACTTGAGTAGTTTTAACATTAATGCTTAATAGACGGTATAAGAACTTAAAAAAGTGAGTAAAGATATATAGAAAATAAAAGAGAATTGAATAATAGTATTAGTCTCCCCAAATAATACTCATCTAAACACATAGCTTTCATGTATATAGCTATTGAAGAGAATAAGCTTAAAAAAATTACAGCTACAATCAAGTAGTGATGCAACTCGTTTATGTTTAATCTAATTGAGATACTAAAATGTATTGCAAGCGCGACAAACGACAAAGCAAGAGTAAATAATAAATATCCCCTTCCCTGAAACCTACAACGTTTCCAGTAATCAATTTCTAAAATCTTGTCCATAGTGCTGTCAACAATCAAAGCCGATGAAGTAACAGAAATAAATGCTAACAAACCATATAGCAAAACCTCATATTTACTACTTGAAGAAGTAAGAACTGAAATAAGTATAGTAGCAATGGTCGCTAATAAACTAGCCAGTGTGAAACTTGATGCAACGTCGAAGTTTTCTTCAGAATTATGAGTTGATTCTACACATACTTTTTTAATTTCCATCTTTTGAACATTTGGAATATGAAGGTCTCTTTTTACCTCGAGAGAAGCTGTTTCAATTTTTTCAATCTTTTTGTTAAACCAATTAAACATAAATATTCATTGTTTTTCATAAAGTTATTTAAAAAGCATTTTTATCACACAAAGAGAAAAATAGCATTACGCACACTAAAATTAACCAACACGGTTAATTTTTCACAAAACAAGGAATAAAAACTTGCATTTTCGGTTGTTCTTACTTATATTGGTTAACAAGCTAATTTAAAAGCTGTAACAATTATAAAAATCACATTTGAACTATTTCGTTGGGAACTCTAGTTATGTTGACAAAATTCGGTATGGAAGTGCGTAAGAAGCGCATAGATGAAAGTATGAAACTTGCTGAAATGGCTAATGGCCTGCAAGTTACTTCTGCATATCTATCAGCCGTTGAAAATGGAAAGAAAAAGTTAACAACAGAATTTGCAGAAAAAGTAATTACCTTTTTAGGGTTAGAAAATGGCGAGAAAGTAAGCATGCTTGAGGCTGCTTATGCTTCTCAGGAAGAATTTAGTATTAAGATGAAAGATGATGACAGCGCTCTGTTAAGAAATGCAGCTGGTGCATTCGCTCGTAAGATTGAATCTTCAAACTTAAGTGAACAGCAAGCTAAATCGATTCTTGACATCTTAGAAGGTAAATAAGGTTATGTAAGTGAGTATTCGAACGTCTGGCTTTAAAGTTAAGCCAAGGAACACAAAACAAATAAGGAAAGTTGCAAGTAGATTGCATGAAGTCTTTTCACTAAATACTAACGAATCAATAGATGTTATTTCATTAATTGATATCGACATTCCTAAAAAGCTAAATGGCTTTCATTATGAAGTAGTCCCTGATAAAGAAATGGGTGACTACGCAGGTTTATATTACCCAGCAGAAATGAAAATGGTACTAAAAGAGTCTGTTTTCGAAGGTGCTTGTTCAGGCAATGGGCATGACAAATTTACCATTGCTCATGAAATCGGGCATATGTTTCTTCATTCTGGTGAAGTGGCACTCGCCAAAACAACCTCTAATTCAAACACTCGAAGATTTATAGATTCCGAATGGCAAGCTGACCAATTTGCCGCTGAGTTAATTATGCCATTTGATGGAGTTGTTAATTTGACAAGCCCTAAAGAAATACAAGAAAAGTTTAAGGTTTCAGCAAAAGCTGCAAGAGTAAGATTTGAGAAGGTTCGGAAAGAAAAGCAAAAAGCTTAACTTTCCACAAATAAATTGGAAAACGAGTGGTGAGTTGTCCTCTTTCCACACAGATTTCGGAATAAATTTGATATGTAGGAATTGAGAGTATATGCCGAAATTTTGTGAATTGCTATTCAACTCGTAATTTTTTTGAGGGTCTTATTATGACTTCAAGATTAAAAGTTGTAGACGTTCGTGCCTACCGCCGTTACAAAAATGGCCAATGGGAAGACGTATGTAAGCACAAAAGAAGCTTACCAAGAGGTTAATTAACCTCATTGGTGGGAGTGGTGAGTTGTCCTCCGCCACGCTTTTGATTGCACTGTTTTGTGCAATCAACTGTGCTTTGCTATTCAGCTCTTCACATTTTGAATAGGCATATACTCATGCAAGAAAAAGTAATTCAAAATGCAATTTGGCTTAAAAAAATTAAAGCCAGAGTTGTAACTAAGAGAGTTAATTCTCTTTAGGCGGTTAGCCCCAACGACGGGGCTAACATTTTAATACTAATGTTATATTCAAGGATTATGAATATGAACGCTTTAAATGCGAAACCTGGCGACATTATTGTTAGCCAATTTAACATGTACCAACACTACTCTATTGTATCTGACCAGTTATGTGAGTCTGGTACCAACATGCTTATCTCTGCTACGAAACGAAACGGCACTGTTCGTGAAGAGCAGTGGGAAGCAGTTACCCAAGGTAAACATTCTTATATTGTTAATGTTAAAGCGGGTATAGCGCCAGACATGGTTCTAAATAATGCTCGCGCTATGATTAACAAATGGCGATATTGTTTAACCACTAACAACTGTGAACACTTTGCTAATTGGGCTATTGGTTTAAACAAGCACTCTAAACAAGTCGCAGCTGCAGCTGGGGTTGGTTTTACGGTTGCAAGTTTTATAGCAATGGCAAGTGAAAAGCCTAATTTAGCTAAAGTTTTTGGCTTGGGTGCTTTGTTTGGTTGTGGCGCTTTACTGTTTGCACAAGCAAAAGAGAAAAAACGCCTCTCTGTTTAGAGGCGTTTTGCTAACTCTTAAGCCCTTTCATTTAGGGCTTTATCTATCGGTTTCTCTTCGCTCTTTTGCCTTTGACGCTGCATCTTTAATTTCTGCAGTGCGCTTGAATACTGAATCAGGTATTAGTTTCACATTACCTTGCTTTATATCGTCTTCAATCAATTCTAAATATCTTGCCGTTTGATAGGTTTCGTCTTTCAACTGTTTTAACTTCTCGTCTTGGCTATTCAACTTGCTTCTCCTTAGCAGTCTGAATTTGAGTAGTTATTAGTATGGTCTAATTAGCTCCTACTAACTCTACAACTTTAGTGTTTATCTGAAGAAACTCATAGGCTGCGGTCGCTTTTCTTGTGAATGCAATATCTCTTGAAAAAAGAAAGTCGGAAAAACTGCCAAATGAAGCATGACTTGTATCACTCATTGCGGCTGTAAACCTCTTCTGTTTATGAAGCTTTGAGTCAGGGTGATAACCAATAACATTAAGGGTGTTATATATCAGAGTAACTTTCTCGAAAAAAAAGTATTCTCTGTTATAGATCGGGTTGAATGATAACCCGAAAAACTGCTCTATCGATTTTATGCTTTTGTAAATTTCAAGGTTTTTGTATTCGTTCCATATCTTTTCAAGAACATGTGGGGGCTCTATGTTATTTAGTTGGACCGGACCTAATGTTGTTGCCTCACGGTAATTTTTAATGGCGGAGAAGTTTTCTTCATCATCTATATATTTTCTTAGTTCGTTGTTAGAAGTGTCAACTGCGTGCTTAAATTTTTTTTTAAGACCATCGATAAGTTCAGCTATTTCCTCAGAAGTTTCTTTATCATAAAAGCCCTCTTCAACTATATCTAAACTTGTGTTGTTTAAACTATCCATGAAATCATTGAACGCAGATATTTGCTCATCAGCGATATTGTCAAAATTCGAGCCTGCCCTACCCCCGAAAAACTTCACAAGAGATTGAGAAACTGCACTTTCGATTCCTTCATAAACGGGCTCTAATGTCTTGCAATATTCATCAAAGGCTAAGAAAGGGGAAACCTCTGAGATCGTAGCATTACCAGTAAGCTCAAAGGAGGGATTCATAACTAACTTTAAATATAGAGCGTCAAACTCATTTAATAAATTGAGGAATAACTCACCATTTGGGCCAGTTCTTTTGATCTCTTTTAGGTTCTCGTCAGAAAAAACTACCTGAAAATTTTCTTTCAGGTACTTCTTGAATGGTAGATCTGGTTTTTTAACAAATAAGTCTAAAACATTATGATCAAGGTATGCTGTAGGTTTACCTCTATATCTTGGGATATTTGATTCCATGGGGCTTCCTTTCATTTATGTAGAAATTGGATTAAAGCTCTAAAATTGCTTTGCTTATGTTTTCCCAATAAAGCTCATATGCTTCTTTTTGGTCATTTATGTAATCGTGTTTGTTATACACAGCCATTACACCTCGCATTGCGTGACCTAGCATTTTTTCGGTTACGTGAGGTAATACGCCCTGCTCGCTTAGCAATGTACTTAAAGAACGTCGTGCGTCGTGCGGTACAAACTTAACGGTATTATGGTTTTCGTGAAGGTGTGCCCACATGCGTGAGCAAAAACGGTTTACTGCATGAGTTGTTATTGCTTTACGCGGGTTGCTACCAGGGCACACAAAACCGTGTTTGCCATACACCAACGCTAGGTTATTTAGTATTTCTAGCATTTTTGTTGTTATTGGTCTGCGAATGGCTTTGTTGGTTTTGGAGTTTTCAGGCGGTACTGTCCAGATCATGTTTTCTTCGTCGATGTGGTCCCATGTCATTTCGCGAACTTCTGACTGGCGAGCACCGGTTAAGAATATAAGTTGTAAACACGCTTTGTTTGATGGGGTTGCTTTAGCTCTTTCTATTTCTCGCCAAAACAAGGCTATTTCGTGAAAGGTTAACCAGCGCTGCCCTTGTGTGGCTGACTCACCAACATGTTTAGTTTGTAAACTAAAGATTGGGTTGTTTAAAGGTATGTCACCTCGCATTGCTGCCCAACGTAAAAGTGTTTTTACTCTTACAAGTGTGACCGATGCCATTTTAGGGGTGCCGCTTTCACGAATGAAGTCGAAGTAGTCATGCCAATCTTTGGTTGTCATTTCACATGCTGGTTTGTCATTTAGAAATGGCAACACCCATTTGTTTATGTTGTGTGTATATAACTCTTGGGTTTTAGGCTTGTAAGTGTTTAGTGTTTGCTTAAGCCACTTTTGAGCAAGATCTGCTGTTGTTGGTTCGTCTTTAGTGCCTTTAATGAATTGCTTGTATTTAATGCGTGGGTCGTCGCCTTGCTGAATCCAATGCTTTAAATGTGGCACTAAGTCTTGTGCGTCTTTGAGTGTGAGTTCTGGGTAGAAACCTAAAGACATGATCACTTGCTTACGTTCGTATCGGCAACGATATTGCCAAAGTACGGTACCGTTTTTATTACGTTTTACGCGTAGGCCGTCTCTGTGAGATAATACGACTGGGTCGTCTTTCTTATTTGCAAGGTTTCTTAACTTGGCGTCGGTTAAAGGCATTAAATTTTTATACACACTTTGTATTTTTTGTGTACACAGTTATATACCCACTTGCAGATAATTACAAGAAACACAGCGATACTACTCGAATAACAATAGATAGATAAGTTACTGAATTTATGAACGAAAGCATACAACAGCACACACAAGAAAACGTTGAAGATATCCCTACTATCTATTGGTATGACTTCGAGACTTGGGGGGCAAACCCACAAAAAGACCGCCCGAGTCAATTTGCAGGTATACGCACCGATTATAATTTGAATATCATCGGTGAGCCTTTAATAGAATACTGCAAACCTGCCCCTGATTATTTGCCTCATCCTGAAGCGTGTTTGATCACTGGCATTACTCCTCAACATGCACTTAAACATGGTTTGGTTGAAGCTGAATTTATGGCGAAGATCCATGCTGAGTTTAGTCGTCCTAATACTTGTGTGGCTGGCTACAACAGCATTCGCTTTGATGATGAAGTAACGCGTTACTCACTGTATAGAAACTTCTATGACCCATACGAGCGAGAATGGCAAAACGGAAACAGCCGCTGGGATATTATTGATTTGGTTCGTGCCTGTTATGCATTGAGACCTGAAGGTATTGAATGGCCATTAAAAGAAGATAGTTCGCCAAGTTTTAAATTAGAAGAGCTAACCGTTGCCAATGGCATCGAACACGCTGCAGCGCACGACGCGCTGAGCGATGTAACGGCAACTATTGCACTGGCTAAGTTAATCAAAGAAAAGCAGCCAAAACTATTTAATTTTTTCTTTGGATTAAGAAATAAGAAGGCGTTAGCTGATCTCGTTGATGTCTATAACATGCAACCACTTGTGCATACTTCTTCGCGTATTCCTGCAACTCAAGGCTGCACAAGCTGGATAGCACCAATGAGCTTTCACCCTGTGAATAAAAATGCCGTGGTGTGTTTTAACTTAACTGAAGACCCACAAGTACTGATTGATTTAGACGTTGAGCAGTTGCGTGAACGCCTTTATACAAAGCATGCTGATTTAGGAGAAGATGAATTGCCAGTTGGCCTTAAGTTGGTGCATTTAAATAAGTGCCCTATTTTGGCGCCTGCAAAAACCCTACTTCCTGAAAATGCAGCTCGTTTAGGCATAGACAGAGAAAAGTGTCTTGAAAATTTAAAAGTGCTAAAAGCGCATCCTGAATTAAGAGACAAAGTGGCGGAAGTGTTTAACGATAAAGCGGACTTTAGCAGCACAACTAACCCTGATTACCAGCTTTATAATGGCTTTACTTCAAAAGCAGATAAAGCAAAGTTTGCGATGATCAGAGACGCAGCGCCTGAGTCACTGGGTTCATTCGATTTAGAGTTTGATGACGCCAAATTCACCGCTATGCTATTTAGATACAGAGCGCGTAACTGGCCGCACACGCTCACACCACACGAGTTAGATGTATGGCGTAAATATTGTCAGAACAAGTTGATGCATGGTGAAGATAACCCTTCTATCGGCGCTGAAGACTTTATGTTAACGCTAGAGAACTTATTGCATCAGCATGATGGTAATGAAAAGAAAATGAGCATATTAAAATCTTTGTACATGTATGCTCAAAGCCTCTAAGCGCTTACTCAATTTAAATCTTACACAAAAAAGCCCGTTTAAAACGGGCTTTCTTTTTTTAGCATTAAGCAAAATAATAATTAGTTTATGCCAATGTATTTGTGCACTTGTACTGATAACCGCCAGTTTTTCTTCAAACATGTTTCGATAGCCAGTTTAGTTGCTTTGGCTTTTTGGCTGATTGGCTGTAAGTAAATCAGTTCTGGTCTCACACCTGTTTGCTCGAATAACGCTTCAAGTTCATCAACGTGCTTTTGCATCGCGATTGGGTGTTTGATTTCATTTGCTCTTTGCATGGCTGACGTCAGTACATCATAGCCGCCACGCATGTTGATTTTTGGCGATACGGTTACCCAAGTTGACTCTGGAGCCAAAATCTCAAAGGTGCCACTGGTTTCAATTTGTGTGGTGTAACCTGCTTCATGAAGTTGCTCGCAAAGAGGCACTAAATCGTACATACAGGGTTCACCACCTGTAATAACTACATGCTTTGCTAAATAACCACGCTCTTTGAACAAATTGATGATGTCGTCAATACTGGCATTTGCCCACTTTTCAGAATCTGCTTTCTTTTCGACTGTTTCGCCTAAAGTCACAAGATAAGTGTCGTTGGTTTCCCACGTTTGTTTGGTATCACACCAAGCACAACCCACTGGGCAGCCCTGCAAACGCAAAAATATCGATGGTACACCAGTAAAACTCGCTTCACCCTGGATGGTTTCAAAAATCTCATTAACTTTGTACAAAGCAGCTCCAATACAACATAGCAAACTCAAAAAATCGGCCGTGAAAATTGTTATTTTTTCAGCGGCCGTGTAGTATATCGCGCCCTGAAGCAAACCTCTATCAAATTCGAGGCAATAATCTTATGAGTGAAAAAGTCGTCGTAATCTATTCTGGTGGAATGGACTCTTACACAGTGTTAAACAAAGCAATTAAGTCTGGCTTTGACGTGTATGCGTTATCGTTCAACTATGGCCAGCGCCATGTTAAAGAGCTAGAAGTCGCTGCGAGTGTATGTGCTGATTTAAACGTGCATCATAAGGTTGTTGATATTTCTGCTATCAACCAGCTTATTGGTGGCTCATCGCTGACCGATGATATTGAAGTACCTGAAGGCCATTACGAAGAAGAAAGCATGAAAAGTACAGTTGTGCCTAACCGTAATATGATCTTACTTTCTTTGGCGGTAGGCTATGCGGTATCACTTAAAGCTAACAAGGTATTTTATGGTGCACATTCAGGTGATCATGCCATCTATCCAGACTGTCGCCCGGAATTCGTTGAAAAGATGAGTGACGTATGTCGTATCGCTAACTACGAAGAAGTTGAAATTGTTAGTCCATATTTAAACAATTCAAAGATTGAAATTTTAACCGATGGTCTAAAAATGGGCTTAGATTATAGCAACACATGGACTTGCTATAACGGTCGAGAAAAAGCCTGTGGTAAATGTGGTGCATGCCAAGAGCGTTTAGAAGCATTTTCATTAAATAACGCAAGCGACCCTCTTCCTTACGAAGTCTAATTTGTTCATGTGCAATTGCAATCATCTATTGCAGTTGCACAATCCGTTAACCTCATTCTAGCTCTCATCTTACCTTCTCTGACTTTTGTCACTAACTTAAATCAATAAGACTGCTATTCTAAGATTAGAATTATTAACAGGAGTCAGTTATGTCAGGAACAACCATGATCGTGATGATCGTTTTCATTTGTGTCGGATTAGGGATGGTTGGAGAGTGGGTAAAACGCTATCTCGCATTCAAAGAAAAAGCACTTAAGCACTCGGGTGACTCCGAACAAATGCGTAAAGAACTCGCAGCCCTTAAAAGCCGGGTTGAAACCCTTGAAAAAATAGTCACGGATGAAGGCTATCAACTCGACAAGAAAATCAGTAATTTGTGATTTTGTAAGTTGTCCCAGTCGGCTTAACTAAGTGGTCTATTTTGAGGCAAGAAAAACTTGTCGATAGCGAGGCGAAGTTTTGCTATTTAGCTGTCCTAAATAAGAGGTTTTTAACGAAGTTAGCGTCAGTTATAAACCCTCAAAATAATAATGTGTTACTGCGGCTTGGTATTAGTAGTTTAACTCCATTACAAACTCACTCGGACACTGCTCAGGAATAAGCAGCACCAACTGCTTTTTGGCACGTGTTAATGCGACATAGAATAATCTTCTCTCTTCTGCATCTTTGAATCGCTCTACTTTAGGCAGTAAAGCTTCAACTAAAGGTGCTGATTTCACTCTTGAAGGCAATGACTTATTGTCTAGTCCTATTAAAACCGCGTAGTCGGCCTCTTTTCCTTTTGCAGCATGGAATGTCATCTGCTTTATAGAAAGTTGCTGATAGTGGCTCTCAATCGCTTGTAGAGTCGATTTATCTAGTAGAGCTGCATGACTTCTCGCTAAGATTAATACACTGGCATTGGTGGGTGCTTGATTTGCAATGTACCCAAATGCTTCTGACACCCCTTGCATTGGCTCAGTATGAAAGACTTCTTTTACAGCAGGTAATGAGCTTGATGAGAAAGCCTGAATTAATTTGGTAATTTGTTGTGGATTAGCACAGACAAACTCAGCAGATAAATCGAGCAAAGATTGCGAATAACGAAATGTTTTATCGAGTTGGGTGGTCGTTGCATGTCCAAAGTGTTTTGCAAACTCTGTGGTATAACGAATATCGCCGCCATTAAATCGGTAGATTGATTGCCAATCGTCACCCACTGCAAATAGCTGGCTACCGGACTTATTAGCCAATAAGTCTTTCACCAATTCAGCACGAATTGGTGAAATATCTTGAAACTCATCAACAAGAATAAACTTCCATTGCGGGGTATATTGACCACTTTGAGTATATTGTCTGGCACGAATGATCATGTCATCAAAATCGATGCTATTTTCATTCGATAAATAGAGATTATATTCAGCAAGAAAATGTCTCAGTAGGGTTAAATCATCTGAAAACGTCGTCTCTAGCTCTGAGATTTTTCCAAGTGCATGCGCTTGTTTGTAGAGACTGATCAGCGTGAAAATTGTTTGTACAAACTTGTTTTTCAATGGTGAGTTTAAAAATGTACTTAACTCGCCATCAAAATTGTAGGCAAAGTTGTTTCGCAAAAATGCAATTAACATCTGCTTGAATGAATCGTCAGAGTCTAGCGCTTGTAAAGTATCGAGTATAAAGGCCGTTTTAGCATGAAGATTGGTAGATAATTCAGACACCTTAGGCATGCTGCCTTCTACATCGGCAATGATTTGCTTGCCCAAACTATGAAAAGTCATGACTTGATCTTTTTCTTCAAGTCTCGCCTGCAATTCTTCACTGGCATCACTGCCATAGGCTAATACTAATAGGTCTGCCGCTTTGGCTTGCTTGGTGTAGAGTAAGTATTTAAATTTCGCTGTAATCACACTGGTTTTTCCCGTACCAGCGCCTGCCAACAACAACTGTCTGTCATCTTGAATGATGCAGGCTCGCTGCTGCGCTTCAGTCAAAGGGTGTTGCTCAAGCCTATCAAAAAAGGATTTATGCTCCTGCATTTTGTAATTGATAAAGCTGTTTTTAAATTCTGAAATATCTGTTTCTGTCCAGCTAACTAATTCTTTTAAAGATGCCAGTGCTTTTTTTAAATCACGCGTCAATTGGCACTTTAGCTCTCGAGCAAGCCAGTTTATAGACAAGGCTTTCACTTTATCTTTTATTGCTAACCATTTTCGGTGTGACAAAAATGATTGCTTTAATAGTGCTTCAATTTTAAAAATTGTATTAACTAAATCCGCTTTATTGGCATTACACCAAAAGGTGTCTAACTGGCTTTGGCAATCACTGTGCGCTGCAAAACGGTGCTTGTAAGAAATGTCATCAGCACTGAGCTGTATCTCAATCACATGACTAAAAGGTGTTTTATGTAATTGAGGCGCACACTGTAAAGCTTGCCATGAGTAAGTGAGCGTATCGTTGTGTAATTGTAAAATAAGTTGGCTTTCATTTAACTCGATTGCCTTGAGCTTATTTCTAAGTGATACAGCAGTATTTTGGAATATCAAGATAAAAGTTCAATGAACAAAATGATGACTTATGTTAATCAAGGCTATTGAATAATCAAAGTATTTTTATTGATTTCAGCATTAGTAAATTTCAGGCATAAAAAAACCAGCTAAAAAGCTGGTTTTAATAATTGGTGCGGATGGGGGGACTTGAACCCCCACGGCCGAAGCCACCACCCCCTCAAGATGGCGTGTCTACCAATTCCACCACATCCGCAAATTCTTTAGTTAGGTACGTCCGAGTTATTATTGTTCGAAACTGGTACGTCTGAATCAGTAGGTGCAGCTTCTGTTGCTACAGGTGCTGAAAGGTTTTCCCACTCATCAGTCTTTTTAATTTGACCAGCTGTTAAGTTACCTAAAATGATGCTCAGTACGAAGAAGACAGTCGCTAGGATTGTTGTTGTCTTCGTCATGAAGTTTCCTGCGCCCGATGAGCCGAAAACTGTTGCAGAGGCACCTGCTCCGAATGAAGAGCCCATGTCTGCGCCTTTACCTTGTTGGATTAAGATCATACCAACTAAAGCTAAAGAAATAATTAGGTAAACAACCAATAATATCTCGTACATTTTATACGTTCCCTAATGCACTTTTGTAAATACTTAAAAAAGCATCTGCCTTAAGACTAGCGCCACCAATTAGGCCACCATCTATATCCGGCTGTGCAAATAACAAATCACTGTTAGAATCATTAACGCTTCCACCATAAAGGATGCGAAGCTCATTTGCGATATGACCATCATACTCGGCAATCATATCTCGAATAAATTTGTGCACTGCTTGTGCTTGTTCAGGTGATGCTGTTTTACCAGTACCAATTGCCCAAACGGGCTCGTATGCTATCACAGAGTTCGACAGTGATGCTATACCTGAATGCTCAATTACAGCTTTAATTTGCTCAGCAACAACTTGTTCTGTTTCTCCAGATTCTCTTTGAGACTCTGTTTCGCCTACACATAAAATCGGTGTTAAGGCATTTTCTTGTGCTTTGCTAAATTTTTTTGCTACAACTTCGTTCGACTCACCAAAAAGGCTACGTCTTTCTGAGTGTCCTACAAGAGTAAACTCTGCACCAAGTTGCTTTGCCAATTCTGCACTGGTTTCACCTGTAAATGCACCTGAATTATTTTCAGATACTGTCTGCGTGCCAGTTACAAAACCTTTTTCAATCGCCGAGCTTAAAAGCATTGCTGGAGGAAAAACAATAAGAGATGCTTTTTCTCCTACTTGGCCTAGTACCTTTGAAGAAATCTCTTCGACAAGTTCTATAGACCCATTCATTTTCCAATTACCAGCGACAATTGGCTTACGTTGCGACATACGATACTCCGCATCAAAAGCGGGTGAGATACTAACTCGCCTCACCCAAAGTTACAAGAAATAAAATTGAAATTTTGTTTAATTGCTCACAGTTTCAACAACTTCGGCAATTTTTTGAGCGAAGTCTAGTACTTGCTTCTCTTGTTCCGCTTCAACCATGACGCGTACAACAGGCTCTGTACCAGATTTGCGAAGAAGAACTCGACCTTTGCCAGCAAGATCAGCTTCTACTTCTTTTACTGCAGCTTTTACTTCGTCGGCTTGTGTAGGATCAGTGCCAGCTTGATACTTTACATTGATCATTTTCATTGGATACTTTTGGAAACCCGCACCCAAGTCTTTCAATGTCTTGTTTTGCGAGACCATGGCTGTCAATACTTGCAAACTTGAGACAATACCGTCACCAGTAGAAATAAGGTCGAGATTCAAAACGTGACCTGAACTCTCGCCACCAATTTTCCAGCCTTTTTCTTTTAGAAGTTCGATAACGTAGCGGTCACCTACTTTACTACGCGCAAAATCAATACCTTTGGCTTTCAGTGCATTTTCAAGGCCCATATTTGACATCACAGTACCAACAACACCACCGCCTAAGTTATTTTCTTGGTGTGCCTGACAAGCGATGATATACACGATGTCATCGCCATCGAATACTCGGCCATTGTGGTCAACCATCATGACACGGTCACCATCACCATCGTATGCAATACCAACATCCGCTTTATGCTCTAAAACTTTTTGCTTTAAACTATCAACATGCGTTGCACCGCACTCTAGATTGATATTTGTACCGTTTGGCTCACAGGCATGACAAATGACTTCTGCGCCTAATTCACGCATTACATCAGGGGCGATGTGGTAAGTTGCACCGTTTGCGCAATCAAGGACAACCTTTAAACCTTCTAAAGACAGTTCATTTGGGAATAAACCCTTACAAAATTCGATATAACGACCATCTGCGTTGTCCAGACGACGGGCTTTACCAAGCTTTTCAGAAGGTACACAAGTCATTTCTTCATCTAGCATAGCCTCGATTTCAAGCTCAACTTCATCACCAAGCTTTAAGCCTTTACCATTGAAAAACTTAATACCATTGTCATGGTATGGGTTGTGAGATGCACTGATCACAATCCCCGCTTCGGCACGAAATGTTTGCGTTAAATACGCAACAGCCGGCGTTGGCATAGGGCCAAGTAAAACAACATCAATGCCTGCAGCAATTAATCCAGCTTCTAGCGATGTTTCGAGTAAATAACCTGAAATACGGGTGTCTTTACCAATAATAACTTTTTTAGTACCAGACTTAGATAAAACTTTACCTGCTGCCCAGCCTAATTTAAGTGCGAACTCGGGCGTAATTGGAAATTCGCCGACTAGACCTCGAACACCATCAGTGCCGAAATACTTTCTTGTTGTCATAAGGGTGTTACTCCATTTCTTGCTGCCTGCCATACACCAATAACATCAGCCGTTTCTTTCACATCATGAACGCGGATTATATGTGCGCCTTTTTGAGCACATAACAATGCACCAGCTAAACTGGCTGCAACACGTTCACTTGTTTCTCTATTCAAAAGTTGTCCAAACATAGATTTTCGAGATAAGCCTGCTAACAGTGGCAGGCCTAGTGTCGAGAATGCATTGAATTTTTCTAAGATTTCAAAGTTATGAGTCAGTGTTTTACCGAAACCAAAACCGGGATCTAGTATGATCCTATTTTGATTAATGCCAGCTTTACTGCACGTTAAAACTCGCTCTTCAAAAAACTGATTTATATCTGAAATAAGGTTTTTATACGTTGGGTTTGTTTGCATCGTGCGAGGTTGACCTTGCATATGCATCAAACAAACGGGTACATCGGAGTATTTTGCTGCAACTTCTAATGCACCCGGCTCTTGAAGTGCTCTTACATCATTAATAATGTCTACACCGGCTTCAATGGCCGCTTCCATGACAGCAGCTTTACTGGTATCTATTGAAATCACACAATCAGAGGCTTCTCGAATGCGCTTGATTACAGGTATAACACGTTGAAGCTCTTCTTGAAGGGCTACGTCTGGTGCGCCTGGTCGAGTCGATTCACCACCAATATCTAAAATTCCTGCACCTTCCTCAATTAAACGCATAGCTTGTTTAAACGCGTCTTCAACAGAATTGTAATTGCCACCATCTGAAAATGAATCAGGAGTAACATTAACAATACCCATGATAATCGGTTTGTTTAAATCAAGTATTCTGTTTCTTGGAAGAGATAATTGGGTCATGTGGTTTAGAAGCGTCCTTTAACGTATTTAATTCACCTAATTCGCAAAATAAGTTTCGAAATAAAAGGTAAAAATTACTAAACGCAATTCTATATGCTAAGTGAAGAAATTAAAATAAAAAGCCCCGATAAATCGGGGCTCTTATTGAGATTAATTACTCTTTGCTATCATCAAGCTCATTTGTTGGTCTCGATGTCTGTTCTGAATCATTTGATTCAGGCTCAGCTTTAATCTCAGACTTAGTGTCAACCTTAGCTTTAGGCTCTGGTTTCTGATCATGCGCATCACGAGGTGGACGAACCTCTTTACGTTCCATCAGGTCATCAATTTGACCCGCATCGATGGTTTCGTACTTCATTAACGCATCTTTCATGGTGTGCAGGATATCCATGTTATCTTTTAAGATTTGCTCAGCACGATCGTAGTTGCGAGTAACAAAGTCTTTGATTTCAGAGTCAATCAATTTAGCTGTTTCATCTGACATGCCTGACATGCGGTGAGAGCCGCCGCCCATGTACATTTCGCCTTGCTCTTCTAAGTACATCTGAGGACCGAGTTTAGAACTTAAACCCCACTGAGTAACCATTTTTTTAGCGATGTCTGTCGCACGCTCGATATCATTACTTGCACCCGTCGTTACTTTGTCATCACCATAAATAAGCGCTTCAGCAATTCGACCACCATATAAACTTGAAAGCATTGACTCTAAATGCTCTTTAGAGTGGCTGACACGGTCTTGCTCAGGCAGGTACATTGTCACACCAAGTGCGCGGCCTCGAGGAATGATTGATACTTTGTAAACAGGGTCATGCTCTGGTACTAAACGGCCCACAATGGCGTGACCAGCTTCGTGATAAGCAGTCATTTCTTTCTCGTGCTCGCTCATCACCATTGACTTACGCTCAGCACCCATCATGATCTTATCTTTAGCAGCATCAAATTCAGCCATGCTTACTTTACGCTTGTTACCACGCGCAGCGAATAAAGCAGCTTCATTCACAAGGTTTGCAAGGTCTGCACCTGAGAAACCAGGTGTACCACGAGCAATTACTGATGCTTGTACATTTTCATCAAGTGGTACTTTGCGCATGTGAACATTAAGGATTTGCTCACGGCCTCTTATGTCTGGTAAACCAACCACAACTTGACGGTCAAAACGACCAGGACGAAGTAGTGCAGGGTCAAGTACGTCTGGGCGGTTAGTCGCTGCAATCACGATAATGCCTTCATTACCTTCAAAACCGTCCATTTCTACAAGCATTTGGTTTAGTGTTTGTTCACGCTCATCGTGACCACCGCCCATGCCAGCACCACGCTTACGACCAACCGCATCGATTTCGTCGATAAAGATGATACAAGGTGCCGCTTTTTTAGCTTGCTCAAACATATCACGAACACGTGATGCACCCACACCTACGAACATTTCTACAAAGTCAGAACCTGAAATTGTGAAGAAAGGTACTTTTGCTTCACCGGCAACAGCTTTTGCAAGTAGTGTTTTACCAGTACCTGGAGGACCTACCATCAATACGCCCTTAGGAATGCTGCCACCTAATTTTTGGAACTTAGAAGGGTCACGTAAGAAGTCTACAAGTTCAGTAACATCTTCTTTTGCTTCGTCACAGCCAGCAACATCAGCAAATGTAGTCTTAACTTGGTCTTCGCCCATTAGACGAGCCTTGCTCTTACCAAATGACATAGCGCCTTTGCCGCCACCGCCTTGCATTTGACGCATGAAGAAAATCCACACACCAATAAGCAGTAACATTGGGAACCATGAGATAAAGATGTTTGCTAAGAATGACTGCTCTTCAGGTGCAACGCCTTTGACGTTTACATCGTTTTTAAGCAAATCGTTAATTAAATCCTCATCATACATAGGCATGATCGTCTGGAAGCGTTCACCGTTTCCTTTTACACCTGAGATAGTGCCTGTACTTCTGTCGATATTGACATCACGCACTGCACCGCTACGCACTTCTTTTACAAACTGCGTGTAACTCGTTTGACGATCGATTTGATCGTTTCCATTGAAGCTCTGGAACACGGTCATCAGCACTACTGCGATAACCAACCAGAGTATTAAGTTCTTTGCCATGTCGCTCAAGGAGTTAACCTCTTGTATCTAAAAATTATTTAAATTCAACTATAATGCACTTCAACTGTACTACAGTTTGTAGCCTGTCGCCACTATATATACTTCCCTAGATCGTGGACGCGATGCTTTAGGTTTACGAATTTTGACTACTTTAAAACAATTACGTACTTCTTGTACAAATTGATCAAAACCTTCACCTTGGAAAACTTTTACTGCAAATGCACCATTTGGTTTTAATACCTGATGGCACATATCTAACGCTAACTCAACTAAATACATACTGCCAGCTTGGTCTGTGCTCATGTTGCCACTCATATTCGGTGCCATATCAGAAAAGACAACATCAACATTTTTACCGTTAATACGGTCTAACAATGCATCGAGTACAGATTCTTCTCTAAAGTCGCCTTGTAAAAAGTCTACGCCTGCCAGTGAATCCATTGGTAAGATATCACATGCAATGACCTGCCCTTTATCACTCACTTCTTCAGCTAAATATTGCGACCAACTTCCTGGTGCAGCTCCCAGATCCACTACAGTCATACCAGGTCTGAGCAATTTATCTTTTTGCTGTATTTCTTCTAATTTGAAAATCGCACGTGAACGGAAACCACGTTTTTGTGCTTCATGAACATAAGGGTCATCAACATGTTCTTTTAACCAGCGTTTTGAGCTCGCTGAGTGCTTTTTATTTGCCATATTAACTGCAACTCATTAGTAATATTCTGTAGATGGCGGTAGAATAGCGATAATTCAAGCCTAAGATTAGTAAATATTACCAATATGACATTATCAAATAAACAGAAACAGTACCTAAAAGGTCTAGCTCACCCACTAAAACCAGTTGTTTTACTTGGTGCAAATGGGCTAACTGAAGGCGTCATGTTAGAAATTGATCATTCTTTAGACATTCACGAATTAATCAAAGTGAAAGTACCGACGAATGACAGAGAAACGAAACAACTCATTTTTGACGCAATTGTAAGAGAAACAAAAGCGCATAAAGTACAAGTTATTGGTCACGTTATCGTGTTATATCGCCAAAGCGAAGATAAGAAAATTCAACTTCCTCGCTAAGCTTCCTCGTCAACAGCATTTGCTGTTGACGTCTCCTTCCACTTAATCGCCTGCTTGATAAACTCAACTGTTAATTCATTTATCAAACCACTTTCAGCATTAAGTAGCATACTATAGCCTATGTTCATTGAAGGAATGACCACAATATCAGTGCGGTAACCCTGAACCCAGCCACTATGATAGAACAACAATGTGCCTTCAAAGTCATATATGCGCCAACCTAAGCCATAATGTGCTTCATTTACATGTTTACGCCAAATTCTTCTTTTAAGTTCTCTTTTAGTTTGTACATAAGGCCGAGATTGCACAGTCAATGCATCCAATGACAGTACTTCAGGAAAATGCCCCAGTTGCGCTTTTAGCCAAAAGACCATATCTGCCGCGCTCGCATTCACCCCTGCAGCAGGAAGTACCTTGTAATAGTTGCTCTTTAACCTAGCTGTATGCCAACGTTTTCTGCCTAAAACGTGAGGCGCGGCAAAATTTTTATCTTTTGTTAAATTTTTTAAACCAACACCGCCATCACGCATACCTAAAGGCGCAAATAAAAATTCTTCAACCCAGGTTTTGTAATCTAACCCTGTTTTGGCTTGTATTACCCTATCTATAAGACTAAACATGACATTTTGATAACCGTAACAGATGCTGGGTTTACATATCGGTTGAATATCAAAAAGCTTATCTGTGATATCTATGTAACTCATTCTAGATTCAACCAGATTATCGTAGGCATTAGGCACTATGCCGCTAGAATGACTTAATAAATTGTAGACTTTTAAATTTTCAAACTTTGAATCACGCGCTTGTGGTAGGTAATGACTGATTTCACGGTCTAGGTCTATTTTCCCTTCAGTAGCTAATTTAGCGGTCAGCGAGCCTGCAAACGTTTTTGATACTGACGCCAAACGAAATCGTGTATGCGCATCAACTTTTCTGCCTTTTTTGACTTTTGTTCGACCAAATCCTTTTTGAAAATAACTATCATCACCTTGAACGATACTTAATGCCGCACCAGGAATGGATTTTTCTTTTAGTTTTGTTTCGACTTGCTTAGAATAGCGATTTACAAATTGCTGCCACTGTTGCTGCTCGGCGTTGCTGTTTTTATTTAATGCCAAACATTCAACGGTGAAGAGCCCCATAACTGCGTAAATCAGGGTCTTCATAAAAATTGCTCCTGTTTTCATAACGGCATTCTAACATTTTGTCGTTTGTTGTCTTGTGTTTGGGCATAAATTATTAATCTGAGGAATTTTAATGCGTAAGTTATCGATACTTGGAGTTGGTTTATTACTTAGTTCTGCATGTAGTTTTACCCCTCAGTTGGCGCCAGAACTTACTTTACCTAAAAAGCCTTTATTAAAAAAAGAAGTTGTTTTCCTAACCTACAACGCTAAGCAAAACCCTGTAAAAATAAAATCTGTGCAGCTTCCAGCACACCCTATTTACAAAAACAACCGTGTTTGGGTTGATCCGAAGTCTCTTCAATTAACGCAGTTACAATACCAACTTGTAGTAAAGCAGCTATCTGAGCTTGGATTAGTAGTAGCCGATAGTAAAGATGCCGATTACATTTTAAACGTGCAGCAACTTTCAGTAGAAAGAACCAATGACATAGACTTACAGCTCGAAACAAATAAAAAGATTATGTCTCACACTGCGCCAGTTATAGAAAGTAATCAATCAAAACAATGCAGCAACTATGAAGTCAAAGTAAGCTTTCGCTTAAATCACAAGCAAAGTGCTGATGTAGTTTGGATTGCACAAGCGAGTATATCCAGCCATGCATTTATTAATAAGCCCGTAATATACAAGTTTACTCAGCAACAGGTAGTTACAAATGAACAGGCCGTTGTCGATTTTATCAACTTGCACAACACGGAAGCTGCACGTAAACAGCGGTTTGAGCAAAAAGTCTCTGTGCCTAATTACAAAGTCGCGTATCAAACTTCACCTTTAACTAAAGTGTCTGGTTTATGCACGAATCAAGAGGTTTCAGCGGTGACAAATGACATTGAAGCACACCTCATTGCCGAGTTAATGGGCAAGTTAAAAGTGCGCTAAACATTTTTTTACAGTATTCAAGCGGTTTTATTGCTTATAATTCTTATAATTAAGCCACAATAAAATTGCCTGAATACCTTCACTGTAGATGTATACTACATTTTTAAGTGATTGGTTTTAGTGAGGGAAACATGGAAAACTACGCCACTATTTTACTTGTTGAAGATGATGAATCTTTGGCCCAATGGGTTGCTGAATACCTAGATAACCAAGGCTATACAACACATATTTGCCACAGAGGCGACAAAGCTGTTGCTATGGTAAAAGACGTCTCGCCAGATATTGTACTGCTTGATATTATGCTTCCAGGGCAAGATGGCATAAGCGTTTGTCGTGATCTGCGTCAATTCTACAATAAACCTATTGTTATGATGACCGCAAAAGATGAAGAGATGGACGAAGTCATTGGGTTAGAAGTAGGTGCAAGTGATTATGTTATCAAACCTGTTAGACCTCGTGCGCTGCTTGCAAGGATCAAATCTCTACTCAGAGCTGCAGAACAATCATCTTCCACAACCGAGGTCGATGATGACAACATTCAAGTGGGTGCATTACACATAGATACACTCGCACGAAAAGTGACGATTGACGGTTCTGAAGTTGCAATTTCTAGCGCAGAGTACTTATTGCTGCACTTTTTAGCAAGTAATGCGGGGGAAGTCGTGTCTCGAGATGCGGTATTTAAAGCCACTAAAGGCCGAGAATATGATGGCTTAGACAGAAGTGTCGATGTGCTTATATCTGCACTTAGGAAGAAGTTTAATGACGACCCTCAGCATCCAGAAAAATTCAAAACTGTCTGGGGTAAAGGCTACTTGATGGTCCCTACGGCTTGGTAAGCCTGCCGCATTCATTATAACCAACATGCTTAATCATGTTGGTTTTTTCTATCTATAATTTGGTGTTGCCAATTTGAAAAAACTTTACCTTTATTTACTTGCTAGTGCGCTATTGTCTATTGTGGTTCTTGGATGGTTAATCGATACGTTTAATCAACAAGCTTTCTCACCAGACGATAACTTCATGTGGCAACGTAATATCACGGGTGGGTTTATTAAACAGTTAGAAAGACAACCTGTAAAGCAACGTGCTTCATTTGCCAACACCATCAGTCAAGAGTTTTCACTAGATGTAAGTTATAAAGATGGGCAAAGTCTTGCTCTGCCCTCTGAGTTAAAAGACGAGATGTTTACCCCACAAGGTTTATTGCTTGAAGACGAGATAGGCTTTTACCTACTTAAGTCATCCAAAAGTCTTATGCCAGATTATGTCGAGTTGCGTCTAACCAAACCAGAACAAGAGCAAAACAGTGATGTATTACTGACCTTGTTATTTTATTCCGGCGTTTGTACTTTTATGTGGTTCATATTGTCACCGCTTGCAAAAAGGTTAAACGTATTAACGAGTAAAGCGAAACAGTTTGCTGCCGGTGACTTTTCCGCACGTATTGAGCCAAACCATTTTACTTATATTAAAGACGTAGAGCTTACATTTAATGGCATGGCGAGCAAAATTGAAAAGCTGATGGCAGAAAACAAACTTATGGCTTCAAGTTTATCTCATGACATTAGAACACCTGTTGCCTGTATGCGTTTCGCTTTAGATGCAGCCATAGACGAGCCTGACAATAAAAAGGTGAATGAAATTCTGCTTAGAATGGAAAAAGACTTAGATCAAATGGAAGATATGCTAAAGTCATATTTATCCTTTGCAACGCTCGAGCAAAAATCTCATTTATTAAATTTTGAAACAACACAAGCCTCGCATTATTTACATGATGTAAGCTTGCAAATACAGCCTAAATTACAAAAAGCTGAATTGTCGTTACTTACAGAATTAAATGCCAAATTCGAAATAACCGCAGACTTACATTGGTTAGCCCGTGCCATTACTAACTTACTCAGTAATGCTTGTGATTTTGCAACCAAACACATTCAAATTTCTAGTTACTATGACTCACAATACATATATATAGAAATAGAAGACGATGGTCCGGGGATCGCACCAGAAAACTGGCACAAAGTATTTAGTCCGTTCTTTCAGGAAGAAAACCACCGAAATCGAGCTGGGAAAAGCTATGGGCTTGGGCTTGCAATCGTCAGTAAAGTGGTAGATTGGCACCATGGGAAAGTCTCTGTTTCTCAGTCTGAGAGCTTAGGTGGTGCTAAATTCACCCTTCAACTGCCAAAAAGATCTAACTGATCATCATTTAAGATGTATTGATTTCAGACAAGGTCTTTTTATTTTTCATCATTTGCAGTAGATTGTCAGCCATCCCTTAGAATATAAAAGAATAACAACATATGAGTAGTATTAGAGGCGAGTTCAGTTCTCGCTTTGGCTTTATTATGGCTGCCGCAGGATCGGCTGTTGGACTAGGTAACATTTGGGGCTTTCCAACTCAAACCGCCTCTAACGGTGGTGCTGCATTCGTTCTTGTGTATCTTATTTTGGCCTTTTGCTTAGCATACCCGGCTTTAATGGCCGAACTTGTTATTGGCCGTCATGGCCAAGCGAACGCCGTGTCTTCTCTACAGAAGTTAGCTAACTCCCCATTGCAGAAAAAATTCGCGTTCATCGTCGGTTTTGGCGGTATTATTTGTGCGGGTTTGATCCTTAGCTTTTACGCCATTGTTGCAGGCTGGATGTTCAGTGCTACCGCAGAGCCGATTGCAGCAGTGACAGGGCTTGAAAGTACATCAGCTTGGCTTAACACTCAGTCATTTCCACGCGATCTTATATTCACTAGCCTATTCATTATCCTTACCATTGCCATCATCAGTAAAGGCGTTGAAAACGGCATTGAAAAGTGGTCAAAGCGCCTAATGCCAGCCCTGCTGAGTATTTTAGGACTACTCATTATCTATGTAATGACTCAAGAAGGCGCAATGGAAGGCTTAAAAGCTTATTTAGTACCAGATTTTAACTCTTTATTAGATCCGCAACTTTTGGTTAGCGCACTTGGACAAGCATTTTTCTCACTGTCTTTGGGTACAAGTGTGATGATTATTTATGGCTCATACATCAGTAAAAAAGAAAACTTAGTTTCATTGGGTGCGTATGTCACGCTTATCGATGTATTAATTGCATTTGTAGCTGGTCTTTTAATTATTCCTGCTATGTATGTAGCACAAGCGCAAGGTGTGGCTATTTTCTCAGAGTCTGGCGCCCTGTTATCTGAAGATACTTTAGTATTCCAAGTATTACCTGCTCTATTTACAAGCATGGGAGATATAGGCTATTTCGTTGGCTTCGCTTTCTTTGCTCTGATGAGTATTGCAGCCCTTACATCGTCTATTTCAATGCTTGAAGCGCCCGTTTCTTATGCTGTTGAAAAGTTTGCTTTAGGCCGTGTCCAAGCAACTTGGATAATTGGCGGGATCATTTCTCTTGTCAGTTTCACTATTATTTTTAATTTCTCTGCATTATTTGGTTTTGTAGTAAGTCTGACAACACAATTCTCTCAGCCATTAATTGGTATGCTTTGTTGTATCTTTGTTGGCTGGATCTGGCACAGAAATAAACTGCTCGCCGAGATTAAGAATGGTCATGAAGAAGCTGAAAGTACACTATTTTGGAAAGTGTGGCCTTGGTACATCAAGTTTGTATGTCCATTGGCAATCGCTATGGTGTTTATACATTCGTTCTAATCAGAGCTAACGACTTATTAAAAAAGCGAGTATCCAACTCGCTTTTTTATTGTGCTAATTCCATATCAGTATGTGGAATGCCATCTTCTAGATAAGTATCAGATATCGCTTTGAACCCTAACTTTTCATAAAAAGGGGTTAGATGTGTTTGCGCACTCAATTGTATTTTACAGTCAGGCCAAAGACTCTTGCATACATTCAATGACTCATTCATTAATTTTAATGCTAGCCCCTTTCCTCTATTGGGCTCAGTAATTATTACTCTACCAATCGCAGTAACCTGTGATGTTTTTAGATAGCAACGTGAATAAGCGACAACCTCTCCATCACCATTTAAACAATAAATGTGTCGAGTTTCTTTGAGAATATCAACTTCATCTAATTCAGGGTAAGCGCACTCTTGCTCAACAACAAAAACATCCACCCTTGCTTTCGCTAATTTGAAGAATGTTAACGTATCTAATCCAGAAAATTTTTTTACATACCATTTCATGCTTTTCACCGATAAAAAAGCCTAGCTATGCTAGCTAGGCTTTTAATAAATTAAAACGTACGAATTTAGTTGAATAGTCTTTCTAGTTGATCACATAGTTGAGACACATTCACATGATCATGTTCGATGGTTAAATCAACATACCCATCACCTCTAAAGGCTCGATCAAGTTCGATTAACACGTGAGTTTTGTGCGCTTCAGGCACAAATGACAACTCTATCTCTTGAATGCCAAATAACGAACGCGTGTTAGGTTTATATTCTAACTCTTGATAGCAACCAGACGTTGATTGAAAACTAGAAGCTCTCAGATAGCCTTTTTCAACATCTGCTTTTACTAAGCTAAATCCGAGCTTATCCATCGCCTGCATACAGGCTTTGACAGCTTCATTCGGGTAAATATGCAGCGTATCTTTGTCATTAGGATCAATGGCCAAATCAATATCAAGACCAGTTTCAACCCAAACGAATGAATGATTGTAACCTGCATTCAACTCAGTAATCGGGGTTTCTGAATGTAGTCTTGCTTCAAATGGGATGACTTTCTTTTCACCCGGTGCGATTACAAATTGTTCTGAAATACGCCATTTGTCTAGAACGTGATTGGTAAAATACTCGCCATCATCTGACTCAACTTTGACTCGCGTCATCAGTGCTAATTCTAGGCCGGATACCTGTTGCTCAACATCTCCGCCTTCAACAATAATTTGTGCTTGAAACTTTTGACCTGGATATAAATGTTCAGTTTCTAAAATAGTATCGACCTTCGCAGCCCCGATACCCACAGATGCAAGGATTTTTTTAAACATCGCCTCTCCTGTAGAGATTATTCCTTCTTACTGCATCTTAACCACATTTATTAAATCTTGTCAGCGAAAATTTTTGTTTTTAATGCAAATATCTTTCACTGATAACAAGTTAGTCAAATTTTACGCACTATTAGCCTAAAGTTTTGATTTATAAATCAGTCAGTTTTGCTAATATGCTATATCAATTTCGCTTAATTATATTGAATATGGAACTGTTGTTTTTTGCTGTCGCATTCGCATGCGGATTTTCTATTTACCAACTCAAGCTACCGCCACTCATTGGTTTTTTAATGGCTGGCTTTATTTTAAACCTAATGGGTCATCAGACAACTGATTTACTAACCCAGTTAGCTGATTTAGGTGTAACCATACTATTATTCAGTATTGGTCTAAAACTCAAAGTCGGTAATTTAGTTAAACCTCAAGTATGGGGTCCAGCAACACTACATATTGTTTTAAGCACAGCTTTTTTTGCCAGTCTGTTATTATTCTTAGGCGCGGCATCTCTGCCCCTATTCAGCTCACTAGATACCTCCAGTGCTTTGCTTGTGGGTTTTGCGTTTAGCTTCTCAAGTACCGTATTTGCTGTAAAGGTACTAGAAGAGCGCGGTGAAATGTCTGCCCTACACGGTAAGATAGCCATTGGCATCTTGGTTATGCAGGATATCTTCGCGGTTATCTTTTTGGCTGTCAGCACTGGTAAAATGCCAAATATTTGGGCGCTTGGACTTTTAGTCGCACTGCCTTTATTTAGACCTATCATGTTCTGGGTACTCAATCGCTCTAAACATGGTGAACTTTTACCTCTATTCGGCTTTTTCTTCGCCTTGGTAATTGGCTACCATGCTTTCGAGTTTGCAGGGTTAAAGGGGGATTTAGGTGCTCTTATCATAGGTATGATGTTTGCCCCACATAAAAAAGCCAGTGAATTGTCTAAATCATTACTCAATGTGAAAGACATTTTACTTGTCGGCTTTTTCTTAAATATTGGCCTAAATGCAAATATTACACCTAATGCGCTGTTAGCTGCGGTCATGCTTATCTTAGTGTTGCCTATCAAGGTTATGCTGTATTACCTGTTAACAAACTTCTTCAGACTCAGGGCGCGTACGTCTCTACTGAGTGCATTTACGCTGTCAAATTACAGTGAGTTTGGATTAATCGTTTGTGCGGTAGCTGCCTCAACAGGCCTCATTACCAGCGATTGGTTAGCCGTTGTTGCCATTGCAGTTTCAATCACTTTTGTCATTGCTTCTCCACTAAATAAACGTGCTAATGAGTTGTACGTTAAGCTAGAGCCTTGGCTATTAAAATTTGAGAGTGACAAACGCTTAGAAGAAGAATTACCTGTTAATTTAACTGATACCAAAATAGTTATTTTCGGTATGGGCAGAATTGGTACGGGTGCTTATGAAACCATAGAAGCGTCGCACCCTGGTAAAGTAGCTGGTATTGATATCAAACCGGAAGTCGTTGATAAGCATGTGAAGCGCAACCGTCGTGTTTTACTTGCAGACGCGACCGATCCAGATTTCTGGCAGCGCATGAATCACTCTGACGTTGACATGGTTATGTTAGCTATGCCTAAGCATATGCAAAACATTTTTGCATTAGAACAGCTTAGAGCATCGGGGTTCAGCGGTCGTGTGAGTGCCATCGCATATTATCCAGATCAACAACGTGAATTAGAAGAAATGGGCGTAGAATTTACCTATAACTTCTATCTAGAAGCCGGTAGTGGTTTCGCTGAGCATGTTAGTCAAAAAATATTTAATTAATAACTTAAAAAGTTATCAGTACCATAGTAGGTACTGATAACTATTTCTATTTACCTCTCAACAACTTACATCTAGACGTCTAATACCCCTTGTTCCTAATAATGCAAGTCGATTTACAAAGCTTTACATGGGCCGTAGAAATCATGCTCAAAAAAAGAGTAAACTGGAACGGTCTTATGAGCTAAGTCTCTATTTTAAACACAATTTTTGTTTTAAATGTGATTGACCCTAAGCTCTTATTTTTTGGAATTTTTGGCAAGCGAGAGGCATTGATGCGTAAAGGTAAGGCAGAATTAAATTTTTCAGCCGTGGTGGATGACGTTAAAGCAAGTCCTTTTGTGGATTTGCAAAGCCGACTTGACGAGCTGCAAGACAATGGAATGACAGCGCTGACAATTCGCACTGTTTTATTTAACAAAATGTTAGATATGCACAGTGTTCCGGCCGATCATTTTTTGAGAAAAGAATCAGCCCCATCTAGATTAGATGACCCGAAAATAATTGAAACACTTAATGACCTTGGCTTTTATAAACAAAGAAAAGTCGTTCATTAATTAATTGGGGAGCCTACTCTCCGACTTATAGGCTGGCAATGCCCGTCGCCAGCCTATCTTCTTTCCTACTGAGTATTACTTGCTTATTTCTTTCTCTTTTAATGCGTCTTTCTTGAGCGTTTTCTTCGGTGTAAGGCTGAGAACAGATAGCTTTATTGGCAACCAATAAATTGCATAAACAGAATCATGTTTAGCGTCATATTTACCAACGCCAATACTTACTTTGCCAGCCTCAGATGCTTTTATTAAAGTCCCACCTACTCTATCCCAAATAGCTAATGCAGAGCCTAAGTTGGTATCAAAGTGTTTAGGGTTATCGCTGTGATGAACCTGATGTTGAGCCGGGCTTATAAACCACCCTTCTAACTTGTCTCCCCAACTAAACCAAATGTGGGAGTGTCTTAAATTAGCACCAAAAATATTAAATAAGAATACAAAGGCATTTGCACCTAGAATGTCGAACATGCTTAACGAAGTGCCAAATAAATGATAACCCACACCAACAGCGATGCCTTGCGTCACCGCCATTCTGCAAGCGTATAAGTAGCTCTCAACAGGATGAGTTCGATAAATAGTAAATGGCGTCAGTACCTTTGCTGAGTGATGAACTTTATGAAACTCCCATAAAAATGGGACTTTATGAAGCAATAAATGCAGCAAGTATCTAGTGAAATCATCGAGCAAAAATAGTATGAGCGTAAAAAATGCAATCACACTGGCTTCTGGCCATTGCAACATAAGTGGTTTACCGAGACCCCACTCTAGAAAATCTGTAACAGCTATCGCGACAGGCACCATGGTGAGTACAATGGGTGCAAACGTTGCAGCTTTGATAATTTTATTTGTAATAAGCAAGGTGTAATCTAATTTCGCACTTTTACACAACCACACATCTTTAGGAAATAAAAAACGCAAAAAGCCTTTGCCACTTTTAGACTTTTCAATTTGTGCATAAATAAAAAACGCCATAACTATCGCGCTAAGTAAATATGGAATGTATATGCGCTTGTTTGCGTCAATTAAATAAGTAGGCAATGCTGATAATTCTTGCCAAATCTGCTCTAACACACTTTCTCCTTTAACACAGAAATTTAGAGAAGTAATTTTGTTTAAATAGACTCAATATATTATGACACATGAAAATTTATAAAAAACTTATGTATTTATATCGTTCTGTATTAAGCATAAAATTATACGAAAAAGGGCCACAAGTGGCCCTTTTAAATACAAAAAAAATATATTTTAAAACTGATACTTATAACCAAATATAACTTGTCTTGGTTTACCCGGGCGCGCACCATAAGGTCGACGGCTCACTACTTTCTCTTCATCAAGTAGGTTATCAATCTTAAGATAGATACGTCCATACTTATCAAAATCGTAACCCGCAGATATATCAACCGTAATCGCACTATCAGTTTTTGCACCATTAAGACCATCTGCAATAATGTCGCCATTATCATCAACAAGGTCACCAGCTCTTTCTTGCATTGAAGAAACATTCTTAATGCTTAAATTGGTGTACCACTCGCTTGCCTCAAGACCAATATTAAATGCAAACTGATGTTCAGGAACATATGGAAGGCTGTCACCAGAACTCACTCTTCCCCATTGATCAAAGTCTGATGTGAAATCTGTTTTAAACTCACCTTTGGTGTATGTATAAACAAAGCCATAAGGAATATCTATTTGTAGGTTCAGAGGATAGCGCTGAGAAAATTGTGTTTCTAGGCCGTATACATCAACTTCACCACCATTGAATTCTTGGTCTATTGCCTCATCGATACCACAATTTGAAAATCCACAACTTTCTTTTAAATTGCTGTAGTCATTGAAGAATGCAACAGCTTCGAGTTGCGTTATTCCATCATTAAATCGACCACCAAACTCATAGTTAACACTCTTTTCAACTTCGATATCTGCAGCTTGTTTAGGACTACTTGGAACAAAGCCTTGGTGCACACCAAACAATAAACCAGAGTCATCATTTAATTGATAAAAACCACTCACGCCTGGTAACCAGATCGTAGTCTTTTTCTTTTGCCAATCGTCAGTATCTTTTTTATCTGTATAGTACATGTCCATGCTTTCGCCGCGTACACCTGCAGATACAGTTAAATTACCCAGCGTCACAGTATCTTCAATGTAAACTGAAAGCGCTTTCGTGTTTTCGATATTTGTCGTGGTGAATACAGCTTCTTCAGCTGTTTTTAGCGCAAAACCGTCTTCCATTTCATATGTTTCAGTAAAGTGCTTACGTTCTATTTCATCTTCATGTAATCGAACACCGAAAGCAAGCTTGTGCTCAACACCCTGAATTGAGAAGTCGTAATTACCATCAACTTGAATACCCTGAGAGAAGTATTCGCGGTCATTGGTACCCATTAGTAAATAATGCGTTGTGCTGCCTGATTCTACTGAGTTCTGTGTGCCAGAGATAACTGCATATTCTCTTTCATATTTTTCAGGGTTAGCCAAAATAGCTGACAAACTAGCTTGCGAGCCTACTAACTTACTAAGCTTCAACCAAGCTCGTTCATAATCATGTCGATAAACACGGGTTGTCATTGATAAATTATCGTCTGACATATTGTGCGAAAACATAAACTGCTGGTGTTTAGTGTCCATTAATGCCGGCTGAGTCGCTGCATAACGTCTGTATGGGTTTTCAGCAAAATCTGCATCAGTTAGACCTAAATATGTTTCGTCTGACTTTTCATCAGCATATGACAGTTTAAGCCCAAACGTATGGTCTACCCCATCATTAGTCAATTGATAGTTAAATTTAGCTAAAAGGTCATTTTTATCGAAGCCTGTGTTACCACCACCATCTAATTCTTTAAAGCCATCAGCTTTTAGATTTACGCCTTCGACTAAAAAACCTACGTTATTAACAACTGAGCCAAAGTGCCCATGTACTTTTTGATACCCGTCAGTTCCTCTTGCGATATCGATACCACCTTCAGTGAACTCAGGTACTTGCCTAGTCACGAAGTTAAGCGCACCAGCCACGGTTTGAGGACCATGCTTTATGGCTGCTGGCCCTTTAAATACTTCAACCGCAGCCATACGCGTAGGTACTGGAAAATAGTACGCTGCTGACGCAGAATAAGGAGAAGGCCCAATCAATACGCCATCTTCCATTATTGTTATCTTTTTGCTTCGCTCGGGTGTTACCCCCCTAAATCCAATATTTGGACGAAGACCATAACCATCTTCTTCCCTAATATTTACGCCAGGTACTTTACTTAAAATACGGTGAATATCATCATACTCAAACTTCTCAAGCTCAACCTCTGTTAGCAAAGTCGTTGAACCCGCCTCTGTGCGAAGTTTATCTGTATGGCTTAGTATTGTAATGTGTTCAATATTATCACCGCTCGTTTCCTGTTTATTATCAGCAAACGCAGACGTCGCAATACTTGCCACAGCTAATGCTAAAAGTGTTTTTTTCATAGAACTCGCTCTTTAATCGTTGTCGCCTGCTGAAGTTTTAGGTAGTTCAAGTGCTAACTTATTAATGAAGTCATGCTTGAATTGATCTGTTATATCCTTAACTTTAGCGTGAGTGTGCTCAACTTTTTCTTTTTCATTTACAAGTGCTTGCTGCAAGTTGCCGTCAATTGCATCAATTGCTGCATTTGAATCCTGAATCCCTTTCAACATGGCTTCTTTTATATCAGAGCCACTTTCAAAATCTAAGAAATCATCAAAACCAGTTGTATTTTCTGCAGCAGTGCCATTGCCAGTAAATAACTTTTCAAATGCAGCTAGATTCGCTTTCATATTTGCTAGAGAGTTAGCAGCCACTGGCGATTCTACATCTTCTGCACACGCTTCTAGGCCGCAAGAATTGCTGAAGTAGCCAAGAGGAAGCGCCAACTTTTGGTCTTTTAATTGCTTATCGGCATAAAACATTGCATTAGTAATTACATTTACTGCAGCATGCGCACTGTCAAAGCTATTACCTGGCTCACCCGCTTTTTTAAGTTCAAGGGCATAACCAGTTTCACCCTGCCATTTTTCCAATAAAACATTTGAATTATCAACCAAGTCATTTGCAACTTCGAGTGCAAACTCACAGCGAGCAACGCGACGCTCACCATCCGTTCTACTGTTCCAATCAGCAAGGGCATCATTAGCAATTGAACAGCTATGATCTAATTCGGTACTAAATAACAAGTGTTCTAAACTGACTAAACCGCGACGAGTTGCTGTTCGGTTTTTAATATCATACGGGCGACTTTCATCTAAATTGATGACACCATCTTCGAAATATGCTGTGTCTTGGTCAACGCCGCACGTACTCTTCGCTGGCCATGAATAAATTAAATTTCTTAGTTCGCCTTCATTCGTCGCTAATGGGCCTACCTGCATCAGTTCTGCCTGTTGCCAGATTGCAGTTGTAATTCTCCAACTCGATTGAGCCACAGCAAGTGCATCTAACCTTGCTTGTTCCTCGCTTTCTCCTGCAGCAACTGATTTTTCAACATCGCAGTAAGCTGCTAATGTTGTGCTGTTTTTCTCTGCTTGTTCCTTAAATGAAACGAAAGTAGGTGTCATTACGTTATCAACTAAGTTAGCTAATAAGGCCGTTTCATCGAAGCTTGTTGTACTTCCACCGTTATCGACAACTGGTGTGCCACCGTCAAAGTTTTCACCTTGGCTGCTCGAAGTGCTCTCTGAGCATGCTGCCAGGCCAAGTATTAAAGAAGTAGCTAAAGCCAATGGCTTAAGTTTTGCGGATCTCAACATAAAATTAATCCTAAAATCTCGAATCATAGATACAGAAAAAGGTTAGTAACCTAAATCACTAACCTTTCAATATATTGTTAGCTAAAACTATTACCAGTTTTTAGCGTTTTCTTCTGCAAAGTCATATGCGTCAGCTAAAATGTCACGTGCTTGGCGTAATTTTTCTGCGTAGGCTTCAAACTCTTCAGTTGTGCCCGTTACTAATGGCTTATCACCCATTAGTGTGTGAACTTCAACAAATTTAGCCTCACCAAAATCAGCTTTTTTCGGGTTTAAATCATCTTCAGCAAATGGAGAGAATGGGCTAAACTGGAAGTTTAACGCGAAACCTTTCATCTCACCCCAATGCTTGGCATAAGTCGCAAACTCATCAGTAGTGTATTCACCATCTTTTAAGTTTTCGATATCGCCAATAGAGTCATTGATGTAATGAACCACTGTCGCTGCAATCGCTTTTTCCCAGCCAAGAGCTGCATCGAAAACATGCTTGTTAAACTGTGCTTTCAACTCATCAGAAAAATCAGCTACATCAGTGCCAAAATTATCTGTGATGATTTTACGTCCCGCGATGAAGTTAACCATTGCTTCAGCAGTGAAATCTGTTGTTTCCTCAGCACCACGGTCACGTTTAGCAGCATTTGATGAGTTACCCCATACAAATTCAGACGCTAAGTCAATAACACCATTGCCGTCAATATCATTTTTACCCTGGAATTCATCACGACCGCCTTTTTTAGCAATTTCGTCATCTGAGTATTCTAGGTAGTTACGTGATGCGCCAAAGTAACCGAAGCCTTCATCGTATTGGTGTTCAAGTTTTGTATACAGAACGCCTTCTTTTTGCGCTACTTTGTTGTCTGACTCAAGGCCTTCACCAAGGTAATCATCAGTACCTTGTGAGAACATTAAAGCGCCAAGCGTGTGTTTTTGTACAAGTTGGACAAGGTCTAAGCCTTCTGGTGTGATGTAAGCTTTGGTAATCGCTACACCATTGGCATCTTCTAAGCTATCACCACCATTTACTTTTTCAATTTGAGCGATGAATAAGTCAAAGTAATGTTTAACCAAGCCTTCAGGTGTCTTAGCCTGAGTACCGAACTCAGTTACACCTTTGAAGTTGCCTTCAACTTCCCATTCTTTATACATTTTCGAAGCATCAGCACCTGCAATTTTGCCGCTAAGCTCTTTGCCTGAACTTGAAATTGCAGCAAATGTTTTTTGCTCATAACCAGATAAGTCATCACCTAAGTGAGTAATTGGGTTCTCAGATACAGAATCATAATCGCCCCAAAGTGCGTCAAGCTTTGCTCTCACATCAGCAGCTACAATGTTATTTGTTTCAATGTACTCAACAGTCATTAAGCCCATGTAATGCTTAATTTCGGCTGATAATGCATGACGTGCAGTCTGACCTGTGTAAGCAACTGATGAACCTGTTCCAAGTTTAGAAGCAAATTCATAAACATTTACGCCATCTGTTGCTTCAACGTCAGTAATTGTTAGTGTTAATTCTTTATCAAAAGTTAAGCCACCAGCATCTTTTACAGTTACTGTTACTTTAACTTCAGTTTCTTGTTCATAGTTGATAGCGATTGAGTCTTTTAGCTTTAAATTACCTTCAGCAATTTCGAAGCGGTCATCTGCAACTGTAAAAGTTGCACCTTCTGCATTGTCATCTGTCGCACTTAATGTGCCAACAACAACACCTAATGCATCTTCAGTGATTGCTGATGAAGAAAGAGTGATATCAGTAGGAGCTTGGTTTGTAGGCGTTGTAGGTGTAGATGTTTCGTTATTGCTTGAACCGCCACACGCAGTTAAACCTAATGTTGCAGCTAGGATAGATGTAGCTAACAGAGACTTACGAAGGGTCATTCTTATTGTCCTTTGAAAATATTAAATATTATTAAATTTTAATTGCAGCAAAGTATACACGCATCTAAATAACAATCAATATTATTTACACTGTCATAAATAGTGCTTTTGTCAAAAAACAGTATAAAAAACATTCTGACCTCTGCGAGAGAATAACGACAATCTATTGTAAATCAATTAGATAAAAGCACCCTTCCAAAAAGACAACTCAATAACCTTTATGATAATCAATATCAATTACTTTAAATTTATTGTGCTATTGTCAATTATTCTCGATGCTATCATTAAATATTTGTTGTGCTGTCTGCCAAATAGCCAAATTCACAGGGTCTTTTAACCTTGTAGATTTAGCTATCAAGCCAATTTCTATATCAGTTTTACCGCTTTTGATAGGTAATACTCTCACTTGCTGCTTAAAAGGACTTTGAGATAAAACAACATCTGGTACTAAGGCGATACCAAACCCTAAACTGACAAGGGCTACGATAGCCTCATGACCTGATACATGCGCATAGACTTTCGGCTTAAAGCTTTGCTCTGTGCAGAACTCATCTAATCTTTCTTTCAATACGCCCTGCTCTGGCACAATATATTCGAGCTTTGACCAATCAAGTGACTCTAAAGGCATTGCATTTATAGTTTCGGAAAGTGGACTCTCCATTGTCGGCGCTATCATGAGCAACTTAGCTTCACCTAGCTTTGTATAAGCAAGACCTGCTGGTAGTTCCCTTGGTTTAACTGCAACGGCTAAATCCGCTTTTTCAGCTTGGACGTTCGATATTGAAAGCGCTGGGTCCCCAGTGTTTAGATTCAACTCTACATCTGGGTATTTTTTACGAAATGCCGCAAACAACTTATATATGTAACTATAACTTGCCGTCACAGAACAATATAAGTCAGCTTCACCGGATAAAACCTGTTGCTCAGTTTGACATTGCCCTTTAAAAAGCCGCCATTGATTTAGCGTTGCATTGGCATAGTCAACAAAGGCTTTTCCTTGAGAAGTTAATGACACACTGCGGTTATCTCTTATAAATAAAGGCACGCCGACTTCTTCTTCTAATTGTTTAATTTGCCGGCTCAGTGTTGGCGCACTAATAAAGCAAAGATTACTTGCTCGGCCAAAATGTAGGGTATCTGCCAGGGCTAAAAAATACTTAAGTTGTTTATGGTCCATTTTACATTTCAAAAATTGAAATACAGTGATTCAAATATATCATTTTACGAAACCAAAACTACCCCCTATTCTCAAACTCGTATCTAGAAAAACACTTTTTTTTAAAAGGCTCTAACATGGCGAATTATTTTAATACTCTTCCTTTACGTGAACAGTTAGCACAACTTGCTCAATGCGAGTTTATGGACCCAAAAGAATTTGAAAACGGCGTTGCAGCCCTAGAAGGTAAAAAACTGGTTATTGTTGGGTGTGGTGCACAAGGCCTAAACCAAGGTTTAAACTTACGTGATTCAGGGTTAGATGTCAGTTATGCCCTGCGAGATTCTGCGATTGCAGAAAAGCGTGCTTCATTCGTAAATGCATCAGATAACGGTTTTACTGTTGGCACTTATGAAGAGCTTATTCCTACTGCGGACTTAGTACTTAACCTTACCCCAGATAAACAACATACAAGTGTTGTTGAAGCGGTTATGCCACTTATGAAACAAGGCTCAACACTGGCATATTCTCATGGCTTCAATATTGTTGAAGAAGGTATGAAGGTACGTGAAGACATCACTGTGATCATGGTTGCACCTAAGTGCCCTGGGACTGAGGTACGTGAAGAATATAAGCGTGGTTTTGGTGTTCCTACTCTTATCGCAGTTCATCCTGAAAATGATCCAGAAGGTAAAGGTCTTGAGCAAGCAAAAGCCTATGCTGCAGGTACCGGTGGTCACAGAGCAGGCGTACTTAAGTCTTCATTTATTGCCGAAGTAAAATCTGACCTAATGGGTGAACAAACTATCCTTTGCGGTATGTTACAAACAGGCTCATTACTTTGTTTCGATAAGATGGTAGAAAAAGGTGTTGATGCAGCGTATGCGTCAAAACTTATTCAATACGGTTGGGAAGTCATTACAGAAGCACTTAAGCATGGTGGTATCACCAATATGATGGACCGCTTAAATAACCCAGCAAAAGTAAAAGCATTTGAGCTAAGTGAACAACTAAAGCAAATCATGCGTCCACTGTACAACAAGCATATGGACGATATCATCAGCGGCGAATTCTCAAGCGGCATGATGGCCGATTGGGCAGAAGACGACGCCAAGCTTCTTTCGTGGCGCGCAGAAACCGCTGAAACCGCATTCGAAAAGCAAGAAAATTCGGCTGAAGAAATTTCTGAACAAGCTTTCTTCGACAAAGGTATTCTAATGGTTGCTATGGTAAAAGCAGGTGTTGAACTTGCGTTTGAGACTATGACTGCCGCAGGCATTATTGAAGAGTCAGCATATTATGAGTCGCTTCACGAAACGCCTTTAATTGCAAACACAATTGCACGTAAGAAACTATTCGAAATGAATCGTACTATTTCAGATACAGCAGAATATGGTTGTTATTTATATAACCATGCTTGTTTACCACTACTTCAAGATTTTATGAAAGAGATTGAAACAGATGTCATTGGTGAAGGGTTAAGTTCAGATAACTTTGTTGATAACCAAGCATTAATCTCGGTAAATAGCGCAATTCGCAATCACCCTGTAGAAAAAGTGGGTGAGACATTACGCGGTTACATGTCAGCAATGAAAAAGATTGTTTAGAAACGTTTCGCTTGTTAGAAACCAAGCCCAATAACTGCAAAGTTTTGGGCTTTTTTACTATTTGTTTACAATTTTAAATAAACTTCAATAGTAGATAAGATTTCCTATGCTAGAATAATTACTTAACTCGTTATCAAAATAAGTAATATGAAAGCGAATAGTTTATCCATTACAGTAAAAATCTCGCTCCTCGGTAGTTTAATCGCAATTATAGTTGCAACACTCATCGGGGTTATCTCTACCTATCAGGCAAAAGGCATGGTCGAAAGACGCATGTTACACTCTGAATTGCCTAGTAAAGTAGAAAATATAAGTAAATCTATAGAGAAACAAATTGCGCAAATGAAAGATGCTGCAGAGCTGCTTTCAAGCAATCAATTCATTCTAGCCAATGCTAAAAACCACCAACAGGATGACACCCTACTTGTCTCTGAATTACAACGTATTGCAAAACAGTTTGACTTAGCAACCGCGTCATGGGCAAATCGTGAAACTGCTGAGTACTGGAATCAACATGGATTCTTACGTGTTTTGAACCATCAAGAAGACGGCTGGTTTTATGGTTTCACGCAATCTGGTGAAGCTTATTCCATCAGTATTTTCAGAGAAACCACTGGTGCTGTGAATATGTTCGTGAACCACCAGCAGTTGAATGGTATTGGTTTAGCTGGCCTTGCCAAGAGTGTCACTGATATGCAGAGCATGCTCAGTCAATTCACACTTGAACAAACTGGGTTTGTTTTCGTAGTTGATAATACTGGCGCAATTAAGTTGTTCCCAGATAGTCGTTCGACTCAAGCACAGTCCTTGAAAGACTTGTATGGCAGTACAAATTCCAACGCTCTGTTACAAAATAACGCGTCTAACCTGATTAATGTTACTTTAAATAACGAAGCGCAAGTGATTGCAAGTCAGCCAATCAAAGGCACTAACTTATATGTCGTAGCACAAGTACCTGAGCATGAGGTTTATACCGAAATTCGTAGTCTGCAATGGCAAATTGTAGGATATGCCAGCATCATTGCCATTTTTGCTTGCTTAGTCAGCTTTTTCTTAGCACGCACATTAGCAGCCCCACTTTCTAAAATTGCGCAACTGTTTGCCAACTTAGGCAGTGGCGATGCAAGACTAAATTATCGATTACCAGAATCAACACAACCAGAGCTGCAAGAACTCAGTGATGGCTTTAATCAGTTTATTGCCAAGATAGAGCAAGCTATCAAACAAGTGGCAAATGAAAGCCATGAAATTCGTGCCACCAGCCTTAAACTAACAGAGCAAAGTAATCGAACTTGCCACGCCCTAAATGAGCAAAAATCTCAAACATTATCTGTAGCGGCTGCGATTAACGAAATGGGCGCAACGGTGCAAGAGATTGCTGGCAATGCGAATAACTCTGCACAATTGACTGAATCAAGTAAAAATACGGTTAAGCACAGTGAACAAGAAATTGCCCAATCTCAGATTACATTAGGACAACTTGCGGATGACATAAATAGTATGGCTGAGCAGGTTAACTCTCTCGTAGAGCGTACCCGCTCAATCGCAAGTATTGTAGAAGTGATCAGAGGGATCTCAGAGCAAACAAACCTACTGGCACTCAATGCTGCAATCGAATCAGCTCGGGCTGGTGAGCATGGTCGTGGTTTTGCAGTCGTGGCAGACGAAGTGCGTGCGTTGGCAAGCAGAACATCTCAATCTACTGATGAGATCCATAACACCATTAATGAACTCACTGTTGCCGCAGAAAACATTGTATCGCAGATCACGCAATCTAGAAGTCAAGCTGAACATAGTGTTATGAGTATGCAGAACTCTGTTGACTTGCTGAAGGACGTTAGCGAAACATCAAACCAAATCAATGATATGACTACTCTTATTGCAGCTGCTACTGAAGAGCAGAGCAATGTTGTTGCTGAAGTTGGACTAAACATTGAACAGATCAGCGCAGCCAGTGATAATGTTGTCGATGAAACACAAGCAATTTCACAAGCTATTGAAGCCCTTGCCGAGTCAGCGAAAACACTCGATGGTTTAGTTGTGAGTTTCGATAGTAAGTAATTAAAAATATTTACTTTTCTAAAAAAGAGCAGCACTCTCACTGCTCTTTTTTATAAGCTAGCGCAATATGCGTAATAATTTGTAACGATTAAAAATACAACAACCCCATTTCTTCATCTAGGCTTAAATAATGACTAGCTGTAAGGGGTTATGTATGAAGCACATTTCATCAACACTAATTGCATTGCTGCTATTACTCAATTTAGCAGGATGTCAGAGCACCCAATCCAATACACCTGACATTAATTACGCACTAATAAACACATCGGTATTTGAACAAAAAGAGATTGTCTCTCAAGATGAAGTTTTTGCTCTCAATGAAGACATAAAAACGCAACTTAACCACTATATTAAAGACAAAGCATCTCCAATACGACAAGCCAAGCAACTACTCAATTTTTTAATGGATAATGGAGACAGTACACTAGCTTATCAAAGTGGCGCTAATCTAGTCGCATCTGATGCTTTTTATAATCTCAATGCAAATTGTCTTTCTCTTTCAATCTTAGCGCATAGCCTCGCAGAGCATTTAGGTCTCTCAACACAATTTCAACGTGTTCATATTCCAGAGTATTGGGATCAAAGCCAAGGTTATAGCCTCCTTACTGGTCATGTTAATCTCATCATCAAAAAAGCACCTCTCAGAGATGAAGCAAACAAAATATTCTTTCTAGAACCCACCTCAATTACCGTAGATTTTGATCCCAATAGTAGAGAGCAAAAATTTAAAACGAGCAGAATCAGTAAAAACAGGATCACTGCTATGTTTTACAACAACCGCGGTGCAATGCATATGATCAGAGCTGAATATGACTTAGCTTATAGCTATTTTAAAGGAGCAATCGAACTAGACCCAGCTTACTCAGGTGCTTGGGGAAATCTTGGGATACTCTATCGTATAAACAACATGAACGATCTTGCAGAAAGAACCTACCAACACGCTTTGATTGTTGACCCAAATAACAACACAGCGTTGGGCAATACCGCACTGTTATACCGTTTAACTAACCGAGAAAGCTTAGCATTCGAAATCGAAACTAAATTAGAAAACAAGCGAAAAAACAATCCTTTCTATATGATTGTAAAAGGTAATGAAGCCATAGCTAAAAATGAGCTAAACAAAGCGCTTCATTTTTTTAATGAAGCAAGGAAGCTTGATAATGATCTCCATGACAGTTATTTTGGCTTAGCTAAAGTCTATTATTACAAAGGAAATCTTAGTCGTGCAGAACGTTATCTCAAACTGGCGCTTAAAAATGCAGAGTTTACTCACGATAAACGACGCTATGAGGGTAAGCTGGCTGCTTTTAAGTATTTGGCTAGTCGCTAACGCCAATGCTGCCAGCGCCTCGACGCGTTTGTATAAAGATATGAACGTTTTAACCAGCCCTGCGCATCAAGGAAGAGAAGCTGGCAGCCCTACTCCCAATATCACAGCTCAATTTTTATATGAGCGTTTTCAGAGTTTAGGTATTAAAGTTAATTATCAAAGCTTTGAATTTAAAAGTGGGTTCTTTAGCAAAAAGCTAGGCCACAACGTCATCGCAACACTACCCTGCACTGTCGACCAATGTGGCAAAAAGCTCATCATCACCGCTCACTATGACCATTTAGGCGGACGAGAAAGTAGCTTCTATGCAGGCGCCAATGATAACGCGACAGGTACTGCTGCATTATTAGCAATAGCAGAAGCCTTAAAAGAACAAGTTCGTTTTAGTGACGTTATATTTTTAGCTACCGACGCAGAAGAAAAAGGACTTTATGGTGCCAAGCATTATGTGAGTGAGACAGACACAAATAGTTACGCCTTGAATATTAATTTAGACATGTTAGCTATTAATAAAAGAAACACCCTGTACGCCCTTCATGATAAAAAAGCCAAAAAATACATTGAGCAATTTAAACAACAAGAAAATCCATTTAAGGTATTTTCTACTTCGTCTCAGTTTAGACTGCACAAAAAGCTCAATGACAATCGTATCAACTGGCATAAGGCCAGTGATCATTACGCCTTTAGTTTGAAGAAAATACCGTATATCTACTTTGGTATGGGGATTGATGATAAACATCACACTAAAAAAGACACATTAGACAATATGAACTTTGAAAAGTATCAAACTGTGGTTGAATCTATCAGTGACTTTATCGTCTCATTAGCGCAAGTGCCATTAGACTCCACGAATTGAATCTTTTGAACTTTGTTTAGCTTTTTAAGATGCCACTCTAATTTAGCAGCAGTACTTTTATCACCGACTGCTTTACTATAAATCAATTTGATGGGCGCTTTGCCTTTTAGGTTTTTTGCGCCTTTACCAGCATTATGTGCCTCAACTCGTGCGGCAACATTGTTGGTGATCCCCGTATACCAATGCCCCAACCTACTTTCAACGATGTAGACAGACCAAATCTTTATCTCTTGGGCCAATTATTTTACCTATTTAGAAACTTTTTTAACTTCATACCGTCAAAGTGTATCAAGAAACTTTACCTTCTGTACGCAATCGGTATGATGCAAACAATAAAAGAATAAGGATCAAAAAATAAATGCTAGTAAAAAAATCCCTCGCTGTTTGGCTAAGTGCAGTAGTTATGACTGTTATGTTGTCTGGCTGTTCAAGTTGGGTATATCGAATTAGTATTCCACAAGGCAACTTTTTAGAACAAAGTGATGTAGATAAGCTGCGCGTTCAAATGACCCAAGAGCAAGTGCTTTATGTTTTAGGGAGCCCAGTTGCAAAAGATGCTTTTTCAAATGACAGCTGGCACTATAGCTACACACTAAATATTGGTCGTGAATCTGAGCATAGAAAATCTTTAGTCGTTTATTTTGAGAATGGCCTTCTTGCGAGAATTAGTGGTGATTTTGAAGAACCGGAAGAGTTTAATATTCCGCTAGAACAATAATCGATTTTTAAAAATGATTTTATAAATGAAAAAAGGGCTTAAGCCCTTTTTTTGATACTTTAAGAGTATTGAGGATTGGTATTACGCTCTACCACCCGTTATTTTATTGGCACGACCTTCTTCTTTGGCTTTTTCGGCTCTTTGCCTTCTTGCCGCTTTAGGATCGGCAATTAAAGGGCGATAGATTTCAATTCTATCTCCCTCTCTCACCACTTGATGATTTTTGACGGTACGATTCCAAATACCGAGTGACAGGTTTGACAGTTCGATTTCGGGACACTTATCAGCAATACCTGATTGTAAAACCACTTGTTCAGCCGTCGAGCCTTCGGCAACATCGACAGAGAGCGAAGTTGCAGTGTCTGGTAATGCAAACACAACTTCAACCTTGATCATTATCTCACCCCATATACAGCTTTAGCGCGTTGTGTAAACGCAACAACCATGTTCTTGGCAACTTCGTTAAATACCTTCCCAAAGGCCATTTCAATCAGTTTACTGGCAAATTCAAATTCTAGTTTTAAAGACACTTTACATGCTTGCTCATCAAGCGCTGTAAACTCCCAATAACCATTTAGTGATTTGAAAGGGCCGTCAACCAATTTCATCTCAACTTTGTTGCCTGCTAAACGATTATTTGTTGTGAACCACTTTTTAAGGCCCGCTTTCGATATTTCTAAACTGGCGGTCATTGAAGACTCGTCCTCAGAAATAATTTTTGCGTTGGAACAATTTGGTAAAAATGCAGGGTACGCATTTACATCATTGACTAAGTCAAACATTTCTTGGCTGCTGTACATCACCAGCGCACTTTTTTCAATCTGCGGCATAGCTACTCCACTTGCTTTGACGCGATTTTAGCAAGCTTTTTAATAATTATCTTGTTTACAAAGCATGAGTGGGTAAAAATAAGTAACAAAGCTAAAAAAGCCCTGTTTAATCAGATCATTTGTAGGTAGACTACGCCATTATGGCAAAGAAAAAATCACCAAAAGCAAACAGCAATACCATCGCGCTAAACAAAAAAGCGCGACACGAGTATTTTTTACACGATAAGTTCGAAGCAGGTATTGAACTACAAGGCTGGGAAGTTAAAAGTATCCGAGCAGGTAAAGTAAATATCTCTGATACTTATATTCATCTTAAAGACGGCGAAGCATTTTTACTTGGTGCTCAGATCCAACCATTAAACAGTGCATCAACTCACGTTATTTGTGATCCAATGCGATATCGTAAACTGCTTCTCAAGAAGCGTGAACTAGATAGGTTGATTGGTGCTACTGAGCGCGATGGTTTTTCACTGATTGCAACTGCAATGTATTGGAAAAAGTGCTGGGTTAAATTGGAGTTCCATTTAGCCAAAGGTAAGAAGATGCACGATAAGCGCGCCGATATCAAAGACAAAGACTGGTCGCGCGACAAAGAGCGCTTAATGAAGCATAAAGCCAGATAAGCAATATAATTACTCTAAACCCCAGCATGCTGGGGTTTATTTTTTCATACGACACCAAACCCACATGCTTATTTCAGAACATACTGCACAGCAACAAAATCTATTGTTTCAACTATACGAAACACTCAATATTGAACAACAAAAGCTGTTGATGGTATTGGCCGTCGTTTATAAGCCTTTGAGTCGTGGACATATCAATCAGCTTTGCCGAAAGCTGAGTAATCAAACCCAAATTGATTGGCCTACTAATTTATTACGGTTGAGCAATCCAGATATTGAAGTGTTAGCGCAAAGTGGACTATTCAGTGCAAAAGGCGATGTTCACAAGGTCAACCCGCTTCTAGCAAATAAATTAACAGAGCTCAGTATTCAGCAAGGAAGCTTTTTACCCATTCTAAAGCTCGCTGAAGACGTTGTGCCCGTTTTACAGCTATATGACTGGGAGAAAACGTTCCAAGATGAACAAAGGCTCGCCCGCGACTATTTCTATCTCAAAGAATTTAAGAGTCTAGAAAAACATCTTCGTCTGGATAAAAATCCGCAAATCATTGACCATAAAAGAAACCAAATTCTGCTTGAATGTTGCTTTATGCCGTTCAACGAATCGGCTTTTACAGAGCTGCCTGAAAGCATTCAATATCAAGCAGTTGCGACTTGGTTAGCGTTTAGAAAACAAAAAGGCGCTTCGCTCAGCTACCCGCTTAATTTACTTAAAAGTGTGATCCAACATTGTCAATTTTTACCGCTCAAATTGCTCTATGTCGAGTATTTAGTTTTCCAAGGTGAATTTGAACAAGCAGCAGCCTTATTAGCAGGCGAAGCTAAGTCGGTGTATCACAGGCAAATACTGGCCACGATTTGTTTGTTCAACGGAAAAATAAAAGAATCAGTTGATGAATTCGAGCAAGCCATTAAGCTTAAAAATAAGCTCTACGGGAAAAAGTCAGACTACTTATTTGGTGTGTTTGGGTTGTTCCAAAAGCTTTCGCTGTTACTACAAGGCGCCGACAATCAGCCAAGTAAACTGACAAAACTCATTGAGTTGTGTAAACAGCAAAAAAATAATAAGCACTCAGACTCATTCGACAAACTCATCGCTTCTATATTTATTGAGTTGACTCAAGCTATTCAGAAGGCAGAACCTGCCTATTTAAATGACGTAATGAACAACGCAAAACATTCGGCATTTGCAGAGAATATCTCTGCTTTGCTCACCCTCTACGCTCAGTGTTGGACTTCTAAAACTGCAAATTTAAATAGAGAACAAGTGAATACGCTCGTGAGCAATTTTGAGCAAAGCGAGCTGTCTCTATTTGCCAACCTTGCTCGACAACTACGTCATGAAGCGACACTACTTTCAATTGATTTTACTCAAAGCGTTAAAGCCAAGCCAAGGTGGAATAGAGCCTTATCGCAACTGAAAGCACTTACTAATCTATCTCAACCCGATAGTGCTCAATCAAAAAGTAATGAGCGATTAATCTGGGAATTACATTTTGCAGATGAACACTCCTATTTCACTGCACGAATACAAACTAGGTCTGCTCAGGGGTGGAGTAAAGGAAAACCAATTTCAGCCAAGCGACTAGTAGAATCATCAAGTTCATTAAACTGCTTAACCGTAAAAGACAAAACCATCATTCAAGCTATTGAAAAGCTTGCTTTCGAAGATTACCGAGGTACAGACACTCAGTATCAGTTAACAGGTCTTAAAGCCCTCAGGGCAATCAAAGGCGCACCGAACATTTATCTCAACGATGACTTTACGATTCCAATCAGTATTTCTGAACACTCCCCTGCTGTGCTCATCGACAAGCATCAACAAGAGATCCATGTTTCAATCAGTCATTTACCAAAATCATTAGAACGCGAAGCCCCTATTTTCTCTTTTTATCAAATGCAGCCAGATGAATATGGCTTTAGCATCTTTGAAACCGAGCATTTAAAAGTAGCTCGTATCATCCGCGAAGAAGGGCTTGTTCTGCCTATTTCAGCCGAAGCAGAGCTGTTGCAAAGTGTGCAAGCCATAGCGCCTTTGATTGATATTCAAAGTAGTTTAGACAATAAATCTGTAGCAGATAGCCAAGCATCAACCACCAAGCCAATCACTGCGAATAATAAGCTCGTCATCAATATCCAACCCTATCAAGAGGGTTTAGTGTTTACATGTATCGTGATGCCTTTAGGTGAAGAAGGTCCAGCTTTTAAACCGGCTATCGGCGCAAAGCATATCTCTGCATTAATAAAGCATGAGCGGCTAACCACATCTCGAGACTTAGCGTTTGAACAGCTGTTACTTGAGCGTTTAGACGTACTCTGCCCCGCCTTTCAGGCGATGGCAGATAATCAGCTTAAAGTTTCAGAATCTCAAGATGCGTATGAAGTATTATTAAAACTTGAAGACATCAGTAAACAAGAGCAGGCTTCATTACCTTTATTACTACGATGGCCGAAAAGTAAAACCCTTTCTTTATCACCAGAGCTACAAACGCAGCATTTACAGCTTGCAATGTACCGTCAAAATGAATGGTTTAATTTACAAGGCGAGCTTCAGTTAGATGATGACAAAGTAATAGCCGTTAAGCATTTACTGCAATTAGCCGAACAAAGTGGTAGCCGCTTTATCAAGCTAGAGTCTGATCAAGTCTTGTGCTTATCAGAGCAATTAAAAGCCAGACTCGATACCATCAATATGGCTAGCGAGCACGGACAGTTTCATCCACTTGCAGGCAAAGTGATCAATGAAGCCATGTCTGGTATGCGCATGAAAACCTTGCATAGCTGGGAACAGCAAACCAAGCGTATGTTTGAAGCTGAAAAGTTACAACCTAAGCTTTCACCTTATTTAAATGCTGATTTGCGACACTATCAAATTGAAGGCTTTCAGTGGGCGATGAAGTTAGCCCTCTGGGGCGCTGGCGCATGTTTGGCGGATGACATGGGCTTAGGTAAAACATTGCAAGCGCTAGCTGTGATCCAAGCTCGTGCATCTCAGGGGCCTACGCTGATCATTGCGCCCACTTCAGTCTGTTTTAACTGGCAACAAGAAGCAAAGAAATTTACACCCACTTTGAGTGTTTTCAACTTTGCTGACAACCCCACGGCTGAATTTGTTGAAGCGCTCACTTGCAATGAATGCTTGATTATCAGCTATGCCATGTTACAGCGTCATATTGATATACTTAAACCCATTAACTGGCAAACAATTGTGGCTGATGAAGCACAAGCACTTAAAAACCCGTTATCGCAAAGAGCACAAGCTGCTTGCGCTTTAAAAGCCGATTTTAGAATGATTACCACAGGTACGCCGCTTGAAAACAATTTAAGTGAACTGTGGAGCTTATTCAGATTTGTAAACCCCGGGTTATTAGGCAACTTAAAAACCTTTAACCGCCGTTTCGCTCAACCTATTGAGCAAAGTGACGAAGACCCAATAAAGGGCAAAAAAGCCGCCTTTGGTTTAAAAACCCTGCTTAAGCCTTTTATTCTTAGACGACTAAAATCTGAGGTGTTAACTGAGCTGCCACCACGCACACATATAGATATTCATGTGCCACTCAATGAGCAAGAAAGACATTTATATGAAGCAATAAGAGTCAATGCCGTCGAGAAACTGGCAGCAATTCAAAAAGAGCAAAGTATCGCAACACAGCGCATGCAGATTTTTGCTGAACTAACCAAGCTAAGGCAGGCATGTAGTAACCCCTCTTTGGTATCACCAGATACCGACATAGAAAGTTCAAAGTTGAAACAACTGACTCTGTTGCTAGGTGAACTTAGAGAAAATAAACACAAAGCTCTGATATTCAGTCAATTCATTGGTAGCTTACAAGCGGTAAAAGCGCTATTAGAAGCACAGCAAATCCCTTTTCACTATATTGATGGTGCAACACCTTCAGAGCTACGCAAGCAAAGTGTTAATGCGTTCCAACGTGGTGAAGGTGAAATATTTTTAATAAGTTTGAAAGCTGGCGGCTCAGGTTTAAACCTCACCGCAGCTGATTATGTTATCCATCTTGATCCCTGGTGGAACCCCGCGGTTGAGGCTCAGGCTTCTGATCGCGCACACCGCATTGGACAGACAAAGCCTGTCACGGTTTATCGCTTAGTTGCAGAGCAAACTATTGAAGAGAAAATCCTCGCCCTGCATGAACATAAAAAAGAACTCGCGGATAAGTTACTTGATGAGGGGAATGCAATAGATGCACTAAGTGTGCAAGAATTACTCGGTTTGTTAAAAGAAACGTTTTAAGTAAGATTTGGTGATTGAGGGCTTAAGAAGCACCTTCAATCACCAGTATCAAAGGAGAATATTCTTAGTTAAATTGAACGATTTCAACACCTAACACATATTGACCTTGCTCATCTTGTGCACAGCGAACGACCTTAGTGTGGGCATTTAATGGTGGGATAGTGGCACTGCTAGAATTGATATGAATATCGAGTATGGTATCGACTTCTAATGGTTGTTCAACTGCAATTGAAAGACCTGTCGCACTCAGATCCAAGCACCTACCAACCAAAGTGAGCTGTTGTTCTAAAACTGAAATTTTTGCCTCAGCATTGACCATCATACGCATAAAGCGGCGTTTATCTTCGTGCAACATAGAGTACTCCTAAACCATTGATTTTAGTTTTTCTAGTAATTGTTGCATTGAAAAAGGTTTTACCACGTAAGCATCGCACCCAGCTTCAAATCCGGCTTGTTGCTCTTGCTCAGATTCAAGCCCTGATAGCATGACTATTGGAATGTCTTTTGTTTCTGGCGTATTTTTCAACAGCCGACAAGTATCATAGCCATCAAGACCAGGCATACAGACATCTAGTAAAATAGCATCAGGTGGGTTCGCGATAGCCGATGACAAACATGACTTGCCTGAGTCAGCATAACTGAGCTCAAAGTTACTCGATAGCGCTGTGGTGAGCATTTCAAAATTAAAATATTCATCATCAACCACCAACACATGCGGTGTTGGTTTTGCTTTTACTTGAGTTGTCATTGGCAATGCTACTTCCTTTTCAATACTCAATTTAGTTCCTCTTATTAAGGTAATTCGCCTAGCTCAAATTGCAAGGCGAATTGACAATTAATCACACTCTTTAAGTGCATTAAGTACACGCTTAGCTGAAATTGCATAAGGTGTTCCTAATGTTTGAGCAAACAAAGACACTCTTAGTTCCTGCTGCATCCAAAAAATATTTTCTAGCTCTTTTGGAACCGGTAGACCTTTTGGTATTTTCGCCAGTTTTTTCTGATACTCTTGAGCTACTTTATCTAACTCTAATGTACACAATCTGTCTCTATTTGGATCAACTGGTAGCTTTTCTAAACGACGCTCAATGGCTTTCATATAACGCAGTAAATCATTGAGTTTCTCAGCCCCGTGTTTACTCACAAACCCTCTAAAAACTAGAGACTCAAGCTGTGACTTGATGTCACCGTGTGCAGTGATCATGGTTAAGTCAACCTTGCCTTTCATACGCTTATTAATTGCATGTGCAACGCTTAACACTTGTTCTACCTGAGTGGCAATTTCAACCACAGCATCACCTAGCTCACCACGAATAAATTCTTTTACCTGCTCAAACGCTTGCTCGTCTCGTATATCGCCATGTTTTTGCAACAAGGCATCCACACCAGAGGCAATACAGTCATCAATTAAATCTTGTATTTTACCAAATGGATTAAAGTACAAGCCCAGTTTGGCCTTGTTTGGTAAATGTTGCTGCAAGTATTTAATTGGAGACGGTACATTTAATAAAACCAGTCTCCTTAACCCTTGCTGATGCGCAACTTGTGCTTTTAATTCATTGTCGAATAATTCAATGGCAGCACTAGACTTTTTATCTACCAGCGCAGGGAATGCTTTGATTTCGTAGTTCCCTTGCTTCTTAGTGTACTCTTTTGGTAACTCGCCAAACTCCCATTGTGTAAGATCGCTTTGTTCAATTCCCTGCTCTGCGACTTTAGACAGTGTACTTGTTACTTGACCTTGTAATTGCGCTTTTAATTTCAGCAAATCTTTACCGTGCGCTAAAACCTTATTTTTCTCGTCAACCACTTCAAATTGCATTACTAAATGCGTATCTAACGTGCTGGTATCCCATTGCTCTTCAGCAACACGAACCCCTGTCATTTTCAGTAGACGATTGTTAAGTGCATCAATTAAGCGACCTTGCATCGGCTCAACACTCGCTAAAACTGCATCAGCATAATTTGGTGCAGGAACAAAATTTCTTCTTAAGGTTTTCGGCAAGCTTTTGATGAGACCACATATGAGTTCGTGTCTGAGGGCTGGAATATGCCAGTCAAACCCTTCATCTTGAACTTGGTTAAGCAGTGCCAAAGGAATATTAACCGTAACACCGTCAACAGGCTGCCCCGGCTCAAAATGATAACTCAAAGGCAGAATTAAATTACCTTGTTGCCACGTATCAGGATAATCAAACTCAGTGATCTGCTCCGCCCCATGTTGCATTAAATAGTCACGAGACATATGCAAGTAGCGCTTATCTTTTTGCTTTTGTTTTTTCCACCAATGGTTGAACGCAGCACGGTTATTTACGTCTTGTGGGATTTTTTCATCGTAGAACTCAAACAAAGTAATTTCGTCTACTAAGATATCTCTTCGACGTGCTTTTTTCTCAAGCGTGTGGATTTCATCAATTAGATCTTGGTTATATTTCAAAAAGCCTTCTTGTTGGCCAAGTTGATCTGCAATCAGCGCTTCTTTAATGAATAACTCGCGGCTAACAACGGGGTCAATTTGGCTATATACGGTCCGCTTCTTAGAGACGATGATCATGCCATACAAACTTTGCTGCTCATAAGCAATTACACAGCCAGGCTTTTTCTCCCAGTGAGGCTCGCTAAAGCTACGCTTCACTAAATGCTGAGCAATCGGTGGCACCCAAGCCACATCAATTTTCGCATTCATACGGGCATACAACTTACTGGTTTCAACCAACTCTGCTGACATCAACCACTTTGGCGACTTTTTGAAAAGACTAGAACCTGGGAAAATATGGAATTGGCTATTACGCGCCCCTTTATAGACCTGCTTTTCATCTTTGAAGCCAATATGACTCAACATACCGCTGAGCAAGGCTTGATGAATGTTATCTACTTCGGCCTGATTATCAGTGAGCTTCATCCCCATTTCTTCGCAGACTGTGGTCAACTGATAAACAATATCTTGCCATTCACGAATACGCATATAGGCTAAGAATTCTTTCTGACAAAGCTTTCTGAATTGGCTACGGCTTAACTCTTCTTGTTGTTGCTCTAAGTAATACCATAAATTTAAGAATGCTAAGAAATCAGAATCAGGATGCGCAAAGCGCTCATGCTTTTCATCTGATGCACCTTTTTTATCTTGCGGGCGCTCCCTTGGATCTTGAATTGATAAGGCAGCAACTATGACGATGACTTCACGCAATGCGCCCAGCTTTTCAGCAGACAACACCATTTTCGCCAAGCGAGGATCGATAGGTAAGCGGCTCAAAGCACGACCAGATTGAGTGAGCTTAGTCTGCTGTCTTCTTTTTGAGGGGTGAACCGCTTCGAGCTCCTCGAGTAAGGCAATACCGTCATTGATATTACGACTATCAGGTGCCTGTACAAACGGAAACTCACTGATATCGCCAAGTCCTAAGCCAAGCATTTGCAAGATAACCGATGCTAAGTTTGTACGAAGTATCTCAGGATCTGTAAACTCTGGACGACCTAAAAAGTCTTCTTCTGAATACAAACGTATACAAATACCTGACGCCACACGACCACATCGACCTTTACGCTGATTAGCACTGGCTTGAGAAATGGCCTCGATAGGTAAACGTTGTACTTTTGTTCGATAGCTGTAACGACTAATACGTGCAGTACCTGGGTCAATCACATAACGAATGCCAGGTACAGTCAGTGATGTTTCAGCTACGTTGGTTGATAAAACAATGCGTCGATGGCTGTGCGGGGCAAAAATACGATTTTGCTCCGCATTGGAGAGTCTGGCATATAACGGTAAGACTTCTACGCCCTTTAGATTCCGCTTACTTAGCGCATCGGCGGTATCTCTGATCTCTCTTTCACCATTCATGAAAATAAGAATATCACCCGGCCCTTCGGCACATAACTCATCAACCGCATCAAAAATGCCTTGCAGTTGGTCGTTTTCTGCTTCGCTTTCATTGCCTGCTAAATCAAGTGTTGGCTTATACCTGACTTCTACAGGGTAGGTTCTACCCGATACTTCAATGATAGGCGCATTATTGAAGTGCTTAGAAAAACGTTCAGGGTCGATGGTTGCAGATGTGATGATGACTTTTAGATCTGGACGCTTAGGCAAAAGGTTTTTTAAATAACCTAAGATGAAATCAATGTTAAGGCTTCTTTCGTGGGCTTCGTCGATAATAATCGTATCGTACTGATTCAAATAGCGATCGTTCTGAATTTCCGCTAACAAAATACCATCGGTCATCAGTTTAACGTACGAGTTGTCGCCAACCTGATCGCTAAATCGAATTTTAAAACCAACCTCTTCACCTAAATCACAATTCAGTTCTTCGGCAATACGATTTGCAACGCTTCTTGCTGCTAATCGACGAGGCTGAGTATGACCAATATAGCCGTCAACACCACGGCTTAGCTCTAAACAAATTTTAGGTAACTGTGTGGTTTTACCCGAGCCCGTTTCACCCGCCACAATCACAACTTGATTTTCAGCGATGGCTTTTTTTATTTCGTCTTTTTTCTGGCTTACAGGAAGTTGCTCGGGGTAATCTACTTTTGGCAGGTTTTCTAAGCGAGTAACACGCAACGACTGACTGGCCTCAATATCTTTCTTAATTGAAGCAATAACTTTGTTTTGTTTATTCTCGTCATTTATTTTTTTAACACCATGCAGGCGTTTTTTAAAAATAAACTGATCTTTCTTAAGGCAAGTTTTTAGCTCAGTAAATAGCGGTCCTACACTCACTTCCACGACACTCTTTTAAAAAATAAAACAGCGGCAAGTATATCAAAAACCGTTTACTGAGCCTATTACTGAAGTTGTTGTTCTATTGAACGATTATTTAATCTATCGCTATGCGTGCAAATCACACATAGCGATGACCGGACTCATAATTATCGTGTAGGTGTTTATCAAGCGCTAACAAAACATGTGCTCGAGTAATTACCCCAACTAAAATGCCATCACTATCACAAACTGGATACAGTTTTGGGGTATTCACAGTCATTCTGTCGGCCATTTGTACAATGCTGTCATCAGCCGAAACGCAAAAAGGCTCGGCATTCATGACATCAGACACAACACTGTGAGACTCGTTTTGATAAGTTGCTTCTAACATCTTTTTTAAGCAATCTTGTTCAGAGAGAAATCCTATTACTTTCTTATTCTCATCAATAACGGGGCCTCCCGACTGACCACTTTGCAATAGTTTTTCTACTGCAGCTTCTATACGCATATCTTGAGTGAAGGTAACTGGACGATGATTTAAATAGTCTTTTACTTTGATTGAATGCATTATTTCGCTCCATTAAAAAAGCCAGCTTAATTAAATATAGCTGGCTATCATGGAGTTGCCTGTATTTTCAAAAAATTAACTACTTAATCGTCTTTGAAAATACCAACCCGGGTTTCTTGTGACGAAGACTTACTTGCTCTATACATCCCTTTGGTATTAAACGGCATACTGATATTGCCTTTGGTATCCACAATAATTACACCACCTGTACCGCCGATAGGCATGAGAACATCATGGATCACTTCTTTACCCGCTTGTTCAATTGATTTTCCTTGATACTGGACCCTTGCACAAATATCACTGGCAACACTATAACGAATAAAATACTCGCCATGACCAGTTGCCGAAACAGCACATGAACGGTTATCAGCAAATGTACCAGCGCCTATTACTGGTGAATCACCCACGCGGCCAAAACGCTTTGCAGTCATACCACCTGTCGATGTGCCAGCAGCCAAGTTACCATTTTTGTCTAAAGCAACGGCACCGACTGTGCCCATCTTATATTCGTTAGCCAGTGCTTGGTGCGCAGCCTGATAATCTTTGCTGGTTTTATTAGCCGCATCTAGTTTCTTTTTAGCTTTGTTCAGGGCTTCATAACGGTGTTTAGTATCGAAGTAACTATTGTCTACAAAATCGAAGCCCTGCTGTTTTGCAAATTGCTCGGCGCCTGCTCCGCTCAGCATCACATGCACTGAGTTTTCCATCACTGAACGGGCCAACTCTATCGGATTTTTAACCGTTTTTACCCCTGCAACAGCCCCAGCTTGACGATTTCGGCCATCCATAATAGATGCATCTAATTCATGAGAACCATCATAAGTATAAACAGCACCTTTACCAGCATTAAAAAAAGGCGAATCTTCTAAAATATTTATCGCCTTGGTAACAGCGTCTAGACTCTCACCACCAGACTCAAGTACTTTATACCCTGCTTCTACTGCTTCTTCTAACTTTGCTCTATAGGCATTCTCTTGCTCTGGTGTAAAACGGCTTTTTTCAATTGTACCCGCACCACCATGAATTGCGATTGCAATAGGTTGCGTTTGTGCCATCGTACCTAAACTCGATATAGCAATACCTAAAGCCGCTAATAGAGATTTCTTATTCATATTTTATCCTTGGACTTTTTTAGTTCATCTTGGGAAGTTTGTAACTAAATTGCAACAAAACGAGTCAAACTTAATTAACCAAATTGCAGGCACAAAAAAAGCACCTTCAGGTGCTTTTTTCAAACGCTTAATAATTAGCTAGCTTGACGCTGTGCTTTTAAGCGCGCTAAACGAGCTACTTGGTGAGTAGATGTCAAGAAAGAGAAGATAGGCGCTAGGTAGCCACGCTTTCGTAGCTCTAAGTATGCTTCATCGCTTAATTCATTTAGCTTGCGCTCGTCAACAAGGTAGATACCGTTGATGTCTTTTTTCTCACCAGCGATTTCAACTGTTAAAGTTTGTTGAACTAAAAGCTCTTTCTCAGCTAGGTAAGCAGTAAACGCTTCAGTTACACGTGCAAACTCAACGTAGTTTACTAGTGCTTCTTTACGACGCTCTAGGTATTCAGTTTCTTTGCCGTCAGCAAATAAAGCATTACCTTCTTCTTCACCAACTAATGGGCTTGCTTCATCGATAACAATACCGAATTGATCTTCTTCAGGGTGCTTTACAAGACCAAACGGGTAACGAGCAGCAGCTAAAGGTGCAAAACCAGCTGTCCACTTGCCATCTTGAACAAATAAGTTTTCACCTGGCTCAAGACCAAACATTACAACTGGTTGGAATTGGCCATTCTCAGTGTTTTTAACAAACGCCATTGGGAATTCAGTGGCAACACGCGCAAACTCATGCGCTACTACTGGCATTAAGTGCTGTGATTTTAAAAATTCAACGTTGATGCCGTTTTTTACTTTAATATTGGCATGCTTCTCGTTATGTAAAGGCTGCACTTGTTGCTCTGCCATAATACTACTCCATTCATTTACGTAATTATTACTTTTAGTTTGCTTAGGCTAAAGGTTTTGTTTCTAAATTGGAAGAGTAATTTTCGCAAAATAAAAAACTTTATAATTTACCCTTAAACCATGTTCTGATACTCATAAGATCGTTATGTGATAAGTTCATCAATATGTCATGCAAGTCATCAGGCAAATGAGATTTGGGATCAGTTTCAGTCTGAAAAACATAATAATTGAATATTTCTTTCCATGCTTTTCTTTCTTGAATAGGTAGACTAGGAATAAAGGACATTAAAAACACTAGGCTATCATACGGTAAGCTACCTTCGTTATTTAATTCTTTCCACCAATAATTTAATAAAATATTTTCAGAGTCTAGTGATTGCACAGCATGCCACCACAAATTTGGAATAAAGACAGCTTGACCAGGCTCCAATGCAACATCAATAGCATGTTGTAGAGCCGCTTCATACCTCGGAAATTTATCAAAGTCAGGGTTAACAACATCAACCATGCTTATCGGAGTGCCTCCTGGTGTTAAAGATATAGGTCCCACATATAAATTCTGAATTTGATGGGTCGGAAACAATTTAAACTCTCTTCGTCCTTTCAGCACATGCGCAATATTGTGAGAAAAATCAAAGTGAGCTGCAGTATTACATTTGTTCCCTAACCAAAGCCTAGCATCAACATCCTCTTTTAACTCACGGCACTGAAAAGTATCTTTAACAAAATTATTAAAAACTATATTTAAAGGAATCGCTTGAGCTGCGTAAAAACTTTTATTGGTGTTAGGGTCTTTTAGTAGATTAAAAAACTCACTAATGGAGCATGTGTGATGTTCAAAATTTAGAGCATTAACACGATCATTGTAAAAGTATCTACCTGCAAACTCTTCAGCTAATTTTGAATAATGAATCTGTTCAGAAACTACATTTTCTTTAAGAATTTCTGTTATATTATTTAAATCAATTGAACTATGGCTTGCGTGATGAAAGTCCGAGATTTTTACCGGAAGGTTAAAATTAATAAAGGTTTCTAAATTATCAAAGAACTCCTTCCTTCCAACTTCTGTTATTGCCATACCACCTAACCCATATATAAAAATTGACTTATGAAACTATCATTAAGTAAAAAAATAACAATACAGAAAACAAAGATTAATGACAACGATGTCATTTATGTGATTGATAATTTTTTATCTGAGCCTGAAGACATAGTGTCTTTTGCATGCAAAACAGCTTATTTTAATCCGCCTGGTAAAGATGGTACTTTGTACCCAGGTATTAGGGATTTAATGCCTAGACCTTATGAAGCTTGTTTACAAGAGCTATTGAATGAACTGTTTGAAAGTGAAACTTATATTCATAGGTGTATGCTCAGCTTAATAACTATCCCCGATGAAGAATTAAACGAACTCCAATCACTGCCTCATGTGGATTCTCTTGAAGACTGCCAATATGCAAGTGTTCACTATCTTTGCGATAGCCAATACGGCGGAACATCTATTTATAAGCATATACCTTCTGGTGATATAAAAATAACACCTAAAAATGTGCAACTAATGCAAGATGCTCTGAACAATAATAAACAGAGAGGGTACCTAACAAATAACAATGATTTATTTGAAAGTGTCTTTTCTGTCGAGGCAAAATTCAACAGAATTGTCATTTATCCGAGTAATTTACTTCATTGTGCCGATATAAACAAAGCTAAAAGTATCTCTGCAGATCCAAAAAGAGGCCGATTAACTGTAGCCTCTTTTTTTGAAATATAAACCTGTCGAGTAGAGTTTATGGTTTTTCAAATTTTTGGAAAACCATTCTCAAGCACTTTTTTAATTAATTCACGTTGTTTTGGTAATCTATTTTTATATTCCTCAAACGTTTTAAGTACTTGATTTGTTTGATTCTCATAGCGCGCTAACTCATGATCACTCATTTTTAAATCTTTGAAAGAAAAATCCATCCCAGCTAAAACATATAAATAATTCTCTAAATCGAAAACCTCAAATTTGGAGAAGAAATCGTCTTTGCTAGGGTAACTTTTCATCCATAAAGAAAGCTTTTCAGTTAGACTAGATGGAATAGATGACATATCTCTATTATCAAGCCAAAACTGACTATCAGAGCGATTTGAAATACAGTAGTGAAGCTTAACAAAATCTATCACTCTTTCCCAAGTGTAGGTAATACGCTTATTAAAGTGCTTTGCAAAATCCTCTAAATCAGACGCATGCTCAGGAAGTTTATTACAAAACAGATTAGCAGAAAAATCAGAAAGCAGAATTGCTGTTGCTTCTAAAGGTTCAACAAACCCCTGTGAAAGACCAATTGCCAAACAGTTTTTATGCCAGGCTTGCTCCCTATAACCTATCTTCATGTCAATTTTTCTAACATTAAATTCTTCTAATGGACTTCCAACATATTTTTCAAGTTTTTCTCTTGCGGTATCTTCAGACATATACCTGTCGCAATAGACTAGGCCTATACCACGTCTAGTCGAAAGCGCGATATCCCATATCCAGCCAGCTTGATGTGCTGTTGATATAGTGAAAGGAGGAATTTCTTTGTCGAGATTAGGTATTTGAACCGTTAACGCCTTATTTGAAAATATGACATTACTCTTATCTATAAAAGGTACAGCTAACTTCTGACCTAGCATTAGACTCGTAAAACCTGAGCAATCAATATAAAAATCGTACTTTGTGATCCCACCTTTTTGTAGTTTCAAGGCTAAAATTCCTATTTCCGAGTCAATAGTCACGTCTTCAACATTATCGGAAATATAATTCACACCTAATTTTTCAACTGCATTTTCCTTCAACAGTTGAGCAAATTTATGTGCATCAAAATGGTATGCATAATCAGAAATACCAGTGAATTCAGCATCAGTTATATTTTTAGGTGCTAAATTTAGTTCAGCTAAATGCTGTTGAATTGACACCATTTCAGCAAAACTTGACCCTTTTTTCTTATGCCAAAAGGGCAGTAAATTGTCACCGAAAGGGAAAGGGTAATCAAAAAGATGGTGATAAAAGTTTTTTTCACCATGCGTTTCTTTATCCATCCAGTTAGCGAACTTAATAGATTGTTTAAAAGTTGCATCACATTTTGTTATTAGTTCAGATTCACTGATCCCTATTCTTTTAAGCGTCTGACGAATAGAAGGAACAGTTCCCTCCCCGACTCCAATTATCGGAATATCTGGAGACTCTATTAGGGTTACTGATTTGGTTTTATCATGAGATAACTTGGTGGCAAGTAGGCTTGCAGTGATCCACCCTGCAGTTCCGCCACCAACCACAACATAATTTTTAATCTCGATATCTTTCATACATTGCCTCAAAGCTTCACAGAAACAAAGTTGCTTTTGCCCTGAATTTTATTTATGAAATCTGAATGACTTAGAACAGCATTGCAAGCTTGTTTTTTTCTTTCATCAAGATATTGAAAAATATCTTCAAACTCCCCATCTATTGTGGGTATTTTTAGTTCAGGGAAATAATTCATACCATATAAAATATATCTATAGCTGGTATCAGAAAACATATGTGACGTAGAGTCAGACACATCAAAAAATTCACAGACCTTAGATTTCCATAGCTCTAATCTTTTGGATAATTCGGGACAAAAATCTAAAGTTTTGTGTACATCTCGCCAAAATTCTGTGTCCTTTCTATCTGAAAGCACATAGTGGAGCACGATGAAGTCTTTTAACTCATCATATGTTTTACACATAGTCAGATTAAAGTTATCAATATTACTTTGCCTGTTTCCTGAGAAGTTATTGTGCAAAACAAAAAATCTTGCAGCCAAATATATTAGGTGCAAACCCGTTGACTCTAAAGGCTCAATAAAACCACTTGATAAGCCGACAGAAACACAATTACCAACCCACTGTTGCTTCCTGCGGCCAACTTTCATTTCAATGTGGTTAAATTGAGTACCATCTGGTAAGTTAAGATGGGTTCTAAATTCGTTTTCAGCAGTCTTAGAGTCTATATACCTACTTGAATATACATATCCATTACCTGTTCGGTTCTGTAGATCTATTTTCCAAGCCCACCCTGCATTTAACGCATAAGACTCAGTATAACTTTTAGACGAATAACCCACTTCATGCGGTGTTTGAACAGTTACAGCTCTATCACAAAACAGCGAGTCTCTATAACTGTGCCAGTTGGAATCGTCATCAACTTGGCTAATTAAAAGGCCTCTAAACCCAGTACAGTCTATAAAATAATCTGACTTAAAAGTTCCTTTGGTTGTATCTAAGGAGTCAATAATATTACCACTGGAGTTTACACTAGAAACATGTGCTTCGATTCGCTCAACCCCTTTTGCACATGCATAATCACGTAAATACTGCCCAAACAACCTTGCATCTAGGTGATAGCTATATGGCACGATAGATTGAAAACTTTTACTGTTCATTACTTTTGGTGTCAGGTTTTTTTGCGCTAAAGCATGGGCAATAGAAACACTTTGATCATAAGGCTTTCTCCGTTCAGATAATAACCATGAAGTTGCTACATCTAACCTTTTTTCTACTTTTTCTTGGTCAAATGGATGCATATAAGTATGAACTTGGCCATCTTTACTCGGCGCGCACCAATTTTTGAATAAAATACCTGTCTTAATAGTGGCATTTGTATGTTTCATAAAGTCCATTTCATCAATACCTACTGCTTGAAGAAAGTCCTTTATCGCTGGTACAGTTGCTTCACCTACACCCACAATATCGATATCAGGGCTTTCAATAAGCCTAACTTTTACTGTTTGACCAAATTTGTTATATGCTTGATTAAGTAATACAGCAGTCATCCAACCTGAGGTACCACCACCGACTATTGTGATCGTATTCATACTTCACCTTTTAGAAACTAAAAAGCCCAGCATAGGCTGGGCTTAAAACTACTTGTTATATTAGAAACGGAAGTTTACGCCCGCTTTAATACGTCTTTCGCCTTCGAATGACCATGCTGGATAATTATTCTTCAGCTCATTCTTAATTGTTGATTCTGTCGGAGCAGCACCAAGTTGAATACTATCTTCTTCAAGAATGTTAACAACTTCAAATGTGAAACCTACAGAGTCATTTAATGTGTATGTAGCTGAGAAATCAAGTGTGCCGTAATCGTCATGCATACGGTTACCGTAGAAGCCTGCGCCTTCACGGATCATGTACTCTGAACGCCAGTTATATGCTAAACGTGCACTGTAGTTATCAGCTTCATAATAACCAACTAAGTTAAGAGTATGCTTTGAAGAGTCTGAGAAGTTAGAAACTAAATCAGCATAGTTCTTAGCATCTGCTGTAGCATCAACAAAAGTGTAGTTAGCTACATAACCTAAACCACTCTCAAATGAGTTCTGCCACTGTAGTTCAAAACCGCGGATCTCACCACCAGTAGAGTTTCTCTGAGTACTGATTGTCCAATTATCATTACCAAAGTTATCAACAATACCTAACGACACATTTGGCTCTAAGCCTGCTGTTGTGAAGCTTGAAATATCTTTAATGAAATAAGTAAATGATAATAACGCGCTTGAATCATAATACCACTCTAGGCTTAAATCAGCTTGAGTAGCCTTGAATGGCTTAAGTGCTGGAGAACCCTTAGTTAATACTTCGTTGCCTTCGATGTCATCGTTATAGCCATCTTGTGATTGGCGAGCAAACATATTTGCGTAGTTTGGACGAGCGATAACTTGTGACGCTGAAGTACGAAGAATTAAATCTTCAGTTAGGTCAAATACAATATTAACACTTGGAAGAACGTCGCTGTAATCAGCTTTTTCTGTTGTTAGTGTTGTCTCATAAGCCTGGTAACCTGCTAGAGAACCACCTTCAGCGTATAAACCTGCAGCAATACCATCAAAATCTACAGCAAAAAAGTCAGACTCAGCATCTGTGCTAATATAACGTAGACCAAAGTTACCACGAACACCATCAGTTTCGAATTCAGCCATTACGTAAGCAGCAAAGTTATCTTCTTCAACTGTACCGTAACCAGAACGTAATAACTCCCACTCACCTAAACCACTTTTAGCACGCTCAAGTAGTGCATCGTAGTTCGCTTCTGGGAACATAAAGCCTTGAGAAAGTTGAAGCTGGCTATCTAAATATAGCTTGCTTACATCACCAGGAAGTTGGTTAGTAGGAGCTACACGAGGGTTTGGCCAAAAAGTCTTTTCTTCAACAAAGTGGCTTGCATAACTGAAACCTGTTTTGATTGAAGTAATTGCACCAAAGTCTACATAGAACTTGATGTTACCTTGAACAAAATCTTCTTCATCTGTATTTGGTTGACTTCTAATAGACCAACCTGGTAAGTCTAAGTCACCAACAAAATCATCACGAGTCCATGATTTAACTGCAGTATCTACTGCGAAGATTTTACCAGTTGCATCGTAAACACCAGCAAAGTCAGACGCTTCACCGATACCATTACGCTGTGCAGCAGTGAAGTTAGTACCACCTTCAGATTTAGTATTACCGATACGACCATCGATTACAAAACCATCACCTGAGTATTTACCATTTACTTCTAGAGTCTTTGAATTCATTTCTGCATCACGAACCCAAGTTTGACCCCAACTACCGCCTGCCAGTGCATCTAGAGTTGTTTTAACACAATCACCTGTTGCATTAGTAGCTTGACAAGTTGGCATGTTACCAAGAGGACCATCTACCTCGTTCTCATCAACGCCACCGTTGCTGTATTTGTCACCGTAAGGGATCCAACGAGCAGCATCTGCACCTTGAGAGAAAAGGAATAATGAAGAGTTGATGTTGTCAGCCTGAAGGTCTAATGAAGTATAGTTCAAACCAAACTCCATCTCATCAGTTGGCGCATACTGAAGCGCAACGTTTAGAGCTGTACGCTCACGATCTTGCTTAAATACAGTTGGAGCTACTGCACCACCCCAGTTTAGAATCGTTTCTGTACCACGACGTTGATATTCAGTGTCCTTACGAGACATCGCAACTAATGCGCCAAAGTTTTCGTCGTCATTTTTCCAGCTGTATAGACCTGAAACTTCAGGATCCCACTGCTCTGAAACAGAACCATGATCGAATTTAACACTGCCGAAAACTGTATTAGCGTCTAAATCTAATGGTTTGCGAGAGTTAACGATGATAACACCACCGACACCACCTTCAGGAAGGTCAGCTTGAGAAGACTTGTAAACTTCAATTCCGCCTACCATTTCTGAAGGCATTAATGAATAGTTGAAGCTTCTGTCAATATCTTGTTGATCATACCAGTTTGTAGAAGCAACAGTATGACCGTTTAATAGAGTACGTGTTAATTGTGCTGAAGCACCACGGATAGAAACTTGCTGACCTTGGCCGAATTGACGACCTACTGAAACGCCTGAGATACGACCTAAAGCTTCACCTACATCACTGTCTGGAAACTTACCGACGTCCTCTGCTGAAACAGCATCAACTACTGATGTTGCAAAACGTTTAGTATTAATCGCAGCTTCTAAAGAGCGACGAATACCACGTACTTCAATTACTTCAACATCTTCTTGAGCCTTGCTGCCTTCATTTGCATATGCAACGCCCGATACGCCAGCAGTCAGTACTAGACCGATGTTGGCAGCGATTAAGCTTTTCTTAAAATTATTAGCTAACACAGGATTCCCCTTGAATCATTTTGTTGGTTTTTTATTCACTTCTGCCCAGTGAAGATGACAGCGTTGTCATCTAATAACAAACCATACACCGTAAATTACAATTTCGCTACATTTTTTTTGTTGCACTACTCAAAAAATATTCAACAACAAATGTAAGGCTCTGAAAGTATTGTGATTTTACGTATATGAAAGACAATTTGTTACATAAAACAAGCTGAATATAGCACAAAATCTTTGTTTGTGGATAGATAAAAGGGATAAGTCGGACCATTAAACTGAGCCACATAATGTCCTTGTGGATCTCAATTCTTGGTCTACATAAAGAGTTCTTTGCTTTGGCAGAAGCATTCAAGGGTGATAACTACTCTCAATGACAGCGCTGTCATTATACATATTTAATTACAATTATGTCTATGTCTATTTCGATTTAATTCAATGTAATCAATTAAAAAATTAAGTTAACTCTTGCAGTGAAATGATAACAGTTTTAAAGCTTGTATCTTTTTTACCCAGACTCCCTGGTAACTAAAACTCCTACTAATGAACTTAATAAAAATTAAAATGCAAAAAAGTTAACTCTTAAAATAAAAAACGCGCCATTAGGCGCGCTTTTCAGTCTTATAGAACTAATAAACTAAGGTGTCCAAAATACCGTCAAATCTATATTAGGGTGATTTAAAACTGCTCGTAAAGGCACATCATGTTCTGAACCTTCAGCTTTCGCATTTTCATACACCGCTTTTTTCGCATCACCTGAAATGAGTAATACGACTTTACGAGAGTCTGCTATACCGCTAAGCGTTAAACTCATACGCTCAGTAATACTACCAGTCACTTCACTCTCGATAGCATTAATTGCACATACTTTGTCGGTGCTATCTAGGCCATTCTTTAAACCATCTGCATGAGGGAATAAAGAGGCTGTATGACCATCCGGCCCCATACCTAAAATAGTCACATCTGCTGTTTTTAATTCAGCATAGGCTTTTTCACATTCAGCTTGCCCTGCAACTGCAGTTTCTGCCGAGTTTTTCATTGTTATAAAGTTTGCTTTTGCCGCATGATTTTGTAGAAGCGTTGATTTAATAAATGCCTCGTTAGACTTTTCATGAGTTGCATCTACCCAGCGCTCATCAACCATAGCAACAGACACTTTTTCCCATGGAAACGCTAAGTTTGCCAAATATTTATAAGCTGGTGCAGGTGAAGAGCCACCAGAAACCATAAGCACGGCTTGACCATCTTGCTCAATACCTGACGTCAATTGCTCTTTTAATAAAGTAGACAAGGCTTCTGTCATTTGCTCTTTTGAATCAAAAAAAAGCTCTGTTAAATTAGCCATTATGCGCCCTCTCCTACATTAAACCATTGGTGGTTACACTCTTCTAAAAGCTCATCTGCCGCTTCTGGGCCCCATGAACCTGCACGATAAAGTGAAGGTGTCCCCTTTTCTTGCCAACGAGCAATAATTGGGTCAATCCACTTCCACGCACGACGTACCTCTTGTCTGTGAATGAACAGTGATGGGTTATTTGCCGCAGCATCTAACATTAAACGTTTATAAGCATCTGAGTGAAAACCATTTTCGTACTGTTCGCTTAACTCAATATTTAGCGTAACAGGTTGAAGTTGCATTTCGTGCTTGTCTAATTTTTTAGACATCAAAGTCAATTGAATACTTTCTTCTGGCTGCAGACGAATCACAAGACGGTTTGGTTGAACAGGGCCAACATTGTTGCCATATACGTTATGTGAAACTGGCTTATATTCAACCACGATTTCGGCACAACGCTGCTTCATGCGCTTACCTGTTCTTAGGTAGAAAGGTACGCCTGACCAACGCCAGTTATCGATATGCGCACGGATAGCCACAAATGTTTCAGTTGTACTCGCGCCTTCTGCTAGCTCTTCTAGGTAACCTGGGACAATTTTGCCACCTAACTCACCAGGTACATATTGACCGCGTACCACGTTATTATCTACGTCTTCGCCTAGCAATGGACGAAGCGCCTCGAGTACTTTTAATTTCTCTGTACGAATACTCTTTGCATTTAACTTATGCGGAGATTCCATTGCTACCAAGCAAAGTAGCTGTAATAAGTGGTTTTGAACCATATCACGCAGCGCACCGGCTTTATCATAGAAGCCAGCACGAGATTCCAAACCAACCGTTTCAGAAATGCTGATCTGAATATTATCAATGGTTTTGGCATCCCATAAGTTTTCGAATAATGCATTCGAGAAGCGAAGTGCCATTAAGTTTTGTACTGTTTCTTTACCTAAGTAATGGTCAATACGGAAGATCTGCTCTTCTTTGAAAAACTCTGCGATGCGCGCGTTAATTTCTTCTGCAGACTTACCGCAATAACCGATTGGCTTTTCGACCACGACACGTGACGTTTCTGTGATAAGGCCTTTAGTTGATAAGATCTCACAACATTGACCGTATACGGCAGGAGGAAGTGATAAGTAGAAAACGCGAGACTTGTCTTCTGCATCAGAATTTAGAATTTTGTGTAATTCGTCCCAGTTATCATCCGCTTCAGTCACGTTGATCACTACAGGGATCAGATAACTTGAAAACGCTTGCCAATCTTTATCATTAAATTCACCGTCAGATAAAAATGACTTAAGTGCCTGATGCGCCGTTTCAATGTATTCTTGTTGTTGTTCTTGGCCACGAACGGTTGGCAAAATACGAGAGCCTTCAGGTAAGTTGCCTTCTTGATAAGCTCTATACATCGCTGGCAATAATTTACGAAGTGCTAAATCACCACCACCGCCAAAAATTACAATATCAAAAGGGTTAAGCATAATTTACTCTCTACATGGTTAGGCGCGACGTTTGGCTCTGGCGCGCTAAATACTTGCTTGCTGGGTAGTTTACCAAGCAAGCTTGGTTTGCGGTATTGAATTCGTTTGCATTTTACGGGGGCTGGAATGATGAAAAAGATTAAAATGAGTCTTAGGGGCTCTGTAATTCCTCTCACAAAAATACAGGCCCTAAGAACTCCAGCGCTACCCGTTCAAAGGTATTGTTTTCACTTTGCGTGAAACCGGTGTGCCTCGGATGAGGCGAAATCCATTAACGATTTTGCTTGTAATAAGCAATTAATCCAGCTGTTGAGCTATCGTGTTGGTGCTCAACATTTTCTTGTGTTAATTCTGCTTCAATCGCTGATGCTAAACCTTTACCTAGTTCAACACCCCATTGATCAAAAGAACAAATCTCTAAAATAATGCCTTGGCAGAAAATTTTGTGCTCATATAAAGCGATTAATCGACCTACCGCTTTGGCATCCACAACATCTAATATCATAGACGTTGTTGGGCGATTACCCTGATGTATTTTATGCGCAATTAATTGCTCAATTTCTGCCTCAGATTTGCCTTTTGCAGTTAAATCTGCACGAACCTGCTCCGCATCAACACCCGCCATCATGGCTTCAGTTTGTGCGAAGAAGTTCGACAATAAAATATCGTGATGCAGGCCAACATTATGCTGAGGCTTCAATGACGCAATGAAGTCAGCTGGTACAATCGTATTACCTTGGTGTAAATACTGATAAAATGCGTGCTGACCATTAATACCTGTCATACCCCAAATAAGCGGGACAGTTGTATATGGCACTTGGCGACCATCAAATGAAACGTGCTTACCATTACTCTCCATCTCACCCTGTTGTAAGTAAGCTGGAAGCATATGTAGCGCTTGATCATAAGGTAAAATTGCTTGCGCTGTATGACCTAAAAAGCTGGTATTCCAAACACTTAAAAGCGCCATTATCAGCGGAATATTGTCTTCAAATTTAGCCGTTTTGAAGTGCTCGTCGATTTCGAAAGCGCCTTCTAACACAGCTTCAAACTGCTCGTAACCTAAATAAAGTGCGATAGGTAAACCGATAGCACTCCAAAGAGAGAAGCGACCACCAACCCAATCCCACATGGTAAATACATTTTCGTCTGCAATACCAAACGCGCGTGTTTTCTCAAGGTTGGTACTTACTGCAACGAAGTGTTTTGCAATATCAGCATCTGTTGCATCAGACTCTAAGAACCACGCAACTGATGAACGTGCATTGGTCATGGTCTCAGACGTTGTAAACGTTTTTGAAGAAATAACAAATAACGTAGTTTCAGGGTTTAAGCCTGCAAGTGCTTCATGTAATTGCACACCATCAACGTTCGAAACGTAATGCACATTTAACGTGTCATCTGCGTAAGCTTTTAACGCTTCAGTTGCCATTTGAGGGCCTAGGTTAGAACCACCAACACCAATTGCAACCACATCTTTTACTGACTTGCCTGTAAAGCCTAACCATTCACCTGAACGCACTTTTTCGGTGAATACTTTAATTTTTTCAAGCTCAGCGTTTACTAATGGCATGACATCTTCGCCATCTACTTCAACCACTGAATTCGAACGATTTCTTAGTGCTGTATGTAACACTGCTCTGTCTTCAGTGATGTTAATTTTTTCACCTGAAAACATTTTTTCACGCCAAGTCGCGATATCACACTGTTCGGCAAGCTCAATAAGTTGAGCAAATGACGAATCGTCAATTAACTGTTTAGAGTAATCGAAAAGAATACCTGGGATCTGAGTAGAGAACTTATCAAAACGTTTTTCATCGTTTGCAAATAACGACTTCAAATGTTGTTGCTTCAAGCTTTCTGCAGATTTCTCAAGTGCTTGCCAGCTACTTAGTTCACTTCGGCAGTTCATAATTCATTCCTCTAAACACGATTGTGCACATACTTGTATATTGAAAACGGCACTAAATTTACTCGACAGAGTTAACCATAAGTTAAAATGACAACGCTGTCAATTGGCTAATTTCCAATTTTAGAATGTGGATAATACCTGATTATTTTTAAAATGACACCGGTATCAGTCAAATTTTTATTTCCAGATAGGATGCTATTTATTTCCTTTCCTGGTTAAAATAGTTAATCATCATTACCATTTAATGAAATAAGAGCCCGTTTCGCTCTCTCACGCTGAAGAATAATAAATTATGAAAGTGACTATTAATGACGTTGCCAAACTAGCTGGCGTGTCTATGAAGACCGTATCTCGCGTTATCAACAAAGAGCCTTCTGTACGTAAAAAGACTTATGATCTTGTTATGGAAGCCGTCAAAGAACTGAACTATCAACCTAATATCGCAGCGCGAAATCTGGCTGGTACTTCTTCATTCGCAGTTGCGCTTGTTTATGATAACCCGAATGCTTATTACGTGATTGATATGCAAAATGGTGTACTTTCTCGTTGTAGAGATGAAGGCTTTGAGTTGGTTATTCACCCCTGTAGCAGTACTGATGACCAAATGCAGGATGAGTTCAAAACTATGATCCAACGCTCTCGCCTTGCAGGTCTTGTGCTAACACCACCACTTTCAGAACAACAAAATATCATCGAAATGCTTGATGAAATGAATATGCCGTATGTTCGCTTACTATCAGGTCGAGAAGAACAGAATGAAGGAAGAAACAACTGCATCTTGGTGAATGACTTCGCGGCAGCATACGAAATTACAGAGCACCTTATTAAACACGGCCACAAAAATATTGCGTTTGTGTTGGGTGATAAAGAGCACAAATCTACAGCTGAACGATTAGCGGGTTACCAACAAGCACTAGCCGATAACAATATCAGTTTTAATCAATCACTCATTTTTGAAGGCCACTACTCTTTCGAGTCGGGTGTCAACGGTGCAAAACACCTTTTGGCTGATAACAACAAGCTTGGTGTAACCGCTATTTTAGGCGGTAACGATGAGGTTGCCGCGGGGGCATTATTTGCAGCTCGCTTGATGAACATTGAAATTCCAGCACAACTGTCTATTTCTGGGTTCGAAGATTCCCCCTTCTCTCGTCAGACTTGGCCAAAACTGACCACCGCTCACCAGGCCAATAACGTGATCTCAGAACATGCGGCACGTTTACTATTTAGTAAAGCTCGCAGCAGCCGTAAGCAAGAAAAAGACATCATTACAAACTTTACACCGTCTATTGTGGTTCGGGAAAGCACAGGTCCTGCGCCTGTGTAAAAGATATAAACATAAAAAAGCGCCTGATGGCGCTTTTTTTATGTATTGAGCTTTTTACTGCTTGTAACTTGCGAAAAATCGCTGCATTTTGTCCATTGCCGGAACCAACTCATCTTTATGAGGTAGGAAAACCAACCTAAAATGATCAGGCTTGTACCAATTAAAAGCTCGGCCATGTACGAGTAATATTTTTTCTTGCTTTAATAAGTCCAGCATCATTTTTTCATCGTTAGTGACGTTAAATTTTTCTACATCAATTTTCGCAAACGCGTAAAGCGCCCCTTTAGGTTTCACACAGCTGATCCCATCAATGGCATTTAGTCCTTCGTAGGCTATGTTTCTTTGCTCGTATAGACGGCCACCGGGCTCAATTAAGTTATCGATAGATTGTACCCCACCTAGGGCTTGTTGAATGGCAAACTGCGCTGGTACGTTAGCACATAAACGCATAGAGGCCAGTATATCTAAACCGGTAATAAGATCGCTCATCGCCTCTATATTACCGCTTAGGATCATCCAGCCCATTCTTAAACCTGCTGCACGGTAAGTTTTCGCCAACCCATTGAAAGTAATAACAGGCAGGTCGTCACATAATGCAGCAATAGAGCAGTGCTCTACTCCATCGTAAAGTATTTTTTCGTAAATCTCATCGCTTAAAATAAGCAGATTATGCTCACGGGCAACCTTAACCAACTCTTCTAATAGTGCTTTGTCGTAAACCGCCCCTGTCGGGTTATTTGGGTTAATTAACACCAGCGCTTTAGTTTTATCTGTGATCTTAGCGCGAATATCAGCTATATCCGGAAACCAATCTTGCTCTTCATCACACATATAATGCACAGGCTTACCACCCGATAATTTCACTGATGCTGTCCAAAGCGGATAATCAGGTGCAGGAATAAGTACTTCGTCTCCCGAATTTAACAGCGCTTGTGTAGTCATCTGAATAAGCTCGCTCACCCCATTACCAATGTAAATGTTATCTACACTAATATGTGGTAATTGCTTTTGTTGATAATGTTGATAAACAGCGACTCGGGCTGAATAAAGCCCTTTTGAATCACAGTAACCTTGTGCTGAGTACAAGTTGCGAATGATATCCCTGTGCATATCTTCTGGCATATCAAAACCAAAAGCAGCAGGGTTACCTACATTTAGCTTTAAAACCTTTAAACCATCATCTTCCATCTGCTTTGCTTGTTGCAAAACAGGACCGCGAATGTCATAACAAACGCCATGTAATTTATTGCTTTTAGTAATTTTTGACATATTTCCCCCAATAGAGACAGCATAGCCTAAAGCACACGGCAAAAACTAGAGGGAAATAAGATAAATGAAATGAATTTTATTCTAGCTGCAATTTGCTTCTAGCCATTGTAATAGTTGCGATTTTGAACCAGAGACTTGAGCCGACAATCGTGCCATATTATCGTCCATATTAGCCAAGTCATCTTGAATAAGACCCTGTTCAATCGCACGCGCAAGATTACTAAGGCTAGTCGCACCAAATTGAGCCGCATTTGACTTTAAGCTATGAGCATGGCGGATGGCCTCTTGTTTATCATTGTTCAATGCCATTCTCAGTTCATTTTCGAGTCTCTCAAACTCACTACAGCAAAACACCACCGTATCAGCAAATTGCTCTCCTAGCAGAGCCTGCATCCCGGCCAGCGCATCTTCATTGATTGTTACATTCATAACTGCTCTCTTTCGTTATATCTTTCAATAATGTAGTAAAATACCTGGATGATGGCAAAAGATAATCTTCAATATGATAAAATCAGCTTAGGTTATGAGCTTGAAAACGAAAATGAAACGATCAAACTGTACAAAATGTCATTATCCTGTAGCAACGTGTGTCTGCGAGTACGTCTCTAAAAAAGTAAAGAACCGCACCAAAATTATTATCCTGCAGCACCCTGACGAAGTAAACTTGGCTAAAAATACCGTTCGCCTTTTACAACTACAATTAAGCGATATTCAAGTTGTTGTCGGAGAATCCGAAAGTAACTTCGCATCAGTACTCATGGGTTTGCCTAAAGAAAGCACTGCTCTTTTATATCCGGGCAAAGATACTATTGATGTAAATAATTGCTCAGCACTTGTTCCACAGCTCACGCATTTGGTAGTTATTGATGGGACTTGGAAGAAAACCAATAAAATTTTTGCTTTAAACCCTTGGCTGCGGTCATTACAAAAAATCAGCTTTTCAACTATACCTGAAAACCAATATCGTATCCGTAAAGCCGAACAAAACTATAGTCTCTCGACCTTAGAAGCCGTCGGGCACTTCATAAATATTGTTGACGGCTGTGATAATAAACCTCTACTGAATCTGCTAAATGGCATGATTAAACAACAAACCAAGTTTATGCCCGAACATGTTAAAGCAAGGTACTTTGAAGATTAACTATGGCTAGGCTAACGAGTGACTTTTATAGACAAGGACCAGATTATAGATTTGGTGACCAAATTTTATTTGAAGATATTAAACGTACCTTTGGCTTTAAAACTATCACGGTCGGCGCTTGGGTCACCAAAGAAGAGCGCTTTATCGCTGCTAATTTAATTTACGACAGTCTCGCTGATTTAACACAAATATTGAATATTCCCCCTGAGGTCATAGGTTTAAGAAAAACGTTAAGTTTAAGTTTTGGCTCAGGTGGACAAAAAGGTGTGCAAGCTCATTATGACAGCAATGGGAAAATACTCGCTTTAGCTAAAAACGCTGGCGCAGGGGCGTTAGCCCATGAATGGTGGCATGCTTTTGATCATTACATCTGTAAATTCTTATACCCAAACAGCCAATATTTTGATTTTGCCTCAGTGAAATGGCTTACTGAAGCGTCTTATCACCCTCACCCACTGAATGATGAACTCTCAAACTTTTACGAACACTGCTTTTTAGATGAAACGGGTCAGCAAGAAAGCACCTTCTTCAAAAAGTCGATTATGCTCGATAAAACCTATCAACAAAATTATTTCAGCCGTCCGCAAGAAATGACAGCCCGCGCGTTTGAATCCTGCATCGGCCATCATACTGAAATTAAAAACCACTACTTAGTGTCTGGCGTCAAAAAAAGTAAGCTCGCCCAACAAGGGGGGTTTCCCGATAAAACACTTAGAGAGCAGTTAGAAACTAGTATTTATCGTTATTTCAACGCACTAGGAGCTGCTTTACATCGATAGCTAAATTAGCTTGGCTCAACCACTGCATATAATCTTCAAACTTAATGGGTTTCGAAATAAAATAACCTTGTGCTATGTCACAGCCATAATGCATCAGCTTATTATAACTTGCTAAGTTCTCGACACCTTCTGCAACAACCATTGACCCTAGACTTCTCGCCATATCACACGTCGTCTTGCAGATTGTTTGATTTTTACTCGAAGTTTCAATATCCATGACAAATTGTTTATCTACTTTTAGTTCATCAAAACCAAGCTCGCTTAAATATGCAAGTGAAGAGTAACCCGTACCATAATCATCAATCGCAATTTTCACTCCTAAATGACGATAATCCTCTATGGTTTCTTTTAGTTTACCTTTACCAGCAATCGCAACAGATTCTGTGATTTCCAAAATGATTTGCGAGGGGTCTAATGAAAGCTCGTTTAGCTGAGTAATAAGTTGCACTATTAACTCTTTTCTTGATAAGTCCTTACCAGAAATATTCAAAGAAAGCATGTGGTTTGGATATAGCTCAACAATTTCTTTCTGATAACTTAACCCCTGTGTAATAACCCACTCAGTTAAGGCATTAATTTGCCCTGAAGCTTCAGCTATGGGTATGAACTCATCGGGCGCAACAAAACCTAGATCCGGATGATGCCAGCGTAACAAACCCTCAGCACCATATACTTGGCCGGTGCAAAGCAATACTTGTGGCTGTAAGAACAGTGACAACTCATTGTTTTGTATCGCATGCTGAAGCGATGCCGATAGCTTTAATCGCCTTTCAGCCATAGCCGCTATACTCGGATCATAAATATGCCAATTGACCCCAAATGAATGGTTATCAGCCAAAGCCAATAAACTTCTTTGCACTAATAGCTCAGCATTAATTGCATGAGTCGGGTAATGTGCAACCCCTACTTTTATTTGATCCGAAAGCTGAAAGCCTTTGTGTTCAACCCCTTCTTCAAACACACCGGCAATAACGCAAACATATTGCTCTATTTGATTCAGGGAGAGGTCACCAATCAACACGAGTGCAAAAGTGCCATCAGAGAGTTTATAAATTTGATGTGATTGCTGAGCACTTTCATTTTCAAGATAAGGGTTGATTTGTGACTTAAGCTCTTTAAACAATACCCTTAAACGCTTATTTGCATACTCCACACCGAAGCTTAACTTAATTTGATCCGACATCATGGGTCGAAACGCTAAAACTGTGTGGTTCTTCTTAGTTGCAACTAAAGTATCCAAGAATTGTTGAAGTGCTTGACGATTTGCTAAGCCGGTATCTTTATCATGTAAGCTATAAAATAAAAATGAATCCTGCTTTTTCTTATCTAGTAAATAAATAGCGACGCAAATAAGAATGACATGAACAAAAACCAACACTCTGACAGGCCAAACCAAATCACTTTGAGCGATGGCCCCTGATTCAAGACCTAATCGGCCTATTTCAATGAATAATGCGGGCAACCAAGCGATAAACATCAGTTTTATCAGAGGCCGCTGACTTATAAATGCAAAATAATAAATGGTCAGCATACAAGTCATTAAAGCTGTAAAGCTTACAACTTGTGCAGCTGTTGATATTGATGATTGAAAAATTAAAACAAAACAGGCTGCCGCCAACAGAAATCGAGCTGTAGTCTGAACCACTCTGTAGGCTCTTTTGTAATGCTGCTTTAATGCAAAAAACTTAGCATTAAACATGATACAAGCAGCGGCACTAAAAAATAGCCAAGCAGCGGTCAAAGATGACACATAATCAGCAGCTAAGTCAGGGACATAAAAGTAAATGACCCCAGTGATCACACTATATTGTAATGCTATAAAGGTGAAATAGCCGCCTAAATATGCAAGGTACTTATATTTGCTCGTTGCAGCCATTAAGAACATAAATAAGCCAACAAAATAGAGTAAGCCAAGTTCAGTACCGTACCAGAACTGACGTGTTTGTTTTAAATTATCAAACTCTTCTGCAGTAGATAACTTTACACTGAGTTGTTTGTTATCTGGGTTATTAGCTTCGATATAAATAGCTACATCGCTATTTCGCGAAGTTAGCCTTATGTGAGGAAAAATCTTATTTTCAGGTGCGCTATTACTAAGACGAGAGAAAACCGATTTACTGACTAATTTTCCGGATTGAACCCAGTAGAAAGAAAGTTGACCTTTTGGTAGTGGGTCGGTGTGAAGCACCCAATGAAAACTGTCAGTATATGACATTAAATTAGGCTCTATCTTGAACCAGTGTTTTTGTCCTGAAAGGATAGATAAGGAGTCAGAACTTTGAGCTTTAAAACGAACATCGTCTTGAATGACGTCTAAAATAGAAATCTGAGAGTTGGGCACTTCTTCAAGATAGAAGACATCATATTCCTTTGCACTTGCTTTAGAAAAAGCAAGTAGCAAAATGATTGCTAAAACTCTCAAAGCCCAAACCGACATACCATCTCCTTGAATACAAGCTTGCCGCCTAAGATGTAATTATGTCGGTTTTTTTGGGATCTGCCAGATTAAAAGTGTAAATAAATTTAATCTTTTATATTGATTTAATTATTACAATTATCGTCGCTAATACGGCTAGCCACCGCACTATTCTGGCCCTTATATTTCGCATCTTTACGGGCGTTGTAAGGTTGCTCAGCAGGGCTTGTCATAGTTTCAAAACTTAACGCACCAATTTTCATTTTTGGACGTAAAGCTAATGGCAACTTGCCCGAGTTGTAAAACTCTAAAACAATGTTGCCTGACCAGCCTGGGTCAATTCTGTGAGCTGTAACATGCACCATTAACCCCAAGCGAGCTAGTGAAGAACGACCATCTAACCAACCTACTAGATCCGCAGGTAAAGTAACTGATTCATAGGTCATTGCCAGAGCAAGTTGACCCGGGTGTAAAAAGAATTGCTCATCTTCACCCAATTCAATTTCATCACTCATGATTGATTCCATTGCGTCGTTCAGTTTGTCTTTTGGACCACTTAAATCGATATATGGTGCACCGTGATCTTGGAATACACGAAACTTATTACCTAAACGCAAGTCAAGGGTGATCCCTGAGATCATGTCATCACTTGGTGAAGGCTCAATAATAATTTTTTGATCTGCAATGGCTTGTTTAATATGGGTATCAGATAATCTCATTTCTTAGTCGTCCGTCATCACAATCTCAACCTGTGAGTCTGTGCTTGATTGGTAATGCAGCATGCTTGCGATAAGTTGACTGCATGCTATGTAATGTTCTGTTGCCTTAATAGGCTGTTTTGCAATATTAAGACCTTGCTCAGAGTGCGTTCTTATCTCAATATCTAAAGGAATTTCGGTCAATAATGGTACACCATGACGGCTAGCCAAACGCTCGCCCCCTTGCTGACCAAATACATGGTTTTTGCCGCCACAATGGCCACAAATGTAGTGGCTCATATTTTCAATCAGACCCAGTATGGGCAAGTTCACTTGATTGAACATCGCGATGCCTTTTTGTGCATCGGCAAGGGCTAAATCTTGTGGTGTAGTAATAATCACCGCACCACTGGCTGGTACTTTTTGCGTCATGGTGAGCTGAATGTCACCTGTACCGGGAGGCATATCAACAAATAAATAATCCAGCTCGCCCCAGTCTGTTTCATTCAGTAATTGGTTGAGCGCTTGAGAAGCCATAGGGCCTCGCCATACTGTGGCATCTTCTGCTGGTACTAAAAAACCAATAGACTGCATTTTTATACCATCTTTGATAATTGGCTGTAGCGTTTTATTGTCTTTAGTTGTTGGTTTTTCGTCTTCTAAAGCAAACAAAGACGGAATAGACGGGCCATAAATGTCAGCATCCAAAATACCGACCTTGGCACCTTGTGCAGCCATCGCATAAGCAAGGTTTACCGCAGACGTCGACTTACCTACCCCACCTTTACCCGATGCGACTAAGACAATGTGTTTTGTTTGTTTGAATTTATTAGTTGAAGTTAATGCAATTTCAGCACTTAGCCTGATTTTTGTCTGTGTTTTCTCGAGCAGTTCAGCTTCAATGTCTAATAACGCACTTTTTGCTGCAAAGGGTAAATTAAGGTGCACCTCAAAACCGTTATTCGTTTTATCTACTTTCTCTACCCAGTCATTGGCGATACCAAAAGGAAATACCGCACTTTTATACTGAGATAATGCGGTCAAAATCGCCGTTTTTTCGGGGTTAAGTTTGCCAAACAGTTTATTGAGTCCAAACATAAAAATAAAACGTGCTCGAATGATGAAAAAGACCTCGGAATTATGTAACATTCAACCCATTAACACCAGTCAATTCAGCTAAGCTAAGGCTTTAATGTTCCTTATTTTGGCTCAAATTAGTGGTTTGTTTAATAGTTAAGCAACATCACTTAAATTTCATGGAACCGTTTATGAGCAAGAGAAAAATTCTCATCACTAGTGCTTTACCGTATGCCAATGGTCCAACTCACCTTGGTCATATGCTTGAGTACATTCAAACTGATATTTGGTCACGTTTTCAAAAGTTACGTGGTCATGAAACTTATTACGTCTGTGCTGATGACGCGCACGGCACGCCAATTATGCTCAATGCACAAAAGCAAGGCATTACACCTGAAGAAATGGTGAAAAATGTGAGTGTCGAGCGTCAACGTGACTTCGCAGACTTCAGCGTTGAGTTTGATAACTACCACAGCACACACAGTGAAGAGAACAAAGAACTAAGCGCATTGATCTACAACCGTTTGAACGATAAAGGTCATATTAAAAAGCGTACGATTTCTCAGCTATTTGACCCAGAAAAAGAAATTTTCTTACCAGACCGCTTCGTAACAGGTACTTGCCCTACGTGCGGCGCTGAGGATCAAAACGGTGACAGCTGTGATGCTTGTGGTGCAACATATAGCCCAACTGAGCTAAAAGATCCTCGCTCAGCGATGTCTGGTGCGATCCCAGTATTAAAAGATTCTGAGCACTACTTCTTTGACCTACCTGCTTTTGAAGACATGCTTAAAGAGTGGCTACACTCAGGTAGCCTGCAAGCTGAAATGGCAAACAAACTAGAAGAGTGGTTTGCTGAAGGTCTACAGCAATGGGACATCAGCCGTGACGCGCCTTACTTTGGTTTTGAAATTCCAGGTGCACCGGGTAAATACTTCTACGTATGGCTAGATGCACCAATTGGTTACATGGCTAGCTTCAAAAACCTATGTGACAAATCAGGCTTAGATTTTGATGCATTCTGGGGCGAAGGTTCTGATGCAGAGCTTTATCATTTCATCGGTAAAGACATCATTTACTTCCACAGTCTGTTCTGGCCTGCAATGCTAGATGGAGCGAACTTCCGCAAGCCAACTAATGTATTCGCACATGGCTTTGTAACCGTAAACGGGGCAAAAATGTCTAAATCTAAAGGCACCTTCATTAAGGCGCGTACTTATTTAGACCACTTAAACCCTGAATACTTACGTTACTACTTCGCTGCTAAACTAAACAGTGGCATTACTGACTTAGATTTAAACCTAGAAGACTTCGCACAACGTGTGAACTCAGACTTGGTTGGTAAAGTTGTTAACATCGCGTCTCGTTGTGCAGGTTTCATCACTAAGAAGTTTGACGGCAAGTTAAGTGATGTGATCATGGAGCCTGAGCTATTAGCTGAGTTCCAAAATGCATCAGACACCATTGCTGAGCATTATGAAAACCGTGAATATAGCCGAGCGATCCGTGAGATCATGACCCTTGCTGACAAAGCAAACCAGTTCATCGATGCACAAGCACCTTGGGTACTGATCAAGAACGAAGACACACAAGAACAAGCTCACCAAGTATGCTCTCTTGGTTTGAACTTATTCAAAGTGCTACTGACTTACTTGAAGCCAGTACTTCCTGTAATGGCTGCAAACGTTGAGTCTTTCCTAAATACAGAATTAACTTGGGAAAGTGCGCAAACGCCATTAGTTGGCCATGAAATCAGCAAATTCAAAGCACTAATGCAACGTGTTGAAATGGATAAAGTAAATCTAATGGTTGAAGAGTCAAAAGAAAGCTTAGAAGCGGCGAATAAACCAAAGATTGACCCTAATAGCCCGCTTGCGAAAGAGCCTATCGCAGATGAAATCGAGTTTAACGATTTCGCTAAAGTTGATTTGCGTGTTGCAAAAATCGCTAAAGCTGAGCACGTTGAAGGCGCTGAAAAGCTGCTTAAACTGACGTTAGATTTAGGCGGTGAAACACGCCAAGTATTTGCCGGTATTAAGTCAGCTTACGCACCGGAAGACATCGAAGGCAAACTAACGGTTATGGTCGCTAACCTTAAACCGCGTAAGATGCGTTTCGGTATGTCAGAAGGCATGGTGCTGGCAGCTGGCCCGGGTGGAAAAGAAATTTACATTCTGAACCCAGATGAAGGCTCAGAGCCTGGCATGCGTGTCATGTAATTAACAATTACACGTCAAAAGCCCGCTATCTTGCGGGCTTTTTTGTGTTTAATACCAATCCTCAATAATACTCAATCATTTTGAGGGACTAAAACTGACGCTAACTTCGTTAAAAATTTCTTATTTAGGACAACTAAATAGCAAAATCTCTGTCTCGTTATCGACTAGTTTTCCTTGCCTCAAAATAGACCGCTTAATTAAGAGGATTGGTATAAAACTCCCAAAAACATCACGCATAAAAAAGCCCAGTCAATTAACTGGGCTGTATCCTTGGTAACACTTTATTTTCTTAAGTATTAGCCTTTATACTTTTGCATCACAAGTGTTGCGTTAGTACCGCCGAAGCCGAAGCTGTTCGACATAACCGTATTTAGCTCAACGTCACGACGCTCAGTTACGATGTCTAGACCTTGTGCTTGCTCGTCTAGCTCTTCAACGTTAATTGAAGGTGCTACGAAGTTATTTTCAAGCATAAGTAGTGAGAAGATAGCCTCGTGTACGCCTGCAGCACCCAGTGCGTGACCAGTCATTGCTTTAGTTGCGCTGATAGCAGGAGACTTTTCGCCGAATAACTCTTGAATTGCGCCAAGTTCTTTCACGTCACCTACTGGTGTAGATGTACCGTGTGTGTTTAGGTAATCGATGTCACCTTCAACGTCAGCCATTGCTTGCTTCATACAACGAACTGCGCCTTCACCAGATGGTGCAACCATGTCGTAGCCATCAGAAGTTGCGCCGTAACCTACGATTTCAGCATAGATGTGTGCGCCACGAGCAAGTGCGTGCTCTAGTTCTTCAACAACAACGATACCGCCACCACCAGAGATTACGAAGCCGTCACGGTTTGCATCGTATGTACGAGAAGCTTTTTCAGGCGTTTCATTGTACTTTGTTGAAAGCGCACCCATCGCGTCGAATTCCATTGCCAGTGTCCAGTGAAGTTCTTCACCACCACCTGCAAAGATAACGTCTTGCTTACCAAGTTGAATTTGCTCTACCGCATTACCGATACAGTGCGCTGATGTTGCACATGCAGAGCTGATTGAATAGTTAACACCTTTAATTTTGAAAGGCGTTGCAAGACACGCTGACGCTGTTGATGCCATAGTACGAGGAACCATGTAAGGACCTACGCGCTTAACACCCTTTTCACGAAGAATATCAGCCGCTTCTACTTGGTATTTAGAAGAACCACCACCTGAACCAACGATTAAGCCAGTGCGCTCGTTAGACACTTGCTCTTCAGATAGACCTGAATCTTCAATCGCTTGTGCCATTGAGATATAAGAGAATGCAGCAGCATCGCCCATGAAGCGGTGTGCTTTACGGTCTACGTGTGCTTTAACATCGATGTCGATGTTACCTGAAACATTACTACGAAGATTGTAGTCAGCGAATTCTTGATTGAAAACGATGCCACTTTTACCCGCTTTTAAAGACTCTAATACTTCGTTCTTGTCGTTGCCGATGCTCGATACAATACCGATACCTGTAATAACGGCTCTTCTCATGGGTGATTCCCTTAATTTTATTTCTAAATTCTGTGTATTCTACTTTGAATTGTGACCTCAAGTGGTCAGCTTTCCAGCTTACACACGTACTCTGAATTGTTTTTTACTAAATTTCAACGGACGAAAACAATTAAAACACGTAGAATACTGCATTAATTCGATCCTAATTGCATTAATCATGATCAAAAACGCACAAATTCACTTTAATGAATCAGGTACACCGGTTGCCGACGACTTCGATGATGTTTATTTCTCGAATGATGATGGTCTTGCTGAATCTCACTATGTTTTCTACGAAAATAACAACATTTCAGCACGTTTAACCTCACACGATCAAAAACACTTTGTAATCGCAGAAACTGGATTTGGTACAGGTCTTAATTTTTTAAATACTTGGCAGCAATGGCGTCAAATCGAAGGTAACAAAGCGAAATTACATTTTATTTCTTTTGAAAAGTTTCCAATAAAACAGTCGGAACTTGCAAAAGCGTTAGCAGCTTGGCCAAGTCTAGCATCTCTATCAGAGCAGCTTTGTAAGCACTATCCGATTGCACTAGAGGGTTGCCACCGCATTGAGTTCGACAATGCTCGTGTAGTCCTTGATTTATGGTTTGGTGATGTGCACGACACTTTACCTAAAATGAATTTCACCCAACAAGGTATTGTGGACGCTTGGTACCTAGATGGCTTTGCACCAAGTAAAAATCCAGATATGTGGACGCAACCGCTGTTTAACGCCATGGCGAATTTAAGCCGAAGCAATGCGACCTTTGCGACATTTACTGCCGCAGGTTTTGTTCGTCGAGGCTTACAAGAAGCAGGATTCGAATGTAAAAAAGTAAAAGGCTTTGGTCGCAAACGTGAGATGGTTGTTGGTCAGTTAAATACCGCTAACAGCACACACAATACCCCTGAGTTTTACAATTTAAACAAAAGGCCACTCAATAACGTTGCCATCATTGGTGGGGGCGTTGGCTCTAGCTGTTTACTATATCATTTAGCTAAGCGTGGGATTAGCGCTACTTTATTTTGCCAAGATGATGCACTTGCAAAAGGCGCCTCACATAATCGACAAGGCGCGGTTTACCCGAATCTACAATCTGAAAATAGCCCATCAAGCGAGTTCTATGCCCACAGCTATTTATATGCATTAAGGCTATACAAAGATATTGCCGCGCAAGGTTTTGAATATGACCATGATTGGTGTGGGGTTTTACTCCAAGCGGTAAATGACAGCAAAGCGCTGCAACACAAAAAGTTAGTAGAAAAAGCGGTATGGCCTGATGCACTGATTTATTCTGTGAATGAATCACAAGCCAGCGAACTAGCTGGTACTGAATTACCCTACTCTGGATTGTTCTTTCCAGAAGCTGGTTGGGTAAACCCTGCACAGTTAACCCATGCTGTATTTAACGCTGCTAATACATTGCAAAACGTGCAAACGTATTTCAATACAGATATTCAAACTTTAGAGCAAAGCAATGACGGTTGGTATTTGGTTACTGAAGACAACCGATTTGGTCCGTTCTCTGATGTATTTGTTTGCGCCGGTGAACACAGTGACAGGTTCGAGCAAACAAAAGACATCGGCTTACACGGTGTCAGAGGCCAAGTCTCACATATTAGATCTGGAGAAGTATCTGATAAATTAAAAACCGTACTGTGTCATAAAGGTTATTTTACGCCAAGTCATGATGGCCATCACTGTATGGGGGCCACCTTTGATAAGCATACCAAAAGTCGTGAATTGAAAGACGAAGACAATGTCACCAACAGAGCACAGTTAATGAAGTTTTATGAACAGAGTGACTTTGCGCAAAGCCTTGGCGAAATAACTTCTGCGAAAGCCGCGGTGAGATGCTGTTTCAATGACCACTTACCCATGCTCGGTCAAGTCCCTGAGAAATCAGATTTATGTCATGCCTATGCAAACTTAAGCAAAGGTAAGCAGTACGATTTCTCTGAAGAACAAGTACCTTATGCTGGGCTGCATATCGTTACAGGTTTTGGGGCAAGAGGCTTGTGCAGTGCGCCATTGGCAACAGAGCACTTGATTGCCAAACTATGTAATGAACCAAGCCCTTATAGTTTAAGGGTCAATGAGGCCATACACCCTAACCGCTTTATTGTCAGAGATCTTATTCGTAATAAGATTTAAGCACTAAAACAGAAAAGGCGACTTAGGTCGCCTTTTATATATTTTTATCGATAATTAAGGTTTTGCTATCTGAATAACCACTCGACGGTTTTTACCCCGACCGATGGCATTGTCATTGGGTTGTACGTGGCGTTTCTCACCAAACCCTTCTGTTCGAATTTTATCGGCTGGCACACCCATACTCGCCATATAGTCTTTTATCGCTTTAGCGCGTTTTTTCGAAAGCTCCATATTTATCCATCGACCACCATAGCTGTCGGTATAAGCCGATATAAAGATAGATTCAATATTGTCATCGTTTTTAAGATACTCGCCTATCATCTCGAGACGTTTACGAGACGATTTAGTTAAATCACTAGAGTTCTTTTTATAATTCATTACCGTAAAGGCAATGTCTTCGAAACTGTATGGCAGCAAATTATCGCGGCATTGTAAAAACGCCCAATAAGCTTGACGAAAGTTAACAGAAGAGAGTGCGACAGAGATGCGGTCTGCACTATTTTGCCAATCTTTATAATAGAAAGTTGGGTGAAAGCCTTTTTCAAGCTCAGTAAGCATCTCCCAAGAGACATCATTATTTAACTCGCCATCAAACTTTTTTAACAGCTGCATTTTACTAATATCACGTACAGGTACCCCTGCACGCCATTGCGGCGGCACCGATTGTAAACCTGCAAAGTCATAGCTTTCAGGGCGAACGACCATATCGAGATTAAAAGTTAGATCTTTATTTTTGCTGGCCACGACATTAAAAATAGCTTCACCATAATATGGGATCTCATGATGCAAAGCACAAGAAAGGCGTTTGGTCTTATTTACATCCCAATTTGAACTGTCTGCATTGGCGCTGTACTGACGCATAGCCGCATCTGCAAATCCAATGTCTGCGAATAACAGTCCTAAACCGAATAAATATGCTTTGTACTTCACAACGTTCTCCGTACTGACAAAATAATGCCGCTTTGATGATCTCAACAACTCAAAAGCAAGAAATATGCCGCCAGCCTTAACACTCAATAACTCTAAATGATTGAGACATATTTCGGGTCGCAAAAATCTATCTAAACAGTATAATACGCCCCTTAAATTCATAACATAAGTGCATTATGGCAGATCAAGAGCAAACTTTATTTTCCCAACGCTTTCGTGGTTTCTTTCCTGTAGTTATCGACGTAGAAACGGCTGGCTTTAACAAAGACACAGATGCGCTATTAGAAATCGCTGCCACAACTTTAAAAATGGATGATGAAGGCGTTCTAAGTTTAGATCAAACTCTACACTTTCATGTAAAGCCTTTCGAAGGCGCAAACATCGAGCAAGCTGCAATTGAATTTAACGGCATTGATCCGTTTTCAGAATTACGCGGTGCTGAAGATGAAGATGTTGTGATCAAAGAAATCTGTAAAATGGTGAGAAAAGCTCAAAAAGCTGCGGGTTGCTCTCGATCAGTGGTTGTTGCACATAATGCCGCGTTTGATCATGGATTTTTAAATGCAGCGATAGAACGCAATAAAATAAAGCGCACTCCTTTTCATCCGTTTGTTAGCTTTGATACAACCTCTTTGGCAGGTCTTGCATTAGGCCAAACTGTGCTTGCAAAAGCGTGCCGCACAGCCGGTATTGAATTTGATAACAGCCAAGCTCATTCAGCCCTTTATGACACCGAACGCACAGCCGAGTTATTTTGCTTTATTGTCAATAAATGGCAAGCATTGGGTGGTTGGCCGTTGCCTGAACTAGAAGAAGACGAAACAGAAGCATAGCTTCAAATTAATGAAAAATTGAAATATCTAAACTTCTCTAGTTAGTTAAACAACTTTCAGTAGACATAAAAAAACCGCTTATCGAAGCGGTTTTTTATTGTTAACTTTAACTTAATACCAAACTTAATAATAAAGTGGCCTATTTGAAGTAGAGAAAACTAGGCAATAACAAGGCAAAAATATCGATATTTAGTTGTTCTAAATGAGAAATTTTTAACGCCGTTAGTGTCAGTTTTAACTCTTCAAATTGATTAAGTATTATTAAAGCTTGGTATACTTTATAGGTATTGGCCTAATGCTTTAACCTGGTCGATCATACGGTTAGAGAAACCCCATTCGTTGTCGTACCAAGCCATAACTTTAACAAGCTTACCATCAACCTTAGTTTGCGTTGAATCAAATACTGATGACGCTGGGTTGTGGTTGAAGTCAATTGAAACTAGCGGAAGTTCGTTGTACTCAAGTACTTCAGCCATTGCACCTTCAGTTGCAGCCGCTTTAACCGCAGCATTAACTTCTTCAGCAGTTGTTTCGCGAGAAGCAATGAATGTTAAGTCGACTAAAGATACGTTAACTGTAGGAACACGAACCGCCATGCCGTCTAACTTGCCAGCAAGCTCAGGTAGCACTAAACCAACGGCTTTTGCAGCACCTGTTTTAGTTGGGATCATAGACTGAGTTGCACTACGCGCACGGTAAAGATCTGGGTGATAAACATCAGTAAGAACTTGGTCATTTGTGTAAGCGTGAATAGTTGTCATGCTACCCTGTTCGATACCAATTGCATCATTTAATGCCTTAGCAACTGGGGCAAGGCAGTTGGTTGTACAAGATGCATTTGAAATGATATTGCTTGATGCATTGATCACTTCAGAGTTCACACCATGAACAACCGTTGCATCAAGATCAGTACCTGGCGCTGAAACGATTACTTTTTTCGCGCCCGCTTCAATGTGCTTAGCTGCAGCATCACGAGACGTGAAGATGCCTGTACATTCTAATACGATATCAACATTAAGCGCTTTCCAAGGAAGGTTCGCAGGATCACGTTCTTGCGTAAGCGTGATTTCGTCATTACCAATCACTAACGTATTTTCAGCTAGCACAACTTCTTGGTTGAAACGACCATGTACTGAATCAAACTGAGTTAAGTGCGCATTCACGTTAGCAGGTGCTAGGTCGTTGATAGCGACAATTTTAATTTCTTCGTTTTGACCAGACTCGTAAAGCGCTCGTAAAACATTGCGACCGATACGGCCATAACCATTAATTGCGATATTAATCATTTTCAGTTCCTCGACTATTTTACTTCACTTGCTTGTTTCGCAAGCGCTTCGATCGCCTGCCAATCTTTGTTTGCGATAAGTTCTTTATCTAGCATCCAAGTACCGCCAACACACACGACGTTATTTAAGGCTAGGTACTTAGGTGCAGTTGCTAAGCTAATACCACCTGTTGGGCAGAATTTAACTTGTGGTAATGGACCACCAATTGACTTAAGCATTGGTGCGCCACCTGCAGCTTCTGCAGGGAAGAATTTTAAAAACTTGAAACCATGTGATGCTAAATTCATCACTTCACTTGGCGTTGCTGCACCCGGTAAGAACGGAATGTCAGTTTCTTTAGCTAGCGCTAAAAGCTCATCATTTACACCAGGACTCACCATGAAGTCAGCACCTGCTGCTACTGATGCTTCGAATGTTGCTTTATCAATCACAGTACCTGTGCCGACATAAGCTTCTGGTACTGCTTCTTTCATTAGCTTTACCGCTTCTGCCGCCACCGGTGTGCGAAGGGTAATTTCTAGTGCTTTTAGACCACCGTTATATAACGCTTTTGCTAACGGTACAGCGTCTTCTAAGTTTTCAATCACCACCACTGGTACAACTGGTGCTGATGTTAAAATGTTTTCAATACTCATCTTGTTCCTCATTCCCAATGCTTTTATTCTTCTAGTCCAAAGGCACTTGCGCCTAGGTCTGCACTGCTTACGATATTTCTGAATCCTGCGAATAACTCACGGCCTGTGCCATAAGTTGGCTCTGTATGGCTGATCACATGCTCACGCTTTGCTAACTCTTCATCTGATACATGGAGAATTAAGTCGCCATTTGGTGCGTCTAATGTGATCAAGTCACCATCATGAATTTTAGCGATGACCCCGCCTTCAACAGCTTCTGGTGCTAAGTGGATTGCTGCAGGTACTTTACCTGACGCGCCAGACATACGGCCGTCAGTCACAATCGCGACTTTGTAACCTTGGTCTTGAAGCGTTGCCATTACAGGCGTTAATTTATGAAGTTCTGGCATGCCCTTAGCTTTAGGGCCCTGCTCTTTAATCACCGCAATAAAGTCTGTGTTTAACTCACCTGCAGCGAACGCATCTTGTAATGCAGCTTGAGAGCTAAATACCTTTGCAGGCGCTGATACAGTTTGGTGTTGCTCTTGAACAGCAGATACCTTGATAACCGCTTTACCAATGTTGCCAGTTAGTAGCTGAAGGCCACCTTGCTTATTGAATGGATTGCTCACAGGGCGAAGTACTTCTTCATCTAGTGAGTTTTCAGGACAAGGCACCCACTTCACTTTGCTCGGACCTGTGTTGCTAGACATGATTAGGTTGTCATCAACATCTAAAACTGGCTCTTGGGTATAAGCATCTAGGCCTTCACCAACAATGGTTTTCACATCATTATGTAAGAAGCCACCGTCACGCAGTTCACGCATTAAGAAGCCCATGCCACCCGCTGCTTGGAAATGGTTCACATCCGCAGAACCATTTGGATAAATACGTGTTAGTAGAGGCACAACTTCAGAGAGCTCCGCCATGTCTTTCCAAGTGATTTGAACACCTGCCGCTTTCGCCATAGCAACTAAGTGAATTGCGTGGTTTGTTGAACCACCTGTTGCAAGCAAACCTACTAGGCCATTTATCACGGTTTTTTCGCTAACTACTTCACCAATTGGGTTTGCATCTTTGCTCTCGATAAGTTGCTTAAGCATTAACTCAACCGCACTGCCCGTAAGGCCATCACGTAATTCAGTGTATGGGTTAATGAAAGAACTACCAGGAAGGTGAAGACCCATGATCTCCATCAACATCTGGTTTGAGTTTGCAGTACCGTAGAAAGTACAAGTACCTGCACTGTGGTATGACCCACTCTCTGCCTCAAGTAACTCTTCACGAGATACTAAGCCTTGTGCGAACTTTTGACGTACACGTGCTTTTTCTTTATTTGGAATACCAGATTGCATTGGGCCTGCTGGTAAGAAGAAAATAGGTAAATGACCGAATGAAAGCGAACCAATTAATAGTCCCGGTACAATTTTGTCACACACACCTAAACAAAAAACACCATCGAATACATCGTGTGAAAGTGCAACGGCTGTAGACATCGCAATCACATCACGAGAAAACAGTGATAATTCCATACCGTCACGGCCTTGAGTCACACCGTCACACATAGCAGGAACGCCACCAGCAACTTGTGCGGTCGCATCATATTTTTCTGCAATTTTTTTAATTAGCGGTGGAAAATCAAGGTAAGGCACATGCGCCGAAAGCATGTCATTGTATGAATTGATAATTGCTAAGTTAGGTTGCTCATCAGCTTTAAGGCGATCTTTATCTGAGCTTGAACATGCAGCCATAACGTGAGCTAGGTTGCCACATCCTAAACCAGCGCGCACACGTGTTTGTTTTTTTGCTTCTTCGATGCGTGCTAAGTAGGCTTGGCGTGTTGCTTTGCTGCGTTCGATAACACGCTCTGTGACGGCTTGGATACGAGGATGTAACATAAAATTCTACTCTACTCAAAATTTAAGAGGATAAAAGGCTCAGTACAATTAAAGACTCCACTCTAAATGTACCGAGCATCTTTAGATTTACCCGTTCAAAGGTACGCTATCAGGTTGTCTCTCACCTCAACCTGACACCGGTGTCATATTATTGAGCCATAAAGCTGACACCGGTGTCAACACCTAACCCTCAATTTAGTCAAAGATTCATAAATGAACAAATTTCAGTTGTGTGAGAAAAAGCTGCACACTTTTTTAATGAAAAGATTACAACTAGCTACAGAAGATTGATTTATATAAAGTTTTAAAGATGAAATAATTTCGAGGAACAAAAAATGTAAAGGCTCCGAAACACAGGAGCCTTTAATTGAGAAAGGAAATTTAATTTAAAAATTTAAGACAAAAACTGCTGGGTGATCTTGCCTTCGTCTAATTTAACTAAATGAGGAGGATAAATTCGCGTAAATTGCTTTGAGTCTCTGGCTATTGTTACCTCAATGCCAGGGTGCATTAAATCATTAACTTTGACCCGACTACTCATCAACAAGCGCTTAAGTTTTTGCTGAACCAGCTTTAAGTTACGTTGATTTCGTTGGTAGTGCGCATTCAACTGCTTCTCGTTAGCCAAAAGTTTATTTAAATATGCTGTTCTTTGTGGGGTTTCCGGAGCTTTTGCCGCTTTTGCTTTGGCTTTATTCAACGCAATTGCTTTTTCAGACAAACGCTTTTCAAATAACTTAAACTCGCTTTGTTTATCTTTTAATTCATGAAAAGACTGTGCAATGGCAATATGTGTTTTGGTACCAGAAGGCGCGCCTAATTCACCTGTCTCTATACGCAGTGCGTTTAAAACCTTACCGCCAATTAACTTACCTCGAGGCGTGTCACCCTTACCTACTCGAATAAGTCTTCTAGAAGATAGATTACAATGCAATGCTTGTTTTTCAATCAACAAATCTTGTTGTGTTTCAATATGAACATATTGCGCATAGCCAATTGAAATACTCCTTTTTGCACAAACAAAGCATGAAAAATCAAGTTCTTCTGTGACTTTGCGACCTATCGCACCTTGCACAATAGTAATAGCATTTTCGCTTTGTAAGTCAGCAGACTCAACAAAGCCAAGTACGGTAATATCGCCAGTCGCTTTAACTTTCATACCATCTTTAACGTCGCCACTAATGATCACCGAACCATCAAACTCTATATGCCCTGTGCTGACATCAACATCGTTGTAGCACAATACGTCATCAACACGCATACCTCTTGGCAGCGCTACAGGAACACCTTTCGCGTCTGCTATTAATAAATTTGGATCTTTGTCTGAGATTTTAGTGCCTTCAAGTACTTCAATCGCAAAGTTTTTACCTGGTTTAGCCTCTATCACATCACCGAAAACCGAGTAACCCTGTGAACCTTCTGTTGCGGGAATACGCTTCATTAGAGGACTGCCTGGCTTAACAGTGATTATTGCGCCTAAATCGCGCATATCTACTTTGCCACCATCTTTTTCTTGAGGGCTTAAAATTCTATCTTGCGCTGTCATACATAAACGCACAAATCGTGCATCAGTTCCGTCTTTAGCACGCTGGCCATGAGCTACAATAGCACTATATTGTGAACCAGGAGGTTGTTCGAATTGCTGACCTAAACATTGTTCAAGTGCATCTCGATTTACGCCTTTCACCACACCGGCTTTTTGAAGTGCCGCTTTAGCATCATCTAGAGATACGATTTTTCCACCGCAAGCAGTAGTCACTTGCGCATTAGCCATCATGTTGGACTCATCAACTTTGATCATGATTGACGCATCAATCGCTTTAGCAACGACTAATGAATCTTTATCATAATCATCGCCCGAAGAAAATAACTTACCTATATTGGCATGTATAACTTCAAAATCAGCATAACTAGATTGCTCTAACAACTCTAAGAGCTGCGAAGCACTAGCAGGAAACCCTGACTCGACAGGGTGTGACAATAAGTACACATATCCATCACCCTCATCAAAACGAAACAATGACATAAGTCTTTCCACACTATGATTTATTATTGTTATTGACTAAAACACGACCAAGTCATTTCACCACAACCTTTAGGTATTGTTAAGTTGATTTTGAACAAACAGCTTACAAAGCTTAAAGAATTGTAAATGACTAGTTTTTGAGCGTTTAAAATCATAAACACTCTATTAAAATATTTCTATTAGTTACATTAGCTTATCGACCAGCAGAACCTGTGCTTTAAATAAAAACTAGAAAATAAGAATAAAGCATTATTTTACAGGTGTAACTAAAACAGAAACTTAAATTGTACATTACAGGCAAAATATAACGTAGTAAATACTAAAAAGATAAGCTAGCAGTTGAGTATGACAATTAATATGGGAAAGGAATAATAGGCAGAACTTATTGCGTTCTGCCTATTTAATTTATCTGAAACTTGGCATAATTGCAGGTAAACCTGGTAACAAGCCAACAAGTGCCATGACACCTGTTAACACTACAAACATAATTAAAGGTATGATCCAACGGTTCATAGAACTCAGCTCTTTACTTCGCTCCTTACAACCAATTAAACCTAAATTATCTAACAGCATAGTCAAAGACCAACCAAACGCAGGATTAACTAATGCGGACGAGAAAACAACAATGGCTGCTGACTGAGTTGTTTTACCTTCTCGCGTCATTTCCATACCCGCCTCAAGCAAAGGAATAAACACTCCAACGATTAAGGCTACACACAATACTGGCTGCCAAATGGCTAAATCCATTGGGTAACCCCAGATACTAGCAATGACACAAAACAATGCCGTTAAAATCGCACCAGCAGGAATTGGACGTTTTGCTATAGCTGCAGGCACAATGTAAGTCCCCCAAGATGAGGTGAAGTTAGCACCACCTAAAATAGAGCCGAACGTCTGGCGTATAGACGCACTCGTCATCGTATCGTCAATATTCATTTGTACTTTTTCAGTACGGGCCGGATAACTGATTTTTTGAAAAACTTGATGACCTAGGAAGTCAGGTGACCACATAGCGACAGCTAAAATGGCAAAAGGTAGTACTACAATAAAGCTTTCAAGCGTAGGTAAACCTAGCATCCAACCCGTGTTTTCACCCCACCAATACATAGGGTTCATGTTTGGTAAGCCAGGGCCAGTTTTAAACTCAAATGGCGCGCCAAGAGCAAAAGCAACACCACCGCCAAGTAAACAGCTTAATGGCACCGCCAGCCAACGCTTTTTAAAGTGCTCTAATAACGCATATAAAACGATGGTACTGAGAATAATTATGAAAGCGATATGAGACATATCAATACCTTCTGCCCAAGCAAACAACTTCTTTACTTGCGAAGTTGTGCCAATAAAACCAAGGTACAAAAGCAAACCACCACAGACTCCTCGACTGGTAAGCCCAGCCAAAACACTCCCGCCTTTACTGATTGCCAGTAATAAACCAAATGCCCCTATGAGCAAACCGAACGCCATAGGGTGACCACCCGCCGCAACCACAATAGGAATAAGAGGAATTAAAGGCCCATGGGTACCCGCTAAGTTAGCTGTTGGTAAAAAAAAGCCAGAGAACAGTAAAATAAATAGAGCGACTATCAGTAACTCATAGCGCACATTTTCCAGAATAAAACCTTCGCCTAGCCCTAACGGTGCGGCAAAGGTTGCGGCAATTGCGCCAACCATCACAATTTTACCTATGGTCCCCGCCATAGCTGGAATGGTGTCTTCTAGTTCAAATCGGTAGTCTTTAAAAGGCAGGTTAGGACGCCAGCGTTTTGGCTGCATGATTTGCAATTCATGCTCTAAATATTCGTCACGTGTTTTAAATTCAGAACTTGCACGGTGTAAATTTTGATAACTGTCTTTTTGTGCTGAGTCGTCTCGGTTATCTAAACTCTGTGTTGTCATCACATCTCCTACTTCGGATGTTAGTGTTATTTAATGCCACAAGAATAAAGCAACCAGATTTGAAAATAGCTTAGCAATAAGTCGAGTATTTCATCGTATTATTTAATGAGTTCGACTATTCCTTACTATGAATAGCTCAACTAACACACAACCCGCATAAATATCAGCCAACTCATTAATTAATGATAACTTTTAAAGTGATTAATGATTGCGAAGCAAATTTATAGACGTTAGAATGCAATCACTAAGTCACGTTGTGACTCTGAATACAAATTCAGGGGCTGATTAGGATTCGACAGGATTCATGAAGCCTGAGGTGCATGTCGAGGGGCGGTTGGCCTCGTAAAAAAGCCGCATTTAAAGTAATCGCAAACGACGATAACTACGCTCTAGCGGCATAATAGCCCGCTAGCACTCCTCCAAGAAATGCTTGTGGTTCTGGTTCTGGAGTGTCACCCTACACAAGATCGCTACAGAAACCCTGGCCGGGGTTGAAGGGCTAAAACTAAGCGGCCTCGCCTTTATTTATCGTGTTCGTCCGAGACTTAAAGGTTAACCAATAGACGATACTAAACATGTAGGACCGAAGGTCGACGCTTTCTGGACGGGGGTTCAAATCCCCCCAGCTCCACCACTTTAAAGTGTTATAAAACAACCTGTTACGAGTAAAATCGTTACAGGTTTTTTTATATCTAAAACTTACTGTCCATACCTTGACCACATTATTTTTTAAAGTGACTGAATTTGTCTACACTCTACTAGAAAAGTGTAAATGACAGGCCAGTTTTTTTAATGTGCTGTGTGTGAAAGCAGTTGTCTGATATGAGGAGTTTAGATTCAACCAACTCCTTTAATCTTTCTTTGCAAGACGTAGGATGAATCCCAACATTCCATAAACTACTAAAGTTTCTGTCTGAACTCTTAATCGAATTTACTTTATGTACGTCCCTCAACATCTTAATAACACAATCAGAATTAACTGAGCTCTGTTTTATTTCTAAACCGATTCTAAGGTCTTTTCTTGTAAATTTTTTCCTAAAAACGACATCGATAAAAACATAATCCTTACCTAGATTTGAACGCCTATCTATATATTTCTTCTGTTCTTTTTTGACATCAGCAACATTGTCATGATTTGCAAGAAAACATACAAGTTCAATCTGCAGCCAATTTTCCCAACCAGAAATACCTTCCTTTTCAAACAATAAAAACATTTCGATTATGTGTTTTAAATTGAAAAAGTCACCTAAAAGCTCTTTAACAAAATAAAAATCTGACTTCATCTAACATTACAACTCATTATATTTTCTAGATATCCCATAAGACTTTTCAATAGGATAATTTTCGCTATTCTTTTTTATTTTCAAATGTGCTGCACTTATTAAGTCAATGTCAGTTATGTCTGCAAGCCTTAATAAATATAAAAAAACATCAGAAATCTCATCTCGAAGCTGTGTTTTCTGTTTCGAGCTCAAATTGTTACTTTCCTCAAGTGTTAGCCATTGGAATATTTCGACTAACTCTCCTACTTCGCCACTTAAAGCCATCACCAAATTTTTGGGGTTATGGAACTTCTCCCAATCTCTATCTTTAGCAAAGTTCTGTAGCTTAAATTGTAACGACTTTAATTCTGTCAACTCATCCATAACTAGCCCTCATAGTAAAGTGATTCTAAACTTTCGAAAGATAAACCAATCTCTCTTTTCTTTAACAATTCATGTCTTTTAGCATAAGCTACAGACAATATTTCTCTTAGTTCTTTTGTATCTGCATGGTGAAAATGCCTGTGACAGTTTGGACACAAAGCTAATATATTTTCAGGAACATCAAGATTGAAAGAAAAAAGCGGTTGCTTTTCCATTGGTATTAAATGATGAGCCTCAACAAAATTATTATTTGTTTTTTTTGAGGTGAAAGTTTTATGTGAAGGGTCTATTTCACATCTAAAACCAGCTGTGACAATAGCTTGTTTAGCGACACTAACATTCCTTTTCCAACGTTTCGTTTCGCTAATAGTAGTCGCATCATTTACAGGAATACCTCCATCAGGTAAGTATAAAGGTGAGCTTTCAAGTATCTTGTTTTGGTATGACTCTTCATCTGAAAATACATTGTTTGTTTTAAGCATTGAAGATTTAATTCGTGCTATTTCATTTAAAGAGATGTCGCTTGGTTCAACCCTTTTACTTCTTAATGCTTTTATTATATTTCGATGGAAATCAATGTTACTGTCTGCATTACTGAATAGGATATCTCTTGCTTCATGAGTCAGTTGCCAACGAAAGCGGTTAATGTAGAAATTTTTCTTTCCTTTATTGTCAACTTTTGGTTCCCATACTTCGCTTTCATTTTGGAAAAAGTCAGACTCTATTGTTCCTAAAAGAACTTCATCTACATGAAACCTAAATTTTTCAACAAACTCTTCTGTTAGAACTGCGTCTTTATAGTTTGGAAAAACATTTTTTTTATCAGTAAACACATCAAATAAGCGCATATCTTCTATGTTTTCAATAGAAACACCTACCAGAAATACAACAAAATCTCCTTTCTTAATATTTTGATGTATTCCTTTATTTTTCATGCCCCAAAGGGAGTGATAGCGTGCAGTGGCAAGATTAGTTTGACTTCTTTGATCATTTTTAAGAGCGACTGTCCAAATTCTACTCATTAGTTATTCCCTATAATAAAAATTCACATTAAACACTTTCTTAAACAAAAACAGAAGCATATGAGATAAAATACGTACTCTTAATAATTTCTCATAGTTGAAGTCGTAGGTAAGAAATTAGAAAAAGAAAAGATAAGAGAGCTAATCAGGGGCGCTTTGCGCGGACCTAGTTTTCAAATCAATACTGCAATTCCGCGGCCGTCAAAAATCGAGCATCCCTCAGCTTAGTAGAGCGGCCTTCGTGTTAGCTTTTTTGACCTAAAGGAAAATATTTCATCTAGATTTTAAAGCTAACACACTTAAAACCCGTTCATATTTACAATACAGAGCCGAAATGCAAATATAATAATTCGATGTTGATATAGTAGACACTTAAGGAGAGAAATGTTGTCTAAGAAATTTATTACTACTTGGTTTTATGCTGGTTTAGAAAAGCACACTGAAGATGTGGGAATTTTCCGAACAAAAATCAGAGAAACTGCCATACAAAGAACAGTAAATTATCACGAATACGCACAGCTTCTCGAAGCTAAATACAACGAGTTGGATGCCGAAGGGTACGATGTTGTAAATGTCGTTCCTATTAATATGGGGCAATCGGAAGAATGCTTAAATAGAGATGATCAATACTTGGGAGATGTCGGCTTTTCTATAACTCGAGGAGCTGTAGTTGTAGGTAAAAGAAGAGATTAGTAGCTCAATTTAGCCAGCCACCTAACCCACTTCGTGGATTAGGCAGCTGGCTAAAAAATTGTTTAGAATACTTGTACTTTGAGCATCATCGTTAACTCCCTCTGTACGATGTTTTCACTCTCAGTCTTGAAAAGATAGCCTAGCAAAGGAACATCTTTTAGCACTGGAACACCATCTTCACTTTTACGGTTTTCTTCATTTACCAAGCCCCCCAAAACAATTGTTTGACCATTCTTCACTGATACCGTTGTTTTTATTGAGCGCTGATTAGTAACTATGTCACTTGCAGTTGTTGAGTCAGTGACACTTGAAGACTCTTGATTGATTTTTAAAATTGCTGTTCCATCTTCAAGTATGTGAGGGATTACAGAAAGAGAGATACCAACATTTTTTCGCTCTATCCTTGTGATACTTTTCCCCCCGTCAGTGACCTCTTGTGCAACAAGAAAAGGAACGTTTTGGCCTACTGATATTTCACCCAGTTCTCTATCCATTACTAATAAAGTCGGAGTCGAAAGGATTTTGGTATTTTTCACTTTTGAGGCTGCTGATATGACTGATTTAAAATCACCTTCAGCATAGATGAGATTTCCACCTAACCCAGTTCCCAATGCTCCAAGTGTATTTGTTGTTAATTGAAAACCTGTTTGCTTCAATGCTGTAGAAAGATCTATTCCTATTGAACTTCCATCACCTACATCGGTTTCCATTATGATAGCCTCAATTAATACTTGCCTAATTGAAGTATCTAGCGCATTTCGAAGCCCCACTAATTGCTCATGAACTTCAGGTGATGTAATTACAAGAAGCGAGTTGGAATTAGGTAAAACACTTGCACTAGGAGTTTGAAATTTAATGTCATCAAACTTTTCCATAAATTTCTTATCTGTATCAGGTGTCTTTACAGCCTGTAAGAACAAAGGCAGAACTTTTGTTGCTTGAATATTCGAAAATCGATACACCACCGACTCTAATGCACCCACAGTGATTAATTCACTGGAATCACTCTCGATTCTAATTACACCTTCATACCTAAGCATCACTAAGTTATTAGACTTTACTATATGTTCCAACAAATCTAATAAGTCGACTTTTGAGATTATTGGTATATCCGCTGTTATTGTCGTCCCCGACACAGAAGAAGATACTACAATAGTTTTGTTCGTGACCTCTGAAATCCATTGCGTTAACTCGGTAATTGGTGAGTTTCTAAGTTGAATAGCTGAGTTATCTTCACTAGAAAAAGCATTGAAGGACAGAATCAAAAGTAAACTAGCAATAAACAGTTTCATTCATATCTCCCTTCTGTAAGGTTATATGGCAAGCATTCTTAATAACCACCTGATACCCAACACCCTCAAGTTGATGTTTAGTAAATGATAAATCACCATTAGATACCTCAAAGCTTCTATATTTAGGGAGTGATGAAAAAGATATAATTTTGAACTCATCAAATGATATTAAAGGTTCTTCAATTGAACTTGGTTCTGTTTGCAAATTGTTAATTGATACAGGCTTTTGTTGATGTGTATTCGGCTCGTATGAAGCATATATATAGATGCTTGGTATCAAAGCACCCAGAAAAATAAGTTTTAGACGAGACCATTTTTTTAAATAAATTTTTGTGATTCTCATAATATTCTTGATGGTGTATGGAACTTGATAACGACCATGTGTGTAGTAAGGGGGTAAAACTGAATATGTGCTATGCGGATAATGAGGACTGAAAATCTGTTTTGTGTCATAGCAAGAATATAATCCACCACCAACCGTATACCAATTATCAACCGTTACAGAGTTGTTAGTTACGCCATATTTCACAATTGCGAAGTGCACTCGAGGAAGAGGCAACTTTTCGCCAGTAAAAAGCCCATAAATAGACCCAATGATAGGGATATTCAGCCTATCAGTTCTTCTGCAATAAACTACAAGCTCACCCAATGCTTCCCTAGCCTGTTTATCAACAAGGGAAATATTTTGAATTAAAAAATCAATGTCCCAGCCTCTTTTTCTAGCGTGCAGAAACCAATCTATAATTTCTTGCCGACTTTTATCATTCCAAGTCCTAGAATTGAACCAAGTACCACATTCGTCTAAAACAATTAACCCATTTTTAGATTCGTCGTAGCTTTTATTTCCAATCCCAATATTTATAAAATCTTGAATTGATGGTTTATCAGGTAGGCGATAAAGTTTCGTGTTTCTTTTGACTCTCCCCAGCATTTCAACTAAGTTAATATTCAAGTTCGTTGCTACAGGTAAGCCTTTAAGTAGCCTCTCTTTGATTCTAGAAACTGAGTTCAGGCTTTTCCCAGAGCCAAGCTTTCCTGTTATAAAATGAACAGCCATATCACCTCCCTTGCCCAAATGACTCGATAAAGTAAACTTTCCAAATCCAGACATATCTAATCGCATGAGCTGATACTATTGAGGAAAGGCATATAGCCGCGTTATCAGGAATTACTAATGAAGCGCCATGTACCAAGCCTTCAGGCGCGACAACCGAAATTGCGAAAATTAAGGATTTTATTCCTGCAAAAACAGCCAGTGTTAAACCTGTTACAGCCGTTATGATAGTTAATTGCATTGCAACTTTGGTTGTCAGATACTTTGTAAAGAAAGCTACAAGCTGACCAAAGATCCCCGCTAAAAATGCAACTAAAGCTGGGAATCGCATCATATTTGCGACACCCGTTATTATTGGTAATAAAAATACAGGCATTTTAGACTCCTTGTTTTGTCGGCGTTCCTCTCGGAACTATTCCTGACATGAGAATATTTATAAGGCTGAAAATCGTATAAACCCCAAGAATCCAACCAAAAAGACTTTTGAACTTCGTAGAAAAAGAGCATGAAATTTCGTACTTTTTACCCTTGTAATCGAAGAGATTAAGTGGTTTGCACTCTGAGGCTTCGGGAATTACATTTGTGAAATAAGACATTAAAGATTCAATGGAAGACTCATTCATCTCAGTACCTAATGGGCTGTTTGTGGAAAGCTCACTTACTTTGCTTTCAAAGTTATGCTGATAAGTTGAAATTTCGCCATCAAAGAAACTCGCTAACGTGTCGAAGATCCCTTTCATATCTTCTCCTGTCATTCCATGTGGATTTTCGCAGTAATTATTTTCAAGGCTTGGAATGCATTCATTCTTTTGTTCTGGTTCTGTATTTTGTCGAATACTATTAAGAAGTTGGTTTGTAATATTTAATTTTGAGTTAGTAGTGTCAATTTTGGGCCCTAAAAAACCTGTTTGTTGATTAATTGATTCTCGTAATAAGCTGAATTCAAAAGCGTTTCCATCCTGCAAACCTCTCACAGCCGTGTTAAGTTGAAATACAGAGTCTCTCATTAAGTCTGATCGAAGCTTGTTATCTTCGCTTAATTGATTTATTGAAGCCTTAATCTCACTTGTTTGAGATTTAAGCTCATTATTAATCCCGTCACGAACCAACATTGCTGACTGCTCAACTTTTTGACTCAATGATGAAAGCTTATCTAGCATTGCTTCAGTATTATTTTTCCCTTGCTGTTTAAATTCATCTACTTTAGAAATAAGAGCAGTAAAATCTATATCAGGCGCTGGGTCTGGATTTGGGTCTGGGTCTGGGTCTGGGTCTGTATTGTCAGTTGGACAAATTGAATCGGCTAGGCGGTATGAACCATCACTGCACTGCTTTAATGTTGGACGGTCACAACCGGGATAACCTAGTAAATCAGGAGGAAACCCATCAGAGCATTGATTGTTACATTGTGCTGGGTCTGACAATACACAATCTTTATTCATAAAATCCATCGTGTAACCATCAGGGCAATATTTATCAAAGAAATCCATGTATAGACATACTGATTTATTTCTTTGTACGTTATCTACAGGGTCAATATAAGGAACTTGAACAATTGTATTTAAACGGACACCATTTGAAGTTTGAGGACAGCTTGCGCCATTAGGATCAAACCAATGTTGCCCTCTATACTTAATTGGATCTAGAACTACATTACCAATTAGAAACTTCCCTTCAGCCATTTCAGAGTAAGATTCGACGAATGAAACTCCACTAGGGGCATTTTCTGTAACTATTGGGATTAAATTTGTAGTTGGCTGGCAATTCTCAGCAAATGAAAAACTAGAATATAAAGACACTATAATTAGAAGCCTCATAATCATTCCTTAGATCAAAAAAGGACAGTTAAACTGCCCTTTGATTAGTCATCAAAATACTTCTGTTAGGTTGCCTTAGAAACAAAACGCTTGAATAACTTAATAATCACAAAAGCTGAAGTAACTGAGATTAAAATTGGCCAAGCCAAAGTTTCTAACTCGCTAATTTGTGATGTAAACTTCGTGAAAGCTGCTGATATACCGCTTGGTAAAGTTGTTGAAGCAAACGCTGTTGAACTCACTAAAACTGAAGAAAATAAAAGGCCTGCTTTTGTTAGTTTTGATTTGATTAAATTTTTCACGATATTGATTCCTCTGTTAATCGTTTAAAAAATTGCCAAGTAGTACCTATTGCCCAACCTAGGGCAAAAGCACCAAGAAAATAGGAAGTTAACGTAATCATCGTTGCCCTCCTGATACCAAGCCAAGACCAAAACACACAACAAGGCCTAAGCTCAAAATGAGGTCGTAAATATGACGACCTAATTCGATTAATAGCTGGGATTGCTCACCCGACATTTTGCTAGATACTTCTATTTAGCTTGCATAGGAGCAATTGAATTAAGTCGGAATCCCTTCCACTCCATTTGTCTAGCTACATTCGCACCTTCGTAATACTCAAGGTTCAATAGAACAGGCTTTAAACCCCAGCCATTAGGATCTGATTGCAGCTTTTCAAGCTGAGAGAAAGTACCGTTTGCCATTTGGTCATTAGTCACTTTCACTGACCAAATGCTCGCAGGGTTTTTAGTGTGAAACTTAAACTCTGCTGTTTCAGGCAAGGGTGCGCCTTTGTCGTCTGTGCGATTAACTCTTTGTAAATCAGTGATTGCACCTTCAATACTGGCCATAGTTATGCTCCTTTAAATATTCTTCGATTAGTTGATATTGAGATTGTAAAAAGTCTTTTAATCTGTCTTTTTCCATGTGAATTCCTTTGTAGTTACAGTTAATGACACAAGTCCAAGGCGACTTCGTCGCTACCAAAAACAGAAAGAGCCTCGTAATCCATGAAAAGGCACATATTTTGATAATCTTCTATTACACATGATTCTAAGAACTGAATTTCTTCATGACTTGGCTGGAAATATCTACCATCTTCAATCCAGTTATGGATTGACTCTGATACACCTAACATTATTTTTCTTTGTGCTTGTAACTCTTTCTCAGTTACCACCTGACTCGTTCCTCGCCTTGTGATTACAACAACAGAGTCCCATGCAACACCTAGAATTCTTTTTGCTGGAGTGTCACCATATTTGGTTGTGAAATAAGGAGAGTTTGACTCACTTCTACTAATCTCGCCCGTGATATGATCTACAATGTCAGGAATTTGATAATGAATTCTCACTGTTTGGTCTTTTCTTTTGACTTGAACACCACCCATTGCCAAACAGAAAGCAGCCCAATTAGATGAATCAGCTGCTACTCGAACTTTTTCAAGCGCAAAACGAGAAACCGAGTCTAGATTTGTGTTCATTGAGTTTGCTACCTCGCATTTCCCTGTGTTGCCTTGACCAAGTCTTCTAAGCTCTCGCCAAGTTGTTACGCTTGGGCCTCCAACTTGTTGAAAACGTCTAATATTAAATGTGCTAGCCCAAGTTGAAGCTCTCTCAGCTGCTTCAGCTGGTGCAACAGATAACTCACCTGCCTTTTCACAGGTAACAGAGTTAATGTGTTCGCCACTAACGGCCTTTGTTATATATTTCGCTATGTAACCAGCAGCAGAACCTTTTTTAGGGTCAATAGAAATTGCTTTGAAGCGAGTAGAAGATGCTCTGAATTCACTTGGTGTGTCTTCCGTTGCTAACTTTTTCAGTATTTTCCTTACATACATTGCTTGTCCTTTTTCAATGAACAGCAACATATGCCAATGTGGGCAACCATCATGATGCGGCTCAACCACTCTAAACCCATAAGGGCGAAGGTTTTTTTTGGCTAGTAGTGCCCTTGCTCGTTTCCATAATTGATTGAAATAGTCTTGGGCATCGTTTGGAGTAGAACCATCATATTTTTGGTTTGGAATTCCGCTAGAGAGAACTGAATGAAATCTACTAGGAGCTGAAATAGTATAAAACTGACCTCTGTGCCCTAATAATTCTGCGCACTCTTCAAAGCCTCTCATTCTTACCATCAATTCAGCAGCTTGCTGCTTTCCTGAAGTAGAACTTTTATCTGCAATTTCTTTTAATGTCTCAAATTCATCGAAAGGATTTGAACAATGAGGAACAACATATAATTCAGACATCAAAGCTTCAGATTTAGCTTTTCTATCTCTTTTATTTCGTATTGTATGTTCACTAACATATGTTGAAGCTTTCTTATGCACAGTGCGGAGTTCTCTAGCCAACTGCTCTATAACTAGAGCTTGTTTAGATCTTAACTTTCTCCTCCACCATAGAGGGCAGGCCATCCTATTGAGAGCTCCTTGGAGCAAGGTCATGATTGTATGTTTATAGTTTGGATTCAGCTTTACTCTTTCGTATGCAGGTAAAGTAAAATAATCGTCATTAAATGAAGGTGGCGTGATGCAATAGATTTTGAAATCGTTACAAAGCTTTTGATAAAATTTATAAGTAGGCTGATTTTGCTTGATGCGTAGCTCAAAAAGCCTTGCTTTTTCTTCAGCTATTTCACAAAGTTCATCGTCTGAAACACTAAGATTTATCCCACCAAGAGTTAAAACCTTATCTGCCTCTAAAAGACGTTCTCTAGCTTCTTGATACCCAAAAAACCTTTCTATCTGCAAAAAACCATTTGCAAGCATTACAGCTAAATTACTGTGCGTATTAAATATTCTTGAACGTAAATCAGGACTATCCAGCTTTGTTTGTTTTAATCTTTCAACGGGAGTCAGTTTTGCTCTTTCAAAAACAGCTTTAGCCCTTGTATCTTGAGTAATATGAGAAAGCGCATTAGCAGCTGATTCCGAAGGGAAGGTTTTCTCAAAAATTGATAGATTACGTTCATTCAACATTAGATTTACCCTCTTATGCCAAACTCTATATTTGCAGCTCTTGCGGCTTCAGCATAAAGTGCAACCATGTTGATATACTTTTTCAGTCGAGCAGGATTTTCATGGGGAGCACATGGAGGCGTGTAAATAGGCAATCGACCATTTGCGACAGCATTCACCACATCTTTAACAGATTGTCCCTGCAACTTTGCATATTCGTCATAAGTCAGGATTGGTGTTGTAAGAGATAAAATTAATTGGTTACTCATGCTATATTATCCTTAACAAAAATAATTCAATACAAAATAGACTAAACCCATATTTTATATTGGTAAAGCAATATTTTTTATAGGTTTCGGGTTACAGGTGTCTGAAATGTTAAAAAGTGCGAAGGAAGTATTTGAAAGTATTAGGGTTCTTTACGACTTCAAAAACTTAACTGAGTTATCAAATTATTTTGAAAAAAATGGAAATTGGGCTGCTCAAATGGCAAAAAAAGGGTCAATCCCTTTCCCTCAATGCCTTCAAGCTTGTGACGAAAAACAAGTTTCTATGGATTGGCTTTTATATGGTAAATATAGGCCTTTCTTGGATAAGAAAGCTTTATTACATGAAGTAAAGGAAGGACTTTATGAAAGCCATGAACTTGGAATAATCCCCGAGCTTAATTCAGACAAGCTGATTTCAACTTCAGCAATAATAGTAAGTCGAATAGAAAAAATGCAGCACTAAACTGTGCTGCATTTTGTTTATTAATGGATTCGGTTTGAATAAATGACCCTATCATCAACTTTAAAGTGGCTTCCACCAGTTTTTATGACAATAAATACTTTTGTGTAATTACAAGAATCTTCTTCGCACATCCAAATTTCAGAAATCAGTGTTAATTCAGAACCTTCACTTGCTGGTTTGAAGCTAATTTCTTTTAGTTTTGTATTAGAGTTATTCCGTAAATTTATCTTACCGCAATCAGGGCAAAAGAATATTTTCGAGTTCATTATGCAGTAACCCTTGCTTCATTCTTTCTATTCAAGCGCTCTAAATAACGCTCAAGTCTTTTATCCCAGTTTTTCTTTGCTTGAAATCTTTCTGACAGTGGCAATTTATTCAATGAATCGTATTCAGTTAAGAGTAGCTCAGAAAGTTCATCTAATGGCAGATCGTCATCTGTATTGCTAGTAGCGAAGAATAGCAAGAAGAAGAAACTGCCATATATAACAGTTAACCAAAGTTCTAAGTCCATAGGTCAGCCTTTTAATTTATTAAATTGATGAATAAAAAAATTAAAAAGCACCAAAAATGATGCTGCTAAAGCAAAACGCTTTAACTAAATTGCAAAATTTAATGCAATTGAAAAGACCTAAAAAGCCTGAGTAATTCAAACTTAAAAGTTAATACCCTTAATGTCGGTAAGAGTGAACTTTGAGTATGAAGCCGACATAAATAAAATAGTACTATAGCGCTAGAATTACAATAGCTTTGACAAATCACTTTTCTTAATGCTAATTTGTTTGTGCTACAAATACAGATAACGCTTTCTTCTATGAATGCAAACTAAAAACCGCTACCTAGGCGGTTTTTTTGTTTTTGGGAAATTTGGGAAATTTGGGAAATGAGTATTAAAAAAGTCGACGGTGGCTATAAAGTTGATATTAGGCCTTGGGGTATAAAAGGAAAGCGAATTAGGAAGGTATTTGCGACTAGAGGAGAAGCTCAAAGGTTTGTGAATTTTACTATCTCAGAAGCCGAAAATAAGCCTTGGAAACAAGAGAAAAAAGATTCTCGAAGGCTTGCTGAATTGGTCGATATTTGGTTCAAAATTCATGGACAAACATATACAGAGCCTCAAAAGATCTTAAATAAGCTGAATATGATCTGTGATGCCTTAGAAAATCCTATTGGGTCAGAATTCAAAGCTAAAGCTTTTGTAGATTGGAGAGGACAAAGAATGTCTGGTGAAAACCCAATTTCAGGTAAAACAGCCAATAATGACCTAATTTCTTTGAAAGGCTTATTCAATAAGTTAATTGAAGTAGGTGAAATTTCTTACCCTAACCCACTCTCTGAAGTAAAACCATTCAAACTACAGCAAACAGAACTCACCTTTCTAAATGATGAAGAAATAAAGATTGTATTAGCTGCAACTAAAGAATCATCCAACCCACACCTCCATCTAGTTACTAAAATATGTTTAGCCACAGGCTGCCGTATAAGTGAAGCTTGCAATTTAAAAGGCTCTCAGGTTTTCAAATCGAACAATACTTTTAAGATTACATTCACTAATACTAAGAATAAGAAAAATCGAACTATTCCAATATCAGAAAGCCTATTTAACGAAATACCGAAACATACAGGTGCATTATTTTCTGATTGTAGGAAAGCGTTTGAAAGAGCAATTACGAAAACTGAAATTAACCTACCCAAAGGTCAATGTAGTCATGTTTTAAGGCACACGTTTGCAAGTCATTTTATGATGAACGGAGGAAATATTTTAGTCCTTCAACAGATATTAGGCCATGCGAAGATTGAACAAACTATGGTTTACTCGCACTTCGCACCTAGTCATTTGGAGGATGCGATCAGATTTGGTCCTAGCCTAAATTAAATTTACTCGGAATTGGCAATTCTATCAAATGTCGATAGCAGTTTATGAAGCCTCTTGATTATCATTAGAGTAGTTAATATCACTGTGCAAATGCTAAAAACAACAATAGGGTTTACTAAATAAATATTTAAGCTATCAAGTTTTAGATCTACTGTAACAATTTGAAGCATTGAAAATACGACTAACGTAAGTGAAACTAAAATAGCAAAACATATATTATTATACAGCTCCTTAAATACTTGCTTCATTGCTTTATAGTTTGGCAACAAACTCTGATCTATATCTTTTAAAGAATTTAATTTATTCCTCTGATCATATACCAGTACTAGAACACTTATTAATAGAGCGGTAAAGATTGCTCCAAAATTTATTAGGGCAGCCCTAAGCTCTTTTCCTATTGTTAAACTAAAAAAGACATTCGCAAGTGAGATAATTACTGGTAACAATATGAATAAAGATATATCTGCTATTGATATTTTCTCTGAGCTGTAATCCCTTAACGTTGAATAATGTCCTTTGATTATATCGCAAACATTAATTTTTTCGCTCATATAGCCCCCTTAAGGCACATTCAATTGAAATGCTTGTTTTCCGTAAACACCTTTTAAAATATCGTTAGTTAATAAAAAAGACCATTTTCTAATCGATTCTAACTTAGGTTGGTTTCCTTCCATCTCAACATCCTTTTTTCCATCTTCGTTTATCAAAATATCACAAAACGTTCCACTAGAGTTTGTACCAACTTTAAATGATCTGGATTGTTTATTCAGTTTAGCAGTTGTTGTAACTTCCGCACCTTGTTGACCCAAAATTGCGACTATCTGTTGTAAGGCTGGGTTTGGCTTAGGCCCTATCAAATCTTTTAACTTTCCAAAAGATGCATCGAAACCTTTTCGCTGCCTTTTTGGTTTTATTGAGTATTCAATATTACACGCACCAACTGCAGTAACTGCGTCTAATACATCTTTATCACCTGTATAGCCTTTTACATTAAAAGATTTAATTTTGGCATTGTCTATCCACTCTGTGATAGCTGACTCGTGTGAATAGGGAAGAAATTGCAGTGTAGAATTAGTTTTATTCTTAAAGTAAATAGAAAAGATATTTGAGAATAATGACTTAACACCAACCCCCATACTCTTGTGAAACAACGCTATTCCATCTGTAGTATTTTTTGGAACGGTGAACTGGACAAAGTGTCGTAATACCTCTGCATCAGACTCTTTTTTAGGAAACCTTACTGCACCAGTTGCTTTATCCAAGATATCACTTTTAACTCCGTATTGACCGGTTACAAAAAATGAAGAAACAGTTCTATTTTTCTTATCATATTTTATTTTTTTAAAAGAATAGACTCGCTTATCATCTGGATAATCATAAACATGAGCTGACTTACTCAACATGAAATCATGAATGATTTCTAAAATGTCAATTTTACCATTTATGTTAGATAAGTCGTGAAATAAAGATTCGTTATTTTCTCGTTTAAAAAACGATTGAATTAGATATGGTGTTACAGCGTGCATACAATTTCCTTTTAAAACTGTCCATATTGTGCCCACAATCAAAAGTTATTACAAGACGATGTAATATTACATGAGATTACAAATTACTTATAAGTTAGTAAGTTACTGTTTTTTATGTAAGGCTATTAAAATCGACGCTTTCTGGACGGGGGTTCAAATCCCCCCAGCTCCACCAAACGTATAAAAAAGACATCATTTGATGTCTTTTTTATGCCTAACATTCGGCACTTAAATCCGATGCTTACCCCGTGGTTTTTATATTAACGTGCCCTAATCAAACACTCCCTTGGCACAGATGCGCTAACAACTTCACTTGAGCGGTCTTATTTAAATGTTGAGGATTATAAGTGTGCCAAGAATAAATCTAATTAGGTGTATTTACTTCCTTCTAAAGGTATCAATATACGCAGTTACATACTTACGTAAGAATTGATGAGCCAGAACATGTTTAAAGTGAGCGTCGAAGGTCTGTGTATTTTCAAACGCTTCAATTAACAAGGTATCCAGTTAACTCCTGAATACTGTGGTAAACTGACCACATGTTCTCCATGCGTATTAGATATAACTCTATCAATGCTTGCTGGTTTGATTGCTGTATAGGTGGAGTCTACGCCAATTTTATCTTTAGAAAGCATTACAACAACCTCGCCTGATTGCTCAACGGCTGCTTGAATAACTACTGACTCTTCGTAGTTATTCACCATTACGCCTCCTGTGTATGAAAATGCAAATGCACCAAAAAACGCTTTATCAAACTTAATGTTACGAATTTGCTCTGCTACGCCCCCAACACAGCGCATCGCAGGCTTATAGACTCTTCCACCCAACAAAATGACGTCTACACTAGGGAGTTTCATCAGCTCAACGGCCACCACAGGGCTTGAGGTGACAACTGTAATCACTAAATCTTCAGGTAATACTGTGGCTAAATAACGACAACTTGCTCCTGAATCTATCCATATCACGTCACCTGTTTTAATCAGTGGTAAAGCAGCCAATGCGAGCTGTTGCTTAACTTCATCAACCTCTTTAAACCTATCTGCATAATCGGCGCCGGTTTCTTTTAGCGCCATCGCTCCACCATGCACTCTTTTAAGTAAGCGCTTATTGCCCAGCTGGTTTAAGTCTCTGCGCACAGTATCAATTGATACATTTAAAGTCTCTGCCAGCTCTAGCGCGTATACCTTACCTTGCTTACTGATCAGATCTAAGATCGTTTTTTGCCTTTCTGCCAACAACACTTTTTGCACCTTTTTGCATTTTTAAAATATTTTACTCGACAAAATAGAATAAACAAGCAAATAATAATGCATTATTTCGCAGCTTTTTAAAATTTAGGAGTGTTAAAAATGGAAAACATGCAAAATAATGCAATCATATTAAATTACCTAAAGAAGGGAGTGTATCAAGGGGTGATCTTTGATCTAGACGGCACCTTAATTGATTCAGAACACGTTACCGACGCAATCTTAACAGCTTGGTGTAGCAAGCATAAACTCGACTTTGAACATGTAAAAAGCGTTAGTTTCGGCTCTCATTTAGAACATTTTCTACCGCAAATTGCGCCTACGCTTAATGCAAAGCGTGAAGCCCAATATATTGAGCAACAAGAACTGACTAGTACTATAACAACCCCGGCATTACCCGGTGCGAGAACAATGCTTAAATGGTTAGACAAGCAAGGTATTCCTTGGGGCATTGCCACTTCATGCCCGCGAGAATTGGCTGTTAAAAGAATAAGCAGTGCATGTCTACCTCATCCAACCGTTTTTGTAACCAGAGAAGATTATAAAGAGGCGAAACCTAGCCCAGAGTGTTTTTTTCTGGCAGCAAAACAATTGCATGTAAATATCAATAGCTGCCTTATCTTTGAAGATTCAAATAACGGCATTGCTGCGGCCTTGGCTTCTGGGGCAAGCGTAGCCGCCATAAATAACCCATCAGGCAAACACAATGCTCAGTGCTTACACATTGCTCACTATTCAGAACTCACATTTGAGAAATAACATCATGCTTAACATTTCTTCTAACTTTATGACCAGCAAAGAACAGCATTGGGACTTTGCTGGTGTTTTATTTGGTATGGTCGGCTGTATCGCACTTGCTAATCAGATTTATTTTGAGTTGCAACAGGTGACTTCTTCACTCTCAACCGCCTTTGTCGGTTCTTTCTTTTTTATCTACCTATTTTGGTTTTTATATGGATTAAGGTTTAAACGCCCAGCAATCATTATTACCAACAGTATTTCGTTACTGCTGCAAACTGTTTTATTCATCATTACCTTTTTTAAGTGAGATAGCCATGAATACATTTATAAAGGTATGCAGCACAGCGCTATGTGTAATAGCAATGAACAGTGCCCATAGTGCGCCACTTAGCCAAAGTGAACTCAATAAAATAGCCAACACGCTCGACATTAAATATTCAGTGTTCAGTAATCATGATCACACTAACTGCGCTTCGTTTAAAGGTGACAACGCCTGCTTTAAAGGTAATATTGAACTCCATTCAACTGAGCAAATAGACCAACAAGACTGGGTTATCTATTTCTCTCACTTACAGCCTATATATCAAGACGATAGCCCTTTTTTTGATATCACCCATATCAATGGCGACTTGCATAAACTACAACCTACCGAAGCTTTTACTGCTTTGAGTGCTAACCAAACTCACCATATTAACTTTACAGCTAGACTATGGCACCTAGCACATTCAGATGTTCAGCCAAACTACTACATAACAAGTGGAGAGTTAAAAGCGCAGGTTATTAAAAGTACCGCGCCTATTATTGACCCTGAGACGCAGCTGACTAAGTTGCCACACTTAAAACACCTTGCCAACGGTAACTTAAAGCGAAATGCCTCAGACAAAACGAGCAAAATTACCCCACAAGCAAGGTATGAACACAACCAAAAGTTGGCAATCACTGACGATAAGCTTGTGCCACTTATTCCTAGCCCATATACAGCCAAATTAGATACTGGCGCGGGTGCGATCTCAGTAAAGGAAGGTTTTAACATTGGCGGGCTTAATTTATCTGAAGCGAGTTTAACTGTGCTAAAGCAAAGACTTTCGCAATTAAATATGACTGTTTCAAACAAGCATGGTTTGCCTATTATCAGCGAGATAGATAAAAAGCTAAGTGATAACCCTGAATACTATCAATTACAAACTTCTCACTCAGGTATAGAGATCAAAGCTGTCAATGAAACGGGCATATTCTACGCATTACAATCAGTTGTTAACCTAATTGACCACACCAATAAAACGCTCCCCGCGATTACCATTAAAGATAAACCCCGCTACCCACACCGAGGTATGTTAATAGATGTAGCGCGTAATTTTAGTGATAAGGAGTTCATTTTAAAGCTGCTCGATCAAATGGCCGCCTATAAGCTTAACTTTTTGCATTTACACTTAAGTGATGACGAAGGTTGGCGCATTGAAATAGCGTCACTGCCTGAATTAACGCAATTTGGTGCTTACCGCTGTCACTCAACTAAGGAGCAAGACTGCTTATTACCCCAATTAGGTCATGGTCCAAGTAAACAAAACCCAGCCAGTGGCTATTACACCCAACAAGATTTTATCGACATACTACAAGCTGCTAAAGCACGCAATATTACTGTTATGCCCATGATAGTCATGCCCGCACATGCCAGAGCCGCCGTGCAGTCGATGGAAAAGCGTTATCGCGACTATATGGCGATAGGTGATATAGCAAAGGCCGAACAATATCGTCTTATCGACCCACACAACACCAGTCAATACGAAACCGTGCAGTACTACAGCGATAATTCGATAAATCCATGTTTAGATGCAAGCTATGAGTTTGTAGAAACTGTGGTTACTGACATTGCAAAATTATATAAATCAGCTGGCGTACCCTTAACGCACTTTCACATTGGCGCTGATGAAACCGAAAAAGCTTGGGTAAACTCACCTGCTTGTAAAGCGCTAAATGACAACAATATAGATCTAGTAGGCCACTTTATTACTAAAGTGGCCGGTATACTCAATAAGCAAGGTATCACCTTAGGGGCTTGGAGTGATGGGTTACATAAAACAGACTTAACCAAACTTAAAGGTAAAGTACTTGGTAACAGCTGGGAGCATTTACCTTGGGCGGGTACCACACTCACCAATCATCTGATCAACAATGATGTTAACCTTGTGCTGTCGACACCTGATTCGCTTTATTTTGATGCTCCCTATGAGCCCCATCAAGATGAAAGAGGCTTTTATTGGTCTTCTCGACAAACCGACACCTTCAAAGTGTTTAGCACCATGCCTGATAACTTACCGGCGATGGCAGAAATATGGACAACACGCAATGGCCATCCATTCACGGTAAATGACACCAAGCACTTTAATAAAGATATCAACATGGCACATAGTCCAAGATTAAAAAACCGCCTACTGACAGGAATACAAGGCCATTTATGGAGTGAAACCACACACACAGATAATCACAAGGCCTACATGATTTACCCTAGATTATTAGCGTTGGCTGAACGCGCATGGCACCGAGCACCTTGGGAACTAAAATATGACCATGCCGGCCGAGAATACAGTGCCACCAGCAATTATATTGGCCCGTTGAAAAAAGCAGCCCTTGCTGAAGATTATGGCAGATTTAGCCAAAAGTTAGGAAGTAACTATCTTGCTAAGTTAGAGCTAGAACAGGTATTTTTTAGACTGCCTCCCCCTGGTGCCAAAGTCATCAAAGGTAAAGTGCATGCAAATGTGCATTATCGAGGCTTACCAATTGAATACAAACTTGGTGATGGTCCATGGCTGCTATATCAACACCCTTTTGACTTAACTGATGTCGTCGAGCTAAGAAGTACCACACACTCTGGTAAACGCAAAAGTCGCTCTGTGTACATTGAAAATCAGGCACAATAATGCATGTTACAAACACTATAAAAGACATCATTTGATGTCTTTTATATACCTTGACTTCTCGTTATATTTAACATTAGAGACAAACTATTAGTTAAAAACTATTTACCTCTAATGAAATATTTAATTAGTCATTAATCTATATACAACTGAGAAAGTTTGATCTGTTTCTGCAATTTCAAAACTAAAGGTAAGGTTCACAGTTTGCCCATTAGTCATGGACGATACTAATTCAAACTCAACCTCTTCGCCTCGTGCGATAACTTGGTTATTTTCCAGCCCTTTGAAGCTTGCTGTCACGCTATTTGTGCTATCAATGGCTGTCAAATTTACAATTGTGTAAGCATCACCAATGGCACGTAACTTAAACTTACTGAGTGTCAGTTCATTTGGTTTAGGTATTACAGATAATGTACTGGTACTGCTTAACTGATAAGGTAGCCCTGTTTCAGTGTACGTATTAGTAAAGTCATTATAAGCCAGCATTGATAGCCTTGGCTGCGTTGCCTCTACCAACAGGTTAACCGAGTCGCTATCAAGCTCTCCGTCATTGACCACCAGCGATAATATATATTCACCTTCTTTATCCGCAGTAAAACTCGGATCAGCTAAAGTCGCATCATCTAATGCTGCAACACTAGATTCTGGCTTAGATACAAATCGCCACTGATAGGTAAGCGTGTCGCCATCTTCATCAAGGCTGTTAGCTGCACTCAATTGCACTAGCTCTCCAACCGCTACTTGCTTATGCTCTCCAGCATTTGCTATTGGCTTAATATTTAACTCTGTCTCGTTTATTGTGACTGAAGCTCGACCTGTTAGGCCCTCATCATCCGTTAAAGTGAGCTCTACAACATATGTACCTGGCATATCTAATGAGGTGACACGTAGTGACTCTGACAAAGCTATATCACTTTCGTCTCCACCGCCTGTGCCAGTGATAGCTGAAATCTCTGCTTGGCTACCCTCAGGTGACTCAATTATCGACCAAACGGCTGTTACTTTTTGGCCCTGATTAGGATCGTAGCTACTCGACGCATCCAGCTCTAATACGGCACTGTCATTTTTGTATATAAAACAATCTATTGTTTCTTTATTAAATAAAGCAACAGGCGCTAGATTTTTAGAGTCCTCGGTTACCCTGTCTGTCACCATTACTTTTACTTCTGTGGGTGCACTGTCTAAAGTGCCATCATTTACCACTAAGTTAAAAACATACTGTCCGTTTAAATCGGGGGTAAAAAACAGATTAACTGAATTGGTGTTGCCAAGCTTAGCTTGGCTATTTTCAGGATATGAAACAAGCATCCATTTATATGTTAGTTGGTCTCCATCTTCGTCATTGCTGTCTACGCCATTAAGACTAAACATCACACCACGAAGCGACAACGGGTTTTGTGTTACTTGTGCAACCGGTGCCGAATTTTGAATTTGTGCGGTAATACTTATAGTAATCTCAGCACTTTGCGTTTTTGCATCGCTCACCACCAATGAAACAAGGTACTCACCAGGTAAATCTGGCGAAAACTGTGGTGTGGCAGATTGCTCTTTTGCTAATAATACCTTGCTGCCTTCTGGTGCTTTTATTAGCTTCCAACTATATTGAATGCTATCCCCATCAGGATCAGAGCTTTGTTCACCATTTAAGGTCACTAAGCTATTTACATATACTTGTTTACTGGCAATGGCGATGGCTGTTGGGGCTTGGTTAGGGACTTCTGGCTCTGGGGCGCTATCACTGCCACCACATGCGCTTAAAAGAAAAACTACAAAACAAAAAAGTAAAAAATTATCCTTCATTTTTATCTCAAATATTAAGTTAAATGATTAACAACTGGTTCGTTCCCATAACTCTCACCATCTAATTGGCGATGACGTTATATCTATTAAAACTAACTGAGATTAAAGCCCAAAGCTCTAATGACAGGAAAATAACACTGCCTTTATGCTACTTAATTCATTTATAGCTATAAATTGACGTAGTCATGCATAAACTAAGACTTAAACGTCTAACAAACACACCCCAAATGTAAACAAAATGTTACATTAATTATTTAACCAAATCATATCCATACCCATTTTGAACACACACAACCAACTGGTCTAACCATGTTTTATTTTTATTCTAGATTTGCACAAAAGTGTATCTCAGATTATTTCTAGATAGGCTTAATTTTGAGCAATTAAAGGAAATGTAATCATGAATAAAAGAAATATTTTACTCTCTGCCATGTGTTTGTATGGCATGAATGCATACGCTGCAGCTGAGTTAGATATAAACCCAACTGTTGTTGGTGGTATTGAAACACCTGCATACTCCCGTCCTTATCAAGTCGCGCTACTTATGAATGGTCGTCAAGGTTGTGGTGGTACGTTAATCGATCCAAACTGGGTTTTAACTGCGGCACACTGTTTAGACAGTGCGTCAACATCAAGTTTAACTGTGCGTGTTGGTGCGCACTCAATCAGTCAAAATGATGGTGTCACATTACGTGTATCTCAGATTATCAACCATGAACGTTGGAATGGCGCAAATGGGATCCGCTCTGGTTATGACATCGCAGTTTTAAAACTTGCTTCACCTGCACCAAGTCAATATACGCCAGCTAAACTTCCTACTGCGGCTATCGAGTCACAGTATGCAAGCCCAGGCGATTACGTTACGGTATCAGGTTGGGGTTTAACCTCTAACCGTGGTCGTCCGAGTGATGTACTTCGAGAAGCAGATTTACCAGTTATCACTAATTCAAGCTGTAGTTCACAACTTAATTTCAATTTGCCGAGTTCTGTGATTTGTGGCGGTGGTGAAGGTGGTCGTTCTGCATGTAATGGAGACAGTGGCGGTCCTTATGCTGTTAGAGTTGGCAATGACTTTTACAGCATAGGCACTGTGAGTTGGGGGCAAGGTTGTCAAGGTGCAACTGCTTTCACAAGAACAACCAGCTTCTTAAATTGGATCAAACAAAAAACAGGAATTATCGACGGCGAAGATAAAAAACCCGTCGCCAATTTTGAGGTCCAAACGGATGCGGCGTCTTTAACTGCAAGTTTCACCAACAAATCTACTGACGATAAAGGGATTACAGTTTATCAGTGGTCGTTTGGACAAGGTAATGCGGGTTCAACTCAAACCAACCCAAGCTTTACCTATGCTTCTGCAGGTAGCTACAACGTCACGCTTACAGTAACAGATACAATTGGCCAAACGAGTAGCGTATCTAAAGTCGTTAACTTTATCGTTGATGGTGAATGTAATGCAGCACCTTGGAGTGCAACACAAAGCTATGCACTAGGCGACAAGGTTAGCTACAAAGGATATGAATATGAATCTACTTGGTGGTCTCAGGGTGCTCAACCAGACCTATATAGCAATGTGTGGCGTCGTGGAGCAAAATGTGATGGTAACGTTGAAGACCCAACGCCTGTAGCTGACTTCTCAGTAGCGACGGATCAATTAACAGCAACACTCACCAGCACGAGCACAGATAACGGTCAAATCGTTAGCACTCGCTGGATTGTCAACGGTGAAAGCTACCAAGGCAGTGTTGTGTCACACACCTTTGCACAAGCAGGCAGCTATTCAGTAACTTTAAGTGTTACTGATGACAAAGGCCAAACCGCTCAAAAAACCAAAACTATCTCAGTTTCTGAAAATGTCGATACCTGTAAAGGCACACCAGCTTGGTCAGAAAGTACCGTGTATTTACAGGGTCAAAGAGTGAGCTTAAACGGGGTAATTTACGAGGCTAAATGGTGGGTACAAGGTGAAAGCCCTGCTTCTTCTGGACCTTGGGGACCTTGGAAAACGATTGGTCTATGTAGCTAAGCTGATTAAAGAAATCTTTTAATCATTTTAAGTCCCGTGTAACCTAAAGGAAATATATAACCATATTTTCTGCGACATGGGACTTAGTCAACAAGTAAAAGCCGATTTAACACGCCTTGGCGAGCGTATACAAAAAACTTTTTTAGCAATCAAAGCTGAACTACCAGAAAAAGCCAAAACCATTGGTGGATTTGCTCGGTATTTAGATTATAACCGCTCTAATAGCCAACGCTTTTTTACTGCCTGTAAAGCAAGTGATGGTTTACAAGTATTAGTAGAGTTGCCCGGTTTACAAGCTTTGGTACTCATGCAGCAAAAGTTGACACCGCTTATCCCAGCCCCTTTGTTGAAGCAGCTAAAACAAGTTACCGACTTATTTGAACAGTGCCTCAATCAACATGCTTCAAGTCATGCCCAACTCAAACGCATGCTATCGACAGCGAAACAGAAAACACAAAATACCACGCACGGTGATGACCACAAAGCGCAGCTTTACTATGCCGCTAAGTCTCTACTTCGATTCAGCGTCGAAGAAGTATTCTGTATTTATATTCTCAGAGAGAACAAAGCAAACCCTGCTTTTTTACAAGAGGTTGCGTTGATAAGTAAATCTGGCATTAAACGTGAAGCCGGTGCTGTGCCTTTTGTACAGTTTTATACTCACCCTAACCCTGATAATTTTACTCAACCACTGAATATTTCTAAGCAAAGTCGATTAGAAACCAATCTTTTTACCATTGGTGTATCTGAAGAGTACTCGACACCTGGTTTTTTAAATGCGTTTAGTACCTTTTCGCCGAGTAATTCAGGTTTAGTGTTTGACCCACTCCCAAGTGACAGTTGCGATGCAACCTTTGTGGTTAATAACCCTGATGAAGTGATGAACCCGCTCAATCAAAGCAGTCCGTGCAGCTCCACCAGCTTATCAATTAAAAACCCAACTAAAGCCATGACCATGTTAGTGCTGATAGAAAAACAAATTGATAAATGTAGTACCGTGAATATTGGCTGCTATCACAACAATCAAAAGGTCGAAGATGGCAAATTAAAAGCAAGTGATATGTGGACTGAACGATTCCCAGAATTTCCTGAACTCAAAATTTCTCAAACCACAGATAATTTAGCGCACTTTCAATTGCAGCAAGCTCACAAAGACAAACTGCGCTATTTGTTAGATATCGCGCAAGTCAATATCGAAGACTACATTTGCTACTCAACTCATGTGAACTTTCCTATTTGGTCGAGCACTTACCGTATATATTTCGAACACCAGTAAAACTTTTTAACGCGACTTTTCACTTAAAATCACTAAGTAAGCACACAATGTGCTTACTCCCCGCACCAAAAAACCATAACCAATTGTAAAATAACGATATTTGTAATTTTAATTTACTTATTTCACAAACTTTCACATATCTCTAGTCTCACATGAGAATAAAAAATGTACATCTGCTACAAGTGCTGATAGCCTAGATCGTATCTCAGATACGTTTTGAGATATAAAATAATAAAATACAACAACAGGGTGTTCTCTTATGAACTTAAGATTATCAGCAATTATGCAAGGACTCGTTGCGAGTTCTCTTTTACTCTCAGGTAACACTTTTGCCAATCAGGTGAATGAAGACGAAGTCGAAAAGATTCAGGTTACAGGTTCTCGTATTGCGCGTACTAGTGCGCAAATGACAACACCAACAACCATGATTGATGCAAAAGAAATCGCGCAATCGGGTGTAAAGAATATTGGCGACTTAATGCATAAACTGCCCGCTATGATCAGTGGTGTAGGCTCAACTACGGCGACAGGCAATGGAACAGGCCTTCAGTCTGCAGGTCAAGAACTCATAAACTTACGTGGTTTAGGTACAGAGCGAAGCTTAGTACTCGTCAATGGTCGTCGTCATGTATCGGGTGATGCCGGTAATTCTGCTGTCGACATTTCTATGATCCCGACTTCACTTATTGAGCGTGTCGAAATTATTACCGGCGGTGCATCTGCTATTTATGGTGCTGACGCGGTAACTGGTGTTGTTAACTTTATTATGAAGAAGGACTTCACTGGATTCGAACTTGATGCATCTTATGCACAAAGTGCTGAAGATGATGCAAAGAGCAATGATATTTCGCTTACTTGGGGTGCAGACTTTGCAGATAGCGCGGGTAACGTTACTTTTCACGTTAGTTATTCAGACCGTGATGCGCTTTCAGTTACGGCGCGTGAATATGCCAATAAAAACCACTCTTTTTTACCAAACCCTGAAAATACTGGGCCTGATGACGGTATTTCTGATACTGTATTTGTAGAAGATTTACGTTTCCAAGCGCTCAGCGCCGAGGGCTTAATCTACTTACCTAATAGTAACTACTTCTTTGGCGATGCCCCTATCAGCCAGATCCCTGTACCCACATTCGCAAATGACCCTATTGCATTTCCGTTTGGTCATGTAGGGTACGACACGTTTACCATCGACCGCGAAGATGGCCACTTTAGACCTTTCCAAAATGGTGATTTTTGTGATGGTCCGGTTACTTGTTCTAACGGTGATGGATTTAGGATCTCTGAAACTAACTACGCCGTTGCGCCTAGTGAAAGACTATTAATGAATTTAGGCTCTAGATACGATCTGAGTGACGATGTCAGCCTATATCTTGATAGCAAATACGGTAAGGTTGAGTCTTTTGCGATTGGCCAAGCAAGTATCTTCCACGATGATAACTTCGGCCCATTGATCAGCTTAAAGCAAGATAACCCATTTATACCAAGTGAATTAAGAACATTAATGCAAGAGCGTAATGTGCAAGATGCAGCATTAGCAGTGGTAGGTTTGCCATCAAGCTCTGAAAACATTCGTGAAACCATGCAGATCACTTTAGGTGCTGAAGGAACATTTGCTGATTACGATTTTGATACTTATGTGCAACATGGCAGAGTCACCGCTGATATTTATGAGCTCACAACATTCAATGAGCGCTACTACCGCTCACTAGATGCAACCACAGATGCCAGTGGAAATGCCATTTGTCGTGATACCAGCGATCCTGCCTGTGTGCCGTATAACCCTATCTTCAAACAAGCCAGTCAGGCGGCATTAGACTACGCTGGTGTGAAACTGCACAACAAACAAGAGATGGAGCAAACCATTGCCAGTTTTGTGTTTCATGGTGACTTAGTAGATACCGATTTGGGGCCTATTGCATTTGCAGCAGGTCTTGAATACCGAAACGAGCGATCACTTGCCGACCCTGATCCACTCACTCAAGGACGTGATGAAAATGGCGTAGGCCTTGGTCTAGTAGGTACAACAACAGGTCAAACCCCTGCTACTAATAGCTTTTTTAGCACTGTAGAAGGTAGCTATAACGTAAAAGAAATTTTTGGTGAAGTCAGCGTGCCTTTATTGGCAGACTTACCCTTAATTGAATCGCTTGATCTAGAAGTGGCTGCACGCTATGCCGATCACAGTATTACTGGTGGTGATAGCACCTATAAAGCGTCTTTAAATTGGCAGTTTGGTTATGATATAGGCTCTCGTGCTAGTTATTCTCGTGCAGTACGTGCTCCGAATATTCAAGAATTGTTTGCGCCGGCTTCTTCAGGTGCAGCACGTTTAGTCGACCCATGTCACAAAGATAATTTAGATGCAGAGCCTGCTGTTGCTGCAAATCGTAAAGCAAACTGTGAGCTACTAGGCTTAGATGCTGAATTTACCTCAAACGCGTCATTTGGTACTGTGCTGACACACACTACCGGTAACACCGAACTCAAACCAGAAACAGCTGATACCTTTACGCTAGGTTTGACTTATTCGCCTAATGCTAACCTAAATATTGCTGTTGATTACTGGGATATTGAAATCACAGATGCCATCACGCAAATTGATGGCAGTGATATCTTGTCGAACTGTGTTGATGGCAGTCAGCTTGATGACGCATTTTGTAGCAAGGTGAAACGCGCTGAAAACGGCAACATTTTATTTGTTGGCGTTAATGCCGTAAACGCCGCTCGCTTCTCAGCAAAAGGCGTTGATTTAGAAACCGCATTACGTTACGAAACTGGTTTTGGGCAACTCAGCTTCAGAGTCAATGCCTCATACCTAGCTGAACGCATTAACGAGCAAAACCCGAAAGCAGGTTTACCTATCGAGAACGCAGCAGGCTCAGTGACTTACCCTCGTGTAAGAGCAAACTTCAGTACTTCTTACACCTACAACGATCTAACAGCAAGTTTAAATAGCAACTATGTTGGCAGTTCTACATTTGATAAAACGCGCTCTGATGAGTACTACCCTTCTGCGTTTGCAAATGAAGTAGGTAGCTACACCAGTCATAACCTGCAAATTAACTATCAATGGCTTGACTCTTTATCTATGTATTTAGGCGTCAATAACCTCACTGATAAACGACCTCCAAGATTACCAGGACTTAACCAAGGCAGTCTTTTATATGATGTGGTAGGAAGAAACTATCGCTTAGGTCTTAAATACCAATTTTAATCGAAACCCAAGTGAGCAACCTTATTCAACGGGGGGTTGCTCGCTTATTTTTAACCAAAGCAAGTGTGAATAAATATGATCAGACAATCTTTACTTACCTGTGCGGTACTCTCGCTATTAAGCGCGTGTAACACGACCTCTTCCCCACAAAACCTAGAGGTTAAGCCAGCTGCAAGTGTCCAAGCATTTAAACAATATAGTGCTGAAACTTTCTACGATACTGTTAACGTCATGGGCAGTAGCTTTTCTAATGATGGGAAAAGCATTTTAGTCAGTAGTGATGAAACAGGCATTTTCAACCTGTATCAAGTAGATACTAAAACAGGTAATAAAACGCAACTGACCAATAATACCGATACCACATACCCTGTTGGCTATTTTCCAAATGATGATCGCGTTTTATTTACTAAAGACGCGGGCGGTAATGAGTTATTCCACCTATATGTTCGTGAGTTAGATGGCTCTGTTAAAGATTTAACACCTGGTCAAAAAACACGTGCAAGCATATTTGGCTTTTCAGGTGATAAAAGCCATTTTTACGTGCTGAGTAACGAACGTGATATGCGTTTTATGGACTTATATAAGTACGATGCTAAAACCTATGAGCGTTCTTTATTATATAAGAATGAGTCAGGCTTAAACATTGAAACAGTCAGTCCTGATGAGCGCTATTTTGTATTGAGTAAATCAAATAGCAATAAAGATTCTGACTTGTTCTTGGTTGATAACCAAGCTAAAGGTCAAAAGCCAGTTTTGCTCTCTAACGTAGAGCATGATGCAACGTTTTCAGCTAATTCGTTTTCTAAAGATGGGCAAACACTTTACTATCAAACGAATGCCCATGGTGAATTTGCACAAATTTGGCAATACGATTTAACGACCCAAACGCATCAACCTTATTTGGTTGCTGATTGGGATATCACCCATATGTATTTTTCAGAATCGGGCCGTTACCGCGTTCATTTTGTTAATGAAGATTCAATGACAAAGTTGGTCGCCACCGATTTAAAAACGCAAAAAACCATCCAGATGCCAGAATTACCCGCTGGTAATTTAAGAAGTGTTAACTTCTCTAAAGACGAGCAGAAAATTTCTTTTTATCTGACATCAGATACCTCTCCACACAACTTATATGTTTGGCAATTCGGTGCTCAACAAGCAACTCAGTTAACTTCTTCGTTGAATAAAGCCATAGATGAAAAGCACTTAGTAACCAGTACCATAGAGCGCTTTAACAGCTTCGACGGTTTAGAAGTCCCAGGAGTAATGTATAAACCAAAGCAAGCATCTAAAGCTTCTCCTGTGCCAGTTGTTATTTTTGTTCATGGTGGTCCAGGTGGACAAAGTGTCAGAGGCTACCGACCTGAAATCCAACATTTAGTGAATCATGGCTATGCCGTATATGCCATCAATAACCGTGGTAGTAGTGGATATGGTAAGACCTTCTTTCATTTAGATGATAAAAAACATGGCAAAGATGACTTGAACGATCTTATTTGGGGTAAAAAATACCTACAAAGCTTAGATTGGGTTAATAAAGACAAAATCGGCATTATGGGTGGCAGTTACGGTGGTTATTTAACGGCTGCTGCATTGGCCTTTGCACCAGAAGAATTTGAAGTCGGAATAAACATATTCGGCGTCACAAATTGGGTGAGAACGCTTAAGTCTATTCCACCTTGGTGGGAAAGCTTCCGTAAAGCTTTATATGACGAAATGGGGGATCCTGCAACAGATGAGGCAAGGCATAGAGCTATCTCCCCGCTATTCCATGCGCATAATATTGTGAAACCATTAATGGTTGTGCAAGGTGCAAACGATCCTCGTGTCTTACAGGTCGAAAGTGATGAACTGGTTGAAGCGGTTAAGAAGAATGGCACACCGGTTGAGTACGTGCTATTCCCAGACGAAGGCCACGGTTTTACTAAAAAGAAAAACCGCATCACGGCATCTGACGCTTACTTAAAGTTTTTACAATCCCATTTATAAAATAGTTACCCGTCAACAAAGCCAAGGCAATTCATAGTCTTGGCTTTTTTAGCTCTAAGCTCTTCATTTATTGTGCTAGTAATCTGCCCATATTTCATGTAAAAAGCACCCTTTGATTTAAACATGATAATAATGTTTATTTGTATTTAACTATTTTGTAGTAGGTATAAATGAGTAAAACCCTGTGTGAGTGGAAAAGAAAAGACATCGAAAGCAAACTATCTCAGCTTGGAGATATTGTTTCACCCAGTCACTTTATTTGTAAGAAATGCGCCCGTTCAGCGAGCGATAAAAAGTACCTATGCAAAGGTACAAAACTGAAATAATCATTCGCATTCTTACTTGTAGTTGTACCTAAATTTTTATTGCACACCACTTTTTAGTCGGTGAGCTTTAATGAGATTGATTGCGCTTTTTGCTTAACTGGATTTTTGCGTTTTTTCTCGCCTAAATTGTTATTTTTATTTGTTTTTCTTTATGATCTACTTGTATTCATGAGCGTATTAAAGAACAATGCGTGCATAAATTCTTAGAGGAGTAACCGCTATGTTAGCCCCAGCAATGGTTGAAAAATTAAACGAGCAAATTAATTTAGAATTCTATTCTTCAAACCTATACTTACAGATGAGTGCTTGGTGTGAAGACAAAGGCTTCGAAGGTGCTGCTGAGTTTTTAAGAAAGCATGCCGTTGAAGAAATGGAACACATGAACCGTTTGTTCACTTATGTAAGTGAAACCGGTGCATTACCAATCTTAGGTGCTATTGAAGCGCCTCCTCATGAGTTTAATTCTTTAGGTGATGTATTTAGAACCACTCTTGAGCATGAGTGCACTATCACTAAAGCAATTAACGAGCTAACTCATGTTGCTTTCACTACACATGACTACTCTACGTTTAACTTTTTACAATGGTATGTTGCTGAACAACATGAAGAAGAAAAGCTGTTCAAAGGTATTTTAGATAAGCTTGAACTGATCGGTGAAGATGGTAAAGCACTATTCTGGATAGACAAAGATCTTGCTGAATTAGCGAAAACGGGTAGTACTTCTATCATGGAAGCTGGTGCTTAACCTAAAGCCCTAAAACGAGAAAAGGTAGCTATTTAGCTACCTTTTTTGTTTGTTCGATAAGTTAAAACTTCCCTGCTGGTGGCCAATTTGGGTTATCGATTTCATCTTCCCCCACTGCATTGTCAGCTTCAACCGCAATTGCATTAGGCACATTGTCTTTAGGAATACAGAGTTCAACAACGTAATTGTTATGCTCATCAGCGCGAATTTCTTCTAGCACCCCGTATAATTGCTCAACAGAGGTCACTTTACGGCCTTGTCCACCAAATGCATCAGTGATTTTAGCAATTTCCCAATTGGGTAAATCATTATATTGATAAACATCATTTAACAATTTATCTGGATAATCGACTGGGGGTTGCCTAAATGGATTCGGATTAACTAAGTATTGCTCTATACCGTAAATTCCGTTTGCAATAACAAATACAACCGTGTTTTGCCCATAAGCATGTTGGTCAGCAACCGCTTGGCAAGTTTCATGGAATGCACCATCTCCGACCACAACAATGGCACGCTTATCAGGAAATGCACATTTAATACCAGTGCCAGCTGGCACTGAGTAACCTATAGAAAGCCAAGCAGCTTGCGCAACAAAACCATTTCGGCTCGGTACTTTAACACTCTGCGCACCAATCAAAGGGAAGCCAGCATCGACGACCATGATATCATCTTCGGTTAGCCACTGACTCATGGCTGAGAAAAAGCTGTCATACCCTAAAGGTTGCGCTAAATTACTCTGACTCGACATAAGTTTAAAGCTCGTGTTATTTTGAGTGCGTAAGCCTGCGAGCTCTAGCAATTCCTTCTTCGCAGCTATATCAATAAATTCAGCCAGCATGGCATCAATAAAAGCTTCTAGAGTGACGGATGCATAAAACTCAGCGCCGACAAACACCCCACCGTGAGCAGCTAGAATAGTGTTACTGCTGCGTATATCTTCATTGCCAGTATCTTTACCTGTGGTCCATGCACCGATGCCAACTAACACGCCATCTTCACCGACTAAGTTATCAACTTCTTGTTTTTTTAGTGTGACACAGCCTTCAAAGTAACGATGTGATTCTTCTATGACTGACTTACTCAATGCTGATGTCACAAAATGAATATGTTGATCCGGCACAGTATGGGTTTCATTAATAAAATCGAGCAATGATAAGAACTTGTCTTGCAGGCCATACCTTTGTAATTCGACGCCCGCCCAGAAAATACTTTTTGGTTTACTGCGCATTAAATGTACCGCAGCTTTGGCTGCTGGTTTTGCTTCGCTCACTGTAACCGTTGCACCCAAACCAGAGCTAAGTTTACCACTTGGTTTTTGACAACCTGCACGCCATACATCTTCAGCTACTTCAAAATATATGGGGCGACGCTCTGTCAACATGGCGGTAATCGCGGCATCAATTTGATAAGGCGCTTGTTTGGCATTGGTGATCCGCTCAGCTGCGACAGTCACAGGTTTAAACATATGAATGTCGACAAACTCATACCCCGTTGTATGTGAATACAGTAAGCCTGCTTGTTTTGAAATTTGGTCTTCTTTATTGGTTGGCGCACCGTTTATTAAAATCACAGGCACTTGCTCGACATAAGAGCCGGCAATCGTATTGAGTAAACTAAATGCCCCCACACTGTAAGTCACATAAAGTGCACTCACGCCTTTTAATCTTGCATAGGCATCCGCGGCAAAGCCTGCGCAAATTTCGTTGGCGTTGCCTGATATTTTTATCGGGGAATTGTCATCTGCCAAAATCGTGTCTAATAACGCAGCTGTATAATTACCTGCAACCCCAAACATTTGTTCAATGCCTATTTGTTCCATTCTTACTTTTAAGTAATCTGCAACGGTAAAATTCTCGGTGATATTCATAGTTTCTTTCCTGGAAATACAAAATGAAAAAAGGGCCAAAAAGGCCCTAAGTCTTGGGGAAGTAGTTAAGCTTTATCGAAGTAGGTTAAATCAACGCCAAGAACAGTTTGAAGTGTTTCAATATGACATTGGCCTTCTTCAACGTCGGTCGTTTCTCGATATCCTAAATCAAAATATTTATTGATCAGAGATTCACGGCGTGCGTTGTATTTTTCTCGAATAACAATTGACGCATCAGGGTGAAGCGACGCAAAGGTGTTTAGATTAAAGCCTTGCTGAAGGACTAAATCTGTCGAGCGTAGCGCACCTTCAACCCATCCTTGATAATCTGAGAATGCTTCACCACAGGTAAACAAGTTAGGCAAAGGCTCAATAAGGTCTTTCATTACCTGTCGGTCGTCTGCGCCAACCGCCCATTGATGCACGCCATAACCAAATTGTTGCTCAGCAGGCACATCAAAATTAACCGACCCTTGCCAAATACGTGCACTGGTTAAAATTGGCGCTGGAACATAATGGGTGTTGAAAATTTCTTTAAAGAATTTAGTGGCCTGTTCGACAACTGCCGCTGTAGCTGGGTACATATCAGTTGGAACACTTTCAACATAATCTTGTTGATTTGGGTGTTGATATTTAGGCCCTGATGCCTGTAAAGCACTCCAAAAATTGATGTTCATATAATCGCAGTAAATAGTTAGTGCTGCAGGCTTTTTATATTTCGCCTTTGCCACTTTATCTAACTCTAGTTGAGTTTCTTTAGACGCAGTTTGACCACTCTCTTGATACATCAATTGTGCAGCTAATTTCTCATCAACCGCATAAAATGGATATACAGAGCCAGTAGGTAAATCAGCAAAGTTAGGACCAAATTCTACAGCAGGTCTGCCCGTTGAACCTTCTCCCCACCAAGCACTGTCGTAATACAGGTTAATTTTTAATAGCGGCTGATTGCTTGCGCTTTGTAATGTGTTCCAAAGTGGTTCTGACTTTTCAACTGGAAGGTTATTGAATGCATTTGATTTTACAAAAAGTCTTTCAAGCGCTAATCGAGGCAGACCCAAAATCACCTTTTCAGCAATCAGTTTAGTCTCTTTTCCTTGTGGGCCCTGCTTTAACGTTAAGATGTACTCTTGATTACACTCATCAAACTCAATGCCTTCAACAGACGTTTCTAAATGGATCTTTTCAGTACCTATTTGTTTTACCAGTGCATTTGGTAACGTACTGAAGCCCTGTGTGAAAGTTTTAAACTGTACATTTGCTGGGAAGTCTTCGAGTAATTGATAAGCAACACCTGCATTCATGCCAGATAAAAATGTACCGTTAAAGCCCAATACACGATACAACATAGTAATACACTCTTGGCTGTAACCCATATCAGTGAATAAATCCCATAATGTCCACTGGTTTAGTGCTTTACCATTCCATTTACAGTCTAATCGGAAGTTTTGCCAAAACTCAGGCCCTTTTGATTCAGGACGCGCTTTGAATTGAGGGTTTGCTTTTAAAATACGATTGAAAACGACATTGACGATGTCTTTTGGGTTGACGCCTTGTTCACTAGGCGCAAGATTGTATAGCTCAGACCAAATCGCATAGTCGTCTTTTTGCGCGTCATTTACAGAGAAGCTCTTACCTCTGAACGATAAGCGGTTGTTACCGCCACTATTCATTGGGAAAGGCACAATCTGATCTTCGAGATCGAGCGATAGGAAAAGTGCCATAAGTGTATCCATATCGTCGAATAGGAACCTCATGCCGCCTTGCTCTTCTTTTACTTCGATGTATTCAGGCTCTCCATGTTCATGGTGCTGGTTTTTGAAATTAACCAAGTCTGAATCTAGTCTTCCACCCGTTCTGTTCGAGCGTTCGAGTATGGCGAAGTCTTCAATACCAGCCTCGTTTTGTAATCGCCATGCACTGTAGAGGCCTGACATACCTGCGCCAACAATTGCAACTTTAACCTTTTGATTGTTTGATAGTGTGTTTGCTTGAATGCCAGCACCGAGTTTGTAGTGAGTCATCATAGTTCCTTAACGTATTCACAGATAAAATTTATGGCTAATCGCCAATGAAGATTTAATTCACCGCAACACTACTCAATCCATTAAGTTTTCTACGCGATGTTTCATTCCCAAGAAAACAAAATGTAGACCAAAGGCTAATAAAGGGTAATTACATGAGATTACAGAAGCCGATTTACAGATCAAAAAAAGGTGAAACAAATATGTTTCACCTTTTAAAAGTTAAGAGTTGCTAGACGTTAGAACGTTTTAATTTACAAACCACCTTTAGTCAGCTTCTCTGGGTTCAATAACTCTTTGAGTTCATTAACAGATAAATCGGTATGTTCACTCGCTACATCAACGATCGGGCGCCCTTCTTTGTATGCTGTTTTGGCAATAAATGCCGCTTTTTCATAACCTATAATAGGGTTGAGAGCTGTCACTAGAATAGGATTTTTTGCCAGTGCTTTATTGACGTTTTCTTCGTTCACATTGAATGTTGCAATCGCTTTATCGGCGAGGAGTCGACTGACATTCGCCAAAATATCGATACTTTCAATAATGTTATGCGCAATCACAGGCAACATAACATTGAGCTCAAAGTTACCCGATTGACCCGCTACCGAAATTGTCGTGTCGTTACCAATGACTTGTGCACTGACCATGGCTGCCGCTTCTGGGATTACCGGGTTTACTTTACCAGGCATAATTGATGAGCCTGGCTGTAGCGCTTCAAGTTCAATCTCAGCAAGACCTGCCAACGGGCCTGAGTTCATCCAACGTAAATCATTGGCAATTTTCATATTCGCCACAGCCATTGCTTTTAATTGTCCTGAAAGGCCTACAATCGCGTCTTGTGAACCTATATGGTAGAAATGATTGCTACTTGGTTTAAAGCGAATACCAATATTTGTACTTAAATATTGCGTGAACACCTTGGCAAATTGTGCATCGGCATTTACACCTGTGCCTACGGCTGTGCCACCTTGTGCAAGTTCATAGACTCTTTCTACACTACTTAATATACCTTGGTACGCGCAGTCAATCTGATGCTGCCAACTACCTAAGGTTTGCGAAAATGTTACGGGCATTGCATCCATTAAATGCGTACGACCTGTTTTCACTACATGACCCACTTGTTTCGACTTTTGCTCTATCACTTGTGATAGGTGTTTTAACGCAGGTAATAGCTCATAAACTACAGCAACCGCACTACTGACATGAATAGCAGTTGGGATCACGTCATTTGAGCTTTGACCCATATTTACGTCGTCATTAGGGTGGATCTGAATACCGCTTTGTTGTGTTGCGAGCGTCGCGATCACTTCATTGGCATTCATATTCGAGCTTGTACCCGAGCCTGTTTGAAACACATCAACCGGGAATTGGTCTAAGTGCTCACCTTCAATAATACTTTGCGCTGCTTTGGCAATCGCCTGTGCTTTATCTTGTGAAAGATGCCCTAGCTCTGCATTTGCCTCGGCCGCCGCTTGTTTAATGTAAGCAAGTGCTCGAATAAACTCTTGCGGCATAGTTAACTTGCTAACTGTAAAGTTATTGACTGCACGCTGGGTTTGCGCTTTATAAAGTGCGGCTTCAGGCACATCTAATACACCCATGCTGTCTGATTCTTGGCGAAATGTAGTCATCTTTGACTCCTATAAAAATGGATTAAATTCACGACACAGCACTCTTGCTTCAAGCTCCAGCGCCAAATATTTTTGTTTATCGGCTTGCTGCTGTTTGTAGAATCGCTTCAAAGCGAGAAGAGGTTTATATAGCTGCTCAAAACATTGCTTTCTGATTGACTCATGTACGAGTGGATCAGCAATTTTATTGAGTAACTCATTGAATACTCTTTTTAAATACAGTTCTTGTAACAATGTGCAGTGACTGCTGCCGTACCATTTTGCTAATGCCAAACTGCCCTCAATATATTGAGATACCAAAACAGGTGCTTCTAATTGAGGTCTTCGACAGTGGGTTTTTAAACAAGGTGTGTAACAAGCAATAGTTTCTTTCAAACACATATGAACCGATTTCAAAATCACAATTGATAATCATTATCATTACAGTTAATCAATTGGTTTTCAAGTTTGAATTTGAAGAATTTACTTGGGAGTGATGAAGTAAGCCTGATACTGACAAATAATAATCAGGCTTAAATCTAAAAGCGTAACTTTGTGAGGCTATAAAAACGAGAGTTGAGTTACATTTGTGTATTTATTTCTGCTTATGATGATCAACAGCAAAGCTAACAATGACTTTAAACATAAAGAATAAACTGATGAGTATCAGCCAATTTGGCATAGATAAACTTAGTAGTACTAAAATACCAAAACAAAATAAATTGGCGGCAATAAACGTTTGTAGTCTATTACTCTTTAAAAAATTAACAATACACGCTGAAACAATTGTATAACCCCAAATTAATAAACTTTCTTGAACATACATATCAAGTAGTAACGCAATGATCATGTTATGAAAATGTATCGCGATGAATATTAATCTACTTTTATAACGTTGAGCGTAAAACTGATTTGTTCCTTGGCTGAAGTTAGCGATACAGCCTGCATAAACATCAAACACAATTAAAAAGGCGGCGATTACCTGCCAATGATTAAGTGATAAACCTGACAAGAAAAAAGTAACTATTGTCGCAATACAAGCGAACAATACTGTTAAAAACACTTCTAATCGAGTTTGTTGCTCTCCAAATACTTCATGAAAACATTTTGGCACTTCAAAATACTTCACTATGACCATCCTTATATTTATACAATTGGACTGGGTAATACCCAATCTCAATAATATTCAGTCATTATCGGGCATAAAAAAGGAGTGAAAATTCACTCCTTTTTTATCATTTAAAACAAGCTAATTGCTTATTTTAATTTGCTGTCTAGCTCTTCGATTTTCGCTTTCCAAATCGCAGGGCCTGCAGTGTGTGCGTTGTTACCATCGCTGTCTACTGCAACTGTTACAGGCATATCTTCTACTTCAAACTCGTAGATTGCTTCCATACCTAAATCTTCGAACGCTACTACACGCGCTTTCTTGATTGCTTTAGATACTAGGTAAGCTGCACCACCTACTGCCATTAAGTAGATTGATTTGTTTTGCTTAATAGACTCAACGGTTGCTGGACCACGCTCAGCTTTACCGATCATACCTACAATGCCTGTGTTTTCTAGCATTAGGTCGGTGAACTTATCCATACGCGTTGCCGTTGTTGGACCAGCCGGACCTACTGCTTCATCGCCTACTGCATCAACAGGACCTACGTAGTAGATAAACTTGTTCTCGAAATCTACACCTTCAGGTAAGCCTTCACCTGACAAGATCATGTCTTGAAGACGCTTATGCGCAGCATCTCGACCTGTTAAGATTTTACCTGAAAGAAGCACAGTTTCACCCATCTTCCAATCTAGTGTGTCTTCTTTCGTTAGTGTGTCTAAGTTAACTCGACGTGTGTCTTCACCCACTTCAAACGTCAGCTCTGGCCAATCTTCAACTTTAGGAGCTTTAAGATCAGCTGGACCTGAACCGTCTAGCGTGAAATGTACGTGACGTGTTGCCGCACAGTTCGGGATCATTACAACTGGCTTAGATGCAGCGTGTGTTGGTGCTGTTTTGATTTTAATATCAACTACTGTTGTTAAACCACCAAGGCCTTGTGCACCAATACCTAATTTGTTAGCACGTTCGAAGATGTCTAAACGTAGCTTTTCTTCGGCTGTTTCTGCACCACGCTCGATTAGTTCGTGAATATCAACCGGATCCATCAGTGATTCTTTCGCTAGTACCGCTGCTTTTTCAGCCGTACCGCCAATACCTATACCTAGCATGCCCGGTGGACACCAGCCTGCGCCCATAGTAGGTAGTGTTTTCTCAACCCAAGCAGCAACATCGTCAGATGGGTTAAGCATAACCATTTTAGTTTTGTTTTCTGAGCCGCCGCCTTTCGCTGCGATCATCACTTCAACTTCTGCACCTGGTACCATATCGATGTGTACTACTGATGGCGTGTTATCTTTGGTGTTTTTACGTGCGCCAGCAGGGTCGGCAACAATTGATGCACGAAGTGGGTTGTCAGGGCTGTTATAAGCGCGACGTGTACCTTCATCAACCATTTGTTGTACAGTTAAGTCTGTTTTATCCCACTTAACATCCATACCTACTTTAACGAAACACGTAACGATACCTGTGTCTTGACACAGTGGACGCTTGCCTTCAGCAGACATACGAGAGTTAATTAAGATCTGAGCAATCGCATCTTTAGCCGCTTTGCTTTCTTCTTTGTGGTATGCCTTTTCTAGCGCTTGAACGAAATCGAGTGGGTGGTAATAAGAGATATACTGCAATGCATCTTCAATGCTGTCGATGAAGTCTTGTTGACGGATCATACTCATGACGGTTCCTTAATAATCGTAAGTCAAAATAGCTTACGCCTTTAACATGTTGACGGTTTTAAGTGATTTTACCAATTGTATTAGAGTTTTGCTCAATTATAACGACAGATAACGTTTACCGAGAATCGGTTAACTGTAATGGTTCAATAACTAGGCGAAAATTATTGTTTATAGTGGTTCTATACAAATAATTTTCAACGACGTGAGTGAATCATTTAGCGCGTTAGAATGATCGAATTTTTAATTCAATTGGTATTGAGCATCACTATTGTAAAACTGGCAAATATGATACCCTCCTCGCCCGTTTCGGGCTAGTTTTCAGGTTCAAGTAAATGATAAATGAGCAAATCAATTGTAAAAAATTAGACATTAAGCTATCTACTGAGTTAGTTTTTGAGCAATTCGCCCATTTGCCTCACGCAGTTTTATTAGATTCAAGTAACGCGCAACACGAAAATAGCCGTTACGACATCATCAGTTTTGAGCCAAAACACCTCGTCGAAGCGAAAAATAAGCACGTATTTTTGGATGGTAAACAACAAACGCAAAGTTGTTTTGCTATTATGCAATCACTGTTAAGTGATTTATCGAATACACAAGCCGCTGAAAATTTACCTTTTACCGGTGGATGGTTAGGTTACTTTGGTTACGATTTGGGTCGTTATATTGAATCCATGCCCGAGTTGGCAATCGAAGACATTAATATGCCTGATATGAGTGCAGGTCTATATTTAGATGCGCTGATTTTTGATAATCAGACATCTGAGTGGTTTTATGTTTCTCAGCCAAACTTCGATCGCCTTGACACGTATTTAGCGGCAATTAACAAACAAGCTGCAAAAGCAGTCCCTTTTAAGCTCACTTCTGAGTGGCAATCGAATCTTGATAAAAGCGCGTATGAAAAACAGTTTGATAAAATTCAAGCTTATTTAAAAAGTGGCGACTGTTATCAAATTAACTTAGCTCAGCGCTTCAGTGCAGAGTTTAATGGCGCCCCTTGGTCAGCCTACAAAACTCTTAGAGCACACAACAAAGCACCATTTGCTGCTTTTATAAATCACCCACAAGGAGCAATTTTATCGGTGTCTCCTGAGCGTTTTATTTTAGTTGAAGATGGCAAAGTCGAAACTAAGCCAATCAAAGGTACACTGCCTAGATTAAAAGAAGCAACAGCCGATAAAGAGCAAGCTGAAATACTTAAAAATAGCCCTAAAGATCGCGCCGAAAATGTGATGATCGTTGACTTACTCCGTAATGATTTAGGTAAAGTCGCCAAACCCGGTACTGTGACTGTGCCTAAACTATTCGATATTGAAAGTTTCCCTGCTGTTCATCACTTAGTGAGTACCGTACAAAGTGAACTAGCTGAAGGTAAAACCGCTATTGATCAATTAGAAGCTGCTTTCCCGGGTGGTTCAATCACTGGTGCGCCTAAGATTCGTGCGATGGAAATTATTGAAGAGCTCGAGCCTCACCGTCGCAGCGTATATTGTGGCTCTATTGGTTATATCAGCGCGTGTGGCAAGATGGATACGTCAATCACCATTCGTACTTTGGTATGTAGTGAAGATAAAATTCATTGCTGGGCTGGCGGTGGCATTGTTGCTGATTCAAAAGCCGCATTGGAATACCAAGAAACTTTAGACAAGGTAAACAAAATATTACCTATACTAAGTAATAGCTAAGCAAAAATCGGGAGGAGCAAATGAAGTTATCTGACATTGTATGTAAATTTAACCTCAGTGCGCCCCTCATTGACTCTGCTCACTTTGAAAATACCAGAGCAAGCGCGGTTTTATTACCTCTGCTTGAAGTAGACAACAAAGCCGCGTTGTTATTCTGCAAACGCGCAGCCTACTTAAAACACCACCCTAGCCAAATTTGCTTTCCGGGTGGTAAATTTGAGCAATTTGACCCCTCATTGCAGGCCACAGCAATACGTGAAACCAACGAAGAGCTAGGTATTTGTCCTAGTCACATCAATTCTATCGGCCAATTACCTACCCATAACACATTAACAGGTTTTACTATTTCACCTATTGTCGCAACACTTCAATCCCACGCCTCTTGGCACACTGACAGTGATGAGGTAGAACGCGTATTTACAATTTCACTCGAACGTTTATTTGACGAAAAAAACTGGCGCTCAATCGAAGTACAATTAGGCGGAAAAGCCCGAAAATTCGATATTTTTCCTACTGAGCATGGCTTATTATGGGGCGCGACGGCTAAATTAGTTAAAAACTTTGCTCAACTGGTCAACTAACCACCACTTAGCCAGCGCAAAATAGTTACATTGAAATACTTTAACGTTATGATGTGCGTCCGTTCAAAGGCAATGTTGAGTAGAAGTTTATGATTAGTGCATTTGATATGTTCAGTATCGGGATTGGCCCGTCGTCGTCACATACAGTCGGCCCAATGCGCGCTTCACGTCTTTATGTAAAAGATTTACAAGAAAAACAATTAATCGACAAGGTTACTTCTGTCAAAGTAGAGCTATATGGCTCACTTGGTCAAACTGGTGTTGGTCACGGCTCAGGTAAAGCGGTGATTTTAGGCTTAGCAGGTTACGACCCTGAAACAATTGATGCCGATGCAGTACCTGAAATTTTAGACACCATCGAAAACGAACAAATTATCTACTTAGATAAAACCCATAAAGCGGCTTTTCCAAAGCAAGGCGCGATTGTTTTCCATCGTCGTAAAACCTTGCCTAAGCACTCAAACGCTATGGAAATTTTCGCATATGCTGGTGAAGAGTTAGTTCACAGCCAAGTCTATTATTCTATCGGCGGCGGTTTTATTGTGACCGAAGAAGCCTTCGATCAAGAAAAGCAAGCCGCACTTGATATTCGTACAGAAAACCCAGCACCTTACCCTTTCAATAATGCTCAAGAATTATTGGATATGTGTAAAGAGACAGGCTTAAGTGTGTCATCTCTGATGATGGCAAACGAAAAAACACTTCGTGCAGAAAAAGATATTAAAGGCGAACTATTTAATATCTGGAGCGTGATGAAAGCTTGTATAGAGCGTGGTATGCGTACTGAAGGTATTTTACCGGGCGGCTTAAAAGTAAGACGTCGTGCACCGAGCTTATATTTAAAACTAAACGTTGAAAATAACAACGACCCACTTCGTGCAATGGACTGGGTTGATTTATTCGCTCTAGCAGTAAATGAAGAAAACGCAGCTGGCGGCCGTGTAGTGACAGCGCCTACAAATGGTGCGGCGGGGATCTTACCTGCAGTATTAATGTACTACCATACATTCATCAAAGAAGTTGATGCAGAAATTGCCACGCGTTATTTATTAACCGCTGCAGCGATTGGTATTCTTTATAAAAAGAACGCGTCAATTTCAGGTGCTGAGGTTGGTTGCCAAGGTGAAGTTGGTGTGGCTTGTTCAATGGCAGCAGGTGCGCTGACTGAAATCATGGGCGGCAATGTTGTACACGTTGAAAACGCAGCTGAAATCGGCATGGAGCATAACTTAGGTTTAACATGCGACCCTGTTGGTGGCTTAGTTCAAGTTCCTTGTATCGAACGTAATGCTATGGGTGCAGTGAAAGCCATCAATGCTTCGCGTCTTGCTATGCGTGGCACGGGCGATCAAAAAGTATCGTTAGATAAGGTCATTAAGACCATGCTTGATACGGGTAACGATATGAAAACCAAATACAAAGAGACTGCACGTGGTGGTCTTGCGGTTAATATTATCGAATGTTAATTAATACCAAATCTTAGATACAAAAAAGGCTGCAATTGCAGCCTTTTTCATTGATAAGATCATTACTTCACTGGTAACTCAATGTCTTTGAACAGCTCGTCTACGTCATCTTGATTACGCAGCAAGCTCGCTTTTTCAACCAACTCTTTGGTTAAGTGTGGTGCGAAGCGTTCAATAAAGTCATACATATACCCGCGTAAGAAACTGCCTTTTCTAAAGCCAATCTTAGTTGTGCTCGCCTCAAATAAGTGACTTGCATCGATACAAACTAAGTCGTCATCAGTCTGCGTATCGATAGCCATAGTTGCTAACACACCCACACCTAACCCTAAACGAACATAAGTTTTAATGACATCAGCATCTGTTGCAGTAAATACAATATGTGGCTCTAGACCATGAGCGTTAAACGCTTTATCAAGCTCAGAACGACCGGTAAATCCAAACACATAAGTTATCAATGGATATTTTGCGATATCTTGAACTGAAATATTTGTACCTAGTTTTGCAAGTGGGTGTTCTTTTGTCACTACGATGCTTCTATTCCAGTGGTAACAAGGCAACATGACTAAATCACTGTACAAATGCAGCGCTTCTGTTGCGATAGCAAAATCAGCGTCACCACGAGCAGCCGCATCCGAAATTTGCTGTGGCGTACCTTGATGCATATGCAAAGACACTGCTGGATATTTCTGCATGAAGCCCTGTATCACACCTGGTAGCGCATAGCGAGCTTGAGTGTGAGTTGTTGCAATATTCAACTTACCCTGATCAGGTAAAGTGTGTTCATTCGCAACGGCTTTTATTCCTTCGACTTTAGAGAGTATTTCACGAGCAATATTGATAATTTCATTACCCGCAGGAGTAACGTGCGTAAGGTGCTTACCGCTTCGACCAAAAATTTGTACGCCAAGCTCATCTTCAAGCATTCTCACCTGTTTAGAAATACCAGGTTGAGATGTGTATAGACTTTCAGCCGTTGCCGAAACGTTAAGGTTGTGATTGAGGACTTCTACAATATATTTTAGTTGTTGTAATTTCATAATATTTTTATTGTTTTAGTTTTTTCACGAGCAACGGCGTCGTTATTGAGCCATACAGCATTTTGCCCTAATTCTTTAAGGCTAGCATATTTGAAGACTTTCAGGTAGCAATTGCCTCATTTGTTTGTGACTGACCATTATTTGAATCTTAAACTATAATAAAAAGCTATGAATTAAATGTATTTTTTATCAGAATATCGTGTTGCGCTATTCAGTAAACGATAATTTCATGTAAGATAAAAAATGGTTTGAGAAATTTTGATTGAGAAGTCGCTATGCTTGTCCCAATAATTATTGTGCTAATTGTTGCTTTGATCATCATTGCCGTATGGGTTAGTGCAGTTCAGCAGCATAAAGAGAAGCAAGAAGCAGAAAGAAGAAAAGAGCTTGCTAAACAAAAACGCATCATTGAAGAGTCTGAAGATGTGATTGTAAATAGCAGTAACATTCCAATGTCTGAGTTTATGATACAAGTACTGCAAAGACGTGTTCATGACGCTCTGGCTGTTATGGTCGAGCTCTCGCCTACATCAAGAGAATTAAAAAACCGCTTGCACGAATCAAAAGAGCGAATGAATTCAACGCCTGAAAACGCAAATAATTCTGACAATTTAAACTTGCCTGACAGTGACAAACAACTTATCGCCTTAGTACAAGGTATTAAAAAGCTGAGAGGCGTACTTCGTTCTGAGCATTCTAAAGGCAAAGTAGAAACGCAAAAGTTTGTTGCCGAAGACAGAAGACTTGAAAAGCTACAATTAAAAATTAATGTTGAAAGCCAAATTAAACGTGGTGTTGCAGCAAGAACGGCAAATATGGTCGGCTCGGCTCGACAGTACTTCGAAAAAGCTTATGCTACAATTTGTGCAGTTACTTACTCTGATGAATATGTCACTAACAAAAAGCAACTGCTAGAGTCTTATTTAAATGAAATCAGTAATGAATTAAAAGCGTCTAATGAATCATCAGTTAAACAGAAAAAAGAACAAGAGCAAGACGATTTAGATGTTTTATTTGCACCGAAGAAAAAGTGGTAACACTTTTCTTCGGCATCAAATCTCACCAATTAGCTTAGAGCAAACTTTACTAAAAACAGCGCGGTTAATACCCAAACACTAATCGTGATTTCATCTTTCTTACCACATACAAACTTCACTGCAGTGTAAGCAATAAAGCCCAAAGCAATACCATGTGCAATTGAGAATGTCAGTGGTGTCATCAGCAACACGACACTCACTGGAATTGCATCTGTCATGTCATCCCAATTCACTAACTTTAAATTTTGCAACATGAGTACCGCAACGTACAAAATTGCCCCTGCGGTGGCATAAGCTGGGATCATTTGCGCTAAAGGTGCAAAGAAAGTCATTAATAAGAAGCATACGCCAACAACAACGGCTGTTAAACCCGTTCTACCACCCACTGACACACCTGATACAGATTCAATATAAGATGTCGTTGTTGAAGTACCTAACATAGATCCTGCAATTGTGGCAGTACTATCAGCAGAAAGTGCGCGACCCAAACGTGGCATTCTGCCCTGCTCGTCTGCTAAACCCGCTTTTTGCGTTACCGCCACCAAAGTGCCTGATGTATCAAATAAGTCTACAAACAAGAACGCAAAAACAACACTCAACATAGAAAGCTCAAGTGCACCAGCGATGTCTAATTGCATAATAGTCGGGGCAATACTTGGCGGAGCAGACACTATTCCTTGATACTCAATCAAACCTAATGCCCAAGCAGTAATCGTTACAATAAAAATACTGATCAGAACGCCACTTTTGACGTCTCTAAACATCAATGCTGCGATAACGAAGAAACTTAAAATTGCCAGTAGCGGACCTGCACTGGTGATATCACCCAGTTGAACAAGCGTTGCAGGGCTTGCGACAATTATTTCGGCATTTTTAAGCGCGATTAAAGCTAAAAACGCGCCAATCCCCGTTGCAATCGCTTGCTTCAATACAAGTGGGATCGCATTAATAATCCACTCTCGCACTTTAAATAAGCTTAAAACAAGAAAAATACAGCCAGATAAAAACACTGCCCCTAATGCAGACTGCCAGCTATAGCCCATACCTAACACAACGCCATAAGTAAAAAAAGCGTTCAAACCCATACCTGGAGCAAGTGCAAGAGGATAATTGGCCCAAAAACCCATAATAAAACAACCAATTGCCGCAGCAATACATGTGGCAACAAAGGCCGCACCAAAATCCATGCCTGTTTGCGCTAGCATTGCCGGGTTTACAAAAACGATGTAAACCATGGTAAGAAAGGTCGTGAGTCCAGCAATTAACTCAGTTTTCACACTAGAGCCTTGATGCTTGATTGAAAATAGCTTTTCGAGCATAGATGTTTCCATTGGTAAAAGTTAAAAGAAATTTATAATTCTTATGAAAGCGGCGCTATTTTAGCGGTTAATGACAGTGATTAAAAACGCAATTGCTGTTTCTTTTAGCTAAGGTTATTTGTCAGGCCTATTAATATTCCAGATTCAATTTTTACCGCAGTTTGTTTGATATTTACTCAAGGCTGAAGCTACTAGCTGACTGAAGTCGCAAAGCATGCTTATTCGATGTAAGCCAGTCGATAAAGCAGTAGAGATGCTGTGACATAAAGAAAATAAGGAGGGGCTTTTGCGCCTTATATGAATAATAAAGGCATATGATCACAAAAAGCTTTAAAAAATAACTGCATAATGACTGTAAAAATATATAATTAGTTAATCATTTGGCAAGAATTTAGCATAACTAAATTTATGGCCAACATGGTCACAAAGTTTTGACTACAATAATATTAAGCTTTTCAAAAATAGGTAGAGTATGGATAAATCGCCAGATAATAGCGCGGCGCATCACGACTTAGAGCAACAGCTATTTAATGTGCTTGAGTTCGTTACAACACCTCCTAATGGTGAACTACGCTATCCGAAAGAGCATGACTCTGTCACTGCTTTTAAAAAAGGGTTGTACTACCTACAAGAAAGATCCTATCCGCTGGCAACGAAGTGGCTGCGTATGGCTGCTATGTCGGGAGATAACAAAGCACAGTTTTATTTAGGTTTGATGTTTATAAAAGGGCAAGGTGTGCCACAGAGTGCATTCCATGCTATGGCTTGGTTGTCACTCGCTCAAAGCCAAGGTGTAGATGCGGCCAACGCAGTAATAGAACAAATCAAACCGCATTTAACAACGAAAAGAATCAAAGATGCGCAGTGCTATGCTGCCACCTTGTACGAGCAAATTCATCAATTACAGTTCCAGTCTAATTAAGTCTACTTTTCCATACAGTAGTTTTATACAGTACTCACTGTGAAAACTACTGTATAACCCCACCGTATCCATAGCACGTCAAAATAGTCCAAAACACCAGAACTCATAACCAATTGAATATAATAGCTTTATTATATAACCCCAATTAAAATTGATTAAAAAGTAACATTTCTGCTTGCATTAAAACACTGTATAAACTACTGTATATAAATACTGTATAAACAACCAGTGAGATGATTATGTTACAGACAACCGCAGTTTTACCAAGCTCAGTAAAAAAAGTAGATGCCCCAAAAGTCGTTAACTTTGTTGAAACCCCTGACGAAATTTGTGCCAGTCTTGAACTACTTAAGATCATTCACCAATGTAATCACAAACAAGGCTGGACACTACTAATTGCACCTGACCATATCCCAAATAAAGATATGCTTGAGGCCAGTTCAATAGACTCAAGTAAATTGTTAGTGATCAGAAAAAAACACATCGTTGATTTAGAGTATGTTCTAAATTCAGCTTTAAATAATGGCAACTTTGCAGCGGTTATTACATGGACTGGCATTACGAATTCAGAGCAGCTTTCGCAAATGCACTTAAGCCAAACAGATATCTCGCTATACTGTTTTACTGAAAACAGCAGCAAAGCGTGTACAATAGAGCGCATAGCAAGTTAATAAAAGATTTTCTTATGTGTTACTGTTCTAACACTCAACCTTATGAGTCATGCTGCAATGTATTCATTACTAAGCAAAAGTTGCCTGACACAGCAGAGCAGCTTATGCGCTCCCGTTACAGTGCTTATGCGACTAATAATGCACAGTATATACTCGAGACTTATGCCAAATCTGAGCAAAGTAATCATAGCCTTGAAGATATCGCTGCATTCGCGTCATTTGCCAACTTTATTAAACTTGAGATCGTCGCAACAAAAACTGAACCTGATTTTGATTATGTGGAGTTTAGAGCACATTATTTGGCAGACGGAAAACATTGCCAAATACATGAGGTTTCAAGATTTATTAAAGAAGAAGAGGCATGGCGTTACTTAGATGGCCAATTATATGACGTGCCTGAGTTAAAAGTGTCTAGAAATGATCCCTGCCCCTGTGACAGTGGCAAAAAATTTAAAAAGTGTCACGCTAGCTGATTTAAACCGTACCTAAGCTAATTCACTATCATCTCACATTAGGCGGACAACTGAACCGCCTGCTGCATTTCTCCACTAGCTAATTGATCATAAAAACCCGCTGCATCTATTTTGGGTTTATCCATCTCTAATACGCCAGCTCTTTGAGCGAAAATTTTAGCCTGCACAGTAGGTTCACAATTATCAATAATGGCCAACTCAATGTGCTTCTTATCGTCTCTGATATTTAAAGGTTCTGGTGAAAGACAATTTCTTAGCCTTAGTTCTGTAAGTCCCTGCTCATGAAGTAAACGGCTATTGTTTTCACCTATGGTCATATCGTAGGTGTTGGGAGCCGTTTGTTGCTGCGGACCGATTTGAAGTTCTTTTTTTAACGCATCTTCGCTCTTGTCTGGCTCAATTAATTCTGATTCAGGTAAATGAAATTCACTGAAGTCGAGTGCGTTTGGTGAAAGCATAGCCAAACAAAGCGCAAAGTCGGCACGACGATCTTGTGCCACGCTTTTTGCTAGCGTGTCACCAAGCTGATGCTCCTTGTTTAAAATGCGCTCTAATTGCATAGAGTTTCACCGATTATTTAAAAAGTTATATTTTTATCGGCATTTTTTTAATTTTCTTTAGTTGTTTTCTTTACTTAATAAAAAACTTTGTTATTATCAGCGCCGTTGTTTAGGAGGGGTTCCCGAGCGGCCAAAGGGATCAGACTGTAAATCTGACGGCTCTGCCTTCGCTGGTTCGAATCCAGCCCCCTCCACCACAACAACACATTACAACTTGGAGGGGTTCCCGAGCGGCCAAAGGGATCAGACTGTAAATCTGACGGCTCTGCCTTCGCTGGTTCGAATCCAGCCCCCTCCACCAAGTTGTACAAAATTAGATATCCCCTGTGGAGGGGTTCCCGAGCGGCCAAAGGGATCAGACTGTAAATCTGACGGCTCTGCCTTCGCTGGTTCGAATCCAGCCCCCTCCACCATCTTTTTCTTATAAAACCATCTTATTTCACTCTATCATTAGCGCTTTACCATTCTTGTTAAACCATAATCTTGCAGACTTATAATCTTCATAGTGCTTTTCAACAAGTTGCCAAAATAATGTGTTATGTGCCAGTACATGACAATGTGCTAGCTCATGAACAATGACATAATCAATTATATGCTTTGGCGCCCCAGCAAGAAGGCTGTTAAAAGTAAGCGCTTGTTTACTGCTACAACTCCCCCAGCGGCTTTTATACTCCCTGATTTTCACCGCTGAAACATGACAATTCATTTGCTTAGACAATTGCTCTAAGCACAACTCTAAATAACTAGAGAGCAAATCTGTCAGTAATTCAATGATCGCTCGCCTAAACTCAAGCTTCTCTTGGCGCAGCACTTTAGGTAAATATATAAAGCGGCTCTCATGATCTAATATAGGCTTGTTTATATCTGAAAATTCAACCTTGTAAACTGAACCAAAAACCAAAAGTGACCTTGTTTGCAAAGGCTTTTGTTTATTAGGCGCAAGCTCTAGTTTCTGTCTTTGTGCATGTACCCAGTCTTTTTTGCTCTTGAGCCAATTTTCTAAAGCGACTTCACACACGTTTTCGGGGGCTGTCACGACCACTTGTTCTGGTGTGACTTTAATTGCAACCGTCTTTCTTCGTTTACTAAGCTTTAATTGATAATCAAACATTTTTAAGAATTTTTTTTACTTCACATTCAAAGCCATAAATTTACTGCTACCTTTAGTGTAATAAGACTATAAAGGGGTTAATTTATGAAAGATAAACCTACTTGCCAATATCAATCTCCTGATGGTCATCGCTGCCAAGAAATCGATATGGGCTCTGGTCTTTGCTTTTGGCATGACGCAAAGTTCGATAAAAGTGGGCTTGAATTATCGCAAAAACTAGAACGTTATGCCAAGCGTGGTGGGCTTCTGCAAGGTTTGGAGTTGAAAAGAGCGAATCTAGAAGGACTAAACCTTGTCAAACATAATGACCATACTGGTTACGACTTATCATATAGCAATTTTTATCGTGCAAATTTAAGAGGCGCGCACCTATTTAACAACAAAATTGAAAATGCCTCTTTAATGAAAGCAGATCTGCATGATGCCAATTTACATTGCTGTAAGCTTTCAAATTCCAACTTATTGGGTATAAAGCTAAACAATACTCGGATCGATAATATAGATTTAAGTGGTAAGTTACAGCAAGAAAATGAGGCAAGCTTAGCGGCCAAAGAGAAACGAACAGAAGATGCCGCTGATTTCTTCTTACAATCTGAAGAGACATACCGCACACTTAGAAAAGGCGCTGAGCAACAAGGTCTTTTTGAAATGGCTGGTAATTATACCTACAAAGAGCTGCGTATGCGTCATTATCAATACCCGACCCATTCAAAAAAGCGCTTTATGAGTGCGGCTGTTGATCTTCTCTGTGGTTATGGTGAAAAACCCGCAAATGTGATCCGTTTCAGCCTTTCAATGATTGTATTTTGCGCACTGATGTACTTCCTGTTTGGCATCAGCTATCAGGATGAAGTGCTTTCTATTAACTTTTCACAAAGCTTTTCTGACAATATAAGTGCACTGCTTAACAGTTTTTATTTTAGTGTAGTGACATTTACAACTCTGGGGTATGGCGACATAACCCCCATCGGATTTTCACGCTTTATTGCCACGGTTGAAGCATTTACAGGCAGTTTCTCCTTGGCATTATTCGTCGTGGTTTTCGTAAAGAGAATGACGCGTTAATCGTGTCATTCTCTTATACAATATGCATCACTCATCCTTTGGCCAGTTAAATGGAATACTGGGAACAGTAAGCCCTCTCGCGGCCAACGCTTCTGGTACTGTCAGGCTAGTGTCTGAAGCGCTCCACAGATCGTTCGTAAATACTGAACTGCTATCTTCGTCAGTGATATCACCTAAAACACCACTTAAATCTATATCAAATATGAAACTACCTGAGCCATCATAGTCACAACTTGTTGTCGGTGCATATTCAATATTAGCTCTATGATCAGTGCCTAAATACACACTTAAACTGGCATCGTACTCGAAGAATTGTCTTTGTGTTTTAGCAACGAGTGCATGGCTTGCACCTGGTCCAGCCCAGTTACATATAAACCCTTGGATCCAACCGTCAGTGTCTGTGACTTGTTCACCATAACCAAAATGCGCTTCACCATTGTCTAAACTAGTATCATTAAATCCTATATTAAATATCCGACTGTGAGAGTCGTTCACACCCGCTTGCCAAACATAGCTATAACTACCAGCCAGAGAGGTTAAATCGAAATCAGCACCTAAGATTGCAAAATTTTCACTCCAACCATCGCTGTTTGAAGCGCTATACGTATTATCAACATCAACTAAACCATTACTATTAAATACTCCTGAGGCACTATGGCCGCATAAGGTGGCATTTCTTAATTGCAAGTTCATCTCATCATCTTCTCTTTCATACGCGAGAGACGCTGCGAACGTACGTTCATTCTGACTGCAATTAAACCCTGGCCACTCTATACCAGACACCCCTTGCTTTCCTTCAACCGTGTATTGTAATAACCCGGTATATTCAGTTTCTTCTGAACTAGGCGCGTGCGACATTGAAATAGTAATTCGATAGTCATTGCCAGACACTTGATAGTCCATTTCAGCGCTATATGTCCAGGTATCTGACGCAAGAGAGATGCTTGCAGAATCGAAGCTAACGCTGGTTATCCCTTGGGCATTCATATAAGTGGTGAGATCTAGTGTTGCGCCCTCTTCCGGCAAAGATTCACCTTCACTGTCTGCAACGCTGATAAAACTCGCAATAACCATTAACGCCATTTGTGTTTGTGATTCAACACCAGAAAGCAGTGCATTTATTTGCGATACGGCGCAAGCGTTCCCACTGCTATCTTCTGCAAGCCACAAACCCAAATCACCACTGGGTAATGTACCTGAACTACTGCCTGAGCCACTCGCTTCAGGGTGCCCTTCATACATTAACTGGGGGCCGAAACAATCTGAGTTAATGCTAACTTGATAGAAAGAGGCAACATCAAATGCATCTGAAATTGCAAGCTCCCCGGCTAACACCTGCCCTATTTGCTCTGTTGCGGAAAAATAACTAGGGACAGTTGGGCCAAAGAGAGGTGTATTTGGCGCGTAATTCGGGCTGTTTTTTGCGCGTTTTTGCTGTGAACTGTCAGAAAAAGGTGATGACACCATTAAACTAGTTGGGAAACGTAAAGCAACTTTAGGCGCTTCAGTTTCGTCATTTGTTGATTGTGTCGGCTCTGGGGTAGATGTCATATTCTGACTATCTTCAGAGCTACTTGAACCGCAGCCGGATAGACATACTAAAGCAGTTAAAACAGCAGGCAGGTAAGGTTTCATACGACAAACTCCGTGATTGGCTTTAATAAAACGATTAGCAAAGCCTCAGAAAATTGCAAAACCCCTTTTTAAAAAATGTAGACATACTCATTGTAAATATGATCTAGATTGTATTTATTTCTCTTAGCCTTAGCAGCATCAAGTCAATAAATTAGGCGCAAAGCGCTGACAATAACTTACTGTTTCTTACAATTAAAAGCGTGATCCCTAACTGCACTTTAAGTGATAAAAAGTCGCTACATACGACTTTTTACTCTATTTGTTGCTGGACTATTGGCTGGATCATCTGGCCAAAAATGTTTTGGATAACGCCCTTTCATTTCTTTTTGCACGTCTTTATAACTTGTGCCCCAGAAGTTCGCTAAGTCCTGTGTAAGCTGTAAAGGACGCTGCGCTGGGGATAATAACTCCATTAACAAAGGAAGCCGCCCTTCACACAGTCTTGGGGTTTCAAGCATACCAAACACCTCTTGCATTCGAACGCTGAGTTTTGCTGGTCCTTCTTGTTGATAAGTGAGCTTTATATTAGACCCTGAGGGCACTTGTATTCTGACGGGCAGGAGTTGTTCTAAAGCTTGCTGTTGGGACCAATCTAAACGACTCATTAGTGCATCTTTGAGCGCGAGTTTAGTTAACGCGCCGAACTGCTTTACTTGCTCTAAATATGGAGACAACCATGTTAAATCTGCTGTTAATGCATGCTCAGATAAATCATTGAATGTGTCAGGGTAAAACTTACAGGCTAATTCAAAGCGAATAAGTAACTGCTCACACTCGCCGTATGATTTGAATAATGATAGACCTTGTTTAGCTATCAAACTTAACCATGCTTGCGTTCTTGCTTGTGTGTCAATTTCGGCTCTGCTTGGTTTGCTCGAAAGGATTATCTGCCCAAGTATTTCTCGGTCTTCATGAATAAACTTCTGCTGTTTTTCATCAAATTCGCAAACTGTTTGTTCGCTTATCAAATATGGAAGATAGGCATTTAACTCTTCAATATGTAAGGGAGTCGCACTAAACACCTGCATGCCCTTTTCTCCACCCAAGGATACAATGGCTAAGTACTCAGCAACTGGCCACACTTGTTCATTAACTTTGACACCTGCACCATTTGCCATTAAAAAGCCTTGCCCTCTGCGTTTTGCAATACGATCGGGGTAAGCCAATGCAATAAGGAGTGGCACGGCAGATATAGGGAGCTCTGCAGGTTTTGCAATTTTAAGCCTTTTACACCAGTGCTGATACGCTTGCTTGAAGCTTGATGTTGGTTTAGTTAGCATGGTAGACAGTGCAATCGCTACATCAGGGTTATGTTGTTTTCCTTGCTCCCAAAGACTAACCAATGCACATGCCAAAGCAGTAATGCCTGGGAGTTCAACTTCAAGTTGTTGGGCTTTTAATATCATATGGGCGTGTCTTGGTTCAGTACCAAAACTATGGATCTGAGCGCCTAATGGAGTTAATTTTCCGTTGGCATCTAGCACTTCTAACATCTGTAGTAATTGAGTCGCTTGCTCTTGCTGAGATAACGATGGCTGATCAAGTAATGGCAGAGCTGACACTTCTGCTCCCCATACTTTGGCCTCGAGCATTAAGGCACTAATATCTGATGTTTTTATCTGGGGTAAATCGTGGGCTATGCGTCGGTCGAACTGCGCTTTTTCACCAAGTCTATAAACAACTCCCGGCTCAATACGCCCTGCACGCCCCGCCCTTTGCACCGCCGACGCTTTTGAGATTGACTGTGTTTTAAGCTCACTCACACCGGTGTTCAAGTTATAAACCGCAGCGCGCTTTTTACCACTGTCTATCACTACACGAACGCCTTCGATGGTCAAAGACGTTTCGGCCACATTGGTGGTCAATACCACTTTTCTTCTTCCTTGCGGTGCTGGAGCAATAGCGGCTTGCTGTTGTTGTTTATTTTGCTCGCCAAATAAGCTGACAACGTCAATATTGTCGCCCAATTCACCTAAATTTTGTGCCACAAAATTAATCTCTTTTTGGCCTGGAAGAAAGACCAAAATACTGCCAGATTGCTCTTCAATCGCTTTATGTATTACATTTGGAATAGCTGCTAACCACTCTCGCTCGTTGCGAAGTGGCACATACATTTCTTCGACAGGATAGCTTCGACCCTCCGAGCGAATCAAAGGACATTGTAAAAACTGCTGGTAACGCTCAGAGTCTAATGTCGCAGACATGACTAAAATTTTAAGGTCATCTCTCAGTGCGCTTTGGCTTTCTAATGATAAAGCCAACGCAGTATCTGCTTGTAATGAGCGCTCATGAAATTCATCAAAGATAAGTAGATCTATGCCATCTAACTCTGGGTCTTGCTGGATCATGCGTGTTAAAACGCCTTCAGTGACGATTTCTAAACGCGTTCGGTGACTGACTTTCGCTTCTTGCTTTATTCTTAATCCGATTTGCTCGCCGACTTGTTCACCTAGTTGTTGAGCTAAAAAATTAGCAATATTGCGCGCCGCTAATCTGCGCGGCTCTAACATCACTATTTTCTTAAATTGCCTTGATAACATGAGTTGTAAAGGCAACCAAGTTGATTTACCTGCACCTGGGGGGGCCTGTAGTAATACACTCGGGTGAGAAGATAAGGAGTCGGTCAATTGTGAAAAAACAGATTCAATCGGCAGCACAGTTTCGCTCAAATAGATAAACTTTTTGTTTAGTTTATCATGGTATTGACGATCTCCTCACGGTTTGAGATTGCCTTTAGGTTTCCCTGCTCTATTAATTGCTTGGCATTATTAACAATATCTTCAGCCTTAAGGGCTTTGTCAAACTTTGCTTCTGTGATCCCAACCCATGCATTCCTGCCACCGTTCTTCGCCGTATATAAACACAAGTCTGCAAGTTCGATGGTTTGCTCCCAGTCAAGCAAAGCCGAGTTTCTTTGCAAAGGAAATGGTGTAAAGCCAAATGAAGCAGTAACCGGAATTCGTATGTTATTATCTTTAAACTCAAAAGACTCTATATTAACTCTGATCCGCTCTAGTATTTCTGCTGCTGCGTCACGCGAGATATTAGGCATTAATAGTAAAAATTCTTCACCACCCCAACGAATAATGACATCATTTTGCCTAATCGTTTGTTTTAGCACAGTTACAAAAGATTTTAGAACTGCATCACCTGCGCTATGCCCATAGGTGTCATTGACCCGCTTAAACAAGTCGATATCAATTAAACACATAATGGTTGACTCGGTCATAATATCAGTGGGTAAATATTCGTCAATGTGGGTGAATAAGAAGTGACGATTATAGGCCCCTGTTAGACTATCTGTATAACTTAATGCTTGAAGCTGTTTATTTCTAATTGCAAGCTCTTGTGTACGCTGAGCAACTTGCTGCTCAAGTATTTTCAACGTACGTCTGTTTTGCCAGCGCCAATATATAAAAAATAGTAATGTAAAAAACAACACCACAAGTAATATCACTCGCTGTTGTAATAAAGCGGTGTTTTCGATTGCTTGCATCTGTTGCGTTATCTGTTGCTCTTTTAGGGCATTATCTTTTTCGAGTAAAGACAACTGCTGCCTTTGCTGATCAAAGTCAAACCTAGCCTCAAGCTGCAGTAACTTGTTATTTCTTTTTTGCAGGTCTAATGCCTTTTGTGTAAATGCATAGCGCTTCAGATATAGATGCGCCCATTGATAATCTTGGATTTGAGCAAAACTGGCAGCCAGAGTATGTTGTAATTGTGCTTGCTCTTCTAAAAAACGTGTGTGAAAAGTACTTTGTAGACCATCTTGGGCAGTTAAAATCGCTTTTGCAAACAAACCAGCTTGAAGGTATGTCTTCGCTTGCAGCACTTTAACCATTAACTTAGTATGATGGAATTGACTGTCTGAGTTGTACTGGCTAATTTGATCAATCAAATTCTGTGCTGCAATGTGCTCACCCATTTCTAACTTTACTTTGGCTTTCTCAATCAGCAACTCAATGTAAATCGACTTGCTCATATTCGGTTTGTCTAGCGCGTCATCTAGCACATACAATGCTTGCAAATAACTACCTTTACTGAAATAGATCCTAGCCTGCCAAAGAAAAACCTTAGCCCTCAAAATACTGACTTTAGGTAATTGATTGACTAAAAGTGCTATTTTATTCATTTTTTCTGATGCTTGCTTAAAGCGCTCTAAAGATACCTCTAAATGAACAATTGAAAGGTAAACACTGATCAACAGAGCGGGATCGGCCTGCTCCACCGCAATATCTAGCGCCTGTTGATTAAGCGTTAAGCTCTCTTTGTAGTCACCGTAACGGTGTTTAAGTAATGCCACCAATAATAATGCTTCAGCTTGAACTTTAGCATTGTTAACAGAAGCCGCTTCTTGCTCGAGCGCCTTTAGGTTTGGCAATAATTTTAAGTCATATGTTGCCAATACTGCTTTTTTATACACCTCTAGCTTTGCGGGTAGCTCAGCAAAACTTTTTGTTTGAAACTTAGACGCAGATGTTTTACTGGAAGATTCAAAACAAAAAAAGAAAAGAAATAACGCAATAAGCTGAGAAGTATATTTAATCATTGCAATCCCGGATTGAGCATTTGAATGTTTATCGTTTGCCAATCCGTGACTTTCTCATTAATGAAACCTGACTGTTTCAACGCTTTTTCTATTGTGCCATTTGTTCGAAGTATACTTAGACCTTTATTGAGCGCCTTAAATACTGCGCGACCTTCTGGATGGCGTTTACTTACGACAAAATGTCTAGAATCTGGCAAAAATACCTTAATATTATTGATCGGCACATATAAGCGATTCTCAAAGTTTAACTCTAAGCTTTGACTAACACTAAAGTTGATCAGCATAGCATCCACCACACTGGTCTCTACCATTTCCAACATGGTTTCCCAAAGGCCAATAAAGCTCACAATGTTTAAGTCGGTATTATGAAGTGCACGCCAATCTACCTTCCACCTGGGGTTTGCAACCACGGTTAGGCTTTCTAGCTGAGCCTTAGCTAAATTGTGGAGATGCACGTTACGCTTAGCAACATATAAACCAGCTTCGTATTCGCCAAATTTAACTAAAGGTTCACTTACAAACAATGACCCTCGATAATTGAGAATGTCTTCATGCCACACAGAGCGAGCCAAAACCAGACTGTCTCCAGCAATTAGATCTGAATATTCTAAAATGTTGATAGAAGGTTTTGGGTTAAAAACGATAGGTCTATCAATACCTCCAAGTTTTAACGCTTGTTGTAACAGGATCATTTCAATAATTTCTATGTGTGATCCTTTTGTTGTGGCATGAAAGTCTTTGACTTCATAAGGGGAGCGACCATTTAAAAAACTTTGATAACGCTGCGTAAAGTTTTCACTTTGCATGATATCTACCACCAAAGGCGTTTGTGAAAAACACCAATTAGGAAGTAAAAGAAAAAATGTTAGAACACAAAACCGCATACACACCGCACCACAAAGTAAAGTGCACTACTATGCACTTTTTGTGAACATTATATGAGCGAGAGTATTTATAGCAACAAATTTAATGCAAAAGGATGAACTTAATTAGACTTAAAAGAACAAAAAATTTACAAAAAGAACAATTTAAGGCACTAAAAAAGATTTTGATAAACGCAAAACTTGCCTGATAGTGCCTTTCCAACATACGCTAAATACTAAAATCACTGATTCTTCATCAGTATTTTAATCCTTTTGAGATAGATGCTATTATCGGCACAAATAGTCTATCAGTGCTGTAATCATGGAAAAATACGAAGAGCTACTAGTCTCAATCAGAAAAGTCATCCGTGCGATTGACTTGCATTCTAAGCAATTAAATAAATCATCGGGTCTAACAGGTCCACAGTTACTTATCATGCAAGAAATTGCGCGAGTTAAAGGTGTGACGGCGAGTCAGGTTGCCAAACAAATTAACCTCAGTGCAGCAACAGTAACGAACATATTAGATAGACTTGAAAACCGCGGCTTGATCCAACGAGTTAGAAGCTCTGAAGACAAACGACGTGTTGGGTTGTTTTTATCTGAAGATGGTAAGACAGCATTAATTGATGCACCACAACCTCTACAAGAGCACTTTATCCAAAAGTTTTGTCAGCTAGAAGAATGGGAGCAATCTTTATTGCTTTCCTCTATGCAACGTATTGCTTCTATGATGGATGCAACAGAAATCGATGCTGCACCTGTGCTTGAAATTGATCCGATGCACCTCAGCAGCCAAAAGCAAACAGAAGCAGAATAAGCTTTTTAATCAAAGACAGTAATCTTATATTGTCACCCTTCTGATTTTACCAATCCTCTTAATTAAGTGATCTATTTTGAGGATTGGTATTATTACTCTGCTAACTTTTTAAACCAGAGGTTCAAAGACTTGAATTCATCTTCAATTCGATTGTTATTAGTTAGCCGTCCACCAAACTCATATTTTTGCTGCGAAAATATCTTGTTGATAGGTAATGAAGTCGCCAAACATAAGGTATAAACGTATTTAATATCTTGTTGTTGTAAAAACTGCTTAACTTTGTTTAAAAGCGCAGATGCTATGCCTTGATTCTGAAATTGCGTCATCACGCCTAGATCGTAAATACGCGCATTGCTGGTGTCTTTATCTAGCTCAACACGCAAGCAACCAACAATAACGCCCATATAATCAGCGCAGTAGTATTGCACACCACTATTCATGCTCGTCTTAATGAATTCTTCATTACTTACAGGGGATGAGTAATTAGTATAAACATGCCCGTATAATTTACTTAAAGCACGAATATCGGTGAGATTACAGCTTCTGAATTGAACCGGCTCGTTAAACTTTCCCAGATGCCAAGGGTTAGATTTTAAGGCTTCGGCAACGATTTCATCGTATTGTTGACTGAATTCACTTTGCTCACGATTTTTATCTAAAAAATAAGAAATAAATACCGCATCTTCGCTCCCGAAATAACCCGGTACTGTCGCTTCAATCTTATAGCCCTTTTTCAAAAAAGATAATAATTGTGAGCCTTTTACTTTTGCGATTATCTTGCCATAACCTTGCGCTAAAGCGACTTGAACTAATGCCTCATGGAAAGTATTTGGGGTTTTTATCGTCGAGTCAGTCACATAAATTCTGCTATTTAACTGACCATGGCGGATTTGATTAAATTCAACAATTTCATCACAGTCGTAATAACTACTTGCTACGGCTGACATGATCTCTCCATAAATAGGTTAATGCGAGAAAACACTTACTAAATACAAACCATTGTCGAAAATAATTTGATTTAAAACTTTAAAACGCACACACACCCGAATAATCCAATTAAGGTTATTTGTTTATATTCAGTGATTTATAAATTTAACCAAGAAAGGCATGACGCTACAAAGTGGCTTTCAAATACTTTGTATTCGAAGCATATTAACAATTATTAGAACTCGAATCAAATTACAAATCACTAGGAACACTAGCCGTACAAGCACTATTTCAGACTATATTTTCAGCAAACACCCTGTAAATTTTAAAATAGCACCATAAAAAACGCCCCTCCCCGCAATTTAAAACAACTTAATCAATGTAAAAACCAGTAAAAAACCACAGGAACAAATAATTTTAACTATAAATTTAACTACTCAAACAAAAATAATTAAAACCAAACATAAAAAGTTAAAACCAATAATAAACAAAAAGTTAAACCAAGCACATTTATAAGAACAAATAGCAAAAACCTATACAAGCTTGAAAAATTACTTAGAACTCTATAGAATTTATTTTAATTGAACGATCAATTAATAAAAAGTTATGCCAAAAGTAGGAATGGAACCGATACGTCGCCAACAACTCATTGAAGCAACGTTAGAGTCGGTCGCAGAAGTGGGCTTACATGCCACGACCATAAACAGCATTAGTAAGAGAGCGGGCTTATCCTCAGGGATCATTAGCCATTACTTTGGAGGCAAGCAAGGCCTCATTGAGGCGACTGTACGCTTTTTATTAAATAGTTTGAAAACCAGTTTAATCAGTAAAACCCAGCTATCTTGCTCTGCTGAAGAACGGTTAATGTTTATTGTTGAGGCGAACTTTTCAGTTATTCAACAGCAAACCAGTAGTACCAAAACTTGGTTAAGTTTTTGGGCGCAATCAATGCATGATGAACAATTGCACCGATTGCAAACCGTAAATGCAAAACGCTTATACAGTAACCTAGCATTTTCTTTCAAAACGTTAATGCCAGAAAACGATGCCAAACGCGCTGCTAAATTAGCGGCGGGTATGATCGATGGCTTATGGCTAAGGGCTGTTTTAAGTAAGGCCTCAGAGCAAGAATTTAAGCAAGCCGAGCAACTTGCAAAACATTATGTGTCTTCCCTCATTTCATCTTGTGGAGCCTAAAAATGACCACTCCTGTTTATCAGAATTTTATTCATGGACAATTTGTGCCAAACCAAAGTAAAGAAACTTTTGCAGTGAAAAACCCTGCAACTGACGAAGTAATTTATCAAGTCGAAGTTGCAGATGAGTCAATTCAAAAAAAAGCCATTGCCAGTGCACGCGAAGGTTTTGCTGCTTGGTCAGCAATGGCTCCAATCGAAAGAAGTAGAATTCTAAACAAAGCCGTTTGTTTATTACGTGAGCGTAACGACGAGCTAGCTAAAATTGAAGTATTAGACACAGGTAAACCAATTCAAGAAGCGGATTGTGTAGACATTCAAACTGGCGCCGATGTAATTGAATACTTTGCAGGTCTTGCACCTACACAAGTCGGCACACAACAACCCGTTGGCAACGACTTTTTCTATACCCGCAAAGAGCCTTTAGGTATTTGTGCAGGTATCGGTGCATGGAACTACCCGCTACAAATTGCATGTTGGAAATCAGGCCCTGCGCTTGCTGCTGGTAACGTTTTAATCTTTAAGCCATCAGAAGAAACACCTCTTGGCGCAATTAAGCTAGCTGAAATCTTCATTGAAGCGGGTATGCCTGCAGGTGTATTCAACGTTGTGCAAGGTGCTGCAGAAATCGGACAATGGCTGACAACACATCCAGAGATCGAAAAAGTATCGTTCACTGGCGAAGTTGGCACAGGTAAAAAAGTCATGCAAAGCGCCGCATCGAATTTAAAAGATGTGACCATGGAGCTTGGCGGCAAATCACCATTAATCGTATTTGATGACGCCGATATCACAGAAGCTGTAAGTGCAGCCATGTTAGGTAATTTTTATACCCAGGGCGAGATCTGTACTAACTGTACTCGTGTATATGTTCACAAATCGGTTTATACGCAATTTATTAAAGAGCTTAAAGCGCGCACTGAAGCAAATATTATCGCAGGAGATCCCCTTGATCCTAATGTTAATCTGGGCGCGCTTATTTCCAAAAAACACCAAGAGTTGGTGCTGGATTACATCGAAAAAGGCAAAGCCGAAGGTGCCACTTTACTAACAGGTGGCCATGCTTTATCACCTGAATCAGCACCTAACGGCTACTTCGTTGCACCGACTATTTTCATAGACTGTACTGACGACATGACCATTGTCAGAGAAGAGATCTTTGGCCCAGTTATGAGCGTGTTAGTTTTCGAAAATGAAGCTGATGTGATCACCCGCGCTAACAATACTGAGCTAGGGCTAGGTGCCGGTGTATTTAGTCAAAATATTCAACGCGCGCACCGTGTTATCCACCAGCTTAAAGCCGGTATTTGTTGGATAAATAGCTATGGTAATTCCCCTGCCGAAATGCCAGTTGGCGGTTACAAACAATCAGGTATTGGTCGCGAAAATGGCATCGAGACTTTAAATAGCTATACACAAACCAAGTCGGTTTATGTGGGTATGAGTCAAATCGAAAGCCCATTTTAGGAGTCTAATATGCAGTACGACTACATCATCGTCGGTGCAGGCTCTGCGGGCTGTGTGCTGGCAAATCGCCTTTCAGCGGATGCAAAAAACAAGGTACTATTACTAGAAACAGGTGGCTCTGATAAGAGTATTTTTATCAAGATGCCTACTGCGCTGTCTATTCCAATGAATACTGACAAGTATGCATGGCAATTTCATACTGAAGCAGAGCCTTATTTAGACAACCGAAAAATGCACTGCCCACGTGGCAAAGTGCTAGGTGGGTCGTCCTCAATTAATGGCATGGTGTACGTGAGAGGTCACGCCAAAGACTTTGATGAATGGCAAGCGCACGGTGCACAAGGCTGGGATTATCAAGCCTGCTTACCCTATTTCAAAAAAGCTGAAAGCTGGTATCAAGGTGAGAACACCTATCGTGGTGGCACCGGTGAACTGGGCGTCAACAACGGTAATGAAATGAAAAACCCGCTTTATAGCACCTTTATTGAGGCGGGCGCTCAAGCCGGATACCCAGTGACAAATGACTACAACGGTGAGCAGCAAGAAGGCTTTGGCCCGATGCACATGACGGTAAAAGGCGGCGTGCGTAGTTCAACCTCACGCGAGTATTTAGACCCAATTAAACATCGCAGCAATTTAACTGTGGTCACAGGTGCCCTTGTCAGCAAGGTGTGTTTGCTCGATAAAAAAGCCACAGGCGTTGAATATCGTGTGAGTGACAAAGTATGCCAAGCGGATGCTAGTAAAGAAGTCATTTTAAGCGCGGGCCCAATAGGCTCTCCTCATATTCTGCAATTATCTGGTATCGGTGAACGCAAAGCCTTAGAAAATGCGGGTATCGAAGTTAAGCATGAGTTGCCGGGAGTCGGTAAAAACTTACAAGATCACCTGGAGTTTTACTTCCAATACAAGTGTAAAAAGCCAATTACTTTAAACGGTAAACTTGGCTTGATTTCAAAGGGCTTGATCGGCGCTGAATGGGTGTTGAATAAATCAGGGCTTGGCATTACAAACCACTTTGAATCTTGTGCTTTTATTCGCTCAAAAGCCAGTATTGAGTGGCCTGATATTCAATATCACTTTTTGCCAGCGGCGATCCGTTACGATGGTAAGTCTGCATTTGATGGCCATGGTTTCCAAGTACATGTTGGACATAACAAACCGAAGAGTCGAGGGAGTGTAACCATTCAGTCAAATGACCCGCTGGTGCCGCCGAAAATTCAATTTAATTACTTGCAACACCAAGATGACATTGAGGGCTTTAGAGCCTGTGTGCGCCTCACGCGAGAGATCATCTCTCAACCTGCCTTTGATGACTATCGTGATGGTGAAATTCAACCTGGTGAACATATACAAACTGATGAGCAGATTGATGAGTTTGTCCGACAAGCCGTCGAGAGTGCCTACCACCCTTCGTGTTCATGCAAAATGGGCGAAGATGAGATGGCCGTTGTGAACTCGCAAACCCAAGTTCATGGTATTCAGGGCCTGCGAGTGGTGGACTCTTCTATTTTTCCAACTATTCCGAATGGCAACTTGAACGCCCCCACTGTCATGGTCGCTGAAAAAGCCGCAGATATGATTTTAGGTACCACGCCATTGGCACCTATGAATGCCAAAGTGCATTTGCATGAAGGTTGGCGTAGCAAGCAAAGATAAAGAATCTCACAGGTGCACTTAATTGTTGCACCTTGCTGTCATGGTGAGCCGTTTAGGTTGAATGAGAGCAACGACATATAACAATCATAACGGGAGAAAATATGAGTTATTTCTACTTATTTTGGGAGGGTGACAATGACCTTATGGCTTAGTGCGGGCATTTTATTTACCCTACTTTCAATTGCTTTCATTATTTATAAATGGGGCAACGTCGAAGTGGTCGGTGTTACACCGGTCAAAACCTTTACCTTTATTGCTATCTTGTTTACTTCAGGTCTAGATGTTGGCTTAGTGATGTTTCCTCTCACTGAGTTTGCAGGTTATGCAGACATAAACGCAAGCCCAGAATATGGCTTCACAAACCCACTTGCTATCGAGTTTGGTTTTTGGGGTTTCTTGATCTGGGGATTCTACTTCCTTACCTGCTTTTATTTCTGTGTAATTGAACCTAAAGTAAAGTTCTTCGAGATCCCTCTAGTAAAGCTTATTAATAACGTGGTGATCATCGGTACCTGTGCGTTTACTGCATATCTACTACTTTCAAACCTGCCTTGGTATTTACCGAGCATGGGAGACGGTGAGTCAATCATTCCGACTTTCTACCTCATTGTATTTGCAGCCATCGCGTTTGCCGTTTACTCAAGCACTGACATTAAGTATGTACGCTTTTTAAGTATCACTACCACTTGGGTATTCATTGGTTTAATTGCGTTAATGTGGGCCAATGCTTTCGTATTTGGTGACAGTGCGATTTCGGGTTACTTCAATAACTTTGCTTTGATCGGCGACTATTTTGCCAACATGCATCAGTTTGTATTGCCAATTAATGATTACCATGAGTTTTACTTATTCTGGTGGTTTGCTTGGAGCATTATGATCGGTCAATTTACTTCACGTTTCGTGGGTGGACTAAAGACCTATCAAGTACTCGCTGCGATGCTGGTATTCCCATCAATTCCAATTGCGGCTTGGTTTGCAGTGCTTTATCACTACCATGAAGCTGGCATTGCCACAAATGGCTTAGTGAATTTTGCCATGGTGTTTGTTGGTATTGTATTTGTGATCAACTCTCTCGACTCGCTTGTGCGTTTGTACACCGACAATTTGGGCATGACAGTACAGAAATTAGGTAAAGCAAAGTACATCGCGCTGAACATTGGCGCATTGTCTCTACTGACCCTACTTTTCAAACTCAACTTTTTACAGATCCAATGGGTTGGCGCCATTGTGATCGGCATTTTCTTCGCCTGTTTTGGTTATATCTTGGTGAAAAAATATAAAGCCGTAGCCAATATTGAAGGTTCACCAAAAGAAAATGAAATCGACTATACAAAAATAGAAACAGTAAGCTAATTATGACAACAATGATTAAAACATCTCTTATTTCTCTCGCGCTATGCTCAAATTTGGCAATGGCAGATTGGAGTACAACCGTTACTGGCGCATCTGATTATACTTTCAATGGTGTTAGCCAAACTGATAATGGCCCTGCTATTCAAGCGAGTCTTGATAAAGCATTCGATAATGGCGTATATGCAGGCTCTTGGGCATCGAATGTCGATTTGGGTACCGACACTAACTTAGAGTGGGATTTTTATGTAGGCCACTACGCTGAATTAAACAGCCAATGGAGCATTGATTATGGTATCGCTTATTACACGTATCATGGTGAAAGCGCTTCTAGCGACGGTAACTACCCTGAAGTATACGCCAAGTTCGGTTTTAACAATGAGCTAGGTAATACCGAGTTTAACTTCTGGTATAGCTGGGATTATTTTGGAACAGATGCGGGCCATACGATTGCGATGGTGGCACACACCGTTGAACTTGCGCCAAACCACAATTTAAGAGCCAGCTTTGATATCTCAAACTCATTAGATGGTGATAAATTTAGCTGGCAAGCAACTGACAAGTCTTACCATCATTATCGTCTAGCTTATCAGACAAGCTACGAAGGTTTTAATATTGAAGTGGCTGCTGAAAACACCAACCTAGATTGGGATACAGCCGATGAACGTATCGTGCTGTCAGTAGCAAGAACATTCTCTTTATAAGAGAGTTTCAAACTAAAAGGGTGACATTATGTGACCCTTTTTAACAACCAATAGCACTTATTAATTCCTCTTCATTCTAAGGTAGTGCTTGCCCTCTCGCACTCACAAAAAGGCTATACCATTCATCTCTTGTAAGCTCGAAATCGAGCGCCATGGTCGCACCTTTTATTCTATCTAAATTAGTTGTGCCAATAACAGGTTGAATATTACTCGGATGCTTTAATAAGAATGCCAGTAAAATCGCTTCTGGTGTTGCATGATGTGCTTCAGCCAATTCAAAGATGAGTTTGGTAGTTAGTCTCGTCACATGACACTCTGACTGCAAACCTTGATCTGAGAACCGACCTTTAGCTAAACATCCCCAAGCTTGGAGTTGTATCCGCTCATTTTGACAATATTCTAGAGTACCACTTACAAAGTCCACCTGATGATTGCCCGCACTGCCCACCATGACACCGTCATTGAGCCAATCCAGCTTTCCTAAACTCATCTCGATTTGGTTTGCGATTATTGGCAGTTCAAGATGTTTCTGCATATATGAAATCTGGTGATGACTCATATTAGAAACCGCAAAATGATTAACCTTGCCTGCTGATTTTAATTCTAATAATGTCTCAGCCAACTCTTCAATTTGCATTAAGGGATCTGGTCTGTGCAGCATTAAAATGTCTAGGTACTCAGTATTTAAACGTCTTAAACTGCCTTCAACCGAGTGCTTGATCCACTTTTCAGAAAAGTCATAACGGCCAGGTAAAACCCCTTCTTTAAAACGGATCCCACATTTAGATTGCAGTATCATGTTTTCTCTCAGTTCCGGTTTTTTCTTTAACACTTCACCAAAAACCTGCTCAGCTTTACCATTTCGATAGATATCAGCATGGTCGAAGAAATTAATACCATAAGCCAGTGCCGCTTCAATCACAGAATGCGCTTGTGAGATATCTTTATTCATAATCGAAGAATTATCCCACTCACCGCCTAAACCCATACATCCGTAGGCAATGCGACTGACATAAGGGTAATATTTTTTAAGTGGTAAAGTCTGTTTCGTCATCAAGTCACCTTAATTAGTTTTTTAGTCTCTCTAGTTTATTGTTCTGTGCAATGAATAAAAGGGTATAATTAAGAAAACATTGTTTTATATAGCAAACAGTAATGATTATAAATGAACATAAACGTGTTGAGTTGCTGATGCTATTTTTAACACTAGCAGAACAACTTAGCTTTACAAAAGCCGCGGAACAGTTAGGAATCTCTAAAGGTTATCTTTCTGAAAAAATAAAACAGCTTGAGACCCACTTAAAAACGCCTTTAGTTCTAAGAACAACGCGTAGTGTCAAACTTACCGCCCAAGGTGTTCACGTTTATGAACAAGCATTGCGAATAAGAACCCAGTTGTTTGATATCGAAAAAACCACTGACTCACAACAAGTTACTGGGGTTATAAGACTCACTGCACCAAAAATGTTTGCGAGCATCTTTCTTTTCGACATTTGCCATAAGTTTAAACAACAGCATCCGAATATTGAGTTTGTAATTAACTCAAGTTACCGGACGTTTAATTTAAACCAACAAGATTTTGATTTGGCTTTTCGTGCCACCTCATCACCGCCAGATAACATGGTTGCCAATAAACTGTTCAACTATGAGCATATCATTGTTGCCTCTCCGAGTTACCTAAAATCAAATGGTCCAATAGCCTCGGTTGTTGACTTAGAAAATCACCAATGCCTGACAGTGACTGAGCAAACCATCTGGCCTTTTACTTCCCAACAAGTAAACATCAATGGTTGGCTATCTAGTAACGATAATCACATGTTAAAGCGCTCAGCTCAACAAGGCGGTGGGCTTTTCAGGATCGCGAATTATTTCGTTAAAGATGAGCTAAATTCAGGTCAGCTCGTTGAAGTGTTACAACAAGAGAAAATAAAAAACAGTGGCGAGCTTTATATGTTCTACCCTCAGCTCATTTACCCGCCTTACAAACTGAGAGTATTTATCGATTTTGTGAAAGCTTATTTTCAATAAGCTTTCACAAACATTAAGTAATTTTAACAACGGGTCGCTTGATGCAGGTTTGGTTCAAAAGGCATTGTAACGTGTCTTTTACGCTTTCGACGTTAAACTCAATCAACTCTATTTCTGGTGCTTGTATGACACCACTTTCAATATCCTTTAAAAGCGTTTCGCCCATAAAACATAAATGCTGTTGTGCGCATAAACTATTTGCCAACCAAGCACCTGCAATCGACACCACGCCAATATTAGGTGCTTTTTCGAATAGTAACTCTTCGGGGATCGCAGAAAACCCATTTAGACAAGCTATACGCCCACAGAACCTTAGTTTTTGAATATCTTGAACGACGCTTTCTTTGCCAATTGTGTTAATCACACAATCAAAGCCATCAGGGCCAATTTCGTGCTTTATTTGCGCACAGATTGCATCGTCTTTTTTACTACAATCAAACACAAAGTCAGCACCCAGTTTTTTCAAACGTTTATGATGTGGCTTTTGAGCAAACGCAAATACTTGTGCTCCCTGTTTTTTTGCATACTGAATCGCAAAATGAGCCACTGCACCTTGTGCACTATTTATTGCGAGTGTGTCCCCTTCTTGCAACTTAAGTTTTTCAATTGCAAGCAATGCCGCCATACCCGAGTTTGGCAATGCAACAGCTAATTCGCTTTCGATTTGCTCTGGTAACTCAGAAACCGCATGATTTGGCATAACAGTAAATTGCTTTAGCATGCCTTGCTGGGCAAGGTTCGCATGAAATAAAACCCGTGCGCCTTTAGCCGGAAATACTCCTTTTGGTGCATCAACAACCGTACCCACAGCATCTGAGCCCAAAATATGTGGATATTGCCACTGGCTAAAGCCTTTTTCAGCAAAGCTGGCATCTAAATGATTTAATGCGACACACTCTACTTTTATCAATAGCTCATTGCCTCTAGGAGTAGGCAAATCGAGCTGTGTCATTTTCAAATCGAAGTCAGCCCCATGTTGGCGTAACTCCAATGCATTCATTTTGTTGTTATCCTTGTACATGAGGCCTCCTCTGTTAGAGATTAGAGATTAATTGTGATGACCAGCCACCGCTCAATTGGCTATATGCTGCAACAGAAGCACTTAACCATTGGTTACGGATCAACACTTGGCTGCGCTCAGCACTGAGCACGTCTTGTCTTGCTGCAAGTAAATCAAGGTAGGCTAATTGTCCTTCTTGATATCCCGCTTCAGCTTGTTGATAAGCAGCTCGCGCGGCTTTTACAGTTTGCGTAGAGAGTGCAAACTGCTGCTGAGCATGTTGTAAAGCACGTAAAGACAGCTCAGTTTGCGACAATGCATCGGTCAAAGTTTGCTTATAACTGTGATAGCTTGCTTCTGATAATGCAGTTTGAGCGTCAAGTTGAGCCAATAACTGCGGGTAACTGAATAAAGACCAATTGATGCTTGGCGCAACTTGCCAATTCGATTGGGTATTATTGAAGTTCATACCCGGTATATTTAACACGCCAGCAAAGGCCGATAAGCTAATATCAGGATAAAGCGCACGCTCTGCACTTTGTGCCAAATAACCTTGTTGATGTACCTTGGCCATCGCTGAACGAATATCACCGCGCTGCATGAGTGCGTCATCTGCCGATTGCACATTCACTGTTAAATTAAGCGCATCGTAGTCTGTTTGACTCAACACAGTGAAACTAAGTTCATCGGCACGTTTATCGGTTAGTGCACTTAGAATTTGCTCAACTTGGGCAAGCTCAACACCAATTTGAGGCAATCGTTGCTTAAGCTCAAAGTACTGCACACGTGTTCTATTTAACTCAAGATCTGTCGCTATGCCCTCTTCAATACGCACTTGAATGATCTCCATCGAGTCTTCGAGTGCTTTTAATTGGTTAAGGGTTAATGCATGTTGCTGTTGTAAGTTCTGCCATTGTAAAAAGCTACGAACAGACGTGCTAACTAGCTCAGTCAGTAACTGCTGATATTGCGCTTGGCTATCAACTGCAACCGCTTCTGCCGCTGAAGTAAGTGCAGCAATGCGACCCGATAAGTCCAGTTGCCAATTCACGTTACCACCCGCGGCTGCTGAGCTCACAACATCTGCATTTGGATTTGTGCTACTAGGCGTATTAGAGCGGTTACCAGATACAGATAAGCCACCTTGCGGCAGGTTTGCGCGTTGCTGCACTGATAACCCAGCAAGGGCGGCGCGCAAACGCGCCGACGATGCTTTTAAGTTTTGGTTTTTGTCCAATACATCAACCACAAGTTGGTCTAACTCAGCGATGTTCAGTTGCTGCCACCAGTTTTGTTCGCTTTGTTTCGCCACTTCAGATAACAACACATGTGTGTTTAATGCATTACTGAAGGTTTGCGACGTTTGCAGTGCTTGGTCAATATTTGGGGCACTTGCACATCCTGCCAACACGGCCAGAGCAATACCCGATAACGTCATTTTAAATACGCGCATTTTATTGCTCCCTAGCCGTTACTAGACGATAGAATACTGGCGTGAATAACAAGCCAAATACCGTTACACCAATCATGCCGAAGAATACGGCATTACCCATTGCTTGACGCATTTCAGCCCCTGCGCCTGATGCCAGTACCAGAGGTACTACACCTGCCGTAAAGGCAATTGATGTCATCAGTATTGGACGAAGACGTAAACGACACGCTTCAATGATCGCCTCTAGATGCGTTGCACCTTGTAAATGCTTATCTCTGGCAAATTCGACCATTAAGATTGCATTCTTAGAAGCCAGCGCAACCAGTACAATCAAAGCAATTTGCGTAAAGATATTATTATCGCCACCGAGCATGTAAACACCTGCCAGCGCTGAGAAAATCGTCATTGGTACAATTAAAATAATCGACAATGGCAAACGTAAGCTTTCATATTGCGCTGCCAATACCATGAAGACCAATACAACCACCAGTGGGAATACATACACCATAGTATTACCCGCTAAGATCTGTTGATACGTCACCTCAGTCCACTCATAGGTGATCCCTTCTGGCAGTGTTTTCGCCAGTACCGCTTCAATGGCTTGTTGCGCTTGGTCTGAGCTATAACCCGGTGCAGGGCTGCCGTTCAATTCAGCGGTAACATAACCGTTATAGTGCATCACACGATCAGGACCTGTGGTTTCTTCTACAGTCACAACAGAACCTAGAGGCACCATGAGGCCTGCAGCATTGCGCACTTTTAAGTTATTGATCTGCTCTTTCTTCGACCTAAACTTCGCTTCAGCTTGCGCTTTTACTTGATAAGTACGGCCAAACATATTGAAGTCATTCACGTATGCAGAACCTAAATAGACTTGTAGTGCGTTGAATACTTCGTCTAACGGAATGCCTTGAATTAGCGCTTGCTCACGGTCAATGTTAATGTCCATTTGCGGTACTTGAATTCTAAAGCTTGAATATAAGCCCATGAGTGCAGGGTCTTTTTGTGCAGCGCCAATGGTTGATTGCAGTGCAGCAAACAGCGCTTCAAACCCTTGGTTACTTCTGTCTTCAATTTGAAGTTTAAAGCCACCTGTTGTGCCTAAACCCAGAATTGGCGGTGGTGGGAATACAGCCACAAACGCTTCATCAATGGCAGCAAAACGTTGGTTTAATTGCATTGCAATGGCAAAGGCCGACAAGCTAGGGTCATTACGTTCGCTAAAATCATCCAGTGGCGTGAACACAATGCCGCTATTGGTGCTGTTGGTGAAGCCATTTACCGATAAACCAGGAAAAGCAACCGTATGCGCAACGCCCGGTACTTCCAAGGCAATCTCTTGCATTTGCTTAATAACTTCTTCAGTTCTATCAAGGCTTGCCGCATCTGGCAGTTGTGCCACTGCAACTAGATATTGCTTGTCTTGCTGAGGAATAAAGCCACCCGGTACAGAGTTAAATAAGCCAATAGTTGAGCCAACTAAAGCAAGATACACCACACCGACAACCACACTCATACGGATCAGCTTTTTCACGACTTTTTCGTAGCCTTGTGCGCCTTTATCAAATAAGCGATTGAATGGTTTGAATAACCAAGTACCGAATAACGCGTTCAGTAATTTTGTCAGCTTATCTTGTGGTGCATCATGTGGCTTTAATAAAATTGCCGACAATGCAGGTGATAACGTTAATGAATTAAACGCTGAAATAAGCGTTGAAATAGTAATGGTTAACGCAAACTGCTTATAAAACTGTCCTGAAAGACCGGTAATAAACGCCGTAGGAATGAATACCGCACACAGTACAAATGCAATCGCAATAATTGGGCCTGTTACTTCACTCATCGCGATTTTAGTAGCTTCAAATGGACTATGACCATCGGCAATATTACGCTCAACGTTTTCAACAACAACAATGGCATCATCCACAACAATACCGATTGCCAACACAAGACCAAACAGCGACAAGGTATTAATAGACACACCTAGTAATTGCATGATGGCAAAAGTACCAACCAATGAAACTGGCACAGCAATTAGAGGAATAATAGAGGCGCGCCAAGTTTGTAAGAACAACACTACGACCACAACAACCAATAGAATCGCTTCAGCTAGGGTTGCAATCACGGCATCGATTGAGCCGCGTACGAAAACCGTTGGGTCATAGGCTATTTCATACGTCATGCCTGCTGGGAAATCTTGCTGCAAACGCGCCATGGTTTCGCGCACATCATCTGACAGCTGAATTGCGTTTGAGCCAGGGCGCTGGAATACCGGCATCGCGAGTGCTGGCTGGTTATCAAGCATGGCACGCAATGCGTAGTTCTCTTGACCCAGTTCAATTTTAGCAATGTCTTTAAGACGTGTAAGCTGACCGTTTTCTCCCACTTTGATGATGACTTGCTCAAATTCTTCGATGCTTTCTAAACGCCCTTTAACGTTTAAAAGAATTTGAAACTGGTTTTCTTCAGGCGAAGGTTGTGCACCTAAAGAACCCGCTGCCACTTGTTGGTTTTGCGTGCGCAAAGCGCCCATTACATCTGTCGCTGTGAGGTTACGAGCCGCTAATGCATCTGGATTTAACCACACACGCATTGAATATTTTGAGCCACCAAATAGCTGTAAGTCACCCACACCCGGTAAACGCTTAAGCTCATCTTTGATATAAATATCAGCATAGTTGGCCATATAAGCGGTATCTTGAGCGCCATCAGGTGAAACCAAGTGCACCACCATCGCCAAGTTTGGTGACGACTTTTGTGCCGTTACACCTAAGCGCTGTACTTCTTGTGGTAAACGCGGCAAGGCGTTATTCACTCGGTTTTGCACTTGTACTTGCGCTTGGTCAAGATCAGTCCCCAGTGCAAATGTCACAGTTAACGTCAAACGGCCATCACTGGTAGCTTGAGACGAGTGATAAAGCATGTTCTCTAAGCCATTTAGCTCTTGCTCAAGGGGCGTTGCAACTGTTTGTGAAATAACTTTCGGGTTAGCACCCGGATACGTTGCGTTTACCACAACCGTAGGTGGTACCACTTCTGGATATTCACTTACTGGTAGCTGAAACAATGAAATTGCTCCAGTGATCACGAAGATCAGAGAGAGCATGGCCGCGAATATGGGCCTTGAGATAAAAAAGTGTGAAAAGTTCATAATACTCTCTACTTCGCTGCGCTGACTAATAAATCACTTGAGGTATTTGTAGACTTAAGAACAAACTGAGTATTCTCAAAATTAAATGCCACCTTATTCGGTGTAATTGGCATACCTGGACCAACGCGTGCTGGACCATTTACTGCAATACGGTCGCCACGAACTAAACCACTTTTAATGGCACGGTACGCACCGTAGCGCTCACCAAGCTCAACCAAGCGATATTGCAAGGTGTTATTTTCATCTACGGTTAAAACAAAGCGGTTTTTGAGATCAGTACCAATTGCGCGCTCCGGTACAATTGCCAAGGTTTTTGGCGTTTGTGCAGCCATTGAAATACGTGCAAAGGCACCCGGCTTTAAGTTATGCGCTTGCGCGTCAAACACTGCGCGAACACGCAACGTACCAGTTGTTGGGTTGATTTCGTTATCAATAAAGTCGACTTTACCTGCAATTGGCTGTTGGCTATTGATACGTTGTAATTGCACCATCACGCCAGTATCTGCATTCATGCCAGCAAACTGCTTGCTCCATGTGCGTTCGTCTACATCAAAATACGCATATACCAAGTCATCAGAAACAATGGTTGTAAGGGCTGTATCACCGGCACTCACATAGTTACCTTGCGTGACATCGGCACGAGAAATAACGCCGCTGATAGGCGCAGTTACTTGGCTAAACTCTAAGTCTAATTGCGCTTTTTCAAGCTGTGCAGCAATGGCATTTTTGTTTGCGATGGCACGACGCAAAGTCGCATCACGTTGATCTGCTTGCTCTGTCGACATGGCATTTTTAGCAACCAAACGTTGTGCGCGCTCCGCTTCGCCTTGCGCTTGGCTTAATGCTGCTTCTGCACTTACAAGTTGTGCTTTCAAGCTTTCAACCTGAGTTGCAAATGGACGAGGGTCAATGCTAAAAAGTAATTGATCCTTTTCTACTCGCTCACCTTCTTTGAATGCCATGCTTTTAAGTTGACCAGATACTCGTGGTTTAAGAACAACACGTTCAGGTGCTTCTAATCGAGTCGTGAACGTATGCCAAGACTGAACTTCCTCTAATTGAACGTTAGCCACATCAATAGTTAATGGCGGCGGTTGTTGGCCTTGTTGTGCATTCGATTGACCACAGCCACTCAGCACTAAGGCTAAAGCAACTGCGCTAAGTGTATAGCTAAGTTTGTTCATGACATTCTCCGATAAAAGTGATTAATGTGATCGTACGGAGAATATCTGTGCAGAAAAATACGCAATTCTTAAAAACATTAGTGCCAATACGGCACCAATAATATTATTCAGTCATAACAAATCTTGAGAAACCTGCGCTAATCGGACTTCATGTCAAAACTATGCTTTTTTGCTTGCTGAGAAATAAAATCAAAGACTGCGTCTTCATCTACCTCGAATTCGCGCGCTTCAAAAGAGCATGAATGTTGACTGCTATCTGCTTCAAAGAAATAAGCCTGATGAGACTTATTCACTGAACAAATTACACTACGAACATTTGTCCAAAGTAGAAAGTGCTCATTTTTAGCAAGTTTAAACCTGACACCTTGTTTATCTAGTCGTAAATAATCGTCTTTATGTCGCTGATACTTTCGCTTTTGCAGCAAATAAATAAACGGTGTTGCTATCAAGATAAAAGGCGCAAAAAAAAGTTTAGCTTTAACTAATCCTTCCGTGAACAGTATCCATGTGCAATATGCCATGGAAATGAATATAGTAACGCTACCTATCAGATTGTTATTTGGCCGCTTAGCTTTCAGAACCGTTTCTTCAGACCAAGTTTTAAGTCGTAACTCCAACGCTTTAACCCGCTTTGGGTAGGCTTCTTTATCAATACTTTCTAAAGCCTCAAGTAATTCCCTGTAAGTGTAATGCGTATAGTCTGGTTCCATACATCGCTCCAAAGTTTGAATTCAATATACAATAATTTAAATATCCATCATTTTCATCTACTTATTTATCAATTAATAGCAATTGGAACTGTTCGCTATTGAGGCTTTTGAGCTCATTTCATTCCATGCAGACATAAACTGACTACATTTATTAGTAAAATCTTGCTGGAAAACACAATTAAATATATGATTTTTCATATATTCAATTTTCGCTTAAATAAAAGCGCACTTTGTTTTAGCAAGCTTCTTATACTAACCCTCTTAATTAAGCGAACGAGTTGAAGCTTGCTATCCAAGGCTGAGGAAAATTATGGAACCTGTACAATTTTATAAATGTCTTGCAGATGAAACTCGCTTGAAAAGCCTGCTTCTTATAGAGAAAGAGCAAGAGTTGTGTGTGTGCGAATTAATGGCTGCACTTGAAGAAAGCCAGCCCAAAATATCGCGTCACTTGGCGCAGCTCAGAAAGTGCGGATTACTTACCGACAAGCGTCAGGGCCAATGGGTCTTTTACAGCATTAACAGCGAACTCCCAGAGTGGGCTAAAACTGTGCTGAGCAGCACCACGGAGAATAACTCTGAATTTTTAGCAAATGACTTGGCGCGCTTAAATGAAATGGGTGACAGACCAGCCCGTGTTTCAGCCTGTTGCCCTTAACTCTAGAAAGGAAAAATTATGTCTTTACATCCATTTGATAAATTAACCGTAAAAAACGACATTAGTTTTTTGTTCACGCCTTGTCCGGGGATAAAAGACGCTAATTTAGTCGACTCTGTATCGCAATTGAAAGCGGCTGGTGCCAGTGCCATTGTGACACTGATGTCTGATGAAGAACTTGCTGAAAATAATGCCTCAACACTCGGTGAAGTCTGTGCTAACCAAAACATCACTTGGTTTCAATTACCTATTTCTGATGATAAAGGACCTGATGAACAATTTTTTGATGCTTGGCAAAAGCAAAGATCAGCGCTGCTGACTTTACTTAATACACCGGCAACTGTCGCTGTACATTGTAAGGGTGGCTCTGGTCGCACAGGCTTAATGATTGCCATATTGCTCGTTGAGCTGGGCTACAGCAAAGCTGAAGCGAAAGAAAAAGTACAAGCAATGCGCCCTAAGGCGCTCAGTAAGCCTGATCAAGTATCATTCTATGAACTTTATCAAGCTTAAATTAATGGGTACTTTGAGCAACTAATTTTGTTAGTTGCTCTGTTATCGCTTCAATACACACTCTGACATTCAATGGTTGATTTTTGCCATAAGGGTGCATTGCGAAAACAGGATTACTAGGCAGTACTAATTCAGAATTTACAGCCACCAGCTCATCGGCAAATTGAGACAAATAAAAATCAGGCACAACTCCAATGCCCGCACCCGCTTTAAGCAATGATATACATGAGTAAAACGAGTTCGTTATACATTGTGCCTCTGTAGAAAATTGCTGCACTTCTTTATTCTCTTCCACAAAGGTGTGCGATACCTTTTTACCTTGCCACACATTGGCAATATAGGGTAACGACCTTAATTGCTGACCAGCAAACTCTGGCATACCACAAAGTACATCTTTGAATGAGCCAATGCGCTTTTGCGTTAAACTGCTATCTGAAGAGCGGCCAACTCGAATTGCCAAATCAATATCATGCTCCATAAAGTCTAACTGCTCATCGGCGCTTATCAATTCAGGTTTTAGGTCTGGGTAGCGCTTGATCAGCTCAGCAATCACTGGCGTCACTAAAGTTTCCATCAAAGCATTTGGCGCTGTGATCCTTACTCGCCCTTTAGGTTCATTTAGAAAAGTTTGAGCCTGTTCCCACGCATTACTGGCAATCTGGTTTATCTCTTTGCATTGCAAATAAAACCGATTTCCCGCATCTGTGAGAGACAACTTTCGCGTTGTACGTTTTAACAAAATAACCCCAAGCGCATGCTCAAGGTCTTTTAAGTTTTGACTGATCACTGACTTTGAGAGTGATAGTTGCTCACCTGCTGCAGATATAGATCCTGCTTCAACTATCGCGGCAAAAATCATCATTTGTTTTAAGCGTTTCATTTCATTGTTCTGTATAGAAAAACAGTTTTTTCTATTATATCTGTTTTTCAAAACTTTTCAGTTCGTTAATCTAGCCTCACAAATATTGATGTAAAAGAGAGACTAGAAATGACCGAACAACAAGTACTAGAGGCATGCAAAGAAGGGATCGCAACATGGCAAAAAGCCTTTAATAGCCAAGATGCTAAAGGCTGTGCTGAGCAATATAATGATAATGCTATTATGCAAGCGCGCCCATTTGGCACCTTTGAAGGCAGGCAAATGATAGAGTCATTCTGGCAAGGCATTATTGATCAGGGCTTCAGAGATGTTGAATATACTCATGTAGAGTGGAGCAAATTTGATGATACAAGCTTCATTTTGACTTCAAAATGGACCATGAACAAAGCATTTGGTGTCGTTCATCGCGAACTTTGGCGTATTGAAGCAGATGGTAAAGCGCGCCTTATTGAAGATGAATTCGAAGTTCAGGGTGAACGTTAATAGCTTTGAATAAATTAAGCAGGCTGTATTCTTCCTGCTTAATTACTAAGTTTTAAAAATAGTATTGATCATATTGAGCAGTTTATCTTTATTGAAGGGTTTATAGAGAATTGCATCACCAATAATTTGATCAGGGTCATCAGTGCCTATGTACCCCGAGATAAATAAATAGTTTAAGCTTGGATTATGTAGTTTGGCTTGCTTAATAAACTCTATACCGCCGTTATTCGGCATAACAACATCACTGATCACAAAATCAATTTGTTGTTCTTTGAGAATATTGTGCGCTTCAACGGGGTCTTCTGTATCAAATACTTTAACGCCTTCAGCCTCTAAAAAAGTTCTGATCAAAAAGCGAATACTCTCTTCGTCATCAATAAGCAGAATTTGTTGTAATGTGTCAGGTAATCGACTTTCTAATTTTTTATCATCTACGGCTTTTACAACTTCACGGTGCTCGCACATTGGAATGTAGACTAAAAATGATGTTCCCATTCCCAACTCAGAAACCACATCAATACTGCCACCGCAAGACTTGATAAAGCCATAGCATTGCGCGAGACCTAAACCATTGCCTGACTCTTTTTTCGTTGTAAAGAATGGGTCGAATACTTTATCGACATGCTCAGGAGGAATGCCACATCCTGTGTCTGTTAATGTCATTTTTATCACTTCTTCAGCATTAAGCTCAAGAGCGCTGGACTCTTCATAACTTAAAGTATGTCGACACGTTTTTATCAAAAACTGCCCACCATCAGGCATGGCATGCATGGCATTGATTGCCATATTCAATAACAAATCTTCAAATAAATTTTCTTCTAGATAGGCGTCACCAATTTGTTTGTCTAACTCAATATGCAACTTGATTTTTGAAGTCATTGCCGTTTCAAGTAACTTTTTATTCTTGTCAATTAACTGATTAATATTCACTTGCACCGGAGATAAATTATTCTTTTTTGCAAAAGTGAGCAAATTATTAGTTAGTTTCTGGCCTCGTGAACACGCATTTTCAATGGCTTCAATACATGAACTGGGGTCTTGTTTAAATTCATTTAACAGTTCGGTATAGCCTAATATGATCCCCAAAATATTGTTAAAGTCATGAGCAACGCCACCAGCGATATTTCCTAATGACTCTAGTTTTAAACTTCTATTTATAAGTTTTCTCTGCTGCTCATGTTCGCTCATATCTTGAAAATTAGCGATAAAGTGCAAGTCACCTTGCTCTGTCGGAGGCATGCTTGCGACCGCGATTCTAATAGGGAATGTATGACCCTGTTTGTGTTTTGCTCGTATATCCCGACCAAGGCGATTATTAATAATCTGCGAGAATCCAGTTTTAATAAAATTCTGAACTTTTTCCTTATGGTGGCCTACGCCGTCAGTGAGCATATCAACACTCCTACCCACCACTTCGGACTCTTTATAACCAAAAATATTTTCAGCTTCTGGGTTAAATGAAAGTAATTTACCCTTACTATCGACGGTAAAAACGCCTTCAAGCATAGACTCTATGATGTGCTTTTGCTCGGCTTCTTTAAGTTCAATGATCCTCTGTTTAGCTTCGAGCTCAGTGATATCTTCTCCTTTAAAAATAAAGCCGACTATCATGCCGTCATCAGACCAATAGGGGACATATGATACTTTTAAAGCTTTAATCTTTGTTGTGTTTGGCAAGTTAGTTTCAATAAAGCTCACTGACTCCCCTTGTAATGCCTTGTCTATTTTTTCTTTTAATTTATTAAAAAATAATGTTTCTCCCAAGATATCAGATACCGACTTACCAATAATTTCTTCTCGGGTTAAACCATGTATATCAAGGTAGGCTTGATTGACAGTTTTATATCGATACTCTAAATCAAGAAAAGCAAACATATCACGGGAATTTTCTATTATCCCTTTGTAACGTTTTAACTCTTTCATCTGATGATACTTCTCAGATAAGTTAACCACGAAAACGATAAATTCTTGGCTGTCTTTATTAAAAATTGAACCACCAATTAATATCGGAACAGGATGCCCGTCTTTATGGATATACACTTTCTCAAAGGGAGTCCAATACCCTTTAATATTGGCCTCTTCCACAGCTTTTATATCTAAATGAAGATACTCAGGTGGGGTTAAATTTTTCCAATCAATCTCTCCACTTTCAAGCTCTTCTCTTGAGTACCCAATCATATCTAATATGGTCGAGTTAGCCTCTAAAATGTGCCCCTGTGCATCAGAATGAATGATGCCAATAAAGTTAGACTCCTTCCAACGCTTAAACCGCTCAGCTTCTGAGTCGAGCTTGGCGTTTAACTCTGTTAACTCCGAAATCGATTTATGCAAAAAATTATCAGACTCAAGTCTTTGCTTATTCATTGAGTTAATTGCTTTACTTACTTCTTTAATTTCTTTGATGGCTGAATGCTCTTCGATAAACTCAATTTTCCCTTTTGCAGATTTAGCCAATGCTAAATAAATGTTGATGAAGGGCTTTGTAAACCAAGCAGCAATCAAGATTGAAGTAAAAGTAACCACTAAGAGCGCCGCTAGTAACACTTTGAAAGAGCGTAGAGTCAGCGCTTCCAGTTTTCTGAACATCTCTTGCTTGTCTATTTTAACTATCATGCCCCAATTGGTTTCTGGTATGTGATGAGAAATGGCTAAGACAGGAATATCCCGATAGTCCACATAATGTGGGAAAACATCATTGACGCCATTCATCGCATGAGTGATGGGGATTTCTAAATTATTCTTTGAGACTGTGAGAGTAAGTGCAACTGAAGGGTCATGTCTGGTTGGGGTTAAAAATATAGCATCGCCATTTTTGTCTTTTGCAGCTAAGACTATCTCCCCTGTCTGGCCTAACCCTGTAAAGTCACTGACAATTCGGTTTAATTCGTCACTTTTAAACGCAACTTTCATAAAACCTATCACTTCATTGTTCAAGTTGATTGGTTCAATAAACAGTAATTGTTGCTGGTCTTCAATGAAAATCACCTCAACATTAAAGGCATTTTTTTCGTAACTGGCGCCTCGATTTAAAGTCGGAATATTTAGCCAATTATTAGATGAGAAGAGTAAATTTTGCTGTTTACTGTACAAGGCGATACCTTCAATGTTATCAGTCGCTTCAATGACATCGGAAATGATTTTCCTGAGCTTTTCAGTTTGTTGCTTTGATAAATTTGATGCACTTTCTTTTATAATTGCGCGAAGCTGAGTTCGACTTTTAATCAATGCCACTGCTTGCTTTTTATTTGCAAGCAGCGTCTTAATCCTTTGATGTTGTATGTCTGCAATTTCTTTTAACTTAAACTGTGTTTCACTCAGCAGTAATGCCCTTTCGTTGTCTATGTTAATCATATGCAATACCACCAAAGGCAGCATGGTGCTGAAAAACATGATTGCCATAATCAGGGTGCGAAGCTGCATAAACGCTGTCTCTTAAATAAAATATTCAACTAAGTCATATTTGTTGCTTGATTACATCCAATTTAAGTATAGCCAACACTAAACTCTGTTCTAATGTGAGCTTCTAGATTTCTCGATTTTTTTTGAAATAAAGTAATTGAGTTCATTAGCTTTAAGCGGCTTTGAAAATAAGAAACCTTGCACGATACAACTCCCTTGTGCTTGCAAGAAATTAAGTTGTTCTTGCGTCTCTACCCCTTCAACAATCAAAGTAAAGCTTAAGGAGTTAACAAGGTTAAAGGTTGCACACACAATTGCTTGTGCTTTGGTATTTTGGCCTAATTGGGAAACAAAGCTTCTGTCTATTTTAATTTCATCAAAGGGCAAATCTACGAGTTGGCTAATAGACGAATAACCTGTGCCAAAATCATCAATAGACAATTTAACCCCAAAGAGCTTCAATCTTGATATTGCATATAGCGCCTCTGCATTCATTTGTATAGCAATGCTTTCTGTGAGCTCTAAGGTGATCTGTGAGGGTGTGACTTGGTAGCGCTTAAATAACTGCACCAAGCTATCAGCAAAGTCTTTGTCTAAGTTTTGTGCTGATATATTAAAAGAGCATGTCAGCGTATTATCTTGCACTAAAAAGTGACTGATTTCTTCAAGTGCCTTATCTATCAATTTCAACGTGTAATCATCTATCAACTGACACTTTTCAAGCACAGAAATGAATTCAAAAGGACTCACATTACCAAGCTCAGGATGGTTGATTCTGGTTAGGCATTCCAATCCTGTTAAAGCCGAGTTTATGCTAGAAAACTGCGGTTGAAATACAGGATAAACGTATTCATTTTTAAACCAAATTGCTAAATCAGTCGCTTTTAAAGATGACTCTATACTTGGTTTCGCTTTTTCAAATAAAGCCCTGGTTTTATTGGGACACGCATTCGCCATATCAATTAGCTGTGAAAGCTTAGTTAACTTAATGGGTTTGCTGAGCGAGCCTGCAAAAGCAATATCTAGCTTTTTCACCGTCGCTTCGACCGAAGAGATAATTTCTTCATCAGCACCTGACATCACGGCAAGACTGCTAGAAAAGCTATTTTCAGCCAGCTCTAAAATGACATCTAAGGCATCTTTATCTGGCATATAAATATCAATTAAACACAAATCTTCATTACTCATATTAGAAATACAAAAGGATGCATACGATGTGTGCCCTTCGAAATCTAACCCAAGCGCATCGGCGAATCCTGACAAAATATCGATATACCCGGGGTCATCATCTAAGACTATCAATCTATTTATCGACATAATCCCTCCTAATGCGCCATTTCAAAGTCTGGTGACAACAACTTAACTGTGTCTAACAACTCTGCCAATCTAAATGGTTTTGCAACCAAGGCATCAAACTCATAACGAGTATCAATTTGAATATCACCGGTCACTAATACTTTTTTAATCTGACTCGGTACTCTTTGCGCGATTTCATCGCCTTTAAGTGTTTCAAGACGAAAATCAACAAATAAAATATCAGGCGGATTGGCGATACAAAATTCAATGGCCGCAAACTCATCATTAAATACGGTTAAATCAACCCCTTTTTCTTTGAAAAAACAAAGGAAAATATCGGTTAGATACACTTCATCATCTAAGTACACTATGCTGACCATCTTGCACCTCTTTTTCTATTGCCGGAAATGTGATCACAAAACAGGCTCCCAGCTCATTGTTTGTCATCGAGATTGTTGCTTGATGGTCATCTAAAATACCTTTTACGACCGAAAGACCTAACCCCGTTCCATTTGCTGCAAGTTTTGTTGTAACAAACGGTTCAAAAATCGTTTGTATTACCGATGGGCATATCCCCCCCCCCGTATCTTCTATAACTAACGTGGGTATCGTGTTTTGTTCATTGAGTTCGACAGTGACTGTTCTTAAATTGTGCTTTGCAACCGCATCTAACGCATTGTTGATTAAATTTATAATCACCTGCTCAAGCTCAATATGATTACCCAATACCCATACTTCTTCATGCGTATTAAAATAAATTTTTGAATGCTGACGTTTGGCTCTAGGTAAAGTGAGTGAGATTGCATCATTAACAACTTCAAGTAAGTTAATGGGTAATTTTTGCGGGGAATCATCGGTTCTTGAGAAGCGTTTTAAGTTTTTAACTATATGAGTGATCCGATCGCAAGACTTTAGAATTGCCTGGTACTTATCATTTTCACTCCCACCTTGCATTTGCAATAGTTCTGCATAGCCAGAAATTATCCCCAAGGGGTTATTAATTTCGTGAGCCACACTCGCAGCAAGTTCGCCTAACGCGGAGAACTTCGCGTTTTGAATACTCTTTTGTCTTTCTTGCTTGAATTTTATCTCGTTTGATTTTTTTTCGTGAATATCTTGCACTGTGCCAGATAGGAGAAAAGCATCTTTACCGGTATTATTTGGCTTTCCTGTAAAGTTAACCCACTTCTTTTCACCGCTTTGTAAACTCACTAAACACTCTCTGGAGAATGCTCGTTGTTGTTTTTCACAAAACGTCATATCTTCAAGTAAACTTTGTTGGTCTAACTCTGTTAAACATGAATGTATTTGCAAAAACGAGATATCGTTATTATGAGTTGAGTCTAAATTAAAAATTTTGCAGGTTTCTTGAGTACAAGTTAATTGCTGAGTTTCTAGATTAAGCTCCCAGCCACCAACTTTGGCTATTTCGCCCGTCTGATTTAACATCTCTAATGTTTTATCATTCAATTTCTGAAAATGAATTCGCTCCGTAATATCTTGTCTGAGGGCAATAAAGGCTTCTATTTTGTTATCTAAATCGAATACCGGAATAATAATGCTTTCTACAATATATAAGTCACCATCTTTCTTTCTATTTTTGATTAGCCCCGTCCAAACTTGACCCGATGAAATAGTTGTCCACATCTCTTTGAAAAAAGCCCTATCATGGCACCCTGAGTTCACTACTTTATGGGTTTTACCAATAAGCTCTTCACTGCTGTAACCGCTGATATCGCAAAACTTCTGATTAACCTCACAGATCACACCTCTCACATCTGTTTTAGCAAAAATGATATTCTCGGTAATGGCTTGATAGAGCTGTGTATATCGACTTGAAGTTAGTCGTTCAGACGTGACATCTCTAGCCGTGGCAAATATCAACTGCGTTTCTTGATCGAATGTCGCCTTCCAATTCAATATTTTGATTTCTTTACTGGCGGAGATATAGCGGTTTTCAAAATTAATAACCTCTTTTCCTGCACCCAAACATTCAAGTTCATGGAGGGTTTTACTCACATCATCAGGATGAACAAGATTTAGAAAAGATTCAGATAACAAATACGCTTTGTCGAAACCCAAGCAATTTATAAAAGCGTCATTAACTTGAATAAACTTACCATCTAGGGATGCAATACAAAGTAGCTCGTTAGAATAATTAAAAAACCGTTCAAACATACTTAATTTCCTAGCATTAGTTCATGGGTATACGTATTCATCTAATGACATATTTTCGAACTGATTGATGGCTACTAGACACGAGTTCAGTGGCTTTGCCTATTGTGTCTTTAAGCTGGCCTAATTCATCTGGTACCTTTGACTTCTCTTTATCAGAGAGATCGAATGAATGCTTGCACAGTTCAGCCAACAACATTTGGCTTTGTTTTAATTCGTAGGCCAGCTTGCCTAAATGAGACTGTGCGTAAAACGCTCGGATTTTGTCATCAACAATGTAAGCAATAGATAAAATATGATCTTGTATTTCAAGCATATATTCTTTTTGCGATGCAACTTTACGTATTAAAATAGAGACATATTCAGAGTTAAATAATAAATGGTTATTAAACTCTTTTATGCCTGCTTTATAACTTGCCAAAGATGAGAACTTATCATCATCTTCTGATAACACTTTTGCACCGCCTCTAAAATCGCTCAACACATCAGGCCTGATGTAAATCGCAGCATTAAACCCCAATGTTTCTATTGATTCAGATAGTCTAGAAATAAGGCTATTAAAGTCTTTACAGCTAGAGATGCTACGAAAGCAAAATAATGCTTTTTTATAGCTCATGGTTAATTCGGCAGAAACATGGGTTTGCGATGACGCCACTTTGGCTTCTTCAAGCGCCATTTGATAAAGCAAATGTTTATCAATGCTGGTAGACACTTTTTTCCTTAGCTCTTTGACTTGAAACGGTTTTGAAAGAAAATCCACAGCACCAATGTCAAAGGCTAGCATTTTCTTAGAAAGACTGGTTTCACCTGACACAAAAATAATGTCGCTATGTTTAAGTGAATAGTTTTGATCTTTAAGTTGGTTACAAAACTCAAACCCATTTAAATCAGGCAGATTCAAATCAAGAATAATCGTGTGAGGATTAATATCGTGAATGTTTAGCAGTGCATCGCTAGCACAACTAAATGCATAGACATCAAACTCATCAACTAAAATATTGTGATAGAGCTCTAGATAATTTTGATCATCATCGACTAGTAATACTTTGCCTTTAATGCGTTCCATAATCACTGTTTCTCATTTCTTACTTTAGTGGAAAAGACTAATTCAGGTATACCGCATATTTTTGTCTATACTTTTTCTTAGATGTTTCTGAAATGTTTCTTACTACAAGGGCGCTAATTTGAATTCAATATTACTCATTGAAGATGATGTACAACTGAGTGAAATGACGTGTGCTTATTTAGAGCTGTGTGGTTTGAAGGTCACAGCGGCATCTTCTGCGAATGATTGTTGGTCATTACTTGAATCAAAGACTTTTGATTTGATCATTCTAGATTTAGGCTTGCCCGATGAAGATGGCTTGGTGTTGTTAAGAAAAATCAGAGCACAAAACTGTGACACCCCAATCATTGTTTCTTCAGGCAGAGCATCTGATGAAGACAAAATTGCTGGGCTTGAATTTGGAGCCAATGACTATCTAGCAAAGCCTTATAAAGTCAAAGAGTTGATGTTGCGGATCAAAATATTGCTCAAATCAACGCAGCTATCCGATTCTAGTATCAATTTAGTTAAGCTTGGGGTGACGTCTTTAAACCTTGTATCTCATGAACTAGTAAATAGCGACGGCCATGAAATATCTCTCACTGCTCATGAATATGCCGTATTGAAGTTTTTAGTGAAAAATGCTCCACGAACACATTCTAGAGCAGCAATCATAGATGCCACCCATTTAGAAGAAGGTCCTGAATCTCCGCGCGCTGTCGACACCATCATTTGCCGATTAAGAAAGAAAGTAGAAATTGACCCAAAAAAGCCAACAGTCATTAAAACAGTTAATGGTGTTGGCTATAAAGTCATAACTGGTTAAACATTTCCATCAGCAAATCAACTGGCTGTATTTACCCTTGCTTTATTAATCTTAATAAACAACTCAGCGGTAGCCATCGCATCATTTAATGCGCGGTGGTGACCGACAAGGCTAATATCCAGATCTCTGCAAATATTGCCTAAGGAATATGACTTATGACCCGGAATGAACTTACGGCCGAGTGACACGGTACATAATTTAGCGCGCTTGTAATACATGCCGCAACGCGCAAACTCAGCGCGAATAAACCCCATATCAAAATTCACGTTGTGGGCAACAAATATACACCCCCTTGTAAATGATGCTATGTGCTCAGCAATATCAACAAACTCAGGGGCATCGTGAACCATTTGATCATCAATGCCTGTTAATTCGGTAATGTATTTAGGTATGTGTTTGTTCGGGTTAACTAATGAGCTCCAATGCTCAACAATCTCTTCACCAATGACTTTAACCATCGCCACTTCGGTAATGCGCTCATATTCTTTTTTACCTCCCGTAGTTTCTACATCAATGATCACATATGGCTGGGAGGGATCAATTTGCCATTCGACTTTTTTTATCGAGACATCAAAGCCTGCTTTTAATAACTGGTTCATGGTCACCAGTTGATTGCGCCTTAAACTGTCACCCGGTGCTTTGACTTCGACACAAAACAACTCTGTGCCTTTAACACAAATAAGATCTGGGTAGCCGTCTTTTACCCCTTTGTAATTTTTCGCCATGGCACGAAGATGCGCACAAAGCGCCTTGATGGGTGCATGCTTTACCAATAGTGAGAGCTCATCAAACAGGCTTTCATACCAAGTAATAAAACCGTTGGGCTTGCCATAATTTGCCGTGGTTTGTTTTAGCAACCAAATGTATAAGTCATGATTACTCGAAAAACTAGCTAAACGCTTTTCAATATTTGCGGCAAATATGTCGTAAAAAATATTTTCTTTAATGGGTTTAGGTAGCCGAGAAAATTCATTACCTAACCCACTGAGTTCATGTTCATAAAGTTCGGGCCAAAATGTTAAACAAAATAGTGCTCGCCAAATAACATTCTCGCAATGAATCGCGGTGATCCCTTGGCGAGCAAAGCTATCTATCAGCCCCTGCTCCGGCGAGCCAACAAATGCTTCATCTAATGGGATAGCATCCCCTGCGTTTCTAAGCATATTTGTTAAAATTGAAGTGCGCTCAGCACCAAACTTTCTTCTTGAAAAGTCTTCGGCAAAAATTAATAAACCTTCATCCGCTGAGTGTTCAATAATATCGTCAAGTTTTTGCTTGCAAGCTTCTATATCGCCCTGAGCATATAAAGTTCTCACTAACTTTTCTTGCGCACTGACATGACCGCTAAGCGTCATTAATTGTGTAGCAAGCTGTGCATGCTCAGGCAGACAAAACACGGCGAGTTTATAAGTCAATGTGTTGTATTTAGATTCGGCTTGGAAACCTGTTGGTTGGAGAAAATCAGAACTTGCAAGGGTGTGTGCCAATGTCAGTTTTTCATCATCACTCAATGTTTTTAAAGATTGTAGTAATTTAGAGAAATAAAAAGCGGTTTGTGCTTCTTCTTGCTCATCAAAATGGGCGTTTATTTGTGTATTCGCTTTTTCATGTACATCTAAAACACCCAGGTCGCGCATGGAAAACTGCGAAAGTGTACCACCCAATTTGCCAAAATAAACAAATAAGCAAAGCTCAAAAACCGGCTTGAAATCAGAATACACATAACGATTAAACACCGAGCACTCTTGCACATTAATATACTGAACTTGCTGCAAGAGCGCTTCTACCCAAGCTTGTTTTTTTGCTGATTTAACCGGCGTGTTCTCGAGATTTGAATTAATACATACTTGCTGAAGATCTTGTTTTTTCAGCTCTTTAATTAACTCATGAGGGGGTTTATGAATTGCAAACTTAACTAGCTCAGCGTCAAGTAGCTCACTGAGAGCCCGCTCAACATCTGTTATTTCGTCATAGTTTAAGTGCGCTTTAAAAACAAACTCACTTTTTCTATTTACAATACGCAATAACAAACACAATGCTGATTCATTTAACAAAGACAATTTTTTTAATTGCAGCCGTTGATTATCAGTGAATAGATGCATACTTGTCGAGTGCAAGAAACTCATTAATTCATTGAAATGTGACAAGTAATACTTTTCAGGTAGGGTTTTCATAACAAACAACAACTGTATATCAATACAGTCATCATATTTCAGATGTTTTGAGCTGTCTAGTTACCGTTCACTCGAGAAAAATTTTTAAGAAATAACTGGACTTACTCAATCATTGCCTATAAAGTGCGCATCAGCTAGAAAGAAAGTCTAAATTTAAAATCTACATTTCGTTGTACTACTCGTAATACTCGTCCTGAAGCTTTAAGTTCAAGTTTTATTTTCCAAGCAATACCGCCTTCGGGCACTTTTTTACAATATATTTTTTAGGATATGATTATGTCTAAAGTAACTGGTACAGTTAAGTGGTTCAACGAATCTAAAGGTTTTGGTTTCATCGCTCAAGAGTCTGGCGCAGACGTATTCGCACACTTCAGTGCAATTTCTGGCGACGGTTTCAAAACTCTAGTTGAAGGCCAGAAAGTTGAGTTCACTGTAACTCAAGGTCAAAAAGGTCCTCAAGCTGAGAACATCGTAGTACTTTAATTTTTAATTAAAATACTCTGAGAAAAAGCAGACATTGTCTGCTTTTTTTGTACCTGGAAATAGTCGTTCTTAATTCTCTATTAACTAGTAAACCTAAAATCATATCTTTCTGTGCATAACAGTATGCTCACCTCGTGTAGAGACCTACTTTCCTTTTTTAGTAATTCATATATTAAACTAGCTGCCCTGTACCAATACGATTAATTCAATACTCTATTTCGAGGGTTCGGATGATTGTCTCTGGTTTGTATTCAAACGATCAGCTAAGCTAATTACCAAATTTAAAAATGATTTTTAGAAAAGGAATAATATGACTGCTCCCCTTACAAGCCCTGCAACTATTCAAATCGGTGCGATGCGATCTGACGGCCAACTATCTTTAAATGAACAGGGCTTAAGCTTCAAACCTGCAAGCAAATCTTTATCTTTAGGGGCTTTAAAGATTGCCTTATCTGAAGTAAGCCAAGTTGAGCAGTGTTTAGCCAAAGGCGCGGGATTTATGCCGATTTCTGAGCAAGCGATGCGAGTCACTTTAAACACGGGTAAACAGTATGAATTTGTTTTGGCGGAACAAGAGAATTGGGTAATTGCGATAAACAATCTGCTTAATTAATGCTTCTACCCACACTTCTGTAATAACTGCTGTGATAGCCAAGCTTGTGCTTGATCATGGGTATCGAAAAAAGCAATATTTTGCTCAAGCAAAGCGGGTGAACGCTGCAATATGATGTGTTTCGTCATTCTGTCATTGACGATAAATGCTTTAGCAATAATCGGTTGAGTATTGAGCCAAACATTATAGGCTTGCAAAGTTTGATACGCCTCAGGCGTGCCACCTTCAAGTTCTAGATCGTCAACCAGCATTGCAAAAGGCTCACCATTTAATGCTCTAACGATGTTTTTTACCGATTCGGTATAATTAAAACAGCCCCTTTCATTGAAGCTGCCAATTAGCTTTGCACTGATAATATTATTTTCTAAAAGCGTTGTAGAAAAACGCCCATGTCCACGTTTAGAAGAAATTGCCATAGTACGAAATAAAACCAAAAGAACTGCCGGCATTATAACCAATCTAATCGTGCTATTGTTGAACTTTATCAATTTATGGGCAAAAAAAGTGAACAAATTTCGCGGCACAAAGTCTGAGCATTAAATAATAAATAAGTATGTTTAGTAAAACCTCGACTGATACAGTCATGGCAACACAAGCTTGTTAGTAATCTAAAACAAAATTAACAACGTAGATTTACGTAAGCTCAGAAAGGAAAACTTATGAAAAAGCATTACTTACTCTTATTATTCATACTATTAACAGGCTGCTCGACTAAGTTTGCTTATAAGAATGCGGACTGGTTAGCTTATTGGTATGTTGACGATTATGTGTCATTAAACGATGCCCAAGAAGATCTACTCGATGAGCACCTAAAAACTTGGCTTGATTGGCATAGAAGCAACGAATTGCCTGCTTATATCGCCCATTTAAAACAAATCAAAACAGATATCGAACAAGGAAACATCACCCCAGCGCGTATTGCTTATCATAACGATAAAGCCGTTGCGCATTGGCATACTTTACGTGCAGAAATTGTACCCGACCTAGTCGCTTTAGCACCTAATTTAACTAAAAAACAAGTAAATAACCTGTTCGAAGAACTCGCAGAGCAAGAAAAAGAAAAACAAGAGAAGCGAGCAAAACTCAGTGATGAAAAACGCCAAAAACGCTGGTTTACTCGCACAGAGAATTCACTAGAAAATTGGTTGGGTGACATCACCTCATCTCAACACAAAATGGTCAAATCACTTTACCTTGCTCAATCGCCTACATCTCATTTGTGGTCAGATTATCGAGCACGTTATCAAGCCTCTCTCAAAACAGTGTTATTAAATATTGTTTCTGAGAATAAAGATCAAGACAAACTTAAATCGCTGTTACTAAGCCCTGAATCATTTCGTAGTGACGAGCTAAACAATTTTAACAACCAAAATCGTCAAAGCTACCACGATTTTTTATATGGTGTTTTTCTAAGTTTAACCGACAAACAAAAGCAGCACCTCTTGAGCGAAATTGATGATTTGATTAATGATATTTCTGAATTATCACAATAAATTTGCCTTATAATTTTTGTTAAATTGTTTGTAGGTTTTTATAACCAAACCTAGTTTAAAAAATATTTTTATGTTTTTTTGAAATAAAAAACGCATTTCCTCTCTCTACTAGAGCAATTAATCAGTCTTTTAGAGAGAGCAACATGAAGTATATTTTCACAAGCCTTATTAGCTTATTTATGGCATTTTCTGCCTCTGCATTTGAAAAACAACCTTTTAGTGAAGCACTGTTTTCAGAACTACAAGCACAAAATGCAGTCATCATGATTGATGTATACGCCCCTTGGTGCCCGACTTGTAAGAAGCAACAAAAGCTTTTCCAACAATACCATGAGCAAAACCCAGATAAACCGTTTCATGTACTTGTTGTTGATTATGACAACGATAAACAGTGGGTAAAGAAATTTAGAGCCCCAAGGCAATCAACGTTGCTTTTATACAAGGGTGACAAGCAGTTTTGGTATTCGGTTGCTGAAACCCGTTTCAAAGTTATTGAAGAAAAACTAAATAGCGCATTTAAGTTTTAATCATGGGTATTGAATTTGTCTCTTTGCCATTAGCATTAATGGCTGGTGTGCTAAGCATACTCTCACCATGCGTATGGCCCCTTGTTCCCATTGTGATGGCTTCATCATCAAATAGCGGTAAAAGAGGTCAATTTGCATTAGCACTGGGGTTGAGTGTCGCGTTCGCGCTTGCTGGTGGTGTATTAACCTTTATTTTATTTAGCCTTGGCCTGTCGCCAGAAGTTTTACGTTGGTTTGGCGCTGTCATGCTCGTGCTAATGGGTCTCAGTTTGCTGATCCCTAAAGTAGCGAATTGGCTATCACTGGTATTAACAAAACTGACACCTGAACAACAAACACAGCAGGGCGAGCAAGACGGTGCTTTCAATCAATTTATGATTGGCATGATGCTTGGTCTAGTGTGGTTGCCATGCGTTGGGCCAACACTTGGCGCGGCCATTGCCCTAGCATCGCTAGGTCAAGACTTACTGATGGCAAGCTCTGTGCTATTTTTATTTGGTTTAGGTACGGCGAGCGCTTTAATCATTACCAGTATTATCTCTAGCAGCGTTTTACAAAAATTCCGACCGAACGTGTTCAGTAATGTTGAGAAACTAAAAAAGCTGTTAGGAATTCTGTTACTCATTTTGGCTATTATGGTCATAACCGGATTTGATAAAACACTTGAAACAATCGCACTTAATTATTTACCTTCTTGGGTGACTGGTGTTTAAATAATCCATTCTCAATTAAAGAAAGCCAATCAAATTTGGCTTTCTTTTTCTTTCGTCAAAGGTAGTGCATAAAATGATCTCTGCTAAATATCAAAAACTCGTTTTCTCTTTTTTTATGGCACTATTGATGTCATGCATTATGTCTTTTGTCATTACGCTTTTTAATGTTGGTTTTATTGAAAATGTTCTGTTTGTTTGGTTAAAAGCATGGGCTTTTGCGTTTGTTGTTGCGTTTCCAACCATCAATCTTGTCGCCCCCATCGTCAACAAATTGGTAAGCTTAGTTATTATTCAATCGACACCACATGAGGAGCAATCATGAAAATTTACTTATCTGGCGAAATTCACACTGATTGGCGCGACCAAATTATTGCTGGCTGTAAAGCGAAAAACTTACCGGTGACATTTATTTCAGCAAATACCGACCATGAGAGTAGTGACGCAGCGGGCGATTGCTTGGGAGAAGAAGAAAACCAGTTTTGGCGTGATCACAAATCAGCTAAAGTTAATGCCATCAGAATTCAAAATGCCATTAAAAGCTGTGACCTTGCGGTGATCCGCTTTGGCGATAAATATAAACAATGGAATGCCGCATTTGATGCCGGTTTCTGTGCTGCACTAGCAAAGCCTTATATTACTTTACACGACGAGTCTATTATTCACCCTCTCAAAGAAGTGGATGGCTCTGCACATGCTTGGGCGACCACAACAGATCAAGTTGTTCAATTAATTGAATATACTTTGGCTTAAAGATTATTAAACCATCTTGGCAATCGCGCGGTTTATGCCGCGCAAAACATAAATTTATAATACGTATTATTTCTCTAGCCGAGATATTTAAGCAGTCTTCTCAACTTGGTGTCTCACTGGCAACTGAATTGTAAATACAGTACCTTGATTGTCAGAATCAACGCTCAATTTACCATTATGCTCTTGGCATATGATCCGATAGCAAATCGCTAAACCCAGTCCGGTGCCCTCTCCTACTGGCTTGGTCGTGTAAAAAGGTGTGAAAATATCTTTTAGGTGTGACCTTGGAATACCACAGCCTGTATCACTGACTTTTATTTCTATCCAGTCATCAATAAATTGTGTGCTAATCGATATTTTTCCTCGTTCAGAAATCGCTTGCTTCGCATTCATTATGAGATTCATAAACACTTGGTTGAGCTTACCAATATTGACCGGCACCTCAGGTAAAGGCTGTAAATCAAGCGTGACTTCACAATCTGTTTTTAACTCATTGCGTAGAATATTTAATGTCGATTCAATGCCTTGATTAATATCTGAGAGAATGAAAACATCAGAGTCTTCCCGTGAAAAACGTTTTAAATCTAGCATTATCTGCTTGGCTGATTTGAGGCCATTTAAGGTTTCTTGCGTCAGTGCAGATAAGTCATCTAACACATAGTTAAACTCTTCGTCATAAAGTAAGGCTCGGCTCGTAACCGGTAGTTCTGGATCTGACTTTACTCGTTGAATTACTTGGGTTAGCTCTGGCAAAAAATCTTTTAAAACTGTGTTTAGATTACTTATTGAAAAGCCCAAAGGGGTATTAATCTCATGGGCAATCCCCGCTGATAGCACACCCACAGAGGCCATTTTTTCAGATTGGATCAATGCAGCTTGATTCTTCGCAAGTTCATTTAAACTATGTTTTAACTCTTCGTTACTTCTTTCTAAGCGAACTTGTGTTTGCTTCAATTTCAATTGATATTGTGCTGATGCTATGCGCGGTGAGGCAATGTTAGCTATTACCTGTAATAAGGCTTGTTCAAATTCAGAATAGTCGTTTGGCTTATTTGATTCAGAGTCTATTACAGCTATGGTTTCTCCTTCATAGACTACAGGTACAGCAAGCTCAGACAAACCATCATATTGGTCATTGATGTAACGAGGATCAGTTCGGGTATCACAGACGATTTCGGATTCACCCGTTAAAGCAACAGTACCAACAATTCCCTCACCCACAGGTATTTCTATTCGCTCAAAAATTTCTCTGTCTTTGGGGTTTTTAATACCGAAAGCTGCCATTTGCACAAGTTTATCGCCATTACGCAAATAAATGACGCAATCATCAAACTCCATGATTTCGCCAACACCTTGTGCAATTGACCAGAGCAAATCGTCTAACTCAGCTTGGTTCAACATGGCTAGCGCGAAAGCATTAATTTTATCGACACCATACATCATAAGCAGTACCTCAAAGTATGCATATACAAAAGCATAGTTGAGATACAGCGTTATGGCTGAGTAAAAACCACTTAAATGGTTAATTTTTTATATAACTAGCGCACTCTAAATTGTTTAACAATCCCATCTAGCTCACTGGCAAGTTTGGATAAGTTATCTGCAATTTGAGAAGCTTGATCGGCCCCTTCCATCGTATCATGCGCTTTCTCATTAACGTTTTGCACACTATCACTGATTTGCTGGCTCACCACATTTTGCTCTTCTGATGCACTGGCAATTTGTACATTCATATCTTTAATGGTGCCAACTGAGTGAGAGATCGTTTCTAAAACTTGCTCTGTTTTAGCTGTTTTTTCAGCAGTTTGCTCTACACCTTGCATATTTGCACGCATAGAATCGACTGAACGTTTTGCTTCACTTTGTAGCTTAGAAATCATCACCTGTATTTCTTCTGTACTTTGTTGAGTGCGACTTGCTAATGACCTTACTTCATCAGCTACAACTGCAAACCCTCTGCCCTGCTCACCAGCTCGCGCCGCCTCAATCGCTGCATTCAAAGCGAGTAAATTGGTTTGATCTGCAATTCCTCTAATTACATCAAGAATAGAACCCACTGACTCAGTTTCAGCTTCTAAGTTTTCTATAGTTTGGCTAACATTGAGCATGGTTTCTACTAACTCAGCCATGGCCTGCTGCGTTTCTTGGACAACACCCTTACCCGAAACCGCATCGTTATCTGCATTCATTGCCGAGTCAGCTGCCATTTGCGCACTTTGTGTAATTTCATTTACAGTGGCAGCCATTTGATTCATCGCTGTAGCTGTTTGTGTTAACTGATCCGTCTGTTGCTCTGCACCTATTTTTGATTGTGTGGTGATCAAATTCAATTCTTTTGATGTGTTGGTTACTTCAGTTGTTGATTGCATCACTTGCGCAATCATGGCATTTAAGCGGTCCACCATTTCGCGCATAGCTAAATATATCCCCGTCTCATTACCGGTATTTTGGAAGCGATAAGTCAAGTCTCCTTGAGATACTGCTTGTACAATTTTCTCCATCTCAGTTGGCTCACCACCAATGGGGGTGCGAATGAGATTTGAAATGAAATAACTCAAAAAGATACCGACCGCAATAACAATCAGAGAAAATACAATAATCGTCACAATTGCAGATTCACTATCAGCTTGTAGTTCAGGACCAATTTCGTCCTGACGGCTTTTACTGGCTAGCTTAATTGTTTCAATTTGCTCTGCAATTTCAGGCCCTATCTTATTCAATGAATTCTCTATGATGTTGTTGCGAGAAATGATGATATCTTGGACCTTTTTAATGCCTTCAACATATATCTCCGAGCGACGCTTAAAATCATTAAATGCGGCAATATCACTGCTATTACTTAATACTGCTTTTAATTTATCCGCTTCTCGCGCTACTTCATCGAACTCATCTAAAGAGCGCTGGTATTCTTCCACAGAGTTATTGATAAGGAATTTACTGACGTATAAACGACCAAGTAGCAATGCTTCTTGCAATTTTGAGGACTTATGAAGTAAGTCAGTGTCTCTAATTGACGCACTTCTATCAATTATCTTGGTAATACTTTTACGCATCTCAGCGCCATTACCATCTAAGTCATTTTGTACAACCTGGTTACGTTGTTCGAACAATTGAACCACTTGATTAAAAGCATCTTTGTATTGCTCTGCCTTAGATTGAATGTCATTAATTACACGGATTTTATTTGGATCCTTAAACTGAGATTTACCCTGAACAATAAATTGATTCAAAGCATCAAACCTGTCGTTGAATTGATTCACACTTTGTTGATCCTGCTCCTTCAAGAACTTAAGTGCATTAAGACGAACAGACAATAAATTCGCTTGGATCCGCCCAGATAAATTACTATCTCTAGCGTTCATGCGATATTCAACAAAATTGTCATGACCTGAGCTTAAGGCAAAGTAGGACACTAAGCTCACAACACTCAGCAAGGCAATCATTAAACCAAAAGCAAGGTTTAGTTGGGCGTTTAGTTTTAGGCGTTGAAACATTAAAATGACTCTCAGTGATTAACACATCCTGTGCATTTTTGATCCATCAAAAGACTCGTTTGATAACTATAGATGATATATTGGATTTTGCGGGATAATATTGATTAAAATTAACTTTTTAGAAATAAAGCTGGCAATGCCAGCTTTATAAATTATGCAAGATGCCACAAGGCTATTTGATGGTACACGCCAATACCTACAACGACATTTAACGGGAAGGTCAAACCCAACGAGCTTAACATTGCCAAACCAATATCGGCTTCTTTGATGGATGCCTTAATTGCCGCTGGCGCTGCAATATACGAGGCACTGGCCATAATACTCGCAAGCACAACGATAGAGCCTAAGGTTAGACCTAGCGCGGCCCCAACAAACACACCCAAAGTGCCCAAGATAAATGGTACAGTTAAGGCAAATATTGCCAACCTCCAATACTTGAATGGCATCGGCCTTAACGTTTGCGCCGCTGTAATACCCATTTCTAATAAAAATAGTGCCAGCACGACTTTAAAGCTTGAGGTTAGTAGTCCTGTTACTTGTGCCCCTTGCTGTTCGCCATACATTAAACCGATAAATACACCACCAACAAGCAAGATGACACTTTTGTTCGTTAACGCTTCATGCCACAGCGCCTTCATTGATACTTGCGAGCTAGTATCTTGAGAAAGTCTTCTAAATAACAGCAGACCAACAATAATTGCTGGTAGCTCTAATAATACTAGGTACAGGGTAACTTCAGCACCGACTGTTAATTGATTTGTTTCAGCATAAGCTAAAGCAACAGCAAAAGTACCAGCGCTAACCGAGCCATAATGAGCTGCAATACTTGCACTATTTGCAATCGACAGGCCAATCAACTTTCTTAAAATCGGGAATAAACTTAGGGGGATAAGCGCCCCTAACGACACAACCGCCAACATTTGCGGCAATAGAGACCAGCTCACATTACCATGTAATGCTATTCCTCCTTTAAGACCTATAGTCAGCATAAGTAACAAACTTAACGTGTCATAGGTGGCTTTGGGTATAGTAAGATCAGATCTCAATAAACCCGCAACGAGTCCAAGAATAAAAAACATCACGATAATATCTGGCATAAGCACTCCTTAATTTCGACGAGCGGCATTGTAAAAGACTCTTAATATTGATAAAAATTAAACTTAAAGAATACACCTATAGATAAATATCAATATGATAGAGCGATATCTCACTTTTCGGCTTTTGAGAGTCTATGTGACTTTAGTTCAAACAGGTTCAATTAGTGAAACAGCAAGACAACTTCATTTAACCCAGCCAACAGTCTCAATACAATTAAAGAAACTGCAAGAATCAGTCGGGCAAACTCTGTATGTTTTTAAACAACAAAAATTTGTTTTAACCGAAGCTGGTAACGCGTTGTATTTATCGTGTCAGCGCATTTTTGCTTGTTTAGATGAATTCAATGCACAGCTTACCGATATAAAAGCGGGACATTCTGGCCACTTAAAAATAGCCATGGTGAATACGGCACAATACATCTTACCTAGGTTAATTGGGCCATTTCAGGCACTATACCCTGAAATAGAAATAACCCTTGAAATCGGTAATCGAGAACAAGTGTTACAACGCTTTGAACGCGGTCTTGACGACCTATATGTATTTAGTCACCCGCCGTCTCTTGAGCATGCGATAGCTGAGCCTTTCTTGGCAAACCCGCTTGTTTTAGTTGCTGATAAAAATCACCCTTTAAGCTCACGCAGCAATATCGAGGCTAATGAGCTTGTTGCGCATCGTTTTTTAATGCGTGAACAAGGCTCAGCCACCAGAATGATGTTTGACAGCTTTTTACAAAGTAACAGTATTGCACCCGCCCATATGCAGCAACTTTCGAGTAATGAAGCTATCAAGGTGGGGATTTCGTCGGGTATGGGCATTGGTATGCTTTCACAGCATGTTTTAGACCTCCACAATGCGAATTTAACCGTATTACCCGTTGAAGGGCTTCCTTTAGTTAATCATTGGTACTTCATTGCAAGAAATGACCGTTATATGCCAAAAACAGCGCTGAAATTTTTATCTTATTGCCAATCATCGGTTGAAGATGTTTTAGGCAAGCCTTGGCAAGGCGAGCTAGAAGGGAAAATAGTCGCGTTTTTTGAAACCTGACTTAATTAGCTCACTGCTAACTTATGTTTCGCAGAATAGATTTGCAAATTGCTATGCAAAACAAAAATAAACACTCATTAATTTATCAATATCACAATTAAAACAAGCACTTAAATCTTGGGCTTAATCATGCATCTATTTTTAAAACTCTAACACTTTAGGTGCGAACATGATTAAAAGATGCTTAATCGCCGCTGCATTAACTCCGCTTCTGGCTAATGCCGCGCCATTTGAAACCTGCCCCAGTCAAGCTTTTTTAATGCAAGACAGTAATGCCAAAATGTATGGTATTGACTTAGCTTCAGGGCGCACGAATATCATTGCCAGCACACTTAGATTGAACGGAAGTGAAGACACTGCCAGTGTAAATGCCATTGGCTTTAACTTTAAAGACCAATATTTATATGGTTTTCGAAAAGAAAGTAAGCAAGTTGTCCGCATTGAACAAACCGTTGAAGGCGAGACCACTCATTATGACTCAACTGCACTTACCGTATCTGGTTTGCCTTCTGGTGTTCATTTCTTTGTTGGCGATGTGAAAGTATCGGGTGAAGCCCCTGCTGAAGGCGAGGCCGATACTCGCACATCTAGTTACTATATTTACAATAGAGGGAACGGCTTATATGAAATCCCTGTTAGTGATGACTTAAATGCTCCATTAACTGCAACACGTGTACCTGGCAGCCAAAACTGGGGAATGACGGTTTACGATTTTGCTTTCCACCCTATTACCAATAAGTTATATGCGATGGAATCTGATGGCGACTTGTTCGAAGTATCTCTAGATGGTTCAAGCCCAGAGCTTGTCACCCGCTTAGATATTGGTTCAGACACTGGTGCCTTTGGCGCAGCCTATTTTGGGATTCAAGATGTCTATGATGAAGAAACCGGCACAACCAGTGAAAACATCATCTTCTATGTCAGTAATAACAACTCAGGAAATATTTTCAAAGTCGATTTAACCAACGTTCCTGAAGACAAATCCGGCTACAACCCAACCACAGAAATTTTTACACTCGGTCCAAAATCCGGTCAAAATGATGGTGCTCGCTGTGCCATTGCCAAAGTAGAAGTAACAGACGAATCAATGGACTTTGGCGATGCGCCACTTCCTTATCGCAGTGCTTTAGATAACAATGGCGCTCGCCATGTATTTGATCCCAATCAAGATAGCCAAAACCTTATTTTTTTAGGTGACTCTGTAGACGGAGAAAACATCAATACCAGCAGCGATATGAATATTGATTACTCCGATAGTTCTGATGATGGTGTGATTTTAGCCACTGACTTTGCTGCAGGTTTAACAGCACAAGTCATCGTCACAGCTTCTCAAGCAAGTACTTTATACGCTTGGTTTGATTGGAACCAAGATGGTACCTTCTCAGAAGACGAAAAAGCCATAGATAAAGTTAATCTTGCTCAAGGCGCTAACAGCATTTTAATTGATGTACCTGAGGACGCAGCTAATGGCAACTCATGGGCTAGATTCAGAGTTACAGACGGACAAGAAGTAACTTTAACAGCCTATGGTTCGGTACAAGGTGGAGAAGTTGAAGACTACGAATTCGAAACATATGGGTCTGAAAGTTACCCTGGCCAAAACGATTGGGTGACGCTGGCCTATGAAGATCGTTGGCCATACCTTGGCGACTCTGATTTTAATGATTTAGTTCTTCATTATCGTACCACTAAATACTTCTCATCTGAAGGGGTAACAAGCTACCGCATTGAAGGTGAAATTCTTGGTGTGGGTGCTAGTTTCCATAATGGTTTTGCTGTCAGACTTTACGAAAAAGATGTTGACTCTGAACTAGTAAAAGTACTTTCTGCAGAGCAAATCGACAGCTCAAATTCGAGTTTGTTTATTAATGGTCAAGCTGTTTCACAAACGATTATTGAACCTAATAGAACTGAAGCCATTGCCATTGTCGCACCTGATATTTGGGATCATATCACTGTGCAAAACGGTTGCGAATATTTTAGAACGGAGGTCAATTGCGATGTGAACGCTAAAGTCACTTTCTCAATGACCTTACCACTCAAAACGGCGCTTTCGCCAGAGAGTGCACCGGGTAGTATGCTCGACCCGTTTATTTTTGCGAGTAGCGACCATTACCATGGTGATGCCATCACAGACGGTAACTACAGAGGCTTAGAGGTTCACTTAAAGAACCAAGTACCTACAGAAGCATTTAACACCGCTCTGTTTTCTGTTGCAGCGGATGATGCAAGTAACCAAAGCGAGTCATTATATTTTCAAACCGATAACGGCATTCCATTCGCTTTAGCCATTGGTGCGCCATGGCGTCACCCTCACGAGCGTATTGATATAAATCGTGCTTACGACAAATTTGCAGATTTTGCCACCAGCAACGGAACATCTGCACCACTTTGGTACAACACAGTGAACACAAACATCACTATTCAATTTGGAGCCGAGCAATGAACAAATATCTTATTTTATTAACTAGCTTACTTGCCCTGAGTGCCTGTGGCGGTGGTGGCAGCGAAAGTGATAACAGCGTATCAAACACATCAGCGAGTTCATCTGCTTCGCAGCAAACCAACAGCACTTCGAACTCAGATAGCTCATCACAAACAGATAACTCTGATAGTTCGAGTGATGATACAAATAATGAAGACAATGCAAGCTCAAATTCTGAAGTCATTATGACTAGCCTAACAATTGATCAATCGTTTGACTTGAAAACAGATTTTGATTTATTGATAGATGCCAAAATATCTACAGGCAATGTAAGAGCTTATTTAAATGTCTGCCAAAGCAAAGCTGACTCTAACAAAGCTGATTACCAAAACTGTGTATTAAGAAAACCCCTGAAGAATGGCGAGCTGTCGCAGCAAGTAACTTTAAGTCGCCAAGACATCGAACTCGTAGCGGAAATCTGGCTTTACGATAACAATCCTGAACCACTTAGATATCAATGGCAGTTCGACGAAAACGCAAATCAGCAACAATTTGAAATAAGATATTAATATTAGATAAAGCCGTTTTGTTGAGCAAAACGGCTTTACATTGAAATGTGATTAATACTGAGCAGTGAAAGAAAGCTGGTAAACTTCGCCACTATTAAAGTCGATGATACTTCCGCCTAAATGAAACTTATCATTGAAGAAATATTTCGCTTGGATGCCTAAGTCTGAATCATAAGAGCCTGCACCAAAGGACAAGTTACGGCTAAGATAATAATTTGCTATCAAATTCGTTCCATCAAAACCGTCGTAATCAGAATGCTGAAGATCAACACTTATAAAACTATCACCTTCAATATGCATGAAGTAACGACTCGATAAAGACCACGTATCAAAGTCAGATTTAGTTTCGAATGTTACACCTAAATAATCTGTTTCATTAATTTGATGATTATATTCAGCAGTTAGCATAGTACGATTATTTGTGCCGTTATGCTTTTCATAGCGCGCGCTTACTTTTAATTTGTCTTCAAATAAATAACCGAAGCCAACAAATGCATCATCGCTGATGTGTCCCACATCAGCGCTTCCAGCAGACACAAACCACTTTGGTGTTGCAAACCACTCACCTGCGATTGATAAATCTCTTGTGTTATCGTAATTGAAGTAGGCGACGCCAATATTACTGTCTGTATTTAGATACCCAAAGTCATCCCATACGCCTGAATGTTCTTGCTTTTCGAAAAAATAATGGCTCGATAATTGGTAAGCATTAGTTGTCCTGCCAAAATCTCCACCATCCAAATGCATATAGCTTAGATTGTTGAATAATTGTTTAGACTCATCAGCTACAGAAGAAAATGAAGAAAGTGCTGCGATCACAGCAACAGAGAGAATCTTTTTCATGGTATTCCTTTAATTTCCATTGAAAACATTTTCATAAGAGACTGCATTCTAATCGAAACTACCTTAACCGAAAATGACTATTTGTTACAAAAGATTCAATTCTCTTAAGATGTTTATCTTTATAGTTCAGTAAATTAAAGGCACACTTAACGTACTTCCGATGAATGTTCAGTCAACTTAAAAACTGGAGGCTCTTTTGAGCGAGAAAGACAAAAAGCAGCAGTCTGCTTTTCAGAGTCTGCTACCTATTTTTGGTTTTGTAAAACCTTACAAGCTAGTCGCGTTTTCAGCCTTGCTAGTCCTTTTATTTACCTCTGGTTTGAACCTGTTATTAGGCCAAGGTGTGAAATATGTCATCGACCATGGATTTATTGCAGGCTCTGTAGAACAGCTCACCAATGCAGTTTTTGTCATGATTGCACTGATTGTTTTATTCGCAGGCGGTACATTTACTCGCTTTTATTTAATGAGCTGGATTGGCGAACGGGTTTGTAATGACATACGTAAGGCCGTGTTTAATAAAATTATCCACCTACACCCGAGTTACTTTGAAGAAAACCGCAGTGGCGAACTGATGTCACGCTTAACCACGGACACAACACTGTTACAATCCATCGTAGGTTCTTCATTTTCAATGGCGCTGCGCAGTGCATTGATGATGATTGGCGGTTTAATCATGCTATTCATTCTGAACTTTAAACTAACTTTGCTGGTAATGCTTTGCGTGCCTTTGACTCTGCTCCCTCTTTTCTTTTTTGGAAAAAAAGTACGTAAGCTTTCAGAAAGCAGCCAAAGTGCTATTGCTGATATCAGTACCTATGCCGGTGAAATCATTCAGAACATAAAAGTAGTGCAAAGCTATACACATGAAACAAAAGAAAAAGCCGCATTTGCTGGAGAAGTAGAAAAAGCGTTCACAGTCGCAAAACACCGCATCACCCAGCGTGCAATCTTAATTGCAGCTGTAATAGGCTTAACGTTTAGCGCCATAACCGTGATGCTCTGGGTTGGTGGTATGGATGTGATCGCTGGACGTATGTCAGGCGGTGAGCTTGCAGCCTTCGTTTTTTATGCGGTGATTGTTGCCTCGAGTGTGGCAACTGTCTCTGAAGTATACGGCGAGCTTCAACGTGCAGCCGGTGCTGCAACCCGATTATTAGATTTATTGAATGTCAAAAGTGATATTACCAACAAAGATAATGCCTCCATGCTTACTTGGCATCAAGACGCTCATTTAAAGTTTGATAATGTCACCTTTAATTACCCTTCAAGGCCTGAAGTTGCGGCGCTTGATAAAGTTAATCTGACAGTCGAAAAAGGCAAAATTGTTGCCATTGTTGGCCCTTCAGGTGCTGGCAAAACCACCCTATTTGAGTTATTACAGCGCTTTTACGACCCGCAAACTGGAAACATTTGTATAGGCGAGCAATCTATTGATTCTCTGACTTTAGATTCACTTAGACACACAATGGGCATGGTGCCGCAAAACCCCGTGCTATTTAGCTCCGATGTCTGGCACAACATACGATACGGCAACCCGGATGCAACGAATGAACAAGTAATGGAGGCCGCAAAACGTGCCCATGCACATGACTTTATTACCAGTTTACCCGAAGGCTATGCCAGCTTTTTAGGCGAGCAAGGCGTTCGATTATCAGGTGGACAAAAGCAACGGATCGCGATTGCTCGAGCTATTTTAAAAGACCCATCAATTTTATTGCTTGATGAAGCCACCAGCGCCCTTGATGCAGAAAGTGAATTTCATGTTCAAGCTGCTTTAAATGAGCTCATGCAAGATAGAACGACGCTAATTATTGCCCATCGCCTAGCAACTGTAATGCATGCCGATACCATAGTGGTGATGGATAAAGGACAAATTGTTGCGCAAGGCAACCATCAAACACTACTCAAAGAATCAAAGCTATATCAAAGACTTTGTGAGTTACAATTTGAACATTCAGGTAAATTAGATTAGTCATTTTCTATGTTTTGATTTCACTAACAATGTTGCTTATCTCCTAGCTTGATTACACCCAATCAAGCTAGGCAACCTACTCTAAAATAAACTATTCAAAATATTTGAATATATCCATCAATTTACTGCACTTATTTACCTCAATTAAACTTGCTAAATTTATCTCATCAAAACATTAGAGATTAAATAGCATGAAAATTATTCGCACCAACAAAGCACACGCCACCCAAGATGGTGCTGGCGTCAACATTAGCCGTATTGCGGGGTTTGACGGTAGAAGCCTAGATCCATTTTTGATGATCGATGAACTAAAATCAGACAACAAAAATGACTTTATGGCAGGCTTTCCTGCTCACCCTCACCGTGGAATTGAAACCTTCACTTATATTCGTAAAGGCGGTTTTGAGCACCAAGATCAAATGGGCAACAAAAAAGCCATACGTGCAGGTGACGTGCAGTGGATGAGCACTGGTCGCGGTGTAATACACTCTGAAATGCCTCTCGCTGATGCCGAGCATGGCATGCACGGCTTTCAGATTTGGTTAAATATGCCAGCAAAAGACAAGATGCGCCCGCCTCGTTATCAAGATACCACGGAGCAAAAAGTGCCCGTGTTACAAAATGACGCAGGTATAGAGCTAAGAGCACTGGCTGGAAGTTGGCGACTAGAGCAACAAAGCGCGACATCATCAATTGATGAATTAGCAGGTAATGGCGCGATTGCCGATGTAATGTTACCAGCGAATACTGAAACAACCTTAGACATTTCGGTTCACAGCAAAGCCCTTGTTTATATTCACTCAGGGTCTATTGCAGACACTGAATATGTCGAAACCTACCAGTTTGAAGTTGACCCCAAAGCACCATTGACTTTAAAAGCAGGTGAAAACGGGTTAGGTGTTTTAGTGTTAGTCGGTGAGCCTATTCGAGAGAGAATCGCCCACATGGGGCCTTTTGTAATGAACACCCAAGAAGAGCTTCATCAAGCAGTTCGCGATTATCAAATGGGTCGCTTTGGTGACATTGTGTAAGTGCTTTTCTGAATAACCCCATTTTCCAACATACAAGACTGGCCCGAGTATTTTGATTCGGGTCGTTATCCTGTATATCATTCATTTAATGCTTCACAGCAACTTCCAAACACGATGAGTCTTAAAAAGGAATGAAAAATGAGAGTTGACGATATTCGCGTATTTATACCTGCAAAAGATTTTGCTGAGTCGAAAGCATTTTATACTGCGCTTGGGTTTAACGGCAGTGATGCTTCTGAAGATTTAACCCTTTACGAAAAAGGCGATTGTTATTTTTTCTTAAGCCGCTTTTACAACCAAGAGCTAGCAACTAATTTAATGATGCAACTTTCAGTGCATGACATTAATGAAGCTTATGAGCACATCTCTTCAATTCAAGGATTCGATATCAAATTTACCCAGATTAAAACTGAGCCGTGGGGCAAAGTTATTTATTTATGGGGACCATCTGGAGAGTTGTGGCACGTGACAGAGTTTAACTTGCGTTAAATCATTAAATGTACTGGCTAAATATCTGACACACCTTGTTGCAAGTTTTGCTTTATTTTACCTATGTACGTTTTGTAAACTAAGCAAAACCACTGAGCAACAAGGAATTACAGTGATAAGCGTAACTGATCTATGCTTCTCTCGCGCTGATGGCGACCAAGTTCAAACTCTATTTGATGGCTTTAGTTTTGCAGTCGGAGCACAAGAGCAAGTAGCTTTGCTTGGCGACAGTGGCTCAGGAAAAACCACCCTCTTACACCTACTCGCGGGTTTACTCACACCCGATAGCGGCAAAATCGATATCAATGGCGAGGTTATATCTGCGTATAACGACAAGCAACTTGCCCATTTCCGTCGAAAAATAGGCCTAATATTCCAGCATTACCAATTGCTTGATTGCTTAACTGTTAAACAAAATATCTTGTTTCAGCACCAGCTTAACTATCCTAATCAAGATGCCCAAGAGTTTGACCTTTTGATTGAGCAACTTGGTTTAAAAGACAAACTAAATAAATTACCAAGCCAACTGTCTGGTGGTGAGCAACAACGAGTGGGCATTGCCAGAGCCTTATTAAACCAGCCTAAGCTTATACTTGCCGATGAACCCACCGGCAACTTAGATCAAGCTCGTTCCCACCAAGTGGTTGAAATGCTCACAAGCTTATGTAAAGAAAGACAAATTAATTTAGTTATGGTCACTCACTCGCAGCAACTCACACAGTATTTTGATACGGTGAAAGTACTCGCTAACGGGCAATTCAACGAGTAAGCCATGACCGAAATTAAACTGATATTAACGACGCACATTGCTTATTTTAGGCGTCACCCTTGGCTATTATTGCTCTTCATCGTAGGCCTAAGTTTAGGCAGTGCCCTACTCACCGCCATTGCCGGACTTAACCAAGAAGCAAAAAATCGCCACAGTAAATCATCAGCCCTCATAGACTCTGCGGTTAGCCACATCGTCAAACCGCCCATTGGCCAAGACTATCTCGATGGCAAGTTGTGGTTGCAGTTACGCGAAAATGGTTTCACCAAGGCGCAACCTGTATTACGGGGTAAGCTAACACTCAAATCAGGTAAAACCCTGTACGTTCAGGGCATAAACAGTCTCCTCTGGATGACTCAGCCTATTCCGGCATTTTCTACACAAACTGGAGAGAATGAAAACACAGGCTTTGCATTTGACGCCATTATGATTGACAGCAAGCGGGCACAAAGATATCAACTCAACAAAGACGACAATACGCTTGCGCTGCAAAACAATCCGCATACGCCAAAATTTGCTTTAGTTGATGACATAGGTGTTTGGTCGCTCACCGATATTGCTTATGCAGACGTGCTGCTTAACGCACAAGGTAAACTCAGTTTTATCGAATTCACAGGCCTAACAACAGAGCAAATTTCTCAGGTTGAAGACATATTGGGCCATGAAGCAAGATTAATTGCCTCACAAGAGCAAGACTTTGATGCGCTCTCTGAGGCTTTCTTTTTTAACCTCGCAGCGCTGGCGCTACTAGGCTATATTGTTGCTGCGTTTCTAAGCTTCAATGCCATTAAGCTTTCTATTGCAGGGCGCAAAAAATTGCTCACTCAATTTAACCTGTTGGGGTGTTCAAAACAGGCCATCACGACGGCGATTGTCATAGAATTTACTCTCATGAGTTTTATCACCGCGCTACTTGGCAGCTTAGCTGGGTTTTTAATTGCCAATGCTCTGGTACTCGATATAAACCGTACCTTGATGGGCTTATATCAGTTGGATAAAGCACTCACCATCGGCTGGCAGTGGCAAACTTTGGTACTGGGATTTATTGTCAACTTAGCGACATTGGCACTCATGGTTGTAACTCAAAAAAATACGCTGAAAAACCAAGGCAATATGCTTTTCGGTCTATCGCTCATTAGTAATCTTGCCGCACTGAGTTACTTGTATTTAAATGCCAGCACTGAATTTGAAGCACTGTTATTGTGTTTTTTCATCTTAGCTTTGTTTGTGCTGCTCACACCAACCTGCTTACAAGGCTTACTGAGTTTCAACAACCCATTTAAGCAACCTCTTTGGCAATGGTTATATGCCGACAGTAAATCTCAATTAACTGAATTACGTATTGCCATTGTGGCTATCTTAGTTGCACTTGGTAGCGCGATAGGTATGCAAATTATGGTAAAAAGTTTCAGTAACACATTAAATGCGCACCTTGAGAAACAACTTAGTGCCGACATGTATATTCATGTTGATAAATACCAACCAGAACTGAGAGCGAATTTAAATGGCGATGCTGACATTCAACGTGTTGGCATTTATATGGCGTCTAATGGTTACATCGATGCTATGCCTGCAAAACTTGCCAGCTTTGGTAATAGCGCTGAAGCTTTCTCACATATCAACTTAACATCGGGCAAACGAGTAAATCAGGCGCATTTTGCTAATAGCGGCTGCATAGCCAATGAACAAGCACTTATAAAACACGGTATTAAACTTGGCGATACTGTGATGTTCAAACAAAACCAACACACTTTCTTATGTCATATTTCCGCCTTTGCTTATGATTATGGCAACACCGCATTGGGTCTCATTACCCTTGAAGACAATATTAAGCAAAGCCCATTATATTGGCTGGTGTATGGCCTTTCACTGACCTTAAACGAACAAGTATCAACCTCTCAAATTACTGAAAAGCTAATTAATAGCTATGGGGTTGATAGCGCCGCTATTTCAGAAAATAAACGCTTTAAAGAAATCGCAAATAAACTATTTAACGACACCTTTAAAGTCACGAAAGTACTCAATGGTTTTATTCTCGCCATCGCACTGATCAGTTTATGTATTAGCTTATTAAGTCTCAGTGCCCAGCACGCAAAACAAATGGCGGTGCTGAATAGCCTAGGAGTCGACCCCACTCAATTACATAAGTTAAAACTCATACAAACCGTTGCTTTAGTCGGTTTTACATGTCTATTTGCCATTCCGCTAGGGTTGGCTTTAGGTTTGGCATTGCTAAAATACGTTATGCCCATTGCATTTGGTTGGACCATACATTTCTATCTAGATATACCGGCTCTGCTCAGCACCTGTTTATTCTTGCTGTTATCTGCTGTGATATGTGCTTATCTACCAGTGAAAAGACTCACTGCCAGCTTACATCGTAAGGAAGGTTAATTGTGAAATCTGTTTATGTCTTATTATTCACTCTATTGACACTACTGGGTTGTGAAAAAGCGCCACAGCCGCAAGAAAAGCAGCTTTTACATACCATGCGCGGAGAACCTGTCGATGCTAAACGTGGTGTGAAGTTTCCAGAAGATCATGGAGCACATTTCGCGCAAGGTATTGAATGGTGGTACATCACTGCAACCCTCACGGCTGAGACAGGTAAAACATTTGGTGCGCAGTGGACGCTATTTAGAACCCAAGTACCTCTACCTTTTAAATCAACTTGGTGGGACGATCAGCTCTACTTCGCGCATTTCGCCCTGCAACATGAGCAAAAGCATGTTGCTTTTGAGCGCTATGCCCGTGCAGGCCAAGCGCAAATAACAACACAACCCTTTGCTGCTTTTTTAGATGATTGGTCACTTAAAAGTACAGCGCACAGTTTTCTACCTTTGCAAATGAAAGCCAAACAAGGCGACTATGCTATTGATGTTTCGCTAACTAACAGCCCACTTACGCTTCATGGTGACAATGGCTACAGTCAAAAAACACAAAGCGGTCATGCCTCTTACTATTTTAGCTACCCGTTTCTTGAAACCGCTGGCACCCTCACTTTTGCAGGTAAAGAGTATAAAGTCACAGGTAATGCTTGGTACGACCGAGAATGGTCAGCAAGCTTGATCGACAAAAATCAAATGGGTTGGGACTGGTTTAGCCTAGTAAGTGGCACTGATAAAAGTCAAAAAACAGGCCTGATGTTATTCTGCATCCGAGATGCACAACAAAACTATGATTACTGCAGCGGCACGCATATTAACGAACATGGCCAAACACAGCAAATTCACAAACAAGATATTCGCTTAGAAAAGCTCGAACACATAAGCATTGATAACAAACACTACCCGAGCAAATGGCGTGTTACTTTACCGAATATCGAACCTATCGTGATTGAAACCATCACTAAAGACTCAGTCAATAAGCTCTCAATCCAATATTGGGAAGGCAGAGTTAAAGCCAGCGGCGGCTTTAAAGGTATGGGATACGCAGAGTTATTTGGCTACTAAAATTTAGCGGCTTCTTTAAGCCGCTTTTGTAAATCAGAAACCTTTACCCCTCAACAGTAAGCCTAAACTTTGCTTGTTACTGCTATGCTATATAAAACAATAAACGCTAGCTTTGACAATAATAAGCGTATCTAGGGACTACTATTCAATGCTAAGAATCAACCTCACACCTTGGATGCTTGCTCTTTTTGTATATAGTTTAAGCGCCCAAAGCTCAACGAGCCCAACACAAAAAGAACATCAACCCATTCGAATAATTACCAATAACTGGGCGTCGCAAAAAGTCATTTCTCATATCGTTGGCAATATCTACCAACAACTCGGCTTTAATGTCAGTTATGTAGAATTACCGACTGAAGGTCAATGGTATGCACTTAAATATAATAAGGCCGACATACAAGTAGAAGTATGGGAAGGCAGTATGGCAGATAAATATTATCAATTAAAAAAAGAGAATAGCATCGTCGATGCGGGGCGCTATAACGCGACTACTCGAGAAGAATGGTGGTTTCCTAGCTATGTTAAAGTACAGTGCCCTAACTTACCAAGCTGGACTGCATTAAACGAGTGCGCGGCTTTATTTTCAGATGAAAACTCAAACCGCGGTATATACTACGCTGGGCCATGGGAGAAGCCTGATAGAGCAAGGATCAGAGCATTAAAATTAAATTTTAAATTGATCAGCCTAAATTCTGCAGATGAACTTTGGGATAAATTAACAGAGGCTTATGCACTAAAGAAACCTATTTTGATGTTTAATTGGACGCCCAATTGGGTCAATACCAAGTATCAAGGTGAATTTGTTGAGTTTCCTGATTATGATGCTGAGTGCGAGACAGTGCCTGAGTGGGGCATAAATAAAGCCTTTCTTTACGACTGTGGTAACCCCAAATCAGCTTGGCTAAAAAAAGTAACGTCTCGAAGTTTAGCCGCTCGTAACCCATGCGCTCTGAATATTTTAAAAAATGTAAATTTAAACAACGCGCAATTTGAGGAAATAGCTGCTTTAGTCATGATTAAAGGGCTAACAATAGAAAATGCAGCTAAGCGTTGGCTAAGTGAAAATCAATCTCTATGGTCAAATTGGATAAGTAAAGAATGCCGATAGTTAATATCAACCTTTTTCAGATAGATAATTTAGTTAACTTGTCCTTCTTTTTTAATTTTAAAAATACACACGCTTGCCAAAATCACACCTAAAACATTAACCACCACATAAACTTGTGGTGTGATATTAAAATGAAAGCTCATTGCCAAGGCAAATAAAAAGCCAAACTTCTGACCGTTTATTCCTACGACCAATATTTGGCAAAGCCAAAATAGTAAAACCAAGTGGCGGCCAAATACTTTAGCTTTAAATAAACTATAGCTGGCAAACACGCCCATCACGCAAAGTAATGCTGAAAATGGCGCAAAATTTAAACTAGTCATATACATATAGCTATTCGCACCTAAACTTAAAATAGCAGCAATAGCTGTGATGAAAGACATAAAAATGAGGGTTTTATTACGGTTCAGCACTTTTTAATCTCGTACCTAAAATAGACCACTACAATCATAAAAAATTTCACAAGATGCAACAATGATTAAAAAGAAAAAAGCCCCAAAAAAATTTGGGGCGAAAGTAGCTCAAGCTTGGATGGGAGATAAGCTTTAACCTTGTGAAATAAGCAGTCAGATAGCACTCTAAAAGTTTAGAATAACTAATTTGAGTGAGTTCACAGTGTATTACTTTATTTGCACTAATTGATGTCAATTTTGCTTTTAAATGTAAGCGGTTATGTCTAGCGACATACTCTAGGGCGTATTGACCTTTGTTGTGTGCTTTTGCAGCAGTGAGTTGGATATTTAGGCAAGGCAGGGGCTGCGAAGCATAGTTATTCTATGTAAGTCAGCCGATAACGTCGAATAAATGTTCAACTCGCGCTGCTCGAAGAGTTCAACCAAAGGCTTCCACTACTTTGTCATTCGCCACTTACATAACCCATTATGCGGCGTAGCTCATTTCGCGTATTGAAAGCCTTTGATTTGAACAAAATTCATACCTCAAAGATAAACACGCCCTAGAATAAATCGAATACAAAAAAGGCGCTTATATCAACAAGCGCCTTTCAATATTTTTCATTTATGAAGCCAAAATTAGCTTTGTGTTAAACGTGCTCGTGCAGCATGTAGCTTTTTATAGCTTTCAATTAAGCGTAAATGCTTGTCTAGACCTTCAAGGTTCATGCTGGTTTCAGTTAAACCATAGAAAGTCACATCGCCATTGATTGAACCGACAACAGCATCCATCACTTCTTGACCGAACATGCGTGTGAAACTGTGAATGTAATCTTCAATTTCAAGCTCTTCATCAAGTGCTACTTCTAAGGTTGCATCCATCGCTTGGTAGAATAAACCACGTTCAACAATGGTGTTGTCGTTGTATTGTAAGAAGGCTTCAACCAGCTCTTTGGTTGCTTCTAAATCACCTAATGCTAAATAAATTAGTAGCTTAAGCTCAAGAATTGTCAGCTGACCCCACACGGTGTTTTCGTCAAACTCAATACCAATTAGGGTTATGATGTCGATGTAGTTGTCTAGTTCAGACTCTTCTAAACGCTCAACTAAATCAGCCAATTCATCTTCACTCAAACGATGTAGATTTAAGATGTCTTCACGATATTGCAGGGCTTTATTGGTGTTATCCCAAATTAAGTCTTCAACCGGATACACTTCTGAGTAGTCTGGTACAAGAATACGACATGCGTTACCAATGTGTGTAAATTCAGCCACATAAGCTTCTTTACCCATTGATTCTAAAACACCAAATAACTTGTCTGACTCTTCTTCAGTTGTGCCTGAGAAGTCCCATTCAACAAACTCATAATCGCGCTTCGCACTGAAGAAACGCCAAGAAATTTTACCTGTTGAATCAATAAAGTGTTCAACAAAGTTCTCAGGTTCTTGCACGGCCATGCTGTTAAATGTTGGCTTAGGTACGTCGTTTAAGCCCTCGAAGCTACGACCTTGCAGAAGCTCAGTTAAGCTTCGCTCAAGAGCCACTTCAAAGCTTGGGTGGGCACCAAATGACGCAAATACACCACCCGTTTTCGGGTTCATCAGTGTCACACACATCACAGGGAATTGACCGCCAAGTGATGCGTCTTTGACTACAACAGGGAAGCCCTGCTCTTCAAGACCTTGAATACCTTCAACAATACCTGGGAACTTATCTAATACGGCTTGTGGTACATCTGGTAATACAATTTCTTGCTCGATGATCTGACGTTTAACCGCACGTTCAAAAATCTCAGACAAACACTGAACTTTCGCTTCAGCTAGGTTGTTACCCGCACTCATACCATTACTTAAAAATAAGTTTTCGATTAAGTTAGTTGGGAAGTAAACCGTTTCACCGTCTGAGTGACGTGTGTAAGGAATTGAACAAATACCACGTTCAACATTACCTGAGTTAGTATCGATTAGGTGCGAACCACATAACTCACCCTCTGGATCGTAAATCTCGCGCGTATATTCGTCTAAAATCTCTGTTGGTAATTCATCTTCTTCGTTTGGCTTAAACCATTTTTCATTTGGATAATGCACGAACTCAGCATTGGCGATTTCAGTACCAAAGAACTGATCGTTATAGAAGAAGTTACAGCTTAAACGCTCAATGAATTCACCGAGTGCCGAGCATAAAGCGCTCTCTTTGGTTGCACCTTTACCATTGGTAAAGCACATTTCAGAAGCCGCATCACGGATATGCAAAGACCAAACATTCGGTACGATATTACGCCATGAAGAAATTTCGATCTTCATGCCTAAGTCTTCCATTACCGATGTCATATTGGCAATGGTCTGCTCAAGCGGTAGGTCTTTACCTAAAATATATGTCTCTGTGCCGCCTTCTGGCGTTGTCATCAACATCGCTTGCGCATCAGCGTCTAGGCTTTCAACGGTTTCAAGTTGGAAATCAGGGCCAGTTTGGATCACCTTTTTCACAGTACAGCGGTCAACCGCGCGCAACATACCTTCTCTATCTCTCTCAGAGATATGCTCTGGGATCTCTACCTGAATTTTAAAAATCTGGTTATAGCGATTTTCAGGATCAACAATGTTGTTTTGCGCGACACGAATGCCATCAGTCGGAATATCACGGGCGTTACAGTACACTTTAATAAAGTAAGCCGCACACATTGCTGATGAAGCTAAGAAGTAATCGAATGGGCTTGGTGCTGAGCCATCACCTTTATAACGAATTGGTTGATCGGCAATAATTGAGAAATCATCGAATTTCGCTTCAATTCGAAGATTATCTAGAAAGTTAACTTTGATTTCCATAGAGCGGTTTCCACGGTCGCGCGCTTACTATGCTTTGTAAGCGCTTTTCTAAAAATACCGCTAATTATCCGCTTTTTCTGCTCAACTGTCTTGGGTTAATTATAAAAAAACGCCAACAACAAACTAAAATGCCTTTTGCAGAAAAATATCGTATCGATACTCGTTCGATTTACTGGTTTTTTTAGCCGTCATCATTTTCTGCTCTTGCTTAGATTTACGTTTAAACAAGCCATCTTTATCGTTTAAAGGCTGATCGGGAAAATATAGCTGCGTCAGTAAAGACTCATAACCGTACTTACTGATTTTTATATGGATATGAGGTGTACGTTGCTGCGGTGCATTTAACGGATATGCTCCCGGCATTACAGTTTTGAACTTAAAGCGACCTTGTTTGCCACTTTGCAAAATCGCCCACCCTTGGAAATGCGGGTCAATCGGCGCTTCACTGTTATCGTGAGGGTGATGATATTTACCATAACTATTAGCCTGCCATAGGTCTATGGTTACATCTTCAATGGCATTACCATCTTGATCGAACACTTGTCCAAAGATTTCTATAATTGTGCCTTTGGCACGCCCTACTTTACCTTCGACTTGGGTTAAATCTGCATCCTTGTCTTTTTGCGGAGTTATGGGGTAAAACGGCCCTTCGACTTCTCTAGGGGTTAACATTTTACCGCCTGCCTGTGCACCGAACGTTTGGCTTATAAGTAAACCGCCCATCGAGCCTAAGGCTGCACTTTTAATAAATTCTCTACGCTTCATTGTATTCTCCTCACCTGCTTAACTAGGCTTTTTGTCATTGCATGGTTTTCACTGTAAAGCGCAGCGGTTTATTCGTCTTATCAATCTTCTATTATTTTCCTAACCGAGAGTTAAAATAAATTTAACTTTATTTTTTATCAACTTATGGAAGGTAATAGATCATTCATGCAAAATTTCTCTGGGCTCAGACTGCCAAACAACATCTAACTCAGTAGGTTGATTTGTTGAGAACTGATAAAACATTCGACCATCTTCTTGCCACTGTTTTGACAATACGCCTGGTGCTTGGCTTTCATGCTCCAATTGGGTCGAAAGTGTTGTTCTTAGCATAGCTTTAACAGGCTCTCCCGTTTGAGATGGCTCTGCAATTAACCCTTTATTTTCTCTTTCTAAAGGATCTTGGATTTCAAACTCAGGTTGATAACCCACCATAGGCAAAATAGATTGCGCTGCGATTTGTGACCACTTAGGTTTAATTATCAAGTGCTCTGAGCTTGGCCAAAACATCACTTGCTTAAGCATAAAGCTCACTTTCAGGTTAAGCGACTGCCCTACCTCTAATGGTTTAGCTAATCTAATTTCATACTGATTGAGTTTAGGTGGCTTTATTTCCCCTTCTCTGTTTATCAGAGTCAAACTCCAGTTTGTATGATTGCCATCTCGACTAACTAAAAACTGACTGATTGGATATTCACTGGTATTTTTTAACGTGTATTGCACATCAAAGTATACTTTGCCTTGCTCTGGATAAAACGCGATTTTAGTGTCTAATTCTGCCATTGTTGGTTGAGGTAAGTCGGCCAAATACCTGAAAGCTTGCTCGTAGTCCGCTTGCCATTGCATTCTTTGCTTTTGATAGGTCAAAGGCTTTTCATTGGTGATTTGAACATGCATAAAGCCAACGAATCCTAACGTTAATAACACCATCGCAACAGCTGGCATGGTCCAAATTTTTTTATTCATCACGTACCCCGTTCCTCTATGTGACAGCTTTACAGCAAATACACAAAGCGTTGCAGCGACCAGACTCCAAAACAGCATAAATGGTAAAAATACCTGTTCACTCTCTAAAAACAGCTTTGTTTGAGAGGCAGGTTGCAATGGCGAACCCGCAATATTCCAGAGTAAGTGTGTTATTCCCAGCGCCGAGGTAATGGGTGTGAACTTAATAATTAGCAATGCAAATATACACAGCCCTGCTTTAATCACAGATTTAGCAATATGATGAATACATACAAATATCACGGCCAATAGCGCTTGTGGTATTAGACTAAATATTATTTGCTGTACATAGTGCGACAGCGAAATATCACTACCCGCTATGAGCTCAGCCATTAGGCTCGCAACCCCCATAACAACAGTTAAAACCAACAAGCAAAATAACAATGTAACCATATCTGCCATGATTTTTTGCCAGTTACTAACTGGTGCCGAAGACAATACATCTGCAAACTGGTTACGCTGGGTATGCCAACAAACTAGTCCGCTCCAGAGCGCCAAACACACCGAAGTAAATAGCAAATATACGTCCCAGGCGACGGCATTGAGTGAAGTTATGCTGTTATTGAGATTATAAGCTTGAGCTGAAAGCAACGTTGAAAGTGCCTCATTGAGAACAATACTGGCCCAAACAACTAAAATGACAGGGGTAAGCTTTGAGTTCAACAACACTTTAAAGTTTAAAAAAAGCAAATGAACAACAGGCAGATCGGGTAGACGATTATAAACAAAATGGTGTCTAGTTTCTTCCTGAGTAGTTTTAACCGCCTTTTTATTATTGTGTTCAACATTTGGATTAACACTGAATTTAGACAACCCTATAAACACAAGAGCGCCCAGCAACAAATAAACGATTCTATTAGCTATAAAGGGCACATTTAAAGCTTGATTAGTATCATTGACATCTAACAAAGGCGTTATGCCAAAAGGGTCTGCCCAGAGCATAAATGTATAAAACATTTCACTCACTATCGCGCTGCCCGACAAAAACGGAAACCCTAAAGTACCGCCAATGACTATGTAAACAATGCCTACGGCTGCACTGATGGCATACAAGGTAAACGGCGTACATGACCGTTTAGCCAAATAAAATGCCATTAATATTAGTAAGAAACTACTTTGAACAATGCCAAATACACTGATCAAAAAGAAGCTTTGCAAACCCATCAACCAAGTTGTTTGACTTGCAAATACACCACAAACGACTACAAAACTGAACAACATGGGAAAACTTAAAATAGCGAACGATACGATCACTCTGCTACGCCAACGCACCCGAAAAGACACAGGGGTTACATCAATAAGCGACATCATGTTCGACGTATGGTCTCTAAATAGTAAAGTGACAGCAATCACGGCAAAAGCCGCAGGCATTATCAACATTTGCAAAAGCGCATACACTTGGTAGAGCTCATTAACCGTGCTTTGTTCATGCAAACTACCTAAGCCTATTAGGGTGCTAAATAAACACGCAGCGATACTCGCCACCCATACAATTGGCTGTCGGTAAGCGTATCTCAACTCATTATTTATTAGCATGACGCGTCTCCTTATTATGAAGCTCTAAAAAATAACGGTCTTCTAATTTTGCCAGTTGAAGGCGTGCATTCGCAGTAGGCTGTTGCTCACTATAAATTCGCCACGATGGCTTGCCATATTTATAGCTTTTACTTAAAACCTGAGCATGGCTCTCAGGAAGCGTGTCACTCAACCATATTTTGTTATTTAGTGGCGCGATTAAGGTTTCTACGTCATCGCTGTCGATGATTTGGCCTTCTATCAACATAGCAACGTGATGGCAAAGGTTTTCAATGTCTTCAACTATATGAGTGGAGAGAATGATTAATTTATCAGCGCTTATTTCAACTAGAACATCATGTAAACGCTCACGCTCTGCGGGGTCGAGCCCTGACGTTGGTTCATCCATGATCAGTAATTTGGGTTCACCGAGTAAAGCTTGAGCAATGCCAAAGCGCTGTTTCATCCCCCCAGAAAAAGTCGAAACGTGGCGTTTAGCAACTGAAGTTAAATTTGTCAGCGCTAATAACTCTGGAATTTGCTTTTTGTATTGCTGGGGCGATAACCCTTTTAAAACTGCAATATGGGTTAATAATGCTTCGCAAGACATATTGGGATACACACCAAAATGCTGAGGTACATAGCCTAATTGTTTGCGTAGCATAGAAGGGTCTTGCAAACATGATTTGCCTAAAAACGCATAGTCGCCTTGATCTGGCGCTTGTAAACAGGCAAGCGTTCGCATCAGCGTTGATTTACCGGCACCATTTGGTCCTAATAAGCCAACCATGCCTTTGTGTAATTCTAGATTAATTTGCTTTAGGGCATGTGTGCCGTCAGGATATTGTTTATTTATGTCAGTTAAAACTAGCATGTATCACCTCTGTTCAACTTTGTTCAGTGGTTTTATGCTATTGAGTCAATTGATTACTGACTATTACTTGATGACGTCTTGCTTTGTTTAAATGATAAAGCACAAAAATGGCTTTTCGTCATTTAAAAATGCACTTTCGTCACTTCAAAAGCGCTCTAGGTCGCCTTATATTGTGTGTTTAAGATATAGTGGCCTTATCTACTTTTCGCAGTAAACTTTTTTATAAACAGCCTTATGAGCCAATTGTTCCAAAGCAGTCCGACACTATTTATCTCACGTTTTATGCCTATGCTTTGCGCGCTCATGATAGTGACTCACTTACAATTTTTATCAGCAAAACAGACAAGCGCTTTAATGTATATAAGCACATTCATTGAAGTCGGTATGATGAGTTTGCCTATGCTACTTGCTCATTTAGCTACTTATAATCAGTACACATTGAAGCGGCTTATTTATTGGTCTCTTGGTTTCGTTGTTTACCCCGTCGCCCTTTTTACCTTACAAACACTGCAACCAACTTTTTTCAATGCTCACCTTAGTTTTGATGGGGTAGTGATTTTTATTGGCTTGAGTCTGTGTAGTATCTTTATACCTTCGGTCTTATTTAGGTTGAAGAACATAAATAGTAGGTACATACAAACAATAAAAATTGAAGACCTATTTATGCTTATAGCCCTAGGGGCTTGGGTTATTTTGATGTGTTTAGCCAACAGCCATGATAAAGCTTTAACGCTCACCCCTAATACCCTAGTTGTCAGCCTAGACGTAGGAGTGACGGAGTTTAAAACGTTTATTTGGACTGGCATACAATCTAGTATTATTGCAGCGCTTATCTGGTTAATTTATTGGTTGAACAAGCGTTTTCTCATCGCAAAACTACTTGGGCAATTCGGTTTATTTAATTATTTGTGCGGTACATTCGTCTACTTACTTATCTGCACACCTATTGTGTTTTCCTTCATTAATGTATTACCCATTTCTGGGCAAACACTGTTACTCATACCTTCAAATGCACAAGGTATTTTTCAACCACAAAACTATGTGTTTACTTTCATCTTAATAGCACTTAGCACCCCAATTATTCTGCTCTGTCGACACCACAGAACAGAGCGCAAACTGTTCGAATTAGAGCAGCAAAACAAACAGGCTGAACTCACTTTGCTGCAACAGCAAATAAACCCACATTTTTTGTTCAATTCACTTAACAATATTTATGGCAAAGTGCTTTGCCAGTCTGACGATGCGCCAAACTTGATCGAACACTTATCGAGCTTGCTGCAACACTCTGTATATAAAGGGCACAAAGACTTTGTCTCTCTTGAAGATGAGCTCAACTACATTAGACACTTTATTGAGCTACAAAAAGTGAGATTAAGCGGCAATATTAATTTGAGTGTTAACCTACCAAGACTCAACACCTCAGCACATCAAATCGCACCACTGCTGCTCATTGTGCCCATTGAAAATGCTTTTAAACACGCAATAACCAACAACCTTGAGCGTTGCAAAATTCGAATTGACTGTAAGCTAGAAGGTAATCGCTTAACCTTAATCTGCGAAAACAGTTTTAGCGACCAAATGACCGAAGGTATGGAACAAAACAGGAAACATACCGGCGTTGGCTTACAAAATTTAAGCAAACGGCTTTCTCTTATTTATGCCAATACTCACCAATTAAACTATGGTCCTAAGGGCGATCATTGGCAATACAATTTAGAAATAGAGTTAACATGAAACATAAAGTTGTATTAATAGATGATGAGCCGATTGCACACCAAGTGCTGCTTCATCATTTAAAAAAGTACCCTAATTTTGAGATTGTCGCTCAGTGCTATAGTGCCGTTGAAGCGTTGCAAGTATTGGCCAATCAAGACATTGATTTATTATTTTTAGATATCAATATGCCTGCCCTAACTGGTATTGAGATGCTAAAAGTTGTTAAACAGTGCCCGTCAGTGATCATCGTTAGTGCCCACCCTGAATATGCCATAGATGGCTTTGAGCTCAATGTGGTCGACTACTTGTTAAAACCCGTCAATGAAACTCGTTTTGCGCAAGCCATTGATAAGCTATCTTTTGCTTCGACCAGCTCAAGCGCAGCAACGTCTTTAACCCTCAAAGTCGGTAGAAGTTTAGAAAAAGTCACCCTTACAGACATTGCATACCTCGAATCTTACGGTAACTATGTAAAAGTATGGGTTAAAGACAACATGATTCTCGCCAATACCACGCTAAAATCTTTAATCGATGAATTACCAAAAGAAAACTTCGTACAAATTAATAAATCAACGGTGATTAATTTAACGCACATCCATAGCGTTAAAAACAAAGACGTCACGCTCAGTGATGGACAAACTAAAAAGGTCAGCAAGCTATTTATCGATGATACAAAAGTATTGCTAAAAAGCAGCTAAGCAAATGAAATAAAAAAGCCCGCTTAACAAAGCGGGCTTATTACTTAAAAACCTTAGTTAATCTGAATCGACCAAGTGTTTAATGTGCCTACGTCTTGGTTATAGTGATCTTGCACTCTTAATTGCCAAGTGCCTTTCACACTACCCGACAAATTCACCGTGTAAGACTCAACGACATTATCAGCACTGTCACTGCCGTTATAGTTTTTAAGCTGATATTGAGCACCTGTTGGCAAGGTCAACACGAGACTAATATCACCACGGTATGTATGACTAATATTCACCTTTACGGTTGCAGTGCCAGATGTCGTTGAGTTATCAACATCAAGCGTTGATGTCATTACGCTGTTGTCAGGAATAGACGACACACTATTCATTTCAAAGAATGTTTCTTCAACCACAGGCTCAGTAACCGGTGTACCGCCATTAAAGCTTTGACCTGCATTCACTTGATTGTACGTTGAAGCAGTTACTTGCCAAGTGAAGTCACTGTACTTTGAGCCTGAGCCAGTAAGTTGTAGCGCATGGCCTACCGCAGTAGATGAGGTTTCAGATACAGGAATTGCTGTTGAAGATTGACCTTGAGCAGCACCATCGGTTGCAGTAAACGTACCTTCATAACTTAAGAATTGAACCAGCTTGCCAGTGTTATCGACTAATGCGATACCGTCAGGGCCACCATTTTGTAGGCCACTCATGGCGAAAAATTTAGTGCCAAAACCAGATTGCTGATCAGCTAAAGTGCCTGAAAGTGAGATAGTTTTGTATGCCCCACCGCCGTTACCGTTATAAGCTACTAGCTGCCAACCACTTAGATCTACCCCTGCAGCGCCTGCGATTTCAACACCTTCGTTTACATCCGAGCCATTGTTGTCATAGTGGAGTTCGTTTATCCAAGGTGTTGCGTCAATACTACCTGTGTCACCACCACCGGTATCACCACCGCCAGTTCCAGTGCCAGCATCTACGCCTGAACAATCACTTTCAAAAATACACGCAGCAAATTCAGGGTGATCGATAAATGGGTTACGGTTACCTTGATATTGGAAAATCACATCGTTACGACGGCGCTCAAAATCATCAACTGGATCGTCTTTGTGCCATTGAATAAGCACTGTTTTTAGACCCATGTAAGCAACAGCTTCATTACCACCCGTTTTAGAGGCTTCAATTTTACTGCGATCATCGGTCAAAATAAGATCAGGCTCTACAAAACCATTGGCATTTGTACCACCTTCATAGCGCACCGCTAAATACATTAATGCACGGGCTACATCACCACGACGACCAGGCCAAGTTTGCCAAATACCGTCTAACGGACCTGAACCCATAGTTAGATTCACTTCAGAAGATAAGCCCCCGCGGTTGTTATTTACATCAGTGGCTTTTGTTGAGCAAGACGCACTAGTACAGTTTGCATAAGGTTTGTTATTTCTACTCGAATTGTAGCTACTATTTGAAATAAATAAGTGGTGCAGGTCTGTATATGCCAAATTTTGACTGCCATCTTTTGGAAAGCCATAAGATTTCGGCCAAGAGTGCTCGCGGTTGTAGTTAGTATTACCACCACCCACTTTGGTGTAAACTGCATTTTTATATACATCAACAACTTGAGAGTTGTTATCTGGGTTTTCATCGGCTTTTTCTAGCACGTCCCAAGTATCTGTATTTGATGATGTATAAGGAATTTTTGTGTGACCCTTAATAATTATATGCAAGCTTTGTTTCAGTGTTGTTGCATTTGCATTATCAATGTTCTGGTAATAGTTTTGTGGCGCAGCAGCCAAGGATACACCTGACAACGTGCTCATAAGCATTGCCATAGATGTCAATCTAAGTGAGAGTTTCATAATTAACCGTGTGTTTTAATTAAGATTTATTTTTATATTCACCTTCCTTTGCAAACCGCTTCCAAAAGCTGACCCCATGCCAGCGCGCAGAAGTATACACTCTAATTTATTACAAAAAGATAACAAAAGAATAAATTATCTAACGTGTCAACGCTGTCAAAATTTCAATAATAAAAATAATTTATATTAAACAACCAGTTACTTCATTTACATTTATTTACTTAAAAAGGATCGCGCGCGGACTAAAGACATTGAGATTGTGAAATCTAGGTGGTAGGTGTTTGTAGCTAATGAATTTAATGTGGTTGGTAAATTCAAATTTAAGAAAATCACTCAAGTCAGTGAGTTTCGTTTACTCTGCTTTTGAAACATTCAGAATACTTTAAGTTTTATGAACCAGATTAAATAGGCGTGTAATTTGATATGTGCTTTTAGATGCCATGATAAAGACATTATGGGAGCTGATGGTGAGAAAACTTATTTTAGGTCAAAACAACTGAGGTATTCAGGCTAACTTAGCACTAGAGTAAACCCAATTCTGAATTTTTACGCCATGAAAATCGAACGTTAATTGTCCGATATTAATAAGCCCTAGATGTTTATAAAAGTCATTAGCGTCATTTTCAACCCAGGTATAAAGCCAGAACTTAGGGCCTAACTCATTTTGGCACCTTTGCAGAAGTGCTTTTCCGATACCCTGCCCTTTAAATTGAGTATCAACATAAAGGCGTTCAATTTCATAGCCAAACTTAGATTGATCTTGATAATGGCTCTGTCTATTTGCGAGCAAATAACCTTGCAGAATGCCCTCTTGTTCAGCGATTAAAATGGTTTTATATGGACTATTTATGTCTTGCAGAAATGATTCAGTATTGAAGTTATGAACTACAAAGTCTGCATACTCAGATTTAACCCCTTCTTTTGCGTAAGTCGCTAACCAAACTTTGCTACTCAAAACAGATAAGCAAGTGATATCTTGTTCTGAGGCTTTTCTTATAATAGTTTCTGCTTTCATAATTTCTTTGTAATTTTATTTGGCGATAAAATAAAAAATGGCTTGTACAAAGACAAGCCATTTTTATTTTCGTATCAAACTATTAATTACAGTGCACAGCTACCTGCAAGTTTCCACTGCTTATATTGACCTTCATTTTCTGATGGCAGATCATTCTTAGTCCAATAATTAGCCTCGAAAATTTGACCGTTAAAGGTTACTTGATCACCTTTCGTATAAGCTTGGTTTTCGTACCATGCTTTTGGACACGTTGATTCTGGTACATCACAGCCATTTGCAGCGATAAAGTCATATGCTGCTTTTGCATCAACTAAACCATGACCAAACTCGTGATCTTTACCTTCAGCACCGATGTCCGTTGCAGTAAAGTTAAGAACATCGCGGATTTGAGAACCTGTACAATTTGGGAAGTGGCTCCATACTTTCGCTGCAACACCAGTTACATGCGGCGTTGCCATTGATGTACCTGACTTATACTCATAACCGTACTTGTTATATTCAGTTAGCATCAGGCCACTGCTATTAATTAATTCACCAACCACATTTGACACTGTTAATGTCGGGAAATCAGTTGCGTAGTCAATGTTGTGAACGTCTCTTGATACCCACTCTGGAATACCTGCTGGCACGTCGAAGTATGTTACTAGAACCTGACCTTCATTTGCTTGACATGCCGCTGTTGCAGCATCAAAACCCGCTTTGTCAGTAGCACTTAATGTACCGTCAAAGTACTCGCTTAAGAATGCATCAAATGGGATCTTGTAGAAACAGCTTTCGCTTAATTGTGAGATTCGTGGATAAGGCGTGTTACCTGCATCAATTTGCTTAAAGCCAGAAGAGAAATAACCGCCAGTTTTCGCATTCCAGATAAAGCGATTTACATTTACAGACTCGCTATCAACAGTAGAAAGTACACGTGTACCCGGCGCTGAAATTTCAACTTGATCGTTAACCGCAGAGAAAGTAGAAATTTCAGTATTCTGATCAACTGACGCTACTGACATAACATTTTTGTATGACGCTGGGAATAGGTATGAATCATCACCATCAGTCGCTGTTGAACCATGGTTACCTGCTGCTGCAACAATTAACACACCACGATTAGTCAAACGGTCTACTACATCACGCTCAGTATCAGATGAACGAGAACCACCTAGTGACATATTAATGATGTTCGCACCTTGGTTCGCACACACTTCCATTGTTTCTAGAATATGTGAAGTTCTGAAACCTGAGTTTGCACCATGTGCTGTGCGAGATAGCTTTTGCACATATGTGTCTACGGCACCATTAGAAACCACACCTACGACACCTTTACCATCACGGTTAGCAATGATAGTACCCGCTACGTGTGTACCGTGATCAACGGCATCGTTAAACCAAAAATCAGAGTAATCACTGTGGTTACCGCTCAAATTAGTTGCTGCAAACTCTTCGTGGTTGCCTTGGATACCTGAATCGATAACACACACTTTGATGCCATTATTCGCAGGATCAGCAACCAAATCAGACTTAGTCAATGTAATGCCGTAAGGAGTTACTTCTTGTTGAGTTAGATTTTCGAACTCATTATTCGTGAAGTTCGCCACAGTGACATCGCTGTCAACTTGTTCCAGCACAAAATTACTTGGAGACTGAGGAAGAATTGCAAATCGTTCTACATCTAGCTCTACACGCACACCAGAAATTTGCTGAAGCGCACTTGCTTGCTCTTCTGTTAACGAAATTAAACCTACAGTACCTTTAGCAACTTGAGTGATGTTTTTGATGATTTGTTGTTGATACTCAGCTGGAAGACTAGATGCTTCATAAGTAATTAGATAATCAGCTTTTTTGTTATTTGAATCTAGCGCTGTGTTCGCGACAGCAACGCTCGAACTTAAGATTGCAGCGCAAATTAAGCTTTTTTTAAATTTAGATTTCATCTTACTTTCTCTATTTTTATGAATTATTTGATTTGTCCCTTTTACAGTACAAAAGTAACTTTAAGAAAATGTAAAATCAAATTTAAAATTATGATTATCTACAATATCAGGCAATAACATATAACTAACTAAGCTAAACAATCAGTGTAAAAATGATACTAAGCCCAGTTTATTCGGGGTCTAAGAGCTGACTTTGCTAACCTTACATTTAACACATCTGACCTGTTAAACTTAGTTATACTAGATTTTATCCCTTTAGTTTTATCTGAATTTGTTAACCACTTTATTGAAAAGAGTCAAAAATAAAATGGTTTTATCTGATCAAAAACAGGAAATCAGCTTCTGTCAAAATGTTATTCGCTTTATAAGACCTGGTAAGTTTATATTCAAAGCCAGACCAGACCTTTATATGGGTGAGCTTTCAAAGATGACAGTCTGCTTTGCAGATCACCCACATGTATTTCTAATTTATGACCGTCTGGGTCCAAAATATAAAGTGACAAGCCTTCACTTTTGTTGTCTTTCCACTGCGATACATGCTTTGCAGAAACACGCGCTTTAAAATCCTCAAATTGATCAGGTGCAATATCAAAAGCAATATGGCTATAGTCATCTTTGCTACAGGGATCATCACATGACAAGCAAAACCATAGCTCACCAACAGATAAGTAAGCGCCATTGTCCCACTTTACATGTGCCGTGAACCCTAAAATATCTCGATAGAACAAAATAGAGCGCTCTAAATCACTTACTGCGATGGTGATATGATTGATCCCCAAAAGCATGGTTTTCTCCAAAAAGAACTTAAACCAAATCGTGATTAACAGACTAGCTTATTAAAGCTCATTTGCAGTGCCTTTATCTTTTTCGTTAATTTCCTTTAAAAGTTTTAATGACACATCTTTGATACAAAAAAACACCATAAGAATAGCTATCACGAGTGCAGAAAAGTTGTTGTTACCTAGAGTATCTAAACCAACTGAATCGTCCTCAGTAAGATAAAGAAACTCAATATGAGTCGAGAGCATTTGCATTGCACACACGATAACTATTGTGGCGATAGCCCATTTCATCACTAATTTCGATAAAGTTTGATGAGACATAAATAAACTCCTTGTTTAAATGACATTGTTTTAATTCTTATACTTCTTGTAAATTAACTCATTTCTTTATTGCAATGAACAATATCTAGAAAGCCTAGAATGATCACACAGATAAATTATTGAGCAGCATGCCCGGCATAAAAAAGACCATGGATAAACTGAGAGAACCGGTTACGACAAAAGCAATCACACAAAAAGCGGTTTGCAGATAAAACGTACGAGGCTTAAATGCAGTTGTACTCAGTAAAGAAGCATAAATGGTATTAATAATACGTTTGAATGATTGGCGCTTTATTTCAAGCCAAGTGCGCATTGATTGAATGTACATCACCATAAAGCCAAAGATTAACTCAATGCCCCCTACTTGCATAAAAAAAGTAAGTTCAGGTAATAGCAAAACACCAATGATTGCAAGCATGCCAAAAATAAACTTCTTAAATAAGCTCAGGTTTCGCCAATGTTCCATAATTTTCCTTTTAAATCTGAGTTCTTAACACTTACTCATATCTGTGAGGTATCTATAATTTATAGATATTTATCGAAATAACGATATAGCGTTTCTCATATAGGTTCAACCAAACCTAATATAAATAACCAAATAAGCTATCTTCCCCTTGATTAAAACCAATCCGCCCTTATCATACTTGCACGCTTTTAATTTGAACTCGTTGCTTTGAACCGAATTTTAAAAATTCTTGCTGTGTTGTTTTTACTGTTTGCCGTTGCCCCGTCATCTGCCGAACAGTTTGCGCATGCGCAGAATAATGTTCAGAGCCAGACTAATTATCAAAGTCTGTTTGAAGTTGAAGTTGGTGATGAGTTTTCATCGCAGCAGCAATCTCAAAACCATCATATTACTGCCGATGATTCTGGGTTGTTTTCAATTGTTGAGCGCCCTTCTCAGCAACAAGCCATTCGTTTTTTACATCCAAAACAGCAAAGCGAATTTATTTTAGTTTTTGAGCTGATGTCAGACACTTACATTAGCGAAATTCGCTTGCAAACTGACAAGCTCGAACAACCTTGGTATCAATGCAATACGCGGCCAGACCACGGCTTTATTGATGCCTGTAAACCTGCCAACTTAGTTTATAAAGCACGTTTAACCTACCACGCTTAATTTCACTTATCGCAAAAATACCTTTTAATTTTTTCGGCAAAACTGTGTTTTGCTGCCCTAGATGAGTGAATTATGAAAAATCAATTAAACCCTAAGTCAAACAACCGTTTGACCCCATGGGCGTTGCTGTTAGTCATTGTATTTCTGGCAATTAGCGCGCTACCAAACCTTTATCCGAATAACACGGTATTAAAGGTCAGCAGTCATAACAATACGTTATCGGCGACTCAAATTAGCCAATACCTTGAAGACGCACAGCTGCCTGTGCGTGAAGCGACAGTAAATCATCAAACCGGTGAAGTTCGTGTGTTGCTTGAACATCCAAAAGCGAGTGTGAATGCGCAAGCCGTATTACAAAAAAAGTTGCAAACACAATTACAAAACGCAGCAAACATTAGCGTGCAAAGTGAAGCAACTACACCTGCATGGCTGCAAAGTTTTAATTTATCGCCTTTAAAGCTGGGCTTAGATTTAAACGGCGGTGTGCTATTTGTATTAAAAGTCGATACCGACAAAGCCCTTGAAGAGCGACTCGAAAAACTGCGTTTAGTCGCAAAAGATTATCGCATTGAACACAAATTACGTGGCATCAAGATTGAAGCTGCCCGTGATAATAGCGTGGTCATAAAAGCCAATAATAACCAAGTAGATAAGCTCGCAACTTTAGTAAAGCACTTAAAAGCAGACTACCCAAGCCTTACAAGCATTGAACAAAACACGGCAAGCCAAGCCATTTGGCAACTTGGTTTTGACGAAGCCAGCCAAAAGCAGATTGCTGAACAAGCAATAGGCCAAGCCATTAGTACTTTGCGCTCGCGTATCGAACAATTGGGGATCACAGAAGCTGTTACACAACGTCAAGGTAAGCAGCATATTCGAATTGAGTTACCGGGTGTACAAGATCCAGCTGCTGCAAAACGATTAATTGGTGCAACTGCTGAGTTGTCTTTTCATGCGTTGAAAGATATTGGTGGTCACACTTACAAATATAAAGATGGTGGCACAACCAAATTGAACCCATTGCCTATTTTTACTGGCTCAGAGATTGAATCGGCTCAGGCTGGTCGCGATGAGTCAGGGCAACCGCTAGTACAACTGATGCTCTCCCCTGCTGGCGGCGACAAGATGAGTCGTTTCTCGCGACAAAACATTGGTAAGCCAATGGCCACTCTCTATGGCGAATATCACCAAAATCAAAAAGGAGATGTTGTTAAACAACAAGAAGTGATTTCAGTCGCCACCATTCAACAAGCCCTTAACCGCCAATTTAGTATCACTAATTTAGGCACCATGCAGCGTGCACAAGAGCTGGCTATGGTATTGCGTGCCGGGTCACTTCAGGCACCTATCACCATTGTTGAGGAGCAAACCATTGGCCCAAGCCTAGGCGAGCAAAACATTGAAAACGGGTTTAATGCGCTCAAACTGGGCTTAGCCATCACCCTACTATTCATGTTGGCCTGCTACGGGCGACTCGGTGTAGTCGCCATCATTGCATTGGTGGTAAATCTTATTTGTTTACTTGGGTTAATGTCGTTATTACCTGGCGCGGTGTTAACTCTACCCGGGATCGCGGGTTTAGTACTCACCATAGGTATGGCGGTCGATACCAATGTGATTATTTTTGAGCGTATTCGTGATGAAATCAAACAAGGAGCCAGCACACTTGGTGCTTTAAAAAGCGGCTATCAACATGCTATGTCGAGCATTATAGATGCGAACCTAACGACGATGATCACCGCGCTGGTTTTACTTGGTGTAGGTTATGGCCCAATCAAAGGTTTTGCTATCACTTTGGCCCTTGGGATCTTAACCAGTTTGTTCTCGGGCGTATTGGTGTCGTCTTACCTGTCGCCACTCTTTCTTAAACATGAGAGAAAAAAAGAGCATCAAAAAGATAAAAACAAAGCCCAACTTGAATCAGTAACAACAAAGAAAGAAGGAGCGCATCATGCATAATATTTGGCAGTCAGCCCGTAAAATGGGCTTTATATTTAGTCTACTTGCTATTGTTGTTAGCCTTGGCGCTTTAGCCCTTAACCCCATTGTATTTGGTTTAGATTTTACGGGGGGTACCGTTTTAGACTTCACGTTAACGTCGCTAACCAGTATGAGTGAACTACAAACCACATTAAGTTCCTTAACATCAGACGCATTTAGCTTATCGCAAAGCCAAGACGCCCATTGGCGGGTGTTGTTTTTACCCGACGTGGCTTCAGATTCAATCGCCGCTTTTCAAGCTGCGATTGAGTCAAAGTTAAATGCCAATATCCTAGAAAGTAAGTTTTTAGGCGCTCAAGTAGGTGAAGAACTCAAAACCAGTGGTGCACTGGCGGCTGTATTTGCAGTGGTGTCCGTGTTGATTTATTTAATGGTGCGTTTTGAGTGGCGACTCGCCGTGGCGGCAACCGTCGCGCTGTTCCACGATGTATTAATCACCATCGCTTTATTCACAGTACTTGGTTTAACCTTCGATTTAACGGTATTAGCAGCACTTTTAGCGATTATTGGTTACTCGCTAAACGACAGTATTATCATTGGCGACCGTATTCGTGAACTCATTCGTGCCAAACCTGAGCAACAAATTGGTCATTCAATTAATGAAGCCTTGCAAAGTACGTTACGCCGTACGCTGATCACCTCGTTTACCACACTTGCCACGGTTTTTGCGATTTGGTTGCTCGGTGGCGATGCTTTAAATGGTTTTGCCAGCGCCCTGTTAATTGGTTTAACTGCGGGTACCTTGTCATCTATTTTTATCAGTGCAACCTTGCCTGAATTTATGGGCTTAAGTTTTGCAAACTATCAAAACCAAGACAGCGATGAGGTGAAAAAACTACTCGCTGAGCCTTAACTAGCATTTAGAGCATTTAGCTCACTCATCAATTTTGAGTGGGCTTCTATTTATATTCATAGACTTAGACATTACTCATTTCTGAAAAAGTAGATTTAAATTAACATTTTTGTAACCTTTAAGTGTTAAATCTAGCGCTCCCTTTTTTTAGAGTAATTACTTATGTCTATTTCACGTCGAAGTTTTTTGAAAGGATCAGCTCTACTGAGCGTGATGCCAATGAGTTTAACACTCTCGGGTTGTACGTTTAAAACCAACCCTTTCAGCCATGGCGTTGCCAGTGGTGATCCGCTCCATGATGCGGTGATCATTTGGACTCGAGTCACCATTCCTGAAGAAATCACGCAAGTTGTCGATATCAACAGCCTGGTATTGTCTGTTCGCTGGCAAGTATCAACGTCTTCTTCATTCGCGACTATCGAAACTGAAGGCAAGGTTGAAACTAGCATAGCGCGAGATTTTACCGTTAAAGTCGATGTCACAGATTTAAATGCTGATAGCATTTATTACTATCGCTTTATCATCGAAGAGCTCGATGAGCCTGTTGTTTCGCCTGTGGGTCGCACCAAGACTTTACCTCAATATGATGTGTCTGAAGTAAAGCTAGCGATGACATCTTGTTCACACTTTAGCTATGGCTATTTTAACGTCTATGCTCGAATCGCAGAAATGGATGATCTCGATGCGGTTTTACATTTAGGCGACTATTTATATGAGTACGGTAACGAAGATGTTTATCGTAACCCGTTACTATGGAAGAGGCTGGTAGAGCCAAAACATGAGATGGTGTCACTCAATGATTATCGTTTACGTCATGCGACGTATAAAACAGATGAAGATTTACAAACCCTGCACCAAACCCACCCTATGATCTGTATTTGGGATGATCATGAGTTTACCAATGACACTTGGCGTGGCGGTGCGCAAAACCATAATGACAATGAAGGCGACTGGCAAACCCGTGCGAATGCAGCCATTCAAGCATATTATGAGTGGATGCCTATTCGAGAGCCTCAAAGTGGTAACCGTGAAAAAGCATATCGTAAATTCGAATTTGGTCAGTTGCTGCATTTAAATATGCTCGATACCCGTTATGTTGGTCGCGATGAGCAAGTCGATGTTAAAGACGATTCACGCTTAGACCCAATGCGGACTTTGTTGGGCTTTGAACAAGAGCAATGGCTAGAAGACAACCTGCTCGAGGCTAAAAATAATGGCGTAAAGTGGAATTTAATTGGTCAACAAGTGCAAATAATGCAAATTCAGATGTTTGGTAAACCCATTAACGCTGATGCATGGGATGGGTACCCTGCCGCTCGAGACAGGCTACTGAGCTTTGTTGAACAAAGAGACATTAAAAATGTGGTGTTTTTAACAGGCGATGTTCACTCATCTTGGGCTGCCGATATTGCTAAAAACCCTTATGACTGGCGCGAGTATAATCGCTTTACCCATGATGGCGCACTAGCCGTTGAGATAGTCACACCTTCTGTCACTTCGCCGTCAATACCTGTACCGGGTTTACAGCAAATTGTGGGAGATGTTGGCAATATTCTAAAGCCTGAAAACCCACATATTCGTTATGTTGACCTTAAAAACCGAGGTTTTGTCACCCTTAACATCAAGCACGACAAACTCACTTCACAATGGCACCATGTACCAATTGTTGGTTTTAAAAATAGCCAGTCATTCGTTGATAGAACCTTGTATGTTAATTCAGGCGAAGCCAAACTGCACAAATTGTAATCTGGCAATCAGCACGCGAATTTGAACACAAGGGGAGCTTAGCTCCCCTTAAAGTCATGTAGAAAAGTATTTAAATGATGTTCATTGAAAAGAATAAACATTGACTGTTTTGTCTCGACCTTTGAGTTTTACATCCGCAACCCAAGCTAAATCCGACATCTCTGATTTTTCTGCAGTGTCTTCGCTGACAAGTAATGTTTGTCCGAGCTCTTTGGTCTTGCTCTCTATTCTCGCTGCGACATTAACTGTATCACCAATTACGGTGTAATCCATACAACTCAAACTCCCCACATTACCTGCAATGGCTTCACCACTGTGAATACCAATGCCAATTTCAAGCTGTGGTAGGCCCTGCTCAGCAAATTGTTTATTTAACTCTATTAATTCTACAAGCATGCCCTTTGCAGCATTGATTGCACCTTGAGCGCTATTCATTCCCGCTTGTGGCGCACCAAACACAGCCATAATGGCATCACCGATAAATTTATCTATCATGCCATCATGTTTAAAAATAGGATTGCTCATAGCTGAGAAATAGCGATTTAGAATACGAGTAACTACCTCTGGTTCATTGCGTTCACATAAGGTGGTGAAATTGCGAATATCGGCCATCAAAATAGTCACTTCTCGGCGCTCACCACCCGGCTCTATGTCAACAGCACCGGTTTCTACCGCGCTGACCAGCTTTTCAGGCAGATAACGTAATAGCCGCTCACGATGGCGTAAGCGCGTATAAGTATTGGTAATGTAATGAGAAATTGACCACGCTAGTAATCCCGAGAATAGCACGATGATCTGTTCGTGGATCTCTATGGTTCGGTCAGTCTGGCTGTGCTCTAAAATAAGCGTTGTCGCAGCTAAACAGCAAAGCGTCGAAAAGTAAATAATCACACGACCTTGCCTGAATGCACTCATGACATTAAATAGGATGAGCGCACTGATCAACATCAATTCAAATTGTGTTTGGTGCAGATCGCGTAAGAAGTGCCCTATCTCGGCCAAATATTCCATTTCTAACGTGATCCCTAAAATAATCACATAATCGAATAAAATAGACACATACTTGAGCCAAGGTTTATAGCTGCCTGTGGTTGCCCAGTGCCGCACCAGCCAACACCAAACTGCTGTTATAACCATCGAACCAAGATCGACACTGATTAAAATTAAATCCAGTCCCTGACTGAGCGTACCGACCAGTAGTTCAAGTAAAAACAGCGCCATCAAACCAAAAAAACGAATTTTGTTGATGTGGTTTTCCATCTCCATTTCGCGCTGCTGGTAGCAATCTGTCAGCAATGCATCAAAGCTGTCATCAATATGTTTTAACCATTTCATAAGTTTAAGTGTTCTGCTTTTTTATTAAACATAGCTTGTCATAACAATGAGTACGAAAAATGAATGCAAGAAATAATGATAGGGTATGAAAAAAGGCAATTTAGTTACCTAAATTGCCTTTAATAACAAAAGTATTGGGAATTTATTTAAAAACGTTACTTACAAGCGCCTTTGTTCGCCCATACATCCCAACGACCTGAGAATTGCTCTGGGTTTTGATCTATGTTCCACCACTTCGCTTCGTACAAATTGCCATTTAATGAAACGCGATCTTTAGATAAGTAAACCTTACCTGCTGACCATGTTGGCGTACCATTACATCCACCCGTATTGCCATCAGTTACCTTGATGACTTCAGATTTACTAGCAACCTGACCAACGGTATCCCTTACTGTCAATTTAACAGTATACTCTCCAGCACTTGCATACGTGTGACTTGGGTTTTTGCTTGAACTAGTTGCCCCATCGCCAAATTCCCACGAGTAAGCAGCAATCCCCTTATCATCATATGAGCTGTCAGTCAGTTGTATGGTTTTACCGTTTAGCGTTACTTTGAAACTCGCAACAGGTTTAGCATCACCCGGGCCTTCACATGTACTTGAAGCTAAATAGTCGTATGCTGCTTTTGCTTGCACAATACCATGACCATAGGAAGTATCACGCCCTGCAGCACCTTTATCTTTAGCTGTAGCATTTAAGGCATCACGAATTTGCTGGTTGTTACACTCAGGGAAATGACTCCATACCAGTGCTGCAACACCCGATACATGTGGCGTTGCCATTGATGTGCCGCTGATGCTTTTATATGCATTATTATTCCACGTCGAGTTAACACTTACGCCTGGTGCGGCGATTTCGACTTGGCTGTTGTATTGTGAGAATGATGCTTTGTTTTCACGGCTATCAACCGCAGCTACTGAAACAACTGAGTCATATGATGCTGGATAGCTCATCGAACTATTGCCACCATTACCAGCTGCGGCTATATGCAGCATGCCTTGCGCATAGCTGTTTGCAAATGCTTGACGCTCTGCATTTGACTGGCCTGATCCTCCAAGACTCATACTCGTGACATTGGCACCCGCTAGTTGACATTGCTCAATCGCTTTTACTAGGTCCGAGCCATAAGCCCAGCGGCCTGAATCGTTGAATACTTTTACGATATGTAAACCAAGCTGACCTGATGGGTTTACTCCCACCACACCTTGACCATTGCCACCAATTGCAGCAATAGTACCTGCTACATGCGTACCGTGACCATTGCCATCGTTGTACCAGTTACCTGTATTGTTACTGCCGTAGCCGTCATCACCAGTGATCCCCGTTGAAGGTAAATCTGGGTGATTTAGGGTATAACCTGTATCCATGATACATACCTTACGGTTGCCCGACATGGTGTCTGCCAATTGATTGGCCTGTACCATGTTGATGCCATAAGGCGTGCTTTCAGCCATTAGGTAACGCTTTGGATCTACTTCAATAGACAATACATCTGAACGTGCAGCTAGCAAAGCTTTTTGCTCAGACGTTAAAGACATAGACACCGCATTAATTGACGGTAAAACTTGTTCAGCTTGAGCCGATACCGTCAGTGCAACTGATTGGAGTCGATTCATTTGAAGCTGTTTGGTTTGTTGCGGGCTTAGCTCAAAAGGCTGCGCAATTGTGCCTTGTTCACTTTTAAGTGTAATGATGTAACGCTCAGCTTGATTGGTCTCGATACTGCTTTCATCTATCAGTGTCGATGCATGAACTGCTGGGACTAATGCACCGCAAAAAATAAGTGCCTGTGTAGTTTTGTTCAACTTGGTTTTCATTTTGATTCCTTATCTTGTTTTTAGAGTGCAAATGATTAACAAATCATTTACAAGCAACAAGAAAAGAACAAATGTCCAACGCTGTCAATTTGTTTTTATTATAGGTGCAAAAACTCTAAATACTTCATTTCCTACTGTAAAACCTCCATTACACTGGACTGTGAATGTTCATATGTCTAGACGTGTATTGTTTGAGCAAAGTTTGTACTAACTTAAATACAGCTGCACAAAATTTGTTACGAAATTGTTATAACCTAAAGTGATAAGGTATGATTTTATGATTTTAATTGTTCTAAGAAAATGGGCACTCACTTTAACTTTCAGCAAATAGTCAGCGGCCAAATGTCGTAATGAAATGTTTTATGGGCTTACAAAAAAATAAGCCCATTTGAAATTAAAGTGATTTTAACAAGCGATAGCCGTTGTCACTTAATTGAAAATGAACGCCGTATACGTCACCACCACCGAACATCACTTTTTTCGACTCAATTTGAATGCCATTATCTTTGAATAGTTTCTCTAAAGATTTAGCACCATTTTGAAGCGCACTTTGATCTGTGCTGAAACTCGATTCAGACATAATAAATACGACTTTACCTGACTGACCTGCAGCAGCTCTCAATTTAATACCTGCTAACTCAATATCTTTTGTAGCACCGGTCATGCCTGAACAATCTGTATCTAACAGCATATCGCTACAACTCGCTGCAACACTATATGTACCCACAGTCTCGCCATTGAAGTTGACTGATTCAGGCGTGGACATACAGCCAGAAAGTACAAGAGCAGCTGTTGCTATGGCTAATTTTTTCATTGTTTACCTTTTCTATTTATAATTTAACCTGAGCCCAGGTTATTTAACTAATGTATTCATATTGGTAGTCATCAATTGACCTACCTTTAATCACAACATTATCTTTAAGTAATGCTGCCTGGATGAAACCTGACTTTTCTAATAACTTTATCGAGCTCGTATTTTGAGTCGAGCAAATCGCTTTCAGCTTTTTTAAGTTAAGCACATCAGAAGAGAACGTCTTTACCCGTTTAAGTGCTTCAAACGCATACCCTTTGCCTTGCTTGCAAGGATTTAATAAAAACCCGACTTCGCCAATATGCTGCTCGTGATCAAGTATTTTGACCGAGATATTTCCGACTTTTTCACCTGTATTAGTTTCGGTGATACCAAAACATAACCAATCATGACTGTCGCTATCCCACGGCTGAGCAAAAGCCTCAAAGCCAGCCTCAGCTTCTTCTAAAGTACTAGGATCATAACAGTGTTCCATCACCTCAGGGTCCATACATAAATGAATGAAAAGAGACTTATCGCTTTCATTTAAAGGGGCTAAGGTGAGTCTTTCGGTAACTAATATTGTTTTGTTCATTTATTCTATTACTTTTTTGGCGCTTTAATTACAAAGCCCTTCTCGATACCTGCTTTAAAGCCTACCGACTCATATACTCGGTGCGCGCCAGTGAGATTCTCGCCTGAGAGCAGCATGACTTTATAGCAATTTAGCTCCCATGCTTTTTGAATGCTAAACTCAAGTACCTGTTGACTTAATCCACGACGGCGGAATTTTTCTGCGGTGATCACATGTTCAATAATGGCAAAAGGTCGACCGCCATTTGCAATACTCTTATTTAAACCCAGTGCGCAAGTTGCGGCTAACTCCCCTTCGATATCTGCTACTGCTATATGTGTTTCTGGACAACACATCATCTCAGCCCATACCTGCTCAGAAAAGGTTTTTTCAAGCTCTGGGTCCTGCGGACGTAGTTCTCGGTATAAGTTGAGCACGTGTGGAAGATCTTCTAGATTTGCAAGGCGGATCATTGGTTTACTCCTTTAAACTTCAACAAGCACCTATAATGAATACAAACTTACAATAAGTAAACTGCTGCCTTGATCAAAAACGAGACACTTCATAACAGTTAAACATAAAGTTCACTAGGTAACTTTATGTTTAAAGCTGCACTAAGGATGCACAGCTGCTCCACCAAATGCCTGTGCCAAATAATTGATTATCACTTCAGGTTTAGTGATGATACTTTTATCTTCTGAAATAAGTACGGGTAACCATTGGTTTTCTTCACCCAAGAGTGCAACCACTTCTTGACGTGGCTTTTCAAAACCTATTCGTCGAACTTCAACATGCTCATACCAATGTCTGTTCACAGCCAGAGCGCCTTCAATCATGGCGCAATGAGAACAAATCCACATTTTGCCTGGCCCATCTTCAAAAGGCATAGAAAGTACAAATAAAACGGGTTTCATAAGATATGACTCCAAGAAGGTTTAAAGGCTGATAATTTTAACCTGCCTCTTTAATATCTAATAATAAATTAAAACAATGTAATCAGTATTAACCTTGCTGACTTCTAAATACTTTTCGCCAAGCTTGTGGTGTGGTGCCGAAACGTTTTTTAAAGTGTTTACGAAAAACTTGCTCAGAGCTAAAACCCGTTTCTTCACTGATCAACAGAATACTTTTATCTGAAGACTCCAGTAGCTCAAAGCTCGCATTGAGTTTTGCCAGAATTGACCACTGCGTAAAGCTACTGCCGTAAATCGCTTTAAAATGTCGAGTAAAGCTCCGTATACTCATGGAGCAATAGCTCGCTGCTTCTTCAACGCTTATTGACTGGGCTAAATCGCCAAGTACAAAGTCGATTAACTTAGCGAGGCGTTCGTCGCTTGCGCGATTTGCAACAGGATGGGCAATATATTGATTTTGACCACCTGTTCTGCTGGGTGAGGACACCATCACTCTAGCGACTTGGTTTGCTGCTTTCACCCCATAAAAGCGCTTAAAGATATGTAAACAACAATCTATCGCCGCCGCACTGCCTGCCGATGTTACCAAATTATTTTCAACCAAGAATAACGGGTTCGTATCAAAGTCGACTTTTGGAAAGCGCGTTAAAAAATCTGCGCTATTTCGCCAATGTGAAGTTGCCCTTTTACCGTTCAGTAAACCAGCATGGGCAAGTAAATAGGAGCCTAAGCATAATCCCACAATCCATCTACCCTGTTTGTGTGCATTGCGCACTATATCAATTAACTCTTTACTGGGTGTTTGCTCTGGAAGCCAACTTGGGAAGATTAAGATATCGGCCTGAGCTAACAAGTCGATACCATTCTCAACCCAAATATTCAGTCCACCAGAGAGCGTTAACTTTCCGAAGCGCTCTGAACAGACTTGAACTGAAAAATAAGGATTCTCCTGTCCAATCGCATCAGAAAAAATAGCTTGTGGTACTGAAAGATGAAACAGGCTCATTCCTTCAAATGCATAAATAGCAACTCGTTTCACAAAATTGGCCAAAAAGTATAGTTAACTGTCATTTTAGCCATTATTAGAAAGTCTGTGGGTTAATACAATAGCCTCATCATCAATAAGCAGGTTATTACAATGCAAGTTAGAACTAGTTACCCATATACGGACGACATATTGTCACAATACAAAGAAATTATTGGTAAAGACTTCCAAGGTTACCGGAATCATGTCACTCGAATGCTTAACTTTTGTCATTATTTACTCCCTGATATTTCAGAGCAGGAGAGTATGAAGTTACAAATAGCAGCTGCTTTTCATGATATTGCTTTGTGGACCCATGACAGAGTTGACTACTTAGTACCGTCATATCAAGAATGTCAGCGCTACCTTGAACGAAATAACCTTAAAGAACTCAATGAGGAAATACAAATAATCATTGATATGCACCACCTCCTTAGTGAATATCAAGGCCCCTTTGCAAAGCTCACTGAAGCTTTTCGTAAAGCGGACCTTGTCGATTTTTCTTTAGGCCTAATAAAAAATGGAGTTGACCCTAAATTTATTAGTGACGTCAAAACACATCTACCTAATGCAGGCTTTCATTTTACCCTGATGCGCTTTTCACTCATTCAGTTAACTCGAAAACCTTGGGATCCAATGCCGATGCTGCGTACAAAGAACATCTATAAAAAATAAGCTGCAGCTTACTTTTACTATTTTTTTGTATATGTTCATTTACCTTTTAAGTGCCAGTTAACTTCGTTCAATTGGCACTCCATTAAGAATAACCGTATCTATATGATTATACGCTTCAACACTTTGCAAAGGGTTGGCATTGAGCAACAACAGATTAGCCACTTTGCCCGTCTCGACCGTGCCGTATTGTTTATCTAACGAAAATGCCTTGGCATTATTCAAAGTTGCCGCAGCAAGAATACTTGCCAAGCTCATCCCTGCATCATACATATCTTTTAATTCCCAATAGGTTGCTAATCCCGGTTGTGATGCATAGGTCGGAGCAGGTGGAGTGTCGGTTGCGAGTGAAACCACACCACCGTTTTGGTAGATGTAATTTAAAACGCGTTTACCAAGCTGTTGGTTAAATTCAAAACGCGCTATTTTTTGCGCATCGCTCATATTACCCCAGCCTTTTTTCATTTCACGTGCAAACCATTGCCCGGCTTCAGTTTGGTACCAAGCAATTTGTGCTTCACTCAGCACTGTTTTGTACTCCGGTTGAGTAATATGACCTTCACGCATCACATCTGTCAGCGCGCGCATGACATTGAGCGTTGGTTGATAAGCAATGCCTGAGCGTATGATGTCATCGGCAACAGCTTTTACTCTAGGTGGTAATTCATCATTTACACCTTTTGTGCCTTCTCTGCTTTCTTCGAGCCAATTCCAATTACCATGCGCCATCACATCCACTTGATGATTTAACCCTAAACGCTGCATATCGGTGGCATTGGCATGGGCCATCACTTTTAAACCGTGTTGCTCACTGGCAGATTTGAGCTCATCTAGCGTGTTAGAAGCGATTAACGGAATATCTGAACGCTCACCAAAACCATCCTCTAGATACACTTTGGTGCATATAGCGCCATCATCGGCCATGCGTTTTATTAATTGTTTAGATGAATGACTTTCTAATATGTGTTTTTCATGCAGGTGACTTGGATCGCCATGTTGATGCGCATAATATGGGCGCTTTTCATGTAGGTGTTCATAATTTATACCTTGCGCATTATATCCTTGATAAATAGGCACAGCACCGCAAAAATAGCTTGTTGGTGCCGCACCGTTACTTTGAAAAAGCGACATACTCTCTTTACTTGCTCCCGGTTCAAGCACTTGAGTCACACCATAATATAAATAGTTCTTGCCCTGCCTTTGCAGGTATTGCAACTGTAAACTTTCAAGCTCTGCCATCTCCTTGTCATTAAACTGGCTAAGCTCGAAGGGTAACCCTGGCATGCGATTTAGATGCACGTGGGCGTCCATCAAACCGGGAATTACAAACTTACCGGTGCCATCAATCACATTAGCGTCAACGTCGTTCAAAGCTTTTGTCGATATGGTTTTAATTTTGTCATCTTGAATGCCGACCCAACGTTTATCTGCAACGCTGGCTTGGTATGGGTTAAGCGGCGAAATAACGGTAACGTTTTTGATGATGACATCAAATTCTTTCGCATTTAAAACGAAAGGTAATAGTAAGCTAATTAGCATAAGTGTTTTCATGGTGACTCCTTTTTTGAAACTGGCGCCACCTTAAAAAAACACTGGGTTAATTACTTAAAAAGCATATAATTTTACCCTGAATTTTGTCTCAAAATAAAAATAAGCAAAGTTATCATAAAGATGGAAAAGACAGAGGCCCCTTTTATACTCGCCAATTGGTATGTAGAGCCACATTTGAACAAGCTAACTTTAGCCGAACAATCGTTAGAGTGCTCGCTGCCGCCTAAAGTTATGGCTTTATTGGTCTTGCTAACTCGCCATCAAAACACACCGCTGAGTTTAAATTTTATCGCCAAAGAAATTTGGCCCGATCGCGTGGTTACTGATAGCTCTATTTATCAGGCCGTTGCGCAACTAAGAAAAACACTTCATCAAGATAAAACCATTACTGAAGTCATTGAACAGATTTCAGGAAAAGGTTATAGGCTCTCCCCTCATATTGAGCTGAAGTTTGAGCGTGAAGAACAAAATTCATTGCCGCAAAACAGCTCAAAAACACAGGCGTTACAGCAATCGCCAGCAGAAATAATAACGAAAAAGCATAAGTTAACGGCTTTCGCTGTAGGTGTTCTTGTGTTTGCGGTTATCGTTTTTTGGTTTATGAACAACGGCTCAATCAAAGAAGAATTAAAAGCGCAGGTAAAGAACCAGGCAAATGAACAAGCTTATTTTGAAGATTTAACCCTTGCAGATCATTTGGTCAAACAGCGTGAGGTTAGCGCAATTAACCAAGCGAGCAAACTCTATAAAACCATTTTGAATGAGAGCCCCAACAACGCCAATGCCCTGTTTGGTTTATGCAACAGCGATTACCAACTGCTTGTTTACGGTCAGCACAGCCAAACGAAAACCTACGCAAGCTGTTTACCCTTGCTGCAAAAAGCCATAGAAATTGATACTTATCATATTAATGCTATTGCATTACTTGGTGCGCTCCACCAGCAAAATGGTGACTTTGAAACCGCAAAAATCTATTTCGAACAAGGACGCTCTCTAGAGCAGAAAAGTAGTTTATTTCACCTTTTTTATGGTGATTTCTTACTGTCGCAACAGCAAACAACAGAGGCACTCACCTCACTGCAAACTGCGTTCAAGCTAAGCCCAAATGACCCTGAAGTGCTTGTAAAATTAGCCTATGCCTATTTAGTTAAGCGCGATCGCCAAAAAGCGCAGCAATACTTTGAACGTGCCCGCTTAATTGCACCGAATCTGCGAAATGCGCCACTTTATGCGTTAGATTTCTACACGCTCACTAAACCTATTGCTGCGGACTATGAAGCTTGGTACGAACAATACAGTTATGACAATGAGAATAGTGAGTACAACAATAAATTTGCCCACTTTCAATTACAGCATGTGCTGTTTTTACTCAGCACAAACCAATTAGAAAATGCTGAGACTGTTTTTAAGCAAACAAATAAACAATATATTCCTAACGATTTTGTTTGGTATGTTGAAGCGGCAATTGCAGCTAAAGATAGGCGCTTAACTTCAGCACTCGAAAAGCTTGAGCAAAGGTATCAACTCGCTCCAGCATTAAATCGCTATGTAATCCCTTACATTCATGGACTGATGGCCAATAACAACTTTCAAATGGCGTTTAGTTTATTTACTAAACACTTTGCTGAATTTTCAAGTTTAACAACACCTGTTGAGCAGAACCTTGGGTTGTATCTTACTTATGCGCAAATTTTGCAAGGTTTAGAAATGGGTAATGCAGTACATGAAAGTTCAGAAACAAGTCAAACACTTGCAAAGCTCACACAGGACTTAGCACTATGGCGTGAACTCAACGGTGAGTTCAGCGACTTCAATGAAGTTAAGTGGCATATCATTAAACAAGATGATGAAAACGTAAAATTAGCCGCGACCAAATTGCTCAAAAGCGACTGGTTACCTGACTACAATGACAATATGTTTACTGAACTATATCTAAAAAAACTCATTAGTAGTAAAGAATTGGAGCCTTCTGATCTATAACTTTAGCAAAAAAAAGAGCTTACAAAATTGTATGAATCAAAACTCAATAAATAGGATATGCTTAAAAGGTAATACATTTTTTTCAGAGCGTTATGAACATCTTATTAGTTGAAGACGATTTAGATACTGCTGAATTTATCAGCAAGGGACTACAGCAACATGGCGAAATAGTTCAACACTGTGATAATGCTGAACAGGCTATGCTGTTAGCATCGTCAAGTGAATTTGATGTCATAATATTCGATAGATTACTGCCTAATATGGATGGCCTTGATGCCGTTCGCATTCTGCGAGCAAGCAAAGTTACCATTCCTATCATTATGCTTACTGCACTTAGTGATACATCTGATAGAGTTGCAGGGTTAGATGCCGGCGCTGACGACTATTTAGTAAAGCCGTTTGCTTTTTCGGAGCTTTATGCTCGAGTTAAAGCCCTTGCCCGGCGCCAACCTCTAAAAGAAAGTAGCCTTGAAATTTGCATTGGTGAACTCAAGCTTGAACGAACCACGAGGCAAGTATTCAGGGCAGGAAAAGAAATTGAACTCATGCCAAAAGAGTACCAAATCCTTGAGTTTATGATGCAAAACCCCGATCAACTTATCACTAAAACCATGCTGTTAGAGCAAGTATGGGGGTTTAGCTTTGATCCGAAAACCAGCCTTGTTCAAACTCATGTGTCTAGACTTAGAAATAAAATAGATAAACCCTTTGCTTTCGATATGATCAAAACCGTACGTGGTTGTGGCTACTTATTGTCGAGGCAACTAGATGATGAATAAACATCAAATCGTGCAAACTTTAAAGCTAAGCACATTGTCTTGGTGTGCTTTACTCATTGTTTTATTTATCTTCATCGAAATGTCGCTCTGGCTTGATAAGAACGAGCAAAAGAATGAGTTTGCTGAATATGCTGAAGAAATAGAGCATATCTATGAAGAGCAAGGCCCTCGTGCCATCTTAAAAGAACTTGAGCTAACCCATAGACCTAAATGGACTGACGATGAAGCAAAGACACACCTATTAGAAGAAGAGTGGTTAGTTGCAGGCTTTAGAGACGGCAAACTTATGCTTGGCGCCGACACCGATTTACCCACAGCCGATGCCCCAACTTGGTTCACTTTAAATTTAGAAGAAGACGCCCCTACTCAAGTGCTCACCACCACTTTATATTTTAATGAGCATGCATATGCTCACTTTTGGCAAAAACAAGAAGAAACACAAAGACTGAAAGGCATTTTTGCCTATGAATTGCTTGCTTGGTTTATACCCTTTAGCTGGCTTACCTTGTGTATTTTATTTGCCTTTATTACACGTCGAGATTCAAAACCAATTCAAGCGATTATTGGCCAGCTTGATGCCGTTGCACAAGCCCCTGACTCGGCGCGAATTAAAGTAGACAGCACAGATCCACAATGGCAAGCGCTTGGCCAATCAATCAATACCATGCTAGATGAAATTGTGCACCTGCATAACAATATGAAAACCATGTCGGTCGGTATTGCCCATGATTTAAAAACCCCCCTATCTCGTGTATCAAACCGACTGCAATCTATGTATCAAGATATTGATGATGCACACGCGCTACATTTCCACCTCGAGAAAGCCAGTCAAGACCTCACTCATATCATCACTACCTTTAACAATTTAGTGCGATTGAATGCCATTGAGTCAGGCAAGCATATTCAAGGCTTTAGCGTGTTTAATTTATCTGAGCTGGTCAATGAATTAGCCCTAAGTTACCAACCTGTATTTGAAGATAGCGGTCGCCAGTTTGAGATATCAGTTGTACCCAGTGTGCAATGCTATGGAGATAGAGATTTAATAAGCCAGTTGCTATGTAACTTACTTGAAAATGCGCTTGAATATGCAAACAACAATGCACAAGTTTGGATCAGATTACAAAGTCATACTCAAAGTGCTCTGCTACAAATTGGCGATGATGGACCGGGCATACCAGACAAAGACAAACATAAAGTCTTCGATAAGTTCTATCGCGCTGATATTAGTCGCTCTAAACCTGGAAATGGCTTAGGTCTAAGTATTGTGAAGGCAATTTGTGATGTCCATAACGCGCAATTATGCTTATTAGATAAGCAGCAAGGTGCTGTATTTAATATCGAAATTCCTATGCCTTAAATTCATACAATTTTGTATGAAAGCCGTACTACAACTGTAAAACACGCTCAGCGTTTTTAGCTCTACACTTAACTTATCGTTAAGTAACGAGAGAGAAACAATGACTAAACTAATTCAACTAAAATATCTCTGTGTTCTGATTTGCTTAAGCCTTGCGGGTTGCGGCTCTGGTGGTTCAGAATCAACCTCTCAGGCACCAGAACAAGTTGTCGATAATAGTAGTGGCTCAAGCTCCAACAACGACTCAAATGACAGTTCAGGGCAAGACAACACTGATGATTCGAGTGATGACTCGAGCGAAGAGTCAGGCTCAGATAGTGACTCAGATCAAAATGATGATGCTGATAACGATGCAGATAATGACTCTGATGATCAAGATGCCGACGACAATACCGGTGACGACACAAGTGGAGAAAATGACCTAACCTTTGCCACTGCTACCTCGACTTCTCGTTTTATTCAACATGCCACTTTTGGCGCCACACCGACCGATATCACCAATTTAACGGGTCAAAGTGCCTCTAAGTGGTTTAAAGATCAACTACAGCTGCCACCGAGTTTAAAACTGCCTGTTGTGAATGCTTATGCCCCGACTGAAACCAATGACGACGATGAATTCGATTTATTGCATATAGGCGCAACAACCATCGCTTTTTGGCGACATGCTATCTCAGCTGATGACCAATTAAGGCAACGTATGGCCTTTGCCTTGTCAGAAATACTCGTTGTTTCAAATGCCGGCGGTGAAGAACTCACAGACATTCCAGAGGCGGTATCGAGTTATCAAGATATCCTAATCAATCATGCATTTGGTAATTACCGAGCATTACTCGAGGCTGTCACCTACTCCCCAGCAATGGGCTTTTATTTAACTTACATGGGCAATATGAAAGGCGATGAGGCAACTGGCAGAGTCCCCGACGAGAACTACGCAAGAGAACTACTACAACTTTTCACCCTCGGTGTGGTTGCTTTAAACCAAGATGGTACAGAGCAAATAGATGACGATGGCAAACAAATTGAACTGTATAGTAATGAAGATATCACCGGTCTTGCTCGCGTTTTCACAGGCCTAGATCTTGATCACGATACTGCTGAAGAAACGCAAAGCCACGAATTTGCGATCCCTATGGCGATTTACCCTGAATTACACTCAGAAAAAGAAAAATCATTTTTAGGAACGCAAATCGCTGCAGGTACGGGCGCTCAAGCGTCAATCACTCAAGCACTGGATCATATTTTTAATCATCCAAATATGCCTCCTTTTGTTAGTAAGCAGCTTATTCAACGTTTGGTGTCATCGAACCCCTCTGCTGAGTATGTAACTAGAGTAGCAACTGCTTTTTCTCAAGGTCAATTTACACTCCCTGATGGTTCAAATGTCGGCGATAAACAAAGAGGTGATTTAACCGCGACCTTAGCAGCCATTTTATTTGACCCAGAAGCCACAGGTGAGCCGATCAATAGTTCAGGTAAAATAAGAGAGCCGATTTTACGTTTTACACAATGGGCACGCGCATTCGAAATCGAAAACGTCACGCCTGAATTTCAAGAGATGCTTTGGGATACCAGCCCTGCAAGTATGTTAAGCCAACACCCTTACGCCTCAAAAAGCGTATTTAACTTTTTTAGACCTGGCTATGCAGCCCCCGGCACTGAGACAGCTGCCAATGGTTTAGTCGCTCCTGAGCTTCAGATCACCAATGCCACTTCTATCCCCGGATACACCAATTTTATGACCTTTTATATCGCAGGCCTTCAAGGAGATGTTGATGTAGAAGAATTACAAGCCGACTTTGATGACAACAACATTCGACTGGATGCTCGCAATGCAGTGAATAGCTTTTTTACGGATTACGATAAAGAACTGGCATTAGCCAATGATGTTGATGCCTTACTGGCACATTTAAATTTACTCCTCAGTGCAGAGCAGCTGTCAGCTAAAACGCTTGAGGATATAAAGCCTATAATCAGTCGTATCGAAGAAGACGATGAAGAGGGTTATTTACTGAGAGTAAAACTGGCCATTTTACTGGTTATGACATCACCTGATTACTTGGTTCAAAAATAGGAGCTTTCTCATGAATAGACGACATTTCTTAAAATTCAGTGGCGCTTCTATGATGGCAACATCTATGCTGCAATTAGGACAAGCACTTGCGAATACCGACGCTCAAGATGAAGATTATAAAGCGCTGGTATGTGTTTTCTTATATGGCGGAATGGATAACCACGATACGCTTATTCCATATGATAGCGACAGCTACAACACATGGGCGAGCCACAGAAGTAGCTTACTGAGTCAATATACAACGAAACGAACCATTGCAAACCTCAACCCGATTAATACGCCCTCTCGATTTGGAACGCGCAGCTTTGCGCTGGCCCCTGAATTATCAGGCATGGCCAATTTATACCAGCAAGGCAAGTTGGCCATTGTTGGTAATGTAGGGCCACTGGTCGAGCCCATTTCGGCCGAAATGATTAAACAAAAAACCGCCAAGTTACCTGCTCGGCTATTCTCGCATAATGACCAACAATCGACTTGGTTATCTGGACAGACAGAAGGCGCACAATTTGGGTGGGGCGGGCTCATGAGCGATGCATTAGTAACGCAAGGGCTTGCTGAGCAAACGCCATTTAATGCTATCTCGACCGATGAAGCGCCTTTATGGCTAACTGGAGAAAACACCTTCCCCTATAATGTTAGTGGCGGCGAAGCGGCTACAATCAGAGCATTAGAAGAATTTGACAATAATGCGCAACTAATAGCCCACTTTAGTGCACAAAACCATAGCTCAAGTAACTTGCTGCAAAAAGACTTGGCCAAGTTTATGAATGACTCTTATACGGCCAACGAGCAATTTAACAACGCCGTTGCTAACACTGAGGTGTCATTACCACCATTCCCTACCACACCTTTGGCTATGCAATTAGAGACGGTGAGTAGAAGTATTGCAACACGCACCGAGCTGGGCACCAAACGACAAATCTTTATCGTGGCAATGGGTGGCTTTGACACCCATTCAGGCCAAGCGCAAAGCTTACCCAATTTACAAAGCAACATAGACGGTGCACTTGTTGCCTTTAATAATGCCATGGAAAGCTTAAATTTAAGTAATAACGTCACGCTTTTCACCGCGTCTGATTTTGGTCGAACTTTAGCAATCAATGGTGATGGAACCGATCATGGCTGGGGTAGCCATCATTTCGTCATGGGAGGCGCGGTCAACGGTGGCACCATTTTTGGCGATGTGCCCGTATCTGAACTCGACCATGATTTTGATGCTGGAGGCGGCCGATTGATCCCCACAACATCCATTGAGCAATATGCGGCAAGTTTAGGACAGTGGTTAGGACTAAATGACACATCATTGAGCCAAGTATTTCCTAATTTATCTCAATTTAGTGAGCCATTATCTCTATTTAAATAGTGTTTAATGCTCATTTTCCCTAGGGCGTGTTTATCTTTGAGGTATGAATTTTGTTCAAATCAAAAGCTTTCAGTACACGAAATGAGCTACGAAGCATAATGGGTTATGCAAGTGGCTAATGACAAAGTAGTGGAAGCTTTTGGTTGAACTCTTCGAGCAGCGCTAGTTGGTCATTTATTCGGCGTTATCGGCTGACTTACATAGAACAACTATGCTACGCAGCCTCTTCCTGGTCTAAATACCCAACTCACTGCTGCAAAAACAAACAGCAAAGGTCAACACGCCCTAGTAAGCCCCGATTGAATGGGGCTTTTTTGTTTGGCTTATTTATCACAAATCGATAAGCTGTTTGTGATTCATCGCGTATAGTTGCACACCCACCTAGAACGTTCCAAAATAGTAGTAATATTTACAACAGGCTTATAAAAATGAAAAAGTTATTATTGGCAGCCTTGGTGTTAAGCGCCAACGTTTTTGCTGCCGACACCTTTGATGCACAAACAATTGAAGTAACCGAACAATTAAAAGAAAAGTCACTCAATAGCGAATTGGCTTACGATATTGTGGCAAGGCTAACCACCGAAGTTGGGCCGCGTATGGCGGGCACGCCTAAAGATCTTGAAGCCGTAGACTGGGCGATGAAAGAGCTAAAGCGTTTGGGCTTCGACAAAGTTTGGAAAGAACCTGCAAAATTCCCTGCTTGGTTGCGCTATTCTGAATCTGCCGAAATTATTCTGCCGTCAAAACAACCTATCCACATCACCGCACTTGGCAACAGTGTCAGCACACCAAAAGATGGTACGCGCGCACCTATTGTCATCTTTGAAACCTTAGAAGAGCTAGAAGCAGCACCTAAAAATGCCGCAAAAGGTAAGATTGTCTTTATCAATTACCGTATGGACCGCAGCCTAGACGGCAACAGTTACGGCCCTGCTGTACAGGCGCGTAACCGAGGTGCCGTGGTTGCCAGCCAAAAAGGCGCTGTGGCATTTATGATGCGCTCGGTCAGTACTGCAAAACACCGTTTTGCACACACTGGCGGTAACCATTATAAAGATGGCATTAAGGCCATTCCTGCCGTCGCACTGGCAAACCCAGATGCCGACCAAATTGAACGTTTATTGCAACTGGGTCATAAAGTTGAAGTTAATTTAAACGTACAAGCTGAATCAAAAGGCATGGGCACTTCTTACAATGTCATTGGTGAATTTACCGGCACAGAAAAGCCAAGCGAATACGTGCTGTTAGGTGCACATTTAGATTCGTGGGATTTAGGCACAGGCGCACTTGATGACGGCGCGGGCGTGGCGATTATCACGGCCGCGGCAAAACACATTAGCGAGCTAACAAAAACCAAACGCAGTGTACGCGTAGTGTTATTCGCCGCTGAAGAGCAAGGTCTTTGGGGTGCGAAAGCTTATGTGAAGAAGCACCAAGATGAGCTAGGTAATATTGTTGCAGCGGCGGAGTCTGACTTTGGTGCCGATCTTATCTATGCAGTTGAATCTCGCGTTGCTTCAAACTCATTACCGACTGTGCGCGCGATTGCTAAGCATTTAAAAGACTTAGGGGTTAAATACGATGCGCGTAACAACGCTTTTGGTGGCCCTGATCTAATTCCATTTAAAGACTCTAAAGTCGTGCCTATTTTCTCTCTACATCAAGATGGTACTGACTATTTTGACTTCCACCACACTGCTGATGACACGTTAGATAAAATCGACCCTGCAAAGTTAAACCAGAACGTAGCAGTTTACGCTGTATTTGCGTATCTTGCAGCACAAAGCCCAACTAAAATGATAGGCAAGTAAGTTTACGTATTTAACCTGAGCTCAGATTATTTATGGAGAAACACCCAGTTTCTCCTTTTCTTCACCCATCTTCGCCAGATTTAAAAACCATACGTCCCACTTCCCCATCTGACAAGGCGAAAATAGTGACAAATTTATACAACTCACCGTATAATAGCGCCCCTTTTTAAAGCCTGTTTTTATCAGAGCTTTGAGCTTTTGCTATTTTAATCTCGTTTCGGTAATTGAGTTGTTTTAAGGTCGGGTCATTAATGAATCAAGCTGTACTTATCACTAAACATGATAAAGCTAAGTGCATCGCAAATGCACTCGCGCCGCTTGGCTTTGATGTGGTTGAAAGCAATGCGTTTGACACCGATAGCTTAGGCACATTCGCAGGCGACATAGAACGTACGCTCAGCCCTAAAGAAGCGGCTTTAAAAAAAGCGAGAATGGCGTGTGAGTTGCTCGGTGCCGAATTTGGTTTGGGCAGCGAAGGGAGTTTTGGCAATGGTCCTTACCCGGGCATAGTGAACTGGAACGACGAGATTTTATGTTTTTATGAACGTGCAACCGGGCAAGCAATTTACGCAACCGCCTCTGGGCCTTTTGCAATCTCGAGTATCCAAGTAAACAATGAGACTTGCCGCGATACCTTGTTAAAAAAGCTAAATCATTTTCAAGGTCAGCGTTGGTTGCTGAAATTTGATGAGCAAATCTTAAAAGGGTTAAGCAGCGAAACGTTGATTGAAACTTTAGCTGACAAGCAATTAACCGAGGCGTTAATTGAGCCAGATTTACGCGCTATGCACTGCCCGCTTCGCCAACAAATGATCAGTAAAGCTGCTGACGATTTAGCAAACAGGCTTAATGCCATTTGCCCTAAGTGCAATGCCAAAAATTTTGTTGCAAAAGAAGCCGTTGCAGGTTTGCCTTGTGAACAATGCGGCCTTGCAACACAACAAATAAAGCAGCATAAATATCACTGTGAATGCTGCGACCATACTGAATTAAAAAATACCGAACAAACCGCTGCCGATCCCTATTATTGTCAGCTCTGTAATCCTTAAGGTTTACCTATGAATGAATTTGAAACACTCGAGCTTCTCACCGGAGACGAAGGGATCGCCCAAGCCGTTAAGCTTCTACAACAAGGTGAATGTGTCGCCCTACCGACTGAAACCGTGTATGGCCTTGCTGCAGATGCAACGCAGCCTGAAGCCGTGGCGAAAATATTTGCCGCAAAAGGTCGCCCATCAAATCATCCTTTAATCGTGCATATTCCTGATGAAACACATATTGCACGTTGGGCTGACTCAGAGCCTTCAGATCTACAAAAACTCGCAGACGCATTTTGGCCGGGGCCATTAACGGTTATTTTAAACACCAAAGCTGGGCTAAATAACCCAGTTACTGGTGGTAAAGACACCATCGCACTTCGCGTGCCTTCTCACCCGCTGTTTTTGAAAGTGTTAATTGATTTAGACACAGGGTTAGCAGCACCTTCGGCAAATCGCTATAAGCAATTAAGCCCAACAGTACCTGAGCAAGTGGTTGAGCAATTAACAGGTCGAATTCCTGCGGTTCTAGAAGGTGGCGCGTGTGAGCATGGGCTTGAATCGACCATTTTAGATTTAACATCAGATGCACTAAGAGTTTTACGTGCAGGTCCAATTTCAGCTACTGAGATTGAGCAATGCTTAGGTAAACCAGTTACAACGCCGATGGAGCATAACGAAGCAGTGCCAGGTAACGTTAAAGCCCACTACCAACCAAATGCACCGGTGACTTTAGTTAAAACCGATGAGCTTAAACAGGCTATTGAAAATGAAAGCAACAAAAACATCGCGGTACTTGCCTACTCAGAGCAAGTTTTAGCCGAGCTGAATGCACTCGATTTACAGCCAGAATTCATCAAGCAAATCGCCAGCGACGCCGCCGGTTACGGTAAAGGCCTTTACTACGATTTATACTGTTTAGATAAACGGACACCGGCTAAAATCTTTGTTGAAACACCACCTGTGAGCGACGACTGGCAGGCAGTTAACAACCGTCTTTCTCGCGCGGCTTCTTTTGAATTTATTCCTGAATAACCAAGCACAAATACAAAAAAGCCCAGTTTAGGTATCAACTGGGCTTTACTCACTTTTATATCTATTTAGACCGTTACGACAACTTTCCCCATCGCCTTACCACTGCCAAGTCGAGCGTGAGCCTCACCGACTTGGTCTAAACTAAAGACTTGTTCATCAACAACCGGCTTTAACTTACCCTCATCCACTATTTTTGCCAATGACGACAATATTTCACCATGAACTGCACGCTTGTGGTTATGTAACATGGGGATCAACATAAATACCACATGTAAGGAAAGCCCTTTAAAATGCGCTAAGCTTAGGTCGAGTTCAAGTAAAGAAACGGTCGTTATCACCTGACCATTCAAAGTCGCTGCTTCAAATGAATTGAGCATGTTCGCACCACCGACAGAGTCATAAACAACATCAAAACCTTGACCATCAGTATATTTGGCAACATAAGTTTCAACAGTGTCATTTCGGTAATTTATGCCCGTAGCGCCCAGAGACTCTATTAAAAATAACTGCGCATCACCGCCTCCGGTAGAATACACTTCAGCGCCAAAATAGTTTGCAAGCTGCAGCGCAATATGTCCGACACCACCTGAGCCGCCATGCACTAAAACTTTCTGACCTTGTTTAACACCAGCTCTTGTAAGACCTTCAAACGCAGTGATCCCAACCAGTGGTAAAGCAGCTGCCTCTTTCATTGAAATGGATTTAGGTTTTAATGCGATCAAATTTGCATCTGCGAGCATATATTCAGCCAGTGCTCCCTGTAAGTCCGCCAAGCCACCAGCACAACCATACACTTCATCACCCACTTTGAATTGAGTTACCCCCTCGCCAACTTCGGTAATTGTGCCGGCAAAGTCCATTCCCAATATAGCAGGAAGCGCTGGAGATAACGGCAGTGCATCCCCCATCTCTCGGATCATCATATCGACGGTATTCACACTGGTTGCTGCGACCTTTAAAACAACATGGCCAGGCTTTACCTGAGGCGTTGAAACCTCTTTAAATTGAAAAACGTCTATACCACCAAATTGCTCAATAACCATTGCTTGCATAATTTTTATCCTCCGTTGTGATGTAGCCAGTTTACTCACTAGACAGGGAATTGATAATAACGATATATTTGAAATCAGTTTCAATATTTTATTGATAATCGAACGTCAAACTTAGCAGGTAAAAATTTGAACATTGAGCATTTAAAGTTATTCATTCGCATTGCAGCCTGTCACAACATCAGTCTAGCAGGCAAAGAGTTAGGTTTATCTCCTGCCGTTGCCAGCAGTCATATTAGTAGACTAGAAGAAAGCTTAGGTGTGCGCTTGATACATCGCACCACAAGAAAAGTATCATTAACTGAAGATGGCATCGTATTTTTGCCCCATGCTCAAGAGGTACTGAGTAGTGTTGATGTCGCGTTCGCTTCTGTTGGCTCTGGTAATATGTCTCCTTCAGGTAGACTGCGTATTACAGCACCCGCTTCTTTTGGGCGAATGCACCTTATACCAGCTCTAAACGGCTTTATGGCTCAATATCCAGATTTAAACTTAGACCTTAGGTTAAGTGACAGTATTGTTGATATGGTCGAGGGTGGATTTGATGTGGCTATTCGCAACGCCGCTTTAAATGATTCAAGTCTGATCGCTCGCAAGATTGCAAAAGATACTCGCCTTGTATGCGCATCTCCGGACTATTTAAATAAACATGGTACCCCAAACCAGCCTAGTGACTTACATAATCATCAATGTATCGATCTCATGGGCCTAGATACTTGGACTTTTCAAACTAACGAAGGGCATCAGTCAATTAAAATCAAACATTTTTTGCGTGCAGATAACGGCGAAGCGATCCGTGATGCGGCAATCAATGGACTAGGCCTAACTATTTGTTCGCAGTGGTGCGCATACAAGGCAATTCAAGCCAAACAGCTTGTCCCTGTGCTCACCGATACACCGCTTGTTAGCAATACCTCTATTTGGGCCGTTTACCCTAGCTCTAGATTACTCGCACCCAAAGTACGTGTTTTTATCGACTATTTAAAAGCACACTTTGAAGAAACACCATACTGGGAATTAACCTAATGAAATTTGAGGAACTTTCATTGGAAATATTGTGATTCCTTTTCTAAGCTAGGAACTAGTTTATTTTATAAGCATGCAAGGATGTGTTCATGCCCTCAACAACGAGGTGGCGTTTTTCGATTAGATTGACGCTCTTTTCAATTTTTGTCATTGCAACTACATTAACTGCAGGCATTGCCATTTTACTGCAGTATCACTTTTCTATTCAGCAAGCGAAACAAAGTGCTTTTGAGCAGTTTCAGATGTCATCTGAATATACACGAGATTATTTAGCGGCGATTGATCACCAAGCCAGTGAATTGACGGAGTTACTTTCTACTAATAATCGCTTTAACCAAGTCGAAGGATTATCGACAGAGCAACTGCAAATGTTTTCCAAAGCAATGGAAAAAAACCCACTTTATTACTCTATTTTCATTGGCCACCCTTCTGGCCATTTTGGACAACTTATCAATCTAAACTCCCAAGAGATTAAAATTCAATTGAACGCTTTGGCTTCTGATAGGTGGCTAAAAATTGAAATAGCGCCAAATGCTGATATACCGACTAGAACCGTCACTTTTTTAGATCAAAACTTAACGCCTCGTATCAGTTACAGTGAATCCCATGAATTCGACCCGAGAGCACGCCCCTGGTTTAAAGGTGCAAGTCATGAACAGGTTTATAAGTCAGCACCTTATCAATTTAAGTCTCTAGAAGCACCTGGGTTAACCTACTCTAAAAACATGCTAGCATCAGAAGCTGTATTAGGTGTTGATATTGCACTTTCTAGCTTATCTATGTATCTAAAGAAACATAGTCTCGCCATAGAAAGTAACTTATTTGTTTATCAGGCAACCGGTGAGGTTATTGCAACCAATCAACAACTAGCCTCAGAAAATGCTAGCTTCGAATATAGCAATTTTTCACTCACAGAAAGTGAAAAAGAAATCGTCCGCAATGCACCGTCATTGCAAATATCTAATTCAAAAGACTGGAGTCCAATCGACTTTGCCATTTCTGGTCAACCAAGAGGCTATTCAGTTGATAAATTGAACCTAATAGCTCAAATGACAGGATTAGAAATAGAGTTTGTGAATGGCTTTACTTGGCCAGAGCTCATTAGCAAATATAAAAATAATGAATTAGATGGGCTACAGGCAATCTATAGAACGCCTGAAAATGAAAGTATGGGTTTCATGTCTGCACCTTACCTCAATTTACCCTATGCCACAGTCACTCGAGCTAACGCCTCTAAAATTAATGTTATTACTGATCTTAATGGTAAAACCTTAGCAATTGCGAAAGGTTGGTCAATTATCCAGCCACTAAAACAACTGTTTCCCGCAATCAATCTTTTAGAAGTAAACACCATTAGAGACGTCTTTTTCGCAGTACAAAGTGGCCAAGCAGACGCTGGGCTTGATAGCCATTTATCACTTTTACAAACACAGTCTCAGTTTTTTATAGAAGATGTGATAGTCAATGAGCCTCTATCATTCTCACATTATGATTTTCCGTCTAATTTACATTTACTTCTCAAACCAGAGTTTGAGAACCTAATTCCAATTATAAATCGTGCAATGGCAAGTATTTCTGATATTCAAGAGGCAAACCTGCGGAATAAATGGTTAACGAAATCTGATCCTCACCAATCTAGCACCCATGCCTTTGCTGTTCCTCACAAAGTCTTATTAGAAGCGATCAGCGAAAATAATCTGCAAAATACTCTGCTCACTGTCAGCATCGATAATCAAGAAACATATGTTTATATCAGCCCTGTTAAAGTAAATGACAGACAAGAAACCTTTTTCGCTATTGTCACCCCAACTAACCAGCTGTATCAAAAAAGCTTAGACCAAGTAAAAGTATCTATTTTCCTCACTGCAGCATGCCTTGTTTGTTTGCTTCCTTTGTCTTACTTGTTTTCAGCCCCCATAGTGCAGCCCATCCACAAACTTATGGCACAGAACAGAAAAATCAAACGTAGGCAGTACGATGACGTTGCTATTGAGCATAGTAACATTAAAGAGCTTGATCAGCTTGGCGCGTCTTTAGCTGAGATGTCGGCCTCAATTAAACAACATGAAAAACAGCAAGCTGAATTATTAGAGTCGTTTGTAGAGCTAATAGCACAAGCCATCGATGACAAATCACCTTATACTGCAGGTCACTGTAAACGCGTGCCAGATATAGGGATTCGGTTAGCGGAAGCTGCCTCGTCGGCTAATTATGGCATGTTTAGTGGTTTCAATTTGAAAACCGCTGAACAAAAACGTGAATTTAAAATGGCTGCGTGGTTACACGACTGTGGCAAAATCACCACACCCGAATATATCGTAGACAAAGCAACCAAATTAGAAACGATTTATAATCGTATACATGAAATTCGCATGCGTTTTGAAGTTTTATATCGAGACGCAATCATTGACTACCACCAAAACACACAGCTTCACCCAGAATCTCAGGCGTTTTACAAAATCGAACTTGAGAGAAAGTTCAAACAACTACAAGATGACTTTGCATTTATTGCAAAGTGTAATCAAGGTGGAGAATACCTCTGTGAGGAAGCAGTGGCACGTCTTGAAAATTTATCTGTTATTACTTGGGAGCGCCACTTTGACGATACGCTTGGTTTATCGCAATTGGAACTGGAAGCCAAACACGGGTTAAAAACCCCATTGCCTTGTGTTGAAATGCTGCTCAGTGATAAAACTGAGCATCTTCAACCCAGAACAATCAAGCCTGAGTATGCCGAAAAATATGGGATCAAAATGGACACCCCAGATCTACTTAGTAATAAAGGCGAGCTTTATAACCTAACAGTCTCTCGCGGCACACTTACGCATGAAGACCGTTTCAGAATTAATGAGCATATGATAAGCACCATCAAAATGCTCGACAGCCTGCCATTTCCTGATGATTTAGCCAATGTACCGCGTTGGGCGTCAACCCATCACGAAACTTTAATAGGCACAGGCTACCCAAGAAAACTGAAGAAAGAAGACTTATCGATCCCTGAACGCATCCTTGTTGTGGCTGATATTTTTGAAGCCTTAACCGCTTCAGATAGACCTTACAAGAAAGCGAAAACCTTATCAGAGTCACTGAAAATTATGCAGTTTATGGTGAAAGATCAACACATAGACTCAGGTGTTTTTGAGCTATTTTTAACCTCGGGTGTGTACTTGGACTATGCCAAGCAACATCTCGCCCCTTCACAAATAGACGAGGTTGATATTGATAGCTTGATTGGGAAAGAAAAAGTAGCTTAATCTGGCCGGGTATTATTGTATTTTGACACTTTGATGAAGTGTCAAAATACAATAAATTTCTCAAATTTATTTTCACCCCTTTTCAAGCTGTGAATCGTTATACAAAAATAATGATAATTTCTGGGAAGAATTTCCATGTCAAAATTTGCGCATCGCATAAAATCAAACAAAGCTCTTTTTGCTTTTTCACTCATATTATTCATCTATGTCTTGCTTCGCTTTGTTGCCTTTATTCAACACCAAACCATTAAGCTGCCCGGTCAATACTTCACTTATCAAAACAAACAAGTTCGGTATTTATGCAAAGGAAATAATGCGCCTTTTGTGTTCTTCGAAACTGGATTTGCAGCAGACTCAGAGCAAAGCTGGGACACTATCACAAAAGCTTTACCCAATAACTTTACTAGCTGTTATTACGACAGACTTGGTCATGGTGGTAGTGATAATGTGCCAGTTACTTTTACAACAAATGAAAAGTCAGCACTGCAAACTGCACTGATAAAGCATATAGCTGGCAATGAACCTGTTGTTTTAGTCGCACACTCTTATGGCGGCATTATTTCTAGAAGAACAGCAGCAAAAAATGAGATTAACTTGGCTGCACTTATCCTTTTAGACTCTGCCCATGAATATCAGCATGAAATTATGCGAGGAAAGTTCGACCCAATTCCCGATTCGGTTAAAAACTTACAGTATCTCAACGCTGCATTTGGATTATCTGATATAAAAAATATTTTCAAACACTATGACACACCGATGCAAAAACGACTTGACCAATATTATGGCAGCTTCAGATACGCACATGTCCTTTCAAGCTATCGATATGAAAAAGGCTTTTATACGCCTTTAGAAACGTTCGACTATGACTTTGGCAATTTAAAAATGCTGGTAATCAGTCATGACAAACAAGCTTATGCAGATAACCCACGATTTTTTAGCATTACTGATAAATGGCAAGACATGCAAAAAAGCATCGCTGCGCTTTCTAACAATTCTGAGCACATCATAGCAACAGGTGCGACTCATAATATTCCAGAAGATGCGCCAGACTTGGTCATCAAAAAGATACGAGAAACTGTTGAGTTAGCGAGGAACCAAAGCATTAACAGTCTATGATGTTAGAAATGTTTGTTTACCAATCAGTTAATGTATTCAAAATAGTTACACGTTAAAGTAGCCATCAAGTTTAAAGAAAATTTTAACAGGACTCAGAGTGAACATTTTCCTCACAATAGCAGGCTCTTTAAGTGCCCTAGCCGCAGTTATGCATCTAGGTTGCATTTACTTTGGCGCACCTTGGTATCGCTTTTTTGGTGCTGGTGAGCAAATGGCAAAACTTGCAGAGCAAGGCAGTAATAAACCCGCTTTCATCACCAGTGGTATCGTGCTCATGCTTTGTATTTGGTCTGCCTATGCCTTTTCTGCTGCCGGGCTTATTACAAAATTACCGCTTTTAAAAATCGCTTTAATCTTAATTACTTTAATTTATACCGCCCGAGGGGTCGCTGGTTTTTTCTTTATTAGTAACCCCATGGGTCGCTCGAGTGAGTTTTGGATTTGGAGCTCGGTCATTTGCTTGTCGTTTGGTTTAGTGCATTTTATCGGCTTAAAGCAACAGTGGGTTAATTTATGAATAAAGAAGAAATTTTACTGGTTTACGATAAAGACTGCCCTGCCTGTGACAACTACTGCCAAGTTGTTCGTATTCGAGAAAGTATTGGTGAGCTCAAAATTATCAATGCTCGAGAAAGCAGTGAAGTGTTAGAAGAAATCACTCAGCTCGGACTTGATATTGATCAAGGTATGGTATTAAAGATGGGTGGCGTGATTTATTACGGTGCGGATGCCATTCACGCCCTCGCGCTAATCAGTTCACGCTCTGGCGTGTTTAATAAATTGAATTATTGGCTATTTAAATCTAAGCGCGTTTCAGCCGTTTTATATCCGGTGTTGCGCTTTTTCAGAAACCTACTTTTAAAAATGCTGGGGAAAACAAAAATCAATAACTTGAATAGCACGGGAAATGATCGGTTTTGATCATTTCACCAGCGGTAACACTTGTTTAAATACAGGGTCGTTAGCGTCTTTTATCAGCTCATATAAACACATTTCAAAACTTGTAAGTTGAATACCTGCTTGATTTAATTTAGTCAGAGCAAGCTGCTTGTTTTCACGTGTTCTAGAAGAAATACAATCTTGTACTAGCTCAACACCAAACTCTCTTTGTTTTAAGCTCATCGCCGTTTGATATACGCAAATATGGGCTTCGATACCACAAACCAGCCAATTATCGACACTGGCAGCATCTATGGCTTGTAAAAACTCTTCACTGCCACAGCCATCAAATGTACTTTTAACAATGGCAGGAATATCATCCAAATGCGCTTGCAATTCGGAGATCGTGGGCCCAAGTTTCTCAGGGAGTTGTTCTAAGAATACAATAGGTAAATCAAGTATTTTTGCCGCTTGAACCAGTTTTACAGTTTGCGCAATCATCGCTTCACTTTCATGAACAAGTGTTGCTAACTTACCCTGAATATCTACAATCACTAGACCAGTGTTATATCTATTAAGCATTTAACGCTCCTTGCAATAAGCTTTAACAGCCGCCGTCAGCACCACCGCCACTACCACTATCGAAACTACTAGATGAGCTCGACGAATCATTTGAAAGGTTGTGAGTTGTGATACTTGCACCAGCTATGATTGTGGCGTTGGCGTTATCAGTGCCCTTACCTACTTTTGTTGCTGTGCGGGTGGGTTCGTTAGGTTTTTTAAAGGTCACAATAAACAGTAATGTACTCAATGCCGCAGTAGCAATCGCATACTTCCAAGTGCCTGAAATAACACCTATGGTGATAGCCAGTACAAAACCTGCTAACGCTAAAACTCGCAGAAATAGTCGCATAATTAACTCCTTAAAAAAACTTTGCATTACTTATTAATCACTAAATTTCTTTTTCCAAGTTGCGACACTTTTCGACTAATGTAAAGTTTTTGGGTCATTTTCTTTGCGCAATAAAAAAGCGCTCACAAAATATGAGCGCTTTTTGAATGAATTAAGAACTAACTATTACTTAACAATGTTCATTTCTTTTAGTAGGTTTTGTGCATTATCTACTTTGTCCATTACCCAAAGCATATAACGTGAGTCTACGTGGATAGAGCGATTTAGGTTTGCGTCATAATCCCAGTCACCTATGATACTTTCGTACACACCGTCGAATAATAAACCAACTAGTTCAGCTTTACCGTTCAGTGTTGGTGAACCTGAGTTACCGCCCGTTGTATCTACATTTGATAAGAAGTTAACAGGTACTGTATTCATACCGCCAGTGTATGCACCGTAAAGTTTTTGTTTAATTAATTCATTTTGTTTCTCTGGCGAATTGAACGGCTCAACACCGGTGTTTTTAGCTAATAAGCCTTCAAGAGAAGTAAATGGTGTCGCCACTAGACCGTCTTGCGGTGAATAACCGCCAACGGTACCGTAAGTCACACGTAATGTGCTGTTTGCATCAGCATAAACTGGCTTACCTAATGACTTATTATACGCGATGATTGCTTCCATTAATGCCGGACGAGCCGCTTGCTGTTTGCCCGCAAGCTCCTTGTCTTGATCTTCAATTTGCTTCATCACAGTAAAGATGGCTTTAGCATATTGAACGAATGGATCTGCACTTGCGTTAATTTGTGAGAACTCAAGTTCTGCCATCCATAAACGGGCTTTTTCATCAGCCAGTTTAGAGTTTGCATACATGTCATCTAGCAATGCTTTTTGTTTCGCTTTATTAAAGCCATTAGTTAGATTGAATGCTTTATCAACTTCAACTAAACGCTCTGACTTTGGCAATGCAGCATAAAGCTCTAAGAAGTGAAGTAAGATGGCCTTATCTACCGTTTCATCATAACGGCGGCTCATACTCTTAAGGCGCGCTTGAATTCGTGGTAAGTCACGCTCTTGATAGCCGCGCTCACGCTCTGCATCTGGCTTTTGCTTTTCAACTGCTAAACGGTAAAGCATACGTGCCGTAGAAATCATTTGTGAACGGTGCACATAACCTAGCATACGGTCACGTTGATTATGCGCTTGAGATTCAGCAACTAATTTATTCAGATCAGTTAACACTGAACCATATTTTGCTTTACGATCGCTATTGGCATTGATCCAAGCCGCTAAGTCTTGTTCGAACTGTTGCTTGCGCGTATACATTGAGCCTTTTTTGAAGCTCTCAATCATAGAACCATAGTTCTTGATGTAGTTATTGTAACCTGCAATGGTGCTCTCGTAAGCAATGCGCGCTTGAGACCCTTCAGGTGCATTTTCTTCAATTAGTTCAACATACTTAGAGTTGTGCTTTCGTGCTAGCGGATAAGCTGTATTGAACACGTAATCAACTTCAGTCGCAATACGGTAACGGTTAGTACGGCCCGGGTAACCGGTTACCATTACAAAGTCACCTTCTTGTACGCCCTTGGCACTCACGCTTAAGTATGAGTCAGATGCAAATGGTACATTGTCTTTTGAATACTCAGCAGGTTTACCGTCTTTGCCTACATATGCACGATAGAAAGCGAAGTCACCTGTGTGACGTGGCCACATCCAGTTATCGATATCGCCACCGTATTTACCAACACCCATCGCTGGCGTGTAAGCTAAACGTACATCTTTGATTTCAAGAGATTTAATTAGGTAGTACTCAAGACCACCGTGGAAGGTATATACGTTACAACGGTAGCTACCGTCAGCTTCACACTCAGCTACGAGGGCTTTGCGGTTTTTATCAATTGCTTCGTAACGTGCTTTACCCGATAGACCATCTGTACCTTGGTTTACTTGTGCAGTCACGTCTGTCACTTCTTCAGTTACATAAACGCGTGAGCCCGGTGCTGCAGGTAGATCTTCTGATGGTGTTTTCGCTAAGAAGCCATTTTCTAAAATATTGTTATCAGTTGTTGAGTTGTACTGAATTGAACCATAAGCACAATGGTGGTTTGTAACCACAAGGCCTTTCGGTGATACAAAAGATGCTGTACACCCACCTAGGCTGATCACCGCATTCATTGGGAATTCTGTTAGTTTAGAGATCGACTTAACGTCAATTTCTAACCCTTTTTGTTTTAATACAGACTCTAATTCAGGTAATTGATGTGGTTGCCACATACCCTCGTCAGCAATCGCAAAGTTGCTTGCTGCAAGCACAATCGCGGCTGTTAATGCTTTAATACGCATGATTTCCCTCAATATTATAATTGCTGAATTTCTATTTTTATTAGATTCAGCTGCTTGTTAGTGTTTTCACTTATCCCCAAAGGGAAAGAATCGGGTACTTTAATGTGCGCACCTAAAATAGCAATTGTTTGCGGTACGCTCTGGTTATTAAATTGTTTCAATTTATGAATAACAGTTAAATTTACTATCATACACAACGGCATTATGCGCATGTAAACTCTCTTGGTGTTCGATTTTAAACTGGTAGTTTGTCACTGAATTCATTGACTCAAGCGTCGCTTTCAATCTTCTGGCTGCATCTTCGCAAAACATCAAATTCTCCGCATTAAGTGCGGCAAAAGCTTGTTCGTCCTCTCGTTTAACAGCGGTTTGTACCGGTGTGCCAATGCTTTGCTCAAAAAGTGTCACCAAATCAGCAAGTTTAGGAAATACTGACTGAGCTAGTGAAAGCTGAATGTAGGCATACGAACGTTGGCTATGCGGAGTTGCAATTGAGCCCTCTTTGCTCTCCAACCAAGCTTTTAATTGTGCCTTATCAATGTGAGTCTGCTGCGAGAACTTAGCTTCTACCGCATCACTTAATAATTGCCTTGATAATGCGGCAGAACATGGGCAAGTGCTGCTGTAAGGTATTGTCAAAGATACATTAATTTGCATTGATTGCTTACTTTGTACTGCCTCTATTTCAATTGGGTAGGCATTATATCCGCTGTTACTGCTTAACAAAGCAGGCTTTAGAATAGGTAGTTCAAACTTTAGATTTAGCTTAGCTTGCTGGCTTAAGCCTTTTTGCGAACTCAGCATCGCATCCATCATAGCTGCAAGTGTTTGCTGATTAAATTCTTGCCCTGCAATATACTCATTCAGTAGTAAATATAAACGCGACATGTGAATGCCTTTTGCGTCACTGTCTAAGCTCACAAACAAGTCTGCTTGCCCATTGACAGCATTATAATTTTTATTAACTTCAATGAGTAAAGGCACAGATATCTGCTCCATACCTACCCACTTCAAATGTGTAGGAAACTCTTTATTCTGATTCGAAGTGATATCAGGTAACAGCATTATTTTTATCTCCGACGACTTAACTACATGCTTTTGTGGTCTAACATTGATATCCATACAGCGTGCTCTCAATGATTTTCAATATTTGAACTATTGGAAGTCTATGGCATATCGGCAAATGTCTTTCCAAAGAAATTTCGGTTTGGCAAAGGCATATCCAGAACATGACGTTTTGGTCTTACCACTTATCGTACACCTCTGCCATTTAACGCAATAAAGATTGCATCAATTTATGTTACTTTATAACATATCACGATATTCAAGTTTTTCAGAAGCACGTTGATGAATAAATTTTTCAAGCACTCACTTTTTACTTGTTGCGCCACTATCGCACTCAGCGCATGCAGTACGGTTACTAATCCAGAAGAATCTCTGGTGGTTACTACATGGAATATTGAACATTTGGCTGAAAATAATGGCCAAGGGTGTAAAGCGCGCAATGAAACTGACTATGAAAAACTAAAGGAATATGCAAGTAACCTAAAAGCAGACGTTGTAGCATTACAAGAAGTTGAATCAGCCAAAGCAGTAGCGCGTATCTTTCCTGAAGATGAGTGGCAAATAATCATCTCAGACCGCCCTGATTCTCAAACTTATACCTGTAGAGAAAGCGGCCTGACATCGACACAGCAAAAAACTGCTTTTGCGGTAAGAAATTCACTGAAAATAGACAGTGTTGAACAACTAAAAGCCATTGCTATACCTCGACCAGGTTTAAGGCAGGGGATAAAGTTAACTGTTCAACATGCAGATGAAAAGCTTCACATCGTCAATCTTCACCTTAAAAGCGGTTGCTTTGTGGATGATTACCTAGACTCTGATAGAGAGTCTTGCGCTGTTCTTGCTCAACAGGTAAAGATTCTTGATGACTATTTAGAATCTCAGCCACTAAATCAAGAAAATTGGATTGTGTTAGGTGACTTCAATCACAGACTGGCGAACCCTAACAATCGCTTCAGAAAAGATTTATTTCACTCACCGGGTTTATTTACTTACACCAGCTTACCTAACAAGCAATTACAAAACCTCACTGACGGCAAAACCGGTTGTCATCCGAAATACCCAGCGCCAATTGACCATATTTTTATCTCGAGTGCATTGAGCACTCAATACAACCATGAGTCTTTAAAGTTTCATTATTTCGACAATATGAATATTGACGACATGTTAAGTGACCATTGTGCCTTAAGTGCACGCTTTTCCTTTTAACCATCTTAGTTTTAAACACATAAATAGAGAAAAACAATGAAAACACTGATCGCTACCGCTATTAGTTCAGCACTTTTATTAAGTGCTTGCTCAGAGCCAAGCAATACAACAACAAATAACACTGCGCAAAATGAGCAAGTTTCTGCTTCAATTAAAAGTACAAACCCACTTTTTGTGAAAAGCCCTTTGCAATTTCAAACACCACAATTTGATTTAATCAAAGACGAGCACTTTGTACCTGCTTTCGAGCAAGGCATGAAAGAGCAACTTGCTGAGATTGATGCTATTGTGAATAACACTGAAGCACCTAGCTTTGAAAATACCATTGTTGCGATGGAAAAAAGCGGTGAGCTACTGACTCGTGCAAGCCGTATTTTCTTCAACTTAAACGGTACTGACTCAAACGACGCACGCCGCGCTATTCAAACAGAAATGGCACCAAAGTTTGCGGCACATGGCGACAATATCAACTTAAATAAAGCGCTTTTCGAACGTGTTGAAGCGGTTTATAACCAACGTGCTGCACTTAATCTAACCGCTGAAGAAAAGCGTCTCGTAGAAGTTCTTTATAAAGGCTTTGTTCGTTCAGGTGCGAAACTAAACGAAGATCAAAAAACGCGTATTCGTGAAATCAACAAAGAGCTTTCTACAATTGGTACTCAGTTCAGCCAGAACATTATGGCGCTGATTAAAAACAATGTCGTTATTGTTGAAGATAAAGCGCAACTAGCAGGCCTCTCTGATGCGCAAATCGCTTCACTAGCAACTGCTGCTTCAGAAGCGGGCCATGAAGGTAAATACCTTATCAAAATCACGAATACGACACGTCAACCAATTCTTGCTTCTTTAGAGAATCGTGACCTTCGTGAGAAAGTGTGGCGTGCATCTGCTGAGCGTGCTCTGACAGGTGAAAACAGCAACGCTGATATTGTGCCTACCATCACTAAATTACGTGCTGAACGCGCTGCACTATTAGGCTATGACAGTTATGCGCACTTTGGCCTTGAATCACAAATGGCAAAAGAGCCACAAGCTGTGTTAGATATGCTTTCAAGCATGGTACCTGCGCTTCTTCAAAATGTAGATGCGGAAGCTGCTGCAATTCAGGCTAAAATTGATGCCTCTGGCGAAAACTTCAAACTAGCACCATGGGACTGGTTCTTCTACGCAGAGCAAGTACGCAAAGATAAGTACAACCTAGATGAAAACGCAGTAAAAGAGTATTTCGAATTTAATCGTGTACTGAAAGATGGTGTGTTCTTCACTATGAACCGTTTATACGGCATCACTTTCAAGCCGCGTCCAGACTTACCGGTTTATCATGAAGACGTAGAAGCTTATGAACTATTAGACGAAGACGGTTCTAGCCTAGCTATTTTCTACGCCGACTATTTTGCCCGCGAAGGTAAGCGTGGTGGTGCATGGAAGAGTGCTTTTGTTAAACAGTCTGGCCTAGACAACCAGCGCCCTGTGATTGTGAATGTGATGAACATTCAAAAAGCCCCTGAGGGTGAACCAACGCTTATCAGTTACTCAGAAGCGACCACTATTTTCCATGAAATGGGACACGGTGTTCATGGCATGTTGTCTCAAGTGAAATACCCTACTCTTTCAGGTACTTCTACATCTCGTGACTTTGTAGAGTTCCCTTCTACTTTCGAAGAGGACTGGGCAATGTACCCTGAAGTTATTGCAAACTATGCAAAACACTACAAAACGGGGGAGCCAATTCCAAAAGATTTACTAAAAAAAGTGATCGAATCTCGTAGCTTCAACCAAGGCTTCGATACTTTTGAATATGTTGCAGCTGCACTGCTAGATATGGAATGGCACTCATTACCTGCTTCTGCACCGAAGCAAGACATAGTTAAGTTTGAGCAAGCTGCGCTTGAAAAACATAACGTAAACATTGATTACATCCCGCCTCGCTATAAATCAGCCTACTTTAATCACTCAATGGGTGGTTACGCAGCAGGTTACTATGCATACATGTGGAGTGAAATTTTAGCGGCAGATGCGTATGCGTATGTGCAAACACAAGGTGGTTTAAACCGTAAGATTGGCCAGAAGTATCGTGAGAACATCCTTGAAGTAGGCAACACACGTGACCTTATGGAATCTTACAAAGCATTCCGCGGACAAGAGCCAACGACTGAAGCCTTACTTAAGCGTCGTGGTTTATCGGTAACAGTGAACTAATTCAACATCATAACCAATTAAAGCAACTAGGTATTGTGCTAAGGTCACTTTAAACCTAGTTGCTTTTTTTAGTATTACTTTCTGAATATTCAAATACATTAAGCACATTTGATGATGTGTGTTTTTGCTATATCAATCAACAATATTAATGGGTAGTATGAAATAAAAAACACATCCAACTACGATGAATCTATCACTTCAACTTTTTCCTCTATGGGCTGCTATCAGCTCTGCTATTGCTTACTTAAACCCAAGCCTATTTACAGGTTTTAAATCCAGTATTGTGCCGCTGTTAATGTTCATCATGCTCACGATGGGTTTAACGCTAAAACCAGCAGACTTTAAACGAGTCGTTGAAAATAAAAAGGCCGTGGGGCTTGGTCTAATTTTGCAATTTACTGTCATGCCTATCACCGCTTTTTTGCTCAGCCAACTCTTTGTATTAGACACTCAAATGCTAATTGGTATGGTGCTTGTTGGTGCTGTTGCCGGTGGCACCGCAAGTAATGTGTTGTGTTATTTGGCAAAAGGCGATGTTGCTTTGTCTGTGACCATGACAGCAGTCAGTACCTTAATTGGAGTGTTCATGACGCCGCTTTTAACAAGCCTATTAATTGGTCAGAATGTTGATATTCCTGTGCTTTCGATGCTGAGTAGTTTAGCCAAAATTGTCTTATTACCTCTTTTAGCTGGCAGTGTGCTCAACTACACCTTTTCCAATGTTATTGCGAAGATACAAAGCAAATTGCCAATAATTGCTATGTTGGCAATCATTTTTATCATCAGTATTATCGTCGCCTTGAACCAGCAAAAGCTGCAAAGCTTGAGCCTATTGATTGTAGCAGCAGTTATGCTCCATAACCTTATCGGGCTAACATTAGGTTACTGGGCACCGAAAAAATTAGGTTTTAACGAGCAGGTTTGTCGCGCAGTGGCGTTTGAGGTGGGTATGCAAAACTCTGGGTTGGCAGTGGCGCTTGCGATTAAATTTTTTACCCCAACAGCGGCCATTGCGGGTACGCTATTTTCAATTTGGCACAACATCAGTGGCTCTCTTTTAGCGGGTTACTGGCAAAAAAAGAGCGCCGATTAAGGCGCTTATTAGAATTTATACATTACTTTTCTTGAAAGTCTTCAGCTTCGTAATAAAGCGGCTTTAAAGTGCCACAATTCACAAATTTATAAGTCAATTCGCTTTCTTTCGGCACGCGCTTCGATGTTCTGAATTTTTGCAAGCAAGCCCCAGTCATATCAATATGAATCAAGTGACTATAGCTAGGAGCTTTTTGGATTTTGTGGATATATAAACGTTCATTGCCTTTGATATCCACATAATCATAATCTTGCCACTGAGTCGAATCTTGTAAGTCTTTAAACTCTCTTGCATAAATTTTATCGGTAAATTCTATGGTACGGTTTGCGTAAAATAAATTACCGCCTCTGTCAAAGTGACCCATATAAACATCAGCAGTGACTGTGATCTCTTCACCTCGAAGCAAACGCTGGATGTTAAATGTTTGCGGTTTAATCGTAACCAGATCTGCATCTTTAACCAAATTTAAGAAAGCAACGTCTGGGTTTTTAATTTGATACACAATTTGAAGATCATGAGGCGGGCGATAACCTGACATATTTACTGCATAAATATTGGAGCCTTTATTCACCAATGCCATCGGATGAAGGCCATGGTACATAGGATCAAGTGGTTCAGGCTCAGGTTTCTTTTCTTCTGCAAGTACCGAGCACGTAAAAAGTAAGCCCAGTACCAAATAAACTAATTTCATATTACTTCTCTTTAACCTTATGATTAAAAAGCAGTATAGCAGTTGAGATTGGTAAATATGATGACTGAGCAATAATATTTTTATTACTCTGCTTTAAACTAACCTAGACAAGCATTTAGAAAGGCTTTTATAACTGGGTGTTGCTTATTCTGCAAAGCGCTTCGCTCTGGCTGAAAGGCCGTACCCATAAAGAATGGGTGAGATTGCAGCTCTAACGATTTTGGGTCTCCATTGTGGTCAACACTGCTAAATAGCAAATCACTTTCTGCAAACAAGTTTAGGTATTTTGGGTTCACACCAAAGCCGCAGTTAAATTCTTCTGTAATTTCTCTTTGATCATACAGACCTTGTATTTTGCTGGTTGCTTTTAAAGTAACGCCATGTTGCTCATGATTTAAGCGGCACACTAAAGCACTGATCAGAGGCATGGGTGTTTCTAAATCCACTTCTGCATTACCCGCTTGTTCATACCCTAACGCATTTCGAGCAAACTCTAGCACGGCATGTTGGTAACCTGCACAAGTACCTAAGAATGGTTTTTTATGCTCACGAGCAAAACGGATCACAGACAAAACGTTTTCCATATTATCATATGGGCTTTTCGGTACACACCAAATGCCATCGAACTGAGATAAGCCTTTTAAGTCGACCTCTGATGAATGAATCCAGTAATACTCCACCTTCTGAGACGCATTTAATTTCAATGCCTTAGGAATCGCTTGGTGGGCAAGTACTTGTGGGTCGAAGTCTCCGATTAAAGCAATTTTCAATATCTCGTGCATTGACTGTCCTTTAAGCAATAACAAACACATAAATTAACCAATCCAGGAACAAACTGCAAATTCGTCAAACTCCCTTTACACCGTTCAGTGTCGATTAAGCCTTTATAAATGCATCTTTGCGCCAATTTCTATATTATGCGCGCGAAAAATAATTCTTATTAATTTCTAGGACAACAAGTATGAGTAACTCCCCAGAAGCCATGACGTTAGATATGTCTTCAGCCAGTAGGGGTGGCTGGACTCAGCACGATACGCAGTGGGTATTAAGCCTATTCGGTACAGCGGTCGGTGCGGGTATTTTATTTTTACCAATCAACATCGGTATTGGTGGTTTTTGGCCACTTCTAATTATGGCCTTACTAGCCTTCCCAATGACATTTTTAGCACACCGTGGTCTTGCCCGTTTTGTGCTCTCATCAAAGCAAGATAACGCAGATTTCACAGACGTGGTTGAAGAGCACTTTGGTGCTGGTGCGGGCCGCCTAATCTCACTGCTTTACTTCTTCTCTATCTACCCTATTCTGCTTATTTATGGCGTTGGTCTAACCAATACGGTAGACAGCTTTATGGTAAATCAACTGGGTATGGAATCTATTCCGCGAATTGCGCTATCTGGCGTACTTGTTGCCTTTATGGTTGGTTTAATGCTGGGTGGTGAAAAGCTACTGATGCGCGCCTTCTCTGCTTTAGTTTACCCATTAGTCGCGATTTTACTTTTCTTATCACTTTACCTTATTCCAAACTGGCAAATGCCAGCAGTGTCTGCACCAGATATCGGTGAACTGAGCAGCACATTATGGCTATCAGTACCTGTGATAGTATTTTCATTCAGCCATGCAGCTGCTATTTCTAGCTTTGCCAATGTGCAGCGTCGTCATTATAAATCTGAAGCAGTGAGCAAGAGCGAAAAGATCCTAAAGTACACCTCTTTAATGCTGATCTTATTTGTATTACTCTTTGTGTTCTCTTGCATTTTCTCTTTAACACCAGAGCAAATGGCACAAGCAAAAGAAGCAAATGTGTCGGTTCTATCATTCTTAGCTAACGTGTATGACAACCCATATATTGCGCTACTTGGTCCTTTCGTGGCATTCGTTGCAATTACGTCTTCTTTCTTAGGTCACTTCTTAGGTGCACGTGAAAGCTTTAATGGTTTGGTCACTAAACAAACTAAACTAGGTAATGCGACTGCGGATAAAATTGGTGTTGCAGTGATGTTTGTCACAATTTGGATTTGTGCGGTAATTAACCCAAGCATTCTGGGTATGATGGAAGCAATTTCAGGCCCTATCATTGCGATGATTTTATTCGTCATGCCAACCATCGCCATCTACAAAGTACCAAGCCTACATAAATACAAAGGTCGTTTAAGCACGTACTTTGTATTAGTGGTTGGTTTACTTGCAGTATCTGCGTTGTTATTCAACTGGTGATCAATGCTTAAATAATATCAATCCTCAATCATGCTTAATTTAGAGGGTTAATATAAAAAGCCCAGACTAATTAGTCTGGGCTTTAATTTTTTAAGCGGACTTTGTTTTTAAGAAAACTAGCGCTTTCTTCTAACAAATAAGCCTGCACCTAACAGCATCAACATACTAAATAAGCTACCTGAACTACTCTCTGAATTGTTATTACCCGTGTCAGGATCAGTTGTTGTCAGCAACGTATTTTTCTTAGGTTCTAAATTTTCTGCCGTATTTTCACTGTCATCAATAATCGTTACTGCATTGATTGTTATGAAATTGCTCTCGTCTGGGTTAACCTGATCGTCAGCACATTTTTCTTGCGAGTAATCAACCAAAGGAATTGAACCACAACGCTCTAATTTAGCAATTTTATCAACGATATCCATGCCATCACCAATCACCTGGCCAAATACAGTAAAGCCACCGTTTTGCACGTCTAAATTAGCACTATTGTCTTTAAGGTTAAAAAACCACTGACTTGATGCGCTATTTGGATCACCTGCCAGTTTCGCCATCGCAATGGTACCGCGCACATTTGAATAAACAGGCTCATTATCTACATTACCAAATGACTCTACTTGGCTTAGCGGAATACTGCCTTCATAAAAGAAGCCGCCACCTTGTAACACAAAGTTTGGTTCTAAGCGGTGAAAAATTACATCTTGATAACGGTCCGCGTTGACATATTTCATGAAGTTTTCAACCGTTTTAGGCGTGGTTTGATCAAACAAGTTAACTTGGAAACTGCCTTGGGAAGTTTGAAACTCTACAATGGTTGCCATTGCTGAGCTGCTAGCAACTAACAGTGCTGCTGAAAATAGATGTTTAATCAATGTCTTTGCCTCAAATATAATACTTGGTGCTAAGACTACTGGTTAAAAGATGAAATGAAAAGAGAGTGCAAGCTTTGTGTAACAATTAATAACAATTACAAACACAAAGCTCTAATTCATTGACGGTGGGCTATTGTAAAAAGTTGATAAAACTAAGAATTAGCAGTCTGTTTCGCAGCGCGCTCTTCTTGCCAGCCATAAAATAATAACATTCCTGCACCGGCTAAAATAAACATATCGGCAATGTTAAAAACCCCTGTACGTAAGCTACCGATGCCCACATTTAAGAAATCAATAACACCACCATCATTTAATACCCTATCTAGCCAATTACTAGCACCACCAGAGACAATCAGCGCCCAAGCGACCGCCATCGGGTTTGTCAGTTTATTATCTCTTAATACGTAAATGATAATACCCAATAGAAAAGCCCCGACCACACCAATGAAAGCGACCTTTCTCATTGATTCAGGCATTGCACCGCCCAAACTCAAAAAAGCACCATGATTCTCAGCATAACCAATTCGAAACACATCATTAAAATAACTCGCCATTGGCCAAGGTTCTAGAGAAGTAGCAGCCCAGAGCTTAGAAAGCTGATCAAAAATCAACGTTAGTAGTATCACCACAATAAAAACTGTTTTAGGGGTGTTTTTTGTAAACATAAGTACGACCGAAATAAATATGTACCAAAATTTATTCCAAAATATCTGAGTATTAAATGAATGGCAATCATCTTGGGTTGAATGGCAAAACCAAACAAAAACATGCGCCGCCCAAACCCTGGTGTTTTTCAATAACAGTTAATTCACCGCCATGTAGATGCGCAATTGATCGCGCTATGGCTAACCCCAAGCCACATCCACCTGAATCTCTTGACCTGCTTGGATCAAGGCGTGTAAATGGTTCAAAAATACGGGTTATTTTTCCTGGCGGGATCCCAATACCATCATCTTCAACAATACAGAGTATTGAGTCGCTCTCTAAAGTTAAACTGATCTCACATTTACTTTTAGCAAACCTGCCAGCATTACGAAGTATATTAATAAGTAATCTAGTTAATAAATGTGTATCAACCTCAGCTTCTATTTGACTGTCTTTTACCTCAAATTGAATGCTTGGGTAAAAAGCCTCTACTTGTTTCTGTGCTTGCCTTATCAAGTCAGTAAGTACACAAGGCTCTATATTTAGCACTGTTGAGCCATCTTTTAAGCGCGCATATGAAAGCAACTCTTTTACTAGATCATCTAGCCCCTGCAATGCCTTTTGCATTGACTGAGTTAAGTCTTGTCTATCTTGCTCTTGGGCATCTTCTAGCATATCTAGTGCAAACTGAATACGTGCCATAGGGCTTCGGAACTCATGAGCAACACCATGTAGAAGATCTCTTTGTAAGTTTAATTGAGTTTGATTTTGCGCACTAATATCGGATAAATAATGTTTTATTTGGATAATTTGCTCGTCAATTGACCTTGAACGAGGACTGCTTTTCTCATTAATCTTTGAAATGTTTTCTTCCAAACGCTTTTGCTCAGACCAACAATGAAAGGTAAATAAAGCCAATGCGCCGAGATTCAGCACACTAGATACCAACCATAAAAGCCAATCAGAGAGCCAGTTAGTTACACTATCAAAATACACATTTTCGAGCATCACCAATTGCTGATCATCAAGATTATAAAACACACTGGATGTCGAAAGGTCTATAAAACTCTTTTGATTCTCTACAAGGGCTCTTGAAAATAAGTCTTGCTCATACGCAGCAAGGTTTTCAACTAACACAATATAAGCATCTGACCCATAACGTTCACTGGCTTTAAGCGCTTCACGCTCCCAATGTGTCGCTGAAGTATTAGTAAAGATTATTTCAAGATCATTGGCTACTTCATAAAGATGTGCTTCCCATTCATCAATGGCCTTTTCAACTAGAGCAGGTTGAGCATAGTGGTAAGTGACATGCGCAGCCACTAAATTACATAGAAGCAAAAAAAGAGCGCCAAGAACGACTTTATTCAGGTTAAGTTGCAAGTAAATACCCTTTATTTCTCACTGTAGTCAATAACTTAGGCTGTTTTGGATCATCTCCTAATTTTTTTCTAAGACGAGATACTCTTAAATCTATAGATCTATCCATGGGATCATAATCAAGCTTAAAAATGCGTTTATGCAGCTGTTCTCGAGAGAAAATCTCGCCAGGTGAACTTGCAAAAATTACTAGCAAATCAAATTCAGCACTCGATAAATCTATATCTTGAGATAAATATTTAACACGTCGATTAGGTAAATCAATCTTTAGGTCGCCATCACAAGATACTAGGGTTGTTTGCTGCTTCTCGGTTAAACTTGATTGTCTTCTCAATTGGGCTCGAATATGCGCCAGAAGCACCCTAGGTTTAATGGGTTTACATAAATAATCGTCAGCACCCACTTCTAAACCAGTCACTTCATCTATGTCATCGATTAAAGCGGTGAGCATAATGATGGGCCCAGTAAAGCTTGGCCTAATAGCTTTACATATGGTCAGCCCATCAGTGCCTGGTAACATTAAATCAAGAATAATTAAGTCTGGCTGCTCAGAAGCTATTTCTTTGATTGCGTCACTGCCATCATTAATAACACTGACTTTATAACCATTTTGAGTTAAAAATTGGCTAACTAAGTCGGTCAGCTCAATATCATCATCAATTATTAAAATTGAATGCACGTCTGTATGCCCTGCTTTGATACATTTTTCATCTAACATAAGTGTATCATTCAACAGTATCTATTGAATCAGTAGCTGAATTTAAACAGTGCTTTAACATAGCTTGGTTAAACGATTTTGCGAAAGCATAAGCATCTCTGCGCTTTTGTTTATCTTCTGTGCTCTTAATAATGTCTGTGCTGTTGTCGACGTAGCGCACTCCACACATTTTCTTTAATTTCGCAGTGTCTTCTTGCTCTAAGCCCGGAAAAACTAGACGCCTGCTTGCCAAGGCAAGCAATCTATAGTCATTTCTTTCTACTGCCTGTTCTATTTGTTTTGTCATTTCACGCTGACTGGTTTGCTGGGCACTGGCCTGAGTAGGTTGTGCAGTATATGCACAACCTACTAAGCACCCAGCTAATAAAGCGATACTGGTGAGCTTTATCATTATTATTTCCTCACTCTTCTTAAGAATAATGCAGCAAGTCCTAGCAACGACCATAAGCCGAATGTTCCAGAGCCACCATCATTATTACTTGGCTCAGGCGTTGGAGGCGTTACTGGCGTCGGATCCTCTTTCACTGTAACTTCTACCTGTGCGGTGCTTGTACCACCATTACCATCTGATACAGTGTAATTAAATGTTTCTTTTCCTGAAAAACCGCTTGCTGCTGAATAGACAAGCTTGCCCTCTTTAATCTCGACTGTGCCTTGTCCTTGGTAATCAACACTCTCAACGACCAATGTATCTAAATCTTTATCTGAATCATTGCTAAGTACATCCAATGTCACTTCATTGGCTTCAAAGTCCACTTCAAAAGTGTCATCTTGCGCAACAGGTGCATCATTAACCGCTGCAACTGTAATTGTTAGCTGGAATACTTCACTGGTAAGCTCACCTCTAGATGCGGTAACCGGCACTTTAAGCGAGCCATTAAAATCAGCAGTGGGCGTGATAGTTAAGTTGTCCAGTGCATAATTTTCACCAGGCTGTAGGGTGAGCTTATCAACAGGCTTTGCTGTTGCATAAGTTAAATCAGAGGTCTTTATTGTGATGCTACTATCTTCATTCACTGACAACGCGATTTGACCCGTAATTTGTGGGGCGACTTCTGTGATTGGGCCTTCTCCAACTTCAATAGCAAAATTACCAGAATTAATCGCAAAAAAGATATTATCGCTACACATCACTTTTATACGCGCTTGCGTCGTGGTTACATTTTCGATCTGAACATTGAATTGACCGTTGTTTGCAACACCTTGCGCCAAGGTAGTTTTGAAGCTTTGTCCGGCATCATCCGAAAGTAAAATATCCACTTTTCCACAAGAGACCGGTGCGTTTTCAGTACCCGCTGTATGCCAAGTAACAACTTGTTCATTATCACGCCAATTACTTGATTGGTCAGGTAGCGTGACAGAAAAACCTTGCTCAACTTCAACTACATTAACTTGCATGGTGTCATCACTAACACCGCCTTGCCCATCGCGAACAACTAAACGAAAATCTAGCGAACGCGTTGTGGTTGCATACGCTTCGCCGTAACTCAGCTCACCTTTTAGGAGGTCGCTCATCTGAGGCACAACACGGGTTGGCTCTGAACTTGGATTAAACGTTCTAAACAAGGGTCGCTTACCATCATCAACACTGTCTTGTTGTTTATCAGCAGATGCAGGCCCTAAGTTAAACTGTTGCCAGCTATAATTGAGCGTGTCCCCATCGCTATCTTGGGCTGAACCTACTAATTTAAAAGCAGTTTTAGCCGGTATAGTATAGTTTTGACCTGCTTCAACTGAAGGTTTTGCATTCGTACGTTGTTTATGAACACCACACGTATTACCCGCCCCTAAACGACTGTAGTTATTCATTTGATCTAATGAACGAATATGAAAATAAGGATCTGAGTTAGCTTGTAAATCTTGCTCATCACAAATGCCTGTGTAGCCCATAATGGTAGAACCACTGCCTGGTTCATAGGCACTGTGATCTACTCGGTTTCCATCACACGCCCCAGCTAAACCATTATAGGTGTGATCTGCACCTAGCTGATGCCCGATTTCATGGGCGACATAATCAATATGAAATGCGTCGTTGGTAGGCGCTTCACTGCCTGTTACACCTTCAGCTTTGAACTCAGTACACACCACTTCAAACCCAGCTAAACCGCCACCGCCAGTTCCTACTAGGTGGCCTATGTCATAGCTGTCTTGTGAAATTAAGCCATTAATTTGCTCTGTGAGAATATCGATATCTTCATCGGTATTTGCAAATGGGTCGGTTTCAGGGTTTAAAAAAATCAGTTTGTCATTGTCACTCACTATCTCAAAATTCATGGCTAGATCTCGCTCATATACATCATTGAGACGATTCACCATGGTCACGATAGCCGCCATCACTTTTTCTTTTGTGCCACCATGAAATTGGCTGTATTCCCCTGTAGTAGTGAACGCAATACGGTAAGTGATATGTGTATTAGGTAAAGCACTATCTTCCGCCTGAGTCTCGCTCGATTGTATTTGTTCACGCTTTAACTGACTGCTTTGTAGGCGCTTAATCGGGGCACCTTGCTTAATTAGTTTAGATGTATGCAGTGCTTTAGCTTCGTAGCTGCGATAAACATGTTCTGACTGCTCTGGATCTATAAATACCCGTGATTGCCCTTGATTAAAAACTCCAAAGAAGCCTTTTGGTCCAATATCGAAACGGCCTGTGTTAGCTGGGTTATCAACTTGAAAACCCACAAAGGTTTTTATGTCTGGAAACTTTTCCGCCAGAGTATCAGACATGACTTTACTGGGTTTAAGTCTAAATACGACAAACTCACCACTGGGTAAGGGTAATTGAACGTCCACCTCTTGGCTTGGCGCCATGAGCTTAGCTTGTAATTGACTACTTGCAAGATGATACCGAGCAAGCTGTTTAAGCTCTGCACTGCGGTTTTGTGTGGTTTGCTGCCATAACTCACTCGCCTGAGCGGGTAAATAAATAATTTGGCTTAGTACTACTGCTAACAAAGTTTTTTTCATTGTGTTGTCTTCCCATTGATGAGTCAAAACCACTGTATCGATATTAAACCACCTTTTGGGTATCCGTTTGTGATTCATTTGTATCAAGCTTGATACAAATATGCGCAATTGCAATTTTTGCATTTGGCTAGCTCCTTGCACTTTTCTACTTTGGCAAGCGCTTATCCATTTTTTTGGCACTAAAAGCCTAAACGATGTTAATAAGACGTTTTCTTAATAGGTGTAATAAATTGTAATCACTATTCGCTTGATTTCCCCGATTTAAGGCCCGTCTTTTCCAGTACTTTGCCAATTACACACTACTTTCACCACAAAAATGCTGATAAAGGATTTTATTTAACACCGATTTTTATTGTTTTTTTTGGGACAAATAAAATAGAAGCGTGTGGTGGCTAACCAACCGGAGAAATAAAATGGAAATTCGCTCACAAGTGAAAAGGAAACCTTTAGATGTAGCGCTTTTGTTCAATAATTCAATTGTACAGCTACTAGACAATAAATTTAATCACTTAACACGTTGTGACTTTGTGGTTGAATATCAAACCTGTCATACTGTTTCACATTTTTGGCCTAAATCGGCGCAGTTTGAAAAGCCCATTTCAAAAATCCCCATTAATTATCAAAGAAAACAGCTTGGTACATTACATTTACTTGTTGAAGTAAAGCAGGGTTCAAGCGAAGAGCTTGCATTTAAACAATTTGCAAGCCAGCTCGGATTGATGCTTGCGAGGCTCAGAGTCGCACAACTGAGTGACGAAAAATTTGGCCAAAGCTTTGCGCTCCAAGGTTATAGCGCAGAGATAAACAAACTTGAAAGACTCATAGAAAAGTGTGCCAACACCTTATTCCCCCTCGTCTTAAATGCCCCACCAGGAAGTGAAACGCTCGCAACAGCGATTAGCATTCATATGTTAAGTGATAAAAAAGCAGGCCCTTTTGTTGAGCTTGATTGCACATCTATTGACGCACATAACTTTGAAAGTAAATTAAAACAAGCATTCGAACAGGCGCAAAATGGCTCTTTGTTAATCGCCAATGTCAGCCATTTGCCGATGTCGCAACAAACTCAGCTCAATGCCCTGCTGACTAATCAATATAGCCTAAGACAAAACACGTCTCAGCCCAGGTTACTTTCTAGTAGTGAACACAATTTATATGCTCGGGTTAATCAGGGGTTATTTTCTCGCAGCCTGTTTGAAAAACTAAGCTTTCTTGAGCTACCAATTCCAAGTATAAAAGACAGAAAAACTGACTTACCTTTACTCATCAATACCTTATTTGACTACCATAAGATTAGTGCCAAGCAAAGCCTTGCAAAAGATTGCTTTGATTTACTAAGCCAGTACGACTGGCCTGGCAATATGATGCAATTAGAGCAAACTCTGGTTAAGTTAATCGCCCTTTCGTATCAAGACGATATCAGCTCAGAGGTACTTAAACAGACACTGCCTGAATTTAGTCAACAACTAGAAAATAGTGCGGTCCAAACGTTAGGAGAGCACCGAAAATCTATCGTCACTATATTGTTTAAAAAACAAGTTGTTGAACAAAGAGCGTTACACCCAAGTTTGCTGAAAGCATTAATTTATATGCAGAACAATTGGCAACAAGAGATCACGTTAACAGGCCTTGCTAATCAGGCATTTGTCAGCCCCTCTCATCTGTCTTACTTATTTAAAAACACATTAAACAAAAGTTTTAAGCAAATTTTGGCTGAACTAAGAATAGAACACGCCAAAGCCATGATAGCCCAGGACCCTAACATTCGTATTACTGATTTATGTTTAGAGGTTGGGTTTGGCGACTTAAGCCACTTCGAAAAAATCTTCAGACGTTATACCGGTATGTCACCTCGCGACTATAAAAAACAATACAAACCATACCGAATCTAGACAAGCCGATATTCGCGGCAATTGTTAGCACAATTGCCCGATTAACAAAACGTTGCAACCCCTAATATGACCTTATCGAAACAAGCACGGATAACTGTGATGGAAGACTTAAGCACACAAATAGAAGACTTAGTTAACCAACAATCACCTCAAGTTTCTCGTGCCATGTTAGTGCAGGCAACAGCACAAGCACTGGGTAATGCTGCACACAATGCCACTTACTCTCAGCAGCAACACAATGTGCTGATCAAAACAAATACCGCCATTGGAGCGAATTTAATTCTCTCTCTTGGCGCCAAGTATGCGAAAGCATAAAAGCTCAAACCGCTTGGAATGAGCAAAATATCAACATGAAGAAGGAAACAAACTATGGCAGCAGCAGCTGGTGGTGCAGCAACACCACTTCAAGTAAATAGCCAAGTCACTGACTCAGTAACGCAAGTGAACACCAGTGTGGTTGGTGAAACACCTGCGATGGCAATGGGTAACGTGCATATGTCAACAAGCCAAGCATTAGGCACAGCAGCGCTAAATGCAACAACAGGTAACCAACAGGCTTCAATCACAATGCAAGCAGCGACAGTACAAGGTGTGAATTCACTAATGTCGATTGGTAGCTCAGTGATCGGCCGCGGTACCGCAGAGATTTTATCTTAATTGAGCGGTTTTGCTTTGCAAAACCTCTCTCTTAACTTTACGACTTAACAGTCAAAATTAACTTAAAGAAAGGAAATTATCATGACAGCAACAGTTAATGGTGCAATCACTGATTCAGTAACTCAAGTAAACACTAAAGTTGTAGGCGAAACGCCAGCAATGGCGATGGGCAACTTATTAATGTCAACAAGCCAAGCATTAAGTAATGCTGCGCACAATGCAACATCAGCACAGCAACAAGCGCAAATTACGATGCAAGCAGCAACTGTGCAAGGTGTTAACTCACTGATGTCAATTGGTGGCTCTGTAGTAGGTCGAAGCGCTGAAGGCATCATCGAAAAAGGCTAATCGCGCTCAGCGCCATACAATGTGTATGGCGCTTTTTAATTCTTAATTTTATTTATTCTTAATAAGGACCGATTCGGTCACAGGAGAAAATCATGGCAGATGCACTAACAGTAAACCCGCAAGTTACTGATTCAGTTACGCAAGTAAACACTAAAGTGGTAGGTGAAACACCAGCAATGGCAATGGGTAACCTACTCATGTCAACAAGCCAAGCATTAGGTAACGCTGCACACAATGCAACAGCGGCACAACAACAAGCTGCAATCACAATGCAAGCTGCAACTGTGCAGGGTGTTAATTCATTGATGTCAATTGGTAGCTCAGTGATTGGCCGCAGTGCTGAAAGCATTATTGAGCCAGGCGCTTAATCGCTTTTTCTGATGCCTTCAGGCCCTTACTTGCCTTGCAACTAAGGGCTTTTTTGCAGGAGTAAAATATGAGTAATCTAAACCAAGCCCCTGAGGCAGGTGAGTCTGCGGTTAATAGCGCACAACAGTCAATCGCCCAATCTACCGCCCTGGCGATGGCAGATGCAACTGACAATTTACGTAACCTCAATACCTTAAGTACCACTGCAATTGGTGTCGCGTTATCACAATTTCTAGAAACGGGTGATAGCAAATATGTTGAAGCTATTTCAACGGCACAATCTATTGTCTCTCAAGGTGCTGAAAACTTCAGTGTGGTGGGCGAAAAAATTGCCACTGTGTTACACGAGACCGCCGAATAATCACTTTGGGGATGAATCTTACTGTCTTAATCATCCCCGTATTTTCAGTAAAAAGCCCCGATTTTGTTCAAGCGATAGGCGATAAGCTGTATTTAATTTCTAACTAATCTACGCAGTTTTTGCGTGCTTAAAGCAAGGACAAAGCAATGAGTGACGAACAAAATACCACAAATCAAGTACCTGAAGACAACCACCCATTTTCACAGCAGCCAACCAGTATGGTTGAAGCTACCCTCGCTGAGACATTGGGTTTGTCGATGCATAATGCGATCACCAACCAACAAAGTGCACAAATGACCACTTCGGCATCGATCACCAATGCCTGTGCTCGATTATTGCAAACACCGACTCATTTACCAGCGTCGACTCAACAAACTCATGCTGCGCCCCAAGCTCCTCCAGCTCCCTTACAGCTTGAGCAAGATGCAGATATTGAAGATGTAGAGCCTGAAGAGGAAATAACGCCCCCGCCTCCACAAAAAAAGCGCTTCAACTTGTTTAACTTTTTAGGCAAAAAACCCAAAGAGTCAACTGACGATGAATAGTACCGAAACAATTCAAGCTCATTGTGCTGAACAATTAGCACAAATTACTGCGCTCACAAAAAGCAAGCAGCAAGAGGTCAATGCGCTCCTGCAAGGCAATCAAAAAGTGTTAAACGAGCACCAACCTTTTGAAGAAGCCAGCAAAATTTCTAAACACGTTGACGCCATGCTGAATGACGTTGACAAAACACTCACTCAAGCCATGTCAGCACTCAGTGAACAACTTGGTGTGCCGACAACGCAAGAAGACAATCAAACGGAATAAGGACTCATTATGGCCGACAAACAACTCAATAAAGTCAATGAACAGATCACAGACTCTATTACTCAAGTAAATACCAAAGTACTGGCAGATACCCCAGCGATGGCGATGGGTAATTTTTATACTGCGCTCGGATTATCACTGTCAAACGCAGGGAATAATGCCACCAGCGCACAGCAGAATGCCAATATCATGGCGCAAGCTGCTACCGTACAGGGTGTTAATGCGCTCGGTGCAATTGGCAGTGCGGTACTGGGCCGTACCACTGAAGAGTTAATTGAGAAAGGCTAACTCAATTTTGTAATACCAATCCTTTTAATTAAGTGATCTATTTTGAGGCAAGAAAAATTGTCGATAGCACCGCTCACGCGTCCTGCTATCGCTGAGGTACCTACATCCATGTAGGTAAGGCTAAAACTTTGCTATTTAGTTGTTCTAAAAGAGAAATTTTTAACGAAGCTAGCGTCAGTTTTAGTCCCTCAAAATGATTAAGTATTAATGTGGATTGGTAAAACATGTTTGGGGACTAGATTAGTTCCCATTGTTATCTAGGAGTAAGTATGTCTGATAGCAACGAAAAAAACATTTCTGATATCATCACACAACTGTCAGATTCAAGCCTCGCAGACACCGTGGGCTTAATGATGCAAAATGCCGTGACCATTCAGCAAAGTTCACAAACTGTAAGTACAGCTTCTGTCAGTACTTCATGCGCCATGATCTTATCGCAGGGTTAATCTCGCACTATCATGTCGGATGTCAATGCACGCAAAAAAGCTGAACAAGCCGTAGCCCAGTCTACGGCTATTGCCGTGCAAGACGCCACCGATAATTTAAGAAACCTAAGCACCATTACTACTACTGCAATTGGTGTGGCGTTATCTCAGCTTCTGGCTACGGGCGATCCTAAATATTCAAAGGTCATTGAAGAGGCGCAAAAAGTGCTCGAAAAAGGCACCGAGCAATTTGCCAATATCGGTAAAGAATCGGCAAAAATCCTCGAACAATTTAAGCCTTAACCTTCTCTATGCTTTTCTCTGAGATATAAATACAGTGGCAAACCGCATGCTACACCAACAGTCAAGGTCGCGATTATCGCAAACGCAGCGCCTCTAACTTGATGCTTTTTACTATCTGTTACTATGAAGCAAATAAGCGCCACTGCGGCTATGACCACATCTAACCATGCTAACACGCTGATATTGTTTGCAGTGATTGCTTGCCAAAGTAATTGTAGATTAAATCCATTTTCAAATAGCCAAGGTAATAAGGCCCCATATGGGAGTACCGCGCCTAAAATGGCGAGTAGTAAATAAATTTTTGCCATATTTTCGAATTCCTTTTCAATAAATTACTTAATTAGTAAATAAATCAAATACATTACCTAGTGTACTTGTACTACTTTTATAAAACTCTGTATAAGTACAGTGCACACAGGTCACAGCTGTGAATTTTCGATTTTGCATATCGAAGATCTTTGACCAGCCACTGCCCGTTGTTGCAATGGTATCTGTTTCATAATCTCGACAATCACATTTAGGACATTTCCAACCGTTAGACATAACCGCTCCTTTTTAAAATTACTTAACCTGAACTTTGGTTAAGAGATTTACTTACATATTGATATTAAAATAATAAGTGATTTTTCAAGTCTGCAGCCGGAGACTTTTAACGATAACAAGGCGAATTTGCGCGTCAATAGCTGGTCTATTGCAAGTAAATTCAACGCAGTTAACGTTGAAAGTAGCCGCTGGAGATAGATTTATTATCCAGAGCTCAGGTTACTTAAATATACACATCGTTTTGTGCGGTCAGTTCACCGCCTGCTTCACCCGTATTTACAACCCCTTTTGGTTCAACAATCATCACTTTACACTCATTTTCAGCAAATGGCTTATGTTCCTCACCCTTAGCTACAACACACATTTCGCCCGTTTTCAGATGAACACTTCGGTCTCGAAATTCAATACCCATCTCGCCTTCGATGACAATAAACACTTCATCTGTGTCTTTGTGGTCGTGCCAGGTAAACTCGCCCTGAACTTTAACCAGTTTAAACTGGTAGTCGTTCATCTCTGCGATCACTCTCGGCGACCAATGCTCATTGAATTTAGCAAACTTGTCTGCAAAATTAATTTGATCTTGTTTCATCTTTGCCCCTGTTATCTCAAGTTCTATCAACCAAACTAAAGCATTTTTATTTAAGACCCAAAGATTTAAACTGAATATCACCAATAAAATTGTAATGAATTATTTTGCCATTTTGTCAGTAAGCCCTGATAGTGATTTCTGATAGGCCAGTGGTGTTATGCCAAACCATTTTTTACATGCATGGGTAAATGATGATTGCTCCACAAAACCCAGTTCATAGGCAGTTTGCGTAATGGTATTGTGTTTAAGTAAGTTATCTAAACGAGATTTACGTTCAGCCTCTAACATAGCCGAAAAACTTGCTTGCTCAGCTTTTAGTTTTCTTTGTAATGTACGCGCACTCATAAAAAGTGCTTCGGCGATACGTTTTTGATCGCAACCCTGTAAGTTGCTTGTAGCACTGAGTAAAGTGGCAACTTGCTGTTTGATATTACTGTTTCGAATAGTTTGAGAGAGCTCAGTTTCAGAAAGTTTAACCAGAGCTTGAAACATGGCCTTATTTTCAGAGGTAAATGGTAGTGCTAGCAGTGTTTTATCAAAGCTGATGCGGTTTTCATTAGTATTTGTTATTACCTCGCAATTAAACCATTCTTTTAGCTGTGCAATTTCTTGTGCTGACAAAGCAAAGCTTAATGAAACTTGATGAGGAGAAAGCGTTTCACCAAGGATCTTTCTCACCGTCGCAACCCAAGCTGTGGTATTTCGAAGCACCATCTGTTTGCAGTCGGTGGTGAGCGGTTGCCAATCTAAGTGCGCAAATGTGTCAGTAGCACTTAGCTGAGTTTGCCCAATATCAGCGACCAGCGCATCAAACCGCATGAGAACATCTATGGCCTGTGAAAGATTTTCACAGCTTTCGACCAAATAGCCCAGTACACCGTAATCTCTTGCTTGAATGTGCTTACCCAATTCAAACCCAAACAAGCTAAGCTCTGTGCGCTCTGCACCAAAGTTAAGCAAATCAACATAGATTTGCATGGCAATGCGCTCAGATGAGAGCTGTGCGATATCGCATTTTATTTCTGTTGTAGCAATGCCCTGCTCATTCAAAAAAGCCAAGACACTATGTAAATATGCATTTGAAACTGACGCCATAACAACCCTGTCGCAAAATAACAAAACCATGTCGTATTAGCGCAAGAACCTCACTTATTGTCAAATTATGCTGTTAAAAAAGCCAAATGTGATCCGATTATGTTAGTCGTTGAATATCAAAAACAGATTGCTTGTAGCGCAGATACTTTGCTCAATGCCTTGCTCGACCACAGCAATCTTGACCGTTTTTTTAATGCAAAATTCAAAGTACTCAAACCTGCCAACAAGGATGAAATAACAGGTGGCAAGGGGTGTATCCGACAGGTATCAATATTGTATGTAAATTTTGAAGAGCAGATCACCCAAGCTGACCAAACTGGGATTTGTTATCAGGTGCTCAATGACTTCCCTGTTCGCCAGCACCGCGGGAAGATTCATTTTCATAAAATCGGCGAACACACCCAAGTTTCGTATCGAATTCAATGTCAAAGTCCTTGGTATATTCCCAAATTTGTTCTCAAAGCCATCCTTCAAAAAGACATAGAACAATGCCTAAATAGACTTGGAGATATATATGCTTCCCGTTGAACTTATTTTACTTGGTCTCAGCCCGATTTTCTTATTATGTGTCGCTGTTGAGTTCTATAAAGCAAGGCAGTATTACAACATAAAAGACAGCTTAAACAACGCTGTGCTCGGGCTGTTGCATCAAGGTAGTGATGCCATCGCGCTCATATTATTGATGCCATTTTTTAATTGGTTGCATCAATTTGCCTTGTTTGATATGCCCTTTTCAATTGGCAGTTTATTAGTCGGCTTTTTACTACAAGATTTTTTATACTATTGGTTTCATCGTGCGTCTCATAATATCCACTGGTTTTGGCTTGCCCATGTGGTCCATCACAGCTCAAAACATATGAACTTCACAACCGCTTTTAGGCAGAGCCTTTTATATCCACTTGTAGGCATGTGGCTGTTTTGGCTGCCCATGATTTTACTGGGCTTTGCGCCTACTATTGTGTTTGCCATTGTCGCCCTCAACCTCGCCTTTCAGTTTTTTGTGCATACGCAAACCATAGGCAACTTAGGTTGGCTCGAAAAGGTATTCAACACACCTACGCACCATAGAATTCATCACGCCACTAATACCCCTTATATTGATAAGAACTATGCCGGCGTTTTAATCATTTGGGACAAGTTATTCGGTACGTTTGTAGAAGAAGATAAGAGCATTAAAACCCGCTATGGTATTGTTGGGCCGGAGCCCAATAACACGCCATGGAGTGCTAACTTTATGCAAGTTAAAATCATCTATAGGCAAGTGGTATTGGCCAAAGGGGTTATTAAAAAATTCAAAGTATTGTTAGGGTATCCTTCACATCAATAACTTAATCTAATTGAAAAAATATCTAGTTAAATGTAGGTTTGGTTTTTATTTTAAAATGAAAGAATAAACCCCTTTTATAACAATAAGCTTGAGCCCTATGGAAAATTGCGGTTCTCATAAAAATAATGGAAAACTTAATGAAGAAAATTTTATTTATTCTTTTAGCCACATTTCTACTTTCAGGTTGTGCGGCTACTACTGTCAAACAAGATTACAGCCTAAATGAATCTACTGATAAGGGCTTATTAGTGACCTCTATTAGTTACCAAGGCGGTTATTCTGGCTACGCCGTTTATTTTAAAAACACAAAAACAAATAAACTAGATTATGTTGAGTTTGGTGCTGGTTCTACGCTTATCCCAATCCCACCAAAAGGAGACTTTTCTCACCTAAATAGAAAAGGTGAAGTCTTTGCTACTGAGCTTCCCGCTGGCGAATATCATATATGGCGTTGGAGAGTTCAAAGTGGCTATGCAACCTTAACACCGATAAACCCAATGAAAGTCGAGTTTAAAATAGAGCCAGGAAAAGCAACTTATTTAGGTAACTTTGATTTCATAGAAACAAGTAGTCTCGGTTTTACGGTGACGGGGGTTGACGTTAATTACTCTGACCAGTCTGAAATAGACCTTGATATACTAATGAAAAAACTGCCTAACATTCAAAAAGATCAAATAATTAAGGGTATCAAGGAAGGTGCTGTTTATTCCGGAATTGGTGGCTCAAGTCAAGCAAGCTGGACCATTCCTGTCATTCTTTAGTTTTGTACCGTGCCAGCTAAGTACAACTTAACTGGCTAACTCTTTCTATTATTAATTGTCAGAACACAACCTCAATTGTCGCTTTATAATCCCTCTTTTTATTGTCGAAATTTAATAATAGATATCGTCATTAGGCATAATCCACCTACCCCCAATGCAAATAGCTCCCACATCGGTTTGCCAAGACTCAGAAAAAAATACAACACGCCAATCACAAGCATGGTGCTGAGAGGCGTACCAATCGAAGCTAATACAAGAGGAATAAATTGTTTTTGCTTAAAGGCTGAAATGACACTTGGCGTCATAATTAAGATACCAAGACCTGTAAGAAAATAACTCATAAAGCTCATATACGTAGAGTAAGGATCACCTGGAAGCTGTAAAGGTTGAGTTGCAAGTGACAAGGTGAGTATGACTAACCCAATAAATAAGCCGTATTGCAGTTTTTGTGACGTTTCAAGTTGATAAGTTTGTTGTAGTTCAGAGACGTCGACCTCAAAAGTTGCTGCTAAACTTATTACCGTATTCAAAGACGCTGCACCTTCAGATTCAACTCTTTGCACTGTGCGCACGCTTAAACCTGAAGCTAGAGCCAATTGCTCTTGCGGCCAACCTTTACTCATTCTTAACTGGCGGACTTTTTCTTTAGAAATGTTCACTTGCTTATTCATTATGGTTTTTAGGGTTGTATTTAAACTTTTTCAGCAGATTACATAGTTTATATAAAAACCGTCACGACAGTTTCCCGCCAACGTCTTGAAAACATCGACATAGAAACACAACTATATGTTTTTATTGCTTATTTTAAATTCTTTTAATTTAATACTTTTTGCATCACTGCCACATCAACACCTCGGTAATTAACCTGGGTTTCAATCTCCCAGCCAAGTTTGGCATAAAGACCCCCATTCAAAGACTCAGTCTGCAAGTGTAGGAGGTTGATTTTGAGTTCAATGGCACGTTTTTCTGCATTCTGAACCAATTGGGATGCGATGTGCTGTCCTCTGTAGTCTGGGTTAACATACACACCACCCAGCCAATATTCTTTATCGGGATAAATTGTCATTTCACGGTACTTAATTTGTACCGCGCCCACCAGGGTATCTCCTTCAACCGCTAAGATGATTAATGGAATACCATCAATGTTTAAATACGCTTTGAGTTTCTCTTGAAATGCAAACTCGGTGCTGTTTTCAACATACTCGCCCCATTCATCAAAATACCACTCGGCTAACTGTTTGATATGTTGAGGATGCTTGGCTAAATACGTCCATTCAATGGTCATGGCTACTTCCTTATGTATCGGTTAAGTACATGATGAACATAACGAAAGGTGAGGTTAAAGCCAACCAAAAGTTTATTTGATAAATGTGAGAAAGGACTATTTGAACGAGATAAGAGGTCTGGCGGCGTATTCAATGTCAGCGAATCACCAAACCCCACATAATTTAATTTAGGTTTTCTTCAATGAAAACAGACTTTTCGATTTGCTGAAAAATGCTGTTGTAGTATTCAGGATCAGTCACCATTTTAGTATCAACAATTTCACCGTCACTATTCATACGCTTACCAACTGCATTAATACGCACTGTACTCACGCCAGATAACTCAGTAACGTTGGCCGAAATATCTACGATTAAAATATCTTCGAAATTATTATCACCAAAAATCCAATTCAGACCAAAGGTTAAATAAGTTGCGACCGCTTTAGTGACAATTTCGGCGCCATTGAGCTCGGTAGAACTGTAATGCGCAATCACCACACCAGAGTTGGCGTCAGACGACTTTAAAGTGAAACCCCTGTCTAATAAAGCGTTGATTAACCCTTTATAGACTCGAATATGGTCTGAAGTTTGATATTCTTTGGTTTGTAAACTTCGTACTTCCATTGTCGACATTTGCGTCTGGTTCGAGGCACAGCCAACAAGAAATAAAGCCACACAAGCTGCAATGACTAATTTCAGTTTAAACATGCTTGTACCTCAATTAAAACTTACTGCGGTGGTAAGCAATCGAAGCAACATTATCTTGCGCATCAAATTTAATGATCACGGTAAGTGTTTTAGAGCTCACTTGGCTAGAGCCTTGCTCTGAAGAAATAATACCGCCGCCATTACCAGAGAAGTAACCTAACGCACCGCCTGTGGTTTGATATACCTGTTCTTTTGAAAAGCGATCATATACCCAAACTTCATTGCCCTCTGGGTTAGTTTTAACAATATTTGGGCTACCAAGTGCTGTTAACACGTCTGTTGACGGCATACCAGTTGTTATTTCTTTTTGCACAACACCCACAGTTAATTGATTGGTATTGTCGTCTTTTTCTGCGTTTGGCGAAGTCGCACAACCAGAAAGCGCCACAGTTAAAGCTATTGCAGCTAAACAACCATATTGTTTTTTCATCTTATTTTCCCTAAAGAATAATTATTATGGTTCAATATTTTTGCACAGTTTCAAACAAAAACATACCCAATTTAGCTCCATTAAAGAGCAAAGGTTTAACAAAAAATTTATTGCCTTTCATTTTTATACCATTTCATATTAGCCTTTTTAAAATGAGTTAATAACTTACTTTTAATGCCTACTTCTTTTAGACAAAAATACAAGTGATCAACACAGTTATAATGCTCAATGCTGTAATTTGGTGCATAGCGGCTGGTGAGGTGCTGATAGAGCTCGTCAATTTTAGTTTCATTTTTTGATAGTAGAAGTGGCTGCTTATAGATAACTTTCCCTTTGCGCGGAATAGATTCTCTAATATAACCGTTAAAGCCAAAACCATGCGCTGCAGAGGTTTTATGGGTTAAGTCACTTACTACCAAACACGCATGTTTACGATACAGCGGATGCTGCTCAGGTAGCCTGAGCAGATCGGTCGCATAAGAGTGGCGAATATAAGCGGTTATCAGAAACTGGCTCATCAAACATAGTCTTAAAATTGCAAAAACAACCGTAAGCCTGAGTGTCTTGCTTGCACCCTATTACTTTGCTTATCTGGCCACTGCCATTGATTGAACAAGGATACAGAGGCCATATCATGCAAGGTATATTTGAGCCAGGCTTCTCCTTGATGTATTTCATCATCTTGCTTTGCTTGTTGCCTTTCAGTCGCTACACCTAGACCTAACTGCCAGTTGCTTTGCGTCCATGTTGAAGCCACACTCAGAGTAGAATGGGTGAGTGTTTGCTTAAATTCAGGAGAAGTAATATCCGTTTGTGTTTCGACGTCACTTTGCTGTTGCTTGGTAAAGCCCATTCTCACCAACAAAGCTAATTCGCCTGTGCTTATTGGTTGGTGATATTGCAAGGCAGAGTAAATTCCCGTTGCCGCTTCGGCCTGATTTTTCCAAGCACCTAAATGTACTTCTGAGTTGTTAACGCGCCATTTCACTTCACTGGCGATAAATAGTTGGCTGTTGCCCTGCATAAGTACATCAGCGTAATTGCCTTGTTTATCCGCCACTCCCTCACTTCGACTCACTAATAAAGTGTATCCCAGCTCATTTTCACTGGGCTGTTTTAGATAGCGTATGCCCAAGGTGTAATCTGGCGTGTAGATGCTGGTGTTATTCACCAAAGCTGGCAGTAAAAATTGGGTGTTTTCGTCATTGGCAATGCCATTGGTATCGACACCGCCTTCGATATCTAACAAACCAATGGTGAGTTCGGTGTCTGTATTGCTATTTGGCTGTTTAAATGCGCCTGAGTCTTGCCAATAAAACGTAGAAATTTGAGCTCTGCCGGCTTCATTTGCATCTTGTGTGGTCAGCAAGTCGGCACTACTTTCGAATAATGCGAACAAAGCTTGTCCTTGCTCATCGGGCGTTTGGCTGTACTCAATACCAAGCTGAATTAATTGTTGTGTGTTCAATTGCAGACCAAGATCAATATTTGCCGAAAATAGTGAGCTCGAAAATCCTTGTTTAGTGTTTTGCTGTGTGGTCCAAAGCGTTGAAGCATCAATCGTGAGAGCATGCTCATCTTTTGGCGTATAAGCTTGGCTGTGAATAGAAAACAAGACACCAGAAATAAATAGTTTAAGGGTTATAAGTAACTGAACTACTTTACCAATACCATGCCGTCTAGCGCTGATTTTTAAAGAAAAAAGGGATTGCCTCATAGTGTGACTCTTCTGCTGAAAAATCACACTTTAAACAAGATTAAAATCGATAAATTGGGGAAACCCTCTGACTAATCAGGCTTTTTTATCACCTAATCGATTCGCAATGTTATCCATCAATGCAAACATAATTTCGACGTTGTAGCCCAGAACAAACGCGAACAGCATAGGTGAATAACTACCTTGTGGTACCCCTGTGCCCTCCCCCATCAACATACTACTAGACACACCGGCAACACCACCGAGCAAAATACGTAAGTTGTAATCTAAACAGAGTTTTTTGGAAAACGTACCGCGCTTGAAGTCAAGGTGTAGGTTTCTCAATACCAAAGTTAATGCGCCTAATAGCCCATACAGCAGGGGTAAAATATAATTCGCCAATAAGTTAACCACATATTCGGCCGAAAGCCGTGAGTCAAAAAAGGCTTGCCGAGCTTGATGAAGCACAAAGGCTTTATCTAACTCCGAGATCTTATCTTTTAGCTGTGTAATTTGCTTAGCGCTTTCATGACTTCGTGGCTGCTCAGTAATGAAGTCTAATTGCGCCGTTAACTTGGCTTTACTCTGCTGATATTTAAATTTATCAAACTCCGAAATCGTCACTTCATGGCTAAAACCCAATCGCCAATATGTGTTCCACCTGAGTAGCAAGGTACGATTTGCATCAAACTCCTGATCAAGCTCTTGCTCTTTGCGCTTTATGGCTAGCCACTCAGAACTTGCTTTATGTGAGGGATTTAAACTCAGTGCCTGTAGCTTTTCTCGAAACTCATTACGTTCTGCGAATAACGCATGGGTTTTATGAATTACCCCGATACCAACCATATAATAAGTTTGCAAGCTCACTGTCAGTACAATAATGGCACATACTAACAACCCATAATATAAAGGAATACGGTGTACTTGTTTGAATTGCTTAGGAAAGCGCGCCTGCCAAGAGTGGCTAGGATTACTGTCACGAATACTCACTACACTGGCTGGCGCAACCTGCTTAACTAGCTCATTAAAGTATTGCCAAAACGCCGCTTCCTCTTCTTCTGACAATGCTTTTTGTTCGTTAAACTCGGTTTTTATTCTAAGTACGTCTTTGAGTAACTTGCCGTCAAGCTGTAAGCCTTGACGACAAATGTAAGCCACCAGTAATTCCAGCTCTGCCATTGCTTCCTCGAGCTCTGTCATAACTGTCAGCCCTATTTATTTAAAGCTGTGTCGGAGACACAATCAAGCCGCCAACTTTCATCGGCTCTCCTTGGCTATTGAAAATATGCAGGGCATCTTCTAAGAAGTTAATGGGTAGACTGGTGATTTCATCAGGTTTTCGCATCAAGTTTATGGCAATATCAGGTGCTTTTACTAAGCCTACGGGCAACTCACCTGGCTTGCCTTTGTGCATTAGAATACGCTTCGCATAGTTTGCAGCTAAACGGGCGTTACTTTCAAAGCTGACACCTATAGCCATAAAGACACTGCGCTCACCACCTTCAACATGACTCGGCGTGACACTCAGCACAGGCACATTTTGCGCATAGACGTTAATCAGATCGACATTCTCATAAAGCTCAGAGCTGCCTGTCACTAAAAAGGCTTTGGCTTGGTTCGATTTCTCAAGCTCAACAAACTCTTGCATTTTGCGCTCAAGATTATGATTTGGGTCTTTTAAATCCACACCAATTTCGCTCACTTTTACTTTATATGCCTCTTGGAGGCTCAGAAACGGTTTTACCTGTGTCACCACTGAACTGGTGTTATTGGTATCATAAATAATTGCCAAGTCTGTGAGATCTGATAAGAACTTAGATTTGATATAGGCCAGTTGCGTGTCTACATTAATGTTCAAAGATGTATAAGCAATGTTTGTTTGGCTTTTCATCAACACGGGATCAACATAACCCATGGCTATCGGATCTTTACTACAGGCACTGACAACCGGAATCGCGCCATTTTTGTAATTTCGACTTACAAAATCAGTTGCCTTAGAGCCCATTGAAAAAATGAGATCGAACTGTTTTAACTGCGCCCATGCAACCATAGCTTCGGCTTCCACTTCATTGCCTTCATAATTGAATAAAGTGAAATTGGTTTTTATGCCTGAGTTTCTAAAATCACGGGCAATCTCTGCCGTAGAAATATCATAGGCGGTGGACCATTTGGGTGATAAAACCAAAATCTTAAATTGCGGATCGGGGTAGCGATTTAACTCCGCTTGCTCTTTCAATCGCCCTGTTTTGGCGCTTTTTACAAAACGCTTTTTACAGGTTAAACCATTATGCTCTGGCGCAACCTTTTGATAAGCGATAAACATTCTATCGCAAAAACCCACTTCAAAAGCCTGAGTTTTGAACACACTTAAAAAAACTGTGAAAAACAGCGTCAATATTACTTGTCCTTTTGACATGTTAACCTCATAAAAATATAAAAAACAAATCCCATAGCAACGAAAATACAAGCCACCAAAGACAAGTTAGTATTCACTTTGCTATTGCTATCTTGTACCAAAATTACTGCTGTCAACATGGGGCCCAATACCGCCCCCATGCGTTCCAAAAATCGATAATTAGCCGCGGTAATGTCACTGCCAAATTGTTTAGCATAGTGACTACTCAGCATCACCCCGACCAATGGGCTGCCCAATGTGCCCTGAAAAAAGCCCACCATAAGTACCGCAATCACAATAACGCTCACCGACAACAGTTCTTGATAGCTTTGCAGTGACCCATAGTGACTTAAGGTATGCGCCACCCACTCAAAACTGGCTATGAGCATAATGCTTAACCCTGCTCCCAAAACACTCAAACTAATGGCTCGTAGTTGGTTATTGGCATTGGGCTTAGCTAAATGTGTCGCAATCAGGATCGCGAAGAAATACAAGGCAATGATTTGCCCAGCGATATTAGGGTCTGCAAACTGCTGATTGATAAGCACTGGGATATAAATCAAGATCACCCCGGTATGTATGGCTTTGATTGGAATGGCGATAAGTAACAAGCATTGCTGTAATTGCCTATCTTTAAACATCATTAATAAGTCTGTTAGTAACCCCTTGCTTGCAGAGGGTTTAGCATCGTCGTCACCACTTGTATCGACTGCCAGCTCTATAGATTGATTCAAGCTATAAAGAAATGTCAGGCCGCCAATAACAGCTGCACTCATAAATACCCCTGAAACGCCTAAAATTGGCACCACGACCGCTCCCACTGACACCCCAGCGATGGCCCCGATATAAAAACCAATTAATAATTGATTACTCGCTGAAAACTGAGGGTGAGATTGAGCGATACGTAAAAACTGACTTTGCACACAGATCACCAATAACCCCTGTGACATACCCGATAATAATCGCGCAATTGCAAGTAACTCAGCTTCAACAAAATAGGCAAGCACAAGCAACGACAGACTATTTACCACCAAGGCCAAACGAAGCATTGTTTGAACGCCAAAACGTCTCACCCACACTGCTGCTGGCACCATGACACAAGCAAATCCTAAGAAGTACAAACTGAATATCAACTGTAATTCGCCGCTACCAAGCGCCAGTGTTTGCCTTAAGTAAGCAGGAAAAAAAGATAAGGTGATCGACTCAAGCAAAACACCCAAAACAAAAATTGCTCTGATTGCTCGATAGCTACTCGGTAAAGCAGAATTTCTCACTTTACTGCTTCGCTGACTGCTGACTACAGCTTCAACTAAGACATTTAAAATCAATAATAAAGCGGCTAATAAAATGAAAATATTGCGAACGGCCTTCCACAATTTTTGATAAATGTCGTTACTTAGCACCTCACTACACACTTGGTAATCAGACAAACCAATTTGTCGACAGTTTGTTATGACACCCTCTTTGTTATCTAGTCCTGATGCTTCACCCAACTTAAACACATTCAAACTGTGCAAAATACTGTTATTAACCCGATAAGGCTCTAATAACTCATCAACACCACGTACCTGATGATCTAAATCAAACCCCATATCGGTCACTTCACTCAAACGCTGCGACAATAAATCAAGCACAGCATCACTTTGACCAATAATTTTGGTTTGATATAGAGAAAAAGAGGTCATCACCAATTGCACGATAAGTAAGCTAAATACACAATAAAACGCCCACTTCAAGGTACTGGCCTTAGCTTGTTTTTGGAAAAGCCCTGCCACAAAAAAGGTAAAAATAATGAAAACCCAAGGTATTGAATCGATAATTTTGCCAAATGCTTGATGGATTTCTTGATTGAAAATGCCCGCAGTCAGGGCGATTGAAAGCACGCCTACATCAGCGGTATTAGTTGCCAATGGCAGTTGCAAAACATATTGCTGTGAGGCTGCTTTAGGCAGCACTAAACCAAGTATATCAATGTCAATTTGCTCAACGAGTTGTCCTGGAGCTGCTGAGCAAGATAAGGGAATGAGAGCACTGTTTTGCGTGTCAGCTTGCGCATAAATGGGTTTTATTTCAGCCCGTTCGACCCCTTGGGTTTGCAATGCAAAAGTATGTACTTGCGGTGCAAACCCTTTGTATTCAATCGGCATACCTAAGCTGAGCGACTGATTAATTTGCTGACGTAAGATATGTGATTGATTACAAATATTTTTAAGCACCAACTCTGGGGCAACCCGGTATGCTTCACCCGCGGCAATGAACACTATCACAGCAACACACAATAATAAGGTGACTTGCAATTGCACAGTTTGCTTAAGCAAATACATTAGCCCAATGCGATTTACTGCCTCATGTTGCTCTTTGGGGTTATGCATAACCTCTGACTCTACTGACATGGCGCACCTATACGTGCTAACAGCGCATGATATTTAGGTGTTCGATGCAAAGATAAATGGCTCAAACTGACTTGAACTAAATAGTCTAAAAATTGCGTGTACGAGACTTTGAGCTCTTGCAAACCCATTGCAACCAAGCTGCCTGTTCCATTATGTACAGCCCCTAAATCAGGTTTAGGGTTTGCTTCAAGAACACATAACTGTCCTTTTGAATCCATTCTCAAATCAAGCCTAAACAAGCAATATAAGTTCAACACGGAAAAGAGCTTTCTACAATAAGCTGTCACCGTCTCATTAAGATGCGCTTGTTGCTCATCAGATAATGTAATGATGGAGTCCGTACCGATTGGCTTGATATCCATTGACGTAAATATGCGATTGCCTGGCCCTAAATTGCGCTGATAAATACCAAAACAAGTGGGCGAAGCCAGTTCCCCCATGGTTGGGATCACCGAAGCACAGTATTCGTCTCCTGATAAAAACTGCTCAATTAAAACGGCACTTTGCGTGTGTGAATAAACCTGCTGACAAACCTCATTTAATTCGCGCAAAGAGTTTACTAAATGCACATGGTTAGAAGCCCGCCCCGATACAGGTTTAACAATGAGTTTAGCATCGCCAAAGAAGTGAAGTTTGTTATGCCTGAGCACCAATTCTTCAGCCGTATTTGGCTTTTCAGGATGCCAAAGCACATACTCTGCCGTAGGAATAGCAAGTTGCTGTAAAAGCTTTTTAAACAGAAATTTATTATCCATAAGCGCGGCATTAAGCGGCGTATGCCCAACATAAGGGATACCCAAACTTTCTAACAGCGCGGCACCATGGCAACAAGGATCTGCGCCTTGCATCCCTCCCGTATTTAGCCAAGCAAAGTCGATTTTATTTTCAGCTAACTGCTTAGCTAAATGCTGATCATCGGCCAAACAGATAACATGATTAAATCCTGCTTGCTCAAGCCCTTCTTTGATATCATTCGCCACCTTTTGATAGCTTTTCCAGCTTCGCGTGTTGTAGCTTCGATAAATCACTGAACCTACTTGTGCAGGATCAGCAGAATAAATCACCGCAATATGCCCATTTAACTTCAATGTATTCAGTGCCGTATTTACAGACATCGCCTTCACTCCTTAAAACTGCCAAGCCAAACCTAATACATGGCTGTATTCTCCGGTTTTACTTTTTCGTCTTAACAAGTAGCTGACTTGTGCGCCCATCAAAGCATCTTTTAAAGTGAAAGCAAAAGGTACAAGGCGGTATTCAGTAAGCTGATAGTCTTCATCTAAAATCCACTCTTGGCGAATGTGAAAGCGCTTAATATGAGCGAGTGATGCATCTTTATCTGCACTTACTCTAATACGATAGCGACCATTGGTTTCGCTGTCTTTTTCAATATATTCAACGCGATTGCGTAAACCAAAACGCCAGCCACTGGCGAGCTTTCCTGATGAAAACGACGCTTCTAGTTCTAAACGTTGTAACTGGTCATCACCTGCGGTGTTATACAAGCGGATGAACTTACCCGCGGTTGCTACTTTGACATGTTCGTTAAGCTTGTAACTCAACTTGGGCCCGGCAAAAAAACCGCTCAAGTCATCTACTCCATTTTGAGTTCTCAATTCGGTGTAAAATGAACTTGAAACCGTCCCTTGTTTAAAAAGCGTCTTATTTGCCGACACCCATAATTGCTGATCTTCTGCATTTATCTTTGCTGTAAACAACCCGCATGTCACAAACAACAACGACCATAAAACCTGTTTCATAAATATCCTCTTTAATCTCATTTATGTGTTTTGAAACAGCCTTAGTATGTTGTTTTAAATAAGTGTTTAATCGGTGGAATGCGTTGTAAAATCAGGGGATTATATTTAACTTAGTGGTATTGATGAGACGCGAAGTAAATTCGCTGCTACAGAGATTTAATTTTTGGGACTAAATAAATTTAGGTAGCACCGACTTCATGTCGGGTTATGGTTGAGTTTAAAAAATGAGCTTACAGCTACCGACATATACTCGGTAGCATAGATATTAAGCCAAACTCGGTGTGTTACCTGCATCTTGCAATGACGCAGTCACATGTTGATAGTTTTGATACGCTTTTAAACCACGTTCAAATACATTCGCGCTTTGCGGCTTTAAAGAGAGCTCACTCTTACAGCAACTGCATGTAAAAGATTTACCCTGCAGCAATAAATTAGGCTCAATCACAATAGGGCTTTTACGCCCTTCTGATTCACAATATGGACAATCAATTATTGTACTCATTAGTTACTTTTACCTCCTGAGGCGTCAGCTTTGGTCCCATCGCCACTGATGATCACAGGTGAAATGTTGTCTGTATACGCTTTAATTATCACCCCAACTCCTTCGGGCAAAGGCAACTGACCTGCATGTACTTTGACATCGTAAGTTGCTTTGTTGCTCTTATTATATTTTTCAGTCTCACTATTTTTACTTTCATTCGAATATGACACTGAGCCTGAGACTTCTGTAGAGCCTAAGCCGTAATTCAGCTTCTGAGTAAACGACGCTTCTGCGCCGACCGACTGACTTTGCTCATTGCTTTTCTCATGAGAAAAGCTCGATTTAACTTCCATATTAAAATGAATGTTCACGTCATCAACAGCGAGTGCATTTAAAGGAAGTAAGGTCAGTAATGGCAAATGAATTTCTGACTCAACCGATGATTGAGTGGTGGTGATTTCTCCATCTTTATTACTGGTAGTGAGCACTGGGCGTTTTAATGTTAACGCCACCATAATGGGCTCGAGCATCTCACCTTTAAACTCAGAGTCTTGTGACTTGCTCTCAGCCTTATTGAAGCAAGTATCTAACATAAACTGTACTTGCGTCATCGCCATTTTATGGTTGGCCTGCGCAGCCGCCATTAATGGCCCGCCAATTAAGTCTTTCATTGGCAAACCGCTGAATTGTTGCGCCATCGACAGCAGCGCAGGCCCTTGATTTACACTCATGGTATTTTCCTTTCGTTGTGTATGAGCATATAAGGTTAAAGGCTTTTAAATTTGAACAATCGTGTAAAACTGGTTTCTACTCAGGCAATTTTACGTCTTGAGATCCGAGTTCTGCCCGAGTTTTAAGAAAGTTAAATCGCTATTGTGTGAAAAATTTTAACTGGACCTGCATATGATCAACCTACAAGAATTTGTTCAAACTATACACACTGCCACTGCAGCTGCGGGCGAAGCATTAATACAAAAAAACCTTGGCCTCATTGACCAATTTTTTGAACCTGTTGAAGATGAGCCTGAACAATCAGCATCAGGTAATGCCCGAAAAGCTGCGATTAATTCACGTACTGAGACACAAACACCCCATGAAGAGCCTCCAGTGCAAGTCATGAAACCACGTATGGTCGCGGTGCAATATCCAAAAACCACCAAGGATGGCGCCAGTATTCAAACGGTCAATGTGCCTTTGATCACCCTAGTACCCCTCTCTCAGGTTGAGCTCAAAGAGATGGAATTTGCCACTGAACTGGAACTCAGCGTAAACGGTGAAGACTTACAAGTATCCTTCCCAAAACGCACAGCCAAGAGCCAAGATTTAGCGGCTGAAGGGGCTAACTTAGGCAATGGCGGCAAGGCGAAACTGGAAGTGAAAATCGCCGCCATGGAAACCCCAGATGGCTTACGTTATTTGGTTGATGGATATGAACGTGCGTTACGTTCTCAGATCCCAGGATAATTGTTTTGGCCAGTTCATTAAATAACGCAAAAGTGAAAATCAGTGATGCAGATCCACTCTTAAACCAGCTTGCCGGTGCACTCTATCAGGCACAACAAATGACAGAAGTAGACAAATACCATGCATTACTGAACCGCTTAAATATTAATTCACAGGAAGAGTTAGAGGCTAAAACAGTGTGCATAAGCATGCCCGTTTACAATGATGATAAAACGCTCACACATACCCTGATTGAAACGCCTTTGTTAAGCTTATTCCCATTGTCATTCTTGCAAATAGAGCATGTAAAACTCGATGTAGAGCTATTTATTGAACGTTCAGATGAAGACAAATCAAGCCTCACTTTTAAGGCTAAATCCGGTTTGTTTTCGAAAAATCAACCTTGTCGGTTAAGTGTGAAATTAGATAGAAAGAGTGGCCTGTCTTCAAATCTCCTTGTAGACAATCAGTAGGCGATCTTATCTCCTAGCGCAAACTTTTTGAGCGCCAGCCGAACAGTGACTAACCCAAAGCAAAATGCTATTGTCGATTACGGTAGGTTTATATGAGATACAAGGAATATGAGATTTGAGTAGTTCTGACAACAAGCAGGAAAAATTAAAACAACTCTCTGAAATGTATTTATTCGAAGAACTCTTCAAATTGATAAGAGTATCTTCGGGATTAAGTATTACCTTTTGTTATCTGGTGTTGTTGCTAACCAGTATGTCCTATTTACACCTTTACTATAGTGAATTCGATATCAGTATAGTTAAGTATGTCTCGCTCGAAGATATGCTCGCCACACCAATAAAAAACCCAAGCATCGTCATAATTTATGTCACTGTACTTTTTGTATTAATTTTCGCCGATATAGGTAATCGCTTTCGAGCCAGAAAAAAATTAGAATACGGCGATACGCCAATGCCAAAACTTATGCGATTTATAAGTGCCTTGCTTTGGGCGCCTAGCAACCCTAAAACTAACTTGCGGTTTACCATTATAACGGTCGCTGTATGCGTTATTGCTTATATTTTCGCATTTGCAGATATTGAAGCGAGCATAGTTAAGTCTGGTAAAGGCACAAAGGTATCGATTATTTTAAGCGACCAAGAAAAGCCTATCCATACCTCTTTATTAGGCACCAGTGTGAATTATGTGTTCACTTATGACCATGAATCAGAAGAAGCGACAATCTTTTATGTTGAAGCAATAAAATCGATTAAAAGCTTCAAACAAGTTGCTGAAAAGGTAAATACCATTGAAGAACAAAAAATAAGCCCCTCAAAAAGTGAACCCGAAAGTGAAAAAAAAGCTAAGTAGCTAATATTTAAGTGAACTAACTTTTAAACTACTCTTTCTTTTCAAGCTGAAGCGAAAAACTTATAAAAACTCCAGTGATAATGCCTATCAACACACTTGAGAACATACCAAATTGCGATACGAGTGGATTCAGGGCAAATATGAAGAAGAAAATTAATGGGATAACACCTATTACTAGGAATTTCGAGTTAATAGCCACTTCTATTATAGTTTGACAGTGGGGACAGGCTTTATATTTACCCCACTTATTCAAGGCCTTTGAAAAAAAGCCTATATCATTTTCGCATGCTGGGCATTTCATTGTTTAACTTCCCTTAAATTCCTTTTTAAAACACATTGAATTAAATCACTTAAACGCTATTTAATGAACCCTTATTTAGTACATATTCAAAAAAGTCGATGTTTTCATGTTCATTTTCTTGGGGTATAAAACCCAATTTCAACAGTAAGTTAGCAGAAGCAACATTTCCTTTATCTACCCCGCCAACAAGGCTTCGCCACGACTCTATTTGCTCTGCGCGCTTTATAAAGGCATGCAATAGCTCACTTGCAAGGCCTTTACCCCAATATTCTTGCGCAAGTAAGTAGCCTATGTGTTTCTCAGCCTTGTCTGTATTACTAACAAATACAAAACCTAAACATGCATCGCCTTTATCTTTAATTAAAAAAAACCGGCTCTCTGAGCGCATTTGACTTAACCAAGATTTAGCTTCTGCGGTATTCCTCACGCCATGAAAGTAAGGCGGCAGGCTTGCCACAACGGTCTCTGTCAAAATGCTTGGGATCGCAGCTATTAATGTGTTATCACATACAGCTTCAGCATTTAACTCAATTAAATTGAGTCGTTGGGTTGATAAGTAAAGTGCCATTTTTATCTCTTGAGTTGGAAAGTTTATACCTCGTCAGGAAAACAAGCATCTAGCGTAAATCGTTGTACGCCTGTTTTTAACTTCAAACTTTCTTGACACATTTTTATTGCTACTTGCTCCCCGAAAATTGGCTTATAGCGTTTTAGTAAAGGTAAGTGGCATAGTGTAGGCAATATCCAACTACCAAGCTTTTCTCCAAACCTAAAGCCTTCTCGCTCTCCAAGTAACAGTGATGGTTGAAAAATACAGATACGTTGAAAGTTTAGCCCGGTCACTTTGTCTTCTAACTCACCTTTCATTTGTAAATACGCACTCTTGCTTTTAGCGTTAGCGCCACTTGAAGAAACTAAGAAGTATTCAGACACACCATTATCTGCAGCAAGTTCAGCAGCCTTTAGCTGATAATCAAGGTCAACAACACGCTGAGCTTCAATAGAACCCGCTTGCTTTTTTGTGGTGCCTAAACAAGAGAATAAAATATCACTGTTAAATACATCATTAAATTGCTCTAAGTGAGCAAAATCAACTACGATATTTTCGACGTTGGAGTTGCTGAACTTTACCTTTCTTCTCGTTATGGCGGTTACTTCTTCATACTCGGGCTGTTGAGCTAACATTTCAACAAGGTGTTTACCAATTAACCCTGTTGCACCAATAACCGTTGCTTTTTTCATTTTCTCTTACCTATTGATTCACTCAAGGCGTTTAACTTTGGGCAATTAAATTAGGGGCCTTAAAATAAACTTGTTTGTAACATTTTAAAAAAGGCTATCTGCATAAGGGAATTTACACTTAAAAGAAAGGCTAAAATGACTGTACTTTAAAACAAAACTTTAGCTCCCCCCTCCCATTCAACTTAAATAATATTTACTTAATTTTTACTCAATGGCATCATAACGGGTCTTTTGTTATGCCTAGCTCACGATAATAAAGAGCATTTTATAACTTTAAGTAACTATAATAATTAATGTATTAGGAAATAAAATGAAAAAAACACTAGGAATTCTATTCTTTAGTTTATTACTAAGTGCTTGTTCAAGCTCAACTAAGATTTCTCAGGCTATCGAATCTCGTAACCAAGCACAGATGAAATATGCAAATATAGAGTTAAAAAGCAAAGCCCCAGATGCGCCCGAGCACTTTTCTGAAGCGGTCAAATCATACTTAAAAATGGAACTAAAAAACAAAGGTTTTTACAGTGAGAATGATGGCAGCTCAATTACAGTAGATATTGTTGATTATCGAATGAGATCAGGTTTCACAAGAGCAATGTTTGGCATACTGGCTGGAAAGGATGGCGTTGACTCAGAAGTCACTGTCACAGATGAGAATGGCAAAGTAATCGGTAAGTCAAAAGTTTCGAGCTTTAATGTTATGGCCATTGGTGATATGCAAGATATCGCACGTATGCATGCTGAAGAGATTGCAAAGTTTCTCATCGGTAAACAAGGTTAAGTTACTGTTTTAATTTAAACTAAACCCTCTTTAGCCTGCTTTAATATACAATAGAGGGTTTAGTACCGGCCTATAAATCCCTCGGCTGATTTTCTCCTGAAAACTTCTTTATAACACCTTAGTAATCAAATTAGCTTACACACATTGAGAATGTGTTTAGTCTGAACAAAAATTACAGCTAAGCCATTGAAAAATATAATTTATAAATTAAAAAGGCCGATATGTACCGGCCTCAGTCAAGAACTTTATGTTTCTACGAGATACTAAATACGCGTATCTACACAAGCCTCTTGAGGCGTACTAAAGCAATAGCCTGGGCCTGTAGGGCAGCCAAAGAACGCATCAGTGTTTAACCAAGCACAATGATTCGTAGGTACACACACGGTATTGTTATCAGTGAAAGCGCCACCCGCAACTTGAGGTGTTGCATTCATAGCCAGTGACTTATCATTATTGAGTTGTTTTAGATTTTTTTTATGCAGTTTTAATTTCATTTTATTATCCTTATGAAAAGTTTCCCTGCCAATTGGCAGTTCCTATAACATAAACTTGAATAAAGAAATTAACAATGCTTGTGCTTTGGAAAACTCAATAAAATTTCATATCTGAGTTTTATGACCGACAACTAGCTACTAAATGCTGTTTTAAAAATTCGCTAACCTGATTAAGGGTTTGTCTATCAAAGCCATAGTGCCCCCCTTCCAGTGCGATATGCTCGAAAGAGTATTCATACTCTTGCTTTTCAAGATACTCCATCACTTCATTCGCCATATCGTAAGACGGCCAAATTTCATCTTGCTTAGCTGACACGAGCAAAACTGGCCCTTTATTTTTATCTATCGGTATTCTAGCCTGTTCAATTTCAAGCTCTGTCGCCTTACCTAAGGCTTGTTCGAAAGCTGGCGTAAACTCGCCTGTCACATTGCCTTTTTGCATTTGCCAAGAAAACAATGGTGCGCTGATATATGCCAATGGCTGGTTTTTTAAAGTCCAACTAGATTTGTCTGTTACTGTTTTCACTGCATTCCAAGTGACATGGCTTGGCATAACAGCGACCACATGATTAATCGAATCAAAGTGACTACCCAGCAATAAAGCCAACTCAGCACCTTTTGAGAAGCCGAAAACCGCCACGCAGTTGTTGTTGATTTTGTCGCTATTAGCCAATAAAGAGATACGCTTTTCTATTTCTTCTAATGACAACTCAGCTGCATTACTGGGTGTACTGTCTGTACCAAAATAGCCAAGTGATGCCACTGACATGCCTGTTTCATTTAATCTATCAAAAATTGGCTGCCACTGTGGTTTTGCAAGTGTATTGCCTCCATCGCTGCCTCCGAGCAAAATCACTAAAGGGTGTTTTTGACCATCATCGATGAACTGAGTTTTAACGTCTTGCGTGTTTTGGCTTGAACAGGCCGCAAGCAGGCCTACCAAGATACATGGCATTATTTTTTTCATGAGCTTTCCTATTGATTTTAGATGGTTAGATTAGCTATCGCATTAGCTTGTCTTTGAGTAATCGTCCGCCATTTCGGCTACTGATTACTTCTACTTCTGATTGATAAAACTTGATTAAATAACCGCCTGTTACCCAGCGGTCCATTTGTTTGATTTCTTTGATATTCACAATGCCGTTTCGGTGAACTCGCAAAAATTGAGAAGGTAATAAAGTCATTAATTCATCAAGAGAGTGATCAAGCGGATATGAAACTTCAGAGCCATACGCAATCGCTTGACCATGCTCTAACTTAATTGCACAAATATCGGACACTTTTACTAAGGTCACCTTATCGCCTACTTTGCTAACTAAACTATATTCTTCCATTTCTTGAAATTCTGAGGTTTTGTTATTGAGCTTGTCGTTGACTCGCGATAAAGCCAAGAATAAACGCTCGTCTGTATAAGGCTTCAATAAATAATCGGCGGCACCGATTGTAAAAGCCTCCACTGCAAATTCACTATATGCAGTGCTAAAAACACATTCACCTTTAAATCCAAGCTGCTTCAGAGACTTTACCAAGCTCACTCCGCTGGCGTCAGGCAGATTAATATCGACAAAAAGCACATCTACTTTCGACAATTCACTTGAAGCCAAACATACCTTTACTGATTGACATGTAAACAACAAAGCGTGAGTACATACTCGGCTTAACTGGGCTTTGAGCTTTTCTAATGCTGGCAGTTCGTCCTCAACAATAGCGATATTTAGCATGCCATACTCCCTACTTGTAATTTAAACTCGACACTTGCTCCTCCTTCTGGGGAATTGCTGAGTTCTAGCCTTGAGCCTGCTTCTAATTCTAACCTTGCTTGAGTGATCTCCAGCCCAAAATGCGCGACTTTGTTTTGTTCAAGCCTTTTATCTCTTATATCAGTGTTTTTAAGGTGGGCATTAGCTAAATCAGATTCAGCAAAGCCAATGCCATTATCACGCACATTAAAAAGCATATATTGGTTGTCACGTCGTACTGTGATCCAAATACGCAGCGGCACCGACTTACCATGCTTTATGGCATTTTCTATGAGAGGTTGAAGCAGCATGGCAGGCACAACTTCATCAAGCAAGTCTTCGTCAATGTCGAAGGAAATATTGAGGTTCTCACCGAACCGACTGCGCTCGATATCACACCATTTATTTAGGATTACCAGTTCGTCACTCAACTTGACCCAGGCTTCCTTAGTTGTTGGTTTATTTGCCTGGTTTAACCCTGATTGCGACAATGAATAACGCAAAACGGATGCCAGATCATGTACTAAGTCTTCACAGCGTGTTGGTTGAGTGCGCGCAAATGACGCTATGGTATTCAAACTATTGAATAGAAAGTGTGGGTTTAATTGAGCGTGCAGCAAGTTGATTTCTGCTTGTTTCCTTAATTGCTGCTCTAATTTGAGATGCTTTTGAGCCAAATAAAATTTAACTGCAACAAATATCATTGTGCTCCATGGCAAGCTGATTAAAACTGCCTCTTTCAAGCCGATGATAGACACTGGTAGCAACTTAGCCCTTATCAAGCCAAAACATAGTGCCCCCAATAGCATCAGACTATGAAAAGTTAAGAATTGAACAAACCAACTTGCTATCAAGTATTTTCTTATCAATACATAAGTGCCCATCATAGGGAACCAGTACATACAAACTACAGCATTGAGTGCTGATATAGGTATTTTAAGTGAAGGTAACATCCCTCTTAGAACCCAATCAGAAAGGCTAATAGCTAGACTGATCATGGCTATCAGACAGAGCATTATTAATTTTTCTTTTAATGATAATTGTATGGTGCGCATAATGTTTTCTATTGTTTAACTGACGCTTATTTTACTTAGCGACTAAATATTGGCACGTACAAATTAAGTGAATGGTTAATTTTTTGGGATGAATGGGAGCATAAAATATTTTAGATAAAATTTGCTTAACGAAGCTATGAGACGCTCAATTAAGCAAATTCTGTGGCTAATTCCAGTACTTCCAGCCTTTTAAGTAATAATAGAGCACACTGGGGTTATCGAGCGTTGTAATGTCTTGTTGTTGATTCTCAAAATCAGGAGGAATAGTAAACAACATGGCTTCTAGCTCTGTTTTATAGAAACGACTTTCAATATCGTGATTAACCGGTTGTTGGCACATATGTTTACAAGCCATTATAAAGCCCCATTCTCCAAAAGAAGGGACATTAACACGATATGGAGCCACTCTATTAAAACCTGCGGCAATCGCAGTATTATGGATGGACCAAAATGCATCTCTGGCAAAGAAAGGACTGGTTGCCTGCGTCACCATCAGACCATGCGGATGAAGTCGACGCTTTAATTGTTGGTAGAATTGCTTACTATATAATCTCGCTAAACTGATTGTTTTAGGATCAGGTAAATCAATCAAGATTAAATCGTATTCTTTTTTATCTTCGGCACTATAAACAAAACCATCCTGATGAATTACATCAACTTTGGTGCTGTTGAGTGAATCTTGGTTTAGCGCTTTTACATAGTGATTCTCACGAGCAAGCTTGGCAACTGCTGGGTCCAAGTCGACTAAGGTGATCTGCTCTATCGAGTCATACTTAAGCAGTTCACGTACCGCCAACCCATCAGCCCCTCCTAAGAGCAAGACCTGTTTTGGCTGATGTAGCCTTGCCATAGCAGGATGTACCAAAGCCTCATGATAGCGGTATTCATCGATCGATGAGAATTGTAAACCGCCATTAAGGTACAAACGGATGTCATTCTTAGAGCGCGTCAGAACCAGTTGTTGATACTGGGATTGTTCTGAATGAACGACATGGTCTTCATAAACACGATTATTCCAAATCTTATTCAGCTCATTACTGAAAATGAATGTTCCTACTAAAATCAATGAAACCAAAGTAAGTGCCAGTCGCAAGACATTTTTGCGGGCAATGCTCAAATGCTCGGCAAAATACCAAAGTAAGGCAAGTGCAATTGTTAAATTCATCATGCCAAAAGCCAATGATGTTTTAAATACACCTAGCCAAGGTAAAAGTAAGAAAGGAAATAACAAGGTTGCCAATAAGGCCCCGAAGTAATCTATAGATAAGACATTAGAAATATTGGTTTTTAAGTTGTAATGCTTCTCCATTAAGCGACTAAGCAAAGGAATTTCTAAGCCTATCAATATACCTATCAGAGCTGTTAACACCACCGAAGATAACTGTAATGACAAATCAAATGCGTAAGAGAAATAAAGAATAGGGACACTCATGCCCCCTATTAAAGCCAGAACCAACTCAAACCCTATAAATGAGCCAAGCAGCTTAGTATCAGACACCCAGCGGGATAAATACGAGCCGACGCCCATAAAGGCCATGTAAATACCAATAGTCAGAGAAAATTGGGTGATGCTATCGCCCAAAAAATAAGCCCCAGTTGTCGCTATAAGTAACTCATATATGATTGAGCATAAACCAGCGATGAAAATGCTAAAAAGCAGAATATGGCTTTCGCGGATCACTATTTACCACCACGTCCTGAACCAGTTCTAAACTGGGCACTTTTTAAACTGTGTTCACGAAGTTGCTTATCAACATAGATATGACGCTTACCATGAGAGTAACTTAGCCAATCAATGTCAGCATCATCTTCATGCATTGCCCATAATGTTAAGAAAAATGTTGGCACTGCAAAAAGTAGAATAGCGGTCTTTACTTGCATTGGTTCAGTGCGCATACCTAGAGCAGCCTCTTTGGCGATCCGTCGAGCTCGTTTTCTTTCGAAGCTACTATAGCCATTTTCATAACGGTGCATGATGATAAGCAGGCAGATCACAGTTATAACTCCGCTTATCCATAACATGACTTTGAGTTTTCGACTATCTCCATTTAGTGCGAGAATACGAAAGTTAAAAGAAGATTTACTGTATGCATTTCTAGAAGAAGACATGTCATGAATATATGCAACATATTCACCTTTACTTGGGAAACGCTGCTTGTATTCAAGGTGCGTATGATACTCCGTCCAACGACCATCAGAATCTCTGCCTGACTCGGCCCATAGTTCATCGGTATAAGCAAATAAATAATTGCCCTGTGCGTCGTAGATTTCTATATCAATACTTTTCCAGGAGTTCATTGCCACTGAACCTTTAACTTCAAAAAGCATTATTTGCCCGTCATTTGGCACTCTAAACTTATAAGGTTTATCTTTTTTCGAATAAGTCGAGCCACTTGCAAAAGGCTTAATTTGCTCAGGTGAGTCTAGATGACCAATCATGAGCCAACAATAGATAAATGTAATCGTAGAGATCACAAAAAGTTTATTGATAGACATGGCAACTCCTAAAGAGCAATTAAGATTGCCAACGCAATACCAATAACCATCGCGCCCTCAATAAGCGCAACAGCTACATTGTTTTCTGCAATTACTTTATCGAGCGATATACTGGGAAGCAAAAGCTTATCAAAAGCTAATCTGAAGATAGGCAGGCACAAAAAGGCAATCACGCTATCGATTGCAAATAAGGTCAGACTTTGTTGCCACGACACAAACTCACCTGCAATTGCATGAAATAAAATGATACCCAGCGCGATCAATGTCGCAGAAAAACTAATACCAGCAGCAAGATTTTGGTTTTTTAACTCACTCTGAAGATCGAATTGAGTGATAATGTCATACAGTTTCGCAAAAACAACTAAAAGACACTGGCCTAGTGCATAAAAAACAAGGGCTGATGACCAAGAGCCTTCTCCAGATAAAGCGCCTCCGATTAATAAACCACTGCTAATATAGCTCGCAGCTTGCACAAAACCTGTCGCTAAATTTTGTTTTTCAATTAAATGCTTTGTATTACAAAAAGTAGGCAATAAAAATTTATCATTGATTACACGAGACAAAACAAGTAATAACATGCCACACGTGCTATAAATCGCTACATTAATCAGATCTGTAACGAGCCCAGTAGATGGACCGCTAAGCACCGATAAATAGATGATAGTGACAGCCAATAAATAGCCTGAAATTGAAACTGCCAAAGAACGATTCTTCTGCTCAATAAGTTGCGAAAAAGTGCAATATGGTGTCGTAAAGTTGTACACCCATTTTGCAGAAAACACCGTGAATAAAAACAGTACTAAAAAGCTGCTATTGACTAAATAGTCGTTTAAATAAACTTCCATATTATTGTTTCTTATTAAAATTTTTGCGGATTTTAGCAGTAAGCTGTTTGCGTGACAAACTTTAATCATTAAACAGAACGCAACAAATAAACGAAGTAGAGATAAAGAGAGAAATTGCTTCTCTCTTGATATTAATTTTCACTTATGCGCTGAGGGTATTCACTAGATAAGTATTTTTAGACGCTGAATTTGATGTAAGTAGTAACTGACTTTGATCTGTTTCAAAATTTGACACATGATCAAGTAAATGGCTTGCCTGCTCACGCATATCTTTACTTGCACTGGTCGATTGGGCAACCAAATGCATATTGTTTTGCGTTAGGTTATCAAGCTGTGCAACCGTTGCAGACACCGCAGAGATGGCTTCAGACTGTTCTTGGCTAGCCTTAGTTATTTCACCAATCATTTTGTTAACATCACCGACAACAGAGATAAGATCTTTAAATTTCACCCCAGACTCAGCAACCAAAGCACTGCCATTGTGAACCGCTTCACTACTATCTTTAATTAAGATTTTTATCTCTTTCGCCGCAGAGGCACTGCGCTGAGCAAGGTTACGAACTTCACTCGCTACTACAGCAAAGCCTCGCCCCGCTTCTCCGGCTCTTGCCGCTTCCACAGAGGCGTTTAAGGCTAATAAGTTCGTTTGGAAAGCGATTTCATCAATCACTCCAATAATGTCCGAAATGCGCTTACTGCAGTTTTCAATGTCTGACATGGCGTTTACGGCAGTAGATACTGTTTCACCACCTTCTTCAGCATTTTGCATTGCATCAGCCGCACGAAGCGAAACATCTGCAGCACTGCGAGCATTTTGCTGAACTGTGGTGGTAAGCTCTTCCATAGTCGATGCGGTTTCTTCTAAGCTTGCAGCCTGACTCTCAGTTCTACGACTTAACTCTTCATTGCCTGATGCGATATTTTGCGCGCCATTATTTACCATTTGCGACGCTTGAGTTATGTCTATCACCATTTTATTGAGGTTTTGCATTAGACCATTCATCGCATCTCTCAAGATATTAAACTCTGCACCTAAATCTTCATCAATGCTTTGTCCAAGTTTACCGTCAGCCAATGAAATGATTGCTTGTTTAATACTTCGTATAGCCAGCTTTCTTTCAGTGATGTCAGTTGCATATTTAACAACCTTGTATGGTCGCCCTTCACTGTCTAAGATTGGGTTGTATGACGCTTGGATCCAAATTTCGCTGCCATCTTTCGCAAAACGTTTATATTCGCCACTGTCGTAGAGACCTTGGTTTAACTTTTGCCAAAACTGGGCATACTCGTCGCTTCTGGCATATTTAGGCTCTGCAAAAATACTGTGGTGCAGCCCTTGGATTTCATCTAGAGCATATCCCGTTGTTTTAAGAAAATTCTCATTTGCAGTAATGATGGTACCATCAAGATTAAACTCTATCACGGCTTGAGATTTGTCAATCGCTTGCAATTGCCCTGCAAAGTTTGCACTTTGCTGCTTTTGTTCTGTGATATCACTGGCAAACTTAACAACTTTTATTACTCTGCCACTGGCATCAAAAATCGGGTTGTAAGTCGCTTGGATCCAAATCTCTCGACCACCTTTTGCCAAACGCTTATATTCGCCAGAGTCAAATTCGCCATTGTTTAACTTTTGCCAAAACTGCTTATATTCAACACTGCTTGCATAATCAGGCTCAGCAAACATACTGTGATGTTGCCCCTTGATCTCTTCAAGCTGATACCCTGTCGTCAATAAAAAATTATCGTTGGCTGTGATGATGGTGCCATCCATATTAAATTCGATGACCGCTTGAGACTTACTGATCGCGTGTAATTGACCTTCATAGTTGGCACTTTGCAACTTTTGCTCAGTGATATCTGAGGCGTATTTAACGACTTTAAATGGCTTGCCATTTAAATCAAAAATCGGGTTATAAGAAGCCTGAATCCAAATTTCTCTGCCCCCTTTCGCCAGGCGCTTGTATTCACCAGAACTAAACTTGCCTGCATTCAATTGCGCCCAAAAAACGCGATAATCTTCACTTTGTGCATAATCTGGCTCAGCAAACATGCTGTGATGTTTTCCCTGAATTTCATGTAAACCATATCCCATCGCCGCTAAAAAGTTTTCATTCGCCGTAATGATGGTGCCGTCCATGTTAAACTCTATAACTGCCTGAGATTTACTTATAGCATCTAGTTGACCTTGGTAGTCAGCAGCTTGCTGCTTACTCTCAGTAATGTCTGAAGCATATTTTACGACTTTATAAGGCTGATTGTTTTTATCAAAAATAGGATTGTAAGTAGCCTGTATCCAAACTTCTTTTCCGCCTTTACCTAAGCGCTTATATTCGCCGGAACTAAACTCACCTCGGCTCAACGCAGCCCAAAAGTCGGCATATTCTGCACTTTGCGCAAACGCTGGTTCAGCAAACATACTGTGATGTTGGCCTATTACTTCATTTAAACTGTAGCCCATTACATGAAGAAAATTTTCATTTGCATGGAGAATATATCCTTGCAAATCAAACTCAATCACTGCTTGAGAACGCCCAATTGCTTCGAGTTGACCTTTTTGATCAACACTTTGCTGTTCGTAAGCATCCACATCAGTTAAAGATAAGATAATTAAACTCTCATTGCTGAAGCTGATACTCAATGAAAACCATTTTGCTTGATTGTTATTGCAATTCACTTGAACAAGCGCATTATTGCCTGCTTTTTGTAATTCATTTAAGTCAGCATCAAAAAACGCTTTATAGCTCTGATTTTTTACATCAAACAAGGAGTAATCCGTTTTTGATAAGAAGAACTCACTGGCATTTTCGATCGTGCCTGAGCTGTTTATTTCAAGAAATGCATGTGTTTGAGAGAGAAGATCAAGTTTAACTTGAAGCGCTTGAGAAATTTCGCGCTCTTTCCTTGAGTTAAAAAACATAGGTATTCGTTCTTTAGCTGTTTATATTACTAAAAACAATAGTTGAATATTTTCTTCAAGCCAAGACTCTAATTGTTACTAAATAATGATTTTCAGATAAATATGCCTGTTTTAGTTCCTAAATTAGATAAAAATAATTACTTTCGCATGAAAAAAGAAGATCAGTTAATAAAAACCAAATAAAGAAACACAAATAAAAAAGGCTGAATAAATTCAGCCTTTTACTATCGTAACGATTAAGATTTAACAGCGATAGCCCATTTCATCATGGTTTTGAAGTCTGGCTCTTTACCATACATGGTCATCCCCATCTTAAACATGCGTGCCGCCATATTGCGAATAACAATACAGCCAAGCAATGAGCTGATGAAGGCAATGGCTACTTGCCAAAATGCCACATCAATTAACGCCATTTTCATTGGCATAAAGACAAATGCCGTTAATGGGAAATAACTTAACACAGTCACAGCCAAGCTACTTGGACTGTCCATCATCATAAAACCAGCCACAATCGGGATCAGAGGTATCATCATAAACGCTGACTTACCACTGTGGTTTGGGTCATCTATCGCTGCGGCAATGGCGGCAATAAATGCCGTACACATATAAATGCCCACGAGTACAAACGCAATAAACCAAGGTAGAACAGTAAAGTCGAAAATGCTGAAATCAAGCGCTCTACCTTTTAAAATAACCTGTGTAAATGCAAAAACTAATAATGTAGTAATTGCAGTCGTGGTCATGGCTTTCACTGCATGTAACACCTGCCCGATGATTTTACCTTCAATCCAAGTTTTGGCATCCATACACGAATAAAGTTGTTCCGTTACTCGCTGTTGCTTTTCGCCAGTAATTGCAACAAACACTTGGCCGAAAGTCATAAACACACCGACGGCCATCAAAAATAGTAATCCTTTAGCGGTAATTGAAGATTGTTGCATCGCATCTTTGACTGCTTCATCAAGATAGTTTGTTTCAAACTGAAGTGGCTGTTCAAGTAAAGCCAATTGATTTGGGCCAAGATTTAAAGAAGCGGCAACATTTGAACGCGCATAGTCGTTTAACTGGACTTGCAAGTCATTTTGCCAAGACATTTTACCTTGAGAATATAAAGTCACTTGCTGCGGTAACGCCTGTGAAGCAAAGATCAATGCACCGTCAATATTGCCCGCTTTGACTTCAGCAATAAGCGCATCGTTCGATTTTGATTCTGTTCTAAACACAAAGTCATCGTTTAATTGAAGACCCTGTAATTCAATATTAGAGACGATTTGCTGCGGCTCAGGCTGATAAAGCACTTGGTTATGCCATAAATACATACCTAGCGCCACCAGCAACATAATTGATTTGCCAATGAGCTCTTGCTTCCATTTAAAGAATTGCATGAACTCCCATTTTGCCACAGTCAGGGTTTGATTTAATCGACTCATGCGGCTTCTCCTTTTTGTACTGCTTGATCCGCTTCAATGGCGTGTAAGTAGAGCTGGTGTAAATCCATTCTTTGGCTATCGATAAACGCGATATCACCTAACTCAGGTAAATGCGCTAATAATTGATTAAGTTGATCTGCGCGCTCGGCACGAATTGCCAAAGTCGTGTCATTCAGTTGCTCAACTTCAAATTGCGTCAACTTATTGCTCGCTTCAATTCCATTCACTGCGTGGGTGAATGTCACCTTCAAAGCACTCCCCACACCCACTTGTGATTGAATGTCTGCCAATGTGCCATACAACACACTTTGTCCGTGGTTCATCAGTAACATTCTGTCAGCCAGTTTTTCAACCATCGACATTTGGTGTGCGCTCAGAATAACCGTCATATTCTGTGCTTTTAATTCTTTTAAAAACGACACAACCTTTTCTTGGTTCACCGGATCGAGTCCTGAGAATGGCTCATCGAGTAATACCAATTGTGGTTTATGCAATACAGCACTGATTAGCTGCACTTTTTGTTGGTTTCCTTTAGACAGGCTTTTAAGTTGGTCGTCTTTTCGCTCGAGTAAATCAAAACGTTCGAGCCAATAATCAATGCGCTCTTTGGCTGTTTTTTTATCTACCCCACGTAACGTTGCAAAATACATCAGGTTCTGTGCCAAAGATTTCTCTAAATAGAGGCCACGATCTTCAGGCAAATAGCCTAATTCTGAGGCTGGAATAGACGTGTATTGCTCACCATTGACTGTAATTGTGATTTGACCTTCGTCGGCCTGAGTAAAGCCTACAAGCATGCGCACAAGAGATGATTTACCGGCACCATTGGGGCCAAGCAGTGCAAACACCTCACCTTGTTGTACTTCAAAGCTGAGACCATTTACGGCGGTCACTTCTTTGTAATGCTTGCTGATGTTGTCCACTTTGATATGCATAACGTTCCCTATGAATAAACATTTGGCTCGATTATAACCACAGAGCAGCAATGATAGACAGACAGAAACGTTACAGATTATGAACAAATGTAAAATGATAAAGTCTTTAACGTACGCTCATCTTGACGACAACATGAGCGTACGAAGCTAAAAACTTATGCTGTTTGCTCACTTTGAGCTTGATGCTTTGCCAAATGCCCGCCGATAAACTGACTCATAATTAAAGAACACCCAGCCAAACCCGCACCAAAGTAAAACACCAGTGAGCTATCGTATAACCATACAACCCCAAAGCTTGCAGGAATGATCACCGCCGCAATGTGATTTATGGTAAAGCTCACACCGGCCGTAGCGGCAATGTCTTCAGGCCGGGCAATTTTTTGAAAATAGGTTTTAAGGGCTATGGCCATGGCAAAAAACAAATGATCTACCACGTAAAGCACCGCAGCAAACTCCGCCGACTCCACCAGCGCATAACCGACAAATACCAACACTAAACCCGCGTATTCAATGGTTAATGCTTTTTGCTCACCAATTCGACCTATCATCTTACCAATCATTGGCGCGGCAAAAATATTAATTACGTGATTGAACATATACAGCATGGTTATTTGCGCCACATCGAAACCAAACTTTTCCACCATCAAGAAACCCGCGAAGACCATAAAGATTTGGCGACGTGCACCTGAGAAGAACAGCAAAATATAATACAAGCTATATTCTTTTCTCACGATTAACTTTTTATGTTGCACATTCTTCTCAGGAAAATGCGGAAAAGCGCCCATCATAAATAATGTTAGTAACAAACCTACGCCACCAAAGAATAAATAAAGCCCTTGATAGACGGTACTAAAGAAAGTCACACCTAGCCAAATTAAGGCAAAGGTTGCCAATGAAGCCATGGATTTAATCGACATCAATTGACCCAGTTTTTGTGGTGCTTCATCTTTGCTAAACCATTGTAAACTCAAAGATTGATTTAAAGTTTCGAAGTAGTGAAAGCCAATCGACATGAGTACCGTTGTGGCATATAGCCCATAAACACTCGGGAATAACCCAGTTAACGCCACGCCAACCGACAATAAACATAAACTAATTAGCGCAAAGGTTTGCTCTTTTAATACCAATAAAATAAAAACCGCTGTGAATGCTAACAAGCCTGGTATTTCTCGAAGAGACTGCAACATGCCCATATTGGCACCATTAAATTGTGCCGCCTCTACTGCAAAATTATTTAATAAAGCGTTCCACGCCGAAAACGTGACCGCCATGACAATGGTTGCAATAGTTAAAAATCCAAACGGTGACTGCCACTGTTTATTCTGTTCCACTTTTCCCTCACATAAGCACTTTGATTAAAACGCAAGCACATTGTATGCTGTGCACAGTGTGACCAAAATACAAAGTTATGACAGATAATTTATCAAATCAGCCAAGTTCGAGCTGGGTGAGTGTTAAAACACGCTTTAACCTAAAAGCCCTTGGCAAGCCTATCTACCCAAGAGCCACTGAAATGCCGCCTTGGCAGCATGTGCAAGCTCACTCACATACTTGGGGGCAACTCGCTTATACCAGCGATGGGGTGTTAGGTGTGCACACGCCAGCGGGTAAATTTGTTATTCCCCCAGATCAAGCTTTGTGGATCCCCCCCAACCTTCCTCATGAGACCTTTTGTCGTTATGGCGGGCATTTTAGAAGTGTTTATATTGACGAAAAATATGTAAAAGTATTAGGTAATGAGGCCAAACTGCTCCATGTGAATGAATTACTTAAAGCGATGATCTTAGAGGTATGTAACTGGCCTCCCAACTACCAACCTGACGATAAAAAACTGCGCTTTACCCAAGTGTTCATTGACCAATTAGAATGTGCCCAAACCAGCAGCTTCTTTATGCCCACCGCACAAGACGACCGCTTATTGCCTATTATTGCTGAGTTACACGCAAACCCTGGCTGCAATAAAACCCTTGAACAATGGGGCGAACTGGTTGGCGCGTCGACTCGCACACTTAATAGGTTATTCCATAAAAGCTTTGCTATGAACTTTAGCCAATGGAAGCAAAAATTAAGAGGTCTTCGTGCGGTTGAAATGATTGAAGCAGGTTACACACAACAAACGATAGCCGAGCAGCTGGGTTTTGAGTCTAGCTCGGCGTTTAATACCGCATTTAAAAAGGTATTTAACTGTACCCCTGGGCAATATTTGAAACGTTAGAATCGCTCAGCTAGCGCTCTAATCACGAGCTGAGCGTATGACTATTAGATTAACCTACTGCAGTTGGTTATTATAATGTTGGTTGTTAAATGACTCTTTTTCTCGCCAATCGCCATCGATACGATTAAATAGAGTCAAACTATAATTTACTGCAACCAGCAACGGCTTCTGCTCAGTGCTTAAAGTATTACTTAACCAAAACCTTGGTTTACCGACAAATGAAATGGCTGACACTTGGGTGTTATCAAAGCTAAAGCTCAAACCTGATTTGTTCGATAGCCAAGGGGCTGATTGGCGCTTTTCAACTTTATCGCCATTTTTAACTAAACTGATGCTGTCATTGATGCTTTTAATATCATATTTCAGCGCATCACTTGAAAACAGCGCTTTAACGCCACTGCCTTTTTCAGATAAAAGCGTAAGTTTCCAAATTTGTCCTTGATGCTTAATCGAACAAACCAAGAATGTCTTGTTTCTGCTCGCGATTGATTCTGAAGATGCTCTAACGCCATTCGAATTTAAATTATACGATTTATGCTCATTAGACAGTGATTGTGCGTAAATTTCGCAGTGAGAAGTGGCTGTTATGTCGTTATTTTGAGTCAGTTCAAAGTTGAAGCTTTGCTTACTTTCTAATTCAAATTCTTTTTTTATGAAAGAGAGCTCGTCATCAAACAAAATGTAATTTAAGTAGTTTGTCTCGTGCTCAATGTTTGTCAGCTTTCTATCTTCAAATTTTTTCCAGCTCGTATAAGTATTTTTAATGACATAATTTTCAATATCTATGTCATAAGCTGAGTCTGATACTGACAGCGTAGGTAAATTTACTGTAATGAGTTTTGAGTTAGACTCAAAGCTTTGTGATAAAGGGATAGTATAATCGACTGTCGATACACAACCTGATAAAAATGAAGCTGCTAAAAAGCCCACGAAATAACGACGCACATTCGACTCCTAAAATGCTTAATAATAGATAATTGATTTAACAATAATTAAAATCCCTAAACTTTAACAAGTTTAAATCTGTAATTAACTGTTCAATATAATAAATTTATAGAAAAATGGCGCTTAAAGCGCCATTTTATGTTTCGTAAGATTATAATACCAATTTCATTAGTCGCATGATCATTCTAGCGAGCTAAATAGCCCACTAACGTCGTCTAAAATTACTCATATAGAATAACTATATGTCATAATTTTATCCTTGTTATTTGACTATTTATCTATCGCAATAATTGCTCATAAATTTAATGCAATTGGTATAACCCGAAAGCTAGCTCAATTTAGATAACTTTTGGTTTGCATAAGCCCGAGCTTCAGCAAGTCGGTTACTACTGCCCTGACCTAAACGATAAAGTAGGTAATAGCAGTAAGGCACAAAGGCTAAACTGGTTAAGGTTGAAAAGATCAAGCCACCGATAATCGCAATCGCCATAGGTTTGTAATCTAATACACCTGAATCTGCTGAGCTACTATCAAATAACACAGGTAACATACCAATCACCGTCGTTGCTACCGTCATTAAAATTGGGCGTAAGCGGGTTGAACAGGCATCAACAATCGCTTGTTGTAAGTGCTCTGCTGAACCCTTAAAGCGGTTAATTTGGTCTATCAAGACTATGCCATTGTTTACCACTATACCCATGAGTACCAACATGCCTAACATGCCTGTTTCTCCTAAGCCCATACCAAGTAATGCAAAGGTCCAGTAAACCCCAACAAAGCCAAGACCTATCGAGCTCAGAATTGCAATTGGTAATAACAATGACTCAAACAACGCCGCCATTATCATAAAGATCAAGAACAGCGCAATCATCATATTAAAGACCATGTCTTTCATTGACTCATCTTGCTCAGCAAACTTAGGACCTAAACCCCAAGAATAACCTCGCGGTAATGTGATCGCATTCATCATCTCGTTCAGCGACTTTGCCGCTTCTTTGTGACTCACATCTTGAATATTCATCTCTATAGAAATCTGAGTTTGACGATCTCTGCGTGAAATGGTGCGCGGTGCTGGGCGTGTTTCTATTTCTACCAGTTGTTGCAAGGTTAAAATAGCGCCGTTTGATTCCATGACAGGTAAACTTTTAAGTTTTTCCATAGGAATAGCGCCCTGTTCATAGTAACCCGCGATAATTTCAACTTCACCTTTGTCTAAAGTCCTCAGCGTTTTCAAATTGAGACCACGCATTGCATTACCAATTTTAGTGGCAATTTCTTGCGTCGAAACACCCAGCTGCATAGCACGTTGTCTGTCTACCACTAGCTGCATTTCGTAAACATCGCCCTCAGCACTATTTTTTACATCGGTAAAATGTGGATGGGCTTCAATTACAGGAATAAGTTGTTCAGCCAACTCGTTTAACTTTGCCGTAGAACGACCGAACAGATAAACACTCACCGCCGTTCGAGATCCTGCTTCTCGTTGCAAAGACGCTTTTGCATACGCTGATTCAGGAAAGTTGCTACGAATATCTTCTTTAATATCTTCTATTGGTCTAGGTAAGTCTTCAACAAAACGTATGCTAGTCCATGCGCCCCTTTGATAGACGCCAGAATATACCTTTTTAATGCCTAGAGATTGTTTATTTTCTAATAAATAAGTTTCGATCTCTTGTAAAAACGCAAGTTTTTTATCGAGGTCAGGTTCACCCTTAAACTCATAAAAAATCTGCTGGCGCTTTTGAGATTGAGCGTCACTTGAGCTCTTATCAACCATACTTTTAGCCAGCATGACACTGGTAAACATAATTAAGAAAAAAGCGCCCACTCGCTTAGGATGGCTAAGACCCCAATTTAATGCTTTGCGGTATTTTTGCTGTACCTTATCGGAGCCAGATTCGTTTACGCCGGCATTGTCAGGTAACACACGATACATACACAATGGGATCAGGGTTTTCGCAACCAACAAAGACACCAATAAGGGCACACAAATAGACACAGCTATCTGCTGTAACATCACAGTTAAGAAATTACTATCACCCATGAGCAAAGGCAAAAAGATCACCACTGTAGTGAGTGTTGCACTCAAAATAGCCGTGCTGACTTTATCAACACCTTCTATGACTGCCGCTTTACCCGAGTCACCTTGTGCTCGTTGTTGCAAAATACTCTCACAAACCACCACCGAGTTGTCGATAAGCAAGCCTATTGCGATGATCAAACCAATCAAGGTCAGCATATTTAAGCTGAAGCCCATGAAGTAAATAATCGCCAGTGAAATACTTAATGAGACAGGCACAGCAAGCACCACAACGCCAGTAAGTTTCAGGTTACGTAAAAAGAACCATAGTACAAAGAATGATAATACCGCCCCGATTGCACCAGCCTGTAACAACGAAGAAATCGACACTTCAACACTGTTACCATCATCTCTGTCATATTGAATATCAATATGTTGCAGTTGTGGCTTTTGCATCACTTCATCAAGGGTTTCGCGAATGCGCTTTGCCACATCGACCACATTTGAATCCGATTCTCTGAAAATATCTAAGCCAACAGCTGGTTGACCGTCAACACGACGCTGCCATTGACGTTCACTCAAAGCATAGTGCACGTTGGCAATGTCAGAGAGTTTCACTCGCTCATTGATGCGTTGCGCACGAATATCTTCGATATCACGATATTGGCCCTGCGGTGTCACCGCATAGCGATAATCATCAGTATGTACTTCACCCACAGACTTTAAAAAGTTGGCTTCTTGAAGCACTCGCGTCACTTGTTGAATATCAACCCGATGCATAGCGAGTTTGTCAGGATCAAGTTTCACCCAAATTCTTGGCTGACGTAAATAAAGCTCTACGCGCCCCACGCCTTGAATGCGCTCCAATGGCATTTTTAGGTTGTTTTCTAAAAACTCATAGTCACGATTTAAAGATTTTTCACTCAATAATGTTAACTCAACAACCGGCATATCTTGAGTTGAAAACTTCATGACGTCTACGCGTTGTAAATCTTCAGGTAAAAGGTGTCGAACCAGATCGACCTTCTCACGTGCTTCTAAAATCGCCACATTTAAGTCGGTCGAAAACTTCATCTGTAGAGTTAGTGACGTCCACCCTGAAGAAGTGCGTGAAGTGACTGAGTTCACTCCACCCATGGTTGCCAAAGCTTCTTCAAGCGGTTTTGTGATTAAACGCTCAATCTCTTCAGGCGTCGAACCTGGGTATGATGCTCTCACAAACACGGCAGGCGCGTTAACCGCAGGCCAGCTATCAAGTGGAATAAGCTTGCTGCTCATAAGACCAGCGACTATCATTGATAGCATCAACATAAAGCAGGTCACTGGCCGTTTGAGAGCCAGTGCCGTCAAGTTTTTGATTGATTTAGCCTGCTTCATAGTCCGCCTTACCTAAGTTCTCATTTGCCTGCACTTGGTCACGGTTAAACACACTATATAAAACAGGAATAACAATCAGGGTTAAGAAGGTTGCAATCAATAACCCACTCATTACCGTAATCGCCAATGGCGCACGTAATTCTGCGCCCTCCCCTGTTGCCATCGCCATAGGTAATAAACCTAAAATTGTGGTCATGGTCGTCATAATGATTGGACGTAAACGCGAGTTGGCCGCTTCTAAAATAGCATCTAACATCGCGCAACCTTGCGCGCGTAATTGATTAATACGGTCAATTAATACAATGGCGTTGTTTACTACAATACCGCTTAGCATGATCAAACCAATAAAGGTGATCACACTTAAGCTGGTACCTGTGATAAATAAACCAAAGATTGACCCGAGTACCGCCAATGGCACGCTGAATAAAATGATGAACGGATTTAACAATGACTCAAACTGTGAAGCCATCACCAAGTAAACTAAGAATACCGCCAGCAATAGCGCCATGATTAATGACGAATAAGCTTCTTCCATTTGCTGATTCTGACCTATCACTTGGCTATAAATACGATCTGGTAATCCTAAAGATGCCACTTCACTGCGAACAACTTGTGCAGCTGTTGCTAAATCACCTTCTTTTACAGAGGCAGTAATAATGGCAACGCGCGCCTGATCTAAACGGTTAATTTCGTTCGGGCCAATAGACTCAGTGACTTTTGCAACCGCTGACAAAGGCACACTCTGGCCATTTTCACCATGAATGATTAAGTCACGGATCGCCGCCACTGAGTTACGCGAATCACGATCGACCTGAACTAAAATATCAACCTGACGATCATCTAGGTTATATTTGCTCGCTACATTACCGCCTATTTTGGTTGCCAGAATATCGGTAATGCCAGCTGCGGTTAAACCTAGGCTACTTAAACGTTGATGGTCAAACTCAATTTTCAGCTCAGGCTGCCCCGCTCTGAGCGATGTTGTGACATCGGCAAAACGGTTTTGCTGTTGTAGTTGCGATACCAACCTATCGGCGTACAGTTTTAACTCATCGAGCTGATAACCACTCATGACCACAACTAATGGACGTTCTTGCTCAAACATACGACTTTGCGTGAACTCCGCATTGACCTGCGCCATGCCAGATAGTTGCGCACGTAACGCATCTTGCACCGCGCTTAGTTGTGCTGGTGTTTCAGTTTTAACAACCAGTTGCCCCCAGTGAGAGCCGCCGCGTGTCGCACTGCTCATCATCAGACTACCTGTGCCCGACATACTATAAGTGTGCACCACACCTGGCATATCAACGACTGAGCGAGCCAGCAAATTAAGCTGTTGGTCAGTTTGTTCAATCGGCGTGCCCTGGCGCAGCGTGACTTCTAGAGTCAGTTCTGTTTGCGCCACTTCAGGCATCAGCTCCATGCCCAATTTAGGCAATAAACTTGCAACACCCACAGCAAAAACTAAAGAAATTGAAATGACCAATGCGCGCTGTTTCATCGCGCCTTTAAGTAGCTTGTCATACCCTTTAGCAAAGATTTTATAAACGCCATTAAATGCAACATAAGCCGGATAAGTAATTTTGCTGGTGCACCAGCCAATAATTTTCGACAGCATCATAATAAGGCGCAATATCCAACGCCCAATAAAACATGGGATCACAACTGCTACAAACTTGAATGGCAGTAATAACAGGCTAAGCCATTTCTTTGCACCTGTTTTCACGGGCTTTTCAGATTCAATGTTGTCAAGGTTTGCATCACCCGAGGCAATTGAAAATTGACGTGACGCCAACATTGGAATAAAGCTCAGTGCCACAATTAATGAGGCAAGTAGAGCAAAGGTGACCGTTAGTGCTTGATCGCTGAAAATCTCACCAGCAAAGCCTGTGACAAAAGCCAAAGGTGCAAATACTGCCAATGTTGTCAGTGTAGACGCTGTAACTGCACCCGATACTTCATTGGTGCCTTCAATTGCTGCTTGTTCAACATTTTGGCCTTGTTCTTTTTTACGATAGATATTTTCAAGCACTACGATGGCGTTATCGACCAATAAGCCAACCGCCAATGCAATACCGCCTAAAGACATAATGTTTAGGCTGATGTTATTGGCAAACATCAAGTTAAAGGTTGCAATGATGGAGGTTGGAATAGCCAGTGCAATGATGATTGTCGGTTTAAACTTACCTAAGAAAAGATACAAAACCACAATCGCAAGTAGACCACCGATAATGGCAGTTTGCTTTACTTCATCAATAGCTTTTTCGATAAACTCGGCCTGATTTGACAGAATTTTCAGCTCAGCGTTTTCTGGTAATTCATCCTGTAGCTGTTTGATTTTAGCCTGTACACGTTTGGCCACAGCCACTGTATTAGCATCGCCCTCTTTGTACAAAGCCATCTCGATTGCTTCATTGCCATTAACTCGAGTAATATCTTGACGCTCTTTTACACCATCAACCACAGTGGCAATGTCACGCAAGTAAACCGTTTGTCCGGCATCTTGTTTAATAATGACATCGCCAATTTCTTCGATATAAGTAAACTGGTTAAGGGTGCGAACTAAAAACTCTTGCTGACCGTCATAAACTCGACCAGCCGACACATTGATGTTTTCATTTTTAATACGGTTAGTGATCATCTCAGCGGTCACATCACGAAGATTGGCTTGTTGTTGGTCAATAAGCACTTGTACTTCTTGCTCTAAGCCACCACTGAGTTGAACTGCTGCAACCCCATCAATAGGTTCAAGGGCGCGTTTTAACTCTTCTTCTGCGTAAGTACGCAGCGATCTTAGCTGTGTATAAGATTGCGCTTCACCTGAGATGCTTAGTCTTAAAATTGGGTCTAAAGATGGGTTAAACCTTAAAATGACGGGTTTTCTGAGCTCAACAGGTAGCATTACCATATCGAGTTTTTCGCGAAGTTCCATAATGGCCAGATCCATATCTGTGCCCCATTGAAACTCGATGACTAAATCTGATTGACCCGGTTTAGAAATAGAATGCAGTTTGCGAATGCCTTTAACAACACCCACCGCTTCTTCAATTGGTTTTGAAATCAGTTGTTCAATTTCAGCGGGGGCCGCACCGGGGTTTTCTGTTCTAACTGTTAAAGTTGGATAACTCAAATCAGGTAATAACGACACCACAAGGCGTGAAAAACCCACCATACCAAACAACATCACCGCCAAAACCAACATGGTTATGGTCACTGGGCGCTTTACCGCAAGCCTAGCAATATTCATACTCTGTCCTTACTTCTGGCGCGATTAAAGCTGTTGAGATTTGTCTTCAGTATTGTTCACGATGGCACTTTGGTCGTGATTTAACACTTTCAGTAAGGCATCGTCTTTCAAACCATGTTGACCTACAGTGATAACGCCATCTTCATTCGGAATAGGGGTAATGACTTCTACCCAACCGTCTTGGGTGTAACCCGTTTCCACTTCAAGTTTTTTAGCTCTGTCATTCTGTGCAACGAACAGGGTTGCTTTACCATCTTTTTTGATTACTGCGTTTTCAGGTACCAAAGTAACGCCTTGCTTGCTATCAAGCAGTAAAGCAACGCGGGCAAACATCCCCGGCTTTAAAGTATTCTCTTGATTATCAATCGTCAGTGTCACTTTGAATGTGCCTAACTTGCTATCTACCAAAGGGGCAATTCGCAGTACGGTTGCTTCTAGTTGTAGGTTTGGTTCTGCAGGAAAATGAAGTTTAGCAACTTGACCTAGCTTTACTTTACTTAGCTCTGACTCAGGCAAGTAAACCACACCAATGAGTGAGTCTAGTGACACAACATGGAACATTTCATTGCCTGAAGTACTTAGCATGTTATGTGCTTTAACGGAACGTTTTGCGATAACGCCGTCAATCGGCGAAACAACCTTACTGTCGCGAAGTTTAATTCTGGCAACTTCTAGTTGGTTTTCTGTGGTTTGCACTCTAAAACGCAGTTTATCAAGGTCTTTTTCAGAGATCAGCTGTTTGCCGTCAACTGGCTGGCTTCGACGGTACTCTGACTTTGCTGATTCGTAATCAATCTTGGCACGTTCAAAATCTAATTCATAATTGCGCGGGTCAATTTGTGCAAGTAAGTCCCCGGTACTCACACGCTGACCTTCTTGTGCATGCACAGATTCAAGCATGCCCGTTACCTTATTAACCACCTTACTTTCTTGCTCTGCTTCTAAAATGGCAGTGGTTTGATAGAACTTGGCAACATCACCGACTTTTGAAAAAGTGACTTCAACAGGAATGGCAAACTCTTCTTTTTCTTGTTTTTTCGCAACTTGCTCGGTTTTGCTATCTGCTTTTTCAGTGCTTTCTTCGCCTGAACAAGCAACTAAGCCTAATACTGATAATGCCAAAAGTGATTTTTGAAATGAATTTAGCAACGACATATTCCCTTCTTATTTTACTAGCCATATGTTATTTGCTCACATCATAAGCGAAAAGGTAAATAAAAAATAACTCTGCCTTTGTTAATTTGTAAGCGTTTGTAAATTGGAAACAATTGGTAACATTTGTTCTAAATAGCCAATAGGCTCATATCAACTGAACAACATGAAATTCAAAAGAATAAGTCACAAAACCTGCGAGTTAGACTAGGCTCAAAATAGCGAAATAGCCCACTTTTTGGAACAACGCAAAACCTAACAGGTGAACATATGTACGATAATTTAACCCTAGAACACTTTATGGACGGGCTCATTAAAAGGAACCCGCATGAAGTAGAATTTCATCAAGCAGTCAAAGAAGTTGCAGAGTCAGTAATCCCTTTTATTAATCAAAATAAAAAATATCACCAAGCGCATATTCTAGAAAGAATGACTGAACCAGATAAGGTTGTGTCTTTTCGTGTCACTTGGGAAGATGACCAGGGTAATATCCGTATTAACCGTGGTTATCGAGTGCAATTTAACAATGCCATCGGGCCCTACAAAGGCGGACTTCGTTTTGATCCATCAGTCAGTTTAAGCGTTTTGAAATTTCTGGGCTTTGAGCAAACCTTTAAAAATAGCTTAACCACCTTACCCATAGGCGCAGGTAAAGGCGGTGCTGATTTTAACCCTAAAGGTAAATCAGATAGAGAAATCATGCGCTTTTGCCAATCATTTATGACCCAGCTTTATCAACATATTGGCCCTAATATGGACGTACCCGCCGGAGATATCGGCGTGGGGTCAAAAGAAATCAGCTATTTATTCGGTCAGTACAAACGCATTACCCATAGATTCGAAAGCGTGCTCACAGGTAAAGCAATTGAGTATGGTGGCAGCCTTATTCGCACTGAAGCAACGGGGTATGGTAATGCGTTTTTTATGCAAGCTATGCTCACTCACCACCAGCACGACATTAAAGGCAAGACTTGCTTAGTATCAGGGTCAGGCAATGTTGCGCTTCATTGTGCAGAGAAGCTAATACACCTTGATGCCAAAGTGCTCACGCTTTCAGACTCTAGTGGCACACTATTTATTCCTGATGGCCTCACGCAAGTACAACTTGATAAAATTAAAGAAATTAAGATCCAGCAACGCAAACGGCTAGATGTGTTGACCAATGAGTTTAATTGCGAGTTTTTCGAAAACAAAAAACCTTGGCATATAAATGCACAACTCGCTTTCCCTTGTGCTACTCAAAATGAGCTTACAGAAGAAGATGCAAAACAATTGGCTGAAAATGGCTGTATTGCGGTATCAGAAGGCGCCAATATGCCTAGCACACCTGAAGCCGTAAAGGTGTTTCATGATAATAAAATTCTTTATGCACCGGGCAAAGCCGCAAACGCAGGTGGTGTTGCTGTATCAGCTTTAGAAATGTCGCAAAACAGCATTCGTATGTCTTGGTCACACGAGGAACTGGAAGAGAAACTGCACAATATCATGAAGCAAATACATGATAAATGCGTGCAACATGGTGAACATGAAGAACATGTTGATTATGTCAAAGGTGCCAACATCGCGGGCTTTATTAAAGTGGCTGATGCCATGTTGGCTTATGGAGTTGTTTGATACTTATACAAAAAAGCCCAGCAATCGCTGGGCTTGATGTCTTTTATTTAAAGCTAACTGCTAAAAAATTATTCAGATACAGGGAAGCCTCGGTCACGCATTAACGCGCCTACTTCTGCATCACGACCACGGAACTTGTTATAAGCTTCAGCTGGATCCATTGCATTACGTACTGAGAATAAGTACTGAACTAAACGGTCTCCTAAGTCTTTGTCGTAGAAGCCACCCGGTGCATTTGCAAATGCTTCTGCTGCATCAGAGGTTAATACTTCAGCCCAAAGGTAGCCATAATAACCTGCTGAATAGCCTTCACCAGAGAAGATATGGCCAAAATGCGTTGTGCGGTGGCGCATTACGATTTCAGATGGCATGCCTAATTTCGCAAGTTCTGTTTTTTCAAACTCAACCGGATCGCCAATTAGCTCAGGATCAGTCATATGGAATTTCATATCCATGATCGCAGAGGCCAGGTATTCAGTTGTTGAGAAACCTTGGTTAAACGTTGAAGACTTTTGGATCTTCTCGATTAACTCTTTTGGCATTGGCTTGCCTGTTTTGTAATGAACAAGGTAGTTGTTGATCACTTCGTCAGTTGATAACCAACGCTCTAACAACTGAGATTGGAACTCAGTGTAATCACGCACGCCGCCGTTTGAGCTTGGGTATTTCACATTTGAAGAAAGTGCGTGTAACGCATGACCAAATTCGTGGAAGTAGGTATTCGCATCATCCCAAGAAACCAGTGTTGCTTCACTGTTTGGCGCTTTAACAAAGTTTGAGTTATTGGTGCTCAGTACGTTTGTCTTACCTTGGAATGTAGTGTGTGAACGGAATGACGTTGCCCACGCACCTGAACGCTTACCTTTACGAGCAAATGGGTCAAGGTAGAATAAACCAACGTGTTCGCCGTTAGACTTACGTTTCACTTCCCATACTTTCACATCTTCATGGAAGACTGGCACTGAACCCTCAGGTACTGGTGTGAATGTGAAATCAAATAACTCACCCGCCACATAGAACATGGCTTCAGTTAACTTATCAGCTTGAAGGTATTCTTTTACTTCGTTTGAATCTAAGTCGTATTTCGCTTTACGTACTTTTTCAGCGTAGAAACGGTAATCCCAAGGCGCGATTGTGATATTCGCACCTTCTTTATCTGCTACCGCTTGCATGTCTGCTACTTCTTCTTTTACGCGCGCAATCGCAGCAGGCCATACTTTATTCATCAGTTCGATGGCATTTTCAGGCGCTTTTGCCATGCGATCTTCTAAACGCCACTGTGCATAGTTTTCGTAGCCTAGAAGCTGAATACGTTCATGACGTAGCTTTAAAATTTGGCTGATCACGTCACGGTTATTGTTTTCGCCCGCATTATTCCCACGGTTATAATAGTTATTCCAAACCTGCTCACGTAGTTCACGTTCTTCAGAATACTTTAAGAATGGGTCCATTGATGAACGCGTATTCGTTACGGCATATTTGCCTTCTTGACCACGCGCTTTTGCTGCTGCCGCTGCTGCAGAGATGTATGACTTAGGTAAGCCAGCTAGCTGATCTTTTGTAAGATAAACGACATAGTTTTCTTCATCAGCCAAAACGTTGTTACCAAACTTAGAGTGTAAGCCCGATAGCTCTAAGTTAATTTCAGCATAACGCTTTGCTTTGTCACCCGAAAGTGTTGCACCGTTACGTGCAAAACCGTTGTAACGCATCCAAGTAATACGCTGCTCTTCAGCCGTTAAGTTTTTAAACTCATCACTATTGTAAACCGCTTGAATACGTTCAAATAACGCTTTGTTTTGCGTGATTTTAGAGCTCATCGCAGAAAACTTAGGCACTAGTTTACTTTGTAACTCACGAAATGCAGGGCTTGAGTTATTGTTTGCCCAAATGCCATAGTATGGGAATAAACGATCAAGTGCTTCACCTGACGCTTCAAGTGCCACTATGGTGTTTTGAAAAGTTGGCTTCTCAGGGTTATTTGCAATCGCATCAATTTCTGCAAGGTTTTCAGCAATTGCAATATCCAGTGCTGGTTCTAAATCCGCAATCGTTACTTTGTCGAACTGTGGTACGCCGTCATAAGGTCCTGCATACTTTTGCAATAAAATATTGTCGTATTGCTTGTCAACTTTTTGTACTACAGGTTCAACTTGTTGTGATGTGCTTTGCGTACTGCTACACGCACTCAGTGCAACTACAACTGCTGCACTTAATAGAGAGATTTTTAGTTTCATTTTAGATGTTCTCAGTTTGTTAACCCCTCTATGTTACGAGGCAAACCAATCAGTGCAATAATAAATGCGATGAGAATAGTATCTAAATGTAAATTGTCTCTATAAATCTAAAATCATCTCATTTATCTCAGTAATTAATTTCAACTTTCTGTATTAAAATTATTCAACAGGCAGGGTATTTACAAAATAAAACATAAGGTTAACAATTGTACCTCTTTTAATTTTTCAAAGGATTTTGAAATGAAAACTACAACTTTGATTGCAAGTGTTTTTCTTGCACTCACTTTTAATGCTGCAGCTAACACTGCTGAAAAAGAAATAAAAACAACTGACTTTAATACTTTTTACGACACTCAGGTTGCAAGCCCTGACTGTGGTGGTTATTGGGATGAGCGTCGTGTTCGTGTGTGTGACTATCGCACTGAGCTCACTGATATTGCATACAAAACGTGTCACTACAAGTTAATGTATAAAAACTCAATGACAACTTATCCTGATTGGACGACTAAAACTGTACTGGCTAGTCAAAGCTGTCCTAATGACTGGACAATTCCTGGCCCTTATGGTTATGCACCGGGCGGTGTTTATGTCCATCAACATGATACTTTCTTCACTCAACAAGAGCGTAAAACAGTTGCATATAATTGCCGTTGGGAAACTCGCAGTGTTTGGGTACCAAACGGTGGTCAATTCTGTCCAATTGAACCATAATTTGTATAGCGTTGAGCGGTAATACCGCTCAACACTTCATCACTACATCACTACATCACTACATCACTTTCAAAGTTTATCCTTAATCTCTTGTTGAAGGTCTTTACTCCTTCTGTACTGTCTTGAATTAGGTGGTGCGTATTCAACAGCCAACCGAATAGAATTGGCAGCCTGGTAAGGTTTATTTTGAGCAAGAAATAGCCTGGCTAACTCATAATTAGGCGCCGATTGCTTTGGGTAAAAACCCTGCCACTTGTTAATCACATAATGAGCTTCGTCGTAATGTTGCTCTCTTATCAAATAAGTTGTTAGTCCCCATAGCTCATTAAATTCAGGTATCACCTTATACCCTAATCGAGTCGATAAGCGCTCATAGTGCGCATCAAATTTCTCTGGCGCTCCCACCATGGCATTGCTCGATAACCACCAATCACGAAATGTATATCTGAGGGCGTGATATAACCCAAGGTGTGCAATCGTCATATGATCTTCACCTGAAATAAATCGAGCACTTATATCAAGAGACTTAGGAGCTTTTGTTTTTAATAATGTTAAGAATTTCTCAAAAGCAGCATACTGATTTACAAACGGGGTTTCTTTTTCACTGTAAGCCACAAGTATTTTATTATTTGCCGAATTCACTAGGCTTTGCTCTATCTCATTCAAAATCTCGCCATCAGCCCAAGCTAAGGTTGGTGAGAGCGCAAAATAAGCATCAAATTTTTCGGGGTGACGCACAAAAGTAAACATAGTGAATAGGCCACCTAAAGAATGGCCGCTCAATATCTCAAAAGGCGCAGTTCGATAAGTTTGGCTTATCAGTGGCTTCACCTCAGTTTCGATAAAAGCCAACAGCTTTTCAGCACCTTCAGCTATACTGAATAGAGTACCATCTTGATGATACGGGCTTAGCTCATTGTGACGGTCAAAGGTCTGAATACCCACAACAATTAACTCTGATATTCCACCCGCTAGGTAATGGATCATAGGCGCAGCATGAGGCATCTGCATGTTTGCATCAGTTAGGTATATAACCGGATAATTTTTGTCTTTATTTTGCTGATAGCTAGCAGGCAAAGACACGAGAATTTCTCTCGTTTCGCCATAGACTTTTGATTTTATTTTAGTAATGTTAGGCGCCTGCGCAGTTGCTATAGGGGTAATGAGAAATGCTAATAGCAGCCAAACTATTCGCGCGTAATCGAATTTTTGTAAGAAAGTAACCATAAGAAAAGCCTTATAAACAAACATAGGACTCACTCTATAAACGAGTAGATTCAAACGCGATAAAGTCGCAGCAATGTTTCTCTTAGGAATAACTTAGGCTTTTTATAACTATTATTATCAATACGTTAAATGACTTCCATGGACAAATTTTATCTAAATAATATCTTCATTGATGCAAAGAGAAACCAAGTTTGTCATGGAGAAACCTGTGAATTAGTTGAACCAAAGGCAATGGCATTGCTTTGCGTATTTGCACAACACCCAAAAAAAGTGCTCAGCCAAGAGTTTTTATTCGAGCAGGTTTGGCCAAATCGCATATTTGCCCCCAGCTCTCTGCAACGTTTGATCGCACTATTAAGAAAGGCATTAAAAGACGACAGCAAGGCCGCGAAAATTATTCAGACACATGCAAAACGTGGTTACAGTCTTGAGATTTCACCAGAAATAAAGAAAGTAAAAACGGATATAGAGGCAACCAAGACCAAAAAGCCCAGATTACATCAAACTTTGGCCTTTATTTGTGCAGCCTGCATGCTATGTATACTCTTGGCATATCTGTTTATTGTGCCGTCACAACAAGAGGCACAGCTGTCTATTGTAAAATCAAAAGCGCTTACCCACTCTACTGACCAGGAATCTAGAGGTAAGTTATCGTTTGATGCTGAAAAACTAATTTTCATGCAACAAAAACATGATGGTTTTGAATTAGTTTTAAAAACGCTTTCTAATACAAACAAGTATGTTTTACTAAAGCAGCATGAGCCCTTTACATTTGCTTGGTTAGATAATGATAAAATTATTGTCAGCTTTAAAGAGCCTAAATCTGATTCGATAAAGCTAAAAATATATGAAGTTGAAAATAGCCTTATTACCTTTAGGCACAGCATCAATTTGCCAGATGATGTAACCCAAGTTGATCATCTATCTACGTCTACTAATGGGCATATCTATTTTGTGGCGACTCAACAAATAGCTGATAGAACAATACCTTTTCTCTCAGAGATCACTTTTGAGAAACAGCAGATTACCTTTTTAGCCCCATTGCCATTAAGTACACGAGTACACTCACTGGCAGTGGCGCCTGATTCAGTATTTATATCACTTACTCAAAACCAAACTGCCCAAAAAATAATGCGCTTTAGCAAACATACTTATGATTTTACCTCGATAAAAGAGGGCCTATCATCTATTTACCACCTCGTTTGGTATGCACCTAAAGCACAACTTTTACTTTTTGATACGCTTAAGCCTGAAGTAAGAATGATCGATGGTAAATCTCTAAATAACGAGAAAATAAACAATGTAAAGCTTGTTCCAGTTCAGTTTTTCGATACCTCACCACTTACTCAAGTCTCGCTGCAAAATAGCAAATTAATCGCAACGATTTTTAGCGAAAATATAGACATTCTTTCTAATTTAGAAGGGATATTTAAATCTAACAGTAAATATGAAGACTACCTTGCAAGTGTTTCTTCAGATGGAGAGAAAATTGTCTTTGTTTCTCAAAAACATGGGCCACCAATGTTATTTCTGAGACAAAATGAACAAGATGAGGTGATCTTTAACAATAGTCTACGAAGTGATTTTATATCGAAAGCCATATGGTCTCCTGATAACACTGAACTTGCTTTTGCCGCCTCGGGCAAGGCATTTGTGTATCATCTTGCCACCAATCAAATTACAACCTTAGAGTCAGATGTCTATATTGTACGAGTTGACCATTGGTCAGAAGATAAAAACACCTTGATCACAACAACTCACCAAGCAAACTCGTCCTTACACTTTGATTTAAGCACCGGCTCAACCAAAGTATTTAATCAACGCGGTACAGTTATTTTTAGTAATGAAAATCAACAAACTGTTTGGGAGCGCAATAAAGTTTTTAACTTACAAGGTGAACAAGCGTGGTCATTTAATGACGGAGAAATTGTGCACGCATTCAGTTTAGAACAACACATTCTGGTTCATGTCAGAACAGACACTGGTAAAAATTACTTAGTAACGTTATCAACAAACTTAGAAGAGCGAGATAAATTAGCCTTACCACCAGAAGCTGACTTTGTTTCGAGCGCCTACTATGATGAGAAAACCGCGCAGTTTATCTATTTTTACTCGCATTGGCTGGACAATGACGCTGATATTGTTTCAAGCCAGATATCTTTTAACTAAGCGGTTTTCAAGGAAGCACGTAGTTAAGTAGCAAATTAGTATTATTAAAAAAATCACAACACGTTTACAATAACTATATTGTTCGGTTTTGCTTGGTCATTTTTATGAGTCTATTGTTGTCTTTGTTATTGTCAGCCTCTGCAACTGTCAGTTCTGAATTAATAGAGAATCTATCTCAGCTAGAAAAAAACAATCCGAAGCAAGCGCTAGCTGAGTACAAAAGACAAAAACACCAGTACCAAAATACCTTTAACGAAGACGCACTCCAATTTCATCGTATCGCTATCAAGGCTGCAATCAATGTATATGATTGGCAAAGCTTTACGAATATCTTAACAACCTTGAAAAAAAAGCAGTTTGCAGCCGTAACAGAAAAAAAAGCTTTGCATATTATTAATGATATTGGTGTGGCATACAGGCAAAATAATCAACACCAAGATGCGATACAGCACTTTACTTGCGCCTTAACAAAAACTACAAGTATTAACTACACAGCGGCCCTGAAATCAAACATAGCAACAGCCTACCGCGTTCAAGGACAACCTTCCGTCGGATTTCAGTTACTCGATTCAATTGAGTTTGATGTCTTAGATGCCAATATCAGCGCAGGTATTCATATTGTCCGAGGTAACATTGCTCTGCATATTGACCAGGCAGATAAGGCGCTTAACCACTTTTTAGAAGCCAACAAGTTATTTCAATTACAAAATAAACATAGAGACTCGGTTCGACTCACGTTCTCTATTTTAACCACTGCACTCATAAAACAAGACCTTGCGTTATACAAAGAATATCGGGCTAATATAGAAAACAAGATTCGTGAGTATGCAATCGAAAATCATGACTATCTGCTTTTCTTAGATGAAGTTAAACATGCAATAGCCATTGAAAATGTATCGAGCTTACGAACTCAACATATTTCTGAGCTGGTTAAACTTTTAATGGATCATGATGACGCCAATGAAAATGTCAGGCTATTACTTAAATCTCTAAACCTAAAGGTGCTTGTTCCACCAGGTCAGAACAGACAGCCTAAAGAGCCTTTACTTGAGCCTAATTTAGCATCACCATGGTGTGAAGAAATGAAATAAAAGGCAAGAAGAGGCAACAGTACTTGCCTTTTGAAAATAAACTACAGAACCAACATTCGTAACTCCTTGACCACTTTTGCAATATCAACAGACGTATCATTACAAAACACAATCGAAGCATATTTTTTCTCTGGTATGCGCTCGTAGTTTGTCACTGTGCCAAGCCAGCCACCGCTGTGATAAACAATTTCAATATCGTTTTTCTCACCTATGAATTGCCCGTTTGCATATTTTCGACCTTCAATGGTGATCTCAGCATTATTTGGCTGCATAAACTTCGCAAGGAGCTTTTCAGGTTGCTTACCTAATGTCGGGTTATAAAAATAAGCGTCCCACTTAGCCATATCTTCAACTGTTGTGTGTAACCCACCATCTCCAACCCAGAATAGATTGGTCATATTGGTAAAGTATTCACCCTCTTTGTTTTTACTGTAACCATCAGCGCGATTTCTAACAATTTCAGTTGGTTCATCACTGAAGAAGGTATTGCTCATGCCCAGAGGCTTGAAAATGCGCGCTTCACTGTAATCTCTTAAACTCTCACCTGATACGCGTTCAACCAGCATAGACAGAAGAAAATATGCGTAGTTGCTGTACCGGAAGTCTTCATTCGGTTTATTTCTTAAGGGTACCGTTTTAACGTAATCGTAAAACTCTTGAATGGTGAGATAATCTTCTTTACCTAAGCGGAACTCTCCACCCATGGTCGATTTAAGTTTGAAGGCGTCTTTATCTAGCTCTGCATCGACAAAATCATAATCTCCCATGCCTGAAAAATGACCTAACATCGCATTAATCGTTACTGATTCTTTGTAATCTCTAAGCTCAGGTAGATATTTACGAATATCAGCGTTTAAATTAATTTTACCTTCATCGGCAAGTAATAAGACTGCCATCCCTGTAAACTGCTTGGAAACAGACGCAATACGGTGAACATGTGAGCCATCAAGGGGCACGTTTAGCTCCATATTTGCTAAACCATAGCCTGCTTTGTGAATGAGTTTTCCATCTTTGATCACACCCACACTACAACCAGGGCTGGTTGATTTGATCTCTGAAAACACATTATCGATTTCAATTTTGTTAAGCGTGTTCGCTTGTGAGGATGTGCTTGCTATTAAACCTGATACAGCCAATGCGATAAGTTTACTTTTCATAACTATCCTTGAGTCATTAAAAAATTAAATAAAATTACATATTTTTTTTTGTAGTTAGCAACTGATTGTTTGTAACAAAGTGTTGAAAATTCGAGCAAAAGAACATTATTTGCTCAACCAATCAAAGCTGAACCTGATACCTTATAACATACTGTTTAATTTGACATTTTTATTATATGAACAAATATAAAATGGTATTTTAAAACCACTTAAGGAAATTAGCATGAGAAATACTGTTTTGTTTTCAACATTACTTTTGGCAGGTTCAGTGATAGCTGGTGAGCACAAAGAACATGATGGCCATAAACATATGCATAATGCCAAATGCGGGCATGCCTCTGAGTGGCATATTGACCATTTTGATTATAATCATGATGGTCATGATCACCACACACACGCAGGACATACTCATGAAGCGTTGACTGAAACGCATAAAAAACACAAACATGCACACAGTTTAGAATGTGGTCATAAACAGCGTATCGAAAATGGGCGGGTGGAATATAAGCATGATGGTCACTGGCATCACCAACATGGCAATCACTTTCATGAAACCCATGGTGAGTAAAAACATTCAACCCTAGATTTGAAGCGAAGTACATTGAATTATTTACATGAAAAATTCAATGTACTTGCTAGAAAGTTAGTTTTTAGTTCACGAGTTGTTTTTTTCTTTCCAAGTGACTACTGGTCTAAAAATATGCTTAATCACATCAAAGTACTTTGTCTTGTCTTCTAAATTCGGCGCATGCATATCAAGACCGATTAAGTGATATTCAAAAGCCTCATCAATTGGATCGAAATATTGTACTTTTAAACTCATCACATCCCGATATTCAACAGCACTACTCGCAACAATCACCATTTGCTGCTTAACACCATGCCAATGTGCATATCCATTTTCTACACGCGTATTAAAGTCAATAGGGTGAAGTACTACTAACTGTTTAAAAGTAGGCTGCTTTTTTTGCATTTTTTTATGCGTGCTTGTTAAACCAGCTAATAAAACCTCTACCTTCAACTCACCCGTTTTGTGATTAAATGCTCCCCCCTGCTCTATGATGAAGTCATCAAAGTGATTCTGCAGCTCATTATAGTGATTGCTAAGGCTATAATGATTTGAAAACTCAGCCATATTGTTATTAAAGGCTTCTTTATAAAGCGCTTTAATACCGGTATTGGCCGTTGGTAACCACACATAAGCAATATCATTACTTTTAGAAGTTTGCCCAACCAAAATTGGCTCTGTAACAACAGCTGGGTCACTGTTATACATTGACTTACAACCAGTCAGAGCAAATACAAGCATCATCAATAAAACACGCATTACTTTTTACCTTTATGCTTTTCAAGTTCAAGCAAAGCAAATTGAATTGCCGAATCAAACTTAGCAGTATCTTTAAAGATTTTATCTTCAGCTTTCACTTCTATCTCGCCATCCCCATTAAATTGAGCAACAAGTTCAATACCACCAGCACCAATGCTCAACAAGTTGTCTTGCTCGTCACGAAAGCGAATGTAAACTCGGCTACCAGGTACATAACCTTGTTTACCTTGCATAAAAGATAAAATGGCATCACCCGTGCTAGCAGAATCGGACAAATAAGACTCTTCTTGACCATGCCATCTCGCAACTTTACCTAGAAAAATATTATGAGTGAAATGCGCTCTCACAACGTCCACACCCATAAACATAAATGCATCTATGCCCAATTCAGCCTTAGTTTGAGTTAATGCTTGTTTCCAGATGTCATTTCTAAGGTTTTCATTTTCTTGACCGGTTAATGGATCATAGAGATTGTCTGCGCTATCTAGCAGTTGGTGATATGTTTTATAGACTTGACTCGCATCTATCACTGTGAAGCCTTTCTTAACAAGCGCAGCTTTGATTGGGGCTTGTAAATGTGACTTTAAATGTGCTTTATGTGCTTCAAGCCCTTCCTCAACATAAAAACCTGCATAGCCGATAGTCTGATATTGTTGTTTTAGTTGAGCTGTATTTAAGTAAGTTGGGCTTGATTTACAGCCTGCTAAAAACAACACCAATATAAAAGATAGTAATAGTCTCATGGTTTCCTGACTCATTATTTTAGTTATAGGTTAATACTTTTAAACTAAAGAAACGTGATCCCTAGCTCAGAGTAATTAGTAAATCGAAGTGTTTTGTATTCACTACCGCCAACGTTTGAACGCCAATTTATTCTCACCTGCTCCCCAACTAGGCTGCTATCGACATAAAACACTAAGTAAGTAGCATTTTTCGGTAGCGTAAACTGAGTTTTGTAAAACAAGTTTCCTTGCATATCGAGCGTCGTTGGCAAGCCACTCTTCCAAGCTTCGTAAGGTTTAAGTGAGGAAATTAATTTCTTATCACTATCATAAACTTGTAGCAACGGATAAACAAAGGTTGCGTTATTTACAAACAACCCATTGGCATAGCTAAATACCTGCACAAAACGACTGTTTTCAGGTTTTTCGATTGCTAAAAATGGGCTATTAAATGACCCAAATGATCGAACGCTTTGCTTTTTCAAATCGTATATTATTTGCTGCTTTCTGGGTTGTTTTTCAAAGTTCATTTCTGTGACGTTTTCACAACACACAGGCCGTATTGCTAAGTGATTAGAATCGGTTTTAGGTGCATTAGCACAACCGCTTAAAAGCAAAACAAAAATTAAAATGAGGGAAATACGGTACATGATTAGGAATTATTATTATTTTCGAAGGATATTAAGTCTTGCTCTATATAGATGCAAGTGTGACTTTGAAAGAAGTTTACCATTGATTGCAAATCATTTTGCTTTATAAGCCCGATATTAAAGGCGAACGACACACTTCAAATACGCTCAATGAATATAAAGCAATTTGTATTCATTCAAATTAAGCTTTTAGCTATTTGAAAAATTATAAATAGATTATCTAAACAGGTTAGTTCCTATAAGCTTTACAAAAGAGCAACTTGAAAATAAGATGCTATAAAAACGTTGCAAAATAGTTTTTTATTTTTGCCACATTTAGCGTTTTTACTTTTTCAAAAGAATTGAAAACTTAATAAGGAAATTTAAATTATGCAGTATAAAAATAAAATGAAACATGCCATATCTACTGCCATTTACTGTATTACATGTTTTTTCACATTGAATGTAAATGCGACTAACTCGTTTAATGAATGGTACGATTATGGTGCCTCATGTGTCTTTAAGGTAAAAGAGACTCCAAGTGGAGTATGTTCGGGATTTAACTTGGTCGAAGGCCCAAAACTTTATACTATTATCGTTTCACGTACAAAAGAAATCACGGTTGGAAAACTCCCAGAAGAGGATTTTACAGATACTTTTACTGGACTAACCACAATTAGACCAGAACATTTAATCAACGATGAAACAGTAAAATTCAGCGTTAAGCTATTACTTCGAGAAGCACATATTTATAAAGCCTTTCTAGATAATAATTTTCCGGGTCAATGTAATATCGATTTTTCTGGAAACGCAACTCAGCTTATCGCTGATACAGAGTGTAAAGTTCAGGCTGATTTTTTTAAGGCTTAATACGTTTAGCATCTAAGCCATTAGCGAGTACTAATGGCTTTATAGTAAATTTCTCGGTGCAATACTGAAAATTTATCTAGAGTATATTCACAAGTCTCATAATATCCTTTTCGTCATTGTAAATATGTGGTGAAACACGCAGTCCATGCGATCTGGCATCTATGCTTATTCCATCTTTATCACATTCAGTTAAAACTGCTTCTATACCCATTGTCGGATTTATAATCACAGTCCCGCTGCGGTGATTTCTATCGTGGGGTGAAACCACTTGTTCGCCCAAATGTTGGATCAGTAAGTCTATTAAGTATTGATTATGCTTCCTGAGCTTATCACCAAGCTTAGAAAAATAGTCAATGCTGTGCGAGGCAAAAGCAAAAGGGGCAACACTGGGTGTACCGCCCCAGAACTTTAAAGCGCTATCGTGATAAGCAAAGTGGTGAATATCGAACTCAAACGGGTTTTCATGTGAAAACCAGCCTACATCTTTTGGCGCTAATCGCTCAATATGCTTCTGATTAAGCCATAAATAGGCCGCTCCTGGGCCACCACATAGCCACTTAACGCTTGAACCAATCATAAAATCAGCATCAAGCTTATTTAAATCTAAAGCTATAACTCCTGCTGATTGCGCAACATCAATAATGCTTAAGGTATGATTGGCTTTAGCAAGCTTTACAATGTCATTGACTGGCGCGAGCTGCCCGGTATTTGAGTAGGCTTGACTAACAAAAACTAAATCGACATCGGCAGTTAAATGTTGCTGCCAAACGTTAATTTTCGTGATGTCTTCATGTTCGGGAATATAACGAATTATCGCCCCGTCAGGGAGTGCCTTTTGCATCGCAAATCCCATACTTGGGAAGTCTTGCGCACTCATTAAAACAACACTGTTTTCGTTTAGCTCAGGTAAAGCCATAATGAGTTTTGTAAGTCCACTCGATAAATTAACTTGTGGGCAAAACTGCATAGATGATGAGTTAAAAAGTCGGCCCAACGCTTGTTGAAACTCAGTAATAATAGCCAGCCAAGCTTGCCAAGGCTCCCTGCCCGAATCTTGCCATGGTGATAAATAGCTTTGTTTAAAGTGGGTTTCGGCACTTTTTAGTGGTCTTCCAACCGAGTGATTCAATAAGTACGCTTCACTCGGTAATACAAAATCTTGTTTCATCTGGTTATCTGCTTAACGTGGCTTTGAGTTTTTGAATATCGTGATAACGAGTAAAAATGTCCTCTCGCTGATTGGCAGCGCGACGGTCTCGAAGCTTTTCAAGTGAGCCAAGTAAGACTGACAGTGGCGGGCCGCTGGCTGTTACTTTATCTAGGTGTTGCTCTGCCATTGAGTCTGAAGGCTGCGCAATATACTTTTCAACCAATTGATTATGATGCTGGATAGCGCCTTTTCCATGTAACTCGCACACTTCTAAAAATAACGTCACATTCTCTTGATACCAAGAAGCGCTGTGCTGACTTTCAAGGTTTAAAAATGAATCCATCAAACTTGTGCGTCGCATACAATCACGCAAAATTTGCTGATCTTCTGGCATCATATATAAGAATTTATCCACCAGCATTTGCGAATAACTGGGCTCGTTGGCCACACATAATCCGAGCAGCATATCAATCACATTAATACCTGCAAAGTCTCCAGCATTGGCACCACGATAAACCTGAGAACCCACTCTATGTGGTTTGTAATAAGGTCTTACACAGTAAAAAAATCGGTCGGTGTCGAGCTTATAAAACAACTCTTGGTTAGAGTCAATCACATCTTGTAGCGCATATTTAGCAACTTTTAATAAATCGCCCGTGATTGGGTGCGATACGCCCAGCGGTAAGATTTTTAACAAAGCGTCAGCAGCGCGTTTATAGGCCAGAATGCCTTTAGTGTTGTAATCGACGAAGGTTTTTTCGTCTGCGAGATCGGTAAAGCGTTTATAAACGCCATTTACCGCTGTGTTATGTGTCGTTAAATGTGCGGTGGCAAAGCGCGGCGTGACCCCTATCGACGCGCCAATGTGCATGGCTAATGTAGATGCTTCAACTAAAGGAGAAGTTCGCTCTCGGCTTGGCTCTGTTATTTCATGGCGTCTGCAAGCCGCCATATATAGACCAACATTGCCGAGTAAATCAAAGGCATTATCGAACCCTTCATCGGTATTACCTTCAGCGACTAAAGCTTTGATCAACTCTGTGCCTTCACTCTGCAATTGTTGCTTTAATGCTTCACCGACATGTTCGACATTCGCTTTGTCTTCTTGCTGCCAATACAAGGTTTCGAGTTGTGAGTTTATCTCGCAGAATGAACTGCGGATCCAAACATCAAACTCTCGTGTACACACTGTCATAATTTTTTATTCTTATTGGTATTGATAAATTAATAGTAGCAGTAGGCTGTGATAAAAATTCACCAATAAACTTGATTATTCCGCCCTCAATGAGTGATATTTAATAAAATAATAATTAAATTTAGCGGAATTAACCAACATGCGTGTTGATAGTAAAGATTTAGCCATTTTAGACCTGTTACAGTATCGTGGCCGAATGACAACCACTGAAGTGGCACAACAGGTTAATTTATCTGACACCCCTTGCCTTAGAAGAATAAAAAAACTTGAGCAAGAAGGTATTATTAAGGGCTATCAGGCCATTCTAGACCGAGAAAAGCTTAACCTATCGATTTTGGTGTATGCCCTAGTCAGGCTAAACGCCAATACTGATAAGCTCGCCGATGAGTTTGAAAACGAAGTAGAAGCCCTTGAGCAAGTAATGGAATGCTCGGTGATCACAGGCAGTTATGATTATTTGTTGAAAATAGTCGCCAAAGATTTAAGCCACTACGAAAGCTTCGTAAAAAAATCGTTGGGACAGATCAGCAGTATCGCAGCGATTGAATCCACCGTAGTGTTAAAACAGACTTTCTCGCGCAATCAGTTGCCTTTGAAAACGCCGTAAAAATTTTCGACTAATTAATAAGTTACTGCATTTGCTTTGAGGCCACTTCTTTTAGTTTATCTAAAATGACTTTTTGGTTTCGATTATCGACAAAGGCAATTTGGTTTGAACTGAATACATTTTGCTGAGTGTCCATCGCATACATTTGCACGCGCCCTGTGCTGCCCCAAAAGGTGTTGATCAATGCCTGATCTTCACTCGGAAAAGAATATAGCTCTAATGAGCGATAGCTCAACATATTGGTAGAAGATGGTAGTAACTCAGATTGCTCTGAGTAACGTTGCTGCTCTAGGCGAATATCAACATAGTTGTTATCACTAATTTGCACTCGCATCAGTGCTAAAGGCCGTAGCGATGTGCTCGCTCTACCTGAGTTTGACACAACGGCGTCCACAGTAAAAAACGTATTTTGCTCAAACTGCTGACCTTTTAGTTTTTGTAATTGTGTTTCGATATTACGAATATCATCTCTTAAACGCTCATGGCGATTATTCGATTCGCGGATCACATCGGTTATATCTTCTTTTACATCATTAAGCAGAAATGCCAATGCCGACAGATTGAGTGCAGGCTCTGCTTGGGCATTAAATTCCATCTGCGAATAATCTCGTGTAATGGCTAACACTTGGTTCTCAAAATACTGCGCTTCGGCGTCATCAATGTGATTACTCAAATCCCAGCTTTTTAACTCGCTGACACGAAACTCATCCAACGGGTACTGTTGATTGGCGGGGTCTAAATAAGCGTCTATTCGCTCTATGCTTTGTTGTAATTTCGTTTTTGTGATTGAGATATTTTTAAGGTCTTGTTTTGCTTTATCATAGGCAGTAAATAGAGTGGCAAGAGAGAACTCAGGAAAGTCAATTTTATCGCCCCTTTGTCCCAAGTGATTAAATTCATACAACAAGTTTTCAGGAATGTATGGCTCTAGCATTTGTAGTTCATCGGTATCAAGAGCGACCTTAAAATGATCCGATTCAATTCGACTGATTGAAGTAACCTCAATAGCCACCTCGGACGTTTCTACAAAGTAAATTTGCCACACGGGTACTGCAGCCGCAGACACAACCCCAAGCCCTCCTAGCACAAGCCCCTTTAAATGGCTTTTAATTTTGTCTAATAACCCTGTTTTTTGGGTTTGCTTAGTCTCATTATTTCCTTTATCGATCATGATTTAAGTACCTTTTAAATACACGAAGCAGGTTGAAAAAAGACCGCTCAAAAGAGCGGCCAAACCTGCGTTTTGGGAAGTGCCAACAAAGGCCGCATCCTTGCGTGGAACGAATTCTGCTCATGCTGAATGTCGCTACTCCTTTAACTGGTTGGAATGCTATTGTGTGCTTAAGCCATCAAGATGAATCGGGGAAACTGATTGAATTTACAGACTAACTTCTTAGCCGTTAGCTACAATTTTTACAGAACAAAAATTGACCTTGTTGAAGCCTAATGTTAATTTTAACTTTTAATTAACACAAATAAGGAAAGTTATGAAAATACGTTTAAAAAAGTCCAGCCTCAAAAGCCTCTCGACAACAAACACTCTAAACATACAGCAAACGCCTCAAGTGCAAGGTGGGGGTGTAAGACCGAGCTTCTATACTTTTTGTAATACCTTTGAATACAACTGCCATGGTCAAGAAACTTTTCGTGATTGCTTAAGTGCCAAGCCTTGCTTTACCGATCATATTCAAGCTTGTTATTAATCTAATATATAAAAGGACATTTTATGAAGAAGTTAGTTTTAGCCTCTATTGCAACCGCAACAATTGCACTCTCATTTTCTGCCGTAGCGGGCTACTGGGATTTTCGCATCTATAACTATGTTGATGAAAACGGTAAAGTAGTTGGCACGTTACACTTTCCTTGTTTTAATCGACAAGCAGTCATTACTGGTGAAACCACAAAAAACAAGGTGCTAGTAGAAGCGGGCACATGCCTTTAATTCTTAATTTAATAGGTAGTGTCGAAATGACACTACCTATTAAATTAAGAACATATCAATCATCACTTTAAAACTCGGTACAAACATATAAAGGGTTAAAAACAATAACCAGAGCACAATCAATAATTCAAATAATCTCATACTGCTCTCCAAAGCGCTAAGTTGCCTAAGGACTGCTGGGTGTTAAAAGCACTTAAGCCTTTACTGGCGAGTTGTCTGGCTAACCAATCACAATGATAGTTCGCTGCCAAATTTAATTGGTAAAACTGGCTTTGCTTAAAGCCATTAAGATTGTGAATAACAAACTCTTTGTCACCGCCCGCTAAATTCTGTGCTTGGTCTAATAAATACGAGGGCCTTAAAGCTAAACCATAATGCAACAACCAAGGCGACTTATCTAAACTTGTGCTTTGCTGCTTATATGAAATGGCTTCAGTGATAAGCGTTAACCAAACAGGTTCGCCACTCTGTTTTCGATTTAACTCCTCTAACCTTTGCTCCAACTTCTTAAAAAACTGACAGTTCCCTGTCTGTAAGCTAAATAATTCCCAAGGCGCTGTTTGCGGCATGGGCCTGTTTTGCTTGAAGCTATAAATGGCCAACCAGGCATTCAACCACGCATGCAAGAGTGACTGGGTTGAATGAGGAGCAGACCAACTTTGTTGCAATACAAACAAACGACAGCCAAGCAATGCCAAAGGCGCAGAGCGCACCAAGTCGTGATAACGCTGTTTGTAAATCACATCATTGATGGCTTTGTGAATGAATTTACTGTTCTCAAGTGGCTTCAATAACGACGGTACATCGTCAGGTTCCGAAATCGCTTCTGAGTCAAATATCTTGCTCTGAACTTTCTGCGCTTGAAGCTCATATTGCGTTTTTAAGCTTTGAGTTTGCTGCAAGGCTCTATGGGCCAAACGCTGCTTAAAGTGATGCTTTAAATCCCCTCCCCCTTGCCAATCTACGTCGGTCAATGGGTTATAAAAACACTGTGTTTGTGCAAATTGCGTATTTTGTAGTGCTAAATTACTCACAGAAGTACTAGAGCCCACTTTACACAAGGTGACTTTACTCGATGCTGAGCACTCGCTTTTTGACGAAGTTTCCATCGCAGGAAATGCCTCAAATGCTAAAGCACAGTTATTCGGTCCATAACGCAGTTCTGACTGACCTTTACGGGTCACAATTGGCTTAAAATTGTAGTCGTTGAACTGCCAAGATTCAGTCTGCTCAGAGTTAGCGAACTGCTGGCTCGTCCCGTAACAATAATAGGCTAACTCTCTGGCATCATTTAAAGGCATACCCGCCATGATCCCGGCTACAAGCGTTGCGTAATAATGAAATTGCTGATCCATAGAAATCCTTTTAGGCCGCCTCTGACTCAAAAGTTACTTCTAAGTGCTGGCGGCGCTAGCCGTTATTAACCGTTATATCCAATCGCAACGGTATCTGGGTTGCTACTACGCAGCGATTCTACAAATCTATTAAGCACTTGATCTGCCGTATCTTTGTCTATTGGAGGTTCATTGATATAAGGGTCTAGATCGCTACGAATATGACCACCAGTTAAATCATCTTTTTGACGTTGTACCACGATGGCGTTTATGGCTTGGCAAAACGCAAATGGATCGGTTTTACAATAAATACGATGCTGCTGTGCCACCTTGCTACCTTGCTGATAACGAGGTGCGCAATACGACACCATATAAGGCTGCACTGTGGGGTCAGTACCAACAATATCTGCACATGAAAACAACACAAAGTCTGTCGACTTAAACTCGTCCATCACTTGATTACACATAGGTAAGTCGCCTTCGACGCCTAAGTTGTAATCACAGAAGAAGACATCAATCCCCTTCACTAGGTGAGACAGCATGGTGTTGAACGCACTCTGCACATTGTCTGGGATTTGATCGTCTTCAGGTAGCAAACTGAACTCTTTTGATTCTACGGTTATGGCACTGCGCCAATGTGCCAATAACTCAGGGGTATCACGTCCATCTCTATCTTTGTAGGCGACCTTATAGCCGTTATCAAACAGCTCTTCGACTTCAGGTTGGTCGGTTAAAAATGCGAACTTGCGGCCATCTGCTGCAACGCAAGAGCAAAAAACTAGTTTAGTCATTCAGAAAACTCCATGATTTATATGTCATTTGTGTCTGAATGAGTTTAAAAATATTCCAATTAAGTCACTTGGGTTAAAAGCCTAATTAGTCAGGCTAAATTACACTTTTAACTAGAGGTTGACGGAGCCATGTTTGCCAGTGCTGTTGATGCGCAACTAAGCATTCATTTAAGAATTCAAGAGACAGGGTGCAAGGAGCGTAGAAAAAGTGGTTAGGAGCCGAGCCTTTCAATTCATCAAGATAACCTGCTTGTGTGAAAGTGCTCAACGGCTTAAATAGCGATTTGCTTTTTCCCTTACGCATGAATTGTACAAAGGCATAATCTTCATCTTTAGCTTGTGCGGCTAATGCCAGCAAAGTATTTAAGCTAATTTGCTCTTTTGCTGACTTGGATATCAATCGCGCTATCATCTGTTCAATAGACCATGCTTGCGCCTCAGTGAATACATTTTGTTGATAAGCATGTAGCAAATGAGCAAAAGTCAGTGATTGAATATTACTGGTTTGTTTTAAAAGAGGCAGAACCTTATCTCGATCTGCTTTAATGACAGTGTTAAGTACCTCCCTCGGACTACTTAACCAAAAGGTGAGTTCTCCCAGGCTTATCTTCAACTTTTCTGCAATAAGCTGAGCTGTGATATTTACTTGCTCTGTTGAATCTTCACTAGGCGTGGTATTAAGTTTGTGTTTTAACTCTTTACTCAGTTTCTCATCTGGTTGCCCACCAAAGCGAGCTTGTTGAATATCTTTATGTGGCATTCCAAATTCAGATTTATAAGTTTGTTTTTCCAGCTGACTTTGCTCGTTTAACTCTACCTTCTCTGGTTCTGGCCTTTCTAGTTGTTTGTCATACTGAGCATTTTGAACTTCATCGGTTAGTGAACGTGTTCCGTCGTTATCACTATTACAAACAGAACTCATGGCCTCCGAGGGTAAACTGCACAACATAGTGGGTATTTGTGCGACATAGAATGCATAGGGGTTTGCAGCGCTGTCAAAATATGCCAGTGGTGCGTCTGTTTCAACTGGTTGCTCTGCATCACTAATATCATTTTGCTTTTCTAGCACCAAACCATCTTGTGGCTCTTGTGTTAAATCTCCTTCAACATGCGTTTTCTCAGCTTCTAATGCATCGTCTTTTTTGAGGCTAGAAGATTGGCAGTCATCAATTGCTGAACGCTGGGTTATTCTTACTACTCTGATAGGCGCAAACTTAAATGGTCGAATGATCCTGACTCTAGTCGCTTGCTGGCGCTTTTTTTTATCTGTCATTGTGAACTCCTCACCATCGAAGTGCATAACACTTCGACGGATACAACATCATAACTTAACGAGCTAGTGCAGAGGTTAAACATGACATGGCGGCGTTAATAGCTTTTTGGACCGTCGCTTTTGCTATAATTTCTAAAGTGATAAGTTCAACTTCCAAAATCGCTTTTTCTCGTTCTAGCTCAGCTGTGAACTCATCTTCATTTATCTCGCCATTTAATTTAGCCTGCGCTAAAGCTTCAATCGATGCTTTCTGCGCATTCAACGCTTTTTGTAAAGGCCCTGACATTTGTTGTGCTTCGTCACCGACGACATTCAAGGCGGTGTCTAACATCTGTTTGTATAAATCATTTATGTTCATAAGGTTGTCCTTTTATTGCTGTTTTGCTTGTTCGCCACGGATCATGGCAAGAAAAAGTCGCTGATACTGCTGCTTGCGCGTTTTGATCAAAAAATCTGAAATACTGTTTACTTGCTGATGCTGCTGTTTATCTTGCAGCCAAAGATTTTGGGTTATCTCCACCTGCTTGGTTGTTAACTCATTTAATTCTCTGACTTTTTGACGCATAAGCAGGGCTGATAACTCAACTTCAATATTGAGATATGTACTCTGACTAAAGTGAAAGGTGCGCTTCTCTTTTGGCAGCTCACTCAGCTGTACGTAAAACCTATCGACTTTTTTAGCGACATCCATGATCTGCTGCTCAGTTTGCCTATCAAAATTTGATACCATTTGCAGTGCACAGCCTGAGGCCATGCTGAGAATCAACAAGCTTCCGATAACTACCAATACTTTTAACCAAGACTTAACCATATTACTTCTCCTCATTGCGGATTATCTTTGCTAGGTACTGACTGAGTAACTGCTGAAAATCAGTACTCGACATAGAGGGTGAGCTCGCGACTTGTTGCTGAATTGCCATAAGCTCCTGTGAAAGATGCGCTTCATACTCAAGCTGCTCAGACTTAAATTGATTTATTAAACCCTGTTTGACGGTCTCTAGATCTTCTGGCTGTTGCGGTGAAATAAACGACTGTGCGGTATCAACAATTCTATCTAAAATGGTATAAACCAAGTTAGCCGAAAAGCCCCCCACCAAAGCCATGGTAATTTTCAAAGCAGCATGACTCATTCCACCGCCCATACCCGTGCTCTGCTCTGCGGTTTTGGCTACAGCATCTAAATTAATAGGAATAAGCTGAGTCAAAATAATGCCCGAGATTAAGCCAACCACAAATCGAACCCAATAAGAGCTCTCGTATTTGGCATCAAAACATCCTGCTGTAACATAGCTGTTTGCCTTAAATAAGGCTGAGAACGAAGCGCCAATGGCCGCAGAGGCAAGTAATATCGCTTGCACATACAAAAGGCGAGCACCTTCCATATCAAACATGCTGGCCACCATATTATCGTTGTTAATATATGATGACAGGCTCAAGCTGATTAACGTAACCAAAGAGATGATTGCCACCAACATCATCTTGCGTATAAGCGGCACTCTGCCTAAAAACAAGAACCATGTCTGTTTTTCTTGCTCTTGGGCCATCATTAAAATTGTCTCAGGCATTGCTGGCGCAACGAGTTCAGCTAACTGATTATGTGCTTTTGTTAAACTGGCAATATCTATGGGAGTTTGCTCCTGTTGGAGTTGCTCTACCAGCTTACTTGGCACAGCTAACCCCTTTTGCAAAGCAAAATGTGCCATAGCTTGACCTTGTTTGAGCAGCTTCTCATGAAGATCTGTACTATTGTTTTCAAAGACATTTGGCCGTTCAAAGCCCTCAGCCTCAAAGCTCTTTGCATGTTCCATGATGTTCCTTACTTGTTTTAGAACGTAAATTGAAAGTTTAAATGTAAAGCAACTTAAATAAGAAAACTCGGTGACATTAACGCAATTAGAATCGTGTTATTAACTGGGTTTTGAATATGTATTTCAGACATGCTGGAGGAGAAAGTAAGGAGATAATAATGAGCCAAAAAGCATTAATAAGTGCAATTGTTTGCACACTAAAAGTCTATAAACCCAAAAAGATTAAACCCAAGTTCAAAGCCAAACACTTTAGCCAAAAACAAAAAGTGCAAGCTTGCTTAAAAGGGTCATTAGTTGGACTTGTTACGCTAGGAAAACTTAAACAAGAGCAAGATAAATTAAACCAGCAACTTGCCGCTTTCTTTGACAAGTAGCCAGTTTAAATGACAAGGGTTAGATAGTTTCAATTTATCCAACCCTGTCTTACTTAGGTTGAGGGGTCGTTTGATTTGGCTCGAGTTGTTTACGAATATTAGCAATCGCTTTGTCCATCATCGCAAACAATATCTCCACGTGATAGCCCATCAGAAAGGCTAAAGCCATAGGTGATAATGACGCACCTAAACCTGCCTCTTCAGGTTTAAAGAACCAACCAACAATCATGCCAGCCAATGAGCCAAGGGGTAACCTTAAGCGATAACGTATTTCATCATCATAAGTAAATGTAAGAGATTTTATCTCTCGAAGAAGATCTCTAAGCACAAAGATAAATGCACCGAGTAAGCCATAGAGCAAAGGCAGAATATAACTTTGCAACACATTTAAAATAGAGTCTGAAAATAAGTCGTGTTCGAAGAAGGTTAGCTGAGACAAGTAATGGGCTTGCTCTAGCTGAAGCTGCTGTTGTTTTAACTTCAGTTCAGGGTCGTTCAAGCTCAATTGCTCTGCCCTAAGCTGAAAAGATAACTGATTGTAATCAGGTAAATTTGGGTTAAAACTAAACCCCAACATCCAAATGCTGTTCCAAGACTTTAACAGGCTATAGTTCGCATCAAACTGCTGCTCAAGGGTCTCTAGCGCCTGATTAAGTTGTGTGTACTCATTCGCAAGGCTGTTTGCAGGCAGTGTTTCCAACTTGAGTGTAAGCCGCGCTTTTTCAGTAAAGGCATGCTTTAAATTGCTATTTAGGTTAGCTCCGAATAAGTAGTACACCTGAATAATTAACAAAGAAACAAGCGCCAATAAGGCATGACGACGATACCAAGCAACTGCACTTTCTGCTTTTGTAGGTGCTCTTTTTTCAGCTCTCTCATTTGGTATAACTGATTGAATACTTTCAACTGTGACTGGGTGAACAGCTTTTGATAATGCATCATAGTTCAAAAGGAATAAGGTTTCGTCTTCAACCTGCCAAGTACCGCTCTGGACCTTAAACTTAGCTTCAACAACATTTTTGGCAATACGCTCATCTAGCTCAATGGCGCCCTCTCGAGACATATAATTGAGTAACTGCAAAGCATCGTCGACTAGGGTGACAATATCTTGGCTGGGTTTATTCACTATTTGCTCTGGTTTTTTCTTTCGCATTAATAAACTAAGGGGCACTTAGCCCCTCCCTCTATGCATACGCATATTCTGAAACCAATACTTTTTGATAATCGAATAGCCTGCCAACATCACCGTTATTATTCCAAATTGCTCTGTTGCTATTAAATGAGAACCCACCTGTCGACTCATTAATCTGATTGGTATAGACCCTAAGCTCTGAATGAGGCATAAGCTTGCTACATACTGGGAATTGAAACCTCTGTCCCCCATTAGAAGTAATTTCCCAAAGGCTCAGATCAATAATATGATTGCCTAAATTGCCGATCTCTATATATTCATCGGATTCTTTCTTCGGGTCATTACCGTCAAAAAAGATATGTGTGATCCCAACATTCTGATGTGCATCTCGGCCATAAGCATAACAACTCACCAGATTACTTTGATTGTCATAAAGAGAAACCGTATCCCCTTTATTATTTAGAATGGGTCGGCGACTATCAAAGCTATAGGCATTTTCACGATTGGTATAAACACGGATAACATCTTGTGGAAATAGCAAAGTGTGTTTGTTGAAATCATAATCTTGCCCTTCAGAGCCCGCATTCAATCGCCAGCCTGATAAATCAATAATAGAAGGTCCTAAGTTACTTATTTCAATATACTCATCTTCGAAAGACGCAAAGCCAGCATTTACTGCACTAATCTGTACTTGGACTGAACTAAAGAGCGCAAAGTTAGTATTCCACCAAGTAGAAAATGGATCAGGCTCTTTTTTTACAGTATCTAATTGTGCAGTCAGCAACTCACTTAACTGCTGCCAAGTACGAAGTTTGTCTTTACTGAATACAAGAGATTGTGCTTTTTCCAAGTCATCTAAAGTGAAGTTACTCATACATCCGCTCCTTGAATTTCAAGATACTGCTTTGCTCTATTAAGAAACTTGGCCCGCTCTTCAAGACCATGGTAACCACCATTTATGCGCTTCGTAATCGACTTTAGGTCATCCTGATCTGCATACTGATTTAGGTGACGACTATGCCAAAAATAACATGCAGTCATCACCGCCGCATTTGGATCGTTTGCCAGACCATCTGGTTGCTCAACAAGCGGTAAGCCTATGGCATTCCCACAAGTCCGATAGTTTTCTTTGCCTGTTAACTGTATTAAGCCTCGCCCCCGATATTTCCAGCCATCACCAGAGCCTATATCACCGTTACCCATGCGATTTGCATACACAACATTGGCAATTTTCTCTGGGTTACGTGCATATTGTTCTGCAATATCATCGGTTTGAAAGTATTTACCGAACACTAATCGCAATGCTCTGGCACTATAGTTTAGGTTTTCAACCTTATATTTGAACTGACCACTTTCATGAGCAATTTGCGCAATGAAATGTGCAACACGTAACGGGGTATTAATATCAAAAGTAGCTAATCTGTTTTGGATAGCTGATAAGTAGTGTTGAATGTCGCTGTCTTTAGCCTGAGGCATAATATGACGCAGCATGTCGAAGTCTATATTCATCACAGTTTCCTTGTTTTAATGGATGTTATTACTATGCCTGAGCTAAATATTTGGACTCAGTGAAAACAAGGATAGAATCGGGTTAATAGTGCAAAAGGTTACCGACAGTGAAGCAGTGCAAAGTTAATGACAGCGAGCAAGGCGAATACATTTGCTTTGCGCAAGGTGAAGTGAACCATTTTATATATTGCAGAGGGACTTAAAGCAAAAAAGCCCGACTCTTTCGAATCGGGCTTTCTCTAAATAGGTGCTTGGCAATGTTCTACTTTCACATGGGAAACCCACACTATCATCGACGCTGTTTCGTTTCACTTCTGAGTTCGGCATGGAATCAGGTGGTTCCAAAACGCTATGGTCACCAAGCAAATTTGGTTAAAATCTGGAAAAATCTGATAATTTCTAAAACTTCTACTCTAGTTCATATTAGCTTCTGAGCTAAAACCACTTTGGCGTTGTATGGTTAAGCCTCACGGGTAATTAGTACTGGTTAGCTTAATGTATCACTACACTTCCACACCCAGCCTATCAACGTTGTAGTCTCCAACGGCCCTTCAGTTAACTTAAAGTTAAAGTGAGAACTCATCTCGAGGCTCGCTTCCCGCTTAGATGCTTTCAGCGGTTATCGATTCCGAACGTAGCTACCGGGCAATGCAATTGGCATCACAACCCGAACACCAGCGGTTCGTCCACTCCGGTCCTCTCGTACTAGGAGCAGCCCCTCTCAATTCTCAAACGCCCACGGCAGATAGGGACCGAACTGTCTCACGACGTTCTAAACCCAGCTCGCGTACCACTTTAAATGGCGAACAGCCATACCCTTGGGACCGACTTCAGCCCCAGGATGTGATGAGCCGACATCGAGGTGCCAAACACCGCCGTCGATATGAACTCTTGGGCGGTATCAGCCTGTTATCCCCGGAGTACCTTTTATCCGTTGAGCGATGGCCCTTCCATTCAGAACCACCGGATCACTATGACCTACTTTCGTACCTGCTCGACGTGTCTGTCTCGCAGTTAAGCTGGCTTCTACCATTACACTAACCGTACGATGTCCGACCGTACTTAGCCAACCTTCGTGCTCCTCCGTTACTCTTTGGGAGGAGACCGCCCCAGTCAAACTACCCACCAGGCACTGTCCACAATCCCGATAAGGGACCTATGTTAGAACATCAAACATACAAGGGTGGTATTTCAAGGATGGCTCCATGACATCTGGCGACGCCACTTCAAAGCCTCCCACCTATCCTACACATGTAGGCTCAATGTTCAGTGCCAAGCTGTAGTAAAGGTTCACGGGGTCTTTCCGTCTAGCCGCGGGTACACAGCATCTTCACTGCGATTTCAATTTCACTGAGTCTCGGGTGGAGACAGCGTGGCCATGGTTACACCATTCGTGCAGGTCGGAACTTACCCGACAAGGAATTTCGCTACCTTAGGACCGTTATAGTTACGGCCGCCGTTTACCGGGGCTTCGATCAAGAGCTTCGCCTAAGCTAACCCCATCAATTAACCTTCCGGCACCGGGCAGGTGTCACACCGTATACGTCATCTTACGATTTTGCACAGTGCTGTGTTTTTAATAAACAGTCCCAGCCACCTGGTCACTGCGGCTCCCGTCCGCTTAGAGAGTAAATCTCATCACAGATAGGAGCGTACCTTCTCCCGAAGTTACGGTACAATTTTGCCTAGTTCCTTCACCCGAGTTCTCTCAAGCGCCTTAGTATTCTCTACCTGACCACCTGTGTCGGTTTGGGGTACGATTCGAAATAATCTGAAGCTTAGAGGCTTTTCCTGGAAGTAGGGCATCATCAACTTCACTACCGTAGTAGCTCGTCTCGACTCTCAGCCTTAGCGACCCGGATTTTCCTAAGTCACCAGCCTACAGCCTTTCACATGGACAACCAACGCCATGCTTGATTAGCCTGCTCCGTCCCCCCATCGCAATTATTCCAAGTACGGGAATATTAACCCGTTTCCCATCGACTACGCTCTTCAGCCTCGCCTTAGGGGTCGACTTACCCTACCCTGATTAACATGGGATAGGAACCCTTGGTCTTCCGGCGTGCGGGTTTTTCACCCGCATTATCGTTACTCATGTCAGCATTCGCACTTCTGATACGTCCAGCATGCCTCCCGGCACACCTTCAGCCGCTTACAGAACGCTCCCCTACCCCGCATACAAAGTATGCAGCCGTAGCTTCGGTGGTATGTTTAGCCCCGTTACATCTTCCGCGCAGGCCGACTCGACTAGTGAGCTATTACGCTTTCTTTAAAGGATGGCTGCTTCTAAGCCAACCTCCTAGCTGTTTTAGCCTTCCCACATCGTTTCCCACTTAACATACACTTTGGGACCTTAGCTGACGGTCTGGGTTGTTTCCCTCTCCACGATGGACGTTAGCACCCACCGTGTGTCTCCCGGATATTACTTTACGGTATTCGGAGTTTGCAAAGGGTTGGTAAGTCGGGATGACCCCCTAGCCTTAACAGTGCTCTACCCCCGTAAGTATTCGTCCGAGGCTCTACCTAAATAGATTTCGGGGAGAACCAGCTATCTCCCGGTTTGATTAGCCTTTCACTCCAAGCCACAGGTCATCCCCTAACTTTTCAACGTTAGTGGGTTCGGTCCTCCAGTTGATGTTACTCAACCTTCAACCTGCCCATGGCTAGATCACCGGGTTTCGGGTCTATACCTTGCAACTCAACGCCCAGTTAAGACTCGCTTTCGCTACGGCTACCCTAAACGGTTAACCTCGCTACAAAATATAAGTCGCTGACCCATTATACAAAAGGTACGCAGTCACCCTCGAAGGGCTCCTACTGCTTGTACGTACACGGTTTCAGGTTCTATTTCACTCCCCTCACAGGGGTTCTTTTCGCCTTTCCCTCACGGTACTGGTTCACTATCGGTCAGTTGGGAGTATTTAGCCTTAGATGATGGTCCACCTATATTCAGTCAAAGTTTCACGTGCTCCGACCTACTCGATTTCACTTTAGATAAGTTTTTGTGTACGGGACTGTCACCCTGTATCGTCAAACTTTCCAGAATGTTCCACTAACTACACTAAAGCTTAAGGGCTAGTCCGATTTCGCTCGCCGCTACTTTCGGAATCTCGGTTGATTTCTTTTCCTACGGGTACTTAGATGTTTCAGTTCTCCGCGTTCGCCTCGTTAACCTATGTATTCAGTTAACGATACCTGCAAGCAGGTGGGTTTCCCCATTCGGAAATCCTAGTCTCAAGCGCCTCTTACTGGCTTGACTAGGCTTATCGCAAGTTAGTACGTCCTTCATCGCCTCCAACTGCCAAGGCATCCACCGTGTACGCTTAGTCACTTAACCATACAACCCAAAATGGTTTGTATCGTCAAAGACAGTTTTAACTTCGCCAGAAGTTAATATTGAATACTAAAGTAGACGCTAATAAACAATTTAATGTTTATCGGCATTGTTTTACTTTTGAAAACTCTTTCTAGAATTTCTTCTAAAAGAATTAATTATCAGCTTTTCCAAATTTTTAAAGAGCAATATTAATTAGCTATAAAGCTAACTAACAATCATCTGTGTGGACACTACGAACAAATCTGTTCTAAATCGTTAAGGAGGTGATCCAGCCCCAGGTTCCCCTAGGGCTACCTTGTTACGACTTCACCCCAGTCATGAATCACTCCGTGGTAAGCGCCCTCCCTAAGGTTAAGCTACCTACTTCTGGAGCAACCCACTCCCATGGTGTGACGGGCGGTGTGTACAAGGCCCGGGAACGTATTCACCGCGGCATTCTGATCCGCGATTACTAGCGATTCCGACTTCATGGAGTCGAGTTGCAGACTCCAATCCGGACTACGACGCACTTTAAGTGATTCGCTAACTCTCGCGAGCTTGCAGCACTCTGTATGCGCCATTGTAGCACGTGTGTAGCCCTACACGTAAGGGCCATGATGACTTGACGTCGTCCCCACCTTCCTCCGGTTTATCACCGGCAGTCTCCTTAGAGTTCCCGACCGAATCGCTGGCAACTAAGGATAGGGGTTGCGCTCGTTGCGGGACTTAACCCAACATCTCACAACACGAGCTGACGACAGCCATGCAGCACCTGTATCAGAGTTCCCGAAGGCACCAAACCATCTCTGGTAAGTTCTCTGTATGTCAAGTGTAGGTAAGGTTCTTCGCGTTGCATCGAATTAAACCACATGCTCCACCGCTTGTGCGGGCCCCCGTCAATTCATTTGAGTTTTAACCTTGCGGCCGTACTCCCCAGGCGGTCTACTTAATGCGTTAGCTTTGGAAAAGTTGTCCGAAGACCCCAGCTCCTAGTAGACATCGTTTACGGCGTGGACTACCGGGGTATCTAATCCCGTTTGCTCCCCACGCTTTCGTACATGAGCGTCAGTATTGACCCAGGTGGCTGCCTTCGCCATCGGTATTCCTTCAGATCTCTACGCATTTCACCGCTACACCTGAAATTCTACCACCCTCTATCATACTCTAGTTTGCCAGTTCGAAATGCAGTTCCCAGGTTGAGCCCGGGGCTTTCACATCTCGCTTAACAAACCGCCTGCGTACGCTTTACGCCCAGTAATTCCGATTAACGCTCGCACCCTCCGTATTACCGCGGCTGCTGGCACGGAGTTAGCCGGTGCTTCTTCTGTAAGTAACGTCACAGCTAGCAGGTATTAACTACTAACCTTTCCTCCTTACTGAAAGTGCTTTACAACCCTAAGGCCTTCTTCACACACGCGGCATGGCTGCATCAGGCTTGCGCCCATTGTGCAATATTCCCCACTGCTGCCTCCCGTAGGAGTCTGGACCGTGTCTCAGTTCCAGTGTGGCTGATCATCCTCTCAAACCAGCTAGGGATCGTCGCCTTGGTGAGCCATTACCTCACCAACTAGCTAATCCCACTTGGGCTAATCTAAGGGCGAGAGCCGAAGCCCCCTTTGGTCCGTAGACGTTATGCGGTATTAGCAGTCGTTTCCAACTGTTGTCCCCCACCCTAAGGCATATTCCCAAGCATTACTCACCCGTCCGCCGCTCGTCATCTTCTAGCAAGCTAGAAATGTTACCGCTCGACTTGCATGTGTTAGGCCTGCCGCCAGCGTTCAATCTGAGCCATGATCAAACTCTTCAATTAAAAGTTTTTGAATCCGAAGATTCGTGCTCAATGAATTCTGTATAAATTGACTATATAGTCACTCATAAGAAATTGAGACTCTAAATTTTTTTGCTCCTGAATCAAGAGCTGTTAGAACCCAATCTGTACGAGTGCCCACACAGATGATTGCTTCATATTTTTAAAGAACAGTGCAACTAACGCTTAGTTAGTTACCGCAGCCTTGCTGCGAAGTGGAGCGCCATAATAACGACTTCACTTTTTATGTCAACACTTAATTTTAAAAAGTTTTTAAAGTTAAGTTTTATTTGACTCAACATCGTTTTGATTTGCTTTTCAGCGTCTCGCCCCGTGTCAGTGGGTGCGCATTATAGGGAGAAATTAAAAGTGCGCAACCCTTTTTTTAAAGAAAAATGCAAAAAACCAACTGTTCGCGTATATTTTGAACGAAACACCTATTTTCATATATATTTAGGCTATAAAACATACAAATATGGCGTTCTGTTTGAGGGTTTAAGACTTATCCGCGACTCTATAGCTACCTTCATAATCAAATAGCTTTTCATTTACTTGCCAACCGTACTTCTTATGTTGGTTTGCAATCACAAAGTCTGGTGCTTTTAATTGGTACGCATATTGTTGAACTACCGAAGCCTGCTTAAAGTTAATTGGAGAAGAGACACCAGACACACGTTTTGCGTATTGCTTATTAAAAACGTACACACTTTTACTGTTATTAAAGTCATACACCTCACTACAAGATGCGCCGTCTTCATCAAAGTAAGTTACTTTTATCTTTTCATTGGCCAGAGTTGTAATAGACAAACCACTACAACGTAAAACCATAGCGTTTTTGAGATTCAGTGCCGCTCTCAATTTATCATCCGGATCAGCCATAATAGAATGACATTGATGACATTGCCTCGCTGCTATGTCATTTTCAGCCCCACATTCATCACATTCTTTAAATTTAAAGCGGTAGTCACATTGTTGCTCTTCTTCGCCATTATCTAGTAATCCCTGACAACGGCGGCCAAAATGTTCTATGACTTTGCCTTGCTCATCTGTTTTGCCCCAGAATATATTTGCAAAGCCACAACCAGGACAAAGTACTTGAACCGGTTCATTATCTGAACTTGGTTTTTTAGCCCCCACTTCAGGTTGGAACAAATCAAACTGATTACCTGCAAAGTCCATAACGAGACAATCTTTTTTGTCATCAGCAAGCCGTAAACCTCGTCCAACTATTTGTTGATACAAACTGACGGATTCGGTTGGTCTTAATATAGCGATAAAATCAACATGGGGGGCATCGAAACCAGTCGTCAGAACGGATACATTTATAAGGTACTTTATTTGTTTGTTTTTGAAGTTCTTAATAATGGCATCACGCTCTGCCTGATGGGTATCACCAATCACCAGTGCAGCATCACTTTGCGGCAAGTACGAAAAAATTTCTTTCGCATGCATAACCGTGGCAGCGAAGATCATTACACCTTTTCTTGAAGTGCTTTGCTCTATCACATGGTCGATGATGCTTTTTGTCGCTCGGGTTTGGCTATCTAACAAACTATTCATTTCTGTTTCACTAAACCTGCCAAAATTATCTGTTGTCAGACTCGAGAAATCATAATGTTTTATTGCCGGATCAACTTGTTTAGGCGGCGTAAGGTATTTATTGCTTATCATATACCTTAAAGGTAGCTCGAAAATACACTTCTTAAATGGAGAGTCGCTATTACCTCTGGCAAAGCCATGATAATGATGTTGATAGATCCAACCCATGCCTAAACGATATGGTGTCGCGGTTAAACCTAACACCTTTAAACTCGCGTTATGTTCTTTCAAAGCTGAAATGACTTTGCCGTACTGACTTTTATCATCCCCATTTACGCGGTGGCATTCATCAATAATGACTAAGGAGTATTCTTCATTTAATTGGTCGATATTTTTGGAAAGCGATTGGACACTGGCAAAGGTGACTTGATGAATAAGTGACTTTTGTTTTAAACCTGCTGAGAAAATACTCGCTTGTAGCCCAAAACTTTTATATTTTTCACTATTTTGCTCTACCAACTCTTTTACATGAGCTAAAACAAGAATTTTTTTTCGGGCAAGTCTAGCCAACTCTGCAATCACAAGACTTTTACCTGCACCTGTTGGTAAAACGATTACTGCTGGGTCGTTGGTTTTCTTAAAATGAGAAATGGTATTTTGAACAGCTTCTTGCTGATAAGGTCTGAGCGTGTAAATAACTAACCTCTAAAACAAATGAGCAGGCTATAAGCCTGCTCACCTAAAGACTAAACTTAAATTACTGCGTATTGTTGCAGGTCAACATCAACAAATACTTTAGGACGTTTTCCACGACCACTCCATTCAAATATCTCACCGTCTTTCTCCATGCGATATTTAATGGCTACTTTACTGCGTTTGTCAGTCGGAGCACTTTCAAGCAAATCCTCAACAGTCAGTCCTTTATCTTTAATTAAAGCTAATACTTCTGCTTTTGCAGCTTCCTGCGCTTTTTGTGAGGCAATTGCGTCGTTTATTAATCCAAGTGCTTTTTCTAACTCACTAACACTTGCAGACTTAATAAATGATTTTATTTCTTTCATTGCCTTCTCTCAAATATTTAATTTCTATTTAGCTTAGTTGTGTATTTTAAATCAATTACACACTCATATTAATAGTATAAATATATTAAAAACTTGCAAATATTATATTTGTTACGAAATATAATTGCACAAAAAAACGCGCTTAATGCGCGTTTTAGAGATTACAAAAAATAGTTAAGTTATATTTAAACTACTTTCCAGTCGATTTCTGCACCCGCTTTAATAGGCACAACATCTGCATCACCTAGTGGGTAACTGTCAGGCACCTGCCAAGGTGACTTCTCTAGCGTGATGGTATCGCTGTTTCTAGGCAAACCATAAAAATCAGCACCAAAGTGACTAGCAAAGCCTTCTAGCTTATCTAATGCATCTACTTCTTCAAATGCTTCAGCATATAACTCAATTGCTGCGTGAGCAGTATAAGCACCCGCACAACCGCATGCTGCTTCTTTCTTATCTTTGGCATGAGGCGCAGAATCAGTACCTAAGAAAAACTTAGGATTACCACTTGTAGCAGCTTTTATTAGTGCCTGTTGATGTGTATTACGCTTAAGAATAGGTAAACAATAATAATGAGGGCGAATACCACCAGCTAACATATGATTACGGTTATAAAGTAAGTGGTGGGCAGTAATAGTAGCAGCTACATTGTCAGAAGCTGCTTCAACAAACTCAACCGCATCTTTTGTTGTGATGTGCTCTAGTACAATTTTAAGTCCAGGGAAAGCATCAACAACTTTAGATAGTTTTGTTTCTAAAAACACTCTCTCTCTGTCGAAGATATCGATTGAAGAGTCTGTTACTTCACCATGCACTAATAACAACATGCCCACTTCTTGCATTGCTTCTAATGCAGGAAATACATTTTCAATGTCAGTAACACCTGAGTCTGAATTGGTCGTTGCACCAGCAGGGTAAAGTTTTGCAGCGAAGATTTTACCTGTCGCTTTTGCTTTTCTGATTTCTTCAGGAGTAGTTTTATCTGTTAGATATAAAACCATAAGAGGCTCAAAATTGCCTTGTGGCTCTGCAGCCATAATACGATCACGATATGATAATGCTGTATCTGTACAAGTTGCAGGTGGTACAAGATTTGGCATGATAATGGCACGCCCCATGTAACGGCTCACATCACGGACGGTATCTTTTAACTGCACACCATCACGAAGGTGAATATGCCAATCATCAGGTCTGGTAATTGTTAAGGTAGTTGCTTTACTTGTCATTGCTTATTTCCGCTCCTCAGTTTGCTCGATCATAGGCACTTAGCCTTATCTAGTAAAGTTTTTAGGACGAAATACTCCCAACTTCTATACACTCATTTACAATCAAATTCGTTAATAACCCTATTTTATTATGTCGTTTTAACGACAAGTAGGTTAACGTATAGCCATGGACCAGAATGAATATTGTGCATGCTTTCGAATAACAACAAATTAGAATCAAAAACCGAACAGCTCAGCATTATAAATCAATTTTCATCTTCGCTTTTGCAAATCACCCAGCTAGATGAACTTTTTGATTATGTAACTTCTCAAGTAGTAAGTCGTTTAGGCTTTGTCGACTGTGTTATTTATCTTGCAGATGAGCAGGCTGAATTCTTAGAAGAAGTTGCATCTATGGGTGTCGCGCATCAAAGCATCGATTACCAAGTTGCCCAGACTCGTATTCCAATTGGTCAAGGTATCACCGGGCATGTGGCCCGAACGCAAGTCCCTTTTGTGTCTGGGGATGTTAGAAAAGAAGCAATGTATATTGCCGATTCTCGCCCTGCCCTTTCAGAAATTTGTGTGCCTTTAGTTTATGAAAATACCCTACTCGGGGTAATTGATTGTGAACACCCTGAATTAAATTATTTTACCGATGCACATCTACAAATACTGTCTACCGTTGCTCATTTATTAAGCGCAAAAATATATCAGGTTCGTACACTTGATAATTTAACAACGACAGTAAGACAATTAAACCAAGCGCAACAACTTGAACAATGTTTATTAAAAATTGCCAACATCGCATATAAGTCAGCCGATCTAAATGCATTTTATGATGATTTATATCAAATCATTAATACTCAGTTACCCGCGGAAAATTTTTTTATTGCACTTTATAACCGCAAGTCAGATGTCTTAGAAATTAAATACCTTATTGAAAGTGAATTAAAGTGTTTAGCAACGCCAAAAATTTCAAAAGATCAATTAAAAGATTCCGCGTCGTATTATTTGCTGAAAAGTAATAAAGCGCTGCTGTGTGATCAAGCTCAATTTAAACAGCATATTGAAGACGGACACTTTAAAATGCTCGGTCGTTCGCCACTTTCTTGGTTGGGTGTGCCTTTTACCGTTAATGAACAGTATCAAGGTGTTATTGTGTTACAAAGCTACCAAAAACATAAAAGCTTTGAAGAACACGACTTAGAGATTCTGACCTATATAAGCCGCCAAGTAAGTATGGCCATTGATCGTCAAATTTCTCGCCAAGCTCTTGAACATAGAGCATTACACGATGAGCTAACTGGTTTGGCAAATCGTTATTTATTATTTGAACGTGTCAAACATGCCATATTGGCTTTAGGCCGCGCCAAACAAAAAAACCTTCATTGCTTGCTTTACTTAGATCTTGACCGATTTAAAAGTATTAATGATTCTCTCGGTCACGATGTCGGCGACCATTTTCTTATTGCCATTGTGGAAATGATCAAAAGCTGTATTCGAAAAACAGATACCTTTGCGCGATTGGGCGGTGATGAATTTGCGATTTTCATGGAAAATGTTCAGGACAAACACCAAGTAGAATTGGCACTTGAGCGCATCACCAATGCAATTGCAAAACCTTTGCATATTGATGGTCATGTTTTGCAAGCATCTAGTAGCATTGGGGTGGCATTTACAGAAAGTGCCCAAGATAATGCGATTTCATTACTACAACAGGCCGATGCTGCCATGTATGAAGCCAAGTCTCGTGGTCGAGGCCAAGTCTGTTATTTCAATAACGCCATGCGCCGTAAGCTAAAGCGTCAAGCCGATATTGAAAATGACTTACAACATGGCATCAAAAACAATGAGTTCGAGCTGTTCTTTCAGCCTATTTTTGCTTTGCAAGACCCCCATATTGTCAGCTTTGAAGCGTTGGTAAGATGGCATCACCCAAAAACTGGCTTTGTACCACCTAATGATTTTATTCCTATTGCAGAGCAAACAGGTCAGATCATTGACCTAGACTTGCACCTATTGGAACTTGCAGGCGCACAGTTACAAAAATGGCGTCGCGCGGGTATGCCGACAATTCGAGTAACCGTCAATGTCTCTTCTCGTCACTTTGCCAGTCTTGAGTTTGTAGAATTTATGAAAGAGATCTACACCAAATACCAGTTACCCAATGGGACATTGTGTTTAGAAATAACAGAATCTGGTTTAATTGAAAACCTCAGCCTAGCAACGCGAATTATTGAAGGATTAGAACCACTCGGTGTAAAACTTTATCTAGATGATTTTGGTACGGGCTATTCGGCGCTAGGTTATCTTCATCAGTTACCGATCCATGTACTGAAAATAGATAAGAGCTTTGTGGATCAATTAACACAAAAAGAGAACCCCTTGGTAGATGCTATTTTATCTCTAGCCCACTCTTTAAGGTTAACTGTGGTTGCTGAAGGTATTGAGAACCCAAAACAATGGGCGCTACTAAAACGTAAAGGTTGCCAATTTGGTCAAGGCTATATTGTGTCAAAGCCACTGCCAGCAGATAAAGCCATGGAATTGTTACTCAAACATACAGAGATGGTGCTACCGATTTAAAAGTGATCTTCCACTAAAATCAATAAAAAAACCTGCATTAAGCAGGTTTTTTATCTTCTAGCTAATTTTATCCTAGTTCCTTTCTTAGCTCTTTGGTCGCTTTCACCATATTATCAAGTGCAGTTCTGGTTTCTTCCCACCCACGAGTTTTTAGACCGCAATCAGGATTCACCCACAAACGTTCAACTGGGATCTTCTTGGCGGCTTTATGGATCAAGGATTTGATCCAAGCAATGTCTGGCACGTTTGGGCTATGAATATCATACACTCCGGGACCAATCTCATTTGGGTAAGCAAAATCTTCAAAAGCATTAAGTAGTTCCATGTTCGACCGAGATGTTTCTATGGTGATCACATCAGCATCCATATCGGCGATTGCACCAATAATGTCGTTGAACTCTGCATAACACATGTGCGTATGAATTTGCGTTTCATCTTTAACCCCCGATGCCGACACTCTAAATGCATATGCAGCCCAATCAAGGTAACTTTGCCATTCACTTGCCTTTAATGGCATGCCTTCTCGAAATGCTGGTTCGTCAATTTGTATGATATCAATTCCCGCGTTTTGTAAATCGACGACTTCATCTCGAAGTGCTAATGCGATTTGATTTGCAATGCTTGGCTTGTCGAGATCATCTCTAACAAATGACCAAAATAAAATGGTGACAGGCCCTGTAAGCATACCTTTCATTTTCTTAGTGGTTTGCGCTTGCGCATATTGCGTCCAGTTCACAGTCATTGGCTTTTCTCGAGATACATCGCCCCAGATAATAGGCGGTTTAACACAGCGAGAACCATAGCTTTGCACCCAACCAAATTGCGTCAATGCAAATCCTTCGAGCTGCTCACCAAAATACTCAACCATATCATTACGCTCAGCCTCACCATGCACTAGCACATCGATATCAAGCGCTTCTTGCTCTTCAACCGCATAACGGATCTCCGCTTGCATTTGGTTTTCGTACTCTGCGGCTGAAATAACACCGGCTTTACACTCTTTTCGTGCTTGGCGAATGGCTTGCGTCTGTGGAAAAGAGCCTATGGTTGTAGTTGGTAATAAAGGCAGTCCTAATACGGCTTGTTGCTTTTTAACACGTTTGGCAAATTCACTTTGTCGCTTTGCGTGCTCGGCAGTAAGTGATGCCACTTTTTCTTGAACCACAATGTTATTTACGCGCTTAGAACTCGCTCTGGCTTTTACGGACGCAGAATATAAATCTAAAGTTGTTAGTGCTTTATTCCCAATGGTCGTCTTAAGTAGCTTAAGTTCTTGTGCCTTTTGTTTTGCGAACGCCAACCAAGAACGTAATTCAACATCAAGCTTTTCTTCTTGATCTAAATCTACTGGGCTATGGAGTAATGAACATGACGGTGCTAACCATAAATTATCACCACGACTTTGTGCTATGGGCTCGATTTGATCATAAATAGAAGACAGGTCTGCTCGCCAAATATTACGGCCATTGATAACCCCCAAAGATAAAACTTGGTCGTCATTTAAAAGCTGGTTTAACTTTGCAAGATCTTGCTCACCTGCCACACAATCAAAATGCACGCCTGCAACAGGATATTGCTGAATATCTTCATAGTAATCTTTTACTGAATCAAAATAACTGGCGAGTAAGATCTTTACACCTTGTTTGTTAAGTGCTGCTAAGGAAGTATCTAATGCACTGCGATACTCATCTGACAGCTCAAGGGCAAGTATTGGCTCATCAATCTGTACCCATTCAACGCCAAGTTCAGACAGCTTTTGTAATACTTGCTGATAAACCGGTAGTAACCTCTCCAGAAGCAAAAGCTTATTAAACGGCTCATCTGCACATTTGGCTAAATACAAATAAGTTATAGGTCCTACCAAAACAGGTTTAACTTTATAACCAAGACTGTGTGCTTCAACGACTTCTTCAAACAATGCTTGCCAGCTAAGTTCAAAAGTTTGCTCTTCAGAAAGCTCGGGTACTATATAGTGGTAGTTGGTATTAAACCACTTAGTCATTTCACTCGCAGCACAAGCACAACCACTTGGCGCTTTACCTCGACCTACTCTGAATAATGTATCTAGGTCAACACTACCATCAGTATTTAAATGACGCTTTGGTGTAGCCCCTACTAATAAACTGGTATTGAGTACATGGTCATACCATGCAAAATCGCCAACCGGGAGTAATTCAATGCCCGCTTCAGCCTGTATCGCCCAATTCTCGGCTCTGATAACTTTGCCTTTCTCTAGTAACTCGGCCTGAGTGAGCTCGCCTCGCCAATACGCTTCGACTGCAAATTTGAGTTCACGTTTTTTGCCAACTCTAGGAAAACCTAAATTATGAATATGCGCCATGCTCTTTCCTTAAAATTATACGGATGTTTAGATGGCTAAAAGTATTAACATGAGATAGGATGAAGACAATTGATGGTTTTTCAGTTTTAACATGAACAAAATTAATCAAATAAAATTGTAAAAAATATGATCAAAACATGACAACGCTGTCAAAAATAGTGTTATAGTGATTTTGCTAATTAAACACAGTTTTATGCTGTTTTTATAAACTAGCAAACACGGAAATTAAAGTTATGCAGTTCAGGAATAGGTGAACTCTGAATTTTGCTCACTCTAAGAATGAGATTTATTGAAGATGATAGATATTAAACATTTAAAAACCATTTCAACGCTTAAAGAAACCGGCTCGCTCGTTAATACAGCCCGTGAACTGTTTTTAACTCAATCAGCTTTATCTCATCAAATTAAAGACTTAGAGAATAAATTGGACTGTCAGCTGTTCGAAAGAAAAACACAACCGGTGCGTTTTACCCCACAAGGTATGCTACTACTAGAATTGGCCAACGAAGTGTTACCAAGAGTAGAAGCAACCAAGTGTCGATTAAAAGAAAGCCTCAATCAGCCAATTTCTCAACTGCGCTTAAGTGTTGAATGTCACGCATGTTTCCATTGGTTACTGCCGACAATCAAAGAATTTAACAATTTCTGGCCTGACATCCATGTAGATTATGAGCGCGGGTTTAGCTACGACGCTATTCCTGAGCTACTCAACGATGATTTAGACCTAGTGTTAACTTCTGACATTCGTGAAGCCGATAAGCTGGAATACGCACATCTTTTTGATTTTAAGTTGAAGCTGATTGTATCGCCTGATCATGAACTGGCTAAAAAAGCCTACGTCACAGCGCTAGACTTAAAAGACGAAACCATTATTTCGTACCCTATTCCAAAAGAGCGCCAAGATATTTTTAAGCATTTTATTCAAAATGCACGCTTTGACGGTACATTAAAAACGGTGGATCAAGGATTACTTATTTTCCAGTTAGTCAGTGCCGGTATGGGTGTTGCCGCTCTTCCTGATTGGTTAGTAACACCTTATGAAAGCCAAGGGTTAATTAAGTCTATTCCGCTGGGCGCACTGGGTTTAAATCGTCCGATGTATTTAGCAATGAAGAAAAATATGAAAGACAACCCTGTCTATCGTCACTTCTTAAATACGTGTAAGCAAAGTAACGGACGATAACCACAGAAATCATCTGGTTGTCTTACTGATTCTATTTTAAACTAGCCCAAACTCTCTTTGGGCTTTTTTATGTTTGAAATCAAAAAGATCATCGGCGGCCTCTTGATGCCCTTGCCACTCACCTTAATTATCTTGTCACTGTGTTTATTATTTATCGCAAAGCAGAATAAAAAGTCATACTTAATTGCTTGGCTTTGTGTTTTTGCTACTTGGTTTATAAGTACACCTTACGGCGCAAATCTGTTGATTGAACCTGTTGAAAAGACACAAGCGCCTTTTGATATTAAAAAACACAAAAAGCTCGACTATATTGTTGTACTTGGCTGTGATGTCTATGCCAACAGCCGTCTGCCAGCAAATGGCCAACTTGGTGGCTGCGCGTTATCACGTTTAGTTGAAGGGCTTCGTCTGGCAAATGCATACCCACAAGCCAAACTGATTGTCTCAGGGTATGGCTTTGGTAAAACCACAGGCGCTGATTTAATGGCAGAGACTGCTACAAGTTTAGGTATTGCCAAGCACCGAGTGTCGACCAACCCAACAGCTAAAGACACAGCCGATGAAGCAAAACTACTTGCACCAAAATTAGTCGATAGAAAAGTTGCACTCGTCACCTCAGCAAGTCACATGGCCAGAGCCAGTGATTTATTTTATGTGCAAGGGGTGGATGTGTTTAAAGCTCCAGTGCAATTTTATACTTATACAAATACCTCTACTTATAAGCTTTTTATTCCAAATTCAGGGGTATTAAAAGCGGTTACCAGCCACTGGCATGAAGTCATAGGTAAATCATGGATTGCGTTAAGACGATTCATTAACCCTGAAGCTTTATGAATCAGTGCTTAAAAATACGTTAAAATGCTTACTTTTACAGCGCTTTATCGCAATTTAGATGGCTAAAAGTAGAGAAATGGCGCAAAAAATTGAAAATTAGCCCAATTTTCGGTATAAATGCGCCTTTAAATTAAACCCGCGTATCCGCGTATTAACGACTAGGATCTACGATGAGTAAACTTGATAAAACTGAAGTATTAAGCGCTTTTGAAGCTGCATATGAAGCTGCCCATGGTAAAAAGCCAGAAATCACAACTAAACCTGGCTGGTACAGCATTGATGGTGGCAAAAACATGCGCCTTGCAGATGTTGCAGCACTAACAGAAGAGCTTACTTCTGGTTCTGCGGCTCCTAGCCAAGAAGCGGCTCCTGCTAAAAAAGAAGCAAAAAAACCAGCAGCGCCTGCGAAAACTAAAAAAGCAGCATTTACTGTTGTTAAAGCTAACGAAGAAGGCTACACACCAGAAGAGTTCTGGATTATCCGTCTTGCTGAAAAAGAGCATGACTGTCGCCTTCCACGTGGTGTGGTTTAATCCCCACTCACAGTTAGACATAAAAAAACCGCTTTACCGCGGTTTTTTTATGTCTGGATTTTAATATTGTCAGATTAAAATCAAGCAGGAGTGAGACCTAAACCTCACTCACCAGTCAAAAAATTACTCTTCGAAGAATAACTTCTCGCGTTTTTTAGCACCGACTTCTTGCATTGTAGACGCATCAAATAAACGACCATTGATCATGGTATGACTGATCTTGTCCGTATCTCTGATGTTATCTAGTGGGTTTTTATCTAGTACGATTAAGTCAGCTAATTTGCCCGCCTCAATTGAACCAATGTGTTCATCAAGACCAATATGCTTAGCCGGATCAATCGTAGCTGCACGCAATGCTTCATGTGGCGTCATGCCACCTTGTGCAAACATCCAGATTTCCCAGTGTGCCGCTAGGCCTTCACGCTGACCATGTGCTCCTAGATTCACAAGTGCACCTAAATCTTGTAATTCAGCAGACACACGCGCGTTGTTGAAGTGATTATAGTGGTGATCTGGTGACTTAATACGACGCATTGAACGTGGTAGTAATTGGTTCTTAGGCACAAACTTACTTAATCTTGGGTGAGCCCACACATCGGTTTTATCGTACCAGTAGTTTTCACCCCAAATACCGCCATAAGCCACACCTAACGTTGGTGTATAACCTACATCAGTCTGCGACCATAACTGCTTAATGTCATCATAGATATGCGAGACAGGTAACGAGTGCTCAATACCAGTATGACCATCAACGACCATAGTGAGGTTGTGTTGTAACAATGAACCACCCTCAGGCACAACCATCATGCCTAACTGACGACCCGCTTCAACTACTTGCTGACGCTGTTCACGACGCGGTTGGTTATAAGACTTCACACTAAAGGCACCGACTTTTTGTAAACGCTCTAAGTGGAACTTAGCATCGTCTAATGAATCTACGTGAGATGTATAACCCGGCATATTCGCACCGTACAAAATTGTGCCGGTTGAGAAAATACGTGGTCCAACAATTTTACCTGCTTTTTGCATTTCGCTGGCTGCAAAGATCTCTGTGGTATCGTTAGATGGATCGTGAATGGTTGTTACACCTAAAGATAAGCCCGCAAAGTTCTTCCAGTTTTGCTCTGGAATGATCTCGTTACTGCCTTGCGCACCGTGCGCGTGTACATCCACCAGCCCAGGTAAAATAGTTTTGCCTGTTACATCAATCACTTTTGCGCCCTTTGGAATACGCACATCAGCTTGTGAACCCACGGCTTTGATGTGCTTGCCATCTGTCAGCACCACACCATTTTCGATAACTTGCTCACCTTTCATGGTGACAATCGTTGCGCCAGTTAACGCTATCATGCCTTTTGGCTCGGCCATTTTCTGCTTGAAACCAATGTTTGTGCCACTGGCCACTTTAAAGTCAGCATCTTCAGCTTTATTGATATCAAACATGCCTGCAAGTGACGCATGATAAAGCTCAGGTCCTAGACTCCAATATAGTTTATCGCCTTTAGCACTCCATGAAATGCCCTCCCCCGCTCTGACAGATAACTGCTCAACAGGGAATTGTTTATCGCTTGGAGAGATATTAATGGTTTTGCCACTTTCTACAAATGGCGTCACAAATACCTTAAAACGTTCAGCAAATGCGAGATATTTACCATCCGGAGATACGCGGTATTCAGTCGCATGTTTTGATTCGTATAAAACCTGTGTTTTCTTCGTCTCTAGGTTTACTGCGCGCAATTGCGGTTTAGGCCACCCAGCCATTACAAAAATACGGTCGTTTCTGTCAGCAAACTGAGGTTGGAACCCAGACTCAGTGATGAGCTCGGACTCACCACCTTTACTTGAAACTTTGTAAATACCCGACTTTAAAGACCACTCAGGCGTTAAAATCGAACTGCCTGAAGTTTTACGGTACACCACAGTATCGCCATCAGGGCTAAATGTGGGCTCTACATATTTACCCGGCTGTTTAGTAACGGCTTTACCACGACCTGAGCGCGCTGATACAACACGTACCGAGCCCTGCTCTTTGTCATCCCAAGTGACATAAACAATCTTTTTGCCATCTCGAGAAAATTGTGGGAAGAATTCAAAATGATCTTTTTGCTTAGTCAAACGCTTAATTTTGCCAGACTCAAGATCTCTTTTGTAAATATGACCCATGGCTTCAAAAATGGCCGTTTCACCGTCAGGAGAGACTTGTACGTTACGAAGCATTTTCACATCAAATTCAGGCTCATCAATGTCCTGTGCAAAACGTAATGCCTTTTGAAGCTTTTTGGTGGTTTCTACTTTAAAAGTAATTTCTTCAACTGACTTGTCTTTCACTGCCAGCTTATGAATTTTACCACCTGCCCAGAATACCAAATGTTTTTGATCTGGTGTCCATGCAATGGTTGGATATACACCGTGAATGGCCCAAGTCTCTTGCATATCACGCTCAAGCTCACCATAAAGCTTAGTATGCTCACCTGACTCTAAGTCATATAAATAAAGGCTTGATTGAAAATCGTCACGTTTAATATATGCCAGTGTTTTACCATCTGGTGACGGGGTTGGACGAATGGCACCGCCCATACCCGATAAGATCACCTCGATCTCACCTGTTTCTCTGTCTAAACGCTTAATTTTATAAATGCCTGCCACTGAATCTTTTGAGTAGTGGAAAGTTTTTCCCGGTGTGGCATCTTGTGAGAAATATACATAACGTCCATCTGGCGAGAACGCAGGTTCGCCTAAATCTTTTTGCTCATTTGGACGCTTAGTGAGTTGAACACCATTGCCACCGCTTTTGTGGTACATCCAAACTTCACCTGCACCTAAAGAGCGAGTACCGGTAAAGTGCTTACGTGCCACAATAAAGTTACCATCTGGACTCCAGGCAGGGCTGTTTAATAAGCGAAAAGTTTCTTTGGTAACGGCGGTTTGCTCTGATCCGTCGGTCTTCATCACCCAAATATTGTCACCACCGCCTTGGTCTGAAGTAAAAGCAATATACTGACCATCAGGGCTAAAACGTGGTTGCATTTGCCAACCAATGTCTGAAGTTAACTGTGTGGCTTTACCGCCTTTCATCGGCATAGTGTAAATGTCGCCAAGCAAATCAAATACAATGGTTTTACCATCTGGGCTGACATCAACATTCATCCAAGTACCTTGCTCTACTGATACTTTCGCATCAAAGAACTCACCTTGCGGCGCATCAACTTGCCATTTTTCTGATTTTTCTGCGGCCTGTGCACTGCCTAATGCCAATGACACAGACAGTGCGAGCGCACTATAGAGCTGTTTTTTCATCTTGTTGTCTCTCAGTTATCATTACAACTGATTGCAACAAAATTTCGAATGATATGCCAGAAAAAGCCACCAATTGCAGATTTTATCGACGGTACCAATTACGGGGATCAAACTGGTAATAATCCGTCAGTAACGTGAATAACTCCGGGTCGTATTGCTTCAGCTCAAACGGTTTTTCTATGAATGTCTCGGTCAGCACCGCAAAAAATTCCGCCTCATTGGTTGCCCCATAACTATGCATAACATGATGCATGCCGTAAGCCACATGACTTTTCAAGTTTGAAAATGCACGAGTAAACACTTTACCCCATTGTTGGTACATGGCCTCTGAATGTAACTGAGGTGTACCATTCGTTTGCCCTGTTTGCTGATCGAGCTGATGGGCAAATTCGTGAAATACCAGATTATGACCATCTTCAGGTAATCTATGCCCTTCAATGACGTTATCCCAACTTAAAACCAAAGTACCACCGGGCCAAGATTCCCCTTGTCTAACCGAAGTATGGTAATTAACCAGCCCTGCCGAATCGCGACTTTGCTGTGGCGCATAGTAGCTACTGGGATATAACAGCACTTCTTTCACATTTGGATATAAAGGCCAAAGGCTGTTCAGTACCAATAAACAAGCATCGGCAGCAATCAGTAAGGCCATAGCACGATTCACTTTTAAACCATCGCGGCCTAACACGCGCTTTTCACCTAAAAACCAAACAATGTGATTTTCGAGCTTTTCACGATCTTTATCGGTCATATTACGATAGATAGGCATATATTTAAGTAAGATCTGCTTATCTTGCTCTGACAGGTTTTGCTCAGCATATTTATGCTGCCAATATTGCCTCATTACATCATGCCAACGCCAATAAATAACCACAAAGGCGACAAGTGCCAACATCAAGAAAATATTTATCATGTGAATTCTCTTTACTCTACTAATGAGTTAGTAGGTACGAATTGCAGCGATTTCAATATAGCTTTGATAAAATCAAAGAAACTTAAAGATTATAAGATAGAACACTCTGCCATGACTTTACCCATAGCCCAGATAGAAGCTGATTTTCACGCTCATATTGATTCTTCTCCGCTTGTGATCAGCGCAAGTACTGGTTCAGGTAAATCAACGTGTTTACCCATTTGGGCAAAAAAAATTGGCCGAGTGTTGGTAGTACAACCTAGACGTATCGCCTGTACGTCACTTGCAGAATATTTGGCTGAACAAAGCCTACAACCGCTCGGAAAAGAAATTGGCTACGCCATTCGTTTTGAAAGTCACTTTGATGAAAACACCCAAGTTGTATTTGCCACACCCGGTGTTGCACTCCGGTGGTTTTTCGAATCTAAATTAAAAGCGTTTGATGTGGTCATGCTTGATGAATTTCACGAGCGTCGCTGGGACATGGATTTGCTGCTTGCTCTACTTAAAAGTCACCAAGCCCATAAACTGATTGTCACCTCTGCCACACTAGATACACAGCCTTTATGTAATTATTTACACGCAACGCACCTGCACAGCGAGGGAAAAATGTTCCCTGTCGAAGAGACTTTTATTGCAGATGATATGCGGGCGATGCCAAGCAAACATGACTTAGCCCCAAAGGTATATCAAGCTTGCGCTCAAGCATTGCATGAAACCCAAGGTGATATTTTGGTGTTTTTACCGGGCAAAGGCGAAATTCAAAGTGCCGCGAGTGCGCTCAAGGAGTTAGATGCCATTGTCATTGGTTTGTATAGTGGTTGTCATAAACCACAGCAAGATTTGGCGCTTAAACAACAATCAAAACAACGTATTATCTTAGCAACCAATGTCGCAGAAACGTCATTGACCATCCCCAATATTACCTGTGTGATTGATTCAGGCCTTGAGCGTCGCACCCATCTTCGCGGCGGTAAAACAGTACTGGCACTAGAAGCCATAGCTGCGGACTCTGCAAAACAGCGACTTGGCCGCGCAGGTCGAACTCAAGCTGGTAGCTGCATACGCTTATACGGTCAATATGCGCCACTAATAAAAACCACACCGCCAGAAATTCACAGGGAAGCCTTGTCTGAACTGGTATTGGCGAGTGCTTGTGCAGGATACAACATACATACATTACAATTTTTAGAGCCATTGCCAAGTAGCTCGTTAAATACCGCCATTACACAATTACAAAAAGTCGCCGCCCTTGATGGCGACTTAAACGCCACTGAACTGGGTAAAGTATTATATCCGCTGCCCATAGACGCAGAATATGCATACTTAATTACGCAGATGCCAAGCGGAGTACTAAAACAAGCCATGATCGACGCCATTGCCGTTTTAAGTGTGCCAGCAAGGGTTTATCAGCTACCGAATAATTCAAAGCAACTCGAAGAATTAAACAAGACCCTACCCAATCATTGCGATCTAGAATTAGCTATTAATCTACTTAGAGGTAAAGCCCCTCATGTAAATGTCGAACAAAACGCATTTGAAGAGGCCAAGCAATTTAGCGAACAACTACGAGAGGCCTTTTCATTACCAGAGCTGAGTAAAGCCGCGAATTTTGATAGGAATTTACTCTTACAACATATTGCTCAAGCCCGACCTGATTTACTTTACATAAAAAGAAATAATCGACGCGGTGCTTTTGGTAACGGTCATAACGAAGTGATCCCAGCCAAAGAATCTCGCATTAACGACAAAGCGCAAGCAATGATAGTGTTAGACACGTATGCCATGGCTGGTAAAGGCACAAAACAAGCCATGACGCTGGCAACCTGCGCCGCGCCAATACCACTTAGCCTTATTAGTGAATTTGCGCACTGCGAAACCACACTCAACAACGCTGCAATCATTGACGATGACATCATGGTGAATATCAGCCTTATTTTTGCCGGGGTAGAGCTTTCGTCAGAACTTGAGCCTGTTACCTCAGAGACACTTATTCCCGCCTGTGTCGAGCTCATTCTCAATAATCAATTAATGCCAGATGTTGCCGAGCAAGTTACTGAGATGATTGATTTTCATAATCTATATAACCAATCAGAAAATATCACAGAGGCACTACCAACAGCCGAGCAATACTTGAAAGAAACTTTGACTGATTTGGGTATTCGTGAACAAGATGACTTGACTTTAATCGAACCCGAAGACTTATTTTATCAAGGCATCGAGTCTTGGTTAATAGAACCGTTTAAAGAAAAATACCCGCTTAAAGTCGATTTACCAGAGTTAAAACTATCGGTTGAGTATTTCTTTAAAGCAAAGCGTTTAACCCTGCACTATGAGAGCGGCGCGCGCAAAGATGCACCTAAAAGATGGGAATTGCCAGCTTGGCAGGGATTTAAAATTCAGTATAAAAAGGCAAGTAAAGTGGTTGATGTGAAATAAAAAAACCCTCGAATGTTTCGAGGGTTTTTAATTTTATCAGGCTAACTTAAATTAGAACTTAAAGTTAACACCTGCAGTGAATGTACGACCGTACATATCGTAGTAACCGTTATCTGAATCATATACACCTGGTACACGAGGTGGTGTTACGTCAAATAGGTTATTGATGCCTGCTCTTACTGTTAATTGCTCAGAAATATTGTAGCGAGCATTTAGATCAAACTCAGTATGAGAGCGGATATCGTTGTAGTTGTTGTTTTCAATTGTCCAAACACGGTCACGAACAGTTGAGTGACGGTACTTAGTGAATAGACCAACATATAAATCATCAAGTGTATAACCGATGCTTAGAGTCGCCTTCCAACGAGGGTAACGCTCTTCACCCACTGTAGGGTTGAACGTGTATTGTTCATCGTTCACATCGTCAATACGCTCATTCTCAGCTAGATAGTTTGCGATAGCACGGAACTTGAACTCACCGAAAGATGTATCAAGCTTGTAGTTAGCTTCAATGTCAACACCCTTCATCTCGATGTATGCTAGGTTAGCAGAAGCAGCTTTAACTTCGATGATGTCTAAGTTTGCACGACGGTCAAATAACTGACAATACTCGTTTGTTGCAAAGTTAGAAGAGCGGTAACAGTTGTTAACGATTGTTTGAGGACCAACAAATGTTAGTGCATCTTCAATCTTATAGTTCCAGTAATCAACAATTACACCAAGGTTATCAGTCGGAGTATATACGATACCGAATAATGTATCTTCTGAAGTCTCTTCCTGAAGGTTAGGGTTACCACCATTTACACTTTGTGGAGTAACTTCACGCCATGCCTGACTTGGTCTCCACTCATCTGCAACTGGAATACCATCTGCCGCACAGTTAGCACGAATTGCTGCTTTAAATTGATCTTCAGCGGCTTCAATTTGTACTGCATCACATGGATCACGGTAAGATGCGAATGACTGTGTACCTGTGTTGTACAAATCGTCTAGCTCTGGCGCACGAACTGATTTCGAACGTGTAGCTCTAACACGGATATCGTCAATTGGCTGCCATGCAAAACCAACTTTGTACGCACTGTTACGACCTACTGTAGAGTAATCCATCGCACGGTATGCAATATCTAGTGATAGTTCTTCAGCTAAGAAAGTATCAGCTAATAGTGGGATAGATACTTCTAAACCAAGCTCAGTTACGTCAAACTCACCGTCCCATGCACGAACAAAGTTGTTGAAAAGTAAGTTGTTCTGCATTGCTGCACCTGGCGTTCTTTCACCACGCTCTTCACGGTATTCACCGCTTAAAGCAAACGAAATTGCACCTGCTGGTAGTTCAAAAGCAGCACCTGAGATAGACGCACCTAGAACTTTCTGGCTTTTAACACTGTGCTGTGTACCATCAGTATTTACATAGTTTAATGCTTCTTCTGATGCTGCATTTTGGCCAAGTAAGTTTAACGGAGCACAACCTGCAATAGCACCAACAACTTCGCCAGCATCATTTCTGTCAGCACAAACAATAGAGCCGTCAAGAAGTGTTGCATCAAGCGCGTTATCTAAGTGTGCTTCTAAAAGCTCACCGCCCCAATGCGCGTCTTCTGTATTTCTACCGTAGTTGTAATAAACTTCGTAGTCATACTCATCCATGATAACGCCTTTCACAGATAGAGTACCGCTGAAGTATGCTTGATCATTGTAGAATTGACGCTTACCGCCACCTACACCTAACTTAGTGATCCAAGCTACGTCGTCTGGATTTGCACCTTGCTCATTGAAGATATCTCTTGCATCTTGACCCCAGAAAGGGTTATCAACACGAATAGGTTTTGCAAGGAATACTGGGCTTGAATCAGATACAGATGACGTCTTACCATAAGCCATTTCAAAGCTAACACTATGATCGTCATTAATATCTTTGTTGATTGCAGTAAACGTATTTAGACGCTCAAGAGGTACTGCAATGTATGTATGATCTAGGAATTTATAACCGTCAGCATCTTCACCGTAAAAACGGTTTTGTGCATTTGGAGCTGGGCGAGGACCAATACCTGTATTCGCAGGGTTTAGTTCACCATTAGGACCAAATGTGTAGCTTTGACCACCAAGAGTTACCATGCCCTTACGGTCGTAAGCGCCTAATACTTGAGGTAAACCTTGGAATTTTTGCGGTGCTAAAACGAACTGAGGAATACCATCTTCTTCACCTGTATTCTCAGGGTTACGCATTGTAACAATCGTGTCACGGATAAAATCTCTGTCACGACCGTCTAATTGACCAATGTTTGAATATGTTGCATTGAAAATGAAGCTGTTATCTTCATTTTCGCTACCAAACGTTAGTGAGAATACGTCTTCTTCACCATTGTCTTGTTGCGGTCTTGAAGTTAGAGCATCAATGCTGAAACCATCATAAGAGTCTTCAAGGATGATGTTAACAACACCAGCCATCGCGTCAGAACCGTATACAGCTGAAGCACCACCGTGAGTAATTTCTACACGCTTGATTACAGCAGTTGGGATCATGTTAAGGTCAACTGCAGAGCTTGTAACACTTGATGATACAAAACGCTTACCATTTACTAGAACTAGTGTACGACCAGTACCTAAGCCACGTAGGTTAGTTGTACGAATACCAGCACCGAAAATACCTTGGCCAGTAGTTAAAGAAGTACCGATATCAGCAGATGGTGTTGAATCTAAAAGATCACCAACGTTTGTAATACCCGCATCGCTTAGGTCTGCACCTGAGAAAACTGTCACTGGAGTAGGCGCTACTTCAGAATAACGTTTGATACGAGAACCAGTAACCTGGATGCGCTCTACTTTTTCTTCTTTTGCTTCTGTCTCTTCAGCAGCAAAAGTATTTGCTGAAAACGCAGCTGTTGAAGCTGCACCAAAAGCAATCGCTAAGCGAACTGCTTTTGAAACTTTATTGTTTAACATTCATTTCTCCCTGATCTCACTTCGTAAGATTTTGTTTTTTAATGTTTTTATTGAACTACTGCAAACTTAACAAATGTACCTAATGCAATACTCCGGCAACATACTAATAGCAGGAACAACAAAAGGTCAACCAATTGGAGATAAAAATTTACACTTTCTTCAACAATAGTGTTTGTGAACAACCTAGGTTAACGAAAAATAAATACTTGATGGGTCAAGAAAAAAGTGTACGAACAGCGATCGTAAATAAATTCTGATTAACGAAGTAAAAAATTAGAGCATTTAAATAATACGCATTTCCTAATCAGTAATTACCAAATACTTTGTTGGTCTAAGCTTAATAAATTCAATTTCGGGTCCCTGAACACTTCTCTGCAGAAATAACAACCGCGATTAAGCCATTAGATGTGTCTCTTAGCTCTCTAACCACTACCTCAGAGTAAAATTGAGTATTTCTAATTTTATGCAACAATTTTTCGGTATTTTCTGCTGCCTGTTTAAGTTCATTCAACCTTAACAATAATAACTCAAGCTCTGATTCGAATAGTTTATATGCTTGTTCAAAGTCAATGCTTTTATTTTCAGTTATAAATTGGTAAAACGCCGGAAAATTTGTTGCTTCAAGACTGACTTTTTCTAATGACTGAAATGAAGATATAAACTGCTCTATTTTTTCTTTATATAAATTGCTAGATTTATTATTAATTAGTTCGTTCACTAGGGCTTTTAAATCTGTAAGCACATTCTCTTTAACCGCTAAACCCGCTTCAAGGATCTGCCTGTTGGGCTCAACTATTATTGAATTTTTATGATGACAAACTAGGTGTAATTTACCTTTTGATTTTAATACTCTATGTATTTCACTTAAACTCAAATCGACATCTGAATATTCAAGTGCAAACTGAGATATAACCGTATCGAATTCAGTATTTTTAAATGGCATTTTCTCAGCTGAGATATTAGAAATAAAATGTCCTTTTATATGCCTTGTAACATCATCATTTATTTTTGCTAGATCGATCCCCACGCATTCATGCTGAGAAACAGCTTGGATTAACTCTATAACAGCACCATTACCGGTGCCAATATCGAGTACATTTGAATGCTTATCTAAAGCTTTAGAAAAATTCTGCCACAGAGCTTTTATCTCACCTTGATAATTATTTTTAAAAGCCCCTCCAAATGAAGTTATATAACCTTGCCCCCAATATTCTGACCAATGATTATTCATTAACTTTTCTCCCTCAAAAAAAAAGGCTGAAATGAATTCAGCCTTTTTCTATTTAATTAACAATTAGAAGCTAATTGAGTACGTTAGGCGATAATCACGACCAAAGTTGTTATACAGGTCTTGGTTATCCCATGTACCGTTAGATGATAATACAGGATCTTCATCTGTTAAGTTGTTAACTGTAAACGTAACAGAACCCATTTCACCTGCAAAATAAGTGTAAGTTAAGTTGTGGATTAACCAGCTATCTAACTTACCATCAGTAACATATGGAGCATTAGCAATGTTGTTACCATCTGCATCTTGAGGTGCTACTTCAGTCTCTGTTGTACTTGCCGTATAAGTAGCGTTCCAAGCTAAAGAGTGATCGCCATAAGACCAAGCAATTGTAGCTACTGACTTGAAGTCAGGCTGACCAGACCAACCAGCGCTGTCTTGTACTAAACCACCTACTTCACTCTCATAAGAAAGAACAAAACTATTTACATTGTTGAAACGGAAGTCACCAAATTCAGTATCAATATTTGCGTTAATAGTGAAGTCGATACCTTCAATTTCAAAACCTGTGCCGTTAAAGTAAGAGGTACCAGCTTCAAGTAGAGTACCTGCTGCTGCACGCTTAAGGTAGAAAGTTTCATTTGATGTATCAGTATCTGGAGACACTGCTGTGATTAAGCCTGCAGCTTCATCAGATAGTAGTGCTTGAAGTGATTTAGACTGAATTACATTGTCGATTGATAGTTGGAAGTAATCAACTTTGAAACTTAAGTTATCGTTAACATCCCAAGCCACACCTAAATTAGTGTAATCAGATGTTTCAGCATCTAGCTCAGAGTTTTGCGTGTAGTAAGTGTCATATTGTCTAGATGTTGTAGCGCCGTTGCTGTAGTCAATCGCTGATTCAGCAGAGAAAGTACGTGCTGCATTTAACAGGTCAAGACCAGGTGCACGGAAAGACTCAGAGTAAGAACCACGAACAACTACGCTGTCAGTAACTTGCCAACGAGCAGAAACTGCAGGAGCTACGTTGTCACCGAAATCAGAGTAGTCATCGTAACGAGCTTTTAAGTTTACTTCTACTGTGTCAGTAATAGGAAGAACTGATTCAAAGAAGAATGCAGTTACATCACGCTCACCCATAGAAGAGTTACCAGCAGAACCACCAATACGACCTGCTTCAGACTGACCATCATAAATATCTGCGTACGTTTGCTCGAAATATTCCATACCAAAATAGTGCGCTACTGTACCACCTGGTAATTCAAACATATCGAAACCGATACCAGCAAAGTATTGGTCAAATGTAGATGAAGATTCTTGAAGAGTCGTTGCTTTCATATTAGCAATACCTTCTTCTGAACCAAGGTCGATACCATTTTGTTGGTTATACGCTAAACCAGAATAAGATAGGTAATATTGACCAACAGACTTGTTATCAGCCTTGTTGCGGTGGTAGTAAACTTCCCAAGTAGCGTTGTTCCAATCCAAGTCACCACGAAGACCAGTTGTTAGGTCGATGTTGTAATCATCTACATTACCATCACGAGTACCGATACCTACCCATCTGAAGTAACCAGTTGTCTCTTCGCCGAATGGGTTATGTGGATTATCAGCAGCCATGTTTCTCCATGGAGCAGCTGGAGGAGCATAACGACCAAATGAAGAGTTCTGAACAAACATTGCCTGACCGAACCACTGAGTACTATCAGTTAGTTCATAGTTAGAGCTAACGTAGATAGTATTTCTGTCAATTGATGCTGTGTTGTAAGAAACATTCGCGTAAGCATACATACAGTAATCAGAGCCTGGCGCCCAATCCTCATTCGCATCAACACGACGGAATGTATCTTCACCATACTCTGCAATTAACTGGTCACAAAGTGGTGAAGCTTTTGCAATAGAGAAGTCAGGAGCCGCAACAGTTGCGCCATAGATTGACCAACCAACAGTATCAGCAGTATACGCTTCGATGTCACCGTCACCGTCTAAGTCACCGATTTTCGCTTTCGTGTACTCACGAGCACCATCGCTGATACCTTCACGTTTTTGGAAGTCGAAACCGAAAGTGATGTTACCTTTATCGTTAGATACACCGCCTACAATAGAGAATTCAGATGAAGTTGTGCCTTCATCTTGATCACGTTTACCAACACCAGCGTTGATATTTAATCCTTCAAAGTTGTCTTTAAGAATTACGTTAACAACACCAGCCATTGCATCAGAACCATAGATTGAAGAAGCACCTTCAGTCATGATATCGATACGTTCAACGGCAGCCATTGGGATCGCATTAAGGTTAGCAGAAGCGCCACCTAGAGTTGGTGAGCCTGGGAAGCGGCGACCGTTAAGAAGAACTAGAGTACGGCGAGAACCAGCACCACGAAGGTTAATTGTTGCTTGAGACTGTGCAGAACTACCTGAACGCTCTGAGAACGAACCGAAAGAGTTTAATGAACTTGAACGTAAGGCATCAGCAACAGTGAAATCACCTTCCATTTTAATGTCTGCAGCCGTAATAGAAACAACTGGAGAAGCACCTTCTAGGTCAGTACGCTTGATACGAGAACCAGTTACTTCGATACGCTCAACTTTTTCTGCACCGTCTTCGTCTGCAGCAAAAGTATTCGCTGAAAATGCAGCTGTAGAAGCTGCGCCAAAAGCGATCGCTAAGCGAACTGCTTTTGAAACTTTATTATTTAACATGTTATCTCCCTGGGACCACTTGTTAGTAGCTTTTATAATTTTTTGAGGGTTATCCCTCTTATAGGTAATTGCAACATATGCAATAAACTAGTTGCATACTAAACAACAGAGATTATTCATGTCAATTAAAAATATGACCAATTTGCAACACCAAATACACATACCCGTACCTTTTTTAAATAATTCGGCCATAAAAACGCTTTTAGTTGCCAAAATCAGAACAAACAACAGAAATTTAAGTGCAAAAAGGTAAATAATAGGTACAATTAATTTACATTAAAATGCATTAAAAAGATATTTTTAATAATTCGTTAATTGTCAAAAAGGGTATGTTGCTTGCTCGTGAAATTAAACGCGTTAAAGTGAACTTGAAACATGTTAAGAATGGGCATGATTTGCTTTTGAATGTAATGCTCGTAATCAACTTGCTGAAGATCTTGATTACTCAATACTGCTGTAGGGCCTGATTTAGAAATATAGTAGTTAATAATCGTACCTTTACAAAAGGTAATGCCAGCAGATTTTGGTAGCGTTTTCGCGGCTCTGACATGGGGTGGGATATTCTTAACATACTGCTCAAGTGGCTTACCTAAGCGTTTTTTGTAGATGAGTAAGTGGTCATTTTCGCCATTAAGGATCTGTTCGATATATTTTTGCGCGACAGATTCAAGATCCCCTTCTGAGAATAATGTTTCAACTAACTCTTTTTGAAATAATTTTGCTATGTCGGTCCAATCACTTCTGACTGTCTCCATACCTTTGAATACCAGCTCAGATTGACCATCCTTTGCTACTCTGCCCACATAACGTTTTTTTGAACCGGTTTCTTGCCCACGGATAGTCGGCATAAAAAATGGGCTGTAATGCGTCTCGAATTCAATTTCTAAATGACTTTGAATGCCAAAACGTTCTTCGCATTCTAAAGACCAAGTTTGGTTGATTTTTCTTTGTAGCACTTTGCCTATTTCGTGACTTTGCTCACCAGTTAACTCTTCTGGTAAAGCAACAAAAGTTGAATCTGTATCCCCGTAGATAACTTCATATCCCCAATTTTCGAGCCATTTACGCGTTGTTAGCATAATTTGATGACCGCGAAGGGTAATGGAGCTAGAAAGCCTAGGGTCATAAAAACGACACCCTTTTGAGCCTAATACACCGTATAAACTATTCATTATAATTTTGATAGCTTGCGATAACATGGCATCGCCCTGCTCTTTGGCGTTTTGTCGTTTCTCTGACAATTGCTCGACCAATTGAGGCAAATGATGTGCAGATGTAGAAAAATACCCGCCGTTGAAGCCTTCTAATGCATTCTCTTGGTTTTCTAATCCTTTAATAAGTCCAAGAGGATCTATAAAAAAAGTCCGAATGATGGATGGATATAGGCTTTTAAAATCGAGTACGAGTACATTTTTATAAAGGCCGGGTTTTGACTCCATGACATAACCGCCAGGGCTCTCAAAAGACAAACCATGCTCGGCTAAATTTGGCGCGATATAGCCACTTCGATGTAATAAAGGTAAGTATAGATTAATGAAAGCAGCAACTGAGCCGCCCATTTTTTCGAGCTCCAAACCTGTCATTTGCGTTCGGACAATGGCAAATTCTAGCAAGTTTAGTTTTTTGAATATCGACATAACAAGCATGCAATCTTGCAAGTTGTAGGCTGCTAAAGCGAGTTTATCTTCATTAAACTGCCTGATAATTTCAGACAAGCGATTATCTTGTTGGATAAGCTTTTGCTCATCTAAGATTTCACTCGCCACATTAGCAAGGCTAAAACTCGGAAAGTGATACGTGGCATTTTTCATGGTATCAATACCATCAATAACTACTCGGCCTGAAATCAAAACTCGAACATAGTTGCCTTTATAAATATCTATAGAGGCGTTATCACGCCCTAAACAAAGTTCAATACCGAGTGCTTCAGCCCGCTCAGCTAAAACCACAAAATCAAACTCAATGACATTCCAACCAATAATCACATCAGGATCTATGGCCTTCACTTGCTGCATTAAAACATGCAGCAGTTCAATTTCGTCCTCTACCCAAATAATACTTTGCTCTGTTTGCTGAGGTGCCCCAATCATGATGACATTTTTATAGTGCTCGCTGACAAGACCAACCGAAAAAAGTACCCCTTGTCCATCACACTCAATATCAAGTGACAGCATAGAAAGATTTGGCTTGTAGTCTGGGTTTTCTTTTAACTTTGCATCCGTGATCTCGATATAACCATTACGTTGCTTCACTTTTCCACTTACCCAAACACCGCCTTTTATGAATCGTTCCATTAAATAACGGTCGCAATGACGAATATCATCCTCATACAAACGCATATGCTGAGAAAAGCGTTGCTTGACTTGAAATAGATGCTGATTGGAAGAAAAATAACAGGCTGCAACGGGCTCACCATCGAAGTGCTTTAGTGAAAGTGATTTTATGTCACATTGCAACCCTTGCTCTTTGATAAGGCTTCTAGCTTGCGCTAAATCTGAATGACGAATAAAAAAAACAGATTGCTGATCGGGTATAATTACCTTGGCTGGACCTTGTGGTGTCATAAGCCAATAACAAAGACACAACTTCCCCTGCTGATTAAATTGCTGGCGTGATAGTATAAAGCCTTCGTATACAGCTTGTGCCAAGATAAAACCCCATCTAAAATATCAAACACTGTAATTATATACATACCGTACTTTTTAGGCGACCTTCATGCTTTCAGATGCATTAAAAAAAACAATTCGAACAACACACACCAGCATTGCTGAAAGCTTAGACGGTTATAGACCGAGAAAAAGCCAAAACTATCTAGTCGCAGAAATCGCCAAAGTATTAGCGGGCGAATACCATAGATCACAAAAAATTTGTGTGATTGAAGCTGGAACTGGTACAGGTAAGTCTCTCGCCTACTGTTTAGGTGCCCTGCCCTTAGCATTGGCTAAAAAGAAGAAACTCGTCATTTCTACTGCTACTGTTGCCTTACAAGAGCAACTCATCGAAAAAGAATTACCTTTTTTTAAAGAGCACTCAGGGCTAGATTTTAAGTTTGATTTGGTAAAAGGCAGGCATAGATATATCTGTGTGCACAAATTAAATTCAGCACTAGACGAAGACATGATGCAAATGTCACTCGTGCCTACATTAAGCTCTCCGCTATCTGAACAAGAGAAAAACTGCTTAGTTGCGCTACAAAATGCCTATCAGAACAAACAATGGCAAGGTGATAGAGACAGTTGGGCCGACACCATTCCTGATCGAGTATGGAATTTAATTGCCTGCGATAAACATGCATGTCAAAGACAGATGAAGTCTCATCATCTATGTCCTTTCCATTTAGCACGACAAAAAATGGCGCAAATGGATGTACTTGTTATTAACCATGCTCTGTTACTTGCTGACTTAGAGCTCGGTGGCGGCAAAATATTACCTGAGCCCGATGAGACTTTTTATGTCATAGATGAAGCGCACCATTTGCCTCATATCACCCGAGACTTTTCATCCGCAGCGGCAACCATTAAAGGCACATTAGATTGGATTGAAAAACTTTTAAAGTTCAGCCAAAAGATGGCCAATGCCATTGTGTCGCAAAAAGCCATTGGCCAAAATTTTAAACTCAATGACGCTGCAAATGATGCGGCTAAAGATTTAAGGTCGGTCAGAGACCTACTTGATCAAGCTGATTTTAATTACAACGATGACGATACTTATCGATTTGAACACGGTATTGTGCCAGAGCAATTGACCATTAAAGCCAAAGACATCAGCGATGCAACACTCGATGCCTTAAGAGCACTCAATAAAATGCATGATGCACTTACTTTAGATGTCAGTGATGGTGACGTAACTGCATTCTTAGCCGATCCACTTTTAGCCGAAAGTGGGCAGTACATCAACCGTCTTGAGCAATTACAAAAACTGTGGTTCAGCTACGCTAGTAAAGGTGACAGTATTCCGCATGCTCGCTGGATAAAGCGACTCGAATATAAAAACCATCACGACCATTTACTTTGCGACTGCCCTATTGAAGTGGGTTACTACTTAAAAGACAAACTATGGCGAGAATGTGCAGGCGCCGTATTATGTTCAGCCACGCTCAGTGCACTCGGTACATTTGACCATTTCGCAAAAGAAAGTGGGTTAAAAGGTGAAGAAGGCGTGCAATATATTAAAGCTAATTCACCGTTTGATTATCCCAAACAAGCAACTCTACATATACCGACCACAGATAAAGAGCCTACTGATAAAGCATTCAGTGACTTTTTAGCCGATGCTTTGCCTAAGTATTTAGACAGAACTAAGGGTAATTTGGTGTTATTTGCCTCATATTGGCAGATGGAACATGTCGCGAAAAAAATGCGCCTGAAAAACTGGCAGATCCTAGTGCAAGGTGAATTTTCTCGTGATGCCCTACTGAAAAAACACAAATCTCGCATTGACTCTGGCCATGGCAGTATTTTATTTGGTACGCAAAGTTTGTCTGAAGGACTCGATTTACCCGGTGCTTATTTAGAAAATTTAGTCATAACTAAGATCCCTTTTGCTGTACCTACCTCCCCAATAGAAGAGGCACAAGCTGAGTTTGTTACAAGTAAAGGTGGTAATCCATTTTTATCAATCACTGTTCCCGATGCCGCAAAGAAATTAGTACAAAGCTGTGGTAGACTGCTGAGAAAAGAAACCGATCAAGGAAAAATCACGCTCCTTGATAGGCGTTTGGTCAGTAAACGGTATGGTAAAGCCATGCTAGATACCCTCCCGCCATTTAAAAGACAAATAGATTATTAATGTTTGAATTTGCGCTCGACCCCATGACTTGGGGCTTATTGTGTTTGGTCGCTCTTATAGCAGGCTTTATTGATGCGGTAGCTGGCGGAGGCGGCATGTTAACTGTACCAGCTCTTCTTACTGCAGGCTTACCTCCACACATGACGTTAGGTACCAATAAACTTGCTGCAAGCTTTGGCTCAATTACAGCTAGCATCACCTATTATAAAAAGAACTTATTCAACCCCAAGTTTTGGGCAGGGTCTATACTGGCAACCGCAATCGGTGCACTGCTCGGTACTCTATTGGTTGATCATCTCAGTATTGAGTTTTTAAATAAATTACTGCCAGTGATCATCATTGCTGTAGCCTGCTACAGCCTATTTGGTAAGTTTAGTACTGAGACCAGTCATCATTTACCTACCAAAACATTGCAGCTAAAAATAAAACAGTGGTCACAAGGGTTAAGTTTAGGCTTTTTTGATGGTTTAGCAGGCCCTGGTACGGGCACTTTTTGGACTGCATCAAATAGCCTACTCTACAAAATGAGTTTATTGTTGAATTGCGGACTCGCGCGTTCAATGAACTTTGTGTCAAATTTTATTTCGCTGATCACCTTTGTAGCATTAGGTCATGTTAACTTTCTACTCGGTATTACCATGGGGCTATTTTTAATGGTAGGCGCGTGGATAGGTGCACACTCTGCAATTAAGTTCGGTAATAAGCTGATAAAACCACTGTTTAATAGTGTCGTTATCGTCCTTGCCGGTAAACTTATTTATGAGGCTTATTTTATATGAGTCAGGCCATTGTCAAATTACAGCAGCAAATTGAGCAACTTGCTCAGCATGCTCACCAATTTGATAAAGCGAAGTGGTTTGATAAAAACCGCTACATTCAAGCACAGCCAAGTTTATTCGCACACAGCGTGTTTGCTACAAAAAGCTTGAAACTTTGCGACTACGTAGACGAAATCAAAGATGCTTTTGCAAGGTTACCAAGCCCAGATAAACGTCATGCTTATGCGTTTGCCCTCGAAAAATTAAGTACACAAATAGAAGCCGTTATAAAGGTATTAAAATCTACGCCTGTTTGGGCCAAAGAGAATAAGTTTACAAAGCCCAAAAAAGCAAAGGTCTATAAGCAAGCGGTCAAGAAAATCATGCAAAGCTCTCATGAGCTGTATCAAGAGCTATCACAAAACCATGAGTTTGAGCGTCGTTTACAAGAGATGATCGATATTCGTAAACAGCAGCTATCATCGGCAAGTACTTCTGAAGCAAGTAAAATCAATCAAGAAATATTGGCACTGCATGCCCGACTTGGGCGATGTAGAAAAGCCATTTCCGCCACTGAAGACAAAATTCAACAAGTCGAAAAACAACAAAACCGCTAATGATTTTCTATCACCCTCTATACAGTGCCCTACAACTGCCTGAGAGGCACCGCTTTCCGATAAAGAAATACCAGAAACTTGAAAATGCAATTCATGATATGGGGTTCTCCGAACAAGTCTTTGAGCCGAAACCAGCTAGCTTAGCGCAGATCAAGCTTTGCCATGATGTAAATTATGTCGACGCATTTGTGAATGGTTTTTTATCTGAGAAAGCAATCAAAAAAATGGGCTTTCCATGGTCAACGGAGCTGGTTGAAAGAACTTTGCTTTCTGTTGGTGCAAGTATTGAAGCTGCTGAATACGCATTAAAACAAGGGCTTGGCTTAAACTTAGCAGGAGGCTACCATCATGCAAAATTCGACCATGGTGCTGGCTTTTGTATTTTTAACGATCATGCCATAACCGCGCAAAATCTGATCCAGCAAGGCCTTGTTGAGCGCGTTGTGATCCTCGATTGCGATGTGCACCAAGGTGATGGCACTGCTGACATTTTACATGGTAACGACAACATCATTACTTGCTCTTTACACTGCGCTCAGAATTTCCCCCGAGCAAAAGCGCGCTCAGATCTTGATTTCGAGCTCGAAAAAGGTTGTACCGATGCACACTATTTGCAAACACTAGAGCAAGCTTTAGATTTAATTAAACGTCTCTATCGACCTGATATTATTATCTATAATGCCGGTGCTGATATTTATCATAAAGATGAACTTGGTTTACTTGATATCAGTCTAGCTGGTGTATTAGAGCGTGATAGAAAAGTAATTTCATTTTGTAAAAACAGCGATATCCCTTTATCGATTGGACTTGGCGGTGGCTACCAACGTAATGAAGAACAACTGATTGAAGTACATAAACAACTTTTATACGCTGTGTTCGAAAACTATTGATTTTTGGTATAAACTCAAAAAATAAAAACATTAGGAAGATGACATGAAACTACATGATGATGTACATAATTATTATGAAAAAGTCATGCTAGATCGCATCGTTGAACGAAACCTGCAAGACAAATACGATGATGATGTAATGGCTGACTTTTGCTGTACAGTACTTAATCAACTACCTGCAAGGTATATTCGCTATGATGTAGACATGGCTTTTTATTTACCCCAACATGAGCGTATCCAAATGGAGCAAAGAGTCGATATTGCAATTGATGTTGCCATGACACAAGTGGCTAAAAGAGGTTCAACGGTCAATGAGTAACTTTTAGAAATGAGCAATAATTTAGAAAATGCACCAATCCATGTGAAATTAGCAGTCGACTTAATAATGTTATTAGAACAACATGAGTTACCAGCCGAAGATGTACTTGCTGCACTAGAGATTGTGAAATCAGACTTTCAAAATAAATTAATCAATGAAGCTAGCACAAACTAGCTTCATGTCACTTTGCTTGCTACGTGTTAGGCTGTTTTTAAATTTTCTGAGTTGAAATCTAGCAGGCCGAGCTTATATTGTGCATAAAACTGACTATCGGCTTCTGATTGTTTTGGGCACATAAAATAACCAATGTCATCTCTAAAAGGCTTAGGTTGCTGGTGTTTGCCATCTTCCCAATATAATACTGCATGTTTCACCAAGTCACCCATATAAGTGTGATCCCACTCATAATGACAAAAGCCATGGTGCGAAGACAAATAAGGGTCATACTTGTCTACTAAAGTGATATCAAGCAAACCATTTTTATAAGCCGCAAATACCTTTGCATCATATTCCGCTGTCTTTTCGTCAACAAAATAGGCAATGTCTCTGCGAGGAGGTAATGCTTGTGGCAAACCAAACTTTTCATTCACACCCGAACACTCGACGACAATCCAAGAAACAAAATGCGCACCTATTTGATGGTCCCATTTCAATGCAACAAACATAATCATTCCTTATACAAATTTTGCCGTGATTGTATTTCTATCATAGAAATTTAAAAGTCTGAAAAGCCGAATGCTTGCTTCAAATCAAAAATTCTTAAGCAAATTTCATGAATAAGTTTTTTCAAAACGTTACAAGATATTACGAAACCTACGGTTTAACTGACTTCTAGGGAGATTCAACGAAATCCGGATTTTTTATCTTTGCTAAATTATCCACATCTGCGCCACAATGTTATAGCTGATTACTTTTGGTGCCTTTGGACATTACCATGAACTTAACCCGTTCCTCTTTAAAGAACCCGGCTGCGATCCTTGTCATTCTTACTTTAATCATTTTATTTGGCATCATCAGCATTTTTAAGCTACCCATTCAGCTCACTCCTGAAATTGAACAACCTCAGATCACTATTTTTTCTGGTTGGCGACAAGCAGCCCCTGAAGAAATTGAATCCATGATCATCGAACCTTTAGAAAATGCCGTAAAACATACACCTGGCGCACTCGAGGTAAATACCAATATCAACCAAGGTGGCGGTGCAATAAATCTGACTTTTGCTGTTGGCGCTGATATGCAACAAGCCATGTTGGATGTGCTAACTAGTTTAAACCAAGCCCCCCCTCTTCCTTTAGATGCGATGGACCCTGTGGTTACTGCAGGAGGAAATGGTGGTCCTGGCTCAGGAGGTCCAACAGCAGCAAGTTTATTAGTTGTGCCTTTAAGCTTTGACTCTGAGCAACTTGATATGGCGCAATATCAAAAGCAAATTGAAGACATTATTGAACCTAGGCTTGCGCGGATCCCAGGAATTTCTCGTGTCAATATGAACAGTGAACGACCTCGTGAATTGCGTGTAACATTCGATCCGCAAAAAGCAGCGGCATTTGGTATCAGCCTTGCGCAAATTCGTCGTACATTATCGACAGCCAATGATAGCTCTGGCGGCTTGGCTGATGTCGGACGTCGACAATACACAGTGCGATTCACCGGAAAATACAATGTCGACAACTTAGCTGAACTACGAGTGGGCTATGTGGGTGAACGGCCCATTTATTTAGGCGATATCGCCAGTGTCGAAGATACAGTGACTGATCGCCGCTCTATGACATTAAGAAATGGTAAACCAGCTTATTACATCACAATTTCAAGAGCAAATGACGCCAATACTGTTGCTGTATTAGACGAAATAAACCATGCCATTAAAGAGCTAAATGAAGGCGCTTTAAAAGAAGCAGGCCTTGCCATTGAACTAAGCTTCGATTCATCAGTGCATATCAGAAATGCATTACAGCTGGTAAAAGGTAATTTAGGCTTAGGGGTATTACTGGCTTGCGGTATTCTCTGGCTGTTTTTTAGAGGACTAAAACCCACTCTGATCATCGCAGCAACCATCCCTGTTTCACTGATGGTTGCATTTTTAGCGCTTAACCTATTTGAGCGAAGTTTAAATGTTGTGTCATTAGCAGGTCTGGCATTTGCCGTAGGCTTGGTACTTGATGCTGCAATTATCGTGCAAGAAAACATAGCTAGACTCACTGCCTCGGGCATGGCTGCAAGCAAAGCAACTTTGAAAGGAGCCACACAAGTTGGGGGGGCTTTATTTGCTTCCACTGCAACCAGTGTCGCTATTTTTTTACCTATCATGTTTATGGCGGGTATTGAGGGTCAGCTATTTTCAGATCTCGCTTTGACCTTATCTATCGCTGTTATCTCGTCACTTATCTGTGCCATGACGCTTATTCCTGTCGCAAATAAGCTTTGGCCGGATACAAAGATTAAATCTGACCCATATCAAGCCTATTGGCATAAAGTCACCCATTTTGTGGTTAAGTTAACCAATAGCAGAGTTAAACAGCTTAGTTGGATTGTCTCTTTGTTAGGTGGCTCTGTATTTATTACCTATGCTTTATTGCCTCAAACAGATTTTATGCCTCGTGCTCCTACCGATGGTTTCTTTTACACCTTGCTGACACCTCCGGGTGGCAATATCCAATTTATGGAAGCCGAAATTGCATCACGAGTTAAAAAGCGTGTGATGCCGTATTACGAAGGCGAAAAGTTGCCGAAAATAAAAGACTTTAACTTCTATGTCTTTGGTTCAAATGCTGGTGGGTTCATTTACTCGGACGATCCAACCCGAGTAGAAGAACTTATGAAAGTAGCACGTGAAGAGATATTCCATGATTTGCCTGATACACGTGTTTTTTTAACAAGAGGCTCGATGATCCGAGTCAACAATGGTGGAGATGGTCGAGCAATAAATATCGATTTATCTGGCCCAAACATTGATGATTTGATCGCAGGTGCAAGAGTCGCTTTGCAAGCAACACGAGAAGCTATACCTAACGCTTCAGCGCAGCCTATGCCGCGTTTAGATATGGCCGAACCGGAGTTAAGGCTTCACCCTGATGACAGACGGATCACTCAAGCGGGCCTAACACGCAGTGACGTTGCACAAGCTGTGCAAGCATTCACTGGGGGATTATTTATTAATGAGTACTTCGATGGTAACGAACGTATGAACGTCATCTTGCGTGCAAAACCCTGGCAATCACCAGAAGAGCTTAAAGAGATGCCTATTATTACACCTCTGGCTGGAACACAAACACTCGGTGAACTTGCCCGTGTTGAACGAACCGTAGGGCCAACACAGTTAAGACGTGTAAATGGCAAGCGCACAGTCACCGTCATGGTTACCCCACCGCCTCAGATGAGTTTACAGGAGGCGCAAACACGCCTTAATTCACAAGTGCTACCACAAGTACAAGCTGCGGTTTCTGCTTCAACGAGTGTAATCTTGGCTGGTAATGCGCAGAAGATGAATTCAGCAATTGAGGAAATGACCATCAATTTTGCCTTAGCCTTATTCATCTTATTTTTATTGATGACTGCATTATTTAAATCAGCCAAAGATAGCTTCCTTGTTCTATTGATCATGCCATTGGCGTTAGCAGGCGGAGTTATTGCTCTGTATGTACTAAACCTATTTACCTTTCAATCACTCGACCTCTTAACCATGATTGGTTTTATTATTCTGCTCGGGTTAGTCGTCAATAATGCCATCTTATTAGTTGACCAAACTCGTAGCTCTGAACGAGACGGGATGCAAAGAGAAGATGCTGTGAGGCAAGCCGTATTATTACGTGCTCGCCCAGTTTACTTAAGTACGCTAACCAGTTTATTCGGCATGTTGCCACTGATGCTAGTACCAGGTGTCGGCTCAGAGATATACCGCGGTTTAGCAACCGTAATTGTTGGGGGGATGGCTATCAGCGCTATTTTTACACTGGTATTAATGCCTAGCTTATTACTATTAGGTAAAAGCAAATATAAAACACCGAAGCCCATTAACAAAGAAAAGCCGCAACTCAATTTAGTTGCGAATCAATAAAGGAAACTGCTGATGATTTTTAACCTCTCTAAGATTCGCACGAGTATGCTTTCAAACAGTTTTGCCCTAGGGGTAATATCTTGTATCGGCTTATTTTCTGCATCGAGTTTTGCGGTTTCGCCTGTTGCAGTTGAAACCATAGAGCAGGCAAGACTACATAGTAATTTGTCAGTACACGGTACTCTTTATGGAAAACAAGATGTCACATTAACGTCTGGTGTAGCTGGCAGATTAACCTTTGTAGCCACACCAGGACAGTTGGTCAACAAAAATGACATGCTCGCTAAGATTGACTTGTTGCCACTACAACTCGCTAAGGCAAAACAAGAGGTCATGTTAGAGAGAGCCAGAATTAATCTTACCTTTCAAAAGCAGGAACTTGCTCGCTTAAAACGATTGGCCAAAAGTAACAGCGCCGCAGCGACACAAGTCGATCAAGCGCAGAATCAACATGACTTAACCCTCACTGATATTAAATTGGCCGAGATTGAACTGAAAGTCATTGAAGACCAATTAAACCGAGCGGTACTGAAAGCGCCATTTAGCGGTGTAGTGAGCGAAAGATATGAACGTGCTGGTAGCGAAATAAACCGTGCTCAGCCGCTTGTCAGTTTAATTGACATAAACAACCTTGAAGTGCGTTTGTATGTACCTGTTAAATATTTAAAATACTTAAGTCTAGGCAATGAATTACAGTTAAGCGCAGGTCAACTAGATGAGCCACAACAGGCACTTGCAACTGTAACCGCTGTGATCCCAGCAACTGATCCAAGAGCGCAATCCTTTGAAGTTCGTGCAGACCTTTTAGCAAATCACTTAGAAAGTTGGGCTTCCGGGCAATTAGTCGATGTCGTTGTACCTTTAAGCTCAAATACTGAGGAACTAATCGTTAATAGAGACGCTCTAATACTTAGGCAACAAGGTGTGCATATCGTGAAAATTAGAGATGATAATACCGCAGAACATGTAGCAGTCATTGTTGGTAAAGGCCAAGGTGATCAAGTTGCAATTAAATCAAAAGACAGAGGCGCCTTAAAAGTAGGTGACAAAATTGCGGTAAGGGGCGCTGAAACTCTTACTCAAGGTCAAGAAGTAGAAATCCAACCTGCATTATAGAAACGTTTACTAGCCCAATGAGCAAGCCGCTAAGTCTTTTCTTAGCGCGCTTGTCTCATTTTTTAAGCTTTATCCACCTAAAAGAGCCATTTAAAATGACTCGTTCAAAAGCTTAGACAGTCAACTAAATCAAACATCATCCTCAATGTTATCTTTACCTTTTGTGCGCTCGATACTATCAAGCTTGTGGTGTATTGCCGATTTAATGAGCATATAACCACTAATAGGTGCTGTTAATAGTAAAAAAATCGAAATCAAGATCTCTTTAACACTGATCCCCGCTTCAGATTGACTAAAAAACACCATTGCTGCTGTTAACAAACAAGCCATACCCAGTGTTGTTGCTTTTGTCGGACCATGTAGACGCATGAAGAAGTCTGGCATTTTCACAAGGCCAATTGACCCCACTAAAACGAATGAGCCGCCAATCAAAAGTAATATAGAAATAATCCACTCAGCCATCGTACACCTACTCAATTATATCGCCACGTAGTAAATACTTACATACAGCGACTGTGCTTACAAAACCTAGCATTGCAATTAACAGCGCTGCCTCAAAGTAAAGCTCAGTGCCCATGCTCAGCCCATATAAAATAATCAGAGCAATACTATTAATGTACATGGTATCTAAAGCCAATATTCTATCTGGCACTGACGGGCCTTTCACTAATCGCCACAGATTCAATAGTAACGAAACGCCAATCATCGCAAATACAATCAGGATAACTGTCTCTAACATTCAAAGATCTCCTTTAACGGTGCTTCGTAACGTTGTTTTATGGTGTTAATCAACTCTTGCTCATCTTTTAGGTTAAGCACATGAATGAGTAAATAACGTTGCTCAGGCTCTTCACCTTCTTTTAATGTCTCTTTCCAAGGGTAAACCTCAGCACTAACCGTTCCTGGGGTCAGTGATACTGTGCTAGCTAGAATCGTAATCGGCATGGCCTGGTCAAGATCAAGAGGCACCTTAACAAAGCCAGGGTTAAGCTTCTTCGTCGGCCCTAATATCAAAAGCGCAACTTGAATATTTGCGGTAATGATATCGTACAACACTAACAATAGGTGTTTTAATGCCAGCCCGGGATGTAAGATCAACGGCTGTTTAGTCCTAAATGGATTAGTTGCCAATGGGATCACTATCGCTAGAATTGCACCTAAGATAAGATGCCCAGGCGAAACACTGTTATTGAGTAACAGCCAAACACTAAATAGTAATAAACTTCTAAATGGCGTTGGTAGCCACTTAAATCTTGCTTCTGTACGCATTATTTCTCCTCCCCAAGTACCACAGAGATATTCGCTGAGAAGTCATGCAGTTGTTTTGCGGCTTCAATGGCATACTCAGACATATTACCAGCAAAAATAACCATTAATGGTGAGCCAAGTAATACAATTAACAGCGCAGATATCTGATATTTATGTGCCTTAACTGGCTCTGCATTGTCTTGTCCTTTGTTTTGGTGATGCCAAAACACTGTACTACCTGCTTTTGAAATACCGACTAATAAAGCCAAGCTAGCCAATAAATATAGCCCCCAGAATATAGCACCATATTCACTCTCGAATGTCGCTCTTAGTAGCCAAACTTTGCCAATAAAACCTGAAAGCGGTGGCATACCAATAACCGTAATAGCAGCGATAGCAAACGCCCCGCCAAGTAATATAGGTTGGGTGACAGGTCGACCAATAGTGATGCGATCAGCAACTTTACCACGTTGAATGCCTATCATATCGGCAAGTAAGAATAATGCCGCCGTGACAAGTGTCGAATGAACTAGATAGAAAATAGCAGCAGCACTGGCTTCTTCTGTTTGCACAGCAACGAGCGCAACCAGCGTACCCACAGATACTATCACTAAGTTAGCCACAAGCTTGCGCATATCTTTACTCGCCAAAACCCCAATCGCGCCCATCACGATTGTTGCCAAGGCTAACCACCACAGCCAACTCTGGGCCATATGGCTTAACTCACCAGCTTCGTCACCAAAAATCAGTGTGTATACTCGCATCATTGAGTAAACACCCACCTTAGTCATAATTGCAAACAGAGCTGCAACAACCGGCATTGCCGTCGCATATGTGTTAGGCAACCATAAATGAAGCGGTAAAAGCGCGCCTTTTAGAGCAAATACAACAAGTAGTAACAAGCCACCAATTTTAGCAAGGTAAACATCATCACCCTGTAAGTTTGTGATTTTGTTTGCCATATCAGCCATGTTTAATGTGCCAAGTACACCATATAAAATGCCTAGTGCAATTAAGAAAATGGCAGAGCCCACCAAGTTCATTATCACGTATTGTAACGCTGCTCGAGTATTGTGCTTATCGCCGCCATGCATTAACAATGAATAAGATGCAATCAATAACACTTCAAAGAAAACAAATAGATTAAACGCATCGCCCGTTAAGAATGCGCCATTTACACCCAACACTAAGAAGTGTAATAAAGGATGATAAAAGCTGCCTTTCTCGTCATCGCCTGCACACGCATACAATGCACAAGTCAGGCCAAGCAAAGAAGTAAGAGAAACCAATAAAGTCGAAAGAGGATCAGCAAACAACACAATACCGAACGGTGCCTGCCAATCACCTATCGCATAGGTTGTGCTACCCATTTCTTTTACTTGAAACAGCAGCAGCACCGATGCAAGCAAGGTGATAAAACTGAGTGCCACTGAAGAAAAGCGACGGATTTGCTTATTCTTACCACAAGGTGGCATTAATAAAATAACCCCTGCCAACATAGGAAGTAATACAGGCAGAGAAGTTAAATGTTGGATCATGCTTTGCCCTTGTTATTATTAGTCGGAACTTGACCATTAACATGGTCATTGCCTAAATCTGCACGGCCTCGGATTGCTAAAATCACCACAAATGCGGTCATCGCAAAGCCAATTACAATCGCAGTTAATACTAAAGCTTGTGGTAAAGGATCTGCGTAATCTGAGCTATATCCAAGCACAGCAGCTTTATTTAACGTTAAACGACCTGATGCGAATAAAAATAAATTCACCGCGTAAGACAGCATAGTTAGGCCTAATACCACAGGAAAAGTTCTTGAGCGCAAAATCAAGAACACGCCACACGCGACCAAAAGGCCCACGCAAGATGCATATAATATTTCCATTAGATGTTTACCTCTTCTTTCGGTGCATTGGCAGTTAATTTACCTAGACTTGCTAAAATCATCAGAGTTGCACCAACAACAGTGATATATACCCCTAGATCAAATACGAGGGCACTGGCAAGCTCAATCTGACCAATCATAGGAAGGTCGAAGTAATCAAACCATGTTTTCAAGAACGGACGGCCAAATAACCAACTGCCTACACCTGTTGCTAGGGCAATTGCGATACCCGATGCAATAATTTTACGGTAGTTGATGGTTAATCGTTCTGCTATCCAGTTCGAACCATGCGCAATGTACTGCAGAATAAAGGCAATCGCTGTGATAAGACCTGCAATGAAGCCACCACCCGGTAAGTTATGGCCTCGAAGGAAAATATAAAAGGACACTAACAGTGCGAGAGGCAATAGACTCTGTGAGATACTTGCAAGCAACAACGGATAGCGCTCTTTCGCCCAAGGACGCCCTTCACTATCAGAGCCTGGCATAAACAGCGGTAAGTTTACCAATAGCTTATAGATACCCAAAGCTGCAATACCGAGTACACAAATCTCACCGAGCGTGTCAAAACCACGGAAATCAACCAATATCACGTTAACCACGTTAGTACCACCACCGCCTGTTTTCGCGTTCGCTAAGAAAAAATCAGAAATACTGGTCAGTGGACGAGTAATTAACGCATAACAAATACTACCCACGACGATACCAATTGTAGAGGCAATACCTAAATCACGTAAAACACGCACAGAGCTTGAAGCTTTAGGTGACTTTTGCGGTAAGAAAAATAGCGCAAGCATTAGTAATATAATGGTTACTACTTCTACGGTTAGTTGGGTTAATGCTAAATCAGGGGCTGAAAAGCGTGTAAAGGCAATTGATACCATTAAACCCACAACTGATAGCATAAGTAGAGATATCATGCGCTGGCGATGCCAAATCACTGTCGCGATTGCAGCAATCATTAACAAACCGGCGCCAATACCATTGTGCATATCTACTGGTGTCAGAGGGTTGTCACCCGCCAATTGCGCCATTTCAAATAACGGCCAACCCGCTGCCAGCAAAACAATCACGAACATCAGCATTAAATAACGTTGCAAAGAGCCATTTTCAACGGCGGCAATTTTATTTTGGCTCCATTTAACTAACTTAGACACTGAGCCATCAAACATCTTCTTACCAGTCATCGGAGGCAGTGACGCTTGGAATTGGAATAAATACTTGCGCTGAGTATAAATTAAAATACCACCGGCAACGGCAAGCGCACTCATAAGCAATGGTAAGTTAAAACCGTGCCAAAGGGAGATTTTATACTCAGGCACTTGCCCTGCAAGCACGGCATCTGCAGCCGTATAAATAATGTCATGAACAATGAAATTCGGGAACATTCCCACAATCAAACATAGGGCTACAAGTATCTCGATTGGAATGCGCATGTATCGTGGTGCTTCATGAGGCTCTTTTGGTAAATCAACCGGGTCGCCGTTAAAGAAAACATCATGAATAAATCGCGCTGAATAAGCCACTGAGAAAGCTGCAGCGATGGTTGCAAGCACTGGAACTAACCAAGACATTGAACCTAATAGCTGTTGATGCAGGGTTTCTGCAAAGAACATTTCTTTTGATAAGAAACCATTCAGTAACGGTACACCCGCCATAGAAGCGGCAGCAACCATAGCAAGTGTTGCGGTATAAGGCATAAATCGCCACATGCCATTGAGTTTACGCATATCGCGCGTACCCGATTCATGATCAATAATACCTGCGGCCATAAATAAAGACGCTTTAAAAGTCGCATGGTTAATGATGTGGAAAATTGCCGCCACGGTTGCAAGCTCAGTATCTAAACCAAACAATAAAGTAATCAAACCTAGGTGACTAATTGTAGAGTAAGCTAATAGGCCTTTTAGGTCATGTTTGAACAGCGCAACATAAGCAGCAAATAGCAAAGTCGCTAGGCCTGTAAGACCAACTAAAATAAACCAAAGCTCAGTACCCGCCAGCGCTGGATAAAAACGTGCAAGTAAGAAAATACCCGCTTTTACCATAGTTGCACTATGTAAGTAAGCACTTACAGGTGTTGGTGCTGCCATCGCATGTGGCAACCAGAAGTGGAATGGGAATTGTGCAGACTTGGTAAATGCACCTAATAATACCAATACTAGCGTAGCTTCATATAAGTCATGTGCTTGAATAAGTTCACGGCTTGCTAATATGACATCGATATCATAGCTACCAACAATATGACCCAACATTAACAAACCGGCAAGTAAGGCAAGACCACCACCGCCAGTGATAGTTAAAGCCATACGCGCACCTTTACGTGCTTCTGACTTATCCCACCAATAGCTAATCAATAAGAATGAGCTAATACTGGTAAGCTCCCAGAATAGCCACAGTTGAAGCACGTTATTCGCCGTTACAATACCTAACATCGCCGTCATAAATAGCATCAGGTAAGCGAATAATTTCGGCATAGAATCTTTTTCACTCAGGTAATAACGGGCATAGAAGATAACCAACATGCCAATACCTAAGATCATAAAAATAAATAGCAGTGAGAGCCCGTCAAGTCGGAATGATAACTCTAGACCAAGTGCAGGCACCCAATTGATGCTTTCACGCAGTACTTCACCCGCAAAAACATCTGCCGCAGAGTTAATGACCAGTATTAAGGCAATAGCAGGCATTACGAGTGTTAAAGCGGTAGTTTGGTTACGCGTTAACTTGCCTGTTAAAGATGAAATAATACTGCCAAAGAAGGATAGCAAAGGTATCCAAAGCAAAGTCATATAATTAACCTTTTTTATTGTGCTGTCACAGAGATAAACAGTGCAACTAAACACTGATAGCCATGGATAGTTATGCATCTAATTGTGCATTTTCTCCATGCAAAACTGTTACAATTTATACTTTATTAGTGTTTGAGTTGTCTATAGTTTTAGGTTCTAGCCGGTTAAATTCTAGACGAAATTAACAAACAATTCAGATTAAATTATAAAATTAGATATAAGCAGACAGCTTAGTTAATAATAGTTTGTGCATTGTTTGCCAGCTTTTGCTGCTCGATCAACCAATCTTGTTGTACTTTTTTTTGCCAAAGCTGTCTATATTGTTCCGAAAGTGGCAGCTCTTGAAATTGCATCTTGCTCCATTTGAGCGCAGGTTTAAAAGCGTCAAGTTTGCCATTTTGACAGGTCTTTGATTTTACCCAGCCCTGAGGCGCATTTTCAGGTGAACCAACAAATAAGTTTGGTGCTTTAAACCCTTGTGAATTACACAACCAGTGCGCTTTTTGGCCATAGATGGCATATTCATCCTCGAAGCCACTAAAGTGCATTAATTCATGAACCAAAACATCGTAATCACTTGTCAGAGTGAGCGTCATCTGTGTCCCTCTTACATTCGCAAGCCCACTTGTTGTCATGACAATTAAGTAGTCCGATTGAGGCAAATCTCGCATCATGTTACAAGTTGCAAACCCCTTAAAACCCTCTTCGCACTTAAGTGCATTGCCAACATAATAAACCTCGCTCAAACAAAAGCTATTTTGCTCTGGCTCTGGCTTTAGCAAGTACTTGTTTCGTAGAATATTTAAATGTTGATATGCAGAAAAGCGATCGGCTAATAACAATACATTATTTTTACACTCTGTATTAAAAGCGACTTGTTCAGGTAACAATATGATAGATAGCCCGTCTAATTGGGCCTCATTCAATTTGTCAGGTGCGATGCCTTGCTGAACATCTAATACTGTCTCTAGCCGCTCTGTTGGCTTAAGGCGCTTTGACAACGTCGTTAATTCTTCCCAGCGCTGCTTTAAAACGAGTAGATCAACCAATTCATTCAATCTTGTTTCGGGAATGTTGGTTGGCAAAGCCTGCCAGAGAAATCTTGTTTTATGAAACTCGCCCTCTCGAACCAAATGGAATAGCCAAGCTAAATTCACTTCAGGCTCATCTAAGAGGCGAAGTTTTTCTAGGGTAGTGGCGGGTAAGTAGAATGGGTTTATATCGACAAAATAATACGCTTGAGGAAAGCGCTCTAAAAAATCCGATTGTGAAATTTTATCCGCAAGCATTGGGTGATCAACGCTGCTGTTAATCACCACAAGAAAGAAGCAAGACCAAAAATACTTAGCCAGCTTTAACACCGGCAAAAAGCTCAAGTTCTAATCGAGCATATTTATGCTCGACAAATTCGAATACATTTGTAGCCAGCGCAAGTTTAAAGAAGTCGACCGCAACAGCCTCTTTGCCTCTCGCTTGATATAGCTTTGCTAAATAAAAATATGCTTCACAGAGTCGCTCTGCATATTGCTGCTGCCCTGCTACACCCTCTGTGATCTGGGCTAAAAACTGGGTTTCGGTAAGCTGACCTAAGTAAAGCTGTACAAGTTGTGTAGACCATTCATCAGGGTTAAGTGCTTGGCTATTGGCTTTTAGTTGCTCGTAAGCGGCATTGGCATCTACTTTTGCTTGCGCTAAATATACCCACATAACACGATAAGCATCAGCTGGAGAGCGTGCTAAAAATGCTTCTAAATCTTGGCTAGAAAGCTCTGGTCTACCACCATAATAAAGCGCTATGCCACGATTAAGATAAGCATATTGATGGTCTTCATCCAATTCTAAAACCGCATCAAACATTTCATACGCCTTACCGAAATCTTGCGCAAGTGTATGGTGAATACCTAGAAAATTATACACAGAAGCAAGATCAGGCTTTAGCTGCACTGCACGATTAAAATCAATACGCGCCAAGGTTGATAAACCAACGCTGTCATAGAGTCGACCTCTTCTCAGAAACAACTCTGCTTTTTGGTCATTATTAATTTCAGGAGAGAGCAACAGCTCCGAATAACGAGCAATTTCTATTTCATTTCTATAATTTGCCGCTAACGGGACACCTAAAGGCACATTAGCCACCGACTTAGCCGTTTGTTTCTCTGAGGTTGTTTGACAACCCGCTAAGGTCATCGCAACCACTGATGCGAGTAGAAATGATTTAAACTTCATTGGCTTCCTTTATGTGATATCAGCAAACTTGAACCATCTTTATATGCTGACACTCGTAATAGCGATAAGTGCCATTAAAACATAAAAAAAGGGGCCTAACAGCCCCTTTTCATTGTTACATGAGAGAAAACAGATTATTCAGCTGGCTTTTCTTGCTCAGCGTCTGCTTTTTTCTCAACAGCTTCTTTGATGCTCAGACGAACACGGCCCTGACGGTCAACTTCAAGTACTTTAACTTTTACTTCTTGACCTACAGTTAGGTGATCAGACACGTTATTTACACGCTCTTCACTGATCTGAGAAATGTGTACTAGACCATCTTTACCTGGCAGTACGTTTACGAATGCACCAAAGTCAACGATACGTACAACTTTACCTGTGTAAAGCGTGCCAACTTCAAGCTCAGCCGTTAACGCTTCTACACGCGCAATTGCATCTTTCGCACTTTGACCATCTGTTGCAGCAATCTTAACTGTACCGTCATCTTCGATTTCGATCGTTGTGCCAGTTTCTTCAGTAAGCTGACGAATTGTTGCACCACCTTTACCGATCACATCTGCGATTTTCTTCGGTGGAATGTTCATTGTGTAGATACGCGGTGCAAATTCAGAAAGCTCTTCTGAAGGTGCAGCAATTGCTTGGTCCATCACGCCTAGAATGTGTAAACGTGCCGCTTTTGCTTGCTTAAGTGCGATCTGCATGATTTCTTTTGTGATACCTTCAATCTTGATATCCATTTGAAGTGCAGTAACACCCGCGTTAGTACCAGCTACTTTAAAGTCCATGTCACCTAAGTGATCTTCATCACCTAAGATGTCAGAAAGAACAACAAAGTCGTCGCCTTCTTTAACTAGACCCATTGCGATACCAGCAACAGATGCTTTAACTGGTACACCCGCGTTCATAAGCGCAAGTGACGTACCACATACAGAAGCCATTGAAGATGAACCATTTGATTCAGTGATTTCTGATACCACACGGATTGAGTATGGGAATTCTTCAAGTGTAGGAAGAACCGCAGCAACACCACGCTTAGCTAAGTTACCGTGACCAATTTCACGACGCTTTGGCGAACCTACAAAACCAGTTTCGCCTACACAGAATGGAGGGAAGTTGTAGTGCAACATGAAATGGTGCTTTTGAGTACCAGTTAGATCATCAATTAGCTGTGAATCACGCTCGGTACCTAAAGTGGCGGTTACTAACGCTTGAGTTTCACCACGAGTGAAGATAGCAGAACCGTGTGTACGAGGAAGTACACCCGTCATTACGTCTAGTGCACGAACCATATCCGGTTCACGACCATCGATACGCTTTTCACCTGCAATGATTCGACCACGAACTGTTTTCTTCTCTAGAGAACCGAACAGTTTACCAACTTCTTGCTCATCCAAAGACTCATCTTCAGCAAGCTCAGCAGTTAGTTTTTCAATTACTTCTGCTTTAGCTGCAGAAATCGCTTCTTTACGAGCTACTTTATCAGTGATTAAGTAAGCAGCGCCTACTTTCTCTTCTGCGATTGCAGCGATTTTATCAGCCAGTGTGACGTTTTTCTCTGGTGCTGTCCAATCCCAAGCTGGTTTACCCGCTTCTGCTTTGAATTCTTCAACAGCTTTGATAATAGCCTGTGCTTGTTCATGACCATAAACAACTGCACCTAGCATTTCTTCTTCAGTCAGAACTTCGGCTTCTGATTCAACCATTAATACTGCGTTTTCAGTACCAGCAACAACTAGGTCTAGCTTGCTTGATTCAAGCTCAGTCAGTGTTGGGTTAAGTACGTATTGACCATCGGTGTAACCTACACGAACCGCACCTAGTGGACCGTTGAATGGAATACCAGAAATAGCAAGTGCCGCTGATGTACCAATCATCGCAACCATATCAGGCTGGATGTCAGGGTTTACAGAAACAACTGTTGCGATAACTTGTACTTCATTTACGAAACCGTCTGGGAAAAGTGGACGAATTGGACGGTCAATTAGACGCGCGATCAATGTTTCACCGTCGTTTGGACGACCTTCACGCTTTAAGAAACCACCTGGAATACGACCCGCAGCGTACATACGCTCTTGGTAGTTCACTGTTAGTGGGAAGAAATCTTGACCTGGTGCTGCTTCACGCTTACCAACTACAGACACTAATACTGAAGTGTCACCGATGCTAGCTAGTACCGCACCGTCAGCTTGACGTGCAATAGCACCTGTTTCTAGAGTCACTGTGTGTTGACCTAGTTGAAATTCTTTAATAATTGCTTGCACAATATTTTCCTTATTTAAAACAAAATAAAACGCCAACAATCACCAATTACAGTCTTAAGCAGACTAAATAAATCCGCTTAAGTACTACAATTGGCTAACGCGTCGGCGTTCACTCGACATAATTGCCAAGTGCGAGTAAGTATACTTGTAGAATACCCACAAAAAAAGGGGCGATTAGGCCCCTTTTTTATCATTGGCTAAAAAGCCAACATAAACAAAAAGATTAGCGACGTAGGCCAAGCTCTTTGATTAGTGCAGAATAACGCTCAACGTTCTTACCTTTTAGGTAGTCTAGAAGGTTACGACGTTGGCTAACTTTACGTAGAAGACCACGACGTGAGTGGAAATCATGCTTGTGGTTAGCGAAGTGACCTTGTAGCTTGTTGATGTCAGCAGTTAGAAGTGCAACTTGTACTTCTGGTGAACCAGTGTCGCCTTCTGCACGTGCGAATTTTGCTACGATTTCTGCTTTTTCTTGGTTGCTTAGTGACATAATAACTCCAAAATAAATTTAAATTGTGCTTTAGCCGATCACTAATTCAGCCAAAGCGGGAAGCGGCGCGTAGTTTATCAGCATTCACACCTAAACTCTAGTATTTAATCTTGTTGACTTGAAAGTGCACGTTTTGCTTTAAGTAAGCCTTGATCATTACGCTCACCCACACCGGCAAATTGTCCATTGGCAACAACTTTAATTGGACCGCCTGGCAACTCACCACAACTTACCGTTTGACCGTGGCCAAATGCAATGCCTTGCGCTTCATCAATTTCAATACAAGGTAAATCAACGAGTGCAGTATCCATGGGTAACAGCAATTCGTCAAGATAAGTACATGCAGGTAAATCTTCTGCCTTCGCCTGATTAAGCTTTTCTTCAAGTTGCTCTAGTGTCAGCATTTTATCACTTGGATAATGCCCCACTTTCGAACGATGAAGCATAATCACATGTGCACCACAGCCAAGCTTTTCACCTAAGTCGTCAACAATCGTGCGAATATAAGTGCCTTTCGACACATGCACTGTCATTTGAATTTCTTCATTTTCCGCGTCATATTCGTCAAGTGTTAAACTGAACACATTGATCTTGCGACATTTTCGTGGCACTTCGATACCTTGTCTTGCATAAAAATACAAAGGCTTGCCTTCGTATTTCAGCGCTGAGTACATCGAAGGGTACTGATCTGATTCACCTAAAAAGCTAGCTACTTGCTCTTCAAGCATTTCTTGCGTCACTGCAACTGGACGTGTTTCGACTACTTCACCGTCAGAGTCTGAGGTGGTGGTACGCTCGCCGAGCTTAGCTCTAACAACATACGTTTTATCAGTATCAAGTAAAAACTGGCTGAACTTAGTCGCTTCACCAAAACAAATTGGTAGCATACCTGTTGCAAGTGGGTCTAGTGCCCCTGTGTGACCTGCTTTTTGCGCGAAGTAAATTCCTTTAGCGCGCTGTAATGCTTTATTTGAAGAAATGCCTTCTGGCTTATGAAGAAGTAAAATGCCATCAACCGGGCGACCTTTAGATCGTCTCGCCATGCTAATTACTCTTCGCTTTCTTCCTCTGGGCCGCGCTTTGCATTGTCTTCACGGATCACAGAGTCAACTAAGTTAGAAATACGCATACCTTCAAGAAGAGATGTATCAACCACAAATCTCAACTCAGGCATAATGCGAGCGCGAATACGTTTACCTAAAATAGAACGAATATAACCCGTTGCATCATTCAGTATTTGTACGCTCTGTTTAGTTTTATCTTCATCACTGGTATTTAACACAGTCACGAAGATTTTCGCGTATGAAAGGTCTCTTGAAACTTCAACGGCAGAAACCGTCACAAAACCTAAACGCGGATCTTTAATTTCTCTTTGTAAGATCACAGCGATTTCTTTTTGAATTTGCTGTGCAACTCTGTCAGTACGAGAAAATTCTCTCATTATCACCTACTTGTAATTTAAACCATTGATTTTAGTAATAGTTTTATTCATATATCTAATAGACGAATGGGGGCATATAAATGCCCCCATTTTTGTAAATCAGTATAGCAGTTGATTATAGGCTACGCTGGATCTCTACAACTTCAAATACTTCGATTTGGTCGCCTACGCGTACATCGTTGTAATTCTTAACACCGATACCACATTCCATACCGTTACGAACTTCATTTACGTCATCTTTGAAGCGACGTAGTGATTCAAGCTCACCTTCGTAAATAACAACGTTATCACGAAGTACACGGATTGGATTGTTACGTTTAACAACACCTTCAGTAACCATACAACCGGCAATTGCGCCAATCTTAGGTGACTTAAACACATCACGAACTTCAGCAAGACCAATGATTTCTTGCTTGAATTCAGGTGCAAGCATACCAGACATTGCTTGTTTAACTTCGTCGATTAAGTGGTAGATTACACTGTAATAACGTAAGTCTAGGCTCTCAGCTTCAATCACTTTACGAGCAGAAGCATCAGCACGTACGTTAAAGCCTACAACAATCGCGTTAGATGCCGCAGCAAGTGTTGCATCAGTTTCAGTGATACCACCAACACCAGTACCAACAATCTTCACTTTAACTTCATCTGTTGATAGCTTCACTAGTGCATCAGAAATCGCTTCAACTGAACCTTGAACGTCCGCTTTAAGTACCACATTAACTTCAGACACATCGCCTTCAGTCATGTTAGAGAACATATTCTCAAGCTTCGCTTTCTGCTGACGAGCAAGTTTAACATCACGGAACTTACCTTGACGATAAAGTGCTACTTCACGTGCTTTACGCTCATCTTTAACAACAGTCGCTTCATCACCTGCAGCCGGCACACCAGAAAGACCCAGAATCTCTACAGGAATTGAAGGGCCCGCTTGCTTGATGTCTTTACCATCTTCATCTTTCATTGCACGAACACGGCCGTACTCGAGACCACAAAGTACAATATCACCTTGCTTAAGCGTACCTGACTGAACTAGTACAGAAGCAACGGGACCACGGCCTTTATCTAGGCGAGATTCAATGACAACACCTGACGCCATACCATCATGCACTGCTGTTAGCTCAAGAATTTCAGCTTGCATTAGAACTGACTCAAGTAGTTCATCAACACCTTGACCTGTTTTCGCTGAGATGTGTACAAACTGTACGTCACCGCCCCAGTCTTCAGGAATTACATCGTGCTGAGAAAGTTCGTTCTTAACACGATCTGGATCTGCTGTTTCTTTATCAATTTTGTTTACAGCAACAATAAGTGGTACTTCAGCCGCTTTCGCGTGTTGAACCGCTTCGATTGTTTGTGGCATTACACCATCATCAGCTGCAACAACTAAGATTACAATATCAGTTGCCTTCGCACCACGAGCACGCATTGAAGTAAACGCTGCGTGACCTGGAGTATCTAGGAAAGTAACCATGCCGTTTTCAGTTTCAACGTGGTAAGCACCGATATGCTGTGTAATACCACCCGCTTCACCTGATACCACGTTCTTAGAACGAATATAATCAAGTGTTGACGTTTTACCGTGGTCAACGTGACCCATAACTGTGACAACTGGCGCACGTGATTGTAATTCAGCAGAACCTTCACAACGGTCATTTAGTACTTTTTCTTCGAGCTCGTTCTCTTTAACAAGAACAACTTTATGACCCATTTCTTCAGCAACAACTTGTGCTGTTTCTTGGTCAAGTACTTGGTTAATTGTAACCATTTCACCCATCTTCATCATGGTCTTAACGACTTCAACGCCCTTAACCGCCATGCGAGATGCAAGCTCTGCAACTGTGATTGTTTCACTGATGCGCACTTCTTGTTTTACGTCTGCAACTGGCTTTTGGAAACCATGTTGTAAAGAAGTAGGAGCCTTCAGCTTGCCTTTACGGCCTCTTGCTGGAGCTTCAGCTTTTGCTGGACCTTTCTTCTTCTTCTTACGACGTGCACTCTTTTCTTCACGCGCATCTGACTCATCTTCTGCTTCACGAGCATATGTTGATGTAGTCATGTGGTGATCTGCTGTTTCTTCGCGCTTCTTGCGCTCTTCTTCTTCCTTTTTCCAGCGCGCTTCGTTTTCTTCAGCTAAACGACGTGCTTCTTCTGCTTGACGTTTTGCTTCTTCTTCAGCTTTTTTCAATGCTGCTTCTTCTGCTTCTTTCTGCAATCTTTCAGCCTCTAGACGATTCTTTCTCTTGCTGTTCTGTATCCACTTGCTTGCTCTGCTGTTCTTTGGCTTTACGTTCAGCATCAGCTTTACGCTTTGCCTCTTCTTTAGCTTTGCGCTCTGCTTCCTCTTTTGCTTTACGCTCTGCTTCTTCTTTCGCCTTTTGTTCAGCTTCTTGCTGAGCTTTCAACTCAGCTTCTTTACGAGCAGCTTCCTCTTGCGCTAAACGCTCTTGCTCTTTTTGCTGTTCAACGGCGCTCTTCTTGACATAAGTGCGCTTTTTACGAACTTCAACTTGTACAGATTTCTCTTTACCAGTTGAACCTTTCACGCTTAAAGTGCTTTTGCTTTTACGCTGTAATGTCATACGCTCTGGGCCTTCAGCACCTTTACCACCGTGCTGCTTGCTCAAATGATCAAGTAATTGTGCTTTTTCAGCTTCAGTGACCATATCACCATTGCTTTTGCTGATCCCAGCATCACTTAATTGCTGCAACAGTTTATCAACAGATGTATCAATAGTTTCGGCCAGTTTTTCAATACTTACTTCTGCCATAGTGTGTGTTACCTCCGTTAATAAATTTTATGCGTCTTCACCAAACCAACAGATATTACGAGCAGCCATGATAAGCTCACCCGCTTGCTCTTCTGAAAGTTCAGTAATCTCTACTAATTCGTCAATACCTTGCTCTGCTAAATCTTCAAGTGTCACAACGCCTTTACTTGCCATTACAAATGCAAGGTGACGCTCTAACCCTTCAAGCGCAAGTAAATCTTCTGCAGGCTCTGCGCCTTCAAGACTTTCCTCAGTTTTCAGAGCACTTGTTGTTAGTGCATCTTTTGCACGATTACGCAGCTCTTCAACTGTGTCTTCATCAAGACCATCGATTTCTAAGAACTCAGCCGCAGGCACGTAAGCAACTTCTTCAAGTGAAGAGAAACCTTCATTGATAAGCAAAGTTGCAAAGTCATCATCGATGTCTAGGTTTTCAGTAAATAAGTTGATCAGTTTATCAGATTCAGCAGCGTTCTTCGCTTCCATATCTTCTACTGTCATCACGTTTAGTTCCCAGCCTGTTAACTGACTAGCTAGACGGATGTTTTGACCGTTACGACCAATTGCTTGCGCAAGGTTATCAGCTTCTACTGCGATATCCATTGAGCGTGAATCTTCATCCATTACAATTGATGCAACTTCTGCTGGCGCCATTGCATTGATAACAAACTGCGCTGGGTTATCATCGTAAAGCACGATATCAACACGCTCGCCACCAAGTTCTGTCGAAACAGCTTGTACACGTGCACCACGCATACCCACACATGCACCCACAGGGTCAATGCGCTTATCATTTGACTTAACCGCAATTTTAGCACGTGAACCAGGATCTCGAGCTGCACCGCGAAGTTCAATCATTTCCTCGCCAATTTCAGGCACTTCGATACGGAATAATTCCATTAGCATCTCAGGCTTAGAACGCGTTACAAATAATTGCGCGCCACGAGCTTCTGGTTTAACTTCGTATAATAAGCCACGAACACGGTCACCCGGGCGGAAGCTTTCGCGAGGTAACATATCCTCACGGTAAATCACAGCTTCTGCGTTGTTACCTAAATCAATCACAATTGCATCGCGCGTTGCTTTCTTAACCACACCAGTAACAAGCTCACCTTGCTGGTCTTTATAAGCTTCAACAACCAGTGCACGCTCTGCTTCACGTACTTTCTGTACAATTACTTGCTTCGCCATTTGCGTAGTGATACGGTCAAATTTAATTGATTCAATTTGTTCTTCAACAAAATCACCTAGCTCAATGCTGTCGTCATCATAACTTGCAGCTTCTAAAGTGATTTCAGAAAATGGATTTTCTAATGACCCATCTTCTTGTGGGTTTACTACCATCCAACGTCGGAAAGTATCGTATTCACCCGTTTTACGGTCAATTGAAACGCGTACTTCAATTTCACCTTCATGTTTTTTCTTTGTTGCCGTTGCTAATGCAAATTCTAACGCCTCAAAGATTTTTTCTCTAGGAACCGCTTTTTCATTCGAAACGGCTTCTGCTACTAAAAGTATTTCTTTTGCCATAATAATGCCTCGCTTGCCCTTGTCCTTCGCTCTAATTATTAAAATTTTGCGATGATGTTGGCACGTTCAATATTGCTAAGCATGATCATATGATCTTGCCCATCGATTTGGAGAGTGATCATGTCACCAGATACTGCAACTAAATCACCTTTAAAGTTTCTTCTTCCATCTTGAGGAAGCTTGGTACGAACTCTTAATTCTTCACCTTCTGCTTGCTCATAATGAGCAGGCTTAAATAATGGTCTATCAACACCTGGTGAAGACACTTCAAGGTCGTATTCATTTGTAATCGGATCTTCAACATCTAAAATCGCGCTCACTTGGCGACTCACATCAGCACAGTTATCAACCGTGATGCCATTCTCATGTTCGATGTAAACACGTAGAGTTGAGTGTCTACCGGCTTGCACAAACTCTAGACCCAAAAGTTCGAATCCCAATGCTTCAACAGCAGGCTCTAGCATAGCTGTTAATTCTAGCTCGATTTTTGACACAAATATCCTCCATACAAACAAAAAAAGGGCAAAATGCCCAGAGTAATCATGTATCTTTAGCAAGCTTTAGATACAACAACGCCCCGGACCAAGCGGGGCGTCACACTAAATACAAAACTGTGCGGCCTGAGGCCTAGCTTGGTCACGTCAGCGCTAAATACGAACGCTATAAACGCAAAACGCGCATTACAATGAATGCGCGCTACCAGAGTAAGAAAACATAAAAATGTTATCTAAAATTGGTTGCGGGAGCCGGATTTGAACCGACGACCTTCGGGTTATGAGCCCGACGAGCTACCAGGCTGCTCCATCCCGCGCCAACGTGCAGCACTACTACTGCAAAACAGGCTGTATTATAGGGAGTGTTCCATAAATAAGCAACCATAAAGCATATAAATACACTCTGATTTCTTTATTTATAAGTAAAAAACAGAAACTCCTGAATTTTTAACTCAAAATTTTTAAAGCCCTCTATACTTTTAATTAAGCGCTTAGACGAGGCGATATCATCAAGTTAGATGATATAAAGATTAATGCAAATGGACGTGCCTAATATTTATGAGGCACTCACTATGAGTTTATCCCCTTACCAATTTCAGCTGTTAACCTCTTCAAGTAAAGATATTTGTGATAATTTTGAGCATTTCTTCACTTACTTTAATTTATTAGTTAAAAAGAAGCTGCCCTCTTTTATTTCTTGCTCTAATCTTTTCGATCATAAACAATACATTTGCTCTCTTACTGAACACTTAACTTCTCAACAGAGCATTTGGCTGTATATAGAGAAAAATCGAACTTATTTAAACCGGCTTTTTCAAGATAAGCACCAAGTAAATGTCTTTCGAGAGGTTTTTCTAATGGCATTAAGCACCACATTAAAATCTAAGTTTACACTCGCTGTGCGCAAAGCTTGGCAAAGTATATTGTTTGTCTTCACTAATATGGTACAAACGCAAATCCATGGTTATAGTAATGTTATATCTATGCTGCAATATCGAAATAAGCGTAGTATGACGACTCAATTGAATGGAAAATTGCATTCAGATCCGTAAACTGTAAGAAATTCGCTTATTAGGAACATAAATGAAAAAAGCACTATTTTTTGCAGGCATTTTTACCGTGTCTTTAACTGGCTGTGATGTTTTCGAAAGTTCGAAGGCACAGATTGAACAGCAATACTTATCTGAGAATCAAGAATTAAAGGCTGCAATTGAAGCTATTCGTGAGCAAGGCTTACAAACTGTTGCAGCATCAGCTGAAAAAGGCAGTGTCGCAGCCTGTGTTGCTACTAGCTTAGATGCTGATCCTATGGGTGCTTTGGTAGAAGTTGAGGGCGCATTACAAGATAGTGCTGACTTGGCTGGGTTAGTCGATACAATCAATAACTTAACCGAACAAGAACTTAGCTTAGAAACAATCGGTCAACTTCTTCAGCATGGAGCTGAAACCGTTGATTACCTGAAAACTCTACTTGGTGAATATGAATTAGCAGAGTTACAAACTCAATTAACAAATTTACTTGAACAGGGCCAAAATAAAACTCAGGATGTCGGTCAGCATTTACGTGAACTGATTGAACAGTGCCAATAGTTCCATCTTAAAGCTTTTTCAATGCTTTAGCTCTCCTATATTGGGCACCCAAATTTTAAGGAAGACTGTTTATCTTCCTTAAAATATTCTCCAACGACGCTTTTTAGACTTAATCTTATGTACCCAGTTTACTTCGATTGTGGTGACAGCCAAGGTATCTCTCTTTTGCTTAGAAATTAACTCATAGCTAATACTTTCTGTTGAGCCAAAATTCAGCGTATACATAAATGTCCTAGTATTTGCCCAACACTGAAGGATCTTCTTCGTTCCACTCTCTCTTAAACAGTAGTCACCAACATCTGGCGCTGTGACAGCAAACTTCACATCAGTATAGCAGGTTCGCCCTTCATTCAACGCCACGCACTTGCTCGGCATGACGTTTAAGATCTCGGTTGGTCCTTCATCTTTTGTTTGTGCATAACTCATAGAAGTCACAAGCAACGAACAAAATGAGATCATCTTAAAATACATACTTCACTCCTGCAAAAAAGACACGAGCGTGTCTGGAGTGAACAATTGGGCTTTCTACAATATGCGATGAATAAATAAAACCAGACGCACCAGCACTAAAGACCCAATTTTCAGCTATTGGGTAATCTGCTTGTAGCTGTAAATAAAGTGATGAAGTATTACTTACTTCATATTCAGGCCTGAAAGCAGTCGCTTCATCTGCATCAATACCGTAATAATAATCAATAAAGGCAGATGAGTAATAGTTTGCACCTATATTTAACCAAACATCCCAGTTACGTAGTTCGAAGTTGCGAGTTGTATCAAAATGAAATAACCAGCCATCACTGTCTCCAAACACATCAAATACAAGCTCTGTGACGGTTTGAAATTCTCCGTGATTGAAGTAGTAAGCAAATCCTAGAGAAAGGTCATGCTCTCTATCTTTGATACCAGCGAGTTCAGGCACTTGGTCTTCATTTTCATAATAGCCACTTTCATTAAACGGTTGCTGGTAGCTGCCTAAAATGGCATCGATACCCCAGCCATCTTCAATGACTAATTGGTACCCTAAGTCTGAACCACCGTAGAAATCGCCTGAGTGGGTATTCAAGTAAAAGTTTTTATATTCGATTTTTGCATCAATCAATAAGCCAGGTGCACTAAAATGAGAATTGGCCCCCACGAGCTGAGTCATGGTTGAATCGACCCAAAACGTGCCTAAGCTGAATTGCCATAGCAATTCGTCTTTTTCAAGATGTTCATCTGCGTGGCTTACAGTAGAAAAGAAGCAAAAACAACATAGCAACAGAGTTGTTATTTTTTTCATTGTTTTTATTAAAGCTGTGTTTATTGTCATTCTTCCTTGCATGATAACGTAAGCTTGTGGTGTCCAACAATATGAAAATGATGTACTTACAATTTTACTCACTTTCCCAAATTATGAACAGCACTCAGACAAAAAGAGTTGTAAACAAATGCAACAAAGAACAACGACTATTTGCTGTTAAAATAATTTTTTAAAATAGCATAATATATTTGCTTCACCCGAATTAAATCAGGTATTGCGATACGCTCATTGACTTGATGTATAGTTGCGTTGGCTACCCCACACTCGATGACTTGAGTATGACTATTTGAAAAAAAACGACCATCCGATGTACCTCCTGCAGTAGTCAGTTTGGGGTATTGACCACAGGTGTCATAAATAGCCCGCTCGACTAAGCCTAAGAAGCAATTATTTTGTTTATGCCCAGTGTAATAAGACTCACAGGGCCTTTCCCACTCACACTGTATGTATGCTTGGTTTTCAACTAATGCCTGCTCAACCAACTTTATAATTGCTTTGCTATCATAGTTATGACTATAACGGATATTAAAAGTAATCTCACAGTTGTCCGGAATAATATTGTCTACACTATTATTCACCTGTAACCCTGTTATCTGCAGCCCCGTCTTAGAGCCATATTCATCCAACTCCCAAACAATGTTGGTCAGACTATTGATTATATTGCCACTAATATGCGCTGCATTAACACTGTTTTCAGGGTAAGCAACATGCCCAGCTTTTCCTTTTATATGAATACGACCTGATAGCGCGCCTCTACGCCCATTTTTTATGGTATCTCCAGCAATTTTATCTGCGGTCGGTTCACCGACAAGACATGCATCAAGTACTATGTCGTTCTTGGCCAGGTATGCAGCGATTTCCTTACTGCCATATTCAGCTTCTCCTTCCTCGTCAGAGGTAATTAACCAATATAAGCTACCTATTTGAGGTGATGTTTGATTGAGCATTTTTTTGGTCGCAGACAGCATAGCTGCGATACCACCTTTCATATCTGCAACGCCTCTTCCATAAATACAACCTTCAAATATTTCACCTGAAAATGGACATACTTTCCACCCATCAGAATTTGCAGGCACTACATCGACATGACCAATGAAGCCTAAGCTCGGTCCAGGACCGAACTGTTTTGCGGCAACTAAATTTTTAACGCCATTGACATCAAAAATGTCTATGTCAAACCCAAGTAGACTCAGTTGCTCAGACAGCCAACTTAAAGTACCCGCATCATCGGGGGTGATTGACTTGGCCCTGACCAAGGTTTGTACAAAATCTATGACTTCAAGGTCTGCTTTGTTTTCTATAGCTGCACTAATCATAACGTTCGTTTATACATAAAAGATTGAATGTTATTTAAACGTTGCAGTATTGCATTCGTGTGTCACTTTACTTGCAATTTTAAGTCTATGCCGCATGTAAAAATTGATTTTGATACCCAAAAATTAATCTAAATCAAAGTTTCAAAAATTTCTGAAATAACCTGAAATAAAAATTGATCTAGAACAGTTTTCGTTTCCTGGACTGGCCTATAGTGGCTTCAAGAAAAAAATTACATACCTTGCAAAGGCATCAGGAGATGAAAATGAAAAAACTTGGCGCAGCTCTACTTACTACACTTCTAGTAGCCGCTCCTTTAGCACAAGCTAAATTAAGCGTTAATGTTGGTCTAATTAATGTTAACCCTAGCGACACAGCTTCAGCTATTGATCAAAATAAAGCACTTGGATTAGTAGCAGATTCAAATACACAGCTGGGTATTACTTTTGATTATAAATACACTGATAACATTGTATTTGAATTAGTTGCAGCGACCCCATTTTCTCATACCGTAAATGGTGCAGGTGGTCTTGCTGGTGCTGAAATCGCTAAGGTTAAACACCTACCGCCTACATTTTTAGCTCAGTATCACTTTTTTGATTCAACAGCAAAATTTCGCCCATTTGTTGGTGCAGGCCTAAACTATACGGTTTTCTTCAGTGAAGACCCAAGTGCAGCGCTTAAAGCGACACTGAAAACTGATGATGTAAAGGTTGAGCTTGATAGCTCTTTCGGCATCGCACTTCAAGCTGGATTCAATTATGACATTGATGAAAAGTGGGGTATCCATGGTATGGTATCAAAAATTGATATCAACACTGATGCAACAGTATATGCAAACGGTGCAAAAGCACTAACATCAGATGTTGAACTTGACCCTGTTGTTGCGATGCTAGGTGTTAAGTACAAGTTCTAAGTAAAAAATACAGTTACTTTCTCGATCCCTAAGGCCACAATCAGTGGCCTTTTTTATTATTGCTTTTCTTCGCCTCTAACATTGCTTTCCAATGTTCTATTTCTTCCGATAATACAGGGGCTGGACCCGAGTAATTTGCTGCTGCAAGCATATCTTCAACAGAGACAATACCTTGTTTGCTTTTAAACACCCCTCTTACATAAGCTATCGCATGAAGGCCTCTCGCCGTTGTAAACTTTTGCTCAATGTAAAAATATTTATGGTCCCACCCAACTAACTGAGTACTGACTTTAAATGATTCAAGCGGTTTAATATCTCGGATATAAGTAATGGCCGTTGCATTAACAATTGGAAACCAGCGGCGCTTCATAACTACCTTAAATAAGCCAATCTCTTCTGTCATCCAAGTTCGAGCTAAGTCCATAAACGCAAGATATCGCGAATTGGTCAAGTGCATATTAATATCGCAATCACTAGGCATTACTTTAAAATCTATTTTGCTAACATCCAGTAAGCCTTTGTATTCATTGTTTCTTTTAATCTTTAAAAGTAGCAGTATCAGCCTAAAATACAGGTTCATTTATGGTCCAACCAGTAAGTAAAAAATAAAGTTTAACATAAGCTTAGTTACTCACAATAAATTGTTGCTAAGCCGTAATTGCTCCACTAGTCTTAAAAGATAACTATTCTCACACGAAACTTAATATGAAATTGTATACTTTTGTGCTTACCACCTTGCTCTTTTCTTCCTGTGTTTTTGCCAACTTTGATTTTGAGGGAAAAGGAAAAGTCACTTACCCAACAGGCGTAGACAAAACTTTTGCATTTGGCTTTGCTTGGGATGAACAGAAACAAGCATTTAGAATAGGTAAAAAGACCTATAACATGTCCAGTTTGCCTGAGTCATATTCTATTGCCCTTACACTCAGTAAAGACGATAAAAAAGTATGGGTTCAAGAATTCAATGCCGGGTTTATTGACAGTTTTGAGTGGCAACTCGGTGAGCAAATAATTACTTTAAAGAAGAAAGAGTTTAAGGTGCCAGTAAAAGGAAATTATGTGCTTTCTCTTAATAAGATTGATTACTTTTTGGTGAAAAATAACGTCAGTATTCAGATTAAGTTTAATGAAAAAGGAATTGATAACATCAAGATAGATGGCGTGACAAAAGATATGGGCGCTAAAAAGTAGTCCCATATCTTAGTAAGCGATTTGCCAGATAAAACTAAACTTTTACGGTCTTTCTATTTATACCGTATTCTCTTAATTTATTTGCCACTGCGGTATGGCTCAGCCCTAATCTTTTAGCAAGCTGTCTAGAGCTAGGGTATGCCGGATAAAGCTTTCTCAATAAAGTAGCTTCGAAGCGTTTAACTGCGTGCTCTAAGGTGCCTTCAAAATCAGATTCCAAATACCCTAGTTCATGGGTGAATGTTGGCAATTGCATATGCTCAACACGAAGTTCTTTGTCATCCAGCAAAGAAACTGCGCGATACACTGCATTTTCAAGCTGTCTCACATTACCAGGCCAAGGGTATTGCTCTAAAAAGACTAGACAATCTGTTGCGAGTGTTGGTGCAGGCTGACCATTTTGCTGTGCATACTTTTGAATAAAGTGCTCTGTGAGTGGCCCGATATCAGCTTTTCTGTCTCGAAGCGGTGCGATATCCAAAGTCAGTACATTAATACGGTAGTACAAGTCCTCTCGGAAAGAGCCTTCTTGAACCATCGCTGGGAGATCTTTCTGTGTCGCCGCAATAATTCTGACATTGACTTTGACTTCATTTTCATCGCCGACTTTTCTAAACGTGCCATCTTGCAAGAAGCGAAGCAGTTTTGTCTGTAACTGGGTTGACATTTCGCCCACTTCATCTAAAAAGACTGTGCCGCCATCGGCTTGCTCTAACACGCCGCGCTTTGGCGCAGCATTCTCTTCAAAGCCTGCGTACCCAAATAACTCTGACTCTGCAACATCATCTGGTAAAGAAGCGCATGACAAAGCGATGAAGGGCTTAATTGATCGATTTGATGCGTAGTGACATGCTCTAGCCAACAACTCTTTACCTGTGCCGGTCTCACCGGTAATCAAGATCGGAGCATCTAATTGGGACATCTTGCGCGCTTCTCGCACAACACGGCGCATCGCAGTGCTGTTGCTGTGAATGGTTGCAAAGCTTTCTTGTCCGTAACGTCTGAAGGCACTGACTTGCTGGCCTAAACGGCTTTGCGATTTAATATTAATTACCGCGCCAGCAAGAATATCGCCATCTGGCTTTTGCGGCACAGTGATCGGTAAGATATCAGCAATATAATCTTCACCACCCACTTCAACACGCGTGGTTTGCCCTAATACTTCTTTACCTTCTAGCCAACGAGTGAAATTAAAGCCTTTTAGAAGGTTATTAATATTCTCACCCAGCACATCGTCTAGGCTCAAACTGAGATCTTTACAAGCTGCATCATTACAATGACGAACCCACCCTTTTGCATCGATGGATATCACACCATCTGGGAGCGCACTAAGCAAAGTATTGAGTTCATTATGCTCTCGCTCTGAAGGTAAGAAAGCAGTAGTACGCACATCTTCAACACCATCAATTAGGCGAATCTCAGGCATTATTTTCTGAAATTGTTCAAACTCGATAGGTGGGAAGCTGACATACATTTTGCAATTGACCGAATCGACCTCAATGCCCTTAAGGTCAACCTGATAATTTACCAATATATTCAAAACTTCTTGTGCAATTCCTATCCGATCGGCACACAGGATTTCAAGACGCATTCGTTCCTCAAACAGGGCTATACATGACACGGCGAAATGATACTCTAAGAATAGTCGTCAGACTAGAAAAATGTAAACATTATTGAACGTTTCACTATACTTATTCTTAATGTAAGCTATTTTAATAAATTGCTAAGTACACATATTAGATACAAATTTAACAATTGCATAAAGCTAAACAAATATTTTATAATACTAACGACTGATATATGTGAGTTTTAAATGTCATTAACTAGCTACCCAAAAAAATTTGTAAACCTCTTTATAGCTTATTCGCTACTCATATTCATATCGGCGTGTTCAGTTGAAGATCCATATGAAACAGGGCCTTCTGAGCAACAGCAAGAAGAACTAGATGAACGTGACAAAGTCGTTGAAACTGTTATACCTTTCTCTTTAAAGTTAACAGATTCATCAGACACACCTATCACTAACTTAGATGTGAAAGTTGCAGGAAACTTATACCAAACGAATGCTCAAGGCATAGTACATCTAGATACACTGACTTTAGGTAATTACCCTGTTGAGATCATCCATCCCGATTATCATATTCTCTTGTCAACCATCAATATTTCTACGGGAAATGACAGCGAAGTCATTGTTCTATCAAAAAAAACAGAGAATGAAGTCAGTTTAGTGTTCGCCGGTGACACTATGTTTGGCCGCCGCTTTATGGATCCAAATATCACAACCATGAATAACTCGGTACCCGATTTACCAGATGCCTTAATTAATAAATCAAATGCAGCAACCGCTGCAATTGAAATCACTCAACATGTAAAGCCACTCTTTCTAAATCAAGATTTTGCTTCTGTAAATTTAGAATCCCCAGTGCTCAATCAGCCAGTAAGTGTTCATCCAACAAAAGAGTTTTCTTTTTTCTCTCTACCTGAAACGTTAGAGGGTTTAAAGTCAATTGGCATCGACTATGTCGCGCTGGGTAACAACCACGTTTACGATTACCAATTAGATGGGCTAAATGACTCTCTAAAGTTTGTATCAGAGGCTGGGCTTCTTCACAGTGGTGCGGGTCTAAATAAAGTTGCCGCTTATGCCCCGGTATTTGAAAACGTTAAGGGAACGACCCTAGGTCTAGTGTCTGCCACTTCAATTCGAGGTGGCGATCACGAGGTGACCTATGTCGCAGACGAAGAAAAAGGTGGTGCAGCTGATTTATCTGATTCAAAGTCCTTAGCTGAAGCATTGCAGTTAAGCAAAGAAAATAGTGATTTCACCGTTATACAATTACACGGTGGCGATGAGTATTCTTATGCCCAAACAGACTATATTGAGAATCGCTATAACCTGATTTCTAAGCTCGAAGAAAAACCGGACTTAATGGTGACCCACCACCCTCACGTTGCGCAAGGCTTTGACGTCTATGATGACGTACCAACTGTATTAGGACTTGGTAATTTTGTGTTTGATCAAAATCGATTAGAAACAGTTTTAGGCCTTGCTGTTGAAGTTCGAGTTAACAAAAACACCACCCCTAAAGTGAGTTCAGCAAGAGCCTACCCTATTTATATCGAGGAATATAAACCACGCCTCATTTCTGGTGATTTAAGTAACTACTTAATAAAACGGGTTGCTGAATTCTCAAATAATGTCTCAGTGATCCCTAGGCAAGGATATGCTGACGTTTTATTCTCTCAACAAATTGCCCCGACACTATTAAAGCAAGAAGTTATCGAACTTGAACCTGGTGAACATATTATAGATTTGCGCCAGCTGGCACCTAGCCATAGCTTTTTGAGCCAAATAGCAACTGATGTTGAGGTCACTTCACTGATCTTGGGCAGAGATTTATTAGTATTTGGTGATTTCGAAGATTGGGATAATGACGATACTCAGTTTGAAATAAATCACTGGGATCATTCTGATGAAGATACAGTGCCATGTCTGACAGGTGCATACAGAGGCAATCAAGGATTATGCTTAACTAGAGACCAATTTGATAACTTTTCCCTAAGGGTACCGTTTAAGCAAACGGTGAGGGCTTTTCCACTCACTCCTGCGGATGACGTTAGTAAAGTCTTTCATAAACATACACTTTATGGGTATGCTAAAGGCATCAATGCAGGCAAATTAGAATTAGATTTAAGTATCTTAACTTCTGAGGACTCACTTATTTTCTCAGAGCAAACTTTACCGGTATTAGAAGGTGGGGAGTTTGATTGGCAGCCATTTAACATAGACTTCGAGTTACCAGACGACAGGAATGTATTGGGCCCGGAGAATTTACCGCCTAGAGGGATCCGTTTCGCGTTTATTCATTCACCTCCCCAAAATGGCAATGCTGAACTACAATTAGATGATATTGCTTTAATTTCTTGGCAGGATTCTATTGAATTAACGGATCGGACGTGGCGTACTACTCATTTACATGGAAAATCATTTTTAAAAGTATCAACTGACAAGGCTGTTCGATTAAATTTAACCTTTAGTCAATTCTGATTGACCTTTTAGGAACGCTTGGTGTCGATAAAACAACAATTTTTCTTTGTAAAAAGGCATAAAACATTTTGGCTGATCATTAGTTTAATTGGCTTTACCCTGTTGGCAGAACTAACTGGTGCACTGCAGCGCTTTAATGCACCTATTTTTAAATACTTTAGCCAAATTCAATCAGAAAAACACAGTGATGTTGTTGTCATTGAAGCTGATGCGCTTATTTTTGAACATGACCAACTCGTCTATTCCTTACTTGCGCACAATCCAAAAGCAATTATTGTTGTTTCAGACTCGAAATTAACACATATACAAGATGAAAGGGTCTTTTACCCTCGTCCAGATAATAACTTGTGCCTTGCAGACCTAAAAGCATGGCTTGGTTATACGATTCAAATCAATCACCAAACACATAACCAATGTACCAGCCTATGGGCTGAGCTATTTCCAGAGCGTCGCCTAGATCACTCACCATTACTCAGCTTTGCATTAGATTTACATGCTCTGCCAAAATTTAATAGCAAACGAGTGCAAAGTGAAGACTTACTAGCTGGGCAAATCACCGATAAATTAGTCTTAATATCACAAACGAATCACAGTTTTGGTTTACCAATTCGGGCACCAAAACTCTCCGCTGAAGTAAACCCAATTTACCTTCATGCTTTTGTTGCCCATAACCTCATTGAAGGGTCGTTAATTTCACTTATCAGTGGCAAGCTATCCCTGACTATTCAGTTAGTCAGCATCATTTTACTGCTCGTTCTTTATCAAAAAATTGCCTTTAATATAGGTATTGTGGTTGCATCTATCCTTTCCATAACCTGGCTAACCCTTTGTTATTTTGTTATGACAGGTATGCATATATTTTTACCTGCTGCCGAAGGCGTGATACTTAACTTTTTTACCTTATTTTGGGTGTTTTTATCGGCAAAATGGGTTGAGGAGGACGATCTAAAACGACTGATGAATAATATCAGGCAAAAAATGTCAGGCCGTTATCTACCTAAATCGTTCACAGATCAAAGCACACCTTGGGACTCTATTATTCAATTAATTAACCAACAGTTGGATTTAGATAAAAGTATTCTGCTTGCTCGCCTTGAGGGAGATCATCGTTTATACGAAATAAGAGCCATTAATTGCCATCTTTCTGATATTCATGAGATGCGCAGAGACTACGAACGTGCGCCCTATTCAGATGCAATCAAGGCATTTGGTACAGTCAAAATTACACGTCCCTTCTTTAATGCATTGGAAGAAAACGAATCCCAGTACATAGTCCCGCTTATGTATGCTGGTGATATTCGTGGGTTCTGGGCGATGACCATTACTCCAGATGAACGATTTAACGAAGCTGCGTTTATTAAAAATGTAAATCGATTTGCCAATCAGGTTGGGGAGCTTTTATTTCATTATCGTGTTTTCGAAACGCAAGGCAAAGCCGAAAGCAATGCAATTGCTCGTTTACTCACCTTGAATTTAGCCAAACCATTGAGTCAGCAAATAAAGCTCTCGATTAACGAAATGGAACAAAAGCTGACAACCTTAGAGCATGTATTTAATCAGATCCGTTCAGCGTCGGTGCTATTCAATTTATTCGGTCAGGTGGTACAAACTAATCATGCGCTTGAACAGCTAGCGAAACAGCATCACTTGCCTATTTTCGAGATGACAGCACTCGATTTGCTATGTCAGGTCAGTGAGTTAGATCATGAAAATGCCAAAGGAAAACTGCGCTATTTAACTTTGCACAAAGGCGAAATTTATCTCCCAGTAAAATTGGCTGAACAGCAGTTTGTATTAAACGTACGTACCATTGAATCATCGGATGAAAAAAGTAGTGCAGGAGAGCCCTTTGAAGTGGGGGGGATTTTATTTGAGTTCATTAACCTCTCTGAACTGATGAGCCAAATACACCAAAACGAAGATCAAGCTGGTTTGCTGTCAGAAAACAGTGAAAAGCAAAAAAATAACACCGAGTCTGAGGCATCTAATTAATGGATTGGGTGCTGAGTATTTTTCCGACAGGTAGCGGCTTAGGCCAATCAGTTATCACCACTGTCTGGGTAGGCATAGCAGTTGTGTGCTTCTTAAACCTTCGCTTTGGTTTCCCTTTAACAGGTCTGGTTGTACCTGGTTACCTTGTGCCATTACTCATTGTTAGCCCGACTTCTGCAGCTGTTATCATAATTGAAGCGTTCGTAGTGTACTTCGTCATGCGAGTTACTGCCAAGACTATAATGGAGCGCTTCGGTTATGCTGAGATGTTTGGTCGAGACCGATTCTTTGCCATCATCTTGATCAGTATCTTAGTGCGTGTGGTCATGGACACGCTATTTTGGCCTAGTGTCGCCAATGTACTAGGCAGTTGGGACATCACATTTGACTACTCGACACAACTGTATAGCTTAGGGTTAGTCATCATTGCCCTCACAGCGAACGTTATGTGGAACGGCGGTTTTCGATATGGCACTAAAGTCACACTGATACAGCTTATCTTTACTTATGTTTTAGTACGATATGTATTAATGCCGATGACCAACTTCAGCATTGCCAATCTAGCCATTATGTATGAAGACGTGGCAGCTTCGATAATTGCAGCACCAAAGGCCTATATTATTTTAGTGATCACCGCATTTATCGCCTCTCGTGCCAACTTAAAATACGGCTGGGAGTTTAACGGTATCATGCTACCTGCATTACTGGCATTGCAACTCATGCAGCCGAGTAAACTGCTGACCTCTTTTATTGAAACAGCCGTGATCTTGATCATCGGGACTTTACTTCTTCAATACACACGCCTTAAAAACGCCAACTTTGAAGGCGCGCGCTTACTACTCTTTTTCTTCAATATTGGCTTTGCCTACAAGCTCGCGCTTAACTATTTTATTGTCAATTATTACCCTGCATTAAAAGTGACAGATACATTTGCTTTCGGATACATGCTATCCACTTTATTGGCGTTAAAAATCTATCAAAAAAATGCCCTTGGATTAATCATTAGAGCAACGTTTCAAACCTCTGTTGTCGGTGGGTTTGTCGCTATTTTCATTGGCTTTGTGATCATGTTTGTCCCCTCTCTATTTATTGGCAACCAAATAAAGTCTTTACAGAGTTATACTGAAATACAAGATCTCAGCCAACAGCTCAGTGAGTACAAAAGTTACTTGTATACCGACCAAAAAAATAAAGTAGAGATCAGCCAGTATCAGCAGACCCAAAACTTGCAAACCTTTAGAGCTGCTATCAGCATTTTAAACCGTGACAGGCGTAATTTAGACAACATTAACAAAGCCACAGAGCTGTTACTAAAGTTAGACTTTTCACTGCGTCTAGATGGAGAATATATTTATATTCAAGATGCCAGAAAATATGCAATTAGAGGACTGTTTGTCTTATCTAAACAAACTAATACAGGTTTATTGCTATCGGTCCCTCACCCTTCCACAGAACGTGTAGCAACAGACTCTTCAGCACTGCTTATGACACTCCTAAAAGCAGATGCATTGGCTTTAGGCACTCAAGCCACGCCGGCTTTTAGCGCCGATAATACCAGTCAGCAAAGTAACTATTATTGGGCCTTTATAAATGCGCTTGAAAGCGAAGACATAGTGCAATTACGCTCAGTTAACGCACGTACTACAGCCTTGCTTGAAACTGGCCCGTATGGTGCAACAGGACAATTTTGGATCTTCAATCGCATTCCAGCTGCGGTAAACCAATCTCTTCTCACTGAGCTATTAGGGTTTACGCAAAGTAGTTTTGGCTTATTAAACAATCAAAGCCTGCCAAACCCAAACTTTGAAGGTAGATTGATCGAAACCTTTATTGATACTTCTGCTTATACCTCCCTGCTGTCTAAAGTCGCTTTAAGTGACCAACTATATCAGTCTCCAGTTGAGCAAATTGAAACCAGCTTAGAAGAGGAAATAAACGCTTTTATACCAAAGATAACAGCCAAAGGTAGCCAACTATTTCAAAGCTTATCTGATAATGAGGCGGCACTATGGGAGTATGAGATCCTTCGTCCGCTATACAGTTTATCTGATCAGCTTGCAGGGCAAGAAATCACGACGGATGTACTTAACCAACTAAATAAGATAAACAATATTGCCCGTATGGTCGGCTACCAATTAAGTTTACTCAATACTGCAAGCGGTCGATATATCAAGGTTTCTCCTTTAGATGACTTACAGTATTTCCAATTAGGTCAAGGCCTCTATTTCATTCATTTAGACCCGACTAATACACTCAATATCCAAGTACCTCGTCCTTTGTATGAAAGTAATACCATACAGTTTGCCAGTCAGCTATATCAAAAGAGTAATGCAAAGCTGTTATTAATCGCTGGGGCGCACCCATTTGCCAGTGAAGAGGCCAATGTTATGGCCGCTGCCAATGTAAAAACCTTATTTAATATTGTGCATCAGAGTGCATTACGTCACTACCCTCAATCCGGCGTTTTAAACTTACAAATACGTAGCCACAGTGCGCCGTCACACATTCGCCCAAGTGCTTTAGCTTTTCAGTACACAGAACCTCATCCGAGCCATAAATTAAGCCTGGGTAAGGTACGGGAGTCACTCAAAGAGCTAGGAGTAGAGCATCAAATTGTTTTAGGCCAAGCTGCAACAAGAGGGCTCGAATTAGGTACCTCTCCTCAAACCGGATACCAGATATTTTCGCCTGCAAGTGAGCTCGCCACACTATGGCTTGCTTCCGATTTTAAGCAACACTTTTCAATATCGAGCGAGGCACTATTGCAACGACTATTAGCGGTATCGCAGCACCCTATTTTGAAGCACACTAATATTGCAGCTCTGTCTCCAAGTGACTGGCAAGCAATTAACACGACTCAATTAAAAGCCTTTAAGGATATTACCGAGCATTATGCGCTCTCTCAGCATTTGCCTTTTATTAAATCTTTATGTGAACAACAAAATGCGTGTACCTTGCAGGCCACACAACTTTCTATGCCAAACGAACTCGCCTTATTGATCAAGCAAAATAATAAGATTGCACTTATTTACTTACCGAAAAGAAATAAAGTCGTCGATTTGCAAAGATTTACTCAAATGATGACAGGAGGACTTAATGTATTTAATTAAGTACCTGCTGACTTTATTTTTTAGAATCAGTTTAATCTTATTGCTGCTTTGGCTCGTGATCCGTGGTTATTTTTGGGTAGTGTCTGCAGAGCCGGTTGCGCTTCGCTCTGAAGATGAAACGCGCTCAACAGTACATTGGTTACAACAAGATAAGGCGCTTACATTTAACTTTTCAGCCGATAGAACTTATTCAATTCGTGTGCTGTCAAATGCAATTTTTTCGGAGCAACAACAATTTGAAGAACCCGTTCACTATGCCATTGAGTACACGCTTTTAGACAGTAAAGCGACCCCTCTCAGTACGCATGTTTATCATCATGCTTCTAAATTGGCCTTAGATAATGAGCAAAAGCAAGTAAAACAAATTATTGAAAATCGCGATACCTTGGCCGTCTCTTCTGGACAGTCGTTTTTTATCAGCAATGAGCAACTCACTAATGCATCTGCAATCGCATTAAAACTGATACCTGAAAATAATCAGTTGAGAGGAGTTGTTATTCGTTTGCACGCAAAAACCCCTGTAAGCCTCAATGACATCAATAGAGCTTGGCTAAGGCAATCTACCGATTGGCGTGAACGAATGACTAATTACCACACCATTGGCAACAACGCTTTATCGAGCCAAGAAATACTAAATGCAGTCACATTTGAGTGGCAAAAATTAGCGCCACAAGGGATCCCCGGCATCGACTTTACCGGCGACACCCTATACGAAACACTGCCCTATTACGTGTTAAGTTATGACTTTAGTGCGGCGCAATTAAACCTAGATAGCTTCTATACTGATAGCCAACTGAGTGCCTCATTCAGAAACTATCAAACTCAAGACTTATATGTCTTTAAAGAGCAGAGCGACGCGACATTATTCGCAACTTGGTATGACATTAAACAACTCAAGGCGCCTATTCAGCTAAATTTCACTGCCACTGACACCCCCAATACTTATCGTATTTCAAGTGTTGAGCCCGGCCTGATTGTGGTTCAATCTGCCAAGCCTATACTAACTAGATGGTTTGCTGAAAACGATGCCCAGTTTAATGCTTTGCATAGCTACTTTTATAACATTGACGAGCACTTTAATGCTGAATACCAAGTTGCTAAAGGTAGTGATATCAACTTTGAGTTTAGAGGCCCAAAAGGCACGCCTGTTGATATCACACTTCATAATAACGATATTGAGATAGAGCAATTCCGTATATTTCTGCAGGGCGAGACAAGCAACTTTGACAGGATCATAGACGAAACAACCATCCGACAGCCTGTTTTCGGATCTGAGCAATACTATGTTCGCTTACCTAACACAGTGGATCGTATCAAAATTTCATCGCCACAGTCTGTGCTCGCGAAATTGCAAGCCAGACAGTCATCTTTTCATTATCAAACCGAGCTATGCGAACAGCTCTGCAAACCTGAGTTAGATAACTTTGCCGCTATAGGTGCTTGGTTTTCGCAAAAAGCGCAGAATGATTTTACTTTTACCGAACAAAAGCGCATTACCAATGTGCGTTTGTTTGAAATACCGCCTCCATTACCTAGTAATGAAGACATGGCAACCACCTACATGAGTCGGGATTTAATTCAAACCTTACCTCTATCAAATACATTTTTGGTCAATAGCCCAGATAAGTATTTTGCTAATTTGTATTCTGAAGCAGATCCAACAGAGCATCAATTCAATCAAGTTTTTAATTTTGGACAATTATTACAGGCTAAAAGAAACAACCAACTTAGAGATAAGCGTCTTATTGAGATAAATAAAAAAGCCCCGTTTTTCAAAGAGCGCGCCCTCACAGATTTAACTGAGACTCAACTGCTCTCTTTCAAAGGCCCTGAACATACTTTATTTGTTAACGAAGGCAGTGAGCGTCCTTGGCAAAAACAGCGAGGCTACTTTCTTAAAGCTGGCCAGACTTTAACTTTAAACTATTCAAACAAACCCGAATCGGTTGTTATTAAAGTGCTTAAAACCAAAGAGTTCAAAGATTTCGTGGTACTAAACACTCGCATTAGAGGTCGATTCAAAGACGGTTTAAGTCCTGAATACACAATTAAAAATAAACGTTTTGCATTGATGCCGGCACAATTAACCAAAGTCTATGCGCTGCATCCTGCAATTGCACAAGTGATCCCATACAACAGTGTCTCACTTGCGATAAACGATGATTTACAGACACTTAAAAGTATCACCCTCACCGCCGAACAAGATATTTGGATCAGTGTGCTTGATGAACTTATGCAAGCCCCCTCTGAAGCGCAATGGAGGCAATATGAAAATGATTAAGCTGATTGTTGCCATCATAGTAAGTTGTAGTGTGACCGTCGCTTGTGCAGAGCCAAAATCAACACTAGAAAAACTGACGAAAGATGTATCGAATTGGTTTCAGTCTGCGAATAAGGCCAACTTAGATTCTTGGCAATATGCGTTTAAAAATAACAGGCATCATTTGCAAGCTACCTCAACAGTAAATGGCGGCGGAGCGCTCATTTATCGATTAAATGCCAAAGCATGTATTATTTCTATTCCACATCGTTTCTTTGATACACACACCTATACAATAGGTGAGCAAATATATAATACACACTGCCAACTCATGTTAGCGAACACGCATCACAGACACAGTGACAGTTTGGATAAGCAGTCAATGGATTACTCTAAACGTCGCAATAATTTACATAACAGTGCCATTTTAGCCTTTCAGTCGATTCATCCGAGTGCCAAAATCATACAGTTACATGGCTTTAATCAAAGCAAAAGAAAAAGCGATAATGGAAGGCAAGCCGATTTTATTATCAGTCAAGGCAGAAAAGGCAATGTCATTAAGCAGCAATTAACTCTATGCTTAAGTAAAATATCAAGAAATAGCTATTTCTATCCAGAATTAATACAAGAGCTTGGCGGAACGAAGAACATATTACATAAACTTAATTTAGCACCTTTTTCTTTTATTCACATAGAGATAAGCAAGCCTATGCGAGAGCGCCTAGTAAAAGAACAACATACAATGAGTCAATTTTCTGAATGTATAAGCCAAGTTATTTAATTTTAATCGGTCTTTTATTTACCTGTCAGTTGTTTGCAGCGCCCGCACCACTGCAAACTGCACCTGCGTGGGTAAATTCAGATTTAGCACTTGGTCAGCCTAAAAGTCTTATTAGTATTGATGAAAATCAATCGAAACGCCTGTACTTACCAGCCGCTCGCTGGCTAACTTTACCAGACGATATATTCAACAAAACCATGGTTTGGGTAGGGCAAACACAGTATGCAATGCGCAAGCTCCACCCAAGTGAATTGATGTGTAAAGCGCATCGTTGCCAATTACCAGCATCGCAATACAATCGACTTGTTCAATTCGAAAATATCACTCAAGATTGGGTAAGTTTAGATATCAAACAAGGTCAGTTTCATTTTCACCGAGACCCTTTTCGTCGCGCAATAAAACTGCCTCTCAAAGCCACAAAATTAAGTCTTGCTCAAGATCACGAGTTTTACTATACGTTAGAGCCGAAGAAAAGCATGCGTTTATATTTCGCTGAGGCTAAAAAGCTCAAGCTTTCAGTTCGAAAGTGGATGTCAAACCTCAAGCAAGATAATAAAGTCTTTGTTGAAGTAAACGAGCAACCTGTCAGTTTAGTGAATGTATCGAACGCCCATGCACCTGAATATCAAGATAATAAAGTCAGCACTGTAAATACTGATTACATCGCTGTGCCCAAAGGCAGTTACTTAAAAATCACAGCCCAAGATCAAGCACTTATAAAACTCGAACAAATGCATCGCGGCATTTACGACCTTGATGCACTAGACAAACAACCTGAAGCACTGCTTAACCCTTATTGGACAGCAAACCTAGATGACGCCTTTGTAAAAATTTACTCCCAACAAGACGTATCTTCAATTAGTCACTTCTCAATTGCTGACGCGTCAGTGCTTGAACAGCGACGTTACCAAGATCTGGTGAGCACCATTTCAACACGAAGAAATGTGCAAGTTAGTAATCGTGGGTTACCTATAGAAAGTAACAATAGCAAACAAAGGGTCGTTTCTGGTTTACGTGCTGCAAGCGAGCAACTCTATTCAGTGTCACAACACAAGGTACTCACCAGCCACCAACTAAAAAACACGCTAAGTTTTGATATCAGCCAGTTTCAGCGGATCAGAGACTCATTATTTCTCTATGTTAAAGCGGAGCATAGCGGCCACCTAGTCGCTGAATACGACAATCAAAGGCATATTATTCAATTTTCACCAAGCCAAGCATTCAGCCGAATTGTGCTGCCTGTAAGCTTGCAATCACACTCTTTAAAACTATTCAGTGCCGATGAACAAATGGTAAGTATTGCCGTTGAAGTAGATGACTTATTGACCTTGCCAAACAACCCATTACTTTATTTAATGCAAGGAAAAGTAGCGGCCAAAAGCCCTACGCTAGCAACATTACTTGAGCAACAAAACAATCTGCAGGCACAGGCTTTCCTCAATAGTCTGCCTCTGCCACTCGAGACATCTGTTAACAAAAGACCGCATGAAAATGACTACCAGTTAATCTCAAAAGCGATGAACTTAGCGTTGTCAGAGCCAAGTAAAGCTTTGCCCTTGTTGAAAGATTTAGTCAATAGCAAGATTGCCAGCATTGCACTCGATGCTTGGCGAATGCGCATTGATTTATTGACTGAGCTCGACAGAGCCTCGACAGCCAACGCCTACTTAGAAAGTTTGCTGCAATCCGAGCGTCCACTACTCAGTAATTATGCTGCACAGGCACTTTTTAGCCGCTACTTAGAAGCTAAACAGGTATATAAATTACAAGGTTTATGTGCATACAAGTTTGATGTTTTAACTGGCTGTGACAGCTTGATGAGAGAATTATTGTTAGCACAACAAAAAAGCCTACAAGCTCTGTGGTCACAGCATGATAATCATAATTTCACAGACACAGCTTTACATAGCTGGGTGCAAAGCCGTATTGCACAATTAACCCCTTTGAAAGAGCCAACAACCTTTTCATTTGATATCAAACATTTTGGTGCCGTGAACTTGCAAGGTGATACATCTGATTACAATGCTTATACTTTGCAAACAGGTTCACCAATACAGCTTTATGCTAAGCAAGATTTAACATTACAGTTAAGAGTCAGAACGCCTTACATCCATGATGGTACACAGCAACAACACTGGCTACATATAGATACAAACTCAACACAATCCATTTTACCTGTCTTTGCGGATGTCGCTTCTACCACGCAAGTTCAGCGCAATGAGCTTAAACTTTCTGTGGCCAGTGAAGCAGTTATCACGCTAAATAAAGGTGATCAACTGACTTTAAGTAGTGAGCAACAGCAATACTTGAGTTTAAGGGTATTACCTGAAACACTTGTATATAAATCGCACTTAAGCTCCGGCGCGGTGGCATTTTCTCTTAAGCAGCCATTTATTAACCTACTCCACCAGCCTGATATCGATATTAAAACCTTACTCACAAATGCGTTATATCGATTAAGCCATGAGACTCTAAACAACTACGAGTTCAACTTGTTGTTTGAGAAACTAGAATACATAAAGCTATCTGGCAGTTTAAACTCACTTAAGAACCGTATTGAGCATTATGGGTCATGGCAACCTATTGAACAGTACTTAAATTATTCTGGCACTCAACTCATTGACATGAATGCCATAACGCGACGCAGTTTTGCCGAGCAAATAAGCCGCCATACAAGCCAAAATTCAAACTTAGACGGGCTATTAATTCGTCCAAATCACACTCTAAACTTAGACCTGAGAGAATTGGCGGGGCATAAAGTAAAACTCATTTTTGATTTCGCAGCTGCAGAGTTAGTGAAGACCAACTACGCCAATATTCTTGTGTCTACCAGCAAAAACAGTGTACTTTGGACCATAGAGAGTAATCACAATAGTGAGTTAGCACTAACAGATGCCGAGCTTGCAAATGGGCAAATCGCCCTACGCTGGATGAACCCGTTTATTTCTCAACTGGTCAGTGTAAAAATTCAAACCTATCAACAAGGCCGCTGGCAAGATGCGAAGTTAGATACACGCCAGCTATTTTATTTTGCAGAAGCTGAACAACAAATAAGCGCAAAACTGAATTCAGATAGTTTAATAAAAATTGAGCGCCTCTCAGGCCAAGTCAGAGATGAGCAAATCGGTTTTTATCCTGCAGGAAAAATCAATATTCAAGCAAAGACTTCACAGTTAGCACGCGTTTTTAAATGGCAACTTGATCCCAATCGAGCTAAAACCAGTTTTGCGCCAACAATCGAGCCTTTAATCGTTGAAAAGCCCATTTATTTTCATGAACCATCGAAAAAGCCATTTTATGAGGATATTTTATCTACTGATGAAAACCTCACTCATGTTGAAGGGCTCGTTAGATATAACCGGGCAGGTATCTTCGAAAGTGAACAAAGCCCGTCAGCTCGCCACTATACCGATTTTGGACTAAGGCTAAGAAATAAAGATAAGCAACATTGGTATTTACTAGAATCATTATTCACACTCGATAATCAAAATTACGAAACGTTTTCTATCAACGCACAACACAATTGGTTATCGAAAGAAAGTCATTGGTTTAGTGAAGCTAGAATAAATAACCGTTGGCAAAACGATACACCTATTAGCGAGAGCCATCTCAGTTCTAATGTCAGTTTTAAAATCGGTGAAACTTGGCGTGACGACAACATTCATCGTCATCAATGGTGGTGGCAGCCATTTTATTACTACACTAGCATCACCGCAGATGAATATATTGCTGACAGACTGATGAGTCCGTCGATGTTTAGTTTTTATCGCGAAGATCATATGCATGGTTGGCGGACGGCTTATCAATATCGCTATCAACCTTGGGTAGATAATCAGCTATCCGCTAGCTTTTCTACAACTTCAAATGAAGACTGGTCGTCTTTTGACAGCCTAGGCTTTGATATTGAGCTACAGCAATTTTACCGAGGGCATATTTTTACGCTCGCAGGCGCATCACAATATAAATTTGCTGATCAGCATAGGCCTAACAATACGTGGCAATATTTAACCCAAGTAAGTTGGCAAACTTTGTTTGACTTTTCAGACAATACAGCAGGATGGATAAAACTGAGCTGGACACAGGATTGGTTTAGAAAAGACCACTCACTACGTTTAGAAATAAACCTAGGGAACTTGCAAAATACCGGGTTTGGGCCGTTTGCTCACGATGAAATTCTCTTTGAATCTCTCCAATTGACGCATTTTTTAGAACAAGATACTTATGACCAATAATGAATTGAAGCAGCAACTTGAGTTAATTTTATTCGCCAATATTGAAGAGTTTTGGCTCAAGCTCTACCGTCATAAATATCAAAATCTGATCAATGAGCTATTACAATGGCCGTTAATTAGAAATATTCCTGAAAATGAATCGCTGCAAGCTTGGTTGCAACTGCAATCCATCGCCTTTTTAAGGCACAAAATTGAAAAGCTTAATGCGCATACTCAAAAGCTAGACGCATCTTATCAGTTATTTGTACAGCGCTTAGCAAAAGCAGAGATAAGCGCAGAAAAAGAGCTTCACATTCTGAGTTATGCAAGAGAGCTCGGCGCCACTGAAGCCCAGTTAAAAGAGGATAAACAGGCCTTGTCACGCTGGTTTGATGATGGTGCCGTGATAGACCGTTATCAACGGCAAGTTGCAGACACCGAACAAACTCTTAAGTTTCTGATCAGTAAACTTGGCGCTCTAACCACATCTCATTTACGTGCTAATGAAGCTGAAATCTTAGACAACTGGAAAAAGCTCGATCTTGAACCCTTTTTTATGCAGATGCTGCAAAATAATCACAGTGTTCATATCAAGCATAGTCTTATTCGTGCTTTAGTGAATCAGGTGGCTGTCATACACCAGTGTCACGCCGATCCAGAACTCAATGAGGGACTGGCTGCTGAGCTAATTGAATTACTCGAAGAACCGAGCACCCCTTACCAAGCTGTGATTGATATTCTTGAGATTTTATATGTTCAGCGCCCCACTTTTATCAGAGCGCATATTTGGGCGCTAATACAAGAAACCGTCATCGACTTTGCTGACAAACCTAAAAATAATGACAGCTTATTTGTGCTTGCTGCGCTGCCACGGATCATTGCCAAGCAACCTCACTTTTCAAACAAAGAAATGGACTTGCTTAATAGCCTAAGTGAACACCCTTATCCACGTGTAAGGCAAGCGTTAATTGAGCAATTAAATGTCATTGACTTAGGACAAGCAAAAAAGCTACTAGTGAGAAGGCTCGAAGAAGAGAGCTGTAGTGCAGTGTTATTTACCTTGGTAAAACAATTTACTCAACCACAATATGCCGAAGATGCCTTCATCTTTAAACTTTGGCAACAAGTACTTAAAAAGCCGCTGCCTTTTGAAGTAAAACGGCTCAATATCGAAAACAGCGCCCGTTTAATGCTCAATCTACAGCTACAATCTGATAAGCCTGAACAGATTTTTCAGCAATTTATTCAAACACTTAATATAGCGCTCGACAAAGAGTCCCATATCGCATTAAAAAGACATATTACAAGAGCAAGAGAGCAATTAGTCAGCTTTAGTCAGCAAACTTTATTGGCAAATATCGAAGAACAGCTTTCACAAACACAAAGTATAACGCTCTCAGGGGGAATTGATCGTCACACCCTAGGCCGAGCCTTGAGCTTTAAAGCACAACATGCAGAAGCATTTAGTGGTAGAGCCACAAAAAAGCACTGGCATATTATACCTGGCTATCGACGAGGTCGGCGCTTTTGGCGAATTTGGCATGAGTTCTTTAACCCAAGTACAGATAAACGTCAGAGCTTTAACCATACACAGACAAAAAAGCCCTCAGCTGATTTACATGTTGCCAGCTGTAGTGTCGCTGAAATTAGTGAAACCAACGTCCCTGGTGAGGCGCTGTTTAACCTAACTGAGCATTCAGCAAGACCGCATTTACCGCTATTAGATTACCTATTGTCAGTACTCAGCCAAGATAGAAGCAAAGAGCCAGCCTTTAGCTACACCCCAGACGGTATTTTAGAAATACATCGCCCTGCCAGACTCATCAAACGAATTAAAGCATATTGGTACATCTCAGTTCATTTTGAGCAACTCGATAGCTTAAGAAAAGGCAGTGAACTTGAGCAAAAGAAGTTCATTTCAACCTTGAGAGAACTCGGTTTCGAAATAAAATTTAATGCGTACGGGGATGTTCTTGGTGCATCATTTCCTGTCGAGCAAAGTATTTCAAAACTCTATAGTAAAACCGCATTGACCCCAGTACTCCTTAATATCTGGTTTAGCTTTAAAGAATACCTGTATTCAATTTATCAAAATTCAATTTCGCAATTGATCTTTTTCGTTACCGGCTTTATGGCTTATTTTTGGGGTCGCCACATCCATGTCAGCAAAAAAATAAAACGTAACCGCAATGCAATCCCTGTCAGCATCGGAGGTTGGGGAACGCGAGGAAAATCAGGTACTGAACGATTAAAAGCCGCACTGTTCAGCAGTTTAGATTTACGTGTTATCGCCAAAACCACAGGGTGCGAAGCCATGATGATTTATGGTAAGAGCAGCGGAGAGCAGTACGAAGTGCCACTATTCAGACCTTTCGATAAGGCCAGCATATGGGAGCAAAGCGATGTACTCGATTTTGCAAGAAAAACCAAAGCCGATGTCTTTCTATGGGAATGTATGGGCCTAACCCCAAGATATGTAAGAATTCTACGCCGCTGGATGCAAGATAACTTTGCCACCATTACTAATGCTTATCCAGATCATGAAGATATTCTGGGCCCAACAGGCATTGATGTTGCCAAAGAGATGTCAGCCTTTATAGGGAGTAACACACAAGTATTCACTGCTGAACAATCGATGATGCCGATTTTAAGTGATGCCGCAGATGCCAAACACACGACCCTAATTCAAACTCATTGGGGAGATGGCTATCAAATAACCCCTGATATTCGTGCATTATACCCCTATGAAGAACACCCTGATAACATCGCACTTGTGTGCAAAATGGCTCAGTATATTGGCATAGAAAAAGACTATGTATATAAAGAAACGGCTGAGCGCATCGTGCCAGACATTGGTGTGTTACAACATTTTCAGTCGGCCCCTATCGGCACTATCTCTCAATCTTTTGTGAATAGTATGTCGGCCAATGAGCGGCTTGCAACTGTTGAAAACTGGAAGCGTTTGGAGCTATTTGATTTAAACGACCAACCCCATATTCAAACCATTGCATTAATCAATAATCGAAATGACCGTATAGCTCGTTCAAAGGTATTCGCGCAGATCTTAGCTGAAGATTTACGCTTCGACTACCTAGTGGTGATAGGCACCAACGTGGACGGCTTCAATTCATATTTACAGCATGCCATTGACGAACGTCTAGATACCTTGCTGAAAAATAACGATGTAAACGACCTAAAGGCCTTTCTTAACCAGTTGAATGTACTTTATAGCGCTCAGACTTGGCTTGAGAAAATTAATCACACATTAGACATACCATTACAGACCACGGATATAACCTCTTTAGAAACTTTAACAACCGTGTTAAATGCTAGGTTGTTAAACGATGCCGGCCATATACAAAAAATTGTCACTCAATATGAAAACTGGCAAATGGCTATTTCACTGCTTGATATAGATGATTTATCAAATCATTCAGAGTTATTAAAGGAAACAGTGCAAAGCATCGTTGCAAGCAAAATAGTCTTGGTAGAAAACGCTTATGTAAAACCAGATCAACTAACAAGCCATATCGCCAGCCTAGCGATGAAAAACCAACATCAACTCATCGTGGGTATGCAAAATATTAAAGGTGCGGGCCTCAACTATGTTTACATGTGGCAGCAATGGCAAAAGATATATCAGATCTGTGAAACCCTTAAGTCTTCGGCCACCAAACAGTCTGAGTTTAGAAAGCTACTTTTAAAACTCGCTCAACAACCTAAATTCAGTGCTATTGAGATTGGCTATTTAAATCTAGTAATTGAAGACATTGCACACTCAGAACACGCGCAAAATGAATTTAGCCAAGCCGAAATTAAGTATATTCAAGAAAAAGTCACTACAGCTAAAACTGAGAGTAATCAAGATGACGAGCAACAGCCGAAAAGCAAGTTTAGAGGATTCTTTAATCAGGTTATCGAGTCATTTTTAGATGCTGGCGCTGCCGTTAAACGTAAAAAAACAGCACAACAGGTTTATCAAGATATTGCTGATCAACGCATCACGATAGAAAAGGCTATTTCAGTGCTCGCGACTCTGAATCGAAGTCAAAAACCGGGCTGGTTAACGTCAAAGAATGAGCAACAAGATTTGTAATCATCTTAATCTGCACCAGCAGATTTTATCTTATGCAATACTCGGTTTGTCTTGTCAGACTTCCCCTAACGCCGAGCGCTGGGTATACTGCATCGTTGCAGTGCATATTTACGCAAAAATAATGCGAATGTACCTGTTTCAAGGTTTTACCAATTTCATTAAAGCAATGCACATCTTAACAATACATCGCTTTAATGAAATTGTTATTAGACGTTTGGCCAAACGTCACTCAAGCACACAGTGCATAATTATAATTAGGCCACACAACACATTTTGATAATTTAGGAAGAAATATGAGCACATTACCTAAAGCAGGTGAGTTTTTAGGGCACCCTAAGGGGCTTTTCCTGCTATTCGGCACAGAAATGTGGGAACGATTCGGTTACTACGGCATGCGTGCCATCTTGGTATTATATCTTGTTGCTATGGCACAAGACGGCGGCTTCGGCTGGAGCAACGCCGATGCATTAAGTCTATACGGTACATTTACTATGGCGGTATACCTAACACCACTATTCGGTGGCTGGTTAGCCGACAACGTATTAGGTCAACGTAAAGCCATCATTATTGGTGGTATTTTAATGGCTGCTGGCCACTTTACTATGGGTATTCCTCATGCCATGGTAAGTGGTATCGAAGAAAGTGTTTTCTATGTTGGTTTAACATTACTTTGTATTGGTAATGGTTTATTCAAGCCAAATATCTCTACTATGGTTGGTGACTTGTACCAAGAAGGCGACAAACGTCGTGACAGTGCATTCACTATTTTCTACATGGGTATTAACTTAGGTGGCGCTCTAGGTCCACTTATCGCAGGTTACGTTGCAGCTGTAATTAACTGGCAGGCTGGTTTTATCGCGGCCGGTATCGGTATGGTTATCTCTGTTGTGATGCAGATGATCTTAAGTAAAAAGTATTTAGGTGACATCGGTGTAGTACCTTCAGCAAAACTGTCTCAGCAGCAGTCTGAATCAGGTCAAAAAGAGCCTCTAACTAAAGTTGAAAAAGACCGTATCAAGGTAATTTTCACAATGAGTGTTTTCAGCATCATTTTCTGGATGGGCTTCGAGCAAGCTGGCGGTCTAATGAATATTTTCGCCAACGATTACACTGACCGTATGTTGATGGGCTTTGAAATTCCAGCTTCTTGGTTCCAATCTCTTAACTCTATTTTCATCATTATCTTCGCGCCGATTGTAGCTATGATCTGGCTTAAGCTTGATAACAAAGAGCCAAACTCGCCAGTTAAATTTGCCATTGGTTTAGTTTTCTTAGCACTTGGCTTCTTCACTATGATGCTAGCACTTGCGACTGAAGGTGGTAATGGTCAAGATGCACTGCAAATCAGCATGATTTGGTTAGTGCTTTTCTACTTATTCCATACTCTAGGTGAGCTGTGCTTGTCACCAATCGGTCTTTCTATGGTAAGTAAGCTTGCGCCACTACGCCTTGCTTCATTGCTTATGGGTATCTGGTTCTTATGTACTGCAGTTGCAAACAAAATTGCTGCATTCGTAGGTGCGTTCATCGGTGAAGGTGAAGCTGCTATGGAAAATGCCATGGGTATCTTTATTGGTCTAGGTGCAACAGGCTTAATCTCGGCAGCATTAATGTACTTCCTAAGTGACCGTTTAGTTGACTGGATGCATGGCGCAGAGGGCAACCATGAACCACACACTCAAGAGCATTATTTAAGCGAAGAACTAGAAGTATCAGGTTCTAAGCAATAATTTTCCTTGTAGCAAAAAAGCCGCTTATGCGGCTTTTTTTGTATCTGTTTTTCAACTGTATTCATTTCTTTACACCCACTCCTTTTAGATGCAAGTTCAGAGGTATTCTTTGAACTTATAAACCCATTTCCTGGAAAAACCACCAACCGAAAATAACCATTTAACATCAATGACTTACAAGCTTCAAACTCCACGATTTAAAACAGCAAATATTCATCGATTTTTGTTCTGGCCCACTTGAGGAGATTCCATCGCCTGCCCTAGTCGAAATGCAGCAAAGTCGTTTTTAATGTGTGTTTTTAAATTTACAAATGCCCTCCTGACAATATCACTGCCCTATCTTCCCCTATTGCGATTTTTGATTAATGATTCGTTCCAACAACAAATCTAACAAGCAACCCAATTGTGCTTAATTGCGGAGTATGACAATGAGTGAAGTAAAAAACCCACTAGGTTTGGTTGGTATCGAATTTACTGAATACGCAACCCCTGATGCAGATTACATGGACAAAATCTTTGCTGATTTTGGTTTCTCTAAACTTAAAAAGTTTAAAGGTAAAGATATCGTTCATTACAACCAGAACGAGATCCACTTCTTACTAAATAACGAGCGTGGCGGTTTCTCTGCTGAGTTCGCAAAATCTCATGGTCCTGCGATTTGTTCAATGGGCTGGCGTGTAGAAGACGCTCAAAAAGCATTCGAAGTAGCTGTAGAGCGTGGTGCTAAGCCTGCGACAGATTCAGCAAACAAAGACCTACCATACCCTGCGATTTACGGTATTGGCGACAGCTTAATCTACTTCATCGACGTATTCGGTGACAAAGGTTCAATCTTTGAAAATGATTTTGAAGACCTAGCTGAGCAAAACATTGTTGAAGATAAAGGTTTCATCCGCATCGACCACCTAACAAACAATGTTTACAAAGGTACGATGGAAACTTGGGCTAACTTCTATAAAGGCGTATTCGGCTTTGAAGAAGTACGTTACTTCGACATCAAAGGTCAAAAGACGGCACTACTTTCTTACGCGCTTAAGTCGCCTTGTGGTACTTTCTCTATTCCAATCAACGAAGGTAAAGATGACAACAACAACCAGATCGACGAGTACTTAGACGAGTACAACGGTCCTGGTGTACAGCATCTTGCGTTCTTAACAAATGACCTTGTTGGTTCACTAGATAAGCTAGACAAAACTAACATCGCAACGCTAGATATCGTTGACCACTACTACGACACTATCTTTGACCGTGTTCCTTGGGTTAAGGAAGACAAAGAAAAAATCAAAGAGCACCAAATCTTAGTAGATAGCCAAAGCGAAGACTGTTACTTACTTCAAATCTTCACTAAGAACCTATTTGGCCCTATCTTCATTGAGATGATCCAACGTGTTGATGATGGTGGTTTCGGTGAAGGTAACTTCCAAGCACTATTCGAATCAATCGAGCGTGACCAAGAGCGCCGTGGTGTTATCTAATTTTAGATAAGCTGAATAAATTAAAAGCAGCTGACGTTATAAACGTAGCTGCTTTTGTAGTTTTTAAAGCTAAGTCGTTTTTCAAGCTTGATTTACTTTATTGAATCTCCATATTTAGACTTAGCCAATTAATGCAAAAGGAAAGACCATGTCTTTTATTAATGAAACGCACGATATTAATTTAAAAAGCTGGGTAAGCAGCGCAAACGTTGCGGGTAATGACTTCCCAATCCAAAACCTACCATTCGCCTCTTTCCGTCGTAAAGACGCATCTGAAGAGTTTCGCGGTGGTGTTGCTATCGGCGACCAAGTTTTAGATTTAGCGGTAGTTGCAGCTGCAGGTATTTTCTCTGGCGAAGCACAAGAAGCGGTAGAAGCGGCTAACGCACCTGCGCTTAATGAGTTTATGGGCATGGGCAAAGCACATTGGTCAGCACTTCGTTTAGCATTGTCTAAAGCATTACGTGAAGGCTCTGAGCACCAAGGTGCACTTGAGTCTGCTTTAGTTGCACAAGATGACGTTGAATATGCACTACCATGCCACATTGGTGACTACACTGACTTCTACACGTCAATCTATCACGCAACTGCGGTAGGTAGCTTATTCCGCCCTGATAACCCGCTTCTACCTAACTACAAATGGGTACCAATTGGTTATCACGGTCGTGCATCTTCTATTGATGTATCTGGTCAAAGCTTCCCTCGTCCTAAAGGTCAAACAAAAGCACCTGATGCAGACGTACCATCATTTGGCCCTGCAAAACGTATGGACTACGAATTAGAGCTAGGTATTTACCTTGGTAAAGGTAATGAACTTGGTGATGCAATTAGCATTGAAGATGCTGAAGATCACGTATTTGGTTTCTGTCTATTTAACGACTGGTCTGCACGTGACTTACAAGCGTGGGAATACCAACCACTTGGTCCATTCCTAGCAAAGAACTTTGCGTCAACAGTATCACCTTGGGTTGTAACAACTGAAGCGCTAGCACCATACCGTACACAGTGGCACCGTGATGAAAACGATCCTCAGCCACTAGAGTATCTTGAATCTTCACATAACCGTGAAGCGGGTGCATTCGACATTCAAATGGATGTACTACTAGAGTCTGAAAAGATGCGTGCTGAAGGTGCTGCACCAAGCAAGCTTTCTGAGTCTAGCTTCAAGCACAGCTATTGGACAGTGGCGCAAATGGTAACGCACCATACAGTAAACGGTTGTAACTTTATTCCTGGTGATATGCTGGGTTCTGGTACACAGTCTGGTCCTGAGCACGAAGAAGCAGGCTCTATGCTAGAGCTTTCTCGTGGCGGCAAAGAAACCATCACACTAAACAACGGCGAAGAGCGTAAGTTCTTAGAAGATGGTGACAAGGTTATCATGCGTGGCTGGTGTGAAGCAGACGGCTTTAATCGTATTGGTTTTGGTTCAGTTGAAGGCACGGTTTTACCTGCAAAATAAACTGTCAAAACTTAATAAAAAACACTATTCAAATCAAAGGCGTGCATAAAGCACGCCTTTTTTTGTGTATTTAAGCTGGATTTTTGCATAAATATTGTTAAGGTAGAACGTTGTTAACAGGTTATTAAGAAATATGTTGAACAAGATCAGTCACCTAGTAAAAAGCGCATTTAAGCCAAAACAATTGTTACTTCGCCAAAATGGTGACGTGAGTATGTTTACCCTACCTAGCAGCCTGCAAGTAAGCTTGTTATGTGCCGCTGTAGGTGCGGTTTGTTGGGTTAGTGTCAGCTCTTATGGTTATGTACAACAACAAGAGCAAATACAAACGTTAGAAAAACAACGCTTGACGGCTGAATCAAACTGGCAGCTAGAAAAACAACAACTAGAACAAAAATTAGCTGAGCAAACAAAAACACTTCAAGATCTTTCTCAACAACAGAACTTATTAGAGGGCTTAGTCGAGGCTTTACCTGAAAGTGTCGCTACGCCAACAACATCAGAACAGCAAGCTACTCAAAACGATGAATTTGAAGCGCAGTCAAAAAGCTTAGCCGATAAGCAAACATCATTACTCAACCACATCGAAAATAACATCACCGCAAGAGCAAGCGAATTGCATACCCACTTAGATGAAATTGGTTTAGATAAGCAATTGGCCCCTTCACCAATCGCTCAGGGTGGTCCTTACCACCAGTTAGACACGAAACAGATTTCTGCCGATTACTTAAGCGTGATTGATAAGCTGGTTGAACTTAATGAACTCGAGCAGATGATCACTTTGCTGCCAGACAGCATGCCGGTAAAACAAGAAAAGTTTTATGTATCCAGTCAATTTGGTTATCGAAAAGATCCTATTACAGGCCGCAGAGCCATGCACAAAGGTGTCGATTTAGCTGGTTGGCATAAAACAGACATTCATGCCCCTGCCGCTGGGGTTGTGACAAAAGCCGGGAAAAATGGCGGTTATGGAAAATTTGTTGAAATTGAGCATGCCAATGGCTTAGTAACCCGTTTTGGTCATCTTCATACCATTAAAGTTAAGAAAGGCCAAAAAGTCGAAAAGTCAGATGTGATTGCCTTGATGGGAAGTACTGGTAGAAGCACCAGCACTCATTTACACTATGAAGTCTTACAAAATGGTAAGCATATCAATCCGATAAAACTGGCTAAGGTACTTTCTCGTGTTCAATAAATTTAAAAATAATAGCAGCGCAAGTTTACCCGCATTAATCTCACCCAACACCCATGTGACTGGGCAAATTGACTGTGATGGGGAATTACAAGTAGATGGAAAAGTAACTGGCGATTTAAAAGTATCGACTCTCATCGTAGGTCAAAATGGTGAAGTTAACGGTAATATTATCGCTGAAAAAGTACAAGTGAAAGGCACTATCAACGGCAACATTGACGCGCAATCAGTGCACCTAGAAGTTACAGCGAAAGTGCATGGTGATGTTGCTCATGACACGCTAACCATAGATGCCGGGGCGCATTTAGAGGGCAAGCTTACACATAAGCAAGCCCCCGACAATATCACCCCCATCAAAGAGCAAGCTAACGCTCAGTAATATACATAGTAATATCAGCATGAAACACTTTAGTTTTGTGCTGATCATATACTTCTACAGGCACAATCAAGTCTTCTTTATCTTGCCACACTCTTGGTAAATCAATTTTTGCTTCTGCGGTTAAAACGCCATCCGCCTTTTTTAGATATTGCACTGTCATCCCCTTTGGGATCCAACGGTGAGTTTTAACAGGGACGGTTGCATCTGTCATGACACCTGCCACCAGCTCGGCAAGATTACACTGTGCAATGGCATGAATAGTACCTATGTGATTTTGAATCGAGCGGCGTTTCTTTATCACTGCAACGCATTTTCCCGCTTCTAAATGTGTAATAGTCGGTTTAATAGAACCAAAGTAAGGTGCCTTAATACATACAGCCTTACTAAATAACCAGTTACCGAATGGTAACCAACGAACACTTTTATAAATCCCCATTAATGATGCAGCCATGTTTTGCTCCAGTAATTGTTCTTATTTAATTAGCAAACATAACTCATCAGACCAGTTTTCAGCAAGTTTAAATTGAATATAACCTTAAGTAAAAAGCCATAAATGAAAATATATTATCGTTTCTCGGTATTAAGTCCTGTCGTTTTTATTTTAGAGCGTTACAATACGCGCCCTTAATAAGGAGTGCGCATGTCTGATCCCCAAATTAACTCAAAACTCAGCGTTTTTATTCTCATTTTACTCGTTATTTTCTGTCCGCTTGGTATTGATTTATACCTACCTGCATTTCCTGCCATGCAGTCTGGCTTAGCAGTAAGCAATGCGCACATTCAGCAAACCGTTGGCATTTATATGCTCACCGTCGGCTTAGGACAACTAATTGCAGGGCCTCTTGCCGATAAATATGGTAGAAGACCCATCGCGTTGGTTGGCATTTTATTATTTGCACTCGGTGGCTTGCTCGCAGCAAACACCAATGACTGGTACGTGATCATGGCTGCCCGTGCATTGCAAGGATTTGGCGCATGTGCGACTTTTGTTACTGCTTTTGCCATTGTCAGAGATCAGTTCGGTCATAAAGGCAGCGGCAAAATGATCACCTACCTCAATGGTATCGTGTGCTTTATACCGGCATTGGCGCCCATTTTCGGTGCTTGGTTAACCGTGCAATTTGGCTGGCAAAGTAACTTTATCTTTTTGGTTATCTTTGCCGTGCTTGGTTTTATTTTGCTGTTTTTGTTGTGCCCTGAAACGCGTCCAAAAGATACCATTTATTCTGGCCATATATTAGATTTAAGGCGTTTTAAACCTATGCTTGCAAGCAGTGAATTTATGTTTAATGCCTCTATTACCATGGTCGCAATGTCAGCTATGCTGGTATTTGTCACTACAGCACCTGAGTGGGTAATGACTCAGCTAAATAAAGATATCGCTGAGTTTACGATTTGGTTTACTGTGAATGCCATAATCAGCATTGCAGCCAGCTTTATCGCCCCTAAATATATTCAAAGCGCACCTAAACAGAGCCTAATTTTTGGCTTAGCGCTGCTCACATTGGGTGGCCTACTCATGATGGCGCTTAGTAGCGTCGCTGAACCAGCTGTATTTATGCTACCTATGTATATTGCCTCTATCGGCTTTGCATTTACATTAGGCTCTGCAGCTGGAAAAGCGCTTGGCGGCTTTGCACAACAAGCGGGCACTGCATCTGCGCTCATTGGTGTAATGCAAATGTCAGGCGCTGCAGTATTTGCTGTATTAACACAGCAATTTGGTTTGAGTGCACCGGTTCAAGTTGGTATTCATTTAACAACCTGCCTGCTATTTTTAGTTGCACTTAAATCAACAAAGAGCAACATAATTTATTCAAACTCATGACTAAAAGGTAAGACCTGTTTTTACTAATAGGTCTTACTCTCACCTACGTTCCCACTATGGTAAACCATGTAAATATCTGGACTTCCGTTAATATTTTTTACTTCTACGACTAGATTTTTTTATTCTAAAAATCTCGATAAAATGTAATTTCGTACCCTTTACAACCAAAAAATTTCACGTAATCTCGAGATTGTTAAAAAAATGTTTAAAAAACATCAGATAATAATTACAAAAGAGATAACAAGTATGAAGTTTAATAAATTCACCTCAGCACTACTTCTTGCAGGCGTTTGTTCAGCCGCTTCTGTTAACGCAGCGGATGACCGCTACATCATCCAGGTTGATAACGATAAAAAAGGCGTAGTTAAAGCATTAGCTAAAAAATTAGGCGCTGAATTACATGTTGATGGTAATGGTTTCTTTGCAGCAAGTTTCTCAGGTAAAGATCTATCAACCGTAAAAGGCTTACTAAACAACCCACATATTAAACTCATTGAAGAAGACCAAAAGCGTAAAGCTCTGGGCATCTATAACGATGATCTAGGTAATGCAATGCAGCAGCAGATCACACCTTACGCTGTGTATCAATCTCAAGCAGATCAGTTAACTTTTGATCCTAATGCTGGCATGAAAGTCTGTGTTATCGACTCAGGGCTTGATATGTCAAACCCAGACTTTATTTGGGGTAATATCACAGGTAATAACGACTCAGGCACAGGTAACTGGTATGAGCATGGTGGCCCACACGGTACACACGTAGCTGGCACTATTGGTGCGGCTGACAACAATGTCGGTGTTGTTGGTATGGCACCAGGTGTAGACATGCACATTATCAAAGTATTTAACGCTGAAGGTTGGGGTTACTCTTCTGATCTAGCCCATGCTGCAAACCTTTGTTCGCAAGCTGGTGCAAACATCATCAACATGAGCCTAGGTGGCGGTGGTTCAAACAGCACTGAATCAAATGCATTTGCAAGCTTCTCTCAAGCTGGTGGCCTAGTGGTTGCAGCAGCGGGTAATGATGGCAACTCAGTTCGTTCTTACCCAGCAGGTTACCCATCAGTCATGATGATTGGTGCAAATGATGCAAACAACCAAATCGCAGATTTCTCTCAATACCCAAGCTGTACATCAGGCAAGGGCCGTCGAGTTACAACTGACGAAACAATTTGTGTAGAAGTCACTGCAGGCGGTGTTGATACGCTATCTACTTACCCTGCTGGTATGGCAACATCAGCAAGCCTATCTATGGATGGCACACCATTTGAAACTTCTTCAATGGAAAACTCAGGCTCAGTAACCGCAAATGTTTACTTCATGGGCACAGCTGAAGCAACTGATGCACAAGCAGCTGGTAAAGTATGCTTAATCGACCGTGGTAATATTTCATTCCATGACAAAGTAGCAAACTGTGAAGCATCTGGTGGTGTAGGCGCTATCATTATAAACAATGAAGCAGGTATGCTTTACGCTACATTAGGTGACGCGAATACAACGTCAATTCCAGCGGTCGGTGCTGCTTTTGAAGATCGTTCAGCATTAATGGCGGCAACTTCTGCATCTATTAGCATTGGCACAAGTGATTATGGTCTAATGAGCGGTACTTCTATGGCAACACCTGCAGTTGCTGGCCTTGCTGCACTTATTTGGTCAAATCACCCAGAATGTACTGGTGAAGAAATTCGTTCAGCGCTTAAAGCAACGGCTGAAGACCAAGGTGCGGCAGGTAATGACGTCTACTTCGGCTATGGTATTGTTAAAGCGAAAGCCGCTGACGATTACCTAACGCAAAATGGTTGTGCTGGCGGTAATAATGGCGGTGGTGACAACGGTGGCGGCGATACTGGTGGTTCATTCAGCCTAACTGCTTCTGGCTATAAATCTAAAGGTTCAAAATATGCTGACCTAAACTGGCAAGGCGCAACGACATCAAATGTTGATATTTACCGTAACGGTAGCAAAATTGTCACAACCAGCAACGATAATAGCTACACTGACAGCATCGGTGGTAAAGGCGGCGGTAGCTACAGCTACCAAGTTTGTGAACAAGGTAGTACTTCAGCCTGTTCAAGCACTCAGACTGTAGTATTCTAACCAACCATTTTTAAGCGGGCTTCATGCCCGCTTTTGTTTACCCCTGTATATTTTATTCAAACCCGCTTATACTCTGCCCCACTCAATAACAACAATAATTTAAGTGCGATGCTCAATCCCGAATCTGTCATTTCTTTTTTAATTGCTAGTGCAGTTATTGCCGTGGCACCAGGCCCTTCAAATGCATTCTTAATGGCACAAACATTTACCCATGGCCGAAAAGCAGGTATGCAAAGTGCGTTAGGATTTGCCGCCGGTGGTGTTATTCATACTATTTTTGCTGTAGTAGGACTGTCGGCAATTTTAAAAGCCTCTGAAACAGCCTATGCGACGGTGCAATATCTAGGCGCAGCCTATTTATGTTATTTGGGTTTTGTAACTCTTAAAGACACATTTAAAAAGCAAGTTGATTCTGAAGATAAACCCCATGTAAGCACTAAAAAACAGGGGAATGTATTTGTTCAAGCCATGATGACTGAAGTACTTAACCCTAAAGTGGCGCTATTCTTTATTGCTTTTATTCCGCAATTTGTCGACCCAACACTCTCTTCAACCACTTTACAATTGGCTATTTTTGGTTTGCTTTACCCTATTTTGGCTTTCCCGATAGATTGTGCCTACATTTACAGCGGTGACAAAATTGCAGGCTACTTTAGGCAGCACCCAAGCGCACCAATCTGGATAGACCGCTTTTCGGGCTTTATTTTTATCGCCCTTGCGATTAACTTGTTACTCTAACAATTAGAAATGAGAAATGAGTATGGAAACCAAGGTTGAGAAAATCCCATCAAATAAGCACATAGCACTGGTTGCTCACGATGGTAAAAAAGACGCGTTAAAAGCCTGGTGTTTAGCCCACAAGAATACCCTTGAGCGTCACACGCTTTCTGCTACAGGCACAACAGGTAATGTCATTGAGCAGGCTACAGGCCTTAGCGTTAATAAATTACTCAGTGGCCCTATGGGTGGAGATCAACAGCTTGGTGCGAAAATAGCCGAGCATCAAATCCATATGCTGGTATTTTTCTGGGACCCTTTGGCTTCACAGCCACACGACCCAGATGTTAAAGCACTTTTGCGCTTAGCTGCTGTTTGGAATATTCCTGTGGCCTGTAATGAAGCAACCGCCGATATGTTGCTCCATTCATCTTTGATGAGTACTGAATTTAGCCGCGCTTTACCTGATTACGACAAGTATTTGGCAACGCGACTAAACACTTAATATTTAGAAGCTTTTATCTAAATAGCTTTTCTGCCCATTTAGTTAAACCGGCGGTGACACTACCAAAGTTATCGCCGCTTAACATCTCGATATCACCCAGTCGTTGTTTTAGCGCCGCCTTTAATAGTGGCGATTGCGCACTGCCGCCCGTTAAATAAATCACATCAGGTTGTGTTCCTGCATCTTGAATAGCTTGCTCAGCCAAAGTGCAAATCTGCTCTAAACTGTTTTCAAGGGCTTCAGCAAGCTGTGCATCAGTGATCAACTTAGCCAAGTCTTTACTGATGAAACTCATATCACAGTGACTCTGCGAGTTAGCACTTAATGCAATTTTCATTAATTCAGCTTGCCTAACTAAACGGTGCGATAGCTTGTTTTCTTGTACTTTAATCAAACGCTGTAGCCGTTCTGGCTGCTCTATCTCACGAAGCATCGCAATTAAGTCGCGATGGTTTTTATCTGAGTAGAAGTCACTTTGCATTTGCAGGTCATTAATTTTACATGCTTGCCAAAACAATTGGTTAGGCATAGGAAGACCTGACTTAAACTTATCGTCACGACCTAGTAAATCAGTTAGTTCATGAAACGCCAATGCTATGTCTAAATCGTTACCGCCAATACGCTTACCAGTATGCGATAAAAAGTCGGCATTTCGGCAGGCATTGTCTCTAAAACTTGGTCCCATTTGCACAAACGAGCAGTCAGAAGTACCCCCACCAATATCGACCACAAGCACTTTTTTGTCAGCCGTTAAGCCGGATTCAAAATCGACCCCCGCAGCCAAAGGTTCAAATAAAAACTCAACCTCTTTAAAACCTGCGCGTTTTGCCGCTGTGGTTAAGATATTCACAGCTTGTTGGTTGCTTTCTTCACCACCAATGGCCTGAAAGTTTACCGGACGGCCAATGACAGTGTGTGTCAGTTCATATCCCAGCTGTTGCTCTGCACGCTGTTTGATTTGCATGATCATGGTGCTGGCAATGTCTTCAAAAAAGGCGATTTGTTGTGGTTTTAAGCCTACTGCACCAAAGAACGATTTTGGCGATTTAACGAAATAACCATCTTCTGGAAAGTCGATATACTCTTCTATGGCAGCCTGACCAATAGAAATACCAGTATCAGAAGACTCCAAGTCTAGGTCACGTTTAATAGCCGGTACAGTATTCAAAAGGTGCGCCCTAGATTGTCTAAAACTCTCTACATCACCCTGCTTTAAATTATGTGCAACATAATCTGAGATTAATGCATTATGCTGTGCATATAGCGTCGAAGGTAAATAATGTTTGTTGTTTTCTAATTTAACGAGTGCCACTTGTGAGTCACGCATCACACCCATCGCACAATTAGAACTACCGTAATCAAATCCAACTATCATCTCTAACCTCCGACACAAAAAAGGTCGCGCAGAGTACCACAGATAAAACTGAGTTTAAAATATTTCTCTCACCCTTAGAAACCTTGCAAAACGCGGCTTGTTATATTTTGTTTTATCTTGATAACGATAGGTGATCACAGTACCTATTTGAGGCGGGTTTGCTCTGAGTGCGTCGGTAAGCCCAGAGCCTATTTTAAACTCAACGCCGTCGTCTAAATTGCGCACGCGCAATGCACCTGTTTTGCCTTGGTATTTACCTTTACCTTCACTGTAGCCAATTACAACCGCTTCGGCGTCTGAGTAGGGCTTATATTTTAATAGTTGTGGTGAACGGCCTGCAAAATGTGAAGCGGTGGCTAAATGTAACATTACCCCTTCTCCACCTCTTGCTACCACTTCATCAAAGTAATCATCTAATTGCTCTCTACTGGCAAAGCTTTGTTGCGTAACAGCTTGAATATGAGACTGCTTGAGTGCAGTGACCAATTGCAGATACTTTTTATAGCGTTCAGCAAAACTGCCAGACGCTTTTGGCATATCAAAGACCATATACTTCACTTTGCGCCAGTCTTTATCATTGCCGTTAAGCTGTCTGGCAAGACCACTGACAAACTCAAATTGCCCGTAGTCGACCCAAAGTTCTCCGTCTAGGTAAGTGTTTGGTAATTTCTCTGTGAACCAAGCTGGTGCATAAATTAGGTTACCGCGTCGAGTTTTAAGTTGTGTGCCATCCCAAATGGCACGTACACCATCATATTTTTCACTCACTAAATAATGTTCGACTTGGTGGGTATCGTTGAATACAGAAGCTAATTGTGCGGGTGAGGTATTCGCCCAAGAAGCTGAGCTTAACAATAAAAAAGCTAATAAATAGAAATAATACATACGCATGGCTCCTTATGCGCTGAAGTAAAATTAATAATGAGTTTATACTTCCTAGCTGCCCTCATTATCTGAAGTATTGTGACCTTTATATAGTCTAAATATAGGTATTTTTTTGAATATACTCCCAAGCTTCACTAAGATCATTGGCAATAAAACTAGCCTTGCTGTGATCTTGAGATTTCGAGTATTCATGAGGGATAACAATTGTCTGTACGCCCGCTGCTGTCGCACTTTGAAGACCCGTAGCACTGTCTTCTAAAGCAAATGCTTCCAGGGGCTTTATAGATAAGAATTCAAGTGCCTTTAAATATGGCTCAGGAGCGGGTTTTGGGTTGATTACATCGTCTTTGCATATCGTCGCACTGAACAAATCAAATAATTCGTAGTGCGTTAATACAGGAATAGCTTCATTGCGTGTGCTGCCTGTTACTAAGACCAAGGTAAACTGCTGTTTAGCTGCATTAAGGAAAGCTTTCACGCCTGCTAATAACTTTGGTTTTACCTGTTCAGACGTTAGAACAAACTGCTGATTTTTTTGCTCACATAGCCACTGAGCTGAAATATCTAAATTATGCCGTTTCTTTATTACTGTTGCGGCTTGTAAGGTAGGGACACCCGCAAACTCTAAGCAAAAAGCTTGCTCTGTATAATGAATGTCAAAAGGAGATAAAACATGTTGCCAGCTGTCATAATGAACGACCTCAGAATCAACCAAAGTACCGTCAAAATCTATCAGTAATGCTCGCTTTTCCATGTTTCTCTCCTTGAATTAATCGTTTTTAGCTTATTGCTTTAAGCTCTCAGGTACTTCTGCTGTTGCTTCTTCACCTGATTCAACCTCTACAAGCGTATAGCCTCGAGGTTGGCGTACTACTTTTAAGATTGGCTTTTCAAACGCAGACTTTAAACGGTCCGTATCTGCTTGAAGCTCGTCAACTGTGCGGCCAAAAGGTGCAGCACCTGTTTCAGACCAATTTGTTACTTTACCATTTAAGTTATATTCAACTTCGTGAATTTGATAAAGCGCCGCCTCATCTTTAGTTGCTTCACAAAAAATAACACGGTAATTCCAAAATCCAGACATAATTTTTCTCTTACTTTCAATTTAGGGCAACTTTACCAGCTCATTTTATTAATACCAATCCTCAATGTGACTTATTTGAGAGTAATCGGCAAAAGGCTAAATACTATGTTTTCGAAATATAAAAAAACCCGCGAAAATGCGGGTTTTTACTAAAACTAATTTCTATTTCGAAATAAGATTAGAAGAAGCGTACTTTAAATTCAGCACCAATGTAACGCTCTTCATTTAACATACCTGTGTTGTTATTGAAGTCTACGCCACCAATAACCACTTGCTCGTCAAATAAGTTACGTACAAATACAGATGCTTCATATTCGTTGTCGCCAGCTAACCATTGGTAACCTGCACGTACACCTGCTTCAAATAACGCTTCACCTTTGAACTCAACCGCTTCATATAAGAAGAAGTCAATTTCGCTACGGTAAGACACATCTGAGTAGATGAAGAAGTCGCCACCCTCAAGTTCTTTGGTATAACGAAGAGTCGCGTTTGCAATCCACTCTGGTGCATGTGGTAAGCTGTTACCATCTAAAACTGCTAAACCATTCTCTACTTTGTTTGTTACCGTACACTGAGCACAAACTTGAACAGCTAGGTCTTTATCGTTCAATTCAGTTTTGTTGTAGCTCAGGTTAAATGTTGCGTTTAACTCATCAGTTAAAACCCACTCTGAGTCAAGCTCGATACCGTAACCTGTTGTCTTATCAGCATTGATCAGACGGTTAAAGTTAGCGTCACCACCTACAGCTGTTAACTGTTGGTCATTCATCTGATAATAGAAAACTGTCGCATTCACACGACCTTGGCCGTCTAATACGTCAGACTTGATACCTGCTTCAATTGAGTTAGTCGTTTCAGACTTAGCAACCGTTACTTCATCACCGAATAAAATACGACCTTGAACACTCGGTGCACGGAAGCCGTTTGCGATACGCGCGAATAGGTTAATGTCATCAGTGTACTTATAGGTTGCGCTTAAATCCCAAGATACATGGCTGTCATCTGGGTTTGCAGAGCCTTCTTTAAAGTCTGTTGCGCCTGTGAATGGCACCGGTGTTTTCGTGCGCTTCGCGTAAAACTCTTTTTCATCGTTAGAGTAACGAATACCAGCGGTTACTTTTAATTCATCAGATACTGTGTAATCAAATGAGCCGAAAAGTGCCCACGCCGACGTGCTTTGGTCTTGGATTGCATAACCGTTTTGAAGGCCATAATTGTTTGCAGCTGCATCCCAAGCAAACGTATCAAAACTGAAGCTTTCGATTACTAAATCTTCTTCGTATAAGAACACACCTACTTGATAGTTCATATCGCCAGAGAAGTTACTTGAAAGACGAAGCTCTTGAGTATATTGGTCATGCTCAGGGATTGCATCAGCAGTTTCAGATGCAAACGGGATAACCCCTGGGCCCATTGCTGGTAAGAATGATGCACCATAACCACCATCGACGTCTGCGCGAGAATAGATTTCAGCACTTTCCCAACCAGTGATCGACGTTACTGTGTGCTCTTTTAGATCCCACTCAAGTTTAAGGCTTAGGCCTTGTGTATTAACCTGCTGAGTCGAACGAGAAGCTGCATCGTGATAAACAACATCATTGTCATAGATTGGATTGATGTTATTTGTGCCCTTTTCAATCAGGTTTGCACGGAATGCAATTGGACGACCGTCAAGGTCGCGCTTGTGGTAGTTTAAAAGACCGGTGAAGTCATCACCTTCATATAAAAACTGAACACGTGCTGCTTTTTCATTGTAACCACCAAGCGAATCTTCTTTTTCGAAGCCCGGTGCTTTTACGTCGATGTAATCTGGACGATCTTGAATAAGTAGAGAAACACGCGTTGAAAGCTTGTCAGTAAGACCAGTACCTACTGCACCTTCAAAGTCTACTGAGCCTTTGCTACCGTATGACACCGCACTGTACGCATCGAACTCTTGGCTTGGCTTAACTGAATCAAACTTTACAAGACCTGCTGGTGTATTACGGCCAAACAGTGTGCCTTGTGGGCCTCTTAGTACTTCGATACGCTCGATATCAAATACAGGGAAACCTTTAAGAATAGGGTTTTCTTGAACAATTTCGTCTACAACTAATGAAACAGGTTGTGACGCGTTCAAGTCAAAATCGGTATTACCCAAGCCACGAACATAAAAGCGCGGGAAAGTACGGCCGAATGATGATTCAACTGATAAACTTGGGATTTTTGCGTTCATGAAGCGAATATCCATACCCGCTGAGCTATATGCGTCTAATCCATCGCCTTGTAGGGCTGACACAGACACAGGTACTTCTTGCGCATTTTCAACACGTTTACGTGCTGTTACTTGAATAACTTCTAGCTGATTGCTTTTAGCTTCTTGCTCTTCAGCATGCGAGATGAACGAAGTACTTGCTACAGTAGAGAACAACGCTGCATTGACTAAAACTGCTAACGTAGATCTTTTGATTGCTTTCATGTTTGGGGTAAACCTTTTATAAGCACTCTATTGTTCAACGGTAAAATATGGGCGCCGTATCACATTGGCGTGATTAGTTCAATTTTTCGCCTATACTGAATGTACAATGCGGACCTTAGAGACGAGAGTGCAAAACGAATTCTAAGGCTGAATCTAACGGCATAATTATAACAGCAAATTTCAACTTTGCTTCAAATAACCCCAAAAAAGCCAAAAATAATAAATTTTATCTACAAGATTACCGATTTAAACAACTTTTATTTTACCACCAAAAACCAAAAGCAAGGACATTTGTCCTGTGCCAATAGTGAAAAACGTTAAAATTAACGCTTTATTTGGGTAAGGGAGAGATTTAAGATTTGTACAGTAAATGAACTGACTAAAGTGAAGGAGAAACTACTTTAAAAAAATCCGCTTTTCTGTTTTTTTCATCATAGCGAATAACAGCAATGCCAGCTGTAGTGAAAATTGGCATATCACCAGGGCTTAGTTGGTCTACCAAATAACTCACTATTGGCATGTGCGCTACTAAAAGCCAGGTATCAATCTCTGGATTCAAGCTCATTAAAGTTTCGAGGTAATCAATCGCAAATCGCGCATCGCCACTGGGGACAATATCTTTACATACTTCAAAATAATCTACGGGGTTGTGTTTAATAACTTGCTCGGCTGTTTGCTGCGCTCTAATAAAAGGACTTACGAGTATCGCTTTGGGCTGATAATGCGCTTTAATCCATAGCGCCATTTCACTCGCTTGGCTTACTCCACGCGGGGTCAGCGCTCTTGCGGCATCATCAGCTTGCATAGGCTCGGCTTCACCATGGCGCATAATTAAGATTGTTTTCATAAAACCTCAAACACTTAGAGTAATAATTTTCAGTAAAGCGGTAGCAACTTAACTACTTTGTTCGCTATATTAAAACAAAACACATGACAATCCAAAGAACCTTAGCAGCGGTAAGTTAGTTCAAATTGGCCTCATCTCTTAATTTATATCGGCGGCAGACTCTTGAAAATTAGCAATAATGATAAACGCAGCTATCAAACTCTTACACTCGACAATGGTCTGAAGGTACTCCTTGTACAAGACCTAGATTCAAAAAAATCTGCAGCATCACTGACCGTCAATGCTGGACACTTTGATGATCCTAAGGATCGCCAGGGAATGGCGCATTTTATTGAGCACATGCTATTCCTCGGCACTGAAGCCTACCCTGACCCTGGCTATTTCTCTCAATTCATTAGTCAAGCTGGCGGACATTGTAATGCATGGACTGGCACAGAACACAGTAGCTATTTTTTCGATTGTGATCATCAACAATTACATGCCGCATTAGACATTTTCAGCCAGTTTTTTATTGCTCCCTTATTCGACAAACTTCAAGCAAAGAGTGAGCGAAATGCGATAGATGCCGAATACAAAATGAAAACTAAAGATGATGGTCGACGCATTTATCAAGTGCATAAAGAAACGGCAAACCCTGCTCATCCATTTGCAAAGTTTGCCGTTGGCAACCATCAAACTTTAGAAGACAGAGACGCCTGTATCTCAGACGAGTTACGTCAATTTTTCAACACCCATTACCTTGCCCAATGGATGACATTAGCCATTGCAGGCCCTCAATCGTTGAATGAGTTAGCCGATATGGCTAGACAATACTTTTCTAGGGTGGCTTCAAGCCAAAATAATAAACCCGCTATCAATGTACCTCTCTACCGTAGCAATGATCTGGGTAAACTCATTCACATTACGCCTAAAAAGCAAATGCAGAAACTGATCGTTAGCTTTGCTATGCCTAATGTTCATAACCTGTATAAATCTAAGAGTTTAAGCTTTTTAGCTCACTTGATTGGCTTTGAAGGCGAAGGCTCGCTGTATTCAATATTAAAAGCCCAAGGTTGGATCAACGCGCTTTCAGCCGGTGGCGGCGTGAGTGGCAGTAATTATAAAGACTTTAATGTCAGCTTTGCCCTCACGGAACACGGGATTGAGTTTTACGAAGACATTATTGAAATGTTATTCGAATATATTGCACTTATCGAGCATAAGTTTGCCGACTTACCTGCACTCTATGCTGACAAACAAGCTTTATTAGAAATCGCCTTTGACAACCAAGAACCAAGCAAATTAGTAGAGTGGGTTAATGCGTTAAGCGTGAATATGCACCACTTCGATGAAGCGGATTATTTGTGCGGTGACTATGTCATGACTGGGTTCGAGCCTCATTTACACAAAAAACTTTGCCAATACTTGTCGGCGAAGAATATGCGAGTCGTTTTAATTCATCAAGGTGTTGAAACTAATAAAAGAGCCCAGTGGTATAACACAGCTTATCTGGTAGAAGATTTACCTACGCACTGGCTTGAAACACTTGATAAAATAAAACATCCTCTTCCAGAAATGAAGCTGCCTAGCGTCAATCCTTATTTAAAAGCAAAACAAATTTTACACACAAGCGCGCCGTCTTTCTCTGTGCCAAAAAAACTTGCTTTTAAGGACGGTTTAAATTTCTGGTTTAAACAAGACACAGAATTCAAAGTCACAAAGGGACACCTTTATATCGAGATAGATTCAAAAGTCGCGGTTAATTGTGTTAAGAACATGGCACTTACACGGTTATTAGCCGATTTATTAATGGATAGTCTCGCTGAGCCTTTCTACTCAGCTGAACTTGCGGGCCTTAACTACCATATCACCTCTCATCAAGGTGGTTTGACGCTCAATACAGCTGGTCTCTCGGCAAACCAGCCTGAATTTGCAGTAGAGTTACTTAACTATATTTTATCTCAAGATATTAGCCCTATTCGATTTGCTGAATATAAAAAACAACTATCGAGACATTGGCTTCAACATAACCATAATAAACCTGTCTCTGCGCTATTTAGCATATTAGGTGCACATCTGATGCCTTGGAACCCAGCTCCTGAAGACTTAGCGCAAAGCCTAAAAGGTGTTACATTTAATGAGTTCAATGAATTTAGAGGTGCATTTTTTAAAGCCATACATATTAAAGCGTTTATGTATGGTAATTGGCGTGAAAGTGATGCTGAAAATATGCTTAGTAGCATCAAAGAAACCTTCAAAAAGAGCGAAATCTTAGAAGATTTAAAACGCCCCCTTATTAAACTCAAACAACACATGACGCATTCATCTTTCAAAGAACAGGCTGAACATGGATTACTATATTATATTCAAGCAAAAACTTCAGATGTTGATGAAAAAGTACAACTCATGCTTATTAATCAACTTGTTCAGCATCTGTATTTTGATGAACTCAGAACCAAGCAGCAATTAGGTTATTTAGTCGGTGCAGGTTACGCGCCTTTTAACACCCGTGCAGGGCTTGCGTTTTATGTGCAATCTCCAAATAATTCTAGCCAGCTACTACTGCAAAGTCATGAAGAGTTTATCAATATATTCTTGAATAACTTGTCGAAATTAAGTTCTGAGGCATTTTTAGAGGCTAAGAAAGCTTTAGAGCTACAAATTGCAGAAAACGACAAAAACCTGAGACTGAGAGCTCAGCGGCTTTGGGTCGCGATCACCAATGAAGATCACCACTTTTCAATGCAACCTAGATTACTCAAAGCCCTTCAAACACTGACAAAAGATGTATTTATCAATAATGCTATCTCTTTGATAAGTAATAAAGACTCTCACGCAACGCTAACTTTCAACTGATAAGGCTCTGTTATCTACTTTACTCTCAGTTCAGCATAGATTAGATTAGGCGTTGTTCTGAGAAATAAACATCTATGATTAAAAATATAACAATAATGATGTTCATAGCGTTATTAAGCTCATTATTTAGCATGCCATTGATGGCATTGGAGTTTAATCAACAGAGCCTGGGAGCTAATATTTATTGGCTTGCTCCTGTGGGCTTAATGACATTATTCACCACCTATTTGCTATTTATAAACCGTAGGCTAAAGCGTTCACAGCAAGACTTAGCTATGTCTGAATTACGCTTAAAACGGACTGTTGAAGGCAGTGGTGATACGCTATGGGACTGGAACATCAGCTCAGGGGAAATCATACGTATAAACGATAAATACATGGTATGCCAAGACCAGCCAGAAAAAAATGCACATTTTTTACCCAACACGCACCGTATACACCCTCAAGATCTTCCCTTAGTAGACAAATTACTTAAGCAACACTTTGCTGAACAAACGGCTTTTTTTGAAGCCAGTTATCGCCTAAAAGATACCTTAGATCAATACCACTGGGTGTTAGATCGCGGAAAAATCATTGAAAAAGACGCCAATTTAAACCCTGTAAGAATGACAGGCACGGTACGTGATATTAGCCACCTAAAAAGTACCGAAGAGCGACTCAACTTATTTGCTAAATGTGTCGAATCCCTGACTGACGCCATTGCCATTTATGACAAAAATTACCAGCTTGTAGACGTCAACCCTAGCTATTTAAAACTCTTTGGGGGGTTAAGAACTCACTACCTCGGAAAGCAATTTAACCTTCCTGGATATGATGAAAGATATATCCGTGAGGTAAAAGCAAACCTAAAAGAGTCTGAGCACTGGCAGGAAGAATTAAAGCTCAGGAACTTTAAGAATACCCTATTGCCAATCGAAGTCAGCATCGACGAAATAAAGAATAGTCATGGCCAGGTAACAAACTATGTTGTTATTTTCTCAGATTTAACCGAGCGTAAAAAAGCAGAGTCGCAGCTACATAATCTCTCCAACAGAGATAGAACAACAGGTCTGCCGAATAGGAACTTATTTTTCACTAACTTAAAAAAATTAGCGCAACAAGATGTTCATCATGCTCTACTGGTCTTTGATTTAGACAACTTTAAAAAGATTAATGACTCACTGGGTCATCAACTCGGAGATAGCTTGCTTGCAAAGCTGGCAATGCGCCTCAACAAACTAGCTCGACAACAAGACACCTTTTACCGTCTAGGCGGCGATGAATTCGCCTTGGTGATGACCGGCACGAATGATATTCACACCATTACCAAAACTGCAAAGCAGTTTTTGGCAGCCATTGCAACGCCATTTAAAATGGCCAACCATGAACTCGTGATCACCTCTTCCGTTGGCATTGTGCTATTTCCTGAAGATGGAGCAACGCCAGAAATCTTACTTAAGAATGCAGATACAGCCATGTATCATGCAAAACAAAAAGGTAACCACTACTTATTCTTTAACGACTCTATGAACGAACAAGCCGTTAAACGGTTACAAATCGAAAACCTGATGCGTTTTGGTTTAAAAGAAGATCATTTTGTCGTTTATTACCAGCCTAAAATGGACATCAAATCAGGTCTGCTTGTCGGCATGGAAGCGCTAGTCCGTTTTATTACCCCTAAAAAAGGCATTATAAGCCCAGGTGTGTTTATTCCTATCGCAGAAGAAACAGGACAAATCATTGATATTGGTGAGGTCGTGCTCGACAAAGCTTGTAAAGATGTAAAACGATGGATAGATCAAGATTTATTTGACGGCCGCGTTGCCGTTAATTTATCTGCAAAGCAATTTAGCTTGCCCGACCTTACCACGCGCATCGATATCATCTTACAGAAAAACCATTTGCCCTCTTACTTTCTTGAGCTTGAAATCACTGAAGGTACAGTCATGGACGACCCACAAGAAGCCATTAATATTATGCGCTCGCTCAGTGCCAGAGGTATTCACCTGGCGATTGATGACTTTGGTACAGGTTATTCATCACTGGCTTATCTAAAGCAGTTTCCTCTGAATACGTTAAAAGTCGATAAAGCTTTTGTCGACGACATGCACAATGAGCGTGGTCGGAATATGGTAGACTCGATTGTAACAATAGCTCAAAACCTAGAGTTACACGTTGTCGCAGAAGGTGTTGAAAAGGCAGAGCAACTGGCAATATTAGAAGAGTTAAATTGCCAAACTGTACAAGGGTACTATTACTCTAAGCCCCTTTCAGCTGAGGAGTTTACTGAGTTTTTGAAACAACAAAGAGTTGTCAAAAATAAACAAGTTAAACCAGATTTAAAAGTAGTTAGCTAGCTGTTCAGGTTACCTTAAAGCACTTTAGTTTTCCCATTTGCATATTTCTTAAAATAGCCATTCTGTAATGCACTCTCAAAAACACCCAACAAATAGGACCAACAGCCAAACTAAATGCAACCCAACGCTTTGTCGGCATGCCTAGGCGAATAGTTTCGCAATAAATGGCCATTGCACTTAAAAGCAAACAAAACATCACTAACATTAGCACTCCCCTTCAAACTGGCGAATTATACAGCAACCAGCATAAAAGAAGCACAAAAAAACGTTTAATTGTTGCAAAATATTGCATTATTTCATTTAATACCAAGCCATAATTTCACTCTTAAAATGGTATTTTATTCATTTTTTCATAACTAACTGATTTATAGTGAGGTTAAGTGAAATTTAAACTGGTCGTCATGGCGAGGTTTTAGCACAGTTTTTACGCACAGGTTTTGTGAGTGTAAAGAAAGGCGTTTATTGACTATTGCTCATCACTTTCGAGCAAACTGAGTTCCCAGTTTACCCAATTGTGTAAGCAAGCTCAGTAAACAGACTAAAATGTTTTTTCTTAAGATTATTGTCTTTACGAATTAAGTGCTAAACTCAAACCATGTGGTTTTAATTAATAGTTACTTCAAGGATAAGAGCTATGAATAAACAAAGCGTACATGATTATTTGCAAAGTAAACCAGGCGCGTTTATAACGCAGCCTTTTTCGCAGGATAGCGATGTTTACAAAGTGCAACATAAGATGTTTGCCACCCTTTACGAAGGTAAAGAAGGTCAGCTAGACGAAAACAATGAGCCTGTTTTTTGGTTAAATGTGAAGTGTGATCCTGACGAGGCATTAATACTTAGAGATAAGTACGAATCAATTTTGCCGGGTTATCACATGAATAAACGCCTTTGGAATACGATTGTCCTTGATGGCACGGTACCTGAAGACGAAATCAAAAAGTTTATCGATGACTCTTATCAGATTGTTGTTGATAACCTACCTACAGCTCAGAAAGAAGCACTAGCGAATCTTTAATAACCTGAGTATACGTGTAATGGCCTCCCTCGTTATCTGACGAGGGCCATTCCACCTCCCCTTCGTATGAAGACTATCAATATGAAAAAAGTCGCTTTACTCACCAGCGGTGGTGATGCCCCAGGCATGAACGCTGCTATTCGTGCAATTGTGCTTAATTGTGAATATAACAATTTATCTTGTTTTGGTTTTTATCATGGTTATAACGGCCTAATAGAAGACCACCTGCTTCCTTTATCTAGCCAATTAGTCAATGCCGAAATAAAGAATGGTGGCACCCTATTAAAAAGTGCGCGTTGTCCTGCCATGATGACTAACTCAGGTGTAAAGCAAGCATGTAACACGCTATTAAAGCACGAAATTGACGCCCTAATCGTAATTGGGGGAGATGGCTCATTTCATGGCTTATTAGCAATTAAGGCCCATTGGCATGGTCAAGTTATTGGCTTACCTGGCACCATAGATAATGACCTTTATGGCTGTGATAAAACCATAGGTTTTGCGACTGCGGTTAATACCGCAACGCAAGCAATAGATAAAATCAGAGATACCGCTAACGCATTTGATAGAGTGTTTATTGTAGAGGTTATGGGTAGACACAGTGGCCATATCGCCTTTCAAGTTGGCTTATCTTGTGGTGCTGAGAGCATTTTTTCATTCGAGAATTACAGCAATGAAAAACACGACATCATACTCGAAGACCTAATTGAGAAAATACAGAAACAACAGCTAAATCGCCATGCAAGTTATTTAATTGTACTAGCAGAGAACTTATGGCCTGGTGGTGCTAATGCCCTTCAAGAGCAATTAAAGTCTCAGGGGAACATTGAAAGTGCAATTTGTATTTTGGGTCATACGCAAAGAGGGGGAGACCCCGTCCCTGAAGATAGAGTGCTTGCCACTCAACTTGGACTACAAGCTGTTGATGCCTTAATCAAGGGTGAAGATAAGGTTATGCTTGGCTTAAGTGCAGCGCAACTGACCAAAACTGACCTAAATAAAGCTGTTTCAATAAATAAACCAGTGAGCGATGAACTAGTCAACGCCCACACAGGTCCACTCACCCACTATTTAAAATAGGTCAGCATTTAGCCATAAGTGTAAAACAATGCTTACTGCATACCCCAGTGCAATAACTGGGGTCCATTTAAGATGACCAAAGAAAGTATAATAACCTCGAGCTTGCCCCATCAGTGCCACACCCGCCGCTGAACCAATTGATAACAAGCTACCACCAACGCCTGCAGTCAAAGTAATTAACAACCATTGACCATGTGACATTTCTGGCTGCATTGTGAGTACTGCAAACATCACCGGAATATTATCAATCACAGCCGAGATGACACCAAGAAACACATTCGCAGCGGTTGTTGACCAACCTCCGTACAGTACTTCAGACATCAAGCTCAAATAGCCCAAGAACCCTAGCCCACCAACACACATCACAATACCGTAGAAAAACAATAATGTATCCCACTCCGCACGCGACACTTTGCTAAATACATCAAACGGCACGACACTGCCTAATCTCGCTAAACGTTCCTTATCACCCTGTTGTTCTGCCAGTGCTTTTTTGCGAGCCAAAGACCCCGGTAATGTTACTCTTAGGAAATAACCAAAAAACTGAAGATAACCTAGCCCCATCATCATGCCTAATACCGGTGGAAGGTGTAAGAAACTATGGCACGCAACTGCTGTTGCCACGGTAAATAAAAATAATGACAAAATACGTAAGGCACCGCGTTTTAATTCAACTTCTTCATAAGCCGCTGTTGGTTGTTTGTTCTCTACATAAAAACTCATAATAGCCGCAGGAACTAAGAAGTTTGCTAAAGAAGGTATAAATAAGACTAAGAACTCACCAAATGTCACCATACCTGCTTGCCAAACCATCAAGGTCGTAATATCTCCAAACGGGCTGAATGCCCCACCAGCATTAGCTGCAATGACAATATTGATACAAGATATATTGATAAAGGGTTTATCACCTTCAGCCACTTTCATCACCACGGCACACATCAATAGCGCGGTAGTTAAGTTATCCGCAATGGGTGAAATAAAGAATGATAAAAAGCCCGTGATCCAAAATAGATTTTTATAGTTAAAGCCTTTGCGGATCATCCAAGCTCTTAAAGCATCAAAAACTCGGCGTTCTTCAAGAGCATTGATATAGGTCATTGCTACCAACAAGAACAGCATCAGCTCTGCGAATTCGAGTAAATTATGTCTAAATGCCTCTTCGGTAACATGAGGGATATTTTCACTGACGTAAAAGCTGCCAATGAGGATCCAGATTAAACCTGCACCCACCAGCACAGGCTTAGACTTTCTCAAATGTAACTTTTCTTCCAACATAACTAGGGTATAAGCCAGAATAAAAATTGCGATTGCAGCAAAACCTACCGCAGAATTTGTTAAGTCTAAGTGAGCACCTGCTGCCCAAACTGAAGGAGTAAAGCTAGCTATCAAAGCTAATAGAAGTAGAAGTGTATAGCGCCGAAAGGACATGTTATTGCCTACTATGATAGTCAAAAGAGAGTATTTAAGTAGGCAATAAAATAGCACAACGGCAGTGATTACCAATTGTACAGAAGTCTATATTTACTATTTTTCCGCGGTTAATTTTTCAATAGCTAAAATTAATACCAACCCAGTAATGGCAAGCGCAATACATAACAATGTCATTGGGTCTTGCCCATTTAATGTTGCAAATTCTGAAGGCGAAATATTTTGCTGCATGAGCGGCTTTTCAATGCCCTTTGAATTAGTGTAAGTCGTCAGCACTTGTTTCCACGGCCAAAGTAGATTCAAAGAGCCAACTAAAAAGCCTGCCAATAATGCAAAAGTTAACTGCTCAAAGCGACTCAATAACCAAGCCAGAAAACGAGAAAAGACCATCAGGCCAACAACACAGCCCATCAAGAATAAGGCAATTAACGCAAATTGTTTTTCTGTCACGGCTGTCAGAACATGGCCGTACATTCCCAATAGCAATAATATAAAACTGCCCGATATACCAGGTAAGATCATCGCACAAATGGCAATCGAGCCGGCAACAAAATAAAACCACCAACTCGGATTCGCTTCAGCAGGTGACATTGACGTAATAGCGTATGCGATTAACGCGCCTAAAAGACAACTTGTCACTGTCTTTAGATTCCAAGCTTTAACTTGCTTTGCAACATAGATAAAAGAGGCAATGATCAAGCCGAAGAAAAATGCCCACACAAGTAGTTTATGATGTTCCAGTAAGTAGGTGATCAGTTTTGCTAAAGAAGCGGCGCTTGTTAATAGTCCAGCGAAAAGCGTCACTAAGAAGGTCCCGTCTATATAGCGCCAAGTGGCTTTAATGCCTTCTTTTTTAAGTAATAAAAGTGCATCTAAATTAACACTTTTTATGGCATTTAATAATCTGGTATAGATGCCAGTAATAAATGCTATCGTACCACCCGATACGCCTGGCACAACATCAGCGGCCCCCATGCCAGCACCTTTCAAAAATAAAAATAAAAAGTCACGCTTACTTTGCAACTGCGACATAGTGTCCTTTTCTCCTAATCAAAACAGCGAGTCATATTATCCTAAATTGGTTTAGACAAGAACCACTCTCAGCTTCGATAATGCAAATTATGTTTCTAAAGTAATGCTTACATTGCCCGATAATGTAATTATGTAAACCAATTAAAATCACTATGCCCTATTTTATTGCATTTATGATGTTGCTATTTGCCACGCCTGCGCTCAACGCAGCACCGAGTGAGCATGTAATACCTACGGAACCCAAAGTGTGGCACCAACAAGATCTGAAAAATTATATAGATGCCAGTAATATCATCAATATCACGGTTAACGAGCAACCCTTAGATGTGTTATTTCAAACCTATATGAATGCAACCAAACGTGGCATAGCGATTATCTTACCTGATATTGGCCACTCACTGCTGTCTTCAAATGGAAGCCAATTTTTACAACAGGCCCTCGCTGATGATGGCTACGATACGTATGTTTTGCCTTCACCAGCAGTGCTATTTGAATCTTTAGAAATACCTGACTTTACACAAGAGCAACAACCTAATCCATTTGCTAAAGCGGTGTTTTTTCAATCTGAAAGCATGCTTAACGAATACAAGAATGAGCTGGCTGCACGTTTTCAAGCATTGACACAGGAGCTGAGCAAAATGCCTGATGAACATATTGTGGTTATAGCGCTCGGTACCAGTGCGGGCGTATTTGCAGAGCTGATATCAGAGCAACCGCAGCTTCCCGTTGATGCATTAGTCACTATCAGCGCGCATCTCCCCCATCCAAAACGCAATAAAGATTTAGCCGCAACATTTTCCCTTGTTAGCCCTCCTTTGCTAGATATTTTTTATAGCAATGATGGGCCTGCGGTCACGCAGAGTATTTCGAATAGAAAGCGCTGGGCAAAGAGAAACAGTAAGTACGATTACAGACAAAGGGAGCTGTTTGGGCTAAGTCACGAGCTGAGGCAACACCAAAGACTGAGAAAAGAAGTGAACGGTTTTCTCAGTCATCTATAAATGTTACTTAGCCTTAAGAAATTCATACGCAGACTGAATATCCTGGCTTTTTTGTTTTGCAATTTCCATCATATGAGGCGGTAAGCCTTGTGAAACCAGCTTATCTGGATGATGTTGTGACATGAGTTTTCGATAAGCACGTTTGATATCTTTTTCACTGGCATTTTTAGTTAGACCCAGCACAGCAAGCGCGTTGTCCCGATTTAAAGATGGTGGTGCCGCTTTGTGTCTATAATCAGATTGCTGTTCAGACTGATAGCTTGATTGATGGCTATGTTGCTGACTTCTTTGTTTTCTAAATTGAAATTCTGCTTGATATCGGTTTAGTAAGAATTGAAAGTGTCGGCTTGATAAACCAAGCAAGCGGCTTACTTGCTGTAAAAGTTGCTTTTCTTGCTCTGCTAAGTGACCGTCCGAAAAAGCCATTTGAATTTGAATTTCTAAAAACAGCTGAAGTAAGTCATAACGACGGCCAAATACTTCTTTTACATCTCGAATTGACTCTTTTAATGAAAACTCGCTCGATTTTCCTGAACGAAATGCATTCTGTGCCTCTTTCCTCTCTTCACCGTGTAAACCCATTTCATCCATAAATGCAGTGGCAGCTTTAATATGAATTTCACTGACACGTCCGTTAGACTTTGCAATGTGACCCATGACCGCAAAGCAGCTAGAGAAGAATAATGCTTGACGCTGATCTAACTCGTCTTTATCAAAAAAGCCCTGAAAGCCACCGGCTTTGTCAAAGTCCTGCTTTAAGCTTTTATCAAATAAGTGGCCAAGCCAAAAACCAAGCGCCGCGCCAAGCCAACGACCAAACATAAAGCCAAAACACGTACCTAGTAGCTTACCCCACATATGCAGTTCCTAATTGCTTGTTGATTTCCTCTAGTCTCTCTGGTGTGCCAATATCCGACCATACATGCAAATATAACTCACGTGATACTCGCCCTTCTTCGATACCTTGTCTCAGCAGAGGTCCTAAAGCTAGAAATTGATTGTCGTAAGTATCGAAAAAAGATTGATGGTAAAGGCCTATACCTGAAAAGGTATACTTCTGTGTTTGGTTCGCTAATCCCAAAGTAAAGTCACCATCTGGATGATGCACTGGGTTTTCGACTAAAACAATGTGTGCTTCGCCTTCTTGCAACACCAGCTGCGTTAGAGCGTGTACACCGTAGTCAGTAAAAATATCCCCGTTGATGACGATAAACTTATCACATGCTTTACATAAAATTGATAACGCATTGATGATACCACCGGCCGTTTCTAAACCCCCTTCAGGCTCATAGCTGTACTCAATCTTGACGCCTAATTGCAAGCCATCACCAAAATATTGCTCTATTTTGTCCCCTTGCCAGGCAAGATTAATGACTATCTCTGTGATCCCCGCCGCTTTTAAGCGTTCGATATGGTATTCAATTAACGGTTTCCCATTTACTTCGAGCATGGGTTTAGGTAATTCAGCAGTCAAAGGCATCATACGTTTGCCTCTACCTGCTGCAAGGATCATTGCTTTCATGTCTGCGGCTCTAACTTACGCTTAACTGCAGGAATTATCTCATTGTCGAGCCAAGTTGCAAGCCATTGAAATTGTTCATACTGTTTACTTGTTTCAAGAATATAATCTAATGTTGGTAAAATATTTTGTAGATACCCTGATTTACCATCCCTCAGAAGCAAGCGGCAAAATATCCCTGCGGCTTTTAGATGCCGTTGTAAACCAGTCAGGTGGAAGTAGTCGCAATATTGTCCAAATGATAAATCAGCCATCAAATCTTGTTTATAAAACAGCTCGTAGTTGTATTTAAGCAATTGTTCAAACTCATGCTCAGGTAAAGTGAAATAACAGTCTTTGAGCAAAGAGACCGCATCATAACTGATTGGACCTTGAACAGCGTCTTGAAAGTCAATTAACGCCCACCCACCTGACGTTTTCATGATATTTCTAGAATGAAAATCCCGATGCATCGTCACTTGGGGTTGCTGTAGCATAACCTCAATTAAACTCGTTACCAGTTCATGCCAAAGTCTTTGATGCTCCGCCGATACACTTAAACCTAGCCATTTCTCGAGCAACCACTCTTTGAAAATATTGATTTCTAAACATATAAAATCGTCGTCGTACGGTTTCATCCACTGGCTGGGTGATATAGAGGCAATTTGTGGTAACAAAGATAAAACGGCCTTGTAGTCTGTCATTCGACTATCCGAACTTAAACGATCTGCTAGGTGCTCTGATCCCAAATCGTTTAATAAAATAAAACCAGACTCGAAATCTGAAGCGAGTACTTGCGGCACAATGAGTCCCACCTTAGCAAAATCATGTTGTAACCCGACGAATGGTCGGTTATCAATTAAATCTGTAGGGGAATCCATTAAAATCAAATTCTCAGAATCGGTTACAACTCGGTAATACTGCCTAAAACTCGCGTCTGAAGTAATTGCATGAAAAGAAAAAGGTTGGCGGCCTAAGTATTTTATTAGAAAGGCTTCTAATTGTGTTTTTCTGTTATCGTTCTTTATCACAATTTTACATTCTTAATTACTGAATTTAACTCTGTTTTACTTTATGATGTGCTGTCCTTGAAGTAACAACTGGTAAACAGGTTAATTAATGAACAAAGTTTGGCTAACCGTGGCACTATTTCCTCTCTGTCCTGCTGTATATGCAGCTACAGAAATTGAAAGGCCTTTGCTTTGCCAAAATAATAATTTACCTCAGCAGTGGCAACCACTCACAGGTTTACCAAAAAACGCTATCGACATTCGTGCAGATCGAGTAAATATTAACAATACGTCGAGTGCGCAATTCGCTGGTAATGTTGTAATAAACACAGAGCAAATGCAACTCTCTGCGAGTTCAGCTCTGTTTAACAAACAAAGCTTACAACTTAATGCCGAAGGGCCTCTAGTCTACCAAGACCCTTACACCCTTGTGAAAAGCAACGGATTGTTTGCAGATCTAAATAATTACCATATCGACTTAATGGGTGCTGACTACCAACTAACTCAACAACTCGGTCATGGTGGTGCAGCTCAATTATCTGCGCGCGACAATAGCATCGAACTGCTGAATGCAAGCTTTACCACTTGCCCGTCAGATAAACCTTTTTGGTCCATCGAAGCAAGCACAATTAGCTTGTCGAAAACCGAAGGCTGGGGTGAAACATATAATGCGGTGCTCAGAATTTTAGACACGCCCGTTATTTATATCCCTTACTTTACTTTTCCGATTGACGATAGACGAAAAACCGGACTTCTGGCACCCACCATATCAAGCTCTGAACGCTATGGTTTAGAGCTCTCAACGCCTTTTTATTGGAATATCGCGCCTAACTATGACGCAACTATCACTCCGAGATATATGTCTAAAAAGGGCGTTCAAATTAACACTGAATTCAGGTATCTAACGCCACGCCACTCAGGCTTGTTTGCTATGGAGCTACTAGAGAAAGATGATTCAGAGCCTGAATTAGAAGAGCGTTATTTGCTATTTTGGCAACAAAATAGCTACTTTAATGAAAATTGGCGCGCAAGCATTGATATTACCAACGTCAGTGACGATAACTATTTAACAGATTTAAATTCAGAATATGGTAATGTCACTGACACACAACTATACCGAACCGGAACTTTAAACTATCTCGGTGACATTTGGTCTGCGCAATTGAAAGTGCAAAATTTTGAAGTACTAGGCGACCACCAAGAATCCTACGCAGCTCTACCGCAACTCTCTTGGCACACCACCGATTCAATATCTTGGCAAGGCATTGATTGGTCACTCATTGGTGAATTTAGCCACTTTAAAAATGATGAATTGGTGATTACAGACGCCTCAAGATTACATCTTGAACCCAAAGCCAGTTTCGCAATCAATGACACTGCTTGGTCATTTTTATCCGAGGCAAGCCTGCTACATACTTACTATCAACAAAACGGAAGCTTCAACGAAGCACAATTTGATGAACGAGTAAGCAGGACTTTGCCGAAACTAAGACTGCATGCACAAATGAATCTTGAACGCGCAACCAAATTGGTTGCGGAAAACGGCGTACAAACGCTTGAACCTCAATTACAATATTTATACGTACCAAAAAAAGATCAAGACAATATCGGTCTATACGATACCACTAAGATGCAGGATGACTTTTCAGGCTTATTCAGAGAACAACGTTTCTCAGGTGTCGACCGCATTGCCCAAGCTAATCAATTTACGATAGGTGCAACAACACGTATTTTTGATAATAAAAACCAAGAACGCTTTAATTTAAGTGTTGGGCAAATAGTTTATTTAGATAGTAATGTTAAGCCAACTCGCCAGAATCCATTGAATAAAACAAACTATAATGCCTTGTTTGCTGCAGAAAGCATGATACATTGGCATCGTAGATGGTATTTGTCTGCAGGTATTCAATACGACGCTGACACCAAACAATTAATTCAATCTCATGCAACGATTGATTATAAAGGCGATAAAAATCAGCTTGTACAATTGAACCATCGTTATGCAAACGATGTCTCAGGGTATGAAATAGACCAAATTGGTTTTTTTACCAGCGTGCCTCTAAACCAACAGTGGCAATTTATTGCAAGTTATCATAGAGATTTAGTATCAAAGAGAAGTACTGAACTTTTTGCCGGTTTACAATATGAAAGCTGTTGTTGGGCAGTTCAGCTTACTGGTAATAGACAAATTCAAACCGATTTAAATAAAACAATTAACCAAGATGAGGCTCAGTTTGATACCAGCATTCGTCTTAACTTTGTACTCAAAGGGCTAGGTGGTAAATCAAGCTATGATGTAAGCCGATTACTACAACAGGGTATTTTTGGCTACCGTCGACCTTATTTTTTGAATAATTAGTAAAATAATAGAGCATTATGAATTTAAAAACGTTGTTAATCGCCGCCCTAATGGGGTTAGGTTTTAGTCAAGCAGCATTAGCTGAGCGAGTACAATTAGATAAAGTAGTCGCAACCGTCAATGATGGTGTTGTATTGCAAAGCGAAGTAAATAAAGTTATTTCTCGAGTAAAACAACAAGCAAAAGAGCAAAATACTCAGTTACCTTCTGATAATACACTACGTATACAGGCAATAGACAGGCTTGTTGACCAATCTCTATTATTACAACTAGCTGAAAGAATGGGCTTAGAAATCTCAGATGCTCAATTAGACCAAACGCTTGCAAATATTGCATCTGAACAAGGTGCAACAATCGCTGATTTAAGAAAATCAATCGAAGCGACCGGTGAGAGTTTCAAAGCCTATCGAGAAGAAATTAGGCAAGAAATCACCATCAGTCAGGTGCGACGCGCAAACGTCGACCGCCGTATCTATATTAACCCTCAAGAAATCGCTAATTTACAAACCATTCTTGAGCAGCAAACAGGTCAGTCTGAAGAATATGACATTGGCCATATTTTAGTAAAAGTGCCAAGCAAAGCATCTCCTGAAGAACTAGAAGATGCCAGAGACCGAGCCAATAACGTTATTAAGTTTCTTAACGATGGCAAAGACTTCAAACGCATTGCGATTGCCTCTTCTAGCGGCGCTAAAGCGCTTGATGGTGGTCAACTAGGTTGGATGGGGATCAATGAAATGCCTTCACTGTTTGCTGAAGCAGTTAAAGGTAAAAAGAAAGATGATATTATTGGTCCACTTCGTTCAGGCGCCGGCTTCCACATCTTAAAAGTACAAGATATTCGTGGCAGACAGGTGGTTGAAACCACTGAAGTACGCTCGCGCCATATCTTAATCAAGCCTTCTATTATCTTAAGTGAAGAGAAAGCGCGCTCAATGCTTGCTGGTTTTGTTAAAGACTTACGTGCAGGTAACGCTGACTTCGCAGAATTAGCAAAAGAACATTCTGAAGACCCGGGCTCTGCATTAAAAGGCGGTGAGTATGACTGGACAGATCCTACGACATACGTGCCTGCGTTTAGAGATACTTTGCTTTCTCTTGATAAAAATGAAATCAGCGAACCATTTAGATCAACATTTGGTTGGCACATCGTTCAACTACTCGATAAGCGTGTTGCTGATAAAACTGATTTTGCTAAGAAAAATCGTGCTCATGGCATCCTCTATAACAGAAAGTTTCAAGAAGAAAGTTTGCGTTGGATGAATGAAATGCGAGAGCAAGCAAATATCGATGTTTTTCCTACTGAATAGGTAATATATGACCATTCGTATCGCTATAACACCGGGTGAGCCAGCTGGCATTGGCCCTGATTTAGTTATCAAGCTGGCACAAAAAGCGTGGCCTGTACAACTCGTCGCTGTTGTTGATAAAACTATTTTAGAAAAGCGCGCAAAGGAATTAGGAGAAACAATTAACCTAATTCCTTTTAAAGACAATGACGCCCCTAGTTCAGCCCCTGCCGGTAGCTTATTTTATCTACAAATTGATAAAGGCGTTGAGGTTACACCTGGCGAGTTAAATGAAGCGAATGGTCAATACGTACTAGAGACGCTCAGAGTCGCATCTGAAAAGAATATGGACGGCACATTTGCCGCAGTTGTCACTGGCCCGGTTCATAAAGGTATCATCAACCAAGCAGGTATCTCTTTTAGCGGCCACACTGAGTTTTTTGCACAACAATCGAATACGCAAGATGTTGTTATGATGCTGGCTACTGAAGGACTAAGAGTCGCGCTTGTTACAACTCATATACCACTTGCTTATGTATCAAGAGCAATCACGCACGACCGCCTTACAAAAGTTATCAATATTCTAAATCATGACTTGCAAACAAAATTCGGTATTGCTCAACCAAAAATCTTAGTCTGTGGTCTCAACCCTCATGCCGGTGAAGGCGGTCATCTAGGACGAGAAGAAATTGAAACGATTGAGCCTGCACTTGAATCACTCAATAGTCAGGGCATGACTCTTGTTGGCCCTCTACCAGCAGATACACTTTTTCAAGCTAAATACCTAGATAATGCCGATGCGGTGCTTGCAATGTATCACGATCAAGGCTTGCCTGTGCTAAAATACAAAGGCTTTGGTAATTCAGTGAACATAACACTCGGTTTGCCTTTCGTTAGAACATCCGTTGATCATGGTACTGCTTTAGATTTAGCCGCCACAGGGCAGATCGAAGTCGGTAGTTTTGATTTAGCGATCCGCGAAGCTATCACGCTCGCCTCAAAAAAAGCAATGAATTAATGACAGATAACGTACATTTAGGTCACAGAGCACGTAAACGCTTTGGACAAAACTTTTTACACGATGACATGATCATCGACAAAATCGTCACCGCGATTGACCCTAAACCTTCAGATAACTTGGTTGAGATTGGCCCTGGTTTAGGTGCTATCACTGAACCAGTCACTGATTTAAGTGGTCAATTAACCGTTGTCGAGCTAGATAAAGACTTAGCAGAGAGATTAACGCAACATCCTTTCTTAGGACCTAAATTAACTGTTCATCAGGGCGATGCGATGAAATTCGACTTCGCAAGCCTTATCCGTGACGACGAGAAGTTAAAAGTCTTCGGTAACCTACCATACAATGTGTCTACGCCATTACTATTCCATTTATTTGAGTTTGTAGACAATATTGAACATATGCACTTTATGCTTCAAAAAGAAGTCGTTAAGCGTATGGTTGCAGGCCCAGGCTCTAAAGCGTTCGGTCGTTTAAGTGTGATGACACAGTATTACTGTCATGCAATGCCAGTAATTGATGTGCCGCCTGAGTGCTTTAAACCAGCCCCGAAAGTTGACTCTGCAGTCGTACGCTTAATTCCTAAAAAGCCTGAGCAGCGAACAGCGAAAAGCACTAAGTTATTGAACACTGTATGCTTAGAGGCGTTCAACCAGCGCAGAAAAACACTGCGTAATAGTCTTTCAAACCTGTTAACAGCGGATGAGCTCACAGCCTTAGGCATCGACCCTTCATTACGTGCAGAAAGTTTATCTCTGACTCAATTTATTGATATCGCAAATTGGATTTATGACAACAAGCAGTAACTTAGGATCACCTATAAAGGTGTCTGTAGAAACCATGTATGTTGAGCACCAATCTCAACCAGAAAAAGATAAGTATGTTTTTGCCTACACTATCACTATCAAAAATCATAGTTTGTGTAACGCAAAATTAGAGAGCCGCTACTGGCTAATTACTGACGCGAATGGCAAAGAAACTGAAGTTGAGGGCGAAGGCGTCGTTGGTGAACGTCCGACTATTGCTCCTGGCGAATCTTATTCCTATACCAGTGGCGCGGTGCTAGACACACCGGTTGGCACGATGCAGGGGCACTATGTGATGAGAAACGAGTTTGGTACAGAGTTTCAAGCCCCGATTGATGTATTCAGGCTTTCTCGGCCAAACATTTTGCATTAATCATGGCTAATTACGCAGTCGGCGATTTGCAAGGGTGTTTTACCCCCTTCATAAAACTGCTATCTGAAGTCGGGTTTAATCCAAGTAAAGATCATCTATACCTTGTAGGTGATCTTATTGCGCGTGGACCTGACTCCCTCTCTTGCCTAGATTTTGTATATCAAAACCAAGATGCCTTAACCGTTACTCTTGGTAATCATGACTTACACTTTATCGCTTGCTATCTCCTCGGTAAGCAACCAAACCCAAAAGACAATTTAGCCCCCGTATTTTCAAGTAAATTCTGCGAAAACTATGTTTCGTATTTAAGAACACAACCGCTCGCAGTTTATCTAAAAGATCACTCGACCTTTCTCTCTCACGCTGGTATTCACCCGCATTGGAGTATCGAGCAAGCATTAAATTATGCACATATTGCAGAGCAAAACTACCGAAGTGATGAAGCAAATATCTTCTTTGAAAATATGTATGGCAGTAAAGATCCAGCCTATACTCCAAGCAAAGACTTTTTAACAAATTTCAAAATCACTGTTAATGTTTTCACAAGAATGCGTTTCTTAGAGCAATCAGGAAACTTGAATTTTTTTGAAAAAGGCAGCCCTCAGCAAAGTACTCTAATGCCTTGGTTTAGACATGAGCGCTTTGAAAGTGATAAAAATCGTTATGTCTTTGGTCACTGGGCAGCCCTTGATGGGGTAACCCATGTTGAAAACATGCTTGCTTTAGACACTGGTTGTGTCTGGGGTGGGAACATGACCTTAATGAACCTTGATACAGGTGAACGATATTTGAGCAAATAATTTGTTAATCCTCCCTTTTTACTGAATTATTTTGCTACATCTGCTATAAAATACTTAACTTATCAGTTACCAGACCGATATATTTACTGTCTTAAGCAACTTACGGAATCGATATGAATTTCACTGTTAGTCAACGTATTTGGGGTGGGTTTATTTTCATCACCTTGTTACTCCTTATGATTGGGGGTAATTCTCTCCTGAGAATTGCAAATATTGACAGCTCATCTCAGCAAGTGAATAACCTTTCTCTGCCAGCATTAACTAATAGCTCTGAGCTACAAGTAGAGTTCACACAGATGAGTAAACTCGCACAGAGTAGCTTTTTCGCATCCCAACCTTCAGAGCTAGCTCAATTGAAGTCTCAATTTGAAGAACGGCAAAAAAACTTCAAAAACGCTTACCGTCAGTTGGAACAGGTCGTACAAAGCAACCCTGATTTATCTCAACGTGCGCAAAAAGTAGGTGATACATTTGACAAATTTCTACCTACTGTAAATTTACTGTTAGACGATAAAGCCAGTACCCTGCAAATTAAAAAAGATTTGGTAACGCAACTTGAAGAAATAGAGCTAGCAGCAGAAGATGCCACAACGAGCGTGCTTGATATCCTTGATATCGGTGAACTAAAAGCGACTAGCCAAAGGGCTTTCCAAGCAGCATCAAGCCTTGAGAATCACTTTTCTAACTTAGTTACAAGCAGTAACGATCTAATTGCCGCTGATAACGCAAACACCGTTGACATTATTGCTAACGAGCAAAACTTTGCTATCAAAGAAATTGCTCGAAATATAGAGTTGATCAGAGGTCCGGTAAACTCCCTCGAACCTTCTTATTTAGAAGATTTAGAAGGCTATTATGGTGATTTAAAGGAACAAGTTGAAGGTCAAACTGGTTTAGCTGGTAATAAACGTGCGTTATTACAAACCGAAGCTAAAACTCGACAGGCTGTTAACGATTCAGAATTGGCTACTGAGGCCGCATTAAAACAACTCTCTGAACTAGTAGCGTTAGCAAATGAAGTAGCTTTAGAGCTTCAGACTGGCGTGCGTGATGATGTGAGTGCAGCTAATCTATGGACTTGGGTTGGTATGCTTGCTGCAACACTTATAGCAGTGGGTGTTGCTTATGTGACCGTTCAACTTATTACCAAACCGCTTGCGGAAGTGAATAAGATCCTAACCATAGTTGCAAGTGGTGACATGACCCAACGCTTAGATGACAGCGCGCAAGATGAATTCGGCGAGCTTTCGCGAAGCTGTAACACGCTTATCACCAGTTTAAGAGAGCTAATTACTGGTATTGTATCTCGCTCTACTCAACTGGCTGCAGCTTCAGAGCAAACATCTATGATCACCACAGAGTCTAGTCAAGCAATTAAGAGTCAGCAGGCTCAAGTTGAGCAAGCTGCAACAGCGACCACAGAAATGAGCAGTACCTCTCATGGTGTCAGTAACAGCGCTCATCAGGCATTGCTAGAAATCAAGAATGCAGACAAAGAGGCTGAGCGTGTGAAAGGTATTTCACATGAGAACAAGCATACAATTGAGCAACTCGCATCTGAAGTTGACGAAGCATCTCGTGTTATCAACAAGCTACATCAAGACAGTGCATCTATTGGTGGTATTTTAGATGTTATTCGAGGCATTGCTGAACAAACTAACCTGCTTGCACTAAATGCAGCCATCGAAGCTGCGCGTGCGGGCGAACAAGGACGAGGCTTTGCCGTTGTTGCAGATGAAGTTAGGTCACTGGCGAGCAAAACTCAAGAGTCGACTCAAGAGATCCAATCAATGATTGAATCTCTGCAAGCGGGTGCTGAAGAAGCAGTAAACGCTATGTCAAAAGGCAAGCAACAAGCAGTTTCTTGTGTTGAACAGAGTGACTTAGCTAACGAAGCCTTAAACAGTATAACCCAAGCAGTTTCTCAAGCTCATGACGTCAGTGAAGAAATTTCAAATGCTGCTAACGAGCAACAACAAGTAGCCCAAGAGATCAGCGAACGTCTTGAATCTATTGTTGCTATCGCCGAGCAAACCGCTGAAGGTTCGAACCAGACTTCGATTTCAAGTTCAGAAGTCGCTAAGCTCGCTGAAGAGCTGAGGCAGTCTGTAGAACAGTTTAGAGTCTAGATAAAATTATGTCTTCAAAAGCCCTCTTCTGAGGGCTTTTTTATTGCATTTTCATTTATACCAATCCTCTTAATTTATCGGTCTATTTTGAGGCAAGGAAAATTAGAGTTAGTTTTAGTCCCTAAAAATGATTAATTATTACTGAGAATTAGTAATATAAAACACTATACAACTTTTGGCTTAAGACCAATCTCCTATTGCCTTGATCTAGAATAAAAAAACACTATAAACCCCTGTTTTGAATATATTTGATCACTCAATTTGTGACAAAATCAAATCTCTAAACTAAGCTAAATTTTATTAATAGATACAGATCTAAAGGCATGCTTCTTCGCGCAAAAGCTGTTTTGCGTAGCTTAGACAAGTTTAAATATAAAAAGGTGGTGAATGTATGCAGTTTTTAAGAAACTTCTCAATATTTCAACGGCTGCTGATGATACTTGGCGTGGTCACATTGGGCCTAGTATTACTAAGTTTAACGAGTCTACCACAGCAATTTTCTAGTCTAGAACAGCAACAATATGAAAAAACCAAAAACCTCGTGGAGAACACCTTTGGCATCATAGAGCATTTTCACGACTTGCAACAATCTGGTGAGTTGACTCAAGAGCAAGCTCAAAAAGCAGCCCTTGATGCTATTTCTAAGCTCCGCTACGACACTGACAATTACTATTGGATCAATGATTACAACCCTAATATGGTTATGCATCCAATGAAACCGCAATTAGTCGGCAAGTCACTCTCAGCGAGTAAAGACCCTGATGGCACATACCTATTTATGGAAATGGTCAAAATTGTCCGTCAACAAGGTGAAGGGTTTGTGCCTTATAAATGGCCAAAACCAGGTTTTGATGATCCTGTAGACAAAATCTCTTATGTTAAAGGGTTTGCACCTTGGCAATGGATTTTGGGCTCTGGTGTTTATCTTGATTCCATTGAAGAAGACTTTGCAGAACTTAGAAATTTAATGATTATTGATGTAGTTGTCTTGCTTATCATTTTAGCCGCACTGATTTCTTTAATTAGCAATAGTATTCTCAACCCCGTCAATTTAGCGACTGAAATGATGAAGAACATTTCCCATGGCGAAGGTGATCTCACCCAACGGCTAGATGAGTCAGGCAAAGACGAGATATCACAATTAGCGAATTACTTTAACGCCTATACTGAAAAAATGCGCCACTCTATAGAGCGCGTTTCTCACAGTGCGACTGAGGTCGAACGACTTTCAAACTCAGTAGATGAAACAGGTAAAGTCAATTTGAATCATATTGAACATCAAAATGATAATAGTCGACAAGTTGCCACTGCGGTTGAACAGATGAGTATGCAGATCAGGGAAGTAAGCGAAAATGCCGAAGCCGCAGAACATGCAGCTAATGACGCGCTTAAGAACAGTAACAATGGTAAGCAAGTCGTCGCGAAAACTATCAATGCAATAGAAACCTTATCGAGTAACATTCAAGAAGTCAGTGAAGTCACAACAGTACTTGCTGAAGAAAGTAATAATATAGGCTCTGTACTAGATGTAATTAGAGGAATATCAGAACAAACCAATTTACTGGCCTTAAATGCAGCAATAGAGGCAGCCAGAGCGGGTGAGCAAGGTCGTGGCTTTGCAGTTGTAGCTGATGAAGTAAGAACCCTTGCTAGCCGTACAGGGCAAAGCACTGACGAAATTCAAACCATGATTGAGAAATTGCAAAAAGGTGCTCAGGAAGCGGTGAGTGCTGTACAGGCGAGTCAGCAAATCTCTGAAAATACAGTAAAGCAAGTCGCAGAAGCCGATGAAGTGTTAAATGAAATAGAGCGACTCATCATGTCAATTACAGATATGAATAGCCATATAGCACGTGCAACAGAAGAGCAAAGCACAGCTGCACAGGAAGTAAATATTCGTATAACCGACCTATCAGAAGCCACCGATCACTCTCTAGAAACGACACATGCACTTACTGAAGCCAGCTTAAGTTTAAAACAAGCCAGTCATCAATTATCTGAAATTGTGAAGGGGTTTAAGATCCATTAAGTAAAAGGTTATCAATCAGTAGTGAGTAAAAACAAAAAAAGGGAGCATATCGCTCCCTTCTCATTACTTAAGAAACAAACTATGCATTTAACTCTTGTTCATACTCAGCGAATTTATCTCTGATTTGCGAAGATGGTTCGTCAGTGATTAAGCTCACTACCACAATAGCTATTGAAGAAAGAATAAAGCCAGGTACGATTTCATAAATTAAGCTACTTAAAGACTGACCATTAATTTGGATCGGCGCATAAATCCAAATAAGAACGGTGCCCGCTCCAACTAACATACCAGCTAATGCACCAGCAAAGTTCATGCGTTTCCAAAGTAAACTAAATAATACTAGCGGACCAAATGCTGCACCGAATCCTGCCCACGCATTACTTACCAAGTCTAAAATTGAGCTGTCACGGTCATACGCCAAATAGATGGCACACAATGCAACCAGCGCCACACTGATGCGACCCACTAATACAAGTTCTTTATCCGTGGCGTCACGTCGGATAAAGATTTTGTAAAAGTCTTCTGTTAATGAACTTGAACTCACCAATAACTGAGAAGAAATTGTACTCATAATTGCTGCCAAAATAGCCGCCAGTAAGAAACCTGCTATAAGTGGATGGAATAATAACTGTGACAAAATCAAAAATATTGTTTCAGGATCGTCAACAACAAGATTTTTCTCATAGGCATATGCAGCACCAAAAAGGCCAGTAAAGACAGCACCCAAGGCTGCAATTATCATCCAGCTCATACCAATGCGACGTGCTACTGGCATATCTTTTACGCTTCTGACTGACATAAAACGTACAATGATATGTGGCTGACCAAAGTAGCCTAAGCCCCAAGACATCGCTGAGATAACACCAATTGCACCACCAGCACCAATCCAAGTTAACATTTCAGGGTTCAGCTCATTAAGCGTAGAAGATAAGGGGTTTTCCAGAAGGGAGAAAGTCACTAAAGGCACTAAAACCAGTGCAATGAACATAATACAGCCCTGTACAAAGTCTGTTAGGCTTACTGCTAGGAAACCACCAAATAAAGTATAAAGTACTACTACTCCCGTTGTAATATATAAACCCGACTCGTAACTCATACCAAATGAGTTCTCAAACAGCTTACCGCCAGCTACAACACCTGAAGAAGTGTATAAAGTAAAGAAAATGATAATGACTAAAGCCGACACAATTCTTAGCGCATTGCCTCTATCTTCAAAGCGATTGGCAAAATAATCAGGAATGGTGATGGCGTCGTTCGCAACTTCAGTATAAACACGCAGCCTTGGGGCAACTAATAAGTAGTTTAACCAAGCCCCTATCACTAAACCTGTCGCAATCCAAGTGCTGCTGAAACCGGTCACGAACATTGCGCCCGGTAAGCCCATCAAAATCCAACCACTCATGTCTGAAGCGCCGGCAGAAAGTGCCGCTACACTAGGAGGTAAACTGCGCCCACCTAGCATATAGCCTGAAACATCACTGGTTGACTTACGATAAGCATACAAGCCAATACCTAACATCACGATAAAATATAATACAAGAGATACTAAAGTACCTGTTTCCAAAACTTACCTCCATTTACTCATTAAGAGAATCTTGGTTGGTGAATAAATATTAATCTTATTATGAAGATGACTATAACATGTATGAAAAACTAACCCCAGCCACGTGCGGTTAACATCAAAAGCACACACCAAACTAGGAACAAAGGATTAACATTGGGTTGTTAACTGCAAATTAGTTAATGATTTAATACGCATTATATTTTATATTTACGATGTAAAAGTAAGTAACAGGATCAGTAGTACATGTATTTTTATGCAGCCCGACAACCTATTTTTGACCAAAACAAACAGCTTATGGGTTATGAGCTACTGTTTCGCGATGGCGTAGATAATGTTTTCCCCAATATAGACGGAGATGAAGCCACCTCTAAGCTTATTGAAGGCAGTCAGTTCAATTTTGGTTTAGAAGACTTAACGGACAACAAACCTGCTTACATTAATTTTACACTGGATACCATTCTCAAAGGTTACCCAACCATGTTACCCAGTGAACAAGTCGTTATAGAAATTCTAGAAACCGTTCAACCTGGTAAACGGTTACTTGCTGCAGTTCAAGAGCTAAAAAGTAAAGGTTATACTCTAGCCCTCGATGACTACAAACACCAAAAAGTGTGGCGTCATTTTTATCCATACATAGACCAAATTAAAGTCGACCTCCTGATCACCTCAGATGCAGAAATTGCTGAACTTATTGAGGCCACCAAAGACTTTAAGAATATTAAGCTCGTTGCTGAAAAAGTTGAGACCAATGAGCAATTTGAAAAGGCCGTGGCACTTGGCTTTAGTTACTTTCAAGGCTACTTTTTTGCAAAACCTGAAATGGTGAAAAGCAAATCCCTACCGCCTTCAGAAATGGCACTTGCAGAGTTGCTTTATGAAACCTCTGTAGTTGATGTAGATATCAAAAAAATCACCTCTGTTTTTGAAAGAGACGTCAACTTATCTTATAAGTTACTTCGCTATTCAAATTCCGCAGCTTTCAAGCGCCGTGCTGAAATAAGCACAATCAAACAAGCTGTGGTCGTGCTTGGCAACCAAGAACTGAAAAAGTTTTTATCTTTGTTGTTTGCTGCTCAAGTTTCATCTGAAAAACCTGTCGAGTTAATCAAACTGTCGTTAACTCGTGCTCGCTTTTGTGAACTGCTCGCACAAAAACACAAAGGGATCCAAGACACTGGCATGGCTTTTTTAGTCGGCATGATGTCACTGATGGATGCGATTTTAGATGAAAGTATGGAAGGCGTTATGAAAAAGTTGCCTTTAAGTAATTTGATCAAAGAGGCCTTAGTGCAGAAACAAGGCATACTTGCTCAATACTTAGGCCTAATAAAAGCCTATGAGCAGGCAGACTGGGAGTTGACCTGTGAATACTGTGAACGCATAAAGTTTAGCAACGATTTACTGCCTGAAATATACAATCAAGCTCTAGCTTGGGGTAACGAGCAGCTAAAAGTCATGGAGTGCGTTTAACTCCAAGTTAATTTGATATAAATCAATAACAAAGATGTCGTGCCTAAAAACCTGCTTAGGTGCGACAATCTGTCACATCCCTCTTCAAATAAAAATCTATACACTGCCCACAACTCTTTCAATTGCTGGGCTTTTAAATGAAAAAATCAATTCTAAGTGGACTTATCTGCACCGTATTAAGTGGCTATGCTGTCGCTGATGACATAGAAAAAATCGTTGTCATAGCACCAATGCAAACACCACTCAATATAAAGACCGATCCTAAATTGCCAAGGCAGCCCTTGCCTGCTCAAGATGGGTCAGATTTACTCTCAAGTATCAGTGGCTTTTCATTAATCAAAAAAGGGGCTGCAAGCTCAGATCCAGTCTTTAGAGGTCAAGCAGGTTCGCGCTTGAATATTCTAACAGATGGCAACCTCACCTTGGGTGGATGTGGAAATCGTATGGACCCTCCAACGGCTTATATTACGCCACAAACCTATGACACGCTTACCGTAATAAAAGGCCCACAAACAGTATTATATGGACCAGGTAACAGCGCTGCGACCGTATTATTTGAGCGTGATAGTTACAGAATGGACAAAGCTGGCTTAGAGGGTTTTAGCAACCTAGTGCTTGCCAATGCAGGACGTAGAGGTATTAATTCTCAGCTAAAGTTTGGAGATCAAGACTACTTTGCCAATATATCAGCCAGCTATAACAAAGCAGACAATTATAAGGACGGCAATGGTACGCACGTGCATTCAGGGTACGAGAAGTGGAATACCGATTTAGAGTTCGCTTACACACCAAGTGACGATAAGATTATTAGCCTTTCTCTTGGCCGAAGTGATGGCGAAGTTGCTTATGCAGATAGAGCAATGGACGGAAGTTTATTTGACAGAACTCACAGTGCTATTAAATTCGATTGGTTACTTGAAGGCACAGTCATTAAACGCATTGAAGGGCAAGCTTTTTACAACTATGTCGATCATATTATGGACAATTTCTCATTACGTGATTTCGTTGCAACACCAATGAACAAAACGCCTAGAACGATGAACCCCGACAGAACAACTTACGGCGGTAAGTTTTTAGCACACGGTGAGTATAATAAAACGAGCAAGTTTAGCATTGGCGTTGACCATCAAAGTAATGAGCATACAAATCGTATGTCTATGAATATCAATATGATGCCAATTGACAATCAAATGCGTACTACCGACGGACGTTTTGAGCAGCTTGGGGTATTTGCAGAATACGAATTTAGTGTAGAAGAAAACAAACAATGGGTATCGGGCTTACGCATAGACAGATGGCAAGCAACGGATGACCGTAAAATGGTCGGCTCAATGATGATGTCCCCTAACCCAACTGCTTTTCAGACCCGAAAGTCATCTTTGTATAGTGGGTTTACAAGATTTCAAGCGCAAACCGAAAATACCAGTTACTTTGCAGGCTTCGGTTATGTAGAACGATTTCCTGATTACTGGGAATTATTAGGAGCGGGTCGAAGCAGCGAAGAGACAACAAGTGCTTTTAACACAAAGCATGAAGCCACAAGTCAATTCGATTTAGGCTTAGTCCACCAAACTGATAATTGGCAAAGCTCAGCTTCTGTTTTCTACAATCAAACCGATGATTTTATTCTCATCGACAATACGTTTGAGAAAATGGGTAAATCGGCAAAAGTAACGCGTAACGTTGACTCTGAGAGCTTTGGTTTTGAGTTAGACAGCAAATATTCACTCACTAAGTCGTTATCAACTGGGGCAAGTATCAGTTGGGTACGGGCTACAAACCTAACTGATCATAGACCATTGGCGCAACAACCTGCTTTACAGGCTCGTTTTACACTTGATTACGCACTAAAAGATTGGCAGCTTGGCATGCTTTGGCGTGTTGTACAAAAGCAACATCGTGTTGCTGTTGGTCAGGGTAATATCGCCGGTCAAGACGTCTCAAAGTCCGCCGGTTACGGTGTGCTGTCAATAAATGCTAACTACAGTCAAAATCAAAACATAGACTGGAGTTTTGGGATAGATAATTTACTCGACAAAGCCTACAGCGAGCACTTAAGTCGTGCAGGTGCGGCTGTAAATGGCTATGAGCAGACCAGCAGAGTGAATGAAGCGGGGTTAACTGCTTGGCTTAACCTCAACTGGCGCTTTTAACTCTTAGGATTAGTGTTAGATAAAGAAAAAGCCAAGTCATTGACTTGGCTTTCTATTAAGTATGCTTGCGTTCTTAAAGATTCTCTAAGAAGTCTTCATCAAAATCTTCAACTTCTTCTTCTTTGATTGGTGGGTTACCATCATGCAGCTCGTAAAGTTGACGCTGGAAGTAGATATCTTTCATGAACACATACGGGTCAAGTGACTCACGAAGTAGCTTCTCTTGCGATAATAAACTCGCACGCGTATCAATTGCTCTTACAGCAAAAACTAATAGGCTTTGAGGTGTAGACATCGCAAGTTCAGGTAATACAAACTTGTCTACCACGTCACCCGTGATGTTTCTAGCGGTAGACGGTCCATAACCTGGCAACATTAAATATGCGCCATCGCCAACGCCCCATACACCTAAAGTCTGCCCGAAATCTTCATCTTTATGTTTTAAACCTAATGAGCTTGCAACATCAAAGAGACCAAAAATACCCACCGTTGAATTCACCAAGAACCGCGCAGTATTAATGCCTGTATCTTTTGGTTTTCCCTGCAATAATGAGTTAACCGCATCAGTGGGAGCTGCAATATTGGTCGTAAACGCATAGACACTTTTTCTAACCGGATCATTGGTTACGGCTAGGTATCCTTCGGCGACAGGCTTCAAAATATATGCATCAAGTACATCCATATTGAAGTCATACACCGTTCTGTTGATACTTTGAAGCGGATCTCGCTCATCAACTTTTTCTGGGGCAACTGTTGCGCACCCTGAAATAATGAGTGCAGCAAACGCAGATAATATAGGTTTTAACATTTAGCTTCCTGTGCTGGTTATTACACGACTGATCTCAACACGCACAATTGACGGCGCATTATCTAAGGCTATCACGTCTGATTGACCTTCTAAGTCGCCCGTCTGCACCGTTACAGCTTCATCACTTGAAACTCGGGCAGTGATCTCAACTTTTTCAAAATTAGAAAGTTTCAGATCAGGCATCATAGCCATGCTGTCATCAAGTGTAACAGTAATCGGAAATTGAAATTGTTTTAATTTGTTCACAGCCAATGGCATTGGAGGGCCATTATGGGCTTTAGCAAAAATAAACAACGTCGCATTGTCTGGTAACTGACTTGCTATAGAATCATTTAACGACACAGATACCGTCAATGATGCACCTGCAGGAGGCTGACTTTCTTCATGCGCATGAGCATCAGGATTGATTTTATGCTCGATATCATGAATACGCTCTGAAATCATGGCAAAGCGAGGGTCATCTTGGGTCATAGAAGATTGTAGTACTTCAAATGCGGCTTTCGCTTCTTCCCAGTCTTGACGCTCATATGCAATTAATGCCAATAGCGAAATCGCGTCCATATTACTTGGATCAGACTGTAAAACTTTAGAAAGCATTCTCGCAGCGCGATTCATGCTCGGCTCAGTACCTTCAATTAGCAATACTTGGCTGAAGTTCACCAATACATTGTTATTATCAGGCTGCATAACCAGTGCTTTTTCAAAAGCTTGCTTGGCCATATCATTATCACCCAGTGACATAGCAACACGGCCTAACAGCATCCAAGCAACGGCATCATCGCCACTTTCTGCCAGCTTTGTGCGCAGACCTAAAGCAAATGCTTGAAGTTCATTCTGAGACAGTGGTTCGCCTTGCTGTAAAACCGCACGTTCACCAAATTCTGGCAACCTATCGATGGCAGTGTACCAATCTTCTATTTGCTTTTGACTGCCTGTAAAGCCATAAAATACGGCACTCACTGCGACTAAAAAAGCCAAACCGGTTAGCGCGAATATACGGTTATTACCTCGAGCATTAAGTTGCTTCTCAGGAGACAACTCATTAAGCAAGCGGCGCTTTAACTCAACAATTGATTCGTTGTAAGCTGTTTGCTCAATTTTCTTATCCGCAAACTCTTGCTCTAAATCATCTAAGCGCTGTTGATAAATAGCAATACGCTCTGCATTGGCATCAGAATCAACCGCGATGACCTTTTCACGTCGTAAAAATGGCACCACAACAAACAAAGCGGCAAGAATTGATAATAGAGCAAACATGCCCCACATTTGCGTCATTGCGCTCATGAATTATGCTCCTGACGTTGATACTGCTTGATCAGTTGCGCGAGTTTTTCTTCGTCTTGCGCATTCCACTTTTGTTTCTTTGAAGCCTTCTTTTGTCGAAAGACAATAAAGCCAAAACCAATGATCACAATTAATACTGGTAATACCCAAAGTACAATGGTTGCAGGTGTAACCGGCGGTTGGTAGTGAACAAAGTAACCATAACGGTCAATCATGTAGTCAATGACTTCTTGCTTTGATTTTCCTTCGTTAACTAACACTAGCACCTTGTCACGTAAGTCCTTAGCGACAATGGCATCTGAATCAGCGATATTCTGGTTTTGACATTTCGGACAACGAAGCTCTTGTGTCAGAGCCTTGAAGGTTGCTGCACGCTCAGCATTCGCAAACTCATATTCATCTTGGGCACTGTAAGCTGAGAAGCTTAAAATGCTCAGAAATAACAAAGTTAAAATTCTCATTCTGATAACTCCTGCATAACAGGTGCAAACTTAGCACGCCAAACTCGAGGGTTTATATCTCCTGTGTGGTGCAATAAAATCGTACCATTGGCATCAACAAGGAAAGTTTCCGGCGCACCTGAGACGCCTAAATCAAGTGCCAGTGTGCGGTCTAGGTCTAAAATATTGAATTGATATGGGTTACCAGCTCTATCAAGCATATTCTGCACTTCATCACGCAGTGCATTAATATCAAATTGATCGCCAAAGTCTGGGTCATAGGCTTGTTCATAGTACAACCCAATAATGCGCACCCCACGCTCTCTTAGCTCAGTAAGATAGCCTAACTCAGCGATACAGGTTGGGCACCAAGTGCCCCATACATTCAGTAAATATACGTCACCTTTTAGGTCGGTATCACGCCACTGTTTTGATTCATCCATTAAATCAGGTAAAACAAAGCTAGGCATCGTTTGACCTATACGACCGGTTTGTAACTCTCTTGGGTTACCAAACAGGCCTTGGTATAAGAAAACGCATAAGAAGATAAAGATTAAAAAAGGAATAAACCCTAATAGCTTTTTATTCATGCTACAGCTCCCTTTACCTTTCTTCTACGGTAACGCTTATCTGCCACAACCATGAAACCGGCAAGTGAAATTAAAATACCACCTAGCCACATCCAGCGAACGTAAGGTTTGTGATAAATACGTAATGACCATGCACCTTCACTCAATTGCTCACCGAGTGCTAAATATAAATCTCTGAAGAAACCATCATCAATCGCGGCTTCTGTCATAAATTGCATCCCGATATCATATAGGCGTTTTTCAGCATATAACTCAACGATGAATTTATCGTCTTTTAGCACAGTTACCACACCCGCATGACCACTGTAATTAGGACCACGAATTTCCTTTACACCGTCAAAGCGATAGCTGTACTCATTTAATTGTGCCACGTCACCTGGTTTCATACTAACTGAACGTTCAACTGAATACGCTGATGTGAGTGTCACACTGGCTATCACAAATGCAATACCAATATGGCCAAGTACCATTGCCCAATAACTTAACCCTAAACGTTTTAAACCATGAGCAAAGCTATCTTGTGCTGACGCCTTATCAAAAACATCTAGCAATGTGCCTAGCGTGATCCACACTGCAAGCGCCGTTGCGATAAACGTCATTGGCGCAACATATTCATAGTTAGGTAGTAACCACAATGCCGTCAGCGCCAAAGCTAAAATCAACATGCCCCCCCACTTTTTCACCATAGGCGGTAATTGGTTTTGCTTCCAACGCATCATAGGTGCAATACCTAGTAATAAAGCGAAAGGCACAACCAAAATAGAGAACATTTGATTAAAGAAAGGCACACCAATTGAAATGGTGCCCAGGCCTAACTCTTTATGGATCATAGGCAACAAGGTGCCCAGTAATACAATGAGGGTTGCAACCACTAAAAAGATATTATTTGCCCAAAGAGTCACCTCTCGAGAAGCAAACTTATAGCGTCCCTCACTGTAAACTTCTGAAACGCGCATAGCATATAACGCTAAGCTTCCGCCAACCACAACACCTAAAAACGACAGAATATATAACCCTCGGTCTGGATCAGTCGCGAAGGCATGCACTGAGACAATGATCCCTGAACGAACGATAAAGGTACCCAGCAAACATAAACTAAACGCAGTAATCGCAAGTAATACCGTCCAAGATTTAAACACGCCGCGTTTCTCAGTCACAGCTAAAGAGTGCAGTAATGCTGTGGCAACTAGCCATGGCATCAGTGAAGCGTTTTCAACCGGATCCCAGAACCACCAGCCGCCCCAGCCAAGCTCAGCATATGCCCACCAACTGCCGATAGTGATACCTAATGTTAAGAAACCCCACGCAACCATCGTCCATGGACGAGACCATTTAGCCCAAGTATTATCAAGCTTACCAGTTAGTAATGCCGCTATAGCAAACGCAAAGGATACAGATAGGCCCACATAACCCATATAAAGCAATGGCGGGTGAATGATCATACCAGGGTCTTGAAGAAGCGGATTTAAATCACGCCCTTCTACTGGATAATAAGGCAGTAAGCGCTCAAATGGGCTCGACATCCATAAGGTATAAAGCATAAAGCCAACACCCAAGAAACCCAGCACGCCAAGTACGCGCGCACGTAAAACCCAAGGTAACGAGTTCGACATAAGCGCAACTAATGCAGTCCAAGACGACTGCATTACGAGCCATAATAAAATAGCACCTTCATGGCCACCCCAAGTCGACGTAACCTTGTAATACCAAGGTAAGGTTGTGCTTGAATGATGTGCCACATACGCGACGGTAAAATCATCAGTCAGCGTGACATAAATTAAAATTGCGAAAGAAAATAGGACAAAAAGACACTGACCAACAGCTAAAGAAGGCGCTGCTCGCATTAACCTAAGATTACCGGTGTAAGCGCCCCATAAAGGAAAAATACATAGCAATAGGCTTAAGCCCATTGCCAGTACAAGCGAGAAATAACCAATTTCTGGGATCATACTAATTCTCGTTATTTAAATTATATTTTGGTTTTTCGTGTTTGATACCTTTAACGGCTTCTGCAATTTCAGCAGGCATATATTCTTCATCATGCTTGGCTAAAACTTCAAAGGCTTCAATCACATCAGGCTCAATTAAAGTACCTTGTGCGACAATACCCTGACCTTCACGGAACAGATCTGGCAAAATACCATGATAGCGAATAGTCACCATCGGGCCGTTATCAATGAGCTTAAACTCAACATCTAACGAAGTTTCATCGCGCTTTACTGAGCCTGGTACAACCATGCCGCCAATTCGTAACTTTTGACCTACAAAGGGCATTTCATAGTTTTCACCCTTACCATTTATGAGCTCTGACGGGGTATAGAACAAATTAATGTTTTCTTGTAATGCGTATAAAGTTAAGCCAATCGCTGAGCCAAGACCAAAGATAATGCCTAGCACAGCAAACATGCGCTTTTTACGTCTAGGGTTCATGCTTGCGCCTCCTCTTTTGCTTTCTTAATACGCTCTTCACGCAACATTTGCGCTTTTACTTCTTTTTTTAGTTTCTTACCATCGTTAAGAGAACTAATTAGAATACCAGCCAAAATAGCGGCACAAGAACCATATGAAAGCCACACAAAGAAGCCGTAGCCACCCATAGCAATAAAGTCACTAAAAGATTCGAACTGCATTGTTAACCTCGACTTACTAAACTGCGTACCCAAGGACGGTGTTTTTCACGCTGAAGGATTTCATTTTTTAAACGAATCAGTGTAATCACACCCACAAAACCAGCAAAGCCTGCGATGTTGATAAATAAAGGCCACAACATGCTAGGGTCAATTGCCGACGTATCAAACTTAGTGATGGTTGCACCTTGATGTAACGTGTTCCACCACTCAACTGAGAAATGAATAATAGGTAAATTGATCACACCTACGATCGCTAAGATACAAGCCGCTTTACCCGCCGCCTTTTTATCTTCAAACGCATGATAGAGCGATAAAACCCCTAGATATAAAAATAAAAGAATGAGCTCTGAGGTTAAGCGTGCATCCCACACCCACCATGCTCCCCACATAGGCTTACCCCATGCAGCACCGGTGATGAGAGCAATTGCAGTCATTGCAGCCCCTACAGGCGCAATCGCGATTACAGCTAACTCAGCATTTCTCAACTGCCAGACGAGCGCCACAATTGCGGCAATCGCCATTGAAGAATACGCGCCCATAGACAAAATGGCTGAAGGCACATGAATAAAGATGATCCTGTAGCTGTCTTTTTGTTGGTAATCTGCTGGCGCAAACGCTAAGCCCCAGACCCAACCAACAACTAAACAGACAACGGTAATTACGGCAAAATACGGCAGTAAGGTGTTACACAACTGGTATGCACGATCTGCTTTAGCGTAGGGATGTAACCATTTCCACATGTTAACTTACACTCACTCTTAATGCTGACGATATGGCCAAAGGTGCGGCAATGCAGGCAACTGCTAACATCGCACCCAAGATTGCAAGCTGTCCGCCATATGCCAGCGACATGCTACTGGTATCAATGGCCGAGGTTGCAAAAATTAGGACAGGAATATAAAGAGGTAAAACAAGTAAACTCATTAGAATACCTCCTTTTTGTAAGCCCACTGTTAAACCAGCGCCGATGGCACCGATAAAGCTTAACAATGGGGTTCCGATTAATAAGGTTAAAATGGTTGCACCGAGCGCCTGAGACTCAAGGTTCATCAAAAGTGCAAACATGGGTGCCATTAGAACCATAGGTAAACCAGTGATGGTCCAATGCGCAAAGACTTTCGCTAACACGCACAAAGACAATGGATAAGGTGAGGCAATCATTTGCTCTAATGAACCATCGTGATAATCATCTCTGAATAACTTATCAAGGCCTAGCATGGTAGACAGTAGCGCTGCGACCCAAATAATACCTGGCGCCATGCGGGCTAATAACCCAGGCTCAGGGCCAATTGCTAAAGGAAACAAGGTAATGACGATTAGAAAAAACAATAACGGGTTTACTATTTCTGCACGTTGCCTAAATGCTAAAGTGACATCTTTGCTGTATACAGCTTTAAAAAGCTGCCAATAAGAATGATTTACTTGCATTAGTGTCGATACTCCAGCACTAAAGTTTGTAATTGTTCAAAATGCTGCGTGAGGTCTTGGTGCGTTGTTAATAAAATTGACCCGCCTTGCTCGAGATGCTCATTAAAGCGGCACTGCAACATGGCAACGCCTTTTTTATCTAGGGCTGTAAAAGGCTCATCTAAAATCCACAGCTTTGCGCTGTTAAGCCAAAGCCTAACCAGTGCAACTCGGCGTTGCTGACCTGCTGATAGTGTTCTGACAGGTACATCTTCTAGGCCCACTAAGCCTAACTTGCCTAATAGGTCATACACCTGACTTTCATCGTTATAACCGTGAACACGCAACCAATGACAGACATTTTCAAATGCTGTAAGTTGGGTGTTTACACCCGTTTTATGCCCAATGAATAATAACTCAGCAGCAAATTCATCGTAATAATCATTAATTGAACGCTGCTCGAACAGTACTTCACCCTCTTCTGGTTGAGCAAAGCCTGACAAGATCCTCAATAAAGAGGTTTTTCCCGCACCATTTGGGCCTTCAATTTGCATAATCTTGCCAGATCCGAGTGTAAAGCTAAGCGCTTCAAATAAACAGCGTTCTTGCTTGACGCAAGTGACAGATTTAACCTCTAGCAAATTAGTATTCTCGGTGCGTAAAATTGGGCGATAGTCTACCATAATGGTATGGTAATACGAACAGAGCTTTGCGACCGATTACTGAAAATTTGATTTAAAATAATGAATGAATTGCCAATTATAAACCTGAACTCGGTCTCATCTGAGTCTATCTCAACTTTAAGCGAAGCAAATAGACGCGCTTTGCATAACTCGATTGAGCAATCGTTCTTAGCCAAAAACATTTCGATAAAATCTGATTCAATCAGTATGGACATCGAAATAAATGGACGCTGGCAAACAGTTCGCCTTGCTATAGAGCCTCAAAGCCAAAAGCTCGAACTACCAGAAGCAATTGTTAAGCTCGATGAAACGGGGTTAAAGTTAGCATTACAAACCCCAAAACAGGGTCTGCATATAAAGGCTACTGACCAATTACTCTCTCTGTTAAACTTTTTAAAAGGAGATTCAATTGGCCCAAATATCACGACACACGCTGAAATAAAAACCACACCCGCGAGCCTTCAACTTCCGAAACTTGACGTAAACCTAGCAATCAATCCAAGCCTTGCAAAAATACTCGCCGCAGAGCCTAAATTAATTGCAAAATTAAACGCCAATACTGCACAGGTGTTACTCACAATTAGTGATCGCTTTGGAGAGCAACTGCTCAAACAACCAATCGCCAAAAATAAAATTACACAGAGCCTAACAAATAGCTTTCCCTCTATGATGCTTAATTTTTCTGAGAAAGCGCCAAAAGTTCAACACCCAGTCACCAAAGCCGCTTTATCACTCAGAAATATAGAACTGCTTTCAAAAAATACCCAAGACAAAAGCTGGCGGGCTGCAACACTTACTTCCACCATGCATGGCCTTGAAATTAGCGAAAAGTCGAAACAATATACCATTCAATTAAAGCATTCAGCTAAGTCAATGCTTACACAGGCTACAAAACTGGAAAGGCCCACAAACGAGGCGCCTCTCAAATCGGGGTTGCATTATGACAAGCCTTTGCTAAATGTTTCATTTAAAGACGTAAAGCAAGCAGTGCGAGCTGCATTACAAAATATTATTGCAGCGCCTTTTATGTTGATCGGTGAGAAAAACATTAAGAACACTGTTTCTTCAAATGTGGATATCTCGGTTATTGTGAATAAATTACCAAGCTTGAGCAAAACACCCGCATCTCAAACGTTCATTTACCCTGAAGCCAAAAACTTAAAATCAGATCCGATTGTGCAGCTATTTTCTCAGATCAGACAAACAATAGCTTTTACACCTCAATTTACGATTACGACACCACTCAAAGTACCTGAGCACCTTTTAGCAACCTCACTATTTTCTCAGGAAAATTTGAAAGCAACGCCTAAAGCATCCACGACATCAAGTGTAAGTGATCCAAATAAACTTCCATCTGAGTCAATGCCCTCACCTAAACAAGAGTCATCATTACATCAGCCAAAAGCCAAACAGGTGAAGACTGAAATAGACTCCAACAAAGCTCAAATGGCTACGCAAGAAAGGTTTATATCTAAAGAGTCAATTCAAAGAACACCTTTAAGCAACGAAGTTAACGCAGAAAGAGGGCTAACCTCCCCCTTTCTAGGAAATAAAAACGCAAATAAAAGTGAGCAATTACAAACACCAAAAACTGCTATTAACGAAATAAAAATTCGCTCTACGACTTCTGCTTCATCAGACCTACAAAGTGCAGTATCGCAAATACATAATAAGGCAGGAAAAGAGCAAATTAATGTTAAAAATGGGGCTGCTTCAGATACTCAAAGTTCAATGCAAAACAGTATGGGGTCGATAATACAACAAAGTAAAATTGTTGCGAAAAATACTAATGCTATACAACAAAGTCTCAGCCCCCAATCTGAAATAATGAATGATTCAAACCAAGTTAAGCTTCCTAGCCAAAATGTAGTATCAATCATAAAGAACCATTATGTGCCTTCAGGTAGCCTCGAGAAACTTTTGATTAAGCCATTTATATCTGAGCTACAAATAGATAAAGCCGAGAAATTGGTGCCGGAAGTAAGCTCAGAGCAGATTAATAAACTCTCACGCTTTAGGGATGAAAAGTCACCAGACCTTACGCGTTTGGTGCATCAAGCTTTTTCTAGAATGATAGATGAGAAACAGCACTCTTCAGCGCAAATTGCCAATGAGCTTAACTTACCAAACCCACTTGCAAGCGCAGCGACTCAAAGCAATATAAATACAAACCTACAAAGTAGTAGCTTACTGAATAACGTTGAAAAGTTGCTGCTCACATTTCTATCTGCGCCAAAATTGATGCAAAATGAAAATAACGACAGTACAACTCAAGCGAAATTCGATGCACTGTTAAAAACCCTACAACCCAATTTTAAAGCACAGAATATCGGCCAACTTCAGCAACACATACCTAATTTAAACTCACCTTTAATGAGTGAACTCGTGCAACTCAATAATAGTTTGCAACAAAATATGGTTCAGTCAGCAAACATCAACCAAAATCAAAACCAAACTAGTGATACCCAACTATTAGTCAGTTTGTTTTTACCAACAAAGCTCCCTGACAATTGCCAACAGACACATTTACAAATAGGCAATTATAAAAAACCAGCAAAAGGCAATTTACCTGAAAAAACGGTTTGGTATATCCGATTAAACTTCGACTTCGCTTCTACTGGGAAACTCTCAGTGCAAGCGGAACTCATGGATAAATCACTAGAATGTCAAATAACAGGAAACTCCTCTCATGTATGTGCAATAGCTGCGCCGCACCTTGATACTTTGAGAAGGAAATTAAGTGCTCATGGTCTGCAAGTGGGTGACATCGAGTTAACTGAAGACAGTGAAAAAGCTGATTTGTTTTTTACTCAGCATGCTATCGTCAATATTCAGGTTTAGGGGAAGAGAAAATGGAACAAAAATCAGCTATTGGCTTGCTATATGAAGCGGGCAAGTCACCTGAGGTTGTCTGTAAAGGGTTTGGTGACTTAGCCGATGAGATCATTACCCTAGCCAAAGAAAAAGGCATTATGATCCATGAAGATGCCGAATTGGCGTCGACATTAAATCAACTTGAGTTACACCAAGAGATCCCTAAAGAGCTCTATTATGTCATCGCCGAGTTAATTGCTTTTTCTTATGTTTTAAGAGGAAGGTTTCCACCTGGCTGGGAAGGTTTTAATAAGAAGTTGAATATAAAGGCTTGAAACAAAAAGCGCCGAGGAAAGTACTCAGCGCTTTTATTTAAGATTGCTTTTGGTGCAATGAAAGAAGTAATTCCGCTTCTGCTCGAGGTATTTCACACTCTTGCATTATCTCTTCGAGATCGGCACCTAGCTCAATCATTTTAACCGCTCGAGAATAAATTTTTGCATCTGGATCATCGTACTTTTGTGCAGCTTGCTGCTGGGCTAAATCTTTCGCAAAATTTTCGCAAGCCAGTAAGCGCTTGCCAATACTCATTAAACCTGATCTTAACTCCGCTATTTCACTGCGTAGTATCTCAGTTTGAGCATTAGATTCTTCGAGTTGTTGTTTTAAAAACTTCTGATTTTTATGATTTTGTTCTAACTTTTTTTGCAATCCAAAAATAAACCCCAGACATATTAAAAAAAGGATGCCTGAGGTAATAGTAACTACAATAAAAGCAAGATTTTCTTGAACGACAGCTAGCACTTATATGTGACTCAACTCATCCCACTCATCATCGCTAAGTAACTTATTCAGATCAACAAGAATAAGTAGCTCACCCTCACGGTTCGAAACGCCTTGGATGAACTTAGCACTTTCTTCAGTACCAATGTTTGGTGCACTGTCAATTTCTGAGCTGCGTAAGTACACAACTTCAGCAACACTATCAACAAGAATACCAATCACTTGCTTTTCTGCTTCGATGATGACAATCCTAGAATTGTCTGTCACCTCGGCACTCATCAAACCAAAACGTGCGCGAGTATCAATAACAGTAACTACGTTACCACGTAGGTTGATAATACCGAGAACATAGCTTGGTGCACCTGGAACTGGTGCAATTTCAGTATAACGCAGCACTTCCTGCACTTGCATTACATTAATACCATACGTTTCGTCTTCTAACTTATAAGTTACCCATTGAAGAACTTCATCATTACTGTCGGCATTATTGTCTGCAGAAAGTAGTCTATCTTGGCTCATGGTTATACTCCATAAAGTTCTGAGTTACTGCTCTTGGCTATCTAAGCCTTGCTCTAGTAAGCGGTTTAAATTCTCTACATCAATCAAAGCACACATTTTTTCTTTAATGACGCCAGCAAGCCAAGGTCGCTTGCCACCGTTTACACGCCATTTAATGTCTTCAGGCTTTAATGTAATGTTATTTATTAAGTTTTCAGCCAACAGCCCCCATGGGCTATCACCGAGTGTAATTAAATATTGATAATCCAGTTTTTCTTCAAGCTCTGGGGTATACTTCTCAGGCATAACCCATCTGGCAGTATCAACAACATTTAGCTTTTCTTCACGGTTAAGCATGACACCTTTAAACCACTTAGGTTTGCCGAAAAGCTGTGTTACTTCTCCTAGTTGGTGAATACCACCTAAAGACTTTAGAGGAACAGCAAGAGTTAGCCCTGCGACTTCAAAAAATAGTGCTTGAAACTCACTTTCACCATACTCTTCTTGAACACTTGTTAAACTTGGTTCAACAATAGCTTCTTCTTTGATAATAGTATTATTTTTTGTTAACTCAAGATCTTTCGACTCACCTTCTGGGATTTCAACAACCTCAGGGCTTTCTAATTCCGGGGCAGGTTGAGTCTCAATGATATCTGGTACAACTTTATTGACTGGTTGGCTTAACTCTGTCTCAGTAATCTCAGGTACACGCTCGAGTAATTTTGCCACAGGGGCAAGCGCAGTCTCTTGAGGCTCATCTTCTTGTAATAATGCGCCAAGATACTGCTTCATCACCTTTTCATTAGCAAACAAGTGTTTACTCATATAGCTTCTAACTACCCTTCATTAAATACTCTAGTAGTGCTTTATACGCAAATACACCTCTAGATTTTGGACAAAACTCAACTGGCGCTTGCTGTGCCAAACTGGCATCTCTAAATTTTGTGTCAACCGGAATAACACCGGGCCAGACAGACCCTTCGTAATTGGCAAGCAATGTTTTGTATGCCTCTAACGATGCCTTGGTTCGCTTATCATACATGGTTGGTACGATGGTGTAATTATATTGTTTTGCTTGAGAGCTTTGCATTAATTCCATGGTACGCATCATACGATCTAAACCTTTAAGCGCTAGGAACTCAGTTTGCACTGGAATTAGCACACGTTCACTGGCTGCAAGAGCATTTACCATTAACACGCCTAATACAGGTGGGCAATCAAGAATCGCATAGTCGTAATGTTCGCTTATTTTCGCCAGTGTTTTTTTCAGGATTAAGCCCATACCATTGCGATTACCCATGCTTCTATCAAGCGTCGCAATTGCCATTGTTGCCGGCAAAATATCAAGGTTTTCAATGGTTGAGGGGCATAAAGCTTGGAGGATTTCCTCGCTCTCCATTGCCGTCCCTCGAGCAAATATGTCATAAACACTGACTTCTAACTCTTCAGAATCAATACCAAAATAATAAGTCAGAGATGCGTGAGGGTCTGTATCTATAAGCAAAACGCGTTTGCCTTGCTTGGCAAGAATACCGCCAAGACTCACCGTAGTCGTTGTTTTACCAACGCCTCCCTTTTGATTTGCTACAGTCCAGATCTTCACGAAACAATTACTTCCTAGTGCTTGAACAAATAGATTAACAACCTATTTCTTTATTTATTCTTGTTGCGACGTCATGTAAAGCCAAGCTTTCAGAGGATAGTCCTGCATTTGTAACAGCTTGAGGCATGCCGTAAACCACGCAGCTCTGCTCATCCTGAGCCCAGATTGTTGCACCTGATTGTTTGAGTAAACGTGCGCCGTCTCGACCATCAGCACCCATCCCCGTTAAAACTATCGCGAGTACATCAGCTTGATAAGCTTTTGCTGCACTTGCAAAGGTGACATCAACACACGGCTTGTAGGTCACTCTTGCACTATCATCCTCAAAAACTCGAAGCGTTTTCATTGCGCCTTTTGATTCAACCAACATTTGCTTACCACCTGGCGCTAAATAAGCAACACCTGGCTGTAATTTATCACCATGTTCTGCCTCTTTTACCTTTATCTTACAAAGGCTATTTAGTCTAGTTGCAAAAGCGGGTGTGAAAGCAGCTGGCATATGTTGAATCAACAATATCGGGTGTGGAAAGTTAGCAGGTAGCTGCGTTAGTATGGTTTGCAGTGCAACTGGCCCACCTGTTGAAGTCCCTATTGCCACAAGTTTATATTGCTTTCCAGACGCTTTGAACTGTTTAGCTGTTGCAGTTGAACTTGATGCTGGCTGAACAGCTGCTCTTTGAAAACTTCTATCAGGTTGAGCAATGCTTGATGTGCGAGATGCTGCTGCAGACCTGTCTGCCACCGGTGATTGAGTAGCCGCTTGCTTGTTCACTGCTGGTCGCGAATAGCTGCTAACTGAACGAGGAAGTCTTCTTCGCCCGATTTCTTTCACCTTGTTTTGTAGAGACTTAATTGCTTCTTCGCTATTACGGGCTATGTCTTCAAACTTTTTAGGCAAGAAGTCTAATGCACCTGCATCAAGCGCATCTAGAGTAGCACTTGCCCCTTCTCGAGTTAGTGAAGAAAACATCAGGATTGGCGTAGGGTTAGCCTGCATAATTTTTTTTACGGCACTAATTCCGTCTAAAATAGGCATTTCTACATCCATAGTAATAACGTCTGGACGTAATGAAGCCGCTTTTTCAACCGCCTCTTGCCCATTAACAGCAAAGTCAATTACCTTAATATCACTATCTTGCTCTAAAATTTCGCTGACTCGACGCCTAAAAAAGCTTGAATCATCTACAACTAAAACTTTTACTGCCATTGGCATACTCTATGAATTCTTAAGAACGAAAAGTGGTGCATCCGCACCACCTTTTAACTGTTTTGCTATCTCAGGTTATTTACCTGCATAGTGTTTTAGCATATTTGGCACATCTAAGATTAATGCTATGCCACCATCTGAAGTGATTGTCGCACCTGCCATGCCAGGAGTACCTTGCAATAATGCATCTAATGGCTTGATCACAACTTCTTCTTGGCCGATGAGAGAGTCAACCACAAAGCCAACCTGTTGAGTACCTATCTGCACTATAACAACATGACCTTCGGCTTTCTTCGTTGATCTATCGGCACCCTTAACTAGCCAATGCTCTAAGTAGAATAAAGGAATTGCTTTTTCACGCACAATGATCGTTAGCTGGCCATCTACTACATTTGTTTTTGTCAGATCTAAGTGGAAAATTTCACTTACACCAGCAAGAGGTAAAGCAAATGTTTGCTCGCCAACTACAACCATTAAGGTTGGTAAAATAGCCAGTGTAAGAGGCACTTTAATCTCAAGGATAGTACCCACACCGAGCTCTGATTGAATATTAACAGAGCCGTTAAGTTGAGTGATTTTCGTTTTAACTACGTCCATCCCAACACCACGGCCTGAAATATCTGAAATTTCTTCTTTTGTTGAAAAGCCAGGAGCAAAAATCAAGTTATAAGCTTCAGTGTCAGATAATCGACTTGCTTGGTCCGAATCAATAACGCCTTTATTTATCGCAATCTTTTTCAGTTTCTCAGCATCCATCCCTGCACCATCATCTTTAATGGTCAACAGAATATGGTCTCCTTCCTGAGAGGCTGAGAGCGTCACTGTACCTGTGCGAGGTTTGCCTGATGCCTCACGAACATCTGGCATTTCAATACCATGATCAACTGAGTTTCTAACTAAGTGAACGAGTGGATCTGCAAGTGCTTCAACCAAGTTTTTATCTAAATCGGTCTCTTCACCTTCAAGAATAAGATTAATATCTTTCTTTAAACTACGTGCTAAGTCTCTAACAACACGAGGGAATCGGCCAAACACTTTCTTAATTGGCTGCATTCGTGTTTTCATTACCGCACCTTGTAAATCTGCGGTAACTACATCAAGGTTAGATATCGCCTTACCCATAGCTTCACTGCTAGAGTTATTTGCCAAACTAACGAGGCGGTTTCTGACTAGTACCAGTTCACCGACCATATTCATGATTTGGTCTAGACGCTTAGTGTCAACACGGACGGTCGTCTCAGCTTGAGGCGCAGGGGGCTTTTTGGCCGATGCAGGTGCACTTTGCGCTTTTGCAGCTGGAGCTGGTGAAGAAGCTGGCTTTGCTGGTTGAGGTGCCGGTTTTGGTTTAGCAACTGGTTTAGTTATAACAGGTTCGGGCTGCTTAGGTTCAATACTTGGAGCAGGCTTGTTGGAATCAGCCCCTTCTAAAGATTTTGGCGCACCACCTTTACCATGAAGCTCATCTAACAATGCCTCAAACTCTTCATCGTTTATTTCATCATCACTCGAAGGGGATGCTGGAGTTGGTGAAGAAGGGGCTTGGCTAGTGCTAGTGTTTGTACTTGTTGGAGGAGGTGAACTAATCGAACCGAAACTGCCAACGCCATGAAGCTCATCTAAAAGACTGTCAAACTCATCATCAGTAATATCACCATCATCTGAGTTTGAAGCAGTTGAAGCCGCTGAAGTAGTTTGCTCTACAGCTGGGCCTTTACCAGCCCCATGTAACTCATCAAGTAAGCTTTCGAATTCATCTTCTGTTATTTCATCGATGCTATCTGAGGCAGATTCACCAGCAACTTCATCGGTATCAATATCAAAAAGAATATCATCAGCAGATAAGTCTGCTTGAGGAGCATCCTCAACAACAGGGTCTGGTTCTGAATTTGGAATAGAAATTTGTTCGTCTTCTGATTCAGGCTTACTCAATTGATGAAGTGTTTCAAGTAATGCTGGGTCTGCAGGATCTGGTTGCTCACGATTTTGAATATGTGCGAACATTTCATTGATGGTATCTAGGGACTGAAGAATGACGTCCATCAGTTCTGGAGAAACAGAGCGTTGCCCTTGTCTTAACACATCAAAAACGTTTTCCGCGCCATGACATGCGTCTACAAGCTCAGTCATACTCAAAAAGCCTGCACCACCCTTTACAGTGTGAAAGCCTCTAAAGATTGCATTTAATAATTCTTTATCTTCAGGGTTATTTTCTAGCTCAACAAGCTGCTCAGATAACAACTCTAATATTTCACCAGCTTCAACAAGAAAGTCTTGTAATATATCTTCATCGACTTCAAAGCTCATGTACACACTCTCCTATTAGAAGCCTAAGCTCGACAATAAATCGTCGACCTCATCTTGATTAGATACGACATCTTCTCTAGATTCAGCATTCATTATCGGACCTTCTGGTCCTGATAACTCTGCAGGATCCATTTCAGCAATCTGAACCTCTTCAATATTTTCTTTTTGTTTTGATTGAGGTTCTTCTGCTGTACCAAATACAGTTAGTAAGTGGATTAAACTGTCTTCTACTTCTCTAACTAATTCGATAACACGTCGAATGACCTGACCTGTTAAGTCTTGATAATCCTGAGCCATTAAAACATTTGTCATATGCCCTTGAAGTTCATCCGTAGTTGCTTGTGAGCCTTGCATAAACTTATCTAAATCATGACAAAGAGATTTGAATTCACCAAGCTGGATATCACGTCTCATGAGTCTATCCCAAGTTGGCTTTATATCAGATAAATCGTCTGCAAGCTGTTGCGCGAGAGGCAGACTTGCTTCAACTGCATCCATCGTTTTATTGGCTGCATTTTCTGTCATTTCCATGACATAATTCAAACGTTCTTTAGCATCCGGTAAGGCTTCTGTCGTCAAATCAGAAATACGAGTATCAAGCTCAAAGTTTTTCAATGACTCGTGTAGTTGACGGGTCAATTTGCCCACTTCAGCAAAAAGCTCAGATTGCTCCTTACTTGCAGCCTCCATGATTAACTTATCTGCTTTATCTTGCTCGCCTTGCTCAAGATAAGTCACAAGTTGCTTAGCTTGCTCAAGTGTTATTTGAGGCACAGAAGGTGCTGACATCCGCCTCTCCTTCTTAATTATCTAGCCTAAACGTTCAAACACTTTTTCTAGTTTTGTTTTAAGTGTTCCAGCAGTGAAAGGTTTTACAATATAACCATTTACACCAGCTTGCGCCGCAGCAACAATTTGCTCTTTTTTCGCTTCAGCCGTCACCATAAGTACTGGAATATGCTTAAGACTGTCATCTGCACGTATAGCACGAAGAAGATCGATACCTTGCATACCTGGCATATTCCAGTCCGTGACTACGAAGTCAAATTCTTGATTTTGAAGCATAGGCAAAGCTGTGCTGCCATCGTCTGCTTCTTGTACATTTGTAAAACCTAAGTCTCTAAGCAGGTTTTTGATTATTCTTCTCATCGTAGAAAAATCATCAACCACAAGAATTTTCATGTTTTTATCCAAAACATCCTCCAGTGAGGTTTGAACCTATTATTATTACTCTAATTGACCCAGTCATTGATTTTAGCCCTAAGCCTGATCATTGCCTGCCCATGAATTTGGCTTACTCGAGATTCACTTACATCGAGTATTTGCCCTATTTCTTTTAAATTCATTTCATCGTTATAGTAAAGAGATAAGACTAGCGCATCTCTTTCGGGTAACGATTGAATCGCCGTTAGCAACGATTCGTTAAAGCGTTCATTTTTAACGTTATTGAACGGTTTGTCTAGCGCTAAATCATTGTTAACAGGAGTGATTACGTCTTCATCAACCCCCAAATCTTCAATTCCAATGATTTTACTTGCATTCACATCATGTAGAATATGATGGTACTCATCCAGAGTAATATCAAGTTTTTCAGCAATTTCAGTGTCTTTTGGCTCTCGACCTAGGACGCTTTCTAGATTAGCAATTGCTTCAGCAACCATACGACTATTCTTATGTACACTTCTTGGTGCCCAGTCTCCACGGCGAATTTCATCTAACATCGCGCCTCGGATCCTGATCCCCGCAAAAGTTTCAAAACTTGCACCCTTACTTGCGTCAAAGTTTTTACTGGCTTCAATCAAACCTATCATGCCTGATTGTACAAGATCGTCTAACTGAATATTTGCTGGTAAACGTGCCAACAAATGGCACGCCACTTTTTTGACAAGACCGGTATGACGCTCTATCACTCTATTAAGGTTGTCTGTAGTTTGATAGCCCATCGCTTTACCCATCGATGACGACATAGTTATCCGTTGACTAGCTGTTCAATAAAAAACTCTAAATGACCAGAAGGTTGATGTGGTATTGGCCATTTAACTGCTTTACTCGCTAACCCTCTAAATGCAACCGCTGCCGGAGAGTTTGGAAATAACTCAACAATGGTTTTTTGACGGCGAGAAGATTTACGCATGTTTTCATCAAACGGAATGGTTGCAACTAATTCTAGTGCAACATCTAAGAATCTGTCAGTAACTTTCGAAAGTTTAGCAAAAAGCTCCTGCCCTTCGCGTAAGCTTCTAACCATGTTAGCAACAATTTTAAAACGGTAAACACCGTGTTCACGACTAAGCACCTTGATAAGTGCGTAAGCATCTGTAATTGAGGTCGGTTCATCACACACAACGACCATCACATCTTGTGCTGCGCGAGAAAAACTAAGAACCATGTCTGAAATACCCGCTGCGGTATCGACAATTAAAATATCAAATTCTGTATTTAGCTCGCTAAATGCGCGGATGAGACCTGCATGCTCTGCAGGTGTCAATTCAACCATATTTTGCGATCCTGAGGTAGCCGGTACAATTTTAATACCAGCAGGACCTTCAACTAAGATCTCATCTAACTCACACTCACCCGAAAGGACATGAGACAGGTTTTTTTCTACTCTTAAACCAAGCATCACGTCACAGTTTGCCAAACCTAAGTCAGCATCTAAGACGAGCACTCTGTTTCCTTGCTGACCAAGTGCAATAGCCGTATTTAATGAGACATTGGTTTTACCAACCCCTCCTTTACCACCCGTTACTGCAATTACTTTTACGCCATGGTTGCCATTTTGATTCATTCTACGCAGGCCACTTGCTTGATCTAATACTGTGTTAATCATACATTCCTACTGTCTGAGACGCTACAGGTACACGTCGCGAATGTTGTGCTTTTATTCTCTTTAAATACAATTGCTCAGCCTTTTTGACCATTTTATGAGCATTTGCTACACGAATGTCTTCTGGCACTCGTTGACCGTTAGTAAGATACCCTATTGGCAAGCGATTTTGAATCGCAATACTAATAATCTCGCCTAAACTTAGACATTCATCAAGTTTTGTAAAAATACAACCACTTAAATTCACTTTTTGGAAGTGACGAACCGCTTCTTGCAGTACATGCATTTGCGATGTTGCACTTAAAACCAAATAACTTCTAATATCGACTCTAGAGCTTCTCATTAACGTATTAAGTTGTTCTGTTAAACGGATATCTCTTTGACTCATACCCGCAGTATCTATTAATACTAGACGCTTATTGCGTAAATGATATAAAACTTCTGCTAATTCATTGGCATCTTTTACTTGTTTGACTGGACAACCAATAATTCTGCCGTAAGTTGCCAGTTGCTCATAAGCACCAATTCTATAAGTATCAGTTGTGATTAACGCAACTTTGTCTGCACCGTATTTCTGCGCGCCTAATGCAGCAAGTTTAGCGACTGTCGTTGTTTTACCTACACCAGTTGGACCTACTAATGCATATACACCACCTTGACGAAGAATATCGTTGTTGGTTGTATGCATTTGATTAGCTACCATTTCAAGCAATGAATTCCAAGCTTCTTTACGAGAAACGTCATCAGGGATGAAGCAAGCCATTTGTTCAGCAACTTCTTTATCAACGCCCATACCTTGTAAACGGTCAACTAAACACGCTCTCGTTGGGTCTCTTCTTTCCATTTCTTGCTTCATTAAGCCTGAAACTTGATGTTCAAGTAATTGACGAATGGCATTCATTTCTTCTCTCATGGTTGCCATTTCATCGACTTTTTTAGGCGCAGGCTCAAAATCATCAGCAAAGCCTGTATCGAGGTCATCATCAAAATTCCATGATTGCGCTTGCTGTTGAGTTTTAACATTTGACTCAGCCCTGAAATTTTGCGTTGAGGTTGGACGCTCATATCGCTCTTCAGTCGCTTGACGAGGCTTAAATACTTCTTCGGTATTAATGCCAGATTGAGAGAACATAGAAGCAAGCTCAGGTGAACGGGGCTTCGGCGCTTGCCTGTCTAATAGTGCCTGTAAACTATCAGCAACTTGAGCCTGAGGCTCTGGTTTTGCACGCTGCGGTTCAGGGCGAACAAAGCGCGGTTGTGTAGCTTGGAGCTGCGCAGGCGCTGTATTTACTTGTGGCGCCTCAACGGGTGCTTCTGGCGCTCTATCATTATCTACGGCTGCAACAATTTCTACACCATCTGCCAGTTTCTTGTTCGACATAATCACAGCATCAGCGCCAAGCTCTTCTTTTACTTCTTTCAGTGCTGTGCGCATATCTTTGGCAAAAAAACGTTTAATTTTCATGTTACAACCCCTTAATTCCTATCTATTGTCCAACTGAGCTTACAATTTTAATTTGTCTTTCATCTGGTACTTCTTGATATGACATCACTCGAAGACCTGGGATCGTATGTTTGACAAACCTTGAAAGCACACTTCTTAACATACCTGAGGTTAGAAGGATGGATGGGTCGCCCAGCATTTCTTGCGTTTGGTGCGCTTCTCTTAATGATGTTTGAAGTCGCTCCGCAAGGCCTGGCTCGATTCCAGCCCCTTCATCACCTGCGTTCTGAAGTGACTGATGCAACATCTGTTCCAACTCAGGCGCCAATGTTATGACAGGGATTTCGTCGGCACCGCCGACAGCGTCTTGAACGATTAATCTACGCAGTGAAATTCTCACTGCAGAGGTTAATACATCTGGGTCTTGACTGCGTGGGCCATACTCAACAAGAGTCTGAACAATCGAGCGCATATCACGAATTGCAACGCCTTCATTCAGTAAGTTTTGCAGCACTTTAACAATCGTAGTAAGAGGTAGAATATCTGGAACTAAGCCTTCTACTAAACGAGGGTGTGACTTAGCAAGCATATCTAATAAATTTTGTACTTCTTCATGCCCTAGTAGTAATGAGGCATTATTTGTAAGCAGTTGACTAATATGAGTTGCGACAACAGTCGCTGCATCTACAACAGTGTAACCTAATGAATGCGCCTCGTCTTTTTGCTCCGGCTTAATCCAAACAGCTTCTAAACCAAAGGCAGGATCAGTCGTTGCTACGCCATTGATTGGGCCAAATACTTGCCCAGGGTTTATGGCTAATTCATCACCATGTTTTAATTCGCCATTTCCTGAACCTACCCCCATAAGGGTGATACGGTATTCATTTGGATCTAATTCAAGATTATCTCTGATGTGCACTGGAGGAACCAAGAAGCCAAGCTCTTGTGAAAGCTTTTTACGAACACCTTTAATGCGGCTTAAAAGCTCACCACCTTGAGCCTGATCAACTAATGGAATTAAACGATAGCCAACCTCTAAGCCAATCACATCGACCGGTTGAACATCATCCCAGCCAAGCTCTTTTTGATCTTGTTGTTTAGCTGCAACATCTCCACCTTTGGCTTCTTGTTGAGCCTGCTCCTCTTCTGCTTTTGCTTTTTGCTGCTGCGTGTAATAAGCCAAGTAACCAAGAAGCGCACCTAAACTTAAAAATGCAATATGTGGCATGCCAGGTACTAGACCCATTGTAATTAAGATACCAGCAGCAATATAGAGAGATTTCTCATTTCCTAACTGAGTTTTAAACTGCTCACCCATGTTATGAGATTCGTTTTGGCGAGTAACGACGATTGCAGTACCAATTGAAAGTAAAAGAGAAGGCAGCTGTGCAACCAGGCCATCACCAATGGTAAGTAATGTATATACTTCCATGGCTCTTGAAAATGTTAAGTCGTGTTGGATCATACCAACAAATAAACCACCAATAATATTGATGGCTAGGATTACAATACCTGCTATCGCATCACCTTTTACGAACTTACTAGCACCATCCATTGAACCGTAAAAATCCGCTTCACGTGTTACTTCGTCGCGGCGTTTGCGTGCTTCATCTGCACTGATAAAACCAGCATTTAAATCAGCATCAATTGCCATCTGTTTACCTGGCATGGCATCTAGAGTGAAACGTGCTGACACTTCAGAAATACGACCAGCACCTTTGGTAATAACTACAAAGTTGATAATAATCAGGATTAAGAAGACAACAAGACCAACGGCATAGTTACCGCCAATAACCACAGAGCCGAACGCTTCAATTACCTTACCAGCAGCATCTCCGCCATTGTGGCCTTCTAGTAATACAACACGAGTACTGGCTACATTCAACGCTAATCGCATGATGGTTGCAATAAGTAGAACCGCTGGAAACATGCCAAACTCTAGTGGTTTCATTGTGTAAACAGTAACGAGTAATACCACCAAAGCCAAAGCGATATTAAAAGAGAATAAGATGTCTAAAAGGAATGGAGGTAAAGGCAAAATTACCATGCCCAAAGCCGCAAGCACTAATAATGGTGTTCCGACCCCTTTTGCATAGTCTTTTTTATTCTCATTAAGACCTTGTAAAACTGCTTTAAAATCCATAACTTAACAACTACAAAATATTGACACTGGTCTAATAAAGCAATTAGTGAGCCAATAAATTTACAGGATTTAATGTTTTACATCATCTGGGATAGGCAAGTTATTACTGAGCTTTGTTGGTCTTCTTCCACGACCTTTTTGATAACGTTTTAGCTGAAATACATAGGCTAAAACTTGTGCCACGGCAGTGAAAAGTTGATCTGGAATTTGATCGCCAACTTCAGTGGTGTGATAGAGTGAGCGTGTTAAGACGGGAGACTCAACAATAGGGACCTCATTACCTTTAGCAATTTTCCTTATCTGCATTGCTAACTCATCAACACCTTTAGCAAGCACAATCGGTGCTCCTGCTTTTTCTGTGTCGTATTTAAGCGCAACTGAATAGTGAGTCGGGTTTGTAACAACGACATCGGCATCTGGCACATCCTGCATCATGCGCCTTTGTGACATTTCGCGTTGTGTTCGTCGAATTCGCGCTTTTATTTGCGGATCACCTTCTGAGTTTTTGTACTCATCTTTCACTTCTTGCAACGTCATTTTTAGTTGCTTGTGGTGGTTATAGCTTTGGTAAGGCGCATCTATTGCTGAGATGATTATCATTGTGCAACTAAGCGCCAAAAACATCCAAGCCAGAATTTCTAGGGCATGAATAATTGAACTTGGGACCTGCTCAATACTCAAGTGTAGAATTTCATAAAAAAACATTTGTATTAATAAAATTGCGAAGCCAGCAACCAATACAAATTTAAGAATAGCTTTCACTAACTCTATGGCTGCTTGAGGACCCAGCATACGCTTGATCCCTTTCATAGGAGACATCTTGCTTGCCTTGGGTGCAGCTGCTTGCCAACTGAAGTTAAAGCCTCCCAGCAAAGTATTCCCAACGATACCTGCGATTGTGATGATAAATACAAACATAGCCATCGGAAAAAATAACTCAGAAAACATTTCTCCCCAAACAGAGAACATTTTCGTGGTGTCGTAAGTTTCATTTCGATTCAATGTTAGCCCACGACCCATAATGTTATAGAGGCCTTTCGCGATTGCAGGTCCATACATTAATAAAGCAATCGCTGAGAAGATCAGCACGAAAGTAGTGCCAAGATCCTTTGAACGGGCAACTTGCCCTTTCTTACGAGACTCATTTATTTTTTTATCTGTGGGTTCTTCGGTCCTCTCTTGACCAGAATCTTCAGCCATTCTCTACACCGTACAGCCAATTAAATTACAAAGTAACTCTGTCATTTTAAGCCACTGAAATTCATATTGCACAATGAAGTTACCCAGAGTCGCCCATATAATCATTAAACCAGCAACAAGCGTAAATGCAAAACCAACCGCGAAAATATTCATTTGGGGTGAAGCCCTAGTGATAATACCAAATGAAAGATTAATCACTAACATCGCGGTTAAGGGAGCAAGAGAAAGTGCCAAGGCTGTTGCAAACATCCACCCTCCCCAATTCACGATTTGCCAATAATTATCAATTGACCAAGTAAACTGACCGATAGGGATACTTTCAAAGCTGTATAACACCATTTGGATCATCATCAAATGGCCATTAAAAACAAAAAAGAGTAGTGTTGAAAGGATCAGGTAAAACTGACCCACAGCGGGGACACTCAAGCCATTCGCAGGATCAACAACTGACGCAAAACCCAAGCCGGTTTGCATTGCTAGTATTTGACCTGCAATGATAAACGTATTTAATAGCAGCATTGACGCAAAGCCAATGGCAAAACCAATAATCATCTCTTCTATGACTACCAGCACCATGGCAAAAGAAAATAAGTCTGTAAATTGAGACTTGGGCAGCATAGGCATCGCTGCAAAGGTGATCACAACGCACAATGCTAACTTTATGCGAGTCGGTACACTTTTCGCACCCAGACCGGCCATAATCATCATCATGCTTGTGACTCTCACTAAAGGAAGGATAAAGTCACTGAGCCACTGTAAAATTACAGCAAAAGTAAATTCCATTTTAACCTGCGATTTCAGGTATTTGCATTATCAACCCTTGAAAATAGTCCATTAAAACCTGAGTCATCCAATGACCACCAACTATCAATGCAATTATTGTGATAATCAAACGAGGTAAAAAGCTGAGTGTCTGTTCGTTAATAGAGGTCGCCGCTTGAAACACAGCAACAACTAAGCCCACCATTAAACCGGGAAGTACAATAGCAGCAACGAGTTTGATAACAACAAATAGTGCGTCACTTAATATGTCGACAAAAACTTCTGGTTCCATATCAGACTCCTAGGCCAAAACTTCGAGCAAGCGTCCCCATAACTAACCCCCAACCATCAACAAGAACAAACAGCATGATCTTAAATGGCAAGGCAACAATCATTGGCGATAGCATCATCATACCCATGGCCATCAAAACACTGGCTACGACGAGGTCAACAATCAAAAATGGGATGAAAAACATAAAACCAATAATAAATGCGGTTTGTAATTCACTCGTCACGAATGCCGGAATAATCACCACAAAGGGGGTGTCTTCAGGGCTATCAAGCTTGTCATAGCCTGCAATTTTCGCAAAGGTTTCAAGATCTTTGATTCTTGTCTGTGACAACATAAAGGCCTTAATTGGCTCTTTCGCTTGCTCTAGTGATTGGATCGAAGTGAGCTCTTCATTGAGATAGGGCTGAACCGCTCTTTCATTAATTTGTGAAAATATTGGCGCCATAATGAAGAAGGTCAAAAACAGCGACATACCAAGCAAAATCTGATTTGAAGGAGATTGCTGTAAACCGATTGCTTGTCGAAGTATGGCTAACACAACAATAATACGTGTAAATGAGGTCATCATAATGACTGCCGCAGGTATAAAGCTTAGAGCTGTCATTAAAGCCAAAACTTGTAGTGTTACAGAATACTCTTGGGACCCATCTGGATTCGTAGTAACACTCAGCGCTTCTATTCCTTCTGCACCAGCAAAAGGCGCTAGTAGCAAAAATAATATGCCTATACTTAACTTAATCATCTGCTTTGTTCTTCTTATTGGCCGGCATCATAAAGCGGCTTAACTCTTTTGCAAAAGCAGGGGTATTTTGGTCACTCAAGGGCGTTTCGAGCTGATACAAATAATTAATGTTTTGAGAAGTGACCCCCAGGAGGTGGTGCTTGCCATCAAGCTCAATCACCATCAAACGTTCTCTGTTACCCAAAGGAAAGCTTCTAACAACTTTAAAGTCGGGGCTATTACCTAGACTAGGATTAAGCCTTTTTAAAAGTACCGCCATACCAACAATTAAGCCTAACACCAAAAAAAGTGATAGGCTCATTGATACTAAATCGCTACTCAGACCAATATTACTTGACCCAGCAAGTGCCGGAGCGGAAAACCCTGCAACCGGAAGCAACCCCTTTTTCATCGTAGCTTCTTAATTCGCTCAACTTGACTGATAACGTCAGTAAGACGAATACCAAACTTGTCATTCACGACAACGACTTCTCCGTGAGCGATAAGCGTACCATTTACAAGCACATCCAGCGGCTCACCCGCAACTCTATCAAGCTCAACAACTGACCCCTGGTTAAGCTGAAGTAAATTACGAATATTAATCTTAGAACGACCTACTTCCATCGAAATGGTGACCGGGATATCTAAAATAGTATCAAGCTTACGCTTTTCTTCAGCAGATAAACTTTGAGACGAATCTTGAAGTTCATCGAGCTCTGCAATTGCAACATCGCCGCCGTCATCAGCTCCTTCTGCTTCTGCTAAGGCCGCAGCCCATTCATCCATAGTATCTTGATCATCGCTCATAACTTAAAACCTAATAGTTAACCTTACCAATCTAAATCCACACCCTCTGATAGGTGTAGATCTTCCTCTAGCTCTGCCAGCTCAGCGTCAGAATCGAGCTTTTTCCCGCCTTTTGTGAAAACATGAAGCTCAGACTTAACAGATTCAGGGCGTTTAATTTTTTCACTAATTTGTAGTGCAACATTATCTCTAGAACGGCCCATTTTCGCTCTAAACGTTGGTAAATCTTCAACAAAAACAGTTATATGCTCTGGCATTTCAACTGGAATAACATCGCCAGCTTTGAGGCCCATAACCTGTTCTAATGATAAATCTATTTCTAACAGTTGCGTAGATAGCTCTACTTCGACATCCATGATTTCATCACGTAACGCTTTACTCCAGCGCAAATCAGTATCTTCTGTATCTGATTGCACACCTGCATCTAACAGCTCTCGAATAGGCTCAAGCATTGAGTAAGGTAGTGAGATATGAAAGTCACCGCCGCCGCCATCAAGCTCTATATGAAATGAACTTATAACAACCACTTCAGTTGGGCTCACAATATTCGCCATCGCTGGGTTTACTTCTGAGTCTAAGTACTCAAAAGACACATCCATTACAGGCGCCCATGCTTCTTTGTAGTCCTCGAAGATGATTTTAAGAAGCATCTGCACGATACGACGTTCGGTTGGTGTGAATTCTCGGCCTTCGATTTTTGCATGGTAACGGCCATCACCACCAAAGAAATTATCTACTAAGATAAATACCAAGCGCGCTTCCATGGTGATCAAGCCAGTACCTTTTAAAGGTCTAAATCTCACCATGTTGAGGCTGGTTGGGACAAACAAGGTATGTATGTACTCACCAAACTTGAGCATTTGTACACCGTTTATAGAGACTTCAGCGGTACGGCGCATCATATTAAATAGGCTGATCCGCATATGCCTTGCAAATCGTTCGTTAACGATTTCAAGGGTCGGCATACGACCACGAACAATACGATCTTGAGAAGAGAAGTCATACTGCAGTGCACCAGCAGAGGACTCGCCGCCCTCTTCAACTATCTCGTCTTCTTCGACTTCATCAACACCGTGTAAGAGCGCATCAATTTCGTCTTGGGATAATAAATCGCTCACTTAACCCTCGCTACTGCATAACAAAGCCGGTGAATAACACGCGTTCGATCACTTTACTGCCTTCAACAGCTTCCATCGCGGCCTGTACTTTATCTAAGGCCGTTAGACGAATTGTCTCTTTGCCCGCTGACGTACTCAACTCGTCAGCAGTTGTAGTTGAAAGCACACCTAACAGTGTACTTTCAATAAGTGGAATATGTTTCTTAGCAACTTCTTCATTAACGTCACCACGAACAAGAAGTTGTACTTTAATTTGGACAATTCGATCTCGGCTTGCGCCTGGCACATTGAATACGAAAGGTCTTGGCATCGCCACGTATAATGCACTACCAAGTTCTGCACCTGAAGACTCAGAAGCAGCCTCTGTCGCAACCGTTTCTTCCGCTAAAGTCTCAGCCGGCTCTTCATCACCTGATAAAAATAAAAAAGCCCCAACAGCACCTGCAATTAACACTACAGCCGCAGCAATGATAATAATGAGCTTTTTCTTGCCGCCACCCGACTCTTCAATTTCTAAATCAGTTTCTTCTGCCATGCCTAGCCTTCAAGTTTATTCTAATCTAATCAATATTAGCAGCAGTTATGCGTAGTAATCTATGCCGGATTCACTGCTTGATGAATTTGTTCTAGTTTGTTGGCTATTTTGCGCTTGTGACTCCTGATTAGCAAGCTTTGAATTACCAAGTTCTTGAGCTTCATCAGTACCTTGCTCAGAACTTGAACCAGAATCCTGTTGAATATTACTTTCTCCTAGCTGGATACCTTGCTCAGCAAGCATTTCTTTAAGTTTAGGCATAGATTGTTCTAATGCCTCTTTTGCTTGCTGGTTTTGAACCACAAAATTCACCTGGGCCTGTTCTGCTTCACTGCGAATGCGAATTTGCATACTGCCTAACTCTGGCGGATCGAGGCGAATCTCCGCTTCTTTATTATTAATGTTCAGCATTGCATTTACTTTGTCATGTAATGCTTTTACCGCATCATTTTTCTGCAGGTTAAATGTTTGAGCAATATTTGGGTCAGTACTTGCCTTTTGAGTGACGGCTGCACTTTGCTGCGTTTGCGCATTTTGCAATACATTATCAAACTGTTGAACTGATTGAGAAATATCTAAATCGTGTGTTGATTGCATATTCGCTAATGGTGTCTGCTGTATTATCGACTTGAAAATATTCTCTGTTTGCGGGCTCATCTCAGCTTTACGGCCTTGCTTTGTAAACTGTTCATTATTAGCCTGCATTACGTCTGATAAATCAGCAGTTGAAACTTGCTCATTCTTTGCTTGTTCTACAGATGCTTGAGCTGTCTCAGATAAACTTTGAGCTGTTACTTTTGTACTGTTGTAGTTAGCTAAATCAGCATTGCCTTTATTCTGAGTTCCCATAACACCAATAGCGCTGGCTGTTTTTGGTTCAGTTTTTTTAGCATCTTGGTCATGCATATCAATACTTGATTTAAGTATTGATAGTGTCTGTTCAGCACGTTCCAATTGCACATCATCTAACTTTCCACTATCAACGGCCTGTTGTAATGAGTGCTGTAGTGCAAGTTTCTCTTGGTTTGGCAGCGACTTTATTTGCTGCTCTAAAGCACTAGGGTTGACAGGGGTTTTATCTGCCAAATTTACCACTTTATCTGTAACTCGGTTACTGCCTTCTTGGCGTTCAATTACCTTATCTAGATGTGTCACTACTTTTGCGTCATTAGAAATAGAAACATTATCTGCTGTGGGCTCTTTTACAGATTGCTTAAAGTCAGTTGTTAAAGTATCTACCCTTTTATCAGCGTGTATTTGAGATAATCTATTGTTTTGTTCATTTGATTTTTGAGTAACATCAATATCAGATTTCTTAATCGCATTTAAATCTGACACTTGGTTAACATCAGCATCTGGTTGCACCTCATTCATTAGCATAGATGATGGTTTTTCGCTTGATTTAGGTGAAGTTTGCTGTACCGCTACATTGCTAATTAACTTTTCACTTTTACTAGCCTGATTATTAACCGACTCCGTAAGCTCCTCATTCACCTTACCTGACTGAGCAACAGGTTGAGATTGTATTTGTTCATTTAAAATTTTCGGTTTGCCGTCTTTAGATAGACCCTGAGGTTCTTGAGTTGCTTTACTTGCTAATGACGATGTAGCGTTGACTTCACCAGTGTGGCTAGATGATTTAGTATCCACTTGCATTTTCCCACCAAGTAATGAAACTAGCTCAGATTTAGCAGGCATTACTTTTACCGCTTCATTTTCATCTCGCCCTAAGTCTGGTGGTGAAATTTTATCCGCTTCTTTCTCAGTGTTTACAGGCAGAACTTCTTTACTTCTATCAAACTGTTTTAGCACGTCTTTCAATGCTTTTGGCACTGGCGCGAGGTGCTGTTTTACATCGGTAGTTTGAGCTGTCGAAGCTTGGATCTGAGCAAGTAATTTATCAGAGGTTGAAGGCTCAACTTGAGCATTTGTAAGCGTACCAGTGTGACTAGGTGTATTAATATTTTGTTTATTTGGCTTGGCAACTTCAGGTTGTTCGACTTGACTAGCATTCAAAGCATTATTATCAGTAACTGGCTTAGTCGCTTGTTGACCTTCGGCACTCACCTGCTCATGATCTTGTTGTCCATGATAAAAACTAATATTTGCTTTTTGCTCAGTGTCTTTTGTCGTAGCTATTTGTTCTAAGTTTTTTTTCTTATCATCAACAGCTTGTTCACTCGCTTCGCGAGCGTTTTCTACTAAAGGCGTTTCACTCGACTCTTTCTGCTCTGGATCACTATTAGATAAAGCCCCTGCTTTTTTAGAGTCTGCCACCATGAGTTTGTCTACATCACTGACTTTCTCATTGTGCTCACTCACTGGCTTTTGGGTAATTTCAATAGCATCTTGTTCACTCGCACTATTTTTAGTTGTAACTTTCGTTGAATCAATGCTCGTTGATGCATTTTCAGCTCGCTCTAACTCTGAATGAAAGGCGTTTTTGTCTGCTTGCTCTTTTTCACTGGCAAATCGCGCTTTTTCAGCTTGGCTCAATTTTAGATCCACTTCTAATTTTAAATTAAGCATATCTACACCTTTTCAGAGCGGCAAACGTAAGCCGCATTAGTATTAAATTCTATAACCTGTAAAAATAAAGCAATATTTAAGCCAAGCTAGCTTGCAATCCGTCTCATAAATATATTCGTTGCGAACTCGTCTAACATTTTTTGTTCAGCTTTATTTTCTTTGGCTTGCTTTTCAATTGCTTTCTTTTCAATTAACTTTGCAATCGCCTTAGTTTTCGCTTGTTGAGCTAACCACAATTTACGACGCTGCTCTTCAACTTGTTTCGCCGTTCTCACCGTTGTTGCTTGCTGGTTTATCGCTTCTTCAATTTTGTTGATGAAAGAATTGTACTGTTTGATGCTTTCACAACTCATTCCTTGCTTGGCTCTGTTATGAAGCTGTTGACTATACTCCAATCGAAAGTCGTTTAGGCCCTGAAGTTTTTGTTGGTTACTGACAAAGTTTTGCTGCGCTTGCACATAATTAATGCGTAAGTTCTCTTCTTTATCGGTCTCAAGTTTGAGTAATAATTCTAATTTATTTTTAGCCATTAGCCTTGTCCTAGTAACTGTGCGAGGCCTTGTAAGCATTCATCATAGCGCAGTACATCTTTCATACCTTGCTGCAAGAAACCATTCACTTGCGGCATCATTTGTATGGCTTGATCTAGCATGGGGTCGCTTCCCTGTTGATAAGCACCTAATGTGATCATGTCTTTGTTTTGCTGGTACATTGAATAAACTTGTTTAAGTACACGAGCCTGCTGCATATGCGGCTCAGAAACCACTTGTGGCATAACTCGACTAATAGACTTTTCGATGTCTATCGCCGGGTAATGGCCGCTGTCAGCCAGCTCACGGGATAAAACAATGTGTCCATCTAGAATTGCACGCGCTGAGTCGGCGATGGGGTCTTGCATGTCATCACCTTCACTTAAAACAGTGAAGAATGCCGTTATAGATCCTTGCCCTTCACCTCCATTACCGGCTCGCTCCACCAGCGCAGGTAGCTTTGCAAATACTGAAGGCGGGTAGCCTTTAGTCGCTGGCGGCTCACCGACTGCCAGTGCTATTTCACGCTGCGCCATAGCATAACGTGTCACTGAATCTAAAAGTAATAAGACATTTAAACCTTGATCGCGAAAGTACTCTGCTATAGTAACTGCACTCTCGCAGCCTTTTAAACGCATCAAAGGAGAAGCATCAGCAGGAGCCGCAACCACAACTGACCGGCGTCTACCTTCTGGACCTAAAATTTCATCAATAAACTCTTTTACTTCGCGGCCACGCTCCCCCACCAAACCTACAACAATGACATCCGCCTCACTACCACGGGTCATCATGCCAAGTAAAACTGATTTACCCACACCACTGCCCGCAAATAATCCCATACGCTGGCCTTGCCCAACAGTAATGATCGAGTTTATTGCACGCACACCCACATCCATAGGTTGGCTGATTGGGCGTCTCGCCAGTGGGTTGATTGGATCTTGAGCAAACTTAAGATAGTGCTCTGCTTCAATAGCACCTAAACCATCTAATGGTCTTCCAAGGCCATCGACGACTCGACCTAATAAGCACATGCCAACTGGTAGACCGGTTTCGTTTAATTGTGGGATCACTCGGGCACCTGGTAATACACCAGAAATGTGATCGTTTGGCATGAGATAAAGTGTATCGCCATTGAAGCCAATCACTTCGGCATCGACAAAACCGCGAATGGTTTCGATTTTACATTGACTGCCAACTGGTGCACTCAAACCTCGCGCTTCGAGGGTCAACCCCACCACGCGAGTCAAGCTGCCAGCAACAGGCGTAGCAAATGGCTTAATGTGTTTTTGATAGCGTGTTAAACGCTCAGCTAAAGGACTTTGGACACTCATGCATGATAATTTCTGGTATTAGATACCACTATCATGCAAAAACTTCTCCATAATTTCGGTTAATCGTGTTTTAAGTGTCATATCTATCGAAGACTGGGCTGTTTTTACCTCACAACCGCCTCTGTCTAGTGTTGGTTCAGCCACCAGTTGCCAGTGCTGTTGTTGAAGGTGCTCAACGCCATAGGCTTCTTCTACTAAATTTAGGTCTTCTGGATTCAAGTGAATTTTGACCGCTTGATCTCCCATAGGTAAAGCATCAATAGCTTTTTTCAGCGCCACTAAAATAAGCTCAGGATGAGTTTGCAACTCTTTAAACACCACTTGCTCCGCCAATAATTTGGCAAGGTGAACAAGTTGCTTCTCTACCGTTTCATCGACCTTATTTAAAGGCGCAGTCATACCTTCAATTAACTGACCTAAGTACTGCAACTTCTCTTCAATTAATGGCTTGGCATCGTTCAATCCTTGCTCTTTGCCTATTTCTAGGCCTTCTTTGTAACCGGCTTCTTTTCCTTCTGTAACACCTTTATCGAATCCTTCGATATAACCTTGTTCGTGACCTTGCTTGATGCCTTCTTCATAAGCGTCTTGACGGATCTGCTCAAGCTCTTCAAGCGTCAGTGTAGGAAACTCTTCTGGCTCTTGCGTTTCTGGTTCATCTTCATGCGTATGCTGCTGATTTTGATAAACTTGCTCAAGCGGTTGCCCAAATGCCGTAGAACGGCCTGAGAACTTGGTCGGATCTTCGCTGACATCCGGAATTGGCCAGCTTTTTAGCAATTCATCAATGGCTTCGCCTTCAACCGGCCTGCCTTTATAAAACTTTTTATCACTCATCGATTATAAGAACTCTTCACCGCCACCACCTCCCAGCATAATCTCACCTGAATCTGCAAGACGACGAGCTGTAGATAAGATTTCTTTCTGTGCTGCTTCTACTTCACTGATACGCACTGGTGGCATTGCTTCAAGGTCATCCGCCATCATCTCAGCTGCACGTTTAGACATATTAGCTAAGATCTTGTCTTTTAGTGCATCGTCAGTACCTTTGATTGCTTTCATCAATACATCTTGTTGTACTTCACGCAGAATAGCTTGAATACCACGATCCTCAACATCCATCAGGTTCTCAAATACAAACATCAGATCTTGAATTTGCTGTGACATCTCTTCGTCATGCTCACGGATTGAATCCATTAACTGACCTTCAACATTGGTGTCTAGGTAGTTCATGATATCTGCTGCCGCTTTTAAGCCGCCCATTTTCGCAGCTTGCGCACCGGCTTGACCTGCGAACTGTTTCTCCATAATCTCGTTTAGCTCTTGTAGTGCGGCTGGCTGAACTTCTTCTAAGTTCGCAATACGCATAGTCAAATCTAGGCGGACTTTTTCAGGGAATTGCGACAAAATTTCGGCGGACTGTTCTGGCTCTAAATAACTTAATACGATGGTTTGGATCTGCGGGTGCTCGTTACGAATAATATTGGCAACTTGCTTTGAGTCCATCCATTTCAATGAGTCTAGACCTTTCGCTCCAGAACCCATGACAATTTGGTCAATTAGGCTTGCCGCTTTATCTTCACCAAGTGCAGCCGTAAGTGCTTTTTTAATAAAGTCTTCAGATTGGAAACCTATGGTACTGAAGCTTTGGATCTGCTCAATAAATAGGTTATGAACCGCACTGATCTTAGCTTGTGAAAGATCGTCTAAGGCTGCCATAGCCATACCGACCTTCTGCACTTGTTTTGGCTCAAGATGTTTTAAAATTTGTGCAGCATCTTCTTCAGTTAAGCTCAGTAATAAGATGGCGGCTTTATCAACCCCATCGAGTTTCTCAACATCAAAAGCTGCTGGGAGCTGTTTTTGTTCTTCTTCGTTACTCATCTTCCGTTAACCACGCTTTCACAACTTGTGATGATAATTCTGGTTCATTGGCTACAAGCGCTCTTACTGCTTTCAGTAAGTCTTCGTCGCCGTGTAAGTCTGGTAATTGTAAAGTACCATCTGATGAGAAGCCAACTGCTGATGAATCAAACTCATTGTTCAGCATATCTAATGTGCTATCACCTAAGTCTACGCCGGTTGTTAACGCATCTTCATCAAAGTCTTCTAGTGTGTCATCTGGGTCAATCAGGCGTTTCAGCATCGGACGAACAACCGCTAGAATAAGCACGATAATAACCAATGCACCAAGCGCAAGACGGATTGTTTTCATAAACCAATCTTGTTCCCACAGAGGCAGATCAGCTTGCTCAATGATATCTTCACGAACAAACGGGACAGTTACGACTTCTAGCGCATCACCACGTTGCATATCAAAGCCCACACCGCCTTGAAGTAGACGACGAATATTCATCAACTCCTCTTGGCTACGTGGTGCCATTGTCATATTGCCTTCTTCATCTGCTTTTGGCAGATAATCCACTGCCACAGACACGCTGATGCGACGAATAACCCCTGTTTGCTGACGCTTGTGGCTAATAGTTGTATCTAATTCATAGTTACGAGTGGCTTCTTTTTGTGAACGAGAAGGCGATGACCCTTGACCGTTAGCGCCACCTGCAATCTCAGGAATATTTGAATTAACTGGTGGTTGGTTCGATAGCGCGCCAGGAATACCTGCGGTAATACCACCGATGTTGCTTTCTTCGAAAGTCGTTTCGCTGCGTACAGCAGGTAAGTCTGGATTATAGCGTTTCTGTGTTTCTTCAACTGCGCTAAAGTCCATAGTTAAATCTACTTGTGCGGTATACTTACCGAGGCCAACAACAGGAATAAGGATGCTATCAATTTTTTCTAAATATTCTTGTTCACGCTTACGTTCAATTTCGTACTCTTTACGCGAGCGTGCAGCCAGAGAGTCTTGCGAACCTGAATTTAACAAACGACCGTTTTGATCTGTGACGGTAACACGAGCTGGTTCTAAACCTTGCACTGCTGAAGCCACGATATCTACAATCGAATCAACTTCTTCACCGCCAAGCGTTCTGCCACGCTTTAGAGTAATAACCACGGTAGCTGACGGCTTTTTCTCGCGACGCGCAAATACATTTTCTTTGGGAATAGCCAACAAAACTTTGGCACGGTTGATATCTTGCAGCTCTTCTATGGTACGAGCTAATTGCTGTTCTCGACTATGCTTGAGGCGCTCACGCTCTAGGCGCTGACTCACACCAAAGCCCATGTCTTGCATCAGAATATCTGTGCCAGAGCTTGGCGCTTGTGTGAAACCATCACGGGCCATTTGTAGTTTTATGGTTTGGTAATCGGTTTCGGCAACCATGATGGTGTTGCCTTCCAGCTCATAATCAATTTTTTGAGCATCTAGAAAGTCTAGAGTCTGGACTAACTCTTCGGTTGGGTACTGGCCCAGTGGGCGCATATCAGGTTGGCGTGCCCAAATGATAATCGCAATTGCTATTGCCAAACAAATAGCTAAAGCAATGATAATAGTCACCTGGCGAAGCATATCAACGCCACTTAATGCGCTCAAATATCCCGACTTTTGCTCTTGCTGCTCTTCAGAGCCAGCGCCAGCAGTGCCATCGGTTAAAGTCAGATCGGTTGATTGATTCGTTGCCACGGTGCTACTCCACTACCCAGATTAAACTGGCATATTCATGATTTCTTTATAAGATTCTACAAGTTTATTTCTCACTTGTACCGTTGCTTCGAAAGCCACTGATGATTTTTGTGATGCTATCATGACTTCGGCAAGTGAAACACTTCTATCACCCATCTCTAGTGCCGTTACTTTTGATTTAGCATCTTTTTGTAAACCATTTACCGTATTGATTGCGTCTGACAGCAAATCGCCAAATTGCGCTGAAGAAGTCGCCGCGGTTTTTTGCACTGCAACTTCATTGGTTTTAATGGTATTTCTCGTTGCCTCTACTGCTAGAGACTGCATTTCTTGATAAAGAGAGTTTGGTTGGATTTTCATAACACCCACTCCAATAAAAACATATAACTTGTAAAAGCACAAAGTGTGCCACAAATTACCCCTTTATTTTCAGTGTGTTAAGTTAATATAATGTGAGTCGACTTTTTGACAATAATACCAACTCTCTTAATTAAGCGATCTATTTTGAGGCAAGGTATAATAAAGAGGCCAAGATTTTGACCTCTTATAGAGAAGAAAAGTTATGCTGGTAATGAGATCCCCATATCACGCATTTTTGCCAACTTATAACGTAAAGTTCTTGGGCTCATACCCAGTACCTCTGCAACGTCTTTACGCTTACCATTACACTTATGAAGCGTATCTAAAATAATTTGATGCTCTTTATCTTGTAAAGTCGCTTTATAATTTGCAGCATCATAATTTTCTATGTCGCTGATTTCAGGCTCAACATGTCGCGACTGTTGCTCCACATTGATCTGTGGCGCCACTTCCATATTCGTTGCTCTTGTAGTTACTAAGTTTGGTTGGTAATTTTCAATAAAAATATCTTCACCATGTACAGTATCGCCTTGCTGCAAGATCAAAGCACGTTGAACCACATTATCAAGCTCTCTGACATTACCAGGCCAAGAATGTGATAATAACTTTTGCTTTGCACTATCACTTAATTGCACTGCTGGCTTACCTGCTTTGCTGGTATGTCTTACTAACAAGTGCTCAGCTAACACTACGATATCACCTGGGCGCTCATTCAGTGGCAGCCACATCAGAGGAAAAACATTCAAGCGGTAATATAAATCTTCTCTGAACTTACCTTCAGCCACCGCTTCTTTAAGTTCACGGTTACTGGTCGCCAAAACTCTGACGTCTAAGTCGATGGTTTTTCTGCCACCAAGTCGCTCAACTTCTCGCTCTTGCAACACGCGAAGTAGCTTTGCTTGTAAACCTAAATCCATTTCGGTGATTTCATCCAATAAAATGGTGCCTTTTTGTGCTTGTTCGAATTTACCCGGACATGCTTGAATAGCACCTGTGAACGCACCTTTTTCATACCCAAACAAAGTAGCTTCAAGCATATTTTCAGGAATAGCCGCACAATTGATGGCTACAAAGGCTTCATCTTTGCGCTCTGATTTATCGTGAATGAATCGAGCCAATACTTCTTTACCCGAACCACTTGGCCCTAGCACCATAACGCTTGCATCAGATTTAGCGACTTTATTGGCAAGTTCAAGTAATTGCAGACTTTGTGGATCAGCAACCACAGGGCCCTCTGTTTCTTTTTCTTTTGCCGGCATATAACGACTAACCATATTCAGAAGTACTTCTGGCGCGAACGGTTTTGCCATGTAATCAATAGCACCTAAACGCATGGCCTCTACTGCATCGTCAATAGTTGCATAAGCCGTCATCATCAGCACAGGCAAATCTGGGTAGTTAAGCTTAATGGTTTTAAGTAAATCCAAACCACTCATTGCGCCCATTTGTACATCGCTGACCACAATCGAGAAGGTTTGCTTTTTCAAAAGCATCACCGCTTCTTCGGCAGAGCTCGCCTCAACCGTATCAAAACCTGAAAGTTGAAGTGTATCGATTAATGCTTCTCTTAATCCTGCATCATCTTCAACAACTAAAATTGAATGACTCATACAACCTCCAATTGCTTTGTACTGAATGAAATTGGCAGTAATAAACTAAAACATGCCCCGCCGTGTTCATTATTGGTGACTTCTACTTTACCTTTGTGTGAGTTAGCCACTGAGCTAACAACCGCTAAACCTAGGCCTGTGCCTTGGCTTTTTGTGGTAAAGAAAGGTTCAAATATTTTTTCTGACAGCGCTAAATCGATACCAGGGCCATTGTCAGACACTGAAATTCTGACTCTGTCTGACTCTTCATCACGCGCTGCACTTAATGTGATGTGGGCATGTTTGCCAATCACTTGAATACTGTTGTGAATTAAGTTTTGGATGGCACTGGCGAGCGCTGTTTTATTACCTAAAATCTCAATGTCTGGTTCTGGTAAATTTACTTCAAGCTCACTACTATTCATCGCCACCATGGCATCTGCACCCGCTTTCACTTCACTAAGCAGTTGCTGCATAGACACTTTTTCGATCACTTGCTGCTCACCGCTTTTTGCAAACAGCAACATATCGTTTACTTGCGATTCGAGATCTTTCAATCTAGACATCAGTTTTTCATGAAAGCGTGAACGAGATGCTTCAGGCACTTTATTACTACCTAAATTAGCTGCATACAGCATAGCTGCCGAAAGTGGCGTTCTAACTTGGTGCGCTAACGATGCAACCATTTTACCTAGAGAGCTCAAACGCTGCATGTGCGCCATACGTTTCTGTAAACGACGGGTTTCTGTTAGGTCGGTCATTAGAATTAATTGACCCGGCTCTGGTGCAAGTGCAGTAATATCAAGCTTGATCAAACGACCGTCTCGCAATGACACTTCGTGTCCATCGTCTTGTTGTGGGCTAAAAGAGCGCTGAATGATATTAAACCATTTCTCACCTTCTAGCGGCTCGCCCAACATATCAATGGCAATTTGATTTGCTTTGGCAATCATACCTTGACCATCGAGTACCACAACGCCAGCAGGCATAGTATCAACTAGATGACTTAACCAACTTGCTTGTTGGCGTAAGTCGCTTAATTCCCCCACATAAGCCTCCTGCAGTAAACATGGGTTAAACTCTAAATCAGGTCGACGACTTAGAGGCGTTACTGGAGATAAATGTGATGTCTGGGCTAATTGTGCTAGTGCCATAACGTTAATCTCAAAACTTTAAACTAACCCAACAAAGCAGGTTATGTGCCAAAATTAAAAAGCTATTATTTTCAATGGTTAACCTGACTTTAAAACTCAATTTATTAAGTGTTACATTTTTGACACTGTTTTTTTATACAGCCTTATATATACTCTTTTTATACTCATACCAATCCTCTTAATTAAGTTATCTATTTTGAGGTAAGTAAAATTTGTCGATAGCAAGGCGAAAATTTTGCTATTTAGTTGTTCTAAATGAGAAATTTTCAACAAAGCTAGCGTCAGTTTTAGCCCCTCAAAATGATTAAGTATTATTGAGGATTGATATCAACCAACAGAGATACAAAAAATGTGCACACGCTGCCTTTGGCTAGACGAAACAAAACCAGATTACGTTGCTTATCACGATGAAGAATGGGGTATCCCAGTATTTGACGACCAAAAACTTTTCGAGTTTATCACCCTTGAATCAGCGCAAGCAGGACTGAGTTGGTACACTATTTTAAAAAAGCGCGATGGCTACAGAGCTGCTTTTAAGAATTTTGACGTCAATAAAGTTGCAGCTATGACAGGTGAAGATATAGAAAGTTTAATGGCTGATCCAAGCATAGTTCGCAATAAATTAAAAATTGCCGCGACTATCAACAATGCCAAGGCATTTATAAAGATACAGCAAGAGTTTGGTAGCTTCGCGAAATACCAATGGCAGTTTGTTAACAATAAGCCGATCGTGAATCAAATACATAGCCGAGAAGATTACCCAGCCACCAGCGAGATCAGTGAAAAATTTGCAAAAGATTTAAAGAAACGTGGATTTAAGTTTTTAGGCCCAACCACCGTTTATGCCCATATGCAGGCTTGTGGTATGGTCAACGATCACGATAATGCCTGCTTTCGAAAGCAAGAAATCATTGATCTATGCTGCGATAAAGACTTTGCAAAAGAACTTAGGTAAAAGACAGAAGATTTAAGAAAATAAGAAAGCGCGTATTGAACGCGCTTTTTACTATAATTCACTGGCTCAGTTACCAATATCTATGGGTAGTTGGTTTAGTCTTTATTTAAATTATATTTTTTCATTTTTTCTACGAGCGTTGTACGACGTACACCTAGTATTTCCGCTGCACGGGCCACCACGTAGTCGTTTCGCTCTAAAGCTTGCGTAATTAAACTCACTTCTAATTCAGCCAAGTACTCTTTTAATTCAATACCTTCATCTGGCAACAGGCCAAACTGATTTGCAGAGTCATCGAACCCAGAGTCAAACTCAACCGACTCTTCATCATAGTCGCTAAAGCCACTACTAAATAATTCGTTAAATGCATCCTTCTCAAGCAATTCTTCAGGGTACTCTGGTTCAAACGCCTCAACTTCAATATGACGATACTTAGTCGGCAAGTCAGTGACATCGACCACCTTTTCAGGAAACATAATCACCATACGCTCAACAAGGTTAGCCAACTCTCGAATATTACCAGGCCAAGGGTGGGCTTTAAGACTCTCAATTGCACGCTCTGTAAACTTAGCTGTGCTACCACTTTGCTCATGCACGCGGCGCATAAGCTCATTTAATAGCAGTGGAATATCATCTGCGCGCTCATGCAAAGAAGGATTTTCGATTGGGAAAACATTTAAACGGTAAAATAAGTCTTCACGAAACTTGCCACCTTCTATCATGGTTTCTAAATTTCTGTGAGTCGCTGCGATGATTCGAACATCAGCCTGAATTGCTTTTGTACCGCCCACTCGCTCATAACTACGCTCTTGCAACACTCGAAGCAATTTTACCTGCATTTGCAATGGCATATCACCAATTTCGTCTAGAAATAAGGTACCACCTTGAGCGAGTTCAAAGCGGCCTTTTCGTGCTGAAATCGCCCCTGTAAAAGCGCCTTTCTCATGACCAAATAATTCACTCTCTAATAAGTCACCAGGAATGGCTCCACAGTTCACCGGCACAAATGGCCCTGAGTTTCTTTTGGATAAAAGATGAACATTTCGTGCAACGACTTCTTTACCTGTGCCTGATTCACCTAAAATCAATACATTGGCATCAGTTTTCGCAACTTGTGAAATTAAAAAGCGAACTTGCTTAACCGCCTCAGTTTCACCCACTAAACCATCGAAACTCTTGCCCGCTGTCGCATCAGCTTTGTTAGGTAGCATTCGAAGGTATTGCTGAGCATCATGCAACAATTGCATGGTTACATCATGAATAAATGGCTCTGAGATTAAACCAATGACGTTAGCGAGATCTAAAAGTGGTTTGAGCGTTTCGCCTATTAACAAAAATGGAGTCGCAGGAGAGGCTTTAATGACTTGTTCGTGATCAAGCTCTGCAAGGGCACCGAGGACGACTATGGCATCTTTAGTCTTAGACATCTCTTTCTGAAAATCACTTTCAGAAACCATTTGCGCAGGTTGCCCTACAAAGTTAAGAGCAGCTGATAAACCATTCGCGCGATTATTATTGTTATCTAAGATTAAAACCATTTAAGGAGTCCAATGCTTCTATCAATGTGACTTAATAAAAGATTGTAAGGGAGTATGTCAGGGATGCAATACCTAAGTGGCAAGTTTTTGACTCTATCGCCAAAAAAATGCCACTAAGTATGAGGTATATCAATACTTTTGTATTGATATGTACATCAATGAGTTAAAGAAGGCCTAAAACAGAAGAGGCAGATTGATTCGCCTGGCCTCGTAAAGCAATCGATGCTTGAGATAAAATATCATTGGCAATTTGTTGCGATGCTGCCTGCGCAAAATCCGTATCTTGAATACGGCTTTGGCTTTGCGCTATATTTGATTGCTGTGTACCTAGGCTACGAATCGTACTACTTAAGGTATTCTCAAATGCACCAAATTCAGCTCGCTGACTATTAAGACTTTCTGATACATCATCCGCAGCAGTAATAGCAGCTTGAGCCCCAGCTTGAGTAGAGATATCTACACTTAGAATAGCACTAGCAAAACTGCCATCCGACGCATTAACACTTTGCGTAGTATTTGCATCTGGCCCCACTTGAAAACTCGTGTCTTCACCATTGAAAATGGCTTTACCACCAAATGTCGTATTTTCAAAGGTTTCTGTTATTTGAGTCTGAAGTTGACTCACTTCATCTTGAAGCGCTTGTCTATCTGAATCAGTGAGTGCTCCACTACCCGCTTGAATAGATAACTCTCTAATACGCGAGACAGCATCACCTACCCCAGATAGTGCTGAATCAGCAGTTTGAGAAAGGGAAATACCATCGTAAGCATTTCTTACTGATTGGCTATAACCTTCTTGCTGTGAGGTAAGCCGATTAATGATTTGTAATGCAGCGGCATCGTCAGCAGCTGAATTGACTTTTTTGCCTGTTGCCAACTGTTGATTAAGCTTATTGGCTGTTTGCTCGGTTTTGTTAAAAAAACCTGCACTCGGTGAATTGATTTGCATAACTCCTCCCCATCTTAGGTGTTATCGCGCAATAAATATTATGCAGAATCGGTTGAAAAGTCACCTTTCTATACTAAATTAGCCAATTGCTATTGCGCAAAAGCTGCAATTTGATGAAAGGTAATATAAAGTATTGAGTAATAGCTTTTTTTAGGCGAACTTTTTAAGTTTTCACCTAATACCTTATTCTATAGGTGTAAAGTAAAATTTGCACCTTTCGGTGGATAGATATGTTCGATAACAAAACCATTTTAATTACGGGCGGAACAGGCTCATTTGGCAAAAAGTACGTTAAAACTCTGCTTGAGCGCTATAACCCTAAGAAAATTATTATTTTCTCTAGAGATGAGCTAAAACAGTTTGAAATGCAACAAGAGTACAATTCGCCTTGTATGCGCTATTTTATTGGTGACGTTAGAGACAAAGACCGCCTAAAAAGGGCTATGCGTGGTGTTGATTATGTCATTCATGCAGCGGCTTTAAAACAAGTCCCTGCAGCAGAGTACAATCCGATGGAATGTATTAAAACCAATATCAATGGTGCTGAAAATGTCATTGAAGCAGCACTAGATGCCAACGTACATAAAGTTATTGCGCTTTCTACTGACAAAGCCGCAAACCCAATCAATTTATATGGCGCAACTAAACTCGCCTCAGATAAGCTTTTTGTCGCAGCCAACAATATAGCTGGTGGGCATAAAACTACTTTTTCTGTTGTTAGATACGGGAATGTCGTTTGCTCTAGAGGTTCTGTTGTTCCTGTGTTTCAAAAATTTATTGACGAGGGAAAAGATCATATTCCAATCACACATGATGAGATGACGCGTTTTTGGATTAGCCTTCAGCAGGGCGTTGACTTTGTCCTTAAAAACTTTGAACGTATGCTAGGTGGAGAAATATTCGTTCCAAAGATCCCATCTATCAAAATTGCCGATTTAGCGACTGCGATGGCACCAAATATACCACAAAAAATCATAGGTATTCGTCCAGGAGAAAAACTACATGAAGTAATGTGCCCATCGGATCTTAGTTTTGATACCTTTGAATTTGACGACCACTTTGTCATTGCACCAGGGATTAAATTCAGTAGCCGAACAAATGCCTTCGATACAAATGCTCTAGATGAAAAAGGAACAAAAGTTGCGCCAGGCTATGAATATAACTCTTTAGACAACCCTGAGTATTTAACACTTGAAGAAATAAAAGAGTTTAATCGTAAGGCGATTCAATGATCCCCTATGGCAAACAACATATAGATCAAGATGATATTAACGCTGTAGTTGAAGTACTAAATTCAGATTACTTAACACAAGGTCCTAGAGTGCCGCAGTTTGAAGGAAAAGTAGCTGAATATTGTAACGCCAAATATGCTGTAGCAGTAAATAGTGCTACTTCGGCATTACACATAGCCTGTTTAGCTCTTGGAGTAGGTGAAGGTGATATTGTGTGGACTTCGCCCAATTCATTTGTTGCTTCATCAAACTGCGCTCTTTATTGTGGTGCACAAATTGATTTCGTCGATATTAATCCAAGAAATGGAAATTTATGTACTTCGGCTTTAGAGCAAAAACTAAAGATAGCTAATATTAATAATTGTCTACCTAAAGTTATTATTCCTGTTCACTTCTCGGGCCAGCCCTGCGATATGGAAACCATCTCAAAACTCGCAAATAAATACGATATTAAAATTATTGAAGATGCTTCTCATGCTATTGGCGCTGAATATCAGAATAATAAGATAGGCAGTTGCCAATACTCTGATATTTGTATTTTTAGTTTTCATCCGGTCAAGATAATTACTTCTGCGGAAGGGGGCATAGCTTTAACTAATAACAATGCCCTTGCTAATGTAATGAAAAAACTTAGAAGTCATGGCGTCACCAGTGATGTTAAAGAGTTCACTGAATCGAGTCATGGACCTTGGTATTATCAACAGCAAATGCTAGGTTTTAATTACAGAATGAGTGATTTACATGCCGCCATCGGGATCACTCAACTCAGCAAACTTGATGATTTTGTCTTGAAGCGAAATCTTCAAGCTAAGAAATATATAGATAAGCTGATAGATCTACCCGTTACCCCTTTAGAAGTATCTGATGCCGTTTTATCTTCCTATCACTTGTTTATTATTCTTATAGATAAATCTTGTTGCGTGCCCAAGAAGCATATTGTAGAGCTATTGCGTAAAGAAGGTATTTTTGCGCATGTACACTATATACCTATTTATAAACAACCTTTTTATAAAAAATTAGGGTTTTCTGAAACGTATTGCGATTATGCTGAACAGTATTATGAACAAGCTATCACGCTGCCGCTTTACCCCCAGATGACCGAAGAGCAACAAAATAAGGTTATTAGCTCATTAAAGAAAGTGCTTAATACAACCGATAGTATTTAAAGAACTTATTAAAAGCCGCAGCTTTAAGGCACTTAATACAATGACAATAAATGCATTTGTCCAAGCAAGAATGAACTCCAGAAGATTACCTGGTAAGGTTTTAAAGCCTATTTTAAATCGACCTATGTTGAGCTTATTACTAGAAAGGCTTCGTAGATGTCAGCACATTGATAATATAGTCATTCTCACAAGCGAGGAGGAAACTGACAATGAAATAGCAGATTTCTGCCGCAAAGAAAATGTTGCGCTATTTCGTGGAAGTTTAAATAATGTGCTGAATAGATTTACTTCTGCCCTTAAAAAACACCCTTGTGAACATGTTGTGCGGATAACAGCAGACTGCCCATTAATCGATCACCGAATAATTGATCAAGTCATTCAACTTCACTTAAATAATAAGAACGATTATACAAATAATTGTGACACTCCTTCTTTCCCTCATGGCCTAGATACAGAAATAATTAAAGCTGATGTATTACAATCAATTGAGTTTCAACAGCTCAAGCCATCTGATAAAGAGCATGTAACTTTATTCGTCAGAACCCACAGTGAACAATTCAAGCTCGGCTTACTAGAAAATGAGATTGATTCCTCTGCTTATAGACTCACAGTTGATGAACAAGAAGATTTAAGTGTCATCACCGCCGTATTTGAAGCTCTTTATAACAAGGATGCTGACTTTGATTACCTGCAAGCAATTGAGTTTCTAGATGCAAACCCGAAGCTCAAACTTTTAAATGCTAAGTATGAAAGAAATGAAGGCCTCAAGTACTCGCTCGAGCTAGAACAAAGCGTTAATACTTAACTCAAAGTTCATGATGAAATGAAGATTTTATTTAGATTAGATGCCAATAAACAAATCGGTGCCGGACACTTTGAAAGGTGTTTTGCTATTGCCAAAGGCATGCAAGCAACTCATAAAACAAGTAACTTGTCTATCGTATTTGCGTGTTCTTTACTGCCAAAAAAGTATAAAGATAGGTTACAAGACTCGGGAATTAAATACATCCCTCTCCCTGTTTTACAAACTCAATCTGAAGACGCTATATACTTAAAAAGCCAGCTTGAGGCTAAAGTTGATTTATTATGTGTAGACCATTATTCACTTGCCGATGAGTGGGAGTCAAGCATTCGAGAGAAATGTAAAAAGTTGCTTGTAATTGATGACTTAGCAAACAGAAAACATGGCGACATAGACTTCTTATTAGATCAGACTTTTAATCGCACCGAAGCCGCTTACTATGATTTCGTATCCCAAAAAACAACTTTTTTACTCGGTTCACCCTATGCCCTTTTGCGGCAAGAATTTTACACGATACGAAATTCAAAACGACCTTCAAAGCGTTCTATAGAAAGCCCCCGCAAGATAGTGCTCGCGTTAGGTGCAATGAACCACGCTGGCAGCACAAATATACTTGTAGAATTTTTAGCCACACTGAGAGAGTCTTATAATTTATCTTTTTCAGTCACAATACTATTAAGCTCTCAAGCTAATGAGCTGAACAGCTTAAAAGAAAGCATAAAAAAGCTGCCTTACATAACTTTAAAAGAAGATTGTATGAATGTTGGAGTTGTATACTACGAGGCAGATCTTGCAATTGGTGCCTGCGGCACATCAAGTTGGGAAAGGTGCGCGCTAGGGTTACCCTCTTTGACAGTGACTTTAGCAGATAACCAAAATGAAATTGCTCGCCAACTCGATGAGTATGGTGCTCACTTATATCTTGGTCACGTTAAGGACATGACTTTTTCGGCTTTTGAAAGTGCGTTTATGATGCTTTCGCAAACCCCCTCTCTGCTAGAAGGAATGTCAAAAAAAGCCTTACAAATATGCGATGGTAAGGGCGTCGCTAATCTAATTAGAAAAGTTGGGGTTGCAAACATATTTTTAAAAAAAGCCACAACTCAGGATATTAAAACTGTCTTTAAATGGCAATCAAACCCCGTCATTAGGCAGTTTTCAAGAAACCCGAACCCTATCTCGTGGTCAGAACATCAAGAATGGATGAAAGCAGCCCTCAAATCGAATGCAAAGCACATATATATTATTCGCAGTTCAACACATTTAGACAAGCTCTCTGTCGGTATGTTAAGGCTTGATGAGTATTTAGATGGGTACGAGATCTCAATTTTAGTCGATGAGAAATTCCAGAATCAAAACATTGCATTAAACGCAATAAAGTCAATTCCGGAACAATTTTTGCTTAAAACAGTTTACGCGACAGTATCAACTGCAAATAAAGCCTCACAAAACCTCTTTACCAAGGCTGGATTTACAAAAGTTGAAGCTGATTTATTCGTATTGAAGAACAAAAAAGAGCTTATTAATGAAGAATGAAGTGATTATTGATAATAAAATTATTAGTGACTCAAGTGAGCCCTATATCATTGCTGAAGTTTCAGCTAATCATAACGGCTCTCTACAAACTGCTCTTGATACTATACTTGCTGCCAAACAAGCAGGTGCAAGTGCCGTCAAAATCCAGTCATATACACCTGACACAATGACTATTGATTGTGACAAAAACGATTTTTTAATTGAAGGCGGTTTATGGGATGGTGAAAATTTATATGGATTATACGAAAAGGCACATACTCCTTTTAATTGGCATAAAGCACTTTTTAATTATGCTAAAGAAATAGGGATTACCTTATTTAGTACCCCGTTTGATAATACTGCTGTCGATTTACTTGAATCTCTTGATTGTCCTGCATACAAAGTCGCTTCATTCGAGATTACTGATATTCCGCTCATTAAGCGAATTGCCCAAACCGGTAAACCAATTATTATTTCGACGGGTTTAGCAACTTTAGATGAAGTAGAAGAAGCTGTAGAAACAATCAAAAAGCAAGATAATCATAAGATAATAATACTTCATTGCATAAGCGCTTACCCCACCCCTATTGAAAAAATGAATTTAAAGTCTATCCTAACTTTGCAAAATCATTTCAATCTTCTGACTGGGTTATCTGATCATTCAATCGGCTCAGCTGCTGCAAATACAAGCATAGCATTAGGAGCAAGAGTTATTGAAAAGCACTTTATTTTAGATCGCAATCTAGGTGGGCCTGATAGCTCTTTTTCAATTGAACCTAGTGAGTTAAATGAGTTGATTAACTCCTGCAATCAAACCTGGGCATCACTAGGTTCTGGTGATGTCTCGACCACAAATGAAGAGTCACCTAATAAAAAGTTCAGACGCTCTATTTACGCAGTAAAAGATATTGCACCAGGACAAGTAATTTCTGAGGAAGACGTAAAAATCATTCGTCCTGGATTTGGACTTGCACCAAAATATATAAAGAATGTAATTGGTAGTTCAGCTTGCCAAGCAATTGAGCGTGGCACAGCGCTCTCGTTTAGTTTAATAGATGCAACTGACAAAAAAGGGAATTAAAAATGAATCTAGACGCCACAGGTCAATTAATGTATGCACGGGCTAAGGAGCTATTTCCCATAAATCGGAGCTTATCTGGTCCAGGTGTAAGACAAACATTATCGTATTTAAAAGATATTATCCCCGAACTAAATATTGGCAGTATTGCATCTGGCACTCGAGCATTTGATTGGACAGTTCCGAAAGAGTGGTTTATCGAAGACGCTTACATTATTACACCTAGCGGCGAAAAAATATGCCACTTCAAAGAGTGTAATTTACACTTAATGGGGTATTCAACCCCCCAAGAAAAGATACTGTCACTGGATGCACTTCAAAAGCATTTATTTAGTATCCCCTCAATGCCTGACGCAATACCTTATGTCACTTCTTATTATAAAGAAAATTGGGGTTTTTGCTTGACCCATAATCAAAGAACTAAGTTACGAGAAGGTAATTACAAGGTCGTCATCAAGTCTAAGTTGTTTGATGGGGAGTTAAATTATGGCGAAATTGTTTTTCCAGGTAAAAGTTCAAAAGAAGTTTTATTGTCAACTTATATATGCCACCCATCTATGGCTAACAACGAACTATCTGGCCCTGTTGTAACTATTGCATTAGCCGAAGCAATAAAAAAAATGAAAGAACGAGAATACACTTATCGAATTCTTTTCTTACCTGAGACAATTGGCTCTATAGCCTATATATCAAAGCATCTTGAGCATTTAAAACAAAATTTAAATGCTGGATTTATTGTCACCTGTGTTGGTGATGAGCGTGATTACTCATACCTAAATTCCAGACAAGAGAATAGCCTTGCAGACAAAGTTGCTATACATACTTTAAAACATCATACAGAAAAGTATACCCATTATAGCTTCTTAGAAAGAGGCAGTGATGAAAGGCAGTTTTGCTCACCAGGTGTAGACCTTCCTGTATGCTCTATTATGCGGTCAAAATATGGTACATTCCCAGAGTATCATACATCTTTAGACAACTTATCTCTCATCTCTCCAAATGGCTTGGCAGGCTCTTATCGTGCATTATTATCTGCAATCGAAATTCTCGAGTATAATTGGGTGTATAAAGTCACTACACAGTGTGAGCCACAGCTTGGTAAAAGAGGCCTATACCCAAACACAAGTGATATGCAGCAAGACTATTCAGATGTTAGAAGAATGACTAATCTTTTAGCTTATGCCGATGGCTCTAGGGACTTAATAGATATTGCAGATAAAATTAATGAAAATGCTTTAAAATTAATACCACTAATAAACTCCTTACAGCAATCTGGCTTATTAACTAAAAATAAATAGCTTTCAGCCTCAGAGCTCTAGCTTTCAATTAAACTAGAGCTCAAAAATTTAACGCTTCTTTCCTACAAATACATACCAGTCATAAGCAAGCCCAAACCAATCCATCTTTATTTCAGCACAAGAAACTTCAGAACAAAATTGCTCAAAATATCTAGTAAAGTCACTTTTATCTTCAAATTGTTTCATTACTTGGCCATTTCTCACATTAAAATAATCATTTTTAATTTCTACATAACCATCTTCGAGTGACTTACATGAGTCATATATGAAGGATGAAGGCGAAGGAACTGATGCGATAAAATAACCACCACTTTTAACTACCCTCATTAGCTCAGTAACATGTCGTAAATAGCTATAGTTCGCAGGCTTCATGTAATAGCTACTGTTCCAAGTTACAAGATAGTCGAACACTTCATTGTCGTACGGTAAATTTTCACACGTGCCGACAGCTAAATTTAAATTTAAGTTTTCCAAAGCTGGTTGATTAAGCGTATTACTAACAATCTCTTCTGTAATTTCGACACCGTGGCATATCAAGCCTAAACGATCAAATAATGGAAAATTTCGTCCATCTCCATAACCAACGTCTAATATTTTCTTATCTTTATAGTTTTTATCAAAAAAGCCTAATTCAGGAAAGGTACCTAGCATTATTCGAATTAATGCCTCTGGCGGGTAAGCTATTTTAGAATTTGAAGCGTAAATCTTGTTCCACGCGTTTTCTTTATTATATGACATCATCTCATCCCTATAAAAAAACAACTTTAAACTAGCACTATAATGCCTTATATTTCAACGCAAAATTGCCCCTTAACAATTACGCATACAATCTCATTTTAATTGATTGCTTAAAACTGTTTTAGTTTAGGCTTACAGTGGTACAAAGTATGCTAGGGTTACAATGTGACATTAAAATATTTAGGCACCCCAAATGCAAAAACCAACAATACTTGAGTGTACTTTAAGAGATGGAAGCTACGAAATTGACTTTCAATTCTCTAAGAAAAATACGCAAACAATTTGTAGTGCTTTGGATAGTTCAGGATTTGAACTCATAGAAGTTGGCCATGGTGTTGGCTTAGGCGCAACAGAGAAAAAAATAGGCATTGCTGCAGAAAGTGATGAGGTCTATATGCAAGCAGCGTCTGGAGCTATACAAGCAGGAAAATGGGGCATGTTCGCAATTCCTGGCATTGCAGAGCTTAATCATTTAAACCTCGCTAAAAATTACGATATGGACTTTGTAAGAATAGGTTGTACTATTGAAGGCCTTTCAAAATGTCAGCCTTTTTTAGATAAAGCTTTACAATATGGGATAACACCTTACATAAACTTCATGAAATCATACGCAGTACGACCAGAGTTATTATCCAAATCAGCTAAGGTGGCGTTTGATATGGGGGCTGAAGCTGTTTATGTTGTTGATTCTGCAGGGGGAATGCTACCAAAGGAGGTACAAGGGTACATTCAAGCTATTATTTCTGAGAATAGTCAGGCTAAGGTAGGTTTTCATGGTCATAACAACCTTGGATTAGGGGTTGGTAATGCTCTGGCTGCAATTGAAGCTGGAGCAACAATAATAGATACCTCATTGCAAGGCTTTGGTAGAAGTGCAGGTAATACTCCAACAGAGCAATTCCTTGGGTGCTTAGCACGAATGGGACTAGAAGGAAATATTGATCCACTTAAGGTAATGGACATTGGCGAAGACTTAATTAAGCCGCTCATCGAAAAACAAGGAATAACCTCAATTGACACAATATCTGGTATGTCGTTGTTTCACTCTAGTTACATGCCCCTAATTTATGAAGCTGCAAATGAATATAATGTCGACCCAAGATTACTCATAGTCTCTGTATGCTCAGAAGATCTTATAAATGCAAGCTCAGAAATGGTTGAAAAGCATGCAAAAAAATTAGCCAACAGCAAAACAGGAAAACCTTGGAAGCCTGTTTATAAGAACTACCATATCAATGAGCAAGCTGTATTATGATACTAAAGCACTTAAAACAGTCCGATAGAATTGCAGTATATAATAATGGGCGCTCCATTTCATATAATGCGCTCAATAATAAAGTCACTGAATATGCTAACAACCTAAAATCATACCATTTAAATAAAGGTAGCGTTGTAGCTATTCAACTTAGCTCTCCTTTAGATTTTTATTATAACCTGCTCGCTTGTTTTGAACTTGAAATAATTGCTTGCCCTATTCAAGCTGACTTAAATCACAATTATAATGAAAAACTGTTGAACATTATTCAGCCTACACTCGTTATTACTGACAAAAAGATTATCAAAACTAAGTACTCTGCGAAAAATAACAATTTTCTGACTTCAACAGCACTAATAACTTTTACTTCAGGTACGACTGGCCAACCAAAGGCTGTTTGTCACTCTCTAGACAACCTCATAAGCTGTAGCAAGGCATTTATTTCCCATCATAACCTAGATGGGAATATTAATATGCTAAGTGCAATGCCTCACCATTATATGGCTGGTATTTTAAATACTTTCTTATGCCCTTTAGTTGCTGGAGGGAGTGTTACTCTCACAGATGCATTTTCAGCAAAAAATGCAACTGACCTATTTAATGTCTTAATCAATACGAAAGCAAATTGTCTATGGTTAAGCCCATCTATGCTTATTCTTGCAACTAAACTTTTAAGAGAACAAAGTTCTCTAGATGCCTTAGAAAAGAAACAACCAACTATTTTTATTGGAACAGCACCACTTCCAGAAGCGGCAAAAAATGCTTTCCTCAAAAAATGCAAAACATATATTCTGGAAAGCTATGGGACAAGCGAGCAACTATTCATTAGTAGCCAAACCATTAATGAATGTCAGGGCCAAAATGTAGGTTCTTTACTACCAGGCGTTGCTGTTGAATTTTCCCATGACAAAGAGATACTCGCAAATGTTCCCTGGGAAGCTCTTGGATATTTAAATGCTCACTTTTCTAGCAAGACGACAGGTGATCTGGGTTCTTCTAATTTAGGTAAACTCAATATTACGGGAAGACGGAAAGATATTATTATCAAAGGTGGGGTTAATATAAGTCCAAGACTTATTGAAGAAGCCGTTATGAGACAAGATAAGGTAATCGAATGTGCCGTAATTAAGTCTAAGCATGAATTTTGGGGGGAAGTGCCGATTATATTTGTTATTGCTGAGAAAGGTTTTTGTCTAGATAACTTGAAAAATATTCTTGAGAAGGAAATTCCAAAAGAAATGGTGCCAGAAAAGTTTATATTAACGAATAGCTTTCCCCGAACTATCACTGGCAAAGTAATTAAAAGTGAGCTGGAGAAGTTATTGGTATGATAATTGGCTTTTCACATTTAACTATAAACTCTAATAACCCTCGTTATAATTTAATGGAATACTTACAACTAGGTTATGAATTAGATTTTTCAGCCTTAAATATAAGTAACTCTGCGCACAAAAAAACCTTACTTAAAACTCACAGTCCTACTCATGATATATACTATCTTAAACACGCGCAGTTAAACTCTATTGAGCTGATAAATCACTTTAGTGATAACAAAGATCTAGCCGAAAGACTAAGCTTGGAAGACAAACACATAAATATCAGCCTACCCAGTAGTTTACTTTTTGATGAGATAAATTTTTGGAAAGAACTTGGGTTTAAACAAAACAATAATGAATTAACCTTAACAAGGTTGAGCAAAGCTTGGTCTGTAACTTTAAAAATTCGAGAGTCTGAGTTGAATGATTCAGAACTACAGCTAGATTCTTTAGGTGCAACGTCCCTAGCTTTCCTAGTCAAAAAGTTGAACTACTATACAGATAGCCCTTTATTTATTGATAAAATTATGACTAAAGCTTTTGAGTTATCTGTAAACAACAAATTATTGAACATTATTTTTTTAAAGAGCCCATCAGGTATACCTGTAGAATTAATAGAGATAAAAAGATGAAAATTATAGATTTATCGATGCTTTTAGAAGAAGGAATGCAGACTTTTGCAGCCCATTGGCACCCTTTTTATGAATCAACTCAACTAGGTCGACATGGTATTGAAAATAGAGAGACAAGAAAAATAGTACTAGGTACTCATACTGGTACTCATATCGATGCACCAAGACATTTTATCAAGGGGGGTTCTACAGTTGAACAAATCTCTCTCGAGCAATTAAATGGTAAAGCGACCCTTTTAAATTTTACTCACCTACCTAATAAACATGAGATTACTGAGAGCGAATTAACACAAGCGTTAGATAATCAATGCCCAGAAAGACTTGTTTGCAGGTTTGACTGGGATTTGCAGTTAAATACAAATGAATATTATACAGATCATGCTTTTTTCTCTGAGTCAGCTTGCCAGTGGCTAGTCGATAATGGTTGCAAACTAATCGCCCTTGATACACCTCAACCTGACAACCCTTTAAATGGCCGAGGGGCTGAGAAAGATGCTCCAAATCACAAGATTTTACTAGGCGCAGGTGTAGTAATCGTAGAGTACCTTGTTAACCTCAGCTCAATTAATACTAATGAATTTACCCTTATCGTCGCGCCTTTAAAGCTTAAAGATGGTGATGGTGCTCCTGCTCGCTGCTTTGCTATCGAGGAGTGCTAACTTTGGAAGTACAACATCAAATAGCAAACTGGATCACCCAAAACAAGAATATAGACAGAGTTGAACATTATGTTAATTTTTTTGACAGCGGGTACCTCGACTCGTTTGACATGATTTTATTAATCGAGTTTTGTGAAGAAAAATTCTCTATCTCTTTCCAAGAAATTCATTTTGAAGATAGAAGGTTTTCTTCCATTAATGGTTTAGCTGAGATAATTCTAGAGATCAAAGCAGATAACTCATGAAGTATCACTACACAAAGCAAGAATTAAAAAGAGCTTTATTAGCTTTGGGTGTAAGTAATGGTGACATACTCTTTTGTCACAGTAATATAGGGTTTCTTGGTATCCCTAAAGAAGCTTCTACTAAAAATGAAATCATGAACTTAATAGTAGAAACTATCATGGAAGTTTTAGGCCCTGAGGGTACATTTGTGGTGCCGACTTTTACTTATTCGTTTGGCAATAACGAGGACTTTGACTTGCACTCTACCCGCTCTAACTGTGGAGCTCTGTCTGAATACGTTAGGGAACTGGCTCAATCACGAAGAAGCAACGACCCCTCAGTGTCGATTGCAGCTATAGGCAAACAAAAAGATACATTAACAAAAGACTTACCAGAAAATGCCTACTCAGAAGATAGTGCTTTCGCAAGACTAATAAAACTGGAAAGTAAGGTTTTAAATATAAACTTCGATGCAGGTAGCACGTTACTTCATTATATTGAGAAACTATTTAATGTTCCTTATCGCTATGAAAAAACTTTCCATGGTAAAAAGCGAGTAAATTCTGACTATATAAAGTCCGAGTCAACTTTATATGTTCGAGACCTTGATATTAAGGGGAGTGAAGCCAGTTTCGAAATATTTAATAACTATACTACACAACATAATCTGTACAAAAGAGCTTCTGTTGGAAGAGGTTCAATTGGGCTTATAACAACAAGTGACATGTATACAGCATTTGCTTCTCTGTACAAAGAAAATACGTTTTTCCTTACTAAAAAAGGGAAATAAAGATATAGTAAAATTGAAGAAACCCAAGTCCGCACTAGTTGCCTACTTGGGTTTTTGTAATGCTTAGCTAAATAATATTACCAAGTGGTTCTTTTCACCTTTAATAATAGTGATACGCTCAAACAAACTCCCAATCACAATTTCTATTGTAGTTTTTCTTAAAGTCCTCGATTATTTCTTTTAGATAATCGTTCCATAAAGACATAAGCTCAATCATTAACTCTAAACTCTTTGATGGATCTTGGTAATAATATAGGCTTGTTATAAGAGGGCAATGGAAATATAACAATGAGCCTTTAAAGATAAAATAGAAATGACTAAATCGAGTTTTTTTCAATGAATAAAGATACCTAGCTTGCCTGTTCAGCAATTCCAAACACTCCTCTCGTGTATTGAAATGCTCTTTAGTAATTGAAAGTATATGCTCAGAAATCGTATCAAATTGAGGCATATCTAAAACTACTTCTCCTTTATCATCAGGGATAACATCAGAGAAGCATTGTTTGACTTTATCTATTATGTGCTTTTTATTTACTGGGTCTTTATTGAGTAATACTTTATCTTCCTCTAAAGCATAATAACCATTTAATTCAGCTCCGTCTCCTACATTATAGAAGCTGACATTAGGTGATACTTGAGCTAGAGACTCTAACTGGTACTTTGAAACCAAATACAAATCATTTGAGTTTAATTCACCACCTAAATTCCCTTTTATACGATGCCTATAACCTTCTATGACTTTATACTTTCCGGACTCATAAATGCTGTGTTTGGAATGATGTTTACCACTATCAGGCACACCATTATCTACTCCAAACAAATAAACTTCATCAAAGCCTAATGATGCCGCGAACGAGGTTGCAGTATTAGCAACAAGTGGATTAGAAAACGGAATTATATTTTGAAATTTCATTCCATATAATAACCTTGAGAGGACATAGTAATCAGTACCAGCCTCATTTCCTTTCAGTGCTAAACCAGCCCACTCATATAAAGAAGTCGTCTCAGGGTATAGTACATTTGTTGTCAACAAGTTAATTTTTTTCAAAGTGCTCTTATCGGTGGAGTCCAATAAAATATCATGAGTTCTTCTGGGCCTTTCAATTAACACATGAAAATCTGGTTTAATCCCAACCTTTAGAAGCGAATTTAACGCTGTGCCTGCAGCTATTATTATTGCCTTATCTTGATTGTTTTTCAAAAACTCGATACTGTCATCTAATGATGGACCATTACCTACAATAAATGCAGGACAACCCGCTTTACTTTTATCCTGTAAAACTCCACCTGTCCAAAACGGGGATTTTTTAGCCATATGGGACAAAGTATGGCTCAGGCTTACCACGGCATCATCATAAAAACCAAAACCATTTAAAAGCCTAAAATAGTTTTTAAAAAAGTCATCAATCATTTTATTGATATTGATGTTTGGATAGTGTTGGTAACAAAATGTTTTCGCAACCGAAAATGCACCAATATCTTCAACGGTTCTATTAAGGTCGTCGAAAAATTCACTATAACTAGTCCCTAGGTAGAGAAATAAACAGCCATTAGACTCATCTATTTTCGCTATAATCTTATTCCACTCAATACAAAATAAGCTTGCAAAAAAGAGTTCAAAGTTTGGCTCTACAATAAAAGAATAGTTAAATGTCACTTCATCAAATAGCTTTTCTAAATGATATCCCAAACCAATTCCAAAAATCATAGACGTTGGAAAAGTACTTGGCAGTGAGCTTAATTCAAGAGTATTTCCCGGGTTTAACTCTTTCACATCATTAATTTGCTTATTAAGAAGAGACATATACCTTGAGTGAATACGTTTATCGCCGTCTTCAGGAGAAAACAACTGCCCATACTTAACAGTACAAAATGTTGGAGTTCTTAAGTTATTATCAACCTGCTCATGGGACTGTTTCCTTGGGTGATCACTATATAAAGCAACACCTGAACCTTGCTCTATAATATTTGCATCACCATCTTCACAAACATGTAAAGCTAAACTATCTGTTTTAAAGTTTTTTATCGCTTCAGCAATATCAGGGTAATATTTTTCGAAAGACTGAAGGTTTTTCTCAAACCTAATATTTGCACCTTGTGCAAACAAATTTTCTAATTCTTTAAGTTTAACTGTCTCTGACAGCTTTTTGTCTAAACCGTCTAATTGCTCTTTGAATAAGCCATCAGCCATGAGTTACTTCCTAAATATTGTTATACGCTTTTAGCTTTTTCTTACTGCTTATATACTCACGAAGCTTATCTCCAGTGCCCTTTTTTAAGGCGTTTAAATGCTGCAACGTGACCGAAAACTGATTGTAAACGTCGAATAACGCTTGCCTGAGCTCCTCATCAACACCTTCGTCGATTGAGTTGGCTATTCTTCTGATATCAGAGTCTATTTTCAAAAAAAGCTCTGTCGCCTCTTCTAATTCGCCTTTATTACATAGGCTGTCGAGAAGACTTAAATCATGAGTTATCTTGACTAGATTATCCTGCATTGACGCTGTCATGGCTTTGACTTAGAGTTTCTTGGCGGACACTTACAGGAATAGCATCCCAAGCAGACTTAATCTCTTTCAAAAGATTCATAACCTCATCAACAATATCCGGGTCATTTTGTAGGTTTGCATCCAACAAGCGATCTATCATATAAGAGTATAAAGCATAAAGATTTTCAGTTACCTCTCCACCAACCTCAAAATCTAAACACCCTCTTAAAGCTTCAAGGATTGCAGAAGACTTAGAAAGATGCTCTGATTTTGCTTCAAAGTGCTTTTTTTCAATTGCAACTTTCGCAAAAACCATTTTATCAATAGCGCCAGCCATCAACATCTGGATAATTTCATATCTATCAGCACCTGCAACTCTAGTTTTCAGTGCTTCTTTTTGATAATTCTTAACTTTTGCATTGTACATAATTCAACCTTACGAACTAGCTTTAGTAAAACCAGGTAAATTCGATAACTGAGCCCCCAAATAAGACTGGGTTTGTTGCATTTGAGCAATCAGTACATCCAAACCAGAGTATTGCTTTCTTAAACGTTCTTCCAAAGAAGCCATTCTATACTCATGATTAATAACATCATCTTCAAGATCGTCAAGCTGACCATTTAAGCTGGTTTCACGTTGTTTAATAATGCCACTCGAGTCAACGTAATTTTCTAAAAGGCTCTCGAGTTGCTTTGCCACACCATTATCACCTGCAAAAGCTGTGCCAATATCATCAAAATTTTCATCCATTGCTTCATTAAGACTGCGTACTAATGACGATTTTTCTAAATACCCCTCTTTATCTACACCTAATCCAATATCAAAAATAGATTCAAATGGGCCAGCATCTGTTAACTGGGTTGATAAAGTAGATATTAATTGGTCACTTAACGTTCTCATTGAAGAGTCACCATTAAGCGGTTTACCGATTCTAGTCTGGAAACCTATATTTCCGACTAAGTTATTATAGTTCGCGATAAACTCGTCAACTAATGCAGTAACTGACTCTCGGTCATACTCTACGTTAAGCTCGGCTGTATCATATCCATCAGTATCATTACCACTACTCAGTGCAAGTGCTTTAATTGTCATATCTTGCACGGCATCTTTGAAAGTGTTGGTGTCATTAGTTACCTGTAAACCATCAACAGTAATGATCGCATCTTGAGCAACATCTTCTGCAGCTATCGTCATACCGCCACTTGTATTAGTATCTGCATCATAAGTCTCAATCGCATCAAGCTCGGCAGTATCACTGGTAATAACTAAGTCATTACCACTACCTGTAACATTAGATGTAAGTACCAATTTTGAGCCAACACTGGAATCACCTGTGTTAACAATATTAGCTGTAACACCAAAATTAGAATCTGAAGCGTTAATTGCATCACGTAACTCTGATAACGTCATTCCAGCTGTCACAGTAAGGTCAAACGAATTATCCGTGCCAGCAGAGAAAGAGAGAGTACCTCCTGAAGCACTTACAACTGCATCAGCATCAGCAAAAGCGCCGTCAGCAGTCACCGCTCGACTACCCTGCGCCAATTGTTTGACCGCAATATCAAAAGAACCAGTTGAAATATCTGAAGTCGGAGTCACACTGATTATGTCACCACCATCAGGCTGAGTTATATTTGCGATTCTTTTGCCGAAACTCTCTGAATCTGCAAGTTTCTCTACTGTGTCTTCTAGTTTAGAGATAGCTGATTTAATTTCACCAATTGCTGACAGCTCAACTTGTAGAGCCTCTTCTTTAGCCACGAAAGATTGCATCTTTGGCGTGTTCTCTGCTGCGACTGAAGCACTGATGATACTTTCAAGATCAAGGCCAGAACCTACACCTGCTGACGTTATTAATGGCATATACTACCTCCAACTATTTTCATGCTGTTTTATTAAACAACACACCTGTACTAGATACTTTTTCGGCAAACTCGTCTAAAGCTTTAGCCATTTCACGAAACTCCTCAGATGGAATTTCTCTAATAACTTCATCATTGCTTTTATCAATTACTTTGATTACCGGATTACTATCCGTTTCATTGAATTCAAAGCTTACTCCAGTTGACGACACGGGAATAAAGTCATTTATTTTCTTTAAGTTCTCTTTTACTTCATGAATAAACTCAAAGTTACTCTTTTCATTTCCATTATTTAATGAAAGATTAGAATCTGCTTTAGCTATTTCCTGACTACCAGCACCAAGTTTTTCAGGCTCAGGAAGATTGCTTTTTACTCTAGCGCCTTCTGCTTCGAGATTTTGTGAGGGAGAAATTTGAATATCGTTCATACATCACCTCAATTTAGTATTTAAAGTATACGCCAAGCTCGGAAAAAGTCACAAGCTTGGCGATTTTACCCAACTTTTAGCCAAGTAGAGACAACGCTACTTGAGGACGTTGGTTTGCCTGACTTAAGATCGAACTACTCGCTTGCTGAAGAATCTGCATTTTAGTCAAGTTAGCTGTTTCCTGAGCAAAATCTGTATCCCTAATTCGAGATTGAGCTGCTGAGAGATTTTCTGCAACATTTGACTGATTCCGTATTGTTGATTGAAAACGGTTTTGTACCGCACCTAATTCTGCTCGCTTTTTATCAACAACAGCAATCAAGTTATCCATACCAGCCATTACCGCTTGAGCATTCGCCTGAGATGACACTGATATACCTGATGCGGTGAACACACCTGCAAAATCTGTATTATCAGCTGCTGCACCTACAGTTGTACTAATACTGCCCACTGTAGCACTTAATGTCTCACCTGTTACAGCACTGGCGACGCCTGCAATACCTGATAACGTAAATCCACCATTTGCAGAAATTGTATTGGCTGTGCCACCAACATTTTGTAGACTAAATGCAATTGTTTGGTCAGCGTCTGCGCCAACTTGGAAGTTAGCATTATAAGAACCATCAAGTAAGTTCTGACCACCAAATGTAGTATCCTCTGCGACACGGTTTACTTCTTCGGAAAGCGAACGAATCTCTTCCTGTAGCGCGAGTCTATCTTCATCGGTGTTTGAACCATTTGATGCTTGCTGAGCAAGAGTCCTGATACGTTGAAACATTTGTGTTGTTTCATCAAGAGCACCTTCAGCTGTTTGAGCTAGTGAAATACCATCATTTGCATTTCGAATACCTTGATTTAAGCCATTTATCTGACCTGTTAATCGATTCGATATCTGCATACCTGCCGCATCATCTTTTGCACTATTAATACGAACACCTGATGATAACCGCTTGAAAGAAGTATCCAGCGAGTTTGCTGAATTAGTTAATTGCCTTTGTGCGTTCAAAGAACTCACATTTGTATTTACATATAAAGCCATAATAGCCTCCGCTTCATTAACGAACAGGCAAACAGCGGGATACCCCTACCCTGCTGTGAACCGAGTTAGAGTCCTAGATTGATAGTTCTCTAAATCCTTTATCGTCTTCTTAAGCGAAAGCTTTAGCTAAATTTGTAATTTTTTTATTAACCTTGCAACAAACTCAAAGCTGCTTGAGGTCTTTGATTTGCTTGACCTAAGATTGTTTGACTAGCTTGTTGTAGAATTTGATTTTTTGTAAGCATTGCTGTTTCTAGAGCAAAATCAGCATCTTTAATTCGAGATTTTGCTGCAGATAAGTTCTCAGCAATGTTCGCTTGATTTCGAATGGTAGATTGGAAACGGTTCTGAACCGCACCCAATTCTGCTCGTTTTTTATCAACAACAGCAATTAAAGAGTCCATACCCGCCATCACCGCCTGCGCATTGGCTTGAGAAGAAACCGAAATCCCTGAAGCAGTAAAAACGCCAGCAAAATCGGTATTATCAGCAGAAGCGCCAACAGTAGTACTAATTGAGCCCACAGTGTCACTTAATTGATTTCCCGATACAGCACTTGCAACACTGGCAACACCTGACATCGTAAAGCCGCCACTAGCTGTAAGTGAGTTGTTACCATTCGTACTCACACCAACGGTTTGCATACTAAATCCGATAGTCTGAACAGCGTCAGCACCAACCTGGAAATTAGCAGCATAACTTCCATCTAATAGGTTTTGCCCACCAAAGGTAGTATCTGTCGCAACACGATTTACTTCAGCAGATAGTTGACGAATCTCTTCTTGAATAGCCAATCTATCCTCGTCAGTGTTTGAGCCGTTTGCAGCTTGCTGAGACAAAGTTCGAATACGCTGAAACATAGAGGTAATTTCATCCATTGCCCCTTCGGCTGTTTGAGCTAACGAAATTCCATCATTTGCATTTCGGTTACCTTGATTAAGACCCAGTATTTGCGACTGAAGACGGTCTGTGATTTGTAGACCTGCTGCATCATCCGCAGCACTATTGATGCGCATACCTGAAGAAAGGCGCTTGAATGAAGTGTCTAACTCGACACCTGATTTTTGCAACTGACGCTGAGCGTTTATTGAACTTACATTGGTGTTTACAAATAAAGCCATAGCTAATTCTCTCTCTTAACCTATCAAAATCACTTGATTCTGATGTTGTCTTAGATACAAACTGGCAGCTTTTTTCGTTGGTAACGAAGGGGCAAAAAACTGCCTTTTTTGTCCTGATTAATTGTTCTAACAAGACTACTGCAAAAGACAGGCCAAAATTAATGCCAAAAAAAAGGAGGGCTTAAATAAAGCCCTCCTCATCAGTTTGAGAGAGTTGTCAATTTATTAGCTAAAACTTGGCATAGTATATGCTAATAACTTTAGTGTTCATTGAACTATGAACATATTGGATTTAAGCTCCTCCGCTTTGTTATCCAATTTGGTGTCTAGGCTAATACCCCATCAGGTCTAGACACCCTTTCCTTTACTGCTACCCTAGAAGACTTAATGCAGCCTGTGGACGCTGGTTAGCCTGACTAAGAATTGTTTGTGAAGCCTGTTGTAAAATCTGCATTTTAGTTAGACTCGCAGTTTCTTGAGCAAAGTCAGTATCTTTTATGCGAGATTTCGCAGCCGATAAGTTTTCAGCGACATTCGATTGGTTACGAATCGTTGATTGGAAACGGTTTTGTACAGCACCTAGTTCAGCACGCTTCTTATCAACAACTGCAATTAGGTTATCCATACCAGCCATTACCGCTTGCGCATTTGCTTGTGAAGATACAGATATACCAGATGCAGTGAATACGCCTGCAAAATCTGTATCATCAGCTGATGCACCTACAGTTGTACTAATACTACCCACTGTAGCACTTAATGATTCACCTGTTACACCACTTGCTACACCAGCAATACCCGACAGTGTGAAACCACCATTAGCTGATAAAGAGTTAGCTGTGCCACCAACATTTTGCATACTGAAGCCAATTGTTTGGTCAGCGTCTGCACCTACTTGGAAGTTGGCTGAATAAGAACCATCAAGTAAATTTTGACCACCAAATGTAGTGTCTGCAGCTACACGGTTAACTTCAGCAGAAAGTGAGCGGATTTCTTCTTGAATAGCTAAACGGTCTTCGTCAGTATTTGAACCGTTAGCTGCTTGCTGTGCCAAAGTACGAACTCGCTGGAACATAGATGTTACTTCATCCATTGCACCTTCAGCTGTTTGGGCAAGTGAAATACCATCGTTAGCATTTCGGTTACCTTGGTTTAAACCGTTGATTTGTGAAGTCAAACGGTCTGAGATTTGTAGACCAGCAGCATCGTCAGCTGCACTGTTAATTCTGAAACCTGATGATAGACGCTTGAATGATACATCTAGCGAGTTACCAGAGTTATTTAATTGTCTTTGTGCGTTCAATGAACTTACGTTAGTATTTACATAAAGTGCCATGATAATTCTCCCGATGTAAACTTGTTGTTTACTCTCAAACTATTAACTTTAAGCCTTCGGTTTAAATTCTACTCTCCGGCTTGGTTACTTAAGTTATCGGGCGGCAAAAAAATTCCTTTAGTATTTTTTAAAAAAAATATTTAACCCCTTGTTTTTACTTAAATTTAAATTAAATTACATACATATTTATACTATAAATACATAAAGTTATTTTTGTAATAGATATTACATTTTCTTGTTTTTAATCAAACTCAAACTGTTCTATTTTGCTTTTTTGAAAGCCTAAACGAAAAAAGGCTGCCAAATAAATGGCAGCCTTTTTCTTATGATAATAATTAACGAATATAATCTAGCAACGATAAATTAGATAATCGGCCGAAAGTTGCCTGTGACGCCTGTAAAGCTGTCTCATGTTTTGTTAACTCGGTGATGGCCTCTGCCATGTCCAACTCAATTAGCTCTGCTTTTGCTAACTTATTGTTTGTATCTAGATCATTATTTGCTTCTGTTATCCTAGTTGCAGTATTTAATCTACCTCCTAGACCAGACTGCGTTTGAGAGACAAGATTTTTTGCACTTTCGATACCTTGCATTGAATCCGCCAGTACTTGCCTGTAATCCTTATCACTTATAGATTCATTTTCTAAAGCGGAAACTAAATCATCAATTGTATTCAACACATTATCTTTTTTGGGCTCTTCTAAATCAAAGTCTATCTGCCCCCCCCCCCTGAGAATTCAAACTCAATTCCTTTAATCAAAACTGGCATAGTGTCATAACTACCAGTCTCCAAAACTGTCGCCCCTTGTTGTAATTGGTATGTATTAGGTGTGCCTGTCGTCAATGTGAGGCTAAATGTATTACTGCCAGCTGGAGCTGTTGGATCTGCATTAAAATTGTCTTTATGAAATTCATCAAAAGTACCTTGCTCAGTTACATATAAACTGGCACTGGTGACACCACCCGAAACAACTCCTGTATTTGATACAACATTTAATCTTTGCTCTACACTTTCAAAGACATCAAAGCCATTATCACTCGATTTTATCTCGACACCTTCTGCCACTTTTATCTTATGCTGCCCTTGGTCACCATTGTATGCATAACGACCATTAGCACTATCATAAGAAAAAGTTTTTGTATTATCTTGGTATCCAGAAAAAATATAACGGCCGTCTTCACTCTTTGCATTCATTAAATCAAGCACTGCGGTTTTTATTGCACTTAACTCTTCAGAGAGTGCAGCTCTATCCGGTTTGGTTAATGCACCATTACCCGCTTGAACAGTTAGCACATGCGCACGTGTTAAGGAGTCCTTAATGTTCTCTAATACCCCTTCTTGGGTATCTAGCCGACTTTTTAACATCGTCAAATTTTTGGTGTACTGCTCATTAGTCTGAATTTTGTCGCCATAAAGTAACGCACGCGCCATAGCAGAGGGGTCATCTGAAGCACTTAACACGCGCTTTTGAGTTGTCACCTGCTCTTGAGCTTTGTTAACCTCTTGCTGATTGTTCAATATAGAACTGAGGTTATTTTTAAAAATCATATTATGAGATAAACGCATAATTTATTACCTCGTTGCACTTAATAAAGTATCGAACACAGTTCGAGCTGTTGTGATTATTTGCGCTGATGCAGAATAAGCTTGTTGAAAACGTAATAAATTTGCAGCTTCTTCATCTAAATTAACGCCGGACATTGACTCAAACCAGGCTTCTGATTGTTCTGCCAGTGCCTCAAAAGCGGCTCCATTGGTTTTCGCTTGGTTCGCAATTACACCAATTTCTGTCACTAACCCAGCATATGCTTCATTAAAAGTTTTTAAGTTATCAGCGGTCGCCGTTGTCACTACATTCTGTCGGACGAGCTCTTCAGATGGAAGCATCGATAGCTCAAGCCCATTTCGGTTATCGTCAAAACCGCCAGTATTGAATTCAATGGTAAAAACATCACCAGTTGCCGCTGTACCATCGATGTTAAAATCAAAACCATAGCTGTCATAAGGCGCGCCAGCTTGCGCTAAAATATTCTCAGCAGGCGGTGTAATCGTAAATGTAGTTGTACCGTTGCCATCTTGAATTTGGTATTCATTGGCATTACCTGTTTTGGTCAAAGTGATATCACCTTGGGTCAAACTTGGAGGCGAAGCTGTAAAGTTACTGCCAGTGCCTGTGTTAGTTACTGAACCGACTGAGATTGTGGCATTGCTAGTATTATTTGCTTCAGTTGTTGTTCTAATAGGTGAAGCCAATGCCAAACTTTCAGGTCTTTCTGTAGCAAGCTCCATTGTTGAAGCGGCTGTAGAGTTCAATTTAATTAAGAAGCTATCACCTGTATTTGCTGTACCAGACACATTCATTTCTAAACCAAAAGACTCGCCACTTGTGATAGTACTTGAATCAATGACCCCTGCTGTTACATTAGCAGTTGATGGCGTACCGATCACGTTACCTTTGCTGTCTACAGCAGCTATTTCTACCGTTGTTGCGCTCGTAAAAGTTACTCTAAAGTCAGTAGCTGGGATTTCAGAACCTTTACCAGCTTCAACTGTCGCATTAACTGAAGCAGTACCCGTGTTATCGGCATAGGCATAGCCGCCTACAGTAGGAATCGAAAAAATGTCACCGCCAATATTACCGTCTAAGTCCATACCTTTTTTGTTTTGTTCATTAAAGGCATCAGCTAACGCTAAGCCTATTTGACCTAGTTGATTCTGGGCTGGATGTAATATTTCATCTCTGAACGCCAGAAGACCACCCATTTTTCCTCGAAGCGTACTAATATTCACATCTAATTCAATGGCTTTTCCATCTGGAGAATCTAATTTTAGTTCTTTTATATTTGGATCTGGGTCGCCATCCATATCAAACGTATTAAAAGTGCCATTTTCCATAACTAATGATTGACCTGACCCTAGGAAAACTAATTTTTCACCGTTCGGGCCATCTAATGTCTCAATATCCACCAGCTCCGCTAAATCTTTGATGGCTTCATCACGTTCATTAACCACTGAGTTACCGCTGGTGATCCCAGATTGCTGCTCAACGGCAACCACTTTGTCATTTAAATCACTGATCTTTTGGATTAGGTTATTGGCTTCATCAGCCATAATACTGAGCTGTTCATTCACAATATTGTTCTGATCAAAAACAATCCCCGAAAGGCGGTCCATCTGATCGACTAAGTTTTGGGCATCCGTTAAGAACAGTGAACGAGTGACCGTTGAAGAAGGTAAATTCATTGCTTCTTGCAGGTTATTGAATAAAGAGTTAATGCTGTTATTTAAACTATTAGACTCTTCACCAAACAAAGTATCTACGCGAGATGACTCAGTCACAAATTGTTCGTAATAAGTTTTATTGGAAATATCACGATTCAATTGCTTTTGAGCAAACTCATTAATTAAACGAACAGTTTCGCCACGGCCAACTTGGTTACCCACCATAGTGCTATGTTCGGTTCTTTCGCGAATATAGCCCTTAGTATTTAAGTTAGAGATGTTCTTACTGGTCGTTTGAAGTAATTCAGAATTCGCTCTGATCCCCGCACTACCAATATTCATTAAATTGAAAGACATCTTAGTTAACTCCTTGACGTACTAGCGACGTTAACATCTGTTTAAATTCTCCTCGCTGTAAGACATTCTTTATTTTTTCTGCATAGTTTGGATCTGTGGCATAGCCGGCCTGCTGAAGTTCATCTAGGTACTGCTCAGGTTTATCTGTGTTATTCAATGCCTGGCTGTAACGTGGATTACTTTGAAGAAAATCGACATAATCATTAATGCTGTCTTTAATTGATTCATAAGCTCTAAAATTGGCTTGTTTTTTCACAGGCAAACCTTTCTCAAACTCTAATGTCATTTTTTTGGCATGTTCACCCTGCCAAGATCTATCCGCTTTGATGTTGAATAAGTTAAGGCTACTGCTACCATCTTGCTTTGCAATAACATGCTTACCCCAGCCTGTTTCGAGCGCTGCTTGCGCAATCATGACTGCTGGGTTCAAACCAATTTTCTGTGCTGCTGTTTTTGCGTGTTCCCACATTTCACTGATAAATGATTCTGGAGAGTCAAAGCGAGTTTGTTCATCTGCTTTTTCTGCTTTAGCAACCTCTGGCGTTACTTCAGGTTGACGACGAATAAACTCTGGGAGCTGCTCAGTTGTTGTCTTTTGCATCGGTAACTGTGCATCATTACGAAGTACGGATGACGGTTTATATCCATCAACATTAGGTGAAAGCTGTTTAACAATAAGATCAGCTAAACCAAGACTACCTTTTTTTGATAACTCTAAAGAAAGCTGTTGATCATGCATCTCTTGAAAGAACTTCACACCACTTGAATTAAATGGGCTGTTTTTATCTTCCATCGCTTCATTGGCTTTACGCATACTTTTCATCAGCATTTGCGTAAAAATAGATTCAAACTGCTCTGCTGCTTTTTTTAGTGCTTCATTCGATGCTTGTTGATCGCCACCGCTTTTCAACGCATCTTGTCTAAGTGCATTTAGGTCACCTAAATCAAAGAAGTTTTGTTTTTCTAACGGATTGGTATTCATACTCATCAATTACACTAAATTAGTCATACACTAACAAAGCAATAATCGAGCCAAAAAAAACCCCGCAATTGCGAGGCTAACTATTTGATTATAAATAAAACACTAAATGACGACTAATTGACCATTAATAGCACCAGCCTCTTTTAACGCTTCAAGGATCGCCATTAAATCCCCTGGCGCAGCGCCTACTTCATTAATCGCTCTGACCAAGTCATCAAGGCTTACACCCGGATTAAATACAAAGGCTCTTGAGTCGTCTTGATTCACATCGACGATGCTTTGACGAGTAACAACCGTTTCGCCATTTGCTAAAGGTTGTGGCTGAGACACCATTTGATCTTCAGAAATCGTCACTGTGAGGCCACCATGGGTAATCGCAGCTGGTTGTAATTTGACATTTTTACCAATTACAATCGTGCCTGTACGCGAATTAACAATAATTTTGGCTGAGGTGTCTGCCGGTTTAAACTCTAAATTCTCAAGTGTCGATAAATAAGAAACGCGCTGTGAAGGGTCACGAGGCGCAATTACACGAACAGACGCAGCATCCATTGGCTTTGCACTATTAGGACCGACCAAATCATTAATGGTGTCAGCCAAACGTTTAGCTGTTGTAAAATCAGGACGGTTAAGATTAAAAGTAATAAAATCACCTTGTGTAAAAGGGCTTGCAACGGCTCGTTCAACCGTCGCACCATTTGGAACTCGGCCAACTGTAGGAGTATTAATAACAACTCTACTTCCGTCTAACCCTTCAGCGCCTAAACCACCCACGATTAAACTGCCTTGTGCAATGGCATACACATTACCATCAACACCTTTTAGGAATGTTTGCAGTAAAGTCCCTCCTCTTAAGCTACCCGCGCTGCCTATTGAAGATACTGTAATATCAATATTCTGACCGGGTTTTACAAATGGAGGCAACTCTGCATGCACGGCCACTGCCGCCACATTTTTAATTTTTGGCTTTAAGTTAGCTGGTAATGTGATACCAAAACCACTCAGCATGGCCTTAAAGCTTTGCTCTGTAAAACGAGATTGTTCACCTGTACCAGGTAAACCCACTACTAGGCCGTAACCCACTAACTGGTTGGAACGAACACCTTCGACCATGCTGACATCTTTGATCCGTTCTGCTTGTGCTACTTGGCTCATAATTAAAAGCAAAACCGCAGTCATTATTTTGAACATTTTCATCATGGTTCCTTAGAATGGCATTAAGGTACTTAAGAAAAACTTAGCTAACCAACCCGCACTTTGCGCTTCTTGGCCGTCACCTTTACCTGAATATTGAATTCGCGCATTAGCAATTCGGTTCGACTCTACCGTATTATCTGACTTAACATCCGCAGCACGGATAATGCCCTCTATTCGCATAAACTCTTCACCCGTATTAAGTGTTAACCACTTTTCACCACGAACAACCAAATTGCCATTCGGCAGTACGCGCATCACGTTCACCGAAATATTACCAAATAGACTATTTGATTGGTTTGCTTGGCTGTCGCCTGAAAAAGAGTTACTGGAGTTCATTCCGAACTGAAGACTTTGAGTGCCAATATTTACGTTTGCTCCACCAAGCCCTACTACTGGATCTAACGATGCTGCAGTTGACTTCCCTGTTGTTGTATTAGCGGCTTTTGTTGCAGACGTTGTTTCTCTAAGTACAACTGTCAAAATATCGCCAACACGGAGTGCCTTTTTATCACCATATAAATCGTTTGATAAATTTGGGTTAAAAAGAGAGCCAGTTGCGACAATTTGCTCAGCTTGTTGCTCTGGATAAATAGGCGCATAGTAAGGATCGTCTTTTACGACGTTTTTGTTTTGTGTAGACACACACCCAGTTAGAAACAATGAGCCTAAAATAATAAAACTTACAATACGCATAGTAGTCTCCAGAGTTATAGTTGCTGATTAATGTAACTCAGCATCTCATCTACTTTTGAGATAACTTTTGAGTTCATTTCATAAACACGCTGAGTTTCAATAAGGTTCACCAACTCTTCTGTTACGTTAACGTTTGATGTTTCCAGTGCACCTTGCACAATAGAGCCTAAACCATCAACACTTGGGTTGCCCTGAACAGGCGCACCACTGACTGCTGTTTCTGTGTAAAGGTTTTGTCCGATTGGCTCTAAACCAGATGGATTAATAAAGTCACTAATCACTAACTGACCAATGACGACATTTTCTGCTTGTCCTGCAATCGTTACTGACACTTCTCCATCTTGCGAAATACTAATAGATTTCGCATCATCAGGTACGTTCATTTCTGGTTGAACAGGAAAACCTGCGCCCGAAGTCACTATTCTACCGTTCTCATCTGTTGTGAATTGGCCATTTCGAGAATAAGCCACTGTGCCATCTGGCATTTGAATTTCGAAGAAGCCAGGACCCTGAATCATCCAGTCCAGTGAATTTTCAGTGCTTTGCATATTACCTTGAGAAAAGTTCTTTTGGTTAGCAACTACTTTTGCGCCTGCACCTAACATCAAACCTGACGGCAGTTCAGTATCTTGTGAAGAACGACCACCTGGCTGATTGATATTTTGATAAAGCAGATCTTCAAAAATCGCGCGGCTCTTTTTGTAACCAACGGTACTGGCGTTGGCGAGGTTATTCGAGATAACCGAAATGTCAGTTTGCTGGGCGTCTAGGCCTGTTTTACTGATCCATAATGCTGGGTTCATAACTTATACCTCACTCATCATACTATACGAAGAAGAGTGACATGCTTTTCATCCATCTCTTCTGCTTTTTTCATTAACTTCATTTGCATTTCGAATTGACGTTGATGGTTAATCATGTCTGTCATTTCATGTACAGGATTGACATTAGACATCTCTAACATGCCACTCATGACTCGAGCTGTTGGAGATATGTCACAAAAACCACAAAAGCCATCTTCTAATGCCTCTTCTTTGGGGCGGAACAAGCCATCATTGCCTTTTTGCAGTTTACTATTATCAGCCTCGATAATTTTCAGCCTATCAACTACTTCTAAAAAGTTAGCTGGTGCACCTTGAGGACGAACTTGAATTGAGCCATCGTCACTAAACACCACTTTATCAACCGGTACAGGTAAAATTATTGGACCACCTTCGCCAATTACTTGACGGCCATGGCTTGTTACTAATGCGCCATCTGTCTTAATATTTAATGTACCAACTTTGGTATATGCTTCTTCACCAGAAGCATCAAGCACACTGATCCAAGATTTTTGGTCTACCGCTATGTCTAGGTCTCTGCCTGTTTCAACAACTGCACCCATAGTCATATTGGTGCCTGGGCGCTCTTGCATCGCAAACACCCGTGTTGGTAAACCTTCTCCAAACGCTTGCATTGAACGCGCTTGAGCAAAGTCAGCTTTAAAGCCTGTGGTATTGGCATTGGCTAGGTTATTCGCTTTTAATGCCACACCGCGCAAACTTTGTTTGGCGCCCGACATTGCGATATACAGCATTTTATCCATTACATTGGCCTAAAAATTAATCTTAAACCTATTAAAGCAATAAAAGTGCCAACCTAATTTTGACGTTTAAAAAAGAAAAAAAGGCCGCTGTTGCGGCCTTGATGAAAGAGGGTTTAAGTGATTATCGGATCTGTAGAATGTTCTGTTGTAGCGTCGAGTTAACTTCTAAGGCACGAGAGTTAGCCTGGAAGTTACGTTGAGCACTAATCAAATCTACGAGCTCGTTTGTAAGGTTAACGTTCGATTGCTCTAAAGCAGAAGAGTTAATTGTACCCAATGTACCTGAACCAGGTTCACCTGCGATTGGCTCACCTGAGGTTAAACTTTTCTTCCAAGCTGTACCACCTACCTGAGATAAACCTTGTGAGTTTGAGAAACGAACCATGGCAACTTGGCCAAGGAAAGCAGTATCACCATTTGAATAAGACGCAACAACTTTACCGTCAGCACCAATATCAATACCTGCTAAACGACCAACTGTTGCACCATCTTGCTCTAACGCTTTAACCTCAAAACGGCTTGCATACTGTGTAGGTAATTTATTTGCGGTATTACCTTCATCACTCCAATTTACTGTGATGTTATTTGGAAACTGTGCACCATTCGTTAATCGTTGCGACAGACCAGTAGTACCTGTCGATAAAATATTGATATCAGGAAAAGTTGTTTCTGGTGCAGTTACATCTGGCAGACCTGCAGCAGTGAATTGCAAGGTATCAATTGGTGTATGTGCACCAGTTGCAGTTTCATTACCATTGATATCAATGGGGATCTCATCCATTGTTGCGAATACTTGCCAAGAGTTATTAGCAACAGCTGGATCTTGTTTCACAAAGAAAAACTGTACAACATGTGGCTCACCTAACGAATCATAAATGGTCGTTGATGTTGATGAGTTATAACTTGTACTATCGCCTGGATCGAACGTTGTAGTTGATGGTGCACCAGCACGTGAATCTAAATTCATTGAACTATAAATGTTTGACGTGTGACGAGGCGAACCAGATGCGTCAGGAATTTGAATTGGAGAAGCAGTACTCAGGCTCAGTGATGTTGTATTACCCGTACCAGGGTCAACCGGAAAGCCTTGTAAGTAATTACCTGCGGCATCGGTTACGAAGTTATCTTTATTAAGCTTAAACGCACCTGCACGCGTATAGGTATAATCTTGTGAAGCAATATCTTCACTCATTGCAAAGTAGCCTTCACCCGTAATCGCTAAATCTAACGAATTTTGGGTAAATTTAAGCGAGCCTTGGTGAAACTGCTGAGCAACCATAGTCGTTTGAGCACCATCACCGTTTTTAGTTTTGCCTGAACTAAATACTGAAGATGCATATACATCTGCAAATTCTGCACGAGACTCTTTGAAACCTGTCGTGTTAACGTTAGCAATGTTGTTTGCTGTGACATCTAAGTCTTTTTGTGCCGCAGCTAATCCTGTTAATGCAATATTGAAACTCATGTTTTCACCTCTTTCACTTAAATTTACTTAAGTACTTAAATTCTATGCTATCTCTGCGACGTCTGATAATTTCACTGCGCCAGAGCTCGTATTAACAATGATGCCGTTAGCACCGTTTACGTTAACACTGTCAATGTTTTTAAAAGTGGCCATGGGTAAACTTGTATATTCGCCATTTAAGCTACCCTCAGCCTTAATTTTGTAATTACCTGCTGGCATGGTTTCTCCGTCACCGTTTTTACCATCCCACTCAAAGCGGATCGCACCAGCTTTTTGAGCTCCCATATCTATCTGACGAACTAGTTGACCTTTGTCATCAAATATACTGACCGTTAATTTCTCTACAGGACTTTGGGCTATAATTGAGCCTTTTGCTAATTGGTCATCACCAAAGTCTATTGAATCCGATTCTAATAGCGCTTTTTTACCGACTAACGTAGATGCCTGTAATGCCGAGTTTGAGGTCATTGAAGCTGACAACAAGTCGAATTTTTCATTTAAACCAGAAATACCTTCGGCCATCGTAAAGTTCGTCATCTGCGAAATCATTTGGTCATTATCAGCAGGTTTACTCGGGTCTTGATAAGACAGTTGCTGAGTAAGTAGCGAAAAGAAGTCTTCTTGCGTCAATGCATCGTTTTTCTTATCGCTCTGCGTTGTTTTATTTTGCTCAGACCAACGTAACGAATCCATATATGAAGATGCGGCATTAATATCGTTACTCATCGGCTATACTCCCACTAGCGCTGACCAAGTAATAAAGTTTTGCTGAGCATTTGCTTGGCTGCGTCAGCAACTTGGACATTGGTTTGGTACGAACGTGAAGCAGAGATCATGTTTGCCATTTCTTCTACTACATTCACATTTGGCTTATAGATGTACCCGTCTTTGTCAGCACTAGGGTGATTAGGGTTGTACTCAACCTGTAATGGCTTATCACTCTCTACTATGCCTAGCACTTTCACTCCTACCGATGCATTTAGCTGGCTTGGATCATGTGCCTCAGACGCTTTGGTCAGTTCAGCTGCAAATACAGGGTGTCGCGCTCGATAAACTTTATCTTGGCTAGAACTGATGCTATTGGCATTTGAAATATTACTCGCAGTGGTATTCAATCGAATATTTTGAGCACTCATTCCTGAGCCTGCTATATCGAAAACATTATATAAGCTCATGGTTATGCTCCTTGACTACCTAGGGCTTTCTTTAGCCCTTTAAACTTGCCAGTTAAAAATTGCAAACTTGCCTGATACTCTAATGCGTTTTGTACATACAAGTTTCGTTCCACTTGTATATCAACTGAGTTACCATCACCTGTATCTGCTTGATTTGGATTACGAAATAGCTCAACACTACTATTTAACTGGCTGCCACCATGTAGATGTTTACTGTCTGTTCTTTGCATCATGTTGCCACGTTGCTGAGACGACTTTGCCGCTTTGAATGCCTGTGCAAAGTCGATATCTTTTGCTTTGTATCCTGGTGTGTCTGCGTTCGCAATATTACTTGCTAACATCTCTGCACGTTGTGAACGTATCAACATAGTATGCTGATGAACCCCAAGTGCTTTATCAAAACTAATTGCCATGACACGACTCCAAAAATTTGACTCCACGAAGTAGAAGCAATAAGCGGGCCAATATAAAACCACTTTATTTCAATAGGTTAGAAGAGTAATGTATAGGTAGAAAGGTTTGAGGAGAAATGACTAAGATATAAAAAAAGCGGCAAGTAGGTTGCCGCTTAGTATTTATTATGTTTTCTTACGGTAAATAATCCCTGGATTACATCGGATCATTTCGAATTCATCACTTAGCCCTGCCATCGACTCGGATGCCCCTAAAAACAAATACCCTCTAGGGTTCAGAGCCTGAGCGAACTGTGAAATAATCTTAGCTTTGACTTCTGGCGAAAAGTAAATCAGTACATTTCTGCAAAAGATAACATCAAATTTCCCCATCAAAGAGTAGGAATCGAGCAAGTTAAGGTGCCTAAAATTAACCATTCTCTTTATTGGATCAACAACTCGCGCCATGCCGTTGCCACTGTCTTGAAAAAACTTTTGACGACGTTCAACTGACAACCCTCGTGCCAAAGCCAATGAGTCATACTCTGCGTTTTTACACATATCAAGCATGGTATTTGATATGTCAGTCCCGACAATTTGCACACCCATTTTCAGTGCACCAGGGTTTTGAGATTGATACTCCTGTGTCGACATCGCAATAGAGTATGGCTCCTGCCCTGAAGAGCTTGCCGCTGACCAGATTTTTAAGCCCCTACGGGTGTCTTTCAATTCTGGGTAAATTTTACTTTTTAACAACTCAAAAGGATAAGTATCTCTAAACCAGAGAGTTTCGTTTGTGGTCATGGCATCAACAACTGCAGCCCTTAGCTGACGTTCATGAGGGCTCAATGTTTTAGCGACAAGCGCAGAAAGAGAGTCTACCCCAAAGCGAGCCATCAACGGAGCTAAACGGCTTTTTACCAAATAAAGTTTGTTATCTCCAAGAACAATCCCGCACTGCTGCTCTAAGAAGGTTCTAAACTGGTCATATTCGCCTTGTTGAAGGTTTTTATTTTCCAAGATACTACCGCCGTTATCTAATCACAATGGACCCATTTTTTAACCGCTGTTGCTAATTCATCAGGGTTAAACTTTGCAATAAAATCATCAGCGCCAACTTTTTCAATCATAGCCTGATTAAACACCCCACTTAGTGAAGTGTGTAAGATTACATGCAAAGGGGCTAATTTTGGATCTGCTTTAATTTCAGCAGTTAACGTATAGCCATCCATTTCAGGCATTTCTACATCTGAAATAAGCAGGCCTACACGCTCAGTTATGTCATTTTGACAATCAACTTCTGCAATCTCTTTTAGCCTAATTAAAGCTTCTTTACCATTTTTTGCTAATTCTGTTTGAACACCTAATGGCTCCAAAGCACGCTTGACTTGATTTCTTGCAACTGCAGAGTCATCTGCGATAAATACAATTCGCTCACCAAGGTCTTTTTGCATTTCACCATCAGACACTATTTCTTCGCTGACTTCAGTATTAACAGGGCATATTTCGTTGAGAATCTTTTCTACGTCTAGTATCTCGACTAGTTCGTTTTCAATTTCTGTAACTGCCGTTAAATAGGAGTACCTACCCGCACCATCTGGTGGCGGCATAATTTTTTCCCAGTTCATGTTAACGATTCTTTCAACCGCACCGACCAAAAAGCCCTGCACTGAACGGTTGTATTCAGCAATGATAATAAAACAGTCTTTAATGTTTTCGATGGGTGGACCACCCACAGCTAAAGACATGTCGATAACTGAAATAGTTTGACCACGAATATGGGCAACGCCGCGAATGTAAGAATTTGATTTCGGCATACTGGTGAGGGGCGGACACTGAAGCACTTCTCTAACTTTAAATACATTGATGCCAAATCTTTGACGACCTCTCAGTCGAAAAAGTAGCAACTCTAGGCGGTTTTGCCCAACCAACTGAGTACGCTGGTTTACAGAGTCTAAAACACCTGCCATTTCAATCTCCTACATAACGGTCATCTTGGCAATATCATACGCTTTAAAGGATACTAATCATAGAAGTACCTTGAAGGAATATGGTATTTCACGCAAAATATTTATACCTTGTTTATCAAGATAAGCATAGTCGAAACATCATGAGTTTGTTAAAAAAAACCAAATCATATGAGATTTTTTGTGCAATGGCTTGTTTTCTAGCCAGCTACATGAGCCAAGCACAAATTTATACGAACACCAACTTAGAAATGGGGGCTGAAAGGTTTATTACTCAACAAATTGAGCTAAACCCTGATATCAAAACAAACATTAAAGCATTACCATTAGATGCTCGGTTGTCTAAACGTGCGTGTGAGAGCCCTTTATCATACTCAACCAATGCCATACCGCCTTTTAACCGACAAGTTACTGTAAAAGTAAAATGTGGAGACATATCTGGCTGGACTCAATTTGTGCATGTAAGAATTGAAGAACTTCATCCTGTGATCGTTACGACTCAGGCCATTAACAAAGGAGAGCTAATTACCAGAGAATCTATCAGCATTGAATTTAAACCTAAACATTTTGTCAGGGCCAGTAATTTAGATACTGAACGATATCTACTTGGTAGTAGAAGTAAAAGAGTAATTAGAGCAGGTACCGCCATTGGACTCCATCATATCTGCATGGTTTGCAAAGGCGACAACGTCACTATTTATGCTAAAACTCGCACTTTGACGATAAAAACTACTGGCGTTGCACTCCAAGATGGGAACATTGGTGAGCAAATAAGAGTTAAAAATCAAAAGTCTGGAAAAACTATCTCAGCAAGAGTAAAAGATGTAGAATCTGTAGAGGTTAATATTTAATTTTTTTGCTAAAGTTATACACTAATAGGCCGATAGTAAGGCATGAGTAATTTTAGGGTCAATTATCATGGTTAATAATGTAAAAGGGCAACCTCAGTCCAACAGCACGCTTAATAATATTAAGCAACAAAAAGCTGAATTACAAAAATCGGATGCTAATCAAGCAGCTGTTGTAGCTAAAGCTCCCCAGAAGGCTGCAACTGATTCTGTAAGTTTAACGCCGCAAGCACAACAACTTAAGAGCTTGCAAGAAAAAGCACAGCAGCAACCAGCTTTTGACAGTAAAAAGGTTGAAGAGCTTAAAAAAGCGATAAGCGAAGGTAAGTATCAAGTCGATGCTGAAAAGCTTGCAAAGAATATTGCCGCATTCGAGTTTGATGTGTATGGATGATCAAATTAATCTTTGTCATCACAAGTTAGAAAATCAGATACAGCATCTAAACGCTTTGACCCAGCTCTTAGATGCTGAGCTAGAATGTCTTGCCAGCAAAAAGGGCGATGGCCTTAAAGACATCGCTCGTGAAAAACTTACTCTTCTCAATTCCATTCAAAAACTAGATAAAGAAATTTCAGGCTTTAACAAAGATATTTTTCAAATCGAACAAATTACACCTTTAACCAACGCAGTTAACTCTTTGCTTTTAAAGTGTAAGAAACAAAATGATGTTAACGCCCAAGCCGCCCATCAAGCTCAGCTTGCGGTACGAGAATTAAAAGACATAATTATCGGTGCGCCTACCTCCATCACATACGGACAAGATGGTGGGGTCGTCAGCGCGAACTCTGAGTTAGTTAAAAACCTCAAAGCCTAATTCTTAAAAAGTGAAATACCACTTACTTTATTAGTAGTAAATCACTCGCTTTACTTTTCTTGGTTTTATAGCACTAATGTATAATTCATGTACTTTTTTCATATCTAGCTCTAATTCTGTCGCGTATGTATCACCGACAGAGTAAGTTTTCACTATTTTAGCACCTTTAATTAAACCGCCGACTTTACTCGATAACCCATCTGTTTGCGCAATTGCCCCTTTTACAGTCATCGTTGATGTGAGCTTTTGACCGTGTACTTGCTCAGCTAGTTCTCTATATGCTTCTAATTTAGACACTTTAATTGCCATCAGCATCTTTTGCGCATCCGATTCACCTGGCTGATTGCTTAAAGGCGCATACCCTACAGCTCGTAAAACAGGATAGTAATCCGGCTCTTCGTAGGTATACTCTATATGTTTATCAAATACTGAACTACAGCCAGTAATTAGAATAGAACATGTTACCAATGATGAATAAAAAACGTTTTTCGCTTTCATAATAAACACACCAAATTAAAGTCTGCTAATTCAATGCATTTTTCACGCCAACAAAGCTGGTACGTCTATTGCTTTTGATCTTTTAAGCAAATCAGTTTGGAATAGAGATGATGAAACATATTCTGATAATTGTACTACTTGTATTCTGCGCTCATGTAAAAGCGGAATGGTTTGAGGTAGTCGGTTATGGCGGCATAGTTGATGGTGATACGTCTTCAGCAAGACAAATGGCTGTCAAAGATGCGATCACCCAAGCTTTGATATTCTCTGGGGCTACGGTGTCTAGCGTTCAAACAGTTGCCGATGGTGTTCTCGAGCAAGATGAATTAAAGATCAAAACCCATGGTCAGATACAACATGTGAACTTAATAAATGAACAACAACAAGGCGAACAATACTCTGTCACGCTACATCTAGATATTATTCCTCAGCAAGCACAGTGTCTTGAGTCAAAATTTAATAAACAGATTACTGTCACACAAAGCCAATTGACACACCCAGATCAAGCTAGGCTAGGTCAAATTTTTGACATACCCAAAGCCAGTTCACAGCGTTTATTTAATACTTTAAACGAACGAAATTTAGGCGTAAAAATGATCCCATATATTGATCGAAAACTAGATGTCAGGGCATTCTTTGCACAACAGTTTGAATATAACGCCAACTTAATTGACACGTTAAGTCGCAGTAGTAACAGTCAGTATGTGTTGCTGAGTCAAATAACAGATATTTCTCAAGGCAGAAAAATGAACAACGATTACGCATTTTGGGAAAGTGAAGCCTTTATGCGCAACTTTAAAATTGATTTTGCGCTATTTGATTCACAAACAAATGATCAAGTCTGGTCTCAGCATTACAGCACTCAGGGTATTTGGCCACATAAAAAAACTCAGATTGTGAATGTAAATAGTGAGGAGTTTTGGCGAACCGATTATGGTCAAAAGATTCAAACTATTTACAATAAGGTGAGTCAAGATTTGAACACCGCTGTAAGTTGTCTTAAGACAACAGGTAAAATATTAATGATCGACTCTGATAGAGTGGTGATTAACTTAGGACAAAGCCATGGGCTTGAAGCGGGGCAAGTACTTTCAATCCTTCACAGAAGCAATTTGACTGCGGCAAATGGTATGCAGTTTTCACATCATATTCAAACCATTGAACAAGTTGTAGTAGAGCAAGTGAATGCGCAAAGTGCCATCGCTAGAAACTTAAGTGACAGGCCTTTGAGTAATATTCAGCTTAATGACGTCATTAAGGTGGTTGTTAAAGAGCCTGAATCATTCACGTTAAAATAACTTCATATACCCACAATTCAAGCAATAAGATAAGGGTAATCTAGTTTTTAGATTGCCCTTATTTGTTTTACTTACTTTAATCTAAATGTGCATTATAGATAATAAGGGCATTCAACTATGAGGAAATTAATATGCTAGAAAATCGTGAAGGACAAACTGTACCCTCTGTATCATTTCCTGTGAGAATTGGTAATGATTGGCATACCGTCACAACAGAGCAACTTTTTAAAGGCAAGACAGTCGTAGTATTCTCCTTACCAGGCGCTTTTACTCCAACCTGTTCATCGACACACTTACCACGTTATAACGAGCTGGCAAATGCATTCAAACAAAATAGCGTTGATGACATAATTTGTTTATCAGTCAACGATACCTTTGTTATGAACGCCTGGGCGAAAGATCAAGAAGCTGACAACATCACCCTACTCCCTGATGGTAATGGAGAGTTCACGGACGGGATGGGCATGCTTGTCGATAAGGCTGACTTAGGCTTTGGTAAACGAAGCTGGCGTTACTCTATGCTGGTTAAAGATGGTGTTATTGAAAAAATGTTCATTGAGCCTGATGTACCTGGAGATCCTTTCGAAGTTTCGGATGCCGATACCATGCTTGATTACATCAACCCAGAGTGTGAAAAGCCTCAGCCTGTGAGCTTGTTTACCAAACCTGGATGTGGCTATTGTGAGAAAGCTAAAGCACACCTGATCAGTAAAGGCATCCAATTCGAAGAGATTGTATTAGGCCGTGACGCTAGCCTAACAAGTTTGAAAGCGATTTCAGGCCAAGAAACAGTGCCGCAAGCATTTATCTCTGGAAACTATATTGGTGACTCAGAAGCGATACTGTCGCATTTCTGATGACTAGTTCAAGCTGTTGATAATACTCTATTAAGCAAATTAAATTAAGCTAAAGATAACAAGGAAGTTATTTTGCTGCGATTAAATATAGAAGTTTAGGGTAGTAGTGATATGAATAATCAAAATGAGTGGCGGAGTGGACGGGACTCGAACCCGCGACCCCCGGCGTGACAGGCCGGTATTCTAACCAACTGAACTACCACTCCGCAGTGGTGGGTATTTATAGAGCCAGTTCTGGTGTGACTCTTAGATATCTAATGGCGGAGTGGACGGGACTCGAACCCGCGACCCCCGGCGTGACAGGCCGGTATTCTAACCAACTGAACTACCACTCCGCAGAGATATCTTATTTTTCATTTGCATTGGCGGAGTGGACGGGACTCGAACCCGCGACCCCCGGCGTGACAGGCCGGTATTCTAACCAACTGAACTACCACTCCACGAGCAAATAATTTCGATTAAAACGTTGGCGGAGTGGACGGGACTCGAACCCGCGACCCCCGGCGTGACAGGCCGGTATTCTAACCAACTGAACTACCACTCCACTGAGTTTTAATCTTTCCCTAATTGGCGGAGTGGACGGGACTCGAACCCGCGACCCCCGGCGTGACAGGCCGGTATTCTAACCAACTGAACTACCACTCCACACTTAGGAAAGGGTGCCTAAAGGCATTTTGTAAGATTGGCGGAGTGGACGGGACTCGAACCCGCGACCCCCGGCGTGACAGGCCGGTATTCTAACCAACTGAACTACCACTCCAGCGCGACTTACAAATTTTAGAATAATTGGCGGAGTGGACGGGACTCGAACCCGCGACCCCCGGCGTGACAGGCCGGTATTCTAACCAACTGAACTACCACTCCGCTTCATTCTTGTTGTCAGGTTGCTCCCTGACAGCGGCGTGAATAATACGAATCGACCTGTTTAGAGTCAACTGTTTTTTTTAAAAAAACTGTCTTTTTTAGTCTCCATCCATAGAAAGGTTCAAAATATCACCTGATTTGTTATTTTTTGAACCATTCGTATCATTTGCGTTATCTTTGTCGCCACCCTGTTCTGTTGTCGACTGCTTTTTCTTGAATGACGGTAATTTAATTTTCAGCTTAATTGGCTTCTTCTGAACAAAGATTCTGATCACCAACCAACCAATTAACATCACAAAAATATTTCCAACTGCGATAATGCCTATTAAAGCGCCGGTACTCAATGATGGTTCAGGCTCTGGGGGAGGCAATTTAGCAAGTAAAGGGTTTATTTTGGGCGCTTGTAACTCAGGCACCTTCTCAATTGGCCTTTCAATCTCAAAGTTATACATAGGTAACTTGGCCATAAACTCCCGACCATTGATATTTTCACCGAAAACAGAAAACTCGATTTGATAGCGACCCCAATCGTAATTACTCACTTCTAATTTGCGGTAAAGACGTGCTTCTGGGTTAATCGTAAAAATTTGCTCTTCCCCATTTGGATAAAAGATCTTGCCTTGAAAAATAACTGTTTCAGGTTTAATGATATTTTGATCTAACTTAATCAACAGTTCATGACTGGCTGTAGCATTACTGGCGAGCGTCAAATCAAACTCAAAGGGGGGCTCTGCAATAACGATAGGCGCTTGTACCACCCTTCGTTTCAGAATGGGCGTTTCAATATAGAACTCTGGTTGCCACTCACCGGCAGGAAAAACAAGTTTAAATTCTCCGGTAAAAATACCGTCCATCGGTCTTTCATCAAATTCGCGACCATCATCTTTGAATTCGGTCACACTTTGTGTGCCAGCCCCAAAATTGTCATATTGATCATTGTTAGTACTCACGAACTCGACGATTAGGCTGACCACATCTCGAAAATAGCCGACATCGATAGGCTTATCATCGTTCGTTACTTGACCTGTCACTTTGAGAGTTTCTCCCCTAAACATCAGCTTAGGTAATGGCTCTACCGCCAGCTCAATGTCACCTAACACCATAATTCGGCTATCGGGTTGCACTCTACCTATTACCTGCCAAGGACCTGGCGTTGGGTTTTCTATGGTAATAAGGTCATAGCTTGCTTCATCGTACCACTCTAGCATTTCATCTTTCATAGCATGATGCGCGTAATATTTACTGCCATCAGGCTTAACTAAGATAACCGCTGGGGAGCCTGGCTTTCGAAAGAAAAGCAGTGTAATTTTTTCGACTTTATGATCAATACGGAAGCGGTTATCTAATAGCGGCACTTCATTTACTTTGCGATTATTCTTCAACAACGTAATCGACGGGGTTGTTGTGAGTGCAATACATTCATGAACAAACAATAAGAGCAGCACTAACAATAATCGCTTCATATAAAATTTACCTTAATTTTGTTGCCAAAGAGTCTCGCCATTTTTATTAACGACTTTCAGCCTTTCTTCATGCTCTATTACTTCATCGGCAGAAGCTTTAACAACTTTAAGTGCCGGACGGTTATCAGCCAAACGTCTAATACTGGTGTTATCAGTTTGCGATGTGTCTTCGGTATTATTCGCCAAGTTCATTTTTACTTGACCACCCGTCATCGCTAAATAAACATCAGCTAAAATCTCGGAATCCAGTAATGCGCCGTGCAGGGTACGTTTTGAATTATCGATGTCATAACGTCGGCACAATGCATCTAAGCTATTCTTCTGACCTGGGTGCAGATTTCTCGCCATAACAAGCGTATCAAGCACTTCGCAATAGTCATGAGTGTTAGGATAACCTTGCTGTAACAGCGCAAATTCATTATCCATAAAGCCAACGTCGAACGGCGCGTTATGAATAATGAGCTCTGCGCCCTTGATATATTCGAAGAACTCTTGTGCTACTTGATGATAAAGCGGCTTATCTCTGAGAAATTCATTGGTAATACCGTGGACATCGATTGCCTCATCTTCAATATCACGCTGAGGGTTGATGTACACATGAAAGTTATTTCCTGTTAAACGGCGATTAATGAGTTCAACACACCCAATTTCAATGATCCTATGCCCTGCTTTCGGATCGATACCTGTGGTTTCAGTATCCAGGACTATTTGTCTCTTTAACATATCGTCTGCCTGTTAACTTTGCTATTGTTAGCAACTAATCACTTTATTCTACATAAAAACAGGCTAATTCGTGCAAAAAAGCGTAGAGATTTATACCGATGGTTCATGTTTAGGCAATCCCGGACCTGGTGGGTATGGCATTTATCTTCATTATCAAGGCCATGAAAAAACGCTTTCTCAAGGCTATAAACTCACTACTAATAATAGAATGGAGATGCTCGCTGCCATTGTTGCACTCGAAACTCTTAAACGATCTTGTACAGTCGTGCTACATACCGACAGCCAATATGTTAAACAAGGTATCGAGTCTTGGGTTGCAGGTTGGAAAAAGCGTAACTGGCTCACTTCCGCAAAGAAGCCAGTTAAAAACGTTGATTTATGGAAGCGCCTCGATGAGGCCTGTCAAAGACATGACATAGAGTGGCGTTGGGTAAAAGGTCACAGTGGCAATAAATATAATGAAATCGTAGATGACTTGGCCAGAGAAGCTGCGGGTAGTTCAAAACTGCTTGAAGATAAAGGATATCAAGCAGCTTAAATTTGTTGTTAGTTCGACTTGTTTCGAGTTTGTCTAAGCCCCGCATTTTTAACCGCAGGTGCCCATTTGGGCCTTGCGTGCCACTTAGGTTTAATTGGTGTTAAAGGTGCGACCCGCTTTCGTGCCACCAGCATATAACAGCTGCCCATGGGTTTTAAATAATGACGACAAAAACGCCGCCAAGGCGCAAAACGAGATAAACGGCTGCCACGAGCCAACGATGCATAGACAAAGCGCTCATCACTAATTATTTCGAACCCCAATAAATCTAACCAATCTTTTACTCGTGCAGGGGTAAAAAAACGCCCTGACCACGGCAGCTTTTGAGAACTAAACGGCAATAAATTCGCCAATCCACATAAACTGAACGGGTTAAACCCTGAAATAACCAAGTAGCCACCAGGAATTAAAGTACGATGTGCTTCACGCAGAATGTGATGAGGATCACTTTCATATTCTAAACTGTGGGCCAGCACACATACATCAACACTGTGCTCCGAAAAAGGGAGTTCATCAATTTCAGCAACCACACTGGTTTTTTTACATTGATGAGGAGATACATTCACTTGATGAGGGATCACACATTTTGATGTATCAAGTTGGCCACTTAATGAGCCTAGTTTAAGTAAGTGATATCCAAACATCCTAGGTAACCAAGCTTTCATTCTTCGCTCTAAGCCGACTTTTATATAATCGCCATGTGGAAAGTCAGACCAAGTTAATGGTTTTGGTCCAGACCGAAAACTTAATGCTGGTTTCATTATTGATGCTCGTTATACTAAACCCATCTACACTTTATAGAGCAAATACTTATGGTGCAAGTTGATCCAATTAAAGCTTTTTCTGATAACTATATCTGGGCATTGAGAAAAGAAAATAAAGTTTGGGTTGTTGACCCAGGGCAAGCTGACCCTGTATTTGATTATTTAAAACAAACTCACACAACGCTGGCTGGTATTCTAATCACCCACCATCACTGGGATCATACCAATGGCGTTGAGGCTTTACTTAAGGCGTTCAAAAACATTCCTGTTTATGGCCCTGTTCACTCTCCTTTTGAAGGTATCTCACACAAATTAAATGACAGTGATGAAATAACCATTGCCGATACAAAGTTTAAAATCATCTCAACGCCAGGACATACCTTAGATCACATTTGCTATATGAATGATGCTTTTTGCTTTACCGGTGATACTTTATTTAGCGCTGGGTGCGGGCGCTTATTTGAAGGTGATGCTGAGATGATGTGGCATTCTTTAGCAAAGTTTGCCGAATGTGACGATGATACGCTTATATACTGTACCCATGAATACACCCAAGCCAACCTTAAATTTGCTTTAGCTGTTGAACCTAACAATGCAGACTTATTAGCGTATATCGAAAAAGTACAAAAGCTTCGAGATGATAATCAGCCAAGTTTACCGACACATTTTGGTCTTGAGCGGGCTGTAAACCCCTTTTTAAGAGCCTCTGAAGAAAGTAGCCTTGTACATGTACCTAAGCATTTAATTCAAGATACAAATGAAAACTGGCAAAAATTTGCAGCTTTAAGGGCTTGGAAAGATGAATTTTAACCAAGTTACCATGTGATTACTTTAAATAACGCAAGAGAATCTGTAGAATTGAGCGGTTTTTGCTCGAATATGAATCACTATGAAAAAGTCTGCAAGTATAGTTTTAACGCTCTCGTTGTTAACGGGTTGTCAAACCCTAACTGACACACCAAAAGATCAATTAGAGGTCATCAATACAGCTGCTAATGAGAACCTAGCAAGCCCTTTAGATATTAGCGAAGCGCTTGCTAATTCAATCACAGAGCCGGTAGAAGCAGACGAGCCGGCTCCCGTATTCGATGATGTTTGGGAACGTATTCGTTACCAACTCTCAATTCCTGTGCCTCAAAACCGCCCTGTTGTAGCTGAGAGAAACTATTATCAACGCCATCAAAAATATTTAGACCGTATATCAAAGCGTGCAGAGCCGTATTTATACTTTATTGTTGAAGAAGTAGAAAAACGCCAAATCCCGATCGAGATCGCTTTACTCCCCATCGTTGAAAGTGCGTTCGACCCATTCGGCTACTCACATAGAAGTGCGTCGGGTATCTGGCAGTTTATGCCTCAAACGGGAGAGCGTTTTAACTTACATCAGAATTGGTGGTATGACGGTCGCCGAGACATAGTGCAGTCAACGCGTGCAGCTTTAGACTATTTGAGTTATCTGCATAAAACTTTAGAAGGTGATTGGCTGAATGCCATTGCAGCATACAACTCAGGTGAAGGGCGCGTTTTAAAAGCCATCAGAAAGAACCGTAAAAAACATTTACCTACGGATTTTTGGTCGCTTGATTTACCAAGAGAAACGACGGCTTACGTGCCTAAGTTATTGGCTTTATCAGATTTATTAAAACGACAAGAAGAGTTCAATGTCACTTGGAAGCCAATTATTAATGCTCAGGTAGTTGAGATTGTCGATGTCGGCTCACAAATTGATTTAGCCCTTGCCGCTGACATGGCTGATTTAAGCCTCACTGAATTATACCGTTTAAACCCAGGGTTTAACCGGTGGGCAACCGCACCTGATGGTCCACATCAATTACTGATCCCCAGTGATAAAGCGGATGCATTTAAAAACAAACTCGCACAAACACCAGTGAAAGACAGGTTGCGTTGGCAATACTACACGGTGAAACGCGGTGACACTCTATCTGTGATTGCTAAAAAGTTTTCGACGAGCAGTAAAACCATTCAATCTCTAAATAAGCTTGATACCCATATTATCCGTGTCAACCAAAAACTGCTTGTTCCTCTAAGCGATGGAAAAATCAATAGTGAGCACTTACCAAAGTCGGTCAGAGTTGCCGCGAATAAGTCTACGAGCGCTAAAAAAACACATACGGTGAAATCTGGTGACACACTGTGGGATATCAGCCGAGAGTATGATGTTACAGTAAAGCAGCTTGCTAACTGGAATAAGCTAAAAACCAACAGCGTATTAAAGCTCGGGCAAAAGCTCACAATTTATCAAACAAAAGCAGAGAGCAAACCTACCGGATTAGTTTCTACTACCCGAACCATTACTTACAAGGTTAGGCGTGGTGATTCTTTAGCCCGTATTGCTTCTAAATTTAACTTAACGGTAAAAGAAATTGTCGAGTGGAATAACTTATCTGGACAAAAGTATCTGCAGCCAGGGCAAAAGTTAAAGTTAAAAGTCGATGTGAAACGCACTTCATAAGAAAGATGAATTGAAAAAAGCACCCAAGGGTGCTTTTTTAGATAGGTTCGAACTTATAGCCGGCACCATAAATCGAATGAATAAAATTGGCTTCAGGTGCAATGCTCTGTAATTTTTTACGAAGTTTCTTGATATGGCTATCAACCGTTCTATCGCTGACTATCCGGTCGTCTGAATAAATATGATCCATCAGTTTATCACGACTGAAAATACGCCCTGGGTGAACATACATAGCTTTAAGCAGCAGAAACTCAACATGTGTGAGTGAAATACTTTCATTGTTGAACCTTACCATAAATGTTTGCTCATCAACTTTTAAGCCATGAAGAGCTTCTTGGTTTTGCTCTGCAATATAATTTACTCTACGCATGATCGCTTTTACCCTAGCTACAACTTCTCTTGGGCTATATGGCTTGCAGACATAATCATCCGCACCAACTTCAAGACCAATCAACCTATCAATTTCTTCAACCTTAGCTGTCGTCATAATGATGGGGATCTGGCTTTGAGCCCTGATCTGCTTACACAAAGTTATACCGTCAACGTTAGGTAACATGATGTCTAAAAGCACCATACAAGGCTTATAGCGCTCAAATGCTGTCATTACTTCGCCACCATCAGTAACGACTTGACATTCAAAGCCTGAAGCTGATAAGTATTTTGCTAAAATCGCAGCCAGCTTTTCTTCATCTTCAACAATAAGGACCGAATCTGCAGTCACCATTTAATTTTCCTTATATTTGAATTCTATCGTCAATTTTAATCCACCAAGCTTACTTTGCTCTGCGTGAACTTCGCCATTATGCGCCATAATAATATTCTGGCATATCGCCAAACCAAGCCCTGAACCACCTGTTTTACGGTTTCTGGCTGAGTCTGTTCTGTAGAGTCGTTCAAAGAGGTGTGACAGCTGTTCAGACCCTACTCCTGGGCTGCTATCTTGCCATATAACTTGGACCCCTTGCCCAATTCTGCTCACCTTAATATCTAACATTCCCTTATTTTCTGGCGATGCATCAGTATAGCGTAACGTGTTTTGCAATAAGTTATCGAATAACTGTCCCATACGATGTGCATCACAGAACAAGAAGCATCTGGGGCTGAAATCAAACTGCAAATCAAAGTGACTAAGTTCACTTTTTCTTTTTTCAAGACTGCGTTCTATGAGTTCAGGCAACACCATTTGTGACTTTTCATAGGACAACGACCCCCTATCTGACATCGAAAGCTGGTGAAGATCGTTTACTAATTTGGTAAGTCGCATGATCTCTTCATGCAATGAATCAAGCTGCGCTTCATCAGCTTCTATGACACCGTCAATCATGCCCTCGATTTCAGCTTTAATAACCGCAATCGGGGTTCTTAATTCATGAGAAATATCAGCTATCCAACGTTGCCGAGCAGTCAAATTTTCAGCCAATGTTTTTGCCAGCAAATTCATGTCACTTTCAAGCTGACCTAATTCATCTCTGCGAATGATTTGTTTTGATAACGAATAGTCCCCACTGGTGAGGTTTTTTGTTCTTTGCCTTAATGCAAGTATTGGCCTAACTAAATATTTACTAAAGGGTATAGACAGTAAAAAAGTCACGACAAAAGCAATAATAGCAATGACAACAAAGTGTTGACGCTGCTGCTTCGCAAATAATTTTTCAAACTTTCCCGTTACCATCGAACCATTTTCAACACCTATATATCCTAACTTTTGCTCTTTTTTATCTGGCCAATAAACAGGTAACCAAAGTGCGTCCTTAACCATAGATGGCCTTCCTACCAATAATGTACCATCTGGCGCTTTGAAAAATAGCTTATCTGAGGGTCCCCTGCCTCTTCGCTCTCCCCGATGAGGTGGGCGTATATCCTTGCTAGGCTTTGGACGTTTTTTAGGTAAGGCCTCATTGGCGGCACTGACTTGATGGTAAGTTCGCATTAAGTTTTTCCAGTGTGGCGACCTTCTATCTAGCCAATCAACATTTTGTTGCGTTTCCATTGTTTGGTGAAAAGCTTCAATAACTGGCTCAAGACGCGCTTTAGTTTGACTTTGAACATAGTCAGAAAAGCTTTTATCAAATGCTATCTGATTAGCCAAAAATATGGCCAATACCAATGTCGAATTAGCTAACAGCAGCATAATTAATATTTTTATGCGAATAGGTAATCTAAGCGTCTTCATTTTAACTTCAAAAAATTGACTCAAGATCATGTTCTGCCATGAATGTGTAAATAATGTGGAAGTAACAGGCGCAGTTTATTCTTTCCCTAAGCCTCGAATTTGCTACTATAAACTAAATTTAAAAAAGATCCCGAATACAGTGCAAAACCAAACACTTCAGAGATTCATTTCTTATATAAAATCACAACAAGTAGATAAACTGCCTGAGTTCTATAGCCAACTTAGCGACTCTGATTGCGTGCTTGTATTAAAGTTCTGCTTCGAGCAGGCAACGAAGAACCAAGAGACCTATATATTCTTTCAAGACCTTTGCAAGCAGCTAATCACAACAAAAGAAGCACTACCTGAAGGACTGATCACTGGTATTAATACATTAGAGCGACTGGCATTTTTCTCGAATGCACTCACTGAAATTGAGGGCTATAAGCAAGCCAACAGACAAGGCAACACGGTTATTCATGCGCTTTGCTCTAATGCTCAGCAAACACAATGGCCGTTTAACTTTTTAAGGTCTCTTATGTTATTTGAAAGAAATGAATCACTTGCTCTCGCTCTCGGGCATAAAAATCATCAAAGCATGCGCCCTATCGATTGTTATCTTGCATTTAATCATAACTTAGCCAAATTGCCAGACCATGAATTTTCTGCTCTTTTAACTCTTATTGAAATACAGTCAAAAACGTCTCAGCAAAGCGAACCGGGTGTATTACATGCGATATGTCAGTTTTTAGTTAAAGAAAAAGTAAATGAACAGCTAGACAATGCGCATCAACGCGTATTACTCATCGCTAGCTGTTTTCAAACACGTGTTGAAACCGTGTGTACACTTTTAAAGATTTAGGCCTTTTCAACCGCTTCTAGCTTATTTCGTTTGATGTACTTATCACCAAACTGGTAAAGAAATAAGCTTAGCAAAATCATAGTACCGCCAATTAAAAGCGATGACGTTAAAACCTCATCATTCAGAAACGCGCCCAGACTTACCGCAAAAACAGGGGTGATCAAAGTCGTCAAGGCAACTGTACTTGCCGGTAACTTTTGCAGTACATGAAAATAGGCTAAGAATCCTAACAATGAGCCAAAAAGTGCTAAGTAACCCGTAGCTAAAATTGACTTCATTTGCCATTGTTCATAATTAATCTCACCACCTGCTGCTAACCAAATTATTGCAAAAACAGGCGTTACAAATGCCAATGCCCCTAGCGTTGTTGCCATTGGGTGGATTGCGATTGGTACTGTTTTGATCATTACGCCACTTAAACTAAAACTTGTTACTGCCATGAGCACATAGATAATCCCTTCTACTGGTACATTCAATTGCTGAATTTGCGTTTTACACACTAAAAACAAGCCGAGTATAGAGAACAATAAGGCGATTAGTTTAACGGGTGTAAAAGCATGTTCTGATAATATTTTTTGCGCAAAAAGACCCGAGATTATTGGCGCAAGGCCAAACACTAGAGAAATCACACCGGAAGGCACAGTCTGAGCTGCCAAATAGCTGAAAAGCATACCCACTACAATGCCTGCAGCAGAATAGAAATATAACAGGCAGGACTTTCTCGACCACGGCACATGTATTTTTAGAGCAAACACAGTGACAATGGCAAGCACCAATGCAATCAACATACGTAGAAAAACACTTAGTGTTGGTGGCATCGTCTCGGCGCTCCAGACAATACCAAGCGGTGTTGTTGACCAAACTAAGATCACAAATAGATACGACCCCTGCACGGGCATAAATTTTCCTTGGGAATAAAACATTGAAGAGGGCGAAATTATACTGATTAAAATACTTAAATGTTATCGGTACATTGGTCTCATCATACAGTTTTATGTAACGATACATTAATGAAGATAATAACTGCTTTAATCAACATATACATCTGATAGACATATCTGCAATTTTTCATATCATGAGCCCTTTATTCGGAGGAACCATGACAATTATCGTCTACATCATCACAGCTGTTCTTATCAAACTATCAATTCTTGGCTTGGGTATGTTAACCATTATTTCTGCTTTTGTTGGCTTGCTACTTTTAAAAGTTATGCACAAAAAACTTTCAGAGTTATTGGTAAATAGGTTCAGTAAAAAGTTTAAAATAGCGCTTTGCGGACACATCAGCGTTTACATTGCTTTTATAGGGAAAATGATATTTATTGACGACCTCAGTGATATTCCTGCTTTTTTAGCCAGTCACCTTGTTATACACCATATAGCAAGTGGCTTAATCGCTGCAACTTTAATAGTTATGAGCCTCAGGACTTACAACAAGCTAAAAGTAAGCAACTTGAATACTAATTAGACAAAATAAAGATTGTCACTCACACTTTCAGAACCCAAATCAAGTGGTGAGTGGTATGAATATAAAAAGTAAGGTTGCGGTCCCTATAATTTTAGGTATTTCTTTAATCTTAGCTGCAAGTACATTCAGTATCTTAAAACTTGAGTTTTTGATTTGGGATTACCAATCCTTAGTAAACAAAGATCAGCAACGCATTATTCTAATTACCAACGCAGAGTCTTCTTTCAAAAGCCAAGTTCAAGCATGGAAAAACCTGCTACTCAGAAATGAAGAAAAGTATTGGCAAGAATTCCTTTCTCTTCATAAAAGTGTGCAGAAAGATTTAAAGCAACTGCAAACTTTTGAAGAAGGAGATTGGACAACTCGGTTTATTAATCAGCATCAATCTATGCTAAAAGCTTATGAGAAAGCTCAAAGAAGCTTTGTTCTAAATAAAAACTATAAACAAAGCGATACAATGGTAAGAGGCATTGACAGAGATTTCGCTCGAGGACTTATAGAAAAAAGAAGCGCAGTAACTAAGCACTTTACTGAAGTTCAGAGCAACCTAGAGCAACAGCAATCTACTGTTATGACTGTCTATCCGATAATGTCATTCTTCATAGCTATAGTTGCAATACTCGGTATCCTACTTTTTATACACAAAGCAATTATCTTACCTCTACGAGATTTGATAGATAAAACAGTTGAGATCTCTAATGGGAAATATGATTTGCACATGGATTACCCCTTCAATGATGAAGTGGGTCAACTCAGTCAAGCCATAACGGAAATAAAGAATCATATTGTTGAAGCTGTCTCAAACATAGCTGTTGTAAAAGGAGAAGTTGAAGATGCATTTGAAGCAATAGATCACGTTAGCAATGAAATAAGCAGAGGTTCTGAAGAACAAGTCGCATGCTCTCAAACTATGGAAAGTACCATTAATGGATTATCTGAAATTGCAACGAGGTTGCAAGGACTTACTCAACAAGCTTTGCAATCAACTACCCTAGTCACACAAAAAGCGAGTAACTGTGGAGATACTATGGAGCTGTCTGCTAATAGCATGAAGGAGCTTGTTAGAGAGGTAGAAAATACGTCGATTGTCATAGAGTCTCTAGAATCCAAAGCGGCAAGTGTTAGCGGTGTACTCGATATGATTGGCTCTATAGCAGAACAAACCAACTTACTCGCACTCAATGCCGCAATCGAAGCTGCAAGAGCTGGAGAAGCAGGCAGAGGCTTTGCTGTTGTGGCAGATGAGGTTCGAAGCCTCGCGTCTAAAACCCATCAATCAACTATGAGTATTACCTCCGTTATAGATGAACTTCAGACTACATCCAAACAAGCTGTAGCTGCAATGCAGCATGAAATTAAAATAACAGCTGATAACGCAGAGAAGAGCCAAGATGCACAAATAGCATTGAAGGAGATTCTCCAAGAAATGGAACAAATGAAAAGTCTAAACCAGCAAGTTACAGACTCTGCCAGTGAGCAAACAAAAATATCAGAAACGCTTCATGAAACATTAATTCAACTCCAAGTTATTTCTGACAATTATAAGAAATTGGCCCAAAGCGACAATGTATCCCGAACTGTGGCAAATGCAAATAGAGACCTAACAAAAATGGTTGAAGACCTACGAGGTAATCTATCTCATCAAGAAGCAGAGCTTTTTTAGGATTAAGTGTCAAGTTGGTGACTAGGCATTACTTTCAAGTAAAGTGCAAAGTTAATGACAGCGTGCAAGGCGAGTACATTTGCCTTGCGCTAGAGAAGTGTAAAAGGCTAGCGACTGCGAACGCAGTGAGAGCGCTTCTTTTGCGCAAGGATAGTGCGAAAGGTTTATGACAAGCGCGTAGCGCTTACATTCTTTTCGCGCAAGGTGAGATAAACCAGTTTAGCTGGAGTTGAGGGCGCCTAGATTAAGTACGGTGAAGGTTGCTCACTTCACCTTGCGCTAATTCGTCTTTTTATCACCGAGCTTTGCCTCATCACCGTGCAGGACGATTTAGCACCTAAACGCAAAAAACCCGCTGCATTTCTGCAACGGGTTTCTTTAATTGCCTGGGGCAACCTTTGCTGGCGATGTTCTACTTTCACATGGGAAGCCAGGCTGGCCGCGCCCACACTATCATCGACGCTATCGTGCAAAATTAGCGACTGCGAACGCAGTGAGAGCGCTTCTTTTGCGCAAGGTGAAGTGAACCATTTTATATATTGCAGAGGGACTTAAAGCAAAAAAGCCCGACTCTTTCGAATCGGGCTTTCTCTAAATAGGTGCTTGGCAATGTTCTACTTTCACATGGGAAACCCACACTATCATCGACGCTGTTTCGTTTCACTTCTGAGTTCGGCATGGAATCAGGTGGTTCCAAAACGCTATGGTCACCAAGCAAATTTGGTTAAAATCTGGAAAAATCTGATAATTTCTAAAACTTCTACTCTAGTTCATATTAGCTTCTGCACTAAAACCACTTTGGCGTTGTATGGTTAAGCCTCACGGGTAATTAGTACTGGTTAGCTTAATGTATCACTACACTTCCACACCCAGCCTATCAACGTTGTAGTCTCCAACGGCCCTTCAGTTAACTTAAAGTTAAAGTGAGAACTCATCTCGAGGCTCGCTTCCCGCTTAGATGCTTTCAGCGGTTATCGATTCCGAACGTAGCTACCGGGCAATGCAATTGGCATCACAACCCGAACACCAGCGGTTCGTCCACTCCGGTCCTCTCGTACTAGGAGCAGCCCCTCTCAATTCTCAAACGCCCACGGCAGATAGGGACCGAACTGTCTCACGACGTTCTAAACCCAGCTCGCGTACCACTTTAAATGGCGAACAGCCATACCCTTGGGACCGACTTCAGCCCCAGGATGTGATGAGCCGACATCGAGGTGCCAAACACCGCCGTCGATATGAACTCTTGGGCGGTATCAGCCTGTTATCCCCGGAGTACCTTTTATCCGTTGAGCGATGGCCCTTCCATTCAGAACCACCGGATCACTATGACCTACTTTCGTACCTGCTCGACGTGTCTGTCTCGCAGTTAAGCTGGCTTCTACCATTACACTAACCGTACGATGTCCGACCGTACTTAGCCAACCTTCGTGCTCCTCCGTTACTCTTTGGGAGGAGACCGCCCCAGTCAAACTACCCACCAGGCACTGTCCACAATCCCGATAAGGGACCTATGTTAGAACATCAAACATACAAGGGTGGTATTTCAAGGATGGCTCCATGACATCTGGCGACGCCACTTCAAAGCCTCCCACCTATCCTACACATGTAGGCTCAATGTTCAGTGCCAAGCTGTAGTAAAGGTTCACGGGGTCTTTCCGTCTAGCCGCGGGTACACAGCATCTTCACTGCGATTTCAATTTCACTGAGTCTCGGGTGGAGACAGCGTGGCCATGGTTACACCATTCGTGCAGGTCGGAACTTACCCGACAAGGAATTTCGCTACCTTAGGACCGTTATAGTTACGGCCGCCGTTTACCGGGGCTTCGATCAAGAGCTTCGCCTAAGCTAACCCCATCAATTAACCTTCCGGCACCGGGCAGGTGTCACACCGTATACGTCATCTTACGATTTTGCACAGTGCTGTGTTTTTAATAAACAGTCCCAGCCACCTGGTCACTGCGGCTCCCGTCCGCTTAGAGAGTAAATCTCATCACAGATAGGAGCGTACCTTCTCCCGAAGTTACGGTACAATTTTGCCTAGTTCCTTCACCCGAGTTCTCTCAAGCGCCTTAGTATTCTCTACCTGACCACCTGTGTCGGTTTGGGGTACGATTCGAAATAATCTGAAGCTTAGAGGCTTTTCCTGGAAGTAGGGCATCATCAACTTCACTACCGTGGTAGCTCGTCTCGACTCTCAGCCTTGGCGACCCGGATTTTCCTAAGTCACCAGCCTACAGCCTTTCACATGGACAACCAACGCCATGCTTGATTAGCCTGCTCCGTCCCCCCATCGCAATTATTCCAAGTACGGGAATATTAACCCGTTTCCCATCGACTACGCTCTTCAGCCTCGCCTTAGGGGTCGACTTACCCTACCCTGATTAACATGGGATAGGAACCCTTGGTCTTCCGGCGTGCGGGTTTTTCACCCGCATTATCGTTACTCATGTCAGCATTCGCACTTCTGATACGTCCACCCAACTTTACAATTGAGCTTCAGCCGCTTACAGAACGCTCCCCTACCCCGCATACAAAGTATGCAGCCGTAGCTTCGGTGGTATGTTTAGCCCCGTTACATCTTCCGCGCAGGCCGACTCGACTAGTGAGCTATTACGCTTTCTTTAAAGGATGGCTGCTTCTAAGCCAACCTCCTAGCTGTTTTAGCCTTCCCACATCGTTTCCCACTTAACATACACTTTGGGACCTTAGCTGACGGTCTGGGTTGTTTCCCTCTCCACGATGGACGTTAGCACCCACCGTGTGTCTCCCGGATATTACTTTACGGTATTCGGAGTTTGCAAAGGGTTGGTAAGTCGGGATGACCCCCTAGCCTTAACAGTGCTCTACCCCCGTAAGTATTCGTCCGAGGCTCTACCTAAATAGATTTCGGGGAGAACCAGCTATCTCCCGGTTTGATTAGCCTTTCACTCCAAGCCACAGGTCATCCCCTAACTTTTCAACGTTAGTGGGTTCGGTCCTCCAGTTGATGTTACTCAACCTTCAACCTGCCCATGGCTAGATCACCGGGTTTCGGGTCTATACCTTGCAACTCAACGCCCAGTTAAGACTCGCTTTCGCTACGGCTACCCTAAACGGTTAACCTCGCTACAAAATATAAGTCGCTGACCCATTATACAAAAGGTACGCAGTCACCCTCGAAGGGCTCCTACTGCTTGTACGTACACGGTTTCAGGTTCTATTTCACTCCCCTCACAGGGGTTCTTTTCGCCTTTCCCTCACGGTACTGGTTCACTATCGGTCAGTTGGGAGTATTTAGCCTTAGATGATGGTCCACCTATATTCAGTCAAAGTTTCACGTGCTCCGACCTACTCGATTTCACTTTAGATAAGTTTTTGTGTACGGGACTGTCACCCTGTATCGTCAAACTTTCCAGAATGTTCCACTAACTACACTAAAGCTTAAGGGCTAGTCCGATTTCGCTCGCCGCTACTTTCGGAATCTCGGTTGATTTCTTTTCCTACGGGTACTTAGATGTTTCAGTTCTCCGCGTTCGCCTCGTTAACCTATGTATTCAGTTAACGATACCTGTAAACAGGTGGGTTTCCCCATTCGGAAATCCTAGTCTCAAGCGCCTCTTACTGGCTTGACTAGGCTTATCGCAAGTTAGTACGTCCTTCATCGCCTCCAACTGCCAAGGCATCCACCGTGTACGCTTAGTCACTTAACCATACAACCCAAAATGGTTTGTATCGTCAAAGACAGTTTTAACTTCGCCAGAAGTTAATATTGAATACTAAAGTAGACGCTAATAAACAAATGAATGTTTATCGGCATTGTTTTACTTTTGAAAACTCTTTCTAGAATTTCTTCTAAAAGAATTAATTATCAGCTTTTCCAAATTTTTAAAGAGCAATATTAATTAGCTATAAAGCTAACTAACAATCATCTGTGTGGACACTACGAACAAATCTGTTCTAAATCGTTAAGGAGGTGATCCAGCCCCAGGTTCCCCTAGGGCTACCTTGTTACGACTTCACCCCAGTCATGAATCACTCCGTGGTAAGCGCCCTCCCTAAGGTTAAGCTACCTACTTCTGGAGCAACCCACTCCCATGGTGTGACGGGCGGTGTGTACAAGGCCCGGGAACGTATTCACCGCGGCATTCTGATCCGCGATTACTAGCGATTCCGACTTCATGGAGTCGAGTTGCAGACTCCAATCCGGACTACGACGCACTTTAAGTGATTCGCTAACTCTCGCGAGCTTGCAGCACTCTGTATGCGCCATTGTAGCACGTGTGTAGCCCTACACGTAAGGGCCATGATGACTTGACGTCGTCCCCACCTTCCTCCGGTTTATCACCGGCAGTCTCCTTAGAGTTCCCGACCGAATCGCTGGCAACTAAGGATAGGGGTTGCGCTCGTTGCGGGACTTAACCCAACATCTCACAACACGAGCTGACGACAGCCATGCAGCACCTGTATCAGAGTTCCCGAAGGCACCAAACCATCTCTGGTAAGTTCTCTGTATGTCAAGTGTAGGTAAGGTTCTTCGCGTTGCATCGAATTAAACCACATGCTCCACCGCTTGTGCGGGCCCCCGTCAATTCATTTGAGTTTTAACCTTGCGGCCGTACTCCCCAGGCGGTCTACTTAATGCGTTAGCTTTGGAAAAGTTGTCCGAAGACCCCAGCTCCTAGTAGACATCGTTTACGGCGTGGACTACCGGGGTATCTAATCCCGTTTGCTCCCCACGCTTTCGTACATGAGCGTCAGTATTGACCCAGGTGGCTGCCTTCGCCATCGGTATTCCTTCAGATCTCTACGCATTTCACCGCTACACCTGAAATTCTACCACCCTCTATCATACTCTAGTTTGCCAGTTCGAAATGCAGTTCCCAGGTTGAGCCCGGGGCTTTCACATCTCGCTTAACAAACCGCCTGCGTACGCTTTACGCCCAGTAATTCCGATTAACGCTCGCACCCTCCGTATTACCGCGGCTGCTGGCACGGAGTTAGCCGGTGCTTCTTCTGTAAGTAACGTCACAGCTAGCAGGTATTAACTACTAACCTTTCCTCCTTACTGAAAGTGCTTTACAACCCTAAGGCCTTCTTCACACACGCGGCATGGCTGCATCAGGCTTGCGCCCATTGTGCAATATTCCCCACTGCTGCCTCCCGTAGGAGTCTGGACCGTGTCTCAGTTCCAGTGTGGCTGATCATCCTCTCAAACCAGCTAGGGATCGTCGCCTTGGTGAGCCATTACCTCACCAACTAGCTAATCCCACTTGGGCTAATCTAAGGGCGAGAGCCGAAGCCCCCTTTGGTCCGTAGACGTTATGCGGTATTAGCAGTCGTTTCCAACTGTTGTCCCCCACCCTAAGGCATATTCCCAAGCATTACTCACCCGTCCGCCGCTCGTCATCTTCTAGCAAGCTAGAAATGCTACCGCTCGACTTGCATGTGTTAGGCCTGCCGCCAGCGTTCAATCTGAGCCATGATCAAACTCTTCAATTAAAAGTTTTTTGAATCCGAAGATTCGTGCTCAATGAATTCTGTATAAATTGACTATATAGTCACTCATAAGAAATTGAGACTCTAAATTTTTTTGCTCCTGAATCAAGAGCTGTTAGAACTCAATCTGTACGAGTGCCCACACAGATGATTGCTTCATATTTTTAAAGAACGTTGTAACTAACGCTGGTTAGCTACCGCAGCCTTGCTGCGAAGTGGAGCGCCATAATAACGACTTCACTTTTTATGTCAACACTTAATTTTAAAAAGTTTTAAAGTTAAGTTTTATTTGACTCGACATCGTTTTGATTTGCTTTTCAGCGTCTCGCCCCGTGTCAGTGGGGTCGCATTATAGGGAGAGCAGAAAATTACGCAAGCCCTTTTTTAAAGAAAAATGCAAAAAACTGACTGTTCGCGCGTATTTTAAACGAAACGCCTGTTTTTCGATATTTTCTGTACAAAAAGAAATCAAAATGAAGTAAATCTACAATATTTAAGTCATATAACCCCCCCTAATCATTCGGGGGAATTTAAGTATTGTCGAGAAGAAAGATAATGCAAGGAAGAAAAAGAAATTAATTTGGGCACACATATAAAATGAATGCCCAATGATTAGTCAGCTTATTACTTTATAAATGTAATAACGTCGTTATCTACCGTTACTCTAATTTTATCACCTGGGATAAATTCGCCTGCTAATAGTTTTTGAGCTAATGGGTTTTCAACATATTGCTGAATTGCACGCTTTAGTGGTCTTGCACCAAACACAGGGTCAAACCCATGTGCTGCTATTTTACCTAACGCTTCAGGTAACAATTCAAACTGGTAGCCTTTTTCAAATAATCTGGCTGTTAATTTATCTAACTGTATATTCGCGATCTCTTTAATATGTTCATCTATTAAAGGGTGGAACACGACGGTTTCATCGATGCGGTTTATAAACTCAGGTCTAAACTGAGTTGCAAGAACGCCCATTACCTTTTCTTTTAATGATGTGTAATCATTTTGACCAGCTTGTTCTTGGATAATGTCAGAGCCTAAATTTGAAGTCATAATGATCACTGTGTTTTTAAAATCAACAGTACGACCTTGACCATCTGTTAAACGGCCATCATCTAACACTTGAAGTAATATATTGAACACATCAGGGTGTGCTTTTTCTACCTCATCCAATAAAACCACAGAATATGGGCGACGTCTAACCGCTTCAGTTAAATAGCCACCTTCTTCATAACCTACATAGCCAGGAGGCGCGCCAACTAGTCTTGCGACTGAGTGCTTTTCCATAAATTCGGACATATCAATTCGAACCATGGCTTCTTCAGTGTCAAACATAAAATTAGCAAGTGCTTTTGTTAACTCAGTCTTACCTACACCTGTCGGGCCTAAGAATAGGAATGAACCAATCGGACGATTTGGATCTGCAAGACCAGCTCTTGAACGACGTATAGCATTTGATACCGCATTTACCGCTTCGTCTTGCCCTATTACTTTATTATGTAGTTCATCTTCCATTTGTAGGAGTTTTTCGCGCTCACCTTGTAGCATCTTAGCCACAGGTATCCCAGTCCAGCGTGATAATATTTCTGCAATTTCGTCTTCACCGACCTGATTTTTTAACAAGCTCATTTCTTGCATTTCAGCTTGAGATGCAAGATCTAGTTTTCTTTCTAGTTCAGGAATTCGTCCATACTGAAGCTCTGACATTCTTTGCAAGTCGCTTGCTCGACGTGCAACTTCAAGATCTAATCTCGCTTGCTCTAGCTCACCTTTTATTACTTGCGTGCCCTGTAAAGATGCTTTTTCGGCATTCCACACTTCATCAAGTTCTTTGTATTCACTCTCTAATTCTGAAATTAGACTCTGCATTTCAGTACGACGCTTTTGACTTGCTTCGTCTTTTTCTTTCGCCAGTGCATTGTCTTCTAACTTTAGTTGAATGATCTTACGCTCTAACCTATCTAGTTGCTCAGGTTTAGAATCTATTTGCAAACGAATAGAGCTGCCTGCTTCATCAATTAAGTCAATGGCCTTATCAGGAAGTTGTCTATCTGAAATATAACGATGGGAAAGGTTCGCTGCAGCAACAATTGCAGGATCTGTGATGTCAACAGAGTGATGAAGCTCATAACGCTCTTTTAAACCACGTAAAATAGCAATTGTGTCAGAGACACTTGGCTCACTCACAAATACTTTTTGAAAACGTCTTTCTAGCGCAGCATCCTTTTCAATATATTGACGATATTCATCTAGAGTTGTGGCGCCCACACAATGTAGCTCACCTCGGGCAAGTGCAGGTTTCAACATATTGCCTGCATCCATTGCACCGTCAGTTTTACCCGCACCTACCATAGTGTGGATTTCATCAATGAATAAGATCACTTGTCCTTCTTCTTTTGCCAGTTCATTTAAAACTGACTTTAGGCGCTCCTCAAATTCACCACGATATTTTGCACCAGCTACCAGAGCACCCAAATCAAGAGAAAGCACACGCTTATTTTTAAGACCCTCAGGAACTTCTCCATTAATGATACGTTGTGCTAAACCTTCAGCAATGGCTGTTTTACCAACGCCTGGCTCACCGATTAGAACTGGATTATTCTTAGTACGTCTCTGTAGTACTTGTATTGTGCGTCTGATTTCTTCATCACGGCCAATTACAGGATCTAGTTTGCCCTGCTCTGCACGCTCAGTCAGATCAATAGTGAATTTTTCAAGAGATTGACGTGTGTCTTCAGCATTTGGGTTATCGACTTTTTGACCGCCTCGAATTGCTTTTATAGCTTGTTCTACTTTCTTTTGAGTTAATTGTAACTCTCTTAAAATTTGACCTAATTCGCCTTTATCTTCACACGCAGCAAATACAAATAACTCACTCGATATATATTCGTCTTTGCGCTTTTGTGCATATTTATCACACAAATTAATAAGAGAAATAAGTTCATTGTGAAGTTGAACGTCTCCACCGATACCTGAAACCTTAAATATTTTATCGATTGATTTAGTCAGTTTATTATTTAGTTCGTCAGCACTGATCCCTGCTTGCGCTAGTAAAGCTCTAACACTTGAACCATTTTGCTGAAGTAGTGCATACATCAAATGCACAGGCATAATAAATTGATGGTCTCGGCCTAATGCCAGTGATTGCGCATCGGAAAGTGCAGATTGGAATTTACTTGTGAATCTATCTAAACGCATGACGTCTAAACCTTTATAAAAATAATCTAGTTACTTTATGGGTATTCAACAGGTATTGTTCAAGGCTATTTTAAAGTTTTAATTTGATTTATTTGCGCCAAATCAAGGTCGCTAATCGACCCGTGATTGCATCTCTGCGATAGGAGAAATACTTTGTTGGCATAGAAAAGGTGCATTCATAATGACTGTATATTTGTGTTATGCCAAGCGAAGACAACTGCCGTTTGGCAATAGAAAAAATATCAGCTAAAAACTTTTTATTTTGTCGCTCTGTAAAGTCATCAATATGTGATGAATTCATGCACGTAAAAGCATTCACAACATCTGAACCCACTTCAAATGCAGTAGGCCCAATTGCTGGGCCTAACCAAGCCGATATTTGTTGATTCGGTGCGGTAAACTTTTCAATAGTTTTCTCAATAATATTGCCAGCAAGAGGCCGCCAGCCACCATGAACAGCAGCCACTTCTTTACCATTGTTACTCGCTAACAGAATTGGCAAACAATCAGCGCTCATAATTGCCAAAGGTTGCGCTTTTAGTTTTGTGTAAAGCGCATCGGCTTTTGGCCTATCAGATACCTTCTGCTCTGTAACAGAGTTTGTTACATCTACAACATTGGCACTATGGACCTGATCTAACCAAAATGGTGGATTTGGTAAGAACTCACTTAAGACTCGATGATTAGCCAACACAGTATCTTCGTCATCACCAACATGAAACCCAAGGTTAAAACTCGAATAAGGAGGTCTAGAACAACCTCCTAAACGTGTAGTTTGAATACCACCGACAACTTGGTGTAATGGCCAATCAACTAACTGCATATTCTAATAGACTAAATCGGGGTTAGCTTTCGTATCATCACGTAACGCCTGGGTTAGAATTTGCATATCTTCAGGTACAGGCGCTTCCCAAGTCATTTGCTCTCCCGTAATTGGGTGCGCAATACTTAACTTAATTGCATGCAGCGCCTGACGTTTAAAGTCTCTTAGCTGCGCGAACAATTCTGGAGTTGCATTGCGAGGAGGGCGAGGACGGCCGCCATATAATTGATCACCAACTAGCGGATGCGTTAAATAAGCCATGTGTACACGAATTTGGTGAGTACGACCTGTTTCTAGTCTTAAGCGTAAACGTGTGTGCGCTCTGAACTTTTCTGCAACGCGGTAATGCGTTACCGCAGGTTTGCCCATTTCATGAATAGCCATATGCGTGCGTTTTGTTGCATGACGACCAATTGGTTTTTCAACCATGCCTCCAGCTGTCATTGTACCATTACAAATCGCTTCATATTCACGGGTAAAGTTATCACGTTTTTGTAGGGCTTTAACAAGATGTGTTTGAGCCTGGATGGTTTTTGCAACAACCATTAAACCTGTCGTGTCTTTATCTAGACGATGCACAATACCCGCTCGTGGCACATTAATGATATCCGGGTGATGATGTAATAAAGCATTTAATACTGTGCCATCTGGATTACCAGCACCAGGGTGTACCACTAGCCCCATAGGCTTGTTAATAACAAGGATGTCATCATCTTCATAAACGATGTTTAGGTCGATGTCTTGTGCTTCATATTCACGTGGCGCTTCGATTTGCGTCTCGATGGAAATTAACTCCCCACCTAGCAGCTTTTCTCTTGGTGTCGATAAGACCTCACCATCGACGGTGACTTTTTCATCTAAAATCCAAGTTTTTATTCTTGAACGTGAAAAATCAGGGAACATTTGCGCCAAAATTTGGTCTAGACGTTTACCGCCTAATTCAGTTGGCACTTCGGCTTGAAGAGAAATTTGCTCAGACATCTGTTAGTTTACCTAAATTACCAGTGCAAGCTTAGCTCGACTGGGTTAGAATCGCATAAATGCATAGTTTACTCGGTTTTGCCATCTTGGCCTAGCCGAAGACACCAAAGGTAGTAAAATAAAATGATAACTAAATTAGGGAAACGCGCCTTTGCCATCCTAGTCAGCACTTCTTTTCTAGGTCTTGCGGCATGCTCTTCTGCACCAGAGCAAGAAGATATCGAACGTGTGCCGAATAAATCAGCACAAGCACTCTATGAAGATGCTAAATCAACCTTAGACTCTGGTTTATATGCACGTTCTATTGAGTTACTGGGTGCGTTAAATTCTCGTTATCCATTTGGTCCTCATGCACAGCAAGTACAAATGGATCTCGTTTTTGCCTATTACAAAACAGGAAACACTGATCAGGCACTTGCAACAATCGACCGCTTTATTCGTCTAAACCCAAATCATAAAAACTTAGACTACATGTATTTTATGCGTGGCTTAGTTAATATTCAGGCCGATAAAAATGCCTTTCAAGAATACTTCGGCATAGATAGAGCTGACCGTGATGCAAGTCGCACCCGTGTTGCTTTCCAAGATCTTTCAACTTTAGTAGATAGCTATCCTGAAAGCCCATATGTACCTGAAGCAAAAAAACGCTTAGTATGGCTTTTAAATAAAATGGCTCGTTACGAAATTAAAGTAGCTGAATATTATTTTGAGCGTGAGGCATATCTAGCCGCAGCTAACCGTGGTAAATATGTTGTGGAACACTTTTCCCAAAGCAGCTATTTAATCACAGCACTTGAGATAATGGAGAAAAGCTATGCCAAGCTTGGACTTGATGAGTTGAGCAAACATGCACAGCAGACGCGTTTATTAAACGAGCAACAGCGACAAATAAATTAATTTGCGTTAATAAACAAAAAAGGCGCTCTTTGAGCGCCGTTTTTGTTTAATCTCATTAAATAGCTTCTTCGTCTTCTTCACCTGTTCGAATACGCACAACACGCTCGACTTCAGTCACGAAGATTTTACCGTCACCTATTTTACCTGTCTGCGCTGTTTTAAGAATAACTTCGATCGCTCTATCAACATCTTCGTCAGCTAAAACAATATCTAGTTTCACTTTAGGCAAAAAATCGACCATATATTCCGCACCACGGTATAGCTCTGTATGGCCTTTTTGACGACCAAAGCCCTTCACTTCACAGACTGTCATACCTGTAATGCCTATTTCAGACAAAGCTTCACGAACATCATCGAGTTTAAAAGGTTTAATTATTGCTTCTATTTTTTTCATGGTGTTTTATTTCCTTAGCGAGTGAGTCGATTTTAGACAATCCCACTATTCATAGCAAACAAACTCGTTGCAAACTATTGAGAAAAAGCTTCATAATGAAATATGCTACAATTGAATAATTGCTCTTTTCTAGGCGTCAATATGAAACATCGTGGCTTCACGTTATTAGAACTACTCATCACTATTGCGATATTAGCTATTTTAGTGACCTTGTCTTTTGCCGGTAATACGGATCTAAATGAAAAAACACGTGCAGAGTCTTTTATGCTTGAGTTGAAAAGACACATCACATTTGCTCGAGCAAAAGCTACAACCAGTGATGAAATCGTGATCTTGTGCCCTGTCGATGCCACAAAACTCGCTGCAAACGAAAATCTCACATGCATCAATGACTGGAAGAATAACCAGATCATTTCATTTATTGATAAAAATAATAATGGCACATACGAAGTAGCGAGTGATGATTTACTTCGCGTTATGGATAAGCTTATAGCAAATGACAATCTAAAAGCACCAGATACGCGTTTAAGGTTTGATAGTAGTGGTCGTGTTGTGAATACAAACGCTGGTCAATTTATCTATTGTCCTTTAAATCAAACTGAACATGCCAAAGCGCTGACACTCACAGTTGGTGGGACTGCACTGTATAACGGTGATAGCAGCACTGGCTGTTCATAAAACAACATTGACAAACCAATACTTTATTCTAAATTTATAATCTCAATTTAATCTTATTAAGGTTGCAAGGATGGCAGCTAAAAACTCATTTAATCGCGTTCGAGGTTTAACTCTGATTGAGTTACTCGTCACCCTATCTTTAATCGTTATTCTTACTTTTTTGGCTATGCCTTCCTTCAATAGCGTTTTACACAAAAATAGACCTGAAGTGGCGCTTAAACAGATAAAGCGGCAAATCTTTCTGTCGCGAGGCTATGCTATAACCCACGATAAATACATTAGTTTTTGTGGCTTAGTTCATAATAAGTGCCATAAAGACCTCTGGCACGAATCATTAACCAGCTTTGTCGATACCAATAGAAACCATGTACTTGATGCCGATGAAGAAGTACTCTACGTCATTGACCGTATTAATATCCAAGATGAATTATCATATCCACGACATGCCATTACATTTAAGCCCGATGGTAGCCTAAAAGGGTTAGCAAATGGTACTTTTGTCTATTGTGCATTTAACCTCAAAGGAAAACCTACTGGACTTGAAATGAGTATTAATAATGCGGGTAGAGCAAGAATGAGGGATACTAGAAAGTGTAAGGAGCGCATTTAGCGCTCCCAGCAATCATCCGTATCACTAGTACCTGTAGAGCCTTTAATTCCTGTATCTGTAATGGTAAACGAAGAACAAGCAGTATCACCTGCCACTGCACCAGAAGCTGCTGTTGCCGTGATTTTGAATGATGTGCCTGTGTCTGGCACCTCAACTGTAATGGTAAAATAACCATTTTCACTCGTCGAAGGGACATTTATTAAGCTCAAATCATCTGCATAGCTTCTGTTATCAGCATAATATTGCTCTTGTTTATTGGCAGCATCTAATAGTAATACCATTGCATCTGAGCGCGCGGCTCTCTTGACGTATTCTGTATACTGAGGATAAGCGACAGAGGCTAGGATGCCCGCTATCGCTACAACAATCAGCATTTCGAGCAAGGTAAAACCCTTTATATGATTACTTTTCATCATGATCCTCTCGTTTGTAAATATACATTTGTTTTGTCGTAATACCATGTACTTCATTACTCAAAAATGTTGGCTGCCCTGCGCTATTGAGTGTTGGTAAGGGACCCGCTACTTTTGCACTTAAGAATGGTTCGCTCGGTTTACTGCCATCAGGGCCTTTACCTCCAATAGAATCGGTGCTCTTTAATTCTATATTTAAACGGCCTGTGCTGCGTTTGTACCCCCCTTCTGTTTCTGATTCTTTATGGTAAAGGATCACTGGTGTACTGGGGACTTCTCTCTCAGTGTCATACCTGATCTTCTGGAACACGCGCGCACCATAATGTAAATGTAAAGCATATAAAGAACCACCGCCACTGCCTACCGAACATTGGTCTATCGTAGTATCTAAGTGTGGTGTGAACGAAGTAAAGTAAGCAATACCGCCCACGACAGTTGCTTTTGCTAACGATTTTTCTCCAGACCTAAGTTGATATTTCCATCCTTTAAGCGCACCTAGCTCCGCTTCTTTTTCGTAAAAAGCTTGTTTAGATGTTGCTTGGTAGAAAGGTTCATCTTTTACTTGCATAAGCTGGCTATGGTAAATCGTATCTGGTATCTCATCACCTTGGTATGAGCGTGTTACCGTGTTTTCATCACGTATCACATAGAGCTGGTTATTCACTATTTTCTCAAGTGGACTAGCCCTATTACCACTGCCTATAATAATCGCTTCATAGGGGACTTCTCTTCGTGTTGTATACGAGCCATTGTTGGTTATCGTCTTGGTGACTTTACTAAAGAAAGTACGAGCAACTAATGGTTGATAAAAGAAACGTCTATCATCTCTGTCTTTCGAACCTGCTAACTCTGCAAATTTAAAGTGGGTCCAAGGGTTTTCAGTGTCATTTGGTTTATCTCTTGGCATATCAACCCGCCAAATGTTACCACCTGTATCTGCTGCATAGATCCTATCTGTAAATCCATCGTAATCCGAGTCCATGAGTGAAACATCTGCTGCAATACTATGGAGTCCTTCAAATTTACTCGCTTGTTCGGTATTAATACTCGGACCACCTGGTGTCAATGACCAAACTAAATTGCCACTCTCAGCGTCAACAATAAATAAACCTCGTCCCTTGCTATCTTTCGTTTTAGAAATATTGTCTTTATTGGTATCGTAACCTGCAGCAAAAATCACCACAGGCTTTTCTTTTTGTGAACGAATGTATGTCACGAAAGGCTTTGACCATGACTGACCTAACTCTTCAAAGCCTGTTTTTCCTGGTGTTATAGGAGCACCCCATAACATTTTAGGTGTATTGGGACTCGTTATATCTAAGGCGTAGTACGCGGTTCCACCTCTTCTGAGTCCAAAAAACAGCCATACTTTATCTGAACCATTAACAATGCTGTCTCGGTTAATATCTTTATGGAATACCGTTATTGGACCATCAACACCATAAAGCTTAGTTCCATCCTTCTTATTCATTAGAGGCTTATGAATATCAAGCAACTGACCAGGTAAAAACGCCCAACTTTCATTTACAGTGTTGCCATTATCTTTGAAGGCATGCAAAACACCGGAGTTAGTGCCAACAAAGACACGGATATCATTATTGCCATAATCCATGGTAACCGGTTTTGAGTGAAGAGGATCACCAAAGATGTCTTTTCTTATATTTGAGTCGCTGTTTTCATTTAATACATCTTTACCTGAAGCCCAATTCATAATTTGCTTAGCTTCAGTGTTATCATTTGCGTTAAATAGTTTTCTTAATTGCTTTGCACCAACTTTATTTTTCGCTTTAGTCCATTTGAAATCTATCAGAGTACCTTTCCCAAAATCCGAAAATAGTTTACGAGAGGTTTGCTTAGATAATTGATAATTCACACCACCTTGCTCGATATTATTTCCATCTTTTGAACCAGGTGCAGACCAAAAGGTTGTCGCATCTTTACTGATAATGCCATCTTGTGCATCGAGCGCAGGCTTATTTGACATATCGATGATTTCACCGTCTTTGACTTGAAGCTTTTTTAGATTCCCTCTCCATCGAGTATGTTTTTCAGGTAAGAACATGGTGTAGTACAGGGAGTTACCACTTTGAGTTTGATCTGAGCTATTCATTGATACCGAAGGAGACACAAAACTCGAATTCCGTTGATTGATATCACTGATGATTTTATTAAAGTCTTCTTTTAATTTTTCCGCAGTATCCGCTTGATAGTATTTACCACCGCCTAGTTCAGCGGTTTTTTTCAAGATATCTTCTCCAGCATCACTCATTCCTTGTCCAAAGCCAACCGTATAGACATATGCTGTGTCTTTTAAATCTGAAGAACTTGGATATAAATCTATTTCGACAGGATCACTACCACCGCGGCCATGCATAACAGCAGCAATAGCTGGCATGTAATTGCTTCTTACAACTGGTACAGTTTCATTATAAATACCTTTATGCTTCCAGTAGATACTATTATTGGCATTACCATCTGCAGATGGATCGCCATCAGTCATCAAGATCACATTTACCGCGCTATTACAACGCTGTTCCCCGGCTTTGGGCACAAACGGAGAAATATACTTACCACCCGATTCGATACTCGTATCTCTACCAGATGATTGACCGTCTGCATAGCGAACGCTCCCACCGGTCAAATAAAGGTAGGCTTCCCAAAGCGTTTCACTTAAAGGCGTACCGCCATTGGCCTCTAATGTATTTATTTTATTTTTTATCTCAGAACTGCTCGCGCCTATACCTGACAATACATAACCACCCTGATTATCACTGTTAAAACGCATTAAGCCAAAATCGACATTTGTATTATCATTTATAAGCTCAGTGATGGTATTTTTTGCAACCCCCAAACGATTGTCTGAGCATAATATATATTTTCCTCTGTAGTAGTCATAACCACAGCTGTATCCAGTTGTACTAGAGAATGCCATACTGCCCGAGGTGTCAAATACAATCATTACCCTAGGCTTTTCTTGAATATCGATATTATGTTTAACGAAAAGCTCTATATCTTCAGCTTTTGTAGTAAAGGCAATGATCAAAGCTATAAGGCAAAAAAATACGTTATGTTTCATCTTAGCTGCCCTCATTGTGACTAATGATTTCTTGACCAATCCCTATGACCACAGTAATTGTATGCTTATTCTTAGAACCGTAAGTGATGGTTGACTCCATTTCCGTTAAGTTGCAGGTTAAGCCATCTGTATAAGCGAACTGCCTTGGGCAATGCAATTCCATTTCGCCATTATTCAAATTTTTAAGTGTATTCGTCATATGTGAAGGGGTTGAGGACGAACTCATATCCATACCATCATCAGGCATTTGTTGGCGCTTGAGTGTAAATCGATTGTTGGCGCTGGTTCCTTCTGCAACTATGAGTTTATGGATCTCACCAATAAGTTCGGTTTCAGCCTCTGCACGCTCTTGTGCTGCATTGGTAATTTTTAAATCTATACTACTGCTACTCATTAAACTTACAGCGACTGCTGTGACCGCGACTATCATGATCATGGCTGTGATTAGAACAACACCTTTCTGCTTTTTTACATTCGCCATGCTGTAGACCCCACATTATTCAAACGAATTGTCGTTGTAAAAACGGTTCGCCTATATTTATCGGTAAAAGTATGAACTCGTTTATCATCATCTAGTCCGAGCGTATAAGTCTGACTTTTTAACTCTAAATCGGCATCAGCCTCTAAGGACCTGACGAGTAAAAACACTTGAACCGTTAAAATACCGTTGGTGTTTTCCCAGAGCTCTGTGGTCATGTCCTGAGTACTGCGGTAGGTATCCACTTTATTATCTGAGTCACTGTCTATACCAAACACCATACGCATATCTTCAATGCCTTCCATGATAGGCTCAGTCACTAAGCCACCATTTTTAGTTAATCTTTTACGCATTAGAACAGGCACAACTATATCTCTATTATTAATTTTTAAGGTTTGCTCATTGATATAGTAAACATGATGGCTATAAGGCCATAACGTCGCGTTTACTGTAGGTAATGGGTTTTTAGCAGCATCCCCGGTTATAAATTGTGCTTTTTCTTGCTCAGCAATGAAATAATATCGATTCGTATTTGTGATAGTCTCAGGTGTCATCTGACGCCCTTCAAGAAACTTTAACTGAATAACATTTGTGTCTTCCTTCGAGTCGTCAATACAGCCTAGCATTTCGTTGCCATCAGACACTTCTGCGAATATAGGCCTAAAATTTGTCGGGGTGGTATCAGGAAAACTGCCGTTATTTAACCCGCCAAAACAATCAGGATCAGGGTTTGATTCACTTACCGTGTTATCTACTGAGAATTCAGCCTCATAAAATGTGCCCCAAAACCCTATCTGCTCTATATCTCTTCTTAAAATAGATAAAGTTAGGCGACCTGTTTCTTGCAACTCACCAATTGCCATCGTATCTCGAGTGGTTGCTTTCATGCTCACATAAGTCGCAATGACACCACCTAAAATTAAGAAGCCAATAAACATAGAAATCAGAAATTCTAAAATAGTGAAACCTTTCTGCTTCATTTTATCCTCTGATTAATAAGTAACTATCTAGTTTTACTAAACGACGCCTGTCATCGACATTGCCGCACTGTATTGCCTTGGTTGCATCGGACGCCTTAAAGTCTTGCCTACCTCGCCACGAAACAATGACGCTCACATCAAAGCCCATACCTGCAGTATTCGCTACTGGTGTAATATTGATACAGACCGTCGCTTCGTCCAAAGACCCTGTATTTTCTCTTGCTCTAATCGCTGCCTTCCAGTTTTCAAGATCAGTTCTGGCAATATTCTGTGCGCTACATACATCTGTATAACAATCATCTCGAGGGCTTAAATCTGTGTCACTACTAAACGTTTGTTTGTATAAAGACACAATATCTGCAGTATCATTTGACCTTATACGCTGCATAATATCTTCACCCAACGAAATTGCAGCTGCACGTTGCATAGAGTCAAAACTGGCTTTTTTGGCTTGCGCCTGTAAAGCTACAGCGCCTAATAACCCAAAGCTCAACACCATAAATGCGATTAGCACTTCAAGAAGGGTGAACCCTGATTGTGTTCGATTGATGAATGGCATACACAGTCAAAAACGATTTTATGATTAGTGCATTATTTTAGAGTTGATTACTAGAAGCAATTTTTGAAAGGATAAGCGGTTTTTATTTCTGACAAACGGTCTATAAATAATTTTTTATTGCAGAATAAGCGCGGCGGCTTACAGATAGTTTCTCAGGATAATTTTTTAGGCTAATTAAAGCACCGTTACTTGTGTGCTCAAGCTGCTTTATTGATTTCAGTTTAACTAAGGCATTACGATGTATCTGTACAAAATGTCCAGGGTATAAGCTGAGTAACTTTTTAAGGCTTAAATCAATTGTCGCATCACCACCTTGGAAGTAGATCTGCGTTAACTTATCTTCCGCTTTAGCCACTATCACATCATCAACATCGACCCAACGGGTTTGATTCCCCACTTGATACTGAATGCGAGGTTTAAATAAGCGTGCTAAAAGTGAAAACAAATCCGATTGACTTACGGGCTTAACCAAAAAGCCTGCTGCAAACACATTAAAAGCCTGCAAAGCAAATTCACTGTGGCCGGTGATAAAGATTATTTTTAAGTCATGATATTTCTGATTGAGTATTTCAGCCGCTTTAATACCATCAAGCCCAGGCATATTGATATCAAGAAACAATAATTGTACAGAGTGTTCACTTATGGCTGGCTCAACCGCATCGCCAGAACTTACTTGTGCAACACACTCATAATGTGGCCAAGCTGATAGTAAACGAATAATTCTCGCTCTTGCCAAAGGTTCGTCATCAGCAATGATGTATTTCATACTTTAGCTCCAATGGGAATACGCAATTCTGCCACGAACTTATCTTGTTCAATTGTTGTTTGCAAACTTGCACTATTACCAAAGTGAAGCTCAATACGAGCTTTGATATTCGACAAGGCGATCCCCTGCCCTGAATGACTATTATTGTCATGATGAATGATTGGATTAGTTATCTTGATCGCAATTTGTTCATCAGCATCAATAATTAAGACATCAATTTGGCTTTTTTTGCCACTCGGCTCGATGCCATAATTCACTGCATTTTCGAGCAAAGGCTGAAGCGATAAAACCGGAACTTGGCTCCCTAAGTTGCAAGAATCAACCTGCCAAACAACTTCAAACTTATCACTAAAACGCCATGCCTCTATCGCCAAATATTGCTTTGATAAGTTTATCTCATCTTCTAAGGTGGTTAACTGTTGAGTACGCATGGCGGCTTGCGATAAACGCGCAAGATTTAACGTCGCTTGCTCCGCAGCTTGAGTATCAACATGAGTTAACTCAGCAATGGTATTCAGGCTGTTATTTAAAAAATGTGGCCTTATCCGAGCATGTAATGCGTCTAGCTCCGCCTTTGAGAGCGTTTTAATTGTCTCTACTCGTTCAGCATAAATGCTCATTAAATAAATGAAAAATAACTGCATACCTAACCCCAGTACACAGTGCTGAGTCGCAATAGTCCAGTCAATTTGGCCTGCAATATAATGCTGTGATAATAAACTTAGAATTAAGGTGTTTGCTTGAAAAATAGCTAAAACTATAAGGATTTCTGAATAGGAACTGAGTTTTGATAGCTGCGTTTTTAAGCCGTAGACAACAGCCAAACTTGTCGTGCTGACAAGGTGAATAAATAGACTAATTAAACCTAGACGCTCCCATGCTGAGCCAACGCTCATCGGGGCAAACGCTAACAGGGTTGCTAGTAATTGTGAGGTAACGAGCATGGCAAGTACACCACGCTCAGTCACCATAATAGGCAGCAATGCAGATGTTAAATCAGGCGATTTAAACCTTGCTGCCATAAAGTTATCTCAACTCGGCAGGCACCGCAAATACAATGCTTTCTTCGATACCTGGGTTTTCGACCACAGTTTTACCACCTAACTCTTTCAAGCGTGTGATAACTTGTTGAACAAGCACTTCAGGGGCTGATGCACCCGCAGTAACACCGACTGAGTTGATGTGTTCAAACCAGCTAGCATCAACACAGCTTGCATCATCAATTAAGTAAGCAGTTGTGCCCATCTTCTCAGCAAGCTCACGTAAACGATTCGAGTTTGAGCTGTTTTTAGCTCCCACTACCAATAGCACATCGGCTTTATCAGCAAGATCACGCACAGCATCTTGACGGTTTTGTGTTGCATAACAAATGTCGTCTTTGCGTGGGCCATCAATTTCAGGGAATTTAGCACGTAATGCATCAATCACATCAGCAGTGTCGTCAACTGATAAAGTTGTTTGACTGCAGTAGAATAAGTTGCTTGGATCTTTCACTTCAAGGGCTGCAACATCCTCAGGCGTTTCTACTAAGTAAATACCACCTTCTGGGTTGTCGTATTGCCCCATAGTGCCTTCCACTTCAGGGTGACCTTGGTGACCAATCAAAACACATTCAGTACCACGGCGGCTTGCACGTGTTACTTCCATATGCACTTTCGTTACCAATGGACAGGTAGCATCAAATACTTTTAACTCACGACGTTTTGCTTCAGCTCTTACAGCCTGTGATACACCGTGCGCACTGAAAATAACAATGCTGTCATCAGGTACTTGGTGTAGCTCTTCAACAAAAACAGCACCGCGATCTTTTAAGCCATTGACCACATACTTATTATGTACGACTTCATGACGCACATAAATAGGCGGGTTAAAAATATCTAATGCACGCTCCACAATTGAGATAGCGCGATCAACACCCGCACAAAAGCCTCGAGGGTTAGCTAACAAAATATCCATTAGCCAGTTACCTCTAGAATATCAACTTCAAACGTCACCTTTTGACCTGCTAAAGGATGGTTGAAATCAATTGTCACAGAGTCACCTGCCACTTCACGTACAAGGCCTGGTAGCTCGGTGCCATCTGGCTGAGTGAAAGCAATAATACTGCCCACTTCAGCTGGCGCATCAGGACCAAACTTACTGCGCTCAACATAATAGATGTTGTCTGGGTTTGGCTGACCAAATGCATCTTCAGGTTCTAAATCAAAAGATTTACTCTCACCCGCTTTTAAGCCTAAAAGGCATTTTTCAAAGTTTTCAGTCAGGCTACCATCACCCATGAATAACTTTGCAGGTTTGTTATGTACTTTTGTTGAATCAGCTGCCGATCCGTCTTCTAGCTTGATCGAAAAATGAAAAAGAACTTCTGATTTTTCGCCAATGACGTGTTCGCTCATGCTTTTTTCTCCTGAGAACCATCTGCACCTTCACCTGTGAAGGCATCTAAAAGAAGTAGACCCGCACCACAAACAATTGCGATATCAGCTACATTGAATGCTGGATAGTGCCAATCTTGATAATAAAAATGTAGAAAATCTACAACATAACCATGCACTAAACGGTCAACGAGGTTGCCAATCGCACCACCAATGACCATTGAGTAAGCGCCACATAATACCCAGTTTTTCGCAGGCAGCTTTTTCAGCCAATAAGTCAGTAATACACTGATCACCACTGCAATGCTGCTGAAAAACCAGCGTTGCCAACCACCTGCATCACTCAAAAAACTAAATGCTGCGCCATAGTTGTGCATGTAAGTGAAGTTAAAAATTGGCAAAATCTCTATCGATTCATAGAGTTTCATATTTGCCACGACTACAGCTTTGGTTATGTAGTCTACTGCAAAAAGCAGTAGACTCAGTACTAACCAAATTAAACCCGATTTTTGTTTAACTTCGGTCACTCGTTGCTCCTACGCAAACTGACGCTGTTCGCCGTCACCATCAACGTTGCTCACACAACGACCACAGATCTCTTCATGGCCTTCGTGTGTACCAACATCTTCACAGTAGTGCCAGCAGCGGTCACATTTCTTCGCATCCGTTGAAGCGACTTTAATGAATAAGCCATCAATGTCTGAAGACTCTGCGCCTTCAGGTTTCGCACTGACTACTTCAACATTTGCTTTTGACGTCAATAGTACGAAGCGTAACTCGTCACCGATCTTATTAAGCGTTTCAGCTAAGTCACCACCTGTGTAAAGCGTTACTTCAGCTTGAAGGGTTGCGCCAATAACTTCATCTTTACGCGCAGCTTCTAATACCTTGTTAACTGCATCACGTACTTCAAGCACTTGCTGCCAGTATGTATTGTCAAGTTGGCCTTCAGTCACATTTGCTAAGCCGTCGTACCAAACATCAGTGAATACAAAGTCACCGCGCTCACCTGGTAATACATCCCAGATTTCTTGAGCTGTGAAGCTCATGATTGGCGCCATCCAACGCGTCATTGCTTCTGCAATGTGGTAGAGAGCAGATTGACAAGAACGACGAGCATGACTGTCAGATTTAGCTGTGTATTGACGGTCTTTGATTACGTCTAGGTAGAATGAACCTAGCTCACCTGTACAGAAGTTCATTAGCTTTTGCGTTACAACTAACATCTGATAGTTGTCGTAAGCACTGATGATTTCTTTTTGTAACTCAGCGGCACGTGCCACAATCCAGCGATCTAGCTCAACCATATCTTCAACAGCAACTAAGTCAGTTGCTGGGTTGAAACCGCTTAAGTTTGCAAGTAGGTAACGGCTAGTGTTACGAATACGGCGGTAACGATCAGCTGAACGCTTAAAGATTTCATCCGATACTGTCATTTCTGCCGTGTAATCCGTTGATGCAACCCATAGACGTAAAATGTCAGCTCCTAGCTTATTCATAACATTCTGTGGAGAAATAACGTTACCTAAAGACTTTGACATCTTGCGGCCGTTTTCATCTACAGTGAAACCATGAGTTAGTACTTGCTTATATGGAGCATGACCGTTAATCGCCACCGAAGTCATCATAGAAGACATAAACCAACCACGGTGTTGGTCAGAACCTTCTAGGTATAAATCTGCAGGACCTGTTAACTCTTCACGAGCATCAACCACACAAGCGTGTGTTACACCTGAATCGAACCATACGTCTAGCGTATCTTGTACTTTTACATACTGCTCGGCATCAGCACCGATTAAATCAGCTGCGTCTAAGTCATACCAAGCTTGAATGCCTTTTTCTTCAACGAGCTTTGCAACGTCTTCGATTAGGCTCTCAGTATTTGGGTGTAATGCACCTGTGTCTTTATCAACGAATAAAGAAATTGGCACACCCCATGTACGCTGACGCGAAATACACCAATCTGGGCGACCTTCTACCATGTTTGCAATACGGCTCTCACCCCACTCAGGTAACCACTGCGTTTTTTCAATTTCACTTAGTGAATCTTTACGTAGGTCTGCTTGATCCATGCTGACGAACCATTGCGGTGTCGCTCGGAAGATAATAGGTGTCTTATGACGCCAGCAATGTGGGTAGCTATGTTGAAGTGCATGGTGATGCATTAACGCGCCTTTTTCGGTTAGCACCTCAATCACGCTCGCATTGGCTTTAAATACGTGCTGACCTGCAAATAACTCAGTATCAGGCAGGTAAACACCGTTTGCGCCAACTGGGTTTGCCACTTCTAGGCCATATGCTTGACCTGCCACGAAGTCTTCTTGACCGTGACCTGGTGCGGTGTGAACAATCCCCGTACCAGAGTCAGTTGTTACGTGCTCACCTAAAATGACTGGTACGTCAAAGTCATAGAATGGGTGCGCAACACGTAAATTATCTAACGCTACACCTTTTGCATAACCTAATACATGGAAATGATTGAAACCGAAACGGTCCATACAATCTTTAACAAGCTCAGAGCCAAGGATTAGGCGCTGTACTTTACCTTCGTCTTCAACTTGAACTAGGGCATACTCTAGGTTTTCGTGAACAGCAACCGCGCGGTTAGCAGGCAATGTCCAAGGCGTTGTAGTCCAAATAACTGTACCTACCGTACCATTACCTTCATGACCTTCTGTTAAGCCAAATGCTGCAACAACCGCTTCTTGGTCAACAAAGTCAAAACGTACATCAATCGCCGGTGATTGCTTGTCTTGGTATTCAACTTCCGCTTCAGCTAGTGCTGAACCACAGTCTGTACACCAGTGAACCGGCTTAGCGCCTTTGTGTAAGTGACCGTTTTTAATGATACGACCTAAAACACGGATTGCGTTTGCTTCAAAGTCGAAGTTCATTGTTAGGTAAGGCTTGTCCCAGTCACCAAATACACCTAAGCGTTTGAAGTCAGCTTTTTGACCTTCGACTTGCTTTTTAGCATATGCACGACATTTCTCTCTGAACTCTGCTGCAGATACTTTATGGCCAGGTTTGCCTACTTTTTTCTCTACTTGTAGCTCGATAGGTAGACCATGACAGTCCCAACCAGGTACATAAGGGGCATCAAAATCAGAAAGCGTTTTAGACTTAATAATAATGTCTTTTAAAATCTTATTAACTGAGTGACCTAAGTGAATATCGCCATTTGCGTATGGAGGACCATCATGCAAAATAAATGGCTTCTTACCTTTTTTCGCGTTACGAATTTGGCCGTAAAGGTCAGCTTCGTACCAAGCTTTCAGCATTTTTGGTTCGCGTTGCGCAAGATTACCGCGCATTGGAAACTCAGTTTCCGGTAGGTTCAAAGTATGTTTGTAGTCGCTCATTTATCCTAGTTTCCGTATCGGCTACTTAATAGTAAAACATTGTTGTGCGTCAGCCACATCACTTGCTATTTGCTCAGTCAACTGGGCCAATGTCTCGAATTTTTTTTCATCTCGGAGCTTTTTAACCAGCTCCACTTTTAGAAAACGTCCATAAACATTTTCATCAAAATCAAATATATGCACTTCTAATAGTGCTTTCGTGCCATTTAACGTTGGCTTTGTGCCAATATTTGCCACCCCGTTTAATACGCGGTTGTCTAAATAGACTTTAACAGCAAACACCCCCTGTACAGGGATCACTTGGCGTTTTAGTGCAATATTCGCGGTTCTAAAGCCAAGCTCTCGGCCTTTTTTCCAGCCGTGGATCACACGACCTGAAATCGCATAGGTATGACCTAGCATCTGGTGCGCCGAATCTAAATCACCTTGCGCAAGTGCCGCTCTGATTAAAGTACTACTTACACGGCAATCATCACGGCGTAAGCTGGCTGTACTTTTGACATGCATATTTAATTCAGCGCCAATTGCGCTCAGCATATTAAAATCGCCTTGGCGGTTTTTGCCAAACTTAAAGTCATCACCCACTGTGAGTGCTTTCACGCCTAGCTTTTTTATTAACACGTTTCGAACAAACTGTTCAGCATCTATTGCTGCAAACTCTTTATCAAACTTGACACAAATCACTCTATCAATGCCGAGTTTATCTAGTAGAGCAAGTTTATCTCTTAATCGTGTTAACCGTGCAGGCGCCTTGTCTTTAGCAAAAAACTCTTGCGGTTGCGGCTCAAACAACATCACAGTGCTGGGTAACCCATACTGTTCAGCATCTTGCATTAAGCCTTTTAAAACAGCAACATGACCTAGATGCACACCATCAAAATTACCTATCGTCAGCACACACCCAGCGTGTTCTGCTCTAATATTATGGATGCCTCTAATTAATTGCATGAAATAAAAGCCTTCACCACCAATTTATTCAAAGTGCCAGATTATACCCAAGTTGCTTGAAAATGCGAATAATCAGATACCCTTAACCTAAGGCTAATGCTCTGCCTTAGGTTAAGTATTAAGCCGAGGCTTCTTTTATGGTCTTCAATCGTACCCCAAACACAAAAAGGGCGCCAAAGTAACTAACTATAGCCACAGCTAGTAAAGCGCAAAGTAATGTGACTTGCTCAATCAAGCTCCAGCTTTGCCAAGTGTATTGTTGGGCAATAAAATAAACCAACACAGCCATCAGTATTGCGCTCACAATACATTTCAATGCAAACCATAGGCTAAAAGAAGAGAACTGATATACACCTTGCTGGTTTAGCTTTCTATAAAGTAAAAACGCATTACAACTTGCTGATAAAGAAGTTGCTAAAGCTAACCCCAAATAGCCAATGAATGGGGCGAGTATGATATTAAACACCATGTTCAAAACAAGCGTGACAATACCGATCTTGACCGGCGTTTTAGTATCTTGGCGGGCATAAAACCCTGGTGCTAATACCTTAATCAACATAAAACTGACTAAGCCAACCGAATAGGCGGCAACGCCCATGCTTACTGCTTTGACGTGATCGACTTCACTTTCGGAGAAAGCACCGTGATCAAATAAAACTGAGATAATAAGTGGGCTAATTACCATCAACCCCGCCATAGCCGGAAAACCTAAAAACAAAACAAAACGTACGCCCCAATCTAATGTGGTCTGAAAATCTTCGGACTTTTCTGTGGCATGCAACTTTGACAGTGCGGGTAAAATAACAGTCGCAATACCGATACCAAACAAGCCTAATGGGAACTCAATCAACCTGTCTGAATAATAAAGCCAAGCTATTGAGCCCGTTACTAACAGTGAAGCAATGATGGTATCTAACAATAAGTTTATTTGTGAAATCGACACCCCAAACATGGCGGGTAACATTAACTTGCGAACTTTCGTCACTTCAGGAGAGCGCCAAGCAAACACCGGCTTATTCACCATACCGATACGCAAAAGAAAAGGTATTTGAAATAAGAGCTGTGCTACGCCACCAACAAATACCCCAATAGCCAGCGCATAGGCACTCACATCAAAGGCATCATGTAATAAAATCGCACAACTAATAATGGAGATGTTTAATAAAACAGGCGTAAAAGCCGCTGCGGCAAAGCGGTTATAAACATTTAGGACAGCGCCGCTCAGTGCAACCAAGCTAACAAAGAACAAATATGGAAAAGTAAATTTTAATAAACCACTCGCTAATTCAAACTTTCCTGCATTTTCGCCTCCTTGCCACCAGTCAATAAACCAGCCTGTACCAAATAACGCCGCAATGACGGGTGAGCCAATCACACCGAGTATGGTAACTATCAGTAAAATGGTTCCCAAAGTACCTGCAGCTTGAGCAACAAACAATCTGACTTTGTCATCACCATGCTTTTCTTTTATCTCGGATAGCACTGGCACAAATGCTTGAGCAAATGCACCTTCTGCAAATAGTCGTCTTAAAAAGTTTGGAATGCGGTTAGCAAATAAAAACACATCTGCAGCAAGCCCCGCACCAAGTAAATTTGCAACAACAGCATCCCTGACTAGTCCCATCACGCGTGAAATCATCGTCATGGCACTGACTATCATGCCTGATTTAAATAACCCTTTTGCCACAAATTTACTCCCAACAACATATAACTGGCAGATTATGCCACAGACTTATACTGTCCTTGAACGCTAACCTAAGACTATTTGTAAATATCTTTCGTTTAATACTAGGTGTCGAGATATAGATTTGATACAATCGCCCGCAACAATCACAAAACTATGAGGTGTTATGGTTTTGTTGATTCTGAGCCTGTTGCAACTAGCGCTATGCAACTTAAAACCATGGTTTTAGTACATTCAGGCCAATATGACCCAAATGGAAAAGGCTGGGTGGTCATTTTTTATTGACTTTTGAGAATAAAACAGGCATATTCCTCGGCCTTTAAATTAAGCTTATTTTAAGATTGTTAGGAGCAAACCTTGGCTAACATCAAGTCTGCAAAAAAACGCGCTATTACTAGCGAAAAGCGTCGTAAGCACAACGCAAGTCGTCGTTCTATGATGCGTACTCTATTCAAGAAAACTGTAGCTGCTATTGAAGCTGGCGACAAAGAAGCTGCAACTGTAGCTTTCGCTGCTGTAACTCCAGTTTTAGACCGTTACGCAACTAAAGGTCTTATCCACAAAAACAAAGCTGCTCGTCATAAGAGCCGTTTAGCTGCTAAAATTAAAGCACTATAATTTGTTTTTGAATGAAAAAACCGACTGTTAAGTCGGTTTTTTTTTGCCTTTAAGAAAGGAAGAAGAGAAGCTTTTCTTAATAAAGCTCCAATTCTGGATAAAACTTTTTCAGCATCGCTGCAATTTTCTTCGGTGAAAACGGTTTAACTACAAACCCTTTTGCCCCTCTTTCAATCGCATCTTTAACGTTATCAACTGTTGAATGAGCAGATACCATCACAACATTAATATTTTCGTTAATTTTATTAATCTCAGCGATCAGCTCTTTGCCGTCACCGTCGGGTAATTCGATATCCAAAAATACAATATCGAAATGTTGTTCTTCGCATGCGGTAATACATTGTGTCGCAGTAGAGGCTTCTCTCACATGGTCTATGCCCAAGTGCATCAATGTTTGATGTAAGAAACTACGAACTGTACCCACGTCGTCCACTATAAGTATTGAGATCTGTTGATCCATAATCATCCTTTCCATATGCTGCCGAATAAATTTAGGCTATGATTAAATCATAGAATCATTATAGAGACATGCAAATAAAAGGCTACAAAACGAATGTCTAATCAATCAAAAAAACAATCTTTACTAGGACAAGTAAATCCACAACAAAAAAAACGGCAAAGTAGTCAAAAGAAAAAACGTCTTTCTCCACAACAACAAAGAGCCGCGATGGCACAAGCACAATTAGCCCAAACTCAACTCAATAACCCCCAAAAACAAAAAGGTATCAAACGTTGGATTACACTTGGCATTATTGCCTTATTAATTATTGTTTTTCCTAAACCGCAATTGATTACCTATGAAAAACTAGGGGTCGTTGCCACCAGTGTCTATTGGTCTGCATTGCCAGGTCTTGATCCAGTCATCTTTGATTCATCGCTTCACCCAAGGCCAGCACTAGATAAGAATACTCTCTATTTATGTATGAATAAGCTCGATCCTGATACCTGTCAGAAGTATCAAATAATCAAAAAAGAAGGTTTCTTTAGTGCCTTAAAGGTGCTTATTTCGAATTAAAAAAACTAATCTGAAAATTACAAAAATACTCGTTTGAAGCATGGTCAAACTAACACCATAATGGCGCTCCTTTAACCAACCACAGGAACCCAAACAGACTATGCCAAACGAGCTCGACTTGTTGCTAAACATAGTGCTTCTACTTTTAGGTGCTGGAGCCTTTTTTATCAACCACTTAACTACTTTACGCGTTGCCGCATTGGCCGCTTGTAGCTTATTATTTTTATCGTTTAGTTTTGATCTGATGAGTACCAGTGTGGTGTCTAATTTAAGTCTAATTATGATTAATACATTTTATCTATTTAAAGTGTATACATTCGGACAACTTAAATTAAGTCATACCGACTAACATATTATTAACCTATCCTTTAAATTGTCTTGGTAGCCAATTCCTTAAGGCTAGGCTAAAATCATCGCCATATCTTCAATGCTACAGCTGAGGTGACGTATGGCGATGACAGATGAAGAATTGTTTATGGCTTCAATGGGTGATGTCACTCCGCTTGCCAAGAACAATCAAATAGAACTACAAAAGAAAAAAAACGCCCCGACCCTGAGTCAACTTGAAAAGCGCAAAGCCGCTGAACAAGAATTAGAGTTCGATGCAAATTACCTCTCCACCGAGTATGTAGACTTACTTGATCCACATGATTTATTAAGCTTTAAGAAAAGTGGTGTGCAACATGGTGTGTTTAAAAATCTACGCTTAGGCAAATATCAAATCGACGCCACATTAGACTTACATGGCAAAACATTTCGTGAAGCCAGAAAAACACTCTTTGATTTTGTTACCGATTGTCAGCAAAGAAGCATTCGTGTCTTGCTGATAAGACATGGCATTGGTTTAAACAGCAAACCGCACCCTGCCATTTTAAAAAGCTATACTAATAAGTGGTTACAAGAAATGCCGATCGTTTTAGCGTTTCACAGTGCGTTAAAGTGTCACGGTGGCTCTGGCTCCACCTATGTGCTGCTAACCAAAAGTGATGAGAAAAAGCTAGAAAACCGAGAACAACACGCTAAGCGTTGATCTCTTCATGAGCGACACAGTTACCATACTCTGGTAGCTCTGTCGCTTTCGCTTGAGTAAACCATGCAGAAATTGCCAAAAGAATAACTGAGATAAAAACGAAAGAAAATTTTACTCCACCTTGGCTGTCACGCATTGTATTACCCTGTTTATTATTATTTTTTTATCTAAACTACTGAAAGTATAAAAATCACACAAGGTGTTTTTTTATACAGTAAGTGAAAGGAATGAGAGAATAAATCTGCTTAGCACTTTCCAATACTTATTTCCTACCTTTAATACCCTTTTTGTTTGCACACCAAGTTACTTAATTGTGTGTTTGCTTGCTGTGCTTTGACATTATCTGCAATTTGTTCACAAACCGTTTTGAGCTGAGTCAAAGCCGCACAATGTGGTGTGATTGTTATTTTGGGGTGCGACCAAAATGCATGCGATTTAGGTAAGGGCTCTTCGGTAAATACATCCAATACTGCTGATGAGAGTTCGCCTTGATCAAACGCTGTTAATAAATCTGCTTCATTTAAATGTTTGCCTCTAGCAACATTAATTAGCAAACAATGATCTGGTAACTGTTTGAACACACCTAAGTTTAAAATCTCTTCTGTCTGTGGCGTTAAAGGCAGTAAACATACCAATACATCAAGCTCTTTAAGAAAATCAGATAGCTGAGTGTCACCATGGAAGTGTGTAATATGCGCTAATTGCTTTTCAGAGCGAGACCAACCACTGACTTTAAAGTTATTGTTAACCAGCTTGTTTGCAACACTTACCCCTAGCTCTCCCATACCTAAAATGCCTACATGCTGAGTCGCATGTGCTCGTTTTGGCTTCCATTGATCTTGTTGCTGTTTTATTAGGTACTCTTTAATACGAAGCTTATGCGCCAAAGTATGCGCTAAGACATACTCAGCCATGTCTTCTGCCAGTTGTGTATCTACAATCCGAGTGACTTGAACGTGTTCAGGAATAAGACTTAAGTCAATTGCATCAACCCCCGCACCATAACTCTGTACCACTTGTAAATTAGGGAGTTGTGCCCAAAGCGTTTCAGGTGCTTTCCAAGCCAATACGAATTCGATTTCTGTTAAGTTTTCGCAGTGCGGCCACTCATATATTTTAACATTGGGTAACTGTGCGCTGAGTTCAGCAAGAAGTTTGTCGTTATTACGACCTGTGACACAGACTAAAACTGACATTTGTTATTCCTAATAAAGCAACTTGTTGATAATCATATTGGTCATGCAATTAAGACTCAAGCGAGGGTTTCATTAAAACCATAAAACAATGTCGGCTGTCATAAAAGCACCGTAAATTTGCAACAGCCTTGTCACACAGTGTTTTTAATCTACAAAAAACACTTAGAGTTGAGATTTACTATGATCAGTGTCGATAAGGTTATCGAAGCAAATTTACCCCAACTAGAAAAGTCCCCAAAAGTAAAAGGACTGGTAAAAAAAGGCTTGGGCTATTTACTTCATGAGCAAGAGTTTGTGGCATTTGCAGATACCTACCCGCACCTGCAAGGATTAGAGTTTGTTGAGCAAGTTCTAGACGAACTTGAATTTGATGCCCGTTATACCACCAAGCAACTTGAGCATTTACCCAGCGAAGGCTCAGTTGTGATAGTTGCAAACCATCCTATCGGCTCTTTAGACGCACTCGCTCTAGTAAAACTTATTAGCAAGGTACGAGGCGACTTAAAAGTAGTTGCGAATCGAATGCTGATGTCGCTGACTCCTATGCATTCATTATTGCTCCCAGTTGATAATTTATCTGGCACAAGCCGTAAGCAAGAGCTCAGTAATATTCACAAACATCTAAAACAAGGTGGCGCTTTATTGATCTTTCCTGCTGGCGAAGTTTCTCGATTAAGCCCCACAGGCGTCAAAGATTGTAAGTGGAATAGTGGCTTTTTAAGAATGGCGAAACGCGCTAACTGCCCTATTTTGCCAATTAACATCAAAGCCAAAAATAGCCCTTTATTTTATGGCACATCAATGATCTACAAGCCTCTAGCCAGCCTGCTATTGGTAAAAGAAATGTTTAAGCAAAGACAAAAATTTTTAGAGTTCGAAATCGGTGCATGCATACCACCAGAGTCTTATCTACATAATAATGTCAAAGACAAAGAGATGGTTGCACTTATCCGCAAACAGCTATATCGCGTTGGTTCTAAAAAAACATTGCCGCTCATAACACAAACGCCTGTTGCGCCTCCTGAGTGTAAAAAAGCCTTAAAAAGCGCTCTTGAAGCCTGTGAGCGTATTGGCGAAACGCAAGATGGTATGCAGATTTATCTTTACCATTACACGGGTAGCTCGGTCATTTTCAGAGAGTTGGGCCGATTACGTGAACATGCATTTAGAGCAGTCGGTGAAGGCACTGGTAAACGCCGAGACATAGATAAATATGATATGCATTACACCCATCTTATTTTATGGGACCCAAATCAACTTGAGCTAGTAGGTGCCTATCGGCTTGCCAGTGCTAAAAAGGTACTTGAACAACAAGGTCGTGAAGGTTTATACACCGACACCTTAGTCGATTACGGCGATAAAATGCAGCCATACTTTGAGCATGGATTAGAGCTTGGCCGCAGCTTTGTGCAACCTAAATACTGGGGGCGAAAAAGCCTAGATTACCTTTGGTATGGCATAGGTGCATTTGTAAAACGTTACCCTGAACACCGTTATTTATTTGGCGCGGTGAGCCTATCGAACGCCTTGCCTGAAGAAGCCAAAGCCATGTTGGTGTATCACTACCAGCACTATTTTGGTCATTTACCTGAACATGCTATTGCCAAACACAAATATCGCTTAGATAGCGCTCAGCAAGAAAATTATAAAAAGCTATTTTTAGGTAATAATATCAAAGAAGATTTCAGCGAGCTTAAGCATATCCTTGCCAATATGAACGCCCAAGTACCGACGTTATTTAAGCAATATACAGAATTGTGCGAAGACGGCGGCGTAAATTTCCTGTGTTTTAGCGTCGATCCCGACTTTAGTAATTGTATTGACGGGCTCGTGTTGGTTGATTTAAAGAAAATAAAACCCCAAAAGGCCAAACGTTATTTAGGTGAGTAGTCTTCTGTAAAAATGAAATATGCGGGATCTTAGCCATTGAAACAGATAGAAACATGTTTTTAGTTTCTATCTGTAATTTTCGGTGTTAACGTCGGGTCTATTAAAATATAAAGGACCCAATACGTTTCAAAGATGATCAAAAAAGTACTTCAATTAGCCGTTTTTGCCGTAATATTTATTGCAGTCACTGCCTACCAAGAACTCGGTATGTTAGCTGATAATGGCGAGCAACCCGCGCCTTACTTCTCATTACCCACACTCGAAAATGAGCACAAACAAATTAGTTTAAGTGAACTCGCAGGACAGCAAACCGTTGTGTATTTCTTTGCGCCTTGGTGCAGTATTTGTAAGTTCAGCATGCCAAATTTAGATAAGCTCCATGAACAACAAAAACTCAATGCCGTTGCCATTGCCCTAGATTATGACTCAAAAGAAGCAGTTGAAACCTTCACACAAGATTTAGACCTCAGCATGCCAGTACTTATGGGAAATCATCAAATTGCTGCCAATTTTAAAGTCAAAGCCTACCCCACTTATTATGTGATTGATGAGAATCTTAAAATAACTGAGCGTTCCGTTGGGTATTCGACAGAACTTGGTTTAAGAGCCCGCTTATAAGTTTCCTTACCTTAATGCCTTTATAAGTAACTTTTGTAATAAAGTGTAGAAGTACCACTACACTTTATTACCTAAACCCGCAACACACTTACAACTTATCTCCTTAAACTAGTCGCCAATTCATCCAAACTCAGCTTGCAACAAGGATCCCAAATGAACAAGCTCGGCGCATTTTCAACAACCCTATTTAAGTTTTCACCGCTATTTTTAGCCATTTCACTGTCTGTTCATGCTGATGAGCAAAAGCCACAGAACAAAGAAATGGAGCACATTGAAGTACTTTATAAACGCAGTAGTATCACCAGTGAAATAACCGAAGACACTGAAAAGTTGATTGAAATGCCCGGTGCCCTTGGCGATCCGTTAAGAGCCGTTTATGCACTCCCAGGCGTGGTTGCTGCTGGCGGCTCAATGAGCGAGCCTGCTGTACGTGGCTCATCACCCAGTGATAATATTTTCGAAGTGGACTTTATGCCTGCAGGCTACATATTCCATGACTTTGGTAGCTCTATTTTCAACCGTCATATTATTCAAGATTTCCAACTTTATTCAGCCGGTTATGGTGCAGGGTATAGTAATGCCACAGGCGCAGTGTTCGATGTGACATTACGTAACCCTAAGTATCAGCCTATTACCACTACCTTAGATTTTTCAATGTTTAACGCCGGTGTATTTGTTGAAGGTCAAGCCACAGAGAATACCGCATTTTATTTTTCAGCTCGAAAAAGCACTTTGCCGCTATTTTTCTCAGAAGGAGAAGAACTTGAAGATGATGACGGCGAATTAACGGGGGTAACAATCAATGATGCGCCCGATGACCATGATTATCAAGGTAAATGGCTTTGGGATATCAATGCCAATAATACCCTAACTTTTAATTTCACTGGCGCGCAAGACTCTGCCGCAGCAGGCTTTAATGAACGTGCTGAACTTGCACAAAAGACACCTGAATTTCAGGGCGATGCACGATTTATCCGTGAGTTCACCAGCCAAAATATCTTATGGGATCACTACAACAAAAATTATCACTTTAGAGTCGGATTAGGGGTTTTAGACCATTCTGGTCGACTTGAATATGGCAAACGTGCAACTTTAACGAATGGCTACTTTGAAGAAGAGTCAGAAAAGCAAACCACCCTAAAAGCGCAGTTGAATTACCGTTTAAATAACCAACACAGACTCGTGACAGATGTTGGCTTTTACGACAACGAAACCACTTATAAATATGACTCATTCCAATACCTATGTACTGAGCTTGACCCTGATTGCGACCTGAAAAAAGGGGAGCGTATTTCAGGTAAGCAAACTGCTGGCGCTGATAGTGGTTTTGTAGGTGTCACCCATATTTGGCAAATCAACGACAAGCTACAAACGGAAGCCGGCGTGCAATTCCAACATAACAAGCTCACTGATGAAAACTTTGTGCAACCTCGCCTTGCTTTAAACTATTACTTAACTGATTCAAGTACCGTCACAGCCAAGTTTGGACAATATAATCGTCAGCAAGACATTGATTATATTTTGCCTGAAGTCGGCAACCCGAATTTGAAATCACAATCAGCAAATCACACTACGCTAGGTTTCGCGCAAGAACTTGAAAATGAATGGTCTTGGTCAGTAGAAGCCTATTACAAAACCATGGACGACTTACCACTTGCCATTGCGGATAACGCACCTGATGCGCAAAATCTATATGCCAATGATGTTGAGGGTCGAGCCTATGGGGTAGACTTTCTGATCAATAAAAACAAAACCGATAACTGGTATGGATGGTTAGCATTTAGTTATGCCAAAAGTGAGCGTACGGACTTAAGAAATAATGTCACGCGTGACTACTATGCCGATACCCCATTTGTGTTCAATGCAGTATTTAACTACGAAATCAATGAACTCTGGCAAGGCGGCTTTAATTTTACGGCACGCAGCGGTCAAGCTTATACACCGATTGTTGGGGTTAGAGAAAATCCAGACTTCGATAATCGCTTTTTACCTGTCTATGGCGAACCATTCTCAGAGCGTCACGATCTGTATCATAGGCTCGACATACGTTTTGAACGTAAAACACGCGTATTTGGCCTAGATGGTAAGCTTATTCTGGAACTAATGAACGCATACGGCCAAGATAATGTCAGCAGCATCGACCTTGATTACAAAAAAGTGAAGTCAGTAAATGACTTATATATAGAAGAAGAAACTGATGACTTTGAAATGCGCCCATCTATTGGGTTTAGCGTGACTTTCTAATATCACTTTTAAATTAGTTTTCGGCCCTCCTAGGGCTTGCCATATCTTGGCAAGCCCTGCATGATCCGCGCAAACAAAACGACATCAGAGAACCTTTATCATGCCAAAAGCCTGCGCGTATCATATTCTAGTCAAAACCGAGAAAGAATGTTTAGCCATAAAAGCTAAATTAGCCAAAGGCGGAGATTTTAATAAGCTTGCCAAGCAGTACTCTACTTGCCCTTCTAAAAAGCGTAGCGGTGACCTGGGTGAATTTAACAAAGGTGATATGGTTAAGGCGTTTGACGATGTCGTGTTTAAAAAGCCTCTGTTTGAAGTACATGGTCCTGTGAAAACGAAGTTTGGCTTCCACCTCATCAAGACCGTTTATAGAACCTAACTCTTAATAAACCCTCTGTTTAGGAGTAATCACTTTTATTGATGAATCCGATTCAATTAATCAACTTTTACTTCTTATAAATTCCTCTAAACTTAGTTGCAGTTAAACAAAATCATCAACGAGGAATTCAATATGTTTACAGTTATTTTTGGTCGTGAAGGGTGTCCTTTCTGTGTTCGTGCAAAAGAACTTGCTGAGCGTTTAAAAACAGAGCGTGACGATTTTAACTATCGCTACGTAGACATCATTAAAGAAGGTGTGAGCAAAGCAGATTTAGAAAAGTCAGCAGGCAAACCTTGCCCGACTGTGCCACAGATTTTCTTAGATCAATCTCACATTGGTGGATTTACCGATTTTGAAGCCTATGCAAAAGAAAATTTAGGTTTGTACAGTAATTAAGCAATACATGTTTGCAGAAAAGTAAAAAGCCCTAAAAGCCTTGAATTTGTTACTTTGCTGTAAATTTGCACAAAACACACTGATTAAATTTCGTACAACATCAGTCACATATAAATTAGTTCTAATTTATACAAGCAATTGCTGGGCTTTTCCTATACAATGCGCGCCTCTTTAAATTCGTTGAGGCGCATTAATGTCAGAACCAGTCACGTTTGAATCTTTAGATCTTTCACCTGCAATTTTAAAAGCAGTCGAAGAGCAAGGATATAAGACACCATCTGAGATCCAAGCTCAATGTATACCGTTATTGCTAGAAAGAAAGGACGTACTGGGACTAGCGCAGACGGGTACAGGTAAAACAGCAGCATTTGCATTACCACTATTAAACAATATTGACCCGGCTACGAAGCAGCCACAAATTTTGGTGTTAACACCAACACGCGAACTTGCTATTCAGGTAGCAGAAGCATTTGAACAATATGCTAAATACACTAAAGGCGTTGAAGTACTAGCGCTTTATGGTGGTCAAAGCTACGGCATCCAGCTTAGTGCTTTACGCCGCGGTGCACAAATCATTGTTGCGACACCGGGTCGTCTTATCGACCACATCAACCGTAAAACAATTGATTTATCGCAGCTTAATGCACTTGTTCTTGATGAAGCTGACGAAATGCTTCGCATGGGCTTCATTGAAGATGTTGAAAACATCATGGAAAAAACACCTGAAGACAAGCAAACTTGTTTGTTCTCAGCAACTATGCCTAAGCAAATTCAGTCTATTTGTACTAAGTACTTAGACAACGCTGAGCAAGTTCGAATCGCAGCACGTAACTCAACTGTATCAACAGTTGAACAAGTTTTCTGGCGCTCTAATGTTCATAAGAACAAAGCAATCGTTCGCTTCCTAGAAGCTGAAGATTACGATGGCGCAATCGTATTCGTACGTACACGTAACGATACTGTTCAACTTGCAGAACTACTTGAGCGTGAAGGTTTCTCTGCTGCACCATTAAATGGTGACATGAACCAACAGGCACGTGAACGTACAGTTGACCGTTTAAAAAGCGGCTTAGTGGACATCGTAATCGCAACTGACGTTGCGGCACGAGGTCTTGACGTTGAGCGTTTAAGTTTAGTTATCAACTACGATATCCCGCAAGACAGCGAAGCATACGTTCACCGTATTGGTCGTACTGGCCGTGCTGGTCGTACTGGTAAAGCAATCCTATTCGTGAAAGGCAATGAGCGTTACTTACTACGTAACATCATGCGTCACACTAAGTCTGAGATTGCAGAAGTTGAATTACCTGATGCGAAAACAGTTGAGCAAAAACGTATCGCAGCATTACAAGCTAAGCTTACTAATGCACTAGAGCACAAAGACATTACTTTCTTTAATGAAGTTGCTGTAGATCTTGCTCAAAAGCTTGAACTAAGCCCTGAAGACTTAGCGGGTGCGTTACTAGCGCTTGCACAAGAATCTTCACCGTTAAAAGTTGAAGAAATTAAGCGTGAACGTCGTGAACGTGATGATCGCCGTGGCCGTGATGGTCAGCGTAATGAACGTGGTGGTGAGCGTCGTGGTCGTGAACGTGGTGACCGTGGCAATCGCAACAGCAGCCAAACACCAATGGATACATATCGTATCGATGTTGGTCGTGATCACGGTGTACAAGTTAAGAACATCGTTGGTGCAATTGCGAATGAAGCTGATATCTCAAGCAAGTTCATCGGTGATATTCGTTTATTCAACGAGCACAGCACGGTTCAGCTTCCGAAAGATATGCCAGCTGACGTATTAGGTCATTTCAAGAACGTATTTATCTGTAAGCGTCCTATGAATATGACTAAGAGCACACATCCAGCTGATCAAGCCGGTGGTGGTCAAGAGCGTGGCTTCCGTGGTGAGCGTAACGATCGTGGTAACCGTGGTGAAGGTAAGCGTAGCTTCCGTGATAACCGTGGTGGCGACCGTAAGCCTCGTCGTGATGGAGAGCGTGGTGAACGCAAAGAGCGTCGCCCAGTAAGCTTCACTGCTTAATAGCAAAGATATAAATAAACCCGCACATGTTGCGGGTTTATTTATTTCTTAAACCAACGCTCATAAATAAACTTTTTATTTTGAGGCAAGGAAAACTTGAAGAGAACTAGGCGAGAAAGAGAAAGCTAAATAGCTTTAGGATCGATTTAGTTTTTTTAATACATTTTCAACTTCAAATTCAGCACCACAGATCAAACCACTGGCGCGATTATGTTGCCAAGGCCGCCCTATTTGAAAAACTCCCATCGTTTCAGCTGTACTTACATCAAACTCATTATTGTCCTTATGTAACTGAGGAATTTGAATAAAGCTAAAGTCATCTTTATAGCCAATCGCGCTAATCAAAATGTCTGGCGCAATCTTTTCTCCATTATCAAAAGTAATACACTCATCACCAACTGAAACAACTCTAGACTTTAAATCGACTCCCAAAGCTATGAGTGCTTTGTTATTAATATTCGTATCAGGGAAAGGGTCTCTACTTTTTAAAAACTGAGCGATTTTGCAGTTTTTAGGAAGCCTTAAAAGACCAAACCATTTCAGCAATGAAAATGTTTTAATTCCTAGAGTATGCTCAGGAAATAGATGCCGCTTTTTGCCTTGTGCTAAGTAAACCTTATTTTTGTCACTAAGCATTTTCGCAACTTGTCGACCTGAAGCACCATCCCCCACAACTAAGATTTTCTGATTTTTGAAGTTCATTCTCTGTAATTGCTCTAAATCTAGCTGCAAAAACTGAGTATCTCCGTTGAATAGTTTCACAGGCATATTAAATGCGCCGGTGGCTAAAACAATTTGCTTCGCTTTAATCACCCCATGCGCGGTAAAAACAGAAAACTCATTTATTCCATCATGAGTTACCTTTAAAACATGACAATTTGTTTTAACTGCCAGCTGATGATGCAAGGCAAACTCAGATAAATAATCAGCAAACTCGTCTTTAGTTAAATAATCTCCTTGAGAATGAGGGATATAAAAACCAGGGAGCCGATTTAACTTATTCGGGGTAAATAGGGTTAAGCCCTGATAACGTTTCCTCCATTGGTCGCCAACGTGCTCATGTTTATCAAGGATTAAATAATCAACATTTAAGGCCTTTAAACGGCCTCCAAGTGCTAAGCCCATATGACCTGCACCGATAATTAACACATTCGTTTGTAAATTCATAACCACTCCAATAGTAAGGCTTGGTTATAGTAAGAGGTTTTTATCGTTAAAGATTGAATAAACTGGTTATCGATTAATTGAGCTGTGAAGAGGTTACCTTTGAAGGTTTTGAATTCGAAGCTGTTAACTTAGCGAGTCTCTCATAAGTTTCATGATAACCGTGAGAAAGATCACCAAAGTTGATTCTTTGTATAAGCTGCGTCAATTTATCTAGCTCATTAAGTTGTTCATAAACTTCTGCAGTACGAATTAGAGTAAGCGCTAATAACCTCGGGTTATTTTGCTTTAATAGTAATTCTTCAATACGTTTAAAATGCTCAAGCGCCAACTCATGTTTACTCATTAATTGATAAGTTCTTGCTAGGTTAGAGTAAGCCACTACTTTTTTAGCATCATGTTCAGTGTCTTTAATCCAATCTAGTGCCAACTTATAAAATTTAGCGGCACGCTCGTAGTTTTTCCAGATAAAAAAGATATGACCTTTATTAGTATGTAATTCGAGGTGAAATACAGGGTCACCTCGCTTGCCAAACTTATTTTCAGCTAATAATAGCAACTGATAGGCCTTTTGCTTATCACCAAATAAATACTCTAAATTAGCAATTTCAACCATACGCATAGGATCTTCAAAAATATGATAGATTTTTTCTAATTTAGAAATAGCTAATTGCGCATAGTGTTTTGCTTGTTCTCTCTCTCCAAAATAAGCCAATGTTTTTGAGTAGTAATAATTAAGCTGTAGTTCAAAAACATCTGGCATACTTTCTATTGAAAACAGCGGAGTAATTGTTTGTTCTAATTTTTTAAACTCTCGTTTATCGTAGTAGTAATCGAGCTTATAAGAGATAAGCTTAAACCAGGCTTTAGAATAAAGAGGCACAGCGTCACTCTGCTTTTTTAGCAAATCTAAACAAGCTTGCTCACCTTTTTGTAGGCAATAAGACTCGTGATCACTAAAGTGCTCTGAAGCATTTGCAGTAATAGAAGAAAATAAGAGAAAAAGTAGCAACAAAACAATCATAAATTTAGCGTATCAGCTAACACAACAGTATTAGTCTAGACTAAGCAATGTATAAAACTGATAAGAAAAAACCATTAAATTTCTTTCTCATTTACACATCATTACAATAAATAAACCCAAAAGAACTAGCCTAAAAAAATAAACCAACCCTTTATAACCAGCCCTAAGTCAAATTCATCAATTAAGCCAAAGTTAATTTGGTAGCCAAAATTTCATTTATTGCCAATAAAAAAAGTAAATAATTGTAAATACACTCCTGTTTTTATTTCAAAAAAGTGCTTAAATAGCCGCCCTCTAAATACAGAGGCTATTGTTAATAAAAGGAAAATAACAATGTTTAATTATTCTAAAGTTGCGTTAGGTATCGCAGCATGTTTCGCACTGTCTGGTTGTCTTGAAGTTGAAGATAACAATAACAACAATAATGATGCACTAGTACAGCAGCTAGAGCAGCAAAATCAAATCTTACAAAATCAGCTAGACTACACAAAACAACAAGCTGAAGCATGGAAAACTGCTATCACACTAGTAGGCTCAGTAGAGCTTGCAACTGAAGGAGATACACTTCCTAGTGATTTATCTGTTACTTTTTACCACAACGGCCAATGGCACGATGCTGTTTCTATAGCTGCAGACGGTTCGTTTGAAGTATCTGAACTTCCAGCAAACACTGACTTTATTGCAAAGGTAAGCAGTGCGTCAAATGCGATTGTTAAGCGTCATTTTTTCTTCAGAACACCATATAAAACAGATAAATTTGTCCAAAATCTAGTCGCTTTTGAAGTAGGTCTGCCAAAGACTATTGAGTTCACTGTTTTAGATGAAAAAACCAACTTACCTTTCACAGATCTGCACCTAGAAGCTGATCTAGATGCAGATAGCAACGCTTTAAATGCCCTTAAACAAGTTGCTGGAGACAACTTATCAAAGGCAACTCTCAATTCTGAAACAGGTATGTATGAGCTAGTGGTGCCTAAAGGCATTACCCTATTTTTACAGCAAGACCGTGATCTAGATAACGATGGCACGAATGACGTAACTTCTTTTGATGCTAGGTACAGCAATCAGTTAGAAAATAACCAATTGTTTTATTTAGATAAGCAAAAGGCTGAAGAGTTTGAGCTAGTGCTTAATTTTATCAATGCAAATGGTGAAGCGATAAAGCCTGAGCATGTCTTTGCAACGAACAATGATTTTGGTTCATCTGACTTTACCTATGATGACACATTAAAAACTCACTCTGTTGATGCTAACTATCTTGGTTCACTAAGAGTTTATATACCAGAGTTCAAAATCAATGACACTCAGTATAAGTCAAGAAGTCTAACTGTTCGTAACTACAATGAGCAAACAGAATCTTATCAAGTTGAAGGCGCTTTAAACAGCTGGCGTGACCATAACATTGCTGTTGAAAACAATGTACTTAGCGTTGTCGTTGTACTTGAGGAAAATACAGAACAGAATCTTTCTCTTCAAGTTGTAACGAGAACTGAAGAGCTAAATCAAGAGCAAGCATTCACTTACTTCTTTAATGCCCCTATTGCTATCAATGAAGAAACGGTAGTCACAGTAGAAAAAGAAAATGCACTAATCGCTACTCCTGGAAATGCATCTAAGGATGATTCAATCGAGCCAGGTACAACTTACTTTGAATATAAGAATGTTGAAGTTGAGTCAAGCAGCATTCTGAGCTTCAATGACACAGCATTAACTTTAAAGCCAAATGCAAAATTAGAAGAAGGGTATAGCTATCGCTTCAATATAGAAAAAATCGTTAACAAGAAGACTGATGAGTTAGAAGAGATTAACTACTCTAATACGGTAACTATCGAAAACACCGAAGCATTCAGTGACAATGCGTTTGTTGCTGATAACTTAAACTACCGTAAAGAGGGTGAGTTAATTATAAGTAAAAATACTGCAAATGTAGCTGCTGGTAGCAACAGCGATGTTCGCGGTCAAGTATGTATCTTAGTTCCATCTAAGTTCGGCGTTAGGTTCTACGACGTGACTCCTAAGAAAGCGGTTGTAAATGGCGTTGAAACAAAGATTAACAATTCTTGGTTTAACAGCCATTCGGCACAAAATTTTTATCAACTAGCAGACAATGAGAGTGTTTCAGGTTCATATCCAATCCGTTCTAGCGCTCAGAAAAATGGCACCTACTCAAGTACTTGTTTAGAGATGTATGATTCGAATTATAATTACATCTCATCTATGGAAGATAATACTCCTGCCAACGAAAATAGCGTAACTGTAGAGATCGAGTATTTCATCGACGCAAATGGTGAAAGAGAATACAAAACAGTTGAGAAGAAACTTTACATCGACTAATTAGCTTTTTGATTCTGATATTTAAGCCGCGTAAATCGCGGCTTTTTTAATGGTACTATCTACTTTTTAAAATAATACAACTGCCCTTAGCAGAAGAGTCAACAGCTAAGCTCAAGCCATTCACCCCACATAAGCGCTCAACCAAAGACAAACCAATGCCAAAGCCGCTGCTGTTCTTCGCTTTTACACCTTGTTGCTTAGCGTGTTGAAAATCAAAGCCACAACCAGTGTCTTTTATTTCAAACACACCGTTTCGAGCACGAATTTTTATCCCGCCTTGCTCGGTATAACGCACTGCATTTTGCACCAGATTTTCGATGATGATCTGCAAGCTTTGTGAATCTGCATTTAACACTGAGCCTGATTCTATCTCACACTCAATTTCGAGTTGCTTTGCGCTGATTTGCTCAGCGTAGTTTAAAATACTTTGCTCAATGAACGGCTCAATAAGTACCGGCTGTTTAGTGAGCTGTGTTTCGCCCCGTGCAACCAGTAATAGGCTCTCTACTGTCTTTTGCATATTCTCGGCTGCATGGTGAATACGCATAAATACGCCCCGCTGTTGGGTTGTTAGTTGCTTGTCTGCCTGCAACAGCTCGCAAGCACCTAAAATACTGGTGATCGGGGTTCTCAGCTCATGACTGGCATCTCGGGTAAACTGAAGCTCTCGCTCTACAAACTCAGACACTTCATTAAGAGCCTGCTCTAAGCTGATAGCAAACGCACCGAGTTCGTTATTTGCAAATGGTGCAGCAAAACCTTTTGGAAGGTGCTCTGGGTCACATGAATTCAGTAACTCGCTAAGCTCGGTTAGTGGTTTTAAAGCACGTTTTGAGAAGAAGTATGCCAATAATGCACTCAACAACAGCATGATTGCCGCCATAATACCTAATACAATAAGCGCTGGCTGCGTAAAGCCTCTCACAACCAATAACTTACTCACTTCTGATACCAATAAAGCATCATTAAACTTTAATCGCTCAATATGATAGTGCAGGCCATTATCGCCAAAGATCTCTTTGTCTTTTGGGTACTGTTCAAGAGAGCGCTGGATCTTTTCAGGCAATATTTCTTGGTTGTTATAAACCCTAAAATAACTTTTGCTGGGTGAACTGTACTGGCCTGTTGCCTCGTAGCTTTGCTCTAACCGGTGCCGCTCTTCCATAACTTCGCGGTGGATAAATTCATCTTCTACCGTGAACATAAAAATAAAACTCATACCAACAAACAGGCCTGAGTTGATCAGGGTAAACAACCCAAAATAGGCAACAAAACGGCTCTTTATGGTGCGAAACATTAACTTTCTACCTTCAACAATTTTCTACTTTAAAAGCGAAGCCAACACCGTGCAAAGTCGCCAACATATCATAAGTAAACGGCTTATCGAGTTGCTTACGAATTTGATAAATATGCGAGCGAAGCGCGTCTGACTCTGGCGGCTCTGCCCCCCATACCTTAGTCATCAAGTCGCTACGACTTAAAGGTTTAGGGTGAGACTCTGCAATGGCCAGCAAGATTTGATAATGTAAGTTCGATAAGGGGATGACACTTTGCGCTCGTTCAACGGCTTGAGTCTGGCGGTTAATTTTCAGCTCGCCAATTTCGAGGACATGATCTGTCGCAACCCGATGGCGTATTGATAACGCTTCAATGCGCACCAAGAGCTCTGCCAGTGCGAAGGGTTTTGTCAGATAATCGTCAGCACCTTGTTTAAAACCACTGAGCTTATCATCTAGCGTATCGCGTGCTGTCAGCATTATAATGGGAATATGACGGGTACTTTGTGTCCTTAACTGCTGACAAACCTGCAAGCCATCGATACCGGGTAACATGACATCTAATACGATGACATCAAAATAGCTATTAAGTGCCAATTCAAGCCCTTGCGTGCCACTATAAGCAAAATCAACTTCATGACCTTGTGCCATCAAGTAATCCCCTATGTTGGCAGCAATATCAGTTTCATCTTCGACCACTAAAATTGATAATGCAGATGTCATACCCAATCCATTCTTATTCTTTTTAACCTAATGCGATACTTCGAGTATGCCATGTCACACCGTGAAGGTAATGTGAAATTCACTTTCACATCGTTTTCACACCTAAGCCTTTAAGCTCATTACATCTCATTAAAGGAGCAATTGATATGGTTAAGAAAATACTTTTAAGTTTATTGGCTGTGGTTTTAGTTCTTGTAGCAGCCGGTTACTGGGCGTACAACCTAATAGACAGAGACGCTTTTAAGCATGATTTCAAAAATACTCAAAGGGCAGATCTCCCCTACATTACAGAAAATGTGCCTGAACACAGAGGCAAAATATTAGCGGTGGTTACCAGTCATAGTGAACTAGGTAATACAGGTAAAGCCGTTGGATATGAATTGACTGAGTTATCGCGTGCATACTATGTGTTTGAAGCCAATGGCTTTAGTGTCGATATCGCCAGCCCACGAGGTGGCAAGCCACCACAAGTGCTTGATGGCGACGATATGAACCAATACGACTATGCGTTTTTAAACGATGCAGCGGCAAGCAAAAAGCTTGAACAAACCTTTAAGCTAAGTGAAGTAAACCCAGATGAATATCAAGCAGTGTATTTTGTCGGTGGTAAAGGCACCATGTTCGACTTTGTTGATAACCCTGATATCACTCGTCTTGTTGAGCATTTTTACAATAATAACAAGGCCATTGCCGCAGTTTGTCATGGACCTGCAGCCCTGATCGGTGCTAAGAACGCCAAAGGCGACTATATCGTTGCCAATAAAGCCATCACCGCTTTTACCAACGATGAAGAGCTATTGCTCATTCCAAATGCGCCAGAAGTCTTTGGGCAATTGCTACAAGACACACTGACCGAGCAAGGCGCAAAATTCAGTGAAGGAGCCATGTACCTTGATAATGTTGAAGTCGATGGCAACTTAATTACTGGGCAAAACCCCTGGTCTGTATGGACCATGGCAGAAGCTACGATTAAGCAGTTAGGATACACGCCAAAAGCACGTGAGATCACCGCAGAAGAACACGCCGTCACCATAATGAATACTTATCATCAGCAAGGCGCTGAGCAAGCCCTTGCCGTTGCAAAGTCTTTACTAGAAAAACAACAGCCGTACATGCGTAACCTAGTGTTTATACATTCGCTCATGGCATTTATGAAGTTTGATGTGATTGAAGGAGTTAGCTTATTAGTCTTCGTACAGCAGTTGAAAAATTTAACCTGAACTCAGATTAACTAAAGTTTTTTGGCCGTATAGACTGCTTTTTAATGCAATAGTTTGTACACTTACAGCATCAAAATAATCGTTAAAAGAGAATCGTCATGACAATTGAGCGCAAGCACACAAAACAACGAATGAGCCGTATTGTGGTTCATAACAATACTGTTTATCTTTGCGGCCAAGTCTGTGCAGATGCCACGCAAGGCATTAAAGAGCAAACGCAAACCATGCTAGACAAGGTTGATGCCTTACTTCTAGAAGCGGGTTCTGATCGCGAACATATGTTAAGTGCTACGGTATACATTAAAGACATGCAATATTTCGCCGAAATGAATGAAGTGTGGGATGCATGGGTACCTGAAGGCCATGCTCCTGCTCGCGCATGTGTTGAAGCTGCAATGGCACGTCCTGAGTTACTTGTTGAAGTCTCAGTGGTTGCTGCGGTTAAAAACACTTAACCTGTTAATCATTCAAATGAGCAAAAATCTTTGTTTTTGCTCATTTATCGTTTCTAAATTCTCTTAAATTACAATATTTGACGGACGTTTCAGCTGTTCAAACACCTCATCAACACGTTTGACGCCCAAATCGAATTCAGCACGACTACTTGGCCCACCAAGGGTAAAGCGTAAACCATTTAAAGTATTATCTGATGGCTGTTTAGGGTTTTCAAACACGTCTAATGTACGCACTTCGACTTTGTTGGCTTTTAATTGCCCCGCCAAAGCATGCATATTCAATTCACTTGCCAATGGAATAAATACATTGAGCCCAGCAAATACCGCCGTCATATGATGTTTCTCGAAAATGGCTTTGAGCGCAGCGATACGATAGCGAATTTCATCAGCCAGTTTATCTTGGTTATAAGCAAACTCTTTGCTTTTTAGCGAGCGCATCAAAAGCTCGAAGTTCATCATAGACACCGCCCAACACTGGCTGTGAATTTGTTTTAATAAGGTTTGCTGCCACAGTACCGGCGCGAGCACATAGCCGGCTCGCAAGCCGCCTGCAAAATACTTAGAAAAACTCGCAATATAAAACACTCTATCAGGTGCTTGCTGCCAAAGTGGTAAACGCCAATTACCTGGCAAGCAGTAATTCACATCATCTTCTAAAATAAAAAAGTTGTAGCGACGACTCAGTGCTAACAGTTGCTGTAACTTCTCATCGCTATAGCGCACATTGGTGGGGTTTTGGCAGTTTGGGGTAATGTAAATGGCTTTCACCGAGTGAGTTTTACACGCTTGCTCGAGTGTTTCTAAATCTAAGCCATCCTCTTTTACAGCAATACCCAAGGTATTTAAATTAAGTGCGTCACAGGCGTGATAAAAGCCGGGATAACAAAGGTTTTCATGCACCACATATTCGTTGGGCTGACACACCGACGCTAAACTTGCGTAAATACCCTGCTGCGCCCCTTGGCAAAAAATCACCTCATGTTGCTCACATTCAAGTCCTTTTTGCTGTAACCAACTTTTAAAAAAGCGTTGGTGATGTGGCAAACCGTTGAGTTTATAAGTCATTAGCTGTTCTAACTCTACAGGCTCATTGGCCAGAGATTGCATGGCTTTAGCCAGCACTTGCTGCTGTCCCATCATGGGTTGCATGCTCGAAGCAAAATCTGTTTCAGAGGCAAACTCACTGACCTGCTCTTTGACCGCAACAAAAGTGCCCGCGCCAAGACGAGCAGTCACCACCGCTCTTTGCTCTAACAAAGCATAGGCTCGTGTCACCGTACCATGGGTGATCGATAGTAAATCAGCGAGTTGTCGTTGTGGCGGTAATTTCTCACCAAAGACCAGTGCTTCTTCAGCAATCGCCTGCTCGATTAACTCTGCCAAAGCGCGGTACTTGGGGTGAGTTTGTGAAAATGTATTAAACCTATTTAGATCTGGCTGCCAAATTGTATTCATAACAATAAAATCATTGCTGCTTTTTATGCATTATGACAATTAATAAGGCAAATACAAAACAATTAATTGTATCAATACAATTTCAGGAGTGTTTTACTATGAATGCCGAACTGCTTACTTTAATACCTGCCCTTATTTTATTTTGTTTCGCCGCAGCTTTTACGCCTGGGCCTAACAATATCTTACTGACTTATTCTGGCGCTAACTTTGGTGTTAAGCGCTCACTTAATCATGTCATTGGCATTCGCGTCGGCATGACCGCAATCCATATCATTATGCTATTTGGTCTAGGGAGCTTGTTCTTAGCCTTGCCGGTACTTCATGCTACTTTGCAAGTAGTTGCATCACTGTATATCGTTTATCTTGCGATAAAAATAGCCCGCACCAGCACGCTTAAAAAACATGATTCGCTGCTTGCCGAGCCGATGAGTATTAAACAAGCGGCACTATTTCAAATCGTTAATCCTAAATCACTCACCATGATCATCTCAGTATGTAGTGCACTGACCTTACCTGGCGACTTGTATTGGCACTCAGCCATTATGGGCTTAATCATTTTTAATATTGTCGGGATCTGCTGTGCATTATTTTGGGTGACGACAGGTAAGTACATTAGCAAGTACTTACAATCACCTCAGAGTCTAAAGCGATTTAACCTGATCATGGCGGTTTTATTACTTAGCTGTTTACCCCTAATCTTTATTGCATAGGAGGCGATGATGCAATTAGTTCACCAATTGACCCCATTACAATTTAAAGAAGTCTTTAGTTTTTTGTCAGAGCGTAGCTATTGGAGTAAAGGCATAGACGAAACGCGACTAAAAAAGGCGATCGATCATTCTATGTGTTTTGCGCTAGTCGATGGCAAACATTTATTGGCTTTTTGCCGTGTAGTCACTGATCACGCTACCTTTGCCAATTTATTAGATGTGTTTGTACTTGAGCCCTATCGCGGCCAAGGGTTAGGTAAGAAGCTGATTGATACTGTGATGACACACCCTGAGTTACAAGGGTTAAGACGTTTTACGTTAGCCACCAAAGACGCTCATAGTCTGTATCAGCAATTCGGTTTCAGTGAATTAGCCAATCCAGACATTGCAATGGAGAAATACGTGACTAACATCTACAGCCACTCACTTTAGATCATAAAATGAGTGGCTTGGTGCAAGTAGTTACTGCACTTTAAAACTGCCTACAAGGGTGTATAGACCTTTACTCGAATTTGCGAGCTGAGTTTGACAGCTCGCTATTTCAGTACTGCCCTTAATTTGTTGCTCTACGGTTTGCTCTAATGAATGTAACACCTGATCGAGCTCTACACTGGTTTGCGCCTGAGCACTCACCTGTTCAGTGATCTCACCATTAGCGCTAACACATAAACCCACTTGCTGGGATATATCAGCAAAAGCAGCGTTCAATTTATCTGAGTGTGACTCAAAAGCCTGCAACTGCTCGGTAGCATGCTGCATCATAGTCGATGCGGTTTCTGAGCTAGTTTGCAATTGTTCAATAATAGCTTGAATTTGATTGGTCGATGACTCACTGCGCGCAGCCAATTGTCTTACCTCATCAGCAACCACGGCAAAACCACGACCATTTTCGCCCGCCCTAGCGGCCTCAATAGCAGCGTTTAATGCCAGTAAATTAGTTTGCTCTGCCACCGATTTAATCACGTTTAGCACTTCACTGATATTATCTGACTCGTCTCTCAATTGACTCATCACACTATTGGCTTGCGAGAATTGTTCAGCAACAACAGCCAGCTCTTGTTGATTACCTTTGATCATCAACTGCCCTTGTGCAGCCATTTCATTGGCAGCACTAACTGCCTGCTGGGCATTATTAGCTTGCGACTGAATACTTTGTGCTGATGTAGCGAGTTCACTCACTGCGCTGGCTGTAGTTTGCATGCTCTGCAACATAGTACGATTCATTTTGTCTGACTCTTGCGTTAAGCCATCAACATAGTTAATAGCCGCATCTAACTCTTGAGTCGAGACCACAATTTGCTGCACCATCTCTTGTAAATGTGCAATGATTTGATTCACCGCCAAACCGACTCGAGCCGTTTCATCTTGCCCTTTCACTTCAATACGCTTGGTTAAGTCACCGTTGCCTGCCGCTATTTGCTCTAAAGCAAGTTGTACTAAAGTCAAAGGCTGACACAGTTTTTTGGTGATCACGCCAACTAACACACTTAATATCACCATCAGTAAAACTGACAGAGCAATTAACTGATAAACCGCTTGATTAACAGGTTCATTCACCACTTGCTTTGGTACCAATAATGCCAGGTGCCAACCTAATTCAAACGCGTCACTTTGTACTTTTAAAGTCGCGGCATAATAAGCTGTATCGTTATAAATAAGCGTCTGCAAAGTATCTAAACGGGTATTGAAAAGATTTCTAAAGCCAGAATTAAGTGTGCTGTTGTCAAATTCCGCTATAGATTGACTCAGTTTAAAGTTATGCTCCCCAGAGAAATGGATCAAGCGCCCTTCAGCATCGGCTAATAGCGCAACCCCTTCACCTTGAAAGTTAAGCTTATCAATAAATTGACTAATGCTCGGCAGTAAAATATCCGCCCCGCCGACGCCTAAAAACTCCCCCTGATGCAATACAGGAAAATTGATTGCCGCATAATTCTGTTTAAATTCAGGATGTAATAATACTTCTGAGATCACGGTGTTTTGAGTACGCTTTATATCTTCCCACCAAGGGCGACCAAATACCGAATAACCGTCTTTAGTGTATATGCCTTTTTCAAACATATATTCGCCAGTGAATGTAGAGCCAAAGAAAATCGATAACACCTCTTTGTCTGCCGAAGACTGCGCTGTCAATGCCGCGTTTAAATGAACTACATTACTGTCTAGCTCTCCTTGCATTTGCCTTGCTTTGATTGCAGCAAGATTACTGGGCGCGCGAAATAAAGTGTGCAGTGCGGTGATTTTGTTTTCAAAGAATTGCTCTATTTGCTCAGCACTGGCCTGCATTTGCGTATTAATTTGAGACTGCACCTGTGCACTTCTTTGTTCAGCTAAATAATTAGCAAGCGCAATCGTAACAAGCAAAAAGATCGCAAATATAGTGATAAAAATAGCAATAACGAGCTTTCGACTCATCGAAGTAGCAGAATTAAATGACAGCATAATGACAAAGGATAATAACCTGTTAAAAATTGTATAATATATACATTTGAAATAAATAAAACAGGCTAAAAAAGGAACATATGATATCTATCTATTTTTAAATAAGATCTTTTTTGAAAAAATTGCAATAGAGATGATTTGAAGCGTATACAAAGAATAAAAAATGAGCAGGCCAGTGTTACTTTTAACGAAACTGATAGCCTGCTCTAATACGCTCTACCTTACTATACTAATGCCTCCGCTCGTTTAGCCTGCTTCTTTGCGAAGCTTGCCAAATAGACTTTTCGCCACAAGGCTTCAAGCGGGCCTTGCTTAAATTGACGAAGATACCAATTAGCAAAAGCAAGCTGGAAAAGTATCATTCCCACAGCCATTGCTAAATAATCGGTCATCGACGCAGTTAAGTGAACCTCAGGGAAAACCCAACGAAGTAGAATTGCTAAAACGACCGATTGCATAATGTAAAGCGTAAACGCCATACGCCCTGGCGCTTTGAAGACAGCTATCCAACGGTGGTTGTTTTTAAGTAAGTAGATCACACCATGAATATAAAGAGTTGACATAAAAATAGCTGAGATGCTTGCCATCAAAGAGCTCATTTCACTGCCTACACTAAAGTAGCTCAAACGCATAAAAATATCTAAACCAGTTAAAACAGCTGCAACCAATGCAATGGTTTTAAATTGGCTTGCTGTTAAACCTCGTTTGAAAAAGCCGCTGCGATAGAAATAAACTCCCAAAAGCATTAAACCAGCGACTTGCCAAAACACCCATAATGGAGAGCTAATCACTAAGAATGCTGCAAATATGGCTTGTATTGTCACTTGATAACCATAATTACCCATCCAGCTGTTATATTCTTCCAAGAACGCCTCAGAACCACGCACCATCTCAGGCTCTAAACCTAAACCTGCGGCTAAAGAGGCCAATATACTAAATAGTACATTTATAACGGTCCCGATAATCAACCACTTCTTAGCTTTACGAAACAGCTCACGGGTAGGTAATGTGAGCTTTTTAATGATAAACAATGCACACACTGCATACAGAAATAAAATGTCACCACCAAAAATAAATACGCCGTGAATGATACCGAAAATAATCAACCAATTAAGGCGAGATTTTAAGAAGTCTTGATAATTAAACCCTTTCTTTTCGCAGCTTTTCATTTGAATGGCTAAACCAGCACCAAATAAGATACAGAACAGCGTTCTAAAGCGTCCATCAGCAAAAATAGCATTGAAGGTATCGACCCAAATATCGCTTTGAGGTGTGATGTCAAAAGGCACATAGCCCATACTCATAATGCCATGAAAGTAAATATTCATAAGCAATATGCCTAATATGGCAATGCCCCGTAAAACATCAATAGATTGAATTCGCATGTTTTCCCTTACAAATTAGATATACCTAGTACCATCATATCGCTTAGCGCCAAAAATGGCACAGCTAAGTTGTAAAGATTTGTCAAAGATATAGAAACAAAAAACGCCCGAATCTTAAAAACCCGGGCGTTTTCTAACTTTTCTATATATGTCTATTAACTTTCTTGTTTGTCTTTACTCTTGTTATCAAGTATAGCGACTAAAAATGCTGGTAAAAAACTAATGCTGAGTAAGGTCGACACCAAAATACCGCTTAATACAATGATACCCACACCACGATATAGCTCAGTACCTTCACCCGGGATCAACACCAAAGGCGCTAAGCCAAAGATAGTGGTCGCCGTAGACATTAAGATGGGCTTAATGCGCTTTTCGACTGCTTTTCTTACCGCATCAACCACAGGTAGGCCATTATCGACAATAAAACGACGGGTTTGGTCGACAATTAAAATCGGGTTGTTCACCACGGTGCCAAGCAAGATTAAAAAGCCTAACATGGTGATCATATCAAACGGTTGATGGAAGGTTTGCATACCTAAACTCGCAAGCCCTGAGTTTAAGCCATTCACCATCACAAGACCCAGTAAACCACCCGCCATACCTAGCGGCACAGTCGCTAAAATGAATAGCGGATAACGCCAATGGGTGAAAATAGCCACTAAGAGTAAATAGCTCAGCACCAATGCGATCATAAAGTTGCCCGATAAAGATGCTTTGGTTGCTTCGAGCTGATCGGCTGCACCGCTAATACTCACTTTAATGCCTTGCGCAATTTTGCCCTGCTGCCAAAGTGTTGGCAGTAGCTCGGTGCGCACCTTCTCTTCTGCTACTTCTAATGCCACATCTCTAGGCGGAATAATGTAAACCGTCACCGTTCGATTGCCATCTACACGCCTTACTGAATTACTGTTTTTGCTCTCAACCAAATCAGCCAGAGCATTCAATGGCAAGACTTCATCTTGTGGCGTCACAATTGGCATACTTTCAAGTTGCTCTAGAGTTTGTTTAGCACCTGCGCCGCTGAATAAAAAGATATCCACTTTGTCGTCGTTTAAAATAAACTCATCCACAAACGCCCCATCACTCATGGCTGCTACGGCATAACCGAAATCTCGGCTACTGATCCCAAGTTCCGCCAAACGATGCCAACGAGGCTGTATTTCTATTAAAGGTTGATCAAGGGTTAACGAGCCTGGGTTAGAATTGATCTGTGGGTTATCAAACACTTGATTTGCTTGCTCATAGACAGCTTCTGCTGCGCGATACAAGTCTTCAATGTCATTACCTGCAATGTCAACCGCGACGGCACGAGTACCACCATCATTACTAGAAATTATCGAACCGCGCGCCGAAAACGCTCGCATACCTTCATAACTTCTAAACTTAGTGGTGATGGCATCCATCATCTCATTGATATGAGCAGGATCGACTGGCGCACTTAAAAACCAAATACGACCAATTGATACCGACATCGAATAGTAAGCAAGCGGTGGCATATCAGTCTCACCATTGGCGAAAGCGGCACCATCTGCTTTTACATAATCAGCAAAATAGGTTCTTAGTTCACTGCCAATGCGTTCCATTTCAGATAAGTTGTAATTAGGCGGGGCAATCATCATAGAAAAGGCTTTTGGCTCTTCCCCTTCAGGAAGGTATTCGGCTGCTGGCATCAAGGTATAAGCAGCACCTAAAATGACCACAATAAAGGACACTGAGGCAATTCGTGATCGCTGTTTTGATTGAGTAAAGAATCTCGCACATTTCAGCCAAACTTGACCGTAAGCCTTGCTTTGTTTAACAGTTTCACCGGCGATTTCTTGCTTATCTAAACGCGCCAATGCAACAGGAACCACAAAAATGGCCACTAGCATAGAGGCGATAATTGCGCCACAAATCGCAATGGCAATATCTGAATACAGCTGCCCAGCTTCTTGTTGCACAAATAAGATTGGCGCAAATACCAGTACGGTTGTCGCAGTAGAAGCCAGTACAGCTGGCCAAACTTCTTTCACACCGCTAATGGCGGCTTGGCGCTTTCCTTTACCTTGTTTTTTGGCTTGAAATATCGATTCAAGCACTACGATGGTGTTATCAACCGTCATGCCAATCGCAAAGGCCACCCCCGCTAAAGAAATCACATTAATGGTGCGACCAAAACTCATTAAGGCTAAAAACGCGGCAATGGTACAAATCGGAATACCCAACACACCAATTAAGGTAGCGCGTCCTGAACGTAAGAAGAAATACATGACTAAAGTTGCCAGCAAGCCACCGAGAATAAGGTTAAACCATACGTTTTCAAGGGAGCTTCGGACATACTGCACGTCATCACTCATGAGCGTCAGGCTCAAACCGTTTTGTTTAAGTAACTGCTGATTTAATTCTTCAACAATCGGCAACATGTCGTCTTTAATCGCCAAAACATTGGAACCACTTTCTCGGCGTACCGACAGACTCAATGTACGCTCACCCACATTGTAAGACAGACTGCGAGTTTCAAAGTGATCTAAAGTCACTGTTGCCACATCTTTGAGGTAAATATTGGCGTTGTTCTCACTGCGAATTATCAAGTTTTCAAGTTCGGTCAACTGCTCAAAACGCCCGACAACACGCAATAAGTATCGGCTAGTGCCACTTTCAATGTCACCTGCTGAGGCATCTCGATTACGATTTCTAATCGCATTTCGTAATTCACTAAGACTAATTCCACGATGCGCAAGTTGCTCTGCATCAACCTTAATTTGAATTTGTCTTTGCGCACCACCGCCCACTCTCACTTCAGATACACCTGACACGCTTTCCATTCGCGGCCGAATAAAGTCTTCTGCAAAATCTCTTAATAAATCGACATCCAGATTGAGCGGGTTCCCTGGCAATGGTTTAAGTACAAAGTACATAAACGCATTGCCCGAGAAAGAACTCGAAAATAATCTTGGCTGATCGACATTTTCGGGGTAACTGGGCACCTGACTTAAAGCATTATTTACCCGAATAAGCGCATCATTGGCATCAACGCCAAACGGAAATTCTAGTTCAATTTCAGCACTACCCATTCGCGCATAAGACACCATGCGTTTTAAGTTTGGTAGACTTCTTAAATAACGCTCTTGTTCAATTAATATTTCTTTTTCAACATCTTGAGGCGTTGCGCCCGCCCACCCTGTTTGCACAGTGATAGTGCGTACTTCTAAATCAGGGATCATCTGCACGGGTATATTTAACGCGCCAACCAAGCCTAAAATACAACTGATTAATACGATCACGGTGACAAGTACGCCGCGTTTGACAGCTCCTTCAATCATAACGCGTTACCTGAACTGTTTTTCACAGATACTTTTACACCGTTTTGCAGTAACTCAACGCCTGATTTGATGTATTGCTGCGAGACTGATGCCCCTTTGACTGCTACTCGCTCTGCTTGCTGCTGCGTAACCTCAACAAATACGCGCTCTGCTGTATTGTTATTCACTGCAAAAATGCTATAGCCACCATCAGGGTGACGCTTTAACGCAGATTTAGGTAACCACACCTGCGTATTTTCAATGGCTGGTAATTGAATGGTCACTTGTGCTGAGCTGCCCACCACAAAAGTATTATGCTTTGGTAATGACACAAATACCTTGAATGTCCGATTTACAGTATCGACTGATGCAACTACGCGCTCAACCTGACTATTTATGATACCTTCTGCTTTGTTTTGACTTTGGATCTTTGCATAAATCGGGATCGCTTGTGATAAATGAGAATAATACTTCTGAGGAACAGCGAGCTCTACACGCAACTTATCACTTGAGATGAGATTAAATACATGGTTTTGAGTACCTATCCACTCCCCTACATCAACCATACGATCTGTCACCACGCCTGCAAATGGCGCTTTAATATGGTGACGATTTAAAAGCTCTTGCTGAAGTGCGAGCTTCGCCTTCGCATTTTTTAATTCTGCATCAGCTTTAGTAATATTTGCTTTGCGCTCTGCCAATAAAGTTTGTGCGACTAATTGACGCTTTGACAGTGCTGTTAATTCTTGATGTAAACGCTGCGCTTCTTGCAATGCCACCTGAGCTATATTCAGCTCTGAACTGGCTTGTTCAAATTGCAACTGCACTAAGGTATCGTCTAAAGAAAGTAACAGCTGACCTTGTGTGACCACATCACCCGCTTCAACTAGAATATTAGCCACAACACCCGATTGCTGACTCGCTAATTGTGCATTATGTACTGCACTGATCGATCCCGTTAATGTTAACCCAGCATCAACTGCCCGCTCAGGATAAACCACATCTACTTCAATAGACTCAGCTTTTACTGAGTCGCTATAAAAACCGACTGCCACTATGGTTACAAACCAAAGCACCGACAACTGCACAAAACGCATAGCAAACCTCAAATGATAATTATTAGCAGTAATGTAATTGATTCTTATCCAATACTCAGCAATTTTGCGATAAGACCCTTATTATTATCTATTAACCTACAACCAGTTATGTCAAATTAATGTCTAAACGAACTGAGTTTTGATTTAATACTATTAAAGGGTAAACACTAGACGATGGATCACCTTCAAGCACATGAATATTTAATCTCTAAGCCCGAAACGACCGTTAGCCAACCTTTTGGTGAGGGAGTCGATGTTTATAAAGTGAAAGGAAAAATGTTCGCGACTTTGGCGCTGGGAAAAATGGGCAAAGGCACTGATAAAACCCCACATTGGTGGATGAATCTTAAGTGTGATCCCGATGAAGCACATATTTTGAGGGATATTTTCGATGCCGTGATCCCCGGCTATCACATGAATAAACGACTTTGGAACACAATTATACTCGATAGCTCTATTCCACAAGGCGAAATAGAGCGCATGATTGATAATTCGTTTATGCTAGTAGTCGAGAAAATGCCAAAGAAAGCACAAACTTCGATTTTACTACAGCTTTAAAAAATCAAAAAAACCAGTATCAGACCCAAAGCAATACTGGTTTTTCTTCGAGATATTTAGGGTTACATTAGGTGTTTATTAAAGAAAACTAACATTTCTTGTAAAGTTTTTACTCGGTATGGTTGATGAACTAAGTAGTGACTTCCATCTTCAAGCTCAATATATTTCACATCTTTATTTGCATCTTCAAGTTCTTCTGCCATCTCACGACTGTGTCTTACAGAAACAACACTATCCTTCGAACCATGAATCAATAAAACGGGTTTGGTAAACTTTTCAGCAAAATTAATTGGAGAAACCTGCTCTAATTGGTCTCTGTCAGTGCCTATCTGCTTACGAACGATGTCTTTATTCGTGAAGTTCCGAGCTTGATAATAGATAAAATTTAAATCTGCGACCCCAGCAAAACTTGCTGCACACTGAAAGGTATCCGGATGTTTTACCAAAGCCATTAATGATGCATAACCGCCATAACTACCACCAGCAATACACATTTTATCTTTCTTTGTATAGCCTTGCGCTACTAACCAGCTCGCAGCATCTTGCAGGTCATCTTGCATTGCTTCACCCCAACCACCGATTGCAGCACTTTCAAAGCTAAAACCATAACCCGATGAGCCTCTAAAGTTTGGCTGAAAAACTAAGTAACCATGGTGTGAGAAAAATTCTGACCAATAGTCAAAGCCCGCATAGTCTCTTGCCATTGGCCCTCCATGGGGCAATATAATGGCAGGGTAAGCTTTGCCTTTCTGATAGTCTGCAGGAAACGTTAAATAGCCTTCAATTTTTGTTTTATCCCGTGCGATATATTCAACATTATTCTTGCCATTATAAAGTTCTCCTTCAATTAAAGGGTACTTTGAAATGATATATTCTAGTGAGCTTTTATTTCGGTCACCTAATAAATACGCACCAGGGTGATCACTTGAAGTGGTGTATAGAATATAAACTTGCCCAGTCACATCTGTATCTATTATCACATTAGTTGAGTCTGGAATGGCCTTATTGATAGAGCGCTGAAGCTTATCAAGATCTTCGTCCCAGTACTTAATTAAATCATCAAAACCTGAATGCGAAAAGCCAACTACTTCATTCGTTACTTCTGAATAAACCAACGAGCCATCAACGTCATAGTTTTCGTCATGATAAACCAGTTCACGTGTTTGCTCTGGATCTGTCACATCCATTTTAAATAGTGCGTCTTTATCTTTATGAATGGCTTTGAAATATAAGATATTCGGGTTTTTATCAAATCCTAACAAAGTAACTTTATTGGCAGAAAATACCTCATACTCAAATAACTTTTTCCATTTGTTAGTCTTTAAATCTTTCAAACTATAGGTAACAAGCGTATCGTCAATTTGACGCATAATACGCACTTTACCTTGCCTATCAGCAATCCAACCGTCAATGTGCTTTTTTGGTCTTTCAAGACGTTTACGTTTTCCAGTAAGTACATTTAATTTATATACACTTGGCTTATTTGGAGTGTCTAAATCAATAGATAATAAAACATGCTCCGGATCGTTAGATAACATACTGATGACATTATCTTGGAACTGCGAGTTATGCGATTTACGGCCCATGCGAATAACATTTTTTGCCTCATCATCAGTTCTTAAGTCAAACTTTAGTAATCTTGACACTTTGTATCGTATTCCTCTTTCAGACGCTGTAGAGGAAATTCCCATCAATAAAACATCATTATTGAGCCAATCAAACCAATTCAGAGTAACTGACAGGTTGTCAGTTTTCGTAATAAAGCGCTTTTTGCCCGTTGTTAAGTCAAAAACCACTAGAAATAACGTTCCTTTACCATTTTGTACAAAAGCCACTTTGTTTCCATTTGGCGATAAGTTCATCTGAGAAGCATTCGCTAAACTGGCATGCGCTTCTATTGGTAATGTACTTTTAAGTGAGGTTTGCGCGGAGGCTGAAGCTCCAAAGAGCGTTATTATCAAGGTAAGAAATAAAGCATGCTTGAGCATAATCATCCCTAATCATTGTTGTCGTTAATTTAATTAAGCAGAAAATATTAACCCAGAGTTGTACCTACCTCAACGGGATGCTTGATTAACTTAACGACTCTTTTACTGTATCTTTGCTAAAAACGTCAAACCGGACAATACATTGCAGTATCAAACTTTAGATTATTATATTAATCCTCACGCTTTAACTCTGCGAAGCATAGGCGGCGATGTAATTGCTATTCGTCCGAAGACTTGCCAATTATTGTTGTTGCTTCTAGAAAATGCCGGAAGGCCAGTCAGTAAACAGCATATTCTTGAAGCTGTGTGGGCTGACTCTGTTGTCGCCGAGCAAGTTGTTTTTCAATCTATTAATGAACTAAGACAGATATTTACCAACGAAGAAGTTATTAAAACCATACCCAAGCAAGGATATGTGTGGTTACCTAATGTCTCTACGCTTTCAACCTCTGAACCAAAACATAAAACCAACCGACACACTATTACAGTGATTGTTTGCAGCTTAGTAATCGCTTTTGTCTTTGTCCTGTATTACTTTTCCCTGAAACATCATGAGCAGCCAAAACAAAATACAGTGGCAGGCTCTGTTGTCATTTTGCCGACGCAAAATCAAATTGAAGGAAACGACCATAGCTGGGTTCGCTTAGGATTGATGGACCAAGTCATACAACGCTTACCCAATAATGAAGCACATGGTGTATTACAGACCGATTATGTGCTGGAAGTGTTAGAGCGAGCAGGTGCGCCTTTGAATAATGTTCAACCTGAGCATATCAGACAGATATTTACCGTCTCGGGTGCTGAGTTAGTTGTCTCGTCAAAACTGTCCGGCTCGCCTCATGATTATCAACTGAGTTATGCTCTGCATTATAAAAATACTCAACAAAAAGGCGTGCTATTTGGTCGTAACATTCAAGCAGTGATCGATGAATTTAGCGATAAAGTGGCAGAACAATTAGGTGAAGAAAGCTCCCTACAAGCCAACAACTATCATGCCGATTTTAATCATGAGATGTTGGGGGTTGCCATTGACCTAAAGCTTGAAGACAACCACCTAGCAGCAAAACCTTTGCTTGAGAGTATTATCGCACATGATCCTGAGAATCTGACTGCGCAACGGCTCTTAATCAATACACTCTTTGAGTTAAAAGATTACCCTGCAGTAAAAAAACACCTTATGTTGGCTATTCCACTCGCTCAAAAACTCAATGACAAAAATGAATTAAGCCGCTTGCATTATCTTAGTGCCATTCACGCCATTATTGAGGGAGATGACGAGCTAGCTAAGCAAAGGGTTGAGCAAGCTTTGCAAGTAGCTCTGAGCAATAATGATTGGCTATTTATGGCCTACTCGAAGGATCTGTTGGCGCGTATTGCCCAGCATAAAGGTCAATACGAATTAGCTAAAACGTATTATCTTGAAGCAAAAAAACATCATCAAGTTTTACGCTGCCCAGTTGGCGAAAGCAGTGTTTGGGCTAGCCTGGCTTTACTTGCCAAGAAACAAAACAATCGCGATGAGTTTAATACAGCATTAAATACAGCCAAGCAAATAGCTACAAGTCGAGCGCTAACAAAGCAGCTCAAATATTTAAACACTTTAAATTATTAACAATAGAATCAATAACCTTAGATAATTTTAGAAAGCTTTAGTGGCTTTTATTACCCCCCTTAAGCGATAAGGGGGTAATTCAAAAGGAGTCACTATGTCATTTTTTAATGCCCGAGTATTTATCGGCACCCTATTGTTTTTAGCCTTCATTGTTATGTTGGTTACCTCTGTATTGTTATACAGTCAGCAACATGATGCTGTCATTGCGCTTATTCATACTTTAATCGGCGCGGCCATGATTTTAGTCGTCGTATGGCACTTATTTAAAAATTCAAAACCCCTCTTTGCTTATTTGAATCCGCTAAAGAAACATATGGGCAAAGTCAGTTTTGCCATGCCACTGGCCGTTTTATTGGTAGGTTATTTGTTGGCGTCACCATTTTTCGCTCTGCCACCTGCAATACAAGTTTACACTTGGGGCCAAACCCTAAAAGCCGCAGATAAAGCTGACCAAGATAAAGAACTAAAATATGTCGAACGTGTAATTACCCCAGCAGAAGCCAGCGGACAAACGATTACCTTAGAGTTGAAAAAAGGCCCTTACTTTATGTGGCCACAATATGCATTTTGGTTAGAAACCTTAGACGGTGAATTTGTTCAGCCGCTCTATGTCACAGAGAAAATCGCCACTAATAATTTCACCAATAAAGTCTCTAAAGTAAATCCTGATCAAGTATTCAATGAACATTTACTGATCGGCGAAAATGCAATTGGTAGAGAGGCCTTAACCGGTGGTGAAGATGCAAAATCAAAAGATACTCGCATGCGCCCTGAATCGCTGCCTGTGTTTTTACATCAACTTGGTGTGCAAGCCAGTAATGGCTTCTACCTGCCAACCGATAATAAACTGGTTGTCGACGGCTTTAGTGGTGCAACCATGACAGATAATTTCATTTACTCAATTCAACTGCCGACCTCACTGACAGGTCAATACCGTATTCGATTTGAGATAAACCATTCATTCGATTACAACACGTACTACAGCAGTGACCGATTCCCTGACGATCCTGTATATTCAGGCGACGGCTATACTGCGCAACCCTCGCTTATTTATCAAGCCATCGTCGATTTTGACCAGCCAAGTACACTACAGCAAATGCAGCTTATCGGTCATGGTCACCACTCAGGCAAAGATGGCGATGTTCGTAATGATCTCAGTAACTTCACCACCGCACTAGAGTTAGTTGACAGGATCTTAGTTTCTCATTCCCTATAACAGAAAAGCGCAGCCAACTGGCTGCGAAATTCGTTTATAATATTTAAGGTGCCGAGCATATTACTGCTGTGCTTTTAAAGCGCGCATATCTGTGATTAATTCTTCCAGCTTTTTAAATTGTCTACCGTAAATGATGTCTAAGTCTAAACGATACAAAGCTTCTGAATATCGCACGACCAACAAAAACAGCACTGTGATAACCGCCCAAACATAACCTGGAATATCTAACAATACATACTCTGTCGGATAATGCTTCAAAAGCAAAGCCATCACTTTACCACCCGCATTACTCACTAGCCCTTGTGTTACCATACCGATATAAAACAGCGGATAAAAAAATCGGTAGTACTTCGAATATGTATCCATTGAGTTTTTAAGCCAAGTATCAAAGCTCTCTAAATACTCTAAACTGCTCTGCCCTTTCGATAAGTTATGCGATTTAGTGAGCTCTTTTCTCGCTATCAGCACAAGCGGTGCTAGCAATACACAGATATACAAGCCTAACCAAGGTGCTCCAATTAAACTCATCACCACCAGCATGACTAAAGCACCAATCACAATGGCTTTAATATTAACTGCAAACATATTTTGCAGTTTATCTACGATATTTTGCGACTTCCTATTATATAAGTCGTTCACTTTTGGTGCTGATAGCTCACCCTCACTCACAAAACCTTGTTTCCACATTGCTTCAATAGACTTACTCATGTGTTCACTCCTGCGCTTTTATAAACTTGTTTAATCTTTCTTTAATACGCGTAATGCGTACGCCAATACTGTTTGTGTTAGCACCAATAATTTCGCCAATTTCAGCGTAAGATTTCTCTTCTAAATAAAGCAGGATCACTGCTCTATCTATCTCTGACAAATGCTTAATGGCGTTATAAAGTAGGTTAATATCATCAGAACCAAATGCCTTGGCGTCGTCATGTACTTCATCAGGTAAAGCATCAGACACAAACTGCTGCTCGCCTTTTTTACGCTGTTTTAAATGGGTCAAACAAACATTTAAAGCCACCTTATAAATCCATGTTGACCATTTAGACTCAGCATTAAAATTGCCTCTACTTCGCCAAATTTGCAAGCACACCTCTTGGTAGTAATCTTCAAAATCTTCTTGGCTATGGGTGTATGCCCGGCAAATTTTGATAATGATCCCCGCAAAAGGCAGTATTGATTGCTGATAAAAATCGCTTCCCATTCACCTCGTTCCATTTTGTATTTTTCTAGTTAGTAGATAGCAGGTGGTATTTATTACAGCTTGTAGGAAATTTTTTTCGAAGGAAAGGTTTTGACGCGCCAATGTGACGCCAAACCATCTTAATATAACAGATGGCTTGGCTATAAAAGGGCTAGAGTGATAATAATGTCGGTGAATTGGTCTTCGCTTGCTGTAAGCGTTGTTTGTAATCTTTTAATTCAGGAAAGCGCTCAACTAAATCGAAGCTCAACATTCTATCCCACCCTAAAATCACCGCGAGGTAATAGTCAGCCAATGTTGGTAAGCAGCCCGCTAAAAATAGCTGTTGCTGAAGCTGCTGCTCAATCAATCCGAATAGTTTTACTAATTCCTCTTCGGCATTGGCTTTAACCACCTCATGCTCATTGGCAATACGTTCTGGCTGAAACACTCGTGAAAAATGCCCATGCACCGTTGACGCCACAAAGTTTAACCATTTTAGCGCATCAGCGCCCTCAGTCGTTGCTAAGTCTGGGATCAAATTGGCCTCAGGATGTTTTTGCGATAAATGGATTAATATCGCTTCACCTTGCGTCAAAATGTGCTCATCGGTTTTTAACACCGGCACTTTACCGAGTGGGTTCACTGCTAAAAACTGTTCACTAAATTGTTCATTCTGAAATAGATCGATGATCTCAACATTGTGCTCCACACCAATAATCTCTAAAGTAATTAATACGGCTGTAGAGCACGTAATTGGGCAATGATAAAGGGTATACATAATTCATCCTTTTAATAAGTCGTTTAGCTTTAGGTTTATTTAGGATTAATTTACGACTTTTTTTAAGGAAAAAAATTACTACTTCCTGCATATCTTTTGTGCAAAAATGCACAAATGAACTTAGATGACGATTATCAATATATTCTTGCACTGGCTACTCTCGGCAGTTTGTCAGCTGCGGCTAAGCAGCTCAATGTGACACACACAACGGTTGCCAGGCGAATTCGAGCATTTGAAACCCGTTTCAATGTCTCCTTATTTGAGCGTGTCCCAAAAGGTTACCAGTTAACTAAAATTGGCAGAGAAGTGCTGCCTGACATTGAAAGTTTGAAAAGCTTGCAAGGTCATATTGAGCGACGACTCGATGGTCAAAACCAAAGCTTACAAGGAGAGGTAAACATCGCCTTGACCCCTGAACTGGCGCATGATTATTTACTCCCGCTACTTGATGAGTTTTATCAGTGCTTTCCACATATTCAACTCAATTTAATGATGGGCACCAGTCAAAAAGACCTCAATGCCAGAGAAGCCGATATCGCGCTCAGGTTTACACCTGAGCCAACCCAAGCTGATTTAGTTGGCAAAAAACTGTTTGCATCTAATTGTGGCATCTATGCCAGCGAAAGCTACTTAGAGCAGTCAAAAGAAGTCGATAACCTATTACTATGGCAGTTGGAGTTTCATAAAGATTGGTATCAAAGCCACTTTAAAAAAAACCAAATCGTCGCTCGATTTGATAATTTAGCCGCTTTAATTAGCGCAACAGACCAAGGGCTAGGTATTGCAAAATTACCCTGTGGTTTAGCTGACCAACCTAAATACAGGAATTTGAGAAGACTCAATATCACCTCGCCTCCATCCATTTGGAGTTTATGGCTGCTTTATCACTATGATTTAAAAGAAGCCGCCAAAATCATGGCTATTAAATCTTTTTTAATTGAACAATTTTCACAATTTGAACGAAGATTTTCAGGCGAAACAAGTCGTTATTATTAACGGCTTGAGCGATTAAAATTCTCCGCTCCAAACTAAAAGTCAATCCGTTCACCTTGCCAGAGCCAGAAATTGGTCAATACTTAGGAATACTATTGCGCTATCCGACCCAAAGTTATGTGGCTAATCTCAAAAAAGACAATCCTCTTCGCTTTTATTTTCTTTCTCATATCTTGCAAAAACGACCCACCACAAACGTTACGTATCGCCATCAACCCTTGGCCGGGTTATGAAGTACTTCATCTAGCAAAAGAAAAAGGTTTTTTTGAACAAGCAGGGCTTAATATTGAGCTTGTTAGAGTTGCCTCTTTAGCCGATACGCAAAGAGTTTATTTGAATAACAAGGTAGATGGCCTCACCAGCACCTTAATTGAAGCCATTCAGATTCAATCTTTTGCAGTAAGGCCGCTTACCATTGCGTTAATTACTGATTACTCGTTAGGTGGAGATGCAATTATTGCTCACAAATCAATTACTGGCATTACAGATTTAAAAGGAAAAACTGTTGGTACTGAGGTCTCTTCACTCGGTATTTACGTGCTACAAAGGGGGCTACAAAAACATAACCTAAGTTTAGATGACGTCACAATTAAAAATGTTGAACAGATGTCTGGTATCAAGGAAATGAACAAAGGAGATATTTCCGCGTTTGTTACCTACCCCCCCATTTCAACAGAGTTATTAAAGAATCCTGATTACCATGTCATTTTTGACAGTGCCAAGATCCCAAAAGAAGTGGTTGATATTGTCAGCATCTCACAAAGTTACCTAAAACAGCACCCAGAAACATTAGAAAAGCTCTGGCAAGTTTGGCAGTTGTCTTATGAATTTATTCAAACTCATCCAGATGAAGCTATGACAAAAATGGCTAAATTAGAAGGCTTAGAGATTGCTGATTTCTCTGATGCTTTCAACAACCTTGAGATGCAAACAGGTAATACACAAGCAGAGTTAATTTCTCATGACTTTCTTAAAAGTGTCACAGAGCAAGTCTGCGAGACTTTATGGCGCATTAAATCAATCGATAAGCCATGTGATTTTGTGCCAAGCATGTTTCATAAGACACTAGAACAAAGTAAATGATTAAAAACTCGCTTTATCTTAAATCGACCATTCCTTTGCTTTTGCTTGGTATAAGCTCCTTTTTGCTTTTCACACGCTTTATTGCTGACGAATATCGATTACAACACGAGCGCTTTATTGATTCTTTGGTGGATAACGTGATCACGAGCATGAGTATCTCTGCAGAAGTCGACGCCTCTAGAGAAAATTTACAGCGCGTGCTTGCTGCGTTATCGAGCAATAGCGCCATTCAAGATATTATGATCATTGCCCCTGAGTCTCTTGATATTGTGGCATCTAAAAGGCTTTTTATTCAAAAAAGAAGCTTACTTGACTCAGAAACACTAGGAAAAAAAGAACTCGACGAGTTATTGCATTATAAGTCACAGTTAAGTGACAAAGTTAGGGTGATTTATCACCATGATGAAAACTGGTATGCATTGTCTTGGTTATACCTCGTTGACCCCGAAATAAGGAGATTACGCGCTTATTACTTTTGGATACATATAGATTCCACTCAACATGAAGAAAAGCTGAACCAACAATTAGGCAGCTTCACGTATAACTTTTTAATCATTATTTCTATTATGGTTGGCCTGTCATTTTGGCTACTCAATTACTTTGTAACCAGCCCCCTCACTAAAATTGGTGCTACCATTCGAAAAGGTCTACCAATCCCTAAAGGTATCATCAAACAGCAAGGTGGAGATGTCATTGCGAGAGTTGCAACTTCTTATAATAAAGCCATTAAGCAATCGCAAGAAAGAGCTGAGCAATTAGAAAAAACTCGGCACTATATTGATGGGATCACGCAGCATGTCCCTGTACTTCTAACTTATGTAGATAATGAAGAGAAATACCGTTTTGCAAATAAACTCTACTGCCAGCTATTTAAGTTGAATGAACACGAAATCGTAGGAAACACCGTCAAATCTGTTCTACCCGTTGATATTTATGACAGAATTCAAGATCATCTATTTAATGCTTTAAAAGGTAATGAAACTGCATTTGAAATTGATGTCACAATAGGCGGCGTTAGAAAGTATCTGATCACCACCTACACTCCTGATTTTGCACTTAACGGAGACGTTGAGGGGGTATTTGCCTGTATTGAAGATGTCACTGAGCTCAAAAACTCAGAAGAGCAATTAGCTAAATACGCCTCAGATATGGAGTTTAATAACTGGGCACTTGAAGAAGCCAAAGAACAAGCCGAGAACGCATCAAAAGCCAAAGCTGATTTTTTAGCGACCATGAGTCATGAAATAAGAACGCCCATGAACGGCGTACTTGGTATGTTAGATTCTTTAAAAAGCACCCCTTTAGATAAAGAACAAAACGAACAAGTTGATATCGCCAGTCGTAGTGCGCTCTCGTTAATGCGCATTATTAACGATATCTTAGACTTTTCAAAAATTGAATCTGGTAAATTGGAAATAGACATCAATGAATTTGATGTCGTGAAATTAATCAAAGAGACTGCAACTTCGTTTGCCAAGCAAACTCATGAAAAGAATATCGCACTTATTTTAGATATTGATGAGCTCACTCTGCCTATCATCTCTTCTGATTCTGTCAGAATAAAGCAAATACTCACTAATTTAATCGGGAATGCTGTCAAATTTACAGAGTCTGGTGAAATTATTGTCAAAGCTCAGTATGTATACTCGAAAGATCATCACGCCCCCGAAATAAAACTCCAAGTATCAGATACAGGGATAGGCATTCCCGAAGAGAAATGTGCCTTAATTTTCGAGCATTTTTCACAGGCTGATACATCCACGACACGACAGTTTGGGGGGACGGGTCTAGGGCTTAGTATAGTCAGTAAGCTGTGCGAATTATTAGGAGGTGAAATAGTCGTAAAAAGTGAACTAGGGTTAGGCAGTACTTTTATCGTCACCTTACCATTATCAAGTAAACTTTCTGAAAATCAGCAATTACAGCATTCTATATTCCATGATTTCACTGCAAAACATTTCCACTTTGTGGACATTAATTCAAGCTTCTTAAATGCGTGTGAGCGAACTCTAACTAAGTTTGATATCGCCATGCATAAACATAAAAACATTAAACTGCTTGAAGAAGATATTAAAAAGCACAATGAAGAGCAATTATCTTCACACTTTTATGTACTAAATTGGTCAACAGAGGATAGCCAACATATAGACCAGTTTGTGTCTTCACACATCGCTAATACCGTCACCTTATTGCCTTTTAATACCTCGATTGAAGGGCACTTTAAACAAGCTGATGTGCAACAAGTAAAATACTGTAAAACCCCCTGCTCTCTACTCGATATCGTGCATAAGCTAGAGCAAACCGAGGATAGCCATGTCACTCAAAATGCGACTACTCAAACTAAAGATCAAACAACCCTGTTTAAGCATGTTCTCGTCGTGGAAGATATGCCGATTAATCAAATCGTCGTCACACAAATGTTAAACGGTGCCGTTGAACAACTCGATTTTGCGAATAATGGTCTAGAAGCGCTAACTAAATTAAAAGAGCATGAAGATAACTACTATGAGTTAGTCTTAATGGACTGCTTAATGCCAGTAATGGATGGCTACGAGGCAACGCGAAGAATTAGAAAACGCGAAGCGGGTGAGCATAATCAATATATTCCAATCATCGCTATGACAGCTAACGCCATGAACGGCGACAAAGAAAAGTGTTTTGATGCGGGCATGGACGAATATATTAGTAAGCCTCTGATCAAAGAGGACCTTATCGCATTATTAGAGCGCTTCACTGTATAAACTTTATTGAGCCGAACTTAAGAAGGCGATAAGATTAGTCCCCATATTAGGCTATCAATTTAACCTAAAAGGAAGTATCAGTGCGTAACACATCTGTTAACCGTTTACCTTTTTTATTTCTCCTGTGCCTAATTGCGGCTTATAGTTGGTTTTATAGTTCGCCCTCTTTTATAAATGAATATGGTACCTACAAGCCTGAATGGCCGTTACTCATTGATGCATTCATTACTCTTCCTTTGATTTGCTATGTTTTCTTAACAGATAAAAAACAAGCAACAATTAAAGCAATAGCCTATTGCGCATTACTCATTCTCTTCGGTGCTTACTTCATACCTGCTCAGCAAAAGTTAATTTGGCACTATTTAGAGCAAGCGCGTTATCTAGTATTAGCTCTAGTACTCTTTATTGAAGTTGTTGTGGTTGCATCAGTAATAGCTGCAATTAAAGCGGATTTAAATACTCACGCTGATCCCGATGAGAGTTTGATAATGCCTTTAAAACGCTGGTTAAAATCCGGCACTGTATTTAACTTAATGCAATTTGATATGCGGATGTGGGTGTTTTGCTTATTCGCTAATAAAATAAAGAGTGAAAACTATATTGGCGAACAACACTTTTGGTATGCCAATAAAGATGATGCGAAAGGCAATGCACTAGGGTTTATCTTTTTGATGGCGTTTGAGATCCCGATTGCACACCTGGTTCTGCATTTTGCTTGGTCACCCTTAGCTGCCAATGTTATCTCGTTATTATCAGTTTTTGGATTGGTACTGTTTATTGGTGAGTATCGTGCTATGTCACGCCGCCCAATTTCACTCACTCAAACTCACTTAATCGTTAGATACGGTATCTATAATCCGCTTTATATCTCGCTGGATAATATTGAAACCGTATCGCCGCATAATGAATTTGTGCCAAGAAGCAATGAAGTTAACAGGTATAATTTCTCTGGCGTGCCGAATATCGAGATTAAACTAATCAACCAAATTGATAAAAAATCTAAGATTTACCTAGGTATAGACGACCCGTCATCACTTATTAACGCGCTCAGTAACAAGATATAAAGCATCGACTGCCTAAGCGGCTGCACACCTGCTGCGGCTTAGATAGTTTTGCAATTAAAAACCTTGGGCTTTGTGTTAACGCTGATAAACAATCTCACCATCAAGCAAGGTTATGACCACCTGAGTTTGCTTGATTTGTGCTGCTGTCATATCAAATAAGTTACCATCAAGTACGATTAAATCTGCCAATTTGCCGTTCTCAATAGATCCAACTAACTGCTCTTGACGCATGGCATAAGCACTATTTATGGTATAGGCAGCAATTGCTTGCTCTAGAGTAATATTCTGAGGTGCCCGAGATACTGCATTGCCAATTCCCACAAATGGATTGTAAGTACTCACATTCCAATCACTACTCAAAGTCAAAATCGCATTTGATTCGACTAGGGACTTAATTGGCACTAGGTCGTAAGCACGTTCCTCTCCCAGAAATGGGATCATTTCGAGCCAATGATTTGGATGCGTAAAATCGCCCGCAACTTGCGCATCTGCTATCACACCTATTTCTGCAAACCGTTTATAATCATGCGGGTCCATGACTTCAATGTGTGTCAGGCGATGACGATTTTGTTTTGAAGACGCCTTTTCAATGGCATTTAATGCCTCCGTGATCCCTCTATCACCAATAGCATGAATATTAAAATCAAAGCCAACAGGCTCTAACGCTTTTAAATACTTTTCAATTCGGCTTTGAGTAAAATAGTTAAGCCCTTTATTACCATACAAACCCAATATATTCACATGATAAGGATCATGCATCGCGGCGGTGGTATTCACCAAGATGCCATCCATATAAAACTTAACTTGGTTCACTTTAAGCAGGCTATCCGCTTTATTTTGATAACGTTTTTTTAGCGCCTCTAACTGTACTTCATCATTCATATGCGGGTAAGCCCAAAGACCTAAAGCAACGCGCAGTGTCAATTTGTCATCTTCAGCAATGCGTTGCCATGTGTCTAATTGTCCTCGCTGCCAGTAAGTACGTGCATCGCTGATAGACGTGATCCCTACCTCATTCAACATGGGCATAGTATGTTCAACGAGACCTTGATAATCTTTATCGGCACTGCCTTGCAATGAACGCATGGCGATTTCCATCACCAACTCCCCGGCATTGTCGTACAAAATACCATTTAAACGGCCTGACTTATCTCGACCGATGACACCACCAACTGGGTCTACCGAATCACTTCTGATCCCAGCAAGTTCTAGTGCCTTACTGTTCACCCACATTGAGTGAGAAGTCTGTTCCATAATAACAACAGGTCTGTCACTGACTGCATCGTTTAATACCTCAAGCGGCGTATTTTGCATCTCTAGTAGAGTCGCTATCTCATGACCATAACCTATTAGCCATTGTGCTGATGGGTTGTTATTCGCGGCATCATATACAGCATCGATATACTCATTTTCAGTACCATAGGCAGGAATTGTGAATTGCGTCGCGTCTGAGCCAGATTCCATAGGATGAATATGAACATCATGGAACCCTGGCATCATCATTTTGCCTTTCAGATCGACAACTTGAGTTTGTGCATTAATATACTCCTCGACTTGCTCATCGCTACCGACAAAAATAATTTTATTATCTTTGATTGCAACGGCTTCTGCCCACACTTGTTGCTTATTCACTGTATAAATGTCGCCATTGAAAAAAACACGAGTTGCCTTATTTGCTTTATCAACTGTAACTTTGTCTGTCACCGTTAAGCTCGTTTGACCGGTCTGGCTCTCACCGCAACCTGCTAATGTACAGGCAAGGCCTAAAACAACACTTGAAAACACCATATTCATCACTCTCATTACTTGACTCCTATTTGATGTCATCACACTATCAAGGTTGAGGTAACCACAAGGTAACAGTATAGAAGCGATGATTGTTTTATTGGTAGAAGATGACGCGGTTTTAGCGAGTCAAACAATAGACTTCTTACAAAACGAAGGCATCGAAATTGATTACGCGCGTTCTATTTGGCAAGCAATGGGGATAAGCCAAGAACAAAAGTATGATGCCATCATTTTAGATATTAACTTACCTGATGGTAGCGGGCTCGAATTAGCAAAACATTGGCAAGGGCAGCAGAGCGCTCCTATTTTGTTCTTAACAGCACGTCATGAGTTACAAGATAAATTAGAGGCTTTTCAGCTTGGCGCACTCGATTATATTACAAAGCCATTCGCACTTGAGGAATTAACAGCCCGATTAAAAGTTCTCGTCAATAAACAACCAAATTTAAACAATCACTTTAAGTTAGACACCTTAGAAGTGAACTTTGATAGCAGAGTAGCTAAACGTGGTGGGCGAGTTATTTTACTTTCTCCACAGCAATGGCAATTATTAGCGCTATTATCAAAGCACAGCCCTAACCCTATCGATAAAACGGACATTATGACGCAAATATGGCCAGAGCAAGATGTTAATAATAATATGTATAAGTCTTTAATCACTCGACTCAGAAGTAACCTTTCTAAATCGAATGAATGTCAGCTTTTACATACGCTTAAAAAGCAAGGGCTAGTTCTTAAAATAGATGAGCCAAACGCATCAGATACTAGTAATTGAATAAGAAAAAGTGATATGAGCGCAAGCATTTCAATAAAAAAGTATCTACTGACACGCTTTAGCTTGTTCGGAATTTTAGTTGTTTTAACTTGGGGCCTAATACTGAAAAGTAGCTACGAATTTGCGCAAGATGACACAACTGAGCACTACCTTTTCTATGACGCTGAGCTGGCCGACAACCAGCAACTTGAATTACCTATTTCTGATGACTTTAAACTCATCACGCGACACAAAAATGACCTGCCTGGTTGGGTCATTGAGAAAATAGACGCGCAATTATTACCACATAATCAAAGTCATTACTTTAATATTGAGAATGAACATATTTATGTTCTATCATTCATACGTACTACAGATGCCTCTCCTATTTACGTTTTGCACTATTTCGAAGATGAGACTTCAGCGTTTTTTTCGTGGTTAAATGTGGGCATTAGCTTACTGATAGCAATGTTACTTATCGCCATTTTTTCTACCCATAGAACTTTAAAAACACAAATAGACACACTGCATAAGTTTATCGACCCATACTTTAAAAGAGCACAAGAGCAGCTCAAATTTATGGAGTTTCAAACCTTCGCTAATACTCTCACCCAATCTCGTCAAGCGGAAAAAGAGGCGCAGATACAACAACGCCTAGTCAGCGCTTTTTTAAGTCATGAAGTGAATACCCCTATCACTCAAATTAATCATGCTCTATCTAGAATAAACCAATTAGATGATATTCCACTTGATGCATTGCCTGTATTAGATCAACTGGTAAAAGCAAATACCACCTTACTTGAAACAAGCCGAGCAATTTTGGCCTTACAACAAATACATAACGAAGAATTAGAAAGATTAAATGTGGTAGATGAATTCAAAGAGTTAGCAAATAATTCAGCTTTCTCAGATTTAACACTTTCATTAAAGACGGCAACCTCACCAAAAGTGATGTCTCATAAGTATTTATTGAAGCTGCTATTCACACAAATCTTGAAAAATGCGCTCCAACATAGCCAAACCAATGAATTAGGAGAGCAAGTTTTATATGTTGAGGTGAATGACCAAGGCATGCAGTTTTCGAATGTAATTAACTCACACTCAACACATCTCGGCCATGGCCTTGGTATGAGTTTAATCCAGCAGATCTGTCACAAAATGGATTGGTGCTGCCTGAGCAAACAAGAAGATAGTCTGTTTACACTTACAATTAACTACACAAAAAACTTGCGAGTCACCTCTAAACCTTAAGTAGCCTTATGATGTACAATGCGTTTTTGAGAAGAGAGCTTATACACTATGTCAAATGTCGTATTCATTCCTTACCAACTTGTACCAGCAAGTTTTAATCCTTGGCGAGAAATATTTTTAGACGTTGCACAAGCGGTGATCGCAGAATTAGCTCATCCTGATTTCGAGTTTCTTCACTTTGGGTCAAGCTCTTTTAAAGTTGCAGGCAAAGGCATTATTGATATTTCAATATTGTATAAAGCAGGTAAGTTAACTGAAGCGGTCGAGCATTTAAAATGTAGTGGTTTTAGCGACCAACACAGTAATAAACCATTTCCTGAGAATCGCCCTCGTAAAGATATTGCGGTTATTTTTGAAAATGAAACCTTTCAAATTCATGCACATGTCATTGAATTAGGCAGCGAAGAGCATTTAAAGCAAGTTAACTTTAAAACGCATATGCTCAACAACCCAGATGCGCGTGCCCAGTACGAAGCGACAAAACAGCGGGTTATTGCTGATGGGCTGACTGTGCAAGATGACTATGGCAAAGCAAAATCACCTTTTGTGAAAAATGTTTTACAGGAGATGGCAAAACTATAATTTAACCTGAGCTTTGGTTAAGAGATTTACCAATATATTGTTATTATTTTCGGTATAGCGCTTTTCTCGCGTTCAAAACACATAGGGATCCATTTGTGAAAACACTCAAACTTTGCGCTGTTACTGCTTTCTTATGCTCTGCAATTAGAGTATCAGCTCAACCAAGCACACCAATCAAAGTCATCGAAAACAATAACGCGCAATTCAAATCAGATTCTATGCTGAGTCGCCACGAAGGCTATACGCTCGTTAATTATATTGTTAAAGCCGACGGTTCTTTAGGTGAAGTGACCGTTTTATTCGATTCTGAAGTAAAGCCGACGACTGAAAAGGCCAAGAACTACTTAAGCAATCTAGAGTTCGAAGCAGCTACTTACCAAGGCAAAGCCCATGATGCGGCACGCTTTTTCTCTTATACTTACTCAACGGCACCTACTAAAAACTCAAACAATAATCGTGCTTCTAAAGGGTTTGTTAGCGATTATGATGTCATTGATAAACTGATTAAAGCTCAGCAACTAGAGAAAGCATACAAACACTTTGGAGAACTGCAAAGTCACACTAAAAATCTCAATGAACAAGCGCTTTTTGCTTGGCTGAAATCTCAATATTTTTATGCACTACAAGATTGGCATAACTATGAGAAGCAGCTGCAGCGCGCTTACTTCTTACGTGAGCATTTACCAAAAGAATTTGCCGTACCTTGTATTCAAAATCTGATGCAACTGTATCTTTATCAACAAGATTTTTTAAACGCAAAACGCGCTTTATTAGCACTTAATCATGTACCAGGCGTGAATATTTCAGAGCAAGCACAGCAAAAAGCGATGGCCGATATTGCTGGGCTTTACCAACAAACCCCGTCGATTACACAAAGTGTAAAGCTAGATAAAAACACGCCGAAGAGCGTTGGCGTTTCTCGTAGTGAAGTGACATTAAAAGGTGAAGGTCAGGCCCAACTTAGATGCGATGCTTATCTTGAGCCTCGCATAACACTACCGACAAATATTACAGCTAAACCAAGTTATGGTCGCTGTAACCTTATTTTAAGCAATAGCCAAAGTTCAGATGTAATTATTACGCAAACCGGTAAGGCAGTTGTTCGCTTCTAAGTTTTGAGCTATTTAAGTTTTAGCCAATAGCACAAAAGAGCCTCTCGTCATGCGGCTCTTTTTGTTCACATCAAACAAAGTAAAATCGTAAGGCTAATTTGCAAGGAGCATAATTTTCAGAGAAAACATGACCGACAGCCTCATTGTTATCTATTTAACCAATGGTAATTTATACGACTTTGGAACCGAACATTTATCAACTCTATCGAAAGTAAAGTGCTTCCAGACCGTTACTCTAAATTTTTCCTAGTGGTGTGATTGCCTGCACCTCAAGGGAAAACTTACCCGCTTGCTTTTCACTGATCATAAAGCCAAGAGATCTGACATCATCAAAATTGAGTTGATAGTCCGCGTAAAAAGTACGGCCACGGTACATGAGCGTAAAGTCATCCTCTGTGACAACAAGCGTTTGTGTTTTATTTACTGAGGTTTGAAATTTATAAACAAAGGCTGGGCCGTCAAGATATTGGTCAACTCTTAGCCTAAGCTGGTACTGCTTTCCATCACCTTTTACAACAACACTTAACTGTTCCGCGTTTTTATTTTCTAAATTAAATGGCGTACGAACAGAAGCAAAACCGCCATTATTGCGCAAAGACACATCGCCTTTAAATTCTACAGATTGTGCACCAACAACTAAACGACTTTCAGAAAGGCCACCCATGACGGTGTCATTAACCACAAACCAATCAAGTAGAGTCAGTTTAGTTTCTGCCAAAACTGAAGACGACGCCATTAAAATTACTCCAAACAACACAGGTTTAAAACACATAACAATTCGCACTTTATTAAATATAACTTTCAGTACGACCTAAGTAAGCATTCAGATTGCATTTACATATCAAACACACAGACTCCCCCTATCCCGTTATGTTTGCTTACATTTAAACACAGTCAAATAATAGAGTGTTTCGTTAAACCTGTTAAAATCAGGCCAAAAATTATAACAAGGAAATCTAATGAAGAAGTTAGCATTACTTTTCTCTTTAGCGACATTAGCAGGCTGCTCTGTTAGTAATCAGGTCGAAACACTTATTCCCGAAAACGCGGTAGTCAAAAACAAGACCACAGAAGGCTATACCGATCGCTTTAAAAATATTTACGATGATTTTAAAGATTACCCCGTCACCTGTGATAAAGATTGTTACCCGCCGAGCCCAGTAATTGAATGTAGTGCTGAGATGCAAAATTGCGCTTTCACTGGCAGCAATCCCACAATAGCTATTAATGCTGGCTTCTCAGTACAGTGGCTCGGTCATGCTAGCTTCAAAATTAACACATCAAATGGTCAGCAGTTTTTATTCGATCCGGTTTCTGAAGACTTTGATTGGCCCGTCAATTGGGCGTTTAGCCTAGTTTCTGATATTAGTCGTACACCCAATGCAACACTCACGCAAAGTCAGCTAGCTGAAACTGACGCCATCATGTACTCGCATATTCACTATGATCATTTCAAAAAGGACGACCTTTCACTCATAGGTCAAAATAGTGAATTTTTAACGCCGCTTGGGTTTGCTGATCACTTTCCGAATGACGGCTATAAAATCACAGAGATGGCTTGGTATTCGAGTAAGCAAGTGGGTGAAGTGAATATTCACTTTGTTCCGGCTAATCACTTCAGCAGCCGAATTATGGTGCCTTTTATTCATGAAGATAACGACGCCACGCTCTGGGGCGGTTGGGTATTAGAGCACCAAGGTAAGAAGTTATTTTTTGCCGGTGACACAGGCTATTCACCTCACTTCAAAGACATTGCTAATAAATATGGGAATATGGATGTGTGTTTAATTCCTATTGCCTCTTATCATAGTGAAGAGCACCCTAAATGGTATCGAAAAGTGCACACCACACCAGAAGATGCACTTATCGCAGCTGCCGACTTAAATTGTAAAGTGATGATCCCATGGGGTTATGGTAATTCTTCATGGCAAATGGGTGATAAAACATCGCACTCGGCACTATTTCGTTTAATGCACATGTATAAGAAGATGAGTTCAAACATTCCGCTGCATGTGTTGAATGAAGGTGAATCAGTTAAGTTATAAATACAGAGAAAGCCCTATTTAGGGCTTTCTATTCTTGTTGTAAGCTTTCAGCTAGTCAAACTCACTAGCTAAGCTATTTAACCAGACCAACTAATCAAGCAAGTTATCTTCTAAACGCTCTAGCAGCTCAGCTTCACTGGTTTTACGATTTACAATGGTGCTTGCCGATTGAATATGGAGCTTCCTTAAAATCGCTTGTGTCGCAGCCTTGTTAGCTTGCGCCAAACGCTCAGCCAATAAATGGGCTTTAGCTTGGTTATAATTTGGCGCATGCACAATGAATTGACCTGTATGCCAAGCAATAATCAACTGATCATCTTCAAGTTCTTGATTCAATAGGTACAGTAATTCAATTACGATATGCTCTACAGTAATAAAGCCCAACTTGTTGCGGATCTCGTCAAGCCCAAATACTGATATTAAAATAAAGCCATGTTGTGGTTTTTCCTCTTGTGCTATCTGCTCTAACAAAGCAAAAAGGGCTCGACGGTTAGCGATATCTGTAACTGGCTCAGTCAAAGACTGTTCCTCTAAGTATTTACTTAAGAGCTTAACATCATGCCAACGGCGATAGCTGAAATAAGCAAACGCAAGTACGCCGAAAAGAAGCGTCGGCACTAACTCATCTAATTCATAGTGCTCGTATTGCCTTGAAGATTGGTAAATCCATTCCAAAAAATCAAACTGCTGAGAAACAATAAAACCAAGCAATAAAATAACAGCAATAACAACAACATCAAACTTAGCCCTGCGGCGCAAGTTTGCTTTTAATTCACTCAACAATACTTGTATTCTTTTTACCTACTTTAACTACAAGAAATTGTAACATAGAGTGATTTTTTTCTTTTAGTCAAAAATAATCTAATTACTATAGATTTAAACTAAATAATGAAACTCATATTTTCGAAACTAATTATGCAATTTTGTTTAGTAAAAACTTGAGTAGATAGATGCATTTAGAAGATAAGAAGCGAAATAATTTAGCACCCTAAATAATCTCGCTTTGTTTAAAAGTGCGCTTTTTCATTCAAATTTAAGTTCTTAGCCTACTAATGCGTTAAAAGACGCTGCATTTTTTTGCCAAGCTCAACATGCGTATGCAAACCATTAAACTGCTTAGTCAAAGCTTCAGGCCCTAGAGCAAACACACCTACTGGCGTATGCGTGTGTGTGCCCGTTGACCAGACGATATTTTGTTTACTCGACAATGCCCTGCCAATTAAGTTGAGCGGGCGCTCAGTTAAATACACATAAAACGGCGAGAAGTCATTTATTTTACTGGCTGTTTTTAAGCCTAGAGACTTATGACCCCGCTGGTAAAATGCGTTCTTTTGCTCAGCTAAAATTTGCTTTGCATCATCAAGGTTGATCGCAAACTCGCTATACTTATTGACTGTTTTTACGAGCTTTTCTGGTGTGGGTTTAAACGCGTTGCCTTTGGCTTCATACCAAATATCGGAGTAGCTTTTTTGCTGAGCATATAACTTATCTAAAATACTCAACTCGCCGAAATTAAAGTTTGGCTTATAAACATCCTTTTTATGATTATTTAACTGCTCAGCTTTTGGTAAGTCTGCACCGCTATAACTAAAACCAAAGCCACCCGTTTCGTGATCTGCGGTTACTATCACTATTGTGTCGTCTCGACCTTTTGCCCACTCCAATACAGCATTGACGGCATTATCGAATTTGATCATTTCGTGCAATAACGTGCCTGCATCATTGTTATGCCCTGCCCAATCAATCTGACCTCCTTCGACCATTAAGAAAAACCCTTTGTCGTTTTTCGACAAGGTATTGATGGCGGTTTGCGTCATATCACTCAAACTAGGCTGATTGCTTAAGCGTCCATGTGAGATATCAATGCCATTGGCCATCGCACTATTGGCAAACAGTCCCAGCAGCTTTGTGCTGTGCGCTTGCTGTAATTGCGATTTATTAAACGCAAGTTCATAGCCTTTACTGCTTGCTTTAACCAATAAGTTTTTATCATCTCGACGCTTTGATTTCAGCGAAAGTGCACTGGCTTTTAAATTTGCTTCAAAGCCCTTGGGGTATTCAGGCAAGGCATAAGTTTTTGGCACAAAATGACGCAAACCGCCCGATAACATGACATCAACCACCCCAGATTGGATCATCTGCTCAGCAATCTCATTTTCCATTGAACGATGAATAAGGTGCGCCGCGAATGCTGCAGGCGTTGCATGGGTTAAACGGGTATCAGATACCAGCCCCGTCGATTTCCCCAGCCCTTTGGCTTTTTCTAAAATCGTCGGCACTTTATGACCCGCACGATTCAGGCCTATCATTTCACTGCCCGCAGCAACGCCAGTTGATAACTGGGTTGCTGAGCAAGCTGAGTCCACCACCAGTTTATCTGCTGGCCCATGCAGTGACAGCCCTGTGACGCCCAGATTTGCCAGCTTAGCAATGGCGCTATTATCACCTCGGTAAATAGAGTTCGGTGCGCGAGTTGCATATTCTTCTAACAAACCCACTTGTTGCGGTCCCATACCGTCGCCAATCATTAAGATAATATTTTTAATTTTTGGCGAGTTATTTGTATCTGGCTTAGCTATATTTTCTGAGGTTTTAAGTAACGAACATGCCGATAAACTTGAGATAAGTATAAGGGCACAGCTCAACGCCCAAACTGGTTTTCTAACTAACATATCACCGTTTTCCTTGGTGTTATTTAAACTGTAACGCTGACAGTGGCATGCTTTGCTTGTGGGTCACATCGCCGTTAATGTCTTTTAACCCAAACTCAATATTTGGATCTGCTTGCTGCCAATCTATTTCAATAAAACCATAATTCACATCCGACGTTGACTCGCCCACTCTGTGTTTATTGGGGCTCACATCTTTCCATTTTTGTGTAAGTCCCGAGCTGGTTACTTCCCACAAAGGATAGTTTTGTTTAGCTTGGTACTTTGACAGCTCACCCCAATGAGTGTCGCCACTTATCATGATCACCCCACCAATTTTATGCTTTTCAATAAAATCGAATAGTCGTTGTCTGTCTGCAGGAAAGTTCGCCCAACTTTCCCAACCAGTAAAGTCAGGAATAAGTTGAAGGCTTGAGGCAATCACTTTCACTTTCGCAGGCTTTAATAGCTCTTGCTCTAGCCATTGCCACTGTGCTTCGCCCAACATAGAAGTAGCGTCATCAACAGGACGATATGGCCCGACATTGTTAAAGAAGCTATTTAACCAATAACGAAATTCGCCAATTGAACTGAGCGCAGGACGATTCCAACGTAAGTCAGGCATGATCACCTGTACTCGCTGTGATTCTTCACCATACATATACGACGTATAAATACCTGAGTCTCGGGTGCGGCGCGGGCTGTCTTTCGGCTCTTGCCAAAAATCTAGCATAATTTTTCGAGATGCTTCTTTAAACGGGTACTCTTTGCCCGCATCGTTTTCTCCGTAATCATGGTCATCCCACATGGCTATCACAGGCGTATTTGCGCGTAGCTGAGCAAAGCCCGGTTTAATGCCTAACTTATGGTACTTTGATTTAAGCACCGTCATGTTCTCAGTGTCACCGTAAACGTTGTCGCCTAAAAACACGAATAAGTCTGCTTGCTCTTTGTTGATGGCATTGAAGATTGGAATATCTTTATCTTGGTGACTGCAGGAGCCAAATAAAATTTTATCGACCTGTGAATTGGCCATCACATTGGCCGAAAAACCGCTCAATGCGACTAAGGCAGTTGCTAGTGTCTGTTTTAAATTCATAACTTGATGATCTCTTTAATTGCCATACCCGCGTGCGGATTAAACTGTTGTGGGTTTTCTCCCAAGATGGTCAATGCCGTTGCCGCAATTTGATCTTGTTTGAATTCTTTATGCACTTTTAATTCGCCAAGTGGTTTGATGTCAGGCCCTATCGCTGCCATCCAAATTTCATCAGCACCTATAATACCTTGCTGAAAATGATTGAGCTTCTTCATATAGCCCGATACCGCTTTTTTAGAGGCATGATGTTGCCAATCATCGGCGTTATAGCCACGACCATGATCTGTCACTATCAATAACGTGGTGTTGTTTCTATAGCCCGGTGTCGACTGAATGGTGTGCCATAAATCCTCAAGATAGGCATCGGTGCGTTTAGTGGCATGCAAATACCTGTCATAATGGCCTTCATGGGCAAAATCATCGGTTTCTCCCAGCGAAATTACCATGGCTTTTGGCTGAATATGGGTTAAATAGTCCTTAGCGAAGCGATAAGTGAAGCTATCTGTTCTGACATTTTGCCAAGGGCTTGGCGTTTGCGCCTGAAGTTCGTTTAATAGTGTCATCTCGGCTGATTGTGGCTGAATATGGTAACTATCAAATGTAGCGTTGACATATAAGCCACTGCGCTGCTCATTGAAAATATACGGAAACGCATTCCAACTGCCAAACGCCGCAAGTTTTTGACCGTATTCAGGCTTGTTGTTAAGCCACTCTAAAAAGGTCACATTTTTATTGCTCTCAAGGGCATTGCTGTCAATTTCTGGATCAGCCTGACCTGTTAGTATTTCGTTATACCCCGGATATGAAAAGTACCAATCATTGGTAACCGACATTTTAGAACCCAATTCTCGGTTACCCACAACCACGCCTTGTTTGGCGATGGTTTGCCATAAAAACGGCATCAGTTTTTCGCGGCGAGTTTGCGCATTATCATCCCAATAGGCCTGCTTTAATTGCGCTGGATCTTTGACAAAGTCTTTATGTTCAATCAACTTACTATCCGCGCCCGAAAACACTTCTTGCCAACGTAGCCCATCAATCGTGACGACCACCACATTACTGGCCGCATAGGTCACTGATGAACATAGGGTTGCCGCAGCTAAAATCAGTTTGTTCATTGTCTACTCGCATGGTTTGAAGCAAAAAGAGCCTTTATCGCATTCAAAATGAAATAAGGCTCTGTGTTGTTAACTAATTCACCCAAAGTTCAGGTTCTTTCAAAAAACTGAGTAGCACGTCCTGTACTACTCAATTTGGAGATTAAAAGCGTGTTTGGAAGTTCAGCGCTGCTGTGCGAGGTGCGCCGATCCAGCCGCCCCAACCACCGGCTACGCCGCCCATGTAGCTCTTGTCGAATAGGTTATTGACCGTAAAGCGAATTGATGCGCCTTTTAGGGCACTGTCGAAGTTTTCTAAATCAACGCCTACATATAAGTCACTCACCGCGTATGCATCGATACGCTGAGTATTGGCTGAATCCATCCAGCGCTCACCTAGCCATTTTGTCGAAATACCCGCAGAGTATACTTCTGATTGCCAATCAAGCGATAACACCGCCATGTCTTCTACTGAGCCAAATACAGTATTGCCTGCTGCAATACCCACAGTACCATCCGTATATTCTGAGCTGTTGCTGGTGTAAGACATATACACAGATAGCTCTTGGCTTGGGTAGTACGTTAATGAAGCTTCAACACCAGATGACTCGATACCACCGGTATTGATGTAGCTACCGTTCGTGCCAACCAAGTAGTCATTGCCAGAGTCAGAGCCCGGCGCAATGAAAGTTAAGCGGTTTTGGAAGTCGATGCTGTATAGGGTAATGCTGGCGTTGAAGTCTTGATTGTCGTAACGCACACCAAAGTCCATGTTTTCAGCAGTTTCTGCTTCTACGTTATCAAGTGCTGATGCATCTGCCTCTAACACTTGGTCTTTAATCGCAGCGAAGTTTTCAGCATAGCCTGCGAATACTTCTAGGCCATCTACTGGGGTGTACCATACGGCACCTGCTGACAATAAAACATCTGAATCTGAGTTCACCGCTTTCGTGGTGCCTGTGTAAGTGTCTTTACTATCTAAATCAACAAGATACTTTTTAAGACCTGCACGTACTGTAACACTTTCCATCTCGAATGAATCTTCAAGATAAAGCATGGTGGTTTCTACAGGGTAAGTACGGTCGTACTGGATCCAATAGGGTGTATGGTCAAACTCATAGCTGCTCTTAGAGTCAATGATTTTGTGCCAATCACGATATTCTGAGCGCTCATAGTCTTCATACCAAATACCAGCACGAACCACATTGGTGTTATTACCAATTTGCTTTTCCCAAGTCAGATCTGCGTTAATACCGAATCTATCTTTTTGATAGTGCGTGTTACGGTAAGAACCCACAGGACGTGCGCCATCTTCATAACAGTTAGGATCGTATTCAGCATCTGCACCACCGTAAGGGAAGCCGATTGAGCTTTCACAGCCTGCAATAGGCGTCAGTGACTTGCCATCTGCATCAACAAAGTAGATTTTACCTAGCGAGCTGCCACCTTGTGCCGTATTGCCCGAAACCAGTTCACTGTGACCTTTTGAGCCATCATTAGTAACATCAACAAGATAAGGTGGTACCCAGTCACCTCGACCTTCGTTTTTATGGAAGTAAGCATTTGCCGTTACTTCAACTTCACCGATCATGGTATCCACTTCGATATAACCAAATAGGTTTTCACGTAGCGTTGACCAACCTTGACGATACACTTGGTCAATGTAAGGGATACCCGTCCATTCACCTAATAAGCCATCTGATTCTGGGTTTTGTTTGAAACTTTCTAGTGAAACACGCTGATAGTTATCTTCGTGAACATCATCGTAAGAAAGATAAGCGGTAATTTCTAGATTGCTGTCCATACCTTTTACAAACTTAGCGGCAAAGTGGTCACGCTTGTTTTCAGCTGTACCTGTGATCCAGTCACTGTTACTTGAGTTTGAGTAACTGAACCAGCCATATGTGTCATCTAATACTTCGCCGGTTTCAAGGCGCATGTAATATTTTTGCGCATCAAAGTTGCCTAATGACAAGCTCGCAATGACCGCCTTTTCTGTGCCTGGGTCAATTGTAGTGAAGTTAAGCGTACCGCCTAGCGCTTCATTTGAACGAGATGCTACGTCAGCAGTACCTTGAGAAACTTCTACAGCCATTAAATTTTCAGTATCAATATAGCGGTTTGCCTTAGCACCACCGCCGTAGTTTGAATTACCATTGGCAATACCGTCAATGGTAATACCTACTTGCTGCTCATCTAAACTTAATTGGAAGCCACGAATTGATACAGTTGTTGACCAATCATCTGAGCCAAATGTATCACCTTCGTTGATTAATACACCCGGTAGATTATCAATCATCGCCATCGCACTGGTCATTGCCGATTGTTGTTTAAACATTTCGTCTGACGTTGCGTTGTTAGCGTATGACACGCTTTTGCCAACAACTGTGATTTCTTCAATTTCTTGGTTTTTCTTTGCTTTGTCATCTTCTGCGTAAACAGGTGCAGATAACGCGCTTGCAATGGCAAGCGCCAGTAAAGATGGTTTAGTGATGCCAGTAGAGTATAAAGTTTTCATTATGATTCCCGAAAGTAATTGGTACATACCAAAGTAACGAACGGCGAAAATACTATCGGTGAATTATTACAGAGACTTGACAGAAATATGTATTATTTAAAAAATTGGTACGGACCAAAAAATCTATTTTTAGGTGAGCGCTTGTTCAGCTTTGACTGATGTGATACCAATAAATAAACCAAGTGAATTTGCGAATTAAAACCTTAAATGAGTACCCAAAGTTTTGCCTACGCCCAAGTGCGTGAAGCACTAACCAAACAAATTATAGAGCAGCAATTAACAGGCAGTTTGCCTTCAGAAAGAGAGCTCTGTGCGACGTTTGATATTGCCCGCTCAACACTTAGACAGGCGCTCGGGCAATTAGAAAATATGGGACTTATTTACCGTAAAAACCGCAGTGGTTGGTATGTCTGCCCTAGAAAATTAAAATACGATCCCATGCAGCATGCCTCATTCTTACAATACACCACGGCGCAAGGATTTCAGCCAAGTACCGTACTACTTGAGCAGAGAAAACAAAAGCCCTGTAAAGAGATAGCCACAGCGCTTGAACTCGATGGCAGAGCCAGTCTAACCAGCATTTTACGTGTGCGCTCTGTGGATGGTCGCGCTGTGGTTGTCGAAGACCTAAACTTTAGTAACAAGCATTTACCTAACATAGACAAGCATGATTTATCACTGTCTATCAGCATGTTACTTAAAAACACCTACCAACATCACAAGGTGCTTTACGATATCTCGGTGGAGTCTTGTTGCTTGTTCAATCCTATTGCACAGCACTTAGACACCTACGACGGTGCTCTGGGCTTAAAAGTCACTCGTATCGTTAGAGATCAACAAGGCACGGCCTTTGAGTTCGACCGAGAATTTTGGCGCCATGATGCTTTAATGATTGAAAACAAAGCCAAACTTCAATTTTAATTATCCTGAGTTAGCACACTCGATTTGTTCAACGCGACAAAAAGATTGTAAAACTACTGCAATATAAAGCCCCTACACTGAGCATCTACTCTAGCTAGTTTGGTTCGTACCAAACTGGCGCATTTTTAGAAGGTGTGTCATATGCTCTGTGAGCTTAGCGGCAAGATAAAACATAAACTCAGCAGTAATACCCTGTTGTTTTGCATCTACGCCATTATTGCAGCCTGTAGCACCTATGCGTTTATGTATGGTTTTCGCAAACCTGTCGCTGTTGGTTTATATGCCGACACCTCACTGTTAGGCCTATCACTTAAAACGCTTTATTTAACGGCACAAATTTTTGGTTATGCGCTCTCTAAATTCATTGGCATTAAAGTCATCTCTGAATTACAAAGTCACGGTAGAGCCAAAGCCATCATCACTTTAGTGGTTATCGCTTGGCTTGCTCTGCTCGGTTTTGCGCTTACCCCACAGCCTTACAACGCAGCTTTTATGCTATTAAATGGCCTACCGCTTGGCATGGTATGGGGTATCGTATTTAGTTATTTAGAAGGGCGAAGAGTCACGGAAATATTAGCAGCAGGGCTATGCACAAGCTTTATTGTTGCCTCAGGGTTGGTAAAAACCGTAGGCAGCTATTTAATGATGGGCTACGGTGTAACTGAGTTATGGATGCCATTTGTTACTGCCAGTCTTTTTTTACCTCTGTTGGCATTGTCTGTGTGGATGCTTGATCAACTCCCTCCTCCTAATCAAGCTGATACCGCCCAGCGCTGCGCCCGTGTGCCCATGACCAAAGAAAGCCGTAAAGAGTTACTCCAGTTACTTGGTTTTGGCCTCACGTTATTGATCATAGGATATGTTCTGCTCACCGTGCTGAGAGATTTACGCGATAGTTTCGCCGCCGATGTCTGGCTAGCAACTGGCCTTGATGGCGCCCCAGCTCTTTTTACACTTACCGAATTACCGATTGCACTGGTGGTGCTCGTCATTGTGGCTCTACTCAAACTGATTAAAGACAACCACCTTGCAATGGTAATTAATCATTTACTCATTTTTGCCGGATTCACAATCACCTTATTAAGCTCGCTCGCCTATCAACAGGGAATGTTGAGTCCTATTTATTGGATGGTGTTAAATGGCATTGGCCTCTACCTCGCCTACGTGCCTTTCTCGACCACGCTATTCGAGCGCTTGATTGCAACATTTAATCGCCCTGCTAACGTTGGTTTTTTAACTTACCTCGCTGACTCATTCGGATATTTAGGCACAGTCGGCGTGATGGTGTATCAAAGCCTAGTGATTGCCCAAGTTGATTGGAATGTATTTTTGCGAGAATTGAGTATTATCACTGGCGCTTTAGGCGCGGTGTTAAGCGCAGCTTCGCTTGGGTATTTTGTTTATAAGGAAAATATAACTGCACATAAAGCTTCTGAATTTAGTCGGAAATTAAAAAGAATTAATAGTTAGAATGAGCACCATTATTGACAGCCTATTGTTTAATCGATAATGTATTTTTGCCTAACGGCTTAATTAATAAGGAAATAGTAATGAAACTAAAATTAAATAAGAAAAAAGTAAAATCATTAACAAAAGATAAAGCTACTTTACCTGCTGAAGTTACACCTCAAGTAGGTGGTGCGAGTTATGTAGCATGTTTGAGTGACTTTACTTGTGACGATGCTTATTCTTGCCGCTATTGTGGTATGACGAAAATCTGCTAATCCATTAGTAGATTAAGGTTACCATTTGATTGGTAACCTTAATCATTAGAAAACTTCAATTTAGTTCCAGTAGTAATTCAGCTTTAAAAACCACAAAGTTTGCTATGACGACTTATAAATCAAAAGGAAATCGGTATCTTGATTTGTGAGTAACACAAGCTCAACACTTTTGCTCAACTCAGCCACTTGCTGATGATATAAATGCTCAATGACTGCGACCACTTTAGTACCTTAATACACAACACTGATCACCCCCTTTTTAATAGATGTATCAACCACCTGTACTTGCGAGTTCACCAAAATTGATGCTGAATTCAAATAATTTGTTATCCACTTTTGGAAATGACCTTAACTTCATATATTTATTGAACACTTGATTTTTTATGATATTTAAGCGACTTTGGTCCAGGTAATATCCCATCATGTTTATTGATAGATAAAAGTCTATTTGTTGCCTTTTTTGACATATCAAAACCCACATCAAAGGCACTATCTAGAACTTGATTGACAACCGCTGAAAACAGCATTTCTGCCAGCCCATTATCATCTTCATTTCGCTGTTCACTAGATGCGGCTTGAGCACGGCCTTGCCATAGCAATTCCCCTGTTTTCAGATCAACTAATCTAGCCGATAAACTCACAACAGTATCGCTAGCTAACACAGAGTAAGCAGTACCATATTGCTGAATTTCAATATAAAGAGCAGTATCAGCAGCAAACACTTCATACAATTGGCTAGGTTCTAATTGATGAATCTCTTCTGCAATGGTGTAGCCATTTTGCGTAAATGTATCTGAAACTAAAGCCATGGGAAAAACATAATAACCCGCTTCTGCCAAAGGTCGTGTTACATTTGCTTTGATTGCTGCGGCTGCATCTAACTCATATGAATGATTTATTGGTGGTACAACTAAAATTGACTTAGGGTCACTTTGTTTAAATGCGTTGTAATCATGGATTGCTTTGTTTGTTACACAACCCTGTGCACAAAACACCATGACTAATAGTATCAATGTGTTTAAGTATCTCATTGCTTAGCACCTTTTACCTTCTTTTCCAAAAAGTTAATGTATGCTTGTGACTCTGGAAAATATCGCTTTTCTAATTGCCAGTAGTGTAGGCCTTTTTTGTCATTCCCCAGTTGAAGGTATAAATAGCCTAAATGTGCATAAATGCCTGGTGCGACTTGTTTAGACTGTGTTTTTGACTGCTGGATTAAGTATTCAAACTCTGCAATTTGTTCTGCTAAAGGTTTAGCGTTACCTTTGAAATGGTTATACAAAGCTTGATTATAATTACCGTGGTAATAAAGGGGCTGAGTCGACTCACAGCCCACTAATATGACAAAGCAATTCAGTAGAGCAAATAAAAAGCGCTTCTTCATATCCATGCTTCCAGTTTAAAGTTGATTGATGTTCTCAATTAACTGATTAACGGCTTCACGCACCGCTAAATCTAACACCTTACCATTGAGTGTCGCGTCATAACTGGCGGTACTGCCAAATCCAATTACCTCACGGTTAGACAAGCTATATTCACCCGCTCCTTGCACTGAATAAACAACTTCAGAAGTCTTTACATCAACAACATTTAAGCTCACTTTTGCATAAGCTATTTGTGACTTTCCTTTACCCAAAATACCAAATAACTGACGGTCCCCTTCTTGCCTTCTGCCAAACTCGGTAACGCCACCTGTTAGCACATAGCGTGCTCCTTGAATATTTTGTTTTGCATCAGCAAACTGCGCTTCTTGGCTTAAAGCCGATAAGTTACTTCTATCTAAAACACTGAATCTTTGTGATTGCTGTAAGTGGGTTTTAAGAATGGTTTTTGCTTGCGTTCCTAATCGATCTTCACCTGATGAAAAAATACCATTGTGGTAGGTTGAGCTATTTTGAATATCACCAAGTGACACCTTTACTTTTTCGCCCTGATATTGCTCTAAAGGCTGATTCACTGTTACCGGTTGAATGACTCGTGATGACTCTGTAGCCGTACAGCCAGATAAAACAGCCATAGTGAGTGAAGAAATAAAAATTAATTGTGTGCGTGCGTTCATGTCAAGTTTACCCCGTTCCTTATCCGACTGAGTTTAAGTATGACAACGATTACATCCAGGTTCTGTGAGAGAGATGTTGTGAAGTGTTAGAAAATGTTTGAGTAATTGTTCAATCGAAATAAGTGACTCTATCTCTACCTAAGCGTTTGCTTTCATAAAGGGCTTGATCTGCCCGAGACACTGCGGTTTCAAAATTCATATCCTGTTGCCATTTTGCTACACCAAAGCTAAGTGTCACCTTTAACTGTTCACGGCTGACTTTATGTTGCTGCAAAAGTGCGGTGATCAAATCTATAAAGCGTTGAACTGTATGCTTATCATTTTCATGCACAATTAATAAAAATTCTTCTCCCCCCAACGGATCGCCAAATTCGGCTGTTCAAAACAATCAATAAATATGCCTGAGACGATACGTAAAACATCGTCACCTCTTTCATGGCCAAACCTGTCATTAATACGTTTGAAATGATCAATATCTGCCATAACAACAAATACAGTGTCATTGCCATAGCTTTCAAACCAGTTTGGACAACTTAAATGCTTTTGTGCAAAGCGTCGATTATGCAATCCTGTTAAAGCATCCTTGCTTGCCATTAAAGTCAACTCTTCCCGTGACTGAATGCTCATTTCTCTTAAAGATGCCAGGGCATAAATCATGGGTAGACCACTTATCATGACATTAGAAAAATGAATATAAGGTAATAAATGGGGGTAAGGAAATTCACTCAAATTTGGGAAATCAATCGTCACTAAAATACCAAACACCAACATCATAGTGATAGCAAATGAAACGGATCGAAATAAAGGAATAGACTGTTCAACTAATAAAATGCAAGCAATTGCCCACAAGTAATAATGAAAGCCTAACTCTATGCCAAATGTTAGACACACTGCAACAGAGTGTACTAGGACTTCTAAGCAAATAAGCTGAAGCGCACAAGCAAGCAAACCTTTAGAAAAGCAATTTAGAGAAATAGCCCAACAAATGACACTTAAAACATTTAAACCTGACAGCCAATACGCATCGATATAAGCAAAGAATAGCAAGAGGCCAACGTGCAAATACAAACAGTACCAAGCAACGCTGCTTAATATAGCAACTTTTTTCTGCTCTATTGAAAAGAAGTCATGACTGAGAATACTCACTTTTATATTTACCTCTTTTCACCAATTACTTACTTGATCTGTTAAGTATAGAAAAGATTATTTTACTTTTAGCAACAAAATAAGCATTTTCTGTGCTCGCTAGTTAAAAATTATTCAAGTTACCTAAACGCTTTTTTCTTGCTCCAAAGAACTCGTACCTATAAGTTATTTATTCATTTAATAAAAGGATCTGTTTTACATGAAATATTTGAGCTGTATGACTCTACTTTTTTGTACACTAACTTCTTCTCTAAGCTTTGCTTTTTATCCAAATAATGCAAAGCATGCGATAAGCCTCAGCTTTGACGACGCCAGAAAATCACAAGTCGATGTAGGTATACCTATTCTTAATAAACATGATGTTAAAGCAACTTTTTACTTAATGCCTTACCATATGCAAGGCAAAGAGTCGCTTTGGAAAGCCGCCGCACAGAAAGGCCACGAAATCGCGAATCACACTTCAAACCATTTATGCACAGGTAATTTTCGTTGGCTTAGACAACAAGATAAGGGTCTTGAACAAGTTGATTTAGGCTTTCTAAAAGAAGACATTGCTAACGCACAACAATACATAAAAAAACATACTGGTGTTGCGCCTAAAGGCTTCGCTTACCCTTGTGGCCAAACCTTTGTCGGGCGCGGTAAAGATGTGAAAAGTTACGTGCCACTCATCGCCGAAACATTTGCTTATGGCAGAACATGGAACGATGAAACAGCGAATGACCCTCTTTATTATGATCCTGCGCAAATTCGCGCATTTAGTATGGATGGAAAAACATTTGCAGAAATAAAGATGTACTTAGAACTGGCAAAGTTTGAAAACGCTTGGATTGTATTAGCCGGCCACGAAGTTGGTAAAAAAGGCCTATACACTGTTGATGAACAAGCTCTTGAAAAGTTGCTTAAATATTTAAAAGATCCTAAGAATGGCTTTTGGTTAGCAACTGTTAATCAAGTGCATGAATACATTCAAAACAGTAATTCACTCGAATCAGTCAATAATTAAAGAATTAGCTGAACTCGTTTATTTACAATAGCCAGCAGCTAGATTACAGCTAATTGCCTGCTGGCAAAATAGAAACAAGATTTGACCTTAAAAGTAGATTTATAGCTAAGTTCTTTTTATTTTAATCTGGTAGCTTTTCTATTTCAGCCCATAAGCTTTCAGCCTCGGCGGTTAACATAGAATAGGTTCTGATGTCACCATTACGCTGGGCATGCATCGCCTTCTCTAATAACGCGTCATACTCTTTGCGCATTTTCTTTTTCGGATTTCTTTTAAACAAACCAAACATTGTCACCCTCCTAGATAAAGGCATAAATACGTTTCTAAGCATGATCAGATCAACTTTAATTCTCTGTAAATAGTGCTTGCTTAAAACTGAACCAAACTCGAACAAACAACGTTCAATAATTACTGAAAGGCCTAAAAGTTTAACCAGGTCATTTTATACAAGTCCTTATGGCTAAGTATGCTTCATTGAAAAGTGATGTTACTCATAGAGGTGATTGCGATGCATGATGATGAATTTGATATCTCAGCCTTAAAACAACTAGGCAACCATGACAAAGACGAAATTCTCAGCAGGTTAAGAAAGAAGCAACGAGATCTAGATAGTGCCCATGAACTGGCACAAATTGAATCCCAACATGGCTTAGATTACCTGTTCGATGATTTAGACAACTTAGATTGAACTATTTTTTGACGTAGACGTATTAACAGTTGGGTTTCTCATCTCCCTTCTTGTTGACTTTCCCTTGAGAGTGCAGACAAGGAAGCTTTTATTAGCGAGTCAATGGGTGAATCATTAAAGTGGTTCACCCATTTTTTAGTCATTTAATTTATTAGTTCAACCAATATTTGCTCATAAAGCTTATTGTGAGCGTTATCACAACGAGTGTAACCGTTACAATTAACGATGAAAGCAGCCGTAGTGTCAGTCTCTTTAATATGAAAGTTGTATGTTGCATATCCCAATTCTGAACCATGATGGTGGATAACTTCTTTACCATTAATTATTTCTTTAAATAGGCCATAACTGTACTGCAAACCATCTAAATGAGTATTTATGAAACTGCTTTCCGCCAGCATCAAATCATAAGATGCCGAATTTAGATGCTCACCGCTCACAATTATGCTCAGTAGATCTGCCATATCTTTTGCAGTGCCAACAACTGGTGCATCAGCAACACCAATATTTTCGTAATAAGGTTTGGTATCTATTAGCTCACCATCATTTAAAAAGTATCCTGAGTTGATGTTTGCATACTCTTTCTCAACCCCACCATAACTCATGCTATTAAGACCAAATGGTTCGAAAATTTGCTGTCGCATTGCTTTGGAGTGGTGCTCTGCCAATAACTCATCAAAGATAAGCCCTGTTAAAATATAACCAGTATTAGAATAAGCCCAATCACTACCGGCTTTAAAGTTCGCCTCTTGGCCATAAACAAAACTCATAGCAAATGCATCGGTTTTTAATGCGTCAGGATCTTTCAGCACGGCATCATAAAATGCACCATCAGATTCATTTAAATAATCAAATAACCCCGCGGTATGTTGCAGCATTTGCCTAGTCGTGATTGCTTCTGCATTAGCGACGCGTGAAGTGATATCCGTCGGTAAGTAAGTGGTAATAGGTTTGTCTAAATCTAACAATTGGTCGTTAACTAACATGGACGCCAATAATGCGGTCAATTTCTTACCTGCACTGCCATTTGGGATCCGTGCATCAAGTTGCATAGGCGTTTGCTCATTAATATCAGCAACACCGGCAGCACCATGAAATTTAAGCGTTGGCGAGTCAATATACAGTACGACTCCAGGTATCTCACCTTCAACAGCCTTATCGAGCAAAGCTTGATAATCAAACCTTTGCTCTGCTGGTTTTATTGGTTGAACATTACTTTCAGCGGCTTTATTACTTGAGCCACATGCGGTTAATAGAAGCGCCGCAGAGACACAGGTGAAGTTAAAAAAATACGATTTAGTTTTCATTGTTTTATCCTGTCTAAATTAAGATTGCAGTTAGACTAAGCAAACAAAAACCTTCGAGCTGTAACGACATGAAGTGATTTGTAGCAAAGTGTATCAACGGCTATTAAAAATCCCCTCCTTCGCTTGCCGTTCGTATTTTTGATACAAGTTGATACATTTTGGGATAAACTGATACGGATTATCCCGCTCCCACGATTTAACATGAATGCAAATTAACAAACATAAGAAATTGCAATGAAAACGTTATTTATCATACCCTTAGTTGTATGTAGTGCTTTTAGCTATGCAAACGTTCAAACAAGCACAACCAATTTGAGTGATGCTTTTAGTAATAAGCGCGATCCCGGCGGTTACTTTTCAACTGGCCTTGTATTAGAACACCAACAAGGACTTTATAAATCAGAAGGTTTTGAAAGCAGACTTAGTCTGCGAGGTGCCTACTATTTCGAAAATGGCCTTTTCCTTGAGTTACCGGGCTTTTCAGATAAATTCGAGAGCAACTTTGCTGTAGGTTATAACCTCGCTAATGTTGGCGACTGGGAGTTTGATAGCATCTTCTCTACAGCCCATGGCGAGCTCAATTACAATTATCGTGAAGACAGCTTTAACAAAAACAGTACCCCATACATAGGTTTAAGAGCCATGGGTACCATTGCTGGGCTAGATGCTATGTTCATTTATGGCATTAATACTAATAAAAGTGATTTCAGCGGGGGGCATTACGCGGCAGCTTGGCTTGCTAAAAGTTGGAATGTTCAAAACTGGCACTTTTTCAGCTCTGTAGGGCTACAGTACCGTAATGACGAAATACTTGATTATTATTATGGTGTTCCAGAGTCAGCCAAATATCATCCAACCTTTAATGCTGATGGAGGCTTCAACTTTATATATAAAATGGGAGTAAAAAAACCCATTTCCGAAAATTGGCTAGTCGAAGGTTTTTTAAGTTACACCGATTACGCTGATAGCATTGTCGATAGTCCTTATTCACAAAATATTCTGAAATTCAATGAAGGGCGCAGTGATAAAGGCAGTCGAATTAGCGTGTCTTTACATTACGTATTTTAGGAGAAGATGATGAACTTGATACTTCGCACTTCTCTACTACTATCAGCAATAATTTGTTCAAAAGTGACTTTAGCTGAGCAAAATAATGGCGTTCAACATGAGGCTTTAACAGTCTCACCAAAGCAATGCACCACACTAAAACAAGGTGAGACCTGTTATCTAGACCTAGAAGTCGCATGGCGAACCAGTACTGAAAAAAGTACCTGCTTGTTTGCTAATGCAAACAAACTGCAATGTTGGCACAACAAAAAGCAAGGTGAGTTAAAAAAGCAAATCACCATGCGAAACGATTTAGTGCTCACTCTACAAACCGTGAACAAACAAGTATTGCACACACAAACAATCCGCTATGCTTGGGTTCATAAAAAGAATAACAGTAAGGCCATGCGTTGGCGCATGTTTTAATCTTATGATTTCAATCGCACTTGTTGAAGATGATAAAGAACTGGCTGAGTGGATCAGCGACTATTTGAACGCTAAACATTATGCGGTTGAGGTCTATCACGATGGCCTGACCGCATACCAAGCGCTCTCAGTCAAAACCCCTGATTTGATTATTTTAGATGGTATGCTGCCCTCAATGGATGGCTTAGAAGTGTGTAAATTACTGCGATTAAAATCAGATGTGCCCATTATAATGCTCACCGCACGCGATGAAGAAATTGATGAAATTTTAGGGCTTGAAATGGGGGCTGATGACTACCTCACTAAGCCAGTTCGAGGGCGACTTCTCGAAACCCGCATTAAATCTTTGTTACGTCGAACAACACCCAAAACGACACCTCCTGTTGAACAAGACACCGTTACCTTAGGCAATTTAGTGATCTGCAAGCCCACTCGCGCAGTCACACTCAATGGCACAGCACTTAAACTCTCAAGTAATGAATTTGATGTGTTGTGGATTCTAGCCCAGCAAGCAGGTCAAGTCGTCAGCCGAGAATCGCTTAGCCAACAGCTTCGAGGCTTTGAATACGATGGTTTCGACCGCACTATCGATTTACGCATTTCAAGACTTAGAAGAAAACTCTTTGACGATGCCAGCGAACCGTACAAAGTAAAAACGATTTGGGGCAAAGGTTACCTTCTTGCCGCTGAGGTGTGGCAATAATGTGGCGCTTTGCAATTGCACTGATCATGGTGGTGCTTGCAGGTAACATCATGCTGGGTCAGGTATTTAATACCTTACTTGAACAAAATCAAACACAGTATAAAGCACATCAATTTAGCCAAGAGCAACAAAGCTTACTTGCGCAAGTAAAGCTTATTCGCTCTGCATTCGATTCAGGGATGAAAGCACACGCGTTCAAGCAGTGGCTTGAACTTAACTCTAAAAATGAAGGGTTTAGTTACAAGCTACAATCGCTAAAAGACTACCCGCTGCCCAGCAGCTTACTCGAAAAAATACAAGGCGATGGTGCGGTATTTTTAGAATCAAACGAAGGCTTAACGGCCTATTCAATTCTCACAAAAGAGCAAGTATTGCTGGTAACTCAAACCAATATTGAACTTGAAGATCTACAAACAGCTTGGCTATTCACACTGATTTTTTACTCCACTCTGCTGGTTTTAATCTTACTATTTTTGGCACCATTTTTACTTCGTTTATATAAGTTACGCACTGCAGCCATCGCCATTGGTAATGGTCAGTTAGGTCAACGACTCAAGGTCGGCTCTTTATGGTATTTGAAAGATATTGAAATGGCATTTAATCAAATGGCCGAAAAACTAGGCAGTTTAATGCAAGACATTAAATTGCTATCTGGCGGATTATCTCATGAACTTAGAACTCCCCTAGCGCGTGTGAGAATGGGCTTAGATACACTTTGTGAAACTGATAACCCAGAGCAAAAAGCAAACTTCGAAACCCGTATTAATCAAAATCTAGATGATATGGAAGCACTTATTCATGCCCTACTGCACTTTGCCAGGTTGCAAAACACGCTTGATAACACAGCTAAAACTGAAGTTGATTTAAATTTAGTATTAAAGCAACAACTTGAAAAAGCTTATGATCCGCGCTGCCAATTAATCATGGAGCAAAGCCCATGTTTTATCCAAGGAGATAAGCACTATCTCAATTTGTTAATGAGCAACCTGCTCAATAATGCCTTAAAACATGCTCGACAACACATTGAAATTCAAAGCACCCAAGACAAGAACTTCACAACCATCACAGTGAGCGATGACGGCGAAGGTATTCCTGATGCTGACAAAGAAAAGGTATTTAAACCCTTTGTAAGATTAGTCAAACAAGCTAATGACGATACTAGCGGCTACGGTGTAGGCTTGGCATTGGTCGAGCGAATTGTCAGTTGGCTAGGTGGCCAAATCACCATAGAAACCGCTAAGCAGTTGGGCGGCGCCTGTTTTATGATAAAAATACCTAGAGGTTAATGACATTACTTTCCTGGTTGTTTACCTACAAACCCGCCATTTGTGCTTCGGCATCAATGCCTACTTTAGCTAATCGCTCTTTTCGCCAATTTAACCACCAATATGAAGCGTGATTGGCGATAAATTCTCGGTATTCGGCTAACTCATGACTCTCGCCTTGGCTTTGCTTTAGCTCTAGCAGTAATAAGGCACTGTTTAAGCTAAGCCAATTCAAATGCTGACCACGGCCAATATTGAATGAACGTTTAGCATAAGTGATGGCATTATCGATATCATCCAGTGCGCGATAATATTGCGCATGTAATAACGCAGAACGCGCAGGCTCTGTTATTTTTTCTACCACTTCAAGCGCTGCTTCAGGTTTGTCTAATTTTAAATATAGCTTTGATAACTGATCTGCAGAAGAGAAAAACACCCAATAGTTTTCCGGTGTCACTGGCTTATCTAACACCTCATGGTAAAACTTAATGCGTTCTTCCTCGGTTTGGGCAAATAAAGCAAAGTGATACATAGGCAGCATATAATGAGAGCCATCTAACTGGTATTCAGCCAGTAAGGTTTTCGCTTGAATAAGATAATCCATGCGTTCTTTTTTCATACCAAATTTACTGGCCTTGATAGAAAGCAAGGTATAAGCGCGAATTTCAGCGACCGGCTTTTTGCCCAGCCTTGCCAAGCTTGCAGCCTTGTATAAATAACGGTGTATCGCATCATAATCTTCTTTAGTGTGCGCAATTGAATGCGCAAGTTCAGCCATCGATTTATTTACTTCTGCCTGCAAGTCATAAATATGCGCATCAGAGAGTAATAGCTCAGCTTGTTCATAGAATGTTTGTGCGCTAATTGGGTCTCGCTTACCTTGATAAAGCTGCCCCTTTAGCCACTTACCATAGGCATAATAAAGCGGATGTTTTAACTCACTCTCGGCCAATAAGAGTTCGATATAGCCGCTAGCAGAATCAAATTTATCCGCTTGAATAAGTTGATGTGCTAACAATGGTAAAGCATGCAATGACTCCTCCATGGAATCATTCATTAAAGAGAGCTCAGCCGAAAGTAATGACTCACTTTTCAAAATAAAGTAATCACTCTTGGCTATCTTACTTAAAAGTGTATTGGTCTGCGTCGCAAGATCAGACATAGACCGACCATACAAGTAACTGCTCCAACTACGCTCAGGACCTTGTACTAGTAACTCAAGTAAATAAGGTGCCTGCTTACGCGTGGCTGAGTCGCCATTATTTTTTAAGATCCCCGTAAATACCAGTGCGTTATTAACGCTTAATTTTTGATACTGCATAAATGGTGAGTTTATGAAATCTCTGGTATCTAGCGCTTTGTTCTCAAGCGCAAAATCAAGTTGAGCATGTAGGCTTGCTAATTCATCTTCAAAGTGTCTCGGGCTATCGGCTGTGAAAGGAATAAACTGCAAGTAAATGTGAACGGCTTGAGCCCCACTTTTAGCATTTTGTTCTTGTACTTGTAGGCCGAGTTTACTGCGAAAAGTGCCATGCTCTTCATGATAGTAAGCTATACCCGAAATCAGAAAAACAACCATCAAACAGGCCATAACAATACGCCTGTCGAATGTTTTCTTTAAGCTTGTTGGCTCGACAATACCTTCAAGGGGTGACTTTTTCTCTTCTAATTTTTGCTCTACTTGCTGACTGGTATTTGCTCTTTGAGAATGATTAGGCGTTTGCCGTTTCTCTGATGAGGCATCAATTACAATTAACTCTAGCTGCCATTGATAGCCTTTTTTTGGAAAGGTTTTGATTGCATCTTCGCCTAAAATTGCGCGCAATTGGCTGATATTCTGGAAAACAACTTGTTCAGACACCACCTTTGAATGCCAGATTGCTGTGAGGATATCTTCTTTACTGAATATTTTTTGAGGGTTAGAAATAAACAAGGCCAGTAAATTAGATTGAGTACTATTGAGCGGAATAACCTCTCCAGCTTTATATAAGACAGACTGACTCTCATCAAACTCAAAATCTAGAAACTGGATCATACTGCACGCAACCTTTGCTTTTATAGCAACCCGCTTAACTAAGTGGTCTATTTTGAGGCAAAGAAACTTTGTTGGTAGCAAGGAAAAGATTTCTTATTTAGTTATTCTAAATGAGAAACCTTTAACACCGCTATCATCAGGTTTAATCCCTCAAAATGATTAAGTGTTATTGCGGATTGGTATTTTTATTTTGTCAGTGTCGAAAACACGGCCCCGCTCAGTGTACGACAATCAGGGCCGAATTCAATATAAGGTGTTCTCAACTAGAGTTTTTTCACATCTAACCAATTAATTGAAAGACGTGTTCGCTCGCCAACAGGTTGAATTGTGAGTATATGCGTCCCTTTAGGTAAAGTCACAGGCACTGCTCTGGCCGTTTGCCAACCGTTTTCACCTGTTGTGGTGATGTCTTTCAACAACTTGCCATTTAATAACACTGAAAATGTCTGTTTGTCGCCACTGTGAAATACTCTTGGTTCTAGTGTGTACTTACCCGCTTTGGTTACCTTTACTTGGTAATCAGCGCTGGTATTACGCATATTCGCAAACACCAAATCGTGTTTTGGCTCTTGAGAAGAGTTTCGAACGTTCACTTCAGCACCTTGACTGAATGCTTCCGCTTGAATACGAGCTGGTAAGGTATGTGTATAAACGGCATTTGAATCCGCTGTATTTGAAGCGAGTCCCTCTCGCTCTCCAATCTGAGGCGTCACTTTATAACGAGCTTTATTCTTGCTTGGCTTAGTATCGACATATTTTAGTCCTGAGACGCCTTCTGCAATCACTTGTTCTTTATTTGAGACTAAATCTAAGCGAGTCACTTTATAAGTTGTACCAGTAATATCTTGTTGATGTTGCCAGGATAAAGCCACTTCTCGGCCTTTGTCTTTCAAAGAAAGCTTAGATACTTTACTTGGATAATCCGCTATTTGCGCATGCACTATTTTGGCTTGCTTTTGTGCTTTCGCTAACCCGGTCACAAATTGATCACTACCGGTCTGAGCAGGTAAGGCTTTACCGTTTGTATCAAGTACCAAACGAAAACCTTCTATTGCCGCGATAAAATCATCAGCCATTTCACCTCTTCGGTCTAGATCTGGTACCTCCCAATGCCAACTACTGCCTTTAGCAATACGTGAAGTACAGTTAGCTTGGGTAACAGGTCCTCCCCCTTGAGGGAATCGTTGTTTACCATCAACATAACAATCAGCAACCACCTCTTGAATGTTACCAAGCAGGTCATGCACACCATATTTATCCGCTTTATATAAGCCTACGGTAGAAGAAAGTATTTCTTTGTCGTTACAATCCTCAATGGTATAAGCAGATGAATATGGGGCTTGATACACTTTGCCTGTCATCGCATTTGCGTGTTGATCAGCTAAGTTAGCTATTTCACATACTTGATGACGCTTTTTACCATTTTCAGAAATATACTCGTCATACCCCCCGGTACGCATCACATATAACCACTGCGCTTCTGACATAAGTCGATACTGCTTACCCGTTTTATCAGAAAGCCATTTGGCATACTCTTCCGCGCCCTTTGTCCCAATACATACCACTGGATGATATTCAGAAAGATTAAAAAAATTGTTATCCCACGAGCCATCTCGTTCACCCGCACCAAACCATCCTGGGCCAATTTCGTGCATACAATTTGTTGGTGCTTTATAACCTGTATCTTCAATGAATTTTCTAAACTCTGCCACCGTGAGCTCATACTTTGCCATTTGAAATGGCTGCATAGACACTTTATATCGATCTTCCCCGTCATGGTCTTTTGCCATAAAGCTACCCGCAGGAATACTGGCTGTAGGGGGTTCGAAATATGTCACTGACTGGGGTTTTGCGAATGCTTGAGTACAACTCAAAGCAACGACTATTGAAAGGATCTTTTTAACCATTGTGTGCTCCGTTTACACCTGTTTTGTTGTTGAGCAAACAATAGTGAGCAAACTGTTTTTAGTCTTATTATTTTTCTAAAAAATTTTCTCTCGTTATTTAACCTTTAAATACAATCACTTTAGATTTTTTATAGCTTCTACGATGTTATGAAACTAATATAGGCTTTTCATAAACTCGCTTCGAAATCTTAGTCGAATAATAAAAGTGCGTCGTACACTGTTGAGTTTTTCACACATTTACTGCCATGTTCTACACTTAAAGCATATCTAACTGCCATTAAATACTGTGGAAATCTCTTTAAGGGTACTATGAAGTTAAAGACCGGATTTATCATTTCCCAAGCTAGTATTATCATCAGTCTAATTGTGACCCTCGTTGGTGGGCTTTTTTTGTATCAACAGTCACAGCTTAATAAACAAATAGATCAACACCTTCTCCAATATAAAAATGCATTCACCCGCTTTCTTTACCTACAACCCGCATTTAGCCTGTATCGCTCGAAAGACATTGAAAGCGACTTAAAAAAACATAAAAACGATTATGCATTAGCCACAATGTCACTCAAACAGCACATTGAAGATGACAGCACTGCCCTACTACTACTTAACCAAATTCAGGTGGGGGTTGGTGAGTTTGAAAAAAACTTACTTGAACAAATCAAACTTCAAAGGCGTTTAGGGTTCAATGAAGACAGAGGATTAAGAGGTTTTTTTCGTCATGCTGTCCATGAGCTACAGGCCATTACTGGAAAGTTAGAAAATGCCGAGTTTGAAATTCTAATTTTAGAACTGAGACGCAGAGAAAAAGATTATCTACTTCGTTGGGACCCTAAATATCTCAAACTACACACTCAACTGATTGCACAGACACAGCAGTTAATTAATACCCGTTACCCCGAAAAAAGCGCTGATTTAAATTTAAGGCTCAATGAATATATTCAAGGTTTTAATCAATATATTTATCATTTAGAAACCCAGGGGCAGCACGCTTCGCAAGGATTAAAAGGTAAAAATAACGCTCTGTCAGTAGAGCTGGGGGAACGTTTTGATACGCTATACCAGCACCTCAATGAGCAACAAGCTGCAACGTCGCAAAATTACCTTAGAAAGATTTTTTTACTTATTTTAGCAACCACCATTATCAGTCTTTCCGTTTCATTTGTGATTAACCGCAGAGTGACTTTTTCACTGATTGCTGTCACCACATTTATCAGAAAACTGTCTAACAGTGATGATTTTAGTGAGCGATTAGAACTTGGTGGTAATGACGAGCTATCTCAATTTAGCGATGATCTAGGCATATTATTAAGCCATATTGAAACACTTATCGAGAGACTCTCACTAGCCCAAAATAGGCTTATCGAAGACGCAAAAATGGCCAGCTTAGGCGGTCTTGTAAAAGGTTTTGCACACGAATTAAACACACCATTAGGCGTAGCAATAACCAGTGAATCTTTCCTTAGGGAGAAGGTAAGCAAGCTTAAAGATGACTTCAAACAAGGCAAGATATCTAAAGCAAATCTACAAGTTTTGCTACAAGAATTTGATGACTCGCTTAATTTAATAGAAAGCAATTTAACTCGCTCTGCAGAGCTCATAAGCAGTTTTAAGCAAGTTGCCTCACATCAAGAATATGATGAGCTCGTCGAGTTTGATATACATGAGTTTTTAGACAATCTTGTCATCAGCTTAAGACACGAAATTGATAAACATGATGCATGTATCTCTCTCGATATTCCAAAAGGGATGATCATAAAAAGCTATCTTGGGGCTTTTGGGCAAATATTTACTATTTTTATCGTAAACAGCCTACGCCATGGTCAAGTTGCACATAAAAAGCTCAACATTGAAATTTCGTGCAAATTTGTTAGCGGCGCTATCCACTTCAGGTTTAGCGATGACGGTGCAGGTATAAAAGAAGAGCTACTTGAAAAGGTGTTTGAACCCTTCGTGACGACAAAACGAGGTGAAGGCGGAACTGGCCTAGGCCTAAGCATAGTGTATAACTTAGTCACCCAGCGCCTATGTGGCCATATTGAATTACAAAGTATTGAAGGTAGAGGCATATGTATTTATATGCACTTCAATGACATCCCATTTCGTCAGCAATTTGAGTGAATTACCAAAAAATGATAATAGCTATGAAAAGGCCTTTATTAAACTTTGAAAGTAACCTTCAACAGAGTCTTGTTGCTTCGTATGTTGAACTAAACAGGTATGAACCTCTGAACGTATACGTTCAGCTTGTTGATGGTATTCGTAGCAGGTGTTTACTGGGTTTATGATGGTGCTAATGTCCGTATCGATTAAGATACAAGCCTGAGCAAGTACCACCTTACCACCACCATTTTTAAGTACCACTCGCTGCGCTGTTCCCACCACTTTTTTGCCTGCGGTATTAAGATTGTAGTCTCCATCACAATAAGAAAACTCAGTGGCATGCACATCTACTTTCACGTTATATAGGGCAAAAAATCGAGATAGTTTGTCACAAAAATCTTGATAGGCTCTTGGTATCGAATAAGGTGTTTGCTCATCCCACACATACATATGAGAAACATTAATCACTCCAGGTACTTGTGGTACAGGTGCGCCACCTGTTTTGCGACTAAACAGCTGCCACCCCATTTGCATAAGCTGTAGATGCAGCCCCTCTGAGCTTTGCCATTTATTACCTGACGGCAAAACCAATGTTGGCTTATCTGGTTGCCACAAAATCAAAGCTTCATTTAACTCCCCTCTTTGCAATTGACCTAAGACTTCCGTTTCTTTTGCAAATACATTTTCAACCTGAATATTTGGATACAATAAGAGTTTAGGTTTCATAAGCTAGTGGTCTTGGTGTTTATATTTTAATATTTACATCAGTAATATATAACAAAATAAGAGTGAGTAAAGGTAAGTTTGTTAACACAAAAAAGCGCCCAAATTGGGCGCTAAAATAAAGTGGGCCAGGGAAGCCCATTTGATGCTCTAGTCAGACTAGGTCTGATTAGAAATCAAGCTTGAAGCTTGCAAATAGACGACGACCGATTGTGTCGTATGTACCTGGTGCCGTATTTGCGTTAAAGCCACTGTGATAACGCGGTGCATCTTTATCTAACAAGTTACTAATACCCACACTAAAGCGAGCATTATCCATGCTATAGCTTGCGCTTACGTCGTGATAAAGTACCGCATCTGCGATATTATCATCAGTAATCGAACCTGGACGTAAAGCATCAGTCGTTTCACTGATATAGCGAAGGTCATAGTTCGCATCCCAGTTATCACCACCAAAGATGAACGAGGTTGTGAACTTAAGCTCTGGGTAGATTTCGAACGGGTAAGCATTACCTACCATGTCACGCTCAAGGCCTAACTCTACCCATGTTTCAACACGCTCGATGTTATACGTACCACTTACACGTACACCAATGCGATCAGTGAAACCTAAGTCAGCTTCTGTCGAGTAGTCTAATTCAAAGTCGATACCAGACGTGTCTAGCTCACCAACGTTACCGAATGCAAACGTTGCATCATTAGGAAGACCAAAAGATGCGATTGGCATCGCTCTACCGTTATCATCTTTAGGGAAAGCCGAACATGAAGACGCTGAGTAATCTTTTGAATCCATACAACTATTGAACAGTAACTGATATGGCGTAGAGCCAATTAAGTCTTCAATACTGATTCTCCAATAATCAACACTGAATACTAAGTTATCGTCCATTGGCACTGTGTATACAAAGCCTATGTTTGTGGTAACAGATTCTTCAGGGATCAGGCTTTTCTCTGGTGCTTCTGTTGTATAAGCTGGTTGCCATGCAAAACCTAGCTCACCTGTATCAGCATCTGCTTTACAATTAGTTCTTTGTTGATCGGTGATATCATTACGGATATCTTCAAACTCACAAATAAAGTCAACTGTTGGGAAACCAGTAGACTGATTTTGGTTCATCTCAGAAATATTTGGTGCTCTAAAGCCTGTTGAAATACCACCACGTACTTTAAGTGAATCTAGTGGACGCCAATCAACTGACACCTTAAAGTTTGTTGAATCGAAAGTTGCGCCTTTATTATTCTCATAGTCAGAATAACGGATTGCTGCTTCAATCGATAGTGAATCAGCAACAGGGATGAAAGTCTCAAGATAAATTTCGTCAGCTGTAAAACTACCTAGTTGAGGATCACTCGCACCACTGGTTGTTAAACCTTCTGATGAGAATTCATCTGGAATTGATTCGCCTTTTTCTTTGCGGTTTTCAAAGCCTGCAGCCCAGCCTATAAAACCACCACCAAAATCTGTTTCAATTTCACCAGATAAAGTCGCGATGATGTGACGAAGCTCACCATAGCTGAAATCTTTCAGTGAATTCGCACTTAGGTATGCCATTTGCTCAGGCGTGATAGCACCAAAATCAGCAAACGGGTCTAAAACACCAGCATCAGCACAAGTTCCAGTACATGATGCTGCATTAGTTATATTCTGCCAACGATCAAAACGGTGATAGTTTTTGGTATTATCAAGTTGCTCATTATAACCATGAGTGAAAGACACATCGTAGAACATACCATCACCGATCTCACCTTCAAGACCCGCTAAAATTCTGTAGGTATGCGCTTTTTGGGTAAAGATACGACCACCAGACTCTGTAAAACGGCGGTTAATATGAATACCTTTCATAGGATCTGTTTGCGCTTCAGTTAAGTCAGATGCTGAGAAGTCTACACCCCAAGGGTTACGATCTGCAGCACCAAATGGGTTATTCGGGTTATCCCACACATACTGTAATTGTCCACGACCAAATGAAGCATCAGGCGCTAGACGTTGCAGAGATTCACGTTGCGTATAAAATGCGTCAACATACGCATTGGTGCCATCAGCCACTTCGTATTTACCATTTAAGGCAATTTGAAAACGGTCATTTGGGGTGATTAACGCATTGACCGGTGCATAGTTATAGACATCTGTTGAAGCTTTAAATGGCCTGATCTCACCTGTACCAGCATCAACAATCCAGCTTGCCGCATCTGGACCTCCTGCTGCTACGATTGCAGCTCTTTGGTCACCGGTTAAGCGAATTGTTCTTGAGTTCGAACTACCACTTGCTACTGCTTTAAAGCCGGTCACATTTCCTGCATCATCTCGAATAGCTTCAGGGTAAAGCGCATCATGTGCCCAATCACGCGCTTCTTGTTTTAATTCTTCTTGAGAGTTGTATTCTAATGCAACAGTGATTGAGCCTTTATCACTGGCTGTACCCATTAAGACAGAGAAGGTTTTTTGCTTTGCATCCCATTCAGATGTACCTGCACCAGCACTGCCCGAAACGCGTAAACCTTCGAAATCATCTTGCAGAATAATATTTACAACACCTGCAATAGCATCAGTACCATAGATAGTTGAAGCGCCATCTTTTAAAACGTCAATACGCTTAACCATTGACATAGGCACTTGGTTTAAATCTACTGCGCCGTCAGAGTTTACGTCGCCGATTGAACGCTTACCATTGATAAGAATAAGAGTACGGTTAAAGCCCATACCACGAAGGTCAATTTTCTTTGCACCATCGTTACCATTGTTAGTTGTCGCACCAAGTTGGAAACCAGATGTCGCAGGAATGAACTTTAAGAATTCATCAACACTTGTCACACCTGATTTAGCAATATCCTCTGCATCGAAACTTGCAACTGGACTTGCCGATTCAAACTCAGCTCGTTGAATACGAGAGCCTGTTACTTCAATTCTTTCAACATCTTTACCTTCAGTGTCTTCATTTGCGATAGCAACACCGGTAGACAGTCCTGTAGAGATCACTGAGCAAGCGATCGCATATTTTACTGCTTTAGCTACTTTATTATTTTGCATTATTTCATCCATCTTAACTTATAGTTTTTATAAAACGCATACACCCACCCCTGAGGAAGAGAAGGATTAACAGAAGCGATACAAACCTGTTAACAAGCATAAAAATATGCATATAAATATGCACAGTCAAGACCACAAAAAACAAGCAAACACTTAATTAAAATATTATTATTGCAGAAAATGCACACAAATAAATCACAACAAAAAACAAACAAAACAAATTAAATCAACACCTTATAAATTTATAAATTTAGCCACTTAAAAAAACCACCAAATAAAACGCTTAAAAAGCTTACAAAACAAGACATATATTGCAATAAAGGGGACAGTTACATTTTTAAAAAATAATAAATATTTTTGATTTAGATACTGTTAACAGGAAGGAATTTAAAAATTAAAGCAGGACAGGTTTAAGAAATATTAAATATAATCGCCACATTATTGAAATAGTTCATTTCCAAAACCGGAACAATCTATGTATTTTGGTTATATAAAGAAAGTTTTACACTTTGATTTTGTATAAATACTAGGCTATCACTTAGTATTGCATCTTTTATTGGTACATTTTAGGAAGCTAAGCATGGACACAGCAACCCCCTCTTTTGGCATTTTCAGCACACTCAAAGCAAAACTCATTTCTGCCTTTACTTTAATATTGTGTATTCTTGCGGCAATCGGATTGACCGCGTATTTGGCATTGACATCAGCAGATGAAGGATTCAAAAGCTATCGAGAGCTAGCAAGAGACTCTAACCTTGCGAGCACCTTACAATCGAACATGTTAATGGTGCGCATGAATGTAAAAGACTTTCTTCTCACAGGTAGTGAGAAAGACCTTCGCGAATACAACCAGTACTTTGAGCAAGTTGATAAGCTCATTCTCGACGCCAAACAAGAAATTAATAAGCCCGAACGAGCACAGATGGTGACTAAACTCATTCAAGAAATTGAGCAATACAATGCGACGTTCGAAGTTATTAAAGCGTATCGGGTTGAGCGCAATGAGTTGGTGTTAAACCAATTAGATGTTATTGGTCCTAGAATGGAACGTGAGCTAACGCAAGTCATGCAAAGTGCCGCCCAATCAAATAATACGCAATTGGCTTATGTTGCAGGTGAAGCAATGCGCAACTTATTGCTTGGCCGCTTATATGTTGTTAAATACCTAGAAAGTAATCAACTATCAGCGTCTGAACGAGTCAATCAAGAGTTCTCTAGCTTCGAAGACCAACTCATTAATATGAGCACTTTTAGTTTGAGTACAGAAAATCAAGCTAGGCTAAACAACATCAATAGCATGTTCCTTGATTACACAAACGCCTTTAATCAAGTTCAAAACCTTATTGTTGATAGAAATGACAAAGTAACCAATGTATTAGATGTCATAGGTCCGCGTTTTGCTGCTTTAGTCAGAGATTTAAGCACGTCGGTTAAATCAGACCAAGATATTCTTGGCCCTCAATTAAAATCTGCTAACGAACAGGCCGTATCACAAATTTTTATTATGTTTATGACAGCGCTTGTAATTAGTGCAGCTATTATATTTTTCTTACTTAGAATGGTGATGAAACAACTTGGTAAAGATCCAAGTGAGCTAGACAATATTGCAACCGCCATATCTGAAGGTAACTTAGACCAAGAATATGATGAACGAGCACCGCAAGGCGTCTTCAAATCTATGTTAGAAATGCGAGAAAGCTTAAAACTCATCCGTGAAAAAGAAGAGCAAGAGCGTCGCGTGGCAAGGGTTAATGCCCGTATTAAAAGTGCATTAGATAACGCCAATTCTAATGTCATGATCACCAATACTGATCATCAAGTCATTTATCTAAATCGTTCAATTCAACACATGTTTGAAGGGGTTGAAACACAGCTACAGGCTGAGTTGCCTAACTTTAGTGCTCATCATATTTTAAATGCGCAAATCAATGGTTTAATGCCTTACTTTGAGCAACACCTCGCACAGATTGACAGCCTAACCACCAGCCTTGAAGAGCAATTTGTTATTGCAGGCAGAACTTTTAAATTAGTTGCAAGCCCAGTCATTGTTGAAGCGCAACGCGTTGGTACGGTATTCGAGTGGCAAGATAGAACCGAAGAGCTTGCCGCAGCACAAGAGAAAGCACGTATAGCCTCTGAAAACGCACGGGTAAAATATGCTTTAGATGGCTCTTCTGGTCAGGTGATGATTGCAGATAAAGACCTAAATGTAATTTACATGAATAACGCCATTCATCACATGTTTACAGTTGCCAGCCAAGATATTAAACAAGCCATTCCACACTTTAATCAAGAAGCCATTATTGGTAATCAAGTTGATGCATTTTTTGAGCATTTCAGCAATAAAGTAGAAGAATTCAAAACTCAAACAGCAAGCATTGAAACTGAGTTTGTGATTTCTGGTAGAACCTTCACTGTAATCGTGAGCCCGGTCAGTGTAGAGGGTGAACGTGTTGGTACTGTATTAGAGTGGCAAGATAGAACAGACTGGTTAGCTCAAGAACGTGAAAAGACACGTATCGCTGCCGAAAATGCCAGAGTGAGATATGCCCTTGATAGCGTCTCGGGCAATGTCATGATTGCAGACAAAAACCTTAATATCATTTATGCAAACCAAGCGCTTAAAAGCACCATAGAAAGTGCTGAGCGCGATATTCAAGCCCACATAGGCCAGTTCGATGCCAGCAACCTAATTGGCTTCCCTGTTGATCAATTCTATTTAGAACCTGAACAACAACGTGTTTTGTTTAATAACTTGTCTCATGCTCACAACAGTACTGAATACATTGGTGAACGCGTCTTCTCTGTGACTTCTAACCCTATTTTCGTAAATAACGAACGTATTGGTACTGTACTCGAGTGGACCGACAGAACCGCAGAAGTAAATATTGAAAAAGAAATAGACAACTTGGTGCAATCTGCCGCACAAGGTGACTTAAGTCAGAAGCTATCATTACAAGGTAAAACAGGCTTCTTTGAAAAACTCAGTACAGGTTTAAATGATCTAGTGTCTACCGTGGAAATTGCACTCGATGACGTCACAAAAGTGCTGAGTGCATTGGCTCAGGGCGATTTGAGTAAACGAATTACCAACGATTACGAGGGCTCTTTTGGTCAACTAAAACAAGATACCAATAGCACAGCTGATAAACTGACCGAAGTCATTGAAAACATCACCCATGCCTCTGGCAGTATTTCACAAGGAGCGAATGAAATCGCTCAAGGTAATGCAGATTTAAGCCAGCGTACTGAAGAGCAAGCCAGTAGCCTAGAGGAAACCTCAGCAAGTATGGATGAAGTTACCGAGATTGTCCGTCAAAGCTCTGAAAAAGCCGAAGATGCGAATGCCCTTTCAATGACGGCTGAAGATAAAGCCAGTCATGGCGGTGAGGTCGTGAAATTGGCTGTAAGCGCAATGCGCGAAATCAATCAGTCGAGCAAACAGATCACTGAGATTATCAGTGTAATTGATGATATTGCATTCCAAACTAACTTACTTGCCTTGAATGCGGCAGTAGAGGCTGCCCGTGCAGGTGAACAAGGTCGAGGATTTGCTGTGGTTGCCGGTGAAGTACGTAACCTAGCCCAGCGCTCATCAAATGCAGCAAAAGAAATCAAAGACCTGATCAGAGACAGTCAATCTAAAGTGGAAGAAGGCACCGACCTAGTAAACCGCTCTGGCGATACCTTAAGTGAAATCGTTGAAGCCACCAGCAAGGTACGCGTCATGATGGCAGAGATTGCCCAATCAGCAAGGCATCAATCAGAAAGCATTATGCAGATTAATACTGCGATTACTCAGATGGATCAGATGACCCAGCAAAATGCAGCATTGGTTGAAGAAGCGGCCGCCGCTGGTGAAGCTATGGCTGAGCAAGCGCAAATGATGAACCAAACGGTCGAGTTTTTCTCTCTAACTGAGGGTAGTGCTTCATCTACGGCTTTAGAGCAAACCTATTTACCCGATGAGCGTTACTTGCCAAATTTGGCTTAATAATTTACAAAATTAAAGGGCTGCTTTTGCAGCCTTTTTCATACCCAATTTGAAACATTTAGAAATACTTTTTCCATATTGCTAGCAGCCAGTTAGGCGTACAATAACCTCAAGTTGTGCAAGGTTATAACGACCTGAACACCATGTAAGTAAATCTGATATTTACAAAGGATTGTGCTCAGCTCTTTATAACTTTTTAAAGGGCACAACTATGATTAACACGCATCCCAATATTGTCATCATCGGCGGCGGCGCTGGCGGCCTAGAACTGGCAAGTAAATTAGGGAACAAACTTGGGAAGTCTCGTCGCGCAAATATTACTTTAATCGATAAAAACCGTACCCATATTTGGAAGCCGCTCCTACATGAAGTGGCGACAGGCTCGCTCGACACTAGCCTAGACGGTGTCGTTTACTCTGCTCATGCAGCTAGGCATGGATTTCAGTTTATTCTCGGTGAATTCATTAACTTAGACGCAGAAAAACAAGCGATATACCTAAAAGAGCAATACGATTCAGACGGTGAATTGATCTTGCCACAACGCACCGTTCATTATGATGAGTTAATCATCGCCATTGGTAGTGTCAGTAATGACTTTAATACGCCTGGTGTTAGTAAACATTGCTATTTCTTAGACTCTCACCAGCAAGCCGAGCGCTTTCAACATGCGCTCCTTAACTGCTTTACACGTGTACACCAAGCTGCTAGCCAATTACCTGAAGAACAAAACTGTCTTTCAATCGCCATTGTTGGTGGTGGGGCAACCGGTGTTGAACTCAGCGCCGAACTTGTTCATGTCGCTCAACTTCTAAAGCACTATGGTATGAGTGCGTTTACCAGCACCAAGCTCACCATTCATTTAATCGAAGCCGGGCCAACTATACTACCCGCCCTACCCAGCAGAATAAGTAACTCTGCGCGAGACGAGTTGCGTCATTTAGGTGTAAATATCTTAGAAGGCACTAAAGTGAGTAAAGCAACTTCTGAGGGCTTTATCACCGATGACAATACCTTGATCCAAGCTGATTTAATGCTTTGGGTGGCGGGCGTAAAAGTGGCTGACTTTATTAAAAACCTCGATTGCTTTGAATTCACTCGCAGCAATCAAATTAAAGTAGACGAATATTTACAAGCGAAAGGCACTTCACATATCCATGTATTGGGTGATGCTTGTGCCTGTGAGCAAGAAGATGGCACTTTCGTACCACCTCGCGCTCAAGCTGCACACCAGATGGCAAGTAATGTCGCGCACAATATTTTAGCCAAATTCACAGGCAAAGCGCCAAAACCTTTTGTTTATAAAGATCACGGTTCACTGGTGAACCTTTCTCGCTTCAGTGCAGTAGGAAGCTTAATGGGTAACCTGACAAACAACACCATGTTTATCGAAGGTAATCTAGCGAGAGTGATGTATTTATCGCTTTATCGTATGCATCAAAACGCCATTCACGGCCCAATTAAAACCACGGCTTTGTGGTTATCAGAAAAGTTACTGCGCATTGTGCGCCCTAAGATGAAATTACATTAATCATATCTATAATCAGCCTGAACATTTAGTAAAGTTCAGGCTGCTATTTTTTCACTTCTTTTTACTGTCCTTTAGCCAGTGCTAGCACTTCATTCAATGCCGAAACAGAAAACCCTCTGTCATAGAAGTAGATAATTTTGCCGTTTTTATCGAGTAGCATCACTCTGGCGTTATTCGGGTTTTCATTACCTGTAAACGCTTGGATTTTTTCACCGTCTTCATAAATGGTGATCACCCCACCCCATAGCTCTTTAGGAATTCCACGACGCATGCCCTCATCGATTTGTGTGCTAAACATTCTCGGGAACATGCCAGCAATGGTTGGTAACTCATACGCTTTAATATCAGCATCTTTCATATCCAGACCAATCAACCAGCGGTCAATGTCGAACTGACTGTCTTGCTTATAACCAACTAAAAATAGCGCAACTTCACCTTTAACAAAATCAGGTAGGTTAATACGCTCCTTTTCTAGGTTTCCACCTGAAACACTAGGAAAAGCTTTTCCTGTGACATCTTGGTTTGGGTATTGGGCTGCACACCCAGTTAATAGAACTAATACAAATATGAGTAAAAAATGTTTCATCAATTTAATGTTCCTTTTTTAGTTTTACTGAAACTGCTTAGCAATCACATCTAGCTTTTTCAAAAATTCTTCTTTTAATTTACTGTGCTCGTATTCAAGGTCGTATTTGTTATGAAACCCAAAACGGAGCAACACCCCGTTACCCTGCAAGTATATGGTGTAACCATCAATATCAGAGAATGCCGTGATCCCCTCTAAATGCTTGCCTTGTTCGTATGGCTCACCATGTTGTTGAATATGCTCATATACACGCAAAATATGCTTTGACTCTAAATTATTCTTCATATGCCGACCTTATTGCATTCATCACTTATTTTTACGTCTTACACTGCCATTAAGTTTAGTCTTATTTTGCTTTCACATTGATTTCACACCTGACCTGCGACCATCAAGTAAAATTAAGGAGCAAAACCATGCGAACTATCTTTCAACTTTTACTACTTATTTGGTTGTTATTTTTAAGCAATCAAACCAATGCAGCACAATTTGAAGCGTCACACTTAAAGTCTGTCGTTCAGAATGCGATCCAGAGAATTAAAGACGTCGACAAAAAAAAGTGGGCGTTTGAGCTACACAGCTTTGAGAACGAAGAAGGAGAAATCACAGACTATACAGCTGCATTTAATGGTGCACTTCCCGAAGGTCAAAAGTGGCAACTGCTCACGAAAGATAAAAAGCCTGCGACCGACAAACAAAAACGCGTTTTTATAAAACAACGAAATAAAGACAAGGAAACCTTCAGCATTAAACTTGAGCAGCTCATTACTTTAGATTCATTACAATTACTCGATTCAGCAAACGAGGCACTCACGGCAAGTTTTGATGTCAATATCCCAAAACTCGGTGATGACGCCATTGGTAAGCTAAAAGGCACATTAGTCGTCTCGCCAAAAAATCAATTACTTAAGCAAATTACCATCACGAATTTAGCTGAGTTCAGCCCTATGGCCATGACAAACATAGAAAAATTTAAGATGGTTTTAACCTTTACCGAAGTGTCGGGGCAAGTACTACCTATAAATGCAGAAATGACGATGCGCGGCACCTTTGCCGGCTTCATGGAACTCAATGAAACCTCAAAAGATAGTTATATCAAATATAAACTTTTAGAATGACGACGAACTTGTAATACAAATGTATAAAGAATAGATTTGTTTTAATAGAATCAATTATTTAACATATCTACCTAGTTTAAAAAAAGGAAACACACGCATGATGCAAAAAAAGTCAAAAGTAGGTAGTACCATTGGCTCTATTATAGCTTTAGGAGTTTTTCTATTGTTTGCCGCAACCTCGTGTACAAATCCAAGTACACCCGCGGGCCATGAAGGTTATGTATACGAGCAACCAAGATTTTTTGGTTCTGGCGGATATCAAGGCAGCTTGATTGGACCCAGTAACTACGGCTTTTCTTTGCTGAGAAATAAAGTACTGAATGTCGATATGAGGCCAAATACATACACTGAACGCTTTAATATTTTGACAAATGATGACCTTAATATTAGCTTCGACTTTCATGTTGTTATTTCAATAAAATCAGGCGCAGTTAAAGATGTTGTAGAAAGTTTTGGAAGTGACAATTGGTATGAAAGGTATGTCAAAGAAACTTTCAGAACTTTTGTACGCGATGCTGTGCAACAATACGACAGCAGAGAGCTTAAGGCTAAACGCGAACAAATAGCGCAACGAGTGACATCTAAATTAAAAGCATATTTGGATAACACCCCATTTGACGTGAAACAAGTAGTTATTGGCAATATTAATTACCCTGAGATTGTTGCCAATGCCGTTGAGAAAAAGTTAGCAGCACAACAGTTATTGGCCGAGAAAGAAACCCAAAAAGCAATAGCGCAAAAAGATGCTGAAATTAGAATTGAAGAAGCAAAAGGTATTGCTGAAGCACAAAAAATAATTAACGCAACTTTAACGCCTAATTACCTACAATTAGAAGCTATAAACGCACAGTTAAAAATGGCTGAATCACCAAATCATTCAACCGTTTATATTCCTGTTGGCACAAATGGCATTCCACTTGTTAAAGGTACTCAATAGTTCTAAATTAGAGTTTAACCTTGCCTATAACTACCCGGTGGTTGACCAAACCACTGGGTAAACGCTCTGATAAATGAGTTAGTCTCTTGATACCCCAATAAAAAAGCTATTTCGCCTAAAGATAATTTAGATTCGTGTAGGTAATGGCTCGCCAACTCTGCTCGAATTGATTGTAAAAGGTCATTAAAATTACTTTTCTCAGCGCTTAATTTACGTTGCAGTGTGCGTTTGCTCATGGCTAGCTTTTCAGCAACATATTCAATTGCACTGTGCCCTGCTGGTAATGCCTCTAACAATACTGCGGTGACTCGTTCAGCCATAGTCGCTGTCGCATCTAACTCATTTAATTTTTGTTGCAGCTCATCAGCAAAAAATGCCCACATCGGCGCATTAGCAGTTAAAAAGGGTCTATTTGTATCCTCATGACTAAAATGTATTTGCACTGATGGGCCATGAGTTAACTGACACCCAAAGTAAGCTTGGTATTCAGCTAAGTTCTCAGGTAACTCAGGCAATTGAACAAACAAAGGCTCTATGAAGTGGCGAGTTGTCAAGCGTGCAAGTTGAGTAAAAAATACCAATTCTAATAAACCGACGCTTTTAGGTAATGAACTTGGATAGCCATAACAACTTACCGTCAATTCAGTCCATTTTGCTGTCTCTTTAATATCCATCATCATTGGGCCAATGAGAGGCTTGTACTGCTGTAAACGCTTTAGAGCAGTATTCAGATTAGGGCTGCAAACCGCTGCAAAAAGAGGCGCATCAAAAGCTTCAACCGATAAATGTTCAGCCAGTAATAACGGCAGACTTCTCTCTCCTACCGCCAGCTCAATACCGTGCCATAGACTAAAATACCCTTCAACGGACAAGGTTGCATTTGGGCGGGTAAATAGATCCGCGGGCAATTTAGCCAAAGCCAACACCATGCTCGGTTCGAGCTGCATGTCTTTGAATAAAACTTGCCAAGTAGGAGAAATAGTAAATTGCTTTGCCCGCTTCATACAAGCCTCTTTATGCTGTTTTTTCCATGGATTGACGAGATAACTTTAATACCAATTTTCGAGGTAAAAACGGGATCACCCAATTTAATAAAAACTTCAATCCAGCCTCATTAAAAGCCAGTAAGTCGCCGCGATGCATCGCATTATAGCCACATTCAGCAACTGAACGTGCCGATCTTGCGTTATTAAATACTTCAACACCATTTAAATCACCTGTCGATGCAAATTCAGTCGCCACAGGTCCAGGGCAAAGTGCTGTCACTGTAATGTTATGCTCAGCTAACTCTTGCGAAATCGCCTGTGAGAAAGATGTCACGAATGCTTTAGTTGCATAATATATCGCTTGCAACGGACCTGGAATAAATGAAGCTGTAGACGACACATTCAAGATTTTACCTTGCTTTCGGCGGATCATACCTTGAGTGAAATAGTGAGTAAGTTCTACCAATGCATTCATATTCACTTGCATCATTGCTTGATCAGCATGCAATGCACGTTCTGCAAATTTACCATGACCGCCAAAACCAGCATTATTAATCAGTATATCAACCTCAATGCCTAACTGCTGAGTTTGGTTGAAAACATGCTCTGCCGCATTTTGCTCAGACAAATCCGTTGGTAAGACTGTAACCTGCACTTTATGTTCATTGCGTAATTGTTCGGCCAGTTGTTCAAGTTTATCAGCCGATCGTGCCACTAAAACAAGATCACCGCCTTTTTCAGCGTGAAGCTTTGCTAGCTCCAATCCAATACCACTAGAAGCCCCTGTAATTAGTGCCGTGTTATGCATATTTGCCATTTTATTTCTCCTACCAAATCTATGTGCTTTGTTGATAGGGTTAGTTTAGGCAATCATAACGCGCCACACACTAGCGAAAAGTGACAACCCACTATCAGATAATGCCAAGCAAGAAAAAAGGCAGCCTAGTGCGATAGACTGCCTTGATACCAATCCTTATTAATACTTAATCATTTTGAGGGACTCATTAATAGAATTGGTATTGTATTGAGGAAAACTTGTAAAACTTATATGCCTATAATGTGTTTCAAAGGTTCAGCAACATGAACAATTTCGTTTATGCTTTTCCATCTTACCCACCCCTGGGTTAAAGCGGTTGGTCGGGTCGAGCGTTCGATAAAAAGCTTTTACATCTTCTTCGGCTTCATAAAGATGACCGACATTGTGCTCAGCCGGGTACTTAGCACCTCGAGAATCAAGTAGTGCCAACATTTGCGCTTTCACTTTCTTAGCATCCGCACCTTTTTTCAGCACATAGTCTTGATGAAATACATGGCAGAAGAAATGCCCATAATAAAGGCGCTTATCGACCTGACTAGCAATGTCTTCTGGCAACTGCTCAACCCAATCAAAGTCATTTCTACGTAGGGCAATATCGAGCGCTAAAATGTCTCCAACTTTATCTTCATGTAATGCTTGATAGCGAATAGCAGCACCTGCCGCTGCAAAACGTTGTAAATATGCCTTACTGGCTTCATCGGGCGTACATTCAAAATACCCGCCCGCTTGCGGGTTTTGAGTAAAGTATGACTTTAGAAATTGTTTGGCTTCGGCAATACCACCATCACTCATTTTTAAGATTAAGTGATGCTCATAATTGTCTCTAAATTCGAGCATGCGCTTGGGTAAATGCTGTGGGAATAAGTAGCTTGTCAACTGCATCACCTTGTCGGTGAAATTGCTTGGCATAAAGCGCCACTTTTTAAAAGTCGCATCTAACCGCCCTTTTAAGGCAAACAACTTAGGTAATCTATCGGTGCCTAAGTGCTGAATGCTTAAAAAAGTATCTTTGCCATACTTTTCTGCAATATCGAAGATTTCGCAGTGCAGGTATTCTCCCACTTCTGGCAAATTTTGAAATTCAGATAATATGTGACGTCGTAAATCGCTTAAAGTTTTAGGGTCATTAGTACCAATATAGAATGTCTGTTCCTGATTCGGTACTTCAAAGGTATCTAGGCGCACTGCAAATACAGCTATTTTTCCTGCACAACCACTGGCCTCATAAAGTTTTGAGGTATCGGCATTAAATCGGCTCGGCGTATCAGCGTCTACATCGCGTAATAAGCCTTCATAATCGGTCGCACTGGCTGATTTATCGGTAACCAGGTTGTTGTGAGCGAAGTTACCCGACATCAGGTTCTTTAAGATCTCTTCTGGCGTTTCACCCAATTCAATGCCTAAGTGATTCACTAAATGCAATTGGCCTTTTTCATCTACACGGGCAAAGAGTGACAACTCAGTATAAGCTGGCCCACGCTTTACCAATGCGCCACCTGAGTTGTTTGCCACCCCGCCAACAATCGATGCCCCTAAACAGGAAGAGCCAATCACCGAGTGTGGCGCTCTTGCCAAAGGCTTCAAGGTTTTTTCTAACTTATGTAACGTAGTGCCGGGAAAGCTCAACACTTGTTTACCCTGCTCTAGCACCACTAAGTCATCCATTGCCAAAGTGTTAAAGATCACGATGTCTCTATCATAGCCGTCACTCGAAGGCGTTGACCCTTCGGTTAAACCGGTATTCGCCGCTTGCATTATCATTATGCAGTCAGCTTCGACACAGAGTTCTAGCGCATGCCAAAATGCTAATAAATTTTGCGGAAATAGAACAGCCAGCGCACTACCGCCACCCGAGCGCCAGCCCGTTCTATAGTGCTCGGTTTTATTTGCTTGAGTTTGTATATTCTCGCTGCCTAACACTTTGCTCAAAGCGGCCAATAGCTGCTGGTTGTTCATATTCTTCTCCATTTTAATGACTTAACGGTCCTGCAATATTCAAAACATATAAGGCAGTCATCACTAAGGCGCCTGACGCCAAAACATAATATAAGGTTGGCACGATTGTGCGTCTGAGTGTGGCCCCTTCTTGACCCAATAAGCCAACTGTTGCACTTGCCGCGACCACATTATGAATGGCAATCATGTTACCTGCCGCAGCCCCCACTGCTTGCGCTGCGATAATTAATGCTGGCGATAACCCTAAACTCATTGCCGCTTCAAACTGAAATTGGCTAAACATCATATTTGATACGGTATTAGAGCCAGCAATAAAGGCACCTAGTGCACCAATGGTTGGGCTTACAAGGGGAAAAGCCTCACCAAACCAAGTGGCAAACATCTGGGCACTGGCCATTGGCATACTAGGTAAATCGGATAGGTTCACACCTGAATTAATAAATAGGCGAACCATGGGCACAGTAAACATTAAAACAAAGCCAGCACTGATCACGGTTTTAGTCGATTCACCAAATGCATTTCGCACGATTTGACCTTTTTGACCCGACTGACCTTGTAAAATGAGCGCCACCAAAGCAGCAATCACCATTAATCCACCTGGCAAATATAAAGGGGCAAAAGAAGCGCTTACCCCAGTTTCACCGAGAATATTACTGAAGCTGATACTCAAACCAGTTAAAAGCCCTTTAAATTCTGTAAATACACGAGAACAAACTAATAAAGCCGCAACGATTAAGTAAGGCACCCAAGCCACGACGATAGACATTGAACGACTACCGCTGATGTTTTCAGCTTTAATCTCTAGGTTGCCTAACCACTGTTTAGGCCAAGTCTCTTTATTCGCAAAATCCCATTGTGTTTTCGGCACTAAAAGCCCTTTTTTCGCGGCGGTAACAACAATGGCAATACTCACTAAACCGCCAAGGAGCGATGGAAATTCAGGACCGAGAAAAACACCAGTTAATGCATAAGGAACGGTGAAGGCAAAACCTGCAAAAATAGCAAACGGTAACACCTCAAGACCTTCTTTCCAGCTTTTGTTTTGTCCAAAAAAACGTGTCAGCATCATCACCATAAATAGTGGCATCACAGTGCCCACAATGGCATGAATAATTGAAACATTGGTGGTAATGAGCTGCAGATATTGCTCCCACGTCCAGCCTTGAGTCGCAAGCTGTTCAGAAATTGCTGTGGTATCTAACCCTTTATTTACACCGATGATAATAGGTGTGCCCACAGCACCAAAAGAGACCGGCGTACTTTGGATCATCATGCCCATTAACACCGCTGCTAAAGCTGGAAAGCCGATTGCAACCAATAATGGCGCGGCAATTGCCGCTGGCGTACCAAAGCCAGAGGCGCCTTCTATAAACGTGCCGAAGCACCATGCAATCACAATTGCTTGAACACGTCTATCGGGCGAGACGTGCATAAAACCTTCACGGATGACGCCAATGGCCCCCGTATGCTTTAGCATATTCAATAAAAAAATTGCGCCAAAAACTATCCACAAGATAGAGAAGGTGATCCCTAAGCCTTGTAGAATTGACGCTAACACGCGATTAGTTGACATATCCCATACAAAGAGCGCCAGTGCGGCAGTCGTTGCTAGCACCACAGGCATGGCTTTTTTCGCAGGCCAACTCAGGCCCACCAGCAGCAGAGCTGCTAATGCAATTGGCAATAAAGCCAATGCACCTAGTGTTAATTCGTTCATATTACTTTCTCTTGTTGTCTAGTTTTTATTGTTTTACTTACCCACAACGTGCTTATTTGTGATTTATATAATTATTTGTACTTAACCAAAGCTCAGGTTAATTAAGCATCGAGTAAACAAAATTTATAGAAATGTACAACTCTGTTAACTATTAATATATATTCATTAAAGAGAATGTTTTTTTCCTTTTTTGACATAATCAACATTGTTGAAAGAGGCTGTTAGGTGTATTTATGGTTAAATCTGATGATATTTTCTTGTTTGTTCAAGTCGTTGATGAAGGCTCGTTTTCTAAACTCGCTGAAAAACTTGAGATGACCAATTCTGTGGTAAGCAAACGGATCAGCCGTTTAGAAAAAGCCTTAAATGTACAATTATTGTATCGTACAACGCGCAAACTCAGCTTAACTGATGCAGGACAAGCCCTCTACGGTAAAGCGCGCTTAGCCAAACAAGCATTGCAAGATGCACAAGATACAGTGACAGGCTATGGTGATGCTGTACGCGGTAAAATTCGCGTGACTGTGCCATCTGTCTCTGCCAATCTATTACTGAGTAAAGCCATTGCTGAGTTTTGCCAACTCTACCCTGATGTTGAGGTTGAACTTCATGTCAGCAATCGATTGGTCAATATTCTTGATGAAGGCTTTGATTTAGCAATCAGAACCGCTTTTCTTGAAGACTCTTCTTTGGTGGCAAGAAGACTTATTGATTCACAGTGGATTGTATGTGCCAGCCCAAGCTACTTAAATCAGCATGGTATTCCTCATAAACCCAATGACCTACTAGATCATGAATGTTTGATTTACAAATATGAAGGCGTTGGCCCTGACAACTGGCTCTTCCAACAAGAAGGTGTAGAGGCAAACGTGCAAGTACAAGGTCGCTTTTATACCAATAGTCTTGCGGCCATTCGCGATGCTGCCGCAACTAATTTTGGTATTGCTTATTTACCTCGTGCACTGGTTCATGATGATTTAATGTCAGGCAGGTTGGTTTCTTTGCTAGCCGATTACACGGCAAAAGAGCTTGGCGTGTATGCGGTCTATCCAAAATCGCGCCAGCCAGACAAAAAGCTTAACCTGCTCGTAGAGCATCTGCGTGACGCGTATTTAGCAAAAAAAGAGTATCTTTATTAAATGAAGATACTCTTTTTACTTTAAACTAACTTATAGAACTTTTTGCTTAAAAAGCGCGCTTATAAATTACGCTTAGAACTTTTAATTAAAACCTTTAGTTAGAACTTTAGCTTGGCACTGAATTGTAAGTAATTTGAGTCAATACTCTGCATGCCTTCGTCGTCAACACTAAAGTTACCTAGCTCAACTCCTAAATCTAAGTATTCGTTGTAGCTGGTGATCAAGTTCACGCCAAAATGACTGCGTTTGCGCTCAAGCACATCTGTTGAGGCACTGCCGTAAAACACCGATGAACGTAACTTTGGCGTCCAAAAGTGCCTATATGCAATCGCATAGGCCACCGTACTTTCGACTTCGGCTGCTTGCTTACCCTCTGCGGTGACTATGTCAGGGGTAATGCCCGCTGCAACATAGCGCCCAGCGTCTCCACTGGTTACCTGAAAACGTAGATCATCTTTGCCAACAGTGTTAATTTTGGCCGCGATATTAAATGCAGTCGCCGTTTTATCTAAACCGCCTTGATCAACTTGGCGTAACAGGCCAGCCACAGATACCATGCCCCAATCCGCTTTATGGTTATAACGGGCAATAAAATCTGGTAGCGATTCATCTTTATCTGCCTGAGCACCCGTCACGCCCACACCACTGACACTACTGCCGACATCTCCGTCACCATTGGTCTCTGGGTTTTCAATGGCAAACTGCCAAGCTCCATGGGTGTATCTCAGTTGAGTTTGACGAATAAAAACCTCACCGGCATGTGGGCCACCGAAATCAAGTGATTCTGGCAGTGCATGCAATGGCATAAAGGTGGTCCAGTTTTGACCTGCCATCCAGTTTTTATACTGAATATATAAATGCCTTAAGCGTGGGTTTGATGAATTACTTACTACTTCGTTACCACCGCCACCATAGAAATCCATCTCAACAAAGCCTCTAATGTCGCCATGCTGCACAGTTAAATTCACTCGAGACTCTTTAACATTAAATGCCGTATGCGAGGTATCTTGTGCAGCACCTCCAGGAAAGTTTGCTAACCAATAATCTTGATAAGCCACATCACCAGAGACATGACGAATATCGACCTTACCGTAACCGCCAATTGACACCTTAGTTTGTTTTTCACCCTGTTTAACGTTCAGTATTTCTACAGCTTGCGCTTGTGATGTTAGGCTCAGTGCACATGCACCTAACCCTAAAACGACTTTACTTGATAAATGTTTCACCACGCACTCCTCAGTTTAGGTTTATTGTTATATGTTTGTTGTCGGGAGAAAATTTACGGGCAGCTAACCTTTCGATAAATGGACATAAAGCCAAAGACTTTTTCCAAAAAGAACAAAATAGAGAAATCTCCTGATGAGTTGGTTGAGCAAATCATTAACATTAAACCGAGTCTTTATCGAAGATTAAGTTAGCGTCATGAGTTCTGTTCAGCTGTTTGTTAAACCATTTAACATGGTTAGGTTGCCAATTTGGCAAAAATGCTTTTCTATTATTGCTATTAACGCTTGGCGGTTTTCAGCCATACACTTCGCAAAACACAGCAGTGCTCATACTTCTGATAACACTTAGGACACCTGTTATGCGCCTTAATCAATGCTACAACTTTCAAGACTTTAGAAAACTGGCAAAGCAACGCTTGCCCGGACCAATCTTTAATTACATCGATGGTGGCGCTGACGACGAGACTACTTATCGTCGCAATACTGAGGCGTTCGAAGGCTGTGATTTACTACCAAGCGTACTAACTGGGGTCGAAGATATTGATTTATCTGTCACTGTCATGGGCCAAAAGCTCGAGATGCCAGTGTATTGCTCACCCACCGCGCTACAAAGACTGTTTCATCATCAAGGTGAGCGCGCAACTGCGGGAGCCGCTGAAAAATACGGTACCATGTTTGGCGTGTCTTCACTTGGCACCGTCAGTTTAGAAGAGATTGCCCAGCAAACCTCGACGCCTCAAGTTTATCAATTCTATTTTCACAAAGACCGAGGGCTAAACCGCGCCATGATGGAGCGTGCCAAAGCGGCAGGAGTCGAAGTGATGATGCTAACTGTTGATTCAATCACAGGTGGCAACCGTGAACGCGATTTGCGCACAGGGTTTTCAATTCCGTTTCGTTTAACACTGGCAGGCTTGATCCAGTTCGCCATTAAACCAATGTGGGGGTTGAACTACGTATTCCACGAAAAATTCAGTCTGCCGCAACTTGATGCCCACATAAAAATGGGTAGCAGCACCAGCTCTATTGGTGACTACTTCACAAATATGCTCGACCCAACCATGAACTGGGACGACGTAGCTGAAATGGTGAAGTTTTGGGATGGCCAGTTTTGCCTGAAAGGCATTATGACCGTTGAAGATGCCAAACGCGCAGTTGATATTGGCTGCACGGGGATTGTGATCTCCAACCATGGCGGTCGCCAACTCGATGGCGCTCGCAGCTCATTCGATCAATTAGCTGAAATCGTCGATGCCGTCGGCGATAAAATTGATGTACTTTTCGACAGCGGTATTCAACGCGGTACTCATGTTTTAAAAGCGCTTTCACTGGGTGCAAAAGCCGTGGGCATTGGTCGTATGTATTTATACCCGCTTGCCGCTGCTGGTCAACCTGGTGTCGAACGCGCACTCGGACTTATGCAAGAAGAGCTCATTCGAGATATGCGCCTAATGGGGTGTAAGTCTATTTCTGAGCTTTCTCGAAAAAATTTAAGGTTCAGGTAGTTTCAAAAAATTCATAACACGTTGTCATACTTGCATTATGAAACTCAAGCCAACCTTTTAGGTTGGCTTTTTTGTGCTTCAAAATATGTAATACCAATCCTCACTAATACTTAATCATTTTTAGGGACTAAAACTGCCGCTTGCTTCGTTAAATATTTCTTATTTAGAACAACTAAATAGCAAAATTTTTACCTTGCTATCGACAAGTTTTCCTCGCCTCAAAATAGATCACTTAATTAAGAGAATTGGTATAAAAAACTAAATAATCGACTTTCTTTGCTGTATTCAAAATTAAAATAAGTATAATGTATACAAAATTCACATTAAGCATTTGGATACTTGAAGCAATGAAAGCAAAAATAATAACCGCGGTCCTATCGCTTGCCGTGCTTGCAGGCTGTCAAACTACAGAGCAACCAGCCGCTGTCGAAGATTACAGTAAAGTAAAGCTGGCATATGGCAATGTCGTTAAAGAAGGTGAAGTCTATATTCCAGCTTGGAAACGCAATGAAGCGAAAATCAACCAAGTGCTTGCAAATCAGCATTACTGCGCCGACAACTTGGTTTTACGCTTCCAAGCCATGTCGCAGCAAAATATCGAAGATTCTTGTAAATTACTGCTAGAAACAGAAAAGCGTTTTCACACTCTATTCAATACGCGTGGTAAGCCCCTGCTTCATGACAACAATGATGTATTGCGCGCCAATATTTACGCCAGCCGTGAAGACTATGTAAAGTATGTCACCGATCATTTTGACGTCCCCTCTAACAATGGCGGCATGTACCTCGAAGGATTACCGCATTTAGCAGACAACAGCGCCGAGTACGTGGCGTACTTGAAAAAAGGCACCGTATGGAACTTAAACCATGAGTTCGTGCACTATTTAGATGGTCGTTTTAATACTTATGGTGATTACTGCGCGCCGCCTCATGATAACCATTATGGTCCGGAATACTGTCCAGAACCCGCTGCTGAGCCACCTTATTTGATTTGGTGGGGCGAAGGGCTAGGTGAATATGTTGCACACATGAACAATAACCCGCGAGCACTAGCATTGGCCGGCGAAAAGACCTATCAACTGAGCGAATTGTTTTATAACAACAGCGCAAACTGGAATACCAACCGCATCTATCGCTGGGGTTATTTAGCTGTGCGTTACATGATGGAAAAACAACGCGATAAAGTTGAAGAGATGCTATTTCATGTGCGTCGCGGCGATTACCCGCGCTATCAAAAAATCGTAAAAAATTGGGGTACCAGCATGGACGCTGACTTTCATGCTTGGTTAGATACGGTCGCAACCAAATAAGCAAACGCAGTTACCTGCTTAAGCTTGGTTAACCTCTTTTGATCCAAGTAACACTTTTAAGTGTCGATCCAATAAGGTGCAGTATGCCTAGGTCTATACTCTGCACCTTATTTTTCTAATCCACATCAGCCTCCATAACACCTTGCCTTTTCATTCTTTGTTTACATTTCATCACATTCCAAATTATCTACGTTCTTTCACCCAACATTCGAAAGTGAGATAATTTATTCAATAAAAACAAAATAAAAGACAAATAATGAAAAAATATCTACTCACTCCTCTTGCAGCAGCATTAGCACTTACTTTAACGGCGTGTGGTGGCGGTTCATCTGGTGATGATAAACCATCTCAAGGCACAGGTAGTGGTGGTGTTACTGAACCACTTCAAAAAATATCATTAGAGGCCTACACATACTCTTGCCAAACAGAAACGCCATATGCAACCGACATCGTTTTTCATAACGAAGCAGGTAAACCTGTAGGCACAGCTAAAACCAATGCTGAAGGTGTTTTTTCAGGTGAAGTACCAAAAGACACTAAACACGTTTCAGTATTAGGTGATGAAGTTGAGTTGGATGATGGTGAGTATAAGAAAATTCGCACCGTTTTAGATATCGAAAACAGAAGTGATTTAGGAGCGTTCTATTTCACCCGATATAAATCTGATTGCAGCTGTGAAGACTACACTTTAGACACCAGTGAGCTTTCATATACACAATCTGGCTACTCTCTCTATGGTGGCTATTATTTTCCTGTTACTGACACGGTTAGTGTATGTGGAGATGAAAACATCTACTTTTCTGTTGTTGCAAATGACCTAAATGAAGCAAAAGCAACAATAACCGCTGTTCCAACTAATACAAAAACAATCAAGCTCACTGATGCTGACTTTACCCATCAAGGCATTGCAGTTGACCACCAAGTCAGTGCTGGTACTGAAACTATAACAACGTCTGGATATTTTGAAACAATTGAGAGTTTTAGATTCTACCAATTTAGAACTGTTGACCAACTCACTCCTACGTTTATTTTCCCTACACTAACAGAGCATAACTTTTACAGACAATACTTTAACGAGCGAAGTTCTGTAGGTGAAGTGAGCGTTCGTATGGCAAGTCAAGCTCGTAGTAGAGTAAATAATGATGGCACATTTGATCTTACTGAGCTACCTGTCATATCACCAGATCTTAGCGCCGATATTATAGCCTTTGCTAGTGCCAGCGACTTGAGCTACGACTTTAGCTCTGTTGATGATCGCCTAACAAATGTTGAAATTGATTTCAGCTTCTTAGTTGATGATGCAGCAGAGACACGATTTGATATGAATATTAGCGGCTATATCAGTGGTAAAGTACCAGACTTATCATTTGGCTCTGTATTCCCTGAACCTGCAGGCAACGCGACTCTTGAGCAGCTTGATATCTTTTTATCAGGCTATGCTGGCAACCCTACAGATAAGAAAAGTGTTGATGCTTTATTGGAGGAAAGGCTTCAAGGTAATCACATTGCAAAAGATAAATTCAGTAATTACGTATATATAGATTTAGGTGCAGCACTAGACTAAGCATCTAATAAAGGCCACATTCGTGGCCTTTTACTTCTCTCCTTTCAAGTAATACACTGCTCAGTGCTTTTATTCTTCAAACAACAATAAATCATGAGTAAATATTACGATCCTATCAGCGCACAACACTGCCAAAACCAAGCCTTCGCCCCAAGTTATTGGGCCCGTACCCAAGCATTGCCAGAATTACTGCCAGCTATCGCGTCTGACACAAATTGCGATGTCGTTATCATTGGTGGCGGTTTTAGCGGTTTACTCACCGCCTATTACTTAGCAACTGAGCATCAACAAGAGTGTATAGTGCTTGAAGCGAATCAAGTCGGTTTTGGTGCCAGTGCTCGAAATGCAGGTTTTGTACTAAAAGGCTCGGGCCGTTTAAGTTATCCGCAAATGGCAAATCAATGGGGCATGGATGTTTGCCAAGGCATTTATGGCGAATTTACAGAAGCGGTACAACGGGTTGAAGATCTCATTCAAAGCCAACAGATCGAGTGTGACCCGCAACCAAAAGGCTATCTAAAAATAGCGCATAACCAGCAGGCCTTTGCAGGTCTTAAAGCACAAGCTGAATTCTTACAAAAACACCTTTCGAGTGATGCTGAATTTTTGTCTACTGATGAATTAGAAGCTAACTATATGCACAACAAACAAGCCTATGGTGCGATGCGTTTACCCGATGGCTTTGGTATTCACCCGCTTAGGCTTGTACTGGGTTATAAAAAAATGGCCATGGAGGCTGGCGTTAAAATATATGAGCATACACTGGCAAGCGATATTAATGACACAGGTAGCGATATTACCCTTAAAGCCAATGGCTTTAATATCCAAGCCAAAAAGTTGGTGATCTCCGGGAACGCCTATAACAGTAAGGTAACTTCGCCAGTTATTAATAACCGCTATCTGCCTATTCTCAGTAGCATAATGGTGACAAAACCACTTACTCAAGACCAACTTCAAAGCTCAGGGCTAAAAACCCACCAAGTGACGATGGATACGCGCACCTTAAAATACTATTACCGTTTATTGCCCGATAATCGCTTGTTATTTGGCGGCCGTGGTGCAATTTTTGCCAAAGATCAAAATAAGCCAACCTATTTAAATAATCTAAAGAAAGGCCTGGCTGATTGCTTCCCGACTCTAAGCAACATCAATCACGACTATTATTGGCATGGCTATATTGCAGCTGCCCTTGATGATATGCCTCATGTCACTGTGCAAGGCAATATTGGCTATACGCTTGGGTATTGCGGTGCAGGCGTCTCTTTTAGTGCACAGGCCGCATACCGACTAGCGCAACAAATCGCGGGAGTCACAGTGCCAAACTTGCCTTTGTATCGAACACCCTTACCTTATTTACCATTTCCTAGTCTCAGACGATTTGGGCAATGGGGGTATTATCAATATGCACAGTTAAAAGATAAACTCGGTTAGCATATAAATTTTTGTGTCAGTCTATGGCTTTGCAAAAGACTGACACTTTGTGCACATTTGCTGCACAATTGATACCTACAGTTGATTCATAATCTAATTGAAGCTTTACCTATAGGAGTGATTATGATGAAACTGACCAATCTCATAACACCTAAGTATCTCCTTCTATTAGCAACCACTTTTACACTATTTGGTTGCGGTAGTTCTGACAGCAATAATGAAATCATAGCTGACACCTCATCAGCTAGTGACGACACGAGTAGTGATTCTAATAGCTCTACAGACTCTGACAACAGCACTTCTTCCAATAACGAAACAGACAATGGTACTGCGTCTATAAATGGTTCTACTGACGGGGTGCTATGTGATTATTATTACAATGAATACAATGATTCAGCTTCTGTCCAAGCCACCAGCAACGCGCAGTGGTCATGTGATGGCAGTAATCGAACACTAACTGCCAATGGTCTACCAGACCACGCTACGGGGCAATTCCCCAATGCCAATAACCCCAATGAAATCAGTGAGCAAAACGTCTCAATCGCTTACACTCTGACCCCCAGTGAAAGCACAACAGCAAGTACTTTAGGTGGCCCTCGCGGTGCAACTGGCTATGTTTTAAATGGCGTAAAAATTGACGCCAATACTGCTGGCACCTGTGATGATTCTGGTAATAACTGTAGTCTAATTGGCAATGAGGGGAGTTGGCATATCGAAGCGCTGGGACAAACCAGTTTCAACTTCGGCACTGACGACAATAACGCCCATGTGCAACCTGGTGGTGCCTATCATTACCATGGGATGCCTGAAGGATTTATAACGCTAAGAGGTGGTAATAACACAACCATGACTTTAATTGGCTGGGCGGCTGACGGCTTTCCTATATACGCACGATATGGCTTTAGCGAAGCTGGCAATGCTAATTCGCCAATAAAAGTAATCACAGGCAGCTTTCAGTTGATTGAGAATATCAGCGCCAGTCGCCCTCCTGTTGAAGTATACCCTTTAGGCACCTTTGCCGAAGATTGGCAATATGTAGCAGGCTCAGGAGACCTAGACGAATGTAATGGCCGCTTTGGTGTAACGCCTGAATTCCCTGAAGGCATTTATCATTACTACGCCACAGATACCTACCCGTATTTTCAGCGCTGCGTAAAAGGCGAACTATAAAAGAGGCTAAATATGACTATGAAACTCAGATTGTGCTTTGCACTCATTGGAATTTTACTGGGCGCTTTTAGTAATAACACGCAAGCTCATTTGATGGCACCTAACAAAGGCACGTTAAATTTCGAGCCATCTGGAGGGTATTTAGTTTTGTCTTTGCCTGTATCAGCTTTCACTCACTTTGATAAGAACGGTGACAAAGCACTTACCTTTAAAGAAATTAAGTCTCAGCAAAAAGCAATGATTCAATACATTACAGACTCAGTATATATAAAGGGTAATAACCAAAAAACGTTTTTAAGCGGTGTGATGTTAGCCCCTCAGCGAAGTCATAGTGTGAATAACAATCAAATTGAGCAAATTGTTGTGATTGGTAAGTTCTTGACCTCTTTTAAGAATGGCGTTTCTTTACATACATCACTGTTAAATAACTTAACTCAAAATGAAAAGTTAACCATCACCACAACAGTGAAAGGTAGCAACTCAAAGCAAATATTCACGCTCAATAATGCATATTCTTCACACACATTAGGAGAGTAAAAAACCAAAAAGCAACTCTTTATTTACATTTTTATACTCAAGTGACATAGTAAAGAAGCTTGATTAATACAAGGAGACTAAGATGAAAATTAAGCTACAAAAGAAAACCATAAAACAGCTAAGTAAAGATGCAAAAACAATCGCGCACAACCAAACCCCTCAAGTTGCAGGTGGTACTGCAACACAAGGTGCTTGTTACTCTGTAGGTTGTGATACAGCAGCATTCTTGGGTTGCCCAACTGGGAATAACTGTTATTCTGCAATAGATAAGATCTGCTTGCCTAATTACTAAGTAGTAAGGGAAGCCAGTGGCTTCCCTCTTTGTAACTCTGAAGAATTTTTATTTAGAATTCTGCGCATCTTGTTCTGTAAATATAGGGTAACCTTCAGGTTTAAAACGGTTTAAGTTATATAAAAAACGGCTGTCTTTTACAGGCAAAGTTGCTGAACCATAGTCATACTGATTCAGCTTATCTCGAAGTCCCTGATTATCAATCCCATCCCCCTGCATTTCGTACCAACTAATAATTGGGGGAGTTACAAAGCGATTGTATGCTGTTTCAGCAACTTCATTGCTTTTGGCAAATCGAAGCGCATGAGTCAGAATACCATCTTTGTGATAAACAACTTTTAAATGGCCATTTTCCATAGGTAGCTCAGATAAAGGCTTAGTAAACAAGTCTCCATGCGCACTATAACTGCCGTGCGTCACTAATCCGTCTTTGGTCCATACAGCTGCATATTCCCAATCATGACGATGCCCTCCGCCAAAGTATGAAAATACCTGATCTTTTTTAAAATAAAGTGCATAGAAATGTGCGCAATACTGCCCACTTGGGGTATCTTTGCACGCATAACGGTGTACGGTATTAGAGGTATTAAGAAACCAAGTGTCTCGACAGTTTCCGCCTAAACTGCCTGATGTTTTCAACCCGGCATTTTGCTGCCCTGCACGGCTTATACCTGCGCTCGGCAAGCAACCATCACCATCAAAATCGAAGATAGGTTCTGTACCATTGATAACGTACGAAGCGGGCAATGCTTCATCTAAAGCGGCAAAGTCATTCGCCATAAGGTTGGTCGAACTTAACGCATAAGTCACAATGAGGCTTACACTGTGTAACAGAAGTGTCTTTGGTGTTGTCATATTGATTATCCTTAAAAAACCCAAAATAAAAATACAACAATTTTGTTACATTTAAAATTTATTTTCCTAACTCAGAAATCGACATAAAAACCCTACTCTTATTAAGAACTCCATCTAACCCCTTATTCCTAAAACAGCACAATGTAAAATAAATGTTATAAATAAATTGACGATGTAAAGTTGTTACTCTATTTTATCGTTACACCTCGATGGGTGTTGTGAACAACATAGACACGGATTATTTCAAGGAAATCTTATGAATCACTTAATTAAAACAGCCTTAATGGGCTCATTATTAGCAAGCTTTTCCAGCTTTTCAGCAGACCTAATTAAAACCACAAATGCGCTCTCTCCACACCCTGAGCTCGACATAATTGACCAGTTCAACCACAGCGCAATGCAGGTCACTGACATCAAGCGCGTACTGGCGAGCAATGTCGCGAGAGACTTAAAATCACAAAATAAGCATTGGTTAAACATGCTTAATAAAAACCACACTGCTAAGTTAAGCAAACTGCATTTAACCCAAAATAATCAGCAGTTGATGCAAAGCGCCAACGCTCGTACGCGTTCTCTAAAAGGCTTGGAACAAGAAAGCACTAACCTTTACCAACTTAGACTTGCCTCTGAAAAGATGCTTGAGCAATGGCAAGACGGCCAACAACCCCTTATTGCATTTGCACCTAAAGGCGATGACAAAGATTGGATATACATTGAAGCATTTGACGCTGAGGGCAATGTACATCTGCTAGATGCGCATACTATGCCCTCTCAACCTGTTCTGATCTTAGAATTAGACGGTCAGCAAGTTAAAAAAGAAGGCCTTGCTGTTATGCAGTCTATTTTTGAGCAAGCACGCAATCAGCCTGCAGCGGAATTTATGGCACAGCAAACAATGCAAGCGTCATCTATCTCTACATCAAAGCTCGATAGAATTCGCTTGAATGATGATGAAGAGCCTTGGATCTCTGGTAAAGCAGAAGTCTATGCGGTGGTGACTGGCGTAAGTCCATCTCGTAATGAGCCAATCTTAGACATCGTCGATATGCCATACCTAGATCATGATGGCACTGACTATACGCCAAACCAAATTCTGATCCATTGGGAGCGCTACCGATGGCAGGCTGCCGATGTCTTGTTGATGGAGCAAGATGACAATACTAACTATCAAGACTTGGCGACGACATTTTTAGATATTGTTACTCAGGTGATGCGCGCAATACCAGACCCGAATGTACAAGGCTATGCAATTATTCCGCAATTAACTAACCAGTTAATTAAAGCCATGCCAAGTCACTGGTTTAGTAATGATGATGATTACCTAGATGTGTTCTACACACTATTTGAGGGTCAAACCTACAGCAATCATATGGGCGCCAGCAATAACGCAAGAATCACCTTAACACCGCTGACAATTAATCCTAGAAATTAATAAACAATGGTTTGAAAACATAAACTTTAAAACTAGCAGCTAGACTCCCTACTCTAACTGTAAAAGGCCTTAATTTAATGTTTAAGGCCTTTTCTTATTGTACAAATAACTTTTATTTAACCATGTTGGTAACATCTATAAGGCTTTGCTGTCTTGCGATTAATAATTTGTACTTGATCGTGTTCTAAGCCTTCGAGACTGGGTTTTATTGCTCGCTCAAAACGCATTGACGCCGCTTCAATTCTTCTCGCTTCTTTTTCGATTGCACGAATATCGGCTTCATGATGTCTCACTATTTGCTCTATTTTACGTGCTAGCTGCTTTTGCTCTCGTAACTTCTGCTTATCGATTTTTAGCACATTGTCATCTTCATAAGTGACAGCATCAGCTAGCTTTTCTAACTGCTCTTGATACACTTCTAGCTCTTCATCCATATCGCGTACGGGCTTTTCAAGCCCTGTCATTGTATCTTCGATGTTTTGCAGTGCCTTATAGGCAGAAATCTGTGATTCAGACATAGGCATATCTTTTACTTTTTCACAGTCTTTAAATACTTGGATGCGGTAATCTGAGTCTGCTTGTTTCTCAGGTGCAGCATTGGCAGCAACACATGCTGTTAAAGCTGCGCTGCTTAATACGGATATGAGGGCTTGAATTTTCATGGCAGTCACCTTTCCTGTTGATGTCATTGTTAATCAGTGTTTGAAAGGTTAGTCGCGGCGGTTTTGAAAATAGTTTGAATAAATAAAATTTAAGCAATAAAAAAGCACAGGGCGAGTATTTTATTTGCTCACTGTGCTTTTAGCTTCTAGCTTCTAGCTTCTAGCTTCTAGCTTCTAGCTTCTAGCTTTCAGACTATTACTTCTTAACCCACTTGCCATTTACTTTTACAAAGTGGCCTTTGGCTGTTTTTTGCAATGCTTTTTTGCCAGCTTGTTGTTCGACCTGCGCTAAGGTAATACCGTGTTTTTTCGCTAACTGTTCATACTTTGCTTTACGCTTTGCATTGATTGAATCAACTAGGCTTTTTGCATCAGCACTGTTTTTAACTGTAGCTAAATAACCTGATGCAGTTTCACCTACCAGCCCTTGAGATTTAGCCGCAGTTAAATCTAATGCGAAAGCTGAAAAGGCAAAGCTCAAAGCTAAAATTGGCAATAAAAATACACTCTTTTTCATAACGTTCTCCTTAGAATAACTCACTGTCATCGCTAAATAGGTCATCTAGCTCTTTATCTACTTTTACTCGGATCTCATGATCTACTTTTACATTCAAATTAATGGTGATTGGTTCTTTGGTTTCTACTTGTACCTTGTGCGTACATCCCATAAGCACTAAGGCACTGAATAAAGCCGCTATCCACTTCATGGTGTTCCCCTATTGAGTTAAAGCTTTCTCTACTTGTTGACTAATTTCATCATTTAATCGTAACGCCTTAAATAAGGTGTAAATGTTTTCATGATGCGTGTAATTAAAATTCACAGGCTGTGCTTGGCTTTTGTTTTCGCCTTTAATATTCACACCCAATGTTAACCAGCCGTCTTCTGTTAATGCCACATCACTATGCAGCGTATCTATATCTAAATTATCCAGTAAACCAATCACCGTCTTCAATTGCGGCTGTTGAGCCTTGAGTGCATTTACTGATGCATTTTCTGACACACTCAACAAGCCCGCTCCTAAATTGTAGAGCTTACCTTCTGTGATACTCACTTTGCCATCGCGCACTTCAATAGGCAACTCACCCGACACTCGCCCAGTAAGCGTTATGCCCGCTTCGCGACCCGCTTTAGCTAAAATTGCCAAGTCTAAGTTTTCAGCTTTTGCTTCAAAGCGTTGTGGCGCTTGTGTGAGTCGAACCTTATTCGCTGTAAGTAAGCCATCAAACGCCTCTGCCGTAATAGCACTCAACCACGCCTGATTATCTTGAGCCTGAAGGTCTGCGGTAATGTTTGTTAGCACAGCACCTGAACGAAACTCGTCAATTGTCACTGTAGTTTTTGGAATATTAATCACACCTGAATTGACCTGCCCGGTGATTTTGCCTGATGCATTACTTATATAATGCGTATCAAACAAGGCTGACGCGTTAAATTGCACATCAAACTCAACATTCTGTGACACCAAATCCCCACTTGCCACAACACTAGTACTACCTTTTTCTATTTTTAATTTAGGCGCTATTTGCTCCAAAACTGGCTGTAAACCGATAAGGTCTTGCTCAATCATGACAAGCTGAAAAGGCTGCGCTTTATTTACTAATTCATGGCGTAACGATAGGTTCATGTCGAACACATCAATATCATGCTCAAAGCGTATACCTTCACTAAAATTAGCTTGAGAAGTGATATTCATATCTTCTACGAGCAGTTCAGGAGTTACAATCGCATCAAGGTGTGTTGTCACCGCAAGCACACTGGTATTCATAAAATCTTGTATACTGCCTTTTAAGTTCAAACTTTGTTCTATGCCTTGAACTTGGTTATCTGCTTGCTTAATGCCTTTTAACTGCCAGTCAGCGTCAAATTGAATCGCGTCATCGATGAGCTTTGACTGCCACCTTGCTTTAAGATCTCGCCCCTGAACCAAAGGATGACTGAACGATAAAAGTGACAGCTCCCCATCCGCTATCGCATTTATATGCTCTGAAAGGTCACCCTCTACATCAAGATTAAGTGTTAACTTGGGCAGTTTAAGTGCTTGTCCTTGCCCGTCGATAAATTCTATTTTTAGAAGCTCAAGCTGGTTACTTGTTTTAAATGATATGTCGCCGCCAAGCCTACCTTTCACATCAAGCTTTGAATCAAACTTGATATTCGCTTGTTCTATAGGTGAGTTATCGATAAAAAATGCAGGCGTGTTAGGTTGAATTAAACTAACAGATATTTGGCTTTGAAACGCTTCACCACTGATACCAATAGGCCCATCTAGCTGTAATGTGCCAATTAATGCTGTTTGATGCTTTAAACTAAACTGAGACTTAAAATCCTGGGTAAGCAATTCAGCATCTACATTATCTAATTGAATCTGGGTTAGCGCACCATTTGAAAGTATGACTTGATCTGTCGACAAGACATTATTACGTAAAGATAACACGCTAGGTAATTGCAAAGTAACCTGCTCGGCCATTAAGTCAGCAGCTTGAACACCCTGTGGCAAGTGTGTTTGCAATACCTCAATGCATGCTAAGGCCTTTACCGTGTTGGTAAGCTGGCTCAAATCAGCAACTGCCGCTCGATTTAACAAATCGACTTCACCGCTAATATTACCGAATGAATTTGCTGACACCGCGCACTCAGGTAAATGATGCTCAGCCAGCACTTCAATATCACCATCAAATTTCAACTGTTGACCGTCAAATGCTGCATTCATCGAACCTTCTAAGAGCTTGACTTGCTCAGGCTTAAAGGCTTGTATTGCGTTACTTGCTAATGAAACTTGGTTTAGCGTTAGCTTATTTTTAGATATGTTAACTTGGCCAATGAGATCACCATTAATTTTAAAGCGATTGAGGCTTGGTTCATTAAGGCTCATTGATACAGGCTCTATCAATGGAGTGCCTGACAGACTAATTTTTTTGACATTTAGCAGTGGACGCTCGTCAGGTAATACAAGATTAAGAGGTTTAAATTGAGGTGTTCCAGCGCTTGTCTCTTTTGCTGGCTTTAGCGCAATATTCAACTCTGCTAAAACAATATTTGACGGGTTAATGTCTGCTTTTATTAATTCAATAGACGCAGCAGAATGTTCAATGCACACCCTTTCAACCCTGATAGAGCGCAATCCGGTGAGCGACCAATCTATACAACTGAGCTCTACATTGGCATCAACCAAATAAGGCGAAGCTATTTTGGCAACCAATGTATTTCTAAATCCATAAAGACAAATTAGGGCTGTGAATAAAAATACACTTACCCAAAGCAATCCCTTTTTAAACATAGCACCCTAACTAATAAGAATTAAACGCCGCTATTTTACCTACTTTTGTGATGTTTGTATCAGCAAAAATGTAATCAGATGTAGGCGTTATAAAAAATTTCTCGCTTATATTATTTCATTCATTTTTAGGCAACAAAAAAAGGCCACCGAAGTGACCTTTCAATTAAATCAAATTGAGGCAGTGCAGACTAATTCGTCCTGAAGCTGCGACCCGGTGCGTTACGCAGTAATCGTCATCGTAGACTTACGCAAAACACGCTGCGAAACTTCGATAACTTCAGGCATCCTGCCTTTCACCCTTCGGGCCAGCTTCGCTGTTCAAAAATATTCCCGATATTTTTGTCGGTCTCAACTTACAGATACAAAAAAGGCCACCGAAGTGACCTTTCAATTAAATCAAATTGAGGCTGTGCAGACTAATTCGTCCTGAAGCTGCGGCCCAGCTCGTCATCCATGACTCGCGTAAAACACGCTGCGAAACTTCGTTTCGGTCGTGTTTTACCCCACGTTTTTACGTGCGTTACGGAACATGCGCATCCACGGGCTATCTTCTTTCCACTCATCTGGGTGCCAAGAGTTAGCTACTGCACGGAATACACGCTCTGGGTGTGGCATCATAACTGTTGCGCGGCCGTCTGTTGATGTAATACCTGTGATACCTTCCGGTGAACCGTTCGGGTTGTTCGGGTATTGCGTCGTTGGCTTACCAAAGTTATCAACGTACTGAACTGCTACAGTGCCAGATTCAAGTGCTGCTTTCACTGCTGCGTCATTTGCAAACTCAGCATGACCTTCACCGTGAGATACTGCGATTGGCATACGAGAACCAGCCATGCCTTGGAAGAATACTGACGGGCTTTCTTGTACTTCTACAAGGCTGAAACGTGCTTCAAAACGCTCTGACTTGTTAGTTACAAAACGTGGCCAGTGCTCAGTACCTGGGATAAGCTCTTTCAGAGTTGATAGCATCTGACAGCCGTTACACACACCTAAGCTGAACGTGTCTTGACGCTCAAAGAATGTTTGGAACTGATCGCGTGCCATGTCATTGAATAGAATTGACTTCGCCCAACCTTCACCAGCACCTAGTACGTCACCGTAAGAGAAACCACCACATGCTACAAGGCCTTTGAACTCTTCTAGCGTTAGGCGACCTTCAAGGATGTCACTCATGTGTACGTCTACTGCTGCAAAACCTGCACGGTTAAATGCCGCTGCCATTTCAACGTGTGAGTTAACACCTTGCTCACGTAAGATAGCCATCTTAGGCTTAGCGCCAGTTGCGATATAAGGTGCTGCTACGTCTTCGTTTAGGTCAAAGCTTAGTTTTACGTTAAGACCTGGATCTTTTTCGTCAAATTTCGCATCAAACTCTTGCTTAGCACACTCAGGGTTATCACGAAGTGCTTGCATCTTGTAAGTTGTTTCAGCCCAAATAGTACGTAGCTCAGTACGTGTATTTGCAAGAACTGCTTCGCCGCCACGGTTGAAGATAACTTTGTCTTCCGTGTTTAGCGCACCGATAGTGTGGCTGATTGCTGCAAGACCATTATCAGCTAACACAGCTTCAACTGCTGCAAGGTCGTCGTTGCGAACCTGAATTACCGCACCTAGCTCTTCGTTATAAAGTGCTTCGATGTCAGAGCCTGTTAGGCTATCAAGGTTTACAGTGACACCTGTGCGACCTGCGAATGCCATTTCAGCGACAGTTGTGAATAAACCACCGTCTGAACGGTCATGGTAAGCAAGTAGCTTCTCGTCAGCCACAAGTGCTTGCATCGCGTTGTAGAAACCTTTTAATAGCTCTGGGCTATCAACGTCTGGCGTCTTGTCACCAAGCTGCTTGTAAACCTGTGCAAGGCTTGATGCACCCAGTCGGTTTTGACCTGCACCTAAATCAACTAAGATAAGGCTTGAGTCACCTTTATCAGTGCGAAGCTGAGGTGTTACTGTTTTACGAATGTCTTCTACACGGCCAAATGCAGTGATTACTAGAGAAAGTGGTGCTGTAACCGCTTTGTCTTCACCATCGTCTTGCCATGTTGTCTTCATCGACATTGAGTCTTTACCAACTGGGATAGTAAGACCAAGTGCTGGACATAACTCTTCACCAACAGCTTTTACCGCTTCGTAAAGACCTGCGTCTTCACCTGGGTGACCTGCTGCTGCCATCCAGTTTGCAGATAGCTTAATGTTCTCAAGGCCACCAATGTTTGCGCCAGCAATGTTCGTTAACGCTTCTGCGACTGCTAAACGGGCAGATGCTCCGTAGTTTAGAAGTGCCGCAGGTGTACGCTCACCCATTGACATGGCTTCACCGTGGTAAGTGTCAAACGCAGCTGCTGTTACAGCACAGTTTGCTACTGGTACCTGCCATGGGCCAACCATTTGGTCACGTGCAACTAAACCTGTTACCGTACGGTCACCAATGGTGATAAGGAATGTTTTCTCAGCAATAGTCGGTAGACGAAGTAAACGCTTAGCCGCTTCTTCTACGTTGATGCTATCTGTTTTAAGTGCTTCACCAGATACCTTTTTTGACTCAACGTCACGGTGCATCTTAGGTGCTTTACCTAGTAGTACTTCAAGTGGAAGATCTACTGGGTTGTTATCAAAGTGGCTATCTGCAACGGTTAGGTGACGCTCTTCTGTCGCTTCACCAATTACTGCGTATTGTGCGCGCTCACGCCTACAGATCTCTTCAAAACGTGCGAAGTCTTCTGCCGCTACTGCAAGTACGTAACGCTCTTGTGATTCGTTACACCAAATTTCGTGAGGTGCCATACCCGGCTCATCGTTCGGGATATTGCGTAGTTGGAATTTACCACCACGGCCACCGTCGTCTACTAGCTCAGGGAATGCGTTTGAAAGACCACCCGCGCCCACATCGTGGATAAATGCGATTGGGTTTTCGTCACCTAGCTGCCAACACTTATCGATAACTTCCTGACAACGACGCTCCATCTCTGGATTTTCACGCTGTACAGATGCAAAGTCTAAGTCTTCGTTTGACTGACCAGATGCCATTGATGATGCAGCACCACCGCCAAGACCAATGTTCATCGCAGGGCCACCTAGTGCTACTAGCTTAGCACCTACTGGAATTTCACCTTTTTGAACATGCTCAGTACGGATGTTACCTAGACCACCAGCAAGCATGATTGGCTTGTGGTAACCACGTACCTCTTCACCGTTATGGCTGTTAACTTTTTCTTCGTAAGTACGGAAATAACCAAGTAGGTTAGGACGACCAAATTCGTTGTTGAACGCCGCGCCACCTAGTGGGCCATCGATCATGATGTCTAGTGCATCAACGATACGACCTGGCTTGCCGAAGTTTGTTTCCCACGGCTGCTCAAAACCTGGAATACGAAGGTTAGATACAGTAAAACCAACTAGACCTGCTTTTGGCTTAGAACCACGGCCTGTTGCACCTTCGTCACGAATTTCACCACCTGAACCTGTTGATGCACCTGAGAATGGCGCAATCGCTGTTGGGTGGTTGTGGGTTTCAACCTTCATCAAGATTTCAATGTTTTCTTGATTGTAGCTGTATTCGCCTTCTTTATTTGGGAAGAAACGACCCGCTTTAGAACCCTTCATTACCGCTGCGTTATCTTTATAAGCAGACAGTACGTTGTCAGGATGCGTTTCAAATGTGTTTTTGATCATTTTGAACAGCGACTTAGGCTGCTCTTCACCGTCGATTGTCCAATCGGCGTTGAAAATTTTGTGACGACAGTGCTCAGAGTTCGCCTGTGCGAACATGAATAGCTCGATGTCGTTCGGATTACGACCTAGTTTAGTGAAGTTTTCTACTAGGTAGTCAATTTCGTCATCCGCTAGTGCGAAACCTTGCTCAACGTTTGCTGTTGCAAGCGCTTCGCGGCCACCACCTAGAATGTCTACTGATGACATTGGGCGCGGCTCTTCAACGCGGAATAACTGACCTGCATCTTCTAGGCTATTGTGAACAGACTCTGTCATGCGATCATGTACTAGCTTAGCAACGTCATTTAGTTGCTCTGCGCTTAACTCACCCTCAACATAGTAAGCGATACCACGCTCAACACGGTGAACCTTGTCTAGGCCACAGTTGTTAGCGATATCAGTTGCTTTTGATGCCCACGGAGAAATGGTACCAATACGCGGTGTCACTAGAATAAGTGCACCTTGAGGCTCGTGTTCGGCAATAGTTGGGCCGTACTTAAGCAGTTTGTTTAGCTTGTCTAATTCAGAGTCGCTTAGCTCTGCAGTGACATCTGCAAAGTGCATAAACTCAGCGTAAATACCAGTTACTGGTAAATTCGCATCAGCGCAAGTTTTAAGGATTTTTTGTACTTTGAAATCAGAAAGTGCTGGCGCACCACGTAAAATCAACATAGGTAATTTCATCCGGGGGTTAAGGATTGAACGATATTTAGGGCCGCTATTATAGTCGAATTCATGGCTAGTTTTAACTGTAAAATTATAAAACTGCCAAAAATCGTATTAGGTTCTTTATTCGAGTAAAAAAACACTTTTACTTCATGGTGTTAGATTTCTCATTTTGCATCTACTCATAACTTTGATAGTTTAGTTTTATTAATAACTTCTCGCTTTGTCTTTATGCAATTAAAACCATTGCTCACACTCATCATTTTTATGTGGGTTTTAGTCGGATGTGATAAACCGCCTATGACACAGCTTGAGCACATGCAGCAAAAGCGCGAATTAAAAGTGGGTACTCTGGCGGGGCCAGCTAATTTTTATCAAGCGCAGCAAGGCGAGCAAGGGTTTGAATATGAGTTAACACAAGCGTTTGCAGACTCTCTTAACGTCAAACTCAACATCGTGCCGTTTTACAGCCTACCTGAACTTTTTCAACGCTTAGACAATGGTGATTTAGATTTGATTGCCGCCGGACTCAGTTACCACCCACAACGTGGCGAGCATTATCGCTTTGGGCCAAGTTACCGAGCCATTAGCCAAAAGCTAGTTTATAAACAGGGGCCTAGACGACCAAGAAACTTTGAAGAAGTCGATGCCCCTATTACTGTGTTAGCAGGCTCAAATCACTTAATTAGCTTACAAGAAGCGAAAAAAACATATCCCAATATTGAAATACACGTTGTAGATGATGTGGATGAAGAAGAGCTACTACAAAACATCATTGACGAAAAAATTAGTTACACGATTGCTGACTCGCACTCTCTTGCCCTTTTCCGCCGCTACCACCCAGAAGTCAGTATTGCTTTTTCGGTCACACAGCAAGACTCTATCAGTTGGATAATGCGTAAAGACTCCGATGATTCACTTTACGCATTACTGATGCCTTTTTTTGACAAAGTAAGTCAAAACGGAAAGCTAGCAGAGCTTGAAGAAAAGTACTTTGGCCATGTAGAAACATTTAACTATGTAAACACCCTCGCCTTTGTAGAGGCCACGAAAGAAGTACTCCCCAAGTACCAAGCATGGTTTGAAAAATACTCTGAGCAAAACAAATTAGACTGGCGATTACTAGCCGCATTGAGCTATCAGGAGTCCATGTGGAAACCGCGTGCAAAATCACCCACAGGGGTACGTGGCATCATGATGCTCACGCAACCAACGGCAAAACAAGTCGGTGTAAAAAACCGTCTTAAACCCGAGCAAAATATTAGAGGGGGAGCTATTTACTTAAGTAAACTGATCAAACGTGTTCCCAAGTCCGTACAACACCCTGACAACGTTTGGTTTGCGATGGCGGCTTACAATGTGGGCTGGGGACATGTGAATGACGCACGTAAAATTACAGAGCAACAAGGTGGCGATCCAAGCCGCTGGGCCGATGTGAAAAAACGACTACCACTGTTGGTTAAAAAGCGCTACTATCGAAAAACACGATATGGATATGCACGTGGGGATGTGGCAGTTCAATACGTTGATAACATCCGCCGATATTATGATGCGCTGGTTTGGTTAGACGAAAACGGTGCGCTCAATTCAGAAAACGGACAAAAGTGACGCTTTCGGTCGCGTTGTCACATATTTGCAATCATTCCCTGTAATTCTGCCAATCGTAGTATCAATCAATTTTCTTAAGTAATGAGTTATGTTGTTTGATATATGTACCAAAGATATTGGTATGGTTTAATCTCTCACAATTAGGAGGTGTCGATGCTTAACAGACGTCGTACTCACCAATTTAAACGAAACACTTCTCATACGTCACCAAATCGTAGACGTGTTTTGACTAAAAGTTCGCACAAGAAGGTGCTAAATCGAAGAAAAGCGTTCGCCATCATGCAAATGGATGAAATGGCAGAAAAAAATGAATCAGCAGCTCAGCCTTCTTGAGCTGCTTGTTTTGCCAACCTTTTCGCTTCTTTAATTTCTTTTCTGCGGCGACGAAAAAACGCCGATAATTTTTCTGCACACTGATCAGCCATCACACCCGAAGTCACCTCTAACTGATGGTTTAACTTAGGCTCTCTAACGATATTCATTATGGACCCCGCAGAACCTGTTTTTGCATCAGCTGCACCATACACTAAGCGCTTAATACGACTATGAACAAGCAAACCAGCGCACATAGGACAAGGCTCCAGGGTGACATATAAAGTGCAATCAATCAGGCGATAATTCTCGATTTTCTTACCGGCTTCTCGCACTGCCATCATCTCAGCATGGGCTGATGGATCATGGTTACAAATAGACTGATTCCAACCCGCGCCTACAAGCTCACCATCTTTCACTAACACGGCCCCAACAGGAATTTCATTCTGTTGCTCAGCTTTATCTGCATACTCTAGTGCCTTTTGCATCCAGTATTGATCTTGCTCGATTTCTGTCATTAGTGTCTGTTACTGCTACTATTTAGGAAGTTTAAGCGCAAATATACCACATTTAATTGCAATATTTGTCGATTTGGCATGGCTCAAGCTCCCGCATTTAGGCTATAATTCGCCGCTTTTTTTATTTCTTGAGCTACAACACACACGGGTAACACATGAAATTTCCGGGACGCCGCAGGCATAAACATTATTTTCCTGTGGAAGATAAAGACCCACTACTAGATCAAATCAGTAGTGAAGATAGGTTAAAACGCAGTTACATTTGCGGCATAGACCAAATAGTTGTCGATATCGAAGCCAAAGTTGATCAAGCATTTCTTGATGAATTTGGCCTGCAACGAGGTATGTCACAAGTCATCGAAAGTGAGGTGACGAACGCGTTATATGACCGTCTTAAACGCGAAAATATGATCGATTATGAATTTGCAGGTGGCACCATAGGTAATACCATGCACAATTACTCGGTGTTAGCCGACGATCGCTCAGTATTGCTTGGTGTAATGAGTGAAAACATAAAAATTGGTAGCTACGCATACAAGTTTTTATGCAATACCTCTAGCCGAGTCGATCTGGATTATTTGCAACCAGTTGACGGCCCTATTGGTCGCTGCTTCACATTAATTGACGACACAGGTGAGCGTACTTTTGCTATCAGCCCAGGCTTAATGAATCACTTAAAGCCAGAGTCAATTCCAGAGCAACTTATTGCAAATGCTTCAGCACTGGTGATTAGTGCCTACCTAATGCGCACATCTGGTGATGAGACGATGACACAGGCAACAATTCAAGCGGTTAAATACGCCAATGAAGCCAACGTTCCGGTTGTTTTATCACTCGGCACCAAATTTTTAATCGAACAAGACCCTAAATGGTGGGCTGAGTTTGTTGAAAAGCATGTCGACATCTTAGCGATGAACGAAGAAGAAGGTGAAGCAATCACAGGCTTCAGCGATCCGCTATTGGCTGCTGACAAAGCGCTCGATTGGGTTGACCTTGTTATTTGTACTGCTGGTCCGAAAGGCCTCGTTATGGCAGGTTACGTTGATGATGAATTCAAACGTGAAACAGAATACCCGCTACTGCCTGGTGCAATCGCTGAATTCAACCAATATGAATTTTCGCGATCTATGCGCAAAGATGCATGTGTTAACCCGATTAAAGTTTACGCACATACAGCGCCTTATATGGGGGGTCCTGATTCAATTAAAAATACCAATGGTGCGGGCGATTGTGCGTTAGCTGCGGTATTGCATGACTTATCAGCCAACGAATACCATAAAATGAATGTGCCAAATTCAGCAAAGCACGAGCACACTGCCATTACTTACTCATCATTAGCTCAGATCAGTAAGTATGCAAATCGTGCAAGCTATGAAGTTTTAGTACAGCACTCTCCTCGTTTATCAAGAGGATTACCAGAACGTGAAGATTCATTAGAACAAGCGTATTGGGAACAATAAGCTGATTTGTACTAAAACAAATTAAACTTATAAAGCCGACTAATCAGTCGGCTTTATTGTATTTATGATTAAGTAAGTTTTAATGGTTTATATGTTCAGCAAGATATTCTAATGCAGCTATTCCCGCGACCGAATTACCATAACTGTCTAAACCTGGAGACCATACAGCAGCTGTAAACTGCCCCGGTAACACGGCAATAATAGTGCCTGACACGCCTGATTTCCCCGGCATACCAACACGATAAGCAAAGTCGCCGGCTGCGTCATAAAGACCACTGGTAAATAATAAAGAATTGAGTTGTTTCGTTTGCTTTGCCGATAACACTTGCTCGCCACTTTGTAAGCAAAGTCCTTTATTGCTTAAATAAGAAAACGTCTTAGCAAGCTCAATCACATTCACTTCAATGGCACAGTAATTAAAGTAACTCCAAAGCACTTTTTCGACGTCATTATCAAAGTTCCCGAAAGACTTCATTAAATAAGCCATAGCGGCATTGCGATACCTATGCTGATATTCAGAGTTAGCCACAGTACGATTGATCACAACATTACTGTTACCTGACTGAGCTCTAAACTTCTCTAGTACAGCATGAATAGGTGCGCTCAAACGAGAATAAAGTGCGTCGGCAGTGACAATAGCGCCAGCATTAATAAAAGGGTTTCTTGGTTTACCTTGTTCGAACTCAAGCTGAGTTAGTGAGTTAAAAGCAGTTCCAGATGGTTCTTTACCAACACGCTGCCACAACTCATCCCCATAACGCTGTAATGCCATAGTTAAAGTGAGCGCCTTTGACACTGATTGCACAGTAAATTTATTACTGACACCTCCTGCCGAATATACTTTTCCATCAGTGGTTTGCAACGCAATTGCAAACTGACCTTTCTTTTGCTCGGCAAGCGCAGGAATATAGGTCGCGACTTCCCCCTGGTGAGAGAATGGCTCAACATACAGGCATGTATTTTCTAATAAAGTTTGATAATCAAGCACTAAATAAAGACCATTATTTTTTTCACAATATAGCCGAAGTTAAGCCGCCAAAACACCAGTCGATATTCGTAACTAACAATATTAATCAAATACAAAAAACTGATTTTACTTATAAACGAAACAAGCCCGATAAATCGGGCTTGTTTCGTAGTACTTGCAATAAACTTATTGGCTTAAATTCATCTCTTGAATAATTTCGTGGGCGATAGGTGGTGTGGTACTCACTGGTTTTTCATGCCTATCTGCTTTTAATTGACCTTTTCTATGCTTTAGGGCTGCATCTAGTTTTTTCGCGGCATTTGCAATTGCCGGATACATAACTTCACCTTCTCCTTTTACCGCTACGCGTGCGCCTTCATAGTTAGTGCTAATTTCAGTATAAAACTGGTTGTGCTCTTTGCTAATGATGATGTCTAAGGCTATCAATGAAGGAAAATGCGTTGCGATTTTGGCAAACTTTTCTTGGACATGCTGTTTTACTGCGTCGGTTACATCTACGTGATGACCAGAAAGATTTATTTTCATAGGGTATCCTTTTTTTGTTTACCTCAACTACAGTATTGAGGGCAAAATTGGATTTCACAAGCAAAAAAATAGAAATTTTATTTTAATAAGAATGCCATTTGATTCAGATCAGCGCCACATTGCAAGTGCCTAAAAAGAAAACATCTTTCTATGGTTTTGAGTTGACTGAGGTTTATTTTGCTAGAAATGAAAAAGCCTCGCTACTGCGAGGCTTTTCAATGATGGTGCCCAGAGGCGGAATCGAACCACCGACACGAGGATTTTCAATCCTCTGCTCTACCGACTGAGCTATCTGGGCTAAATATTTGCTAGTTTTACTTCTTAGCGAGAAAATGGTGCCGACTATCCGAGTCGAACGGATGACCTACTGATTACAAGTCAGTTGCTCTACCAACTGAGCTAAGTCGGCAACACCGAAAATAAGTGGTGCCCAGAGGCGGAATCGAACCACCGACACGAGGATTTTCAATCCTCTGCTCTACCGACTGAGCTATCTGGGCTAAATATTTGCTAGTTTTACTTCTTAGCGAGAAAATGGTGCCGACTATCCGAGTCGAACGGATGACCTACTGATTACAAGTCAGTTGCTCTACCAACTGAGCTAAGTCGGCAACACCGAAAATAAGTGGTGCCCAGAGGCGGAATCGAACCACCGACACGAGGATTTTCAATCCTCTGCTCTACCGACTGAGCTATCTGGGCAATTTGCTTAGTTTTAATTCCTAGCATAAGAAATGGTGCCGACTATCCGAGTCGAACGGATGACCTACTGATTACAAGTCAGTTGCTCTACCAACTGAGCTAAGTCGGCAACACAGAAAATAAGTGGTGCCCAGAGGCGGAATCGAACCACCGACACGAGGATTTTCAATCCTCTGCTCTACCGACTGAGCTATCTGGGCAATTTGCTTAGTTTTAATTCCTAGCATAAGAAATGGTGCCGACTATCCGAGTCGAACGGATGACCTACTGATTACAAGTCAGTTGCTCTACCAACTGAGCTAAGTCGGCAACACCGAAAATAAGTGGTGCCCAGAGGCGGAATCGAACCACCGACACGAGGATTTTCAATCCTCTGCTCTACCGACTGAGCTATCTGGGCAAACACATCACCTAAACGATTAAACTTGGTAACCGTCTGGGCGTGCGGCGTATTAAACGAGTTTTGCCCCTTCAAGTCAACCCTTTTTTTAAAAGCAATATTTGCTTGCTTAGTTTTCAACCACCAATAGCAAAGTTTGTACAAACAGTGCCTTAATTGCTCAAAAGTACGTCACTAAAAAGAGATAACCATGCTTAAAGAGTGAATGGAAAATGCTTAAAAACGGCGAGCTTTAATAACAAGACAATGTTACGATTGGGTACTTAATAAACCAATAATAATCAAATTCTAGAGCAGTTAAATCGGACCTTATCAATGCCAAACTCTGAGAATATAAAACTATCAGGCTTTTTACCTCTGGTGCTAACTAGTATATTAACTGTTGGCGCTATTTGTGCTGCAGCCGCGTACTTTCTTCCTAAATCACAACAAGCACCACAAATTGATTTTGCCAATCAAGCACAACAGCTTTCTGAACCACTTGCAAATACTATGATGAAACAAGGGTTCAGTCAGGTTAAGAAGTTACTGGCTGGTATTTCAGAGGCTGATCCTAATACCCAATATTATTTATATAGTATGACGGGTATGGCAGAGCCCGCTCTCATCTTCCAAAGTAACGAAACTGCAATTGCACCAATTTCACAAGTGAAGCAATTTAAAGTTGGCAACACGCTAACTGTTCATCAACCTTTAAAGCTTGATGGGCAGTATGTTGGCGAATTGGTTATCCAGCACAAAGTAAAAACCAGCAGCAACACAAGCAATATCGCATATGGTTTATTTGCACTGGCCTTATTACTAGCGTTCGGTTTTGCACTTTTTGCACAGCGCCGCCTCGCTCAACAACTTGCGACTGACAAGCAAAAGCTGAAATCAGAGCTTAAAAAAGTATCAGAAGAGCAAGATTATAAAAGATTCATTGATAGCAACTTAGGATTTGGTTTTGACGAAGTAGCTCAATCTATTAATGATGTACTACAACAAGTGCAGACTTCGATAGACAATAATCAAACTTCTGAAAAAGAGCTCAAGCAGCTTCAAACTAGCTTAGAAACAGAAGTACAAGCTAGAACACTGGCACTTGAAAAGGCGACTATGAACGCCGAACGAGCTAACGAAGCCAAAACGACCTTCTTAGCGACTATGAGTCATGAGATCAGAACACCGATGAATGGTGTTATTGGTACAATTGATTTGTTACGCCAAACAGATTTAGATGGCGCGCAACACCGCCTCAGTACCATCATTCGTGATTCAGCTTTCTCTTTGCTGGGTATTTTGGACGATATTCTGGACTTCTCAAAAATTGAAGCCGGTAAGCTACAAATAGATAACACCGCTTTTTCTGTTACCGATACCATTGAAGAAGTGGCACGCGTTTTATCTTCTGTGGCTAAAAAACGTAAACTCGACTTACAACTGGCAATCGCCCCAGATATTCCTAAAAACCTAATTGGCGACAATATTCGTGTTCGTCAGGTTTTATATAACCTGTGTAGTAATGCCATAAAGTTCACAACCACAGACGAAAACCGACAAGGTTTTGTAAAAGTCGCAGTAGAAGTTGCACAAAATACCTCTGAGCATTACACGTTAAGGTTCTCTGTGACAGATAACGGTAAGGGCATGACGCAACTGCAGTTGCGTGAGATTTTTAATCCGTTTATTCAAGCTGAAAACTCGATCACCCGTGAATATGGTGGTACCGGATTAGGCCTTTCCATTTGTAAAAGCCTAATTGAGCTCATGCTGGGCTCAATTAATGTCACCAGTGATTTGGGGATGGGCAGTGAATTCGTGGTCGAATTACCATTTAGTACCGACGGCAAAGTTGAATATGCTAATAAAGCCGTGCTAGCGCAAAAACCTGTTGTTGTACTCACTGATAACCCCGCTCGTAAAGCAATTTTGTGTCGTTACCTTTCGTTTATGGGCGCGAATACTTACGCCATTGACTCAATTGATGAAGCTGAAGAATTCCAGCACACACCAAATTTAATTTGGGTGCTTGATGGCTTAGACGGCATGGCACCAGTGAATGACCAGTTACGCTCTCTGCTTTATTCTCTAGAGCAAAATAAGCAGCAAGTTATTGTATTAAGCACCATGGACGAGTCTGCACTAAATCATGCCAATATTTTCTACTTGAATGCAGCACCATTATGTAAGAGCAGCTTTATGACATCTGTAATGGTTGCTGCTGGTTTACATAAGCCGAAGCAATTAAAGAAAGCGACCTCTTTTAATAACTTCTTAAATGTCGATAAAGCTCGCGCTGAGAATAAGCTTGTACTATTAGCTGAAGATAATGTGTTAAACCAACAAGTATTGACTGACCAACTTCACTTACTTGGCTATGGCGTTGAAGTCGCTGAAAATGGGGAAGAAGGGTTAGCAATGTGGAAGAAAAACCACTATCCGATCATTCTTACCGATTTACATATGCCGAAGATGTCAGGTTATGACATGGTTAAAGCCATTCGTGATGAAGCAGAAAAGAGCCATGATATTAAAGCTCAACCATATATTATTGCGGTAACTGCCAACGCTTTGAAAGGTGAGAAAGAGCGTTGTATTGCAACGGGTATGAATGACTACATTACCAAACCGATTGAATTAAATGTACTAGAAGCGACACTTGCAAAATGGCAGCCTGAAAAACATATTCAAATGTCAGCTTCGCAAGAAAGTACAAAAGAGCAGCCTACTCTACCTGTTGACAATGAAGAAATATCGGACACGCATCCTATTTCTCAGACTCAACAAAAGCAGGATGAGAGTGAGCAATTTGAAGACATATCAGACACACACCTTGATGAGCCAAAGACAGAAGTATCTGATGAAAACACAGATTTTGACTCAGACCTAAATTGGACTGGAGAAACGCCTCAACAACCACAAAACACGATAGAAGATGATGTTCATACTATAGATATTGATGCTTTAACCGAAACAGACAACGCTCATTTAGCATGGCAAGAGCCTGAGACTGAAGAGACAAAATCTTCAAACGCTCATGAAGATAATTATGATCTCGATTTATCTATTCAGTCTCATGAAGTTGATGATCTAGCATGGCAAGAAGAAACATCATCTACACCTTCTTCACACTCTCCTTCTGAAGAGACTTTAGACCTGAGCCAATTTGCTGAGAGTGACAGTGATTTAGAGTGGAAAGATGATGCCAGCAACGCACAAGTTGATGAGTTTGAGCATGAGATCAATATCGATAATATTGAAGTAGACAACCAAGACAATATTGATTGGCAAAACCTCAATGATATTGATGAAACTGCTTCAGCCTCTTCTGAAGATAAAACAGAAACTGCGATAACAGATACTTTAACTGAAGAAACTGAAGAAACTGAAGAAACTGAAGAAACTGAAGAAACTGAACAGGTTGGTTCTGCAATTCCTTCTCAGGCAAGCGCTTTAACCGGCTCTCTAAGTGCTATTTCTTTAGAGTCTACTTGGGAAGCAACTCCTGCAGCTCAGGCTCCAGATAATACTATTCCAACACCAAGCTTTGGTTTGGCGCCGGAAGGGACTTCGCAAGATGCACTTAACCCTGCAAGCACTCAAGAGCCTGCGGTGCCTGGAATTAAAGTGCTAGTTGAAGATACGATAGAAGTTGATACACCTAATGAAGTAAAAGCTATAGAGCCAGAATCTAGCGAAGTTGAGACTGTGGTTGAGGCTACTACCGAAGATGATTTACTTACTGAAGAAAGTATTGAAGAGCCGCAAGTCGATATCTCAACGCTCTCTGTGGTTGATATTGATATGTTTGATAAATACGTCAATCATGATGAAGCAAAAAAACTACGCTTCTTCAGAATGTACCTTGAACAAAGTAGTGAGTTGATCCGTGATATTTTTGCCAATGTCATGACGCGCGAACAAGACAAGATCATCTCAGACTGCCACCAGCTCAAATCAATTTCAAAGACCGTGGGGGCTATGCAAGTGGCTGAAATCGCGATTCAATTCGAGCAGGCATGTAAAGACCGCGAATTAAACATTGATGAGCTAATTAGTTTCAGAGATAGATTAGACGATTACTACACCGATGCGATGATGTTCATGCAAGACTTCATCAAGCAACGATCAGAGTAAGCCGTCAGATATAAAAAAGCCCGCTAGTTTTAAACTGCGGGCTTTTTTGTGGCTGTTTTATTGTGATTAGCTTTAACTGAGCAAAATTTAGGTTAATTAACCTGAGCTTTGGTTAAGAGATTTACTAAAGTATTGATATTGAAATGATAAGTACTTTTTCAAGTCTGCAGCCGGAGACTTTTAGCGATAACAAGGCGAATTTACGCATCAATAGCTGGCCTATTGTAAGTAAATTCAACGCTGTGAGCGCTGAAAGTAGCCGCTGGAGATAGATTTATTATCCAAAGCTCAGGTTAATTACCATGCCAAAGCATATAAAGCAATTTGATCACCAAAGACACCATCACTAAAGGTAAAATATACTTACTATATTTTTGCATCTTGTGTAGCCCCAAACTCTCCTGATAACGCTCTAACAGTGGGATCAAAATCAATAAGCTGATAACTAAACTGCCAATTATAATCAGTACATTCATAAAAACTCCTGTTTTACTTAGCTAGCACACTAGGCTACCTTCTTCTACGTTGACGCTGACCCAGCACTCGTTTTTTATCTCTGTCTTTGCGTGCTTTATTCGTATTCTTACGGTTATCTTTGACCTCTCGGGTCAAGTCAGGTTCAAAACCACTTAGCCATTGTGGTGTCAATCGCTCATCTAATAACACTTCAAGTTCTTCAAGTAGCCACTGTTCATCTTGGCTGACTAAGCTAATAGCCTTACCCGAGCGCCCTGCTCGACCGGTGCGACCAATTCGGTGAATATAATCTTCTGCCACATAAGGTAGCTGTGCATTAATCACGTAATCTAATGTGCTGATGTCGATACCACGCGCCGCAACGTCAGTGGCAACAAGCACACGTACCTTGCCTTCTTTAAACTGAGTTAACCCTTTATCTCGAGCGCCTTGTGATTTATCGCCATGAATTGCACTGCTCGGCAAACCATCTTTGATAAGCTCTTTCACAAGGCTATCAGCCTGCGCTTTAGTGCGTGTAAATACTAGTACTTGCTGCCAGTTATTCTTACCAATTAAATAAGCAATGACAGCAGCTTTCTTCTCTTCGTCTATTGCATAAAAGGTTTGTTCAATCGCCTCAACAGTGGTGTTTTGTTGCTCTATGCCAACACGCTTAGGATCGGATAACCAACGGCTAGCCAGCTTCTCAACACTTTCATCTAAGGTTGCAGAAAAGAGCATGGTTTGTCGTGAGTCTGGCACATGACGCATAATGCGTTTTATCTCACCAATAAAGCCCATATCTAGCATTCTATCGGCTTCATCAAAAACCAAATGTTCAAGTTGGCTGAGTGACAAAGTGCCTTTAATTAAATGGTCGAGTAAACGCCCAGGCGTTGCAACAACAATATCAACGCCTGCCTTCAATCGTTTCTCTTGAGGGCCAATATTTGCACCACCATACAGACACACCACTTTTAAATCAGTATTGGCTGCATATTGCTGGGTATTCTCAGCGACTTGTTGCGCAAGCTCGCGCGTTGGTGCAAGCACTAGCACCCTAACTTGTCCCTGTTTTGTTTCATCACTTAATAGGTTATTCAGGATCGGTAACATAAATGCCGCCGTTTTTCCTGTACCAGTCTGCGCAGTCGCGATGATGTCTTTGCCAGTAAGTGCAAGTGGTATAGTCTGCGATTGAATATCAGTTGGGGCTTCGAACCCGAGTGTTTCAAGAGCAGAATGAATGGCCGGTGCCAAAGAAAAGGAGGAGAAAGACATAAGTATCACTGCGAATAAATAAACTGTGTGCAGTATAACAAAAACGCGCCTGAGGCGCGCTTTATGGTGATATTGTTTATTATAATCTTAAAGAGTTGCTTTGCGCTCATTGTAATAAGCAATCAAGTCGTCGATTGCCTGTTGGTCATAGGCTTTAATACCAGACACTAGCATATGCTTTTCACCACGACCGACTTTTTTACCTTCACTGATGAAGTTAAATTTAAGAATGATTTTGCCGCGTTTACCTTCGTATTCGAACTCAGGTGTATCTGTTTCTAGTTCCACCGACTTTACATTGATATCATCAAAGTGAATAGCCATTGATTCGTAAATAACCATAGGGCGTGCAGGGTTGATCATCACCTCTTTTTCACCCATTACTGGCACTATCATATGCGGGAAAGTTGTGCCTGAGAAAGCCACGTAATTCTTTGTTAAGCTCTCAATTAAAGTTGGGCATTGGCTTATTTCGCCATCTCGCTTCACCGATAACATTACCTTATCGTTTGATGTTACAGCAAACTCATCTGCCGCTTCAGGAAACTGAAGTTGTGAAGTTTCGTCAACCATGCCTTCAAATTTGAAGTACATGTTTTCACTTACACCATAGCGCGATAATACCAGTGAAAATAATAAATCACCTGGCACACAAAACTTCTTCGCATCAGCATCATGCAATGGGTTAAAGTCATCTGCTACTTTTTTAGCGAATTGGCTACCCTGCTCACGTGTGATCGTGACAAACTCAGCATCTTGTTGGTAGTAAGGCGTTAACATACATCTAGTTCCACAACTTTAAGGACGGGCTATAGTAGCAGAATAAATTGTTAGAGAGGTCGTATCTGTTGTGAAATTGGCAAAAATGCACCAATAAAAAAGCCACTTTGAAATAAAGTGGCCTTTAAGTCGATATGAATCAAAGTTTTAGTTTAAGCTTTTGGGTAGTCGCGATATGCTTTTTCTAATTTTTTAGCTTGCTTCTTAGACACACCAATGTGCTCTAGTGCCACACGTAAACGTGCGCGAGATAAGTCTGACCCTAAGATTTCCATTGCATCTACAACCGACGTTGAAGACGTTTTGCCTGTGATGGCAACAAAGATTGGCTCTAAGAAATCTTTGATTTTTAATTCGTGATGCGTTGCTACTGCTTTTGCAATCGCGAAGATCTCATCTTTTGTCCAGCTACGAAGCGTTTCTAGTTCCCAAATAAAGAATTGAAGTGCCTGACGTACAACGTCCTCTTCCGCTTTGCCCGCGGTTAATAGCGCAGGGTCATATTCAGGAATACCACCCACAAAGTGACCTGCTAGGTCAACTAAGTCTGACAGCTTGTTAATACGCGTTTTAGCTTGAGGTAAGATGCGAGATAACGTCTCACCGTTGAACTTCCAATCAACAAAGCGCTGAATAAGCTCTTCGTCAGATAGGTTTTCGCGGATCCAAAGACCGTTTAACCAGTTTAGTTTGTCGATATCGAAAATTGGACCACCAAGCGATACACGCTTCATGTCGAAGTTTTCGATCATTTCAGCAAGGGTGAACTTTTCACGTTCATCAGGCATTGACCAGCCCATACGACCTAAATAATTAAGCAGTGCTTCTGGTAAGAAGCCCATTTCTTTGTAGTAGTTAATCGACGTCGGGTTCTTACGCTTAGACAGCTTAGATTTATCTGGGTTACGAAGCAGTGGTAGGTGACCAAGTACAGGCGCTTCCCAACCAAAATCTTCATATAGCTTTAATAGCTTAGGTGCTGAGTTGATCCACTCTTCACCACGGAAGATATGACTGATCTGCATGTGATGATCATCAACAACGTTTGCTAAGAAATACGTTGGGAAACCATCTGCTTTTAAAAGCACTTGCATGTCTACGTTTTCCCACGGGATCTCAATCTCACCACGTAGGTAATCATTAAATTTGAAGCTACCTTCAGTTGGGATTTTCATACGAATAACGTAAGGTTTACCCGCTTCAAGGTTTGCTTTGATTTCGTCTTCGCTTAACAACAGACCACGACCGTCGTACTTAGGACGAAGACCTTCAGCCATTTGTTGTTCACGCATTTCATCTAGCTCTTCGGCTGTTGCGAAACAATAAAACGCTTTACCTTCATCAACTAGCAGCTGCGCAAATTGCTTGTATAAATCGCTGCGCTCTGACTGGCGGTATGGACCGAACTCACCGCCCACATCAGGACCATGCTCCCAGTTAAGGCCTAACCAACGCAGGCTATCCATGATCGCTTGCTCTGATTCAGGCGTGCTACGCACTTGGTCTGTATCTTCAATACGAAGAACAAACTCACCGCCTTGTTGCTTAGCAAAACAGTAATTGAAAAGGGCAATATAAGCTGTGCCTAAGTGCGGATCACCTGTTGGTGATGGAGCTACACGAGTACGGATAGTCATGTGATTTCTCTTAATTGATCAGACAATAAAATAATGGCGGGTATGCTAGCACACCCGCCATTATTCGACAAAAAATTACCTAGTATTTTGAGTTTTTTAAGCGGCTTTATCTAAGCCTTGCAAAAACGCAACTATGTCACTTGATTCATACATCCAAGTCACCTTTCCTTGCTCTTCTATACGCAAACATGGCACTTTAACTTTACCGCCCTGCTCAGCAAGCTCTTGACGATAATTTTCATTATTTTTTGCATCGCGAGTTTCGACTTTTAAACCTTCGCGTTTGATAGCACGGCGTACTTTTACGCAAAATGGACATGCTTCAAATTGATAAAGCTTAAAGTTCTGTGTTTTTGCATCAAGCTGTTGCTGCGCCTGTGTTTCACGTTTTTTACTTCTAGGCGTGAAAACAAAGTTTAAAAGAAGAATGATACGGCCTAAAAACCAACGAACAAATTTCATAATAACTCCAACGCTTAAAAATCCCGCGGAGTGTATCACAAATTAAAACAATTCAATATCGCAGTCAGTGATCACTTGTGGTTCCAAGTTGAGCTGTTGATAGTTAGTTACTTGGTTTCGACCATTTTCTTTTGAATAATAAAGTGCTTTGTCGGCCTTATTCACTAATTCAGATAACTGAAAATCATCCCCTACCTGAATAAAACCAACACTCATAGAGACATGGCTCACTTGTGGAAAGCGAGTATTTGCCACTAGCTCTCTTGCTCTATCTAGAACTTTCCATGCTAACTCAGCATGTTCTGTTGAAAATAAAATTGCAAACTCTTCGCCGCCATAACGGAAAAGTAGATCATCAAACCGAAAATGCGATTTGAGTAATTGCGATACCAACACAATCACTTCATCTCCAATTACATGCCCATAGGTGTCATTGACCTTTTTAAAGTGGTCAATATCTAACATGGCTAAAAACCAACTATTCTCAGGGTCAGTTTTCTTGGTTTGCATACAGTTCTCACTGTGCATAATATCAGTAAGTTGTTGTTCAAAGCTCTGCCTATTAAGTAATTGAGATAATGGATCTATCGCACTATTATGAAGCAACTTCAGTTGCAAAAAGTACACATCCAATAAATGGAGTATCAACCCTTCCTCTTTATCAGAGAGAATAACACTACCGAGGTTATTGACTTTATTGGTGACAATCAACCCACCCAAAGGTTGAATGTCAGTTTTCGCGAAGAAGAAAGTTCTTGAAGGCTGCTTTAATAACTTGATATGTTCGGGTAAATCTTGCAGCGCACTCTTAAATAAATTTAATAGTGTATTGCACTCTTCCTGACGGATCACACCTGACGCATGGACGGTAAACTGAAATTCAATCTGCGCCTTAACGTGACAACACTTTTTACTAAAAAAATAAGCATCAAATCTATCACTAAGCAGCTCTTGTAAGATCAGACTAAAGCAAAGCTTTAAGTCCGATTCTTTTTTTTGAGAGACCAGTTGTTTTACTAATCCGTAGCCACAGTTTGATGTTTGCATGAAATATTGAATTTGGGTGCTTTTTTAGAGTGTAGATTGCCTAGCTAGAAACACCCAAAAAATTTATAAAATCACTAGATCATCTCTGTGGATCACAACATTAGACAGTGCAAAACCCAATTGCTCTGCAATATCTTGACTGTGCAGCCCTTTAATCTTCTCAAGCTCTTGGTTATCGAACGCACATAACCCTTTTGCAAACACGTTGCCATGGTCATCGCTTAAAGAGACTAAATCACCTCGAGTAAAATCACCTTTTATTGAGGTAATTCCCTTGGCTAATAAACTTGCCCCTTGGCACGTTAATGCCTCTACCGCCCCTAAATCACAAATAATCGTACCTGTGGACTTTGGACCACTGAGTAGCCATTTTTTGCGACCTTCAAGTGGTGCATCAAACTTTAATACTCGCGTGCTGGGCGCTTCGCCATTTAACACATCGACTAAGATATTCGCCTCTGAGCCTTTTGCAATTATGGTCTCAATGCCGGCACGCTGCGCAATTTGCGCGGCTTGTAATTTTGTCGCCATACCGCCAGTACCGAGTGAGGTACCAGAGTCTCCCGCTAAAGATTTTACGTTATCGTCAATTTCACTGATTTGTGTGATCAACTCGGCATCTGGGTTAGAGCGTGGATCTGCGGTAAATAACCCAACTTGGTCGGTGAGTAAAATAAGCTTGTCGGCGTTGGCTAATATGGCCACCAACGCTGATAAATTATCGTTATCTCCAACTTTTATTTCTGCCGTTGCCACTGCATCGTTCTCATTAAAAATAGGAACGACAGCATGCTTTAAAATCTGCGTTAAGGTATCTTTCGCGGTCAGGTATCGTTCTCTGTGTTCAACATCGGCACGCGTTAATAGCATTTGTGCAACGGGCACATCATATAGAGCAAACAGCGACTGCCACTGATTAATAAGTTGACCTTGACCAATTGCAGCGAGCATTTGCTTTTCACTGACTGAGCTGCCTATGGGTGTGGGAAGTTGGCTGCGCCCAGCGGCAACAGCACCGCTCGATACTATAACCACTTTATAGCCGTTTTCTCTTAGCTCAATACACTGTCGCACAATATCAACCATTCTTGGTTTATTTAAATGTAACTTGCCTGCTGTCAACACACTTGTTCCCAGCTTTACCACAACCAATTTTTTGTTCATAACTCCCCCAATGAATACCTCTTTGGTTATATCAGAGCCAGTTTTTTGCACAAGTTAAATTTATTCATTTCACAGTCAATGCTAATATGCGCATAGCTTATACCAATCCTCTTAATTAAGTGTTCTATTTTGAGGCGAGGAAAACTTGTCGGAAGCGAGGCGAAAACATCGCTATTTAGTTGTTCTAAATAAGAAATTTACAACGAAGCTAACGTCAGTTTTAGTCCCTCAAAATGATTAAGTATTATTGAGTATTGGTATTAAAAACTGCTGGTAATTACCGCTTTTTATTTAACCTTTATGTTTAAGATCAAAGCGACTTTTTTAAGTACTTGCACAATAGCCAAACAGTGCAAAGCGATTGAATTCAAGTGAAAAGAGTAGATATGAAGAAACATTCAAAGAAAAAAGAACTAATGATGCTACCACTGCTTTTTATCAGCATTTTGCTTTGTGTTGGCGGTCATTTTATTTTGCAACCCAACTATCAAGATAGCCATGTCATTGAATATAGTTTAGCGGCACTGCCATTTGTGATGTTTGCGGTTGTGATCATAGCCATCAGAATGGCTTTTAAAGCAGAAGAAAAAGAGCAAGACGACTAACTTGGAATTGCTTGCTCTACGAGATTATTTATAAAACGTGATAACCAAACCAATCAGGTGAGAGCTGTTGGGTTTTCTCGCTTGGGGTAAGATGAATGTTGTAACCCGTATCGAATAAGTCAACAGCAAAGCAATCATCAACATCGTACAAGTCATCTTTATGTCGGTGCGACATGCCCTGTAATAGTTTAGATTTCGCTTTTTGTTTTGCCTCTTCAGGACTTACAGCCACACACAGCATAAACTCATGTTGCTCGGCTAAACTATCTGCTCGATACGCGCCCATATTCACAAAGAATAACTTTTCTCTTTGTAATGACGGCGTTTCACTGAGGGTGATTTCATGGCCATCGACATATTTTACTGTCACATAGCTGTCCATATGCACTTTGCTTTTATCACCCACCCACTGTGCTTTTAACTTATCAAAACACGCTTCTATATTTTCACCTATCACAAAGCGTATATCGTGCATTTCAATATGACAGCCCGCTATTCGGCCACCCAAATAAACCATAAATAGATGCATTACGTTCCTTAAAAACTATGTATATATAATTATAGTGACAAGAGAAACCGCTCACCGCAATAATGACGTAAGACTTTAATACGCTTGATATAACGAACACGATGGAATTAAATATTCTTCGCTATTACTCAAAAACTAAAATCAACATATAAGAAGAAGATAATGATAAAACCTCTCACGCTCATCATAGGTATGTGCTTTAGTGCTGTCAGCACAGCACACACAACCTTAATTCATAACGTTAACGGCTACACACCGACACTTGATGGTAAAATTGAACGCTTTTCTACCCTCGTATTTAAAGACGGTAAAGTCGTTAAATATGGTGACAAAGATACAATCAAACAATTTCCTCAAGCTAAGGCTATTGATGGAGAAGGTAAAACCTTACTGCCAGGATTGATTGACGCTCATGGACACATAATAGGTCTGGGTAACAATCTTCAAAGGCTCGATTTAAGGGGTATTCCTTCTGCAGAAGCTGCAGGAAAAAAGCTGCAAACCTATGCTAAAAGCAATCCAGATAAGTGGTTAGTTGGCCGAGGCTGGGATCAAACCTTGTGGGATAACAAAACCTTTCCAACAGCTGCCGATTTGGATAAGTATGTTAGCGACAGACCGGTTGTGCTCACTCGCGTTGACGGCCACGCTATTTGGGTCAATAGTAAAGCCATGCAACTAGCTGGGATTTCCCAAGCAACGCAATCACCTGATGGCGGTGAAATAATTCAAGTTGCAGGTAAGCCTTCAGGTATCTTCATCGATAAAGCAGAAAGCTTAGTTTTAAAACATATTCCAAAACAATCGATTGAACAAAAGCAACGCGCCTTATTTGCCGCATCAAAGCATCTAGTTAGTTTAGGTATTACCTCAGCACACGACGCAGGCATTGACTACGATACTTGGCGCTTGTATCAAGATTTAGCAGAGCAAAACAAACTACCATTTCGTATTTATGCCATGTTGTCGGCAAGCAGCCCAAAACTTGATGACATGCTAGATGCCGGAGTCATCAAAAAACAAAATGATTTTTTAAGTATTCGCAGCGTAAAAATTTATGCCGATGGCGCACTTGGAAGCCGCGGTGCCGCACTCATCAAAGATTATAGAGACAGAAAAAACCACAAAGGCCTTATGCTTGAAAATAAACCTGCACTCGAAGCCTTAATGAGCAAAACCTTTAAACATGGTTATAGCGCGCACACCCATGCCATTGGTGACAGAGCAAACCGCATTGTTTTAGACAGCTATGAAAGCCAGTTTAAGACTGTCGGCGGTAAGTTGCTACGTAACCGTATTGAGCATGCACAAATTGTACACCCTGATGATATTCCTCGCTTTAAGCAACTCGATATTATTCCATCTATGCAGCCTGTGCATGCCACCTCTGATATGCATATGGCAGAAAAGCGCCTAAGCTCCGAGCAATTACAAGGTGCTTACGCGTGGCAAACTTTCCTCAAGCAAGGTAGTAAAGTTGCCTCAGGTTCTGACTTCCCTGTTGAACTTGCAAACCCGTTCGACGGACTTTATTCCGCTGTAACGCGGATGTCGAAGCAACAAACACCTGAAAATGGCTGGCGCAATGTTGAAAAACTCTCACGAGAGCAAGCATTAACTTCGTTCACACTGGATGCTGCATATGCTGCATTTCAAGAATATAAGCTAGGTAGTTTAGAAAAAGGCAAATGGGCAGACTTTATTTTAATCGACAGAGATTATTTTAAAGTGCCTGAAAATGAAATATTCAAGATTGGCGTAGAGCAGACTTGGATAGCAGGTGAAAAGCGTTTTGAGAAAAGTAATTAGCGCTGTATTTTTATAATCTTACTAATGGCCTTAGCATACTTTATTGATACTAAGGCCTCTCAGCTTTGTAATAGGGTTTATTGCTTGCGCTCTTTTACTAACTTAATTAAGTGATAAATATTCACTATCGCTAATAAAGCATTCGTAAATGCCACAGGCCAGGCTTGGATCATCACGCCATAAATGGTGAAGCAAATACACCCAGTTAAATTTAACCAACGTAATTTAGTTACGTTAGTCATCATTAAAGATAAAACTAAAAAAACCGACGCCAAATACCCTAAATATTCCCAACTCATCGTTCACTCCAACAAATTTCATTCTTAATCAAAAAGTGCCACATCAAAATTTTATTGAAATGCCTCGGCTGCAAAAATTAAGGTAAAAACTCAATAACCACTTAGCATAAGGCATAAGTCATGCTATCTTCGCAACATGTGATTAACTAGGACAATTGTCCTAAGAGCCTTTTAGATGTTCCAATACCACTTTTCTGCCAATCTCGTTGAACAATTACTGCAATTTGCGGGTAATACTTTTGTACACACAAAGAAAGATGTACTGATTCACCAAGATGAACCATTAAGCAAATTAATTCTGGTCAGAAGCGGCACAGTGTCTTTTAGTTACGATGTAGGTAATGGTAGACGATTATTACTCGGTCAGCTTGACTGTAATAATACCTTAATTGGCGAAATTGAAGCGCTCAACAATCACCCTTGTACATACACGGTTACCTGCTTAAATGAAGTACAATACAACCTTATTGAGCTTAAACATTGGCGACAACTATTACTCGACCAACCAGAGCTCAGCTTATACACCGCACAAACCATCGCGGCAAAGTTCATTGAAAACCAAAAAGTGAACTTAGATAAGCTGTTACTTCCGCTTAGCTACAACATTGCTAAAGACTGCTTAATGCGTGCAGAAAACAGCAACCCAACCCTTTTAAGAGCTTACAGCACAGTAAACGCTGAAGCAGAACGATTCGCTACCACAGAGCGCGCTTATCGCCGTGTTGTAACCGAATTAGTCGATAAAGGTCTGATAATCAGAACCCCTGATGGATTAAAGCCTGTAGACATTGATGCCTTAGACGACTTTGTCGACAGTTTTGCTTGCTGAAAAACTGTTAAAAACGTCAAATTTACTTCGTAAATTAATTGTTATACTGCTTTATGCTAGCCCTAAAAAAAGGGACTGATTTTAATAAAAAAATTAAGCGTCTAAATTTGTATATGAACTTTTAATAAAGTATCATTCAGCAGCTTGACGAATAAATAATGAGCTATTATTCTCTAGTTACTAATTTGCATTGCGGGGCAAGGTGATCTTATATCTGCAACATAATTAGTGCACTCTCAGTTTACTTGAAATTAAAGGAAAAGGTAAAAATCATGGGAAACAAAAAGTTTAATTTAACCAAACTTGCCCTTGCAATGGGTGTTACTCTAGGCCTAGCAGGCTGTTTCAGTGACAATGACAACAACATTGATATTAAACCACCAGTACCAGAAGTTCCTGATACTGTTGATGTTGGTGAGATCCCAGATGGTACAGCTACTGAAAAGCAAGCAGGCTTTTTTACTATCGCGGTTAAAAACGTTGCAGGTGAAAACCTTGGTACAGCAGAGGCTCCTGTAACTGTTCGCATTACAAAAAATGGTGATAACGTTGTATCACCTAAAGGTGAAGCTCTTACATCTTCTGAATTAACCTTAAATAATGGACTTGGTTTGTTTACTGCGTCAATTAGTGAAGTTACTGAAGAAGGTACTAACATCACTGTAAACTTCAGTGCAGACGGTTACTTCAACAACAGTACTGTGGTTACACTTTCTAGTGAAATTACTGAAGCAGCATCAACTGTAATCTTAACACCTCGTGCTGAAGTTGAAGGTGTTGCAATTGCAGCGGAAGAAGTTGAGCTTGGTGATACTGTTACCATGGCTGAAGACGGTACGCTAACTAGTGATGAGCCAATTACTTTAACTCAAGAAGTAACGAAAGAAGACGCTACTGAAGAAGATGACAAAGGTGGTGCAACAATCACTATCCCTAGCGGCTCTAAAATGCTTACTAAAAACGAAGCTGGTGAGTTAGTTCCATTAACAAGCAAGCCTAAACTAGCTGTTGCTTACTTCAACAACGAAGCAAGTACAACTGCTGCAGCTAACGCTGATGATGCTACTGCTGAAGAGCAAACTCGTGACTCTTCTTCTCTTGACTTCTTCCCTGGTGGTTTAGACCTAGCTGTTTCAGTACCTGCTGCTGATACTGATAATGCTGAAGAAACAGCACAAAACGGTTCATTCACAACAGCTGGTTTTGTTGCTATCGAGCTTACTGACGAAGAAGGCAACAAAGTTAAAGAATTTGGTGACTCTGGTGAAGTTGATGAAGATGGTAACCCTATCAAAAACAGCATCGAAGTGAAAATGCAGGTAGATGTTAAAACTGCAAACACCTGTCCTATGAGCTATACACCAGTTTTAGCTGATGACCTAACTGACGAACAAATTGCTGCTTTATTGAAGCAAAAAGATGTTGAAGGTTTTGCTACTGATTCAGCGAAGCAAACTGATGGCGCTTACTTCCGTAAAGGTGCATGTATTTCTCCTGATGGAACAGCAATCGAGTCTCGTACAATTAAGGCTGGTGATATTGTTCCAGTATGGAGCTATGATGCTGACGTAGCTGAGTGGTCATTCGAGAGCTATGGTGTTGCACAAGTAAATGAAAGCAACGCTGATGTATTCGACGTAGTTGTAAATGTAACTCACTTATCTTACTGGAACCTTGATTTCTTCAACTGGCGTCAAGCTAACAATGGTAACTGCGGCACTTCAAACAACGTACGCTTTGACATCGTTTATGCTGACGGCACAACTGACAACGTTTCTGCGTTTGACCTTCTAGTTGAATCACAGTCTGGTGGTTACCGTAAACTAAAACGTGGTTATGAGAGCACATTCTTCAATGAATCTCGCATTTACTACCCGCCTGCATTCTCTGTATTCATGCAGCTTCTTCAAAACAAAGCGAACATTGTTGACGGTGTATTAAACACAGATAACTCTACTGATAAAGTTTTCACTGACAACCCTGTTGATGAGCAAGCTTCTCGTCTTAAACTTGATGACCTATGTGAATTGAATGGTAAAACTGTAGTACTAACTATTGATGCACCAGAGCCGCCAGTAGATCAACCTGTTAAGACACAGTTTGTATGTAGCAATACAGATGACTTTGACGTAGCTCCTGCACCAGTTCCAACATCTACGTTTGTATACCTATACAATTCAGATAACGTTTACCAAGGCCGTCGTTATACTAACAATGACGGTACAACAACATTCACAAATGTTGCTGCTGGTAACTATACTGTTAGAGCATTAGATCCAAATACAAATGCTCTAGTAGACTCAGCTGAGTTTGCTGCAAGCACAACAGAACAAGTTGTTAACCTGCCTGTAGAGTGTGAAGTTAACACAGTACCAGTAACTGGTACTGGTGGTTCTTAATTTATAAAGTAAACTGAACTTAAAGCCGTGCTATGCACGGCTTTTTTATTTGTCGAGTAAGCGAGTAAACGAGTAAACGAGTAAACGAGTAAACGAGTAAACGAGTAAACGAGTAAACGAGTAAACGAGTAAACGAGTAAACGAGTAAACGAGTAAACGAGTAAACGAGTAAACGAGTAAACGAGTAAACGAGTAAACGAGTAAAAGCTTATAAGTACATGAATGTATTACAAGCTTTTAATAAATTAAACCTAGTAAAGACACTCCTTCCCTTACAGCACGCCTACCCCTAAATCTGGTTTTACATGCTCAATCACCATATAAGTATGATTTGTACCAACGCCTGGAATCTCTACAATTTGCCCTAGCACTTCACGATAAACCGTCATATCAGGTACTCGAATTTTCACTAAATAATCAAAGCCACCGGCAACCATGTCACAGCTCACTACATGAGGGATCCGAATAATATGCTGTTTGAAGGTTTCAAAAACCGATTCAGTAGAACTTTTTAGACGTATTTCTACGTGGGCCACCAAATGCTGCCCTAATTTTTCAGGGTTTAATCGGGCACTATACCCTTCTATATACCCTTCACTTTCAAGCTTTTTTACCCTATCTAAACACGGGCTAGGGCTTAAGTTTACTGCCTTAGCGAGATTTACATTCGAAATTCTGCCGTTTTTGTGTAAAGCGTCTAAAATAGCTAAATCAATGCGATCAAGCACACGTGTTTTGATTGAAGTTGTCATACAGAATTTTATGCTGAATTATTTAGAATTTGAGCCGTAAATTACCGTAAATCGCCAAATTAAACCAGCATATTCTGCTGCGATTTGTATACAATGCACAAAAATTCTATCACCTAATAATTTTAGAGGGTTCACATTATGCTATTTAAAGGCGACTTAACGACCCAGTGTCCGATCCGTCAAAAGATCAGAGACTTTTATCGCATCGACGAAGAACAAGTCATCGATCAGATTTTGCCTTTAGCAGAAGTTGGTGTTTCTGCTCGAAGCCGTGCTTGGGAGCGCGCGCGTCAAATGGTATTAAACATTCGTCAAGACCAAAAAGGTAAAGGCGGTGTTGATGCGCTATTAGAAGAATATTCTTTATCTTCTGAAGAAGGCGTGGTGTTAATGTGTTTAGCTGAAGCTTTGCTTCGTGTGCCAGACAAAGAAACACAAGACGAACTAATTCGTGACAAGCTAAGTCAAGGTGACTGGAGCTCTCACTTAGGTAACAGTGACTCTCTATTTGTTAATGCATCAAGCTGGGGCTTATTGCTAACTGGCAAGATGGTTGACTATGCAGACAAATCAAAAGAAGAACAGTTTGGTCTACTAAAACGTACTATGGGTCGCATTGGCGAGCCAGCTATCCGCAAATCTGTGCAATATGCAATGAAGATTATGGGTCAGCAGTTCGTAATGGGCACCACCATTGAAGCCGCTCTTGAACGTGCAAAAGAAAAAGAAGCACAAGGTTATGCCTATTCTTACGACATGCTAGGTGAAGGTGCGCGCACCATGGCCGACGCAGAGCGTTACTTCAACAGCTATATGACAGCAATTCATGTCATTGGTAAAGCAGCAAATGGCCGTGGTCCAATCAAGAGCCCTGGTATTTCTGTAAAGCTTTCTGCAATTCACCCTCGTTATGAATTCACACACCGTGAGCGCGTAATGGAAGAGCTAGTTCCTAAACTAAAAGAACTTGCACTTGCAGCGAAACAATATGACATCAACTTCACTGTGGATGCAGAAGAAGCAGACCGTTTAGATATTTCTTTAGACATCATCGAAGCGGTATTCTCTGATGAAGCGTTAGGTGACTGGAACGGTTTCGGTCTTGCAATGCAAGCATACCAAAAACGCGCTATCTGGGTTGTTGACTGGTTAGAAGCCCTATGTCGTCGCGTAGGTCGTAAGATGATGGTTCGTCTTGTTAAAGGCGCTTACTGGGATACTGAAGTAAAACTAACTCAAGCTGATGGCCTTGAAGGCTTCCCTGTATTCACACGAAAAGCAAGCACTGACGTATCTTACAAAGCCTGTGCGATTAAACTAATGAACGCACGTGATGTGATCTTCCCTCAGTTCGCAACGCACAACGCCTACTCTGCTGCGACAATTCTTGAGCTAGCAAACGGCGAATACAACAACTTCGAATTCCAGTGTCTACATGGCATGGGTGATTCGCTATACAACCAAGTTGTAACTGAAGACAAAGTTCAGTGTCGTGTATACGCGCCAGTTGGACAGCACGAAGACCTACTAGCTTACCTAGTTCGTCGCCTATTAGAAAACGGCGCAAACTCTTCATTCGTTAACGCGATTGTTGATGAGAGTAAGCCGGTTGAAAGCCTATTAGAAGATCCTGTAGAAAAGATTCAGCGCTTACGCAACAAGCGTAATACGCAAATCACCATGCCTATCGACATGTTCGGTGCTGAGCGTAATAACTCTAAAGGTTTAGACTTAACCAATATTAATCACATCACGCCAATGCGTGACAATTTGAATGCTTGGGTAGAGAAAAACTTAATTACGCACAACGATGTACCTGAAGGTCATGAAGCGGTAATTAACCCAGCAAACCACGATGAAGTACTTGGTTCAATTCGTCACCAAGACGAAGCTGAAATGAAGCAGCTAGTGACGAACGCAGAACAAGCATTCGAAGCTTGGTCAAAAGTGCCAATCAACGAGCGCGCTGACATTCTTCGTCGTACAGGTGATATTCTTGAAGAACATACTGATGAACTAATCGCTCTATGTATTAAAGAAGCAGGTAAAGTTGCCCAAGATGGAATCGATGAAGTACGTGAAGCGGTTGATTTCTGTCGTTACTACGCAGCAAAAGCTGAAGAACTTGCGCTAGATGAGCGTTTCTCTCCACGTGGTGTGATTTTATGTATCAGCCCTTGGAACTTCCCACTGGCGATTTTCTTAGGCCAAGTTGCAGCGGCAATCGTGACAGGTAACACAGTTATTGCAAAGCCTGCTGAGCAGACATCACTGGTTGCACTTCGCACTATTGACCTAATGAAGCAAGTTGGTTTACCTGAAAACGTAGTTCAGCCTGTTATCGCACGCGGTAGCAAAGTTGGTCAGGTGATTGTACCTGACGAGCGTATTCAAGCCGTTATGTTCACAGGTTCTACTGAAACGGGTACACGCATTTCACAAACCCTTGCTGAGCGAGGTGGCGACCAAGTACCTCTGATTGCTGAAACCGGTGGTCAAAACTGTATGATCGTTGATTCAACAGCGCTGCCTGAGCAAGTTGTTGACGATGTGATCTCTTCTGGCTTCCAGTCAGCAGGTCAACGCTGTTCTGCTCTTCGTGTTCTTTTTGTACAAGAAGAAATTGCAGACAAAGTGATCAGCATGATCAAAGGTGCAATGAAAGAGCTACACGTTGGTGATCCTGCTTACCTTTCAACGGATGTTGGCCCGGTAATCGACCAAAAAGCCCATAGCGCTCTTACTGAGCACGTAGAGTACTTAAAAGGCAATGCAACACTGCATTTTGAATGTCCATTACCTGATATGGGTGACACAGGTCATTTCTTCTTTGCGCCTCGTTTATATGAGATCAAAGACCTATCTGTTCTGAAGAAAGAAGTATTCGGCCCATGTGTACACGTGATCCGCTTCAAAGGCACTGAAATCGATAAAGTAATCGACCAAGTAAATAGCACAGGCTTTGGCTTAACTATGGGTATTCACTCGCGTATTGAAGAGCGTGCAAACTACCTAGCTAAGCAATCACGCGCAGGTAACATTTACATCAACCGTAACATGATCGGTGCCGTTGTTGGTGTTCAGCCGTTCGGTGGTCGTGGTCTTTCTGGTACTGGCCCTAAAGCAGGTGGCCCTAACTACTTATCTCGCCTAGTAAAAGAGAATAAGACACCAGATAACCGTCAATCTACTAACGTTGCAGTTGATACTGAAGCGCTTCAGGCATTCCAAGGTGCGCAAGAGCAAGTTAGCCAGCTAATGCAAAACTCAATGCGTGATGAAAAAGCATGGCGTGCAATGCCGCTAAATAACCGCGTATCTGTGGTACGTCAGTTATTAGCGAAACTTGCTAATGTTGAGATTATGGATCAACTTGCTGATGACCTAGCGCACACCTTAGCTGATGCTCGTGAGCAGATCATTCGTGTTGAAAAGCGCTTAAGCAAGGTTGTACAGTTGCCTGGTCCTACAGGTGAGTCAAATACGATTCGTTACGAGCCGCGTGGCTGTGTTGTATGTTTTGCTGATAAAGACACCTCATTCAACTTCTGGGTAATGTCTATCATTACTTCTCTAGCTGCTGGTAATACAGTGATCACTGTGGTTTCTGATTTATTCCACGAAGAAGCATTAGCTTTCAGAGATAAGTTAATCAGCTGCGGCGTAGCTGAAGGCGTTATGCAGGTTGCTAAGCTTAATCAACTTCCTGCGGTATTGGCTCATGATCACCTTGCTGCGGCAGTAGTTGGTAGCGGTTGTGCACGTAAAGGCTATTTCAGTACGCAACTAGCTGCACGTAAGGGCGCTATCTTGCCTGTGATCAGTGCTGAGTACTACGACACGCTGCTTAACCGTCTAGTAACAGAAAAGACCATTAGTATCGACACTACGGCATCTGGTGGTAACACGTCACTAATGACATTAGTTGAAGACGACGAATAATCTATTTTACTCTTTGACTTTAAAAAGCCTGTACTTTTAATTAAGTACAGGCTTTTTTAATTTTCATGATCTCCCTCAACTGTTTTTTTAGGTATCTTTTGCTAGGCTTAAATGACTGGCACTAAAAAAGAAAGTACTGTGAAGAGCATAAGCATCGAAGAGTTACAACCCGGCATGTTTGTTGTAAGCGTGTTAGAACAAACTGGCAGTGTGCAAGTCAAGACACAAGGCTGGGTTAAGACACAAACGAGTATCGACAAACTCGCTTCTGCGGGTATTTTAAGAGTTGAAGTTGACCCTGATAAAATGCTCGACTTGAGCAATAACAAACATGGTATTACTGCGCCTGACTCTGATATTCAAAATGCGTCTGAGCAAGAAAAAGACCCTTGGCATAAATCTACTGCCATTAGCGCCGAAATAAATCAGGCCATGAAACTTGTTGAAGAAGCCAAGTCACTTCAAGCCAAAGCCTTTGCAGATTTAAAAGCGGGTAACCCCATTGATGTCGACGCTTTTAAAGAGGTAGCAACGAGCTTTATAGATTCAATTTTTCGCAATCAAGATGCCCTATCTTGCATTGCCATGATCAAACAAAAAGACGCTTATCTACTCGAACACTCTATAAATGTTGCCACACTCATCACTATTTTTGCTAAACATTTACGTTTAGATAGAGAGATTATCGAACAGCTAGCTACCGGCGCTTTACTCCATGATATCGGTAAAATAAAAGTCGATGATGCGGTCCTCAACAAGCCAGGTAAACTCAGTGACAGCGAATTCGAGCAAATGAAACAACATGCCCAATTCAGTTATGAGATTGTCACTGAAGCAGGCTTATCTAAAATAAGTTGTGAAGTAGCAGGGTTCCACCATGAAAGACTTGACGGTTCAGGTTACCCGCAAGGCTTAAGTAATGGTGAAATATCAGATTATGTCAGAATGGCCTCTATTGTTGATGTATTTGATGCATTAACGGCTGAACGGGTCTATAAAAAAGCGCTTACACCCATTCAAGCTTTTAAAATGCTCAGAGAAAGCAGTCCACACCACTTTGACGAAAAGCTCCTTAATGAATTCATCAACTGTATTGGGGTGTACCCTGTTGGCTCTTTGGTAAAGTTGAAATCTCAAAGAATAGGCATGGTTGCAAGCTCAAATCCAGAGCAGCCCTTAAAGCCTATTGTTAAAGTATTTTACAGTGCAAAATCAATGTATCACATCGCTGTCGAAGACATAGATTTGGCAGAAAAACGCTGTACGGATGAATTAGAAGCGGCAATAAAACCTGAAGAGTTTGGTTTAGATCTGATTAAGTTTTTCAAGCACTCAGTTTTACCATAAGGTGCTTTCATTAAATTCGCCTCCGCATGCCTTAATAGGCGCTGACATAAAAAAGCCTAAACAACATAAGTGATTTAGGCTTTAATTTATATCTAAATTACGATCAAGGGTTATTAATAAGGCTGCCAATCTTGCATGGCTTTCACTGCAAAATCATACCCTTGGAATCTAAAAATACTCGCCTCTGGCGCAATTTCCAGTAACCTCATACCATTAATTTTGTCACCCTCGTACAGTTCAACGCCATTGATTTTTATCCAACGTTTGTGCTCTGAGGTGGCATAAATATGAGCTTGATACGTCAACTTTCCTATTGCAGCCTGTGTTTTTGCAGGTAGAAATTCAATAGATAAGCGCTCTTTTTCTGCCGAAGTCTCAGCTGGCTCTGCTTCAGTAAAATCTTTATCTGCAGTTTCTGCAACCGCAAGCTCAAACGCAGCTTTTAACCTTTCCGCAGCCTCATCAGTTGCTTCTTCAACTGCGTTTTTTGGTATTTGATTCTCTGTATTGCTCTGAGAGTCATAGTTATTTAACAACTCTGTTTGTATCTCAGGCTCGGACTCTAGTGGCTTTCCTAATACGCGATACTGGCTTAGATCTTCTTGCGATGGTGTCGTTTGTAAAGAAGTACCTACTTGGCTATTCAACTGCGTATCATCCAGTGGCTTCCCTAATACACGATATTGGCTTAAGTCTTCTTCAGGTTGTTCTGGTAAAGCGGTATTGCTGACAACAGAAGACTCGGCTGGCACAGTATTGACCTGAGCAACAGCCGACAGCGGTACCAATTGCTGTTTAAAAATAGGTACCCCTTGCTCGTTTACCCCAACTTGCACTGACATCCATTGATATTGCTCACCGGATTGTACAGCCCCTTGATTATTAGAAGTTTCTGAAGTCGGTTTAGCCTGAGTTGGCTGCAAGCGCGATACATTGTCTTGCTGCGCTAATGTTTCAGTTACCTCTTCAACTTGCTCTTGCTGGTTTTGTAAGGTGGCAATTGATTGAGATTGACTCTGAAGGTATTGGCCGCTGTAAAAACCAGCCAATGCAAAAGTGACACTCAAACCAACACCCGCAAGACCAATCGATAGCTTTCTATAAAAAGCCAATTGTTTTGTTTGTTGATAAGCTAAGTGCGCTTGCTCAGTATTGTTTGCGGTTTGTGATTGTTTAAATGCGGCATCAATAATAGACATAATTGAACTTCTTAAAAAATATAAGCAGCAGCAAAACCAACAATATAGCTTGCTACAATAAGAGACAAGACAGGCGCAAACTTCTTCAGCTTACTTTCAGAAGCTGGTTCACTATTTACGCTGACCATAGGTAGGGCTTCTTTTGCAGCCTGTTCAACAACCGCTTTATCTATGACTCTTTTCTGCGCAGAAAAAGCACCAAGCAAACATCTGTCTGCCAGCAGATTGATTAAACGCGGTATCCCCTGAGTACGTTTATAAATATGCGATACAGCTTCATGGCTAAATAAAGCAGTATCACAGCCCGCGGTTTGCAGGCGATGCTGAATATACGCAAACACTTGAGATTCTGTCAGTGCCAATAAATGATATCGAGAAGTAATACGCTGAGCTAATTGCCTAAGCTCATTACGCTGTAGTAGGGTTTGCAATTCTGGTTGACCAATCAGCGCTATTTGCACCAACTTTTTATCGTCTGTTTCAAGGTTGGTCAATAAACGCAGTTGCTCAAGCACACTCGGTGATAAATGCTGTGCTTCATCAATCACAAGTAAAGTGTGACCGCCCGCTTTATAATTCTCTGTAAATCGCGTTTTTAAGGCGTCAGTTAAGCTTTTAAGAGTCGCGGTTTCTGGATCATACGATATTGTTAACTCATCACAGATACTTGCTAGTAGTTCTAGTTCAGAAAGCGCAGGGTTTAATACAAAAGCTACTTCGGTATTCTCAGGCAATGATTTCAGCATTGAACGCGTAATAGTGGTTTTACCAGTTCCAACTTCACCCGTCAGTAATACAAACCCACCTGTGTCCCCCAATCCATAATTTAAGTGTAACAGCGCCTCTTTGTGGCGCTCACTCATATATAAATACTCAGGATTAGGCGCAATTGAGAACGGCTTCTCTTTCAACCCAAAATAGCTTAAATACACGATAAAACTCTTTATTGTTATGATAGGCCCTATAATGGCAAAAAAGTGCGCAAGATAAAACCTTGAAACCAAGTGCACCCGTTGAAACATTGGAATACACATGAAAGTTTATTTAGTTGGAGGCGCTGTTCGTGACGCGCTTTTAAATTACCCAGTTGTAGAACATGATTATGTCGTCGTCGGTAGCACCCCTGATGAAATGCAGTCTTTAGGCTACAAACAAGTTGGGAAAGACTTCCCTGTTTTTTTACATCCGAAAAGTAAAGACGAATACGCCCTCGCTCGTAAAGAACGTAAAAACGGACAAGGTTATACCGGCTTTATATGTGACTTCGACCCGACAGTCACGTTAGAAGAAGACTTGTATCGCCGTGATTTAACTATCAACGCCATTGCACAAGATGAAAATGGACAGCTGATTGACCCATACCAGGGCCAAGCAGATATAAAAAGCCGCTCACTTAGGCATATTGGCCCAGCCTTTAGTGAAGACCCACTCCGCATTTTACGCGTTGCGCGATTTGCTGCGCGCTACCATCATTTAGGCTTTACCATTGCGCCTGAAACGCTTTTGCTTATGAAAGATATGGTTGCCAGTGGTGAGCTTAAAACATTAACCAAAGAACGGATCTGGTTAGAGATAGAAAAATGTCTAAAAACCAACACTCTTCATTTATTCTTAGAGGTAATAAATGACATTAATGCTTTAGCTGATGTCCTTCCTATTTTACCTAGCTGGTCCAAATTAGAAACCCAAAAAATAACAAGAGCTAATCAATGTGTGACCACACAAGAAGTAGCAATTGAACCTGACACACTGCAAGTTTGTCACTTTTGTTTATGTCTAGAAGCTTGCACACCAGATGACCTTAAACATATAGAACAAACGTTAAAGCTCCCCAGTATCTATGCAAACAGCTTGAGAGACTTTAAGTTATTAAATAACTTTTTAAATGAAAAAAACTTTAGCCCTGAAAATATTTTAGAGTTCTTTAACCTCATAGATCTTTGGCGTCGCCCTGAACGCTTTAACTTGTTACTAGAGATACTAAAATATACACAGTGTCAGCAGTATATTACACAAACGCTACAAAATTGTGCCATGGCATCTCAAGCGGTTACTGCACAACAGGTCATCGCATTAGGATATCAAGGTGCAGCGATTAAACTTGGATTACAAACAGCTCGAATTGCTGCAATAGAAAAAACACTCAGTTAACAGCTCGCTCTTTTTACATACATTTAGAGGTGTTTTATTATTCAACTCCTCTAAAGTTCCCGCCATTTTTTATTTTCATTCTTAAGCGCTCATTATTAAAACAGTCCAATTAACATTAACAAGAACAACAAAGTTACATTTTAGAACACTAAAAAAGCAATAGCTTTAACGAAAGTTTGCACACACTAACAAAGAGTTAAAACAAACATTAACAACCACTTAAACAAGACCACCCTGTAAATTTAAGATTACAAAAAAAACAACTTCAACCCACTGTAATTGAAGAATAAAAACAATTAAAACCCAAAATAAAAACACAATTCACAAAAAGAGAACATTTAACACAAACAAGTCAAGGAATTAAGTAACAATTACTTATGCTAAAAACAGTACCTGACCTATGGCACATGCAACGCATGTGAGATTCAAAACAAATAGAGAAAGGTTATATGTTGAAGAAGTTAAACCTATTAACAGCAAGCATTCAGGCTGCTGTACTAGCAGGTACTGCAGCAGGTACTGTTGCGGTAGCAAATACAGATACTGAAGCGCAAAAAGTAGAGCGCATTCAGGTTACTGGTTCTAAAATTAAGCGTTTTAACCTAACGTCTCCAACTCCGGTTACTGTGATCGGTGGTGTTGAACTAGAAAACCAAGGTATTACTAACGTAAACGACCTACTTGAAGAAATGCCTCAAGCGACAGTTGGCCTTTCTCCTGAAACAACGACTAACTACATTTATGCTTCAGGCCTGAATACAACTGACCTTCGTGGTTTAGGTTCAGAGCGTACTTTAGTGCTTGTTAATGGTCGTCGTTTCGTACCAGGCTCTGTAGGTGACACTGCAGTTGACTTAAACAACATCCCTACGTCAATGATTGAGCGTATTGAAATCGCAACAGGTGGTGCTGCTGCTGTTTATGGTGCAGATGCTGTTGCAGGTGTTGTAAACATCATTACTAAAAAGTCTATGGACGGTATCGAAGTTGACGTTTCAACAGTTCGTCCAGAGCAAAGCGGTGGTGAGTCAAACTACTTCTCAATCACTGGTGGTATGGAAGCTGATAAGTTATCTTTCATCGCATCTGTAAACTACACAGAAAACGAAAGCTACACAAAGCTTAGCCGTGATTTCTTCGCAAACCCAGTAAACTCATACGGCAACCCAGCAAATGCAAGCGGTGACGACAATGTTCCTGGTCGCGTTATTCTTGGTCAGCCAACTGCGCTTGCGTATTACTCTGAAGGTGGTGATTTCTTCACTAAAAATGCCTTCTCTACAGATGGTTACTTAAACCACCATTACACGTTTGATGAGAACGGTAACATCCGTGCATTCGACAACGGCCTAGGTATGATCCCAAATCCGGGTGTTGGCCGTGATGCAAACCGTTACTTCACTGATGCAAACAACATGGGTGATGGTATCTTTAGCGATGGTTATAAGTCTTACTTCCAAACTCCGCTTGAGCGTGTAATTGCATCAGCTTACGGTACTTACCAGCTAGATGACGAGCATGCATTAACGTTTGACTTCACTTACTCAAACACAGATGCAACAACTGAAAGCTCACCTGCTTTCTTCCGTCACACGATTCGTCGCGACAACGCATTCATCAAAGATGATATGGCGAAACTAATGGACGACAATGAGCTTACTTCTGTAACGCTTCGTCAAGCAAACGAGCACCTTTGGGGTGACCGTATGTACAACCAAGAGCGTGAAGTATTCCGTACATCTTTTGGCGCTGAAGGTTACTTAACTGATGACTGGGGTTACAGCACATACGTTCAATATGGACGTATCGAACAAGATACGCTTTGGACAGGTGAAGTATTAACACAAAACCTTGCAAACGCGATTGACGCTGTAGAGTATAACGGTCAAATCGTATGTGCTGATCGCGATGCCGAAGGCAATGTGGTTGGTGCAATTGAAGGTTGTACACCTTTCAACCCAATGGGCGCTACATCTGCAACAGCAGCTCAGCAAGATTACATCGCAACGACGGCAACTCGTTTTGCTAAGCACGACCAAGTTGTATTTGCATTAACTGTTGATGGTTCTTTATATGAACTACCGGCAGGTTATGTAGCTGCAGCATTCACAGCAGAACACCGTCGTGAATCAGCAACAACGGCTCCATCTGAAAACATGGAAAAAGGCTTAATCTTTGGTAACTCTAGCCTTCCTATGGACGGTGAAATTGAAGTTGACGAACTATCAGCTGAAATCTCAATCCCACTTCTTGAAGATGCTTTCCTAGCGACAGATCTAACACTAGAAACTGCGTTCCGTTACATGGATTACTCTGTAACTGGTTCTGATAACGCGTGGAAACTAGCGCTTAACTGGGGTGTTACAGACGATCTACGTGTTCGTTTAAACCGTTCTAAATCAGTACGTGCGCCAAACCTAGGTGATTTATTCACACCGAACTCAAAAACGTTTAGCTCAGGTCGTGCGGACGTATGTCGTGCTGACTCAATTGCAAGTTCAGGTAGCAAGTACAAAGACAATGTTATCAAGAATTGTCAAGCAGATGGCCTAGCTTCTGGTTGGATGCCAACTGATGAGTGGATCGGTGGCGGTAGCCTGCCTGGTTACATTCAAGGTAACCAAAACCTTGAGAATGAAGTATCAAACGACTACACAATAGGTGTAATTTACACGCCTTCATTCGTAGATGGTTTAGACTTCACAGTGGACTACTGGTCATTTGAAGTTGATGGCGCAATTGAATACTTCGGTCGTAACAGTGTTGCACTATGTTATGAGTCATCTTCTTTAGATAACCCATTCTGTGGTAACTTTGAGCGTGACGAGAAGACGGGCAATATCACTCACTTCTACACTCGTCCAATCAATGCTGCACAAATCACTAAGAAAGGTATGGACTTCGAGTCAGCTTACCGTACAGACGTATTCAACGGTAGCTTATCTCTTAAGCTAACTGCAACGTACCTAATTGATGACAACCAAAACTCAACTGGTCGTGAAGAAGACTTCCGTAACTACGTTGGTGAAACTGCATCTCCACGCTGGAAAGGTCGTTTAAGTGCTGTTTACTCTCAAGATGATTCATCTTACGTGTTAACGGCAAACTACCGTCATTCAACTGTAAATGACAACGACTGGACTGCAGAAGACAACAACTATAACGATATCCCGTCTTACACGACATTTGATTTCATGTACAAGACGTATCTAATGGATGAGTTACAGTTACGTGTAGGTATTAACAACCTATTAGACCGTGAACCACCACGTAACCCGTTCACTTATGATGATGGTGAATTCTTTGACGTGAAAGGTCGCCGTCTATCAATCGGTGCTAAATACACTTTCTAATCTAGTTAGAAGTTAGTATTTCAAAACGCCTCTTCGGAGGCGTTTTTTATTGCTTCAAACTGACTGACACCTGAGCATGAAAATTTTAAAGCCAAGCTATTATTACTAGAGCTAATGAAAATTGGGATTAGCCGTCTCTCGTCTCTCGTCTCTCGTCTCTCGTCTCTCGTCTCTCGTCTCTCGTCTCTCGTCTCTCGTCTCTCAAGAGATTTTTTACTATTTTGTTTTAGACATAAAAAAACAGCGCCGAAGCGCTGTCATTATAGTCATGCTAAAAAACTTAAATAACATTTACCACGTTAAGAAAGCAAATAGGCCAAGACCTAATAGTAAACGGTAAACGACAAACGGGAACATGCCCATTTTCTCAATCACTTTTAAGAAAAAGTAAATACACGCGTAAGCCGCAATAAACGATAACACCGCACCTAAAATAATCGCGTTCCAATCAATCAGTTCATCGCCTGTCGATAACTTATAGATATAGTATGAACCCGCTGCAGCAATAACGGGAATAGACATCAAGAAAGAGAAACGTGCTGCACTTTGCTTATTCAAGCCAAGTAATAGACCCGTTGTCATTGTTATACCTGAGCGCGATGTGCCCGGGAATAACATAGCAACCACTTGCGACAAACCAATCAATAGCGCCATTACCCAGTTAATTTGATAAATGGTTTTGATTTGTTTCGCTTTTGCATCGGCATACCAAAGTAATAAGCCAAATACGATGGTCGTTGTAGCTATGATCCACGCATTACGAGAATATACTTCTACGAAATCTTTTAATAAGTAACCAATAATCAATGACGGTAAGGTTGCCAAAATGATCCACCAGCCAAGCTGGCTATCATCCGTTTTTTTGCCTTTTGCACCAAATGAGTTAAACCAAGCAGTTAAAATATCAACAACTTCTTTTCTGAAATAGATAATCACCGCTAACAATGTGCCAACGTGAACAGCGACATCAAAGGCCGTGCCTTGATCTTGCCAGCCCAATACCTGTGACGGCAGAATTAAGTGTGCTGAACTCGAAATAGGTAAAAACTCTGTCAGACCTTGTACTAGGGCCAACACAATAATTTCAATAATGCTCATGGGTTAGAACTCCACTTTCCATAGCTTTTGGTTTAAGTTGTTATAATTTTGCCAAAGTTCACCTATAGTTTGCTTGGCTACTGGGTGATAAAAATGCGGTGCTAATTCAGCCAATGGCTGTAATACAAACGCATTCTTGGTAATTTCATCACGAGGCAATTGTGCAGGTGAGTCACAAATTACATCATCATAAAACAGTAGGTCGAGATCGAGCGTACGTGGGCTAAACTTTTTATCTGACGGTGTTCGGCCATTATCTCTTTCGATCTGTTTGAGCAAAGCACACACCTGTTCAAGCGGCATATCTGTTTGTGCTACAAAGACTGAATTAAAAAAGTTATTGCCATTAAAACCAACGGCTTCACTTTCAAAGACACTAGAATGCTGATACTCAGGAAACAGTGAAATCAAGGCATTTAGGCCCGCACGTAGATGTTTTTCTCTGTCTACGTTGGAGCCTAAGCTAATAAAAATCTGCGCCATATTAGATGTCTTTAACTCGAGTGATCTCAACACCAACGGTTTGCGCTGCAGGCACTGCTGCGGGCTTACTCACCTTAATCGTCACTTGTGTGACGTTGTATTTCTCTAAAATCAATGCTGCGAGTTGCTCAACTAAGGTTTCAAGTAATTCAACTGGTTTGGCTGTGGTATGCGTAATTATATCTTCGCTAACTTTTGCATAATCGACTGCTAAGTTAATGTCATCACTCTGCGCCGCAGCTCGAATATCAGTCAGCATTTCCACATCAAAGTACAAACTTTGTTTACTTTCTTTCTCAAAATCGTACACGCCAATAATGGTTTCAACATGTAGCTGAGAAATATAGACCTTATCCATTCACGCCCCACTTTGGTATTTTGTCTGTGACAAATAGATTAGTAACTTATATAGTTACATTCGAATCGGGAAATGATAGCCGAAATACGCTGAAGACAAAATAAGGAAACCTGTGTTAATTACGTTAATCTGCATATGTGCCTATTTAATTGGCTCTGTATCGTCTGCAGTGCTCGTGTGTCAGTTATTCAAATTACCCGACCCTCGCTTTTCTGGCTCAAATAATCCAGGCGCAACCAATGTGCTGCGTTTAGGCGGAAAACTTCCTGCCGCTTTAGTACTCACCTTCGACATCTTGAAAGGTACAATTCCTGTTTGGGGCGCTTACTTTTTAGGTGTAGAGCCAAACTGGTTGGGCGCGATTGCTGTCGCCGCTTGCCTTGGTCACATCTATCCGGTTTTCTTTCATTTTAATGGGGGAAAAGCCGTTGCTACTGCATTTGGCGCTTTATTACCTATTGGGTTAAGTTTAGGTGGACTGTTGATTGCAACGTGGGCTATTGTGGTTTGGCTCACTCGATATTCATCGCTAGGCGCGATTGTTACCGTTGCTCTGGCTCCGTTTTATACTTGGCTGATCAAACCACTTTATACTGTGCCAGTGAGCTTTTTAACTGTGCTGATTATCTTTCGTCATCGCGCCAATATAAAAAGGCTCCTTCAAGGGAAAGAGCCAAAAATAGGTAAGAAGAAAGCTTAGTTTTAAAATCTTATAGCGCTGGTAAGCTTTCAATCGGCCAACGCGGCTGAGTTTTCATGTCTAACGTTGCGTATTGCTTAGCTTTTAATCTCTGCATACCTGCAAAAGCAATCATCGCGCCATTATCAGTGCAGAACTCAGTACGTGGATAAAACACCTGCCCTTTCATACCTTGCATCATGCGCTCAAGCTTTTGGCGCAGTTCAGTGTTTGCACTCACACCGCCTGCAATGACTAAACGTTTAATGCCCGTTTCTTTGAGGGCGCGTTTACACTTAATCGCTAGTGTATCGATTACAGCGGTTTGGAATGCATGGGCAATATCAGCTTTAGTCTGTTCATCATCACCTTCGCTACGAATGGTGTTGGCTGCTGCCGTTTTTAAACCACTAAAACTAAAATCTAAGCCTGGTTTATCTGTCATAGGTCGCGGAAAAGTAAAACGTCCAGGCGTCCCCTGCTCGGCCATTTTTGCCAGTAGCGGACCGCCAGGATAGTCTAAACCTAATAATTTAGCAGTCTTATCAAATGCCTCACCTGCGGCATCATCAACTGACTCACCTAGCACTTCATATTCACCGATACCTGCCACTTTCACCATCATGGTATGGCCGCCAGAGACAAGTAAAGCAACAAATGGAAACTCTGGTTGCTCGTCTTCAAGCATAGGCGCTAATAAATGGCCTTCCATATGATGCACTGCTACAGCAGGCTTATCCCATGCAAATGCCAAAGAGCGACCAATTGAAGTACCGACCAGTAAAGCACCAACCAATCCAGGACCTGCAGTATAAGCAACACCATCGATGTCTTCTGGGCCACAATCTGCTTCTTTAAAAGCTTCATCTATCAGTGGAATGGTTTTGCGGACATGATCTCGAGAAGCCAGCTCTGGTACAACACCGCCGTAGTCAGCATGCACTTTTACTTGGCTGTAAAGCTTATGAGCTAGTAACCCCTGTTCATCATCGTAAATTGCAATTCCCGTCTCGTCACAAGATGATTCAATGCCTAAAATGCGCATCAATAATTCTCCAGTTTTTAATCTTTACGCTAAATTGCAATGCCGATATTAGTTTGCCCATCAGCGACAGCCTGTTGTTTAAGCGCTTTCACACTGTCACTGCTGATACGACCCATATTCTCTACAAATTCAATTAACTCACTTAACACATCAATCTCATACTGCATGTAGGGGTGTTCACGAACCAGTTTGTTTTCAGGCTCTAGTCCTTCGCTTTCGATCAATAGCTCGACATAACGCGCAACCGTTGCTTGCGAGATTTTCGCAACGCTCACAAACTCATGCTCATCTTTGGCCATAAGACCATGAATTAAACCAAGTAAAGCAGTTGCAGCATCTATGGCCGGATACGTACCAAACATTGGATAATCGTTTAATTCTGGTACATTCGGTTCTATTTTCTCAACTTGTTTCTCTAAGCTAATCTTGCTTTTTGGTAATAGGATTTTTTCCCAACACACATTTAACGCACTGCGTAACGTACTGGCGTCGCCAAATTCTGTGGCCTCGCTGAACAATTCGTAGTTAGGCAGCATACGTTCTAACACAGCAGCAGCCAGCACGGCCTTTTGTAAATAATTTAACTCTCTAATTCGCTGAAAGTTATTCGCTTTACTCATAATCTTTTCCACATTGCCAGCATGCTTGAAACGCTGGCCCGTTAAATTCGTCACACTCTGGACATTGCCATTCAGTGTCTTTTTCTTGTTGTTGGTAGTTTACCAATAATTCCTGCGCTTGGTGCAATTTTATCTTGTAAACCCACACAGAAACTTTTGCCTGATCTAGAGGAATTTCTCCAAGCGCACCTTGTAAAGCCTCCCCTTTGAGTAATACATCTATATTTGCCTGCTTTAATAGCCCTTTTACCAAATGGGCTTCAATCACATTATCGGAGGTAAAAACTTCACACCACTGCCAAGAATTATCTGTCATAATAAACTTTCTTTGAAAAGACCTAAAACGTTAAGACTGCAATGACACTTACAACACCTGCACTGTTATTTCCTGCCATTTCATTATTACTATTAGCTTATACCAATCGCTTTTTAGTGCTAGCGCAATTAATTAGAGAGCTCAATGCACGAGAAGGAAAAACCAATCGACCCGTTGTTTTGGCACAAATAGACAATTTAAAAAAGCGTATAAAGTTAATTCGTGCCATGCAGGTCTGGGGCGTTTTTTCTTTTTTACTCTGTACACTCTCTATGTTTAGTTTGTTTATTGAGCAGCAATTACCTGGCATTATCTTATTTGGTGTGAGTTTGTGTTGTTTGACTTTATCTTTGATTATTTCACTCTACGAAATACATATTTCTTGTGATGCCATTGAAATAGAATTGCAAAATATAGAAAAAAAACCCACCGATTAAGCAAGCTCGACTTTTCCTGTCTATACTCACTCTGAGTGAGTATGGCTAGGATGAAGTGTGGATAATTTCCTATTTTCTGACGAAAATTTAAATCAAGAACATGAGTCAACCAGTAATAATGAAGATTATTGGGATGTACTTGTTGTTGATGATGAAGAAGATATTCATCAAGTAACTAAGCTAGTGTTATCAGGCTTTGAGTTTGAAGATAAAGCACTGAGGTTTCATCACGCCTATTCTGCAAAAGAAGCAATGGATTTATTAAACCAACAAGAGAACATATCCGTTGGCTTGATTGATGTTGTCATGGAAAGCAATCATGCAGGTTTAGACCTGGTAAAATACATTCGCCAAGATATCGGCAATCATGACATCCGCCTCATATTAAGAACAGGCCAACCAGGCGAAGCACCTGAAGAAGCAGTGATTCGTGATTACGATATCAATGATTATAAAAACAAAACTGAGTTAACCGCGGTTAAGCTGAAGACCCTGCTCTACTCCGCACTTCGTTCCCACCGTGACATTCAAACAATCGGTAAGCATAAGGCAGGACTTGAGCGCATTATAGACGCTTCGGGATCATTTTTAAGGTGTAATAGTGTTCGAGAGTTCGCCTCAACAATTCTTTCCCATGTTTCAGACGTTATGGGGATCTCTTCAAGTGATATCTACTGTGCCGCGGCTGTAAACAGCCAAGATGCACAAGCTGAACATTTCAGGTTACTCGCTGCATCGGGCGAAGGGGTTGAACCAAATACAGAAGCGATCCCACACAATGTGAAACAGCTGTTTATGGAAACCCATAACAAAAAGCACTCGCATCAAACTGAGTTTGAATATATTGGTTATTTCCCTTCACAAGAAGGCAGCGAGACCATGCTGTATGTCAGTAAAGATTCAGCACTACAACAAACAGATAGACAATTATTGGCTTTTTTTGCCAACAATATTGCGATGGCCTATGACAATATTAGATTACGAGAAACAGTTAAAGAGTCTCAAAAAGAGTTGTCTTATATTCTAGGTGAAGCAGTAGAGAAACGCTCTAAAGAAACAGGCTCACATGTCAAACGTGTTGCCAATTACAGTCAACTACTTGCCAAGCTTTATGGCTTAAATGAATACCAATCTGAAATCATCAAGCTAGCATCACCTTTACATGACATCGGAAAGATAAGCATTCCCGACAGTATTTTAAATAAACCCGGGAAACTCGATGACAAAGAATGGGAGATTATGCAGACACATGCAAAAGTAGGGTACGAGATCCTCCATAATTCAAGTAATGAAATTCTCAAATGCGGTGCAATAATCGCCTACCATCATCATGAAAAATGGGATGGCAGTGGTTACCCACAAGGCTTAGAAGGTGAGCAAATAGACATTGTCGGCCGTATTACCGCATTGGCTGATGTATTTGATGCTTTAGGCAGCGATCGATGCTATAAATCAGCTTGGCCTTTAGAAAAAGTTATTTCACTGATACAATCTGAAAAAGGTAAACATTTTGACCCCAAACTCGTTGATTTATTTATAAATAACCTAGATGAGTTTATTTTTATTAGAGATAGCTATCCAGACTAGCTGTTTGTAATTTTAATGTAAAAAAGTATTTCACCCTTATTGCATTTTGTATTACTATTGGGTAAATACACAGTTCTAAAAGAACCGTTGAAATTAAAAGGAATTTCAAATGAGATTTGAACAACTTGAGCAATTTGTTGCTCTAGGCAATTTAAGACATTTTCGCCAAGCCGCTGAACAGACGAATATAAGTACTTCAGCCCTCACCCGTAGCATCCAAACTCTTGAAGATGAGATTGGTTGTGAGTTAGTAAAACGTTCTACACGCTCTGTTCGTCTTACTGAACAAGGTGAGCTTTTCCTCACGTACTGTAAAGCAACTTTAAACGAGCTTGAAAATGCCAAAAAGAATATAAAACAGAGTTTATTTGGTAATGATCAAGATAAACTGGTTATTGGTTATACACAACAAATGAGCAGTGTTGTGCCTGTTGTTTGTGGGCAATTTTTAGCACACCATCCAAGCGTTAAAGTAGAAATGCAAATGCTCGACGAAACCGAGCTAACGAACAAGCTTCAGCTTGGAGAAATCGATATCAGTGTATGTATGCACTCCTCTGAATTAGCAAGCTCAGATATCTATATTCCTGATCAACTCATCATGTTCGTTGCGAAAAACCACCCTCTGCTTCAGAAAGACTCAGTCACTAGACAAGATCTGATGAGTTACCCTATGTTTGGCTGCCTTTCTCAGTCAAGGCAAGTACAGCACATGGTCAACGAAACAGCTGATAGCTTTAATAAAGTGACGTCGATGCGAGTTGGCAACATCAATGAAGTGCTTAGTAATATAAAAAATAGCGATTTATTTGCCATTGCTGGTATTGAACATTCTAAGTTAGTTGCTCAAGATCCTGAGGTTGTTTTGATCAAAACAAATAAAGATCTACCGACCGAGCAAGTTTTGGTTAGAACAAACCACACACTCAGTGAAGACGCTAACATTAAAGAACTAGTTAGTTTGATTGAGAAGTTTGAACAAAGACAAACTATGAATGTTTAAGCTGTATTTAGAAAGAAAAACCTGCGTTAAGCAGGTTTTTTTATGTCTAGAGTTTTGCACTACCAAAAAGAAAGCGCCAACCCCAAAAATACCAACATCCCCACATAGTGATTATTTAAAAACGCTTTAAAGCATTTTTCTCTGTTTCTACCGTGGATTAATTTTTGTTGATAAAACAGCAAACAAGCAGCAAATGCGAGACCCAAATAAGCCCAAAACGTCGCTTCGACAGCTTGGTAGATTAAGATCATTATTACTAAAAATATGATGTTCAGTACCGCAACGATGTGCCTATCATATTGACCAAATAACACAGCCGTCGACTTCACACCTAGCTTTAAGTCATCGTCCCTGTCGACCATGGCATACATAGTGTCATACGCCACAGTCCAAATTAAATTTGCAGCAAATAGCCACCATGCAATTATTGGAACTTGTTGCTGCGAGGCCATAAATGCCATTGGGATCGCCCAACTAAAAGCGGCGCCAAGCACAACTTGAGGTAAATTTGTATAACGCTTCATAAACGGATAGCAAGCAGCCAGTGCAAGTGCTCCAAACGACAACGCGATGGTTTGCCAATTCAACGCCAATACCAAAGAAAACGCAACAACGATCAATAATGCAAACAGACTTAACGCTTCCCCCGCTAAAACTTTTCCTGTAGCAAGCGGACGGTTAGCTGTACGCTTTACCGAACCATCAATCTTTCTATCTGCAAAGTCATTAATGACGCACCCAGCGCTGCGCATCACAAACACACCAAGCGAAAACACAAGTAAAAGATCCCAGCTCGGCAGCCCATCATTTGCTAACCATAACGCCCAGTAAGTAGGCCACAACAACAATAAGGTGCCAATTGGTTTATCGGTGCGCATTAATTGCTTATAGGCATTAAAATTTTGCCATTTTAGGGCTTCAAGCTGCATCTAATACCTCAGGTAAAAATACTTCACACACCATCACATGGGCCTCAGATTGTGAAAAGATACGTCTTCTGGCAAAAATTGGCATACGGGTAATTTCGTTCCTATTCAACAATTGAGCTAGCTCTTCACGAGACTCTACTTCAGCCATCTCTAATTCGGAACGCTGCCAGCGCTCATTTTGAAACAATACCTCGCCTAACGGGGTTTCTCCTAGCTGTTCTACACCTTTTTCACAGGCAGGAATGGAGATCCAGCTCTGAGCATAAACTTGAACAACCTCATCGCAATATAATAAAACTTCACGACAAATATAATCATGGACTGTATCTCCCAATAATTTTGCTGAAATTGGCTGTTCGTTCAAAACAACCACTTTGAAATCAGCACTTTTTTGCTTTAAACGTGCAGTGAGAGAGCCTGTGTCACTTAACACAGGCTTTAAAGCAGCAGGTACAGAAAGCTCAGAGAGTGAACTTTGCCATGAAAAATCGATAGAAAGAGGATGCTTTAACAAAATAATATCTAACCCAGATTACAACCGAGACATCATAACATTGCTCAGTTCGCCAACAAAGTTCAGTCTTTGCTTTTTATTACTTGGTGGAAAAAGCGTAACCCTTAGCTAAAATAATCGGCAAATTTTTAGTCACTTTCTATACTTGTAACACACTCAACAGAGTATAATTTTTTTTAAAATACAGTTACAATCGCTTTCAAAGACAGTTATATAACAGGAACTTCACCCACTATGAAAATGCTCTCAAGCCTATTTGCATTATTACTACTGACATTTAGTAGTACATCAGTTCGAGCAGAAGCAAATGTGGGTTATTTTGGTTTTGAACCTGATATCATCACCAACTACATTGGACAATCTAATAAAAAGCTCGGTTATATTCGCGTCACCGTAGATTTAATGCTCAATGATGTGAAGAATATTGCTATTGTAGAACACCATACGCCACTGCTTCGTGATGCAATAGTGCAAATCTTAAGTAAAGAGCCTGAAGAAACTATAAAGTCATTAACGGGTCGAGAAGAGATACGTCAGCGTTGTGCTGAGAAGTTAAAGAAACTACTTAAAGATGAAACCGGTGAAGAGATTATTCGCGAAGTATTATTTACTAAGTACCTTTACCACTAACCTCTTTTTGATTTTGGCAGTTGTAATGCAGCAATTGCCACTCCACTTAATAAGCCAAATAAGTGCGCCCAGTTCGCCATACTAATAAATAATACATCAGCGAACCCTAACACCATCCACAACAGCATAAAACCGACGACAGGTTTAGTAATTAGCTGCTTTTCTTCTGGCAATTTTGAGCTGTAGATCCACGCAAAACCAAGTAAGGCGTATACCACCCCACTTAATCCACCAAAGCGATTATCGACTAATAAATACTGCGCCCAATTACTCACTAATGCAGAAATAAAAAACAACAAGAATAAGCTCGAACTACCCGCTTGCTTAACTATTTTATTGCCTAAATACAGCCACCAGCTCAGGTTAAAAATAAGATGTAATGCACCAAAATGAATAATGGCAGGGGTCAGCCATGATAATGGCTCACTGGGACTAAACAGTAATTTATTTAACCATGATTGCGGGTTTTGTACCAAGAAGAAGCTGGCAAAAACCGAGATACAAACAATAAACGTAAGCTTTAAAAACCAGTGAAGCCCGACAAAACGCTGCGCCAAATTTAAATCTTTACCTATGTAGTTAAACTTTACTTGGGTATCACCTGTTTGCCATGACGCCGCTAAATAGCGTTCATGATAGGGATCAGTTAGGAACTCTTGCCACAGCAGCGTTGCACGTTCAACATCTTGTTCAGGTACCCACACTTGTGCAGTGCGGTTGTCTAAATAGGTCAACTTAACCTTGATACCCTGACTTTTAAAATAGTCAGCTGCGCCTTGCAAGGCTCTAGGCTCTGAGTGTTGACCTAATAAAATCATTGGCTCACAGACTCTGGTTGCTCAAGCGCCCACTGCGTAAAACCACCGTCCATGCTATACACGTCTTCAAAGCCTTGTTCAATAAGATAATTAGCAGCACCTTGTGAACTCACTCCATGGTAACAAACCACCACGATTGGCTGCTCATAGTCTTTTTCAACCATAAATTGGCCGATGTTTGCATTTGATAAATGAATGGCGCCAGGTATGTGGCCAGCAGCAAATGCATTTGGATCACGAATATCGGCAATAACGACATCATCGCTTTGCATAAGCGCTTTAGTTTGCGCAACTGAAATATGTTTAAACGGCATAAATTACTTCTCAAAAAAACAAAAAGGCGACATTTGCCGCCTTTGAAACAAATGTTATTTCATTAGTCCCAGTTTAAGATCACTTTACCTGATTGACCAGAGATCATGGTATCGAAACCAGTTTGGAACTCATCAATATGGAACTGGTGTGTGATGATAGGGTCAAGATTTAAACCAGACTGGATAAGGCTTGCCATCTTATACCAAGTTTCAAACATCTCACGACCATAAATACCTTTGATCACTAAACCTTTGAAAATAACTTGGTTCCAATCAACCGCCATATCTGATGGTGGAATACCCAACATGGCAATCTTACCACCGTGATTCATGTTGTTTAACATAGAGTTAAACGCCACTGGCACACCTGACATTTCAAGACCTATGTCAAAGCCTTCTGTCATGCCAAGCTCAGCCATCACATCTTCAAGCTTTTCTTCTGCCACGTTAACAGCACGTGTCGCGCCCATCTTACGCGCAAGCTCTAGACGGTATTCGTTCACATCAGTAATTACCACATGGCGTGCACCTACGTGCTTCGCCACAGCTGCAGCCATAATCCCAATTGGGCCTGCACCTGTGATCAATACATCTTCGCCTACTAGATCGAATGACAGTGCTGTGTGTACTGCATTACCGAATGGGTCAAAGATTGAAGCTAGCTCATCAGAAATGTTATCAGGGATCTTAAATGCGTTATAAGCTGGAATAACTAGGTACTCAGCAAATGAGCCTTCTCGGTTTACCCCCACACCAATGGTGTTACGACATAAATGAACGCGACCTGCACGACAGTTACGACAATGACCACAAGTAATATGGCCTTCACCAGATACGCGATCACCAAGCTCAAAGCCTCGTACTTCTTGACCCATGCCAACCACTTCACCGACATACTCATGACCCACAACCATAGGGGTAGGAATGGTGTTTTGCGCCCACTCATCCCACTTATAGATATGAACGTCTGTACCACAAATCGCAGTTTTACGGATCTTAATTAATAAGTCATTGTGCCCAACCTCTGGTTTTGGTGCATCTGTCATCCAAATCCCAGGTTCAGCTTTTAATTTCGATAATGCTTTCATTGTTACGTCCCAAGCAAAAAACAATTCGCCAGATCATACTTATGATTTGGCGAATTTCAGTATTAATAAGCATATTGCTATTTAATAAATTTAGATGATACCTAGCTCTTTACCAATACGGGTAAAGGCATCAATTGCTTTATCTAGCTGTGCTTTCGTATGCGCCGCTGAAATTTGCGTACGAATACGTGCTTGGCCTTTTGGCACAACAGGGAATGAGAAGCCTGTTACATAGATACCTTCAGCTAATAACTTGTCAGCCATCGCTGCAGCCACTTTCGCATCACCAAGCATTACAGGGATAATTGCGTGATCTTTACCTGCACAAGTGAAACCAGCAGCTTCCATGTTTTCACGGAAGTAAGCTGCATTTTCCCAAAGTTGATCACGTAGTGCTTTACCGTCTTTAAGCATATCAAGTACAGCAATTGATGCTGTTACGATTGAAGGCGCTAAAGAGTTTGAGAATAAATAAGGACGAGAGCGCTGACGTAGCCAATCAATCACTTCTTTCTTACCAGACGTGTAACCACCTGACGCACCACCGAGTGCTTTACCTAAAGTACCTGTGATGATATCAACACGGTCAATCACGTTGCAGTATTCGTGTGTACCACGACCGTTTTCACCCACAAAGCCTACAGCGTGAGAGTCATCAACCATTACTAGTGCATCGTACTTATCAGCTAAATCACATACGGCTTCTAAGTTACAAATAACGCCGTCCATAGAGAACACGCCATCAGTCGCAATTAGTTTTGTTTTCGCGCCCGCTTCAGTTGCGGCAATGAGTTGCTCTTCAAGTGCTGCCATGTCGTTGTTTGCGTAGCGGAAACGCTTCGCTTTACATAAACGCACACCATCAATGATTGACGCGTGGTTTAAGGCATCAGAGATGATCGCATCTTCTGGACCTAAAATTGTTTCGAATAAACCCGCATTTGCATCAAAACAAGAAGAGTAAAGAATAGTATCTTCAGTCTGTAAGAACTCACTGACTTTTGCTTCTAGTGTTTTATGGATGTCTTGTGTACCACAAATAAAACGTACTGACGCTACACCAAAGCCATGGGCATCTAAGCCTGACTTAGCGGCTTCAATTAAGCTTGGGTGATTCGCTAAACCTAGGTAGTTGTTTGCACAGAAGTTAATTACTGAGTCACCACTTGCTACTGCAATTTCAGCTTGCTGAGAAGACGTGATAATACGCTCGCTTTTGTATAAGCCTTCTGCTTTTACCTGCTCAAGCTGCTCTTGTAGTTGACTATAAAATGCCGATGCTCTCATGTAGAGTCTCCAATAAATTGCACGGTGTGCCTGTTTTCACACAGTTTTTGTTGTCTGTTCATTGCGCCTAACTATCGCAATAATTTTAAACAGGCGTATTGTAAGGGCTACGCACTATAAATGCACGGAGCCATTGTTCAAAAATTGAGGCGAATGTAAACGTTTATGAGACAAATGCAACCGTTTCTTTAATAGAAACACAAACTTGATCTGCTTCTGCTGCATCTTGTTCTGAAAAAGCTTGTCCTGAATTGACTAAAATAGCCGTTTTCACGCCGGCTGCGCGCGCGGCCTGAATATCTGATACTTTATCGCCGATCATGACGCTTTGTGACACATCAATATCAAATGTATCAATGCCTTGCTGCAACATGCCAGGGTTTGGCTTACGACAGTCGCAGTCTTGCAAATATTCAGGTAACGCCTTTTTAGGATGGTGCGGACAAAAATACACCTCAGTTATTGGGCATTGCTGCTGTGCAAATTGTGCTTTCATCCACTCGGTCAGCTGATAAAATTGTGCTTCATCATAATAACCGCGGCCAATGCCCGATTGATTGGTCACCACAATTAAAATATAACCCTTAGCGATAAAATCACGACAAGCATCGAATACCCCATCGATAAATTCAAAGTCTTCAATTTTATGCACATAAGCGTGATCGTGATTGATCACCCCATCTCTATCGAGGAAAACGGCTTTCTGTTTCGTTGTCATGATAATTACTAGTTCGTTTAGTTTTAAGAATAAAGGCTGTTAAATAAGGTGTTGCTCTTTGCAAACTCGGTCGAACATAGCTTGTACGTCTGCCACGCTAATTTGTGACATCAGGGTCTTGCCTTTAACACGCGTACCCCAAGGTAATTGTTCGGCACTTTTCTTAAACTGAGCTTGAAGGTTTTTATGATATACCTCAACCACATAGTCTTGATAAAGATAAGGGCCTGTGCGTGCAGGATTTGAATGAGCATATAAACCAATCACAGGCGTGCCCATGGTAACCGCCATGTGCGCAGGACCAGTATCAGGAGCAATGACCAATTTAGCTTGCTCTAATACACACACAAGTTGTTTCAACGTGGTTTTGCCAACCAAGTTCAATACTTCAAAATCTAAGTAAGAGATAATGTCTGCTGCCAGTTGGCGCTCCATATCTGTAGGACCACCTGTGATCACTACATTAAAACCTTTCTGCTTTGCATATTTGGCAGTTTCGGCATAGCGCTCTGGCAACCAATTACGCTCCGCTTTACTCGCTGCAGGGGAGATAACTAAAACATTTTCAAGCCCAGATAGTAACTCTGCAGCAACGTTCTTATCGTTATCACTTACTGGCATTTGCCAAGTTGGCTCATAATGTGGCACACCAATGGCTTTAGCAAACCCTCTAAAACCCTCGAGTACGTGCGCTGATTTTTCTGCTGCAATGCGTTTATTGGTAAATAAGAAGTGCCCTTCTTTGGCACGGTGCCAATCAAAACCTACTTTTACCTTGGCAGGAATGCAACGAGCCGCAAGGTTGGCGCGAAGTGCCACTTGCATGTGCAGTAGCACATCAAACTGACGCCCTTTAAAGGTCTCTTTTAACTGTTTAAATGCCGTTTTTCCTTGTTTTTTATCGAAGATAACAAACTCAACTCCTGGCATATCTTGTAATAACATGGCCTCGATTTTGCCCACCACCCAAGTGATTTTCGCCTCTGGGTAATGACGCTGAATAGCCTGTACGGCCGACACGGCATGACACACATCACCAATCGCCGACAAACGTAAAATACAAATATCTTTAGGAGTTGAAGATAAAACCACAACAGTCTCTTATGCTTGTAAAAATAGTTGTCAGCAGTTTAACTTAATTTATTATCTAGCCCAACTTGTTAAAGCAAACGCCCACACATCTCGAATCCCGATCCCTTTTAAGTATATACTTAGCAAAAAACTGATTTAGAATTCTATGCGCGTCATTCATTCCTCTGCCAATACACATATTCTATTGCCCGATAACTCACATTTACCCGTTGAAGAAAACTGGTTCGAATCTAGCTATTGGCAACAGCAAAACAAAGTCGTAGGTGAAAAAAAAGGCCGCGCGAAAACTTACTTTTTAAACCTAGGTGAACAAATTGGCGTGTTGCGCCACTATTGGCGTGGCGGCTTAGTGGGTAAGGTTTTATCAGATCAATATCTATTTAGCCGATTAGAAAATACCCGCACCTATCAAGAATTTCAACTTCTGACACAACTAGAAGAATTAGGCTTGCCGGTATCAAAACCGATTGCTGCAAAAGTGCAGCGCAGCGGGCTTATTTACCGTGGCGATCTGATCACAGAAGCCATTACTAGCGCACAAAGTGTGCTCGACAAACTAAAACAAGCCCCTCTGACTGAGAGTGAGTGGCAAGCAACCGCAGAAACCTTAGCACGCTTTCATAACAAGGGCGTGTTTCACGCCGACTTAAACATCAATAACATCTTGTTTGACAAGCATGGCAAGGTTTTTCTAATCGACTTTGATAGAGGCGAAATTCGCAAGCCCTCTCAACAAACCGTTGAAAATAATATAGCGCGTTTAAAACGCTCTTTCATAAAAGAATTAAATCGAAATACTGAATTTTATTGGCAAGAAAGTGAGTGGGATGAGTTTTATGCGCTATATCGTTCATTTCTTACAATATAGTTAAATTTCCTGAAGCAAAAAAGAAAAACCCAAGCACAAGCTTGGGTTTTTAATAAAAACTGTTCGTAGATTAATTACTTTGAATTTTCTTAATCACATTCGAAGTTGAGCAACCATTTACAAATTCAAGCACTTCAACAGTACCGCCATTTGCAAGAACAAAATCAGCACCTGCGATTTCTTCAACCTTGTAATCACCACCTTTGACTAATACGTCAGGCTTTACTTGCTCGATAAGCTTAGCTGGTGTGTCGTTTTCTTCTACTGCACCAAATGGGATCACCCAATCAACTGACGCGAGTGCACCAATTACGGTGGCACGTTCATCTAATGGATTAATTGGGCGCTCAGGGCCTTTCAAACGACTGATTGAAGCATCGTTATTTAGACCCACAACCAGCTTGTCACCTCGCGCTTTAGCCTGCGCCAAATAACGTACGTGGCCCGCGTGTAAAATATCAAAACAGCCATTCGTGAAGACAATTTTCTCGCCGCGCTGACGAGCAAGCTCAATATGATGCAAGATTTCTTGCGTCGGTGCTTGATATTGCTCACCTGTTTCACGTAGGTATTGCGTCAGCTTTGCAGATAGCTCTTCAGGTGACACTGTCGCAGCACCCAATTTCGCAACTACTAACCCCGCAGCTACATTGGCAATTTCCACCGCTTGTTTGGCTGGCATGCCCGTACCAAGCATTACAGCTAGTGTAGCAATTACCGTATCGCCTGCGCCGGTTACATCAGAGACTTCTAATACTTGCGCCGCAAAATCATGTTTTTCACTTGGTGTGATCAAAGACATGCCCTGCTCAGAGCGAGTCAGTAACATAGCGCCAATGCCACATTCAGAAATAATCTTACGCGCACAATCAGCAAGTACTTGCTCATCTCCTTTAATGCCACCCGCTGCTGTGTATTCATTAAGATTCGGAGTAATAAAATCTGCACCACGATAATCGGCAAGCTGTTTAGATTTAGGGTCGACTAAAACGGTTTTGCCAGCCGCTTTTGCCACTTTAATCATCTCGCCGATTTTAGCTAATGACCCCTTGTTGTAGTCAGAGAAAACTACCACATCAAAGTCATCAACAATCTCAGAAAGTTTATTCAGTAACAACTCTGAATGTGCTTCAAGGAAGGTTTCTTCTAAATCGAGACGCACAACTTGCTGATGACGGCTAATCACACGCATTTTAGCAATGGTCGGTGCATCATCTTGGGTAATGAGCTGAGAGTTAATTTTCTCGCTTTTCAATAACGCTTGTAGTGAGCTGCCGTTATCATCATTACCAATAATGCCTAATAGGCTAACTTGACCATCTAAATAAGAAATATTCTTAGCTACGTTGGCTGCACCACCGGCCTTATCTTCAAGCTTGCTGACTTTAACAACGGGCACTGGCGCTTCTGGTGAAATGCGACCAGTGTCACCATGCCAGTACCTGTCGAGCATCACATCGCCAACGACCAGAATTTTAGCTTGTGATAACTTTTGAAAATAACTCAAATCCATTATTCGCCTTTCTCAATCGCTAAATCAATGGCTTCACATAACCAGTGACCGATAAACATATGTGCTTCTTGAATGCGCGCGGTCTCATCATTGGCAATGATAATCGGAAGGTTAGCAATATCTTTGACTAAACCACCTTCACGGCCAGTTAACGCGACCGTATATGCGCCAATCTCATTTGCAGCTTGAAGTGCTAAATTAATGTTTGGACTTGTACCAGACGTCGTTAAACCGATTACTACATCTTCAGGTTTACATAAAGCTTGGATCTGGCGTTCAAAAACCGTATCGAAGTGATAGTCGTTTGAATGTGCCGTCAAAATAGAGGTATCTGTGGTTAAGGCAATTGACGCTAAAGGGCCACGCTCTAATTTATAACGTACAACAAACTCAGCCGCTAAATGCTGTGCATCCGCCGCGCTGCCGCCATTACCACACCAAATTACTTTACCACCTGACTTAAGCGCTTTTTGACAAGCAGCTAAAAGTTGCATCGCTTCACTTTGGTATTTATCTACTGTTGCAAACAGCGCTCTGTGGCGCTCAAGGCTTGCTAAAAAACTGTTTTCAAGCATGTTGTCTTTTTTAATATCTTGCGACATATGCGTTCCTACTTTTCCCGCTGTTGTCATTAGTCTATTGTCTTACCACTGGCCTACCAGTATACATTGACCGCTAACCAAGTATAGTTTTCACCAAATACGTCTTTACCTAAGGTGAGTGTGGTTTCTAAGCGTTTGTCATCATAGGCCCGGTTATTACTGATTTGTAGCTCATGTGAAGTTTCATATGTGAATGTAGTTTCCATTACTTTATCCCGGTAATTACTACTATTGCTAACCGTTGAGTATTTCATCTTCCATAAGGAAGCAGAGGTGGTGAGAAGCTTTGCTTCTAGAGTATGCACATCAGTTGGAACACCATTTCCGAAAACACGGTAATCTGACGCATAATGACCAATTACGGAGCCATTAACAGTATTACCTGTATTAGGATATATGTGATGTACATACCACCTACTGTGCATGTTGGTAAATTCATACCTCAAAGAGACTTTATCAAGCAGACTTGGAATAAATATTCCAAAGTTAGCTGAAGTGTTACCTATTTTATAATTTTTATGCTCTTTAGCATCCTCTCCTCCATACTCAAAGTACCACTCAATGGGCAATAAATAATCCGTTCTTATGGTACTCGTCATTGAGGCTATTTGGTCTCCAGTTTCACCATCTTTTCCTCCGGTTTTAGTGTAATTATCCTGATTGACAGGATCAAAAAATGCTTTTACAACATCAGTAGCAGAGGTTCCTCTGGGACCTCCACCGAATTGAAAGAATCGGTTAAAACCGACTTTCCAGCCATCAATTGGCTCAAAAGAAATATGAGTACCAACTATTTTGGGTGTACCACTGTGCAAAGTATCTTGATACAAAATGCCCTTTTCAACATGCTCTAATTTTGAATAAAAAAGCTCAAAATCAAAGTTCCACCAATTCTGTAATGGCGCGTTTAAACCCAATGAAACAGACAAAGGCGCTTGCGCGTTATTAGAGTAAACTTGGGCAAACGTTTTAAACGGCGAGAACCAATGCTCTTTGTAGCCTAAATTCAGCTGTAAGTTATCACCACCTAACGCATAGAAGCTGTTATAAGCTACAAGCTTACCTTGCTCAACACGATACTCGGCACCTAGTTGCATTAAACTATGCTCACCACCGCGCCAAATACCATCAAAAGACACTTCAGCGTACTCATTTGAACTGTTACTACGATCGTTGGCCAGTTTTACTTCAGCGCCAGAATCGGCTCTAAGTTTTACGCCCATGCGCGTGACTGCATCTCGGCTCATATAAGGCTGAATACCAGATAAAATCTGTGCGTGCAGGTCTGGATTGGATTGTTTAATTTGTCTTAAGGCAATTTGCACATCATAAATGCGGTACGGCTTCGCCATTGGCGTGCCTGTTGAGATGGCAAACATTCTGTCGATTTGATGCTCGAGTACTGGGTGCTTACCTAGAGGTAAATACGCGGTTGGCGCAGCCATCGCTTGACCAGCGATACCCAAAGCCGCAGCAAATAAGGTTGAAAATAGCTTTAACTTCATAATTCAATTCTTCTCTAATGAACTTGCCATAGTAACAAATTCAATAAACAGGAGCACGACCCTAAACTGTTTAAATTTGTTAATTCGTTTTCATAAGCGATTGAGCGGGTTAAAATGGCCGTTGTTTACTTACTTCAATAACAACGGTTGGTTATGGCGCGCTTTTTATATTCATTGTTTTTATACGCACTCAGCCCCCTCATTGTGTTTTATCTTTATGTAATACGTGGCAAAAAAAATACGGGCTACCGAGAGTTTTTTACTGAGCGATTTGCGTTTGGTTTAAAAAAATTGCCTAAGAAAGCGGTTGTGTTTCACTGTGCTTCTGTCGGTGAAGCCTTGGCTGCAGCACCGCTTATAAAAGCGTTCAAAGCTGAAAACCCAAAGCAAGCGATTATCGTTACCTGCAATACCCCTACAGGCCGTTCGCAAATAAAAAATAGCCTGCCCGATACACCGCTTTGCTATTTGCCTATCGATTTTTGGGGTGCCAGTAAACGCTTTATTAAGACATTAACGCCCGTGCAACTTGTAGTACTCGAAACTGAGCTTTGGCCAAATTTATTTGCCGCAGCTCATGCGAAAAAGATTGCAGTCAATGTTGTTAATGCTCGCCTGTCAGAGAAGTCACTTCAGGGTTATCAAAAAGTACTCCCCCTTGCCAATGACATCATGAGCCATATAACTACTTTAGCGAGTCACAACGAAGAAGATGCTAAACGCTTCTTACTGCTAGGGCTTAATAAAGAAAAAGTCACAGTAACTGGCTCAATTAAATTCGACATTAACGTCGATGAAGAGGCCAAAGCGACTGTCGCTGAATTCAAAGAATGCTTCAATCGCAGCAAAATCTGGGTTGCCGGCTCAACCCACCCAGGTGAACATGAACAAGTTCTGGCGGCCCACCAGCAAGTGCTTGAAACCCATCCTGATGCGCTACTGATTATTGCACCTCGACACCCTGAGCAATTTGCCAAAGTTGCAGAGCTTCTCAAAGACTCGAACTTGTCGTTTTCTAAGCGCTCAGGAGAGTTTAACCCGAACAGCCAAGCTCTATTGGCTGATACTTTAGGCGAACTTAAATACTTGTTTGGCAGTGCTAACATTGCCTACATTGGCGGCAGTTTAATTGAACGCGGCGGTCACAACCCATTAGAGGCTGCAGCATTTTCAGTAGGCACTTTGGTAGGCCCTCATGTCTATAATTTTGCCCATATTTACCCTGATTTAGGGGCGCACCAAGGCTGTATTACCGTAAATTCTAGTAACGAATTGGCGGACCAAATAAATAGACTTTTCAACAACCCAAGTGATTGTGCAGAACTCGGAACGAACGCCCTTGCCTGCTTGCAAAAAAATCAGGGCGCGATAGCCAAAACCGTTAACTTAATCAGCACACATCTTTCTTAAATTATCGAGCAATATTTTATGACAACTGAACACACCTTAATTACCCAAGCAATGCAAAATTGGGTTAAAAGCGTCATTGTAAAATTCAACTTTTGTCCGTTTGCTCGCAAAGAAGTCGAAGCAAATACCATCACCTATATTGTCTCAGACGACGAAAAACACGAAGACGCGGTGATGACCATGCTTGAACAACTGGCACATTTAGACGCGCATCCAGAAGTAGAAACTACCCTGCTTATTTTTGCTGAAGGGTTTAAAGATTTTGATAGTTACTTAGACTTAGTCGACCTTGCTAACGCACTTCTAGCTGCACAAGGCTATGAAGGTAAATATCAAATCGCTCACTTCCACCCAGACTATGAGTTTGCCGACAGCGAACCGGGCGATGCTGCCAATTACACCAATCGTGCGCCTTACCCAACACTGCACCTTATTCGTGAGGAAAGCATGGCCGAAGCACTGGCAAATTACGACGACCCAGAAAGCATTCCTGAAAATAATATCCGTTTAGCTCGACGCAAAGGCGAAGCATTCTGGCAGCAACTTTTGGCTAACTGCCATAAGTCTTAAACTGCATATATTAGCTTCAGAATATTACTATTGATTGGCTTTTAAAAAGTATCAAAGTCAATCAAGCTCAGTAAAACTCAATATCATGGTGTTTTTATATTGCTGTTCTGGATGAACTAGAATGCTGTCGAACTGCTCATGATTTAATGCATCAGGGTAATTATGTAGCTCTAAACACACGCCAGAGTACGGCGAAAATGGGGCTGATAGAAATCCCCCAATATAGCATTGCAGGCCATTTTGGTCGCTAAAAACACTCAGTCGTACGCCATTATTTTTTGATACCAGTTGTGCCACTAATCTCATACCTTGAGGCGCTTTGTGAAACACAAAATAATGATCTAGGTCGCCAGCCTGCTGCAACGATTTGGGCTCGCGAAAATCAAATTTTGAGGCCGCTAGTTTGCTTTCATCGACTTTAATCAATTTTCCGGTTGGAATATTACTCGCATCTTTTTCTAACACTGATTCAGCATCAATACACAGCTCTAGATCTAAAGCTGAGTGCTCCGCCAGGTTAAAGTAAGCATGATTGGTTAAATTAAGCGGTGTGGTTTTATCTGTATCCGCACAAATCTCAATTTCGAGCTTGTTATCTTCAGAAAGGCTATAGGTAACTTGAATATTCACATTGCCGGCAAAGCCATTATCGCCATCAGGTGATGCAAGTTTAAGCGTCACTGATGATTGCGACTGTTCCGCAATATGCCAAAACCGCTTATCAATACTCTGCTCTCCGCCATGCAAACAATGCTCACCATCATTTTGAGAATATTGATAGGTTTGCCCATCATAACTAAAACGGCCTCGACCAATCCGATTTGCAACTCGCCCGCAAATAGCGCCGACATAAAAAGGGTCTTCAAAAAACTGAGTTTTATCTTGATAGCGCATGAGCATTTCTTTTGACCCATGACATGTCGGGAAAATAATAGAACACAAACGCGCACCAAAGTCAGATACCACAACCTGCATGCCATTGTTATTTTTGAGGGTAATTAAAGTTTGTTTCATGAATTAACGTGTATAAAGAAAACAGTAGGTACTCACTTAAAAGTGAAATACCTACTGTTTAAAAAAGAAATGACGATTACCACCAAGTAGCGTAGAGAGCGATTAAGATCACCACCACACCCAAAGCGGTCACATTGAATCCCGTTTTAGTTACAAAACTGACATCACTCAGTTGCACGCACTCTGATGTACCTTGAGAGTCACGCTCATGTGCTTTAAACAGCTTTGAGACCACAAAACACAGCAGTAAACACAACACAAACACTAAACCCACACGATCCATGAAAGGTAAGCTTGGCATGGCAAACTTCAAGCTTAATGAGAACAGCGCTGAGCCAAACGCCGCAGCCAGTGCACCATTAGCGGTAGTGCCTTTGTAGAACATCCCCATCACGAAGATCACCACAATACCTGGGGTAAAGAATCCAGTGAACTCTTGAATGTACTGAAACGCCTGCTCAAATTGGCCTAACAAAGGCTTTGCAACTAACAGTGCCACTATTAAAGCCAACAAAGCCGTGACACGCCCAACATTCACATAATGAGATTGGCTTTTTTCAGCATGGAGCTTTTTATAAATATCCATGGTGAAAATTGTCGAAATACTATTGGTCATCGATGCTAAGGACGACACAATCGCCGCCACTAACGCGGCAAATACCAAGCCTTTTATTCCCACAGGCATGAGCGACATCATTGACGGATAAGCTTTATCTGGTGCGGTTAAATCAGGATATAACACCACAGCAGCAATGCCCGGCAATACCACAATCAGTGGCATCAATAATTTTAAATACGCCGCAAAGGCAATGCCTTTTTGTGCTTCGTTTAAATCTTTCGCCGCCAATGCGCGCTGAATAATGTATTGGTTAAAACCCCAATAACTAAAGTTCATGACCCACATGCCGCCAATTAATACCGACAGCCCAGGTAAGCTCATATAATGCGCGTTCTCAGGTGATAAGATCATGTCAAAGTGCGTTGGCACTTGTTCTGTAAGTATACCAAAACCCGCTAACACGCCTTGTCCATCTGATACGGCATCGAGCGCCAAGTAACTTAAGAATAAGCCGCCAAATACTAGCAAGGTGACTTGCAAAATATCAGTAAAGGCCACAGCTTTTAAGCCGCCATAAAGCGAATACGCCACTGAAAACACCACTAAAAACATCATGCCATACAAGGCATCTACACCTGCAACCGTTTCAATCGCAAGACCACCAAGCCATAGCACCGCGGTTAAATTCACAAACACATAAACGGCCAACCAAAACACCGCCATGGTGGTTTTTACGCGGTCATCGTAACGCTGTGCTAAATACTGCGGCATGGTATAAATTTGCTGCTTTAAAAATATCGGCAACATATATTTACCGACTAAAATCAGGGTGATCGCCGCCATCCATTCATAAGATGCAATCGCCAACCCCATGGCATACCCAGATCCTGACATACCTATGATCTGCTCTGCCGAAATATTTGACGCAATCAGTGACGCGCCTATCGCCCACCAAGGTAATGCCTTGGAAGCTAAAAAGTAATCTTCAGTATTGGCACCTTCTTTTTTCTCGCTGCGGGAGAACCATAGCGCAATCGCTAATAAGCCGAGTACATAAGCGCTAAAAACAGCGATATCTGTACTGTGTAAACTGATATTCATGATGTTCCTCGTTATTCTTTTTCTAATTACTAAGGTTATATTGACTAAGCTCTAAAAGCCCCTTGCACGGCTGCACAAACATACACGTCAGCCCTTAATCCGGTCTGTTTTTGGTACTCGGCTTTAACAGTCTGAGTTACTGCTTCGACCAAAGCTTTTGGCATCACGGCTACCACGCAACCACCAAAACCACCACCTGTCATTCGCGCGCCACCTTGCTCAGCAATTTGCGATTGCATCAACGCTACTAAACAGTCCATTTCAGCTGTACTGGTAGCAAAATCATCTTTTAATGAGTCATGTGATGCATTCATCAAACGACCTAATTGGCTGACATCATTGGCTTTAAGTGCCTCTAAGGCCTCTAAGGTTCGCTGATTTTCGGTGATTACATGCCTTGCTCTTTTATAGCCCAACTCACTCAAGTTTGCCTGCTCTGACTCTAATTCAGCCAAAGTCACCGCTCGTAGTGCTGGAGCATTAAAGTGCTTGGCCACTCGCTCGCATTGCTCGCGCCTTTGGTTATATTCACTCTCGACGAGGCCACGTTTTACGTTTGAATTAACAATCACAATGGCTAAGCTTTCTGGAATGGGGGCGTCTTGAAAGGTTAAATCTTGGCAATCGAGTAACATGGCATGACTATGCGCGCCCATTGCCGAAATACTCTGATCCATAATCCCGCAGTTGCAGCCAACAAATTCATTCTCGGCTTGTTGCGCGAGCTTGGCCGCTGTAAAGCCATCAATCTGCAACTTAAATAAATCCGAAAACGCTTTGATCAAAGCGACTTGCAAACTGGCCGACGAGCTCAACCCCGCACCTTGAGGCACGTTACCTGAGATAACGATGTCAGTGCCTTGCAGTACAAAGCCGGCTTTTTGCAGGACATACACCACCCCAGCGACATAATTCACCCACATCAAATCAGGGTTGAATAAAAGTTCTGTTACCTCGAACTCGCATATTTGATTATCTAGATCATGGGCTAATACTTGCATTGTGCTGTCATCGCGCTTTGCGATGGCTACATCAGTGCCAAAGTTAATTGCTGCGGGCAGCACAAATCCCAAATTGTAATCGGTGTGGTCACCGATTAAATTCACTCGCCCAGGCGCGTGGCTTACTTGCTCGGCTTGATAGCCAAACTGCTTGGCAAAAACCTGTTTAATCATTTCAGTACGGCACATTATTATTTCTCGCTGTAATGCGTTAAAGGCTGAGAACGTAATCGTTCAGCGGCTTGCTCTGGGGTTAAATCACGCTGTGGCTCTGCTAACATTTCATAGCCCACCATAAACTTACGAACACTGGCTGAGCGAAGCAAAGGCGGAAAAAAGCTCGCGTGTAATGTCCACTCAGGATGCTCTTGTCCATCAAATGGCGCACCATGCCAGCCCATTGAGTAAGCGAACGCGCATTCAAACAAGTTGTCATATTTAATGGTCAATTCAGACAAAATAGCCGCTAGACTCAGTCCTTGCGACTTAGTAAGTTGCGTCATACGTCGAACCGAAAAGCGCGGTAACAATAGGGTTTCAAACGGCCATGCCGCCCAAAATGGCACCACCACCAGCCAATCATCATTAATAGCGACAATTCGTGTTTGTTGCTGAATTTCTCTGGCCACATAATCTGCGAGTAAATTCCCGCCTCGCTCTGTAAAATACTGAGTTTGCGCTTGCTGCTTTTTTTCAACCAAGGTCGGTAAAGACTGCTGCGCCCAAACTTGTCCGTGAGGGTGCGGGTTTGAGCATCCCATCATCGCACCTTTGTTTTCAAACACCTGCACCCACTGGTAGGTGCCACCGAGTTCGCTATATTGCGACTGCCAGGTTTGCACCACTTTATAAATTTGTTCAACCGAAAGCTGCGCCAATGTCTTGCTGTGATCCGGTGAAAAACAAATAACACGGCTTTCGCCTTGCTCTGCTTGCATGGTAAATAATGGGTCGTCGCAGTGATGAGCTGGCAGCTTACTTTGTAGTGCCGCGAAGTCATTGTTAAACACAAAGGTATTGCTGTAATTAGGGTTTTGCTCACCATTAATACGTGTATTGCCAGCACACAAATAACAACTTTCATCATACGACGCAGTTGCTAATAGTTGCTGCTTTTCTGTTTGCCCCTGCCATGGTCGTTTGGCTCTATGGGGCGATACCAACACCCACTCATTGGTGAGCGGATTTAACCGCCTATGAGGGTGCTCTGTTGCATCAAATATCATGCTCAAATCACAAAAGGATAATGTATACAAAAAATGTAAACGGTTACATTTTTTTTGGCAAGTAAATTTACTTAAAAAAATCACTCTGCTACCATCGCTCAGAATTAAGTCTTTTTAAGCAAGCGTATATGGCCACCATTAAAGATGTTGCCCGAGAAGCTAAGGTATCTATTGCTACCGTGTCTCGCGTGATAAACCAAGATGACAAAGTAAGAGACAAAACCCGTGAGCATGTACTCTCGGTGATGAAATCCTTAGGTTATCAAGTAAACGTCAATGCGCGCGCACTCTCCACACAAAAGACAGCCACACTCGGCTTAGTGGTGCCCGACATCAGCGATCCATTTTTTGCCTGCTTAGCAAAAGGCGTCGATAGCATAGCCCGTCAGCATCAAAGCCAAGTACTGCTGTGTACCGCCCAAAACAGTAGTGAGTCAGAACAACAAGCCATTGATTCATTATTACAACGTCGCTGTGATGGCATAATTTTGTACTGTACGCATTTAGCCGACAGCGCATTGATCGATATCGTAGAGCGCTATTCAAACGTGGCCGTGGTGGCGCGAAATATTCCTGAAATAGCCGAAAACTGTATTTACCTCGATGATGAACTTGGTGGCCAATTGGCCGCTGAGCACCTACTCGCCTTAGGCCACAATCGTTTTGCGAGCATTATGAGTGAGCTGCCAATTCAAGATCCCAAACACAGGCTATCAGGGTTCAATTCGGCTTTATGTAAGCAAGCACTTACGTTAACTGAAGATCAAGTTGTTTATGGCGCACCAGATCAACTCGGTGGCGAGCTAGCAGCCAATACTTTACTCAAAAACCAGCAAGTATTTACGGCACTTTTCGCCTACAACGATGCCATGGCAATTGGTGCAATTTCAGCGTTAGAAGAAGCGGGCTTTAAAGTGCCAGACGATATTTCGGTGATTGGCTTTGATGACATTTGCCTTGCTCATTACAGCAGACCTAAGCTCACCACCTTGCACTACCCTGTCGAAGCCATCGCCAAACACGCAGCACTGCTGGCCATTAATAAGCACACTCAGTTAGATAAAACAGCACATTCGCATCGCTATCAGCCAACATTAGTCGAGCGACAATCAACGGCATTTACGCCAACAACAGCTCCAAAACAGAGCCTAAATGAAAACCAAGTTGAACGGCAAAATTAACGTTTGAGCTAAAGGCTAGCTAGCAAAAACAGAGCAACATAAAGCCTTAGAAAAGAACTGTACAAAACAATTGTATATTGTATTTAAAGTGGAATTTTAAAAATAAACAACACAGCTAAGATGACAACAATGAAAAATAAACTTTTTGTAATATTTAGCCTGAGCATGCTCACCACACTGTTATGTCAGAGCGTTTTCGCCAAAGCACCATGGCAAGACCATCAAGTGTTTGCCATCAATAAACAAGCCCCTCGTGCCTCTGGGTTTAGCTATCAAAGCTTAGCGGGTGCCATGCAAGATGACCCAGCTCAAAGCGAAAACTATTTATTGCTCAATGGCATGTGGCAATTTCACTGGCAACGCTCTGCGATTAATCCACCTAAAGGGTTTGAACAGCCTAATTTTGATGATTCTAGTTGGGGGCAGATCCCCGTGCCAGGCAACTGGGAGGTCGAGGGCTATGGCTATCCGATTTACTTAGATGAGCGCTTTCCGTTTACCACCAAGTGGCCCGATGTCCCACTTGAGTACAACCCAACTGGCTCTTATCGAAAGCCTTTCACCTTGCCTGAGTCATGGCAAAATAAACAAGTGTTTTTAAATGTAGGCGCTGCAAAATCGTCGCTCGATGTGTGGCTAAATGGTGAAAAGGTCGGCTTTAGCCAAGGCGCAAAAACCCCAGCTGAGTTTGATATCACCGAGTTTGTGCAACAAGGCGACAACTTACTCGCACTCAGGTTACGCCGTTGGAGTGACGCCAGCTATCTAGAAAGCCAAGATATGCTGAGAATTTCGGGTATTGAGCGCGACGTCTATTTATACGCCACGCCAAAACAGCATATTTTTGATTTTCATGCCAAACCACGTTTAAACAAACGCTTTGATAAAGGCACGTTAGAACTTGATTTAGACGTTAAAAACTACCAAAAACACAAGGCACAACTCAGCGCAAAATTTGAGTTACTCGACCCTAAAGCAAACCATGCAGTTGTCGCCAAAGCCACAAAAAGCTTCACGGCAAACGCTCATGGTACTGAGCAAATCAGCTTTTCAGAGCAAATAGCACATCCACAACTTTGGTCAGCAGAAACCCCAAACCTCTACACCCTAGTGATGAGTCTATACAATCAACAAGGTGAATTACTCGAAGTGGTGCGTGATGAGATCGGTTTTAGACATATTGAGATTGTAAATAAGCAACTGACTATCAATGGTAAGCCGATTGTTATTCGTGGTGTTGACCGCCATGAAACCTCGCCAACCCGCGGCCACGTAGTAGATAAGGCATCAATGGAGCAAGATATTAAACTGATGAAGCAGTTTAATATCAACGCAGTGCGCTCCAGTCACTACCCAAATCACCCATATTGGTATGATTTAACCGACAAGTATGGCTTATATGTGATCGATGAAGCCAATATTGAATCGCACCCGTTGGCTATTGACGAGAAAACCCAACTTGGCAATGAAATGAGTTGGTTGCCTGCACACCTAGACCGCACTCAACGTATGTTTGAGCGTGATAAGAACCACCCTTCTATCATCATTTGGTCGTTAGGCAACGAAGCCGGACATGGCGAGGTATTTGCCAACACCTATCAATGGTTAAAAGACAATGATGATCTGCGCGTGGTGCAATACGAGCCAGCCGAGCTTGAGCATTACACCGATATTTTTGCGCCTATGTATCCGTCAATCGAAAAACTGATTAACTACGCCAGCAATAACCCAGATAGACCCGCTATTATGATTGAATACGCCCATGCCATGGGCAATTCTGTAGGTAACTTGCAAGACTATTGGGATGCTATTGAAAAGTACAAGGTGCTTCAAGGGGGCTTTATTTGGGACTGGGTTGACCAATCTCTAGAGTATCGCAATGAATTTGGTGAAACATACTTTGCTTATGGCAAAGACTTCCACCCAACTCTGCCAACCGACGGCAACTTTTTAAACAATGGCCTGATGAACCCAAACCGTGAGCCTCACCCGCACGCCTTTGAGGTAAAAAAGGTTTATCAACCGGTTAAATTTACTGCGCACAATCTGCTTAAAGGGCAAGTCACTGTACAAAATAAATTCTTATTCACGGACTTAAAAAAGTATGACCTGCGTTGGAGAATTGAAGCGGACGGAGAAACCATTAAACAAGGTCACAACGCCATGCCAAGCGTGCAACCGAGCAAAACCGCCATATTGAGTTTTGATATTCAAGGTCTTCCTGCTTACAGCGACAAAGAATACTTTGTCACCCTAAGTATGCATGCCAGAGCACAAGAGCCGCTACTGCCACTTGGTCATGAGATTGCCTTTGAGCAATTCAAACTACCGGTATCGCAATTAAAATCAGCTGCAAAAAGCGCGAACAACTTAGTTAAACAACCAGTAAAACTAAGTTATACACATCAAAAAGACGTACTGATCGCTAAAGCCGCTGGCGCTCAGCTTAGCTTTGATAAACGCTCAGGCTGGTTACAACAGCTCACTTTTAACAACAAAGCCATGTTAACCCACCCGCTTAAGCCTAACTTCTGGCGAGCACCAACCGACAATGACTTAGGTAATAACCTGCAAGTGCGTGCGGCCATGTGGCAAAGTGCCACTGACAGACTCAAACTCACCGCCTTACAAGCCAATTCAACGGGCGTCACTGCGCGCTATCAATCACCAGATTTTGCAGGGAGTTTAGTACTGAATTATCAGATCACAGCACAAGGCTTCGTACAGGTTGATTACCTGCTCAACCTTGATGATAACCAAGCCTTGCCCGACATTCCGCGTGTTGGCATGCAGCTAAGCACCTTTGGTGAATATAAAAATATGTCTTGGTTAGGTCGTGGTCCACATGAAAGTTACGCCGACAGAAAAACCTCAACGCGAATTTCAGTGTTCAACACACCTGTGACCGAGCAACACCATTACTACATTCGTCCACAAGAAAATTCAAACCGCACCGAGGTGCGCTGGATGGCATTGCAAAACGCGAAAGGCGAAGGGCTACTCGCGGTAGGCGACAAGGTATTGAATGCCAGCGCTTGGCCTTATCTGCAAGCCGATATCGACTTTAACACGGGCGATGCCAGTGCATCGGCATCAGGGCTTGTGCCTGTGACCACCAAGCACGCCATTGATGTACCTGTGCGCAACCTTGTTACCCTGAATATTGATCATAAGCAAATGGGTGTGGGTGGGGATACCTCTTGGGGTCGACTTGTTCACAAGCAATACCGCATTGCCGCTAAAAGTCAGCAATATCGTTTTACCCTAGCGCCGCTCTCTACCGATAAAAATGCGGCTGCATTAGCCCGTGAAATTAAAGCAAGTTACGGTGAATAAACCATGAAGAACCCATTTTTAAGAACAGCAAATACACTGCTTATAGGCTTGCTTAGCGCACTCTTTTGCACACAAAGCCAAGCGAGCAATGAGCATTTGCAAAACACCCTAACCCGAATTGGCGAGCCAAACATGATGAAGCCCGCCGATAAGTTTGGTCACAGCCCATTTAACCCATTGTTTGATGCTGGCGCTTGGCATGGGCATTTGTTGCCAAGCTCCGCCGATGAGCTGGGTGGTTTTACCGGTCATGCACTCATTCAAGAAGAGTATTTAACGTATCTAGCCAAACGCTTTGATCGCTTACAGATGTTTAAAAATGGCAGAAAACTGACGCTTACAGGTGAGGTGTTGAGCGAGCCGGGCAAACTTATTCAGCATCTTAAAGCCGAAGACGTGGCCGTCACCCTTACTTTGATGTTTGTTGGCCCGCGTACTTCAATGGTTGAAACTAAAATAGAAAGCGATAGCCCGCTGACTTTGAAGTTTGACGGCGAGCTAATCACACAATTTGATAAAAAGCGCACGCTTGAACAAGCACACCCACAACTGCAACCTAACCTAAAAGCAACGCCACAGGGGATCACCGTACATTTTAATCAAGTGCGTTCACCTTATAGTGTTCTTACCTCGGGCAGTTCGGCCTATGTGATGAGTAAATCATTAGCAACCATCACACGCATTCAAGGGCAAGGCTACACCAGCCAAGCGGATATCAAGGGCACAACGACGTTTTATACCCTATTCAGCCATGTTCTGGACGCACAAGAACACACCAAGGTTAAACAGCACCATCGAGCAATCCTCGAAGCGCCTAAAGAATTTATGCAGGCAAGTCAGGTCCGCTGGCAGCAGTATCTTATGCCTTTACAGCAACTAGAGCATCCTGCCCAGCAGCGCTTAATGGCCAAATCAATTGAGACCTTAATAGGTAATTGGCGCAGTCCGGCAGGTGCTATCACCACCGATACAGTTAGCCCATCGGTCACCGCGCGTTGGTTCTCGGGTAACTTAACCTGGCCTTGGGATACGTGGAAGCAAGCTTATGCGCTCAGCGACTTCCACCCTAAATTAGCCAAAGCCAATATTGATACGGTATTCAATCAACAAATACAAACTGGCGATACAGTCAGACCGCAAGATACAGGCTTTTTGCCCGACCTAATCGGCTACAACCTAAGCCCAGAACGTGGCGGTGACAGTGGCAATTGGAATGAGCGCAATACCAAGCCCAGCCTTGCGGCTTGGGCGGTATTAAAAGCCTATGAGAGCGACCAAGATAAAGCATGGTTGTCAGCACTTTATCCAAAACTAAAAGCATATCGTGCATGGTGGTTGCGCAATCGTGACCACAACCAAAATGGTATTCCTGAGTATGGTGCAACCCTCGACAAAGCCCATAACAACGAGCAAGGTGAATTATTATTTATCCACCAGCAGGGCAACACAAAAACCACCAAATACGGGCTTGCACACTATCGCAAACTATTAGCACAAGGTGAGCAAGTTTTTGCCCCAGCTCAAACCGCAGCCTCTTGGGAATCTGGCAGAGATGATGCGGCAACCTTCGGCTTTATCAGCAAAACCCAGCTTACAGATTATGTAAAGCAAGGCGGTGATGCCGCTGATTGGCAAGTTGATTTTGCTCAAAACCGTGATAACACAGGTAAACTACTTGGTTATTCTTTGCTGCAAGAATCATTAGATCAAGCCAGTTACTTTTATACCGATACCCTGTATTTGGCGAAAATCGCAAACATTCTTAATTTACCGAATGAAGCCAAGCAATTTGAAGCCGAAGCAAAACAAGTTAAAAGCTACATTAATCGTTGTATGTTCGATGCCAACACGGGCTTTTATTACGATATTCGCATTAACAACACGCCACTTAAAAATGGCTGTGCAGGCAAACCTATCGTTGAGCGAGGCATGGGCCCTGAAGGGTGGTCACCGCTGTTTAATAGAGTGGCAACAGCCACACAAGCGAAACAAGTTCGCGATGTGATGATGAACCCAGAGACTTTTTACAGCAAAGTACCGCTTGGTACAGCTGCCAAAAATAATCCAGCGTATGGTCCCAACATCTATTGGCGAGGCCGCGTGTGGGTCGACCAATTTTATTTTGGTGTAAAGGGGTTACAACATTACGGCTATGAGCAAGAAGCAAAACAACTTGTAAAGCGCTTTTTAACCCATGCCGATGGCTTGATGGAAAACGCCCCCATTCGTGAAAACTACAACCCAGAAACCGGTGAGCAACAAGGTGCACCTAATTTTTCTTGGAGTGCCGCACATATATTTATGTTATTGAATGAGGGGTTTGCTGATAAGTAGAATGAAATCGTTCTAAAATTCTAATTATCTCAGCTTGAAAATTAGTGTTTTTAGCATCAGGATGGGGTGCTCCAAAAGCGCCTATATCATTATCAAAGTATCGACCACTTTCTCCTTCGAAATCTTTTGATACCGCTAAATCAGCCAATAGCTTTACAGACTTTTGAATGTCTTTGCCTTCAATGCCGAACCCAGATTTAACCATACTTGTTGCGAGTAGTGACCCTGGGTTTACGGGTATAAAGTGCGTCTGTTTTATTTCTTCAGCCATATATAAAGTCCAAGCCGTGATTGCCAACTTGCTTTGTGCATATGCAGTCATAGCATCACTATATTGAAGCTCACCTGATAACCCTCTCATATCAACAGGACTTTGCGCTGCAGAAGACAAGTTAATCACTCTGCCACCGTCCAATAATGGCAACAGTTTTCGGGTAATTAAATAAGGTGTAATGGTGTTAACGACAAACCGACTATCTACACCTGATGAAGATATCGGTGTATTGGTTTTGAGCACTCCGGCATTATTAATGATCCCATCTAATTGAGTGTGTTTCTCTTTTATTTTCTCGATAAAATTATTCACTTGGGCTAAATCAGACAAGTCAGCAGCATATATTTCTAGCTGTTCACTATATTGAGATAATGCTTGAGCAGCAGTAGCTAAACTTTGCTCACTCCTACCATGTAAAAGTACAACATGCCCGAGGGCTAATAAATGCTCAGCAGTCGCAAACCCTAACCCACCCGTTGCGCCAGTCACCAATATCTTTTTCATCATGCCTCCAAGGTTATCTGCTACTATCTTAGAGCATTTAATTTCAGCTGATAATGAGTTGATATGAAGAATCAGTTTATAGTTTCTATTGAGAATAAGCTTCCTCTTAACTTATTCTCAATTACTACAACCTTATAAAATAGACTCGAACACCATAGATAGCCTTGGTCCCCACATCATCATGGCTGCAGCGATTACACCAATTAGCGTGATCACGGCTGCAATAGAAGTTGTCATCGCAGCTAACCATTTTACGTTTTCGGTTTTACTGCGTTTCGCCCAAAAGATGAGTTCAGCAGATAACATAGGCAGCAAGTAACAGGCAAAAGATATTGTCAGATCCATTGGACCATCAAGGTTATTATTATTGCCGTTTTGGCCTTGGTTAACTAAGTACCAGCCCATTAGAAATAAACGAAAAGTCCACACGCCATTTACTAAAATAAAGGCATGCACCGCCCAGCGCTGATGCTGAACAAATTGCTTTTTAACTGCGGTTTTCCAAGCAAAGAATATCGCGACTAATATAAGTACGCCGTTGAGCGTGACACCTAACGCACCTATGTCACTGAAGCGAATACCTGCACCCCAAGTTAAGTACAATCCCGTAACAGCACCTGACAGCCCTAAAGCAAAAAATACTCGCCCATTCCAGCGGTGAAACTTAGGATAGGTTTTGCGTATTTTTGGAATAATTTGTAGCAAACCACTGCTTGCCATAATTGCCGCCGGCAGAATGTGGCTAAAAAACATGATGGAATCAAAACCAGCACTGGTATCAAACCCTCTTGCAGGAGAGATTTCATCAGCCTGATGCACGGCTCCTATTAATAAAGGGATGGCATACAAACTGAGAATATAAACGGCAAACGCCCATTGCCCGACTAATACAATACTGACCCAACTAGTCACCGCCTTTTTCAGTGCAGAATCGGCTGACATACCCCAGATATTTTTTTGACTAACGGTTAGCTGTTCCATAACACTCTCCTTACTCTAATGTTGATGTAAACAGCTTGGCATTGGTGTGAAATAGGATCGCACCGAATTTTAAAATCGGCCTATGATTTTAGCAGTTTGCGTTTTTTAAATTTTGATAAACAGAATCTAAAGGCTATGTAACAACATGAAATTAAAGCTAACTTTTTTATTCACCTCATTACCTAATAAAATACGACACGCTTTCTTACAATCACACAATTGAGAGAGAACGAACGATTAGATAAACTCAGCAGTGTTACTTTGGAGCGCCCCTGATGACCTTATCAAACATTTATTCCACCCAACTTATCGTGGCACTAACCTGTTTACTCGCGCAGCTATGGGTGAAAAACAAACATACAACGCATATTTTATTTGCAGTATTTTGTGGCTCGGTTGCCATGGGCGTAATACAAAAGTTATCTGCTGACAGTTTGGGGGCTTACCAATACCTAGTCGGGCTAGGAGCTTGCGCTACTTGTAACTGCTATTGGTTGTTTGTGCGCAGTTATTTTAGAGGCAATAATGCCATCTCTATGCAACATATTGCACTTGCCATTGGCATTGCTGTTTTGGTGATGATGAGCAAAGGCTATTTGTTTGTCACTGAACTGTGGCAGATAGAATCAAGCAGTTTGAGTTTTGCGAAATATACGCTCACCGAAATCACTATTTTGCTGTCTTCTTCGATCATCGTTTTATCTATATGGGAAGCATTTAGAGGGTTTAATCAAGCCTCTAAGACTCAACAAAAACAGCGTGTTTTTTATCTATGTGCCATCATTTCTGCGGTACTCATTAGTAAAGTCGCCAAAGGCTTTTTCATAGACACGCCGCATATTAAAGAAGCCATCATCGCCAGTATCACTATTTTTATGTTGCTTGTTACACAAACACTGATGTTTTGGCGTTTTAAATCCAGCTCTAGTCATAACCCAACTAATTCAGCAGACACAGCGAAAGTAAGTGCTTTCAAACCCAAGTTGAATGAAACACAAATACAAGCTAACTCTTTGGAAATACAAACCGAAGAGTCACAAGACATTGAGTTGAAAAACACCATTCAACAGTTATTGATAGGCCAAAAACTATATCTACAAGCCAATCTGAAAGTAGGTGATTTAGCTAAGCAACTCGACTTACCTGAATATAAGGTCAGCCGAGTATTAAAAGAGGGGTTCGGTGCTCGAAACTTTAACCATTACATAAACCAACTCAGAGTCGAGCACGCTAAACAACTTCTCTCTGAGTCGGATAAATCGCATTGGCCCGTGTTAGTGATTGGTCTTGAAAGCGGCTTTGCGTCGGTCGGGCCATTTACTCGCGCTTTCAAGCAATTTACGGGCTCGACGCCTAACCAATACAGACAACAATTTAGCCCTAATAAAGCTCAGGTCGCTTAGCGACCTGAAGCAAACTTTTGGTTAACCCACAGTGCGAGAAGGATAATACCGCCCCCAACGGCAAGTCTGATTAAATCGGCATCTCGGTTCCAAATAACCAGATTAACCAGTATACCCGCAGGAATAAGTACGTTATTCATCACCGCAAGTGCACCTACATCCACCAAGGTTGCGCCTTTATTCCACGCAAAATAACCAAAGCCCGAGGCCACCAAACCAAGGTAAATTAATATGCCCCATTGGGTGCTAGTCGTTGGTAGCTTGTCTGTATTGCCAAACATTAAAAAGAACAGCAAAGACACGACTAATGCACCGACAAAAAACCAACCAAACACGGTTTTATGATCAAGTTCACTGTCTTGCATTAAACGCTTATAGGTCACTTGCCCTGTTGCGAAACAAAGGTTAGCGCCTTGTACCAGCAACAATCCAAATAAGAATTCACCGTCCAGATTTTCATAACGAATGGCAACCGCCCCTATTACGGCTATCACCGCAACCAGAAGATATTTGCCGTTAAACTGCCTATCTAACAGATCATTGAGTAAAGTGATATAAACCGGCGTCATCACAGTAAACAGCAGCACCTCGGGCACACTCAAAAACAAAAACGAGTGATAGTAAAACCCGTACATTAAACCGAGCTGCACACCACCGATGGTCATTAATTTAAGAATGAGATCTTTAGGGATACGTGAACGGACTAAAAAAGGGATAAACACGCAAGTTGCCAGCGCCACTCGGCTAAAAGCGCTAAACCAAGCATCAACTTGCCCTGCCAAATACACGCCGATTAAGCTAAAAGAAAACGCCCATAAACAGGTTACAAAGGCTAAATAAGACATCAGAAAACCACATTATTATTTTCGCTTAGTAAACCATGAATACCCAAAAACAAAAAGCCACACTCATCTCGACTGTGGCTTTTAGACAATCTTAACTTGTGATTTTAAATAAAATTCAGCGTGTGCTGATTAAAGTTCGCTAAGTTTGGAAAAATATCCACCAACTCAGAATCAGGCACGCCAAACCACCTAGCTAAGGTTGCAAAATACTGCTCATTGGCAACTTCGGGAATAAGTCGACCACCGCGCGTATCTCTCGGTCCATTAAGGTGCTGAGTCAACAATTTGCCATACAAATCACCACCGTTCACCGCACCGCCCATCACAATATGGTTTCCAGCCCAACCGTGATCGGTACCATTACCATTTGACGTTAAAGTTCGACCAAATTCACTCATGGTAAACGTAGTGACATTATTTTGCTGTCCCAAATAAGTCATGGCTTGGTTAAACTCAGATAGTGACTGAGATAATTGACCTAGTAATGAGGCATGACTGCGGTTTTGATTACCATGGGTGTCAAAGCCCCCCATAGAGACATAAAACACTTGGCGCTTACAGCCTAGTTGAGATTGAATCGAAATGGTGCGCGCGATTGTGCGCAGTCTTCTCGACAACACACTGCCTGAAAATACCCCATCAATAGGATCGGACTCTTGTAACGCCTGGTTCATCGCTGATGTTTTGTCTATCGAGGCTTTCACGCGAGCACCATAAGCTTGACCTAGTGGGTTTTTCTGCCCAGTTAAAACTCGGTTAAATAAACTACTAACATGCTCATTGCGCTCCTGACGACCACTTAAGGCATTGATCTGACTAATCCCATTAGTGCTTAAACTAAAAGGCATGCTATTTACGCTGGTTTGCCAATGATTCATACCTGAAAGCGAAATATTGCCCCCAAATCTATCAGCTTGCTCAAGGCGCTCTAATAATCGCGCCCCCCATCCGGTATTAATCGAACTTTGCTCTTTGCCATACATCCAAGTCGCTTGCTGTTTGTTGTGTGAGAATAAATGTAAAGGTAACGGCACTGATTTATTGATCACATCCTGCTGCGTTGTAGGCGCGATAAGACTGCCCACCCCAGTCACAAAAGCCAACTGCTTTTCAGCAAATAAGTTTTGTAATGGAGCCAACGAATTATGCAAGCCTACGCCACCCTCTTGCAAAGTCTCTGGTGCTAAAGCCAGCGGATCAGCTATTGCTAAATTTTGTCGACTCGCTTCATATAAACTACGCGATTCACCTTCCAGTGGCACCAACATATTCAGCGAGTCATTACCTCCAGATAAAAATACACAAACCAGCGCTTTATAATCATCGTCATCAATCGCTGTTGAACCTTGAAATGCTTGCAGTTGTAGCTGTGTTAAGGCGGCCATTGATACACCCCCTTTTAAACACATGCCTAAAAACTTTCTTCTATCCATGATATTGCTCCTATTGTTGCAAGCTGTATTCAGCTGAGACGGTGATTAAAAAGATAATATAAGAAAGCCTTAGGTGACTTTCACTCGAAGAGAAATAGGCATCCATATCATAAATTGCTTGGCGCATTTCTTCAGACATTGAGCCTGCAAAAAACAAGATGTCGTATTTATCTATCACCGCATTCAAACCAAAGTTTGCCAATAGCGCCATGTCCTCTGACATGTATAAGTAGATACGGTTTTCATACAAGCTGTCATAACGCTCAGCCACACGGCTACTAAATTCATCAAAATGGCTATTCAAGGTATTGATGACATAAGCGTCATTGGCGATTTGTAACTCTGGTGCGAGCAACTCTGATCCCGACAGCTCTTGCGGTTGGTGATCCGGTTGATAAAAGTTGAATACCGATGTTGATTGCAGCGGCCCTTGACCAAACATCAAGGGTAAATTGCCCGTAAAATAAAAATTGTTAAGTGCTTTTGCATCAAATACGCGCCACAAATGTACTTGTTTTAACAGAGGCTCTTTCACTTTGCCAAAGTACTCAAGTGGCGCACCAAACTGTCTTGCTTCTGCATCTAAATAGATGGCTTTTAGGACTGCTGCTAAATCACCTTTTACGCCTTCACCATTGTCGTTAAACACTTTGGCGACACGCTCAACATAACCAGGACTTGGATTTGATGTGATTAATTTTAAGATCAGCTGCTTACTGATATAAGGCGCAACATTTGGGTGCTCAAAAATGGTATCAAGGGCGATTTTTAACGATTCCTCTGGCCCTGTATTCTCAGGGATCACCACGCCATTGAGCAAATGCTTTGCTGCAGTCGAATGATATTCTTCGAATGGACTCATGGGTATTGAGTGGTTGTTACTTGGGCGGTTCCAAAACTCACTGGCACCAAATGTCCAACCCGTAAATACTTTCGCGAACCCTTCTATATGCTCTTGGGTATAAGCTGGAATAGGCAATCCATTTTCATCTTTTTTGGCCGTACCATTGAGTTCTAGCTCATTCAAACCCAAACTAAATAACTGCAGTAACTCACGGGCATAGTTTTCATCGGGTCGAATGTTGCGCTCTTCATCGGCCTTTTCATTATTGAGATGATCTAGATAAATGCCCATCATGGGCGATAAGGTAATGGTTTCGAGTAAGCCTCTAAAGTTACCAAATGCATGTGTTTGCAACATGTCGTAATAACTCACCATGCCTTTAGGTTGATTGGCTAACGCGTTGTTAAAGTCAGACACTACAAAGATTTGACTCATGGCATATGCCACACGCTGCCGAAGCTGATCAGGCGCATTGATTGTGCCTTTCCACCAAGCATCAATGCGATTAATTTGAATTGGATAATCGCGGTTTGGATAGTTTTCCAAATAATCAACATGGTAAGTTATTGGCAACTGCATTTGTGCTTCAATCCACTGCTGAGCACTCATGCCCTCCGCCGCTAAGATTTCTTCATATCTTGGCCCAACTCCAGCCTGATGTAGCAAACGAGCAGCTTGCTCTCTATCCATAGCTGTTTTAGCAGTAAATTCAAATTCTTGGCTTACCTGTGCACCATGCTCATCGGTCACAGTTAATAAAAAACGATACGTTTCGTCAAAGCCGTTTATAGGTTGAGGAATTTCGAAAGAGATCTCAGCTTGGGCTGATAATGTCACAGTCTGCCCAGCTAATTGTTGCCATTTATAGCTAAGCGTATCACCGTCTGCATCACTGGCATTGGCTTTTATCTCGACTTGCTGACCATGGCTAACTTCTGTCGGAGAGGTTAGCTTTATGACAGGAGTTTTATTCTCTGACGCTGAATTATCGCCATTGTCACTATTATCATTGCCGCTATTATTTCCATTATTATTATCTGACCCATCCGTGCCACCATTAACCGGTGTTGTTGTGGGATTATCTGATACGGGTGTATCCATACTCGTGTTTGCTTCATTGCCACCGCCGCATGCAACTAAGAAACAGCTCGTAAGGATAGCAATTGCTATGCGCTTACTCATCTTTATGCCTTAGTACTGATTAAAAACAGCAAAACTTTAGCATTAGGAATTTAATTTTACGCAATTATTTTGTATGACTTTTATTCAAGTTTCTGGTCATACCTGAACAAGTAAGTAAGTGCTTTTTGTTTCCACTATAAAAATAGGGACTTTAACCTGAACAATAGGTTAATTAGACCAAACAAATAAATTTAATTTGCATGTAGTATTTGGTTACTACCCAATGCCACCCAGCTTTATTTATTATTCAACGCATTAATTAGACATGTAACTCTCCAGATTAATGCAAAGTTTTTTTCACTACCAAAGGGTTTAGTCATCGCTTTGTAATAGATTGAAATAAATTCGGCAGCCAGCTGGTCTTCATCATTCGCTAAACGCTCTAATTACAGCCAAGCATGAACTTTAGTAACTCCTTTTTGAATACTTACTAAACGTTTTGTTGTTTCAAATAAACCTTGCGGCACAGAAGAGAAGAATTCACACATTAGATAGGTATTTTAAACGTGGCAAAAATGATCCACAGTATGATCCGAGTTTTGGATGTAAAAAGGTCGACACAATTTTATCAAGATATACTCAACTTAGAGATAAAGCGTACCTTAAACTTTGACGGCTTTGACCTGCATTATTTAGGTAATAATGAAAGTGATTTTGAGCTAGAGCTTACCGTTAATCATGATAAAACCAAGCCATTCATTCTAGGTGATGGCTATGGTCATTTGGCATTTAGCGCGCAAAATATAGAAGCGCTGCATGAGAAAGCGGTAAAGCTGGGTTATCAACCTCGCCCAGTTAAGTCTTTTTATAATGATGATGAACTCGTCGCTAAATTCTTTTTTATTGCCGATCCTGATGGCTATGAAATTGAAGTGATAGAACGTTCGGAGGCTTATCACTAACAATCTCTCAATAAGTAAATTTATTTAAACCTTTTTTGCGCCTATGTCTGGTACATTACGTGGTGATTACTCAAGCTCTTGGGTTACATTTAAAGCTCAAGTTTAAAAAAGAGGTATGCCATGTTATTAAAACAACTTCGTGCTCAAAAAGGCTGGTCCCAAGAGACTTTGGCCGAAGAAAGTAAGATAAGTGTTCGTACTATACAACGTATCGAAAACGGCAAACGCGCAAACCTCGAGACACTCAAGGATATTGCGAACGCACTAGATGTTGAAGTAAATACGCTAACTCGAGAAAATAAGTTAAGCGTTACTTTAAATAAAGAGCAAAAGTCATTTATTTCTAACTTAATCTATTTTGCTGTAGTTATGCTGTCTTTAATGGTTATAAGTGTCACCTCAACAGAAAGTGAAAATTGGGTTTGGTGGATATTCCTTGGTGGTAGTTTATGTCTTTTATTTGAAGGACTCGAAGTTTTTGGTGTCTTTAAAGCATTAGAAGATGAAGAAGAAAACACTTAAGCTTGATTAGCTATTATTTTTGAGCATAAAAAACCACCTAGCGAGACAACTTGCTAGGTGGTCCTGGGCAGTTATTTTCAAATGTGAATATGCTTCAAATCAAAAGTCACATTTAAGTAACTTCATCGGTTTGTCTGCTGCCATAACACACCCTCTCGCTTCATCCGATGCAGTCTTACATTGCTTCAACATATCAGATTTACTTGGTGCATTTTCTTTTAAAACTGATTTAGCATGGGCGACAACTTTATCGCATTCACTCTCTGGTACAGATTCAGCCTTAGAGCATGCTGTTAATAAAAAACCACAAAAAGAAAGAACTGCTAACGTGCTAATTGATTTCATATCTGTACCCTACATTCATGAATATAAAGAGTATAGTTGGAAATCTCCAAGTCGCTAAAAATTATTACCACATTTGAATATCAAAAATTTCCTTTCTCATCACACTAAATTGTTACCAGATTTGTATTTGGCTAGTAATCAGTAACTGACCCCTTTATGCTCAATTAACCGTCATTTCATCCTAGGTTGGTTATGTCTAAATTATCTTTCGGACTGCTGATAAGCAGCTTTATCGTTTTGCTTTTCCATACGAGTATTGCTTACTCGCAAGAAAGAGAGCGACGCGCTCCACCGCGTAAACTCACAACAGAGCAAGCTCGCATTGCAGCTAATAACTATCAAAAATACTGCGCGCTGTGCCATGGTGAAAACCGCGAAGGACATAAGAACGATCATGCCCCATCACTTCGTAGCAAAAGCCTGATGGAATCAGGCGTGGCACATCAGATATTGAGGCCCATGCAATATGGCCGAAAAGGCACGGCGATGGGCGGCTACTTAGATGAAGTAGGCGGCCCTATCACACTTGCTGAAACTTGGGATTTAACTTATTGGCTTTTTGAGCAAGCAGGATACGACAGACTTAAGTTTTCAACCAATCCAGTACAGGGCGATATAAAACGCGGAGAAGTTGCTTATCAAAAGGAGTGTGCGAGTTGTCATGGAAAACAAGGTGAAGGCATTACAGCACCTGCATTGATGAATCAATCAGCCCTTGCCCATAATACCGATGAGTTTATTCGCTATGCCATTCAAGAGGGTCGACAAGGCACGCCAATGCAAGCCTTCAAAAATAAGCTATCAGCATCTGACATTAATAATATCACCGCCTTTTTACGCAGCAAATCAATGGGGCAGGTTGAAGAAAAACCAGTCCTTAGAGCACTGCCTGAGCCCAAAGATTATATTGTTAACAAAGCGGGAGAAGACCCGAACTTTGATTTGAAAGATGGCATGTATGTACTTTCAAAAGATCTCAATGATGCACTCAATGCAAAAAAACGCATGGTATTGCTAGACACGCGCGTAACCTCAGTATGGCAAACAGCACATATAGAAGGCGCCATCCCCTTCCCCTACTATGCTGATTTAGATGAAACCGTAGCAGGGATTCCCAAAGACGTGCAAATAGTCGCCTATTGCTCTTGCCCTCGCGCCGCTGCAGATCACACTATCAATCGCCTCCGTGCTAGGGGTTACACTCGCACAGCCGTATTGTGGGAAGGTATTTTCGGCTGGATGCACTTGGGCTACCCTGTAAGACGTGGAAATATCTCAGGGGTGAATGACTAACAAGTCATTGTTTATAATAGATAAATTTTAATAATAATTTTTAAGCTGGTTTTATAATTGTTTGATAAGAGACTTTTAAACGCTGGAGTGGGATTGTTACATCACTTTACAAAACGCCATTAGAATTGAGTGATTAACTTATTCCAAAGGCGTAAACTAAATATTCAAAACTGATAAATTTCAAAGGACGACACCTATGAAAAAAGCATTTACGATTAGTGCACTAGCACTGGCACTGGCTGCTTGTTCACAAACATCAAATAACAACACACAAGCGAATGCAACAAACGCGCTTGCGCCACTTGATAAGCTTGCTGTTAGCCCGAATGACCAACGCGGCTACAGAACTTTAAAGTTAGAAAATAACATTGAAGTGATTTTGGTGTCAGACCCAACAACTGAGAAATCTGCAGCGGCATTAAACGTCGGTGTCGGTCTTTTACAAGACCCAATGACGCAACAAGGTATGGCACACTATCTTGAGCACTTACTTTTCTTAGGCACAGATAAGTACCCTGAAACAAACCAGTACAAAGAATTCTTAACCGAAAATGGCGGTGTTTCTAACGCATCGACTTGGTTAACTTACACAAACTATATGTTCAAAGTGAACAATGACGCTTATGACGAAGCGCTTGATCGCTTCTCTGATTTCTTTAAGTCACCAAAGCTATACCCTGAATACACAGAAAAAGAAATCAACGCAGTTAACGCTGAATGGTCAATGCGCCGCGAGATGGACTTTTTCGGTCAGTTCAAACTATCACGCGATATGATGGGTGAGCACCCAGCTAACCGCTTCTTAATTGGTAACCTAGAGACGTTAGGCGATAAAGAAAACAGCAACCTTCACAAAGAAACCGTTGAGTTTTACAACAAGTACTACTCTGCCAACATCATGAAAGTGGCGCTGATCAGCAATGCCTCGCTAGATGAAATGGAAAAGTTAGCGAAGAAACACTTTTCACCGATTAAAGACAAAGGCATCGAGAAGCCGCAGGTTAAGCAAGAAATTAACTTTGCAGAGTTAGGCGGTAAGAAAATTTACTACAAGCCTAACCAAGACTTAAAGCAGCTAAAACTTGATTTCACCATTAAAAATAACCAAGACCAGTTTAAGTTTAAACCAAATGCATTTGTGTCTTACTTACTTGGCTCTGAAATGCCTGGCACACCAGCGCAGCAGCTAAAAGCATTGGGCTGGATCAGTTCATTGAATGCCGGCGGTACACCAAACCATTATGGTAACTACGGTGAAATGTCTATTACCCTAAACCTGACTGATTTAGGTATGCAGAACCGTGACGAAATCGTTGCCATCATCATGCAGTACATCGACCTAGTTAAAGAAAAAGGCGTTGATGAAAAGTACTACAAAGAAATCAAAACTTCGCTTGATAACGAGTTCAGATTCTTACAAAAAGTCGACGAATTCAGTTATGCCGCTCAGTTAGTTAACAGCATGCAAGATTACCCGCTGAATTATAGCATCAACGCGCCATACTATTTTGGTCAATTCAATGCCAAAGCGGTTGATGACGTTTTATCACAGTTAACCCCTGACACTCTGCGTATTTGGTATACCAGCAAAAATGAGAAAGTCGATCAGAAACAACATTTCTATGCGGGTGAATACCGCATCGAAGACATTGCTGAGAGCGAAATTGCAACTTGGAAAAAACCAACTCAGGTGGCATTAGCACTACCAAAAGTGAATCGTCTATTACCTGAGAACTTCGACCTTAAAACTGCGGGTATGAAGCAATCGACTGCTGAACTTAAAGTTGAAAAAGACGGCGTGAAAGTGTGGCACTACCCAAGTCAATTATTTGCAGAGCAACCAAAAGGTATCTTAAAAATTGACCTAAATGCCGGCGAAGCAAATACAGATATCGAAACCCAAGTGTCTCTTGCACTTTGGTCAGATCTATACAACCTACAACAAAGCTTATTACAAGCTGAAGCAAGTGTTGCGGGTATCAGCACGCGTGCAACAACGAGTAACGGTATGAGCCTGTTACTGAACGGTTTCACTGATAAGCAAAACTTGCTGCTTTCTGAAATGCTATCGGATCTAATTCCTGAGGTGACAGAGACGAACTTTGCCCAAGCCAAAGACCGTCTTATTCGTGGCATCAATAACGCACAAAAGCAATTTACTGTTCGTCAGTTATTCCCTGCCCTTCAGAATTTAACTGAAGCCAATAACTTTGAAGATGACGCGTTAATCGCAGCAGCACAAAAGTTAGATGTAGCGACTTTCAAAGCACGCTTAGAAAAGCTGGTAAAGGCAAACCAACCGCGTGTATTTGCATTTGGTAACTACAACCAAGGTGATTTAGAAAACGTTGCTGAAGTTATCAGCAAAACGCTTGGTAGCACCCACACGCAAACAAGCTTTGCAAAAACCAAAACTATTGCACCATTACCGCAACAGGTTTTGAGCTATCAAAAAGATACAGCAGCTGCCGACAATGGCTTATTAGATATTCATGTTCATCGTAAAGCTGGCTTCAAACAAAAAGCCATTGCGAACGTATTGGCAAAACACTTCAGCCATGAGGCATTTAACCAATTAAGAACTGAAGAACAACTGGCTTACGCCGTAGGTGCGTTCTACTACCCGGTTGATGACTATGCAAGTATAGGTCTATATATCCAATCACCTGTCATGGACCTAGTACAAGCGCAAAAACGTTTTGATGACTTCAAGGTAGAGTACAAAGCCAAGCTAGATGCACTAACACCTGAGCAATTTTCAGCAATAAAGCAAGGCGTACTAGTAGGCCTGACACAAGCGCCGAAGAATATGTATGAAGAAGTTTCTCCTATCTTCTCTGATTGGTATAAAGAGAACTGGAATTACGATTCTAAGCAACAAATGATCACCGAAGTTCAGAACGTGAAACTGGCTGATATCAAGCAGTTCTACAATGAAACGTTAGCGAATCCAAAAGCGTCTCGTATCAACGTACAACTGCGTGGTGCAAACTACCAAGACAAGCCATTTGCTGAAATTAAAGGTCAAACCAAGATCACTGACATCGCTGAGCTTGCTGGCAAAGTCAGCTATCAACTTTAAAGAGTAATACCAATCCTCTTAATTAAGTGATCTATTTTGAGGCAAGGAAAACGGGGCGATAGCAAGGCGAAAATTTTGCTATTTAGTTGTTCTAAATAAGAAATTTTTAACGAAGCTAGCGTCCGTTTTAGTCCCTCAAAATGATTGAGTATTATTGAGGATTGGTATAAATGTAAGCCCGTCAGGGCTTGCTCCTACTCATATGCCCTCAAGGGTTAACCTAACGGTTAACCCTTTTTTATTTCTTGGTAGAAGAAATCTCGCTTTTTGTGAAAGATTGTAAATATTAACAATAGGTTAAAGGTGAGGTTACAAGCGTGGTCTAGGCTGAATATTGAAACAACATGGAGAAACTAAAATGATAAAAACAGCCAAAGCACATATGCAAGAAAATCTCAGCGTAGACATGAATCCGATGCTAGACATTGTTTTCATCTTATTAATCTTTTTTATTGTAACCGCCAGCTTTAACAAAGAAGCTGTATTAGACATCGAACGAAACAACTCACCGACATTGTCTGTCACACCCAAAGTGACCCCACAGTTCACCATAGATGCCAACAACAAGGTGTATTTAAATAACCGCCAAGTTGAAATTGATGCAATTAATGTAAATATCGCCAAACTCGCTGCCAATGCAGACATTACCGCTATCAGTGTTAGAGCCCATGAAAATAGCCAACACAATACACTGGTCGGAGTTTTAAATGCGATTAAAGAGCAAACTTCAGCGCCAGTTGCACTAGGCGAGGTATTAGCGGATTAATCTAAGCCCGAGTTAACGTTTAAAAAACAAATTGAACAAAGCGTGGGGTTACCCCACGCTAATATTTTGATAAAAGTGCGCGATATAAAATCACACATACAACAATGTCATAAGGCTGTAGGCGTGGGTTTACCCCGCGCAAATATTTTGATGAAAGTGCGCGATATAAAATCGCGCCTACAGCGAATTATGCACCTATAGATGCGGGTCAAAATACCTGTTTTGTTCGGCCGTTCATTTACCAAGTTAAACGCACAATATTACTTTGTGCGCTTAATGACTCAACCATCAACATGCCTTGTTGCTCAGGGTGAATATCAAAGTTCAGACGAAATTGGTTGTCGTCCATTTTTTCACACACCGCATCTTGAGAAGGATTAGTGAGAGACACAAAACAAACTTCACCCACTCTTGCCACTCTTCTAGAAAAATACAATGCATTATTTTTTATACGCCAACGATTAGGGCTTGCAGAACTCAATTGCGCAAGTTGTGACTGCTTTTGCCAACCTTGTTTACCTTTTTTTAAGAACCAAGCCGTCAGTGATGTGTCTACTCCAATAGCCGTGTCTGTATCTAATGATTTAAAGCTCAAAAAACCTGAAGCAATAAACTCTCTCTCACCATTGAGTACATTGAGTTTCACTATATTTGGCACATTCCCCTTTAAGTGAGCAACATAAATCGCGCGGTTATCTGCACTCCAAATAGGATTTTCAACGCGCTCTAAAGCTGCGGTTACAAAGTTGAGACTTTGTGTAGGCTTGGCTTTTTGAGTGTTTAAGATAAATAACCGCCCAGAAATAATACCGGCTAATTGGTTGCCGTCATCCGATGCGACCAATGCAGTCAGTGTGTTAGCACCATTAAATTCTGCGAGCGTAAAGCGTTTGCCATGTGAGTTAATGCGCTCTATCGAAAGCTGCTTATTATTTAATGCCGCAAATACCAGATCGGCTGAAGCATTTAAATAAGAGGGAAAGTCTTGAGCCCCAGCATAGTTAAATATACGCCCATTGAATAATGCATTGTGTTCAATTGAGCTTTTAATCTGAAGTGGACGCTCTTTAATATCTAAAAAGTCGCCATTATGCTGCCTTAAAATCAAACACTGCCTACCACAGCTAGCAAATACATCATGGGTGTTTGCCGGCAGTGTTATATCTTGCTCTATTTTTTTACTCTGCAAATTATAGTGGGCTAGCTGACCATTAAAACTGGTCAAAAAGATCTCTGAACTTTCGTGCCAAACCAACTTGCTTGCAGCAAAAGGCAACATCACATTGGCTTCTTCATCCCCCGACTTTAAGTCGATAATAACCAGTGCTGCTTTTTGCTTGCTCACCTCTCTCAAAATGGCCAATTTCGCGCCATTATCAGAGAGTCCTGCTAGGTAATCTCCCTTCCCTGCCACATTGGGGTAACTCAGTGTTTTTAACTGCTTTGACTCTAAATCATATTGATAAATACTATGTTGCTTAGTGCTTTTGACTTGCTCCGCAAACAATAAGCCTGATTGCGCTTTGAGCCAGCCAATCACAAATAGATTCTTTAAGCTTTTATCATTTAATGTTTGGGTTTGTATTACATTACCCTGCTTATCAAACTCAGTAATATAGTGCAGGTAGTCAATGCCATTACCCGCACCATAAACCAGCTTGGTACCATCTGGTGACCAATACACGTTGGTATAATTTTGCGTATCCCATGTGAGGCGATTGAGAGAATTAGATGTCAAGTCTTTGATATATATTTGCTGCGGACTGGATTTGGTTTCTCTATGTAAAAATACCAGTCGTTGTGTGTCACTATGGTAATCAGCAAACACTTCTGAGCCTGATAGTTCTGTTATATTACTTACACTTAATTGAGTTGGTTTTACTACCGCTGATTCAGTCTGTACAAACCACATCATTAAACTGACTACCACGAGTAATGCCAGCAAAATACTGATTAGACTTTTAGTTGCTGGTTTATGCTCTGTTGCTGTGTTTGACCTTATCACTTGAACAGGTAATAGCCATTTATATCCTTGCTTAGGTACCGTTTTTATAAATTTAGGGGTGCGAGCATCATCACCGAGTAAATCACGTAACTTTTTAACTGCGGCACGAATCGACTCATCCGTGACCGGACGACCAACCCAAACTCGCTGTTGGATAACATCTCGCTCAACGATTTCTCCACGTTGCTCAAGCAATAACAACAACAGTGTAAATTGTTGTGGTTCAATATTAAGCCGCTTACCAAAGCGACTCAATGTCTCACTATCTAGGCATAATTCAAAATCATCGAACTGATACTTCATTTGTTCTGAAGAAAAACTTTCCATTTTAAATTATAGCCTTACAAGTTGTGACTTTTTGTTATTAAGCCATTCTGACATAGCTTAACGAGACTTCACAAAACTTTCTTTGTGTTTTTATTACTCAGCCAATAAAAGTGTTTCACCTGCTTTTTACTTATATAAAAACAAAGGACTTACATTGAAATTTGTCATTTATGCTATTAGTCAGAGCTTAGTTATTAGTCTGCTATCCTTGCTGTTTAGTTTTTCAGCCTCTGCTGAATTAACTAACCATGATTTAGAATTACTCGATCAAGATATTCAGAAAATCGTTAAACAATATAAACTTCCCTCGTTGGCTTATGCCATTTTACAAAAAGATACACCAGCATTTATCAGGGTCTCGGGAGTGACCAATATAAAAAATAACACGCTTGCCGATCAGCACACCCAATATCGTATTGCCTCAATCAGTAAAATGTTTGTTGGCATTGCTGTGATGCAATTGGTAGAAGCAAAGCAAGTTAAACTCAGCGATAAAGTCAGTGATCTTTATCCTGAGCTAGAGTTCCATAACCCTTGGCAAGACACTCATCCACTGCTATTAGTACATTTATTAGAAAACACCACAGGCTGGAATGATATTTCACTGAGCGAATTTGCCTATGAAAACACCCCAGCCTTAAACCTTGATGACGCGTTAGTGATTAACTCAAACAGCCGAACATCGCGTTGGCCTCCCGGTACACGACAGGCTTACACCAATTCCGCTGCGACGGTCGCCGCACGTATAGTTGAAAAATTATCAGGCCTGAAATTTACCGACTATGTAGAGCAACATATTTTCACACCATTAAACATGCAACATAGCAGCTATGCCAAACCACTTGACCAAGATAACGCTGCAACTGGGTATAAACGTCATCAGCCTGTGCCGTTTAAACATATTTTAATGCAACCCTCTGGCAGTTTAAGTGCCAGCATAGAAGATATGAGTCGATTTACTATGATGTTAATCAATCAGGGGGAGCCACTTTTATCTGCAAACACACTAAATAGAATGGAACATTCTGAAAGCACTAACTTGAATCGATTTGCCGCGGGTTATGGTATTGCTAACTTTTCGAGATACTATCAAGGTCACCGATATCGCGGTCATGATGGTGCTTTGCCTGGCTGGATGTCTGAATTAGTGTACTCTCCCAAACATAAAACTGGATTTGTAATGCTACTCAATAGCGAACATCCAGCAGCATATCGCGCTTTAACTCTGTTGATTAGTAAAGCGCTTGCTAACAGTTATGCAAAACCTGAGTTCGCACAAAGTAAAATTCCCGAAGAACTCATAGCTCAATCTGGTTATTACCAATACATTAATCCAAGAAACGAAAAACAATTTTTCTTAGAACGTTTGATTGCGACAAGAAAATTAACCGTGACACCAGACTCTGCAAACTTCTCTTCTTTATTGCCTGCCAATTGGCAACGCACACTGTATTACTCTGAACAAGGCAGATGGTTAAACCCTCAGGGTGAAGAGGTCATGGCATTTGCTAATGACCCCATCGAAGGTGAAGTACTGCACTATGGTAACTTGGTCTTTAAATCGGTTTCTGGACTTCAAGCATGGGTTGATAAAGTCATCGCCATTACATGGCTGCTGTTTCTAGTTGGTTTAATTTTACATAGTTGTTACTGGCCTTGGCGACGTAAAAAACTGACTGCACCTGAAGTTCAGCTGAGACAATCGCTATCATTCAATGCTTGGAGCGCATTACTCTTTTTACTTTTCTTAGCTATTGGGCTTATGTCAGCCATCGACCGACTTGGTCATATCGGTTTTTTCTCTTTGGGCCTCATGCTCTCAAGTCTGCTATTGGCAGCAACTGCTTTATGGTCTACATGGAAGTTGAAACTACTTTATAACCAGTTAACAGCCAAAACAGCCTTTTACATCGCCAGCCTATTTGCTGCATTACAGTTAATGGTGGTCGTGTACCTTGCTGCTCATGGCGTCATAGGTATTCAAAGTTGGACCTAAACCTTAGTTTCTAACAAAGTAGCGCGAGTAACTAAACTCGCGCTATTTAAAACACGACTTCTCGCTCGCCTGCTTTTACCGCATCTAAAACCCGAATCACCTGATTAAGCTTCATCGCTTTGGGCACAGAATAAGAGTCGTTCGCCTCGCGCAGTGCCTGTTTCGCAATCTTGAAAAAGTCTTTTTCTAGCAGATTATCAAGAGACTTTTCTATTTGAAGTTCATCAGACAATTGATCGATGCGCTTAATAAAATTGTGCGCTAACTGCTGCTCTGGCTGCTCTGAGCCCTCCCCTGAAATTGCGCTTTCTATTTCGGCCAGTTGATTTAAACAATGTGGTTTATTGAATCTTAATACCCTCGGTAACACAACGGCGTTGGCTAATCCATGGGGCGTATTGTAATGCGCACTGAGCTGATGAGAGATGGCATGCACGTAACCCAAGCCTTGTTTACTAAACGCATAGCCCGCCATAAACGAGGCCAGCGCGACCATTTCACGTGCTTCTAAATCCGTACCGTTTTTATAAGCACGAGGCAAATATTCAAGTAATAAACGAATTGAAGTTAAGGCATCACTTTGTGCATCATTAAAATGTACCCGCGCAATATAAGCTTCAATGGCATGAGTCATTGCGTCCATGCCTGTATAAGCGGTGATCGCCGGCGGTAGTGAAGCGAGTAAATCAGTATCAAGTCCTGCCGCGAGTGGCACAAAATCTGGATCTAAGAAAAACGCTTTTTGATGGGATATTGGGTCGGAGATCACCGCAGCAACGGTGACTTCAGATCCAGTACCCGAAGTAGTTGGCACGGCAAACAAAGGGAGGGGTTTGTTCCTTACCCGCATCATGCCAATGAGTTTTTTGGGTTTGTTGCCATTGGTCAGCGTCGCCGCAACCACTTTGGCAATATCGATCGCTGATCCCCCCCCTACGACAAAGATACCATCAGCCTGAATACTCCGAGCCATTGTCACGCTGTTTTCGACTTCTAGCATGGTCGGATTCGGCACAACTTCATCAAAGACGGTAAACTGACAATTGGCATCTTTTAAAAGCTGCGTCAATGCAGACAGATTATCGTTTTGCGTCATAAAGCTATCGGCAATGATCAAAGGTCGCTGTACACCACTGTTCATCATTAGCTTAGCCAGTTTAAGCATCGCGCCACTACCCGTTATCAAGGTGGGTTTGTTAGCAGGAAAAGCCCCCGCTAAAAACTTAATCCCCCATTTATTAATTGCAGCACGCATAACAAAACTCCCTTGTAAAAAATATGGTATCAAATAGGCTAATTACTCAACAATAAACTAGCTAAGCCTGAGTCTCAAGCCATGCTATACTTTCGCCAATCAATTTTTGTAACTCAAAGAGCCTGACCTTGACGCAACAGCTATTTTCTCAAACATCCCTTTCTCGCGATTTGTTAGACAACCTAGAATCATTGGGTTATCAGCATATGACTGACATTCAAGCGCAAACACTGCCGTTAATTTTAGCAGGCAAAGATGTGATTGGTCAGGGTAAAACAGGCTCAGGTAAAACAGCCGCGTTTTCTTTAGGTTTATTACATAACCTCAATGTAAAACGTTTTCGTGTGCAGTCGCTGGTCGTATGTCCAACGCGCGAATTAGCCGACCAAGTTGCGGTTGAAATTCGCAAACTTGCGCGCGCTATTCATAATATCAAAGTACTCACTCTCTGCGGTGGTGCGCCAATGGGCCCACAAATTGGCTCACTTGAGCATGGCGCCCACATTGTTGTTGGCACGCCAGGCCGTATTGAAGAGCATTTACGCAAAGGTCGTTTAGACTTAAGCGAAGTAAATACCTTTGTGCTAGATGAAGCCGACCGCATGCTAGAAATGGGCTTTGAAGACGCCATTGAATGTATTATTGAGCACTGCCCGGCACAACGTCAGAACTTACTGTTTAGTGCCACATTCCCGCCTAAAATTGAGCAACTGGCTAAGCACGTTATGACTGCACCAGAAAAAGTGACGGTCGAAGCAAGCCACGATCACAGCAACATCACCCAATATTTCTATGAAGTAGACAACAACGATGTGCGCTTAGATGCCGTACAAAAGCTATTACTTGAATTTCAACCAAAGTCAGCGGTGATATTCGCTAACACCAAAGCTGAGTGCCAAGCGGTATGTGATGAATTACAACAACTTGGGTTTGATAGTGCTGCCCTTCATGGCGACCTAGAACAAAAAGACCGTGACCGAACGCTTGTACGCTTTGCTAATAAGAGCTTAACCATTTTAGTGGCCACCGATGTTGCTGCACGCGGTATTGACGTTGACCATGTTGAAATGGTGATCAACTACCATATTGCCCACGACCCTGAAGTACACGTACACCGAGTTGGCCGTACTGGCCGAGCTGGTAATACGGGCATTGCATGCTCACTGATGAGTTATAAAGAGTCTCATAAAGTAAATGCCTTAGAAGATTATTTAGATATCACCATTGAGCCGAGTGACCTGCCAAGTGATGCCGTGTTTAACAATCCAATTACCCGTGCACCTATGGTCACACTACAAATTGATGGCGGTAAAAAAGCCAAGCTACGCCCGGGTGATATTTTAGGTGCTTTAACTGCGAATAATGCGCTTAAAGGCAGCCAAATCGGTAAAATTAAAGTGACGGCCATGGCCTCTTTTGTTGCTGTTGAACGAAAAGTTGCAGGCAAGGCCTTAAACGTGATTGGTGAAGGTAAAATGAAAGGTCGTAACTTCAGAGTGCGTAAAATCAATCGCTAAGTTAATCTAAAAAGATGAAACAGCTACGATTTGCACAATAAACGTAGCTGTTCTTTTTAATCTTCACTTATCACCTTCATCGAGCAAAACACATATAACTAAAAAGAATTAATTAGACCCAAAAGAAATATGATATATTATCACTCTTTTTTGAATAAGATTATAAACAGAGTGTTATGAATCAACTCACATTAGAAAACATCATTGCCAAACGTCATTGGTTGGGATTATTTGCCATTGCGGTCAGCATCATTGCTTGGACGGTAGAATTAATGGGCGCCGTATATATTTGCCCATATTGCCGAACACAACGCACTGTTATCGGTTTGCTTGGCATTATTATGATTTTGCCATTTGTGCATCATTTTCTGACGAAATATTTGGCGTTAATATTGGGGTTCTTTGGTGCAGTAGTGGCTGCAAATCAGCATTTTATGGGCTGGAAGAAAATTTCAGCAGGTAAATTCTCTTTCAATGAAAATATTTTTATCGACCCTTTCTTACTTTCAGGTGGCGCACTATTTTTCATCATTGGTTTAACAGCGCTTATTTTGCATACTCAAAAGCCAAGCAGCTAACTGTTTACATTACACCATCTCAGCCTAAGGCTTCTCACCCTCTGAGAAGCCTTTTAAAAGTTAGCATGCCAACTTAATAAGCACCGGCACTGTAGATTAGTTCATAACTATGGCTATAAATTTCTAATATGTTACCAAATGGGTCTTCCATATAAATCATGCGATAAGGCTTTTCACCTGGATAATAGTAGCGCGGTTTTTCCATACGCTTTTTACCACCCGCAGCCACGATTCTTTCAGCTAGTTCTTCAACATTCGGATCTTGCACACAGAAGTGGAAAATCCCAGTCTTCCAATATTCAAAATTGTCTTCAGGGTTTTGTTGGTTTTTAAACTCAAAAAGCTCCACACCAATGCGATCACCTGTAGACAAATGCGCGATGCGAAAACGTTCCCATCCAGCACCAAATACGTCAGTACACATTTCGCCAATGGCACTGTCATCTTCTGTGATTTCGGTTGGTTCCATAATCAGATACCAACCTAACACCTCAGTGTAAAACTTAACGGCTTGCTCCAGATCTGGAACAGAAATACCAATATGTGAAAAGGTTCTTGGGTAAACTGTGTTCATATATGCGCTCCTGTAAAGTACAGGAAATAGTCTACGCAATCAGCTATCATTATTTGAAATTATAAATTCTTATACTTTTAAGTAGCTTTACTAATGATAAATCCAGTCTTCTTGCGTACCTTTTGCACACTCGTCGAAACCAAGCATTTCACTAAAACCGCTGAACAGCTGTTTATTACTCAGTCGGCAGTCAGCCAGCATCTCAGAAAGCTCGAAGACCTTTTAGGTGAACCACTTATTCAAAAAACAGAGAAAGGCTTTGTGCTTACGCCGACCGGTGAGAAAACCTATCAAGAAGCGAAACTAATCGTTGCCACCTTACAAGGCTTCAAAGAAAAAGTGACCACAGACTCTGAGCATGTTGGCGTGGTTAAGGTTATGTCACCAGGCAGCATAGGTTTACGCCTCTACCCACAACTATTAGCGCTGCAAACACAGTTTCCTGAGCTCATTATTCACTACCAGTTTGCGCCAAACAGCAGTATTATTAAGGCATTGCAGCAAGGTGACATCGATATTGGTTTAGTCACAGAACACGCAAACTCAAGCCTACTGAACTTCGAAGAAGTTGCTCAAGAGCCACTACAATTGGTACTTCCCACAAAATTCAAAAATGCTACATTTGATACTCTAAAGCAGCTTGGTTTTATTAATCACCCTGACGGGCATCACCATGCCAATCAACTGCTCAAAGCGAACTTTGCTGAATTCACGCATATACAGAATATAAAAGAGAGTGGTTTTTCAAACCAAATTGGCTTGATCTTAACCCCTGTAAGCATAGGGCTTGGCTTTACAGTACTGCCTCAAAGTGCTGTAGCAAGCTTTGCAGAACCTGAAAAAATTCATATTCATGAACTCACTAAGCCAATCATGGAACCCGTTTTCCTAGTCATGCAAAACAAAAAGCACACCGCCAAACGGCTATTATTCGTGCACAACAAAATTAAAACGTTACTGCAAGATTGACGCGCTTTGTAACAAATATGGGCTTTTAATTTTAGATAGCTTCTCTTAATCTGGGTACAGACATACTCTAACTACATCACTCTATGAGGTAGTTTCGGTAAACGTGAAGGAGACAAAGTATGAAAGACTTGCAAAAACTCGTTGGTAGCCTTAACAAATCGGGTGCCCTAAGTGGCTTTTTAGGAGGCGTCGCCGGCGGCGGGTTAACCAGTTTAGTCAGCGGTAAGAAAAGTAAAAAGACCGGGAAAAAAGCCGTTAAATATGGTGCACTTGCTGCTGTAGGTGGTCTTGCTTGGAAAGCTTACAAAGAATATTCAGAGCAAAATAAAGCAGCGCAACAGCAAGCAGATAGTCGCGCTTACGATAACGCCATGAATAAACCCAGTCACAACCAAGCGCGCCAAGAGCATACTCCGCAAGGTCGTACTTTTGACTTCACGCCAGCTTATATGCCGGAGCAAAGCTTTGAACAAGTGGTTGAGGATGAGTCGGGCTCAGGCCAACTAATTATTATGCGCGCCATGATAGCCGCGGCTTATGCTGATGGTCACATTGATGAAACAGAGCGTCAGAAAATCTTTGCGCAGGTTGAAACCATGGAGCTGACCGTTAACGAAAAAGCCATGTTATTTGATGAGTTAAGAAAACCTATGACACTCTCTGAATTGGTGCAATCAGTGCCTGATGCACAAACAGGCATTGAGGTTTATGCCGCGAGTGTTAGCGCCATTGATTTAAACCAGCCTATCTCAGGGCAATACCTTGAGGCACTGGCCAATCAACTTTGCCTGCCTAGAGAGCTGGTGCAGTCAATTCACCATCAACTTACCGTACAAGCCTAAGTAACCAAAGCTCAGGTTAAATCTATTTGTGTCAGTGATACTTCCCACACTGACACACGATTCTCCCCCCCAAAAAACCCTGTATAAATTTCAAACAAATTTTGAAATTTATATTTGTAGTTCAAGGTCTAGTAAAAAACATGACATGAACCAATGTGTAACTATGAACAAACTCATTCAACTTTCGACTGTTTTAAGCTTTACCCTTTTAACTGCGTGTGGTGGTAGTTCAAGTTCTAATTCTACACCTGAAACAACAACGCCAGCGACAACACCACCATCCAGCACAGCGCCTGCTGATACAGTGACTTACGAGCTTACTTTTACGCAAGAGTGGACAGCGGCTAACTTTGCCACCAACTACCCAAGTGGCACTCACTTTTCTCCTGTTGTGGGGCTTACCCATAATTCAGAAGGGGGGATCTTCAAACGTGATGAAGTAGCCTCACCAGGTATTGTTTTAATGGCTGAAACGGGTGGCAAAAGTACGTTGAAGAATGAAATCAGTGACATACAAAATGCAGGTCACTCTAATTATTTAATTGACGAATCAGGGATCTCAAATGGCAGCCAAAGTGTGACGTTTACCTTTGAAGCCAGCCAAGACTTCCCGCTTTTAAGTGTGGTTTCGATGATAGCACCGAGCCCTGATTGGTTTGTGGCCATTAACAGTTTATCTTTATTTAATGACAATACATGGGTTGAGAGCCAAACCATTGAATTAAAAGTCTATGATGCGGGCAGTGATAGCGGCCTGCGCTTTAGCTCTGGCAACCTAGCTACAGATCCTGCCGAGCCAATTACTTTACTTTCAAGCGAACGTGACGACACAGATTTTGCTGAAGGTATACATTATCAAACTGGTAAGCATATTGGTTACATCGAAATTAAGTTAATGCAGTAACCCTTGCTGAGAGCCTTTTTGCTTTTCCCTTGTTGGCGGCTTAAACCTTAGATTTAAGCCGTTTTTTATACCAATACCTTGTTTAAAACACTACGTAACCAACGGCTTTTGTCATCTTGAGTTTTCACCTCAGGCCAGATCATCGCAATATCAAAATCAGCAACTGCAATCGACGGCTCTAACATAGACAACCCTGCTTGCTCGGTGGCCAAAACTGCCATTTTCTTCGGCACAATCGCTATCAAGGCGCGCCCTTTAAGCAAAGTTTGAACAGTTAAAAAGTTGCGACTTGCTACGGTAACTTGACGCGATAAACCATGCTCTGCCAGCGTTTTATCAATTTGAGTTGCCAGCTTGCCATCTGGGCTCACTAAAGCATGCTCTACTTTTGCAAATGACTGCAAACTTAATTGACCATCAGCCGAGAAAATAGATGGATCTAAAGCTGATAAATCAGCCAAGCACACATGCTGTTCCGTGTATAAATGCTGACTGCTAAACCCATCAGCTAAAAGCGGCATACTACCGATAATGATGTCGAGCTTTTCTTGTTCAGAGATTTGCTCATAGTTACTGCGATTCACATTTATCAAGCTGATCTGAGCATTGGGAGCTTGCGCTCGAATGGCATCATAAATCGCTGGCGCAAATATCAGTTCAGCGTAGTCAGTTAACCCTATTCGACACACACCTTGATAATGGCTGGGAGAAAATGGCTCACTTTGCAAAATCTGCCCAGAAACGGTGTCGAGCAACACGCTGATTTTAGGGGCTATCTGATGTGCACGTTCGGTGGGGCACATTTGATGTCCTTTTCTTTCGAATAATACATCACCTAAAAGCTGCCTTAATCGAGCAAGACTATGACTCATTGCCGATTGGCTCACACAAGCATGCTCCGCGGCAATACTGACGCTACGATGGCGGTACAGATACGAAAATGCCACCAGCAGATTTAAATCAATATGTCGCCACTGCAATTCTTCTTTACCCATTTATTTCTCTTGCTCATTCTAGCCCTGAAAATCCTGAATTATTCATAGTTAGCATAAATACTATTAATTTGAATCATGCTAAGTGAATTTTTACACTATGGGCATACTTATAACAACCTCATATTTTGCGTCTTGCGTATGCTTTCTATTTTTAAAACTTTTTTCTGGCTTGGCTGGATAAGCTTTGGCGGACCAGCCGCTCACATCGGCTACTTTCGAAAAACCTTTGTCGAAAAGATGAAGTGGCTTAATGATAATGAATATGCACAAATCGTTGCGCTCAGTCAGTTTTTACCCGGTCCGGGCTCTAGCCAAGTCGGCTTTGCACTGGGTTATAAACGCGGCGGCCTGTTAGGGGCGTGTGCGGCATTTTTAGGTTTTACTCTACCATCCATTCTGATCATGATAGGTTTAGCCTTACTTTCAAGCCAAGTCATGGATACCAGTGCTTTTCAAAATGTGGTGCATGGCTTGAAGCTACTGGCCGTGGTTGTGGTTGCCGATGCTGCTTGGGGTATGTATAAAAACTTCTGTAAAAACACGCTATCGGTAAGCTTGTGCTTGCTCACGGCAATCGCGCTATTGGTCATGCCAAGCATTATGATGCAAATCGCCGTATTGGTTTTTGCAGCTATCGTGGGCACACTGTTTTTACAATCAGAAAAAAGTCACTCAAATGGCGCTAATTCAAGCTCTTTCAAGCCGAATCTAGTCCCGCTAATCTTATTTATCGGCTTATTACTAGGGTTACCATTTGCTGCGCACATCGCGCCAGAGCTTGGTTTGCTTAATGACTTTTATCAGGCGGGCAGCTTAGTATTTGGTGGCGGCCATGTGGTACTACCGCTACTGCAAAATATCGTCGGAGATCAGCTCAGCCAAGATGCATTTTTAACGGGCTACGCGGCCGCACAAGCTGTGCCTGGACCTATGTTCACCTTCGCGACTTACATTGGCTATGAGCTACTACCAAGCAACCCAATTGCAGGCGCACTCATTGCCACTGCGGCGGTGTTCCTTCCGGGCTTTTTATTATTATTAGCGGTATTAAAGAACTGGCAACAGCTGGCGCAAAAGCCAAAGGTTGCGGGCGCTTTAACAGGCGTTAACGCTGCTGTCGTAGGTCTGCTTGCTGCGGCACTATATCAACCTGTATTTATTAGTGCAGTACTAAAACCACTTGATATTGCCTTAGTGTTAGTGGGTTTTTACTTAATGAAACAGCTAAAACTGCCCATTATCTGGATGGTTACTTTCTTTATGTTGGCGGGCTTTGCCACTGGCTTTATTTGAGAATAAGCTGAGAAATAACTTAAAAAACGCGCTGCTCATTTCAGCGCGTTTTTTCTCATTCTGCTTCTAACTTTATTCGAATGCCACACAGCTGGCACAATCACAAATACCGCAATGAGTCCAAGCAGCCAAGCATAATGCTGGTTGATAAAAGATAGATTCGTCAATTGCGCGGCGAGTTCGTTATTTGCTTGCTCAGCATACGCAATTGCGCCAATGGCACCGTTTACGGCAACTGCAAAGCCACCACTCACAGCCCCCTCCCATGCCAATGAAGACAAAGACGAAAATGCCTGATAGCCAATGGCTGAGGCGCCAAATGCCAACCCACCTATGGCCACCGTGCCTGCGGCCAGTAATCCAAAACCTACAGCCCCCACACTTAAAATGCCAAATGAAATAATACCAACACTAATAGGGGCGACGGCAATCCCACCCCATGCAAACAGCAATCCATACGCTTTACTGCCACCAGCTATCCAACCAACGGCGGGGTTATCTGTTTTTTCTGGCATGGCAAATTGCATATGGATCAGGGGAACACCGAATAGACGAATTTGACTAATATACTCCCTTTGCTTGGCATTGGGTTTATCTTGCTCTGCACTAAAGGCTTCAGGGTTAAAAAGCCGCTCTTGTGCCCTTAATTGCTTCATAGCATTAAATGCGTGTTTTACTAACCAGATATAAACCGCAACAAACATAAATACGCTAAGGTGCGCGACTAAAGTAATTTCATCGACATAATTTTGCTGTGCATAAGCAAGTGGTTTGAGTAATAACAAAACCCCAACAAACAGCGCGGCAACGAACATAAATAAGAACACGCTTTTTTTCACTAAGCTTTTTTCTCGCTCAGTGCGAGATTGATCAAGACTGGATCTCAAGCCAAAATACGCACTCACAAGCCCAGATGCTGAGCCTAGCATGGCCATGATGCTAGCAAAGTTAAACCCTGCGCCTGCTTTAAAAGCACCTAAACCTGCTGCCGCTTTGACCGGTGGCGCTATGTCGCTGATCGCAGACATCACCGCAGAGGTAAAGGCCAGACCCGGTTTTGAATGTTTAAGCGAAACTTCAACAAGCTCAGTAACCGCCTCTTTCATCATCTTCCGACCTCGCGACAAGCGCTGCTTTACGGTGTCGAGGGATAAATCCAGTTCACTGGCGACACGCTCAACGGATTGCTGCTCTCGGTAAAATAAAATCAGCGGTGCACGGTAGGTATCATCGAGCTGTTCAAGCACTTGCCACATTAAGGCTTGTTGCTGTGCTGAAATTGCATTGGCTTCAAGTTCAACGTTTTCAGCGCCAATATGCTCTGCGCTTTCTAGCTGCTCAGAGTGTTTTTCTGCATTTGAAGCCTGCTTGCGATAATGGTGACTTATCTTAAATTTAAGAATGCCACACAACCAAGCCTTGAGTTTATTTGGATCGTGCAAAGTATCGAGCTTTCTCCACGCCTCAACAAATGCGTCTTGCGCTAAATCTTCACTGTATTTGATATCGCCCACGGCTGAATAGGCCAATGAACAAAGTAGTGTTTGGTAGCGCGCTACTATTTCGCAAAAAGCGTTTTTATTGCCGCCAAGCGCACGCAATACCAAAGCCGCATCATCAAGTGTTTTATGTTTTTTTGCTGTACTGAACATGCCTCAAAGCCTGTTTTTATCTTCTTTCTTTATAAGTGCCAGCTCTCCAGAAAAGGTGACAACAAAAATTAAAAAAGTTTTTGTGATTTATTTTGTCACCTTTTCGAGCCACCCGGCACTTATTGATTAAACCAAGCAAAAACGCCGCAGGCTTTTTGCAGTCGATAATCAACAAAGAGCACACTAACATGACATTAAAACACTTTATAGAAGTCGTAAAACTTACCCTGCTAATTAGCTTTTCACATGCCACTTGGGCTGGAGAGTCGCAAACACTGGTCGATGATTTTAATTCAGCCTCACAAAACAATATGGGCTTTAAGAGACTCTTTATTGATGACACCAGTGCTGGCGGTAGGACCAAAACCGAGATAAGCGTTAGCAATGGCCTACTTTCAGCCAAGGGCGATATTGTACCGCCTCGAGGCCAGCCGGGTTGGGCAAGTTCGGTATTGCCACTGAACGAATTTGGCAAACAGCTCGATGCCAGCCAATATCAAGGCATTGTTCTAAAAGTTAAAATCAACCAAGGCATGTTATCTGTGTCGGCCAATAGCAGTGCGATTGATAACTACGACTATCATGCACTTCCAGTGATGATCAAAGCGGATGGACAATTTCATACTGTCAAATTGCCTTTCAAAGACATGAAACGCGCATGGTCGGCACAAACACCACTAGACCCTAAAACCCTCAATAGCTTAAGCATTGTGGCGTTTAGCCTGCAACAAGCCAAATTCGATTATCAAATTGATGAAATTGGCTTTTATTAATAATGCAATTAGTAAGGCCTGAATGCAGGCCTCTCCCTTCACTTTGAGAGACATAACAATGACGACCACAACCCGATTGTATTATTTAGACGCAGTTCGTGCGTACGCTTTATTACTGGGCATTGTCTATCATGCCAGTCTATCGTTTTTACCTATCTTCATCGGCTGGGCGGTGATGGATATCTCAACCAGTGACTGGGTATCGGTGTTTGTGTTCATTAGCCACGCATTTCGCCTAGAGGTTTTCTTTTTAATTGCCGGCTTTTTCTCTTGCATGACGCTACAAAAAGTCGGCATAAAGCGGTTTGTAACATCGCGATTTACAAGGATTGTGCTGCCGTTTTTACTAGGCTGGATATTGCTTAGGCCTCTGCTGGTGTCAGGCTGGATAATGGGTGCTGAAAGTATGCAAGGTGAAGCGAATATAATCGCGGCTTTGGTGACAAGCTTTAGCGATTTTAAAGACTTATCGATGAGTTTATTTGTCGGCACACATTTGTGGTTTTTGTACTACCTCACTCTGGCCACTTTACTGACGTTATTACTCTACCAGCTCCATACCAAGCTTTCTCAATTGGCTCCTAAGTTAGCTGGCAGAATGCGCTTTATTCTTGTGCATACATTTACCAGAAAAGGCTTATATTTACTTGTTATTCCCCTGACTGCTTGTTGTCTTTGGTATATGCAGCATTGGGGGGTCGATACACCAGATAAAAGTCTAACACCACAATGGCCAGTGCTATGTTTATATAGCGGTTTCTTTTTGTTTGGCTGGGTGTTATTCAATCACCAAAATACACTTGCAGATTTTACGAAGCTGAGCACTTTTAAAATAGGTGCTTGGTTATGCAACTGTATCGCCGCAGTCATACTCTCTGGTTATCAAATGCAATATATGCACGAGTACTATCTTCAAATTAAAGTCGCCTTTGTAATCAGTTATGCTGTCATGATGTGGACCTCTTGCATGCTGTTTATTGGTTTATTCAAGAAGTTTGCAAACAAACCAAATGCATTCACACAAAAACTTGCTGACACCTCTTATGGGCTTTACTTAGTGCATTTGCCTCTGGTTGTTTGGCTACAAGTGGCTGTCGCTGAATTAACCATGCCATTGATACTCAAGTTATTAATTATTTGTACTTCGGCAGTCGCTATATCACTATTGATCATTGAAAGTATTAAGTTTCTCAAAAATATATTTATAAATAATTCTAAAAGTGAACCAAAAAAAGGCATGCGCTATCAATAAAAAATTGATTTTAAGCTTTCATTTTAAATAAGAAACCAATAATATTGAATGATAATTATTTGCAATTGATATGTAGTGATATGCTCAGAGAACTGCTCTCAAGGAAGTGCCCTTGTTGTAATAAATCATTGGGTATGTCGCAAAGGCTTCCATTATTAAACCGAGAACCTTTAACCTGTATTTATTGCGCCAAACCACTAAAACCTAAGTTAAGTGTAATGTTATTTAACATATTTTGGTTATGCATGAGTGTATCTTGGATTATAAAAACACATACTGAATTGAATTATTTTTGGGCATGCTCTGTGTCGTTATTATTTGCAAGTACAGTATTACCAGCTTTAGACCTGCTCTTCCCGTTAGAAGAAGAGCAGTATTGAGTTTGTTTAACTGAGCACAGGATAAATAAACAACGCGGGTCGAATTAACCCCAGAGTATTGTGAGAATAATGACAACTGAGGCTGCACTTGCAGTCATGCATATTATATTAAACAGTTTATTGAGCGGTTTTTGTTTTACATAATCTCCTGCAATTTGCCAACCCGCAAGTACACTGTTAAAAGCGAAAAATACAACACACAAAGAGGTAATCACTTTAAACCATGTACTTTGAAACAAGTTAGAAACTGCAGTAAAACTACTAAAATCTACAGTAAATAATAAACAAACTAACAATAAGCTATACGCAACAATGCATGCATTGCTTAATCGCTGAAACATCCACTGCTTTGAACCTGACTTAAATATATTCATCATAACCAGATCCACCATATAGCCAATAAGCTAAGCAAAATACCAACTGCAATTGCTGCCAATGAAATCACCTTGCCGCTTTTTAGTTCTTCGCAGTATCCAAAATCTTGAATAATATGCTTTACAGTTCCCGCACAGTAATAGCCTAATGCTGTTAAAAATCCCCAAACCACAAATTTTGCAATAAAATAACTCTCTAACACTGAGCGTACTTCATCAAAGTTAGTTTCAGACTTTAATGCAAAGTAACTAATAACAATAGCTACTAACATCGCAACCCAGACAATCACCCCGCTTACTCTGTGTAAAATAGATGCATACGCTGTAGCAGGTAAAGCAATCGTATTTATGGCCAGATTCATTGGCCTTTCTTTTTTCATATTTATGTACCAATAGACAAACGAACAAAACAAATGCTAACGCAAACCATTTTTATTTACAATTTTGATTGTGCATTTAATTTTTTATAAAAAGTAAACTCTACGACTGTTTAATTCGTAATCAATTATGTGAAATAGTTAAGGTAGGTTAGTTATGCAAGCAAATGAATTAAAGCGCGGTGAATGGGTAGAGTATAATAATCATCCTGTAGAAGTGGTTGCTATTGATGCTCATAAACAGCAAGCAACGGTGTGGGATGAACAGACCTCAACACACCAAACATTGAGTATTTCAGAGTTGAATGCCGACCCACAGTGTCACTGCGACTCACACCAATATTACTAATTTCCCATAAGTCAGCATTGACATAGTACATGCTTTGCTGACTGCTTTTTTATTCAACTTAGTTATCAAAACATCATTAAGCTTGACTAAACTAAATAATGTTCAAAGGAATTCTGAAAGGATATTGTTATGAAATTAAGTCTCACTGCAGCATCATTGTTTTTATTATCCATCTCAACCATTACGCATGCATCCCAGCCATCTAAACAATTATTAACTGACATACAATCTGACCCAAATACATTGCAACTAATGGTTGGCTTTCCACCTCCTATTGATAAACGCGTCACTCTGCCTGATTCTAATTTTTTTAGTTTTCCTAAATTACGCTGGTCAGTTTGTCATATGCGTGAGCTACTTCCAACAGCTAGCATAGAACGTAACCCTTATGCCTACACGCCGCTAAATTACGCCTTATTACCGGGCATTGATGAACTAACATTTAAGCCTAGCAACAGTAATAAGCTGATGACTTGGCAGCAAAGTTTGGCAGCGAATTACACTGATGGCATGCTCATTTTGCACAAAGGTAAAGTTGTATATGAGCGCTATAGAGGCTGTTTAGATGAGCACACCAATCACGCAGCTATGTCGATGACCAAATCTTTAACCGGTCTAGTCGCTGAAATTCTCATCGCTCAAGGCAAACTAAACGATAAAACACTCGTCAAAAACATTATTCCAGAGCTAACAAATTCTGCTTTTGGTGATGCCACAGTAAGACAAGTCATGGATATGACCACTGCCCTCAAATATAGTGAACATTATGCTGATCCTAACGCCGATATTTGGCAGTACAGTTATGCAGCAAACCCTCTACCTAAACCCAAAGAATACATAGGTCCTGTCGGTTATTTTGAGTATTTACAAACCGTTCAAAAGCAAGGTCAGCATGGTGCAGCTTTTGGCTATAAAACTGTCAACTCAGACGTGTTAGGTTGGATAGTCTCTAGAGTGACGAATAAGAAGTTCGACAAATTAGCCAGCGAGCTCGTGTGGTCAAAAATTGGCACAGAGCACAGTGCCGACATTACAGTTGATGGCTTAGGCACACCTTTCGCCGGTGGTGGATTGAGTGCCACCTTAAGAGATTTAGCTCGCCTTGGGCTTACCGTTGCAAATCAAGGTGCCATTGGCGGCATACAAGTTATTCCTGCAAAAGCGATAGCGAGCATTCAAACGGGTGGTGATAAAAACGCTTTCTCTAAAGGCGGGTTTAGTTCAATGCCCAGCGGGAGTTATCGCAGTATGTGGTGGCATTTTCACAATAAAAATGGCGCATTCGCTGCACGTGGTGTGCACGGACAAACAATTTATATAGACCCAGCAGCCGAAATGGTCATTGTTCGCTTAGCATCACACCCTGTTGCTGCAAATGGCGTGATTGATCCAACATCGTTGCCTGCCTATCAAGCAGTGGCTGACTTTTTAATGAAGCAGTCTAAATAAAATTGAAGTTTCAAGTGAGAGGGAATTTGGCTTACTTTAGCAAAGCCATTTATAAAGTAGCTATATAAATCAAAGGAGTAAGCAGGCGCTTACTCCTCACAGTGATTAGCGGAAGAATACTTCAACTTCACCTTTTGATTTGATCAGCATTGGTTGACCGAAACGGTCTAGCGCCTTAGGTGCAGCTGTTTTGATCCAGCCTTCGCTGATGCAATATTCTTCTACATCGTTACGCTCTTTACCTTTAAAACGCACACCGATATCGTGCTGTAAAATCTCTTCATTGTAGAACTTGCTACGAGGATTAATTGAAAGGTGATCTGGAATTGCTGGTAAATCTGTCTTATCAGTCATAATCTTTTCTTAAATACAGTGTAAAAACTGGGCGTATTGTAGGTAATTGCTAACAAGCTCTCAACCAACTTTATCACTTAATAATTAATCTTCTACTAAAGTGTCTAATTTATAGAAAAAATCACCAAATACGGCTGACATATCTTCTGTATGTTCATTAACTTCCAATACACGCTCTCTAGACTTACTAAGCAAGGAAAGCAGTTCGGCTTCTTGTTGCTGACTCAAACCAAAACCTAAACTCGCTTCTTCGATCTCAAACAATAGGTCTTCAATTAGATCTTGAATCGATTGCGTATAGGCCTTGTGAGTTTGTTCAATATTAGACAAGTCTTTTTGGGCAATTTCGCTCAGCTCTTTGATCCCTTTATTTCTTTGCTGCATCATTTTGATATTGGTTTCTAAAGAGGACAGTCTTGCATCTGCCCCTCTTACGATTAAGGCTAAAATGTCATTAAAGCGGCCATACTTTTCAGAATCATCGCAGGGCATATTTTTAACTAACAACGAGCACCGCTCACTATTAAAAAAGCTTCTTTTATCAATATTAATAACGGTTTTAGAGTTTCTTGCTCGAGTTAATAATTCATTTTCTAGTGGGTTAACTAACTCTGAACTGCTGTAATTTTTGAAACTATTCAATATACCTATTTGAGTTGATACCTCTAAACCTAATTGCTTAGATGAGCTAATAACTTCATTGGCTAACGCCGTCATTGTTTTGCACTGATAGCTTTTTTCTATAAACTCAAGCGCAACCCCCAACTCACTACAACTGGTAATCGCAGTCAGCGTAACTTCTTCCGCATTTTGACAACTCACTTTCAATGACGCAATTTCATCTTTTAGCCTCATTAATCTATCTATACGAAACTTTAACTCATCTGCATCAAAGGGTTTGGCAATGTAATCATCTCCACCAGCGCGAAAACCTTGCAAGATATCTTCAGTCGAGCTTTTGGCAGAAACAAATAACACAGGCGTTCGACAATTAAGCTGATTTCGCAGCTGTTCACACACCTCATAACCATTTACCTCAGGCATAACCACATCCAGTAAAATGGCGTCGTATTCTCCTTGAGACAGCAGTTCAAGCCCTTGCTTACCTCCTAAAGCTGGAGTGATATCATAGTGCTGGCCGAGCATTGAGCTCACAATGTCATGGTTTACATCATCGTCATCAATCACAAGCACTTTACTTTGCATACTTCACTCCAAGCTTATTTGGTCAATCATGATACTTTTCAGAAATCGAGTAAAATTCATGCTCAATTGTTAAAAATAAATCGGTAAGGTGAGGATCGAAGTGGGTGCCACTTCCCTCTTTTATGATGTCAATTGCCTGTTGGTGTGTCATCGCCTGTTTATATACTCTCTTAGAGATTAGGGCGTCATATACATCGGCTATAGCCATTAGCCTAGCACTAAGTGGAATAGCCTCCCCTCGAATGCCTTTGGGATAGCCACTACCATCCCATTTTTCATGGTGATATAGCGCGATTTCTTTCGCAACTTCCAAAAAGTCATGTGCTGTCCCTACACTCTGCTCGGCTTGATTTATAGCGCTATAACCTAAGACTGCATGAGTTTTCATCACTTCAAATTCGTTCTCAGTCAGCTTGCCTGGTTTAAGTAAAATGCTATCTGGTATGCCAACTTTGCCAATATCATGTAAAGGTGCTGACTTATAAAAAATATTGATCCGCTCTTTTGTGAGCACTTTTTTATATTTAGGAAGCTTTGCTAACTCCTCAGCTAATCGCTTTACATACAATTGCGTACGCTTAATATGAAAGCCAGTTTCTTCATCTCTCGTTTCAGCTAAACTCGCCATTGCTTGAATGGTCACATCCTGCAACTCGGACATTTGCGCAGCACGCTTTTGAACTTCTTCTTCTAAGTATAAGTTTTTACTCTTTAAGAAGTCTTTTGAGCGCTTATTTAGAAGATGCGTTTTTAGCCTTGCCATCAAAATTGGAGGGCTGATTGGCTTTGAAATATAATCTGACGCACCTAGCGAGAAGCCTTTTTTTTCATCCTCCACAGAAGACTTTGCAGTAAGAAAAATTACAGGTATGTCTTTACTTTTAGGGTTACTTTTTAATTCTGTAATTACCTCATAACCGTCCATTTCAGGCATTACCACATCTAATAGAATAATATCTACTTCATTACGCTCTAAAATGGCCAGTGCTACAGAACCACTTTTAGCAGCCAACACCCTGTATTCATCACCAATGACCTCACTAATAAAAGATAAATTTTCGCTGACGTCATCAACTACAAGAACTGTTGCATTCTCCATAAATAAGCGCTGTTCATTTTTCAAACATAAAAATAAATATAGGTCTATCCTGTAAATTACAGCAAATAAATTTATTGAATAATGCTTAACTTAAGAACCACATTCATCATTACATTTACAATAATGCTGCTTTCTGGGCTAGGTATGGGGTTAACAACCTACACCTCCCAAAGTAAGCTATCCGATATCACTTTATTAAAAGAGCAGCTTTTTAAACTAAACAACCTCGCCAATGAGTTGAAAACCAGTTCAGATAAGCTCTCACAATTTGCTCGAAGCTACGCAAACACTAGAAATCAGCGATGGTTAGATTTATTTGATTATGTTTTGCTATTACGTCAGGGCAAAGTGCCCCTACCTTCTGAATACACTCTCGACTACTGGGATAAATTATCAGCTCCCAATATGCCCCTCCCTCAAATAGATAAAAAAATCAAAGGCATAAGTATTATTGAGCGACTTGAAAATACCGGGATCAAACCAATAGAGCTTGCAAGATTACGTAATGCTTTAGCTAAGTCTGATGCCCTAGTGAATCTAGAAAATCGTGCTTTTAACGCAATGAAAGGCTTGAGGCAAGATCAGTTTGGCAATTGGAATATTAAAGGTGACCCCGATTTTGCGTTAGCAAGGCAAATATTATTTAGTGATGAGTACTTTGCTGCTAAAGCCAATATCATGACAGAAATTGAACAAGCCTATCATAGTGTTGAGAGTCGCCTTGACAATCAAATGTATCAGTTGAAAACAGAGTACGAAGTTGTTCACTTTGCTAATACGGTGCTTATTGTCTTACTCGTGAGTAATATCATTATTTCTTTCTATTTGCTCTGGAGTTTATACATCAAGCCAGTTGCAACAATTCAAAAGCAAGTGGTGCAAAATGTAAAAGATAAAAACCTCAATTTTAAACTCAATGAGTCTGTCAGGGGTGAGCTTTCTATATTCACTAAGTCTATGAATTTCTTATTGGAGAACATCTCTGAACAACTAAACTTTAATACCATCATGAAAGATTTTGGTATGGCTTTGAGGGGGAAGAAAGATCCCAAAGCATTGGGTGAAGAGCTTCTACAGTTTTTAGAAAAGCGCTTACCCATCCCCTTAATGGGCCTTTATGTCATAGAGAATAATAGCGTTCTCACCAGGGTAGCTGGTACAGGCTACTGTGCTTCAGCGCCAAAGAAGTATAATAATAAAGACTGTATTCATTTTCATGTCGTAGAAACAAAAAAACCATACAGACTGCGTTTTGGTGAACATCAATACTCGATTGATTTGAATGGTGAACGCCTTGAAATAGACGAGATGCATTACTTCCCTCTTTTAGTGGGGCAACAAAGCATTGGCTTACTAGAACTTGGGTGTTTAGAAAGCATTAATAGTTCTGATTATAAATGGGTTAAATCTGTTATTCACGATTTGGCTATTAGTTTGCAGTTGACACAAAATATTGAGTTGCAAGCCAAGGCTGAAAAACGTGTCAGTGAACAATTAGAGCTTAATAAGAAAATACTAGATGCAATACCTAATCCCATGTATTACAAAGACAAAAAAGGGGAGTTTTTAGGCGTTAACAGCTCTTTCCACCGCTATTTTGGCACTTTTGACGCCGATGTACTCTCAGCTATGCCGTCTGATATTTTTTCCCCACATGTTGCCTGTATTTTTGAAGAGTCACATCAACGTTTAATCTCTAAAGGCAGTAACCATAACTTTGAAATTATGATTGATGATGAGCAAGGCCACACCCGAAGCTTCGTCGTATACGAAGCCAGTTTTACCGATGTTAATAATATTGCTGATGGCGGCGTTGGGTTATTGCTTGACGTAACCGAACGCAAACAAATGGAGCAAGAGTTAATAGAAGCAAAAATCAAAGCCGATGAAATGAGCTCTGCAAAAGGAGAGTTTTTGGCAAACATGAGCCATGAAATCCGTACGCCTATGAATGCTATTATTGGTATGAGCCATTTAGCTTTAAAAACAGAACTAACAAAACAGCAATATAACTACATTAATAAAATAGATCTGGCTGCAAAGAATTTGCTGGGCATCATCAATGATGTTTTAGACTTTTCTAAAATTGAATCCGGCAAATTGTCTTTAGAAGAAGTGCCGTTTTCACTCCAAGAAGTGCTAGACAATGTTGTTGCGATTAACATTATTAAAATCCAAGAAAAAGACCTCGAATTGCTCATTGATATTGAACCAAACACACCAATTAACCTGATTGGTGATCCTTTACGATTAGGGCAAATTCTTATTAACCTTGTCGGTAATGCAATTAAGTTTACCGAAAAAGGCGAAATAAAAATCACCGTCAGTTCTAAGAAAGATGGGCAAAAGGTTGCTCTAGGCTTTGCTGTGCAAGACAGCGGTATAGGTATGACGCCTGAGCAGCAAAAAAGGCTGTTTCAAGCTTTTTCACAAGCTGATGGTTCAATTACCCGTAAATATGGTGGAACAGGCCTTGGCTTAAGTATTTCTAAGCGCTTAGTAGAACTAATGCAAGGCGAAATCACTGTTTCTAGCACCCCAAATAAAGGCTCACAATTTAGCTTTAATATTCTCTGTGAGATTCAAGGAGACAAAGCCTCAACAGTAACCTGCCCTGCGAGTATGTTAGAAGGAAAACAGGTCTTAGTTGTAGATGATAATGACAGTGCGCGTGATATTTTGGCCAATATTTTAAGCTCTATGAAATTTAATGTTCACCGAGCTAGCAGCGGTTTTGAAGCCCTTGAAATATTAGAAACAGAGCGAATCGAAATAGTTTTCATTGATTGGAAAATGCCACAATTAGATGGCATTGAAACAATACATAAAATAAGAGCCAAATATATAGATCTCCCTCCAAAATGCATTTTAGTCACAGCTCATGGTAGTGAGGTACACCTTGAACAATCATTACAATGTGTAGACGCTTTAATGCTAAAACCTGTTGATGCTTCTCAAGTAAATAATGTGCTTTCAGAGTGCTTTAACCTTCAACAACCTAACTATAAAAAGCCATCTCAAGCACACTGTGAAACCAAACTGTTTAATCAAGAACGAATTTTATTAGTTGAAGACAATGAAACTAATCAAGAAGTCGCTTCTGAAATGCTGCAACAAGCGAACCTAAAAGTGACAGTGGCTGATAATGGGCAGATAGCTTTAGATTTACTCTCAGAACACGCTTTTGATTTAGTGTTGATGGATATGCAGATGCCAGTGATGGACGGACTAACTGCGACGAGAGAAATTCGCAAACTAGAACAATTTACAACACTCCCCATCATTGCAATGACTGCAAATGCGATGCAAGAGGATATAGATAAATGCTCTAATGCTGGTATGGATGGTCATATTTCAAAACCCATTAACTTTCAAACAATGATAAACACCATTCAAGCCCATTTAAGTGCTGAACGTCCCTTACCCTCTGTAACGACTGAAGAAACTGAAGCACAAAGTAATGCGGGGTTTCAATTTGAAGGACTTGATCACCAACAAGGTATTGAACGCTTAGGAGGAAATGCAGACGTATACTGGAAAATTTTGAAAAAGTTCATTAATAAGCAAATTGAAGAAACCATTAATTTAAACCAAGCACTCATGCTAGGTGATACAGAATGCGCCCACCGCTTAGCTCACTCATTAAAAGGCTCAGCGGCAAATCTTGGTGCTCACTTTCTTGAGCAAAACGCGTTAGAAATCGAACAAGCAGTGCAAAACAATCAAGCAGTGAATAATGACCGAGTCAGTGAATTAACGGTATATTTAAGGGCACTTAACGAAGCGTTATTACTTGAAGGAAGTAATCAAAATGAAAGCTCTGGGACAGAAATTGATCTGGTAACTCTAGATAAAGCGCTTTTGCTTGAGCGCTTTAATACATTAAATGAAACATTGCAGGCTTATGATGCCAGTTCGAAGAGTCACCTAAAGTCAATTGTCGAACTCAATATGTTACCAAAAGAGCAGTTATCGCCTATTGAAGCACATATTGATAATTTTGACTTCGAACAGGCGATTGAATCTCTCAATACCTTAAGGCAGTCAATTAACTGCTAGCTTAAATTAATAAAATCGACAATAACGGTACAAGGAGTATCTATGCCCACAATGCTAACCAGCATAGGTTTACCTGTCGCGCTGATCTTAATTATGATTGGTGTCGGCATGAGTTTGACCCGAGATGACTTTACTCGGGTTTTCAAACAGCCTAAGAGTTTTTTGATTGGCGCAGGCTGCCAAATGTTATTGCTACCATTGGTAGCGATTGCCATTATCGCTTTAACCGGCTTATCGGGCGAGTTAGCGATTGGCTTGTTTATTTTATCTCTATGCCCTGGTGGCACAACTTCAAACCTATACAGCTATTTAGCAAAAGGCGATGTTGGTTTATCCGTTTCACTCACCGCAGTCATTGGTTTTATCACCCCATTTACTATCCCGTTTGTGGCCACTTGGGCCATCGCATTTTATGGTGAGCAAGCTCAAAATTTTCAATTACCTATAGTAAGCACTTGGTTCAAACTTCTGGCAGTGACTGTATTCCCAGTGTTAATAGGTATGGGGGTACGCGCTAAATGGTCTGCTTTTGCTAATCGTGCGCAAAATTACGTAAGTTGGTTTTCTGTAGCCGTACTAACTCTGGTGATTTTAAGCATTTGCATTAAATTAGGCGACCAACTCATTGAGTTTATTTTTCTTGCTGGACCTGCGGCTGTTTTACTCAATATCGTGACTATGTCGTTAGGTTATTTGATTGGCCAAAAATTGCTTCATAACGATGCCCAGTCTCGCACCATTACCCTTGAAGTGGGGCTACAAAACGGCACCCTCACATTGCTCATCACCAGTACCATTTTAGAGAGCACGACGATGTCGATTGCACCAAGTATCTATAGCTTATTTATGTTTATCTCTGCAGGTTTGTTTACTTATTTTGTCACAAAAAAGGTAGGCTAATTTATTGGAAACGCACAATGAGCTATTGCACATTGTGCGTATAAACACTAAGAATGTACTTCGCTTTTCGTAGGCTCTGCAAAGTCTGGTCGAGGTAACTTTTCTAGTACATAGTACAACCCCATCACCACAATACACATGGCTGAACACACCACAAATAGCCAAAAGCCACCGAATAAATCGAGGATAATACCGCCGCCAAGAGGCGCGAACGCAAAGCCAAAATCGTAAAACGCGGACGCGCCAAAATAAGCCCCTCTTAGATTATCAGGCGCAATGCGGTCTATATGTACGTTCATGGTCGGGAATAAAATCGCCTCCGCTAAGCTCAGCACCACAACAGCACCAATCCAGCCCCAGAAGAAACTCGGTGCATTGATTGCCATAAAGGCCTGCGAGCACATCAACAAAACCAAACCTACTTGAATACGATGTACCAGTTCGACTTTAGCCATGATCCGCAATAACAGAAACTGACAAGTGATGATCACCATGGCATTGGTAAATATCAGTGATGAAACTAGCTCAAGTAATTGCGGAACATTCTCGCGTGTTAGGTATTGCACTAATGAGCTATCCATTTGTCCGTAGATAAACAAACAGATGACATTGGCTAATATCAAGCATTGAAGTAAGCGATCTTTGGCTAAAATAGCCAAGGTTTGCTTCATGCCAATACTTTCTTTTAAAGACGCTTTGTCATCAGGCTCTACTGAGTTCTTATTTGTGCTATCTGTATTTTGCTGTGACTTTTTATTTTGTGTCTTTTCATGGTAAGAAAAGCCCCACACGAGCAGCCCTAGCAAAAATGCGAAGGCCACAGTCGTGATGTAAAAACTAGACTGCTGCCCAGTTAAGCCCAACCAAACACCCGCAATTGGCCCAACCGCACAACCCACATTAACGATGAAATACATACTCTGCATTGCCAATTCGCGAGTTTTGCTGTCGTCAATAATGTCACCAATCAGCGCAGATGCCAGCGGTCGCCAAAGCGCTGTGGCAATCGAGCACAAGGTGATCACGATGGCAAACATAGTGACGGTATCGGCCTCAGCCAATAGAGAAAAAGACACGATATAAAGCACACCCGTGGCATACATTACGGTTTGTCGACCTAGCCTGTCAGAGAGTGTACTACCAACAAAGCTGACAAATACCGCCACTACGGCTGCCGTAGATAAGATCAGCCCGACCTCAGTCGCGCTTAAGGCAAATTTATCATACAAAATGACCGCCAAAAACGGCCATACCATAAAGAAGCTCCCTCGAGTAATGAAGGAACCAAAAAGTAATATCCACATCAGCAAAGGGAAATCCTTCACCCGCGAGAACGAGAGTTCACTGCTCATAACTGATTGTTCGCAAATAATAGTTAGCTTGACGCTGAAATTAACAAGAAGGGTTTTGTTGGGAAGCCCGAAGTATTCATAATGACGCTAATAAAAAATTTGTCACTATAAAATTAAAGGCTTTTTTAGATTAAAAATGTAACCAGAAATGTATGCCTGTATACGTACCGTTTTATACAGGCTATTTTATTAAAAAGGGCTCTTATACCTGTGCTACTTTTTGTGGCCAAGGATCTTCGAAGGTGCCGCCGTTTCGCCAAAAATTCAATTCTTCATCGGTTAAAAAACAATTTTTAAGTGCCTTAATAAAATCCGCAGCTTCTTCTTTTTGTCCAATCACAGTTAAACGACAGCGCCTATCTCCAAACCGGCTCTCAATCTTATCGACCTTATTTTTTAGAATATCATAGTGTTCTTGCGTAAAGTTTTGAGTATCGTCATTGAGTATGGGCGCACGCCAAAAGCCAACGACTTCTAACCCTACACTGCCATTGCTTTGGCTCCACAGTAATGACACATCATCGCGAGTCGGCAACCAAAAGAACCCCTTACTTCTAAATACCCCATGAGTCATATGATTATGACAAGTTTCCCACAAGCGCATAGGATGAAAAGGCCTATCATCACGTAAGACTTTTGCAATCAGCTTTTGATTCTTTTTGCCTGAGAGTGTGAGTGGCGTATTCACCGTAGCTCGTAATTCATTTGTAAGTTGAGACACTAAATGGAAATTATAATCTTCAAAACCTTGGATATAATTTAAATCGACTTTGCCCCACTGAGCACTAGAAATGGCAGCATAAGGGTTGATGGGGTGAATTGCTTGAGCGACGGCCGCAACCGCTTTATCGGTTAATTTATCTGTTTTGGTTAAAAATACATTATTAGAAAATAGAATTTGTTCAGCCAGAATGTTTTCGATCCCTCGCCTCTGCGCATTCATATTTTCTTGCCATCTCGGCATTAATTCTTTACCAAAATTGTAGTCCTCCTTTAACCAAGTCGCATCAACCAAAGTAATTACGCCTTTAAGCGCAAAATCTTTATTATCTTTGAAAAAATCGACCAAAGGTAAAGGATGGCTACTCCCCGATGTTTCAATAATTATCCATGGTGGCCTAGCCTCATTCTTAAGTGTTTTTAAAGCCACTTTTAGCTCTTTAAGTCCTTTGCTACTACTGACACTATGGCCACTAATGGTTACAAAGTTGCCACTCTCATTACTGACGATTTCAGTGTTCATGATAAGTACACCATCAACGTCTAGCTCACTCATATCATTAACAATCACACCAGGTACTTGCTGTGATTTATATGACTGGGATAACAAACTGCGTAAAAGTGTGGTTTTTCCTGAACCAAGAAAACCATGCAAAATTGTGACTGGAATAGACATGACAACTCACCTTGAAACCAAAGGTACAATATAACATAACAACTATAGTTTAAGGTGAGAAAATGAGTGCAAAGAAAGCCTTGATTAAATCAAGGCTTTTTAATTTTCTTAGGGTGTTTACGGTTCGGGTAACAAGTAGTACAAATTGGGCACACTAAACCGTGACAACTTCTTGCTTGGCAATGCTCGCGGGCATAGTAGATGATCTGCAAATGTAAGTCGTTCCAAGTCTCTTTCGGAAATAAACGCTTTAAGTCTTTTTCGGTTTGCTCAACACTACGGCCATTCGTTAAACCCCAACGTTGCGCTAAACGATGAATATGGGTGTCGACCGGAAACGACGGCACACCGAATGCCTGCGCCATCACCACCCCAGCGGTTTTATGACCCACGCCCGGCAGAGTTTCTAAAATAGCCATATCTTCTGGTACCACACCGCCATGTTGCTCAACTAACATCTCAGACAAGCGTTTAATTGCTTTCGACTTTTGCGGAGAGAGACCGCAAGGGCGAATAATGGCTTGAATATCGTCAACACTTTGCAGTGCCATATCGAACGGGTTATCAGCTAACTCCCACAATGCAGGGGTTACTTGGTTTACGCGTTCATCAGTACATTGTGCCGACAGCAATACCGCCACAAGTAAGGTATATGGGTCTTTATGATCTAAAGGAATTGGCGGATTTGGATAGCGCTTTTGCAGCTCTGCCAAAATATAATCAACACGCTCTTGTTTTAATAAGTTTTTTACTTCCACCATTTGCTCTTTTTGTTGGCACAACGTGAGGGCATTATAAACTTTCAAATTACAACGTAAATCAAAAGAACAGGATTGCAAGCAGCATGTATTCGCAGGAAGCTATGTGATTTAAAAGATAAAAGGCTGGCAAACAGCCAGCCTTTTTTAATTAAGCTATATTAGAACGAATAAGCAATAGTCGCTTTAATATTTCTACCCGGTTCATAGTCTTGTAAATAAAGCTCTTTAAACCTTGGATGGAAAGATAAACCTGTTCGAGATGATTGCGACGCGTAATATTCATCAAATAAGTTATCGACACCAAAAATCACAGTAAGACCTTCAAACTGCTCAGGCGCCCATTTTGCAGAGATATTATGTACCGTGTATCCATCTTTGCTGTTGTCCAAACTCGCACCGTCTAAATCAATACCGGCTTCAACATCTGAAACCGTTAATACTTCCCAGTTTAAAGCTAGGTTAAGTGCAGATAACTCGTAATTAGCGTGTGCACTGATTGTGCTACCTTGCTGCCTATCTAGGCGTGCTTTATCAAGAGCTTTATATTGTGAAAATGCATCTAACTCACTTTCAGCATCTGAGAAAGTAATACCAAAGCTGAGGGCGTTCAGCTCATAGTTAATATATGCTTCATAACCATCTACAGATAAATCACCAATATTATCTTTCCAACTGCGAACTTCTGAGCCCTCAGGTGGTGTTGCATAATCATAGATGTAATCATTAATTTGCGTATCAAATACAGTTGCACCCATTGATAACTCGCCTTCACCAACCTCAACTCTATATGCAAAAGAAAGCTCAACGTTCAAGCCTGTTTCAGCATTAATGTTAGCGTTAGCTAGGTCATCGCTTCCAGCACCTGTAAATACTTCAGCAATTTCTGGACCTTTAAATATTTCAGTACCGCTTAGTTTAAATAGTAAATCATTAGAGGCCTGGAATTCGAACGCTAGAGCAAATGACGTGTCTGTAAAGTCATCATCAATTAAGTTTGAATCTATGCTGTAGTTGTCATAACGTACACCTGGGATCACAGTAAACTGCTCATTCAACGCAATTCTGTCTTGTACAAAGAAAGACAAGGTTGTTGATTTTTCTTCCGAATTATTTGAACCAGCGTCACCTTTAGCTGTATATTTTGTGTCATGTTTTACATAGTCAAAACCATACGTCAGCTCTTGGTTTATTGCACCGTCTACAAAGGTTTCAGCTAATACATTAAAACCTGAATTGGTTGCTTCACCTGTCACTACACCAGCCCATCTTACAAAAGCAGGGTTTTCTGCCCACCCCATTTCGTTTCGCCATAATTCGCTTGTACTACTATAAATTGCGGCTTCAACTTGAGTCGTATTGGTACTAAGTTGATAATTAACAGTCGCGGTGTCACGAGTCAGTTTTGTAGGCCAAAGTAGTGGTACTTTTAATGCATTTGTGATGGCTAAATCCGTTGCAAGCCCCATATCTGGGCGATAGCTGTAGTTACCTTCATCAGTATATTGCTCATAACTGAACTGAATACGCTGGGCTTCAGTTAAATCTACACCAAACTTAATCAGTGCATCATCAATTTCACCCGCAAGACCTCTTACAGTGCCATCTGTACCAGGAAACACTTCGCCTTTTTCATTTAAGATTTTTCCGCCACCCACTTCGTAGTTGTCACGATCAACAAAGTTGTAATAAGCAAGAAAGTCAACATTATCGTTTATAAGCCCATAGCCCGTCAGAGAGTAGTTACTACCTGAATTATCACCTGCACTCACTTGAACGCGTCCACCAAATTGCTGTTCTTCACTTAGAAGATCTCTTGCTTGCTTAGTTTTGAATCGAACAGCACCACCCAGACCGCCATTTAAAACTGAGTTGCTACCCACTTCTATTTCTACTGATTGTAAAATATCGGCATGGATCTGTAAGTTACCCAAGTGATGGTACATATAGGTATTTTGACGAGCACCATCGATTGAAATATCTAAGTCCTTATCATCCATACTACGAATTGTAATACGCTGGTTTAATGAGTGAGCTCCCCCTACATCGACACCTGGAATAGTGCGTAGTAAGTCGCTTAAGTGGTCAGCTTGTTTGGTCGCAATATTTTCCTTATTAAGGTACATTGATGACGCTTTTACGCCTGTGCTCCACACTGCAATCTGTTCAATCTCTTTGTCTTGATTTGAGTCTGCCATTACTGGCGAAGAAGAAAAAGCAACTGCAACAGCTGCTGCTAAAGAACACTGTGAAAAGCGTTGGAGTGACATTTAAGATCCTTAACAACTTAATGAGAATAATTCACATTACAATACCTGTTTACATGATAAAATTCCCCATTATCTGCTATGCAAAACTGTCATTTCATTATGCTTAACTGTCAAAAAATAAGATATACGCCATGGATTTAAAAGATAAAAAACACTCAAAACAGATACTTAAAAACAAAATTTTGCAAGCTGGGTATGACTTTTCTGCAATACAAGGAAGTGGACAAAGTTCGGATACTCTTCTATCGGGAGCATTAAATTTTAAACAGCTTGCGAATGGAATATCTTTTCACTTTGCTGATACATATGAATCAAGTAATACCGTGAGTAGCTGTGAAATTACAGACCTCATAAGCTTTAATATCTTATTTTCTGGTAAGTTATCATTCGCCATCAATGAACAAAAATACCATTTTGATGCAACCAAATCAGAAAGAGCTTTCATCAATGTAATAAATGGAAAACAAGCTTTTTCTCGTTTTCTTACCGTTGATAATTCGCTAAAAAAACTAAATTTAAGTATTAGTAAAGAGTGGCTAATTCAACGCTGCCTAAATGAACAAGAAAAACGATTTATTTCTTCATTATTCAAAAATAAGCATGCTGTGTATGAATTAAAGTGCTCAGAATTATTAAAAGAGCAAGCATTGCAACTTTGTAGCAATGATTTTGATGATTCACTCAAAGCACTGCTAACCTTGGAAGCAAACGCGACTCTCTTTATTACAGAGCTACTCTCAATGTTAAAAAACAATGTTTCTAGCCATGTCAACAGTATTGAATCTCTTGTAGAAAAGCAGAAAAGAGAATTCGACAAAGAAGTGTTGCCCCTGATTCAAAGCGGTTTCACAGTAAAGCAAATTGCGAGTAAGCTCGGGACAAGTGAAAGTACAATGCAGCGTTATTTTAAGCAGCATTTTCAGATGAGTGCCTTAGAATTCATTAGAGAAAAAAGACTAGAGAAGGCAAGGCGTATGCTAGTTATAGAGCGCAAAAGTATCGGGGAGGCTGCTTATTATAGCGGCTACAAACATGTCTCTAATTTTGTTACCGCATTCAAAAAGCAATTTACAGTTACACCCAGTGAACTGCTCAAACAGCATAAATTATAAAACCTTGAAGATTCCTTAAGCTAAATTCACGTCGCTTTTATATGCAAAGCACTTATGGCAGACTTACAGGTCAGATCTCTTAGAAAAAATAGGCAACGTCGTGCAATTTACCGGTACTGAAAACTACATCGCATCTGACTCTCTTAAGCTTGCAGTAAATGCAGCGATCACACTAGAAAAACCATTATTAATCAAAGGTGAGCCGGGTACAGGTAAAACCATGCTTGCCGAAGAGTTAGCAAAAGCACTCGATACCGAGTTGATTCAGTGGCACATCAAATCAACCACCAAAGCACAGCAAGGCCTTTATGAGTACGATGCTGTATCACGTTTACGTGATAGCCAACTTGGCGACGATCGCGTTCATGACATCAGCAACTACATTGTGAAAGGCAAACTTTGGCAGGCGTTTACCGCTGAAAAGCGCCCTATTCTGCTCATCGATGAAATCGACAAAGCAGACATTGAATTCCCAAATGACCTGCTTTTAGAACTCGATGTATAGTATTGAAAATAAAAGTTACAAACATACTAAAACCTGCCCTTGAGGTTTTTTTTTGGCTATCAAGGCAATCAGTATAGTATTAAAATGTATAACAATATAATATTTGAGCGAGAAGGTGATGCAAAACCTTTATTTACACAGCGTTACACACGAAATTGAAATAGATTTTGACAAAGGAGCTAACCGAACAGTGACTGGCATTTTTGTTGGCGGAAAGCTACTTTTCTCAGCCGCAAAATATGTGGCAGAGAACAAAATGAAGCACGGACGTTCTAAGGTATGGGAAAGTCAGTTTGTTCAAGCTGTGCGCCTGCTTATCGATTATTCCATTGTGCATGAAGGTCACTTTGATAATCCAAAGAATATGTTCGAGTCGTTCGCGAGCCGTTTGCGAGATGGAATAGAAGTATTGAGTGAGGGGTTGCTCTGGTCTGCTAGGAGTGACGACCAAACAAACCGCCTTGTACACCAGCTAACCAAATTTTCAGATTGGTTGTATCTTGAGAGTGATGGACAGTCGGAATTGTTGAATCCCAAACGTGAGGCCACCAAAGCCGAGAGGATTCTCAACCTTGCAGCTTACAACCATCGAATGAATAATTCTTTTTTAAAGCATACCTACTCAGCTCAACATCGAGACAAGGCTGTAAATTACTCAAGAAATATTGCCAATAGAAAGCTTGCAAAGAAACCTGACGAGCCAAAAAAAACCTTTCCTTCAAATATGTTTATGCCACTACTATTCGAAGGTTTCAAAAAAGGTAAAGTTAAGGGTCGCCCTTCACTTTTTGATACTCACAGAGTTGATTACATCTTAATTACGCTACTATTAAACACCTACGGCCTTAGGATATCAGAGCCTTTCCATTTATACGTAGATGATGTAATTCCAACAGGTGAAAATGAATTAATCATAAAGGTGTTTCACCCATCTAAGGGGCTGGCACCAAAACGAGGTAGGGACAAATATGGCAATCAAAACTTAAGGAGAGGCGAGTTCCTTCAGCGTGAGTACGGCATGGCCGACAGAAAATCAGCTGATGGAAAACTACATGCTGGATGGAAGATAGAGTCCTTGGTGGAATTTCCATGTTTTTTCTTTGCTGAAAATGAATACTACAAGTTGTTTGTGACCTTATTTAAGGTTTACTTAGCCAACAGAGTGGAACCGATGAAAGGTAGAGAGCATCCATTCTTGTTTACTGATGAAAGTGGCGAGCCACTAACGTATTCGGCTTACAAACAAGCCCACGAAAGAGCAGTAAAAAAAATAGGAATGACTCCCTTACTTGAATACAGCGGAGTACCACATTGCCACCGTCATAGCTACGGACAAAGATTAGCTAATGCTGAAGTAGAGCCTCGGATAATCAAGGCGGCATTACATCAAACCTCAATTGAATCGCAACTCGTTTACACTGAAGCTGAGAATGCAAAAGTTCAGACTTCCTTGACAGAAGGCTCAAAGAAATTAGAGAAAGAAGCGTTTTTTAACAAGGCTCTCCTACCTAGTAGCCTTGCTTCTCAAGCATCTATTTCTTAAGGTAAGTATCAATATATGGATAATGCAAAAAAATACGACTCTTATAAAGAGGCGCAAGAGGCAGTACAGCGTTTAAACCCAGTGCCAACTAGCGTAATAGAGTACGGAGAGTGCTACAAGCAAGACCCAAGGTTGCCTTCAACTCCTGATGAAAAATACAAAGACTCTGGTTGGTCAAACTGGGTAACATTTTTAGGCAAAGAAAAAAGAGACCTCTACCCCACCTATGAGGAAGCGAAAGAGGCAGTACAGCGTTTAAACCCAGTGCCAACTAGCGTAATAGAGTACGAAGAGCGCTACAAGCAAGACCCTAGGTTGCCTTCAACCCCTCATAACAAATACAAAGACTCTGGTTGGTCAAACTGGATAACATTTTTAGGCAAAGAAAAAAGAGACCTCTACCCCACCTATGAGGAAGCGAAAGAGGCAGTACAGCGTTTAAACCCAGTGCCGACAAGCGTAAGAGAGTACAAAGACCGCTACAAACAAGATGCAAGGCTATCGGGTTACCCAGAACAAAAATACAAAGACTCTGGTTGGTCTGGTTGGAAAGTGTTCATGGGTAAAGAAAAAAAAGACCTCTACCCCACCTATGAGGAAGCGAAAGAGGCAGTACAGCGTTTAAACCCAATGCCGACGACTCAAAGAGAATACTTTGAGCGATACACACAAGATCCAAAGCTATCGGGAAACCCTTTTGAAAAATACAAAGGAAAAGGATGGGAAAATTGGAAAAGCTTCTTATCCATCAGCACCTTAACATATAAAGAGCTAGTAGATTGGCTTAGAGATAATGCTTCGAGTGATGTACGAAAAACCTCTAATGTCATAAAGTTATTAAAAGGAAACCCGTCACTCTTCGCTGCGTTTACTGCAACCCAAAAAGGAGAGTTAGAAGGTTACTACGACTTTGCTAGTTTAGTCGGCATTGAATACGAAGACCCATTAGAGGCTCTTGAATTAATAAACACTATTTCACCCAATTTGAGCTATGAGTATGAGTATCGCGAATTGTGTCAATGGTATCGCGCTTTACCAGCAAACCCTGTAATTACGTATGGCTTTGAAACATTTGATGCTTTTTTGTCATTTGATAAATCCATGCTATTTAATAAAGAGCAAGCTATTGCTTTTTGCTCCAAATATAATATCCAGACTAGGGAAGAGTACGACCAATTCGCAAAAACCACGCCTCAACTTCCCTTAAAACCAGGCGACATAAAAGGTGTGTCTCGTTTAGAACAAATCAAATATATCCCTAGTAATTTCTCAGGCATATTTGAATCTGATGATAACGAGTGGGTTCTCCTAGCCGAGCAATACTGCGCTACGGGGAAAAATGCTGTGGGTCGAAAAACGCTAATTAAGAACTTTCTCATCCATTTCAAGGATGTGCTAGATCCCAATTTACGAGCGCAATTTAGCATCAATACTCCGCTTATCAACCCGACTGACTGGTTCAATAGTTTGGCCGATTCTAAACGCAATGAGTCATCATTGAATAAAATTGATGCATTTATGAATTACATCATTGAAGAGCGCTTTACGGCAGTGGATAAGGAAACAGGTGAATCGGTTATCTTTGAGGGGATACGAAACCCGCTAAACTTAAAAAATTTGCCTATTGAATTTGTTAGCATAGGATTAAATGAGAGTAATAAATCTGCTTTGCCTTTTAAATACATTCTAAAAGCCCGTGATTTCATTGCTAATGAATATGTAAAAAGTATTGGTGATATTTACGAGTCCATTAAGTCTAAATCTGATTATTTTGATACCAATATAGATTGGTTTGAGGTGGATGAATCTGTTATTGATAAAAACGACACCAACTGTATTTGGAGAGAAAGAAATGGTGTTTTTGAAATGTGGTCACCAGTCAAAGTTATCGCCACTCTGCTTCAACTATACAAACCGTTCAGGGGTGCTCAAATCGCATGGTTAGACAGCGGAGAGGCCGACAAATATAAGCTAACACTAATAGACGGGAAGCCTAATTGGGTAGAAAATGATTTAATGGACGGATACCGAGTTCCCATTAAACGATGGCAAGGCTTTTTAAAGCCAGAATCATTCGGCCAACCCGCATCCCCTGTAAGCTGTCATGTTAACAGCAACAAGACAAGCAAGAATAGCGCTAGAGGGTACGACATCCCTTGGATTGACGAACGAGTGTTACCTTTTATTCTGCAATTACGAGAATGGCAAGAGAAATACAATCCGATAACAAAGCCAATGAAGTGGTCTGAGGCTGATTTACAGAATGGCTCAGCGAAGAGCGAACTAAAAAAAATGGGCTATCAGGGGGCGTCGTGCTTTTTGATGCGAAACCCCACCAACGGATGCCGACAAAGCCCAATAAAGCAGAGGGTGATCGGCTACACGCTTGCTGGCATTCTTCATCTTATCGAAGACGAAGAGCTTAAACTGACATCTATAAAAGAAAACGCGCCTACAAATTACAATGGTAAGGCGTCAGCTCTCAACGGAATAAAGACATTTTTTACGTTGCATAGTATGCGCGTATCCTTAATTACGGCTTATATTGTAGACGCAAAAATTGCTCCAGAAGTAGTACAAAAGCTGGTAGGTCATTCCTCCATTATAATGACAATTTACTACACCAAGGTTGAAGCTGAAACCATCAGAGCATCTTTACGTGACTCAGAAGAGTTGATTGTTAAGAATCAAACGGAACGTGTCGAGCAGATGATACGACAACGGCAATTAGATCAGCTTGAATCAGAGCTAATTGATTCACAAGGGCGTGTTAAGAAGTCACAACTTCATCAACAACCTGTTATGAACGTAATCATGGATCATGGTATTTGCCCTAATGGACAGACCAAATGCGAGGATGCAGAAAGGCAAGGCTATCTTGGAATGCAAAACTGCCTATCGTGCCCTCACTTATTGACGGGGCCTGCTTTTCTTGGTGGCTTGCAAATGCTGGTTAATGAAGTCAGCCTCGAATGCAAGGCGGCAGCCATTCGCATTGAGGGTCTAAGAGAGGAAATTGATGCCCTCGAAAATGAGCAATATGAGGCAAAAAAAATGAATAAAGCCTATAGCCCTCATAAATTACAGATCGCAGAGTCTACGTATCAGCAAGAAGTAACACGATTTGACGGCTTAACAATTGACATAATCAAAGCGGTTAGACTATCACATCATTCAATCTTATTGCTTAACAGTACAAAGAGTGATGAAAGCACTAAGCTGATCACTCAATACGACAATGGCGAAGCTCAAATTAAGCTAAATGAGGTATCGCATTACCTTCACCTTGATACGATTTGTCAAAGTGCTGAGTTTTATCAATCTTCTCGCCCAGAGCTTGCAAACCCTCAACGCTCGCAATTAATCGATATGTTTGCTCGCAAAAACGGGCTAGAACCAGGACTTTTTGCCTTAACGCCAAAACAACAAGTTGCGGTAGGAAATCAAATCACAAAATTACTGTTAGCTAGATTAGGAAGCTATGAAAGGCTGTCACAGGTTATGGATAAAGATTCCGCTATAACCCTAAAAGACCTAGGAATTTCTGATGCCAGCACAACAAAGAAAGAATTGTCATTCCTAATGTCAGGAAATACAAATCTTGCGCTTGATAACAAAGAAACGCTACACCAAGTAGGAGTGCTACATGACTAACAAAACCACGGTGATCAACAATAAATATGAAGAGCTTGCAGAAAAATGCAGCGCTCGAAAAAAACAATCTCTAGCCATCATCAGGCAGGCTTGTCAGGCTCAAACTACAAAAATAAAGCCTAACTTCTCTACAGCAGAAATTGGCCGTGAATCAGAGAGATTGGGAGGCGTATCCGCTCAATCAATACGAACAGAGCCAAAGCAAATATATCAAACGCTTATAGATGAATTCAAAAGACTTTACCGAGTTGCAGAGGAATTAAAAGCCCTAACCAGCCATGAGGAAATTCAAAAACAAATCGAGAAGATTGAAAACAATAGTTTGCGCTACGCTATGTTGGAAATTTATTTGAAAAATAAAGCATTGACTAACGAAAACAAGCAATTAAAGAAGCTTGAGAGACTGGTATATTCATATCAAACTGGAGAATTGCTGAACCACAAAAAACAATCAGGTCTAGGACTAGATGAACTTGAGATTAAAGCTCTGGCTGATTTTATTAGTGGTCACAATCTTAAAGATCGAGGCTGGTCATTAACTTCTCAAGGTCAATTGTTGGATGAGAATGGGAAAGCATTAAGCAAGAGGGGGTTCGGTGATGCTATTGAGAAATTAACAACATTTGACGTGGAGGTATCCCACAAGGCCATCGAGGGGGACATTTAAATGGCAAACGGCCAACACAAAGTACAACATTTACCTTGTTGAACTTTTAAAAAGATTATTGTGTTAGGGGGTGACTGCGTATGATAAGCGGAGATAAGCTGTGCTTAAGCGCGCAGCGTTTTCCTCATCTTATTCCGTGTTATTGCGAGAGTAAGTTGTCCAGGTAATTGAATGACCAAGTAACGTCATACAAAGTGCAGTCTATACATTTTTTCTATCAAACTTACATAACTACTAGAAGCTTTATAGCGTGATGATAACGAAACCCATACATATAATTACTATCAGATTGTGTTGAGTTGAGTATGTTATTACTATCAAATTAGCAAAATGATACTTTAGATTTTTACTAAAATTTTGGTGAATGATATATGACGATTGGTACTTATATTCTGCTGGCAGCTATTATTACGCTTATCTGTTTGATACATGCTTATTATATTCTTTGTGTAAAAGCCGTAAAAGAAATGGATAAGTTCGACAGTGAAGAGAATCTAGAAAAGTAGCACGTAATATGTCGCAGAAATTCTTTAGTTAATCCCTACTATTATGATAACGATTGCTGTTATTTGGGTCAGAATTAAGCTTCGTGTAGTTAAGAAAGCTTCAGGACATAACTTCATAAACATTGATAATGGGATTGAATCACACCTCTCTATTTTAGTTTCTTGACGAATAAAAACAGCTTATAAATTTAAGACTTTTTTCTTAATTAAATTGTAATCCCTCAATGATTTCTCATCTTTTATAGATTATATGATTTAAATGATGTTTATTAGGCACTTATCAATTTTTGATGCCTTTTATTACATTAAGGGAATAATAATGCATATTTCAAAGCTCACTCTCAGAAATTATAGGAACTTTAAGAATTCGACTCTAACATTTAATAGAGGAATTAATACCCTTATAGGTGAAAACGGTGCTGGGAAAACTAACGTCTTCAGAGCCATTAGGTTATTGCTTGACAATAATTTACCGCGTTCTGCATCGAATCTGATACAAGATGATTTTTGTAGGAAATTAGCCCCTTGGCAAGGTCACTGGATCGTGATTAGTTTAGAGTTTAGCGACATTGGTATGGATGAAGTGAGCCAAGCTTTGTTTATACATGGAACTGCTCAACTAAGTGATACCCCTTTGAAGAAAGCTTCTTATAATTTAATTTTTAGGCCCAAAGCACATATCAGAAAACGACTTTCAGAAATTGAAGATGGAGATGTTGACGAGCTTTTAGAAGTTCAGAATGACATTTCAATCGCCGATTATGAAACCGTTTTTACAGGAAAAAGCGAAGCTGATTTTTCAAATGATGACGTATATAGAAAAATAGTTGGTGATTTTAATTCAGCATCTTTCCCTTCTCAAATATCACAAAAAGATATCGGAGTTTCATTACCAAAAATATTATCTATGCCTAACGAGGTATCATTTACGTTTGTTAAAGCTTTAAGAGATGTAGTTGCTGACTTTCGAAGTAATCGAACTAATCCTTTATTAAATTTACTAAAGTTAAAAAGTGAAAGGATAAAAGATGAAGAGTTTGAACCAATAGTAGGGATTGTTGATGAGTTAAATGAATCAATAGAATCATTAAGTGATGTTAAAGATATCAAAGTTGATATTAAAGATACTTTGAGCGAAACTTTGGGTGACACATATTCTCCAACTTCTTTATCTGTAAAATCTGGCCTATCAAGAGAAGCAGAACAATTGTTCCAATCTTTAAAGTTATTTGTTGATGAGTCAGATGATGAGCATGAAGGTGCTATTCACGAGATGAGCTTAGGGGGAGCAAATTTAATTTATTTAACCTTAAAGTTGCTAGAGTTCAAATATCAACGCCCAGAAGAATCCATAGCTAATTTTCTTTTGATTGAAGAGCCTGAAGCTCATATTCATACACATATCCAAAAAACTTTATTTGATAAAATTGGGAATTCTGAAACCCAAATAATCTATTCAACACACTCTAGTCATGTTTCAGAAGTTAGTAACATTGAAAACATAAATATTCTCTCAAAAACAAGTGATGGCTGTGCCGTTTTTCAACCTTCTATTGGTTTGAATAAGCCACAGATTATGTTTGTTGAGAGATATCTTGATGCTATTCGAAGCAATTTACTCTTTGCTAAAAGTGTCATCCTTGTAGAAGGAGACGCTGAAGAGATTCTAATCCCTACCCTAGTCAAAAAATCCTTAGGTTTATCACTGGATGAATTAGGTATAACTCTAGTTAATATGAGAAGCACGGGATTCGCGAATATCGCTCTTCTGTTTCATGATGATCGTATCAGGAAAAAATGTGCAATTATTACTGACCTTGATAAAGCATTCTTTAGTTTTGAGCCGAATGATAACGATGGTGAATCGGAATTAAGAGCTAAAAATAAAGCTAAAGGATCTGAGAAGTCAGGCAAAGAGAGACAAGAAAAACTTGAAGAATTTAGTCGGGGAAATAAGTGGGTATCTTCATTTTTTGCTGAGCACACCTTTGAAGTTGACTTCATAAAGAATTCTAACGCTTCTTACTTGGTAAGTGTTTTGGATGCAGTTTATTCTGATCCAGATACCATAACCAAGTCACAAAAAGAGTTACTTAATCAAGATATAGTTATCTCAGGAAAAAGAGCATTAACAATGGCTAACAAGCTTGGTAAAGGTTGGTTTGCTATTTCTCTAGGTCAACATATTAATTGCAATGTAACTGTGCCGGAGTATATTTGCAATGCCGTAATATTCGCACATGAAAACTTTACTGAAAAGCAAATTTATAAGATTTTAAAATATCGTTTTGAAAGTCTTCAAGAGTATGTTTCTCATAACAGAAAACTAATTGAAACACTTGATGAAGAAAATGAAACTTATCAAGTTTGGAATAAGTATTTGTTACCTATTGAGCAGGGTATTCTTAATTTCTTACCTAAACTTTTAGATTTTGAAGAGGCGGGAGGATCAATAAAGGAGCTGAAAAAGTCTTTTTTAGAAGATATACAACTATCCAGTAATAATTTTTTAAGGATGTTGTAATTATATGCTTTTATGGGATGAAACAGACTTAAATGATGAACAGTTAAACGCTATATCAGCGACAGATAACGTATACTTAGTTGCGTGCCCTGGTAGCGGTAAAACTAGAACCCTAACATATAAGATTGCGAAGGAATTAATAGCGTTAGAAAGTAATAAAATTTGGGTTGTTGCAATTACTTACACCAATAGAGCCGCGGATGAAATTCGAGAACGAATTGAATTGTTAGGCGTTGATATAACTCAATTGTGGATTGGGACAATTCATGCATTTTGCTTAGAGTGGATCGTCAAGCCATACGCATCAGTACATCCAAGGTTGGAGTCAGGTTTTAGAGTCATTGATTCATATGACACAGAACAACTTCTTGATGAGTTATGTAAGCCTTACGCTTCTCAAAAAGTTAGCTATTACGATTGTAATTACTACTATACGACTCAAGGAATTGTTTATTCATGTGACACAGGAAAGCAAGCTTTTGTTGCTAGAGTTATTGAGCAATACGAAGCAATATTAGCTGCCAATAACCAGATAGATTTTGAACAAATCCTACTTTATTCATATCAAATACTTCGAAAGTTTCCTCAAGTAGCAAAAAATTTAAGCAACTTAATTTCTTATATCTTGATAGATGAATTTCAAGATACAAGAGAGATTCAATACGCAATATTTGGCGACTTAATAAAAAGTAATAGAGAAAAAGTTAAAGCATTTATTGTAGGAGACCCTAATCAAGCCATATTTGGTTCATTAGGTGGTTATGCTATTTCCCTCAAGGAATTGGAGGAGAGAACTAATCAATCATTCAAGCTATTAGGTTTAACTAAGAACTATAGAAGCTCTAAAAAAATAGTATCTCACTTTTCGCATTATAGAGTTTTTCCTTCTGATATTGTCGCGTCAGGAGAACATTCTGATTTCCCATCAATTGTGTCTTATAATAAAAGTATAAAAAAACATGAACTTGCGGCTAATTTAGCTCGACTTATTCGTTACCATATTGAATCAGAAGGAATTAAAAAAAGTGAAATTTGTATTATAGCGCCTTGGTGGATACATATTGGGAGCATGACAAGAGCTTTATCGTCATTACTGCCAGAATATAGTTTTAATGGGCCAGGGTTAACCCCATTCTCAAGAGATGAAGATAATTTTTGGTATAAGTTGTCTAGACTTTTGTTAACTGAGCCTTCACCAGCTCTTTATTCTAGAAGACTTAGATGGGCAAATGATATTTTGGAGTTACTTCGAGAATATGATGCATCTGTCAAAATCACCAAACCTAAAGAGTTACTTCGATTACTCAATGCAATAAATATAACAACAGTTGATGGTTTACAATACTTGCATGAGGCATTTGATCTTCTTGCTGAAGGAATGGGTCTTGAATATAAATGTTCTCATATATTAAGTGAACATCATGATGCTTTTTTTGCTAGTGCCAGAAATCGGGTTGGGAGAATACAAAAAGAAAATGCAGAATATGCTGGTAGTATTGTCGATTTTAGAAATGCTTACAAAAAGAAGACTGGTATAACAGTATCCACGATACATGGTATCAAAGGTGCTGAATTTGACGTGGTTTTAGCCTATGGCCTATTGCAAGATATTGTTCCCCACTTTAGCGAGAAAGACCATTACAGTGCTCATAAGCTTATTTATGTAATTGGTTCTAGAGCTAGAAAACATTTATATCTTTTTTCGGAAAAAGGACGAGGCCCTCTAAAATATCCTAAAAGAGCAACAGATATTCTTTCAGCTCATAATTTTAATTATGATCGAGATGTATACTCACACTAACTAGCTTTGCTTTGAAATATACTGAGCCAAAAGTGGCTATACTGGTTTATTATCCTCCCCAAAAATGGAGATAATAAACCAGTATAAAAATAACCCCTTTTAATTCAAACAACTGGAAATCTATAAATAAAAAAATGTAAATTGGAGGGTTAGTGAAAAGTGCTCTACGAAAAGTTATTCATAGAGCGTAGATAAAGCACCTGTATTTATTCTCTGACCAAACATAAAAGCTTAGAAAGAACTTCAGACCAATTCGGATATTGAGCACTTCCAAACTGAATAAGTAAACCTTCAAACTTATCTTGACCATTTCCGCTGTCATGATCGTCAATGAGAATTTCACCTCGAACTAGGCTTTTATCAGGGCTGATAATGAGTCTCTCTACAAAGCTCATTCCGAGCCATTTCTCAACCCAAATCCTTTTTTCGACATACGAAAATGGGTTGCGAATAGAGGGCGCTGTCAGAATGTAAACTTCATTGCGTTTTGATAACTCTACTAACGATTCAATCGCGCCATGCATAGGTTTAAGGTTCGCGAAGAAACCATATTGAGACTGAGGGTAAAGGATACCAGGTTCTCGGCTCAAAGCTTCTTTATGTGCAGCACTGTAATCGCAAATCACATTGTCCATATCAATGTAAATCGTAGCCATCAGAAAACCCCATTAATGTTATTTAGTTCACGCCATTTCTGAATTTTCTTATCTACTTGACGCAGTGCATTTTCTGAGTGAAGAAGTGAATTCCACGCCTCTGGGCCATAAAATGCGATCACTTTAGCCAGCGCTCTTATTTTTGCTGTTTCTGGCGTAGAGCACGGGAATACTCTTACAAAACTTGAAGAGCGGTGAACCAATGCTTCATATTCAAGAGATGCAATATAATAATTATCAATTTGTTTCAGTCTTATACACTGCTCTTTCGGTAATAAAATAACTCTTCCTTTTGTAAACTCTAATTGCTTGGGCTTTAAAATTTTAACTGCTTTAACGTTTCCCTGCTCTTCGTCCAAAAGTTCAAAAGACCACTTGTCATTGGTTAAGTTATTAAAGATATGTAGATAAGATTTGAAATTTTCAAAGCTGTGGAACCCATATGCCTCACACAAAAACTCTTCAATCTCTCTTTTTTTTAACCTGCGCTGAGGTAGAAGCTCTTTACGAAATAATTTGACGAAAGAATCAACTCCATCACAGGAGACTTCAAAGCAAAAAGGGATATTTTTGAGAGAAGATAATCTAGTGTGTTTTGTAAAACCTGCCGCAACTAAGAAAGATTTTTGCGTCTTTTGTAAACTCAGATGTGGAAATTTTTTTAAAAATAAGGCACAGAACGTTTTCGCTCTGTTTTCGAAATGTAAGTCAGAAAAATCTTTAATCATAAAAGTCTTTTTTATACTAAATACCATTAGCTTTATTCAGGTGCTTCGCTCGCCTGTATTTGCTATCTGTGGTTATTAATTTAAAAACTATTGATAAAAGATATAAGTCCGTTGCTAAATGCGAAGTTGCTGTCAAATGCCATTTAGATATATGGACTTAATTTAACCAGTGGACTAGCTGAAATTATATTGTTGCAAACAACCTTTGAGTAAACAACTAAGCTGAAAGTACCAATTTAGTCTTAAAGGCACAAACTACCGCTCTAAAGGACAAAAAACGAACAAACTGATAGACGTTGTGTTGAGAACCATACACGGTGCGAGCAATGATATAGATATTAATTTTTAATCGACTAATGACTACTTATTACACTTACCGGAAATAACTCACTGAATTTAAATTTGCATCTGGCAGTAATGAGTGAGTAACGGACATTAAAAATTATTTTTAACACTGATTTTATGTCCAGCTGCTATGTATTTCTCCTATATACAGGAAAACGGCCCATTGGGTTGTTTTTATACTTTTCATAATTTCTATAATGGTTAAAAGTATATATGTAGCAACAAGTTAGTAAGTATGATAAATCTGGTACAATGATTAAAATAACCCATTACTTGGTGGAAAAGCGACCTAATGGGTCGATATTAAATTATTATGAGTCTATGGGAGGGCTGACTCCGCATGAAAACTAAACTTAGAGAATTCATCCAGCATTTGTCCCACGAAGTAGAAGATGAAGACAAAGTAGAAGAGTATCTAGACAGCGCAATACCTTATATTGGTTTAATCGTAATATGCTTTAACTCGCTTGAAAGTTCATTGGATTCGGTACTATGCGAAAACTTTACGGATCGAACTGACTACACTGGTCTCATTGTTTTAAATAAAATGAATTACTCAGCAAAAGTCGATTTGCTTAAGCGCTTTTGTGACGACTTCCAAATTGGTCTAGATAAGCAACTAAATGGATACGAGCAATTAATTACAGATTTAAGAGAATCTGCGCGACTGAGAAATTTGGTAGCACATGCAAACTGGGAAAGTACAGATGATGAGGGTTACACCTATGTTCGTCTAAAAATGTCCAAAAAAGGGATGCACCAAGAATACGTACAGTTTACTGAAGAGTCACTCGAAAAGGTCGTAGATTTAATTATTAAAACTCGCTTCAATTTGTACGAATTTTGGGAATATCGAAATGATGTCCTACATGGGCGTGAATAGCCACATAACAAGTCGCTCAAACGGACAAAAAACAGCTGGCTTTTGCTCGTTCCTCGCTAATTTTAGCCAGCTATTTTATCGCCGCTTAGCAAAGCGTTAGAGTTTTCGGACGCATATATGAACTATCTTTCATTATTTAAAATGCCCAAACCAATGAAGATAACAGGAAGATCTTCTAGTATTACAAACGCATTTGTTAACTCGGTCATTCCTGTAATATATCCTACTGAACAAGAAGTCAAAGAGGCTCTTGATGTACTGGAAATGCCTTATAACGAATTTCAGTGTGCTTATTGTGGCGCCGATGCAACGGAGTGGGATCATCTTCGTCCTTTAGTCATAAATAAACAGCCAACAGGTTATATCTCGGAAATACATAACCTTGTTCCTAGCTGTGGAAAGTGCAATCAATCCAAAGGGAACAAAGATTGGCGCGTGTGGATGGTTAGTGATGCCCCTCTATCTCCAAAATCTAAAGGTGTTGTTAGCTTAGAAGAACGAATGAGGCTGTTAGATGAATATGAAAAGTGGAAAAAGCCTACAAAGCTAGATTTTGAGTCCATTGTTGGTAAGGAAGTATGGAGTATGCATTGGAAAAATTGGGAAAGTATTCTTGAACTTATGCGTGATTCACAAGAGTTATCGGAAGTTATTAATGAAAAAGTGGCTCTTGCGTATAAAAAACTCTAACACTCGCACCAACGCATGGACTTTAAAAGTTTGGCTACGCTCGCTATTATAGCCAAAACTTTTAAATCCCGTTATGCGGAGCGTTAAGGCACGCAAGGAACAAATATGTTAGAAACAATAAACACCTATGCAGGACTAATAAATATCGCATTATTCGGGACAATAATAGGGTTTCTAATTCATGTTTCTCGTATGTCTAGAACTGCGATAAAAGATAAATACGAAGCAAAAACTGAAGCTCTAGAGCAACGGATCGTTTTGTTAGAAGCTCAAGAAAGCGTTACAAATAAGAATCATGAAGCAGCAATAAACCTATTGGAAAAACAACTCCAGTTCTATCAGTCGATTGCAGATATGCCAGACGATCAAAAAGTGGCGCAGATAAAATCTGAATATCAACAAAAGCTGTCTGTATTGGAAAGCGAGTTACGAACTAAAGCATCTTCCGAAACAGAGCTTAGACAGCAGCTCGCAGGTTTGGAAGAACAGGCAGAAACAGTGTCAAATGCGTCTTCAGTAACGACAAAAGAAGCAATGAAAGTGCTACAGAATGTAGTAGAGACATTAGTAAAGTTTTATTTATAGTAATGCCCTAACAAGGCATTGCAGCGGACAAACTGCTGCAATGCGGCGTTATGTGTATCATTAGTTCGGAGAGTAATTATAAATGGAAGTTGCTATTTTTAGTTTTATGGGTGCTGTAATCGGCGCAATACTTGTTTTTGTTGCATCCTTATTTACTACCTTTGGTAAATCTAAAGATACGCAGCTTGATGTGCTAACAAAGGTCATTACAACTGAGCGCGCACAATGGCGAAGTGATATGCGTGAACTTACCGCTGAGTTGAGTACATTATTGCGCAGAGAAAACATAAAAACTGATCAAGTATTAATTGAACAATTTCATCAAAAGAGAGTGAAATTACGTTTAAGGTTAAATCCAAACGAAGGCCACGCTTTAGACGAAAAATTATTAGCTTCATTAAAAAAATTTTCCAGCTATATCTCTGAAGATAGTAATACGCCAATAAATTTAGATTCAGAACTTGAATCCTTTGAATTGAACACTCAGAAGTTAATTAAAAAAGAGTGGGATAAATCTAAAAAAGAAGCAGAGTCAGGTAATTTAGGTAAAGCAGATAAACACACATCAAAAGTCAATTCAACAATGGACGCAAAACAGTAGGCTTGCGTTCCTTCGTCGCTTATTTTAGCCTATTATTTTTCGCCGTTTATTAAGGCGTTAGGCTTACAAAGTCATTGTCATCATCGGAGTATTTTAAATGACAGGGAAAACAGCAGCTGGTGATGAGATTACATCAACAGCATTAAAACAATTGGCGAGTTCACCGCCAGTCGCTGTAGGGCTATTTATCATGTGGCTCTGCGGGATTGTGTTATCTTTCGCTTATATCGACAATAACGATAACTTTAAAAGTGGAAACAATCAAAAGTCATGGTTTTTTAATTTAGCTTTAGGCTTTTTGCCTGGCTCTATTGTAATGATTATTTATCATGCTATCTGCCACAAAGAAATGTTATCTACTTTAGAAGGGTTAAATCAATCAGCTTTACCCTCTGCATTAATCCTGGCAGGAATTTCTTGTATTGCACTAATTATCAAGGTGGCTAAGTCATGAGTGAACCAACTTTAATAAATGTTGTAAGTGGAAAAGGCGGTACTGGAAAATCATTACTTACTGCTGTACTAGCCAGAATGGTTGCACAGGAAGGGGCAAAAGTTTTAGTTGTAGATTTTGATTTATTCGTTCGCGGGCTGAGTCATTTTTATTATTTATTTAGTAAAGAAAAAAGAAAGATCACATCTGACTTAACAGTCGCAGATTTTTATGGACTTACTGAAGATTCACCTTATAGAAGTGGCTACGAATTTGCAAAAGAACGTTTTTATGAAGTAGATATTTTACCTGCTGTTGGTGAAATCGAAGCACAACTAAATTACTTGGAAATAGAAAACGACACAGTATTCAAAACTAATCATCTTTTAATGATCTTAAAAGAAACTGATTATGACTATATCTTTATAGATAATCGTGCAGGTGTTGATGAACTAATTTTAGAAACTAGCCGTGTATGTGACATTACTATATCTGTCTCTGAATCTGACCCGATCTCTAAGACAACAAATGAGAACTTACTTCGACACCTCAATACAAGTAAGAGTGGCAAGGTTTACACGATCATTAATAAAATGAAGTTCATGAGATCGTTTGATGATTATCAAGATGCAATGGAACGTATTAGCAGCGACTTTAATGTTGTAGGTCAAATACCTTTTGATGTAGATTTATTCGAGAAATTTGGATCAGATAGATTTTGGGATAGCGCTAATACTACACGTTACGCTTATGCATTAGCTGAAACATGGAACAAGTTATCTAATAGAGAGGATATGCCTCATAAAATAAATATGAAACGTTTTCCTAAAACAGATTTATGGCCCGGAGGAATGAATTCTCCTGTATTTTTAAATCGTTTTGAACGCCTTAGTGTAATAATGTCATTTGTATTTTTAATTGGTTATTTCTTCTTTGACTTTATTGCTTATGGTGAATTTCAAATGAAAGATATTTTACTTCTTTACGGAGTAATTATGCTTACTTTACCAATAGCACGGAGGTTGTTCTTCTGGGGGAAGCCTAACAAGCCAATTAAGCGAGACTAAAAACTGTTCGCTCGGTTTCGCTTCGTTACACATTTTAGCCCCATATTGGGGCTTTATACACTCTTAAACAAATGACGAAATTTAAATTTAGTAAATCACCTTTTTGGGACTCGATACTTAGGAATACAATTTTCATAGAGTTATCGGTATTGCTTATTGCATTTATAAAGGTCTTAGGAGATAGAGGGCTAAAAGACGTCGCATTTTTAAATTTACTTTCCGCTTTGGTTATTACATTGCCATGTTCACTGTTGATTTCATTGATTGTCACTTTGTTAGACAAAAGCGAAGAGAAATAGGTTGTACAACAAAGCAAATTAAATGTATGGATGATCGACGGATTCGACGTTGAGAGATTAAAATTTAACTTGCACTGGTATACTATTTTTTCATGCAAAAAGTACAATGGTATACCTTTTAATATATTATACTATTTCTAGAAAGCCTATAAATAAAGGACTTAACCAACCATCTACACAAAATAATATATTGACTAATTCTATACAACAACAAAATGGAGTTCTATGTCTATGAAACACAAGAAGTTGTTAAAGCCAAACAACGCCCAATCGTGATTATCACGTCAAATAACGAAAAAGAATTGCCAGATGCATTCCTTCGCCGCTGTTTCTTCCACTACATCAACTTCCCAACACCTGAAGAAATGGCCAGCATCATTGATGTACACCACCCAAATATCAAACAAGAGTTGGTACAAACTGCACTGGGCGTGTTCTTCAACTTACGCGAAGTAAATGGCTTACGTAAAAAGCCATCGACCAGTGAATTAATCGATTGGCTTAAATTATTATTGGCCGAAGACATCGATGCTAAGACACTTCACGATAAAACGCACAAAGGCGGGTTAATGCCACTATTCGGTGCACTGCTTAAAAACGAGCAAGATGTCAGCCTATTAGAAAAGTTAGCATTTATGGCCAAGCGCGGTTAACTCCATGCTTATCGACTTTTTCTTCACCCTAAAAAAGTATCGCGTAAAGGCCAGCTTGCGCGAACTACTCGATTTAATTAACGCTTTAAAACAACAAGTGGTATTTGCCGACATCGATGGCTTTTATGAGCTTGCCAAATTGTGCTTAGTCAAAGACGAAACCCAATTCGATAAATTCGACCGCGCCTTTGCCGAGTATTTTGAAGGCGTTGAAAGCATAGATATTTTTAGTCAGTTACAACAGCATAACTTGCCCAGTGATTGGCTAAGAAAAGAGTTTGAAAAACAGCTTAGTAAAGAAGAAAAAGCGCAGCTTAAGTCTCTCGGTGGCTTAGACAAACTTATGGAAACCCTTGCCGAGCGTTTGAAAGAGCAACAGAAACGTCATGCTGGCGGCAACAAATGGGTTGGCACAGGTGGCACTTCACCATTTGGTGCCTACGGCTATAACCCAGAAGGTATTCGCATAGGTCAGGACGGCAACCGCCATCGACGCGCAGTGAAAGTTTGGGACAAACGTCAGTTTAAAAACCTCGACCAAGATGCCGATATCAGCTCTCGCACTATGAAGCTGGCGCTCAAAAAACTGCGCAAATTCGCCCGCAGTGGCGAAAGTGACGAACTCGATTTAAACCACACCATCGAAGCCACTGCCAAGCAAGGCGGTATGCTCGACGTAAGAATGCAGCCGCAGCGTCATAATGCCGTCAAAGTGCTGATGTTTTTTGATATCGGCGGCTCGATGGACGATTACATTCACACCTGCGAAGAGTTATTCAGCGCCGCGCACAGTGAATTTAAGCACTTAGAGTTTTTCTACTTTCATAACTGCCTTTATGAACACGTTTGGCAAGACAATGAACGCCGCTTTCAAAATGTGCTCGACACCATGACAGTGATCAATCGCTTCGGTTCAGATTACAAAGTGATTTTTGTCGGTGATGCCACCATGGGCCCTTATGAAATTAACTACCCCGGCGGCAGCGTTGAGCATTGGAATGAAGAGCCCGGCAGCGCCTGGTTAAATCGCATCACCAATCATTTTGACAATGTCGTTTGGCTAAACCCACAGCCTGTGGATTATTGGCGTTACTATCACTCAATCGACATCATTTATGAGTTGATGGATAAACGTATGTACCCGTTGACGTTAGATGGTATTGGACAGGCAATTAAAGCGCTGAGTTAAATTAAATAAAGCGTGAGAATACACGCTTTATTCACTGGCTTTTTAGTGCTTTTTCTTAACTCCAAAACGCACCATGTCTTTGCCATTCTCAAAAACGTCTTGCGATACCCAGCGACCAAGTAAAAGCTGGTGTTTATCATCTAATACCGCAATAAATGGGCGACCATTACTGTTATTAGTTGCTAAAGCAACGCCTTCAACATTAGTTAGGCCTAAGCCGCCGTTTTCCACCAATAATAAGAAAGCTTCAAGCTCTTTAAGTGTTTCGATGATGTCGTTTTCTTTAATCATGTCTTCATGCTCTAAATACTGAATGAGCATAGGATAACAGGTGTTTGCAGAAGTATAAATTAGCAGGTGTTTTGAGTATGGATAAGAGCCTGATAACTACAGGCTCTGTTTGAATGAAATCCGTTTTCTAGTAACTATCTTAATGAAATACCGTTTACATCACCGTACAGTCTTTTTTGTCTGTCACATAGCAGGTTTCTGTTACAAGGCATTTTTTATCACGACTACACCACTCAGTGATCTTCACACCACCGGCAACTTGAGGCGTTGCTTGTAGATGTAAAGCGGAATCTTGTGATAGTGATTTAAGTGGTTTCTTTTGTAATTTTAATTTCATGTTTTTTCCTTAAAAAGTAATTACCCGTGTTGGGTAACTAACAAATTATTGGAATGAGTTGAGAGAGTCAATCAAATGCAATATCTACTTACTTAATTTACAAAATAAAAACAATTTACCGGCTATCACCATCTGAAAATCGTTTTAGCTCAATATATAAACTTGAATTTTTCATTTAAAAGATGGACTATCAGCTATGAACCCAAGAAAGGTCCAACCAATTTTTTAATAAAAGGATATTAAAATGACATTTAAAACATTGATGATCGCTTCTGCTACATTCTTTATTTCAGCAACATCAGCAGGCGAAAGTGTTGAGTTTGGCTCACCAAAATTAGCCAAAGAAACTTTCTATGAGGTACTTTGCCATGACGCAAATACCCACCGATTGATATATAGAAGTGTTTACAACAACGCCTTTGATGCTGAGATTGACTACAGTACATGTGAATTTATGGGTGGCGTGGCAACTTTAACCACAGGTCAAAGATAGTTCTCACACTTTTAGAGTAAGCGATAGGTGTGCGCTTACTCTAAATAAGAGCTAAAGGCCTTTTTCGTTTTCCTTTGTATCTAAACAATACTTATCAACTGATTTTTGATGCGCTTTAATTGCACTTTTATTTTGCTCTTCAATTGCTAATTTGTGGTCAAATTGCGCTTTTAAACAATGTTGTTTGAGTACTTTATTCTGTTTATTCAACGCTTTGTTACTTTCAGCACAATGCTGTGAACCTGTGATTAAAAAGCAATTTACTTCAGGATCTACACTGCATCCGCTAAGGGTTAACATAAATAAGATAACAAGTGTCGTCAAACGGCTCATCTTTCATTCTTTCCTTAAAATTGATAATTGAGTTAAACTAAAAAATAGTCCATCTAAAGTATGTCAGATGACTTGCAGATAAACTGTTAAATTATGTACAGGCATGCTTTAAAATTTACTTATTGTTATTATTAAAGGCCAAAGCAGATGCACTTAGTGAAAGCATGTTTGATACTTTTACTAATAACCACACATTTTACCCACGCAAAGACACAACAAATAAAAGCGTGTATTGACGACCACCCTCCTTATCAGATACTCGAGCCTTCACCTTCTGGTGTGCACATTGATGCTCTGAGGGTACTTGCCACAGTGCTAAATAAAGAGATTACATTTGTTAAGTCACCTAACTTTGCCCGCTGTGTGGCTTTCTTAGAAAGTGGAGAAGTAGATGTCGTTGCAGGTTTAAGTCCAACACCACCTAGAAAGCAGTTTGCGTTTTTCGCGCCTTTCAAAACAGCAGATCAATTGAAAGTTATCTCAAGAAAAAAAATCACAATTACAAAATATGAAGACCTTTACGGCAAGATTATTGGCGTAGCGCGAGGTGAAAGTTACTTCCCTCGTTTCGATAAAGACACATCTCTAGACAAGATCTCAATTCAAAGCGCCAGAGTGGGATTTTCATTATTGCTCAAAGACCGCATCGACATTCTTATGGTAAGCCCTGAAAAATTTGCTTCTCTATCTAAAGAACAAGACCTTTCAGCCCTATGGATTTCACCTATCTCATTAGACAAAACAAGGGCCAAAGAAACCTCCTTTGGCTTCAGTAAAAAACATAAACTTAATATATCTAATGCAGAATTAATCAGAATCGTTGATAAAGCTTATAAAGCAGGCGCATTTAAGCCAGTTTATTAACCCCTTTAACCCTGTGCTTCTTACCATTTAAAAAGGTGCCTATAAACGTACTTCTTACAAAAAAGTGATAACTTAAAATAGATAAAGCAAAAGTCACTAATATAGATACGTTGAATTTTATAAACACATTGAATGAAGTGTTTATAAAAACAAATTGAATAATCATCAAAATAGGAAGGTGAATAAGGTAAACCCAGTAAGAAGCATCCGAAAGGTAACGACTTAAATTGTTGGGCTTATTCAACCATTTGTAACCTGATAAATAGCACACCGCAGTCCAACTAAGAATGGCTAAGGTTTGCATCACAACTAAAAACGCATCGACTTCAACATGCACTACCCCGCCATTATTTAAAGCCGTCACCACATCTTCTATCGCCAACGGAGCTGGCAAATGGGCAAAATAAAAGTAGCTGCTCACAACGGCAATAAGTAACAGATAAACTAGTTGTTCTTCATACCTTTGGATCACACTATGGTGATGAAAAAGGCTTGCGCCAACCAAAAACAATACCCCATAAAAGCCATATGACCATAACTGAGGAAAAAGCTTATCTGGTGGAGGAAATGGGATCATCTGCTCCGACATTGAAACCCCAACAACAAAAGGTAAAACCACAATAAGAAAGATAGGCCGACTTATAATACCCATGATAGCTTGGTAACCCCTCTGCCATTTAGACAGTAGCCAAAACACTACACAAAACTGAAACAAATTAAATAAGAACCATAAATGCATGGTGCTGATAGTCGGCGATTCAACTAACTCGAACAATTCAAAAATGGGCGGGCTGTATTGCACAAAAGATGCAGCCCAAAATGAGATTGCGAGGGTTGAACCTAAAATTATGGGCAGAAATACCAGAAAAGGTAAAAACACCCGCTTCAAACGATTGAAGAGGTAGCTATTTTCTCCTCTTAAATTGACCAATAAAGCCCCACAAAAACCTGCAATAACAAAGAATAAGGGCATTCTGAATAAGTGCGTCCACTTCGCTATAAAATCAAAAGCTATATGGTTAGTCACATCAGACGTGAGCCAGATATTTTGAAACGATGCACCGTAGGCAAGCGCCGCATGAAATACAATGCCGAGTAATAATGCAATAGTACGGAGGTTATCAATATAGTGATATCGCTTGTGTGTAGTCATATTTCCATCCTTGGTAGTTTTCATGAGTTTACCTCATTAAAGGGTCAAATAATGAGTCACTATGAGTAATTCACGTAACGAAATGTTTCGGATGAAATACCAAAAAACGCGTTTTATCTTGTTGGTGAAGACAGTAACTTTAACGTACACTGCAGCAGTGCTTTAGTTATTAATATGAGGTTTCTGTGACGCAGCAAGAAAACAAACCAAGTGGATTTTTCAGTCAACTCTTATTCAATATCATAGTGCCCGTTATCATCCTGACTCGCTTTTCAGGTGACGAACACCTCGGACCAAGCTTAGGTGTGGCAGTAGCGCTTGCTTTTCCTCTAGGATTTGGTCTTTGGGAATTAAAAAAAGTCGGTAAGTTTAGTTTTATTTCTATCTTAGGTATTGTTTCTGTCTTATTGACCGGTGGGATCAGCTTACTAGAGCTCGACGTGAAGTATATTGCTATTAAAGAAGCGCTGGTACCGGGTTTAATCGCAATCGCGATTTTTGTCAGTCAACACACTAAGTACCCGCTTTTGAAAACTATGTTGTTTAATCAAAATACGTTAGACGTGGCGCGCATAGAAAAAGCACTCGCAGAAAAAGGTAACTTAGAAAAACTACCTAAGATACAAGCCACAGCATCGAATATCCTTGGCGGTTCTTTTTTGTTTTCTTCTGCGATGAATTACATCTTAGCGAAAATGATTGTCGTGAGTCCAACAGGTACGGAAGCATTCAACAATGAACTTGGCCGAATGACTGCACTCAGCTACCCGGTGATAGCCATACCAAGCATGATTTTATTTTTTGTGGCGCTCTATTATTTACTAAACTCAATAAAAAAATTATCTGGGTTATCTCTAGAAGAAATGTTCCCTGAGAACTAAAACAATTTTAAAAATTAGAACAGGCGTATATGAATATAACTCAAATACGCCTTTTTTATTTGGAGTCAATGAATTCTCAATTCCAAAAAGCTGCTTATATAGTGTCGTAACTCAACGACTATTAACCAATAGTCAAATTTATCGCTTTCGTTTAAAAGTATTTAAAAACATCAGCACTTGTTTCTTAAGACTGCTCTTCTCACCTTTTAAATCTTGCTTCACTTCTTTTAAAAGCCATCCAGTTGCATTTTTTTCATTTGCCAAAGTGCGCTTTTTACCGATAGGTTTTTAACGTTTTATTTACAAGGAAACATTATGAAACTACAAATCAAAAAACAGTCACTTAAACAACTTTCACAAAAATCTTTAAGTAATGACCAAACAGCAAAAATTGCTGCAGGTTACTTCACGCCAGACCCACAGTCTTGGCTAGTGTGCCCTACTCACCCTGCACTTTGTCAAAGCGCTCAAATTACACAATGCTGGGAAGGGTAAGGCATAGAAGTCCAACACCTAATATTAATTAGATGACTCAATGTGCTGAGTAAAAATTTAGAGTCGTGCAGTCGCACGATTCTTTTATTTATCCCGCCCCTTCATAACTCCCCCTTCTGACATTAAAAAGTACCTTTATTAGAAAAATTCATTTTCCAAACACATATAGATAACGGTAGCTTATTTACAATTATTTTACACAAGGTACATCAAGGATCGATGGTCGTACTCTACCTTGTCTTTACCGAGCCTAAAGTCTGAATTGTCGTTTTACTCCGAGTTTAGGTTGCTAACTCGCCTGCAAATTATTGCATGGCATTAAAACAACAAAAGGAATTAATAAAATGTTGAAAATATCAAACACCCTAGTTGCAGCAGTTACAATGGGCCTTTCATCACTCGCTTCAGGCAGTGCCTTAGCGAGCAGTGGTGACCTTATGGTTAACCAATCCAATGGGGTCGTTGCCGGTTATTGGCATAACTGGTGTGATGGCGCAGGATACAAAGGCGGTAATGCGCCTTGTGTGACACTAGAGCAAGTAAACAGCCAGTATAACGTCGTCAACGTCTCATTTATGAAAGTATATGACCTTGCTGAGGGGCGTATCCCGACTTTTAAACTCGACCCAAAAATTGGGCTGTCAGAGCAAGACTTTATTGCTCAAATTGCGAAACTAAATAGCCAAGGTCGCAGTGTATTACTTGCCCTTGGTGGTGCTGATGCATTAATCGGCCTAAAAACCGGAGACGAACAAGCATTCGCTGATGAAATCATTCGCTTGACTGATAAGTTTGGCTTTGATGGTTTAGACATCGACCTTGAACAAACAGCAGTTACTGCTGACGATAACCAAACCGTGATCCCTGCCGCACTGCGTCTTGTAAAAGACCACTATGCTGCGCAAGGCAAAAACTTTTTGGTGACCATGGCACCCGAATTCCCCTATTTAACACAAGCGGGTAAATACATTCCTTACATCACTGCACTCAATGGTTATTACGATTGGATCAATCCGCAGTTTTACAACCAAGGTGGTGACGGCGTATATGTTGATGGTGTGGGTTGGATAGCACAAACCAACGAATCGCTCAAACAAGAGTTCATTTACTATATGTCTGACTCGCTTGCGAACGGGACTCGTGGCTTCCATAAAATTCCACACGACAAACTAGTGTTTGGTATTCCAACCAACAACGATGCTGCGGCATCCGGCTATATTCAAAACCCGAATAATTTGTACAACGCATTTAATCAGTTAAAACAGCAAGGTCAGCCACTTAAGGGCGTGATGACTTGGTCTGTTAACTGGGATATGGGCACAAATGCGGCAGGTACAGCCTACAACCAAAGCTTTATTAAAAGCTATGGTCCATTTATTCATGGTCAAGTAATCGATCCACCAAAGAATGCGCCTGTATTCAGCGGTGTGAGCAATGCGCGAGTTCGCCAAGGTGAGGTGTTCGATGTACTCGCAGGTGTCAGTGCTACCGACAAAGAAGATGGCAACTTAACCAATAACATTATCGTTTCAGGCAATGTCGATACTTCAACAACAGGCCAATACGTATTGGTATATAGCGTAAGTGACTCTGCTAGCAACGAAACCAAGGCAACTAGAACAGTAGAAGTGTACAGCAACAAGCCTGTGTTTAGTGGTGTTAGCGATGTGCAACTGGCAATTGGCTCAAGCTTCAATGCACTCGCGGGTGTCACAGCAGTTGATGAAGAAGATGGTGATTTAACAGCTAATATCACTGTTACAGGTAGCGTTGATACAAATACAGTAGGCCAATTTAAACTGACTTATAGTGTGTCTGATAGTGCGCAGCAAACAACGACAGTCGTTCGCACAATTACCGTGTCTGATGCCTCATGCGCACAGCCTTGGGATCGCAATACCGTGTATTTAGCCAATCAACTTGTCAGCCACAAAGGCGATATTTATAAAGCGGGTTGGTGGACTAAAGGCGAAGAGCCTGGCACAACAGGTCAATGGGGAGTTTGGAAGTTAGCGAATAACGCTTGCCAGTTATAAAAATTTAAGGCTAATTGGTCTGTTTATTAAGCCATTCATAGTGCTAAGTTTTACTATGGATGGCTTGTATTGAACAACCTTTTTAGGTACAAAAGAATAAACCTGTTCTAAAAAAGCATAATCAATGTCTTCAAATATTTACGTAAAACTTCTGATAGGATTAGCGGCTTTCAATTTATGCTACTTTTTGATTTCAGCTTTTACTGAACATCCATACTCAATCTCTACTGCAATTTCAGTGTCTTGTGGCATTGCGTTCGCTTCATTTCTTTCAAAAGTAAGCGCAGCTAAAAAGTAATAAATGCTTTTCAGAACATTTAGGTGTTGAGCAATCAGAGTTGAAAGCATCGCACTTCCAACTCTGAACACTCGCGAGTGAGACTACGACGCTTTTGAAAACTGCTCGTTAGATTGTGCCAAAGATACGTCATCCAATGCGACTTCTGCATTAGCTGCATCACCCAAAATACGATGGGTGATGGTACCCGCAGTCATTGAGCCCGATACATTCAACGCGGTGCGCGCCATATCAATCAACGGTTCAATAGAAATAAGTAAGGCCGCTATCGTCACAGGTAATCCCATTGCTGGCAATACAATCAAAGCTGCGAAAGTTGCGCCCCCACCAACGCCAGCAATACCAAATGAGCTAATGGTGATCATCGCAACCAATGACACAATAAAAGAGAAGCTCATCGGGTCAACACCTACAGTCGGAGCAACCATCACCGCTAACATCGCAGGGTAAATACCCGCACAGCCATTTTGACCAATGGTTGCGCCAAATGACGCGGATAAATTTGCTATGGCAGGTGGCACATTTAATTTGTTGATTTGTGTTTCAACATTCAGCGGTATCGTCGCGGCACTGCTTCGCGAGGTGAAAGCAAAGGTCAACACAGGCCAAATCTTTTGAAAGTACTGTTTTGGGTTTACACCAAACAAACCCACCAATAAGCCATGTACCACAAACATTAATAAAATAGCGACATAAGACGCGACGATAAAACCAAGTAAATTCAGAATGTCAGTTAGGCTAGACGTCGCAACCACTTTCGCCATCAAAGCCGCAACACCATAAGGAGTCAGTGAAATCACCATTTTTACCAGTCGCATTACCACGGCTTGTAATGTTTCTACAAAAGTACGAATAGGTGCTTCTAATTCTTCACGCTCTTGCATAACTTTACGTGCAGCAATACCCGTTAAAATACCAAAGATCACCACGGCGATAATCGACGTAGAGCGGTCCCATGCGAGATCTTGGAAAATATTGGTTGGAATAAAGCTCACCAGCATTTCAGGAATTGATAAATCACTGACTTTCTCCATTCGCGTTTCTAAGTCAGCAAGTCGAGTGGTTTCGCGTGCCCCCTCTGTCAGTCCCTCTGCGGTAAGACCAAAAAGCTGCGTAATGGTGATACCAATCAGTGCAGCAATCATAGTGGTGATTAAAAGAATTGAAATGGAGATACCACTGATTTTGCCAAGTGCCCCTGACTTATCTAGCTTCACCACCGCAGCTATCATCGACACCAGCACCAGTGGCATAATGATCATTTTAAGCAAACCGACATAGCCACTGCCGACCACATTGGTCCAAGCTAAGGTTTCTTGAATCGCAGCGTGTCCTTCACCTAAGAAGAATTGCAGCGCTAATCCAAACACACTACCTAAAGATAAACCGATTAATACCAACCGAGAGAGTGGTGCCTCTTTTTGTTGTATTTTAAATAGCGCCAAGAGTATTGCTGCAAAGACAGCCAAACTCACCATAGCAATGAAAGACATAGTGTTAACCTATTAATACTGTTACTAACTTACAGATCTGAAAACCGACTGAATCAATTCATCGGTTAAGACGAAAACTTCTTATACGAAGGAAAACTCAAATTAGAAGATAATTTTTAAAGCTTTTACTCAACGCAGCACAGTAATAAATTATTGTCTTAGAGAAAAGATTGAATCGGAATGAGATATATTTTCGAGTTATGACATTGCTTAAATAGTGATGCTTGTCGCATTGTCTCTCTCTGTTTTAGCCACTCAAGCTCAGGTATACTCCTGTGCAGTATTAACTCTCTGTCTTTTTGGTTCATTTATGAAGAAGCTTTCAAAAGTACAACAAAAGCAACAAGCCTTAGTTTTACAAATCGCAGATATGATCGAAGCGCAAGGTCGTGAAGAAATTCCTGGCATGCTGCAATGCTGGTTCGATGTGGAATATCATTTATTTCCAGGCTCGCTGTTATTGTGCTTTCAGTTTGAAGATGAGCAATCGCTAGAAGCAGCAAAACCAGATTTATTAAAATGGCAGAAACGCTTAAGCGCAGCCATGCTAAAAAAAGGGGTGATATTAAAAGATATGCGCAAGCATTTAACCTTTACGTTATTAGGGCCAGAAGATTAACGGCACAGAAGAATCAAAGTAAAAGCCCCTATTTTGACTCAAAATACTTAATCGCAAAAACTAATCAGGCTCACTGAAAAGTGAGCCTGATTAAATCCCATTCTTACCCCTGAGACATATAATGCTCATACCAATAGCTTTCACTCACTAAATCTTCCATCGACTCAAGCCTATCGATAAACGTTAGACCATCTAAGTGATCGATTTCATGTTGAAAGATACGTGCAATAAAGCCCGTAAAGGCGGTTTCATGCTGTAGCCCTTGCGCATCGTGATATTTTACTTTCACAGTTTGATGCCTCGGCACTAAGCCTCGCATGCTCGGTACGCTCAAACAACCCTCCCAGTCTTTTTCTATTTCTTCACTGGCAGCGATTATCTCGGGGTTGATGATGGCCGTAGGGGCCATCAGAGGTGCATCGGGGTATCTTGCATTAGGCTTTGAACACATAATAAAAATACGCAAGCTGTGATAAATTTGTGGCGCAGCTATCCCAACTCCACCAGCCTCTTCGACCGCAGACATCATGTCTTTAATTAAATCTTGGCATTCTTCGCCAAGAATATCTTCTACAACTTGTGCTTTTTGTTTCAGCACTGGTTGACCTAGCTGAGCGATATCGGGGGTTAGCTTATGAGTGATTGAATGCATAAGAACTCTATTTTAGAAACTCGAAGATCATTTTTAAATAAAACCTAAAGTGACTTTTCCATGATAAATACTAATCATATCAGAAAGCTACTTTAACCTAAGGTAATATAATTAGTGGCATTGAAATTAATTAACATATGAGATAGGTTATTTTTAGTACCGATTACAAAGTCATAAAGAGTATGTATGGAAACATTATTTATAAAAGGAGGTATTTTTATGTGGCCTCTCTTAACGCTGCTTGTTGTTTCATTAATCATCTTAGTTGAACGAAGTATTTACTGGATAAAAGTTAATACTGATAAAAATTTAACTTACAGAACAACTTTATTGAATTCACTCCACATTGAAACAGCCGCAAACGGTATAAAAGACAGAGCTATCATAATTGCAGAACAATCGCAGAAAAAGAAAACCCTCTACAATGAAGAAATTGAGAATCATTTAAAGTCAACATTCATGAAGAATAACCGCTTCATGCGTTCTCTCGACGTGATCACTAGTGTAGCCCCTTTGTTTGGGATCTTAGGCACTATCTGGGGGATCATCAGCTCTTTTAACCTGGCGGGCTCATTTACAGATTTAGAGCCAGCGACAGCCATGGTAGGCATGGCAGAAGCCTTTATTACAACGGCCTTTGGGTTAATTGTCAGCCTTATCTCTCTTTTTACATACAGTTACTTCCAAAGTATTTCCGAGAAAAACTTAGTTGAAGAAGATATGTTTCTCACCAATATGAAAGTAAAGCTAGATGGAACTGTCTAAATACTCAAAGCCAAATAGACCTGTAAACTTACTACCGCTTATGGATGTGATTTTCTTAGTGCTCGCAGTATTCTTTTACTTAATGTTGTTTATGGTGAGACATGAAGGTATGAAAGTAGATTTACCTAGTGCTGACAACTCACAATCTAACACGCAAGTATTCAAATCAATAAGTATTGATAGTGATAATAACCTATTTTTTGATAAGCAAGCTGTAGAGTGGACACAGTTGAGTGAAAAAGTTGTCGAATTAAAATCAACCCACAAAGATGACATTGTCATTTATATTGCCGCTGATAACAAAAGCCAATATGAATATTTCGTAAAAGTACTCGATACATTAAAAAGCAATGAGATTTTCAATGTTAATATTGAAACGTCTGGATCTAAATAACGATTCACACCGCTTAATTATGGCGGTAACAATAGTCATGGTCGTAACCATCATGTTTGTTTCGCCATGGATGTCTTCTTCAAATGAACGACACAATTTCAGTTTTAAAAACACACTTAATTCTCTTTTTTCTCGACCTGCACAAGCCTCTGATTTCAGTTTATCGCAATTAACCTCCGCAAATAATTATAAATCAAATATCAATTTACTTACTCAGAAAGACAATGTATTAAAAGTGAGTATAGGCAATAAAAACAGCACCGGAGAGCAAGAGTCAGAAACAGAAAGTATAGACAAGTTCAAGGCCTCGAAAGGTGATGGCACAGCAGAAACAAATCAACTTGCTCAGCTCAGCAAAAGCTCATTACCTACACCTGAATCTATTTTAATCTCTGGTGCTCTTTCAACCGAGTTGGTTTACCAAAATTTAACTGTAGGGGCGCCTCCGAGCTATAGTTACAAAGCCAGAAAAAATGAACTTGAAGGGAAAGTAGTTATCAAGTTATTAGTCAACAAGCATGGCCTGATCGATCTTATTACTATGACGAAGTCTTCGGGTCATAAAACGCTTGATGATGATGTGCTTAAAGCGGTAAATCTCTGGATTTTCGATACAAATGCAATAGGCCACAAAGCCAAAGAATTTATGATCGAGTTCAACTTCTCTCTAAACTAGTTGTAGGATTTAATTTGAAACCAATTCTTTTCTATTGAGCCATACTCAAGTTAACCACCGTATAAATACTAACTTAGCTTTTTGACTGCCCCAGCTCACCTAATTTATACCAATAACACTAACTAAGCAATCTATTTTGAGGATTGGTATTAGCCCCTTTTAATTCCATCTAAACTGATTTTAAAGTAAGCTTCTTGATTCTGTTTAACCCCAAATCAAAGGTAAATGTTTTGAGTAAAAGAATTGAACCTGAGTTGCCTAGTATTATGCCCGATTTAGACCAGGTTAAAGACTTTAAGCAGTCTCAAGCACCATCGAATCACAAAGCGCCTGCATTTGACAAAAGCGAGACGGTTAATCATCAACCTGCTAAATCAAGTAATGCTGCATTATGGCTTTGTATCGTTTCAATCATTGGCTTTTCCGTTGGCGGTTATACACTTCACCAGCAAAACTTAAAAACTCAGGCGAAACTGTTTGCCTCTGAGCAACGAATTCTCGAACTTGAGCGAGCTTTATCTGCTACTGGTGAAGAAATGGGTGAATCTGCAGGCGCCATCAAAGCGAAGCTTAACGCAATTACCGAGCGTACCGATGAGCTTTGGACACAAATGGATAAGCTCTGGGCATCAGCTTGGCGACGCAATCAATCAGAAATTAAAAAACTGCGCGAGCAAACAGCTGCACTAGAAAACTCACAATCACAACAAAATAAAACACAATCTAATACTGCCTCTAATATTAAGTCATTATCAGATAATCAAGCTGATATGACGTTAAAGCTCTCTCTTTTACAAGAGCAATTAGATGATGCGCAATCAATCAAAAATCAGTTAACTGCATTGAGTTCAGATATAGATAAACTAAAATCTCAAGCACAAACCAGAGATTCAAAACAGTTAGAGATTGGTGGCAGCATTGCACAGCTTGAAATGACGCAAAGTGCCCTAGTTGAGCAACTTGAGCGACTAGAAAATAAATTAACCGCATCAGCATCTTCACCAGCTCAAGAAAAGTTGAACTAACATAAAATTAAACAAAGGCACTGCCGTATTCAGTGCCTCTTCTTCACTCCAAAGACTTCATCCATTTCTTTCAAACTCTGACAACAGGGCGGTTTACTTTTTGTAAAGCACATCAAAATTCATACTTACTCCATATTCTAAGCGTACGATTTTGTACTTATCTCTTTACCTCTCAAACTTACTTAAATGGCTTTAAATTGCATTTTTTGTCATCAATGTGTCGTCAATACAGATAACTCAAAAGGTCACCCCGTTAGTATTCCACCATATGGTATTGCGCATTCTTACTGTGCAGAGCAAGATTTATTGCTGAAACGAATCTTTAAAGGTATTCATATAGCTGAGCTAGATAATGAGAGTTTCCAAGAGCTAAAAGAGATGGTTTTAGCTGAAGACAATGTCAGAAACGGCAAGACAGATGAGATCGATTTATTTTAGCCTTATTAGGAAAACAGTAAACTCTGTTTATATTGTCTACTCCATACTCTCTTCATATTCAAATATTAGTCTAATTAAGTAATTAATTACTTGTGGATAAAACGCAATGCTCATTTCTTATTTGTGTATTTCATTATTAGGGTTATTGTTGTTTTTTGGTGGGTTTTATGTCTCTTTGATCCGCGGAAAAACAGATGTAGTTGGTGGTGTGCCAACACCTTTAGATGACAAGCTACATAAAGCTATAAGAGCTCACGGTAATTCAGCAGAATACAACGGTTTCATTGCGCTTATATTTTATATTCTATCTTTACATCAACCACCTAGCTGGCTCTTAATATGCATGGCTTGGCTGACTATCGCGCGAATTGCTCACTTTTTTGGCTTGCTAACTTGCGAAACAATGGCCAAACCCCATCGCCTAAGATTTTTTGGGGCTGGTAGTACATTTATTGCGGGTCCATTGGTGTGTATCAGCTTAATTTTCCAAGTAATCAACTAATCTAAAAGTTTTATGACTAAGTTTTATGCTGCCTTGATTTACATTGTGCCTTGTAATGTCTTCGCAAGTACATCAGCAGTCCCTCAAAGTGTGATCGAAGTTGCTCTCATATGTGCTTTAATCGCCAGCGTTTCTTTATTCACCCACTTTTGTGCCAAGGCCTTATCATTTAAACAAGCAAATAAAGAGCTGAGTGAAAAACTGCGTAAAAACGCATTAATAGAAATACCTAAGCAACCAGATGAACGTAACCCCTCTGCCATCAAGCTAAATAAAACTAATGAGAAAAAATTCAAGAATAAAACACCTAAATTAGACGATGAGTTCCGTTCCAAATTTACAGCTTTTGTTGAACAAAACTACTTTGAGCAATCTATTGATATTACCTCTATTAGCCATGTTTTATCCTTGAGTGAACGCCAATTGCAAAGAAAAGTGAAAGCACATTTTAATATGACAATTAGCGAATATATTCGTCTGCATCGTTTAAAGCTAGGTGCAAATAAGTTGCTTCAAGGTGAGTCAGTGACAGTTACAGCACTTGACGTTGGATTTTCTTCACAGAATTACTTCAGCCAATGCTTTAAAGAACATTATGGTGTATCGCCATCAGAGTATATAACTCAACAATCCATCTCTAATTAACTTATATAAAAACAAGGATTGTAAGCTGAGCCAGTAAAGCTTTAGCTCTTGTTTGTTTTCCCTCTTATTCCTCTACCTTAATGGGTGCACCTCGCTCTTTTAATATGCCATGTAACCCTCTTTCTATATAAAATCATAGAGGCCTCACCCCCTCTATTTCTAAAGTTTTCCCTTTAACGTCTACTAAAAAATGTGCATTAATTTATTTGCACATTTCTACATAGCTTTACTTTTTAGCACCGTCTCTTTAGCAAATTTTTTTTAAGAAGTTTAACTTTACATAAATAGCAACACCCTAAGAAAAGTGACAAAAATCACATAAATCAATGAAATGAAAGCTAATAAATTTAATTCAAAGTTTGTCATCTAAGTGAATGCAGCTCTTTCACCAAGCTTTAAAGTACCCCTTAAGGAAAACAAGTTTCCTTTATTAAATTCAAAGTTCGGGAGTCGATATGATAGGCAAAATTAGTACGGTTAGTTCAACACTGATGCTACTTGGTTTACTTTTTTCAAGCCAAGCAGCACAAGCTGGTCAACATAAATTAAATATTAAAAACTCATTTCCAACTCATATAAAAGTGAAATGGTTTTGTAAAGGTAAACACAAAGACTCTGATACTTATCCTATTTGGGAAAGTAAAACCAGACAGCTAAATACTGATAAATGCGACAATGAAAATGACTTAACTATTCAATTTTATGTCAAAACTTACTTAGGCTGGATGGGTCCTAAAAGCAAAATGGGATGGTGGCAGATTGATTACTACGGACAAGCTGAGCAATACGATAGCGTGAGAACAATTAAGTTCGCAAAATTACCAGGTAAAAAAGACAGTAAACGCTGCATCGTAATTGCACAAGATCCACTGTGGGCTGCAATGGGCTCTCCTTGGCCTGCTGCATACGAACATAGAAATTGCTAGAACTAAATTTCTTCTATGGATTGATACAGCTCTGAAGGATCAGACTTTTTTCATAAAAAAGAGTGGTTAAAATGAATAAATTAATTGTAAGTGTGCTGCTGTCCTTTAGCTTTGGTCTAGCCTTAGGTGCAAACCTCTTTGCGAATAAAAAGCCTACTTCAACACCAGAACACAACGAAGCTCATACTTCGCGTTCTGATATTGTGTTATTGAATACGGTCAAGCAATCTAATGAAGACACTAATTTAAATACGCATTTAACCATTTCAGACGACGTACACAAAGGCACACTCACTTGCCAAACCAATGGTCGCAATTTAGACAAGGATATATATGAGCAAATACTCTTTGCAGAAAACCTGAATGACTCTATCGAACTATTACAAGCTGAACACATAGCACAGCTTTCTCAGATTGAAGATGCAATATTAGACCGATTGAGACACTATCAAGTTGGCAGCATCGACGAAATAGCCAACATCATTTCTACTATATCTGAATTAGATATCACGCTTAGAGAGCCAGAATTAATAAGTCATGTACTAGAGAGTGTACTGATTGCAGGTGATAGCCAAAACACTAAAGTGAATCAACTATTATTTTCGTTACACGATGGAATAGGACAAGAGCACACCAGCCAATTATTAAATATTATAGATACTCATTCTCATAGTAATCCCATGGCGGCATGGCAAGCTCTGAGTTTAGTTTCAAATGCAAATAATACATTAGATGTTATTAGTGTTTTTGATGACTTGCGTCAATCTAGCAACTCAGCACTTGTCAGAGATGCTATTGAAGCTTGGCTTAATTCTAATGGCACCTTTGACTTCAATGACCCTAAAAACATCGTGTTATTCAACCTAGAGTAATACGTGCCAACATAATTTAAATATCGTGATTATAGAGTTTGGTTATTTTACTCGTTCATGTTTACAATCTATGACGTATTCAAGCCTGGTGCTTACTAATTTAACTAGGCAGAATTATTCATTCCCTTCTCGCACGACTTATAATTATCGCGTAAACTTAACGGCTAAAGTTAATATTGATGAAATTGCGAGTTTACTCGTTTCTCAATGCACCTACTCGACCGGCTAACGGCTGCTTGAGCCCTTGTTTGCTTGAAGGCAATTATGAAAAAAACATTTGAACTAACTCATCCTAAAATCAAAATCGCACGCCGTGTTGACGCGGTTAAGCATGAGCTGAAAAAGTATGTAAAACGCGAGCGTAATAAAAAGCTACCTGCGGGCGTTGATTACTGGGACTTTGACTGTAAATTCGGTAACACTGAAGCTGAAGCCGAAACTGTGCATTTATCACAAATCAATAAACTTATTGATAAAACACAAGATGAGAACTTAACGTCATTTTATGTTGAGATCCTAGCAAAGCCTGGGTTTAGAGAATCAGCAGATTTTGCTGATTACGACGACGAGTAAACAGCTAAAATTTAATGCGACTCAAAGTGAACTTTTAGGGCTGTAACTCAAGCTCAATAATGCTGCCACTTTGAGCGCTATAACCTTTAGAAAAAAGCAACGTTTGCTGTTCAGGGTTTATACTTTGTATACGTGCTTTTTTATTAAACTCCCCCAATAAACTAGTGCGCCAACCTTTACTTGATTCTGCAAATTGAATTCTATCAAGCCTATGTGAGTCGTCATTTGTATCAATAATATATGCTAGACCCTCATCGACATAGACTCTATGTGGGGCTAGATGAGTCGTTTTAGGTAAAACTAGGCTAACAGGTTTAGCTGCTTTTTGATCGAAGTTATAGCGAACAAACTGATCTCGTGTGTAATCAAAGGCAATGATTTCTTTATGTGCCACTTCTACCGCACTCAACCCTAGATGCGCTTGCTTTTGCTTTATCATCAATGATTTGGAATCATACAAATACATCGCTATTTGACTGCGGTGCTCACTGACATAGATAAATTGATCATCTTTACTCCAAGCTAATGGAAACTTAATTTCATCTAGTTGAGTTGTTTGTATTAATTGCCCATTACTCACATCCACTATGCCTAGCTCAATCTTGTCAGTTGAATAAACAATGGCAAGATGCTTTCCGTCATTTGATAAACTGTAATGCCATATAGCACTGGCTTTTATATGAGTGACTTGCTGAACTTCATAGGTGCTGAGCTGATATTGATACAGTTCACTGTCGCCACTTCTATCCGAAAAAAAGAAAATTCGTGTATTGTCTTTCGAATATTGCGCCAGCCCTTCTCTCAGAGTCGAATTTAGCTCAGGTAAATTTATATTACGGCCTTGCCAATCTAGCGCCACAATATCTTGACGATGACTCTCTAAAGTATAGAAAACACTTTGAAGATCAGCTCCCATTGTTGCTGAAGTGATCACATCATCATTCGCATTGAGTACCAGTGTCACTTCATTAGAAACGGTATTTACCGACCAAATACCTCGAGTTAGCTGATAGCTACCGGCCACTAGAAGTGTATTTTCGTACTTTCCTAATGCGATGCTGTTTATGCTATCGAACCCTTTAATTTCAAATTGATAAATCGCATTTTCGGAATGATAACCATAAATAACCGGAAAACGCCCCTGCACACCAACAAATATCAATTTGTCAGTATTCGTATCGTAAAAATGTTGATCAATAACAGCGGGGACATAAGCGGTGTTAAATTGAAATTCTGATACTTGCTTGTCTATAAAAGAATACTGGTATAACCCCGTATTCACAGTGTCATTGTATTGCGTAAACAACAATATTTGTTGTTCATTATTAAGACTTAAATAATAGATAGGGCGCTGACTGGTAAACAGTACTTCTGGTTGTGCTGATAAAGTATGCCTGACTATCTGGCTTTCTGTGTCATTGAAACGCACATAAAACAAAGTATTCTTAATCAGCTGTAAGCTGCGCTTTTGCCACTCATCACTGACTAGCTGACGATAAGATCCACCTTGCTCGGCCACCATAAGCCTAGTTTCGCCTTGATATTGATGCAAGTAAGCAGAGAAATTCGGCCCTTCAACTAAGCCATACTCCCGCCCTTCTTGAAAGGTAATTGGCTTGCTTTTAATGATGTTGTACTCTGCAGATGGCTGAAGTTGCATCGCCCATAAGCTGGCAAACACAATAAACAATGAAGCTAACAAAATGAGTAACTGCTTCTTTGAACGCTGCTCTGGCAAAGTGATAGGCTGTAGCAACACATAGCCTTTTTTAGGAACTGTTGCTATGTACTGAGGTGATTTAGCATCGTCTTTTAACGCATTTCTCAAAACAAATATAAGTCGAGTTAATGCCTCATCTGCGATGATTTGATTGGGCCAGATCGCATCAATTAAACTCTGCTTACTACATACTTCCCCTTGATGGTGTGCCAAATAATTTAAGAGAACCATCACCTTTGGTTCGACTCTTTGACTATGCCCTTGCACTTCAATGGTATTTAAATCTGGGTACACCTTAATCTGTGAGATTTGGTAGCTAGAAGCTGTTTGTAGTTTTTCAAGCATCGCATATTAGTAAAAACAAAATCAGCCCACATCATAGTGGGCTCATTACTTAAGTGCAATCGCACAAAACACCTCTCAGGTAGCGACCCTTAAATAAGTGCCGCAATACCTTACAAACTGGCGTAAACAGTTATCTCAATAGAGGGCTTAAAAACATATTCATATGAGACTGTACTGCAGCTTCAAAACCATATACATCGCCATACTTTTCTCTTAAAAGCTCTACAGCTCTCACATTTACATAGTCTCTGCCCGCATGGAACATTGCGTGATGATTATTAAATTCGCGTTCACCTAACCCTTTTTCGCGATACTCTTTAAACGCCGTTCTGACTGACTTTTCCATGTCATTTATATACTGCTGGGTAAACTGCACATCAGCCATTGTGCCAATATCTCCATGCCCTGAAGATAAGAATGTCCAGTCAAATGATTGCACCTGTGCTAATTGCATCTTATAACTATCGTAGCTTCTCGCTCCCGCAAAGTTCATAAACGGAATTTGATCTGGGTTCAATAGGTGTGGTTGATGGGCCACTTTATCTTGTTCGATAATCCAAATTGCACTATCGTGCTCTTCTAACGTACTGATTAAGCCATGTGCTTTTACTGTCACACCTTCAAATTCAAATGACCCTTTATCGAGAGAAATTAGTTTAGTTGGGGCTGGAATTTTCCTATTTTGTTTTATGACCTTTGCTGACTCTATACTCGCGATTATCTCAAGTTTTACGCCTTCTGCTTCAGCAGCTTCAACAAATACCGTTGCATCTTCTAAATGATCGGCTCGGCTACTGGTATAAACCAAGGTAGTAACAGGTTTATTCGTCACCCGACGGATCCCTTCTAACACCTTTTTACCTTTGCCATACGCGAGTGGGTCAAGTAGTAACACCCCTTCATCACCGACATAAAAAATGACACTATAAAAGTCATACTGTAGCCAGTAACTTCGCTCAGTTAGCCTTTGTACGATTACTTCTCCATCAAAATTCAGCTTCGCCAGATCTTTAATTTTCTGATTTGATTTAAGTACTCTCTTGATTGAGGGCGCCACATACTCTGACCCAACAGTGCTTGCATACCCATCCTCAGGCATATAGTTAATATCTCTATGTGCACAGGCTTGAAAACTGGCAGCGCCAAATAAAGCTAGGGCAATTAAACTTTTGTAATACATATATAAACTCCGAATATAAAAATGTAGAAAAACTAGCAAGCATGTCTTAGCGCTTGCTCAATCAATGACGGAAAATATCTAGGTATTTGCTGATAGCAGCCATGATTAAGACATTTAAAAAACATCCAGAAAAAATTTTATCTTTTATATTCATGAATTTAAAATTTAAATAAGTAAGACAAACTCCATTGTTATTTAGCCTATTTTTCATTTTGTTGTATTGATTTAGGTTACAAACTAAAGTTAGCAAACATTATCAAACGGCCTTGCATTACCTTATCAATGTCGCTGAACCATCACCTTAACTTAGATTTTGAGTGAACCCATGAACCATAAACTTATTACCAAAAATCAGTATGAGCAACGCTTGCTTAGAGTTATCGACTACATCTATGAACATGTGGATGGCGAGCTGGATGTCAATGCACTTGCTGATGTGGCCTGTATGTCTAGTTATCACTTTCATCGTATATATCGTGAATTTTCCGAAGAGACCATCAATGTCACGGTAAGAAGAATGCGGTTATTAAAAGCAGCGGCGTATTTAGTGCGTAGTGACTTGTCTCAACAGCAAATTGCAAAACAGGTTGGCTATGGCAGTGTTGAAGCTTTTAACCGAGCGTTTAGTAAACACTATCAAGAAACACCAAACCAATATCGTGCAGCAAGAGCTGATAAGCAGGTGACCGTGCTTTATCCAAAATCAGATAAGGAATACAAAACCATGTATCAAGTTGAACAACAAACAACACCCGCGCTTTCTTTAATCGCCATTGAGCACAGCGGTGACTATATGCAGATAGGCCAAGCATTTGAAAAGCTTTCAATGATGGCTGGCAAACTCGGTTTAATTAACGATAAAACACGCTACTTTGGCATTTACTACGACGACCCTAAAACCGTTAAAGCAGATGAGTTAAGATCAAAAGCCTGTATTACGGTTGATTCAACTACCCTCCCAGAACAGCATGAATTTGAAGTAATGAGCATTCCAGCTTCTAACTCTGTGTCTTTATTATTTAAAGGGGATTATCCAGAACTTGAAAAGCCTTATGACTGGTTGTTTGGTGAATATTTACCAACTAGCCAATATCAATTAAAAGACTTTCCACCGTTTGAAGAGTACTTAAACGATCTGCGAGAAGTTGCACCGCAAGACCTGCTTACACGTATTTATTGCTTGGTAGAGTAATCATTAAACTAGGGTGTTAAATTAATCAAACACCCTAGTTTTCTTTCACGAATAGCGCTTATAGGTTCTACTGCATGCAACGTTTCCTTTTACATCATCTGAAACCCACGTACCCAATAAAGAAAATCAGTATTTACAAATAAATAACATTCTATAGTATCAGTTTCGTGTGTTTAAAAAGCATTCAAAACTTATATTAATAAATGAAAGGAAATCAAAATGATTAAAACAACATTAATCGCACTTGCAACCTTATTTGTCGCTTCTATGTCGCCAGTTTCAGAAGCTCGCACTGCAACTTATGTATTTTGTGAAAAAGGTGGACAACTGGCTTGGTATGAAGAACATTACAACTCGCGTTCTGCTCAGGCTGCATACTACCGCTGTGAGAATGAAGGTGGCTCACCGAGAATAGGGTATTTCTAAATTCATATACTCAGTTGTTTAGTAATGACACAAGGGGAGTAAACTCCCCTTTGTAACGAACGAGCTAAACAATACTACCCAACTCACCCGCTTCATACTTAGCCACAACATCATCAATTTCTTGTTGCGTTGTCATGGCAAATGGACCTTGTTGAACAAACGCTTCTTTGATTGGTTCGCCCGACATCACCACAAAGTGACTTTGTTTAGACGCTGTACCTCTCACAGTTAATTGTTGTAACTGCTCAAAAGTGAGTGCAATTGATAACCCTTGCTTTAAGCTTGCCCAATAACCACCTAACTGATACTCAATATCGCCCTCTACGGCATATAGCCAAGTATTAAATCCGCTTTGAACTTGATGAATAAACTGAGCTTGGTTATCAGCATAACCATCTAAAATAGTCACAGGCCAAACGGCATTGTCTTGTGAAGAGTGTCCATTACTTTCTCCTAATACCAAACGAATTCTATAACCTAGCCCCTCAAGAGTTGGCATGTCTTCACGCTTTATATGCAGTGAACTTGGTGCTGCATGTTTTAGCTTTGCAGGTAGGTTTACAAAAACCTGTAAGCCATGAATTTTGGCCCCCGGCCTTGGCGCTTCATCATGAATTGCACCGCTACCGGCATTGAGCCAATATAAATCCCCCGCTTCAATATCAAAGTCATTGCCCAGCGAATCACGGTTATTAAACTTTCCCTCAGTGTCTTCAAACAGTACAGATACCGCTGAGATACCGGCATGAGGATGTGCGCCAAAGGTCGGTACTGTCATCGTATAATGATCCGCCATGATCAAGGGGTCCATCACACCGTTAAATTGTTTGTGGCGAAAGCCTAAACCGGTAAAGCCTTCGCCAATATTAAGTGGGTTACCTGTCACTGGTGAGAAATCAATTGTTTCATTTTTGTTTTCATAAGTCGTCATTTTACTATTTCCTGTTGAACTCTTTGCGATGAAATAACTATAACAACTTGGAATTGGCACAAAAATAGACAACAATCGAACTTACCGTTCCATATTTAGAACAATCTAAAGTATTCATGAAATTAGACCTCAACGACTATTACTACTTCGTACACGTCGTGGAAAAGCAAGGTTACACGGCTGCGGCTGTAGCACTACAAATGCCAAAGTCTCGGTTGAGCAGACATGTCGCACAGCTTGAAGCCCGCCTTGGAGTTAGACTACTGCAACGCACTTCTCGACATGTCGCGGTGACACAAGAAGGCCTGCACTTCTATGAGCATGCTCGTAAGCTCGTTGATGCCATGGAGCTGGCTGAGTCTGCCATGAAGAATACCCAAGGTGAACTCTCTGGCAAAGCTGTGATCAGCTGCTCAACCGGAGTTGCTCAATACGCTCTAGGGGAGTTATTGATTGAGTTCGCCGAGCGACATCCGCAGGTAAAAATAGAACAGCGCGTTTCAAACAGCATGACTAACCTGATCGCAGAAGGCGTCGATTTGGCAATTCGGGGGCATAGCTGTGACCTACCCGACTCAAGCTTGATCCAACGTTTTATTGCACGAGTCGACTGGCCGTTATTCGCCTCTCCCGCTCTGTTAGAAAAAGTGACATATTTAAAAGATGCCTCTGACTTGGCTCAGCTCAACTTCTTAAAGGTTGGTCGCTTTAATCAAGCGAACACCATTAACCTCCTTGATGGCAATGGCCAAAACATATCGCAAACGGTGATAGCCAAACTTTGCTCTGAAGATATGAGCACACTCAAACGCGCAGCCGTTGCTGGGCTTGGTGTTACCTCACTGCCTAATTATGTCTGCAAATCAGAACTAAAAAGCGGAGAACTTGTTCGTGTATTGCCTGAATACCTAACACAAGCAGCAAATTTAAGTTTAGTGATGCCATCAAGGCTTGGTGTTCCCGCCCACATTAAAGTATTAGCCGACTTTATTCGTGACAAGCTACCCAGTGTGATGAATGGGTAACTAAGCCTGAGTAAAAGCTTTGTCATAATCTTTAGACATACTTTTAAGTATTGCTATTGGACTGTGACTTCAATCACCTAGCAATGATCTATGTTAGGCTTTTGCAAGTAGAAACTTAAATCAGCATAAAATTATGTTCTTTGATATTTCAACCTAGGATCCTCAGCTTGAATATACATACCCAGCAAGAAATAAAACAACTCGTCGTATTTGACCTTGATAGAACTTTGCTTAACAAACACTCGCAGCTAACACCATTTACGCTTAAAACACTTCGAGAAATGGACAAGCGAGGTATTCACTACACCATTGCCACAGGCAGAAGCTTTTTATCTGCAGAAGACATTTTAAAGGGTCACACTTTTTCTCTGCCTCAGATATATACCAATGGCGTTGTTACTTATTGCCCGACACAGCAGCGTTTTAGCTTTGATAATTGTTTAGGCCTCGATGAAGCATTAGCTGCAACTGAAGTAATGATATCGAACTCTGCGCACCCATTTATTAATGCACTCAACGACCAAGGAGAGCGCATTGTTTTTCACGGCGAATATAAAAACCGATTTGAACAAGCCTTGTTAGAGCAATTTGGGTTATCACCAAAAACGCGCATGTTGCCTTTAAGCAAGTTGAATCACGACTTTCAAATTACCAATATCAGTATGATTGGCCCGCGTGATGAAGTTATTTCAGTTCACAACACCATTGATGAACTCAACCATTTAATCGCTTATTCAGGGCAAGCCATAGAACATGAGGCGTACCGCTGGATAGATGTGCATCATGTAAAAGCGACCAAGGGTACTGCAATCGCTAAATTAAAAGAGTTACACAATATTGAATCAATCATTTGTTTTGGTGATGGTGACAACGATTTAAGTATGTTCGAAATTGCAGACGAATGTTATGCACCAGAGAATGCTAACATTGAAAATAAACAAGCCGCCACTGCTGTGATAGGTCACCATAACGAAGATGGTGTGGCGAAGTTTTTAACTCAACGCTTTTCACTGTAAAGCGTATGATTATTTAGGCTAAAAAGCCGTAACTAGCCCCTATTTTTGCTACTTTGACAGGTAATATCCTGTTATCCTAAAAGGAACTTGGATAATAATAATTCTTATGGAGTAAGAATATGAAAAAACTAATATTAGCAGCAGTCACGGGGACCGCTGTTGCCTCTGGCGCATATTTTGTTTCTAACCAAAACAATTCATACACCCCATTACCACAACTAGATTATGTACCTGCCGATACTGTCTTTTTTTGGTCGCAGCTTGAAGGGTTTCCATACCTTGAATATCTAGACGTATTGCCTGATGCATTCAAGAATACGCATCAATTTGATGATCTAGTTGAGCTGATGCAGCAAAGCGATGCCTCTAGCAATGAGCGTTTCTTCGTTAGACTTATGGAAAGCTATACTAAGAGCTTAAATTCATCAGAAGCCTTTGCCAAAACGTGGGGCGCTGACAATGACTTTAAAATGTTAAGTTATTCAGTGGGGCTTCTGCCTGTCGGCAGAGCTAAATTAGCCAATGTTGAAACCTTTGTACAAACGATTAAAACAGCCGCAGAACAATCTGGTGTGCGTTATGAAACGGCTGAATTAGCTGGCCTGCCTATTACCCGCTTTGTTATCGAGCAGGGAGATGAAAAGCTATTTGATATTGTTGTCTCAACCAAAGGTGACTGGGTCACACTCACTTTAGACACGGCCTTTAATACCGAAGAAGACTTAAAGGTGGCACTGGCAGCCACAAAGCCAGCAAAAGCACTCAGTGAAACGAATCGTGTTGAACAATACATTAATGACTATCAATTAGATGGCCAATCTCTTGCTTACCTTGACACAACCCTTCTAGTTGATGCCCTTACTGCGAAAAACCCGCAAAGCAATACCACAAGAATGCTTGATGGTTTGCTTGCTTTATTAGGGAGTGAAGACGACCTAGCACTCATCCGAAATGAAGCTTGCCAACAAGATTTTGCTGATATGGCTAGTAATTGGCCTGCGATTGTATCTGGTACACAAAAAGTTGAAATCACACATAACTATGCTGATATTCAAGTATCTACTGTATTCGCATCGACAGACAAGAAAGTGCTTGATGCGATGAGCAACGCTCGCGGTTTTATCCCTGAGCACGCAAAAAATATGGGGGAGGCGATGATTTCTTTTGCATATGGCCTCAATGCGTCGAAGATTTCCCCTATGGTTAATACAGTGTGGGCACGTTTTGCTTCGGCTGAATTTAGTTGCCAACCTCTCGTTGCAGCGCAAGCGCAAAGTAAAGACGCCAACCCTGCGGCACTCGCAATGATGACCGGCATGCTTGGCTCTTTGAAGGGTGTCAGTGTAAGTCTTTTTGATGTCGAAATTGTGGAGCATGCGCAAAACCCTGGGCAACCTGATTTCAAATCACTCAATGTACTTGCGACAATTTCTGCCGATGATGCTGAAGCTTTATTTAATATTGCGAAAAGCTTCGAGCCTACACTCGCAGGAGTCACCTTACCTGCAGATGGCTCTGCCATTGAAGTAAATGAGTTCCTTCCTGCTGGGTTTGAGTTAGATGCACCAATCTACCTTGCATTAAAAGGTAATCATTTAACTTTTTACACTGGAGAGCAAGGCAAAAAGTTTGCTGACACTTTAACTAAACAAACCGTTGAAGCAAACGGCATGATGGCATTTTCAATGAATTCCGATAAATTCTTTAAAGCACTCTTAAAGGGCGCCGAAATTGCAGGTGAAGAATTAGGTGACGAATTTGAACAGTTCATTGGTCAAAATACACAAATGCAAATTAACCTTGATGTTGCAGAGAAAGGGGTGGTTACTGACACCCAAATTATGATTAAAAAGCTGTAACTCTTCGAGTACCGTCACTTTGTGTAGCTTTCAAGCTCACACAAAGTGACGTCTTTTAAACATATTTAGCCTTACCGTTTCACTACACACACCAAACAACTTCCAACCGTTTACTTTTTATAGTCAACGCGACTCCACAATCATTGCACATTTCAATGCTGCAATGTCTGCGTTCAAAACAGAGCGCAGGTAAAAGAATGAATAAACCACCTTTTGGAGCACACTCTGTCCAACCTTTAGGACAGCATATCACGGTCGATATTTTTGAAGCGTCAAATCTTGTTGGCGAACAACATATTGAAAACATGATGATTGACTGCGCTAATGCAGCTAAAGCCACAATTTTAAAAACACACTTACACCCATTCGAAACCAATGGTGGCGTATCTGGCATGATCATTTTGGCTGAAAGCCATATTTCTATTCACACATGGCCTGAATATCACTTTGCAGCCATGGATATTTTTATGTGTGGCGATGCAAATCCTGAACTCTGCTTATCAGTTATTGAGCAATGCTTTAAACCTAAGAAAATGATGATAAACACTTTAACGCGAGGCGGTAATGTCAATCGCTTAGGTCAGTTTGAACCATTGTTAAATCCGCAACTAAATACAACACTCAAAACCGCATAACAACACGGAGTATGCACGCAATGACTAAAATTAAATGGCATTATGAACAGATGACAAGTGGCGTTCACGTGGCACTTCGTTCAGAAAAAGAATTGGCAAATGTAGAAACTGAGTTCCAAGACGTTAGCATCTTTGAAACTCGTCACTTAGGTAAAGTGATGCGTATTGATGATGGTATTCAAGTGACAACCCGCGGTGAGCATATCTATCACGAAATGATGGTCCATGTACCAACTTTGGTACATAACAAAGTGAAAAATGTATTAATTGTTGGCGGTGGAGATGGTGGTAGTGCCCGCGAAATACTAAAGCATCACGACGTAGAAAAAGTCGTTATGCTTGATATTGATGAACAAATTATTGAGCTTAGTCGCGAGTTTTTACCTGAAATCAATAACGGCGCCTTTGACGACCCAAGATTTGAACTGCGCATTGGCGATGGCGCGGAAATTATTCCACAGTACAGTGACTGCTTTGATCTGATCGTGCTAGATGCAGCCGACCCAGATGGCGGCGCTTCAGAAACCTTATTCACACAAAGCTTTTTTAATAACTGTCTATCTGCACTTAAATCAGATGGTATCTTAGTTGCGCAAGGTGGCACACCTTACTTCGAACCTTATATGATGCAATCAATGGTGTCGCGCTTAACTCAGGCCTTTAATAACCCTGCAGGTATTTATATGGGTGGATGTTTTGATTACTTTGGTGGCTCTCATGCTTTTATCTGGGCAACGCGCAGCGGCACCATTAATACGTTATCACTCGAAGAGATTGAATCTCGCTTTAATAAAGCTGATATTCAAACTAAATACTACTCACCAGAAGCGCATTTTGGCTCATTTTTCTTATCAAAAGACATGCGTGAGTACGTAAATCAAGCAGTAAAATGTGAGAATGTCGATCAATTGTCGATGCCAGAAGCTGGTGATTGGGATGACTATACACCAGAGACATCTCATCTCTAAAAAACGCGCTGCAGGTTTATAACACCATGTGCAGATGCGTATAGATAAGCGATTTAAAGCCACTGAGATAGGGTTAAAACCACCTCAGTGGCTTTACTCATTTAATCCTTAAGCATTCACCTCAAGTGCCACATTTCGCTCTTAGGTATCACACAATTCGATGAAAGCACTATTTACACTATTTGAAAAACTAGGCCACAAAGACACCTTTGACAGTCAGTTACGTGAGACCGCTCATAACTTTGCCTTTATTCGTCAATGCACTAAAGAATTTTCTGGGTGGATAGTCATCGCCTTCTGTATTGCTCTTTTCGGTGGGGTATTACAGATTGTGACGTTCGATTTTTTAGGCGATCTTATTGATTGGCTAGACATGACGCATGATCGTACCCAATTGAATGAGAAAGGGCTTGAACTCACACTGGTAGCCTTCACCATTGCCGTTATTATTCCGCTAATCACGCTGTTAAAAAACCTTATTTTTCAGCAACTACTAGGTCCTAATTTACAAAAGAATACCCTTATAAAGTTGTACAGAACTTTAATTGCCTCCCCTGCGAGCTATCACGAAGAGGATGACCCCGGCGAAACAGCCATTGTCATTGTCGATACCTCTGAAGCCATTATTGATACTGTGTTGCAGTTTTGTGGTGTCGCAGGTTTCTTACTGGCCTTTTTAGGAGCATTACTACTGTATATTGGTAATATTGATGGTTGGCTTGTAATCCCTTTTATCGCTTGGACAAGCATATTTATCGCCCTATTAATTGGCCGGTGGATCCCAAATGCAAGAATCACCAACCGCTTAGAAGCACAAAGCTGCGCGGAGATCACTGGAAAATTTACCGAGCGCTTTGCTCGGATCCGCACCGTTAAAATGCTCTCTAACTCGCAATACGAACAAAAGTTTGCTGAAAAATGGGCAAACAGACATCGCAGAGTGGTGGCAAAAGAGTTTCGCGTATTCTCAAGTTTTGCCTCTATGGTGGGTCTACTCAATGGCGTATTAATTGTTGGCACTGGCATACTATGTTTAGAACTCTGGACGAATAACAGTCTCACCATTGGTGAGTTTTCAATGGTTTTAGCCCTCGTATATCGTGTGATTTCTCTATCTGAATGGTGCCTAGAAGAGTTTGATGCTTTCTTCGTGTCTTGGGGTCAAATAACAGTTGGAAGAAATGTCATCAATGAATTCCTCGAAGAGGTCGAATATGATGAAGAAGAAGGAACTTTCCGTATCAGCCGAGGCAAAATTACGTTTAAGAATGTCGAGTTTGGCTATGAAAATAAAGCGCCTTTATTCAGCGATTTCTCTTTAAAAATAAAACCCGGAGAGAAGGTGGGGATCATAGGCCCATCTGGTGCAGGCAAATCATCATTACTTAATATGCTCAGCGGTATCGACGAAATTGAAAAAGGCGCAATTTATATCGATGGCAAAAATATTGAAGACTATGAAACAGGCAGTATCTGTGGTGAGATTAGCTTTCTCAATCAAGACATCGGGCTATTTAATCAAAGTATCTACAACAACGTTGTATTTGGCTTAAATCACATAAAAAAAGCAGATGTATACCTAGCACTTGAAAAAGCCAATGCTTTGAACTTTGTACTGCAATACAAAGACGCACAGGGTCGACAAGGGCTTGATGCTTTTATTGGTGAAAATGGCGGACAATTATCAGGAGGCCAACGACAACGTTTAGCACTTGCCAGAGCCATTTTAAGAGATAAAAAACTGCTCTTGTTAGATGAAGCAAATAGCGCGTTGGACCCTGCCCTAAAAGCCGAATTCATTCATTCTTTAAAGACACTTATGAAAGGAAAAACGGTTATTTCAATTGCCCATTCCTATGATGTGCTCACAATGATGGACCGCATTATTGAAATTAAAGATGGCAAGATTACTAGAGACGGAAAACCAGAAGAGATTCTCACTGCTGTAACTTAATTTAAAACCAGTTTCGATAAGATTAAATCGCTTATAAAACCAAAAAGGTCAGTGAATTATGTCACTGACCTTCCCTTCTTGCTCGTTACCTTATCAAAGATTTTTAATACGAATAGAGCCGTTATTACTCGACAGTGTAACTTTGGCCTTGCCCGAACCTATTTCGCCAGACAGCGTTTTGCGGTTCGAACGACTTTTATCTACCTCTAAACCAAAGTTATTGCTAATTGAGCCATTATTCGATTTGGCTTTAATGCTGGCATCAATCGAATCAGGGAAATAAACCGTAATCGACCCATTTTGCGATTCAACATCCACATCTGTCAGGTCTGTTAATACATCGCTAAACGATAATTTAACAGAGCCATTGTTGCTCTCTACACGCGTATTACCAGCAAGCCCTGTCGCCACCATGCTGCCATTATTTAAAGATGCATTAACAGCTCCGGTCACGCCTTTGATAGATAACGAACCATTATTTAGCTCTACGTCATCTAACTCAATGTGCGCAGGCACATTAATAAAGTAATCTACCTTGGCATAGCCGTTATTATTCCAGCCAAACTGCTTAGCAAAGTGCGTTTCGATATCAATGATATTGCCTCTTTGTGATAGCTCAACCTCAACCCTTTCCCTGCCCTCTTTGTCTTTACTGTAGATAGTTGCAGTTACAAGCACTTCGTCCTTGTTCCATGCTTCAATCTCTACTTTGCCATTGATATTTTCGATTTGTAATTGCGTGCCTGCATCTGCAGAGAACGTCTTCTCCACAGTTTCAGTGTAACGCTGACCGTTATGAGCAAATACACTTACAGAAGTTAGTGCACAAAGCGCGAATGCTAAAGTTGGTTTTAATAAGTTCATGGCCTTTCCTTTCTCTTAATCACCTGTATTACCCAATAAGACGCAACCCGTAAAGGAAAGGTTTAAATAAAGTGCAAAGAGTTAATGACAGCAAGCGAAGCGAGCACATTCTCTTTGCGCAAGGTGAAGAAAGCCATCTTAACAAGCGATAAGATATACATCTTGCGGAGCAAGATTACTTTTGCGCAACGTGAAATAAGCAATTTTAAATAACGCTGCGATTAACTCCTTCGAAGCAAGGTTATTTTGCACAAGGGCGACGAGCGACCGAAACGAAGTTTCGCAGCGCGAGGAGGTGAGGGTATGGATACCCGATGGGCGTAGCTACATGGATGTAAACAACATAGCCTTAAAACTTTTCATTTTCAGTGCGCGCAGCAAGACTAGCGTTGAGCGTGAGGCCAAATCGTGCAAAATACACTTTGCGGGCAACATTACTTTTCGCATCATAAATAAACCACTCTCATAGCCGCCAAGATAAGACCCTCATTTACCCGATAATTTCTCTAACTGCGTTCTATACTCACAACTTCCCTCTAACGTCTCTCTGATGTGTACTTTAAATTCATGCAACTTTTTAATTTTATTATCAATCTCTTGCTCTTTTTGCTTTAAGAAACTACTCATTTCAGACATAGTCAGTTGCCTTGAGAATAACAAAGCGGCTAGTTGCTTTATTTCTTCTAAGGTAAAGCCAAGTTCTTTTGCATGCTTTATCAAATTAAGTTGCTCAACATGGGTATCAGTATAATTTTTATAGCCATTTAAGCCTTTCTCTACATTGCTTAATAATCCCAGCTTTTCATAAAAACGAATGGTGTCTTTGCTCAGTCCTGTCTTTAAACATATTGCTTTAATTCTCATAACCCTCTTGACCATAGAGTGTACTCCACGGTTTATGATAGAAATAAAAGGAGCGAATATGAAAATAAATTTCACAATTTCTTGTACAGACGATAAGAAGCTTGCCGCTTCTAAATACACACCTGACAAAATAAACACTCATAAACTCATTGTGATCAACTCAGCGTTAGGCGTTAAACAGTCTTTTTATGAGCCTTTGGCTATGTACCTGAGCGAACATGGATTTACTGTCATAACTTGGGACCCAAGAGGTATCGGGTTATCGAGCCAAAGTAATATTAAAAACGATCAATCAAAATTAAGGGAATGGGGGCAATTAGACTTAACAGCGCTTCTAGATTTAATCGCGGCAAAGCAATGGGCTGATTGGCAAAACATTACGCTAATCGGCCATAGCGCTGGAGGTCACTTAATTGGTTTATGCCCTCGCATCAAATACCTTCAAAAAGTGATTTTAATTTGCTCAGGCACGTGCGCCTGGCATTTATACCCAAAAGTCCACCAGCCCAAATTGTTACTTGCATGGCATCTTGTTTTTCCGCTTTTATACAAAACCATTGGCTATGTGCCAAATAAATTTGGCATTGGTCATGCGCTCCCAAAAGGTGTCGCTCGAGATTGGAGAAAATGGAGCTTAGATAAAAATTATTTATTTGGAGATAATAGCCTTGGGGAGCACTTCTACGCGAGTTACAAAGGCCAGTTAGATGCAATTGGTTTTAGTGATGATAACGGGTTTTCACCTAAAAAAACTATAGACGATTTAGTAAAGCGTTTCACCAGCGCCCATTCAAAAATAGAGATTTTTGAACCCTACCAGTTTCAGAGAAAATCAATTGGCCATTTCGGATTTTTTAAAGCGAACAATGAACACATATGGCAGCAGCTCATACTCAGTAAACTGACTTAAAACATTTAAATATGAGCAAGCTAAGTGAGCAGAGTGAAACTCCGCTCATAGATTAGGTGCGATAAAGCACTTTTAGCACATGCCAACCAAACTTAGTTTTAACCAACTGCGGCGTTAAAACTTCACAAGAAAAGCAGACTTTATCAAATTGCGGAACCATGGTTCCGCGTCTGAACTCTCCTAAATCACCGCCCTTTTTACCAGTCGGACAGTTAGAATACTTCTTTGCTAAAGTCTGAAACTTAGCGCCTTTTTTTAATTGCTTAAGAATGTCTTCTGCTTGCTCTTTATGCTTTACCAAAATATGCAATGCATGTGCTGTACTGGCCATATACTCTCGATTTACAACTTAAAATTAACTCTAATAATATTGTGTATTATAACGAAAAATCATGACCACACTAACTTATGATTGCGCTACATTACTCAGTAAACAACCCAAAAGGTATGACTAACCCAACTTGTGCTGTTGTGTCTCGCTCTAACGACAAAAATACATCTACATTCACACCAATACCGATAAACTTACCAAATGTGGCAGAGGCATGAAGTGGAATACCTATACTTGACCCCTCTTTTAAGTCACAGATATCACTAGAGCCTAACAAGCCATCCTGATAGTGCTCACAGTTTTTAGACCATGTACCATCGCCGTAACCTAACCCAGCACCCGCATCAACATAACCCCAGCTATAAGGTATAGAAACAAATCGAGTGACGCCATACACTTTAAATTCAGCATCATGGCGTGTCTTTGTCACTCGATTCAAATTTGTGGTCCCGAAGAATTCTTTTTCCGTGTAATTTGAATGAACAAACGCCCAACCTTTGTCGTTGTCTCTTACTTTAATTTTAAACGAGCTGCCATACTGAAGCCCTTCACTGTATTCCAGCCAATATCTATCATATTCAGCCTGAGCAGCTGTAGAGAGTAAACATAGGCCTATTGCTGAAAGTAATTTTTTCATGCGTCCTTTCTTCCTTTTAAATATTGTTGAGGCTCAAAGGCATAGCTGACGTCCAGAGAATCGATGCTACGCTTATGCAGAAGACCAAAACCACCCATCATTATTAATTGATAAATAGCAATGATTCACGCGCGCAAATATAACAGCCACACCAACTTAGGTACAAGTGATAACGTGTGCAAAATACACGTTGCGAAGCAAGGTTACTTTTGCGCAAGGTGAAGTAAGCAATTTTAAAAAGTGCAAAGACATTCTCAGGCTACATGGACGTAATACCACACCAACCCATTTTCAACATTGATTTTAACAATACTAAAGCAAGCTATTTTAAAAACTACTGACAGAGCATATAACTTCATATATGTCACAAAACACCAATCTTTATTTCAAACTTACTTTGCGCTGTGAAACCCTCGCCTACAAACCAAAAGGCCGTAAGTATGTTACGGCCTTTTAATGACAAATAAGTAATTAACCTGAACCCTTTATAAATAAAATGAATTGCCCCGCTATAACTTCGCGCCATTTAATTTTGCCAACTGCTGCTTAGCTGAAGCGAAGTTTGGGTCTATTTCTAATGCTTGCTTTAAAAGTTTAGTCGCAGCCCTCTTTTGACCATTTGAAATTAACGCTTCAGCCAGACTATCTAATGCATTTGGCGATTTAGGAAAGGCTTCAACATTTAATTCAAAAGCAGCAATTGCAGCTTGAACATGCTCTTCTTGTAACAATACATAACCTAGGTCATTTAATTGACCTTCAGAGAAATCATATCCTGCGGCTTGCTCTGCCTTTAGTTGATGATACCTACTCAGTGCCTTGTTGATATCTTGCTTAAACACGCCATAAAGCACTTGTGAAATAGGCTGCTTAATAAATTCATATGTCTGACCTGCCAAAATCGCATCAACAGCTTTTTCATTGGCATCCACACTGTCATCTTGCCCATTATTCGTCAGTAAAATAATTGTGCGATTATCTTCAATTTGACGTGTATAAATCGATTTAAATGCACGCCAATGACCACTGTGCCCCACCTTTTGCTGATTAAAAGCATCTGGTTTTAACATAAACCCAAAGCCATATTCTTTGGTTTTGCCATCAGTTGTTTTAGTCAATTGCGTAGCCGCTTGCCAAGTCTTTGGGCTTAAAAGTTTATGACCATGTAACGCTTGGTCCCAAGCATAGAGGTCACTGGTTGTTGAATAGATCCCTCCCATTCCTTCGATATCAAAAAATGGAATTTGGTCAAATGTACGTTGAGTGCCATTAATTTGCTGACGAAAACCGTATGCACGCTCAGTTAATCTATGCTCAGTTTTGCTTGTACGGCTTACCGACTGTGTCATTTTAAGAGGTGTAAAAATGTTGCTTTGTAAAAACTCGCCATAACTTTGCTTTGAGATCTTAGAAACCAAAGTTGCCAGAACGACATATCCGGTATTACTGTAACGCCACTGAGCGCCTGGCTGAAACATCATCTCTGGGGCTTGCTCAATTAATGCATCTAGCACGGTGTTTTGGTCAAGACTCGCTGTGACTTTCCCCTGACGGTACAAACTTGTTAAATATGGCATCATATCAGCAATACCAGATGTATGATTAAGCAGATGTTTGATGGTGATCTGCTCATAAGGAAAATCAGGGATATGCTGAATGACTTTATCTTCAAAATTAAGTTTGCCCTGCTCTTGTAGCATCATAATTGCGACCGCTGTAAACTGCTTCGAAATTGAGCCAATATCGAATTGATGTGAAGTTGAAAGCGGCGTATCAACTTTATGATTAACACCCATAGCTTGGTGATATAACACTTTTCCGTCTTCAGCCACCAAGAAACTTCCATTACAAAGTTGCGCCTTATGACACTGTTTAAAATAGGATTTTAATGTTTCAACTCTTGAGTCCTGCTCAGCCATTGCTGATTGACTGCTAAAAAACATAACACTGCTTACTAAGCTAGAAAGGATAAACTTGTTCATATTAGTTCTCGATTATTATTGAATTCGTAGTGATCAAATAACAAGTATCAGACCAACATTTTAAATGTTACTTATCAAAAACTTACATATAGCCTTATTCTTTATACCTTTTTTAATGTCGCTATATCGGAACATAAAACATGTGCGGTGTGTCACTTTCGGGACACACTTTGAGGCCACTTAAGAGTGTATTTACAGCAATATAATTTGTTGCTTATGTACCAAAATCGACACTGTCAAACCAAAGATAAAATGAATTACCTCTAAATAAACTAAACAGAGGTATTCCCATAATGAGGGGGATCATAGTGCTGCGATTTTAGTTTTGATCGAACGAACTCACATTTCGTATCAAAAGATTAATCATGAGGATGAGATTAATGAGAATACGCCACAAACTCTGCGCACAGTGCCAACAAAACAAGCCTGTTATGTACCGATGCCGCTATAACGGCAACATTGAATGGCAATTTGTCTGTGGCCCTTGCTTACTCGTCATCAAGAAGCAGTATTGCGAAACATATCAATATGGCGGGACTTGGAAAGCAAAAAAGAAGTGATCACTTTCAAAAACTTGACGCTCGTAGAACTATACTAAGATTCAAGTAGACAAAAGCATGTTAACCACTGTTTTTAAAATAAATATCTTAAATCAATTCTCATCAAATACTCTGGTTTGAAAAATGCATATAGAAATTAAACTCACTTATGCATGACACCACAATGAATAAAAACGAAAACACAATTTATGTTTTAAGCGGATATGCTAAATGTGCAACCGCTAACAATGGCAAATACAAGCTAGGCAATAAACACTCTATAGGCTTACTAACTACAGATGAAAACTATCAAGACAACATCAATAAGCATGAAACTTTCATTAAAAATTTAGGATGGGATTCTATTTCTTTCTGTTTGGTTGAAGAAGTTGAAGACATTAACACTTTGTCGAATGATGTTTTAATCTCAAGCTTTATCCGCGCCAAACAAAACGGCCAGTCTTTAGTAGTAAACGATCTACCGATCACTGTGCATTAAATCGTGCAAAGGGTTAATGACAGAGAGCGAAGCGAACACATTCTCTTTGCGCAAGGGTGACGAGTGACCGAAACGAAGTTTCGCAGCACGAGGAAGTGAGGGTATGGATACCCGATGGGCGTAGCTACATGGATGTAATACAGCACTGCTCTTAAATTTTTCATTTAAAGTGCGCGCAGCAAGACTAGCGTTGAGCGTGAGGTCTTGGATGGCCGAACCGGACTCAGGCTACATGGATGTAATACAACATCAATCTATTTTTCAACATTCGTTTTGCGCAAGCTGAAATAAGCAACTGTAAAAACTGATACAGCCAACCCCCGTGAAGCTGATTTACTTTTGCGCGGGGTAAACCCGCGCCTACAAAATCTGATCTCTTTGAAGGCGCTGGCTTTATATCGCGCTTTTTGACTTAGCGCTCACCAAACTCCACTATGTGCACAGTATCTACTCACTGATTTTTTGGTACTCAACATCTTGCCAAATCAGACTCTTTACCTGCTTTGAGCTGTCATCAAACTTCACATTAATCGGGCTCAATGAACTAAACGGCGTGCTTTGCTCCAACATTAAAGTTGAAGAGATTGCTGTTATATCAAACTCATAGTCGAATTGCTTACCTTTCAAGTCTCCATTTGAAGACATTGAAATGGCCAGTTTACTATACTTATCATCACCTTGATAATTACCCACCAGCCTAACCAAGTCAGCTTTTGTTGCTTGATAATTTTCTGTACCTGATTGCTGAGTAAACTTTGCTAGCGTGTCACTATTTTTTTTCACTCTTCTATTTAATAACCAATCAATTCGCTCTTGGTAACCCTGCTGACGAACATTGGCCATATGCTCAGCTTTTTCATGCTCTGTTAAATACTGGAAAAACTGCACCATGGTTCTGCTGGTTAACCAACCCGTCATATTATCTGAATTAGAGAACACCCCAATTCCCACACCTAAGTCTGGAGAAAATGCCATCATAGTACGAGCGCCTGTATAACCTCCACCGTGGGCATACAGGGTGTGTCCATAAATATCACAAACACTCCACCCTAGCGCATAACCATGACATGGCAACTCATAAGGGTTTCTGGCTTTGGGATCTAATTTCGCCACTGGTGTATGAGCCAGCTTCATAGTCTCAGGGTTAAAGCCTGACTTATTGGCCAGCTCCGGGCTTAACTGTAACTGTAGCCATTTACCCATATCATTAGCCGAAACCACCAAGCCCCCCGCTGACTGCATTTTACCGTCTGTTTTAGGCGGCACTAAATGCCAGCCTTTTTCTTCACCTTGCCAGATATGATTCCAAGATAGGTGCTTCATTGAAAAGTCTGAAGTGCGCGCAGAGCTATTTGCCATATCCATCGGCGTAAAGATTTCATCTTGTAGCCAATCTTGCCAAGCTTTGCCCGTGGCTTGATGCAAAATTGCACCATAGATATTGTAACCAAGATTAGTGTAGTCGTAGCCCTCTTCGCGCTTGCTTGCATGTTTTGCGATTAAGGCAGGATAATCTTTATAATCAACCTCTGTCACATAAGCTTCTAAAATAACAATCTGATCGGCGTCAATAGGAAACTGGTGAGTCAATAAATCTCGTAACGTCCACTGGTTAGGATCAACCCCTTCTGGCAGGGTGATATTTGGCCAGTGCTTGGCAATGGTGTCGTCAAGCTTCAATATGCCTTGCTTATCTAACTTAGCCGCCAGAAGACCCAGATATGCTTTAGTTTGAGATGCGATATATATCGGTGTATCGACCGTCAATGGCAGTTTAGTGTCGATATTTCTAATGCCTTGAACATGATTTAGCAGCACTTCATCTTTGCTGACAGCTACGATTGCATAACCAGGCCCGAGGTTTGGCACTTTACCAATAAACTGCTCTAATTTATCAGCGGCTTGCTGTGGCGTGATAGCATAGCTCAACTGGCTCACACCTAATAACGTAGATAGTAAAATAGCCTTGCTTTTTGTATACATGACTCACTCCTTAGTTCAAAAAATATCAGCAACAGCATAGCCATTGTGCTCGCTATTTTATTGTATAGATTTAACCTGCAATTAATTGTTTGAGTTGTCGTGGTGTAAAACCAACCTCTTGCTTAAATAATCGTGTTAAGTGACTTTGATCAGTAAAGCCGCTGTCATGCGCAATATCAACGAGCATTTTGTTTTTTGATAAAAGGCGTATTGCACGAGATACCTTACAGCGCTGCTGATATAGGCTAGGTGTGCAACCAAAGTGTTTGTGAAAGCTCCGCGAAAAGTACACAGGATGAATGCCAAGCTCTGCTGCTAACTGAGTTAGATTAAGATTGTCTGGCGCATGTTCAATATATTGTTTGGCTTTTACGAGCCAAGACACTTTATGGCGTTCAGAAGCTAAAGCAGCCCCTTGTCTAATTGCCAGCAAATCCCACAATAACTGCTGCTGAAATGACTCATTATTTATCATCATTCCCTGTACTGACTGCTTAACCATTTGCAGCAACGGCTTGGCAGTTAATGGCTGCCAATGCCAATCAATATCTATACCATCAGCATATTCAACAAAAGTTTGCTTGCTAAAGTTCAATGAGAATATCAACGCTCCTTGCTTTCCATATTGGTTAGCATGACCAAACTCTGCGGGTTTAGTACATAAACTTGGTGTGAATACGTGTTGCTGCTGCCTGTTATCAGACTCAGCCAAAGCGCCGGATAGAACAATTGATACCTGATGACCTTGATGCTCATGCATCGCCATTTCAGTATTTGCGGGGTAGTAAGTTAAGCTCGCATACTGACCAGACGAAATATCGACACGCTTTTGCTTTACTTCATTCATTTGGATTATAGGTGTAGTTCTGATGCTGTTAGACTAATTAAAAGCCCTCTTAGCCGCAATCTCAACTATGTAACAGTTTATTCTATCGTGCAAAATACACGTTGAAGGTGCAAAGGGGTTATGACTGCGAGCGCAGCGAGTACATTCTCTTTGCGCAAGTTGAAATAAGCTATTTTAAAAATTGATAAAGCCAATACTTGTTAGGCTAATTCACTTTAGCGCGGGATAAACCCGCGTCTACAAACCCAACCTTTACTCCACTGTAGGCACCGACTTTATTTCGCGCTTAACCAACCAGCGCAAATCGAACAACTTACGCAATCATAAAGCTACCCTACTCAGCCTTAACTAAATATCGGTTAGCATGCTTTAAACTTTGCAAGTCATTAAAGCGCACACCATGCTCAGCCATAACCGGCTGTATCTTCTTGCTGATTAACTGACGAATATAAAAAGGTTGATTGGGCACAAAATGATGAATGGTATGCGTACGACCAAAATCAAAACAGAACAGCTGGAAAGGCAAAAACCAGCGGCTGTTGATCACATGCGTTTGCTCTAACAAGTTGGTCACACCACCGTAGTAATGCATTGAAGAAGTCACAAAGTTCAGCGACGTTGAGCGGATCATGTTCGGTACAATCAGTACCACCATTAAAAACTCAGCGACTGAAAGTATATCCGCGCCCCAAACTGGTAGTTCAAATGGCTGAATAAATTGCACTACATGATAAGCAATCACGCCATATAAGATCGCAAAATAAGCCGAGGTGATAGGAAAACCGGCATTAAACACCTGTAGAAATTTAAAGCCTTTAATCTCTTTGCTAAAACGCTTGGAGTTAATCAGTAAACCGAGCAATCCATCCATAATCACCACCGCTCTTAAAAATGGCGACTTAATGCCATTACCGACTAAGCGTTCTTCTAAATCTTGCTCAGTGCCTGACACTTTGTGATGGTGTAGGTGAATTTGTCTACGATACCAAGGGTTCACCGTATTAGGGCGCATCAACCACACAGTCAGCATCATAAAATTATGTATAAATGGTCGATTACTAAAATACTGTTTGTGAATTAGATCATGCTCTAACTCATGGGAGATAGACGTGATTAAAGCCGCTAAAATAATACATAACCACGCAGGTATAAGTGAAAAATAATACAGCGTACCAACGCCAATGAGTGAAAAAAGTGACAGCAACATCATTGCCATCGCAATGCTATTTTGCTGGTTAAGAATAGGAAAACGGGCTCGGAGAGATTGCTCTTCGGCTTTAATCGCAGTCACAATGCTTTTTATGTTCTGCTTCGCGGTTAATTTTGACATTAAAAAAATAGCTAACTTTTTGGTGCCGAGATCATAGCGTAAAGGCAACATTCCCTCGACTAAATGCGGTGGAAATAAGTGCAAAATACACGTTGTAGATGCAAAGGGTTTATGACTGCGAGCGCAGCGAGTACATTCTCTTTGCGCAATGTGAAATAAGCAATTTTAAAAGCAGTTGACACAGCATAGATCTACATGGACGTAATACTTCGCCTTCCTATGTTTTAATATGCTCTTTGAGCAATCTTACTAGAGTTATTTTCATTCACTGAACCCGAAACGAAGCAACTTAGCCTGAAGAGGTGAGAATAAGGATATCTAATTAGCATAGCTCAATGAGTAACCCCCTCCTCCATCAGCTAAGCCTATTGAGTAACATCCATCTCATACTGCTTTAATATAGCCATCATATTCTCTGGAATTGGCGATTTTTGACCTGTTTTCATATTAAACATCACCACATTCGCATAACCTGTTGTACAGATTGCTTGTTGCGATTCGCTAAACGCTTCATAACGCATAGTAAAACGATCTTCTTTTATATCGGTAATATAAGAGCCAATATACAAAGTATCAGGAAAAGTCACTGGGCGCTTATATTGCGCATAAGTGTCGCGTAACACAGGACTATGCGTCGGCTCAGATAAAATAGATAAAAGCCCTGTTTGTTTTAAAAAGTCGATCCGCGCGGTTTCAAAGTATCGGAAATACGACACGTTGTTTACATGTCCCAACGCATCCATTTCACCCCACACCACATTGACCTTAGTGTTGATTGCGAACTTCTCAAAAAATTCCTGCATGATGTTGCCTTTGTTATGGTTATTTATATTTAGAGTGAAAACTCATCGTACCAGCACAAAGTGCAAAATACACGTTGAAGGTGCAAAGGGTTTATGACTGCGAGCGAAGCGAGTACATTCCCTTTGCGCAAGGTGAAATGAGCCATTTTAAATGCTGCTGAAACTGCACCTAGCTACATGGATGTAATACAGCACTGCTCTTAAACTTTTCATTTACAGTGCGCGCAGCAAGACTAGCGTTGAGCGTGAGGCCCTTGGATGGCCGAACCGGACCCAGGCTACATGGACGTAATACTACGCCTTCTATGTTTTAATATTCTCTTTATGCAAGATGAATGCTAAACAACGAGCTTATTAGCTGTAATTTTAAATATGGATGCCTCTCGGTTTACATAACATTGATTACTAAGCTCAAAGCTCTATGGCTATGTAATATTATTTTCTTTTAAACTCTCTTTCTCTTGCTCATATGCCCGCGCTCGCTCCTGTCCTTTTTGGTACTCTTCAGCAATCATCTTCTCTATTTCTGAGGTTTTTTCATTAAAATCTTTCTCAGAAATTTCACCTGCATCAAACTGTTCTTTTTGTTCATCGAGCTTCTCTCTCAACTGTTTTATTTTCTCCATATCAACGCCAAGTCTTTGCATTAAAATGGCTTCTTGCATTTGCCCTAAAAAACCTTCGTTACGTATGGTCGTTTGTAGCTCTTTTTGTTGATATTGCTGGCTAACTGAAGAAGCCTGTTGCATCGGCATCTCAGCGGCAATTGCTTGGCTAAATTGCCTTTCATCATTGCCGCTATGCGACAACTTTTGCCCACCTTCAATATGATTTTGGGTCAATAATGGGCTAGTGCCTGCGGCTTTGTACATCAACATAGTGTGTTCCTTGTAATTTGCTTATCACATCCATATATGTTTCAAAAATCGAGCCACACTTATTGTAAAAATCAGAAAAGTTTTTTAAAAAAAGGCACCAATATAAAAGCCCCCATTAATAAACATAAAAGTAACAGCACAAACAATTGAAATTTAATGTTATATTTTCATTCCACTGTACCCCTTTAAGTAAATACTGCCAAAAACCAAGCTCAACAACATAGCTTGGTTTGGTTAACCTCCCCCCTTAGGAAAACGATCCTAATACATCATAATGTTAAGTAACCTGAACTCTGGATAATAAATCTATCTCCAGCGGCTACTTTCAACGCTAACTGCGTTGAATTTACTTGCAATAGGCCAGCTATTGACGCGTAAATTCGCCTTGCCTATATGGATGTAGGTACCTTAGCGATAGCAGGACGCGTGAGCGGTGTTATCTCTAAAAGTTTCCGGCTGAAGAATTAAAAAAACACTTATTGATTCAATATCAATACTTTAGTAAATCTCTTAACCAAAGCTCGGGTTAATTATTTAATCTGATCATAAGTTATTTCTTACTGCGTACTACCTAATCATAGAATTTGGAAAAGGCAGCGATTTATAAACAACAATCGCACCTTTGTCCTTATAGTAATTATTCCAATCCAATGGATAGACGTCGTTGACACCGTAAAGGTGAATCGCATCCGCGATGTAGAAAGTGTTTTTTATTACTTCGTCATTTAAACACTTAGCTGGTTTGTGGTCATTGCCAATATTGATGTTGATGTCGGAGCTACCACGGCCATCAACATTAAACATTAACCCATTTGGCACGGTGAACACGCTATCTTCAACAATTTCCGCACCTGCTGAGGTGATCAGGTGTATTTGTGGCACCTGTAAACCTTGCGTAGTGTCTGCATAGGTCTTAACGCGTTCTTTATAATGGTCCAAACAAATCTCCAGCGCAAATTCAACGCCGTCAATAGAAAATAAACAACCCCCACCGTAGCCGGAAGCTGAGCGCTCATTGGTTTTATTAATTGCACTGCTAGGTTGAACATTAAGATCTCTAGAACCGCTTGTCGGTGCTAATTTGGTGAGTGGATTGCCGTCAACCACACCAACTCTATGGGAAGGATTACTCCAATCGCCATTGAATGTTCGGGCAAAGTCAATATGAGAGATGTATTCCTTCATAACGATTTTACAAGTGTCGTTATGAGCGTTGGCAACCCCCCCTTTTTGCACCAATGCGGCATTGACAATCTCTTTGGTATTAGGTTTTCCCGGTACTTCCATCCAGCCAATCGCTGTGCCGAACACAAACAGCCAATCTCTGTAATCGCTTGACTTGGTGTGTGCTCGGAGCTTTTCTAAAATAGTGGAGATCTTTTCGATCGGGTAGGCACCGGCATTACCACGAAAGTAGAACTCCGGTGCCATGAAAATCTTCAAAGTAGTGCTATCAGCATCTATTTTGCTTGATTTTTTCGCTTCTTCGATACATTTAATCATCACACCTACGCGGTAGTTGATGTCGCTGTCACTGTCTGAATTCCCCAAATAACTCCAATTACTGCCATTGATATAGGAGGTAAAAGTATTTAGTTGATAAGAAATAAATTGTGCTTTGTTATAACTCATTGCTGGCCTCGTTTCTATTTTTGCGGTTGGATCGTGTTTGATAGAGGCCTAAATTTTAGCGTTCAGTTAAGTTGGTAACTCGGTGGTAACCTTCAAGAAAAAGGGCACAATTGGGATTTACAGGTTGAAAGAAAAAGAGCTGAAACAAGACTTATTAAAACAGCCATTTTAAATTTATAGAACCGAAATCACAGGGGTAAGTATTGCAACCCTCAACCTGCTCCCATATTTTCAATATTTCAAAGCAAGCAAAAAACATTCATTGATTCGCTTTTAAGGTATCTATTAACTTTCTACCAAATAAAAATTTTATCTATTCTTCTCGCTCTTGTTAAACTTAACCAAATTATTAAAACTTGTTTAGGGCACAACATGAGCGTAGTTGAAGTTAAGCACCCACTGATTTCTCACAAGATGGGACTGTTGCGAACACACGATATTAGCGTTAAAGCATTTCGTGAATTGGTATCTGAAATTGGCAGTTTATTAACCTTTGAAGCAACACGAGACCTACCGCTAGAAAATACCACTACCGCCTCTTGGCAAGGTGATATCACTACGCAACAACTAGCTGGTAAAAAGCTAACCTTAGTTCCGATCTTAAGAGCGGGACTGGGGTTAAATGAAGGTGTGCTCTCAATAATTCCGTGTGCCAGAGTATCAGTAGTTGGCCTTTATCGAGATGAAGAAACCCTAGAGCCTGTGCCTTACTTTGAAAAACTTACTTCTGATTTAGATAAACGTGTTGCTCTAGTCGTTGACCCAATGCTAGCAACGGGAGGCTCAATGATCGCGACCATTGATTTATTAAAAAAGCATGGCGTAAAAGACATAAAAGCCATGGTTTTAGTGGCCGCTCCAGAGGGTATTCAAGCACTTGAAGAGGCTCACCCAGATGTCACACTGTATACAGCCAGTGTTGATGAAAAGCTCAATGAGCAAGGCTATATCTTGCCAGGTCTTGGTGATGCAGGTGATAAGATATTTGGGACTAAGAAGTAAAGGTCTGTTAAAAAGAGGCAGCGAAATAAACAGCTTTAATCTGTAGTAGCGGCTTTATGCCGCTACTGTTTTATATGAAGGATTATCAAATTTAGTCATTTTGAACTTATTTCAGAATCTATATGTCTTCATGACTGCTTTCGGCTCTCTGAGTGCTATTAATGCACAGCGCATGACCTATTTCTGTTTCACAAACAAGTTGTCCCTATGGGGCAAAGATAAACCTCATAGGTTAGATCATTTGAGGCACCACACCCTGTATTCACTTCAAAATTAATTTGTTTAGTCACAAATGGGTGGTACCCCTCTGCAAACGCCACAATACTCACATCAAATGCTAAGTTGTTATGTTCTAAAATTGCATGGTACGCACCCGTTTTTGTATCCTCATTACGATCATCTGACGAAATAAACAATGGTTCCACGGTGCTCTCTTCATTTTCACTTTCCATCACTACACGTACAGATGCGTTTTCAATCAGTACATCACTGTTCAATGACTCTCTAATAAATACATTCATATGAGGTGAGCCAAACCCTGTACAAGTATTTTTTCCGCCTTCAACAGGTGGAATTTCAATTTCATTTCCTGCGTGGGCATCACTACCGCAACCACTAACATGTAATGCACTCAATAATACTAAGCCGATAGCTTTTAGATTCATCTCAACATCCTATTTAAGAAATTCATATAATTTACTAAAAACCATCATACCTAGCAGAGGTACACAGATAAACCACTGTTTACATTAAATAACTTTTAAGATCTTTGAATTACATTCTAACTTGCGGTAGAAGACTCAGCTACATCTTCTACCGCAAGCTGCTCACTCGTTTTTGGAGGCTCAAAAAATTGAGTCACTTGATGAAATACCTCAGGCGTATCGAAATGCGCTCGCTTGGGCTGTGCCAATCTGCGTTTAGCAATCCGAGATAAACATACTTCGTCACTAACTTGTAAATAAAAAAGCGTATGTTCGCACTGAACTTCATTTGCCAATGACACTAACCAAGCCCGTTGTTTTACTGTATTTGCAGGGAAATCCATCACAACACTAAGACCAAGGCTAAGTAATTGCTGAACATGTTGTTTTACAAATGGTTTAATTAGATTCGAGTAATGTATATAGTCATTAAACGTCGTGATTTGATGAGGGTAATGTGCTGCCAACCAGGCGTCTTCACTCAATAAAACCGCCTGCTTCTGCTTAGCAATAACTTGCGAATAAGTTGATTTCCCCGCTCCCATCTTCCCACAAAATAAAAATAACTGAGCCTTACTGTTCATTCCTTTCCCTCGTCACTAATTGAACATGCACAAAGCGTCTTTGCTGCTTTGTCATGCGTATCTGAGTTGCACTTTGCCTATGAGTTTTTAACGCCAACTTTAATGTATACCGTTCTGAACTCACTTAACACCTAACTGCTATTTGTTTAGCATCCAAATGAACAATGAGGTCAGTATTGATTCTGTAGATAGGTTAATTAACCAAGTTGCTTTCTAATCTTTGGCATTATTCGCCTACTGACGGGCACGGTGTCACCCGAGCTCAGTATCAGATTTCCACCGCCTGATGGCAGCTTTTCAAGAGACTGAATCAACTGCTTGTTTACAATATATGAGCGGTGTATACGCAAAAACGTTGCAGGCAATTTTTCTTCCATGAGAGTCAGGGTCTCGTTGTGCAACACATTACGTCTATCCAATAGGCTGATCTCCACATAATCTCTCGCGCCTTTCACAAAACAGATATTCTCACATGATATCCACTCGCTTTTGTCTGCAAGGTTTAGCTTTATTTTGGATGGCGTCTGCTGCTCACTATATTCATCTAGTGCTTGTTGCAGCTGAGCAGCTCTTTGCTGTGCAAGCTGCTTTTGAGACTGCTCGTGTTTATATGCAATGGCATGCTGAACAAAAAAGAATAACAAAAGCGCTGCAACAAAATAATAAAAATAAAGATCGAGAAATTGATTAGGATTTACTGCAATTATGATAAAAAATATAAAAAGTGCACAGGCATGTTTTCTCGCATTTTCCTGCCTATTGAATGCTTGAAAAGCGGTAATTAAAAAGCTGACACCAGCAGGCACTTGTATGGCGAACACGGTTTTATTTTCTATCGTATTTCCCAAATAAATACATACCAGCGTAAATAACATTGAGAGCAAGAAGCAAGCCTTGCGATGATTTTGCACAAACCCATTTATGATATACAACAGCAAGCTTAGCCCGCTTAACGTCCCTAGCAGTAAGATAACCATCAACCGAACTTCATGATAAGGGTATTCGTATGCAACTAATCCTCTTGATACCTCAGTCAGCAATTGCAGTACCACTAACAAAGAGAGTATAGGCAGCCAAAAAGTGCCTCGTCTTGGACTCAAGTCTTGCCACACCAACACGCTTGAGAAAATCAAACCGATTATCAAAACACCTAACGGCACCAATGTGGGTAGATAGTGGTGCAATACGATATCTTGAGGTGAGTCATAATATGTAACTATCGCAAGCGGGATTGAACGACTGATATCAAAAGCTTTATGATGAGATGACAGTTTAATCACTAGCTCATTTTGATGCTGTTTAAGTAGCCCTTTAGGTATATAGGTTACAAAGTCCATCACACCAGGCTGCTCTTCTCCAGCTTGGAGAGACGGGTAACCATTTCGGCCAATTAATTCGCCATTAAAGTAAAACTCAGCCGCTGCTTGAGCAGAAAAAAACAGCCCTACGGGTTTATCAATGCGCTCGGGGTCGCCTAAGTCAAACGTGGTGCCTATCCAAGTTAATTTATTGCCCGTCTTTACCTCGCTCAAAGGCATCGCTTTGCAGTTTTGTAAGAAGAAGGACTTTGAAGAAATCTTTTCATTTTCATCATAACAAACCCTAACCTCTTGAATAAAATACTTATTAAATTCATCCGCGGCGAGTTGCGTAGAGAATATCATGGTAAAAATAGCCAAAAAGCAACCACATATGTGATTAATATTTATCACAGTCTGATTCATGAAGGGCCGAACACTCATCCTTATAATTTTTACTACCTTTTGCAGAAGAAACGCCACCGCTTGCATATAAGTGCTAGAAAAGTAAGAAGTAATTGGTAATGTCCTTATCAATTAATATATCGCTTTAAAGGGCTCATTTTTTATGAACTATATCAAAAAATCTGTTTATACAGGAATCGTCTTATCTCAGTTAGTGTTTGCCCCACTCTGTCTAAGTGCGCAGTTAACCCCAAAACAAATAGATGCACTTGTTGAAAAAGCATCAGACGAGCTTAATGTACCAGGGGTAGCATTGGCAGTTGTGAAAAGTGGTGAAGTGGTCCATGCAAAAGGTTATGGCGTTCAATCTATTGAAAGCAACACACCAGTAAACACCGATACCCTATTTCAGGTCGCCTCAATTTCAAAATCATTTGTCACTGCGGCATTGGCAAAACTCGTAGATGAAAATAAACTCAGCTGGGACGACAAGGTCATTGACTACCTCCCACATTTTCAAATGTATGATCCTTGGGTAACAAGAGAGTTTACTATTCGCGACTTGTTAACTCATCGTTCTGGTTTGCCACAAGGTGCTGGGGACTTATTACAATGGCCTGATGCAGCAGCACATGCAACGCCAGATGAAATCATCTCAGCACTCAAACATTTAAAACCAACCAGTTCATTTCGTTCTGACTATTCCTATGTCAATTTAATGTATATTGTCGCCGAAGAGGTTATACGCGAAATAACCAAGATGCCTTGGGACCAATATGTCGAAAAAGCATTAATTGCCCCGCTGCAAATGACCCACTGTGTAGCAAACCCAGCTCGAATTAAAATACCAAGTAAGCGTGCTATACCGCATATGGAAGTTGACGGCGAGCTCAAGACCACGTTTTTCAAAGATGATAACCAAATTAACTGTGACATAGCGGGTATGGCAAAGTGGGCACAGCTCTTTCTTAGCAAAGGTAAACTACCAGGTGGACAAGATTTGCTCTCTGAGGAGCAACATGCAGAAATGTGGAAACCCGTTACTTTAAAAAAAGTCTCTTATGTTGATAAAAAATACGCGCAAGCACATTTTCAAGCATATGGATTAGGCTGGAATTTGATGGACTTTCATGGCCACTTGCATGTCTCTCATGGCGGTGCGGTACAAGGCATGACCTCGCATATCGCATTTTTACCTGAAAAAGATGTAGCGGTTATAGCGCTGACAAATCAATGGTCACGAGCAGCACAAGGTCTCACCGCGACTATTCTAGAGCACTACATTGAATCAGAACCCACAAATTACATTGATGTATACATTGAAGGTAGAAAACGATATGAAGCCTATATAAAACAGCAAAAGAGAACAGAAAAGCCTTTGCAACCGGGCACAACCAAACCACCTATGAAGCTTACTCAATATGCCGGCACTTACAAGGATAACTGGTATGGCACGGTTGATCTCACAGCTACAGGCTCAGAGCTTAACATTAAGTTTTCTCGTGGTAACGCGTTAACTGGTGAGCTTAAACACCTAAAAGGCAACCGATTTGTTGCAAAATGGTACGACCGAACATTGAATGCAGACGCGTTTGTTAACTTTGAAGTCGACTTCGACGGTAAGGTGAGTGGATTTAAAATGAAAGCGATAAGTGCAAGCACTGATTTTTCTTATAACTTTCATGATTTAGACCTAAAAAGGGTAAGCGAGTAGAAGTAAAGTTAGATATTAATTACTAAGTACAGCCCCCCTGAAATTCAACTAATTAGGTAAATTTAAAGTGGGGGTCATTGCAACTTACCCACAAACACAAATGAAGTCAGAGTCCAAAGTCAGCGACTCTGACCCTTTTATGAAAATCAACGACTCTGCCCCCTTTGATTCTAGGCGGGCGACCGTAACCACCGACTCTTCACGTATTCCTAACAGAAGCAGATTAATAAAGATTACCGAGCCACATGTAGCGACATTATGCCTATATACTGCTGTAAAAAGCCTCGAAATAACGAAAAGCCGCTGTGGAATATTTCAATAATAATTTTAACCACATGATTTTATTGCTAATAAATTCAAAATGAATTCATGATAACTTCATAAGCGACTCACCGAGCAGAGATAGTTAATCTTGTCGTCAACAGCAGAGGAGACAGCCTGCAAGCGAGCTCCTCTAAACAGATAGTTAAAATAATAAAGTTGATATAAGGATTTTCTTATGCTTTTAAACAAAGTAGCAATGGCAGTAATTATGGCTGCAACATTAAATGGCTGTAGTCAGTTTCAATCGTCTGAAAACATAAAATATGCAGGTGCAGAATTTGTTGAACAAAAACAGGTTGAGCGCGGTGATATTGGTATCGCATATGAAAAGTTTGAATTGGATAATGGCCTAACCGTTATTCTACATGAAGACCATTCTGACCCATTAGTGCATGTTGATGTGACTTATCATGTTGGCTCTGCACGAGAAGAGCTGGGTAAGTCAGGGTTTGCTCATTTATTTGAACACATGATGTTTCAAGGCTCAAAGCATGTGGCAGATGAAGAACATATCAAAATGGTGACTGAAGCGGGTGGAAAGCTAAATGCCACAACGAATTTAGATAGAACTAACTACTTCCAAACCGTCCCAGTAAATCAATTAGAGAAGATGCTGTGGTTAGAGTCAGACCGTATGGGTTTTTTTGCTCAAGGTATTACCCAAGAAAAGTTTGAAGTTCAACGTGCTGCGGTAAAAAATGAACGTATGATGCGTTATGACAATGTGCCTTATGGGCAAGGTACCGAAAAGTCGCATCAAGCCCTGTATGGCTATGGACACCCTTATTCTTGGATGCCAATTGGATATATGTCGGATCTAAATAGAGCTGATGCCAACGATTTAAAAGCCTTCTTTAAACGTTGGTATGGCCCAAATAACGCGACACTAACGATTGGTGGAGCAATTAGTCGCGATGACGTGTTGCAATTGGTACAAAAATACTTTGGTTCAATACCACGAGGCGAGGCCGTGACCAGCGCTGCAAAACAGCCAGGTACATTAAGTGAAACTCGTTTTGTGTCGTACGAAGATAATGTGTCACTGCCACTGATCAGAAAAACCTATCCGACGGCCTATATGGGGCACCAAGACGAAGCCGCATTAGATGCGCTGGGTTATTTTATTGGCCAAGGTGAAAGTTCAATGCTGCGTCAAAAGTTAGTTGATACTCAGCAAGCTGTCCATGCAAGCTCTACGCATATGTGTTTTGAATTATCTTGTCAGATGATTATTGTCGCACTGCCACACCCTGTAAGTGGTAAAACGTTGACGGCGCTAAACCAAGATATTGAAACCTTAGTGAGTGACTACATTGAAAATGACCTGACTCAAAATGACATTGAGCTATTTATTACCAAACGAGAAGCAGAAATTGTTAGAGCGCTGCAAAGTGTGCAAGGTAAAGTGTCAATGCTTGCCGAATTTGAGACTTTCCATAACAGTCCTGACTACTTGAGTCAGCAGCTAGCAAGTATTAGAGCGCTAAAAGTAGATGATATTAAGCGTGTATATGCTCAATATGTTGCTAACAAACCACATACTGTGCTCAGCATTGTACCTAAAGGCAAGCCGGAGACAGTGGCGAAACCAGACAATTATACACCAACATTTTTCGAACCAGCAGGCACTGAAACGGCAAAAGCTGAGGTAGAGTTACCGGTTATCGTAGATACTTTTGACCGCAGTATAAAGCCTACCTCAGGTGCTGCAAAAACGCTTAAATTACCAAAGCTTTGGAAAACAAAAACTTTGAATGGTATTGAAGTGTTAGGTACAGAAGATGCTGAAACGCCTACTACAACCTTACTATTACAAATTCCAGCCGGTCGCTTATATGACCCCGAGCAATTACCAGGTCTTGCATTATTAACGGTGGAAATGCTAACTGAAGCCACAACCCAACATACAAAATCAGAACTCGCTCAGCAGTTAGCTAAACTTGGTGCGGAAATATCATTTGATGCTAAGCCTGAGCACATTGAAGTTGAAGTGTCGACTTTAACCAAGAATCTAACGCAAACATTAGCGGTGTTGGCAGAGAAGTTATTGCAACCTAAATTTGCTGAATCAGATTTTGAACGCGTGAAAGGCCTTGTCATGGAGTACAGTAAAGCAGAGCGCGATAGTGCTGACTTTTTAGCGGATAGTGCATTAAATGAAGTGATGTATGCAAGAGGAAACTACAGAAAACCTTGGTTACCTACTGTTGACGAGCTTGCAAAACTAGAGCTTACCGATATTAAATCTTATTACGCCAAACAAGTTCGCCCGCAAGGCAGCAAATTGTCAGTAGTGTCTGATATGGCACAATCTAAACTGATTACCGCATTGGAAGGAGCATTATCTAAGTGGCAGGGTAAAGGTGAGCTTACCATGGCTAAACCAACACCTGCGCAGTTAGACAGCAACACGATTTACCTTGTGCACAAAGAAAAAGCACCACAGGCGCAGATTAGGGTGGCAACGCATACTGTGGCTGCAGACTTAACGGGTGAGCATTTTAAAAATCAGATTATGAACTTTGCGTTCTCAAATAGTTTTAACAGCCGTATGACGCAAAACTTGCGAGAAGATAAAGGCTTCACCTATGGTATCCGTGGCATTTTCTCTGGAAATCGAGACACTGGACACTATGTGATTTCTTCAGGCATTAATGCTGAAAATGTGGCAGATGCACTAAACGAAATTCAACATGAATTAAACTTGGTTAATAGATCGGGACTTACAGACAAAGAAGTGGAGTTCACAAAAAATGCCATTGCCCAAAGAGATGCACTGAAATATGAAACACCAGCTGCAAAATTAAGCTTCTTTGCGATGATGCACGCACATAATGTTGATTCAAGTATTGTAGAAACACAGGCTAACATTATCGAAAAGGTGACTAAAAAAGAACTAAACCAATTGGCTGCTAAACACCTTGTACCAACAAATATGACTTACATTGTAGTGGGTGACGCGCCTTCATTGACAACGCAACTAGAGGCCAAGGGCTTTAACGTTAAAACATTAACCATCCAATAAGTTAAACAAATTGATCCCAACCGTGGCGAACACTCTGTGCTCGCCATTTTTTTACTCGACTTTTGACAAATAAGCGCATATCCAATTTGTATTTTTACTAGTTACTGGGAAGACGGCAAACACTTGGCAACGGAGTACCAATACGATGCAATCTATTATTTGTGCTGACATGTCCTAGCGTTGATATAACTTAATTTCATTATGGTATCGAGTGATGTAAGAAATCAGCAGTTTGTCACCATGTGCATCTAAATAGTAGATGCCAGAGTCGGCATTGACTGCGGACTTTATATCCCAAACGGTTTCAAGGGTGTTATCGCCATTAAGCTTAAATACAGACTGTCGATTATAAAGGTATATATCACCGTTCGCTGCCGTGATCATGGGTCTAACCTGTTCACCGTTCAAACTATGGTGCAGGGCTTCTCCCGATATTAACGGGGTGACTTCGTTGGTTACAACGTTTAATAGTGCAATGTCTCGATTGCTCGATAGAGTGACAAGCTGGGTATCGTCATACCAGTCAATACCGACAATATTGCTAGCAGGAAGAGTTTTGCTTTGTTGATCTCTGATAGAGATCACTTCAATTATTTTATCATCCGTTATTTCATGGGCGCGCAACTGTGCCACTCGATTATTGTGTAGGCGGGTGTCACCATTCTTTTCGTTATCTGGCATCGTGTATAGTATATCGAGTGAGCCTAAAGCTCTTACTTGAGCGACTTTATTCACTGTCTGCTTAACCAATATTTGCCGCTCGGTAGGATCGGAGTCTGTGATGGAATATCCAGCACTCAGCTGTGAGATAGGACTATATCTATGATGTTGGTCGATTCGAATTACACTATATGACTCGGTGTCCTTAAAAAGCGAATCCGTGTAGGCAAACTCCCCCTCTCCAAGATAGGCCATAATCACTTCATAGATCTTAGGTTTAGCAAAAGCTGTTGACTCGCCCGTTTTTAAATCAATGACATAACTATCATGATCATAGCCATAAGTGGTCATAAGTAGCTGGCTCTTTGACATAGGTAAAACGTACGATGTTGGTTCTACTGCTACTTTCACAGGTGGTAGCTCTGTTAAAGTTTGCATTGAATAACGCTTTATTTCGCTGCGGTCATGGTCAAACCACAACACCGTTTTTTGCTTAGGATCCCAATTTGCAGCCCATAACAAATATGTATATTCAGCTAATTTCAAAGTTTTATGGCCATTTAGAGTGGTGACTAATAGCTCAACCTTATCACCAATGTTACGCGTAAAAATCAACTGTTGTGTTTCGGGGATGATTGCAAGCAGGCGATCACCAAAACCATGATTGCTGGGTGTCGTGATCCGAGTTTCTTGTTGAGTATTAAGGTCATAACGATAAATGGCTCCGAGATTGGGTACCCCTAAATAACCTCGTCGGCTATACACAATTTGTGCTTGGCCAAAATCAAATATTGCGTTAATAGAACCGCCAGAGCAAGGGAATAAAACTTGATCGCGGTCACTGGTGTTAGTAGATAGGCGATGTTTGCGATATTCGCACACCGATTGCTCTGAGTCTTGTTTAGCTTGATGTAAATAGTAAATCCAATTACTGTCGGCGGACCACCCTAAAATAGAGCTGTTTGTCGGTATGCTTAGTTCCTTCTCATGTTGGGTGGTGAGATCCATTAGTCTTATCTCTCCTAGTGCATTCGCTTCATTGGTCGCGGATTTAAAGCTATAAGCAAGGTAGCGCTGATCTGGAGAGTTGTATAATTTGCCGTGATGGCCTCGATACCACGAGAGAATTTGATTGTTAAATGTTGTAGCTTGTGGTGGCTGATGGTTATGCTCAGTAGTTTTACGGGGCATCACTACATATAGAGTGATGGCAATAACTACCAAGAAAAAACAGGTAAATGCAATAAGATAATATTTATAAGGCTTTGATACTTTGCTTTTTTTGCAAATTGGAGTCTCTGCTTCAGCTGATAGCTCCGTTGCATCTTCTAGCGGTACAGTAAAGCTATAGCCTTTTCGGTAATGTGTTTTAATCACTGGTTTTGGTTGCAGATCAGAAGCCAGCTGCTTTCTTAGCTCAAATATGACACGGTTAATTGTATTATCATCAACAAAATTAAGTTGCCACACGTTTTGTGCAAGCTCTTGGCGAGTTATGATCCGGTTTTGATTTTTAATAAAATACATCAGTGCTTTAAAAAGTAATGGTTCTAGCTCCTTACTTTCTTGGGCATTACTGATGCTTTGCGTGGCTGTATTCAGTTTCCAGCATCCAATATCAATATAGTTCGGGTGCGTTGTTTCGAGATCCATGAAAATTCCAAATTAGTGACGAGTAATATCAACTTGTTTAGGGTCTGTTGAGCTTTGCTGTTTAACTTTTTTCGTGTTTTTTGGTCGTGTCGCGCAGTTTTCCGCCTCGTGATCTAGGTAAAACTTAAGCAACAATGAACAATGCCAACTCAGGTAAATCCAAAGGGCTGCGCTCGATAAGCACTTCTACTGTGTTGCTCCACATGGAAGTAGGGTAAGGTGACTTTTTAGGAGTACATAGTCTTATCGACTGACTTACATAGAATGACTACTCTACGCAGACATTGCCTTGTATAAATACCACTCAAACTACTGCAACAACACAGTTGATGATAAACAGATCCTAATATCGATATTATCAAAGATTTTAAAAGAATATTCAGTAGTTATTCCTTATACCCTTGAAAATTAACAGCTATGAGCGCTGTTTGTGGTTAAAAAAGGCAGTTATATTGTTGAGGCAAGCGCTTTAGTGGTTGGGGTTTAATGTAGATATAATGGGGTCAGGTCGAACCCTTTGACTATAAATACTACAGATGCAAAACCTGAATCTGTAGTTTCTTGTAAATGCAATCAAAGCCAGAAATCAATGACTCTGACACCTTTGATTGTACATAATTACTGCTGAGCAGTAATTATATGGTCGCTTTGCGGCTGTATAAATGTACTTAGAAAAGCCCTGGCATTTGCTGGGGCTTTTTGTGTTTGTGTGGATAAAGCTATTAACTCACAACTTGACTTCTATGCCTTGAAAAGCCGTATTGATGTTGATCCGAATCTAAATGACCAATTAAAACTATTAACTAAAATCCTGCCCCCTTAATTTCTCAGTTAAAACTATTAACTAAAATCCTGACTAACATATTTAGTAATTACCCCAAACATTTGCAAAAAATTTATCAAAATCAAACGAATTCCTCGTCATCGGGCAAGGGCACGTTTCTTGCCTGCTCGAGCTCAAACGCCATTGTCTCGAAATCTTCTTCGGTCAAGGGCTCGGAGTGTTTCATACCTTCAAGCAGAATTTTCAACGAGGCGCTGTCACTGGCCCTGTTGAGCATATTATCGCTCCACGGGTTGACGTCGGTGCCGGTCGTCGCCGGGTTCATTTCCCCGCTCCAGCGGGGAATCGAAACCCCTGGCTCGTTATTCATCACCGCGGCCCGCTCTTCTACCAGCAACTGTTCAAGTTTGGCAATACGTGCAGTTCCTTTGGGGCAAAGCTCATCCATCCAGCCCCGCCACAACTCATCAAGCCGCAATTGGCCCCCCAGCACATGCACTATCTCGGTCCAGGTTTTGTCAATGGGGTTAACTTGTGTATCTTGCATTTGTATTTGGGCGACGTATGCCCCTTGTAAAGTTTCAAACGGCGTATGAAAACCGCTAACCCGCTTGTCGTAATACAGCCGCCAAAGGGCAAAATACCCGGCCGGTATGATCAAGTGAATCGGAATCTTCGAGGCTAAGTCAGATTCGATTGTTTTTAAAAATTGAATCCAGCCCAATATGCGTCCTTGCGTATGCCCGGATGTACCGGCATACAATGGCGCCATCAATAGCCGGGCGGTTATCACGTTTGGGCAAAATTCATTACGGGTCCAGTTGTAGGCAAAAGGGAACTCTTTCCCAGGATCATGCGGGTTAGGCAGTTTATGCTCGACAACGTAGGCTTCCTTTTTGTCCCACACTTGCGGTTTCGGTGAAAAGTTTTCAAACTCAAATAGCGCAGATGGAAATTGCACCCGGCAATGGGCACTGTCTATCTTGGCCACGTTGGTCATTCGGGCGATATCGCTTATTAACGTTTGATACCTGACTACCCGGGGTAACTCGCGCCAGCGCCGGTACATATCTGCACTGGATTTGAATGCCAGCCATATTTCATCGTCTGCCAACCCGCCGGTCGATTCATCATCCTTAAGTACATCATAGATGGCTCCCCACACCAATTCAGCATGCGGTGCACTTTTATTTCTATCCCCGGCAACACCATAAAGAAAATAGGGTAAATACTCCCACATGGAGGTTTTTAACTTAACGTTTTTCTTAACGAGTTCCGCCAACATCAAGCGTTGACAATTGGCCAATCCCGGGCTTCGCAACAGCCTATAGGCCAGTACTTTTTCGGCCTTGCGCGCGGCCCAGCAAGTCATTTCACCAACCAGTGCCCGGGCGACCTCGGTAATATTGCGATAGATTTGGGCCCTATCCCTGCGCCCGTTGTTTCGTTGTCCTTTGAAAAAAGCCAGATCGGCAACCTGTGCCATTGTTTTTTCGTCAAACGAAAAAGGGGGATTTAGCCATACTTCTTCGTACTGGGTCGCAAAATCGGCAGCATGCGCCGTATAGGCTTTCTTGGTCACGTTGCCGGATAGAGGCGACAACCAGTTTCTCAACATTGACAGATATTTGTCTTGTAGATCTTTCTCTTTAAATGCACCGTCATCAATACAGTGGTCGATCTGGCTTTTTTCGGATGCCATGTTCAATAACGCCCGGCAAACCACATCGTTTTCAGCAACAATAAGCACATCTTTCGCAAAATCCATCGGCTCGGACCAGATCTCGTACCAGGCAACCAAAACCGGGGTTTTAATGGGATTCCACTTTATCTCGGTTTTCCGGATGATTTCTTTGTCAGGTTGCTTAATGGCATTATAGTCCTGTGCTTTCGGTGTAATAAAAATCAGCATGAATAGTCTCCGTTTTTAGTTGATCACGTCATCAACCGTCATGCTAGGTTCAATACACCTTGATTACTCGTGTAAAACTACGATCACAATTTGAGCATCATCCCCTCCAGGGCGACCTTGAACCCGGCCTTTTTCACCGCAATTTGCGCCTTGGGAATGTTTTAAGAGGACAGCCACTTTAATTTTTAAAAACAGAAAGCCAACAACAAAGTCTGTATGCAGACTAACCAATTCAAATATCTAAACCTAAACCCAAAAAGGTAAGTAAATGATTAAAAACTAAGGGGGGTGACGTAAAAGTATAATTAAGCAACGTGCCTATCGATAAACAACCAAGTAAGTACAAAGAAGAGTATGAGATATTTAGGCAAAAAGCCTTTGGCATTGGGTCAAATTGCTGCGCCGCTGTAATTGTACGTGGTCACAATAGCTTTGCAGTGACTGTTCACGCCCTACAGCTCCTCTAAAAGACTTGGTAAATTGCGTGGTAAGTTTTAGCCAGTTTTCAGGGCAAATATTTAACCTAGCTAAAATAGGCTGAGAGGAGTCGATTGAACCTCTTTTATCTACACGTATGCACTGCCCTGTTTGTTCTACCAGCTGTAGATAATTCTTAAATTCAAAAGGCAGACCTTTAGACATATGTTTTCTGGGACTACCAGAGAAGCGAAGTAAACTCTTGGGCTGCTTTCCCTCTTTTGCTGATTCAATACGTTTTTTAATGCTCGTATGCTCTGATGTTTCTGGCGTTTTCGCCATCTTAGCGCGAATAGGATTTAAATCTACATAAGCCATACACGCAGCTAAGGCGGCTTCATCTAATAGCGCTTGTGATTTAAAGCGGCCTTCCCAAAATCGGCCTGTGCAGCTGTCTTCTTTATTGGCTTTTCGGGCGATATGCTCATTTAAAACCCGCATAAACCAACTGATATCAGACAAGCGCTGCCTAAACTCTTTTATTTCTTTTGCTAAAAAGAACTGCTGACCTTTATCTAACTTTTCACCAGCCAAAAACTTCTGGGTATGGAGCGTGCCTTTAAACAGTTTATGCCAACGGATTAGCACTGCTTTATCACTAAGCCTGTTTGCTTTTTTATCGTCTGCGTACAATACAAAGTGGGTGTGATTGCTCATAACTGCATACGCACATACATCAATACAAAATACTTTAGATATCTGTTGCAGTTTATCTTCTATCCACTGTCTGCGATGCTCGTAAGATTTTCCCGTATGCGCATCTTCACCACACAAATAGGCACGACGTACACAACGTGAAATACAGTGGTAGTACTTGGTATCTTGCAAGCTCACCTGCTGCTCTCGTGCCTTTGTCATTGTATGTGCCTACTTGAAAGTCTTAAGTTTAAAAGTAGGCGATGGGTGTTTATTGGTCAATTTTTGAGGTGGGTGTCCTGATTATTTTATTTTTTAATTGATTCCAAAATCAACGACTCTGACCCCTTTGATTGGTACTTGGTATTTTGCAAGCTCACCTGCTGCTCTCGTGCCTTTGTCATTGTATGTGCCTACTTGAATGTCTTGAGTTTAAAAGTAGGCGATGGATGTTTATTGGTCAATTTTTGAGGTGGGTGTCCTGTTTATTTTTAAAAATCAACGACTCTGACCCCATTGATTTTTTGATATGATAAATATGGTATATCTTAAACTTTAAGTTAGGTTTTTCATTTTAATGCAATAAGGAGTTTTATTTGAAGACTAAAATAGAAAAACTGGAAATCGAATTAAAAAGGAATGTTTCTCATCGGAATAGAAAGCAGGGCCTCAAAACAGTCAAGAAAATACATAAATACATAACTAGTAAAGATGGACTAACTAACGATATTATTATTCGGCTATTGGGCTTATGTTGCAATTTTTATCGTGATTTTAACTTCGTGAATGAAAACATTAAACACCTTAAATATTTAGCAAATCTTTACTTGGATTATAATCAGATTCAGGCGGCTTATAGAGCTATTGAAGAGGCTATGGAAGTTGCAATTTTACATTCGCGCTGGCGAGATTATATAAATCTCTTAGAGTTACTGTTAGCGGCGTGCTACGAGAATGAAGACCTTGATAGTGCTTTAGAGTGCTATGAAAGGATAAGAGAGTGTTCACTAAATGTGCAGATGGAACCGAGGTTGATGGCTAACTTGGCTACTATATATATGCAAAAAGAGCTTTATAGTGATGCAATAGATATTTTCGAATCCATAATTGTAGAAGAACCCTCACTTCAATTAATTGTCAAGTCAAATCTTGCTATATGTTATCGAGAAAAAGGTGAGCCAGAAAGATCGGTGTCTTTACTGGAAAGTGCAAATACTTCCAGTGTTCATAATAAAGAAGCTTTAATTGAATATGAGTTAATATATGCTAAGTCATTGATATACTGTTTTAATTATAGAGAGGCAATATCAAGGCTATGTAACGCTGTGAGTATAATCCAACATCAAATGGAAGAGGTAATTAAGGTTCATTATCGAAGGGGGATTCGTGAAAAGTATGTTGCAAGATTAGAGAACCTAATACTTAGCATTCCTGAAGAGTATATGACAGAGGATGTACTTTTTATACTTTCATTTAGCCGTTCAAATCAGCTGTCTGATTGGATGAGATTATTATGTTGGTGTGACAATCTTTATGAATGGGGAGTGCCTGAAAAGGACATCATTGACATAAAAGAGAATATTCAGGCTGTAGCTGAGAATGGGGCACCCTTTCTCTATGGCATGATAGAGAAGTATGATGATCATAATGATATATATCACGCTTGGAGATGGAATGGACTAAACGAATCTATAAATTCAATTGTTTCAAAATACAATGTTCAGACTCCATTTTTTCACGAAGGTATTTACGATGTTTTTAGAGAGATTTGGGGCTTTTTAGATCACTCGGCTTTAATGATTAGTTTCTTATCTATACAAAGGAAGTTGCTATTAGTTAATAGAGGGAAATTTAGAGTTATCACTATTGATGAAGAGGTTTTTTCAGATTACATATCAAGTTTTATTAGGTATAAATCAGAAGAACTCAGCAGCCAAAAGTTCGCACGAAAGTTAGAGGAAGTTCATCAATATATGTCCAGCTTGCTGAATGAATTTATTATTGATGTAGATAAAGAAGAAGTGGGCTCAGTAGTTTACTTTCCTGATAGGTTTTCTGATTTTCCTATAACCTCTGTATTTTATTGTAACGAGTCATTGAACAAAAAGATGGTGCAGGGGAATTTTTTCATAAAAAGTGTGCCAATCATGTTTATATATCAAGACCAATATATTGACAATCAATACTCAAAAGTTATAGGTATATGCGATAATTCAGATTTAGTATTGTCTCGGCTAGAGATAGAGAACTTCTCGAATAACCTTAAAGTAAAAAATATATGCATGATTGAAAAAAATGATGATGAAACATTTCGAATTGAAGTAGAGGATTCAGATATAATACATGTTACTACGCATGGTGAGCCAATAGATTTTTATAGTGATCCGTGCCATGTGTCTTTGTTACACAAAGGGCACGTTATTGATATTCATAGCATTCAGACTAAGTTATATAAGCTAAACTACAAGATAGCATTATTAAATTCCTGTCATAGTTCATCTAATTTACTTCGTCGACAGGTTAGTTTATCTGAGCGTGCTCCAAAATTAAATAATATTAGAAGCCACGACACATTTAGTTTATCTACTAGCTTATTGATTAATAGAAAATCAAGATGTATAGCATCTTCATGGAAAACGTTTGATAAGTTTTCATATGTTCTGTCTCATCAGTTTTCGAAAAATCTAATTCGATTTAGAGATGTAGAAAGAGCTTTTTCAGCTTCTATTGCTGAACTAGTTTCAGTCACTGAAAGTTCTCTATTAAATATACTAGACAAAGATAATGAACATCAAAAGGCCATGATTGATAATAAGAATGGTACAATATCTATGTTCAAACACCCATATGCATATGCAACCTATCAATGTTTCTCCTTGCTATAATTAGGTTTAAAGTTTAGCGGTCTTGTTGATCGTTAAGCTTTGTGAATGACATTCTAACTTCAGTTCGAAGTTTAATTACGTGGAATATAATGATTCAATTTTTCTCATCGTTATTCTGTTAATTGATAATTTTTAGCTTTGTTGTGTTAAATTCACAGACTCAGGTCTTGCATTTTGCAACCCTAAAAACAAAACCAACAGACAACTCCACTCCCCCTTCTATCACGCCTGAAAATAAGCAATTGATGAGTAATGTGCTCGCATGGATGCGAGCTAAGCCGTGATTTCGCCAAGGATGGCGAATACATGGCGTTTACGTTCACATCAATAGCGTTTTGAAGATTAAGCGTGATGGAGGGGCGCCGTGGGGTTCCAAGGGGCGGTCGGCGGCAGCCGCCCCTTGGTTGCCGTCGCCAACGCGACAAGGAGTCAAATTGAAGGCTGACTTCAAACATGTCGCGCTAAAGCACGACCTACAGACCATCACAAGACGCGATATAAAACCGCTGCTACCGAGGTGTTTTACTCTCCTGTAGGTCGTCGTTTACGACGACAATGTTTTAGCTTGTCGCGCTAAAGCACGACCTACAGGCGATAACAAAGTCGTGGCATAAAGTCGCAGCTACCGAGGTGCTTTATTCTCTTGTAGGTCGTCGTTTACGGCGACAATGTTGTCAGATTGTCGCGCTAAAGCACGACCTACAGGTATTAGAATCCCGCCATAAATGACTATCTACACCCACAAAAAAACCGCCTTAATTGCTTAAGGCGGTTTTCAAAAATCTAAGTCGGGGATTAGCCCGACCTACCATTCATTACTCTGCATAAGTCTCAACTGCAGGGCAAGAACAGATAAGGTTACGGTCACCTAGTACATCGTCGATACGCGTCACTGTTGGCCAGAACTTATCTTTAGCAACTGCTTTCACTGGGAATGCAGCGTAGAAACGGTCGTATGCACGATCCCACTCGTTACCTAGTACGTCAGCTTGCGTGTGCGGTGCGAATACTAGTGGGTTGTTTTCAACAGACCACTCGCCGTTTTCAACTTTGCGTACTTCTTCACGGATTGAAACCATGGCTTCGATGAAGCGGTCAATCTCAACCTTAGACTCAGACTCAGTAGGCTCGATCATTAACGTGCCCGCTACTGGGAACGACATAGTCGGTGCGTGGAAGCCGTAGTCCATTAAACGCTTAGCAATGTCCATCTCAGTGATGCCAGACGCATCTTTAAGTGGACGTAAGTCAACGATACACTCGTGCGCAACACGGTTGTTTTGACCACGATAAAGAATTGGGTAGTGCTCGCTTAACTTCTCAGTTAGGTAGTTTGCGTTCACGATAGCCATTTCAGTTGCGTCTTTTAAGCCTTGGCTGCCCATCATTGTGATGTATGCCCAAGAGATAGGTAAGATAGCCGCTGAACCGTAAGGCGCTGCTGATACTGCACCATTGCCTTCAGTTGTACCCGGTACGTTGATAACGCTGTGGTTAGGCATAAATGGCGCTAGATGCGATTTAACACCGATAGGACCAACACCTGGGCCACCGCCACCGTGTGGGATACAGAATGTTTTGTGTAGGTTTAAGTGCGATACGTCTGAACCGATTGAACCTGGGCTAGTTACACCTACTTGCGCGTTCATGTTCGCGCCGTCCATGTAAACTTGGCCGCCGTGCTGGTGAACAATCTCACATACTTCACGGATAGACTCTTCGTATACACCGTGTGTAGACGGGTAAGTAACCATGATACAAGATAGGTTCTCTGATACTTCTTCCGCTTTCGCTTTAAGGTCAGCCATGTCGATGTTACCGTCGTCGTCACATGCAACAACCACAACTTTCATGCTTGCCATTTGTGCAGATGCCGGGTTAGTGCCGTGTGCTGAGCTTGGGATCAAACAGACGTTACGGTGGCCTTCGCCACGTGACTCGTGGTATTTACGAATAGCGATAAGACCTGCGTATTCACCTTGTGCACCTGAGTTAGGCTGCATAGATACTGCGTCGTAACCTGTGATGTTTACTAACCAGTCGTGAAGCTCACCAATCATTGTTTGGTAACCTTGCGCTTGGTCTAGTGGGCAGAACGGGTGAAGCTCTGCAAACTCAGGCCAAGTTACTGGGATCATCTCAGCGGTCGCGTTTAGTTTCATGGTGCATGAACCTAACGAGATCATTGAATGGTTAAGCGCTAAATCTTTGTTTTCAAGACGCTTGATATAACGCAGCATTTCAGTCTCGCTGTGGTACGAGTTGAAGTTAGGGTGCGTTAAGATTTCGTCGTCGCGTACTAGGCTTGCAGGAATACCGGTGATGTCATCTGCAGATACTTGTGCGTCAAGTGCTGCAACGTCAAGACCGTGGCCTTCACCTAGGATGATGTCGAATAATGCTAGTACGTCAGCACGTGTTGTTGTTTCGTTCACAGATACTGAGAACTCACCCGCGTGGTTCGTTGCAAAGTTAGTCTCTGCCGCGATTGCGCGTGCAACGATCTCTTCTTTGTTGTCAGCTACCACTGTGATTGTGTCGAACCAAGTGTCATGCTTAAGGCTCACACCTTTCGCTTTAAGACCTGTCGCTAAGATGCTAGCGAAGCGGTTGATGCGCTGTGCAATTGTCTTAAGGCCTTGTGGACCGTGGTAAACCGCGTAGAACGCAGCCATGTTCGCAAGTAGAACCTGAGCTGTACAGATGTTTGAGTTCGCTTTTTCACGACGGATGTGCTGCTCACGAGTCTGCATCGCCATACGAAGTGCGTCGTTACCTAAACGGTCTTTAGATACACCGATGATACGACCTGGTAGTGAACGCTTGTACTTGTCGCGTGTTGCGAAGAATGCCGCGTGTGGACCACCGTAACCCATAGGTACACCAAAACGCTGTGCAGAACCAAGCACTACGTCAGCGCCTAGTTTACCTGGTGCTTTAAGTAGCATTAAGCTCATGATGTCAGCTGCAACACAGGCAATCGCTTTTTTGTCTTGTACTTGTGCGATTAGGTCAGTGATGTCTACCACTTCACCTGATGTTGTTGGATACTGGAATAATGCACCGAAAATTTCATGGTTAGCTGCATCTGCCGCAGGACCTACTACCACTTCGAAACCAAACTGCTCTGCACGTGTTGTTACAACGTCGATTGTTTGTGTATGAACGTCATCAGCGATGAAGAAGATGTTTGCTTTTTTCGCTTTTGATACGCGCTTAGCAAGTGCCATTGCTTCTGCTGCTGCAGTTGATTCATCCAATAGAGATGCAGATGCTAGGTCTAGACCTGTGATGTCAATCGTCAACGTTTGGAAGTTTAATAGTGATTCTAAACGACCTTGAGCGATCTCAGGCTGGTAAGGCGTATATGCTGTGTACCAACCTGGATTTTCTAATACGTTACGTAAAATTACATTCGGTACGTGTGTTGGGTGGTAGCCCTGACCGATGTAAGATTTGAAGATTTTATTTTGGCTAGCAACAGACTTTAGGTAGCTTAGTGCTTCAACTTCTGTGCGGCTCTCACCCACTGCTAAACCCTGCTCTAAACGAATACCAGCTGGTACTGTTTGCGTGATTAGCTCTTCAACGCTTGATACGTTAAGTGCCGATAGCATGTCGCTCACTTGTGCCGGTGTAGGGCCAATATGGCGGCGGATAAAATCTTGCTTTTGCTCTAATTGCTCAAGAGATTTAGCGTTTGACATTAGTCTAGATTCCTATGATCCAAAAAATTTAGGGGGTTAGTGCTGATTCCTGCTGCGGGTACTGCTCTGGCTTCAGCTTTACCAACTTATCGCTAAGTTGATGAAAAAGTTCTGTACTCTGTATGGTTTAGTACGGACCTTTTTTTAAATCAGATTAAACAACAAAAGCCCCGCTGGGGGCTTTTGTGATCAACGAAGTAATTAGTCTTCGTCGATTGCGTTTTCGTAACCTTCAGCGTCAAGAAGGTTCGCAAGCTCTGACTCGTCAGAAGCTTTAACTTTGAACAACCAACCGTCACCGTATGCGTCGTTGTTAACGTTTTCTGGTGAATCTTCAAGGTCTTCGTTGATTGCTACAACTTCACCAGTGATAGGTGCGTAGATGTCAGATGCTGCTTTTACAGACTCTGCTACTGCACAGTCTTCACCAGCGTCAACTTCGTCACCAACTTCTGGTAATTCAACGAATACCATGTCGCCTAGAAGCTCTTGTGCGTGCTCTGTGATACCTACAGTGTAAACGCCGTCGCCTTCAGCGCGAACCCACTCGTGTGAAGACGCGTATTTTAACTCGCTAGGAATGTTGCTCATCTTTTTGTTCCTTTGGTTCGGTGTAATAACTGGGCGATGGTTCGCCCTTATTAATATTAAATAACTGACTTGCCGTTACGTACGAAGCAAGGCTTCACTACTTTAACGTCAACTAACTTTTTACGCATTTCTACTTGCGCTGTTTCGCCCGTTGAACGAGGAACACGCGCTAGTGCAACACTAAAGCCTAATGTCGGAGAGAATGTACCAGAAGTAATGATACCTTCGCCACCTTCTACGACAACTTTAGAGCCACCACGTAGAACACCTTTGCTTTCAAGTACTAGACCAACTAGCTTGTGTGTGCTCTTTTCAGCACGTTGCTTAGCAACCGCTTCACGACCGATGAAGTCACGATCTTCAGGTTCCCATGCAATCGTCCAAGCCATGTTTGCAGCAAGTGGAGATACAGTTTCATCCATATCTGAACCGTATAGGTTCATGCCCGCTTCTAAACGTAGCGTATCACGTGCGCCAAGGCCAGCTGGAGCGACGCCTGCGTCTAATAATTTTTGCCAAAGGTCTGCTGCATCATCGTTGTGTACAACGATTTCGTAGCCTGCTTCGCCTGTGTAACCAGTCGTTGCAATGAATAGATTGCCCGCTTGTACACCGAAGAATGGTTTCATACCTTCAACTGCTGCGTTTTGCGCGTCATCAAGAACTTTAGCTGTTTTTTCTTTTGCGTTAGGGCCTTGTACTGCGATCATCGCAAATTCAGGACGCTCAGTGATTTCTACTGCGAAATCAGCCGCAACTTTAGCAATGTGCGCTAAATCTTTTTCACGCGTTGCTGAGTTAACAACTAGGCGGTATTCAGTGTCAGAGAAGAAGTAGATGATAAGGTCGTCAATTACGCCGCCTTCTTCATTTAACATGCCTGTGTAAAGTGCTTTACCAGGTACTTCTAGTTTAGCTACATCGTTCGCTACAAGCTTACGTAAGAATGCTTTTGCGTCTGCGCCTTTAACGTCCACAATCGTCATGTGAGATACGTCGAACATACCTGCATCAGTACGTACTGCGTTGTGCTCTTCGATTTGTGAACCATAGTTGATTGGCATTTCCCAACCGTGGAAGTCAACCATTTTTGCGCCAGCTTCTACGTGCTTAGCGTGTAGTACAGTTTTAGAAGTCATATCATTCCTTCACTAATTACTGACCTTGTAGTGTATGGCTACAAGATTGCCTCTTCGAGGCGGGGTTAATGCAATAACAGCTAAGGCACCCGTATTGAGTGCCTTAGCAAATTTTATTTGAAATCTAGTTTAGGCTAAAGCCTTGTTCTTGCAACTGTTGGTGCCACTTATTCAGAGTGTCTGTTTGGGCAATCAACTGATACTGCTGCAAGTCGTCTGCAAGTAATGAAGTGACGAACACTTCACCACTTTGACGGCCGTAGCACACTTGCTCGTCTGATAAACGCAGACCCGGTGTTAAGCCAAACTGTTTGATGATGGTATCAAACGCTTGCTCACCGCTTAATGTGCTCATGCTTAAATCTTTGCGCGCCACCAACTCAATGTCGTAATCGCTGTGGTGGGCTTCAACCAAGTTTTGTAGCTCATCAGCGTGATTTTGTTCAATCACAAAGCGGTAAGCCGTTTCGCTGAAATAGTAAACCGTAAATGCCGCACCTGATACTAACTGGCCTTTAATCCCTAAACCTGGTGCTAATAGTTTATTTAGGTTAATACCTAAAACTTGGTTTAAAAATGGTGTGGTTTCGAAGCCACTGAAGTCTAAGACCAATTGTGCGCTGTCTAACGCTAACGTGTTTAGCGCAGGCGCTGTGCCTTGACGATGTTTTGCAAACATACTGGCTGAAAATGTCATAACCACACCTTAATAAAACTTTAATTTGTGCAGTATATGAGTGCATTTGGGCAACAACAAATTGTATTTATTTATACATTGATAAATAATGCTTATGTAACTTGGTTTTATAAATTGATTTTTTAAATATGAAGAACTTATCGAACGACGGCTTACGCACATTTGTTACTGTGGTTGAATTAGGTGGCTTTGCCAAGGCCGGTGAACTACTGGGATTATCGCAACCTGCGGTGTCATTACAAATTAAACGACTCGAAGAAATGCTCGGCTGTCGACTGTTTAAAAAACAAGGTCAACGACAAGTTATCAATCAATATGGTGAGCTTTTACTGCCGCTGGCGAAACAAATGCTGCAACAAAACGACGCCATCTTACAGCAGTTCACCTCAGAGAGTGTGACCGGTAAAGTGCGCTTAGGTATTCCGAGTGAGTTTGCAGCGCGCATTTTGCCGTCTATTATTGGTGACTTCGTTTCTCTTTACCCTGATGTTGCCCTAGAAGTGAAATCACGTTTGAGCAAACACCTGTTGTCTGTTTCACGCCAAGATCAATTCGATTTAGTGCTGGCATTGAATGAAGAGCTGAATTCAGATCAGTTCCCTGTATTCATGCAAGACCAATTGGTGTGGGTCGGTAATTTAAACCTCGCCAAGAACGATGTGGTAACTCTAGTAACCGCACCTGAGGGCTGTATCTACCGCCGTCGCGCCATCGAAGCCCTACAGCAAGCCGGTTTAAAATACCGTATTGTCTACAGCAACGCCGATTTGACCGGGTTAATCGCCGCGATTAAAGAAGACCTAGGCGTCACTGTGTTGGCTAAAAGTACCGTACCAAGCGATTTAAACTACCAGTCACACACCCCTAACCTACCCGAGCTCGGCCAAATCGGTATTTGCTTGGTAAAAAATTCACCCGAATCTGTACATGCCGTTGATAAGCTGGCTGAGTTTATTGAATTGAGATTGGGGTAAGCGGTAAGCGGTAAGCGGTAAGCGGTAAGCGGTAAGCGTACAATAGTTTGCGAGTTACGAGTTACGAGTTACGAGTTACGAGTTACGAGTTACGAGTTACGAGTTACGAGTTACGAGTTATCAAGATGATTCTAAAAGCGCGACGTAAAGTCAGCGCCTACAGGATGTAAAAATTTGCTTTGTAGGCGCGGGTTTACCCCGCGCTAATAAATGTGGTTCGGCCTACCCGTCACCCTGAATTTATTTCAGGGTCTATTTTTATCTACTGGATCCTGACCTTCGTCAGGATAACAAGTTGTGTATTTGTGATGGTTCAAAGAGCGCGACATAAAGTCAGCGCCTACAGGGTAAATATAAATCTAACAGGCTACGCCCTACCCCCTTCTATCACGCCTGAAAATAAGTAATTGATGAGTAATTCATTTCATGGATGAAATGTAAGGCTGACTTAGTCCATGGATGGACTATTCAGCCGCTTACGTTCACATCAATTATTTATTTGAAGATTAAGTGTGATGGAGGGGTGCAGGGAGAGTCCAGAGCGAAGGTCGCACCCGAGCGACCAGCGTCAGCCCCTCTTTGGTTACCGTCGCCAACGCGACAAAGAGTTAGATTGAAGACTAGTGCAAAACAATTTTTAAAATAGATTGGTGTTGTATTACATCCATGTAGCTACGCCCATCGGGTATCCATACCCTCACCTCCTCGCGCTGCGAAACTTCGTTTCGGTCTTAATAATGTTTGGTGAGTATATTACGTCCATGTAGCCTGGGTCCGGTTCGGCCATCCAAGGCCTCACGCTCAACGCTAGTCTTGCTGCGCGCACTCGCAAGCCTCAAGACACGTTTCGCCCTTGCGCAAAAGTAACTTTGCTTCGCAAAGTGTATTTTGCACTTACTTCCCAACAGCCTCTTTGGCAAACAGAGTTTTAATCGGCCCTAGGTTATCAACCATACTCAAGCCAACACCGCGGATCAGTTTCTTCAGCGGGTTATCACCTTCAAACAGCTCTTTTAAACCTTGCATCATGGCTATGTGCTTTTGCGCATCGAGTTTACGGGCACGTTCGTATTCACGCAGCACACGGGTACTGGCAAATTCTTGCTTGCTGTCGGTGAGTAATTTAATTAAAAGCGCTGCATCTTTAAGGCCTAGGTTCATACCTAATCCAGCCAGCGGATGGATGGTGTGTGCAGCATCACCCATTAATGCAATCTTGCCGTTTACCCACTGTTGAGCGTAACGCATTTTCAACGGGAACACCGCTCGGTCGTCTTGTACTTCACATAAACCGCACTGACCGTCGATGGCAACATTCAATGCTTTATTGAACTCAGTTTTATCTAGCGACATTAAATGCTGTGCTTGCTCAGGTGACGTTGACCACACGATTGATTGGCTATGTTCATCGCTGAGTGGTAAAAACGCCAAAGGTCCAGTTGGTAAAAATACTTGTCTTGCAGTATGGCTGTGTGTCTCTTGCGTCTTAACCGTTGCGACGATAGCGTGGTGGTCGTAGTCCCAAAACGTAATGGGCATTTTAAACTGAGTACGAATACCCGAATTTGCGCCATCTGCTGCAACTAATAGCTTTGCCATAACCGGCATGCCTGATTCTAAGGTGATTAACACGTCAGTGTCGGTTTGATGAATAGCTTGATAACGAGTATTAAAGCTAAGCGTTGCAGATGAATACTGTTTTAACTGCTGAAACAGCGCATAACGAATGGCATCATTTTCAATGATGTGGCCAAGTTCAGGTAAATCTAGTTCGGTGCTGTTAAACGCGATTTTGCCAAAACTGTCTTTGTCTCTGACGTCCATATGCGTATACGCACAAGTTCGCTGCGCTAAAATATCATCCCATGCACCTAGCTCAGTAAATAACGTTTGACTGGCAAGACTGATAGCACTCACGCGATTAGCAAACTGCTCAGTAAGTAGCATAGGTTCACTGCCCGCATCAATCACGTGCACGCTAATGTTATTTTTTGCCAGACCTAACGCCAAAGTGAGGCCTACACAGCCACCACCGACAATACATACTTGCGCTTGTTGCATCAGCTTTTTCCTTTAATAACATGACCCATTAGTTGCTTGGCTAACGGTGCTTTTAAATTTTCAGACAGTGACATGGCAAGCAAACCGCAGCTGCGACCGAGTGCCATTAAACGAGAAGAATTTGAGAATAGTCGCACGAGCGCATCGGTCAGTGTCATCACCGTTTTGATGTCTTGTGCACGCGCACGATTATAAGCTTGCGTAAAGGCATGTTCACCCAAATCATGTTGCTCTGATGCAATCAGCTCAACCAAGGCTTGAATGTCTCTTAAACCCAAATTAAACCCCTGCCCAGCAATTGGGTGAATCGCATGCGCGGCATTACCAATTAATACGCTACGGTGATGAACGAGCTGCTCGACTCGACCTAGTACCAATGGGTATTGTGCGCGCATACCAACCTGTTTGAATACCCCTGCGCGATAGCCAAAGGCAGTTTGCAGCTCAGCAATAAAGGCGTCAGGTTCAAGCGTTTTATAATGTTCAAGGTGTGCGTTAGGCATACACCACACCAGCGAGTAGCGGTTTTGTGTCAGAGGCAGCAGTGCCATTGGCCCATGCTCGGTAAAACGTTCAAACGCTTGGCCGCTATGACCGCCTTCAACTTCGATGTTGGCGATTAGCGCCCCTTGCTCATAAGCCAGACTATCAAAACCTATGTTTAGCTGTTTGCGCGTGGGGGACTGTGCACCATCGGCAACAACCAACAACTTTCCACTTAACTGAGTTTCGTCGTTTAAGATCAGCTCAACACTGTCTTGGGTTTGCTTTAATTCATTAATGGTCGCAGGGCAGTATAGTTGAATGTCAGTTTTTGCTAGCTGTTGATGTAAATAAGCACCAAATGGGTTCACTTCCACCACATAACCAAGGGCATTCGTTTTATAGTCTTGGTGGTGCAATGAGGTTTTACCAAAGTGACCTCTATCAGACACGTGCACTTGCTTAATGGCTTCGGCAAACGGCCAGTCGGCATTAAACAAGTTAAATTGCTTTAAATACTGCACAGACTGATCGGCCAAGGCGATTGAGCGGTCGTCAAAACTGGGGTGTGCTTGGCTTTTTGGTGCAAATGCCTCAATCACGGCAATCTGCAAAGTTGGGCTGGTCTTTTTGATTGCCAAAGCAGCGGTGGCCCCTGCCATACCGCCGCCTACAATCACAACATCAAAGTGCTGCAACGCATTCTCCTACTGCTGCATTAACGCTTCTATTTCTGCTACGGTTTTCGGCACGTCTTGGGTCAGATTTTCGTGACCATTTTCAGTTACCAATAGGTCATCTTCAATACGAATGCCGATACCTTTGTATTGTTCTGGCACTTGCGCATCTTCATCGAAGTACAAACCTGGCTCTATGGTCAACACCATACCCGGTGCAAATGGCCTGTCAGCTTCATCGAGCTTGTACTCACCCACATCGTGAACATCAAGGCCTAACCAGTGACCTAAACCATGCATGTAGAACGCTTTGCATGCTTGTTTTTCAACAAGTGTATCTAACTCGCCAGATAAAATGCCGAGCTCGATCAAACCTTGGGTCATTACTGTCATCACTGCTTTATTAGCAGCAACCAAAGTACCGCCCGGCTTCACATGCTCAAATGCCGCAGCTTGGGCTTTTAACACCAGCTCATAAATGATCTTTTGTGGCTCACTGAATTTACCAGACACTGGGAAAGTACGGGTGATATCAGCGGCATAACCTTCAAGCTCACACCCAGAGTCAATCAACACTAAGTCGCCTGATTTTAAGGTATCGCTGTTTTCTGTGTAATGCAGAATATTGGCATTATTGCCTGAGCCGACAATGGTGCCATACGCCGGGTAGCGTGCGCCATTCATTGCATAATGATGGTGAAGCTCGGCTTCTAGTTGATATTCTGTGGCATCAGGCTTGGCAAACTGCATTGCACGCACATGACCTTCAGCACTTATTTGACCCGCTTTGCGCATCACGGCAATTTCTGCGTCTGATTTAAACAAACGCATTTCGTGAATAAGCGGTCGTGTATCTTTGATGATCTCTGGCGCGCGATAACCTTTTTTCGGTGCACCGCGCAGGGTATTTAACAAAGCCCATACCTTGTCATCAAATGCACTGTAAGTGCCTTGCGCATAAAATAAAGTGCGATTGCCATTCACTAACTGCAGTAGCTCATCGTCTAACTCACTTAACGGGTAAGTTTCATCAAACAAGTAGTCAGACTTGGCCCTTTCATAACCCACTCGGCGGCCGTGCCAAATCTCAGCGGTTTTATCTTTGTTACGACAGAATAACGTGCTTTTACCTTCACCTTGCTTGTCTTTTGACAAGACTAAAACGGCATCTGGCTCTTTAAAACCGGTTAGGTAGAAAAAGTCACTGTCTTGGCGAAACGGGAATTCGGTATCGCGACTACGGGTGATCTCAACCGCAGCAGGAATAATCGCTACGCTATGGTTGTCGAGTTGCGCAAGTAATTTGCTTCTGCGCTGAACAAATTCTTGAATGCTGATCATTAGTGTAACGTCTTTGATGGAGTAACCGTTTCTCTACCCATTTCAGCAAAACATAACAGTGCTGAAACACGAATATATTCAACAATTTCATGGAAAGCTTGTTGGTCTTCTTCTTCTTCACCGAAGTCAGTGTCGAGTTTAGTGATTTCACTAAAATCGTTGATCACTTCTTTGACATCAGCCGACAGCTTGCCATAATCTTTTTGCTTTAAGCCAAAGCCCAATAAAAAGCCCGACACCCATGCCACTAGCGCATTGGCTTTATCTAGTAGGGTTTCGTCTTCATTTGGTAAATACAGCTCAAAGTTTGGCTCCTCGCTGTTGAAGCATGACATAACATGCGTAAACATTTGGCCAAATAGACCTTTTAATTCATTTGAGAAACTTTGTCCGTCGTTAAACACGTCACTTAACATGATCAGGTAATCTTTTTCATCAATGTTTAAGCCACAAGCCAGCAAACCACTGATGGTGCCGTGAGCTTCTGAAGGCGATACGAAAATATCATGCTTTTCAAGCAGCAGTTGTGCTTGTGTGTAATCGGTCATTTCTGTCATTGCTAATGCTCGTCAAAGAATCTTCACTATAAGAACATACTCAATTTAAAAAGTGTGTCTTAATTTAATTGCTATCAATGCTAACACTCACAGTATAGCAACTCCAAACAATTGTCTTTAAAGGGCTTCATTTATAAGCAATTGTTGTTAATGTCGGCAGCGACGTTTAATTTGCCAGCAGTTGAACTGATATTTTTTGATTTATGGTTTACCTCTGCTGCAAGTCTTATATACTGAACTTAATTCCCTAGCTCGTAGGACAGCAGATTAAGTCCCTGAGCCGATAAACTTTATCTAGGGGTGTAGTTTGCTTACTATTGCGCAAGCTTGGCATGTACCGAGAAGCCTACGGTGAGCTGTTACACTCCGCCTTGAACCTTAGGGTTCAAGGGCTGACATCAGCATCCGCGAAGCCGGGGAAGTCTTATCTTATATTCGAGCCCACTTCTTAATTCAATTAATGCCTTTAATCAATTAATGAAATATTTCATAAAAAATACACGCTATTAATTTTTTATTTACAATTAAATAACTCTAGTGATATTTGTATTAGCGCTTTATACAAAAAATAATCAAGGAGTTTGAAAATTAAAGCAATCCTATTAGGCGCAGTTTCTGCCATTACCCTAGCTACTTCTATGCAAGCAAGCGCTTGGTTCGAAAATGAGTCATATTTTGTTGAATGTTATGACGACGCAACAAATAAACCTCTTTTCTTCCAAATGGTATACAGCCGCGCTCAAGTAAGCTCGCTTATCAGTCGCTGTTCAAGTCTTGGCGGTAGTGCATTCGTTGAAAGAGTTCAATAAGAAAAATAATTAAACAAGGAAATTAATAGTGAAAATTAAATCAATTTTATTCGGTGCAATTGTTGCTGTAACAGCATCCTTGTCTATGCCATCACAAGCTTACGGTTATGACTTTTGGTTAGTCGAGTGCTCAAAAAACAACGGTAGTTTCCTTTGGATGGAAATGACTTACAGCAGTAAATCTCGCGATGCAGCAGTAAGCCGTTGCTATGCCGATGCTGGCTCACCAACTGTAGAAAAAGTATTTTAATAATATGTAGTATATTCTGCTAACGGCTTTCTTTTGAAAGCCGTTTTTGTTTGAGCTAATTGCATTGATAAAAATTTAGGCAAAAAAAAGCCCTGGCATTTGCCAAGGCTCTTATCGATAAACTCAATCGAGATTAGTCAGCTTGTGGACGCATGTGCGGGAACAAGATAACGTCTTTGATTGTTGGTGAGTCAGTGAAAAGCATCACTAGACGGTCAATACCGATACCTTCACCCGCTGTTGGTGGTAAACCATACTCAAGCGCTTGAATGTAGTCAGCATCGAAGTGCATTGCTTCATCATCACCGGCATCTTTTTCTTCAACCTGACGTGCAAAACGTTCAGCTTGGTCTTGTGCATCATTAAGCTCAGAGAAACCATTAGCAAGCTCACGACCACCTACGAAGAATTCGAAACGGTCAGTGATGAATGGGTTTTCATCGTTACGACGAGCAAGTGGCGACACTTCCCACGGGTACTCTGTAATGAAAGTCGGTTGAATTAGCTTATGCTCAGCAGTTTCTTCGAAGATCTCACATAAGAACTTACCTGCACCCCATACACATTTTTCTGGGATCTTAACGTGTACTTTCTTCGCGTAAGCGACTAGCTCATCGAAGTGGTTTTCAGGATCTTTGAAGATATGCGCGATTTCTTCAGCGTCAGGACCATACTTGATGATGGCATCAGCCATAGATAGACGCTCGAACTGCTTACCGAAGTCATATTCAATCGTCTCAGTTACTTCACCTTCTGCGTTCTTAACTGTGTTAATCACGGTTGTTGTACCAAGAACGTCTTGTGCAACAGTACGTAACATGTCTTCAGTTAAGTTCATTAGGTCGTTGTAGTCAGCATACGCTTGGTAGAATTCGATCATCGTGAATTCTGGGTTGTGACGCGTTGAAAGACCTTCGTTACGGAAGTTACGGTTGATCTCGAATACACGGTCAAAACCACCTACTACTAGACGCTTAAGGTAAAGCTCAGGCGCGATACGTAGGTACATGTCGATATCTAGTGCATTGTGGTGCGTCACGAATGGACGCGCCGTTGCACCACCAGGAATAACCTGAAGCATTGGCGTTTCAACTTCCATGAAGTCACGCTCAGCTAAGAAACGACGAATGCCTTCGATCACTTTTGAACGGATACGGAACGTTTCACGCGTGTCCATGTTTGTGATCAGGTCAACGTAACGCTGACGGTACTTAGCTTCTTGGTCTGTTAGACCGTGGAACTTCTCTGGTAACGGACGAAGTGACTTAGTCAGTAGCTCGTACTGAACCATGTCTACGTAAAGGTCGCCTTTACCTGACTTATGAAGTGGACCAGACACACCGATGATGTCACCGATATCTAGTTGACCATATTTTTCTTTAAGCGTTTTTTGCACGTCTTTTGATGCATATGCTTGAATGCGACCTTTCATGTCTTGTAACACAAGGAAAGGACCACGTTTAGCAAGGATACGACCTGCAACCGATACCTGATGGTCTAACTCAACAAGCTCTTCCTTCGATTTATCACCAAACTTAGCCTGTAGATCAGCCGTATAGTCTTCACGGCGGAAGGTGTTCGGGTGGCCATTGGCATCACAATTCTCACGAATTGTATCCAATTTAGCACGACGCTCAGCAATGAGTTTATTTTCGTCTTGGATTTGATCTGTCATTTTTTAGCTCTTAGTTTAGCTTGTTGATTAAAGGCCTGATTTCAGGCTGGCTTCGATAAATTTGTCTAAATCACCGTCTAATACCGCTTGGGTATTACGGTTTTCAACGCCAGTACGTAAATCTTTGATACGTGAGTCATCTAATACGTATGAACGAATTTGACTGCCCCAACCAATATCTGATTTAGCATCTTCTTGAGACTGCTTTTCGGCGTTTTGTTTTTTCATTTCAAGTTCAAACAACTTCGCTTTTAACTGCTTCATTGCTTGCGCTTTGTTTTTGTGTTGTGAGCGGTCATTCTGACACTGCACAACGGTATTCGTTGGTAAGTGGGTAATACGTACCGCAGATTCTGTACGGTTAACGTGCTGACCACCGGCACCCGATGCACGATATACGTCGATACGTAAATCAGCTGGGTTAATATCAATTTCGATGTTGTCGTCAATTTCTGGGTAAATAAACGCAGACGCAAATGAAGTATGACGACGACCTGTTGAATCAAATGGGCTCTTACGCACTAAACGGTGTACGCCTGTTTCTGTACGTAACCAACCGTAAGCATATTCACCAGATACGCGCACGGTTGCGCCTTTAATACCGGCAACATCACCATCTGTTGCTTCAACGATTTCAACTTTAAAGCCTTTCGCTTCAGCCCATCGTAAGTACATACGCAATAGCATGTTACACCAGTCTTGCGCTTCAGTACCGCCCGAACCTGACTGTAAGTCAATGTAGGCATCGTTAGCATCTTGTTCACCAGAGAACATACGACGGAACTCTAGCTTTTCTAATTGACCAACTAGACCTTCTACTTCAGCTTGTGCTTCTTCAAAGGTTTCTTCGTCTTCGGCTTCAACGGCTAGTTCTACTAGGCCTTCTGCATCATCTGCACCACCAACAAGGTTATCAATGGTTTCAACAATTGCTTCTAGATTCGATTTTTCACGGCCTAATGCTTGTGCTTTTTCAGGCTCGTTCCATACTGCTGGGTCTTCTAACTCTGCGTTTACTTCTTCTAAGCGCTCTTGTTTTAGAGCGTAGTCAAAGATACCCCCTAAGCAGCTCAGTGCGTTCGCGAATTTCCTTGATTTGGTTAATCACAGGATTCACTTCAAACATGCTCACTACTCCAAAAAAATTAACGTGAATCACACGTAATACCAATTTTATTAACTGGCTAGTCATTCTAGCGAGCTAAAAAGGCCACTAACTTTGTCTGAAACTTCTAATATAGAACTACTATATGTCGAAATTTCATCCTCGTTATTAACCTTTTTTTCTGTCGCAATAAACGACTCGAAGTTTAATGCAATTGGTATAATATCAATGGCTGAATGCTTTTTCAGCTCATAAAAAAGGCGCGTGATTTTTAAACGCGCCATGATAACAGACAATCTGTGCCCTATAAATGGATTTATGCGGGTTGTGCTTGAATTTCTCGCACTAATAATTGCAATGAGAACTTGCCTCTAAACTCGTTTATATCGAGCTGATACGCCAATCTGGCGTATTGTGCAGCTGTATTTGGCCAAGCTTTTACATCAATGTTAAAGGCAATGGCATCAACTAACTGACCTGAGCTGTGTTTTAGTACCAATTTTAGGTGTTTTTCACCGACAATACGCTGCTGAATGAGTTCAAATACGCCTTCAAATACAGGTTCAGGGAATTGCTGACCCCAAGGCCCTGCTTGCTGAAGCAGTTGCGCAAAGTCTAGATTGAAACAGGTCGCAGGCAACTCACCATCAGTCAGAAGCACACTTTGCTTATGCTCTTCGGTCAAAATCGCACTGGCGGCATCAGTAAACGCCGTTTTAAAACGTTCAAAGTCACGCTCTAAAATGGTTAAACCTGCCGCCATAGCGTGACCACCAAACTTAGCAATTAGGTCTGGGTGCTGAGTGTTAATTTGCTCAAGTAGGTCACGCATATGCAACCCTTCGATAGAGCGACATGAGCCTTTTATTTCACCCTCGTCACCTTGTGCAAAAATAATTGCCGGACGGTGATAACGCTCTTTCAAGCGCCCGGCTAAAATACCAATCACCCCTTGGTGCCAATCGTCTTGATACAAACAGACAACATCAGGCACGCTTTGTTGTGCCGATACCAAGCGCTCCAGCACGGCTTGCGCTTCTTGCTGCATGCCCGCTTCAATTTCACGGCGTTCATGATTAAGTGCATCAAGTTCGCCCGCAATACGCCTTGCTTGGTTGATGTCTTTCGATAACAAACAGGCGATACCTAGACTCATATCATCGAGTCGGCCAGCAGCATTGAGACGCGGCGCGAGTGCAAAACCAAAGTCACTAGCAGATAAACGCGCTGCGTTGCGTTTTGCCACTTCAATCAGTGCGGTGATCCCCGGTCGGGTTTTACCACTACGAATACGTGCTAGGCCCTGATAAACCAATGTGCGATTATTGGCATCGAGTGCCACAACGTCAGCAACCGTGCCTAGTGCAACAATATCGAGTAACTCTGCTAAATTTGGTTCAGGTTGTTGAGTCGTAAAATATTGCAGCTCACGAAGACTATGACGCAGCGCCACCAGCAAGTAAAACGCCACACCCACACCCGCAATGCTTTTTGAAGGGAAATTACAACTATGCTGATTTGGGTTGACGATGGCATCGGCATTAGGCAGTTGCTCACCTTGCAAGTGGTGGTCTGTGATAAGCACTTTAATACCGGCATTTTTGACAATCTCAACGCCACTGATACAAGAAATACCATTATCTACGGTGATCACTAAATCAGGCGCAATAGTAACAATTTGCTCTGCCAACGCAGGGCTTAAGCCATAACCCAAACTAAAGCGGTCTGGCACAAGATAATCGACATGCTGGAAACCAAACAGTGCTAACCCTTCCATCAGTACTGAGGTACTGGTTGCGCCATCAGCATCAAAGTCACCCACGATTAATATTTTACTTTGCAGTTGCAATGCTTCGACCAACAAAGCACAGGCCTTATCCATATCTTTGAATAAGTTGAAATTTAATAAGGTGCTAGCACGATTGTCGAGCTCAACAGGGTCGCTAACACCACGAGCTGCATAGATTTGTTTAATTACAGGATGAAGATGCGCAGGAAGATGGCTGTCATCCACGCGCTCACGTGTTGCTATCACGGTTTGCATTTATTCTTTTACCCTTATACCTGCTCTTAATAATACTGAATTAAGAGGATAAGCATTAAAACGTTAAAACAAAGATTTAACAGACAACAAAAAAAGGCCCTTAGGCCTTTTTAATAATACGGTGATTATAGCGAATTTTATCGCTTATGACTTCTTACCGTCTAACGCTTGCGCCAATGCCGCTGCTGGTTGGTAACCAGGAATAATCGAACCATCTTCTAAAATGATTGCTGGCGTACCAGAAATGCCAAAGCTCTGACCTAACTGGTAGTGCTCAGCCACAGGTGCAGAACAATTTTTAACTTCTGCCACTTCTTCACCCGCTTTTGCCTCTGTTAATGCTTTTGCTGCATCTTCAGAACACCACACATTCATTAAGTCTTTGTAGCCCTTGCCACGTAAACCACCACGAGGGAATGCAAGGTACTTAACTGTGATACCCGCATTTAAGTAATCATCTAATTCACGGTGTAACTTACGGCAGTAGCCACACGTGATATCTGTAAATACTGTAATTTGATGCTTTTCGTTTTCAGCTTTATAAACGATCATTGAGTCTTCGTACTCAGTTACGCCGTCTTTACGAACACCACTTAAAGCTGATTCAGTTAAGTTTTCACGATTCTCAACATCGATCATCGTACCTTGAACCAGGTAACGACCATCTGGACTTACGTAAAATACGCCTTTGTCAGTTAAAACCGTACTTAAGCCAGCGACTGGGCTATCTTGAATTGCTTTAACTGTTAAGCCTAAGTTATTTAACTGAGTTTCGATTGGGCTTACTGTTGTTTCTACTGCGTCAGCTAAAGGAGCAGTCACTTGCTCAGCCATTGCGCCTGTAGATAACGCCATTGCTGCAGCTAAAATTAACTTTTTCATTCTGTTCTCATAAATTTCGTTGCTACCCAGTATGACCGGATAAATTCAAAAAAATTCCATCACGCACGTGGATGATGTTCTTGATGCAGCGATTTCAATCTTTCACTCGCTACATGGGTATAAATTTGTGTCGTCGATAAGTCGCTGTGGCCTAAAATCATTTGCACGACTCGTAAGTCTGCACCATGATTCAACAAATGTTTTGCAAAGGCATGACGTAACGTATGTGGCGATAATGGCGACGTTATGTTTGCCAAAATAGCATAGTGTTTGATTCTATGCCAAACGTCTCGCCAATTTCTAGAGTATTAAACCCACAGAAAATATTTGTAAAACCCAAAATGTCACATAAGCTTCATATTTCCACAAACATTCATTTAAGAAGGAACTCTTATGAAATTTTTTGTTATACCACTCTTATTGCTATTTTTAATGCCTCTAAGTTCAGAAGCTAAACCTAGCAACTTCTATGAAGCCGTTATTTGTGATGATTGCAGCTATGTTGAAGCTAAAAAGATAGCCCAGCGATTTAAATATCAACCTCAAATGCAATGTCGTAACGATGTAGGCAATAATTTTGAAGATATTGTGCATGAACAATGTTGGTCAACCCCAAAAAAGCTGGTCATTCACGATGTTCAACAAGATAAAACCTATGCTTTTAAAGTGGGTCATAATAATCAGGGCCAGCCTAGATATGACTTAACCCCATATGTTCAAGACCTAAACAATATTCCAAATGAAATACGTACATTACTGACTAGTACGACCAATGGCTATAAAGTACTCACAAATGTAACCCGTAGTCTTAATCGTAACTTTAAAATCAATACGTACACCTCTTCTGCTAACACATCTCAATCAATTCACCCCATTACTGATGAAAACTCAGTGGGAATAATGAGTAGCTGTGCCAACAGCCCTGAGATGAAGGCGATGAATTTAGCTCATAACCTAACAGCAAAAGCAAACATTCAAGTTGAAGCGAATGATAAAGTTGTAATAGATGAAAACTTTAAAGGCACTTTTCAATACATAAGAATAATAGGAGCCAACTTTGAAGCTTCTTTAAGCTCTTTTGGTATTGGCGGAACTGTTGAGTATGTCGACAAAACAAAAAACGTGATTACTGATTTTACGTATAAATCTGAATATTATGGCCAAGGCAAAAAGAACCAAGTTGTTTTTGACCTAAAGTTAATTGATGGTTGGGTTAAAGTCTCTACAAATGAAAGAGCAACATCTATTGGGGGGTACCCGCTAGGTATTCTCAGATCAAGTGGTGGTAAAAATGGTATTTTAAACGCAAATTCTTTTTCAAAATGCTTAGCTGAAGCCATTGATAAAACCTTTGCAAAGACAGTTTCTAGCCCAACAGGAAACAAATATTCAACCCCTGATGACTCTGGGTATACAGGACCGAGCTTAAATCACTATCCTTTAAGTGGAGGGGGTGACGGAGGCTCGTTTTGTAAGCACACTTATTACGATTTACATGGAAATGAATTGTTTTCTTTTGAGGGCCCATGTCCTAGCGACTAAAAGTGTTAACTCATATTGCCAGATTTATATAGTTACTCTGGCAATATTTACCCTAAGCTTTAAGCTCTTGGATGATGTTCTTGATGCAGCGATTTCAATCTTTCACTCGCTACATGAGTATAAATTTGTGTCGTCGATAAGTCGCTGTGGCCTAACATCATTTGCACGACTCGTAAGTCAGCACCATGATTCAACAAATGTGTTGCAAAGGCATGACGCAACGTATGTGGCGATAATGGCGACGTTATGTTTGCCAAAATAGCATAGTGTTTGATTCTATGCCAAAAAGTTTGACGAGTCATACCTATCCCACGTTTTGATGGGAAAACAAAGTCAGTGGCATGCTTAATCATTAAAGCACGACCTTGCTGAATAAATAGCTCTATCCAGTGCTGCGCTTCTTCTCCCATCGGCACCATGCGCTCTTTACCACCTTTACCACGCACTAACACCACGGCTTGGCGCAAATTAATTTGCTCCATACGTAAACCCACCAGCTCAGTGACACGTAAACCTGTTGCATATAATAGCTCTAACATGGCTTTGTCTCTAAGCCCCATAGGGTCTTCAACATTAGGCGCATCAAGTAAGGCTTCGACTTCGTTCTCGGTGAGTGTTTTAGGGATTGCCTGCCCAGTCTTTGGTAATGCGATATTGACCATAGGTGATGCTGAGATTTTTTGCGTCTTCACCCAGTGCAAGTAAAAACGTTTTAACGCACTGATCGCTCTGGCGGTGCTACGAGGCTTTAAACCCAAATCGACTCGGTGCGCCAAGTATTGCTCAATATCTTGTTGCGTTACTTCAAGTAGATTCTCTCTACCTTGTTCTGCTTTCATAAAAGCATCGCACTTTTCTAAATCGGTGCGATAAGCAGCTAAGGTATTTTCACTCAAACCATGCTCAAGAAAAAGCACATCGATAAATGCTTCTATCACATCTTCTTGCTCGGTTATGTCATTTTCAAAATCTGCTAAATCGCTCACTGGTCGCCTGTATCAATTTAAAGTGTCATCAGGTAAAATTTGCCCCATCATATCAGCCTTATAAGAAGTGATAAACCGCATGCAAATTGGCTTATTCTATGGTTCAACCACCTGCTATACCGAAATGGCCGCTGAAAAAATTCAAGACATCATCGGCAAAGACACCCTATCTATGTTCAACATTAAAGATGTGAACTTAAAAGACGCTGAAAATTTCGATTTTTTAATCTTCGGCATCTCGACATGGGACTTTGGTGAACTACAAGAAGATTGGGAATCAATCTGGGACGACATCGAAAACGTCAACCTAGCAGGTAAAACCATCGCGCTATTCGGTATGGGCGATCAGCAGGGTTATGGCCAGTGGTTCCAAGACGCCCTAGGCATGCTACACGATAAAATCACACCACAGGGTGTGACCTTTTTAGGCTACTGGCCAAATAGCGATGAATACGAGTTTGAGGCCTCAAAAGCACTGACCGAAGATAAGTCGCACTTTGTTGGCTTGGCTTTAGATGAAGACAGCCAGTACGAAAAAAGTGACAAACGCATTGCTACTTGGGTTGAGCAAGTACTTACTGAGTATAGTGAGACGTTGTAAGAAAAAGCCAAAAAGTTTAGTTGAAGCCGCGTTATTTATCGCGGCTTTTTGTTACGCGAATTTCAAGCATAAAAAACCTAACCAAACGGTTAGGGTTATATAAAAACGGGTACAAATAGGCGGGCTCTGAAACTGTATTAGCGCCACCCACGTGGCGCTCAAGTTCACTTCACTAAATAGTAAAATAAATGACCCGACGTAAAGTCGGTGCTACCGAAGTTTTAAAGTGCGATGCTTTCAACAAATTTCAGGCATAAAAAAACCCTAACCAAACGGTTAGGGTTATATAAAAAGTGGTACCAGTGGGCGGACTTGAACCGCCACGCCCGAAGGCAACGGATTTTGAATCCGTCATGTCTACCAATTCCATCACACTGGCATAATTTTTCTTTGATCTTCTAACCAAGAGAAAATAAAGAAAAACCACTTTGAGCTCAGGCTTTTTTTCTATGCCCTCATCTCTGTGCAAAACACTATACAAACATCCCCTAGTGGGAGCAAGCAATTTTTTTATTGCTTCATTTAACTGCTGATATTTTAATCGCTTAACTTTTATAAACAGCAGTTTCGCCATTTTCATTGGCTTTGTGTAAAATAGCTGCATTATTTTCTTATTTAAGTGTTGGCTAAGATGTCTGAATTTCCTCGCGCTGGATTAATGCGCCGACTTGCTTCTTTAATGTATGACGGTTTAGTCGTGATCGCGTTTGCTATGCTAACTACCGTGGCTTATCTGCTCATTATTCAGGGCTTCATTTCACTAGGTATGATTTCATTAGGCGATCATGAAGATGTGTCTGCACTGATTCAATCCACTCCTCTGCTATACGGTCTTCGCAGTGTATTGTTAGTTTTAGTCAGTATGGTTTTCTTCAGCTACTTTTGGACTAAAAGCGGTCAAACCATTGGTATGCGAGCATGGCGTTTAAAAGTTCAAACTCCCGACGGTCAATTACTGTCTTGGCCGAAGGCCATGGCGCGTAGTTTATTCGCATTATTAGGTTTAGGTAATTTACTGGTACTCGTCGACTTTAAACAAAAGCGTGCGCTGCAAGATATGATCTGTGGCACAGAAGTATTATTACTAAGCAAAGAAGAAAACAAGCGAGTCTATAACAGCTTAGATTAGATCTAAAAACGAAAGAAACAAAAAAGGCTTCAAATCTGAAGCCTTTTTTAATATTAAGCTAAAGTAATGCAGTTGCTTAACTACCTTTAACTTGTAAGTTAAGAAACTCTGCTAACTTTTCAGGCTGCTGAGCTAGGCCAGCCAATTCCATTGCAAGTTGCGATACCGCTTTGTTTTCGTTTAGTTGCATTGAAATATTTAAGCTATTTAAGCCATTTACAAAGTTCATTAATTCAGACTTTGAATCTTCAGCAAGCGGCAGCATATCTACTTGCATCTGTGCTTGTTGCACAAACGTCAGTTTATCTAATTGAACCGCAGACAGTTGTTTCTCAACAACAGTATCGAACTGACCTTTGTTATTAAACGTAAAGTTGAATGATTGCGGTTGCAGCTCTTGCATTGCCATCATCATTTTACTTTGAAGTTGCAGCTCTTGCTCCATAGTCAGTGGACTTTGAGATTGCAGTTTTTGCGACTCTAGAGACACTTCCATAAATGACTTAGAGTTACCTAACGAGAAGGCCATATCCATAGAGGCAACTTCTCCAGCAACAAAGCCAATGTCGAAGTCGCTTTTACCGCTGGCTTCGTCATACTTTAAGCTTGAAGTGATGTCATAGCTTGCATTTAATAACTCTGACGGTGCCGTTTGCTGTGCTTGCTCAATGAGAGGCTGCGCAAAACGTAAACCTTGTAAATCCATTGATGTATATGGACTAATCTTGTCAGTTTCATAGCCTTCAATGATGATTTGGCTAATCACAGCGAGGTCTTCACCTTCCGGGCCTTTAAACTGAATGTCTTTCAGGCTGACTTCTTGGCTAAGCAATGAGTAATTTGCTTCTTTGTAATCAACAGAAAAACCTGATGTTTCTTCAAAAACAGAGATCTGCTTGGCAATCTCGTTATTTAGTTTTTCATTGGCTTTATATTGAGTTACACCGTAACCCGCTGCTATTGTGCCAATAACAGCAATCGCGATAAGCGGTTTTTTCATGTTTTAACTTCCTGATTAAAATAACGCATCCAGGGCTTCGCTTAGACTGTTCACGCCTATAACTTCCATCCCTTCAATAAGCTCTTTTGGCTTATTGGCATTAGGTACAATAGCACGTTTAAAACCATGTTTCGCGGCTTCTCTTAATCTTTCTTGACCACTTGGTACCGGGCGAATTTCGCCACCTAGTCCGACTTCGCCGAAAACAACCAGTTGTCTATCGAGTGAGAAGTTCTTAAAGCTCGATACCAGCGCGGTGATCAAAGCCAAGTCGGCACTGGTTTCAGACACTTTAACGCCACCAACTACATTCACAAACACATCCTGATCTGACACTTGCAAACCACCATGGCGGTGCAATACGGCTAATAACATCGCTAAACGGTTTTGTTCTAAACCAACGGTAACACGGCGCGGGTTGGCTAGCTGGGAATAATCAACCAAGGCTTGTACTTCAACAAGTAGCGGGCGTGTGCCCTCCCAAATGACCATAACCAAAGAGCCCGGCGTTTGCTCTTCACCCCGGTTCAAGAAAATAGCCGATGGGTTAGATACTTCTTTTAGACCTTGCCCTGTCATAGCAAACACGCCTAATTCATTCACTGCACCAAAACGGTTTTTATTACCGCGTAATGTTCTAAAACGGCTGTCACTACTGCCTTCTAATAAAATAGAACAATCAATACAGTGCTCTAATACTTTAGGGCCCGCCAAAGTACCGTCTTTGGTTACATGACCTACCATAATAATGGCGACTTGATTCTGTTTCGCAAAACGCGTCAAGTAGGCGGCACTTTCACGAACTTGAGAGACACTGCCCGGCGCCGATTGCACATCGCTCATATGCATCACCTGAATTGAGTCAATCACCATGATGCTCGGCTTTTCTTGTAAAGCCAGTTGGCAAATTGTCTCAACATTGGTTTCTGCAAGGGTTTTCAATTTGTTAGTTGGTAGCCCCAAACGGTGGGCACGCATGGCAACTTGTTGCAGTGACTCTTCACCAGTGACGTACAAGGTATTCATCGACTCGGCAAGTAAACACATGGTTTGCAGTAAAACGGTACTTTTACCTGCCCCCGGTGAACCACCGATCAAAATTGCACTGCCGGGAACAACGCCACCGCCAAGCACACGATCAAACTCTTTAAAGCCAGTCGAAAAACGCGGTAAGCTCTCAAGGTTTACTTCATCAAGCGTCTGCACCTTAGCATCAATCATGCCCGCATAGCCTGCCATCGCTGAGCTGCGAGGTGCTGACTTAACACTCGGCACCCTAAATTCAGTGACGGTATTCCAAGCCTTACATTCAGAGCATTGGCCCTGCCATCTGGCAAATTCGGCACCACACTCACTACATACAAATGCTGTTTTTTTCTTTCCCATACTAAGGCACACTTTTTGCTTTAAAATTTGCTGAGTAAAATTATATTCAGTTTTGTCATATAAATCTGGCACTTTACTCATTTATTGCTCAAGAATAAGTTAACTATGTCTAATTATTGTCATAGTATTAACTAAGAAATCTAAAAGAAAATTAATGCCGGTATTTGTACGATTACAAAACACGGTAAGTAAAATGGTTTTATATGGCTGAAGATAAGCTGCAACAATATCAACCTTTGATAGAAGAACTCAAGCAACAGTTAGGCTCGCCTGGCTTTGATGGGCTCTTTGCGCAAAAAACAGCCCACCTGTCTAAGCCAGATCAGTTTTTGATCAAAATGGAAATGTCTCGCCTATCCCAACCTATCGCTCGATTTATCGATTTACGCGGGCAGGTTTCTGGTGAAGTAAAACCCTATATTCACGATGGCAAGCAGCACTTTATGGACGATTTAGCCATCGCTGTTTTTGAGCAAGAGATTGCTAAGCACGGTAAGTATACCCTCGCGGTATATGAAGCAGTCACGCATACCGACAATAACTATAGAGTCATGCAAAAGCGCGCGCAACAACAAGCGCAAGATGATGCTGACACGCCAACGCCCACACTCACGCATGGGGCTAAGTTAATCAAATTCGCTTCTTATGAAAGTCGTATTGAAGAGCGAATGAATTACTCAATCAAAATAACGGTTGAAGTATCTAAGAATAATATTATTTCTGCCAATACATCAGATATTTCCTTAAGCGGTGCGAAGATCAAAGTGCACCCGAAAGCCGTTTTTGAGAAAGGCCAATTACTGAGCATTCGATTAGTAGGACTTGAACAAGATTTTGAGCTTGGCCTCAAAGACGGTATTCAATATGAAGTCGTTGCTGTAGAACCAGTAAATAATGAATATCAATTTGTACGCTTAAAGCGAACATTTGTTGAGAACAATCAGGGCTTTGATGATTTCTTAAATAGCTTCATACACGGTAACAAGCGCCGTTATAAAATCAATTTAGATAACACCATGGATGCGGTTGTGTGCAAAGGCTATGAGCAGTATTATTTACCACGAGTCAGCTCATTGTTTGTATTTCTCAGCAAGGTTAATAACAAACTCATACTCCCTTCAATGGTGCTAACCAACGAAAACAATGCTTTCATTCATTATTACTTTGAAGATGAAAGAAAAAAGTCGTGTTTATATAGTATTTTTAATCAAAAGCGACTGGCCTATTTAAATAGCCTTCATAGCCCAGTAAAAGAGGCGGTGCTGTATACTTTTACTCACTCAAACGGCGGTAAAATTTACTATTATTCGGCCTTTGATTTCGAACTAAAGCAAGAGCCAAGCCTTAATTCGTTATTCTTTGGGTTTGGCGCCCAAAAAGACAGCTGGCGCGCTTTTAAAGTACAGCTCATGCCAAGCTACCATGAAGATGCTTTTATTCCGCTGTCACTTCCTGCCAGTGCCGGCAAGTCGCTCGAAAAATTGAATAAAAGGCCAACACCTCGAGTACAAGGTTTTATTCAAGACGTACAAAACCTAATGCTACTGACTGATATCACAGATCTGCGTCGCACCGCAGAATATAAAAAGCATCAATATGATGCTGGGCAAGTCAATTTACTCAAACACTTTGGCCATGGTAAGTCATCCACTCCGCCAGCATTGGAAGTTGTAGCGCTAGAATATGTAAATCTGCGCGCACATAAACGCTACCTATATAAAACAGGCACCACTTTTCATGTCGACAGCCACACTTTAATCGAAGGCCATACACGTGATTTGTCTGTTATGGGCCTTCAAGTCGAGCTTAATTCTCCCACTGATGCGAAAAAAGGAGATTTAGTTTATATCGACTTGCCAGAATTGCAGAAAATCACCAAGAAACATGATTTAAAACACTTACGCTATCAAGTCATGGCGGTCAGTAAATCAAAAACGATCATTAATTTAAAAGTACATAAGGTATCTGAAAATAAGCACCCAGCTATTGAGTTTTTTACGCAACTCATTGATAAAAACAAAAGCAAGCTGCAAGCCTGTGAAGAGACGCCAAAGATCCCAGGGTTATCTACAGCACTGCGTAATATGATCACCAAGAGTGTGTGCCAGTTTCCTTTATACTTACATAAAGAATCGGCGCACTTTAACATTGGTGCTGTAGGCCGAGGCCTATACTCGACTAAGCTGCACAAAGTTTTAGAGCACTTCAACCAAAGTAGTGATGAACAAATAGAAATCGCGCCGGTTTTCCCTGCTAATTTTATTGAAGATGAACTTTCAGAAGCGCTGCGTAAACAAACACGACAAAATAAGCCGCTCAAATACACTCTATTTATACGCTTTGATCCAGACAAGAAAACCCTAGTTGACGCCGTCAAAAGCCAAGTTTTGAGGGATGAAGACTCACTTGATAGCCTGTTTTTATTTATCAAAAAAGCGCTTAGAAAAGAGATCTTATTTGTATTCCAACTACAGGTATCTAAAACAGGTCGCCCTGATACCGACTACCTAGCAAATGAACTGAAATATGTAAGCCATTATGCACTTCACAAGGCAAAAGATTTAGAAGAATCATTGTGGAATGTAGCAGGAGTCTGCGATCTTATCGATATTACCGATGAAGTGATCCCGACACTTGAGGTTGAAGAGAACTTAATCGAAAAAATGACAGAAAAAAAGCGACTCTGGTTTGAGTCACTTCCTATGTAATTATTACTCACCGTCTCAGTAAGACGTTTTAAGCAACGCCACCAAACAGTGTAAGTAAGGCAATCAGTGCCAAGTAAAACAAAATATTACGCTTAACCAAACGCATCATACAGGTGGCTTCGTAAGTACAGCCCGCGTATTGCTGCTCAATTTGCTCAGCGGCAAGCGCTGTACTGGTCACTACTTTACGGTTTGGGGTTTTGAAATCTAACGCATATTTCAGCCAACAGCCCGTGCCCTTTGAAAAGTTACCAATTATCAGATAACCAAAACTGGTAATACGCGCAGGTAACCAGTTCAACCAATAAAGCATGTCGGCTAATACGCTACTGCGCGCAGTCAATATACTTTGTTCACTTTGCTGAGCTTGGTCGAATAAGCTGCGCGTAACAGCATACATCACTGCGCCTGGGGCACCGAACACAACAAACCAAAAAATTACCGCACAGTAATGTCTAAAGTTGACCCAAGCTAGCGTTTGACCAACCCATTCACCGCCTTGTTGATCTTCAGTACGGTGTTGGCCTAACTGAAGTGCATATAACGTTGCACCTTCACTGTCACCTCGCGTAAGCGCATTTAAATAGCCCTTATACAAAGCGCGTGGTTTAGCACAGCCAAAACAGACAAGTAATAATAGCGCATTTAATACCAACTCAAAGAGGAAGAAGTCGGCAAAGTCCATCACAAAATACACACCTAAAGCAGGTAATAAAACCCATAACGCAAATGCAAATGGCGATTTTAATAATGAACTATTCTGCAATAACGACTGACTCATATTGAGGTAGCTATTACTGTAATGATCAATCTGCCAATGCGCATCTCGGGCACCTAGCCGCTCAATGGCCAGCGCTAAAATTATTGAGATCAAAATCATAATTTACTCATTCACTTAACAACTTAAAAAATTTCTGCCAATCAAAAGCTTCTCCAGGATCTGTCTTTCGACCTGGTGCAATATCACAATGCCCAACGATGCGATCTGGAGAAATGTCAGGATACAGCTGCATGATGTAACGCGTGCAGGCAGTCAAAGCGACATATTGTGCATCGGTATAAGGCGTTGTATCTGTGCCTTCTAATTCAATACCAATGCTAAAATCATTACACCTTTGTCGACCTTTAAACTCCGACACACCTGCATGCCATGCTCGCTTATTAAATGGCACATACTGCAGCACTTGCCCATCTCGTCTAATAAAGCAATGTGCTGACACTTTTAGCCCTTCTAAATCGGTAAAGCTAGGATGTGCTGCACAATCTATATTACCAATAAATAGCGCATCTACATGTTCAGTACCAAATTCCCCCGCGGGCAGAGAAATATTATGAACCACCAGCAAGTTGACATCTTGCTCATTCGGTCTCTCATCAAAAAAAGTACAAGGCCTTTGCGTCACCCTAAAGCTTGAATTTGGCAAGCAAAACTCTGTGTGTTTCACGGTTAAAACCATTTGCTTCAATAATAGGCTAACCTTAACAAGCTTTACGAAATTTCACTAGCGCGATTGTCTTAAACTCTTGGAAGCAGTAAAATTTAATTCTCGCACAATGCAATTAGACAACATAAGTGACGCTTAGTATGCAAAACCAACTTCTTACGCCTGCTCTTATTAGTGAATTAGTCACACAAGCTTTAAATGAAGACCTCAACTTTCAATCGGCTGCCGATGGTGATATTACAGCGCAGTTAATACCTGAAGCGCAGCAAGCCAACGCTTATGTGATCACCCGTGAAGACTGTGTATTCTGTGGTAAAGCCCTAATTTTAGAGGTATTTAAACAGGTTGATGCAAGCGTTGAAGTTGAAGTACTCGTCAATGATGGGGATTTTGTTGCAGCGAATAGCCAACTATTTACCGCTAAAGGCTCAGCACGTGCCATTTTAACCGCTGAGCGTACCGCCTTGAACTTTGTACAAACGCTTTCAGGCACCGCAACAACCACAGCTCATTATGTAAAAGCTTTGGCAAACAGTAATACTCAACTCCTTGATACACGCAAAACTGTGCCGGGTCTTCGTGCATTACAAAAATATGCCGTGGCTTGTGGTGGCGGTAAAAACCACCGTATTGGTTTGTTTGATGCATTCTTAATTAAAGAAAACCACATTGCAGCCTGTGGCGGTATTGCAGCTGCAGTTAAACAAGCTAAATTAAATCACCCAGCTAAACCAGTTGAAGTAGAAGTTGAAAATCTAGACGAGCTACAGCAAGCCATTGAAGCTGGTAGCGACATCATCATGCTAGACAACTTTAGCGTACCACAAATTCAACAAGCCGTAGAAGTGACAGCACAGCGCGCTAAACTTGAAGTCTCGGGTAATATGACCATAGAAATCTTAGCCGAATACGCACAGGCGGGTGTCGACTATATTTCAAGTGGTGCACTGACTAAAAATGTGCAGAGTATCGACCTATCAATGCGCTTCAATAACACGCAAGTGTAATTGGCTGTAATCTAAGATAAGTGCATAAATGTTGACAATTGATTTTAAAGAGAATTTAATGAGCGGGTTTTGATATGCTGGTAACAAATTATTAATTTTTTCCTTGAGATATATATTAATATAGTTCATTACCTGTATAAAATAATTAGCCCCAGCTCTTAAAATAAGAATTAATTCTTATTTACTCTTGTTAATATCAAGTTTAACAATTAGAGTAGCAAATAATTAAGTTTGTCGTTTATTTAAATACAAAATTGCCGATAACCTAATATTGGTGATTTTAATTAAATAAAAAATCTAAACTTTAATTGAGATGGTGGTAATGCGTTGAACCTTAAAGAAGGGTGATACGTACGCTAACAACCCATGTATGGCGCATTGTTTTAGGTATTTTTTACAAACAATCAACAGCCATCATAGTGGGAGCCCCATTAAATGAGTTAGCACTATAAATTTGCAATACAATGGGTGTAAACTTTATCCATTGATACAAACTTTATAACTATTTAATAACCTAGCTTACCACGGTGAGTTAGCATTTTTCCTTTAGGAGACACATCATGACGCAAAATCAAAAGGGTTTTACCCTAATCGAACTAATGATTGTAGTTGCAATCATCGGTATTCTAGCTGCAATCGCATTGCCAGCTTATCAAGATTACACAGCTCGCGCTAAAGTGAGTGAAGTAATTCTTGCAGGTACGACTTGTAAAACAGCGATTTCAGAAGTTTCTCAAACAGGTTTAAGAGCAGCTCCAAGTGCCAATGGCTTTGGTTGTGGTGAAGCTGCACCTACTGGTGGTATTTCACAGTATGTAGCATCAGTTCAAACTTCAGCTGACGGTGTAATCACTATCGCAGCTCAAAATATTCCTCAGCTAGGTACTAACGTAAACATTACTCTAACTCCTTACCTAAATGCTGACGCTAGTACTGCTGCTGCTGCAAAAAACTTTCACACAGCTACTGGTGGTGAATTATCTGCTGTGAGAGCTTGGGTTTGTGCTTCAGCTGGTACTAATGGTGTTGAAGCCAAATACTTACCAGCTAGCTGCCGTTAATCTTAACGCACTAACTTAAAGGGCTGTTTATTCAGCCCTTTTTGGTTGTTTATGAAAACAGATAAAGATACCGCCGATAAACTCGATACCTTTCAATGGACTGGTTTAAGTGCCCGAGGCAAAAAGCTCGAAGGTGAAATGACCGGTACCAGCATTGCCCTTGTTAAAGCCCAGCTTCGTAAACAAGGCATTACCCCTTCAAAAGTTAAACGTAAGCCTAAACCTTTGTTTGGCATAGGTGCAGGCGGTCAAAAAATTACCGCCAAAGACATTGCGATTTTCACCCGACAAATTGCCACCATGTTGACTGCGGGCGTACCGCTTATTCAGTCTTTAGAAATGATTTCATCTGGGGCAAAAAACAAAAGTTTAAGTAAACTCATTGGCGGCATTGCCGATGAGGTAAAAGCCGGTCAGCCACTGGCGAAATCTCTGCGTGCTTACCCGCGTTATTTCGACGAGCTGTATTGTGACCTCATTCACTCAGGGGAGCAGTCTGGTGCCCTTGATAAAATTTTTGACCGTGTTGCCGTTTATAAAGAAAAAGCCGAAGCGTTAAAGTCAAAAATTAAAAAAGCCATGTTCTACCCTATTGCGGTCGTTGTGGTCGCACTGATAGTAACGTCTATCCTACTAATTTTCGTGGTACCGCAGTTCCAAGATATCTTCAGCAGTTTTGGTGCTGAACTCCCTGCCTTTACCCTATTTGTGATTGGTATATCAGAGTTTATGCAAGATGCCTGGTGGGTGTTCTTGTTGGTTATCGGGGTCAGTATATATTCGTATAAAGAGGCTTTGATCCGCTCATCTGCCGTGCGCCATTTCAATGACCGCTTGGTATTGCAATTACCCGTTGTCGGTATGATCTTACACAAGGCTGCTGTAGCACGTTACGCGCGTACACTCTCTACGACATTTGCAGCAGGTGTGCCTCTCGTTGATGCACTAGATTCAGCCGCAGGCGCATCGGGTAACGTGATCTATAAAAATGCTATTACTGAAATCAAAGCCGAGGTTAGTTCAGGTAACCAAATGAACTGGGCGATGCGCAATTCAAAACTCTTTCCAGATATGGTGGTACAGATGGTCTCTATCGGTGAAGAGTCTGGCTCACTCGATGGCATGTTAGAAAAAGTGGCTAACATTTACGAACAAGAAGTCGATGATGCAGTTGATGGCCTATCTAGCCTGTTAGAGCCGTTAATTATGAGTGTGCTTGCTGTGCTTGTAGGTGGCCTTATTATTGCCATGTACTTACCTATCTTCCAACTGGGTTCTGTGGTTTAAGCCCAGTTTTCTACCTTTTAGAAAGTGACATTTTAATGCAAGAAGTAATTTATTTAATGCAAAACCAGCAGTGGTTTTTTCTTTTGACCGTTGGTTTAGTGAGTTTGTGTATTGGTAGCTTTTTAAATGTGGTGATTTACCGTCTACCGCTCATGATGCAACGAGAGTGGCAGCAAGAGTGCCGTATCTCACTGGTCGATGAATTGGCAAACTCTAGCAAGCAAACAGCATCAAGCAACGACACTTTCAACCTGATTAAACCTAACTCGACTTGCCCACACTGCAAAACTCCAATTAAAGCCTGGCATAATATTCCATTATTGGGCTGGCTGATGTTAAAAGGCAAATGCGCCAGTTGCTCAGCAAAAATATCTGTTCGTTATCCACTAGTAGAGTTAGGCACTGCCCTTGCCTCTCTTTGGATTGCATTGCAGTTTGGTGCAACTGAGCTGGGCTTGCTTTATATTTTTATCACCTGGGTACTCGTGGCGCTTATTTTTATCGATATCGATCACATGTTATTGCCCGACCAACTCACGCTTCCTTTAGTCTGGTTAGCGTTAATTGCTAGTGTTTTGGGCTATACCCTTCCACCCAGCGAAGCCATTGTCGGTGCTGCGGTAGGCTACTTAAGTTTATGGACGGTGTTTTGGGTATTTAAGCTACTTACAGGTAAAGAAGGCATGGGGTATGGTGACTTTAAGCTGTTAGCTATTTTTGGTGCACTATTAGGTTGGCAAGCAATTTTGACCATTGTTTTATTATCCAGTGTTGTTGGCGCTGTAATAGGCAGCATTCAATTAGCTGTGCAAGGTAAAGAGCACAGCACACCTATTCCATTTGGCCCATATTTAGCCATCGCGGGCTGGCTCGCTATGCTCTATGGCACCGAGATTCAAACTTGGTACTTTTCTCTTTTAGGCTAAGTCAGCCCATTTTTCAGGTAAACAAGTATGAGTAACTGGATTTTAGGACTAACAGGGGGCATTGGCGCAGGTAAAACTCTTGTCTCTAATCACCTTGCTTCTCTGGATATTGAAATTGTCGATGCCGATGTCATTGCACGAGATGTCGTAGCAATTGGCAGTGATGGTCTAAGCGCCATCGAGCAGCACTTTGGTAGCGCTATTTTGTTAGATGATGGCTCACTCAACCGAGCTAAGTTACGTGAAATTATTTTTGCCGATTCAGAACAAAAAAGCTGGTTAAATAATTTGCTACACCCACTGATCCGTCAAAATATTACAAAGCAGCTAACCAACGCCAAAAGTCCTTACGTGGTGTTAAGTGCACCGCTACTTTTCGAAAACAAACTCGATGCACTCTGCGACCACACTTTATTGGTGGATGTGCCTGTTGAGGTGCAACTAGCACGCACAGCAAACAGAGATTCAGTCAGTACTGAGCAAGTAAAGAACATTATTGCCGCACAAATGTCACGGGAAGATAAGTTACAAAAGGCCGATTCAATTCTTGATAATCATCGTGAAATTAGTTCAGTCCTTTTAGATGTTGAAGAATTACACCACGCTTTTTTGCAACAAGCTGAAATAAGTAAATAGTTTATTGGTCTTTATTATTCGGCAGCTCGTACTGAGCACTCATTAAGCATAAAAGTAATACTTTGAGTTAGGTCTATTTTTTGCTTTGATATTTTTTGCTAAGCTAAACTAAGTTCAAGTCGTCATAGAGGCATTATGGAACATCACTCTCCCCTTTTACGGAAATTTATTACACTCGGTCGTGTGACCGCAGAGCAATTAAAATTAAAGCAGACCGAAGCACAGTCTACGGCAGAGCTTATCTGTTTATGTAGTGGGATGACAGGTCAAGAGCTGGCTGAACAATGCCTAGATCTCTTTAGAGTGCCAATGTTTGACCTAAGTGACTTTGACGTTGAGCAGCTACCAAAAGAGCTTATTAAAGAAAAGCTGATCCGCCAGCACCATTTACTGCCCTTAGTCAAAAAAGGTCGCAAGCTGTATATCGCCACCTCTGATCCCACTGATTATGGTGCATTTGAAAACTTCGAATTTAGCACTGGCTTACAATGTGAAGTGGTGGTGGTTGATTACAAACAGTTAGAGCAAAAGATAGATCAACTATTCGATGCCAATGGCGGCCTATCCATGAGTGAGGATGACTTTAAAGAATTCTCAGGCATGGATGTTGAAGAGACTCAACAGCAGCAAGACACCAACGATGAAAAAGACAAAGATGATGCCCCTATCATTGTCTACATCAATAAGATTTTAATGGATGCCATTAAAAAAGGCGCGTCAGATTTACACTTTGAGCCTTACGAACATAAATACCGCATTCGTTTTCGTATCGATGGCATGCTCCATGAAATGGCAAGCCCGCCAACCAGTTTATCAACGCGTTTGTCAGCCCGTATCAAGGTTATGTCTCGCTTGGATATCGCCGAAAAGCGTAAACCGCAAGATGGCCGTATCAAATTAAAGATCTCAGATCGTAAAAGTATCGATTTTCGTGTCAGTACCCTACCTACTTTGTGGGGTGAGAAAATAGTAATGCGTATTCTTGACTCATCGAGCGCCATGTTAGGCATTGATGTGTTGGGTTACGAACCAGAGCAAAAAGCACTCTACATGGATGCGCTGGCACAGCCACAAGGCATGATCTTAGTAACAGGTCCAACGGGCTCTGGTAAAACTGTTTCACTTTACACGGGTTTAAATATTCTCAATAAACCAGAGCGCAATATCAGTACTGCGGAAGATCCGGTTGAAATTAACCTTGAAGGTATCAACCAAGTTCAGATCAATCCAAAAGCAGAGATGACCTTTGCCAATGCGCTCAAAGCCTTCTTACGTCAAGATCCAGATGTGGTCATGGTTGGTGAGATCCGTGACTTAGAAACCGCTGAGATCTCTATTAAGGCAGCACAAACGGGTCACTTGGTAATGAGTACACTTCACACCAACTCAGCACCTGAAACCTTAACCCGTCTATTGAATATGGGTGTACCCGCTTATAACGTGGCAAGCTCGATCAGCTTGATCATCGCACAGCGTCTAGCGCGTCGTTTGTGCCCTAAGTGTAAAACGCCTGAAACCTTGCCTGAAGAAGAGCTCAATCGCCAAGGTTTTGTCAAAGCAGGGATCAACGACATAACGCTATACAAAGCCAATGGCTGCGATCACTGTACCGAAGGCTACAAAGGCCGTGTTGGTGTATATGAAGTGGTGAAGATCACGCCTGAAATCGCACAAGTCATTATGGAAGGTGGTAACTCGATTCAAATCGCTGAAATGGCTGCAAAAGCAGGATTCGCTAATTTACGTATTTCGGGTCTGAAAAAAGCCGCTGCTGGTGTGACTTCTCTTGCCGAAATAAACCGAGTCACCAGTTTCTAAACTCTAGATACTCAAACCTAGGTGCGAGTATCAGGTAGCAAAGCGCATTAGTTTTAATTACACTGTGGCCAAACCAAGTCAATAGAGAATGATGATGGCCACAGTTGTAAAATGCCCGACTTGCCAAGCCGATGTCGTATGGGGTGAGCAAAGTCCACACCGCCCTTTTTGTTCAAAGCGTTGTCAGTTAATTGATTTAGGCGAATGGTCTGAAGAAAATAACAAGATATCCAGCAAGATCTCTGCAAACGAAGAACTCGATGAGCAAGCTAAACAAAATATGATTGAAGACATTGAAGCCATGCTGGCTAAAAACGATGACTTCTTTCAATAATCTCTTTCTATAACTCGCTCAAAAAGCTTGAAAGAACATAAAAAATGGCGGCTATCTTAAATTGATAGTCGCCTTTTTATACCAATCCTCTTAATTAAGCGGTCTATTTTGAGGCAAGAAAAACTAGTCGATAACGAGGCGAAAATTTTGCTATTTAGTTGTTCTAAATAAGAAATTTCCAACGAAGTTAGCGTCAGTTTTAGTCCCTCAAAATGATTGAGTATTATTGAGGATTGGTATTATGTTGAAGTTATCTTGTAGCTGCTAGTTAGTCGCGGTGGCGACGCTGCTTGTTTTTACGCTTTTCACGCATCTCTGTTAATTTTTCTCTTTGCTCTACGGTCAGTAGCTGCCATATCTGATGACGGCTTTTGAGGTGTGCTAACACTTTTTCTGAACGCTCAGCTTTAATGTCTGACATCAGGGCTTTTGCTTTATCTTCGTCAAAGCTTTCGGCTTCGACTAAAGCGCGAAATGCTTCACGATTTTCTTTACGCTCTAGCGTTCTATCTTTTTTATCCGCTTTTAATTCTGTAATAATCGACTTGATTTGTGTTTGCTGATCGACCGTTAGATCCAGTGCAGCCACTGCACGCTTAGAAAGTAAAAAATCTCCGCGGTGCTCTGAATGACCTTTTGCGCTGGCTGTCAGCGACACTAAAATGCTGCCTGATAAAACGATGGCGCTTAATAAAGTTGATAATTTCATAATAATTTCTCTCTCGGGTTAACTTGCTTACAAGTCTAATCACTGCAATGCAAAGTAACGCAAGCGAACGTAAAGAGTGTGTAAAGTTCTGCAATACAATGTGATTATCAGTACACTAGAGATAAGAAGTACAATGCTGTCAGGTGCCTCATGAGCCAATTATTACTAATAGAAGACGATATTGAATTAAGTAATTTACTTTGCGAATACCTGCAAAGTCAGAATCATACTGTCAGCCAAGCGTTTGATGGAGAATCGGGCTTAGCAATGGCTAAAGCAGATAACTTCGACGTCATCTTACTTGATATCATGCTGCCTAAACTCGATGGCTTCGAAGTACTCAAACAGCTTCGCCAAACTCACCTGACTCCCGTGATCATGTTGACCGCCAAAGGCGATGATTTTGATCGCATATTTGGACTTGAGTTAGGTGCCGACGATTATATTTCCAAGCCTTTCAATCACAGAGAATTATTGGCTCGCATCAATGCCATTACCCGACGTGTCGAGTTTGTAAAGCAAGCTGAAATCGCTGAGGTCATCGAATACAATCGTGTTGCTCTGAACATGGCTGCGCGAACCGTGCACGTTAACAAAGCACAACTGACACTCACTGGGACTGAGTTCGCCGTGTTGCAACTACTGATGACTCAAGTCGGTAAAGTAGTTACCAAAGAAACAATTAGCCAAGAAGTGCTGGGCCGTCGGTTAGCCCCATTTGATCGCTCTATTGACATGCATGTCAGTAACTTACGAAAAAAAATCGCGCAACATAGCGATGCGAATTGTATTCAGACCATGCGAGGCAGCGGTTATGTCTTTTTGGCTCAGTAAAAATAACTTTAAACAAGCTCTTAATAGTCGGCTATTTTATAAAGCATTCGCTGGATTTTGGCTGACCATAGTTTGTATATTTTTATTATTGGTTTTATTCACCCGCCTGCAAGGCGAGCTGTTAGATAATGACCCGCTTCATGGCAGACAGTTAGACAGCCTTAATCATTTGAAACGTAACATTGTTAGGCTGGTTGAAGATCATAATAAAACGTTACAACAAGCCGTAGACCACCCGCGTTTATCTCGCCACAGTATGATTTTATTGGTCCATGACAATATCGATAAAACTATTGCGACCGAAAATAACGACCGTAATTTAAATTTATCGGTATTAAATGACCTTGGCGATGAGAACGTGCCGAGCCAAATTAGAACTGAGCGCTATGTTGCTTACGGGCCTGTTGATATATCCCTTAACCAAGAAGCATATCGTTTATATCAAATTAAGCCTCTGCGCAGACCTATGCTTTTCCATTCCATCCGCATGCTACCTGTGTGGATGAAATTACTCGCAATATTTATTCCTTCTGTGATTTTGAGCGTCTTCTTAACCATTTATTTAATTACACCATTAAATACGCTCAGTCGAAGTGCAAGACGCCTTGCACAAGGCGAGCTTAATGTACGTGCTCCATCAGAGTCCCAACGCAAAGATGAAGTCGGTCAGCTTATTCATGACTTTAACTTTATGGCCGATAAACTCACTCACAGCATACAAGCACATAAACAGTTACTGGCCGATGTGTCTCATGAGTTACGCACGCCGCTGACGCGCTTAAACCTAGCCAATGCCATGGCACAAGATACCGCCGGAGATGCAACGCAAAGCTATTTAGCTCGGATAGAAAAAGAGTCTCAATGTTTAGATAAAATGCTCGCTGATGTACTGACCTTGTCACGCTTAGAATATGCTGATCATCAACTTAACATTGAGCCAATCCCACTCTCTAGCTTGCTACAAGAATTACTTCAAAATGCCAAATTTGAAGCCCATCAACACAATAAGACTCTATCGAACAATACAATCCCCGATCTAGAATTAAATTGTGATGCTGCCTTGTTGACATCTGCAATTGAAAATATCACCAGAAACGCCATCAAATATGCCGACTCTTGTATTGAATTCGACATCAAGCAGCAAGCAGATAATCTGATCATTCGCATTAAGGATGACGGTCAAGGTGTTGATGACGCGGCATTGACTGAACTTGGTAATGCGTTTTACCGCACCGATAGTGCTCGAGCTCGACAATCTGGTGGGATTGGTTTAGGTTTAGCCATTGCTAAGCGGGCACTATTCGCCCACCAAGGTGATATTCACTTTGCTAACCACCAGCCACACGGGTTAACGGTCACAATTACATTACCACTATGACGTTTTACAGCTATTCAGATCAACTTAACGACAATATCAATACCATAGAGCAGCATTGGCAGTCAGGTACACATAGCCAATTTGCCGGTAAAAATGGCAATTTGTTTTACACCATTCATCAGCCTGAACACATTGATTATGCGGTAGTGCTGATTTCTGGGCGCATTGAAGCAAGTCATAAATATAGAGAGTTAATCTGGGAGCTCAATCAGAACAATATTGCCGTGTACTGCTGTGACCATATTGGGCAAGGGCAATCTGCGCGTCTCACAGCCGATCAACAGCTAGGATATATTGAGCAATTTGAAGACTTTGCTGACGACTTACACCTATTCATTGAAAGCATCGTAAAACCTCAAATTAACTGCGATTACTTTTTATTAGCGCACTCTATGGGCGGCGCGATTTGCTGTGATTATATGGCGAGGTATCCGGTGAACGCACAAGCTGCCTTTATATGTGCGCCTATGCTGGGAATAAACACTGCACCTTTCCCAAGTAAAGTCGCTCTCTGGGTCGCACGCTCAGCATGTCGTCTAGGTTTTTCACAGCGCTATGCGTTTGGTCAAGCAAGTTATGTAGAAAAGCCCTTCTCTGAAAACGAGTTAACCAATAGCGCTGAAAGATATACGCATTTTCGAGCGTTATATGCAAATCAAGCACATCTTCAATTAGGCGGAGTAAGCTTTGCGTGGTTACAAGCGGCACTCAATTGGACTTTCTTATTGCCTGAACTTCTAAACCCTACGCCGATCCATATTGCACTTGCAGAGCAAGACAGTATTGTTGATAACCTAGCAACAAAAAAGTGGGCACAACAACAAAAAAACATCGGTATTTCTGAATTTCCCATGGCGAAACACGAGCTGCTAAATGAAATTGATTCTATTCGCCACCCACTGATGCAGCAGTTTTATGGGTTTTGTGATTCACACCGCTCATTTAAGGCAACCGGATCTTGATGCACCATAATATCTATATGCTCGCCAAATACAGCGCGAATTTTTTCGCAAACTTCAGCTGAAATAGCATGTGCTTGCTGCAAGCTTAGCTGCTTATCAAGCTCGATATGAAACTGTACAAATTTAAGTTTACCGCTTTGCCGTGTTCTTAAATCATGAACCCCTTGTACGTCGGGGTGTTTTGAAATTATAGAAACTAGGCGGACTTTTTCTTCATCTGAGATTTCTTTATCCATTAGATGATTGGCACTTTCTTTGGCGATTTCCCAGCAGTTAAATAATAGATAGAACGCCACCCCAATGGCAAACACGGAATCTGCGAATAAATAACCTATTGATGCTAAGTAAATACCCACTAGCACGGCAGCGTTTAATAATAGGTCTCCTTTGTAGTGCAGTGAATCCGCTTTTACAGCGATAGACTCAGTATGCTTCACAACATATTGCTGAACCGCCACAACCAATAATGTGCACAGTATTGCGAAACCACTGACCCAAACGCCCAACATGGAGTGAGGTAAAGGAACGGGATTAATTAAACGCTCAATGCCATGAAATGCCAAAAAGCATGCCGAACCAGAAATAAACGCGGCTTGACCGAGCCCAGCCAAAGCTTCTGCTTTTCCATGCCCAAAGCGGTGGTCATCATCAGCAGGTCTGAGCGCGTAGCTTAAAACTAAGAAGCTCATCATTGATGCTGAGATATCTAATAAGGAGTCCGTAAGCGAGCCAAGCATAGCCGCGCTACCAGATGCTAACCAAGCCCAAGCCTTTGCCGCTATCATGATACTCACCACTGCCATGGTAAATAGACTTGAAAAACGTACTAGCACATCGTACTGACGCGTCATAAACTCACTCCTTAATTGATTCTCATTGGGTATAGACACCTAAATGACTTATTGCTCAGTATACTTTTCGGTATACTTAGCTCAATAACTTTAGAGGTGATTATGTTAGATATTGTTTTATACCAACCTGAGATCCCACCAAATACGGGAAATATCATTCGTTTATGTGCTAATACTGGTTACACATTACACTTAATAGAGCCGTTGGGCTTTGAGTGGGATGATAAGCGTATTCGTCGTGCAGGCCTTGATTATCATGAGTTCAGTGAAGTAAAACGTCACCCTTCTTTTGAAAGCTATTTAGAAACTGAACAACCTAAGCGCGTCTTTGCTTGTACCACCAAAGGCAGCACGTATCATCATGAGCCAGAGTACCAAGCCGGTGATTGTTTAATGTTTGGGCCTGAAACACGCGGGTTGCCCGAAGACATCATCTTTTCTCTGCCAGCAGAGCAAAGAGTGCGTATTCCGATGAAACCTGACAGTCGTAGTATGAACCTATCAAATGCGGTATCAGTATTCGTTTACGAGTCATGGCGTCAACTCGGCTTTCCAAACTCAAAATAGTTAGCCGTTTTTTAACATTTTACTCGCACAGCGATGAATAATTCACTAATATTAAATATTAAAAGGACTGAGGAGGATATTAAATATTATGAAGTTATGGCATTCATTGCTGTTGTGTCTCGTAATATTGTGCAACTCAGTTTTTGCATCGCAGCGCACTACCCAAGCCATAGCAAGTCAGGCCAATAATCAGCATTGGTTTTTATATGCTGATGATATTATTAAATTCGACGGCCATCACGAGTTTAATGCTCAGCAACTCACTCATGACCTCACAGCACCGTTTTTAAGTATTTTAAGTCAAGCACCTTTACTTTGGGTAGGTCATCAAAATGGCCTAACTAAGATCAATACAGTGACAGGTGAAACACGCACCTGGCTACAAACCCCTGTCACAAAAATCAGTCAGACTGACAATGGCATTATTTTTCAAAGCAATGAACGCCTTTATCAACTGGTGAATACGACATTATCTGTTTTGCCTATCGATTTAAAGCAGCAACTTTGGCAGACCTCACCACAAGGTGTGGTCTATGTCTCTGAAGACAATGCCCTTATGCGTTGGGACATGATGAATGGCAAGCAACAATTCGCAACCTTGCCATTTGACGCTGACACCTTATTACTGCATCAAGATAAAGTCATCTTTAAATCTTTAGCTGGCGAGGTTTTCCTGTTTGATAAAACTTTACAAACTCAGCCTCTTTTTTCAGCTGACAATCTTGTTGTTTTTGATTCTAAATTATTGAGTTTCAAAGATAGCTTTATCAACAGCTACAACTTAAACACACAGACCCAGTATCAATACCAAGTTAATAACTTGCCGATTGACGATTTAAAAGTGTCAAACCAATCAATCTGGCTTTCTCAACTAGGTCAATGGCGCAAATTTCAACCTACTCAATTAAACTTACAAACCGATATTGAAAATTCTGAAGAATTAAAGCTTTACCAAATAGGTATGCGAGCTTTTCAGCAATTTGCTAAAAGTCAGCCCGTTAATGCAGTACGTTATATTGATGGTGGACGCTGGGCAGTCGCAACTGAACAACAAATTTTTATTTTTAGCGGCGAGAAAGGGAGTTTCACTCCTTTTATTGATAAACAAAATACACAGGCGCTCTATTTCACCCATGATGGTAATTTATGGGTCAGAGACAACAGTGGTTTGAGCCAGTTTGATATAGGTAGTAAAACGCTTTTACACCGCTATGATATTGAAAGTATCCATAGCATCACACAGTTATCAGATAATGAATTTATCGCTTCGACGACCAATGCATTATGGTTGCTTGAACAAGGCTCTGCACAAAAGTTGTCATTACCTTTTAAAAGCCTAACATTCCATGATGTGCTCTACACTAAGCATAATAATACACTCCTGCTTAGTACCGAATCGGGTTTGTTTGCGCTGACTTTGGTCAATAAACAAATAACAGGCTTCATACAGCGTAATCAATTTGCCGGTAAATATTTAGCCCATGCAGAAGAAGGGATTTGGCAATTTGATAAACAAGGGATCGCGCATTATAAAAATCGCGTCACCAAACGCTTGATTGCGCCATTTAAAGCACAACGCCAAGTACTGAGTTTTAGACAAAAGCTGATGTTATTGAATGACAGTTTCTCTCTTATCGCTGAGCAAGCGCATGTTCAATCTCCAACACTTGCGCTGTCGCATGTGCGCTACCATTACCGAGATAAAATCACTGAGTCATTTTCACCAAAATTACCGCTTACCATAGAAGCGGATGTAAAGCGTTTTAGTTTATGGTTTAACACCTGCGAAACCTGCCAGCTAAGCTATCGTTTATCCGAAGGTGCGCCATGGCAATTACTTGAAAACAATAAGCTCACCCTGACTCCCACAGAAATGTCGGCATTAGAAGTTGTTTCGTCTAGTCAAAGTATGTCGAAAACGTTGACGGTGACAGCCTCAAAACCAAAGCAAGTTTGGTGGCACTGGGTGTTAGCCCTAGTCATGAGCGCTGGCTGTGTTTACTGGTTGCTAAACAAGCAGCTACGTACTTCTAAATCAAAACTGACAGAGCATTTCAGCGACATGCTCATGACCCATTCAAAAGATGCTATTTGGCTTGCCGACGAACACTTTAATGTTCTCAAAGTGAACCAAGCATATAGTGATATTACAGGTTACTCTGCTGATGCATTAGTAGGTCATAAACCGAAAATTTATACCGAGCAAGGCAGAGACCGCAGACTTGAACAACATATTGTTGCAGAGAGCCAGTTAAACGATTATTGGACTGGCGAAATCTGGACGCTTGGCGCTAATCATCAAAAACTCGCGCTCGATGTAACAGTGACTAAGTTGACCCATGAAGATCATCCTTCAGAGGTATTTTATCTTGGTGTACTGACAAACATTTCAGAGCGTAAAGCCAATGAAAAAGCGTTACTGAACTTATCAACGCGAGATTCAATAACCGGACTTGCCAATCGTACGCTTTTTATTGAATCACTGAATCAAGCCATAGCGAGCTGTAATAAGGCGTTTCCATCCTTATTACTGGTGTTGATTGATATCGATCACTTCAGAAAAATTAACGATCTCATGGGTCATGAAAGTGGTGATGCACTGTTAAAAGAAGTCGCTAATCGTTTATCCCAACACCTTGATAAAGGCTTTACTCTGGCACGTGTCAGTAGTGATGAATTTGCAGTACTGATACCGCCTTACCTGTTTTCTGGTATGACGATTTTCTTTGCTAAAAAACTCGCTGATGACATTTTAAAATGTATTAATCATCCCTTTACGCATCAAGGCGTAGAGACCTCAGTCAGCGCTTCTTGTGGTTTAGCTATCTATCCTGACGATGCAATTGATAGTGAGCATCTGATCCGCTGTGCAGACTCTGCATTAGATCACGCAAAACATAAAGGTAATAACAGCTACCAGTTTTTTGATAAACAGCGTCATCAATTAGATCCCACTATCTTATCCCGAGAATCTGCCCTGTTGAGGGCCATAGACGATCAGCAATTTAAACTGTTTTATCAGCCTAAATATCAAGCTGAAAGTAGAAAGCTCGTAGGTTTTGAAGGGTTAGTTAGGTGGCAGCAGGACGATGGCAGCATAGAAAACCCTGCTAATTTTATTCCTTTTGCTGAGGAGTGTAGCGCGATTATTCCTATGACGAATTACTTATTGGATGTTGCGTGTAAGCAAATTAGTCATTGGCGCATGATGGGGCTTTCTGGTAATCATGTGGCGATCAATATTTCAGCTAAGCATTTTGAAAGTGACTTTTTAGTCGACACAGTCCGTGAATGCCTTCTGAGGCATCATATCCCAGCTCAATGTTTAGAGCTTGAGATCACTGAAAGCGCCATGATGGCCGACCCCGAGCAAGCCCTTAAAATTATGCATCGCCTTAAAGCGCTGGGCGTGACGATTGCACTTGATGACTTTGGGACTGGCCATTCATCACTTGGCTACTTAAAACGCTTTCCGATTGATATCCTCAAAATTGATCGCTCGTTTATCATGGATATTGAGCAATCAGATCAAGATAGAAATATCACCGCCACCATCATTCGCTTGGCCAAATACCTCAACATTACTGTAGTCGCTGAAGGGGTCGAAAATGAAAGACAAGCTTATCTATTAAACGTCATGGGTTGTGGCATTTTGCAGGGGTATTATTTCTCTAAGCCGCTTCCAACTGATAAAGCAACTCAACTGTTAGAAAATGCGCTCGAAGAAACCGCAACGCTAAGCTAGCGTGCGCACCTTATTAAACTTATAACGTAAAAAAAACGGCGCTATTAAGCGCCGTTTTTTGTTATGACTTCTTTGAGTGTTACTCAGACTTTTGCTCTCTACCTAACAGCGCCATGGCTGCCTCTTTTACATCTTTATTTTCATAAAGTACTTGGTAGATTTGCTCGCAGATTGGCATTTCGATACCACTGCGTTTTGCGAGTAAGTAAACTTCTTTGGTATTACGATAACCTTCAACGACTTGGCCAATGCTTTCCATCGCTTCATCAACACCTAACCCTTTTCCTAGAGCAAGGCCAAAGCGACGGTTACGAGATTGATTATCTGTACAGGTAAGGATCAAGTCTCCCAAACCTGCCATACCCATAAAGGTTTCAGATTTGGCACCCAGTGCGCAGCCTAAACGACAAAGCTCGGCAAGGCCACGGGTAATTAATGCTGTACGTGTGTTTGCGCCAAAGCCAAAGCCATCTGACATACCGGCACCAATGGCGATAACATTTTTAACCGCGCCACCTAATTGAATACCAATGAAGTCATCATTGCTGTAGACACGAAATGAACGACCACAGTGCAGTAATTTAGCTAAATCACTGGCAAACTCTGTTTCAGTGGCAGACACAGAAATAGCCGTCGGCAAACCTGCCGCCATTTCTTTGGCAAAAGTAGGTCCTGATAGCACAGCTAAAGGTACTGTTTCACCGAGTTTTTCAACTGCGACTTCTTGAAGTAAGCGCCCGGTATTCGGTTCTAACCCTTTTGTTGCCCACACCACTTTAGCACCCGCATTGAGCATAGGTTGAATTTGCTCTAATGTTTTTGCAAAAGCATGGCTTGGCACAACCACTAAGATGATCTGACTAGCCTTAACTGCTTTTGCTAAATCACTCTCAAGCTTTAAAGTTTCAGGGAAAGTAATGTCGGGAAGATAACGTTGATTTTTACGCTCAGTTGCTAGCATCTCAACATCATCGGCGTTTCGACCCCATAAGGTTACTGCGTGTCCATTTCGGGCAAAACTAATAGCAAGGGCGGTGCCATACGACCCCGCCCCTAGTACAGATACAACTGATTGTTCTGTTTTCATATAATTATGCGTCAGCTGGTTGCTCTGCTTGTGCTGCACGTTGCTGCATGTACTGAGCAAATAGCGCGTCGAAGTTTACAGGCGCTAGGTTAAGTTGTGGGAAAGTACCCTTGTTCACTAAACCAGCTACTGCTTCACGTGCATATGGGAAAAGAATGTTCGGGCAGAATGCACCTAGCATGTGTGCCATTTGTAGCTCTTCAAGTTCAGCGATTTGGAAAATACCTGCTTGCTGAATTTCACATAGGAATGCTGTTTCTTCACCGATAGAAGCGGTTACAGTCAGTGCTAGTACAACTTCAAAGATACCTTCGTCTAACTTGTTAGAGCGTGTATCCATGTCTAATTTTACTTCAGGCGTCCACTCTTTTTGGAAAATAGCAGGAGAGTTAGGCGTTTCAAAAGACACGTCTTTTGTGTAAATACGCTGAATTGTGAATTGTGGGCCTTCCTGCGGAGCTGCAGCTTGATTTGCTTGTTCTGTCATGAGTGTTCCTAAAACTTGTATTTCTTAATGTAATTATTATGCGTTTAATAGGGTATCTAGTTTACCCTGCGCTTCGATTGCCATCATATCATCGCAACCGCCAATATGCGTGTTATTGATAAAGATCTGTGGAACTGTCGTGCCACCATTTGCTTTTTCAATCATTTCGTCGCGTAATTCAGGCTGAGCAGCAATATCATACTCAGTGTATGTTACACCTTTACTGTCTAGTAGTGCCTTTGCTCTGTGGCAATACGGGCAGTAATCTTTAGTATAAATAACAACGTTGCTCATAAAATCCTCTTGATTATTTACCGGTTGCTACAGGCAGGTTAGCATTTTGCCATGCGCCCATACCACCGCTTAGTACATAAACATGCTCGAAACCCGCTTTTGATACGTTGTTTGCGATGCCATTTGCTGTCATGCCTGTTGTACATACCAATATAATGGGCTTAGATTTAAACTTTTCAAGGCCTGCAAAGTCACTTTGTTTGGCTTTTTCAGCGCTCAATTGAACAGCACCCGCAATACGGCCTACGTTAAACTCTTTTGCCGGACGAATATCAACGACTTGACCATCTTCTTTATTAACCAACAGGGTTAGTTGCTGTGGGTTAATTTGGCGAATTGCAGAAAATTTGCTTTTAAACCAGCTCATTACAATCATCGCAACAAGGGCTAACCAAATAATGCTTAGCACAGCATTATTGCCGATAAATTCAATATATTGTTCCATGAAAATTCCAACTACTTTGGATCTAATGATTTAGATCTTGTCTTAATGTTCAATGACTCGGCAGTATACCGTTTGCAATTGTTTGGGTATACCCTTTTATAAAAGCGTCGATTGCTAGACGCTAATATGAAGATTATTCCGTTTCAAAGGGCTGAATATTCATACAAAACACGGTATGCTACGCGCAGAGTTCGTGCCTTAGTTTAGGAGCCCAAATGACTGCACAGAAAAAACCACTTGTTCTAATGATTTTAGATGGTTGGGGATACAGAGAAGAAAGCGAAAGCAACGCAATTTTAGCTGCAAACACGCCCGTGTTAGATAACTTATGGGCCACCCGCCCTCGTACACTCATTTCAGGTTCAGGTTTAGATGTGGGTCTACCAGATGGACAGATGGGTAACTCTGAAGTCGGTCACGTAAATTTAGGTGCTGGCCGTATTGTTTATCAAGACTTTACCCGCATTACTAAAGCAATCGACGATGGCGAATTTGAACACAATCCAGTGTTAGTAGAAAACATCGATAAAGCCGTTAACGCTGGTAAAGCTGTACATTTAATGGGTCTGTTGAGCCCAGGTGGCGTTCATAGCCACGAAGATCATATTATTGCGGCTATTAAGCTTGCAGCAAAGCGTGGTGCAAAAGCTGTTTACTTCCATGCCTTCTTAGATGGTCGTGATACACCACCTCGTAGTGCACAAGCTTCAATCGAAAAGATCGAAGCGCTATTCGCAGAGTTAAACTGTGGCCGTCTAGCTTCAATTGTGGGTCGTTATTATGCAATGGACCGTGATAACCGCTGGGAGCGTGTAGAATCAGCTTACAATCTAATGGTGTGTGCTGAAGGTCAATATACTTACAACACTGGCATTGAAGCGTTGTTAGCCGCTTACGAGCGTGATGAAAACGACGAGTTTGTTGCAGCATCACTGGTTCAGCCTGATGCTGCGCCTGCTTCTACTATTAATGATGGTGACACGGTTATTTTCATGAACTTCCGTGCTGACCGTGCCCGTCAAATGACACGTGCGTTTGTCGATGCTGACTTTGCAGGGTTCGAAAAGAAACAAACACCAGAGTTAAGCGCCTTTGTGATGATGACTGAATATGCTGCAGACATTAACGCACCTATTGCCTTCGCACCTGAAAAACTACATAACGTGCTTGGTGAATGGTTAGCGAAACACGATAAGACACAACTACGTATTTCTGAAACAGAAAAATACGCACATGTAACCTTCTTCTTCAGTGGTGGTCGTGAAGAGTTATTTGCTGGTGAAAAGCGTGAGCTGATCCCTTCTCCACAGGTTGCCACTTATGACCTTCAACCAGAGATGAATTCAACGATGTTGACTGACAAGCTGGTTGAAGCAATTGAAAGCGGTGAACACGATGTGATCATCTGTAACTATCCGAACGGTGACATGGTTGGCCACTCAGGTGTATTTGAAGCGGCAGTAAAAGCCTGTGAAGCAGTTGATGCATGTATTGGTCGTGTTGTTGAATCGTTAGAAAAAGTCGGTGGTGAAGCACTGATCACAGCTGATCACGGTAACGCTGAACAAATGACCAATGCAAAAACGGGTCAAGCTCATACAGCTCACACTAGCGAGCCGGTACCATTCATTTATGTAGGTCGTGATGCACAACCACACGCAGGTAAAACATTAAGTGATGTAGCGCCAACTATGCTACACCTACTTGGTATGGAACAACCTGCAGAAATGACAGGTTCACCTATTATGACCGTTAAGTAATGCGCACAAGCTTACGCATTATTTTCGGCATAACGACTATGTTGGTATTGGCTTTTGCCAATGCCAACGAGTCTCGTACTAAGCAAGATTTAGACGCAGTACAAAAAGAACTAGAAAAAAGCCAGAAAAGCTATCAACAACAAAACGAAAGATTCAATAAACTCAAACGCAAGTTACGTGACTTCGAGTTACAAATTGCACAGCACGCTAAAGCACTGTCATTGACCGAGCAAGGGATCAATGAGAATCGCCAACAACAATATACCCTCGAAAGTGAGAACAAAAGCTTAGAACAACAAAAAAGTAATCTACAAACACTTCTCGCAGGGCAATTAAAAAGCGCTTACATGACTGGCAGTCATGACTATTCAAAAATGTTACTCAATCAAGAGCATAGTGCTACGCTTGAGCGTACCTTGAGCTATTACGATTACTTCAATAAAGCCCGCATCACACAAATTGAAGCTTTAAAGAAAGTCATAGAACAACTAGCTGAAAACCAACAAACACTTGAACAGAAGCAACTGCAACTCAACGATTTATTTACACAACAAACAGAGCGTTTAGCCGCTCTCAAGGCCACCAAAGAACAGCGTCAAAACAGCCTTTCACAACTTAATAGCGCATTAAAACAAACACAAAGCGCCATCGCTTATTTGAAAGAGAATGAACAAACCTTAATCACCACACTCTCGCAATTAAATGAACAGCAAAGCGAGTCATTGGTGCCAGTAGAATTAATTGGGTTACGCAATAAAAAAGGGAAACTGCCTTGGCCGAGTAAAGGCCGCCTAAAACATCGCTTTGGCCAACGCAAACATGCTGGCATGAATTGGAAAGGAGTATTTATTGCAGCAAAAACAGGAGATAACGTTAAAGCCGTACAACAAGGCCAAGTTGTTTTTGCCGATTGGCTCAATGGCTTTGGGTGGGTCATTGTCGTCGATCATGGTCTTGGCTATATGAGTTTATATGGTCACGCACAAACGCTTTTAAAAGATGTCGGTGATCAAGTCCGAAGCGGCGAAAGTATTGCACTAGTAGGTCAGAGCGGCGGACAAGCTGATCCTGGTCTATACTTTGAGTTACGGCATAAAGGAAGCGCTGTCGATCCAGTAAAATGGTGCAAATAAGTTAAAGAATAACCTTGCTGCACCTGACTAGGAGCAGCACATGAATTCATTTTTAATCAATTCGAAATCGTTAGATTACCTAAAATCTAAATTTATTTTTTTATGCGTGTTTACGATGCTCAGTTTGTATATCAGCTTTGCATCAATTGCATCCGCGACACAATTTACTCAGCAACAAACCAACGAAATTCTTTATCATATTCACACTTATTATGTGGATGATGTGCCATTAAGTCAGTATCACAAAAGCAACTTAACCGACGTCTTTGAACAACTTGATCCTTACTCAAAATATTTAAGTGCCAGCGAACTTGAAAGCTTGTTCAGTGCCGCGAATGGCCGTTATACAGGGATTGGTATTGAAGTAGAAGAAGTCGACGATCGCATTGTGATCTTAGGAACATTACCCGGCTCACCCGCCGAACAAGCTGGCATTGAAGGCGGCGATAAGCTGGTAGCAATAAATTCTGAAGATGTCACAAAAAGAGATATAGCTCATGTGTCGAAACTACTCAAAGAAGCGGCACTAAAAACCATCTACATCACTGTCGAACGCGCTAAAAGCGAACTGACTTTGGCTTTAAGACGCGAAGAAATTAATGTAGAGAGTGTATTTAGCCAGCTTTTAACCAATCAAAATGCCTATATTTCTCTTCAGAGCTTTAATAACCACAGCTACCATGACGTTGCTCGTCACATCAATAAACTGATTTCAAATAATGGTGGACCACTTTCAGGATTGATCATCGATCTACGCGATAATCCCGGTGGCACTTTAAGCAGCGCAGTGGCGATTTCAGATTTATTTTTGCAAGCTGGCACCATAGTCACCACCAAAGGACGCTTTTATGATGCTAACCAACAATTTGTTGCACAACATGGTGATATTTTAAATGGCGCGCCGATTGTGGTGTTAATCAACGAGCAGTCGGCTTCTGCGGCGGAGATTTTAGCTGGTGCTTTGCAAGATAACCAACGCGCAATCGTCGTTGGTAGTAAGTCGTATGGTAAAGGTTCAGTCCAGTCACTGATCCCCATCGGCGATGGCACTACCGCACTGAAACTCACAACCGCAAAATACTTTACACCTTCTGGTCGCTCTATAGATGGTGTGGGTATCAAGCCTAATATTTTACTAGCTGAACAAGGACTTTCACATTTAAATAAACGCGCTATAATGGCTGGTGAACTTTCGAACAACATGGCTAATTTAGCTTTGCTAGACAAGCATTTAGTCGACGCGAAAAGTTATTACAAAGATAAAAATTAAATAAGAGAGTGCTTACTCTCAGCTACAGGCTTATAAATAGAAGAATACACTGTGCGCTCATTATTATGGTTATTGCTAAGTGTTTTTTACTTAGCAATACCTTTGCATGCTAAACAAATTGCCATTGTGATCGACGATGTGGGAAACCACCAGCGAGATCTCAATTTACTTTCTCTCCCCGGTGAGCTGACTTTTGCCATTTTGCCGCACACCCCCTATTCTCAAAAGTTTGCATACCTAGCCAGTCAACAGAGTAAAGAGCTTCTTTTGCATGTACCTATGCAAGCAATTGAAGACAAAGCGCTCGGACCCGGTGCACTGACTTTAGACATGGATAAACAAACGCTACAAATGACGCTGGGTCACGCGCTAGCCAGTTTACCTCAAGTCAGTGGCGTGAATAATCATATGGGATCGGCACTGACTCAATATAGTGATCCCATGAAATGGACGATGGAAGTCTTACGCAAACGCGATTTATATTTTCTTGATAGTCGAACAACTAATGAGTCACAAGCACAAACTGTGGCTGACTTATACGGTGTGGCTAATATTGCTCGCCAGGTTTTTCTCGATAACGAAAAACAAGAGACCTACTTTGCTCAACAATTAAATGAAGCAAAAAGCATCGCGTTAAGAAATGGCCAAAGCGTACTCATCGCGCACCCATATCCTGAAACCGTGGCATTTTTACATGCACAGATCCCGCTTCTACTTGAACAAGGCTACGAGCTCGTTCCTCTATCGCAACTCGTTCGCACTCGCTACATTCAACTCGCCAAAAACACGGGTGCAGTCGTACCAAGCATCGCTGAAAAATAAAACTTTGATCTCGATTTAAGCAAGCTCTAACAAAATGGGTTATAAGTTTATACATTGATCCAAATTAGGACTGTTTAATATGCTTCATATTGTTTCTGATCTCATGACTGCCGATCCATTTGCAGTACACCATCAATCAACCATTAAAGAAGTGCACGACTTGATGCGCGAAAAAAATATTCGCCATATTCCTGTGATCGATGATCAAGGTATTTTAAAAGGTATGCTGACACAAAAGATCATGGTCGCACAAGTAATGAAAATTATGGCAACCTACGGGCCCAATGCGATTGAAAGAAAGGAAAAGCAGAGTATTGCTCAAGATATTATGGCAACTGACTTTGCCAGTATTCGACCAGAGCAATCTCTTAGTGAAGTGGCACAGTTTTTTGTCGAAAACCGTCATGGTTGTATGCCTGTTGTCGACGAAGAAGGAAAATTATTGGGCATTTTAACCTCATCTGATTTTGTTAGACTTGCAGCGGCCCTTTTGTCTTAATACTTCTACTAAGCTCTTGATTGCATCAGATATAAAACAAATACAAAAAAGGAGGCTGAGCCTCCTTATAAAGTGTATATAGCTAAAAACTTACGCTTTTGCTTGTAATGTTCTTGCTACGGTACGCATACCTAGCGTTGTCGCACCAGCAGACCATAAGCTACCAGCGCTGTTTTGGAATGAAGCTGCTAGATCTATGTGTACCCAACCTTGACCTTCATTTGGTACAAAGCGCGATAAGAAACCTGCTGCATTCGATGCGCCACCGTAACCGCCACCTTTTTGCGCTCGGCTGTTAGCTGTGTCAGCGTAAGGTGAAGGGCAGTTGTTTTGGTGCCACTTTTCAAGTGGAAGTGGCCAAGCCGCTTCAAACTCTTCTTCAGCGAACTGCTGAACTTCTGATACTAATGCTTTATCAAGACCGAATAATGCATTGTACTCTTGACCTACAGCAACCAGTGCAGCACCCGTTAGCGTTGCCGCATCGATGATTAATGGTGCGCCCGTTTCACCAGCAGCCATTAGACCATCGGCCAGAACTAAACGGCCTTCAGCGTCCGTATTTACGATCTCAACTGTTGTGCCATTTTTATAAGTTAGGATATCACCTAGCTTGTAAGCATGGCCTGAAATTAAGTTTTCAGCACAGCATAAGAATAATTTGATGCGCTTGTCGATGCCACGCTGAATTGCAATCGCCAGACCTGCAGTCACAGTCGCCGCACCACCCATGTCACACTTCATTGATAACATGCCTTCGCTAGGTTTGATTGAGTAACCACCTGAATCAAACGTAATACCTTTACCTACAAGCGCAGCGCTTACAGGCGCGTCTTCGTCACCTGTTGGGTTGTAATCAAGCTCAAGTAATACCGGTGGGCGTTCGCTACCACGACCAACTTCGTGAATACCGATCCACTGTTGCTCAAGTAGTGCATTGCCTTTGATGATGTTGTAGCTCACATGCTCAGGCGCTAGAGATTGGATAAACTCAGCCGCTTTGCTAGCTAGGCTTTCAGGGTAAACATCTTCAGCCGTGCCGTTAATCATCTGGCGCGTCCAAGTTGCTGCATTTTTTAATGCTGCAAGCTCAGCTAAATCTGACTGTTCATTGTCAACAAACTCAACACCATCAAGTTGCTTAGCAGTCACAAAGCCTTGATAGAACGCCCACTGAGACTCTGTGCACCAAGCATCGCCTTGTAATACAACTTGCTTCACACCTTGTTGAGAAAGGCTACGCGCTGCTTTTTGCACTAATTTAAGTGTTTCGTTTTGCTGCAGGTGGACAATGGCACCAAGTTGATCAAACGATAGCAATGCATCAGCACTCCACGGCGCTGTAGGCGCTTGTTCACTGATACGAACAATGAATTTATCAGACATAGATTGTGTTCTCTTATACGCTTATTAGTAGCATTAAGTGTACACTAGCACCGAGTATCACCCAACCTATTGCGATTAAACAATGAAGTTCACGCCAAAGCTCGAAAAAGCCACTTTAATAAAGCGCTATAAACGCTTTTTAGTCGACCTAGAAACACCTAATCAAGCATTTACAGTTCATTGTGCCAATACAGGTAAAATGACCGGCTGTGCTGATCCGGGTTTTAATGCTTACTACTCAACCAGTGATAATCCAAAACGAAAGTATGCGCACTCGTTGGAACTCACTGAGAATTCAGCGGGCGACCTCATTTGTGTGAATACTGCGATTGCAAACAAACTGGCGATTGAAGGCATAGAACAAGGTACAATTTCTGAATTGCAAGGCTATGCGCATTTGCAACCCGAAGTGAAATACGGACAAGAAAATAGCCGCATTGATATCTTGCTTAAAGATGAACACAAGCCACTTTGCTATGTTGAAGTCAAATCAGTCACCTTATTAGAAAACGGACAAGGTTACTTTCCCGACACTCAAACTGTGCGCGGTCAAAAACACCTCAGAGAATTAATAGACATTACCCAACAAGGACATCGCGCTGTACTACTATTTATGGTGATGCATACGGGTATAGAGTCTGTTAAGGCTGCAGCCCATCTTGATCCTAAATACGCGCAATTACTGAATGACGCACAGACTGCAGGCGTAGAAGTTATCGCTTATAACTGTGAAATAAGCCCTGAGGAAATAATCCTAAATCATAAAATTCCCGTACTATGCTCTTGAATTAGTCATCTATGCCCCCATATAGCCAGCCAATATTAAGTTGTTCTCTTAATCTGGCACCTACTGTATTTTAACCAACCCACAGTAAAAAAGGTTTGCTTAGGGGAGCATATTTTGCTATTTATAGCCGCCGGCGATAGCCGCCGTTATGTTAAGGATTTAGGAGAATGCTATGCCAGACCAAAAAAAATTAGGGTTATTGGCTCAAGCCGGTTTACAACCATATCAAGAACAACCGGGCGAAGAATACATGAATGATGCACAACGTGCGCATTTCAAAAAGATTTTAGAAGCATGGCGTTTAGACCTTCGTAATGAAGTAGACAGAACAATGAACCATATGCAGGATGAAGCGGCAAACTTCCCTGATCCGGTTGACCGTGCTGCGCAAGAAGAAGAGTTCTCTTTAGAGTTACGCACCCGTGATAGAGAAAGAAAACTCATCAAGAAAATCGAAAAAACACTTAACTTAATCGAAGAAGATGACTTCGGTTACTGTGAGTCGTGCGGCATTGAGATTGGTATTCGCCGTCTTGAAGCTCGTCCAACTGCCGACCTATGCGTAGACTGTAAAACGCTGGCTGAAATTAAAGAAAAACAGAACGGCCGCGCTTAATTACGGTATATGCATAACGAAGCATTGTCCATTTCAAGGGGCTATCGAGGCCGATTTGCCCCTTCGCCTTCTGGCCCACTACACTTTGGCTCACTCGTTGCCGCCCTTGCAAGTTATCTAGACGCTAAAGCACATCAAGGCGTTTGGCTTGTACGTATGGAAGACATAGATACACCTCGAGTCGTGCAAGGTGCTGACAGTGCTATCTTAACTGCTCTTGAGAAGTTTGGTTTACATTGGGACGAACAAGTCGAATACCAAAGTCAGCGTCACGCACTGTACCAAGACACCTTAACACAGCTTAAACCCGATCTTTACGCCTGTAACTGCACGCGTAAAATGATCAAACAAGCAGGTGGGTTGTATCAAGGTCATTGTAAATCACTGGCACTGGATTTTAATGAGCATGCTATTCGTTTAACGCAAACGCATCCGGTTTATCAATTTACTGATTTACTGCAAGGTCAGGTACATGTGCCTCACGATTTGGCCAACGAAGACTATATTGTCAAACGTCGCGATGGCTTATTTGCCTATCAGTTAGTGGTCGTGGTTGATGATATCGAGCAAAAGATCAGTCGCGTTGTACGTGGTGCCGATTTATTAGAGCCCACAGCAAGACAAATTAGCTTGTTTAAACAACTCGGTCACACAGTGCCAGAGTATGCCCATGTACCTTTGGCTGTGACTGAACCTGGCTTTAAACTCTCGAAACAGAATCATGCCCCTGCCATTAATATAGATGATCCGATCCCGGAGTTATTGCGTGCATTAAGCTTTTTAGGGCTTGATGTTACAGATGACATGAAACTCAGTAATGTTGAAGAAATTTTGACTTGGGCAAGCACACAGTTTTCTCTTGCCGCCATTCCACAAGAACTCGAAAAAAGCATCAAACTATAACAGGTCGCAATTCAAGCACATTCACACCAAATAACGGCACACAAAAGCCACTTTTAGATCAGTTTATTTCTACTCCTAGCTTAATTTTTTAGTGACGCTAGTATATTATTAGCCACTTTGATTTTACCTATTTAAGCTGAGCTATAATTAATCAATTTACTAATTTATTAATATTGAATTCGTAAACGTTTTTTCAAGTCTGCAGCCGAAAACTTTTAGGGATAACACCGTTCACGCGTCCTGCTATCACTAAGGTACCTACATCCATGTAGGCAAGGCGAATTTACGCGTCAATAGCTGGCCTATTGCGAGTAAATTCAACGTAGTTAGCGTTAAAAGTAACCGCTGGAGATAGATTTATTATCCAGAGCTCAGGTTATTAAATAGGTTACCAACAGAGCGTTTTAGGAGACGGGTCATTATTTCCAAGCTAATTAACATGTGCAAAAAGTGGGTCAAGCCAGACTCTGCAGATGCACACCATACAACCTCGGCAACACCCGCATTAATCACTCGTGCCGAGCATGGTATCTCGCGCAAGCAATTTAGCCCGAATGCCATCAAAGTTTTGTATCGCTTGAAAGATGGTGGCTACGACGCTTACCTAGTTGGTGGTTGTATTCGTGATATTTTAATGGGGATCCAGCCAAAAGATTTCGACGTTGTTACCAATGCGACGCCAGAAGAAATCAAAAAATTATTTAGAAACTGTCGCCTGATCGGCCGCAGATTCCGTCTGGCACACATCGTTTTTGGTCGTGAAATCATCGAAGTTGCCACCATGCGTGGTCACCATGAAGCCGATGAGCGAAAAAATGCGACCAGTCAATCAAGCGAACATGGCCAACTGCTCCGTGACAATGTATACGGCACCATTGAAGAAGACGCTCAGCGTCGCGACTTCTCTATAAACGCCCTGTACTACTCGATTAATGATTTTAGCATTCATGATTTCGCTCGCGGCGTGGAAGCCATCAAAGCCCGTAAAATTGAACTGATTGGCGACCCTGAAACCCGTTATCGTGAAGATCCAGTGCGCATGCTACGCGCGGTTCGATTTGCAACCAAGCTCGACATGGAAATTGCGCCTGGCACGAAAAAGCCTATTTATAAGCTTGCAGATTTACTGGGCAATATTCCACCTGCCCGCTTGTTCGAAGAAACACTAAAACTATTTTTAAATGGCAAAGCCGTTGAAAACTATCTTCAGCTTCGCGAGTTTGGCTTATTTAAACAGCTATTCCCTGCACTAGATGAAATCTTAGAGCAGAGCGAAACCGGCTTTGAAGCGCGTTTTATTGAGCAAATGTTTGCCAATACCGATACGCGTATTAATCAAGATAAAAAAGTCACGCCAGCGTTTGTCTATGCAGCATTACTTTGGTTCCCGCTGCAACAACGTACTCAACAGATTATTGAACAACAAGGTATGTCAGAATTTGACGCCTTCAATCAGGCGATGAACCAAGTTTTAAGTCAAAACGCCCAGCATGTGTCTGTACCAAAACGCTTTACGTTAGGTGCGCGTGATATATGGCATATTCAAATGCGTTTAGACAAACGTTCAGGCCAACGCGCTTATCGCTTAAGCCTTCAGCCTCGCTTTAAAGCCGCTTATGATTTCTTACTACTGCGTGTAGAAAGTGGTGAAGACGCTCAACAAACGTTAGCTGATTGGTGGACTGAATACTTAAAATCAGATGTCACCGGTCAAAAAGAGCTTGTTAAAAACTTAGGTCAATCTGATGGCAAAAAGCCGCGTCGCCGTTACCGCAGAAAGCCAAAGAAAAAAACAGGTGATGCATGATCCCAGTTTATATTGGCTTAGGCGCCAACCTTGAAGCACCTGTTGCACAGCTGCACAACGCGGTTAAAGCCCTCAGTACACTTGCTGACTGTGAGCTTGAAAAAGTTTCACAGTTTTATTCATCTAAGCCTATGGGGCCGCAAGACCAGCCTGATTATTTTAATGCCGTCGCATTACTCAATACCACGCTTGCACCAGAAGCTCTGCTTGATGAATTACAACGTATTGAACTTGAACAAGGTCGTCAGCGTAAAGATGAACGCTGGGGCCCAAGAACCCTAGATTTAGATATTTTGCTATTTGGCGAGCAAACCATAGACACTGAGCGCTTAACCGTGCCGCACTATGGTCTATGTGAACGTGAGTTTGTAGTATATCCACTATTAGAAATCTCACCTGAACTTAAGCTGCCTAATGGCAACACACTCGCTGACATTGCTCAGCAAGTGCCACTCAATGGTTTAACGCCATTAGAGTTGAATTAAATTAACCCCAAGAGGAACAACATGGCTAAAGTGACCGTCTCTACACTGGCTAAAATGAAACAAGAAAAACAAAAAATTACCGCATTAACGGCTTATGATGCGAGTTTCTCTCAGCTTTTTCACAACCAAGGTGTTGATGTTGTTTTGGTTGGTGATTCACTGGGTATGGTTTTGCAAGGCGGTGATGACACGCTTGCAGTTACCACTGATGATATTGCCTATCACACCAAGTGTGTTCGTGCAGGATCAAAAGATTTATTTGTGATCGCAGATATGCCATTTATGAGCTATGCCAACGTAGAACAAGCTTGTAACAATGCTGCACAGTTGATGCGTGCCGGTGCAAACATGGTGAAGTTAGAAGGTGGTGAGTGGTTACACGACAGCATTCGTGCGCTTACTCAGCAAGGCATTCCAGTATGTGGTCATTTAGGCTTAACACCGCAGTCTGTTCACGTATTCGGCGGTTTTAAGATTCAGGGCCGAGAGTCTGAGCAAGCAGATAAAATGGTTGCAGACGCGCAAGCACTAGAAGCTGCTGGCGCACAACTACTCGTCATTGAGTGTATTCCTTCTGCGCTGGCTAAGCGCATCACTGAGTCTGTAAACATTCCTGTGATTGGTATTGGTGCTGGCAAAGACACCGATGGTCAAATCTTAGTGATGCATGACCTTGTGGGTATTTCAGCGGGTTACATTCCTAAGTTTTCGAAAAACTTCTTAGCCGAAACAGGCAACATGCACGATGCAGTTAAAAAATACTGTGATGACGTTAAGTCAGGTGCCTTCCCTAGTAGTGAGCACGAGTTTAACTAATGCAGTCAGTCAGTGAAATAAAATCGCTTCGCAGCCAAATTAAGGCTTGGCGTCAACAAGGCTTAAGTATTGCGTTTGTGCCAACCATGGGTAATCTTCATCAAGGCCACTTTTCACTTGTTGAAAAAGCAAAAACGCTTGCGGATAAAGTAGTTGTAAGTATTTTCGTCAATCCAATGCAATTTGGTGCCAACGAAGATTTAGACAACTACCCAAGAACATTAGACGCCGACAAACAAGGTCTTGCTGAAATTGGCACTGCGCTCGTGTTTACGCCGACCGTTGATGTTATGTATCCAAATGGCTTGGATGCGCAAAGTTATGTAGACGTACCTGATATTTCTATGGGTTATTGCGGTGGTGCGCGCCCTGGTCATTTCAAAGGCGTAGCAACCGTCGTCACCAAACTGTTCAACATGGTACAGCCAGACTTTGCTTGTTTTGGCGAGAAAGACTTTCAACAGTTACAAGTCATTCGCGCTATGGTTCGAGACCTGTCTATGCCAATTGAAATCATTGGTGTACCAACACAGCGAGAAGTATCTGGACTGGCGATGAGCTCTCGTAATGGTTACTTATCTGAGCAAGAGAAAGACACGGCCAAGGTGTTATATCAAACGCTGTTAAATGCGGGTCAATCACTTGAGCAAGGTAATAAAGCGTTCGATACTGTTGAACAAGAAGCAAAACAAGCACTTGAACAGGCCGGTTTGAAACCTGATTACTTTGCCATTGCTGAAAAAGACAATTTAAAACCTGCTACACTTGAAACAAAAGAGTTTGTTATTCTTGCGGCCGCTTTCTTAGGTAAAGTGAGACTGATCGATAACTTACAAGTTTCTGCGTAGAAGGATAATTAAAAATGAAAGCTTTGCTTATTGTCGCCTCTGTATTGTTAGTTGGCTGTGGCGCAACCAGCAGTGAACTCAATCAATGTGCACAACAAAACTATCAATGTGAAAGTAACTGTGCACAACGTCATACAGAAAACACCTTAGGGCATCAGATCTGTAGCAATGAGTGTATTGACGACTACAACAGCTGTAAGGCTGAAACCGAAGCTTTACTAAATAAAACTTTAAATTAATTGTTCAAACACAAAAAAACCGCTGAACTTCAGCGGTTTTTTATTTTTAATCTATTTGCCTAAATTAAAGAAGACCTAACTTCTTCATTTCAGCAGCCGCAACCTTGCTAGGAAGTGGTACATAACCATCTTTCTCTACGATTTGCTGACCTTCTTGAGAAAGTACCATCTTTAAGAATTCAGCTTCGATTGGTGAAAGCGGCTTGTTAGGGTGCTTGTTCACGTAAACATATAGGAAACGTGATAGTGGGTATTTGCCCTTAGAAACGTTATCTAAAGTTGCATCTACAAACTTATCGCCTTTTTTCGCTAGTGGTACAGTACGAACACCTGAAGTCTTATAACCAATGCCTGAGTAACCAATAGCATTGATTGAAGAAGAAATTGACTGTACTACTGATGCAGAACCTGGTTGCTCATTTACGTTGTTACGGAAGTCACCTTTACATAGTGCTTTCTTTTTAAAGTAACCATAAGTACCTGATACTGAGTTACGACCATAAAGCTGTACGTCTTTACCAGACCAGTCACCGTTAAGACCTACATCACCCCAACGATTGATTTCACCGTCAGCACCACACTTACGTGTTGAAGAGAAGATTGCATCAACTTGGTCAATACGTAGACCTTTGATTGGGTTATCTTTGTGTACAAATACTGCTAGTGCATCGATTGCTACACGTACTTCAGTTGGCTTGTAACCGTAGCGCTTTTCGAACGCTTCGATTTCTTTAGATTTCATCTTACGGCTCATAGGACCGAAGTTTGCAGTTGCCTCAGTTAATGCCGGTGGCGCAGTTGAAGAACCCGCTGCTTGAATTTGGATATTTACGTTAGGGTAAATACGCTTATATTCTTCAGCCCAAAAAGTCATCATGTTTGCAAGCGTATCAGAACCTACAGATGAGAAGTTACCTGAGATGCCACTTGTTTTATTGTACATAGGTAGCTTTTCATCTAAAGCTGATGCTGGTGTTGATAAAAGAGTTGTTACCGCTACACCCATTGCAGCTACTAAACTTTTAAATTTCATTTGGGTTTCTCCAGTTGTTCGTCCCAATTAGTTAACGAGGTTCATTTTGCAGCGATTAAATGACAGTTAAATTACTTAAAAATGACACTTTTATGACCACTGTTTTATTTATTGTCATAATCAGCAATACGTGTTTTTGGAAAAGCAAAAGAAAAACAAGAACCTTTACCTACTTCACTGCTGATATCTAAATGTGAATCATGACGCGTTAATACATGTTTAGTGATTGCTAAACCTAAGCCTGAGCCGCCGGTTTTACGACTTCTTGCCTTATCAACTCGATAAAAGCGCTCAGTCAGTCGATTGATATGCTCAGGGGCTATGCCATCACCATTATCAGTCACAGAGAAATACGCCTGCTCATCTTTCATTTGCCATTGAACATGAATATTGCCGTTTGGTTTGGTGTAGTGAACCGCATTGAACACCAAATTCGAAAAGGCGCTACGCAACTCATCTGGAGCACCGACAATATCAAGATCAGGGTTAACATCAAAACTGATCTCATGCCCTTTTTCTTTATTGAGTGAATTCGCTTCGGTCGCAATCAGTGCCAACATATCAGGTACTCTGACTGGTTTATCATTATCATATTTACGCGCCCCTTCTATACGAGAAAGTGACAGTAACTGATTAACTAAGCTATCCATGCGATGACATTGTTCAATCATGGTTTGATGCGCTTTCGCCCACATTGATGGCGGTGGCAGGTTATCCTCGTCCATCATTTCTAGGTAGCCAGTCACCACCGTTAGCGGCGTGCGAAGTTCATGGGATACATTAGCAACAAAATCTTTGCGCATCTGCTCGAGCTGCTTCAGCCGAGAAATGTCGCGAACCACCATCATAAGCTGGCCCGCATAAGGCATTACCCTAAACTCAAGAGTTTGCTCTTGATTATGCGATACCTCTAGTTCTAATGGCTCATCGAACTTTTGCTTGTTCATGTATTTAGCAAATTTTGGATCCCGCACGAGGTTATCTAAGCGCTGACCATGATCGGTTGGCCATTGTAGCCCCAATACTTTCAGCGCAAGCTGATTACACCAAATAATGCTTAAATCAGTTTGTAATACGACGACCGCATCAGGCACCGCTTCTGCACCTTCACGAAAACGACGGATCAACTCAGCCAACTCATTACGCTTTTTACGATTACGATGCTGAAGATGGTAGATCCCTTCAAAGATCTGCTCCCAAGCACCTTCGCCTTCTGGCGGATTGAAACTACGTTGGTTGAGCAGCCAATCACTGAGTCGGTAGAGTTGATGATAATGCCAAAGTAGCAGCGCGAGCGCGCCTAAAAACAGCAAGATGAAAGGTGCGCCGATTAAAACGCCCACCAAAGCCAGTGGTATAAAATACAAAAACAGGCGTTTAACTAACGCCTGTTTATTTATTACTCGATACATAAATACAGTGTATCCAAAGCTGAGTGCTTACATTTTACTAGAAAAGCGGTAACCAGCACCGCGAACTGTTTGCACTAGTCTATCATGACCTAGCGGTGCAATTGCCTTACGCAGACGTCTAATATGCACATCCACAGTGCGATCTTCAACATACACGTTAGTGCCCCACACATGATCTAATAATTGCTCACGGCTGTAAACACGCTCAGGGTGCGTCATAAAGAAGTGTAGTAAACGGAACTCTGTTGGACCCATGTCTAATTCATTGCCCGCCGATGTGACTCGGTGAGAAATAGGATCTAAACGCAAACCGTGTACTTCAATGGCTTCTTCAAGTGAGGTTGGAGACACACGACGAATAACCGCCTTAATACGTGCCATTAATTCTTTAGGAGAGAAAGGTTTAGTCACATAATCGTCTGCACCTACCTCAAGTCCTTTTACTTTGTCTTCTTCTTCACCGCGTGCAGTTAACATGATGATAGGGATCTGACGCGTGAATTCGCTTTGCTTAAACTTTTTCGCAATTTGAATACCGCTGCCGCCCGGAAGCATCCAGTCTAATAAAACCATATCAGGGTATGGCTCTACCATTGCAGCCATAGCCGAATCATAATCTTCAGCTTCTATTGCCTGAAATCCATTTTGCTCCAATACGAAAACCAACATTTCTCTGATTGGTGCTTCATCATCAACTACAAGTACTTTACGTGACATTCCCACAGTTCTCTTCGATTTACCCAAGTTGGTTTCATTATTATGACTTAGTATGACAGTTTTATGAAAAAATAATCCGATCTTAAAAAGAAATATTTATCAGGTCATATAAATGAAAAAATACATTATTCCATAAAGAACAATAATTTATGGATATTAAACTAATAAGCCCCCTCTATTTTAGAAATATTTAAATCACAGCTATTTTTACATCTATTTACTTAACACCAAGCTGACTTGATCAGATCACGCAAATACGTACTGATTAAATAGAGATCAACTTTTGACTAAGTAGTGCACGGATAGATCAGTTTTATACCAAGAGTAGTTGTCTTAAGGATCTCAATTTGGATCTTGTTACGCAATTTTTGGGGTATTTTGAGTGCAAATCACTCGTTAAGTTAGTAAGAAATCGATCCCAGATCGCATAAGTTGGTAAGATATTGATCCTAAATATCAGGAATTCAGATCTGAATTAGTAAAATACTGATCCAAAAAAGCCCCAATACTGGGGCTTAATATAAAATCAGCTAGACTTGGTTATTACTTGATCTGTGGATCAAGCTCACCTGATAGATACTTCAGGTGCATGTCGTCTAGTGAAATTGGTTTGATCTTCGCTGCATTACCCGCAGTGCCAAACGCTTCATAACGCGCCACACAGATCTCAGTCATTGCTTTTGTCGCTTCAGCTAAGAATTTACGTGGGTCAAAGTTAGACGGGTTATGCGCTAGGTGACGACGGATAGCCCCTGTTGATGCTAAACGTAAGTCTGTATCGATGTTTACTTTACGCACACCGTACTTGATACCTTCTACGATTTGATCAACTGGTACACCATAAGTTTCAGGGATCTCACCACCAAACTCATTGATTACTGCCAACCACTCTTGTGGTACTGAAGAAGAACCGTGCATAACTAAGTGCGTATCTGGGATACGAGCGTGGATTTCTTTGATGCGGTTGATTGCTAAGATGTCACCTGTTGGTGGACGTGTGAACTTGTAAGCACCGTGTGATGTACCACACGCGATTGCTAGCGCATCTACGCCTGTTTTCTTAACGAAGTCAGCAGCTTCTTCAGGATCTGTTAGTAGTTGATCTTCAGTTAGTTTACCTTCAGCACCAATGCCATCTTCTTCGCCAGCTTCACCAGTTTCTAGTGAACCAAGTACACCTAGCTCACCTTCAACAGACACACCACATGCATGCGCCATTTCAACTGTACGACGTGTTACGTCTACATTGTACTCATATGAAGAAGGTGTTTTACCATCTTCCATTAAAGAACCATCCATCATCACTGATGAGAAACCTAATTGGATAGAACGCTGACATACACCTGGAGATGTACCGTGGTCTTGGTGCATAACAACTGGGATATGTGGCCACTCTTCAACAGCCGCTAAAATCATATGACGAATGAAAGGTGCACCTGCGTATGCACGAGCGCCTGCAGAGCCTTGAACGATCACTGGGCTGTTTGTTTTATCAGCCGCTTCCATGATGGCACGCATCTGCTCTTGGTTGTTAACGTTGAACGCTGGAACGCCGTAACCATGCTCTGCTGCATGATCAAGAAGTTGACGCATACTGATTAAAGCCATTTTGCTTTCTCCAATAGTCGATAGCCTTTGCTATCTAGTTTGAACGGATATATCGAAAGTAGCCTTTCGCTTGTTGCTACTGATTTTTTATTCACCTTAATCTGAGTGAGAGTGATTAAGATAAAAAGGCCAGCAAAAGCTGGCCTGAAAAACTGTTACGCGTTTGCTCTTTTCTCAAGCATAGCAACAGCTGGTAGTTTTTTCCCTTCTAAGAACTCTAAGAAAGCACCACCGCCCGTTGAAATGTAAGAAATTTCATCTGCAACGCCATATTTGTCGATTGCTGCTAGCGTGTCGCCGCCACCCGCAATTGAGAAGGCATTAGACTTTGCAATTGCATTGGCAATCGCTTCTGTACCATTACCAAACTGGTCAAATTCGAAAACGCCAACTGGGCCATTCCACACAACCGTGCCTGCATTTTCAATGATTTTAGCTAGAGTTTGCGCTGTATCAGGACCGATATCGAAGATCATGTCTTCATCAGATACTTCAGTCACATCTTTGATAGTCGCCACTGCTGATTCAGAGAACTCAGTGCCAACAACCACATCTGTTGGTACAGGAATATCACCATCGTTTGCACGCGCTGCTGCTGTTAATTTGTTTGCTTCGTCGATTAAATCAGCTTCGAAAAGCGACTTACCAACAGGGTGACCTGCTGCCGCAACGAACGTGTTCGCGATGCCGCCACCAGCAACTAGCTGATCAACCACGGTTGATAGTGAATCAAGTACAGTCAGTTTAGTCGATACTTTAGAACCACCTACAATCGCCACAAGTGGACGTGCCGGGTTATCAAGTGCTTTACCTAGTGCATCTAGTTCAGCAGCTAGCAGTGGGCCCGCACACGCAACTTCTGCGAATAAGCCAACGCCATGCGTAGACGCTTGAGCACGGTGAGCCGTACCGAATGCATCCATCACGTATACGTCACATAATGCAGCAAGCTTCTTAGCAAGTGCTTCGTCGTCTTTCTTTTCACCTACATTGAAGCGTACGTTTTCGAATACAACCACTTCATTGTCGGCAACTTCAACACCATTTAGGTAATCTTTTTCTAAACGTACGTTTTGCTCTAACGCTTCGTTTAGGTAATCAACCACTGGCTGAAGTGAGAATTCTTCATTGTATTCGCCCTCAGTTGGACGACCAAGGTGAGACATCACCATCACTTTTGCACCTTTTTCAAGTGCAAGTTTAATAGTCGGAAGTGAAGCGCGAATACGCGCATCAGACGTTACTTTGCCGTCTTTTACTGGCACGTTTAAATCTTCACGAATTAAAACACGCTTGCCTGATAAATCTAGATCCGCCATTTTGATGACTGACATTGATGTCTCCTTTAAGAACGATACTGGGTAATAGCTTTGTTGTTATTTAGCGGCCATCATGGCCTCAGCGGTGTCGAGCATACGGTTCGCAAACCCCCACTCGTTATCACACCATACTAAAAGTTTTACTAACCTTTTATGACTTACACGTGTTTGCGTGCCGTCAATGATACAAGAATGTGCATCATGGTTAAAATCTACCGACACCAAAGGCTCTTCGGTGTAACTTAAAATATTTTCTAATCGGCCTTGTGTATTAGCCTGAATTGCCTGATTTATTTTATCTAAATCAACGTCTTGATTTAGCGTAACACTTAAATCCATGGCCGTCACATTTATCGTCGGAACACGTACAGCGATGGCTTCAAAGCGACCTTCAAATTTAGGCAAGATACGCTCAATGCCACGGGCTAATTTAGTGTCGACTGGAATAATTGACTGACTCGCTGCACGAGTACGGCGCAAATCACTGTGATACGCATCGATCACTTGTTGGTCGTGCATCGACGCATGGATCGTGGTAATAGCACCCGATTCAATACCAAAGGCATCATCAAGGACTTTGATCACAGGTACAATACAGTTGGTGGTACAAGAACCATTAGAAACAATTGTGTGCTCAGCTTTAAGCTCTTCTTCGTTAATGCCATACACTATGGTTGCATCAACATCTGCATCGGCAGGCTGAGAGAATAAAACTTTTTTAGCACCTGCATTTAGGTGTTTTTGAGCGTCTAAGCGACTGTGGAACACACCTGTACACTCAAGTACCACATCAACTTGCAAAGCCTGCCAAGGTAAATGAGCCGGATCTGACTCACTAAACAATTGGATCTTATCGCCATTTACTTCTAAGAAAGGTGCATCATGCGAAACCGAGTAAGCAAAACGACCGTGAGAGGTATCATATTTAAGTAAATGCGCAACGGCTTTGGGATCGGCTAATTCGTTAATAGCCACGATTTCAATATCTTGATGGCGGCCTGATTCATATAATGCACGCACAACATTGCGTCCAATACGACCAAACCCATTTATTGCCAGTTTTATTGCCATTAAGTTGTGGACCTAGCTAAATGCAGAGACAGGAAAGTAACTTCCTAAAAGATGGCGCTATTGTAATCGACATAGGCAAATTATGTATACACTTGCGCGAAAAAAAATCTCACATCAAGGCTGAAAGTTTAAGTGGCTTACCCGCCCCAATTTTATTTATTAAGACTAACAACAATTCGGCAGTTGCTAAGGCATCGGTGAGTGCATTATGCACCTCATAGTCCGGCAGTTGATAACGAGTGCGACAATTCGCCAGAGTCAGGCTGTCCTGATGTAATTCGGTGTTCTGCTTTAACTGACGCCTTTTCTCAATTTGCATGGTGTCAACAATGGTCAAAGGGAGTGCTTCTAAACCTAACGCTTTACTATTTAGTCGAATAAACCCCCAGTCCAAATAAGCGTTGTGGCACACTAAGACCTTACCGTGCAAAGCATCACATAGCTCAGTCATTAGCGCCTTTAGAGATACCCCTTCATTAAGCGTTTGCTCATCAATACCATGAAAAACCGGACTCTGATCTAACTGCTTCACATCACTATTAATGATGTGCCTCGCGCTTTTTAATTGAATTCTGTCACTTCGCATTGTTACCCAAGCTGCAGATACAATTTCATGTGCTTTAGGATCGAGCCCTGTGAGTTCAAGATCTAAAACCACAAACTCCACTTCATCAAGTGACTTGCCTTTGGCTTTTAAATAGCGAAGCGCTTTTTGAACTAACTTCTGCATTTACAAACTGCCTCTGGCGAACTTAAACGCACAGGCTTGCTGTGCTTGCTTAATCAGATAAAACGCTTCTTTTAACTGATGTTTTTCTAAAGAGGTAAGCATTTCTGGATCAATACAATTACCCGGCAAGCCCTCTTTATTCAATTGGGTTTTGAGTCGCAATTGCGTCAGGTAGCGCCAACAATCTTTGAGGTTATAAATGTCTTTAGCGCTTATAAGATTAAATTTAGTCAGCGCATCCAGACGCTCAAGGGTATTTGCCCGCCTTACTCCAGCTTTAAGCGCATAAAGCCTTGCAATATCATTGATGATCACAACCCCCCGCTTTTTCAGATCTAAATACTTATGCTTAGACTCACTCTTCTCAAGCTTAAATTGCTGGAACAAGCCAATCGGTACTGAGTTCGCGTTAATATCTGTGGCCAAGGCCGCAAAGAAGAGTTCATTTTTGCTTATTCGTTCCAGCGACACACATAAGTCACTATATAGCTCATTCGAACCATCAATAAAGCGCAGATCAAAAAAGATCTTACAGTTCAACATGGCTTGTGGCGTAGGGGATTTGATCCACTTAAAAAATCGCTCTGACCACTCATTTAAGGTACCGCAACACTCAGGGTTGCTTGCCATAATATTACCTGGGCAAAGCTTAATACCGCATTCAACCAGTTGTTCACAGACAAATTCGCCCATCCCTTTGAAATAAGCTCTTTGCGCTTCGGTTAAGTTGTTCGGTAGTAATAAGCCATTGTCTTGATCTGAATGTAGAGTTTGCTCTTCACGGGCTTGTGAACCAAAACAAATAAAACTAAACGCACATGGCGCAGTACCATGTTCTTGCTGATAAATACGAATTAACCGACTGGTCAATGCATCGGTCAGGCCACTTAATAATTTGCCCATAACCGAGATATCATCAATGTTATGAGAGAAACTCTTTAATAATGCAGGGATCTCTTGCGCATAAAGACGTAACTGCTGAACTGATGTCGCTTTATAAATGCGGCCAATAAGTTGTACCGGATCGCTTTTTTGCTGGCGCAACAAGTCTGTACTAGTCAACATGCCAAGTGGTGTGTAATTTTCATCTAGCACAGGCAAATGATGTATGTTGTGTTTAAGCATTAAATGCAAAGCAGAAAACACCCGATTGTTTTCGAAGATGAATTTTGGCTTGCCCGTCATGACCTGATTTATTGCAATATTAGGGTCGACATCTTTGGCCAGAACTCGATTACGCAAGTCTCTATCTGTGAGTACACCGATAAGACTCTCTTGCTCTGTGACCATAATGGAAGAGACCCCATGCTCACTCATTTTCACCGCGGCATCACGAATTGATGCATCCGGTCCGAGTGTTATCGCCTTTCTGGTCAATAACTCACTGATTTTTTTCTCAGACCAGTTATCGCTTTTTTGCTGATAATGAGATGACAGTAAACGATTAGCATGAGCTCGCACAAAGTGTTGTTCAAATGCCTTATATTCGCGACGTAAATAGTCAAAACTGGTTTGATTTAAGATGTAGATTAAACCGGGGGTCGACACTTCTATGCGGTTTTGTATGGCATCGCCGGTTAATAAAGACGGAAAGCCAAAATAGTCACCTTCTGCGATTTGCGTGATCACTTCTTCTTTGGCATTGACCAGATCATATTGACCTGAGCGGACTAAGTATAAATTTGGCTCAATTGATTTTAGCCACTGCGACTGATTGTCTTTATTTAAGTAAACAATTTCTAAATGGGACACAAAATAGTGGGTCGCCGCTTCTGGTAACTGACTAAACGGCGCCTGTAAGGCAACAAATTTTGCGACTTCAGCAACTTCTGGGGTCATGCTCTACTCCTAAGTCACCCGCCTATAAACAACTAAAATAAAAGAGAAGAATGTTAGTGTTTACGCTTAGGTATGAATCGTTTTAGCAAAATACAGCTATAAAATCGAATTTATAGAAATACAAAAACAGCACTTTGCTAAAACGAATAAAAGCCCAGCCTTGACGGCTGAGCTTTGTGCTTATTCGCTCAAATATTAGTGGGCGTGCGCCTCACCTGAGCCTTTAGGGTTACGAATACTGTCAACCATGTCTTGAACTTCTTTCGGTGTTTCAGCAGTTAGTTTAAGAACAACCGCAGCAACGATGAAGTTAACTAGCATACCGATGATACCAATACCTTCTGGAGAGATACCGAATAACCAGTTTGCTGGTGCATTAAGTTCAGGACTAATGAACTTGAAGTAAATGATATAAGCCGCTGTGAAGCCAATACCTGTTACCATACCTGCAATCGCACCTTCTTTATTCATCTTCTTAGAGAAGATACCCATGATGATTGCTGGGAAGAAGCTCGCTGCTGCTAGGCCGAATGCAAATGCCACAACTGAAGCCACGAATCCTGGCGGGTTGATACCAAAGTAAGCTGAAATTGCAATCGCTATCATCGCCGATAAACGCGCAGCTAGTAGCTCTTGTTTATCACTGATATCTGGTTTCAACGTACGCTTAAGTAAATCGTGCGACACCGAGGTTGAAATTACAAGCAGTAGACCCGCTGTGGTTGATAGTGCTGCTGCAATACCACCCGCTGCGACTAATGCAATAACCCAAGCTGGTAGATTCGCAATCTCTGGGTTCGCAAGTACCATGATGTCACGGTCAATCTTCACTTCGTTAGCACTGTTTGGATCTGAGATCTTACCTGCAGAGTACTGCATCTTGCCATCGCCATTCTTATCTTCGAATGTGATAAGGCCAGTTCTTTCCCAGTTTTTAACCCAAGCTGGTGCTTCTTCATATAACGTACCGCTACCATCTTTACCATTGATTGTGTCAATCATGTTTACACGCGCAAATGATGCAACCGCAGGTGCTGTCGTATAAACAATCGCGATGAATACAAGCGTCCATGCTGCTGAGATGCGCGTATCTTTTACTTTTGGAACGGTGAAGAAACGTACGATTACGTGAGGCAGACCCGCAGTACCAACCATAAGAGCGGCAGTGATAGCGAATACATCGATCATGCTCTTAGAGCCTTCGGTATATTGAGAGAAACCCAGTTCGGTACTCAGTCCATCGAGTTTATCGAGCATATACACACCCGATCCATCGGCTAAGGTTGCACCAAAACCCGTTTGCGGTAGTAAGTGGCCCGTCATCATTAGAGAGATGAAGATAGCTGGTACTAGATAAGCAAATACTAATACACAATACTGAGCAACCTGCGTATACGTGATACCTTTCATACCACCTAATACAGCATAGAAGAATACGATAACCATACCGATGTAAACACCGGTTTCAATGTCTACTTCTAAGAAGCGAGAGAATACAACACCTACACCACGCATCTGACCAGCAATGTAAGTAAAACAGATAAAGATTGCACACAAGATAGCTACTACACGGGCAACTTGGGAGTAATAACGATCTCCTATGAAATCTGGCACTGTAAATTTACCAAATTTACGAAGATAAGGTGCTAAACAAAGCGCCAGTAGTACATAACCACCAGTCCAACCCATTAGGTAAACACCACCGTCGTAACCGGCGAAAGAAATAATACCCGCCATTGAAATGAATGATGCTGCACTCATCCAGTCTGCGGCAGTTGCCATGCCGTTTGCCACAGGTGGTACACCACCGCCAGCAACATAGAATTCTTTGGTTGAACCCGCACGAGCCCAAATTGCGATGCCGACATAGAGCGCAAAGCTCAAGCCAACAATAATAAAGGTAAGAATCTTAACATCCATCTTCGTGCTCCTTATTCATCTACGCCGTATTTTTTATCAAGCGTATCCATTTTGAACACGTAGACAAAAATCAAAGCCACAAAGGTGTAAATTGCGCCTTGCTGTGAAAACCAAAACCCTAATTTGAATCCAAAGAAGCGGATCTCATTAAGTACATCTACCAGTAAAATGCCAAAACCAAATGACACTACAAACCATACTGTTAATAGCTTAAACATGAGGCTCAGATTTTCTGACCAATATGCTTTTGCTTGTTCTTCGTCTTTAAAAGCCATTTTTGTTGTCCCCTATCACTTGCCAATGAATTGGCTGTGTTGGTGTTAATCGTCACTATCTACATTAGCAACGCCCTTACAAGTTGGAATTGCTACCTTAGTCGTAACACCAAGTTAACGTTTACGTAAACTGCGGATTGACACACTAAAAACATCAGGTTTAATTATATTTAACAAACACTTAGCAAATTAAACGTTCGCATTTTGAGCAAAAAGGGCATTTTGAGGATGGTATGAGACATTAGTCTAATTTGGCCAGAGCAACAAATACAAAGTCTATAATAAACAGTAAGTTAAACATTGAATTGCGATACAAAAAGGATTACAAAAAAAGCAAATGTGGTAAGGTTATTTGGTCGACAATAAAAAAGATAAGACTATGAGCGCTGCACTGATATTTGTTTCTCTTTGTTATATAGGGGTTTTGTTTTGGCTGGCAAACTGGGGAGATAAAACCACCCCCCGTGCGTTAAAGTTTAGTCACCACCCTTTTGTGTACGCATTGGCACTCGGCATTTACTGCACCTCATGGACTTACTATGGTGCCGTGGGCACTGCTGCAGCGAGTAGCTGGCATTATTTACCTATTTTATTAGGCCCCGCTTTATTATTTTTATTCGGACAAGGGTTTTTAAGAAAACTGGTATTAGTCAGTAAAAAACAAAATATCACCACCATTGCCGATTTTATCTCTGCCCGCTACGGCAAACGACAAACCACAGCCGTCATGGTTACCATGATAGCTTTGTTGGCGACCATTCCCTATATCGCACTGCAACTTAAAGCGCTGAGTTCTAGCTTTTTATTACTGCAACAAGATGAGCAACTCTCTGGTACTGTTTTAGCGCTTACTGGTACTTTAATCATCGCCTTGTTTGCTATCTTTTTTGGTACTCGTAAAGTCGACGTCACTGAATATCGTTCAGGTTTGATGCTGGCCATTGCGTTTGAGTCTATTATTAAGTTGTTAGCACTCGTTGCAGTGGCAGCTCTGGCATTAGCCGCACTTTATAATCAGCCAAAACATAGCTTAAATTTACTTACCCACTGGCAAGACTTTAACTTTAGTAGCTTCAACTTTATTGGCCAAAGCCTGATCGCGGCTGCAGCTATTATCTGCCTGCCCAGACAGTTTCATGTTACCGTCGTAGACAACCAAGACAGAAAGCACTTACTTACAGCTAGATGGGCTTTTCCTTTATACCTTATGTTAACTGCAGCGATGATCATCCCGATTGCGACTGCTGCTATTCATCCGAATATTGGCTCTCATTTGGCGGCTGATAGTTTTGTACTGGCATTGCCTATTTCAACCGGCCACCCAATTCTCACGACGTTTGTCTTTATCGGTGGGCTGTCTTCGGCAACTGCCATGATTGTTGTAGCAACACTCACACTCAGTACGATGTTGTCGAATGATGTAGTATTGCCACTGGTATTAAAACGCCGCTTTCACCGCGCCCCTGCACTGGGAAATTACAAGTCTTCCATTCTCTTGATCCGCCGCTTTATCATTGCCGCCATTTTATTATTGGCTTATTTATACCAACAACATTTCGGCCATGGAGAGTCGCTGGCAAGTATGGGTCTTGTGGCGTTTTCATTAGTAACCCAATTATTACCTGCCATAGTCGGTGGTTTATATTGGCGTAAGGGTCATGCTTATGGTGTGTATGCTGGCTTATTAGCTGGATTCATCTGTTGGACACTGTTTTTAATGATGCCCATGGTTGATATGGGTTTTTCTCTCAACTTTGAAGCAAGACAAACGCTCATCACCCAGGGCACTTTAATTGCCTTATTTGCAAACATCAGTTGCTACATTAGCTTCTCATTAGGTGCCCATGAGCGTTTAATCGATAAAATACAAGCCGCAGCCTTTGTAAATCCACGTGAGGAAGCGGCATTGATTAAGCGTATGAACAAAAACGTCAAAGCAACCGTGTATGACTTTAAAGTGCTATTACAGACCTTCTTAGGTGTTCAACGTTCACAACAACTGCTGGGCCATTATACGTTATTGCATGATATTGATGACAATAACGCCTATCCAGATCCTGAGTTTATTGCCTATTGTGAACGCGCTCTCACCGGGGTGTTGGGTGCTTCATCTGCGCAAGCACTTATTCATACCGTTGCCTCTGGCAAACAAATGGCATTTGAAGAAGTCGTTAACTTCTTTGATGAAACCACCCAAGCGCTTCAATTTAACCAAAACTTACTCTACACCTCGCTCGAAAACCTCTCTCATGGTATTTCTGTTGTGGATAAAGACCTTAACCTCGTTGCTTGGAACAAACGCTATGCCGAGATGTTTAACTACCCTGAGGGCTTTTTAGAAGTCGGCCAACCGATTGAAGAAGTGATCCGTTTTAATGCCCAACGCGGTGAATGTGGCCCAGGTGAAATTGATCGCCTTGTCGAAAAACGTGTTCAACATTTGAGAAATGGCACACCGCATCACTTTATTCGCCACCGTCGTGATGGCCAGGTATTTGAAATGACAGGTAACCCATTACCTGAAGGCGGATTCGTGACCAGTTTTAGCGACGTCACCATGCATATCGCCACACAGAATGCCCTTGAAGAAATTAACATGGATCTTGAAAACCGCATCGAAGCGCGTACACAAGAGATCCGAAATATTAATAAAGATTTAGAGGCACAAATAGACTCGCGAATTGAAACCGAGCACGCCTTAATCGCAGCAAAAAAAGAAGCAGAAAAAGCCAATGACAGTAAAACCCGCTTCTTAGCACTCGCCAGCCATGATATTTTGCAGCCACTCAACGCTGCCAGGTTATATTCCGCATCGATTGATCCTAACCACTTATCGTCTCAAGATAGAGGCAGCTTTGATAAGCTCAACGACTCGCTCGATTCTACCGTTCACCTGATGTCATCTTTACTTGATATTGCCAAATTAGAACAAGGGGCAATGCAGCCAACCCCAAGACATTTTAGTATTGACGATATTCTCTGCCCACTTGCCAATGAGTACGCGATTTTATCGAGTGAAAAAGGCCTTAAATTAAAAGTCAGAAGCAATCTAAATATTGTTCATAGCGATACCACATACTTGCGCCGCGTGATCCAAAATTTAGTGTCTAATGCCGTAAAATACACAGACTCAGGTAAAGTATTGATTGCAACCCGTAAGCGAAAACATGGCTTATTGGTCGAAGTCTATGATACAGGACCAGGGATCAGTGAATACGAACAAGCAAAAATATTTAACGACTTCTACCGCATACACTCAAATGACAACAAAGGCGTAGGTTTGGGTTTAGGGGTCGTAAAACGTCTATGTGACCTGCTTTCAATTGTCTTAGAAGTGAAATCTATCCCTGGAAAAGGGAGCCGCTTTAGCGTGTTAATCCCTTATGGTGATGCTAATTTAGTGGCGAAGAAAACTCTCACAACCTCCAGCATGCCGCTTGGAGATAACAACGCTAAGCTCAATGTTATCGCCGTAGACGACGATCCTAAAAACCTAGAGGCCATGTCGAGTTTATTAGCTAAGTGGCAAACTAACTACGATTTATTTAATGATGTTGATTCGGTACTGGCACATGCAAAATCAAATAAGGCCCCAGATTTAATCCTCATGGATTATCAGCTAGGCACTGAATGTGATGGCATCACTTTAATCAAAACTTTGAGAGAAATATGGCAATTACAGGTGCCTGCCGTGCTCATTACTGCTGTACGTGACCAAGAAGTAAAAGCAGAAGTGAAGGCTCTGAACATTCATTATCTATCAAAACCGGTAAAACCGGCAAAATTGAAAGCATTAATGAATTTTGGGCGTTAATTAGCATGAGTTAGCTATTTTCATTCCTTTGCAATAAAGCTAGAGTGACTATTCGACTTTGCAGAGGAATGAGGAAATGCAAACAATACTAACCACGCAATGTGATGACGATGTTGGTCTGATCGCAAAAATTACTGGGCTCTGTTACGAGCATAATCTTAATATCACCCGCAACAATGAATTTGTTGATAAAGAAGCGAAACGCTTCTTTATGCGCACCGAATTAATCGGAGAACCCAGTGAGGCTTTTCTTGAGCAATTAAAAAGTCAGTTGCCATCAGGGGCCAAAGTTGAACTCTTTGACGAGTCAAAAAGAAAGGTGGTTTTACTGGCCACAAAAGAAGCGCACTGCCTTGGTGGTGTGCTACTTAAACAATACGAGCAAGCGTTTAACATCGAAGTACTGGCTGTCATTGCCAATTATCCAGATTTAGAAAAGCTGGTGTCTGGCTTTGATATTCCTTTTCATTGTATTTCACATGAAGGGTTAAGCCGTGCAGAACACGATAAGCTCGTTGGGGATGCTATTGCACAGTATCAACCTGATATTATTGGTCTTGCCAAATATATGCGTATTTTGTCACCTGAATTTGTTGCCCGCTTTGAGAACAAAGTGATTAATATCCATCACTCTTTCTTGCCTGCGTTTATTGGCGCAAAACCTTATCATCAAGCATTTGAGCGCGGCGTTAAGATTGTCGGTGCAACCGCACACTTTGTGAATAATGAACTCGATGAGGGGCCTATCATTGCACAGAATGTGACGCCAGTGACCCACATACACAATGCTGAAGCCATGGCAAAGATTGGTCGAGATATCGAGAAAACCGTGTTCTGTAATGCCTTACAACTCGCTTCTGAGCACAAGTTGTTTATCAACGGTAATCGGACTGTGGTATTTAGCTAACCACAACTCAGATTAGCTAGAACATTGAAGGGCTTGTTACAGCTGGGTATGGTCCACTGTGACAAGCTTTTTTGGGGACGCAGCACCAAGACATTCCTTGCCTGGTGCACTAAAAATATTCTATCGCATAACCGCTATATTTAACTCACTGCTTCTACGGGTTCTAATTGTAGTTTTGAAGCAATCAGTACAGCTTGAGTACGGTTATAAACGCCTAACTTTCTAAAAATAGCAGTAATATGTGCCTTTACTGTCGCTTCAGAAATATGTAATTCATAGGCAATTTGCTTATTCAGTAAACCTTCGTGTAGGTATTGTAATACTTTATATTGTTGTGGCGTGAGTGAAGCAACTTGTTGCGCGAGCTCTCTGTCTTCATTTTCAACATTGGCTACTTTATCTTTTATATTTTCTGGTAACCAAGTTTCTCCTTCGAGCACGGTTTCGATACCTTGTGCGATATCTTGTGTTGAGGAAGCTTTCGGAATGAAACCCATGGCGCCGTAGGCCATGACCTTAGAAATGATGCTGAGATCTTCACTGCCTGATACAACCACAATAGGCAGACTTGGGTAATCTTCACGAATACGGATAAGGCCGTATAAATCACCGCTGCCGGGCATATGTAGATCAAGTAAAAGTAAATCTAACTCGTCTTGCTCTGATAACACAGCAAGGGTACTGTCAAAACTTTCAGACTCGAAAACGGTTAAATCTTCAAACTGACTTTGCAATGCGCCTTTTAAAGCTTCCCTAAATAAAGGGTGATCATCCGCAATTAAAAACTGATTCATGCTTTTCTCCTAAAAATTCGGCTGTCATCTGAAAGAGGACAGCCGATATAGTACGATTAGAATTTAATGAAATTCAAGTTTTTAGCGTTCTATTAACGATTTAAACGATTTTCTATTAATTCATCTACTACAGTAGGATCGGCCAGTGTTGACGTATCACCTAGCTGTTGATGCTCATTTGCGGCGATCTTACGTAAAATACGGCGCATAATCTTACCAGAGCGTGTCTTAGGTAGACCCGGTGACCATTGGATCATATCTGGAGAAGCAATTGGACTTAACTCTTTACGAACCCAGTTACGCACTTCTTTTGTTAGCTCATCGCTTACCTGCACACCTTCATTCGGTGTCACATAAACATAAATACCTTGGCCTTTAATGTCATGCGGGTAACCAACTACGGCAGCTTCTGCAACTGCTTCGTGCGCAACTAGGGCACTTTCGATTTCAGCAGTACCTAGGCGGTGGCCTGATACGTTTAGTACGTCATCTACACGGCCTGTGATCCAGTAATAACCATCTTCATCACGACGACAACCATCACCTGTGAAGTAAACGCCTGGGTAAGCAGAGAAGTAAGTTTGCTCAAAACGCTCATGGTCACCATACACTGTACGCGCTTGTGACGGCCAGCTATCAAGAATAACTAAGTTACCTTCTGTTGCGCCTTGTAGTGTTTCACCCGCGGCATCAAATAGAGCCGGGGCAATACCAAAGAATGGACGTGTTGCCGAGCCTGGTTTCATATCTGTCGCACCTGGCAGTGGTGTGATCATGATGCCACCGGTTTCTGTTTGCCACCAAGTATCTACGATTGGGCATTTGCTATTACCAATGCGCTCATGGTACCAAGTCCACGCTTCAGGGTTGATTGGCTCACCTACTGAACCCATGATACGCAGTGAATCACGCTTTGAGCTAGCGGTTGGTTCATCGCCTTTCGCCATTAATGCGCGAATTGCCGTCGGAGCAGTATAAAGAATAGTTACTTTGTGCTTATCAACCACCTCACCAATACGACCTGCGCTTGGGTAAGTTGGTACACCTTCGAATACAACCTGAGTACAACCATTAGCTAGTGGGCCGTATGCCATGTAGCTGTGGCCTGTGATCCAACCCACATCGGCTGTACACCAGTAAATATCGTCTTCTTTAATATCGAACACATATTCATGGGTCATTGATGAATAAACGAGGTAACCACCGGTTGTATGTACCACACCTTTTGGTGTACCAGTCGAACCAGAAGTATAAAGAATGAATAATGGGTCTTCAGCATTCATTGGCGTTGGTTCACATTCAGCTGGTACATCAGCCGTTAACTCATGCCACCATACATCATGACCTTGCCAATCAACTTCACCACCCGTTAGTTGATGCACAACAACATGCTCAACCGTAGTCACACCGTCTTGAGAAACCGCTTCGTCAACATTGGCTTTAAGCGGAACTGTGTTACCACCGCGGCGGCCTTCATCAGAAGTAATCACTACTTTTGCGCCAGAATCTTTAATACGATCTGCGATTGCTGATGGTGAGAAACCACCGAATACCACTGAATGGATAGCACCAATACGTGCACAAGCTTGCATTGCATAAATTGCAAATGGCGTCATCGGCATATAAATCGCAACGCGGTCGCCTTTTTCAACACCTAGCTTTTTAAGGCCGTTGGCAAGTTTAGCCACTTCATCATGAAGCTGTTGAAACGTAATATTTTCGCTATGGTCTGGGCTATCGCCTTCCCAAATTAGCGCAACTTTATCGGCTTTGTCTTTAAGGTGGCGGTCGATACAGTTATAAGAAGCGTTCAGCTCACCATCTTCATACCAATTGATGCTGATGTGGCCTTTATCGAAAGAAGTGTTTTTAACTTTTGTGTAAGGGGTTGACCAATCAAGGCGTTTACCGTGTTCAGCCCAAAATGCTTCAGGATTGTCGATAGACTGTTGATATAAAGTTTCATACTGGTCGTTATTAACTAATGCATTGTTCTTGATAGCTTCAGGAACCGGATAAATGCTTTGTGACATAGTCATCTCCATATTAATTTACTTGCCCTTGGGCTTTCATCAAGGATCACTCAGGCGTTGCAGTTTAAGAATTAGACCTTAGTTGTATAAAGGTTAAAAAACAAACACAGATCATTTTTTGCAATAAAGTGCCTAAAATAGAACCAAACAGTACAACCCTATATTAAATAAATGAAAAATACAGCGTAAAATACGATTAACCACTATTTTTATAGACGAAATACTGCCACGAATTATTAATGGTCTGTGAACTGTTTGTTTATTACTCCACCTTAGTCGTATAGACCAAAGGCTAATTGAGCAAAAAGCGACCATCAACAACAGTGGGTATGAACTCTTATTCATGACAGCGTCGTTGCAATTTACAACGTAGCTTTAAGGAACATCAACTATGACAACTAAAAGTGTAGCAATTAAAACCCTTACAGCACTAGCAGTATCAAGCGCTCTAAGCCTACCCGCTCTAGCAGGTACAATCGAAGACACCAAAGTAAGCTATGGCGGTTACGTTAAGCTCGACGCTATCTGGAGTGACTTTTCTGACGGTACCTTAGGCGCACAACACATTGGCCGTGACTTCTATGTACCGGGCACAACTCCAGTATCTGCTTCTAGCAGTGAAGATGCGGTATTTGACATGCATGCCCGTCAATCTCGTTTTAACTTTGGCACCGCCACCAAACTTGAAGATGGCAGCACCATTAAAACGAAAATCGAACTAGACTTTATTGCCTCAACGGGTGGTAATGAGCGTGTGAGTAACTCTTACTCTCCGCGTATTCGTCAAGCATTTGTTACCTACAAAGGCTGGTTATTTGGTCAAGCTTGGTCAAACTTCCAAAACGTCGGTGCACTGCCTGAAACACTTGACTTTGTAGGGCCAGCCGAAGGTACAGTATTCGTTCGTCAAGCAATGGCGAAATATACCAGCGGTAACTTCTCATTCTCAGTAGAAAACCCAGAAAGCACAGTAACAACTGCTGATTCTGGCCGTGTTGTAACAGATGATGCATCTATGCCTGATTTCACAGCGCGTTATACACACAAAGCGGATTGGGGTAATTTTGTACTTACAGCGCTTGCACGTCAGCTCACTTACAAAATTGGCGCGGCTGATGAAAGCGAAACATCATTCGGTGTGAGTGCATCAGGTCGTGTGAACTTTGGTAAAAATAATCTGAAGTTTATGCTAACTCAAGGTGCTGGTCTTGGCCGTTATGTGGGTCTAAACGTTGCGAATGGCGCGGTATATGACGGCTCTAACCTGCATACTATTGACTCGACATCAGGTTTTGTTGCATATCAGCACCATTGGAATGACAAATTCCGTTCAACTTTCTTATATTCATTCTTCGAAGCGGATAATGTAACTGATGTACTAGGTGCTGGCTATAACCCAACTAAATCAAGCATGAGCTACAGTGCTAACTTACTTTACTCTCCAGTTAAAAAGCTGACTTTTGGTGCTGAATATAAAGTAGGTACTCGTGAGACTGAAAGTGGTGTAGATGGTGATTTAAACCGTATTCAAATGTCTGTGAAATACGTGTTCTAAACTCCCGACTTGTCCATAGCTAGCTTTCTAAATAGGAAAGCTAGCAAACTATGGGCTAAGTTTTTTAGCGGCATTATGCCGCTTTATTTTTTCTTTTTACTTTGTCTTTTTACATCGAAGACACAAATTATTCTTCGACTAGCTGCTCACTTCTGAAAAAGCCATCTTCATCAGACAATAAATCAACCAGTTCAGGCAACACTTCATCCATGGTCTTTTTTAGTGTCCAAGGCGGATTAATAACCATCATGCCTGAAGCCGTCATACCATGTACATCAGTATCAGCACTGGTTGCCAGCTCAAATAATTGAATGTTTCTAACGCCCGACTCTTTTAAGGTTTGCTCCATTAAGTCAATGCGCTCTCTGTCCACAACCGGATACCAGATCATGTAGGTGCCAGAGCTAAATTTTTTGTGTGCCTTGATGATCATTTTAACGGCATGCTGATAGTCGGTTTTTATTTCATACGGCGGATCCATTAACACGCAAGCTCTTCTTGAAGCTGGTGGCACCAAACCTTGTAAACCTTTAAAACCATCTTCCCCTTTTACACGGAGAGATTTTTTATGCTGAGTGTTTTTTTCAAGTAAAGCTAAATCTTGCGGATGCAATTCAAAGAACCAGCCTTTGTCTTGGCGACGTAAAAACTGCTCTGCCACTTTTGGTGAGCCTGGGTAAAACGATAATGACGCTTCGTTCATACCTTTAACCAGTTCGACAAAATCTATAATTGCTTGGTTTTGGCCTTGGTAGTGCCAAAGCTTACCAATGCCATCTAGATATTCTTGTGTCTTTTGCGAATCGGCGCCTGCTAATTCAAAAAAACCAGCGCCTGAATGCGTATCAATGTAATCAAACGGCTTGTCTTTTTTAGTCATATACTCCAGCACTTGTGCCAGAACAAGGTGTTTGATGATGTCAGCAGGGTTGCCCGCATGAAATGAATGTCGATAACTCAGCATAATTGCGCCCAAAAGTGTTTACCTGAGCACTCACTCAGGTTAGAAGAAAACAACTTGCATTATCGCCTAATTGCCATCAGATATAAACGACACTGCTCAGAGAAATATAAAATTAAGAAGCGCTCAACTATTTAAAATAGTATTTATTACATGTATTAGAGCTGAATTTACCTAAATATGACTAAATAATGACAAAATGCACCGCAAAGCTAGGTATTTGCTAGCATCCTTAGTCAGTTTGTTTTACATTTGTACCATATATAACAGTCAATAGAGCGCCTTTATGAACAACGAAACTCTCCCAAAACTCGAACAATTGATTGATGAACTGATCAACCAAAATAATCGTTTAAATAACGAACTTTCAGAGCTTAAAGCTCAAAATGAAAAACTAGTTGATGAAAACGAAACTCTTCAGCTAGAAGTACTTGAAAGCGAAGAAAAGCAAAAAGAGACAAGCCAAACTTTATCTGGCCTGTTGAGCAAGCTACAGAGTGCAACTCAGGCTAGCTAATGTCACAAAAAACCATTCAAGTTGAAGTGAGCCTGCTTGGCAAAACACATCAATTTGCCTGCACTGAGGGGCAAGAGCCCGCGCTCCTCGATGCTGCAGCCTTGCTTAATAGCACGGTAGAAGAAATGAAGCAGCGCAGTTCTATACGCACTGAACACAACGCATTACTGATGGCCGCATTGCACCTGTGTCACGACTTACAAGCACAGAAAACTGCGCAAGAAAACCTAATCACAAAACTTTCTTCTCATCTAGCAAGCAGTGAAGAGTAATTCTCTTTCATCAATTCGCATAATCGGTTAAATTACGTGCAACTTTGAATTGCACAGTAATATTCTATTTGATTATGCGATTTTTCTTCGCCCTGCTTTTTATTTTTATCTCAAGTTCAGTTTCTGCAACACAATGGCTAAAGTTCGATGACAAGACTTTTTTGATAGCCCCTCCGTCTGACGCCCGCTACCTCACAAGCAATCAGGCAGTTTTGGTCGGTCAAAGATGCGCGGCTATTATTGATGCACATGGAGACTTTAGCGCACTAGAAAATTTTGTAAGCGAAGTAAAGAAACGAATTCCCCAACCTATTTGTTATTTATTTAGCACCAGCAGCGATGAAGAACAAATCTTAGGGATGATGCTGCTAGCGAATGAATTTCCTGATGCGATATGGCATGCACCGAGTCATGTTTCAAAGTATTTCAATGAATACCAAAATGCCTTAAAAGATAAACTTTCGCGATTTGAAAAAAGCCTACATCTCAGTCAATCTCGATTAGAAACACACTCTAATGTTCAGATGCAGCAACGGCTGAATAAAGCTAAGGGGCGTATTGAAAAGTGGCAAAGTACAGCCTTTTCCTCCCCTACTTTATTAAAGGCTGCTCAAGTGACTCTAGATTTAGGCGCGCATTCCCTTGTCGTAGAAGAAATTGAAGGCGCGACACAAGGCGACCTAAGTATACTAAGTCATCATAATCTCGGATTGTTTGCAGGCTTAACAGCGGATCCTATCCCCTATGTACAGGACAGTGATTTAGAGGCTTGGTTAGCAACAATCAAAAAACTACGAAACTCTGAAAAAGTGACTTGGTTACTACCAGCACAAGGTAAGCCATATAAGCTCAAAGCGTTACAAAAACCAATTTCCTTCTTAGAGGCCGCAATCAACAGCGACTCGATGGTGATGCCAGAAGCATTGCTGGCAATGTACAAAACGGATGAGCTCACACAAACTCGGTTAAGATTAATGTATGAGCTGGCTAAAAACAGACAGGCGCAAAAAATGCAAAAGCAAGGGACAGTGCTATAATCTGACAGGGAGCATGGGTATGAATATACATTTAAGACGCATTTTATTGTGTATTGGGTTGCTAGTACTAACAGCATGCCAAAGTACCTCTACACCTCATCAAAACGCCCCAGCTGAACCCCATGAAATTGCGGCGCTGTTTAACCAATCTACGCCTGAATATAAACCCTATCTAGCAGATAAAAAAACACAAGAAGACATACACTCCAGTATTACACCTGAAGTTAGACCTATTGTTTACGACGATCTTTGGCAAGAAATAATTGCCAGTTTAGCCTTTGACATAGTGCCGACACCTCGCTTGCAAAAACGCATTGACTGGTATTTGAAACAGCCCGATTACTTGTTAAAAGTGAATAAGCGTGCAAAACCTTATCTGTTTCATATTGCCGAAAAGATAAAGCAAAAAGGCTTACCCATGGATATGGTGTTACTGCCTTTTGTTGAGAGTGACTTTCGTCCTAAGGTGCACTCTAGTCAAAGTGCTGTGGGTATTTGGCAGCTAATGGATAGCACCGCCTATCACTTTGGTGTAACAACCGATGAGTGGTACGACGGCAGACAAGACGTGTTAGCTTCAACCGATGCCGCCCTTGATTATTTAGTTTATCTATACCAACGCTTTAACGGTGATTGGTTACATGCGCTCGCAGCCTATAACACCGGAGAGGGCCGAGTAAAAAAAGCGATTCGAAAAAGTAAAAAGCAAGGCAAGCATGGCTATTTCTGGCAGCTCAAACTCCCTTCTGAGACCGCTGATTACGTACCTAAACTACTCGCTTTAAGCTATTTGCTTCAGGCCAAGCACCCAAATTTCAAGGTGCCTAAGCTGCCTAACTATGCTTTAACCAGTGAAGTCGACTTTGCTCAGCGTTTTGATTTTTCAGTACTTGCCTCACTCACAGGGGTTAGTAAAAAACAACTCCACCAGCTAAACCCCGGCTACCTACAACACCAAAGTGCCCCAGAAGGTCCTCATAAAGTATTGTTACCCCTGACCGAAAAACAACTGTGGCAAAGTGACTTTTTTCAAAACTACTTTAGCCAAACTTATACCGTGGTTAAAAATGACACCTTTTATGGTTTAGCACGTCGCTTCAATACCTCGGTCAATACACTAATGGCACTCAACAATAAGCAAACGAGTCTTTTAAAAGTGGGTGAAGTACTAAAAATAAAAAAAGCACAACCACTCGACAACTTAATGCTTGAATATCAAGTAAGCCCTTATCTGGCCCAAGAAGAAAAACAGCCAGTGTTAACCATGGAGCATGAATACATCATTCAAAATGGCGATTCTCTTTGGGAGATCAGCAAACAATTCAATGTACCCGTAAAAGATTTACTGACATGGAATAACCTAAAAAGCACTAGTTTGCTAAAACCTGGTAAAAAGCTATTACTGCATTTACCCAGACCTGCACAAACACCTAAAAAGCCTGAACCGAAAAAGTTTCTTTCTGAGCTAGAGCAACTCGTAAAGCCGAATACTTCTCCTTAACACTCGCACTAAATGCTTTGCTCACGTAAAATGTGCGCCAAACTGAGATAAGAGAGAAAAACATGCAAATTACTAAAGATACGGCTGTTGAGTTTCACTACACGTTAAGTGAAGCAGGTGAGCAAATTGAAACAAGCACAAATGCTGAGCCATTAACTTACCTTCACGGTACTGAAGGCATGCTACCAGGTCTAGAAGCAGCGCTTGAAGGCAAAGCCGCAGGCGACAAATTCAGTGTGACACTTGAGCCAAAAGACAGCTACGGAGAGTATCAAGAAGGTTTAATTCAGCGTATTCCTATTAAACACTTACAGGGACTTGGCAACAACAAAGTATGGAAGCCGGGCATGAGTGCCATTGTTGAATCAAATCAAGGTCGCCATCAAGTAAGCATTGTAAAAGTTGGCCGTTTTAACGCAGACTGTGATTTAAACCACCCTTTTGCAGGTAAAACACTGACATTTGATGTTGAAGTGGTATCTGTACGTGAAGCGACGGCTGAAGAGTTATCTCACGGTCATGTTCACGGTGAAGGTGGTTGCGGTCACTAATTTTAGATTGAATAACTTATTATGAATAAAGTTGCCATCGTAACAGGTGGCAGCTTTGGCATCGGCCTCGCCGTTGTTGAAAAGCTGCTATCAGAAAACTACCAAGTCTATAATCTCGATATTGCCCCTTCTGAGGTTGGCAGTTTCGTAGAGTGTGATGTCAGTTGTGTCGCTACAGTAAAACAGTGCATTGCTGAAATTATTTCGCAAACAGGTCGTGTTGACGCCCTAGTTTCTAATGCTGGTAAGCATTTAAGTGCCACCATTGAAGATACCGATGAAGCCACGTTAGACGCATTATTTAACTTGAATGTAAAAGGCGCTTACGCAGCCATTCAAGCTGTTTTACCAAGCATGAAAGCACAAAATAATGGCGCGATTGTGTTAATGGCATCCGACCAAGCCATCATAGGTAAACCGAACTCGTTTGCGTATAACCTGACTAAGTCGTCATTGGCTTCAATGGCAAAAACCACGGCGCTTGATTACGCTAAGTTTAACATTCGCGCTAATGCCGTGTGCCCAGGCACCATAGAAACGCCGCTATTCCACCATGCCATTGATAAATACTGTGAAAAGAGCGGTGCTAACAAAGCAGAAATCGTGGCTGAAGAAGCGCAACTACAGCCATTAGGCCGATTGGGCCAAGCTCATGAAGTTGCTGCACTCACCGCATTTTTACTGTCTGATGATGCTAGCTTTATCACAGGCAGCCTACAAAGCATCGATGGGGGCTATACAGCACAATGATGCAGATAATTGATCCACACTTACACTTTTTTGACTTAAGTTTGGGTCAATATCATTGGCTCACTCAAGGCTCTGGTCCCAACTGGCCGAATCTAGATAAAATTAAGCAAAACCACTATTATGCCGATTTAGCCAATACTGAATTTGCAGTACATAGCTTTGTGCACATAGAGGCAGGGTTTAATAATGCCAAGCCAAGTGCTGAGCTTGCATGGCTTGCCAGTAGTACGCCTGAACACGTCCCTTTTAAAGCCATCAGCTACATTCAAATAGACAGTGAATCTGACATCTTTCAACAACAATTAACTGAGTTACTATCAGCACCTAACTTTATTGGTATTCGTGATATTACCGAAGGCCAAACTTATCTTAGGTTATTGTCTGATAACACCAAAACAAACTTGAACACGCTCGCTGAACACGGCTTAGTCTTTGAAGCGCAATTTGAGCTTTGCCATCTTGATGCAGTAAAAGCATTGCTCAAAAGTGCCACACTTCATCCTAATTTTAAGATTGTTATTAACCACGCTGGCTTTATTGATAACCTGCATGATTACACAAGCGCACTCTCATTATTAAGAGATACAAATAACATCTTTATTAAGTTTTCTGGTCAGGAACACTGCGCTGATGCTTTATGCCCAAAGGCAAAATTAAATCTCTTATTAGAATACTTTGGCGAAGATAGAGTGATGTTTGCTTCTAACTATCCCGTTTGTTTAATGCGAGAGGATTATTTAAAAGTGTGGCAAGGTTACAGACAACTCGTGGATGACTATGCCACTTGGCACAAACTCAGCTTTACGAATGCTGAGCGATTTTATTTCGGCTAACTAAAATCAAGCTACCCTATGTTGGCAGTTTATTTTGACGCTCTGATCCTAACTAAGTCATAGGCCTTTAAACTAGGCACAATGGCTTGTAAGCGCGCTTCAGTTTCATCTAGTGAGTTTAAGCACTCACAGTATTCTTCGGCTTTATCTTCAAGCTGCTCCGCTTTCTTTTTTAGAGATTTATCGATTTCTTTGGAGATGATCTCCATACGCTGGCCCATGTCTGTAATGCGATCTTCAATATTACCTTCGCGAGATTTAAAGGCATCACCGAGTGACACTAGAATTGAGCCTAGTGAGCCATGAATTGCAGAATGGATCTTTTGACTGATCTCTTGAGTAAAGAAGTCGTCAATTTTAGACAGTGACTGAGGCGCAATAAAAAAGAAGTCATCTCCGCGTTTGAACTTGTCCATCAGCGCACGTTCGACATATTGCAACTGAGTCTTTAATACTTCCGGCTCCTTGTCTGACATGCCTTCGACAATTTGCTCAATGGCACTTAAACCAAGATTTACACCATCTGTAGCAAGACTCACAAGCTCTGGAACCGTATCGCGTATGCCCAGTGCGTATTCTTTCAAGACCTTGGTTTCTTCATCACTGAGTTGAATATAGTAGCCTTTAATGAGCAACTGTTCGTCGTTATTGATTTGCACGCGGGTTTGACCTTTATCGACGATACGGATCACTGAATCAGTGATGATCAAGCCATGATCTAGCTCAACATCACATTTATCACTGGCCCAAACTGAGCCAGTAAACAGCGTTGTTAGTAACAGTGATTTAAACAAGTGTCTCAAAATAAAGCCCCATGAAATTAAGGCGCACAGATTAGCAAATTCTCTCTTGAAGCTAAATCTATTTTGCGTAACGTACCAGTCTTAATCGACCAGTCTGCGTTTTTTTGAGATACCTGTTCTTGCCGTCAGAAACTTGGAACGTCCAGGCATATTGAGGCTCAAGCGTCACCGTCGTGCTAGACCAGTAATCTCCCTCTTCGCCACTGATTAATTCGTTACTAAAAAGAAATACGCCTAGCTCAAGTTGCGGCAACGCAGGCGATGCACAACTGTGATCAATAATACTTGCAAGCTCTTTAATGTTAGGTACATGCCAGTCTGTGAAGCCTGCATGACTATTATCGTTAGCCTCTAATAGTGCTTGTTGCCAAGTGAGTTTCTGTGTACTGCCAATACAGGTTTTATTATCAGCATTATAATTAAGCCCAACTTCGCATTGTTGCCACATGAGGCCAGTGCTTCTATCTAATACAACACCTTCAGCCTCATCAATTTCAAAACGATCACCAGGCTCAATAAAGCCAACCGGATTGGTTGCTTCGCTAATACATACTTGGGCCGAAGCACTTATGCTCATAAGTAAGACCGGCAGTAAAAAAGTGTGTTTAGTTACCATTATTCGACACCTCTCTGACAAGTCGGATATAAGCCTTGGTAGACTGTTCTAATTCAACCGTTTCACCTGTCAGCATATCAAAAGCATACGCTTCAATTAGGTTTGAATTATTAGTTGCACCTTCAATACTTACCTGTGAAGTCCAGTAAAAGCTGTTGCTATTCCATTGCGGGTTAGCTATAGCAGGAAAGTAATTAGGATCTAACACATAAGAGCTTCCTGATACCTCACCATAATTAAAGATGCCCATCAGCTCAGTGAAAGTCGGCAAGCGCCAGTTTCGGCCTCCACAATAGTTTGTCGCGTTTACATCATCAATATACTGTTGTGTATCACAATAGGTATTACTAGGGCATGTTGATACATTCGTCCCTCGCGTACCGTTCGGGTAATTCGTTAAAAACCAGGTATAGGTATTTCGTGTATCGCGAAGTGGTGTATTTGGAGGAGTCGCAATATTTGGCTGTTTTACCTCCCAAATCAGCCCTGTGTTGTTGTCTTTAACACAGCTAAAACTACTGGTGGAACTATCGATAATAGGTCTTGCATTCTCATCTAGCTTAGTAAAATCGAAAGATGCAAGGCCAGCACCTGTTTTTCCCTCATTCTGCACAAAGCTATCTCTACCAAGTTCAGCATCTTGCCTCGGGAAAACATCACTTTCACAGTCTATAACCGTTTCACTGTCAAAACAGCGTTGTTGACCACTGTCATTTAAATTCTCACCGACAGCCCGCCTTTGCACACTGACTTCCATAGTATCTTTATCAGTAAAACCACCTGGTTCTGAAACAGTAACTTGAAATTTTAACAATGAAGCGATATCAACATCAGGCGCGGTAAATGTTGTTTGGCATAACGTTGGATCTGTAATTAAATCTTCAAGCTGAGTTTTTGGTCGTTCTATCTGCTCCCACAAACATGTGTATTCTCCCGATGAGGACAAACTCGCTGTGGCATTCAACTCACCTTTATCAAACTCGATGACTTTTATATCTTCACCCGCATCAGCAAAAACCACTTGCGCATTCTTATACAAGGTCAATGAGAACTCAGTGCTACTTTGTCCGCCTTCGTCATCTGTTAAAGTCAGCTTAAACCTTGCTGTGTCATTCGCAGATAACAATGGGTGAATGAATTTTAAGGTTATTTGATCATTGCGTTCAAAAGTCAGTTCAGGGCCACTGACTTGCTCCCACAAATACTCAATGATTTTTCCGTTCTCATCAGGGTCTTTAGACTCGTCTGCACTTAACGTGATTTCGTCTTTGTATTGCAGCTCATCTCTATCAGGTAAGGTTTTTTTTATATGAGGGATCGGTAACTGGTTTCTAGAACCTATCGCAATCGTCACCGTGTCAGAAACCAATACACCACTTGGTGCTAGGTATTCAACTTTAATCGTGGCTGAGGTGTCTGTTTTTACATCTGGTGCAGCGAGTTTTAGCTCTTTACCTTCTTGCGGAAACCCCTCCATAGAGGGACCTTCCATCACTTGCCAAGTATATGTGCCACCAGCAGGTGAGCCTATGGCTGAAAGTGTAAACTCAGCTTTTTCTTCAACACTAAAGTCACTGCCAGCGTTAACACTGGCATTTTCAACGGTATCATTGGAGTCGGAGCCTCCACCGCCACATCCTAAAAGTAAAAAACTCGCTACAACACTTAGCGATGCTCGACGCAACATAGACGCTCCTAATAGAATTAGAGATAGCTATCTTGATGTATACGCACAAATAATTTTGTACCGACCTTACTATAATCGACTTTGTATTCGCGGCCATCAAGCGCTTGGATAAACAACAAACGTTTTACTTCCCCAAAAACATCGGCACTTGCGACTTGAACAACTTCTAAATAACGCTCTTTACCTTCGCGTCGGTTTCTTGGCAGTTCTTCTTTAAATGGCACAAGTCCATTCGCTGTTACTTTAATTTTTGGGTGTGCCTCACCATTTACAATTACTAGGTCGAGCTTCTTTTCTTTATGAATAATGGTATTTCGACCACTTTTAATAAAGGCTCTTTCTGTACTCATGAATCGTTCCTGTTACTTCTTGCAACGGTGGCCTGTTTATCAAGCAATTCTTGGACCACCATTTCTGGATTTAATTTCCAGTGGTTCAATAGGTTTGAAAAATCCCATATATCCCTATCTAACACATTTGCAGGTAACAGCAAATGATAACCTGTCAACGTGTGTAAATGTTGCATCCGATTTGCGAACATGGCGATTAAACCGGTATAAGTTTGACCCGAGCCCGCTTGGAACTCACTTGGTTCAACAAGCCATTTTGATGGGCAGGAGCCGGATTTGCAATGCATTTTAACAGCTTGTAAAAAAATATGCCGCTGTTCAATTAATAATTTGCACGCTAATCGAGGGTGTAAGTCGTTTAAGAAGCTTGCTTCATCTTTGAGCTTTATCCCAACAGCATTTAATTCTGCTTGTTCAAAGCCATCAGTTGCTACAGGTACTCCAATAGATAATAGGTTAGATGTATCGACACTCCACTCACCAACTTTATGATAGTAGGTAATTTTTCTATGATCCAATTGAAAGCTATAGAAAGGCTCCCGGCTTTTCAAAAAGCCTAAAATCACCGCCATAATCGCGGTAGCCACAAATACGATTTCGATAATACTAATTGGCGTTGCTCTGAGCGTCACAAACAACATAACGATAGCAATGGCAACACCACCAACCAGCATAAACTCGATACTAAATCGGTTTGCAGAAGCCCTTAAAAAAACATGTTTCGTTGATTCAGCCATTGTAGAAACCAAAATAAAAGATGAACATCAAAACTGTCCATACAACAAGTTTTCTAATTTTCTCACATCGTGGACACTTTTTATCTGGTTTCATCTTTACATCCATAAAACATAATCGGTACAAGCACATAACTAAGATTTAATTTTCGTTCAACACACAAATTAATACGACCATACTCATTTTTCGATCGTATAAAGCTTGTAAACTGAGCTCATCATTAGCAGTGGTCGAACAACATGTATAACAAGCAGTCAGGTAAAGTTCTTTTTCCCGTTTTAATTTTAATTCTAATCGCAATTAGTGGTTATTTTTATTTGCCAGTAAGTCATAGTAAAACTGGACCTTCGTCTCGTCCTGCAACCCAAGTTGCTGCGCATACTGTCACTACTGACATCAAAAGTATCAATATTGATGCTGTAGGTACAGCACGAGCAAACCAAGCCATCAACATCATCAGTGCGCAAAGTGATTACGTAGAAACGCTTACTTTCAAGGATGGGGAATTTGTAAAAGCGGGGCAAGTGCTTGCCACCCTTCGCGACAAACAAGAACGCTTAACCGTCAAAGAGCTGAAAATTAATTTAAAAGAACAACAGCGTCAGCTAAAACGCTTGCAGGAACTTGCTCGCTCTCAGTCAGCCGCGCAGTCTCAGTTAGAAGAACAAGCTTCTGAGGTAGATGCACTGCAAGCAAAACTGGCCAATGCTGAGTCAAAACTGCAGGAAATGATTATTAAAGCCCCCTTTTCTGGCGTGCTAGGCAAGCGTTTAGTCGATATAGGTAGCTTCGTAAATAGTAACACCCCTTTCACGACTTTAGATGATATCAGCATTATCAAGGTTGACTTTCAGGTACCTGAAAAATATCTGGCTCAATTGACACAAGGTATGCAGGTATCTGCGATTTCCGATGCTTACCCTAATGCACCGTTTACAGGTGAAGTAACGCATATTGAACCGCGTATCAACCAAGCAACTCGCAGCGTATCTGTCACTGCGAGTTTTGAAAATGATGCCAACCTTTTACGCCCAGGTATGCTAATGCAAGTGGCACTGGAGCTAGGTCGCATTGAAGCGCTCATGGTGCCAGAGAAAAGCATTATTCCACGCCAAGATAACCATTTTGTGTATATCATCGATGTTGAAAATAAAGCACAGCAAGTCAAAGTCGAGTTACTTGAACGTTTTCATGGTTGGGTCGCCATTAAAAGTGGTTTAGAAGCGGGTCAGCAAGTGATCACCGAAGGCACCATTAAAATCCGCCCTGGCTCTTCAGTAACAACACAGGGGTGATCGAGTGAGAATTACAGATACTGCGGTAAAACGCCCCGTTTTTGCAATTGTAATCAACCTACTGTTACTCACGTTTGGCATCGTAGCATTTACCATGCTACCACTGCGAGAGTATCCGGATATTGAGACACCAATTGTCAGCGTTTCAACAAGTTATACTGGCGCATCAAGTGAAGTGGTAGAAACCAAGATAACTCAAGTGCTTGAAAACCGTATTTCTGGTATTGAAGGCATAAAAAGCATCACTTCATCATCTCGCAATGGTCGCTCAAACATCACCATTGAGTTTAACATCGACCGTGACATCGACGCCGCGGCCAATGACGTTCGCGAACGTGTATCTCGCGCTTTAGACAGACTCCCCGAGCAGGTGCGCCCGCCAGAGGTATCCAAGTCTAATTCTGATGAGAGTCCTATTGCATGGTTTGTACTGAACAGTACCTCCATGAACACACTAGAATTGTCTGACTACGCTCAGCGCTATATTGTCGATCGCCTTGCGGTGGTTGATGGTGTTTCTAACGTGCGCATTGGCGGTGAACGCCAATATGCCATGAAGATTTGGCTAGACAGAAAAGCCATGGCGGCGCGCGGCATTACGTCAAGCGATATAGAGCAGGTTTTACGCCGTGAAAACGTGGAACTCCCTGCAGGTGAAATTGAATCTCTTGATAGAGATTTTTCTGTACGTATCACCCGTAGCTACAAAACCCAAGAAGACTTCAATAACCTTGTCATTAAACGAGGCGAGCAAGGCTACTTAATTCGCCTTGGAGAAGTGGCAGATGTATTACTCGAAGCCGCTGACAACGAAAGTACATTCCGCGGTAATGGTAAAAATATGGTCGGTATGGGTATTGTAAAGCAAGCCAAAGCTAATACCCTCGAAGTGGTCGATAATGCTCGTAAAGAATTAGAGAAAATCAAACGTAACTTACCTGAAGGCACGACCATTCAGGATAGCTACGATTCATCTATCTTCATTCGTGAATCTATTACTGAAGTTTATCGCACGCTTGCAATTGCCATGGGCCTAGTTGTCGTGGTGATCTTTATCTTCTTAGGTAATATTCGTGCGACTTTAATTCCAGCGGTTACAGTACCTGTTGCACTGATTGCAACCTTTATGTTTTTACTCTCAATGGGTTATTCAATCAACTTACTCACTCTATTGGCACTGGTATTAGCAATAGGCTTAGTAGTAGACGATGCCATTGTTATGCTCGAGAACATCTACCGCCGCATCGAGCTTGGTGAGCCGCCACTTTTAGCTGCATTTAGAGGCGCACGTGAGGTCGGTTTTGCCATCATAGCAACAACACTTGTACTCGTTTCTGTGTTTGTGCCCTTGGTGTTTATGGATGGCCGAATTGGCGCACTCTTTACTGAGTTTGCTATGGCAACCAGTGCCGCAGTTGTGTTCTCGAGTGTTACTGCATTAACCCTTTCTCCGGCTTTATGCTCTAAAGTACTTAAGCCTAGTAGCAGTGAAAGTCGCTTTACTCAGTGGATGGATAAGCAATTCACTAAACTTGAAAATGGTTATCGTAAAGTACTACAAGATAACTTAAACAGACGCTTCAGCTTATTGGCGGTATTGGTATTAGCAGGTTTTGCGACATATACCCTCATGAAGCAAATTCCATCTGAACTTACACCTAGAGAAGACCGTGGTACCTTCTTTGTGATGATGAATGGCCCTGAAGGCGCGAGTTACGAAAACAACGCTGAAAATATGGCTAAAATTGAAGAGCGACTACTGCCATATGTTGAAGCGGGTGAACTAAGCCGAGTGCTAGTGCGTGTTCCAGGTTGGGGTGGTCGTGGTGGTGTTGCCATCGTAGGTATGCCAGACTGGGACGAGCGCAAGCGTTCAACTTGGCAAGTTATGGGTGAGATCAGTGGCAAGATGCGCGAAGTCACCGATGTGCGTGCTTTTGCTATTATGCGCCGAGGCATTGGTGGTGGCGGTCAATCACGCCCTATCGAATTTGTACTACAAGGTAACGATTACGAAGAGTTAGTTGAATGGCGAGATAAAATCTTAGCCAAAGCACGCCAGAACAAAGGCCTTGTTCGCCTAGACCATGATTACAAAGAAACCTTTCCACAGTTTTTGGTCAGCATTGATAAATTGAAAGCGGCAGACTTAGGTGTGTCGGTAAGTGATATTGGTCGCACCCTTGAAACCATGTTAGGCCAACGCCGCGTCACCACCTTTATTGACCGCGGTGAAGAATACGATGTTATTTTGAAAGGGACTAAAGCAGATTTCGCAGCGCCTAATGACATTGCTGATATCTTTGTTAAGTCTCGTACAGGTGAATTGATCCCGCTAGACAGCTTGATCACTGTGACTGAAGAAGCCACTGCTTCACGTTTAAATCGCTATAACCGTATGCGTGCAATCACCATCACTGCAAACCTTGCGGATGGGTATACGCTGGCCGAAGCTTTAGATTTCTTAAACACGGTTGCAGCTGAAGAAAACCACATAGATGGTGCTGTAGATTATAAAGGTGAATCTAAGTTGTTTTATGAAGGTGAGTCGGCCATGACTTACGTATTCCTACTCGCTTTAACCGTTACCTTCTTAGTGCTTGCTGCTCAATTTGAAAGTTTTGTACACCCACTGGTGATCATGCTAACGGTACCACTAGGTCTCGTTGGCGCTATGTATGGGTTATTTATCACCGACAGTAGTCTTAATATCTACAGCCAAATTGGTATTGTGATGCTGATTGGTTTGAGTGCTAAAAATGGTATTTTGATTGTTGAGTTTGCCAATCAATTACGTGACAAAGGCATCGAATTTGAGCAGGCTTTAATTGATGCAGCCGTTCAACGCCTTCGCCCTATTATCATGACATCACTGACGACGGTAATGAGTGCGATCCCGCTAGTATTTGCGACAGGCCCAGGCTCAGAAAGTCGCATGGTTATTGGTGTGGTTATTTTTGCAGGTGTAAGCGTGGCAACTATACTGACGCTATTTATTATTCCTTGCGCTTACTCATTACTGGCGCGTAAGACTCAATCACCTGAGTTCTTAAGCCAAAAAATTGCCGAACAAGCGCGCGCTTTAGAGGAGAAAAATCATGGCTAACATTGCAACGGCAACCTTTGCCGGTGGCTGTTTCTGGTGTATTGATGCGGCGTTTCGCCGCGTCAAAGGCGTTCATAAAGTTGAATCTGGCTACATGGGAGGTCAAACCGATGATCCTACCTACAAAGACATCTGTACAGGCATGACCGGCCATGCTGAAGTAGTTCAGCTCAGCTTCGACGCTGATGTCATCAGCTACAGCCAGCTATTAGATATGTTCTTCACCTTGCACGATCCAACTCAATTAAACCGTCAAGGTAATGACGTGGGCACACAGTATCGAAGTGCGGTTTTCTATCACGATGACGCACAAGCTGAACTAACTGAACAAGCCATCAAACAGTTACAGCCTCATTTAGCCGAGAAAGTTGTCACTGAGGTAACACCTGCGGTCACTTTCTACTCTGCTGAGCAGTATCACCAAGACTACTTTAATGAGAACCCAAATCAGGGCTATTGTAGTGTGGTTGTTGCCCCTAAAGTAGCAAAGTTTAGTCAAAAATACGCGCATCTACTCAATGAGTAGATTTGTTGCAAGCAAATAACAAAAAAGGAGCTTTAAGCTCCTTTTTTAATATCTACAACCCAGATAGGTATTAACTATCTTTGTTACGACTTTCTTTTGAGAAAGCACGTAACTTACGCTTTTGCGATAAGGTCATTTTGTTACTGCGACCCGCGTACGGGTTATCACCTTCTTTAAATTCAATCTTAATCGGTGTCCCCATAATGCCAAGCGCTTTACGGTAGTAGTTCATTAGATAACGCTTGTAGCTGTCAGGTAAGTCATGTACCTGGTTACCGTGAATAACGATACGTGGTGGGTTATAACCACCGGCGTGCGCATACTTTAACTTCACACGACGACCACGTACTAGCGGCGGCTGATGATCTGCTTGCGCCATATCCATGATACGACGCAGCATTGCTGTACTGATACGCTTAGTCGCCGACTCATAGGCTTCATCAACAGACTCAAATAAGTGACCTACACCAGTACCGTGAAGTGCCGAGATAAAGTGTAAACGGGCAAAGTCGATGAACCCTAAACGACGGTCTAGCTCAGTTTTGATACGCTCTTTCACATACTCATCTAAGCCATCCCACTTATTGATTGCAATAACCAGTGAACGACCTGCATTTAACGTAAAGCCTAATAAGCTTAAGTCTTGATCAGAAATACCTTCGCGCGCATCAACTACCAATAACACTACATTGGCATCTTCAATGGCTTTAAGCGTTTTGATCACTGAGAACTTTTCGACTACATCACTGACTTTTTTACGTTTACGCACACCTGCGGTGTCGATCAGGACGTATTCTTTGTCATTACGTGTCATCGGAATATATACAGAGTCACGTGTCGTGCCCGGCATATCGTAAACAATCACACGCTCTTCACCTAGAATACGGTTAGTAAGTGTAGATTTACCTACATTAGGACGACCAATAATAGCTAACTTAACTGGCTTATCTTCAAAACCAGTTTTGCCATCTTCTAGCTTCTCGCCATCTTCACCTTCAAGGTATAACTCAGCTAAGCTCTCATCATCTTGCTCAAGCTCTTCGGCTTCGGCTGCAAGCTCTGCGATAACAGGCTGCAAAGTGTGATCTAATAACTGAGTTACACCACGACCATGCGCTGCCGCAATTTGATGAACATCACCCAATGATAATTGATAAAATTCAGCACAGTGAGAGTCTGCATCAATGCCATCGGTTTTATTCGCAACGATAAAGCATTTTTTCTCTTGTTTACGTAAATGCTGTGCAATAGCCTGATCAGCTGCATTCATACCCGCACGGGCATCTACTAAGAATAAAACAATATCCGCTTCTTCAATGGCCAGCAGAGATTGCTCAGCCATTTCGGTTTCAATCCCTTCTTCGCTACCATCGATACCACCCGTATCAACAACGATAAACTCATAGCCATCATAGTTCGCTTGACCATATTTACGGTCGCGCGTTAGGCCAGGAAAGTCCGCTACTAACGCATCACGAGTGCGTGTTAAACGGTTAAAAAGTGTGGATTTACCCACATTAGGTCGCCCAACAAGAGCGATCACCGGAAGCATAGACTACCTCATCAATAAACAACAAAAGGCTTCGCAATGCGAAGCCTTGAAAAAATGCATGAATAAATTAACTGTTACGGGATCTTAACCGCGCTAACTTCACCGTCTCGGGTTACCACAATTAATTTATCTTCTGCTACAACAGGCTCTACATAAAAGCCTGAGCTATCAAAACTTTCTCGAGAAACTAGATCACCAGTTTGCTTATCTAACCAGTGCAAGTTACCTTCTTGATCGCCTACAGCTAAATAATTACCAGCAACAGCCGGTGCTGTTAGATACCAGCCACGAAGACCTGACTGACTCCAGCGCTCAATACCTGAGTCTTTGTCTAACGCGTAAATAATGCCGTCACTGTCGACAACATAAATCACATTGGCCTCAATGCTTAAGTCGCGGTAACTGCTGTACTCGCGCTTCCAAACGACATTGCCACTGCGAACATCAACCGCTGCTAAGTTACCATTATAGGCGATAGCGTAAGCAAATGCGCCTACAACAATAGGTTTAGTATCAACATCCACTAAGCGCTCAAATTCAGACGCACCTTTTGCAGTTGCAACTTCTGCGCTCCATGCGGTGTAACCATTTTCAGCGATTAAAACAGTTAACTTACCGCTTTCTTCGCCGAATAACACACCACCATTGGCTGCCGTTGGAGAGCTCAAACCACGAAGCGTTAATGGTGGTACTTCTTGTTCATGGCGCCAGCGCTCTTCGCCTGTATCTGGGTGAAGTGCCAACAATTTACCTGAGCCCAGATTTACATAAACAAGACCATCCCCCGCAGCTGGAGACGATAATGCTTCACCTGGTACGGCTTTACGCCAAATTATCTCACCGCTTTCACGATCAAGTGCAATCACCTCACCATGCTCAGAGCCTATGTATAGTTTGCCATAAGCCTGTAAAATACCGCCCGACAATTTAGCACTGTCGTTGTCTGCCCAAGGCCAGAAGTTGACATTTTTACGAACATCAGTTTCCCATAGGGTCTTGCCCGACTCGGTTGAAATTGCTTCGATCTCACCATTTCTAGCTGCAACAAAAACAATGTCTTTGTGCACAACAGGCGTTAAACGAGAAAAGTAATGCTCTACGCCATCACCCACACCGTTCGTCCAATCAACTTGCGTTTCGAATTGGTTTACAATTTCAGGTAAAACAATTTCTTCTTCATCATCGTTCGATGAACAACCTAGCAAAGACGCCATACACAACGCCAATGTGGCCATACTTAGCTTTCTCATCGGAACTACTCCTAAGCTGCTGGCTGGGCTGTGGCTAAATTGTCCAACTTAATCTGTAGTAGGCTGTTATTGCCTTCTGTTGACTCAGCAAGCGCAGCTTCATATTCAGAGCGAGCGCTGTCTTTGTCACCTTTTGCAAGGTATACATCACCTTTTACTTCAGCAACTTGTGCTTTAAAAGCCTCAGGAGTTGTTTGTGATAATGTTTTTAGCGCTGCATCATATTGTGTGAGCTGTGCTTGTACACGCGCTAAACGTAGGATGGCTGTGGCTTTTAGTTCTGGGTTTTGAACATTGTCTTGTAACCAAGTTAGTTTAGTTACCGCTGTTTCAAACTCCCCTTTTTCAACTGCTTCTTTAGCCGCAACAAATGCCGCTAGCGCCGCATAATTTGAGTCGCCATTTTCAGCAATGAATGAGTCAGACTTAGTCAGAACTTCACCACCTTCAACCAATTCATTGTAAGCGTTTGAAGCAGCTTCAGCAGATGTGATCTTGCTTTGGTTATAGTATTTCCAACCGTATAAGCCACCAAGACCAATAACGATACCTAACGCAAGTGAAACGCCGTTTTCACGGAAAAATCGTTTTATTGCTTCTGCTTGTTGTTCTTCTGTTGAGTAAATTTCCATACAGTCCTCTTATACTGCTAAGTCTGCTAACAGTGTTTTAACCTCTTCCAGGCTCACTGTGACTTGTTCTTTTTCTTCTCGCAGATATTTCACGGTTACCTTGCCTTCAGCAAGTTCGCTTTCACCTAAGATTAGCGCAACTAGCGCGTCGCTCTTATCTGCACGTTTTAATTGTTTCTTAAAGTTACCGCCACCACAGTGAACTTGTACACGAAGGCCGGCTACTTCTGTTCTTAATTGCTCTGCAATCACTGGCGCTTGAATACTAGCGGCATCACCCATAGCTGCAACATACACGTCTGCATTACGGCGAATTTCACCCACGCTTTCTAGCGCTTGAAGTAGAAGAACTAGACGCTCCATACCCATTGCAAAACCAACCGCTGGGGTTGCTTTACCACCCAGTTGTTCAACTAGACCGTCATAACGACCACCAGCACATACCGTACCTTGCGCACCTAGACTTTCCGTTACCCACTCAAATACAGTGCGGTTGTAGTAGTCTAAGCCACGTACTAGCTTTTCATTAACTTGGTATTCGACGCCAGCTGCGTCTAAACGTTCACATAAATTTGCAAAATGTGCTTTTGATTCTTCATCTAAGTGTTCAGATAACTTAGGCGCATCTACTAAGATAGCCTGTACATCAGGGTTTTTGCTGTCTAGAACACGCAGTGGGTTTGAGTACATACGACGTTTAGAATCTTCGTCTAACTTATCAATATGCTGCTCTAAAAACGCCACAAGTGCATCGCGATACTCTGCTCGAGCTTCATTTGAGCCTAAAGAGTTCAGCTCAAGACGAACATGATCTGAAATGCCGAATGCTTTCCACAAGCGCGCAGTAAGTAAAATCACTTCAGCATCGATATCAGCAGTCGCAATACCAAACGCTTCAAGGCCGAATTGGTGGAATTGACGGTAACGACCTTTTTGTGGACGCTCGTGACGGAACATAGGACCCATGTACCAAAGACGCTGCTCTTGGTTATACAATAAGCCGCCTTGGTTACCCGCACGTACACACACTGCTGTGCCTTCAGGGCGCAGTGTTAAGCTATCGCCGTTACGATCTTCAAAGGTGTACATTTCTTTTTCAACGATATCGGTTACTTCACCAATAGAGCGCTTAAATAAGTCGGTAGATTCAACAATTGGGAAACGGATCTCTTGATAACCATAAGACGCCACCGTATCACGTAATACTGCTTCTACTTTCTGCCAAACTTGCGTATCACCTGGCAGACAATCGTTCATACCACGAACTGCCTGAATTTGTTTTGCCACTGAAAATCCTAAATCAATCTATTTGCTAAATGCGAGTGCCACACACAGTGCGCATTGTGGGTAAAGGAGTCAAGTATTATACCCAGCTCGCGTAAAACGTAAACGACAGAGCAAAAGATCTGCAGGATATTCTTTGCTCTGTCGGTAATTTTTAAAAATTATTCGACGATTTTGATGTCGATCGCCGGCTGTGCTTGCTTCTTAGCAACGAAATCGCGTACCTGCTCTTCAAGCTGCTCGACGATATTGTCGTTATCAATACGCATCTTTTGACGCTCACCATTAATATACAAACCAGAACGACGGTTCGCACCTGCAAGACCGATATCACTCACCAAAGCTTCACCTGGGCCATTTACAACACAGCCAATCACTGACACTGAAATTGGCTCAATGATGTCTTCAAGGCGCTCTTCAAGTTGATTCATGGTGTTGACCACATCGAACTCTTGACGAGAGCAGCTCGGGCAGGCAATAAAGTTGATACCACGAGAACGAATACGCAGTGATTTTAAAATATCAAAGCCCACTTTGATCTCTTGTACCGGATCGGCTGCTAACGAGACACGAAGGGTATCACCGATACCTTCAGCTAGTAACATACCTAGACCAACCGCTGATTTAACTGAGCCAGAGCGGAAGCCGCCCGCCTCTGTGATACCGAGGTGAAGAGGTTGATCAATTTCTTTTGCCAGTAAACGATACGCACCAACCGCTAAGAATACATCTGATGCTTTTACAGAGACTTTGAACTGGTCGAAATTTAAACGCTGTAAGATTTCAACATGGCGCATCGCTGATTCAAGTAAAGCTTCAGGCGTTGGTTCACCATACTTTTCTTGTAAATCACGCTCTAAAGAGCCGCCATTCACACCGATACGAATTGGAATATTACGTTCACCCGCAGCATCTACCACGGCACGAATACGATCTTCACTGCCAATGTTTCCAGGATTAATACGTAAACAATCTGCGCCGTACTGCGCCACTTTTAGTGCGATACGGTAGTCAAAGTGAATATCGGTAACAAGTGGAATATCAACTTGCTCTTTAATGCTCTTGAAAGCTTCGGCTGCATCCATAGTTGGCACTGATACACGAACGATATCTGCTCCAGCATCTTGAATGGCGCGGATCTGCGCAACGGTCGCATCGATGTCCATGGTATTGGTGTTCGTCATTGACTGTACGGCAATTGGTGCGCCATCACCAATAGGTACGTCACCTACATAAATACGGGTCGACTTTCTACGTTTAATTGGAGATTCTGAAAACATGACGGTTACTCTGTTAAGGGTAATTTAAATTTAGCTGAACGATTGCGTGGTAATGATGATAAATCAACTGATTGACCATCTAGCTCTACATCAACCTGCTGATGACGGCCTAACACCACAGAAAACGGTGCAACGCCCTGCACTGTCATGGTGTATCCGGCTTTTTTAACGCCAAAAGCAATACGCTCTGATGAGGCATCAAAGATCTCTACCCAAGAATCGTCTTTGAAATGCATCACAATCGTATTTAAATCTGGTGTACTGCTTGTCTCTTCGACTGGTGCTTGTTCAGCTTCTACTACATCTAAAACTGGTTTGTCAGATTCGGCTTTTTCCATGGCAGGCTCAACCGCATCCTCAGCGATTAATACAACATCAGAAGGCGCATCGCTTTCTTCGCTGTTTTCTGTAACCGGCGCTTCGCTTTCAGGTACTGTGCTCTGTACTTCAGGCACGATAACATCATTTTCATTCGATGTGGTTTGCCAATACATAAAACCTGACGATCCTAACACTATGGCCAAGATCACATAGCTAACTAGCATTAAACGGCTATCATTGGCTTCTTTTTCTGTGCGACGTGAAAAGCTTTGCATACTTTTATTTTCAGCCACGCTTTCAGGTGCCTGAAACAGTGCCAAGGTTTGCGCTTGATCTAATTGCAATAGCGTACAGTAAGCCTTGATGTAGCCTTTAACGAAGGTGATTGGACCAAGTGACGTATAATCATCTTGCTCAAGCTTGGTAATATGCTTTGGGCTTAGCTTTAACCTATCCGCCACGGCTTCAATGGTTAAATTCGCATCTTTTCTTGCGCTTGCTAGTACTTGCCCCAAAGACGCTTGTTGCTCAGTTGATTCTGGGCTCATTTCATTCATAAAGTATAACTACTCGGATCTACAATCAGTAAACTATGTCCAGCCGCAAGTTCAACGTCTGGTGTTAATTTGTTCCATCGCATCAAGTCACCAATCTGTAATTGGTAATCGGTGGCGATATTATACAAGCTATCCCCATCTCGAATGACGTGGGTGGTAAGCGGATTATTTAAATACACCTGCTGACCAATCTGTAAACGGTCTGATTCTTTCAGCTTGTTCCATTTTAACAGACTTGCCATTTTGACATCATATTTAACCGATAAACTAAATAAGTTTTCACCCAACCCAACTTTATGCACTGGCACATTTGGTAGATTCACTTCTGGATTTAACAAAGGTGCATCAGCTGATAAAGGTTTAGCTGTAAGAACTGGGGCATTATTCTCTGCTATTTCTCTGAACCTAACCTGACTTGGATCTGGTTGATAGAACTGCACTTGACCTTGGGCTGGTTTCACCGCTGCTTTCTCACCAAAAGACACCACTCTAACTTGATTTTTTGGCGTTTCAATAAGCTGAGTCGTCGCTTGGGTTTTCTCTTCAGCTACAGGTGCGCTTGTCGTGCTCGTAGGCTGATTTGACTGAGGTTGCGTTTCAACCACAAAAGGAGTTTGTAAACCGCCACGCAGTGACACAACTTCACTTGCACTATTTGTGCTTATAACAGTAGTAGGTTGAACTACTTCACTATTATTATTTTCTCGTTTAGGCGCTTTCTTACGGGTAATTTTTATCTTAGGCTGAGCGTTATAAACCGTCGGTGACTGTTCAATGATTTCTGCCACCTTGGCTTTTCTATATTGCTCACGCAATACATCAAATTCGCTATTATTGTATTCTTCTTTAATAATCGCTTGTGCTTGATAAGATTGCGGATAAGTCTGCACTAAGGTTGTGGCGATTTTCTGAGACTGTTCTAAATGCCCCATCTCTTGATGTAGCAAGTACTCTAAAAACAAACTGCGCGATGAAATGAAGCCATTTTCAGTGTAACGTTCTAACACACGCAATGCCTGATGCAAGTCACTCTTGGCATAATATAAACCTGCTAGAGAAATTAGAGCACTTTTACTCTGGCCATCGTGTTGCACTGCACTATTTAAATAATCGAGAGCTAACTCAAACTTATCTTGCTTCACCGCACATAAAGCCAAATTTTCATAACTTTGCGACACACGTAAATAGCCGCGAGTATCAATCGCTTTTAATAATTGCGCCCTCGCTTCATCGTACTCGCCGATACGGCATAAAAACGTACCGTAGTTGTTCAGAGTATTTGGATCGTTTGGGACTAACTTGAGTGCAGTTTGATAAGATGCTTTAGCCTGTTGGAACTCTTTTACTTGCTCGAAGTAATAAGCCAGCGTGTAATGTACTTCAGGTAATTTAGGGGCAAACTTGGCTGCACGTTCAAGATTAAACTTAGCTTGCGTATTATTGCCCGCTTTTAGATATTCTAATGCCAAACTAATACGCGTTCTTGCTGCTTCTAGGTTATTCATTTCTGAATTCACCACAGGGCTATTTTTAGTGACGCTGTGTGTTTCTGTTACACAGCCACTTAAGCCTAATAACGCAAATGGAATTACCCAATAAGAACGCATGTATCACCTTGATAGTATGAAATAATAGAGACCTATATTACCTAAAAGCCCCTATCTTTCATCTATTTTATGTAAATAACTTCAGCAATAAATGATTGCTTAAACTTAGTTACTTAAAGTTAATTACTCACATTCACAGAAATGGCGTTATCTTCGCGCTGCTGTTTTTTCATAATACGTTTGGTACGGTCAACTACATCGCCAACTAGCTGGCCACAAGCCGCATCAATATCATCACCACGGGTACGACGAACAATGCAAGTTAAACCCGCTGCCTGGAGTACTTTTGAGAAGCGATCGATACGGCTGTTGCTTGAACGACCATACTCATTACCCGGGAATGGATTGAATGGGATCAGGTTGATCTTAGACGGTGTACCTTTGAGTACTTTAACCAGCTCATGCGCTTGATCTGTACTGTCGTTTACGCCTTGCAGCATAACGTATTCGATGGTGATGTCTTTATTGGCTTTTGAACCATCAATATAACGACGACATGCCGCTAAGAACTCTTCAATTGGGTACTTTTTATTAATTGGTACTAACACATCACGTAGGTCATTGGTTGGCGCGTGAAGAGAAATAGCCAGTGCCACGTCAATTTTCTCTTTAAGAATATCAAGCGCAGGTACAACACCTGAAGTACTTAGTGTTACACGACGCTTAGATAAACCAAACGCCCAGTCATCCATCATCAGTTCCATCGCAGGAACGACATTGTTGATGTTTAGTAATGGCTCACCCATGCCCATCATTACTACGTTAGTAATTGGGCGCTTAGTGCTGTCACCATTATGCAGACCAATATCTGTCGCAACACGCCATACCTGACCGATGATCTCAGATACTTTTAAGTTACGGTTGAAGCCCTGCTGCGCCGTTGAGCAGAATGTACATTCAAGTGCACAGCCCACTTGTGAAGAGACACACAATGTTGCGCGATCTTTTTCAGGGATCCAAACAGTTTCAACTTCTTGGCCGCCTTCTAAGATCATTGCGTATTTAATGGTGCCATCACTGGCAACTTGCTTAACTGAAATCTCAGGCGCTTTAATTTCGCACTGTGCTTGTAACTTAGCACGTAGCTTTTTATTGATGTTGCTCATATCGTCGAAGTTATCGATGCCGAAGTGATAAATCCACTTCATTACCTGATCAGCGCGGAATGGCTTTTCACCAAATGATGCAAACAATTCACGCATCCCCTCGCGATTCAAATCAAGTAAATTAATTTTTTTCTCTGTAGTGGCCATGAAGCAACCTCGATAAAGTGACGGTACGAAATTAAAAAGACGACGTATTGTATAAAAACCAACCAACACACTCAAACATTGTTGATGATTTTGCAAAAATAGCTAATAAAACTGACTTTGCAAAAGCAACAAGGACTAAAAAAGGGCCCGAGAGCCCTTCTTTACTCTGTTCGATCCGCGATTAGCGAGTACGAGGACAGATTTCTTCTTCAGCGAAGAAGTAAGCGATTTCGCGAGCAGCTGACTCAGGTGCGTCAGAACCGTGTACCGCGTTCTCGTCGATGCTGTCAGCGTAGTCAGCACGTAAAGTACCAGCTAGTGCTTCTGCAGGGTTAGTAGCACCCATGATTTCACGGTTCTTAAGAACTGCATTTTCACCTTCAAGAACTTGAACCATCACTGGGCCAGAAGTCATGAAAGAAACTAGTGCACCAAAGAAAGGACGCTCTTTGTGCTCAGCATAGAAACCTTCAGCTTTCTCTTGAGAAAGGTGAACCATTTTAGAAGCAACGATCTTAAGACCAGCAGATTCGAAACGGTTGTAGATTGCACCGATGTGGTTTTTAGCTACCGCATCAGGCTTGATGATTGAAAAAGTACGCTCTAAAGCCATCTTTTTAGCTCCAATAATAATTGTTGAATATTTACGGGCGCGAATTATACGCGTTTTAGCGCTAAAAACCTACTAGATCTTGATCCTTTAAAAATTTCGAATAGATCAGATTTCAGCGAAAAACCATGATCTGCGTCAAACATGACAATTTCATTAACCTTTATACTGCGCCGCTTTTTAATTTCACCTGAAATTTTACCGTCACTTTTGACCGAAACAGCTGACCAGCACTCAGTTCAATGTAAGAGGTTTTTACTATGTTTGTTCCAGAGCTTTTATCCCCTGCAGGTAGTTTAAAAAATATGCGTTATGCATTCGCATATGGTGCCGATGCCGTGTATGCAGGCCAACCACGTTACAGCTTGCGCGTGCGTAACAATGAATTTGATTTAGCCAATTTAGAATTGGGGATTAACGAAGCCCATGCACTCAATAAAAAGCTCTATGTGGTTTCAAACATCGCGCCACACAATAAAAAAGTACAAACCTACTTAAAAGACATTGAGCCAGTCATTGCCATGAAGCCCGATGCACTCATCATGTCTGATCCGGGTTTAATCATGTTAGTGCGTGATAAATGGCCTGATATGCCAATTCACCTTTCAGTACAAGCTAACGCAGTTAACTATGCGTCAGTGCAGTTTTGGGCGAAACAAGGTATTGAGCGGGTGATCTTATCTCGCGAATTATCCCTTGAAGAGATCGCTGAAATTCGTGAGCTGTGCCCGCAAACCGAGTTAGAAGTATTCGTACATGGTGCATTATGCATGGCCTATTCTGGTCGCTGCTTATTATCTGGTTACATCAATAAACGCGATCCAAACCAAGGAACGTGCACCAATGCATGCCGCTGGGAATATGACGTTAAGCCAGGTAAAGAAACTGAAACCGGCGATGTAGTGCACAAAATCGACCCACAATCTGTGATCCCTACACTGGGCGAAGGCGCGCCGACCAACGAAGTATTCATGCTAGAAGAGCAAGGTCGTCCGGGCGAATACATGCCTGCATTTGAAGATGAACATGGTACGTATATCATGAACTCGAAAGACTTGCGTGCGGTACAGTATGTCGACCAACTAACAAAAATGGGTGTACACAGCTTGAAGATCGAAGGTCGTACTAAGTCTTTCTATTATGTAGCACGCACTGCACAAGTTTATCGTAAAGCCATTGATGACGCAGTGGCGGGGAAACCATTCGATCCTAACCTAATGCGCACCCTTGAGAACTTAGCACATCGTGGTTATACCGAGGGCTTTTTAAAGCGCCATGCTCATCAAGATTACCAAAACTATGAATACGGCCATTCAGTTTCTGACAAACAGCAATTTGTGGGTGAAGTATTAGGCCGCGTAGACAATGGTTTAGTTGAAATTGATGTTAAGAATAAATTCTGTACGGGTCACAGTCTTGAGCTGATGACACCACAAGGCAACATCAGCTTTAACCTTGAGCACATGGAAAACAAAAAAGGTGAGAAAATTGACGATGCGAAAGGCTCTGGTCATATTGTAAAAATTCCACTGCCTGAAAACATCGACTTAGATCACGCTATTTTAATGCGTAACCTGAACGATCAAGAAGATACGCGTAACCCATTTAAAAAGGCCTAAATCATGGCACTGTTGATCAATTCAAAGTGTATCAACTGTGATATGTGCGATCCTGAATGTCCCAATGAGGCCATTTATATGGGTGAGAAAATTTATGAGATTGATCCAAACAAATGCACAGAGTGTGTCGGCCATTACGATACACCTACATGTGTGAGTGTGTGCCCGATCGATTGTATTAAGCCCGATCCCAATCACAAAGAAGATTTAGATGCCTTAGCTGAGAAGTTTTTGCGACTCACAGGCCAAGATAAGTAAATTCAGGCTAATTTACGATCAAAAATGGCGCTCAGTGAGCGCCATTTTTATTTCTTCATTAACTTATAACGAAGCAAGAAATTAGCGAAGTGCTTTTTCAACTTGATCGAAATGCGCAATCACTTCGACAATTTCAAGTTCAGCATCTTCATAGGCCGATTCAAACTGCATACCTTGTGAGGCCATTGCTTGCACAGTTGCAGGGTGAACCAATAAATCTTTTGCGTGGTAGCACACTGGCGAGTCGTATTTAGGTAACTTACCGTCTTTATGGTAGCCAGATTCAATTTCTTCTAGTGGCAACGTTGGAATAACATCAGCAGCTTTGTCTAATGCCGAAAGGTAGCTGTCGCACGCTGGGTATTTAGCGGTGAATTCAGCTAATAATTGACGAGAGGTCGCAACAAGTTGCTGTGAGCTTTGCTCAAGTTTTTGAGACGCTTCGTTAGCTCTGATCTCACCAAGTAAGCTTTGTGCTTGTTGCTTGTAGGTGTCTAAGTTGGTTACTTTGGCTGGTGCAGCTTCAGTCGTTTGTGTTTGTTGCTCAACCTGCTCTGAACATGCTGTTAGTGCAAGGCTTGTAAGTAAAATTGCCAACCTAGATTTCATGAGAACCTCGTAATTATTATTGAAAACAATTCTCATTATACTCTTTAAAGAAAAGAATGAAATATCATTGTCATAAAATTATGAGGTTTTCTTTATTCTTCTAAATTCAGAGAATTTAGATAACTTTTATATGGCTTACTTACCCTTACAGGTATTGGCCATAATGGCTTTTTGCGCTTGTGCTTCTTTCTCATTGTTATTTGATTTCGCCACCGCGTAACTGATCTTCGCATCGTTACACTTGTCTCTAAGCTCTTTATCCATCAAATACAGTTTATCTTTTTGTGCCTGTGCAAGCCCTTCTGTACCTACATACTCAGAGCGCTCTTCAGGTGCTTTATCTTTCTCGTATGCTTCACCTTCGTTTACCTTGCAACCAGATAAGACAAAGGCCAAAGGTAATAATGCAATCAATAAGCTTTTCATAAATTTACCTATTTTAAATACTTTTCTTGATTATAACTGATTTGATGCAATTACAAAGCAAAGGTTCAAAAGTTGCTTTTCAGACAATAAAAAACCGCATATTTATATATGCGGTTTTTTCAAAGAAAACAGGGGGTTTTCTTAAGGCATGGCGTCTAGGTCCGCACCTTCTTTTTCAACTTCTACTGGTATCAAATCTTCTTTGCTTACACCCATCGCAACCGCAACTGAGCTTGCAACATAAACTGAAGAGTAAGTACCAATGAACACACCAAATAGTAGCGCAGTTGCAAAACCATGAATGGTCTGGCCGCCCCACACGAATAGTGCAATCAATACTAAAATAGTCGTGATTGATGTAACTAAGGTACGATTTAGTGTTTGCGTGAGTGAGATATTGATAATTTCAATGGTGTCATCAATACGCACTTTACGGAAGTTCTCACGAATACGGTCAGATACAACAATGGTGTCATTCAGTGAGTAACCGATAACCGCTAAGATTGCTGCAAGGATCGTCAGATCAAATTCTAGGTCTAATAATGAGAAAAGACCCATAGTGATGATCACATCGTGGAAAAGTGCCGCTACCGCACCGATGGCAAAACGATATTCAAATCGAAATGCCACATACATCAGAATACAGATAAGCGCGGTGAGCATGGCTAAGCCACCCTGCTCTTTTAAGTCTTCACCCACACTTGGGCCTACAAACTCAATACGACGCATTTCTACACTGCTATCCGCTTGCTTAAGCGCCGCAATTAGTTGGTTACCAATCGTCTCTGCTTTAACATCGCTGCCGCGAGGCGCTAAACGAACCAGTACATCTTGGCTCGAACCAAATAACTGTACTGACGCATCAGCAAAACCATTTTCAGCTAAGACAGAGCGGATTTTTGCCAGATCAGCTGGCTGTGAAAAGCCAACCTCAACCGCAGTACCACCAGTAAAGTCTAAGCCAAAGTTCAATCCACGGATTGCCATAGACGCAATTGATGCTAAGATCAATAACGCAGAAAGCGCCATGGTAAGCTTGCGCGCTGACATAAAGCGGATGGTGTCATTTAATTTTAATAACTGCATATCCGTCTCCTAGATTGAAAGCTTATTAATGCGCTTGCCACCGATCACTAAATTGATCACAGCACGCGTACCGACAATGGCCGTAAACATCGACGTGATGATACCGATTGCAAGTGTTACAGCGAAGCCCGCAATTGGACCTGTACCTACCGCAAATAAGATAACGGCTGCAATCAGTGTGGTGATGTTGGCATCGAAAATGGTGCTAAATGCACTGTCATAACCTTGGTGAACTGCTTGCTGAGGGCTACGGCCATCGGCTAATTCTTCACGAATACGTTCAAAGATAAGTACGTTCGCATCCACCGCCATACCTACCGTTAGTACGATACCGGCAATACCTGGTAATGTCAGTGTCGCACCTGGGATCATCGACATAACGCCAACAATAAGCACTAGGTTAGAAGCAAGTGCAATGTTAGATACCAGACCAAAGCCTTTGTAGTACAACAACATAAATGCCAGTACAAATGCAAAACCAAGTACCACAGCTGTCATACCCGCTTCGATGTTTTCCTGACCAAGGCTTGGACCTACTGTACGCTCTTCAACGATTTGAATTGGCGCAACTAAGGCACCAGCACGAAGTAATAAGCTCAGGTTATGGGCTTCAGCTGGGTTGTCGATACCTGTGATACGGAATGAGTTGTTCAGACGAGCTTGAATGGTTGCAACGTTAATCACTTCTTCAACTTTAATTGGCGGAAGCGCTTTACCGTTTTCGTCTTTCTTACCTGATGGCTTGTATTCAATGAATACTGTCGCCATACGCTTACCAACAGCACGTTTAGTGAAGGCACTCATTTTAGCACCACCTTTGCTATCAAGGTTGATGCTCACTTGAGGGCGTGAGTATTCGTCTATACCCGATTGTGCGCCAGTAATGTGAGAGCCGCCTAAAATAACACGTTTCTTCAGTACTACTGGGTAACCATCTTTGTGCATGATCACTTCTGTGCCAGGAGGAACACGGCCCTGTGCAGCAGAGCGTACATCCGCGTTTTCATCTACTTCACGGAACTCAAGCGTAGCCGTTGCCCCTAAAATCTCTTTCGCACGGGCAGTATCTTGCACACCAGGTAATTGCACAATAATACGTTCTGCACCTTGCTGTTGTACATTTGGCTCAGCAACACCTAACTGGTTAATACGGTTACGAATGATGGTTTCATTCTGTTTGATTGCGTAAGCGCGGATCTCTTTGAATTTCTGATCGCTCAAGCTCGCGAAGAATGCCAAGCTGTTGCTGCTATCATCAACAAAGTTATACAGTGGGTAACGCTGCTTTAAGAAGCGTTCTGCCGCATCTTTGTCATCATCATTACGCATGATGACTTGTACACGTTCAGCACCTGATACACGACGAATAGAACGATAACGAAGTTTTTCACCGCGTAAGTCACTCTTGAAATCTTGTTCCATGGTTTCTAGCGCATTATCCATCGCTGTCACCATATCGACTTCCATTGTGAAGTGAACACCACCACTTAAATCTAGGCCTAGCTTCATTGGATTACCACCAATGTCTTTCAACCAATCAGGTTGTGCAGGGCTCATATTAATTGCAGAAATGTAGTCGTCAGATAGGCTGTCACGCAGAATATCTTGCGCTTTTAACTGCTCTTCAACATTCGTAAAACGTACCAATACTTGATCGTTTTCTAATGCTGAAGATTTAACTGTGATGTTGTTCTCTTTTAGAGTCTCATTTACTTTGTCTAGCACGCTTAGATCAGCGCTGGCACCTTTAGTACCAGAAACCTGTATGGCCGGATCACGGCCATACAGGTTTGGTGTGGCATATAAAATACCAATCGCTAATACAGCCAGAACAAGTAAATACTTCCACATTGGATACTTGTTTAACACAGGCTTTACCTTTTTATTTTTGTTTTTAGATTACAGCGATTTCATTGTGCCTTTAGGCAACACAGCTGATACTGCTGATTTTTGTACTGTAACTTCAGTTTGGTCATTTAAAGCAATAACGACAAAATCTTTGTCATCAGCAACTTTAGTGATTTTACCTACTAGACCGCCTTGCGTTAGTACTTCATCACCTTTACCTAGTGCACCCATTAGGTCTTTGTGCTCTTTTACACGCTTAGCTTGTGGGCGGTAGATTAAGAAATAAAATACCAAACCAAACACACCTAACATGATAAGCATTTCCATGCCACCGCCAGCAGGTGCAGGCGCTGCAGCACTTGCATGCGCAGTCGAGATAAATAAACTCATAACACTTCCTCTTATATTTTAAATTTATATTATTCTGTTTCAGCTAATGGCGGCACTGGTAGGCCACGTTTAGCGTAAAAATCTTCTACGAATTCGTCTAGTTTGCCTTCGGCAATCGCATTTCTTAGGCCTTCCATCACACGTTGGTAAAAACGTAAGTTATGGATGGTATTTAAACGTGCACCTAAGATTTCATTACACTTATCTAAATGGTGTAAGTAAGCACGTGAGTAGTTCTTACAAGTATGACAATCACACTCAGGATCTAATGGACCTGTATCTGTTTTATGAACTGCGTTACGGATTTTAATAACACCCGTACTGATAAACAAGTGACCGTTGCGCGCGTTACGTGTTGGCATCACACAGTCAAACATATCGATACCACGACGCACCGCTTCAACTAAATCTTCTGGTTTACCAACGCCCATTAAATAGCGCGGCTTGTCTTCTGGCATTTTATAAGCACAGTGATCAAGGATGTTGATCATGTCTTCTTTTGGCTCACCCACTGATAAACCACCGAGTGCATAACCATCAAAGCCAATTTCTTCTAAGCCTTTTTGTGATTCTGCACGAAGCTCAGGGTACATACCACCTTGAATAATACCGAATAACGCAGAAGGGTTATCACCGTGGCCTTCTTTCGAACGTTTTGCCCAACGTAGTGATAACTCCATTGAATCACGGGCTTCTTTTTCAGTTGCAGGGTAAGGTGTACATTCGTCAAAGATCATCACGATGTCTGAACCTAAATCACGCTGTACTTGCATCGCTTTCTCTGGCGATAACATAATTTTTTCACCATTTACTGGTGACTTGAACATCACGCCTTCTTCAGAAATTTTACGCATTGCGCCTAAGCTGAATACCTGGAAACCGCCTGAATCAGTCAAGATTGGCTTATCCCAGTTCATAAAATCATGCAAATCGCCATGTTGCTTGATGATTTCAGTACCAGGACGAAGCATTAGGTGAAAAGTATTACCTAAGCAGATATGTGCACCTGTGTCTTTTAATTCATCAGGCGTCATGCCTTTAACAGTACCGTACGTACCTACAGGCATAAATGCTGGGGTTTCGACCACACCGCGGTCAAAAATCAAACGGCCGCGACGGGCTTTACCATCTGTGCGATCTAATTCAAATTTCATAGCTACCTCAAAAGTCGGAAAAACAGTCCAACACTCGTTCTATAAACGCAATTACGTTTATTTTTAGAGCTGATTTTAACCGTCCGATTCTACCTTGTTTGCACAGTGAATTCTAATTATTGGGGCGAAAACTAAGAAATTAAAGATGACTGAGTTAAGAGATAAGAATTAAGAGTTAAGAAGAAACGCTTAAAACAACAAGGCCCTGAGTTTCAGGGCCTTAATAGAATGTTGCTAGCTAAAAACTCTAGCCGTTATTTATCTTGCTTGGTGATAAACATGGCATCGCCATAGCTGAAGAAACGATATTGCTCATTCACTGCCGTTTTATAGGCATTGATAATATGATCTTGGCCTGCAAACGCACTCACTAACATGATCAAAGTAGATTCTGGTAAGTGGAAGTTAGTGATCATGGCATCGACCACCTGGAATTCATAACCTGGGTAGATGAAAATGTCTGTATCGCCATAAAGTGGCTGTAATTCACCTACGCTCGCTTTTGCCGCAGACTCTAGTGAACGAACAGATGTCGTACCTACCGCAATCACTCTACCGCCATTGGCTTTGGTTTTCTTGATGGCATCAACTACTTCTTGAGACACTTCAATATACTCAGAATGCATTACGTGCTCATCAACCGAATCGACACGTACAGGTTGAAAAGTGCCCGCACCTACATGCAAAGTAATGAACTGTGTTTCGATGCCTTTTTCTTTGATCTTTTCGAGCAATGTTTCATCAAAGTGTAAACCCGCTGTCGGCGCCGCCACTGCACCTGGCTTTTCGTTGTATACGGTTTGATAACGCGCTTTATCCTCTTCCGTATCTGGGCGGTCGATATAAGGCGGTAAAGGCATATGGCCAATGTCATCTAAGATGTTTAGCACCGTTTGCTCACCTTTAAACTCAAGCTCAAACAACTCACCATGACGTGCGACCATAGTCGCTTCTGCTTTACCTTCTAGAATCAGTGTTGCACCTTCTTTTGGTGACTTGCTTGAACGAACATGGGCAAGCACTCGATGCTCGTCTACAACACGTTCAACCAACACTTCGACTTTGCCACCTGTGCTTTTTTGGCCATACATTCGGGCTGGGATCACTTTGGTATTGTTGAAGATCATTAAATCGTTCGGATTTAAGAAATCAATGAGATCTTTGAAGATTTTGTGGCCTAATTCACCCGTATTCCCATCGAGAGTCAGTAGTCGGCTCGCAGTACGATCTGCCATAGGATGACGAGCGATTAACTCATCAGGAAGTTCAAAACTAAAGTCAGCAACGCGCATGACAACACCTCAAGTTATAAAACAGCGGCCAAGTTTAGTGTTCCTATAACACTTAATCAAGTGCTTGTAAGTGCACAAAAATAGCATTAACCTAGGTCTTTGAAGCAATGTTTTTAGAAACAGCTAATTACCGACATTTTTAAAAATAATAATTAAAATAAAAACATACTCGGTAAAGCAAAGGTATCGTAGACGATGACAACAAATCGATTGAGGTTAATTTAAGTATGGCAAGGCAACTTTCATTGCTCATAGTCAATGCCAGCGAGTCCGAACGCGCAACCATTACACTTACCCTCAACAAACTAGAAGTGTTTGAAATCACCGAATGTGAAGATAGCCAAGCTGCTTTACATCTATTAAAACAACGAGCCGTTGATCTAATTATCACTGGGCTCGATGTTGGAAAAATTGATGGCTGGCGCTTTGCACGCATGGTGCGCTCAGGATTATTAGAAACCCCCAAACACACACCCATCGTGCTCACTCCGCCTATTTATTGCGAACGCATTGCTGAAACTACCGCCAGAAGTTATAGCATTGATGCCGTTTTACCTTTTGAGAAACACGAACAACTTCCAGAGTTATTAGCCAATGTGTTATCTACACAATTGGAAAAGAGCAGCCGCCTTGATTTGTTATTATTCGAGCCTGATCATACTCAAGCAGAAGAAATCTGCGAGCAACTCGAGTTCAGTTTTGCATGTACAGTTGTTAACACGCTACAAGATGCACAAGCGCTATTCTTGCAAAACCAATACGCAATTGTGTTGATTAACACCTCCGGTACAACCTACTCTGAAAGTAAGCAATTAATCGGGGCAATTTTAGAGCATAAGCCAAATCAGTCTGTTGTGACTATCATCGACAGTAAAGATGTCAATGATGCCGAACAGCTACTCCTTATGGGTGTGACTGACTTTGTCAGAGCGCCGTACAACTTGCCTATTTTAAACAAAGTCTGTGATCATGCTGCGCGCCGTGAAGATTTTATGGTGAGTTATGCAGAGTTTGCTGACAAAGTATCACAACTCAGCCAGAGCGAACGTCGCTACAAAGATTTATTCTCTGCACACCAGCGTATTCTATTGCATTTAAACACCGTGGTCATGGAGTTAGACACCGAAGCTAAAATTCGCTTTATTAACCCAGCTTGGGAAGCACTCTCGGGATTCGGTATTAAAGCCAGTTTAGGTGTCTCTTTAAAGTCGTTTATTCATAAAGATGATCAGCACACCCTGAATAAACAACTCGCCAAGGTCAAAACTGGAGCGCAACGTTACGCTCAGCTTGAATTACAACTCACTCAAAAAAATAGCGCGTCTATTTGGGTTGAATGTCGCTTTCAGCTCATTAAAAACACCACTTCTGATGTTACGATTACGGCAACGATAGATAACATTCACGAACGGAAACAGGCTGAATTGCAATTACGTCATTTAGCCCTGCATGACACATTAACCGGGCTGCACAACCGCTACTACTTCGACCAGCAGTTGCAAAGCCTCTGTAAAACAATGAGTGAAGACTCACTCTCTGAACATGCACTTCTATATATTGACCTCGATCATTTTAAAATTATTAATGATTCGAAAGGGCACCAACAAGGTGACATCATTCTTAAAGAAGTTGCTCAGCTATTTGGCCACAACATAGGCGATGAACACCTGATCTTCCGTATTGGTGGTGATGAGTTCGCCGTGATTTTAAAAGAAGTCAGTTTACTTGATGCACATATTATTGCCGAAAGTATCTGTATGGCCATAGATAAGCATGAGTTTCATTCTGAAGAAAATAGCTATTCCATTAGCTGCTCAATCGGTTTAACTCAGATAACAGCCTCTAACCATGATGCCAATGAGTCATTAAAACAGGCAGATATTGCTCTCTATATTGCTAAGAGCTTAGGTCGTAATTTAGTGCATTGTTATAACAAAGACGACGCCGAAAATAATACCCTGCAAGGCGGATTAGAATGGGGTCATGCTGTACGCCAAGCACTACAAAACGAACAAGTCGAACTGCACTATCAACCGATTTGGTCTTTTAAACATGCGCATATAGCGTACTTTGAAACCTTGCTGCGTTTAAAAATTAACGATGAACTAATTTACCCAAATCAGTTTATTCCTGCTTTAGAGTTACTTAACGATACCTTCCTAATGGATCAATGTGTAGTAAAACATGCAATCAAGGCACTCTCTGAGCATACTGAATTAAGTCAGGTTGCAATTAACCTATCTGCCCACTCATTTTTAGATGAAAGGTTATTACCCCATATTCAAGATTGCTTAGTGCAATATCAGGTCAATCCAAGTCGAGTGATATTTGAAATCACAGAATCGGCGAGTATCAATAACTTGTCAGCGACTCAGGCGATGATCAAGAAACTGAATCAACTGGGCTGCCATTTCTCGATTGATGACTTTGGCACAGGCTTCAGTACCTTTAGCTATTTAAAGCAGCTCCCTGCTCAACATGTAAAAATTGATGGATCGTTTGTCCGCGACATGCTCAATGATCCCATTGATCTTGCTTTAGTGAAGGCAGTGAATGATATTAGTCATTCATTAGACAAGCACTCTGTTGCTGAATATGTTGAAAGCAAAGACATATTTGATGCTTTAAAAGAGATTGGTATTGATTACGGGCAAGGATATTTTATTGCTAAGCCAATGCCGATAAATCTACTCAAAAAAGAAATTACAACTATTTTCCCTGAGAAAACAGTTGCGTAACAATTTAATACAGAACTGAACTTTTACTTAACGATTTCTCATCTATAATAAAAGCTATGTGAAAAACGATGTCAGCTAAATATTAAGATTTCAACTTTTTAGCACGACATCACAAGGATTGATAAATATCACAATAGGAAAGTTAAGGAGGTCGTCATGCTGCTATTAGTATCTTTTTTGCTGATCTTACACTGCATCATTGCATATCAATGTTACTTAAGTACACAGAAGAAAGGGTATCCTACTTTTGTGTTTACTCTACTTAGTTTGATCCCTTATTTTAATCTGGTTGTTTGGGTGTATTTACTGTTTTTGCCAAACCTCAACGAGCAAACACACATGCATCAATCAAGCAATTAACTTATGATACATAAGAAAAAGAGGGCTAATCGCCCTCTTTTAGCATATCTGTTTGACGCCACTAGAATTGATATTGTGTTGCGCTTTTCGCCAATTTATCTGCGTTAATATCCCCTCTGACACATGACTCTATTTCCGACTTTTTAAATACCAAAATATGCTTTTCTTGCTGGTATGAAGGCGTAAACTTGAAACTCACATGCTCACTGCCTTTAACACTGCGTAAGCCATTACCATAATCACATAAGCTATTTGCCAAACTCAAAGTCACAGTCGTTTTAAGCAACGCTTGTTGCGCCTGCTGTTGAGCCTGACGCTCTGCTCTATCCTGCTTCAGTTTTTCTTTAAGCTGTACCTTGCTCTCAGTCAATTTAACTTTTTCGGCTTCTAATTTTGCGATTTCTTTAGCGATTTCTTTATGATGCTCAAGCAGCTCTTGGTTTTTCTCTTCTTGACGTCTTAGCATGTAATCCAGTTCATGTTTTTCTCGCTCTAATTCATGTAACTCTCGTCGTGTTTCACGCTCTTGCTCTGCCACTTCTCGTATTTGCTCCGCGCCTTGGCGCACCGCTTCTAAAGCTACTTGATACGCCTCTTTAGAGACATCTGCAATGTTGTCACCGAGCACTGACATTTGCATTTCTAATGCTGAAAAATCTGGTGACTGGATCTCTGTAAGGCCATGTATATCTTGCATATCCCCAATATGCTTACGCCAATCAAACAGACTTTTATTTCGTAAACTCACATCAAAAATAAGCCCTTGATCAGCCAAGTAGTAGCCTTCGACATTCTGCACTTGCCCCTTGGTATCATGCTTTAATGCCGTGCTCACAACTCGTTGAAAAATGGTTACTTCTCGTTGTAATTTAGCGATATGTTGATCTGTTTTCGCTGCTGTTGAAAATGTTGCACTTAGCACTGCAACTGATAATAAAGAGAGTAAAGTTTTCATTATTGACCTCCATTATACGCAACCGTTTGCAATGGCGCATGTTCCACTTGCTCTGCAAGTTCATTGAGTTGTAAACGTAGAATCGCTTGATCTTGGGCTCTTTGTGTTTGCAAAAATGCCAGTAAGTCATCGAGTGCCACTTGGCGTTCTGCACGATTTGTGAGTAACACTTGATTGGTTAGATCAGCTTGTAAATTCTGACTTGTTTGCATCTGGGCTAAAATTTTTTGCATGGTATCTTGTTGTTTTGCTATTTGAGTTTGCTGTGCCACAAGACCTTGCTCTAGTGTTTGGTTTTGTTGCCACAGTTGCACAGATAGAAGGCTCAAAAAGCCAACACAAGCCGCCATGCCCCACTGAATCCAATGTCCTTGAAAACGACTGACTTGTTTAAGCTGTGGCATCACGATGTGCGTATCAGACGGCGCCGCTTGCTCTACATAGCTACTTGCCATACTCTGCCAAGACTGGGCGTTTTCAAACAGCGGCTTAGTATTTGGATCTGCTAATACTTGAGCTTGCTGCGCTTCTGTAAGCTGCTCACCATCAAGCCACTTTTCGAGTAGTTCATGGGGGGTCATTTCATGATTCGACACGGATCACCTCCAATGGCGCTTTCATTTTTCCAAGCGCACTATATAAACGGGATTTAACGGTATTTGGCGAAATAGCCAACTGCTCAGCGATTTCTTCAAAGGTGAAATGCTGGAAAAACTTCAGTTCAACAATTTGTCGCTGCTCGAACGGTAAAGCCTGTAGCGCAGCGTGAATATGTTGATTATCACTCTGTAACTGAATTGGGCAACTGGGAGTATGGGCAGCTTCAGAAACTTCTTCAAGCGGGCTAGACTGCCTTTGCTTACGAAAGAAGTCCATACAGCGCGCTTGGGTCACCGAAAATAACCAAGTCTTAAATTGGCTCTGACCATGAAAGTTATGCAAAGAGCGATAAACACTCATAAAAGCTTCTTGCATTAAATCAAGTGCATCATGGCTATTGCCAGTCAGGCGGAGACAGTGGTTATACACCTGCTGTTCATGCTGCTTGATTAGCTTCAACCAAGCAGCTTGGTCGCCTTTTTGGGCTTTTTTTATGAGTTTGTCTTGGCTTTGAAAAAACACCTTTAAACCCTAATTGATAATCTCTGTTTAGTTAGTCGAAAGGTGTTTTAAAAAAGTTTGCCAAAAATAAAATTTATTTTTCGCAATCACATTGTTCAGTAATGAATGGCAATAATCCCTCACTGAATAAGCGAAAATCGCGAATACGGCCCGTGGTTTTACGCCAAATCAAACCAACCTCACGATACGCATCAGTACCCGACTTTCTCACTGCTAAATCTTTACCAGACAATATGCCTGCGTTGAGTGCCATTTGCGGTAAGAATGTCACACCGTGCTGATATTCCACCATGCTCAATAAGGTGTGCAAATTACTTGCTTCAAACGGATTGATGCACTCATGTTTGTTAAGGTGACAAGCACTCAGGGCATGACCAGTCAGACAGTGTTCCCTTTCAAGTAAAAACACACTCTGATCTGGCAACAAGTTGTAATCATCGATGTCTTTTAGCGGATAGCTTTTGTGATAAACCAAAGAAAAAGCATCTTTAGTGAGGACTTTAGTATGGAACTTTTCCGTTTGATAAGGCAAAGCCAGCATCGCCATATCTATCTGTCCTTGCTCAAGGCGCGCCAATAACTTGTCGCTGGTATCTTCAATTAAGATCAGCTCTAAATTCGGGAAAGCTTCACGACAGTATTGATAAAGTGGCGCCGCAATAAAGCTTGCAATAGTAGGAATTAACCCCAAGACTAGCTTGCCTGACAGCGGGTTTTTAAAGCTCTCGGTGAACTCTTTAATGCTCATTGTATCGGCAACAATTCTCTTGGCACGCGCAACCACTTCTTCACCCAACTCGGTAAACATTAAGCTACGGTTCTCACGCTCAATGAGTTGACTGCCTAAGGTTTCTTCAAGGGTTTGAATTGCGGTACTCAAAGTCGATTGACCAATAAAACACGCTTGGGCGGCACGACCAAAATGTTGATGCTGATGCACTGCAATAAGATATTGAAGTTGTTTAATACTAGGTAGGTTTGTCACGGTTTTCTCTAAGCAAACTCAAATTTCATTCAGTATAACGATGAAGTACTCAGAGTAAAACGGATAAGATCAATTGCTTAGATCATTAAGGTATTATTGATATAAAAAGACCCCAGCACCGTGATGCTGAGGTCTTTTCAAGCTAAAAGTCTGTAAGTCTAATTACACGCCGAAAGCGGTTCTTAGAATGTAGAATATAACAATAGCAAGTGCAGCACCGACTGGCAATGTAATTACCCAAGAAACCACAATATTTCTGATTACACCCATGTTCAGTGCAGCGATACCACGCGCCATACCTACACCTAATACAGCACCTACTAGCGTTTGTGTTGTAGAGATAGGTAGACCAGTACCTGATGCAATAACTACCGTTGATGCAGCTGCAAGTTCAGCAGCGAAACCACGGCTTGGTGTTAAGTGCGTGATGCCTTCACCAATTGTTTTAATTACTTTCTTACCAAGGACCGCAAGACCCACTACGATACCGATACCACCTAGCGGTAAGATCCACCAAGCAAGTGCCGCTTTCTTAGCGATTTCACCGTTGTGCTCAACAATGTTCACAACTGCCGCTAATGGACCAATCGCGTTTGCAACGTCATTTGAACCGTGTGCGAATGCCATACAACATGCAGTCAGTACCATTAGGATAGCAAATACTTTTTCAACGTTGTTGAACTGCATTTGCTTGTCTGCTTTAGGGTCCATTTTCAAACGGTTAATTGCCACTTTACCAATGATACCCACAACCACAGCAATACCAATTGCAAGTGCATAACCTTCAACTGCACCTAGGTTAATACCAATGTGCTTAAGACCTTTCTTGATGGTTACAAGCGACATAACAAAGCCCGCTAAACCCATATAGATAGGCACGTAACGCTTTGCATTTTGTAATGGCGAGTCTGTGTCGAAGATCAGCTTTTGCGCACTCATAAAGATTAAGTATGCAATGAAACCTGAAATGGCTGGGGTAACAATCCAGCTACCTACGATACCGGCAACTTTGCCCCATTGAATTGCTTCACTACCCACAGCAACCAAGGCGAAACCAATAATCGCGCCGATGATAGAGTGAGTCGTTGAAACCGGCCAACCCAGTAAAGACGCAAGTAGTAGCCATGAACCTGCTGCAAACAGTGCAGAGATCATACCTAATACCATCAACTCAGGAATGTCAGCGAAAGGCGCTGCGTCGATGATACCTTTACGGATTGTTGATGTTACTTCACCACCTGCAAGGTATGCACCGGCGAATTCGAAGATCATCGCAATGATGATCGCTTGTTTGATGGTAAGTGCTTTCGAGCCTACTGAAGTACCCATGGCGTTTGCAACGTCATTTGCACCAATACCATATGCCATGAAGAAACCTACTGCTGCAGCAATTAGGATCAGCATGGAACCATAGTTAGCAATGATATCCATTGTTAAACCTTAAATTTTAAATACGAATAAAATGATTAACGAGCTAACATTAGCTCAAGTCGAGAACCAACACGCTCTGCAATATCAGCAAGCTCACCTACCCACTCGATGATCTTGTATAAGAACATTACATCAACAGGGTTAAGTTCACCTTCGATAGCACGAAGCTCTTGGCGGATCTTGATTTGCATTTCATCCGTGTCTTGCTCAATTGAGTCTAACTTTTCAAGCATGCTTTCAACCAGAGTTACTTCACGACCACGGAATCCAGTTTCCAATAGTTCGTCAAACTCATTGATGGCTTTAGAGGCTTGTTTAGTTGCATCGACACAACGTTCAAGATAAGCAATGAAGTCATTTTGGATAGTTTGAGGGATCACCATTTCACGACCAACAACGCGACCTGCGATGTCTTTCGCTTTATTCGCAATTTTATCTTGCTGAGTGATCAACTCTAATAAATCGGTGCGCTCTACAGGCATAAATAAACCACGAGGTAAGTGTAATCTTACTTCACGCTTTAAAACGTCTGCTTCACGTTCAAGGTTACGGATGTCAACACGAAGTGCTTCGGCTTCTTTCCATTCAGATTTGAATACATGATTAAAAAACGGTACTAAAGAACTGCTAGCTTTATGTACGATTTTAATGTGTTCTTCTATTGGCTTAATAGGAGACTTAGCAAATACTCCTAAAAACGCATTAGTAGGCATAACTGACCCTTAAATCATATTAATATGCTTTGCGGGGTGAATTTTACAGCATTAGCCGACGTTGTGAACGGATTTTTGTCCGAAATGCGAATTTATACCAATTCTCATTAATACCTAAACACTTTGAGGGACTATAGTTGTCACTAACCGCGTTAAAAATTTCTCATTTAGAACAACTAAATAACAAAATTTTTGCCTTGTTATCGAGCAACTTTCCTTGCCTCAAAGTAGCTTACTTTATTATAAGAATTGGTATAAGCCACGCTGAATCATAAAAATTCAGCGCAGAGAGGCATATATTTTTTACAGTGTTTTCGCGATATCTTCTTGAGATGTATGGCGAATATCTTTACCGTTCACAAAATAGATGACGTATTCAGCGATGTTCTGACAACGATCACCAATGCGTTCTAATGAACGTACAGACCAGATTAAATCCATAATTTTAGGAATAGAACGCGGGTCTTCCATCATGTACGTCATAATTTGACGCGTTAGCGCTTCATATTCACGGTCAACTTTTGCGTCTTCTTTATGCACTTCAAAGGCACTTTGCGCATCCATACGCGCGAAAGCATCTAGTACATCGTGCAACATCTTCGACACTTGGCGACCCATATTCTCTAAGTTCACCAATAAATCTTGCTGATCTTTAGTAAATGAATCTAGTGCAACACGTGCAATACGCTCAGCTTCATCACCAATACGCTCAAGGTCAGCAATGGTTTTAGCTATTGCAACCACTAAACGTAAGTCACTTGCAGCAGGCTGACGTTTAGCAATGATACGGGTACATTCTTCGTCAATGTTTACTTCCATGGCATTAACTTTGTAGTCGTTCTCGCTGACTTTACGTGCTTTTTCAGCATCGTTGTCGTTGATCGCATCAAGTGCAAGGTTTAATTGCTCTTCAACCAAACCACCCATGCTTAATACGTGGTTACGAACATTTTCTAGCTCTTCGTTAAAGCGACCAGAGATATGCTTATTTAAATTGTTTTCCATGATTTATTCCTCTCGCTCGCTATTAACCGTAACGACCTGTGATGTAGTCTTCCGTCTTCTTCTTAGAAGGCGTTGTGAATAGCGTGTTTGTGTCAGCGTATTCGATCAGTTCACCCATATACATGAATGCAGTTTGGTCAGAAACACGTGCGGCCTGTTGCATGTTGTGCGTTACAATCACAACCGTATACTTTTCTTTCAGATCGTTGATCAGCTCTTCGATTACCAATGTTGAAATCGGGTCAAGTGCCGATGTTGGTTCGTCTAGCAGTAATACTTCAGGCTCGATTGCAATTGAACGGGCAATCACTAGGCGCTGCTGCTGACCACCTGATAAACCAAATGCACTGTCATGAAGGCGGTCTTTAACTTCGTCCCATAACGCTGCACCACGTAATGAGCGCTCTACGACTTCATCTAGCTTACGTTTGTCTTTAATACCTTGTAGACGTAGGCCGTATACCACATTCTCATAAATTGATTTAGGAAATGGATTTGGTCTTTGGAATACCATACCTACGTTACGGCGAAGTGCCGCAACGTCTACGCTCTTGTCATAGATATTCTGACCATGAAGGTTAATCTCACCTTCGATGCGACAGATATCAACTAAGTCATTCATGCGGTTAATACAACGTAATAATGTTGATTTACCACAACCCGATGGACCGATAAACGCTGTTACCTGACCCTTAGGAATTTTCATATTGATTTTGCTAAGCGCTTGCTTGTCACCATAGTAAAGATCTAGGTCTTTGATCTCTAGTGCGGTTTGCTCTTCGCTCAAATTAGCTAAATCTAATTTAACTTGATTTGTGTTATTCACTTCAGGAGCTACTGTAATCATTTCTAAAATACCTAGTTATATACTTTACTATTAATGTTCAAGAGAACGGAACTTTTCACGTAAATGGTTACGAATACCAATCGCGGTAATATTCAGTGCGATGATAACGCTGACCAGTAAGAATGCCGTTGCGTAAACCAATGGACGCGCCGCTTCAACGTTCGGGCTTTGGAAACCTACATCATAGATGTGGAAACCTAAGTGCATGAACTTACGATCTAAGTGAACAAACGGGAAGTTACCATCAATCGGTAACGTCGGTGCCATTTTCACAACACCTACTAGCATAAGTGGTGCAACCTCACCGGCAGCACGAGCTACCGCTAAGATTAAACCTGTCATAATTGCCGGGCTTGCCATTGGTACAATGATGCGCCATAGCGTTTCAGCTTTTGTCGCACCCAGTGCCAATGAACCATGGCGTACTGAACTTGGAATACGTGATAAACCTTCTTCAGTCGAAACAATAACCACAGGTAGCGTTAAGATTGCTAAGGTTAATGCCGACCAAATTACACCTGGCGTACCAAATACAGGGCTTGGCGCAGCTTCTGGATAGAACAATTGGTCAATTGAGCCACCTAACATGTAAACGAAGAAACCAAGACCGAATACACCATAAACAATCGAAGGAACACCCGCTAAGTTGATAACCGCGATACGGATCATCTTAGTCACAGCGTTCTTAGCCGCATACTCATGTAAGTAGATTGCAGCAACTACACCAAATGGCGTCACAATCACAGCCATTAACATAACCATGAAAACAGTACCGAAGATTGCAGGGAATACCCCACCTTCAGTATTCGCTTCACGGGGATCGTCTGAAATGAACTTGCCTGACTGAACAAAGAAGTGACCTAACTTTGCAAAAAAGCCCATGTCATTTGGGAACCACAAGTCTAATACCTGATAGATAGGCAAAGTCACCAACTCACCACGCATGTCGCGTACAACCACTTGGTCTCGCTTCGCCTTCTTACGAAGCTCAAATAAGCGCGCTTCTAATACTTTGTATTCAGCACGAAGTTCTGCACGTTGTGACTCTAAATCAGCCAGCACTTCATCCGTTAAAGCATTATCAAGTGCGTATTTCTTTTCTTTTAAACGCAGACGCTCAAGCTCATAGTTAATGTGACCAATATCACCGTTTTGTAGATCAAGTGCTTCTTCATTTAAATCTACAGCACGCTCAACCAGTTCAACTAAACGTTCTTTAGGCGCACTTACAACTTCTTTACCGTCTTCAATTACACGCTCTACATAGCCATAGAAGTTACCGTTTTTACTACGCTCAAATACCGCCATCGCTTCTGGCTTAGTTTGAGATTGGATATCTGTTGTTAATATCCAACGGAAATCTAGGTCTACATATTCACGGTTACCCGTTTTTACCAAGATACGTTCAATATATTCATCTTGGTATGCCGATAAATCATAGCCTGCCGCTTCAAGGCGAGATTTAGGCACCATCTCACGGTCATAAATCTCACCAATCACTGTTTGCTTAGGCACTGAGCCTTCAAGCTTTAACTCAACCACTTCTGATGGCCAGAAGAAGCTTAGACCTTTCCACGCGATCATCGCTAATAAACCGATAACCGAGATTAAACTGATGCTAACTGCACCACCTGTCATCCAGATCCAAGGAGATCCTGACTTAAACCATTGCTTTACCATGTCATGAAACTCCGATAATTACATTGAGCTGTATTTTTCACGTAGACGCTGACGAACAAATTCAGCGAGCGTGTTAAATACAAAGGTAAAAATAAACAACACAAATGCAGCAAGGAATAGAATACGGTAGTGAGAACTACCCACTTCTGATTCAGGCATTTCAACCGCGATGTTCGCCGCTAAAGTACGCATACCTTGGAAGATACTCCAGTCCATAATTGGCGTATTACCCGTTGCCATCAGTACAATCATGGTTTCACCTACTGCACGGCCTAGACCCATCATGACTGCAGAGAAAATACCCGGACTAGCCGTTAGAAGCACAACATAAACAAGGGTTTGCCACTGCGTCGCACCGAGCGCTAATGAACCATTTGATAAGTGCTTAGGCACACTGAATACCGCATCTTCTGCGATTGAGAAAATAGTCGGGATAACCGCAAAGCCCATCGCAATACCCACAACCAGTGAGTTACGTTGGTCAAACGTTAGACCTAGCTCATTCGTTAAATACTGGCGTACATTGCCATCAAATACCCACAGTTCGATTTGACCGCTGATTGCGAATGACAACCAACCGATAAATAACACTACAGGAATAAGTAAAATTGAATGCCAACCGTCTGGAATTAAATGACGAATACTCGCTGGCAGTTTAGTCCAACCAAGTGCCGTCGCGATCACCGCCACTGGCAGTAAAGTCACCAGTGCAATCACTGCTGGAAGATGCGTTTCGATTAAAGGCGCTAACCAAAGACCCGCTAAGAAACCAAGGATAACTGTTGGTAGTGCTTCCATAATCTCAACGGTTGGCTTTACTACGCGACGTAATTCACTCGACATAAAGTAGGCTGTGTAAATTGCTGCTGAAATGGCAATTGGCACAGCAAATAACATGGCATACATCGCCGCTTTAATCGTACCGAATGAAATTGGCACTAAAGAAAACTTAGATTCAAAGTCATCAGACGCTGACGTTGACTGCCAAGTGTATGCAGGCTCAGGATACCCTTCGTACCACACTTCATTCCAAAGTGCTGACCAAGTTACCTCAGGGTGCTCGTTGTGCACTTCAAATACAGAAAGCGTGTTATTCGATAAAGATAAAACCGCGTTCGCTCGAGGTGATACAGCAAAGGCATCAATCGCTTGCTCGCTAATTTTACCACGCCATAATTCAGCTTCACTGGTCGTGTAGTAAACGCCTAAGTCGCCTGATGATGTCGTCGTGAAGAAAGTACGACGGTAGTATTCAGTGTAAATGTCTAACTTATTTGTCTTTTCAGTTTCAAATGCACGGATTTTGGCAAATTGACGGCCATTATCTTCAGTGTTTACTTCAAACCACTGAGACACTTCACCATTGTCGTTTGCCAGCATCAAAGAGTTTGCACCAGCAAGTAATGTCGCGCTCACTAGGTTTGCATTTTCTTCATTGGCTGCTAGCACTTGGAACTGCTCAACTTCAGCTGGATCACGCGTGTCAAAGATATAAACTTTGTTCGCACTTCGAACAAATACACGACTCGTATCAGGTGAAATCAGTAACTCATTTACTCGGCCATCAATGTCTAGCTCAGTGCGCTCAATTAGCCACTCAACTTCACCAGTAAACATATTCTCTTCAGGTGTAAATGCCGCAAATACCACGCGCTTGTCTTCAGTAACGGCAACTGCTGCTGCTTTATCTTCATAATAACTAAAGGCAAACTTAGCAATCGCCTGTTCTTGCTCATCTACCAATAATTGCTCACCATCTAATGGATAACCAATACGCGGGGTGATTAAGCGTTCATTACCTGGGAAGGTCACTAAGAAGCTCGGTTTAACTAGCTTAATTGCACCATTATCTAAACCGTATGCATATAAGCCCAAAAACGGCGCGCTTTTCGCAAATGTCGTGATATTCCCATCAAGTTCAACATCTAGGCTTTTCATTAATTGCCCTGAGTTGTCTCCTTTTATATGGTAAAAATCGACACTCCCAGAATCTTCTAATAGATAAGCAATCTCTGTTTGCTCTTCAACACCAATACCAACATAGTTTTTCTCTGAAGATAAACTCACATCTGTGCGTTTCTCTACTTTTGCTGACTCTAAGATTGGCTCTACGACATATAGTAGATAGAAGAAGATCAACAGCAATGCCACAAGTACCATTACCCCGCCTGCGGTAATACTGTATTGTGCAAAGCGATCTTTAAATAAACGGCGCTTGTCCGTTTTAAAAGATTTTTGCTGTGCTGAGGTAGACATTAAAACACCTTATTATCTTTGAATTGTGCGCATTATATTTCATCAAGATGACAGTATTGTTACATAAAAAGGACTTTAAGCGCTGTAAGTATGAACTTTTGTTAACACTTAAAAGTCATAAAAAAGTAGCGATAATCATGTTTTACCTCAAGGATATAAACCGATTTTCTGGACAAGCCTTAAAACTTAACTAATCTTAGAGTGCAATGTTTTATTGGCGTAAGGATACGTCGAGTAGAGCATTGATCGTTTCCACTCTCACTATACGGTGAGTAAAAATAATAAGAGACATTGATATGAAGCAGTTAGTTTTAACAATAATAGGTAAGGACCGGCCGGGTCTCGTTGACGAAATCTCAGCAACCATCCTAGAACACCATGGTAACTGGATGACCAGTAACCTTAGTCATTTAGCAGGTCAGTTTGCAGGTATCATTCAAATTGGCGTAGCAGAGGAGCATCTTCAAGAAATACAATCAGCACTGAATGCATTACCAGGCTTGGAAGTACATATTGAGTCTGGCGATACCGATGTTGCAGATCAAACACCTGAAACACTTAATCTAGTGATTACAGGCAATGACAGGCCGGGTATTGTCAAAGAACTTTCAAGTGTTATCCGTCATAAAGGCGCAAACATCACCCATCTGAATTCTCGTCAGCGCAGCGCACCAAATTGGGGGGTGCCAATTTTCAGTGCATTTGCCACGGTCACTTTACCTGCGGGCATGCACAAAGATAATGTGATTGAGGCACTTGAATCGATCACCAGCGATCTAGTCGTTGATATCGAAAGTGAATAAAAATTAAATTTTATGACAGGCTGAGGAATAAGCCTGTCATATAAGTGTCACAAAAACCCCATATATTTTGTTGTTGTACCTTTGATTACCCATGGATAGATCATGCATTCTGTACCACACACCTCTACGACTATTAGTTACTTTGCCAAAGAATTAAGCTGGCTTTCGTTCAATGAACGCGTACTTCAAGAAGCCAAAGATCAAAATAACCCACTTATCGAGCGACTGCGTTTTTTAGGTATTTTCTCAAATAATCTAGATGAATTTTTTAGGGTGAGAGTAGCTGATTTAAAAAGAAAGATTTTATTAAACAGTCTATCCGACGCCCACTTTGACGCAGACGAAGAACTATTAAACCAAGTTAACAAAAAGGTCTTGTCACTCGGTAAGAAATTCAATCAGATCCACCACCAACTGTTAGCGGATCTAGACAAGCAAAACATCCATATCAGACAGCCATCTGACTTATCTGACTTTCACAAAGACTGGTTAGAAGACTTTTTCAAAGACCAAGTTTTGCAGCATATGTCGCCTATGCTACTCACTGAATCTAAAGATTACTCAAGCAACATCAATGATGCGATGACTTATCTTTTTATCCATATGCAAGGCGAAAAGTCACAATACGCATTATTAGAGATCCCTACTGACAGGCTAGACCGTTTTGTCATTTTGCCTTCTGAAAAAAGCCGTCGTCACAAAACCATTGTCATGCTTGATGATGTAGTCGAATTTTATTTGGCAGAAGTTTTTAAAAGCTTTGTGAAATTTGACAGTATTGAAGGCTATTCAATCAAAATGACCCGTGATGCTGAGTACAATTTAGATAATGAGATTGAAGAAGGCTTACTCGATAAAATGTCGAAAGGCCTGAAGCAGCGCCTTTATGCTGAGCCGGTACGTATGGTCTATGACCAAGCGATGCCTGACGAGATGCTAAAGGTACTAAAAAAGCGTCTTGGCGCAAGCCAACAAGATGCACTCATCCCAGGTGGCCGTTATCGTAATTTTAGAGATTTTATTTCTTTTCCTAATGTTGGCCGTAAGCACTTAGAAAATAAGCCGTTGAAACCGCTCACTAGTAGCGCTTTTGCAAAACATGACAGTGTCTTTAAGGCCATCTCAGAGCAGGATATTTTACTTTATTACCCTTACCATACGTTCAACCATATGCTCGAGTATGTAAGACAAGCTGCCTATGACCCTAAGGTCACTCAAATTAAAATTAATATTTACCGTGTAGCCTCCCGCTCAAGACTAGTTTCGTCGTTAATTAATGCAGCCAAAAACGGTAAGAAAGTCACCGTCATGGTCGAACTAAAAGCACGCTTTGATGAACAAAACAATATTGAATGGGCTAAGTTGCTCAGCGAAGCGGGTATTAAGGTACTAGTTGGTTTGCCAGCACTCAAAGTGCACAGTAAGCTCTGCGTAATTCACCGAAAAGAAAAGGGTAAGATTGTAAAATATGCCCACATTGGTACGGGTAACTTCCACGAAAAGACCGCGCGAATTTACACTGACTTCAGCCTATTCACCAAGCACAACGAAATCTGTGATGAATGTGATGAAGTCTTCAGATTCATCGAAACCAGTTATCGCCCATTTACTTTTAAGCACCTACAAATTTCACCATTAAATGCCCGAGAGCGTATTTATGAGGGCATAGAGAATGAAATTTTAGCCGCTAAGAATGGTAAATTTGCACAAGTCACCATAAAAGTGAATAATCTAGTCGACAAACAGCTCATTGATTTGCTCTACAGTGCTGCTCGACAGGGTGTAAAAATTCGTATTATTGTTCGTGGCATGTGTGCACTAGTCCCTGGATTGCCGAAATTTAGCGATAACATCTCAGTTATCAGTATCGTTGATCGTTTTTTAGAACACCCTCGGGTAATGGTGTTCGAAAACCAAGGCGATCAGCAGATTTATATTTCTTCAGCTGACTGGATGACGCGAAATTTAGATCACCGTGTTGAAGCCGGTGTGCCTATTTACGATCAGCACTTAAAGCAGTTAATCATCAATATTTTAGAGCTACAATTTAAAGATTGCTGTAAAGCAAGAATCATAGATGTCGAACAACAAAATAAATACGTTGCCCGAGGTAACCGTAAAAAAGTACGTTCGCAAATTGCCATCTATGATCTCTTGAGTAAATGGGAACACAATTATGCACAACACACCTGAGCCTGCGAGTTTTGCAGCGCTCGATTTAGGCTCTAATAGCTTTCATTTAGTCATCGCCCGTAAAGTTGAGGGCAGACTACAAATTCTTCATAAAGAAAAGCATCGCGTGCATTTAGCTGCTGGTCTTGATGAAGATTTTGAACTCTCAGAAGAGGCCATTGAACGTGCTATGTTGGCTTTTAAGCAACTGGCACAAACTCTACAGGGGTTTGACCCTGCCAATGTCGAAGTTGTCGCGACTTACACGCTTAGAAACATTAAAAATCTAAAACACTTTTTGCAACAAGCTCAAGTTCACTTCCCTTTTAATATCAATGTGATATCCGGGCAGGAAGAAGCGCGTTTAATTTACCAAGGCGTTGCAAACTATGTGCATGGTAAAGATAACCGCTTGGTCATTGATATTGGTGGCGGCAGTACTGAACTCGTCATAGGTCAACACTTTGAAGCCTTACAACTAACAAGTCGTGACATTGGCTGTGCCAATATAACCAAAGCCTGTTTTAGCTCAGGCAAGCTCAGTAAAGGCACGTTTAAAAAAGCCGAAATAGCCGCACGACAAGCACTTGAGCCCATCTCTCCCCGCTATCGAAAAACCGGTTGGAAACAAAGTTATGGTACATCAGGCACGATCAAAGCCTTAATCGGTATTGCACAAGCTCAGTTCGACTGTGAATACTTAACACTGCCTATTTTAGAAGACATCAAAGCACTGTTCATTGCCCAAGGCAGTATTGAGCAGCTTGATATTAAAGGGTTAAACCCTGAACGCCATACCAATATCGCTGGCGGTTTAAGCATTGTCATTGCCGCGTTTAAAGAGCTTAAATTAGAGCGCTTAGAATACTGTGATTATGCACTGCGTGAAGGCGTTTTACATGAAATGCTAAACTACGATGAGTTTGACTTAAGGGTGCGCACCATCATCGCGCTTGGTCAGCACTACAACATCGACACCGCCCATGCTGATAACGTGTTTGATACCGTTAAACATTTATTCTCACAATGTAAAAAAACCTGGGGGTTGAAGCAAAAAGACCTTTTACAGTTACAGTGGGCAGCACAATTACATGAAGTAGGTTTATCAATTAACTCATCTGGCATTCAAAAACACAGTGCGTATATCGTGATGAATTCGGCCCTACCAGGGTTCACGCAGCAACAACAGAGTGTATTAAGTGCTTTGATCCGTTTTCATCGTAAAAAAATCAAACTTCCTGAACTAGATATTTTTAATATTCTGTGTTCAGACACCTTTGCGAAACTCTTAACGCTATTCAGGCTGGCCGTATTAGTTAATAGAACCCGGCAATTAACCGACTTGTCTCGCCCTACTTTGTCTGTAAAAGACAATAAATGTACGGTACTTTTTGATGCGCAACTGCCTGAAGAGCAAGCTTTGCTTTGCGCAGATCTAGAGCAAGAACAACTGTACCTTGATTCAATTGGGATCGAACTTGCTTTTGTCGTCGGTGAGTAATCGTAAGAATAAAGCTATAGCTTAACCATTAAAAAGGCTGCATATGCAGCCTTTTTAAATATGAGTTTAATTAGAAAGTCATACTTTTTGAACTGACACCACTGCGAAAATTTCATCAGCATATTCACGGCTTTGTGCAACTAAATCATAAATATTGCTAATAGGTGTTGCCGGTCTTACGGCTGCTAATACAGCTTCAGCTTCTTGCCAGTTATTTTGCTCCACGGCTATCGCCACTTTTAATGCCCCACCAAGTAAACCTTTGTAATTAAGCAGTGCACCACTTAAATTACTATCGAGTGAGAATTCAGAAATGATGGTGCTTAGTTCCATATCAAGCACAGCGCCTAAAATCGACATAAGTCCGATCAGATACCCCTGCTCTGCCATTTCTTCACCGCCGGGCGCTAGAAACAATGCCATAAAGCGAGCACGCATTAAACCATATTTGGTCAATTCAGCTGGCTTATCAACCCCCAGCTCACTGAGTGCTAAAACCCGAACAAATTGCCTAAGGGCATCTTCACCCAGGTAAACAACCGCCTGAGAAATCGTCTTCATCTCTAACTTTTCTAGACCTGAGCGAGCATTCACCAACTTCAACACCCTAGCCGTTAAGCTCAGGTCTTTAGAGATTTTTTTCTCAATATCTTTAAAGCACAGGTTTGGCTGCGCCGTTGACTTTAATAAATCAAATACCACCAGCTTAGAAGGCTCAACATTACCGTGCGTCAACATTTCTGGTTTAGCAAAAAAGTAGCCCTGAAAATAATCAACCCCGGCACTTTTCAAATATTCAAATTCTTCGTAGGTTTCAATTCGCTCAACCACAATTTTTATTTTTGGATATAAACGCTTTAGCTTCTTAACCATCATAGTGGTTTTAAGAATAGGCTGTTCAAGCTCCAATTTAATATAAGACATATGAGGTAACAGCGGCTCCCAACGAGAGTCGGCATCATAATCGTCCAGCGCAAAGCGGTAATGCTGTTTACGTAGTAATTTTACGGTTTCAAGCAATTGCTGAATATTCTGCGAACGCTCAACAATTTCAAGCACTAAGTTGTCAGGTTTTAATAGTCGAGGGATCTCTTGCAATAACGTGGTATCAGAAAGGTTAATAAACGCACAATGATTGGCAACCAGCTTTTCTTTACCAACCAAAATAAGTGAATTAAAAAACATTCGCCCAGTGGCTTGCTCATCACTTACCCCGACAGGGAAAGCATTATTTTGCGAATCTCGATAAAGCAATTCATAAGCAAATATTTGCTTTGTCGAATCGAGAATTGCCTGCCTAGCAATGTACTGAGTCGCGGGTTTTGTCATAGATAGTGTAAACCTGATAATGTAATTCTAGCTCTAAAACTCTGAGAATTAATTAGAAATTCTGTCGCATTTTTAAAGGTTACGCCAGCACAAGAGGATGAGCAAACAAAAATACCTTCGTTAGGATCATAATAATTTATTCTAATCCCTTTTACCTAATAAATTTTGACCGTTTTAAAAACGGATTTCATGTCTTAATGCCAAAAGGCGACCTGTACTAACTCTAAAACAGCAACTTACGTAAATATGTTTTAAGTTGATCAATTTATTCTTTTTCTTAGGCTTCATACACAGAGCAAAAAGCCCTCATAAGAGGGCGTGTTTTAGTTTACTCTGCTGCAATAAAGTTCATAACCTAATTAGTCGTTATAACGAAATATACAAATTTACCAACGAATTGTGCCAAAGCAATCAGGCAAGCCTAGCTGTCAGCTATTTTAAACTTAAATCGTATATTCAACGCCAAGCCAGGTGACATACGTTCCACACTCACTTCACCCTGCTGGGCATTGATCAGCTCCTTAACCAAAGCCAAACCAATTCCCGTACCTTGAGTAGCTCGCGTTAACTCATTACCGCCTCGATAGAACAACTCGAATAGCTTTTCTTGCTGCTCTTCACTGATACCAAAACCATAATCACGTATTTGCAACTGAATAGATTCAGGCTGTTGCTTAGAATAATGAAAATTGAAATCGATTTTTTGCCTATCAACATCATTGATCTTGGCTTGATCAAAAAACTTCACGGCATTGTCAGTAATATTGATCACCACTTGCGCAAAGGCATCCATATCAACCCACAGCAATGCACTATCTGGCCGTTCAAAGGGTTGATTAATAGTAAGTTTGAAATCATTTTTCACTAACAAAGACGAGACTTTGGATTGGATCACATCATTCAAAATGCTCAATTTTACCCAATTCGGTTCAACATTATGAGCTGGTTGGCTGAGTTTTGATAGCTGCAAAATATTATCAATGAGGCGAGACAACCGCTCACTCTCACTAAATATAAACTCATAATAATCGCTGCGGTGTTGCTCCGATAGAATTTGCCCTGACTTCAGCATTTCTGAATACATGCGAATGGATGTAAGTGGGGTTTTTAATTCATGACTCACCGACGAAACAAAATTCAAACGTTGCTCGGCTAACTTTAACTGACGTTTGCCCAAGGCATAAAAACCATAACAGCCGATTGCAATAGTCAGCAATAAGACCCCCATTAACCCTAGCCCATACAAGGCAAGACTACTGGTGCCAAACGCTTTAGTCGAAAACGAGATACAATATGATGGAAATGGCCAGTGCAACTTGCTTTCTTTTAAGTGAACTTGCATCAACTTTGCCGGTAATGACGCTTGTAGCTGTACGTCCATATCCCCATTTTTCAGCATCTTAGAAACAATAAACGCATCTTCGGCATGACCTTTCTTATCACTGATAGTCAGTCCGAGAAATGCATTGGGACGCTTATTGGTCATGACTTCCATGATAAGTCCGAGTAAATAGCGCTGCTTATCTAGCACGTAGCCTTGCATTTTTACTTCATCACTCACCGTGACTGCACGATAAAAAATAAAGTAATCAGGTACGTCTTCTATCACTTCATATTTTTCAGGTTGTACGATAAAGCCATTATTAATTAAAGTTTTTACCTGTTCTGAACGCATCACCACATCGTATAAACCACGTGCCATTTTGAGGCTGTCTTTTTGAGCTTCTTTTTCCGAGAAAACATCATCCGCTTGGATCACATCAGGCCACATAGGGCTATTAAAACGCCCTTGTGCATCTATTTGAAAGAACCCTACTAAGCCTTCATAACGCTGAAAACTTTCTGGATCAGCAAGCGGAGATACTTGTCGCGTGACCTTTTTGGTTTCTGGATTGTAAGCATATTGGTAGTAATCGAACTCTGTGGGAGAAACCGAGTTGGTGATAATCGCCTGTTTAAATAGCCGTTTATTAATGATGTCGCTGAGCTTGGTCGCATGTTTCTGATATTTAGCAATTTGCTCTTGCTCGAACTGCTGAAACACAAACACACACACTAAAGACACAGGAATAAACAGCAGCAAGAAAAAGCTCAGCGTGAAAATTCTTAGCCTTTTTAAACGCTGTTGATAATTGAGCAAAGGTGAAGGTTTTAAGAATGCTTTCATCAAGAAGCCTGCCCGAATAATTGATACCCTTCGCCACGCAGGGTCACTAGGTATTTTGGTGCTTTAGGATCAGGTTCAATTTTCTTGCGTAACTTGGCAATATGAATATCAACCGTTCGGGTATCTATGTGGTCGGTTGACTTATACCCCCACACTTCTCTTAACAGCTCACAGCGAGAAACTGGTGCTTTTTGCTGGCTCAGATAGTTTAAGATCTCCACTTCCCGGCGGGTATAGCGCACCGTTTGATTAAATGACTGGCCTGTTAAACTCTGGGTGCAGATCTCCACTTGATCGCAAATGGTTAGTTTACTGTCTTCGGGGCTCCATCCTGAACGACGTACCAAGGCTTTAACCCTTAATACCAGCTCTGATGTCGAAAATGGTTTAGCCAAATAATCATCAGCACCCAAAGTAAGGCCATTAATGATATCTTCTTCACTGTTTTTAGCAGTCAGCATCAAAATCGCTTGGCTTTGCGAGTGCTGGCGTAGCGCATTACAGATCTCAAAGCCATTCATACTCGGCAGCATCACATCTAAAATCACACAATGATAATGGCCTTGCAACGCGGCTTCTAACCCTTGCTTGCCATCCATTTCACTGTCGACCTCAAAACCATGGAAAATAAATAAGTCGGTCAAGCCGCGTAAAATACTGGCTTCGTCTTCCACGATTAACAATTTCGGTTTGATGCTCATAATTCGGTACTCCTTTTTACACACGCGTTACCCTACCCCAGACCTTGCATTTTCTTAAGTAAACTTTTGTAAAAAAATCCTACTCAGAGTTTTACTTTTTGTGCCTATTTTACCTTTACCCGCTTTCTTAATATGAGCTCAAACGCCATTGAGGGAAATATCATGAAACGCCTTTTCACATCTCGTCTTTTAAAATTAAGTGCGGTTGCAACTGCATTGACTTTGTTTTTTAACAGCCAAACAAGCTGTGCCAATGATGATGTAAGCAACAACACAGCCGCTAACATTGATACTTACGACGAGAGTTTCTTCACGCCATTTTCACCACAAAACCTGCGCGATATCTTAGAAAAAATTCCAGGAGCTAATAACCTGCTGTTGGCCATGAATAATAACAATGAAACCCGAGGTTTTGGCTCGTCAGGCGAGCAAATATTAATTAATCGACAACGCGTATCGGGTAAAGGTAATAGCATTAAAAGTGAGTTAGACAATATTCAGGCTAAAGATGTTGACTATATTGAGCTGATCAGAGGGTCGGTATCGGGTCTTGATGTACAAAGTAACGGCTTAATCATCAATGTCATGCTAAAAGACAACATCAGCACCGCGGTATTATGGAATATAGGGGTCACGAAAACAGACTCTATGCAAGGTAAACCGTTAGGTTCTTTAGTACTAAGTGGAGGTGAAGGCGATTTAACGTATCGCTTTGGTTTTGAGAGAAAGCTCTACCCTACAAAAATAAAAATCAATGAGCTGTTTAGCTCTGCTGACAATGAGCCGACAAAACACTACAAGCGCGTGCGTAAAAATTGGTTCCGCGAAGACATATTCAGCAATAAACTAAGTTACAAGCACTCCAACAACACCTCTATGACGCTGAACAGCATGTATAAAAAAATCTATCTGGATAGCGACTTTGACTCGACCTACATTCAACTTGCAGATAACACCACAACGGCGGATAACCTGACTTTTGATTGGGGCCTAAGAGAATGGGAAATTGGCGGAGATATCAGTCATAAAATTAACGACAAACACAGCTTAAAGCTGCTATTTATCGAAAACCGCAGTAAAGCCAACGATCAACTTTGGCAGACCATTATCAATGACGATGACAGCACCACGGCGGGATACCAACTCCCTCGACTTTACAGGGAATCAGAAAGCGTCGTTAGAGGCAGTTGGAAATACACACTCAACCAGCAACATAGCTTCGATTCTGGCGTTGAGCTAGCTATTAATAAACTCGATGAGAACCTTCAATTTATTGACAACCAAAATGATGTTTATCATTCGACTGAACTTAATGACATCAAAGAAACCCGCTATGAAGGCTTTAGTCATTATAACTATTCAATATCACAAGCAACGAACTTACAGGCCTCTTTGGTTTACGAGTATTCAAAACTGGATGTCGCTACTGATTTTAGCTTGCAAACCGATACCTTTGAGCAAGCAACTAGTGGCTCAACCCGTTCATTTAATTACTTAAAACCACGTATTAACTTGCGCCATGATTTAAATGACGCCATTCAGTTACGTACCAATTTAGAGCGAACGGTGAGCCAATTAAGATTAAATGATTTTGTGCCTCGCTTTAACCGAGAAGAACAGCGATTAGAAGAAACCAACCCTAACTTACGCCCAGAAGTCAGAGACGAGTTCTCTGTAAGTTTTGAGCGACAATGGCAAGCAACCTCAGGTAGTCTGACTCTGACGCCGTATTACCATAAGATCACCGATCTCATTGTTGAGATCCCACTAGTGAGCTATTCAGGTGAAGGTAATGTTGATAACGCGAAAGAATATGGTGTGAAACTTGAAACTGATTTTGGCCTCGACCCTATTGGCCTAAAAAATACTATGGTCAGTGTCAGCTACACTTGGCGAGACAGTAATATGCGTGACCCATTTACAGGTCAAGACAATAAAATAGCGAGACTTAGCGATAACGAATGGCAAGTTAAAATCAACCAAACCAATCTATTTAACAAAGTAGATTGGAGCATGACACTCTTTGATAAAAGCGCTTCACCATTTACACGATACGACTACACCAGCACACTGGATGATAAACTCAAAGTCAGAATGGAGTTAGATTATAAGTTATCATCTGACTTGAAGTTAACGCTTAAAGGCGATCGTTTATTGAGTCGTAAAACCAGAAATATCAGAACTCGACACACCGGCTTATTTACTGAAAATGGCATTTCACAGTACGAAGATCGTCGTTTTGAACGCTCTCCGCGCTTTACTTTACTGCTAAGCGGTCAGTTCTAACTGACTCCTTTATCTCTCAAAAGGCACGTTTGTAGCTTCGTGCCTTTTGAGACCCGTTAGGTATTTAGCAAGCTCTTAAAAACAAGAGCAAAACTACTCTAAAATCCACTTTGAGTGCTGTTTATCAGCACTGCCTGTCGACGTTAATTGTGGACGCTGCTTATCTTGGTTATACCAAAAATACTGCTGCCAATAGGTATTTTTAATATTCCAAACGCCTCCTTGATAAACAAACTCGTACTCCGCTTGTTTTGGCGAGTTCCATAATTTGCCATACCCTGATGAAGACCCACTATAGCTAAAGAACAATGCAGGTGCTTGGCGACTTCGTAAATAGTAACGCCCTTCACTTGCAGGTACTTTTAACCACTCTACAGGGTTATTCTTTACTGTAGTTAAGCGCTCATTATTATTTAAAGCAGATACCGACAGCGCCTTACCATCTACAGCAGACTTGATCACAACCGCTTTGCCACTGTCAGCTTGCTGCTTAGAAGGTTGCCAGTCGTTTGGTGGTGTTTGCCAAGTAAGTGACTTCCAGCGCCAGTTATAGGGCATTCCCATATAATCATCGTACAGATCTGCGTATCCGGGTTCTGCTTCAATGTTATATAAGCACTGACGACGCTCAGCATCTAATTGCGCAACACGCTCAGCTTGATTGGTTGTGCCTACATTTAATTCACTCATACAGGCTTCAAGTGTTTTGCCTGTTCCAGTTTCACCCGGGGCGAGTACATAGGTATGATCTCTATGATGCTGGTTGTCATACCACGCAAGCATCGCTTGTTCATCGAACGACAACCAATTGTCTACCAAGGTTTGTGCTTCTTGCCTTGCGTAAGCTTTGCGTGCACTTTTGTCTACGGCCATTGTACGAATGAATGCCGCCCATAGGTCTTTACTTGCTTCTAAGGCCACCAACGCAACTGGCTTCATATTACTTGCAGAATATGAATCCCATCCTGAATCAAGTCGAGTATTTTCTTGCCAGATCACATCGCCACTGCTGAAGTCGAGCACATCTTTAGTGTCATGTGTGTGCTGCTCTGCACCTTCTGAACATAAATAGGCTTTTACTTGCCATACTTTTTCGTAGTTATCCGCTGGTAAACGTACCGTATGTTCCGGGCTAAATGAGTCTTGGAATAAGTGCACCGCTCGACCAAACAAGAAGTAGTTATGATCCACTTCAGTTTTAGCTGAATAGCCTCCGCCATCCCATACTTGAATACGTTTTTGCTCAGCCATTGCGGCATTAACAAAGTGTTCAATAAAGCGCTTTTGACCGCGGTAAGCGGCATCTACACCACCTTGACCACCTATGTCATCATAACGGCGCATAAAGTGATCTTGTTGAAGATCGGCTGGTTCTTGCGAAATCGCACTAAAGCAGTTTGGTCCAGTCGGATCCGTACTGGCATTCGTCACATTAAACCCTGCAATGTCCACCCAGCGTTCGCCCACAATAGCTGCATAGATATCGTCATACTTAGGCTGGTAACTCGCATTGTTATTACTTTTAGCTTGTATACGCTGTACTTCATCATACGCTGCAGTTAAGTCTGTGCGCTTCGCCAGCCCTTGCTGCCAGTGATATCGAGGATCATTGGGATCAGTTTGAATGATGTGCTCTTGGTCTAGTAACTCCAGTGCCGCGGTACGTGTGAGCCATTCGTGACCCATTGGCATGATGCCACCGCCACCTAGTTGCGTGAATGCACTTGCTGACGTCGCACCTAGCAGTGCAAGACCAATACTCAGTTTTTTGATATTCATAATTTTCCTTATAGAACGGGCTTAATAAGCTTTTTACAGCTCATTTCCTTAAGCCAATAAAAATCACGCGCATAGTAGAGTTAAAACTTTAAAGTTACAACTATGTTAATAAAAGTTTAAAGGGAATAAGTGAGATTTTTTGATAACAGCCCTAAGCGGTTGGGGGAACTCAGGGCTGGAGTGAGTAATGATTACTGGCAATTCGAGTTCGGGAAGTTACTGACATGAGTCGCCATATGATCGGCGTAACTGTTATTTAAAATCGGCGTTGTGCCGTAATGACCCGCATCTTTACCTATGGTAAAGCTTTGAGATGCACTCAACCCAGATTTGATAAATGCTTCAGCATCCGTTTTTGCATTGCCATAAGCACGCACAATTTTAATGCCATTCGCTTCAAGCTGATTAATCTGCTCTGTTTTGTACTCAGCAGTACGGAATAAGCTGGTTTCATTACTCAATGATGTGCGCAGATAACCTTGAGGCAAGCCCATCCAAGATAGCCAACTGCGTGTACCTTTGGCATACCAATAAACACGCGCAGTCAGATAAATAGGCTGATAACCTAAATCCAAATAGCTACGCGCTAAGGTATAAGCCTCATCCTTTGCATCAGCATAATCTATGCCCGTGTAATCACCAATTTGCTCGGCATCAGACTCTGTCAATGTGCCATCAATGTCGAATAATACCGCTTCTGTATTTGGCTCTACGACCGTTAAGAAACCTTCTGTGCCTGTGCCATCAGCTGGAACGCCCGCGTAAATACGGTATTGGCCTGCAGACATACCTGGTAAAGATAAAGTCGCTTTGCCATCGCTGTTTGTGGTCGCTGTCGATAGATATTGCCACTGCGAGTCGTTCTGACCACGAATATAAAACTTCACTGTTTCAAACTCTAAGTCTTTATGCGCCACACTGCCGTAATCAAACTTAGCAGTTACTGTAACAGGCTTACCTACCGCGACAATTTCATCGTGGATCATATGAAAGCTTGGCAGCCAAGTAATAAAACGATTTGACCAGTTTTTATATTTGCCGGTTTCAAAGCTGGGCGCTTCAAAACGCTGCTCCATTAATTGTGGTTGCGGGCACTGTGGTAGTGCAAAAGCCGAGGCTGCGCTCAGCAGTAGCGGGGCAAAAAGCCATTTATTATTGTTCATATTCTTTCCTTAAGTAAAAACATCAATTACTTAGAATAGAATAAAAACTCAAAGTTACAAAAATGTTAAATATAAAATAAAAACTTAATTCATATAAAAAAGGCCGTGCACTTTATTAAGTGCGCGGCCTTTATGTATGCGTATGAAAATGAATTAGACGTTGCGCGATTTAGCCACGATTTCGACTTCTTTAGGCACTAAGAACACCCCTGAAATCGCTTTAAGATTGGCTTGCTTCCCTTCAGGCAGACTAAATTCAAACTTATGCGCTAACTGAGCAAACAAGGTATGAATGATGTATTTACCAAAATGTTCACCCAAGCAGCGGCGCTGTCCTAAACCAAATGGGAAAGCCTTACCCAACTGTTTTTTGCTCAACTCGCCATCTTCATCTAAAAAGCGTTCAGGCATAAATTCATGCGGGTTTTCCCACAGCGTTTCATCACGGGTAATACTGTAATTGTTAATCACCAATGGCGTGCCTTCGGCAAGAAAATATCCGTCTAATAGCGTGTCTTTACTTGTTGCATAATTGGCTGCAGGCATTGATGTAATTGAACAATGACGCAATACCTCACTAATAAACGCCTGTGTATAAGGCAGATCCGCTTTGTGCTTATTCAGTGGCACCGCGTTTTTACCCACCACTTCGTCGAGTTCTTTTTGTACACGCTGCTGTTGTTTTGGAAAAGCAGCCAAGTATAACAACGCCCAGCGCATAGCAAATGCACCAACACCGCCACCAGCTCCCGCGACTTGAGTCAGTGAACCGATGACAATTTCTTTTTCATCAATGTTTAAGGCTGCTTTCGTTTGTTCATCAACACTGTCATTTGCAGCAAACAAATAATCACATAAATCACGATACTCGCCCGGTTTATAATCGGCTTTACGACGGTCAACATTGAATGACACATATTGATCAAGGGCGTTTAGGTTGCCGCTAAACTTTTCAATCGCATCACCATACTGAGCATAATATTTCTCTTGCAGTTCAGTAGGCATCAACTCGTAACGCGTGCTGTTAATAAAACCATTTGGTAACCAACTTAAGCTTTTCTCGTCAAACAGGCCTTTTTCAAACTCACCAAAGCGATCATCAAACATGACCTTGTGTAAAAAGCTGGCAAGCTTAATAGATACTTCGCGATTTGGGTCAAATGGCTTACCCTCGTCGGCTTGCCATACCGCTGCGATATCCTCAATTTCAGTAGTCATCCATTGCTCAATATTACCCCAGCGCGTGGCAAAATATTCGCGCATGGCATGGGCAAATACTTTACGGTGTACCTGCCAAGGCTCGCCAGCTTCTAACTCTAAAAAGTGCTTTTGTGGTGCCACTTGCAGAATTTTATAGTCGGCTCGTACATTAAACACATCATTCTGTGTGACCAATGCTTCTTTGATGTATTGATAGCCGTTTAATACCACCAAATTGCCCTTGGCTGTTTCAACCGAGTAGATATCTCCGTACTTCTTTGATAGAGACTCGATAATTAGGTGGTAATCCTCACCCCAAAAAAACAGCTGCCCGTCTTCGCTGTTAAATGGGATGTGAGGAATACTCGGAGTCAGTTTATTAATGTCTAAATTGATTTGTGGTTGCGCCACGACGCTGTCTGTATTTTTCATTGCTCAAATTCCGCTGACTAAAGTTGGCGTTGCAGTGGTCGCTGCACTCGCTGTGAATTGCTCTGATTGCAGATACCAAACGAAAGGAAACTTTTCGGTGATCCGGAAGATCTTTTTGCCCTGAGAGAACACCAAATAGGTGCGATACAACACCAGATCATGGCTTGAAATCGCAAAGTGAGGTGCTAGCTCATTGGCATATTCAAATCCCCATGACAGCAAGGTTTTATAAGTTTCTACCTGAAACTTTTCCCAAGCTTTGCCGATGGGGATCTGAGAATGAGTCAGGGCACGAGAAAAATTCACGTTCATGTTGCCGTGATAAACCAAGGAGTCGGCGTATAGGTAAGGCAAGCCTGAGGTCTCGCCTTGCAATAAAATAACCCGCCTTTGGCAATGTGTTTCAGCTTGTTGTTCACTCGAGGTTGTGGCGATCGTGTCGCTATCAACATCGGCTTCAAACAGTTTATTCACCACCAACTTTTCATCGACAATACTTTCGATTAATTGGGTTACTGTGCCATCTGTGCCTAAAATGATTTTTTGCAAATGGCTTAAACGACTTAAATTAAAGCGATGTGGTTGCAACGCATCATCTAAATTACACAAGCACTCATCGGTTAGTCGGATCATAACGTTTTCCCGTCCCTGAGTAGCTATTTACTAAGCTCACGTAAGCCATCAAGGCGCAGACGTGAGAGTAGTTTTTGAGTGATCAAAGCCAATTCAAAATGAATGATGCGTGGCCAAGAACTGATATTTGGAAAGCCTAATAAAAACGAGCGCGCTGTATGCGTCATTTTATTTGGGCCATCTAAACGGTATTGCGCTGCAAACTGCGGGTTATGCAAAAGCTTTACGCGCAACAATGGATCTTTAAACAAGCTAGGGATCTCAGGCATGCAGCCGACTAGCTTTGCCATAGAATCCATGTAATGGCAGTAGTTCACCAAAGACGCCACATGTGGGGTGATCTTATACTCCGTCTGCCAGTGCTCGGTATCGTATTTAATGATGTCGACCATTTCTGATAGCGGCGGTAATGATTTCTCGCCACTGGCCAGCTGTGATAAGTAACGACATTGCATTTCAGCAATAACTGGAATACCCCCTTGTTGCGGGCGAACAAAACCGATAAACGACAGTGAGTCACCCATTTCAGGAATAAACATTTGTTTATACAAGTCACGCATATTGCTGATGCTGACATCTAAAAATGGGAAGCTCAGTTGATAGCCGGTGCAAAATACCACGGCATCAATTTCTTCACGCGTGCCATCTTGAAACACCACGGCGTTTTTTTCAAAACGCACAATGCCACCAATGTTAGGCACTACTTTGCCATCGGCGATTGGCCTGAATAGTCGCTCATTTTTAGTGACGGCCTGATGGTGAGAAGGGCCTGATTTTTTCAGCCACTCACCTCTGATCCGCACATGATCATTACGGCTATTCACATATTTATTGAAAATACCTTTGGTGATCCCACCATGATAACGATGTGGTAATTTGTTCACGATGCGTGATGTTAACCAGCTGGTATCTATGGTGAAGTAAGGATCTTCTTGGAACGCCATATAGCGCGGTGCCACCGCCGGGTAACGACGCAGCGATAAGATACATTTACTCGCAACCTCTGAAATCTCAGAAGTAATGTCGGCACTACTTTCACCCAAACCGACACATAACACGCGTTTACCCGCATATTTTTGCTTATCGCGGTAATCATTCGAGTGCTCAATTTCACCCTCGAACATATCTAAACCTGCAAGCTCAGGCAGTTTTGGCTTTTGGAAATGACCCGAGCAAACGGCAACCATGTCAAAGGTGTCAGTTTGTTCAGCCATGCCATGTTTCGTGGTGACCTGCCATTTTCCCGCTTGCTTTTCTACCTTTCGTACTTCGTGATCGTAATGAATGTATTGACCTAATTCGAAGCGGGCAAGATATTCGCCTAAGTAGTTAACGTATTCTTTTTTTGACCAGAACTTCAGCTTTTGCTGACTCGGTACATAATCTGAATACGCCATAAAGTAATTAGAAATGGTTAGGTGCAAATCTTCATAGATTTTTTTATCGGCAAATACACCACCAAAGCTTTCTGCTTTTTCAAAACAGACAACCTCATGGCCTCCGTCTGTAAGCTGTTTGATGGCGGCAATGCCTGATAAACCAGCACCGATGACTGCGATTTTTTTTCTCATTTTTCATTCCTTGTTTAACTAGGAGGTGTTTGCCGGAGCAAACGTGTTACGCCTCGCTCATCGTGATCTGGGTGTTATTTTCAGATCACGATTGAGCAGACAACCCAGATAAGCATTGACGCGATAATTTTCCGTTGCGATTACGAGGCAGTGCATCGTGCACTATCACCTGCTCTGGCAACATGTATTTAGGTAAACGTTTGGCACAGTGAATTTTTAGCGTTAATAAAGACGGCGCATCGCCCTCTACGGCAATATGCGCATGGAGTGTTTTTTGGCTGCTGAGCTCAACTAAACACTCTTTCACTGCTGGGTGCTGGTAAATAGCGCGTTCAACTTCACCAAGATGAACTCGATAACCATTCACTTTCACCATATGATCTTGACGACCGACATACATCAACTCTCCCAGCTCATTGAAATAGCCGATATCACCTGTGTTATAAGCTTCTGATTGCAGATCTGCGCGCCCCCAATAACCGCTGAAAACAGTCGGGCCAATTACAGTAACAAAGCCTTGCTCGCCCACAGGCAGTGCTTTACCTTGTTCATCACAAATTGATAGCAAAGCATTGCTGGCTGGGTAACCTATAGGCAGCTTGTCTGGTACTACCCGAGGGACTTTGTAGTAACTACAGACATTGGTTTCGGTCGGGCCATAGAAGTTGTAAAGCTCGGCATTGGGAAACGCTTCACGAAGTTGTTTAAGCGGTTTAATCGCAAAAGCTTCACCGGCAAAAATAATGGCTCTAAGTTGCTGGCAACGCTCTGCAAAGTCCGCCTCAGCTTCTAGCATCATCACCAATGCGGTCGGCACTGAATACCAAATACTGATCTGCTTTTGGGCGACAAATGACACTAATTTTTGTGCCACATAGCTGTCGATTTCAGACACCAAATGAACACTTGCGCCTGATAACAAAGCCACATAAATATCCAGCACTGATAAATCAAAATGCCAAGGGGCATGGTTAGCAAAACGATCTTGCACTGTTGCATTGAGTTTATTCGCCGACCATTCAATAAAGGCAAGGGCATTTTCATGACTGATTTTGACGCCTTTTGGCACGCCAGTTGAGCCAGATGTGTACAGCATATACGCCAAATCTGTACCTTTACCCTGTTTTGGTAAGTTGAGCTGGCTTGGTTGCTGAGCAGAAATATGCTGCCACGTGTGTACATGCAATACTGAGCTTATTAGCGCATCTTCGTCTAATACCACAAAGTCGCATAAAGCATTATCACCGCGCTGATATTGACTAAACTTAGCTTTATTGGTGATCAATACCTTCATGTCGCAGTCTTGACGAATAATATCCACACGCACTTTCGGATTCATTGGATCGATTGGTACATAAACGGCATTGAGTTTACTCACCGCCAACATGCCAGCCAAAGCTCGACATGATTTATCACACCAAAGCCCCACTCTATCACCCGCTTTAACGCCAATTTTTTGCAGCAGCACAGCAATTTGAGTCGCCCTGAGTTGTAATTCACCATAACTATACGACTCTGTGCTATCGCTCACTGCCAGAGCTTTTTCACCTGCACGCACTAAGCCTTGGGTTAATACTTGATTGAGCAATTTCATAGCAGACCCAACCTATTGCAAATGAGTTCTCGTTGAATATCTGACGTACCTGAGAACAACACCGACCCTAGGGCATCACGAATGCTGCTATCTATGCCGCTTTCTTGTAAGTAACCGGCCGCACCATGAATACGAATGGCGTCAATACCCGATTGCACAAACGCTTCGCTGATGGCTAACTTACTTGATGCCACTGCTTTGGTGTTATCAACGTCTTGCGACTTTTGCCAAGCCGCGAAATACAGTAGTAAGCGCGCACTTTGCAAACGTACTTCCATATCGGCAATACGATGTGACACTGCCTGAAATTTGCTGATGGTTTTATCGCCTTGCTTACGGGTATTGGCAAACTCAATGCAGCGCTCTAAATCGTGCTGCATCACACCAATGAATAAAGCAAATAAACAACAGCGTTCCCAATCCATAGAAGCAGCAAAAATACGTGCGCCTTGCCCTTCAGTGCCTAGTACATAGTCCTTATGCACTTTTACCTCATCAAAAAACACTTGGTTGAGCTGCGCCGAATCAAGCCCTAACTTTTTGTAGCTTTTTCCTACTTCAATGCCTGGTAAATCAGCAGGCACAACAAAGGCCGTTTGACCTAAGTAGCCAAACTTAGGGTTGGTGGTCGCATAGAGAACAAAGTAGTCGGCCACACTGCCGTTAGTCACATAAGACTTAGCACCACTGATGATGTAGTAATCACCTTCTTTGGTTGCCTTGGTGGTTAATTTGCCTATATCTGAGCCTGCTTCAGCTTCAGAAATGGCATTTGCCGCAATTTTCTCGCCACTGGTTAGTGCCGGTAATAATTCATGTTTCAGTGTTTCACTGCCATGTTCATAAATCGGCATAACGCAAGCAAAGGTGTGTGCAGCACCGGCAAATAAAATGCCGGTATCTGCACAACCTTGACCAAGACCCTCTAAAATTTTAACTGTGGTTAAAATGTCAAAACCACTGCCACAAGGTGAGTAGCGGCTATCTACGGGTAAACCGTAGTAGCCAAACTCACCCAGTGATCGCCAAGCTTCCATTGGAAACTCGCCTGCAGAGATCTTCGAAAAGTCGAGATCTCGTGCAAAGCTCAAGGCGTGCTCATGTAATGCGAGCTGATCCTCATTCCACGCAAAGTTCATGCTCTATCCTCAACCAGCCATTTGTTTGCGGTCGTATTCTTCAATGGCATTTCTAAAGATGGTCGGGGCTTTCCATCCTTCACAATCAAAGCAACAGCCACCTAATAGACGGATGACTTCATCGCGTAAATCAGGGTTTTGCATTTGATAGCCAAAGAAAATTGGGTAAATCCAGAAGTAACGAATAAGATCTGCAGCAATTTGCTGACCGCCATTACTCCAATCGCGGTATTCGTAGAAAGGCGTTTTCCAATCGTTACCATCGATGGCACGTTTAATGGCATCTGCGGCTTTAATGCCCTCTTTCATGGCGAATGACACACCATAAGAGAAAATTGGATCTAAGAATCGATGCGCATCACCGATACATAACCAACCATCTCCTACAAACGGCTCAATACGGTAAGAGAAGTCTGCCATAGATTGCGACTCACCTACGCGCTCTGCATTTTTGAAACGGCGCCTGATCTCAGGGCTGATATGCTCCATACCCCATTCGATGGCATCATCTGGGTTTTTACATTCTTTGTAGTACAAGTCTTTCGGGATCACTATTCCTAGACTGTCTGTATCAGGTGAGATTGGAATGATCCACGACCAGTGATACTGCTTTGAATATAAAATGGTGGTATTCGTTGAGAAAGGCGGTAAGTCACGCTCAACATTTTTATAATGTGCAAAAGAAGCGATCTGCTGTGAAAAGAACTCAATTTCACGTTTGCCTGCAATGCCCTTGCGCGATAAAAAGGTATTTTGACCACTGGCATCTACCAGTACCTTTGAGCGTACTTGATGCTCAACGCCATCGGCTTTATAAATCGCGCCAACCACTTTTTCTTCATGTTTGATCACATCTTTAACTAAGCCTTGCTGATATTCAACGCCATGCTCTAGGGCTTTACGCTTTAACATGTTGTCAAAGTCGCTACGGCGTACCTGCCAAGTCGGCGCTAAGATAGGAATAAAGAACTCATTTTTTGATAGTGAACCAATCACGTTCACACCGGGTTTATCTGGGAAACCTGCCGCATTCATTTCATCCGCCAAACCGAGATCGCGTATGATCTGCCCCGCGTTACCAGTTAGTGATTCGCCAATGTGAAAGCGCGGAAACTCATCTTTTTCAATACATAAAACCGATAAGCCTTTTTTGCGACACTCTATACCGCATAAGCTGCCTGCTGGGCCACTGCCAATAATAACGACGTCGTAACTTTTAAACTGATCCATTACATTGCTTCCCTATTTAAGAAATCTTCCACTACCCAAACAAATTCTTCTGGGCGTTCAGAAGCCGAGAAGTGACCACAGCGAGAAAGGCGAGTAACACTGGCTTTATCAAGAAGCTCAGCGGCTTTTTCACTCCATTCTGGAGGAATAATTTGGTCGTGATTACCTGCCACAAATAAAGTGGGTACCATCACCCCGTCAAAGGTTTTCGCAATAGATTGACGCGCATAATCATCTAAGAAGCTGTGATAGGCAGGGCGAGACAGAACATCATCAAGTAATGACTCTAAGGCTGGCGTCATCTTTGGTGGGTGGTAATAAGCGGCTGCCAAGAATTGCTCTGGGTTTGACGACATTTTCTTTAAATCACCCCACCAGTTTTCGACGTCTTCAACTAAACCAAAGCCACTACAAACCAGGGCTTTTACTTTCTCAGGGAAGCGACGGGCAATCTCGGTCGCAATCATGCTACCTGCAGAGTTCGCCACCAACACCCACTCTTGTTCTTCAAGCGTTGCAAGGTATTGCAATGTAAACTCAACATGATCAACATAAGATGGCGCTTCATTGGCACTTTGGCTCAGCCCAAACCCCGCTAAATCAAGCGCCACGGCATTGTGACGACCTTGTACTGAACGCAGTGTTGAAGACCAAGATGTTGAAGGATTGCCAAGCGCAGGCAGTAAAATCCATAAAGGGCCATCGCCTTTAACTCGCAATACATGCTGTTTAAAGCCTTCACCTACATCCACCAGCTCACTCTGAATGCCATAGCTTTCTTGTAATTTCACCAGTCGCTCTAGCTCAGATACCGATTGCTCAGCCTGCATCTCATCTTTTGCGCTTAAGGTGTTAATAAGTGCTGCAAGTGTTTCTATATTCTCAAAATGCACAGGGGTAATATCGTGCTCAGGGATCTTCGCACCATAGCGCTGATCTACATGCGCAAGTAATCTCACCATCGATAGTGAGTTTAAAATACCTAGCTCTAAAAGCGGTGTGTGCTGATCTAAATCAGGTGCCGCACCTTCAAGTAATTCGTTGTTTATAAAGTCGATTAGTTCTTCAATCATGCTAGTTTCCTGTCTAGTCTTTGCAAATCCTTCAACCACGACTTATTTGCTTTGAATAGTAAGCGATGCCGCGAATGTTCGGGTTCAGTTTGAATCTATTAAAAACCTTACAGGGAATGTTGATATAGCCATATAGCCCCTGTGGACTATGGCCTTGGTCCGTTGGGACTATAGGAATGTTCTACGCTTAGCTATACCTTGATGGCTCGCTATCACAGTTAGGAAGACTGCAATGCAGCAAACTAAAAATCACTTAGTCAGCCCGGTTAGTCGTGCTGATATTCCTGAGTTAGAGCCCATTTTGCAGGGCATTGAGAACAACCTAGGGTTTATTCCAAACGGCATTTTGACCATGGCTAAAAACCCTATGCTAGCTAAAGCATTTGGGCAGTTGTTTGGGTGCTTAAGCCAATTTGAACACATCAGCACAGAACTAAAATGGGCGATTGCCACCATTAGTTCTAATGCTGCGGGGTGCCAATATTGTCAGGGGCATTTCTCGCATATCGCTAGTCGCGTGAATGTGAATCGTGCCAAGGTCTTGGCCGCATTTGAATTTGAAACCAGCATTTTATATGACGATGCTGAACGCGCTGCACTTCGCTTTGCATTTGCTGCAAGCACCTCGCCTGCTCACCTAGAAAAACACCATTATGACAACTTAGGTAAGCACTTTAGTGAAGCAGCAGTGATTGAGATCTCAGCGGTCATCGCCATTTGTGGTTTTTTAAACCGCTGGAATACCACTATGGACAGTCAACTAGAGGCCGATCCAGCGGCTATCTTGGCTGAAATTAATCAACTAAGCCGTTTTTCGATGTAGGAGCTGTTATGCCTGATATTACTTTTATTGATTTTAGCGGCAATGAAACCACCATAGATGTGCCTGCTGGGACTTCTTTAATGCAAGCCGCGATGGAAAACATGATCGATGGCATTGAAGCTGAGTGTGGAGGTTCAGGCAGTTGCGCAACTTGTCATTGTTATTTAACAGACGACTGGCAAGGCAAGGTAAACGAACCAAATAGTAGTGAAGCAGATATGCTAGAAATGGTCTCTGAGCCGACTGAGTTAAGTCGTCTAAGTTGCCAGGTTTTAGTGTCTGATGAACACCATGGCTTGCAAGTAAGATTACCAGAATCTCAATACTAGCTCTGGATAATTTTAGCTTTAGCCACAACTTAAAGGGATAACATCATGGCAAGATGCATCATCATTGGCGGCGGACATGCTGGCGCGCAAGCTTGTATTAGCTTAAGGAAAGAAGGCTGGACTGACGAAATTGTTTTGATCAGTGATGAACACAGCTTGCCCTATCATCGCCCTCCGCTTTCTAAAAATTATTTGCTGGGTCAGGTAGATGAAAAAGGCTTATTAATAAGACCTGAGCAAGCCTACCAAAAAGATAACATCACCCTAAAATTACGCACTCGAGTAGCCAGAATAGAGCCCGCTTTACAAAGTGTGGTACTACAAAATGGTGAATGTCTAAGCTATGAACACTTGCTACTGTGCACGGGCAGTCGGGCGCGTAAAATTACTTGTTCAGGCAGTGAATTAAACAATATTTTTTATATTAAAACCCTAAAAGACATTGAACAGTTAGCCACACGGCTTAGCACAGATAAACAACGTATTGTGATGGTTGGTGGGGGTTATATTGGTTTAGAAACCGCTGCTGTACTCAATAAAATGGGCCATCAAATAACACTACTAGAGCAAGCGCCGAGATTGCTTGCTCGCGTTACCGCCCCGTTTATTTCTGAGTTTTATCGGCAGCTCCACCAACAACATGGCGTAAACGTACTTACCAACACACAAGTTTTAGCATTCACCGGTGAGCAAACCGTGACTGGGGTGCGCTGTAAAACATTAACCCAATCAGATACAACAGAGCAGTATTTTAATGCCGACTTAGTCATTGTTGGTATTGGCGCCGAAATTAACACAGAGCTTGCTGAACAAGCAGGATTACTGGTGGAGCAAAATGGTATTGTAGTCAATGAATTATGCCAAACCACAGATAAAAATATTTATGCTGCAGGCGATTGCACCATAGGGATTGAACATCACAGTGGTATCGCAACACGTATTGAATCTGTGCCAAATGCGTTAGCACAAGCAAAAACTGCTGCTGCGGCTATATGTGGTAAACATCAAGCAGTGACGTCAGTGCCTTGGTTTTGGTCTGATCAATACGACTGTAAAATTCAGATCGCAGGCTTAAATCATGGCTATGACAACACCGTATTACGTCAACATTCATCAAGCAGTTTTTCATTGTGGTATTTAAAGCAAGGCCGCATCATCGCAGCAGATTGCATTAACACGGCTAAAGATTTTATGGCCGCAAAAAAGCTAATAGATAAGAAGATCTCTCTGCCTATCGACATGATAGGCAATACCGATATTGATTTGATAAAGCAGCTTTCTGGTCGCTCTCAAGCTATTTAATTTCCACTGCTTTTAAAACAATATTTTACCCAGCTAATTAAGCCTAGTGTTTGAGCCCGTCAGGGCTCTTTTTTCAGCCTCAAAAGACTAATACCAATCCTCAAAAATACTTAATCATTTTGAGAGACTAAAACTGACGCTAACGTCGTTGAGAACTTCTTATTTAGAACAACTAAATAGTAAAATTTTCGCCTTGTTATCGACTAGTTTTTCTTGCCTCAAAATAGACAGCTTAATTAAGAGAACTAGATAGAAACAAAAAAGCCACAGCGGTTTGCCCCGCTGTGGCCTTTAAATGTTATGACTCAGTTTAAATTGATTTTACAACTGCGTTAACTTTTACATCACCATCTAAGGCGTGCTCGTTAATCGCATCGCCCGAGTCTATACCATGATGACTGTGATAGGGTTTTGCCACCCCAAAGTCTTCTAAAATGCTATATAAACAAGGTAACACCAGCAGTACCAAACAGGTTGAGGCCAAAATACCAAACACAATACTGGTCGCCAGCGGAATTAAGATCTGCGCCTGTAAACTGGTTTCGAATAACAGCGGCGTCATACCCGCTATTGTGGTCACTGATGTTAACACCACCGCACGAAAACGGTCATGACTTGCTTGAGCGGCAGCATCATGTACTGACAAACCCTCTTTGACACGACGCTTCACAAATTGCACTAACAAAATAGAATCATTAACAACAATACCTGCCAACGAAATAAAGCCCATTAGCGAGGGCATCGAGAAGTTAATACCCATAATAAAGTGACCTAAAATAACGCCTATCATGGCAAACGGAATAGACACCATGACAATTAAAGGCTCGATATAACTTTGGAATTGCAAAGCTAACAACAAGAAAATACCTATCATGCCGAGTAACATAGCGCGGCGCATAGACGACTGGGTGATCCCTGCATTTTTGACTTCACCTTCAATACTGTAAGTCATGTCGGGAAAGCGTGAATTGAGCTCAGACAACCAGCGTTTTTCGACATCTTTGACCACCGCAGAGGCGGTATTAAGCTCACTGTCGATATCAGCGAATACAGAAACCGTCGGCATATTATTCACGCGGTTGATCACCGCAAGCCCTCGGGTTTGCTCGATATTAACTAACGCAGCTAGGGGAATGGCAACTTGGCTTTTTGGATGAATAATCAGAAAGTTATCAAAATCACTGTATTCGTCCATGCTTTGCGCTGCCAGTTTTACTGTCACTTCGTAATTTTCGAGCCCGACATGAATGTCAGATAGTTTGCTACCTTGAAATGCAGGCCTAAGTTGCTGTGCTATGTCCGCAGAGGTAATACCCGTAACTAACGCGTCCGGTTTAAGCGTCAAGGTAAACTCAGGTTTGCCCGGCCTCAAATCGTCGGTAATATTTTGCACTCCAGGATAACCCTTTAACCAGTTTTTTAGCTCATAGGCTGCCCGACTCAACTGTTCTATGTCGTCAGACTGCAAACGAATATCGACGGCTCTGCCCTGAGGCCCCAATTTTGGCTCTTTAAACGATAAACTCAGCGCCTCTGGTACATCACCTAATTCTTTGCGCCATAGATCCGAAAAAGCCTGTAAGTGAGTATTGCGCTGCTCTGCACTGAGTAAATCCACTGAAATATAAGCCAAGTTGGCCCCTTGATCTTGGTAGTCTGGGTTTTGCCCATACACCACCGTGCTGGCAATCACCAACTCACCCTCTTCTTGCTCACTGAGTTTTGCATTTGTGCGCGCCAAAGCTTGCTCAATCTTTTGCATGGTTTGCTGAGTTTTAACCAACGGCGTGCCATTTGGCATCAACAAACGCGCTTGCAATACATCACCATCAATATCAGGGAATGCAGTAAATTTCAGCACGCCAGAGACTAACATACTCAAAGACAATAAAAAGGTTGCGATCACCGTACCAAACACCAAATAGCGGTAGCGGATCAACACATGGTTCAAATGCAATATCTGCTGATTCCAATGGGTAAACTTAGTTTCAAAACGAGCCCGAATAGCACCAACACGTTGTGCCCATTTTCCTTCTTTGCTTTTACTTTGTAGGGCGTGACTTAAGTGGTTCGGCAAAATGAAGAAGGCTTCAATCAAAGAAACGGTGATAACAGAAATAAGCACAATGGGGATCACTTTTAAGATCTGCCCTAAATTGCCCTCAATAAAGATCAAACCAACAAAAATACATAACGTGGTGACAAACGAAGAACACACCCCTGGCAAGACGACTTTAGTGCCTTGAAGTACGGCATCTTGTACTTTTAATCCTTTTTCAATGTGCGATCCAATAGACTCGGCGATCACGATGGCATCGTCCATTAAGATCCCAAGCGCCAATAACAGCGCCACCATAGAGAGCATATTGATTGAGATCCCCAAGTGCATCATTAGAAAGAAACTCGCTAAAAATGACACAGGTAGACCCATCACCACCCAAAACGCATATTTAAAAGAGAAAAACAGCCACATTACAAAAAAAACCAACAACAAACCTTGCCATGCATTGGTGAGCAACAGGTTGATCCTGTCTTTAACTAAACTGGTGTTGTCGTTGGTCAAGGTTAAATGCACCCCACTTGGCAAACTGGTTTGTAACTTTGCCAGCACCGCTTCGGTGGCATGTAACACTCGCAAGCTATCTTCATTGGTGTTCTTTTTAATGGTGATTACGGCCGCTGGCACACCGTTAAAAAAGATCTGCTTTTCATCGCGTTCAAACGTATCGCTCACTTGCCCTAAATCAGCGATGCGCACATGATTACCTTGTGTGCCTGTGCTCACTACTACATCTGCCAACTGCTCCGCAGAGCGACGTTCGTCTTTAATACGAATTTGCGTGTCGGCTTCTGAAGTTTCGAGCACACCGAGCGGCAGTTCGATATTCTGCGTAGTTAAACGCTGACTCAAGGTTTGCAAGCTCATGCCGTATTGTTGCAGCGCGTCTTGCGATGCTGTCACACGCAGTTGATGTTTCGAAAAGTCGTTGATTTCAACAATCGGAATGTCAGGGTGGCGCAGTAAAGTCACTTTAACTTGCTCAGCTAAGGCTTTTAACTCAACGCGCGATAAACCCTTATCTGCGCCATTTTGTGCCGCATGAGTGGTCACTGCGACACTCACCACATCTTGTGTACGTCCTCGCTCATTTATGGTCCATTGCTCAACCTGAGCAGGAAAATCATCTATGGTGTCGATGGCATTTCTAACGTCAGTACTGAACTGCTCAAAGTCACCTTGTTCAAACATTTTGACCGTCATCTGGCCAACATTTTGTCTTGCCACACAATGCTTTTCTTCTAAAAAGCTGATCCCGTCTAAGGCACTCTCTAGACTTAAACAGATCTTTTGTTCGACGTTTTCAGCACTGGCTCCGGGGTAAGGCACCACGATATCAAGCTGGTACTGGTTGATTTTAGGTAAAGTTTCACGATGAATTTGTGGTAGGCTGACTAAGCCAATCACAATAAACAGCAGCATTAAAATATTGGCTGCTGTGGGGTGTGCAGCAAATAAGCGGATCATTATTACAGCTCCTTCACGGATGTCACTGCCAATACGGCATTTTCTGGCACTAACTGTAATTTACTGCCTGCGATCACAGGAAACAGATCTGTGGTGATCAGTTTCGCACCTACTAACTTTTCATCTTGAAATAAGAAATAATTTTGCTGCTTCAGCGCACTACGCGTATCAAGCTTTTGTAATGTGTTTTGTGCATCGGCTAGAAGCGCATAGCGACCTTTTACTACCGCTCTCGGCACTGCAATGAAGTTTTGTTCTGTGGCTACTAATGTTACTTTTGCGCGCATACCAGCCAATAGGGGCGGCTTGTTTGCCAGCTCGATATTTTTATAACTATCGTCAATGGTGACAACCACCCCAACAGTTTGGCTTTGTGGGTCTATTTCATCACTCATGCGAGCAATTTTAGCCTGCCAGCGCATTCCTTTATGGCCCAATAACTCTACCTGAGCTTGCAAACCTTGTTCGTCAAAATAGGCGGCCATACCTTGGGCGGATAACGTTGTAATATTAGGTGGACGTTGAAAGAATCCCGTAAATTGATGAAAACTGTTAAAGGTGAATTGGGCATTTATTTGTACTTGCGCCACATCGCTGGCGCTGAATAATGGCATACCCATAGTGACCCATTGCGATTGCTCAATATTCACTTTATGAATACGCCCCGTAAATGGCAGACGAACTTGTGTACGCTCAATCGCAAGCTGTGCTTGTTTCACATCGGCTCGGGCTTTATTAACTCCCGCCTGTAGAGCCTTGATCTCTAATGGCAACAAGCTCTTGGTATTTTCGTTACGTTGCAAGTCTTGCTGTTGCAATAACACTTGTTGTTGGGCTCTATCTAGCTCATTTTGAGATATGCTTTTTTGTTTAAGTAAACGCGCTAAACGCTCGTATTCGCTTTGCGCTATTTTGAGCTTGTTGTGGCTAAGTTTAATGTCGAGCGCATTATTTAATTGTTCGGTCTTCTTGGCTGCAAGTTCGACCTCTGCTGCCGCTAAGTTGGCATTGGCTTTCGCCAGTTGGAGTTGGTAATCACTGTCATCTATCGATAGTAATAAAGAGTCTTGCTCAAATAGCTCGCCTTTTTTTAATGCTGGATGTACATAGGTAATTTTACCCGACACCTCGGCAATACTATTAAATTGAATATTGGGCTCTACGCGTCCAAAGCCCACTATTTCTGGCTTTATTGCTCGCTGATTGAGCAACTGATAATGCGCTAATTGACCGTCATCTGTCGCTGGCTGATGCTGCATTGACGCATTTAATTTAACTATTATGACAACTAATAGAACGCCAATCGCCACTGCGATAGGCAAGTTCCTTCTTGCACTAAAATTCCACCTCATGAGTTTGTTGCTCCTTTAAGCCAAAAATAAACTGTAGATATAATTCCTTTACACGCTTTTCGCTTTGTATGTCGGCGTCTTCGATTTGCCAAGCTTGCTGACGTAGTGTTTTAAAAATGTAAGGTGACACCAATTGTGTCATCAGTGAAAAAGCCGCCAACTTGGCTGTTTTATGATCATCAATGCCAACTTCTTGTTTGATTAACTCAGGTAAAAATTGCGACACACGCTCTGGAAACGCACTCATAAAAGCCTGTGCCAATGGCGTGGTTTTATTGAGAATTTCTTCCGCTAATAAATGCACAAACCCCGGATTCGTTTGCAAGATTTGATTAAACTGACGCATAAAGTGATAAACAGGGCGTGTCTGTGCATGCAAATCACCAAATTGAGAAAAGTGTTCATCGGCCAAGGCTTGGATAAGCTCTACGAATAGGCCTTCTTTGCTATCGAAGTAATATTTGATCATCGCTGAGTTTACTTTTGCCTCGGCAGCTATCTCTCGAATAGTGATCTGGCTATACGACTTCACGTTGAGTAAATGCTGTGCAGCGATAATCAGCTTAGCCTTTTGCTCCGCTTTTTTGGTTTCACAAACGGGCCTTCCTCGAGTAACTTTTGTCGTCATTTTATTCTCTTTACATTTAATTAACCAACCGGTTAATTAAATATAAAGTTCATTATTTAGTCAACTAAAGTTTATTTTTTTTATTTATAGAATAAATACTTATGATAACTCTCTTGATTGCGAATGCCAGTTGAGATTGCTTTTACTGCTGCCATAGCTCAAAGCCTGTAAAGAATACTTCTAGGCTGATTAACAACAGTAAAAAACTCACTAATTGGCCAACTTTCACTTTTGAACACACATAAGCCCCGAACGGCGCACCAACAACAACAATAGGAATTGCGGCCAATAGATATTGTTCAATTTCAGGTGTAATCACATTGAGATGCCAAGCATTGATAGCGCTGCCCACCAATGAAGTAAATGCCATCACTACCACTGAGGTTGCGGTCGCTTTTTTAATGTCAGCTTGGTAGGCAATGATAAGCAAAGCAAATAATGCGATATCAGAGCCAGACCCCACTAAACCGCTAGCAATACCGCCAACAAATCCAACTAATAAAAATCGTCCTAGGCTAGGCTTTATATGCTCAGCACTCGGTTGATGATGTGCTTTTCGCCACCAGCGCAGCACCATGGTAATGGCGAAACACAAGAGTAGAAAACTAAAAATCGATTTAACCAATAATCTCGGCGCGAAAGGTGCCACGTACAGCAAACTGATTGCTACACCTAAAGCTGACATAGGCAATGCCATGAAAACGATGTTGGTATAAATAGGAATGCGACGACAAAAAATGGTGATTGCTGCCGCAGTCATACCAAAGCTCTGTATAGCCAGAGAAAACACTTTAGCTGTCGCGGGCTCTATAGCTAAAACCTTGGTCATCACAGGAAATGCAACCGCTCCCCCACCTAAAGCTGTGCCACCAGCCACAAAAGAGCCCAATGCCATCGTTAATGCGATCTCAAATTCATGAGCTATTTGCAACAATGAGTTCGAGAGGCCTTGTAACCAAATCAATGCAGCATAAATTAGCACAGTAAAATAAAATGGCCATGACGATGGTCGCCGTAATCTTTCAATCATATTACACCTTGATCCCTTTCAATCGCCTGTTAAGTCTAACAATGCCTGCTTACACTTCGTATAGTCTGATAGGACCATCTATCACTCATGTTGAAAAATCAGAGATCTTGAATCACCTGCCATTACCTCGCTCAGATTCATTATTAGATTACATAAACATTACTTGTATCCGTCTATACGGCCCTATATTGCTCGTTTCCCACCCAGTTTTATGACAATTACTCGATATCAGCGATTTATTTTTTTTCATTCACAATTTCTTCACTTTTAATTGCTATCAATTCCGCATCCATGCTTTAATTAATCGCGCGATTAATTAAATATGAATTTAGTTACTGCACCGTCTGCAGAATTAATATGAATAAATTCATTACCTTGACATCGTATTTTAAGGAGAATGCACATGTTTTTGGGTTGTACTGAAGAGCTATCTAGTATTTTAAAGGCCATAGAGCTATTAAAAACATCTATAAAAGACCGTTCTTTTGATCTCACTATTTTTGAAGAGGTTATGTTTTTTGCTGAAAAAGAAGCGCTATACATCGCATTAATAGATAAGTCGAACCTATCAGTTAAAACTGATTATTCAATCGAATACTCACCTAACCAACAACAACAACTACTAAAAACCATCAATTGCACTAAATTAAACAATGTGAATTTATTAAAAAGCTATGCAAAAGCGAGAAACCCGTTATCTGATATCGCGACATATGATTTAGATAACCAAGACTCTGGATTTGTAACTTTAGTGGCCTTCAATAACAAGCGCTCAAACACATCAGCCCCAGCGTCTTATCTGATTGAGCTCATTTTACCCTATCTACATAAAGCACAGCTGTTTAGATATGAGTCTATGAGAGCTTATAACTCACCTATCCACTTACTTACAGGGCGTGAGAAAGAAGTGTTAGATTGGATATCATCAGGCAAAACCAATGGAGAGATTGGTATGATCCTAGGGATCAGCCAATATACGGTGAAGAACCATGTTGCGAAGATTTTAGAAAAATTAAATGCGCCTAATCGTTCTGCAGCCATGGCACTGAATAATGAGTTAAATATATAGGGCTAAGCTTACCTTTGAGTGTTGCATTACATCAATAAAGTTGTCGCGCTAAAGCACGACCTACAGGTGATTGGTTTTATAGTCTGTAGGTCTCCATTTATGGCGACATTATAGTGCAAAATATACGTTGCGAAGCAAGGTTACTTTTGCACAAGGGCGACGAGTGACCGAAACGAAGTTTCGCAGCACAAGGAGGTGAGGGTATGGATACCCGATGGGCGTAGCTACATGGATGTAAAACAACACTACATCCAAAACTTCATTTGCAGTGCGCGAAGCAAGGTTACTTTTGCGCAACGTGAAGTGAACAGTCTTAACAGCTGTAATGGAGTACTCAATCAACAGAACGCAATATAAAATCGATGCTGCCCAAGTGTTTTAGTCTTGTGTAAGCCTTCATTTATGCCTAAGAGCTAACAAGCTTGCCCGCATGCCCAGCCACAGCTCCACGCATACTGGAAATTGTAACCCCCTAGCCAACCCGTCACATCGGTGACTTCACCAATAAAATACAAGCCTTTTTGCTTTTTCGATTCAAATGTCTTTGAGCTTAATTCATCGGTGTCTACACCACCCAAGGTCACCTCTGCTGTTCTGTAGCCTTCTGTGCCGTTAGGTTTGATCTGCCACTGGTGAATGTATTTTGCAATTTCATCAATTTCGGTGTGTGTTAATTGATTCAATGCTTTATCTGGAATAGCTTGTTCGTTGATCAGCACTTCAATGAAGCGCTTTGGCAAAATGTTAGACAAAGTATTCTTTAAAGACTTACTGCCTTGCTCTTTACGCCATTGATGAATAGCTTCATTCAGTTGTAGTTCTGGCAATAAGTTAATAGTCACCGCTTGCCCTGCTCGCCAAAATGAAGAAATTTGCAAAATAGCAGGTCCTGATAAACCACGGTGAGTAAATAAAATATTTTCTCTAAATTCAGTGCCGCATTCACTCGAGACCAAACATAGAATACTCACGCCTGATAAACCATCAAACCGTGTTTTATCATGATCATGTAAGGTGAAAGGCACCAGTGCCGCCATTGTCGGCAACACCTTTAAATTAAATTGCTCTGCGATTTTATAGCCAATCGGCGTAGCGCCTAATTTCGGCATAGTTAAGCCACCAGCAGCTACAACCAGCGACTCACAGGTAAAGACACTCTCAGAGGTAGCTACCTGATAACCGCCTTCTGCTAACTCAGAGACGCTTAATACTTCATTCCTGAGGTGTAATTCAACGCCCGCCCATTCACATTCGGTCATGAGAATATCAACGATATCTTGTGCGCTATTGTCGCAAAATAACTGGCCTAGTGTTTTATGATGGTAAGCAAGCCCATGACGGTCAACAAGTTCTATAAAGTCATGTTGTGTATAACGGCTTAAACAAGACTTCACGAAATGCGGGTTGCCACACAAATAATTTACAGGGCTTGCGCCCTCGTTGGTAAAGTTGCAACGTCCACCGCCGCTGATTAATATTTTACGGCCCGGTTTTTTGCCCATATCAACAACTGCAACACGTCTGCCTCGATAGCCAGCCTGAGCTGCACACATTAAACCTGCAGCACCTGCACCAATAATCACCACGTCGTATTGCAACATATTTTTCTCTGCTTAGCCTAAATCGGGGAGGATTATACCTTGATGGCGGGTCTTTTGTGCAAACAAGCATAAAATTAACACAAAACCACCAATCATTTACATATGTTTACATTACTAGTTAAAACTCTAAAATTTCATTTAACTTTAAAAAAACCTTAATAATCAACACCATCTAAAATTTAAAAGACGTTTATCCATCTGCATATAACCATTGCGCATACACTAATAACCAAACTTTCCCTTTCAAAAAATTAACTTTTATTTTACTTTTCTTTCTCGCCGCAGTTTGGCGAAGAAAAACAACAAGTGACTATTGGGAAACTATTATGACAATAAAAACACCATTTAAATTAGGCGCACTTAGCCTGGCAATGGCCTCTGCGATGGTAGCAGGCTCAGTTTCAGCTTTACCTTTTCAAGACCAAGTAAACACACCTTCTGTTAACCAAACAGCGGCAAAACTAAAAAGCCAGTCAACGCTTGGCACTCAGTTCATCATCAAATATAAAGACAACATGCAACAGCAAATGATGATGTCAGCAGAGTTTGGAGATCTTTCTCCAGCAATGATGAATCAACGCGCTCAGTCTTTTGTTAAGAACTTTAAAAGTAAAAAAGCAAAAGTAACACCTCAGTACGTTCGTGCAATGGCGTTAAGCAACCACCACGTAATGCGTGTTAACAAAAAACTATCAGCGCTTGAAGCAAACGAATTAATGCAAGAAATTGCAGCATCTGGCAATGTTGAATACATCGAAATTGACCAAATGCTAAAACCAACTGCGACTCCAAATGATCCGCAGTACTCTGATCAGTGGCACTATTTTGAAAATACAGCGGGCATTAACGCACCTGCGGCATGGGATAGCGCAACCGGTGCTGGCGTTGTAGTTGCTGTACTTGATACAGGTTACCGCCCTCACGCAGATCTAAACGCTAACCTACTACCTGGTTATGACATGATCTCAAACACACTCGTTGCTAATGATGGTGGTGGTCGTGATTCAGACGCGAGCGATCCTGGTGATGCGATTTCTGCAAACGAGTGTGGATACACACACGGTGCACAAGGTTCAAGCTGGCACGGTACACACGTTGCGGGTACGGTTGCGGCTGTAGCAAACAACGGCGAAGGGGTTGTTGGTGTTGCTTATGACTCAAAAGTTGTGCCTGTACGTGTACTTGGTAAATGTGGTGGTTTAACATCAGATATCGCTGACGGTATTATCTGGGCTGCAGGTGGTTCAGTGTCTGGCGTTCCTACAAACCCTAACCCAGCTGACGTTATCAATATGAGTTTAGGTGGCAGTGGTGCTTGTAGTTCAACAACGCAAAACGCAATTAACCAAGCGCGTGCAAATGGTGCGGTAGTTGTTATTGCTGCTGGTAACGACAACGATAACTCAGCAAACTACAACCCAGGTAACTGTTCTGGCGTAGTAAACGTTGCTGCGGTAGGTCGTAACGGTGGTCGTGCTTACTACTCAAACTATGGTTCAAACATTGACGTAGCAGCACCAGGTGGCGCGCAAAGCTTTGCAAATGACCCTGAAGGTGTTTTATCTACTTACAACTCAGGTTCAACAACACCAAGCTCTGACAGCTATGCATATTCTCAAGGTACATCAATGGCAGCGCCTCATGTTGCAGGTGTAGCGGCACTAATTAAGCAAGCTAAACCTTCAGCGACGCCTGATGAAATTGAAACAATTCTTAAAAATACGACTAAGAGCTTCGGTGCAACTTGTAACAACTGTGGTACTGGTATTATCGATGCAGCTGCAGCAGTTGCTGAAGCTTCAGGCGGTGTAGTTGAGCCTCCTGTAGGTGACAATGTACTAGCTGATGGCGTTGCTAAAACAGGCCTTAGCGGTTCACAAGGCGGCCAAGACTTCTACACAATGGAAGTACCAGCAAACACAAGCAAAGTAACATTCACTATGAGCGGTGGCACAGGCGATGCTGACCTTTATGTTAAAGCTGGTAGCAAACCGACTACATCGTCATACGACTGTCGCCCTTATAAAGGCGGTAACAACGAAGTATGTACCATCGATAACCCAGCAGCAGGCACTTACCACGTAATGCTTCAAGGTTACTCTGCGTACACAGGCGTAAGCTTACAAGGTGATTTAACTGCTGGTTCTGTAGGTCCTCAACCAGGTGGTATCACTGAAACGAACCTTTCAGCAAGTCGTAGCAACTGGGTTCGTAAAACTGTTGAAATCCCTGCGGGCATGACAAGCTTCACAGTGACTATGTCTGGTGGCTCTGGTGATGCTGACCTATACGTAAGACAAGGCAGCCAACCAACTACTTCAACTTACGATTGTCGTCCGTACAAAAACGGTAATGCTGAAACTTGTACGTTCACAAACCCACAAGCGGGTACTTGGCACATTGGTTTACGTGCTTACAGCACTTTCTCTGGTGTGACACTAGACGCACAATATAAGTAATTTCTACCCTACTTATTAGGTCTCTTATAACAAAGCCGAGCTCAGCTCGGCTTTTTTGTCGCCATAAATGGCTACCTACATATGATTAAAACACTTCGGTAGCAGCGATTTTATATCGCGTTCTGTTTTGGAAAAAGTTGTGCTTTAGTACAAGGTTAAGCCCTACTGCCTGTAAGTTGTGCTTTAGCGCAACAAGGTTTTGTAATTGTCGCCATTAACGATGACAAAACTACAGATTGAGTACTCCATTGCAGCTGTTAAAATTACTCATTTCACTTTGCGCACTGTAAATGAAAAGCTCTGGTTGCTGTGTTGTTTTACATCCATGTAGCTACGCCCATCGGGTACCCATACCCTCACCTCCTCATACTGCGAAACTTCGTTTCGGTCTTAAGAATAGTGAGTTGTAATACTTCCATGTAGCATGGGTCCGGTTCGGCCATCCAAGGCCTCACGCTCAACGCTAGTCTTGCTGCGCGCACTAGCAAGCCTCAAGACGCGTTTCGCCCTTGCGTAAAAATAACCTTACTTCGCAACATGTATTTGGCACGAATACAAAAAAGCGTGGAATAAATCCACGCTTTTATTAACTAACTCTTTATAAAATCGGTTTTACCGAATTAAAGACTCTTCACAAATTTTGTAAAATCAGGTCCTAACGTTTCATCACGCATAGCATATTCAACAATGGCTTTTAGGTAACCCATTTTATCACCGCAATCGTGTACTCGACCGCTCATATGGAATGCTTCTACAGTCTCTTGCTCCATTAGCATATCGATTGCATCAGTCAGTTGAATTTCACCACCTGCGCCAATAGGTGTTTTCTTGAGGAGTGGCCAAATGTTTTTAGACAACACATAGCGCCCTACTACAGCAAGGTTTGAAGGTGCATCTGCAACTGCAGGCTTTTCAACCATTGTCTTGATTGGCGCACTTTCACCAGCACTTAGCTCAGCACCGTTGATATCAGCAATACCATACTTGCTCACATCTTCTTGTGCTACAGGCTCAAGCATGATTTGGCTAGCACTTGACTCTCTAAAACGAGCAATCATCGCAGCTAAATTTTCAGAGCTTTGATCTGCTGTGTACTCATCTAGAATTACATCAGGTAGTACCACAACAAAATCATCTTCACCTACGATTGGACGCGCGCACATAATTGCATGGCCTAAGCCCTTAGCTTCACCTTGACGAACATGCATAATGGTTACGTCTTCTGGGCAAATACCGCGAACTTCATCTAAAAGCTTACGCTTTACACGCTTTTCTAATGTAGCTTCAAGTTCAAAACTTGTATCAAAGTGGTTTTCGATGGCATTTTTAGAAGAGTGTGTGACTAACACAATCTCTTTAATACCAGCAGCAACGCACTCTTTCACAATGTATTGAATAAGTGGCTTATCAACTAAAGGTAGCATTTCTTTAGGAATGGCTTTCGTCATAGGGAGCATGCGAGTACCTAGGCCCGCTACTGGGATAACTGCTTTCATAATTCGTCCAATTTATTATTTATCGCCATATTCTTTGGCATTTTCGTTATTTTAACGGCCTTTCGAGTCGAATAACAACCCGTAAAGTACTATTAAAAGCCTTACTCAGGAATATGTATTTCTGTTTTTGACAATAAAGGCGCTAACTTATTTCTAAGTGCTTGTTTTGCATATTCCTCACCATGTACCAGCTTAATCATGCTTGGCGGACTTTTCATCATAGTTGCAAACCGAATTAGACCTGCTTGGTCGGCATGGGCAGAGTAACCGCTGATAGAGTGAATTGCAGCCTTGATATTTACACGTTGATTATTAATAAACACGTACCCTCCTCTCGAACCATATTTTTGAATATCCCTCCCTAAAGTACCTTTAGCTTGATAACCCACAAATGAAACGTCTGCTGTAGAATCTGGTAAAAATGCTTCTAGGTAATTCACGATGCGACCGCCATTACACATACCGCCAGCAGCAATCACAATCGCGGGCTTATTTCGCGTTCTTAGATAATTCACCACTGCAACATGCTCTTTGTGATCGCCTATTGTGACAACGCTAGAAAAGTCCAAAGGATGACGACCTTGTTTTACACGACGCTTGGCTTCGGTATCCCACAGTTCTTTAAACTCCAAATAAAATTCAGTGAAGTTGGACGCCATAGGTGAGTCGATAATGACTTCGATATTCTGCCATACTGACTTTTTAGGTGCGCTATGGATAATTTGTTCTAACTCATAGAGTAGCTCTTGAGTTCGCCCAATACTGAAAGCTGGTATAAGCACAACACCATTATCACTTACAGCTTTCTCAATCACTTGTTTTAGCTTTTTAGTACGCTGTTTTCTGCCATCATGGTTTTTATCACCATAAGTCGATTCAAGTACAAGCATATCAGCTTTATAAGGCGGTTTTGGCGTAGGTAAAAGAGGCGTGTAAGGCGCACCCAAGTCACCGGAAAAAACAATGCGCTTAGCGCTTTTGCTTTGTTTATGGTATTGCCCTATATCAATTTCAACATATGCAGAACCCAATATATGACCTGCACGCTGAAATCGTATTTTTGCCTCAGACTCGCAGCTTAAATTGACTTTATGCCAGTGGTTAAACTCTACCGGTACAATCAGCTTTTGTAACAACTTGAGACAGCTATTAATTAATGTTTGTTCTCGAGTAACGCCAACTTTCAGCGCATCTTCTATCACAAGCGGTAATAACTTGGCGGTTGCAGGAGTACAGTAAATAGGCTTAGAAAAGCCTGCTGCCAACAATTATGGAATACGCCCAACATGATCAATATGACAATGGGTGACGATAAGTGCAGAGATGGCTTGAATATCAAATTCGATATTTAGAGGCTTTCAAGAACCAGTTACCCCTTGGGTTGCGCCATGGTGCTTTATAATTATTTCGCCATCTCCGCTTGACATAGTGTGTTCCTTTTTTAAACAAGAGCAACAATAGCTAAGTTACAGCTTTGGGTAAAGTGAAGAAAGTGATGATTGATGGAGAAGTGAACTGGATAATTGAGTACTCCATAGTAGCTGCTAAAATTGCTCTTTTAACCTTGCGCAAAAGTAACCTTGCTTCGCAACGTATATTTTGCACAAAAAAGCGCGTTTCACAAATATGAACCGCGCCTTATTCTAGACTCGTAGACTAGCAAACTTTACGCTCGTTAACTCACAACTTTTAAACTCTTATTTATAAGTCAAATAAGCTTCTCTTAATCTCGCTAAATTCGCATATACATAACTGCTAGAATTACGGCCTTGATTCAAGAATGTGCGTTCCATGTTAATGCGCGTATACATTTTCGAAGCTTGACCTCTCACCAAGGCATTATGCGACTCACCAACACGCGTTGTTACTCCATGACGCCAAGCTTCATTGCCTTTAATTTGCCCATAAGGTGTAACTGACATGTCTTTACGTGGGCTCAATGGAATACTGAACGCAATACCAACTTGTTGCGCAGCTGTATCGGCCGCATAAATGGCAATATAGCTATCACCAAACCAGAAACGACTTTCTACTTTGACACCTTCATCAAGGGCCCAGAATTTACCCATACTGGCGTGAAGCGTGATATCTTGCTCTGACCAATTATATTGATATTCAGCTAAATAATAATCGCGAGAAGCATCATAATCTTGATACTCAAATTTAGTGATATTTGCACTTAACTGATGGCGACCACTTGGGCTTATCCAAGTGGTTTCATTAATCACACCATAATATTCATGATAGTTTCTGAACATACCAACTTGCGTCAGGTTATAAATATTAAAAGGTAGCTCTAAAGCCTGATAGAAAACGGCTTGATCAAACCCACCTTTTAAGCGACGCCCATTGAATGTATCGCCCTTTTCAAAATCTTCAGTGTTAGCAACCACTTTTTGCATAGTCACATTTACACCAGCACCTTTCCAAAGCGGCACCTCAACATCAGCTCGAAGCGCCAATGAAAAATCATATACACCTAGCTCAGTTGCATAAGTTGCAGCCAGTGCTGGAGAAAAAGTAACCCGAGGTAAAAAGTATGGGCTTTGCTCTGCGGTATTACCCACCCACATCATGCCCGATGGCGTTGCAACACTACCTTGGCGAACATCTAGGTCTGGACTTACCCCTTCAGCAATAAACTGACGATAGTTATCAACAGAGCCTTGAATATTCAATAAACCAATATCGCTTTTTTCTAACTGAATTAAGAAACGTGCATGCTCTTTGGTAATGTACTCACCGATTCGCCCCATCACAAGACCCAATGCATCTAGGTCATTACGATTAAATACTCTGTTCTCGAACTTAACCACAACGCTTGGTGTTTCGTTAAACCCAATACTGATATTTTCAAAACCATCTTCAATTAAAGCAAGTTTTAAACGGTGTACTTGACTACTCAAAGAAACGTTTTGTTTATTCTTGGGCTGAAAGCTATCAGCTTCCGATTTGTCTACTTTAGTAATCTCTGTTTTTTTAGGCTCAGGCGCTCTTTGGTTAATTACGATTGGCTTAGATAAATCAGAAGGCTCTGAGTTTTTCGCTACAACAATAGCAGGCGCTGGTTTAATTTCTGTGTAGTTTTTACGTGCCTGGCTAGATAGTGGCATAGTAAAGTTAACGCCATAATATGTGCTGTCATTTTCTGAATAGTCGGTATTACTATAAAAACGGCTAGTAAAAGTCAGTTCACCAATATCAAATAGCCACTCTTTCGGCACTGTTAAACGCGCAGCAGCATTGACTGCTTCGGCATCATGCTCTACCTGTAATGCAAACCAATCTAGCGGCATCCACTCAATACCACCAAAAGCGCCATTCATTGCACCTGTTGTATTTTGATCTGTACTAGAAACACCTAATGAAAATCTGAAGTCAGACCATTCTTTTGAAGCAACAGCAAAATAAGTTTCATATTTATTTGCAGCACCTCCAATATCTTTCGCACCAAGAGCAAAACTAAACCAGTTTTTAGGAATAATTGTAAATCGATATTTAACGTTAAAGGACAAATCTCGAATTTGCCTCTCCTCTTTTACATTAGAGCTAAACATATTATCGTGCATTGAGTTTGAAGCGATCAAACCGCTTACTTCTATGTCGTCAAATAAACCTGCCGAAAAAGTGAAGTTATGTCCATTAACATACTCCTTACCTCTAAAATCAAGCATATTATTGTAACTCATACCGACTACCCCATGCTCTAAGACTTCAGCATTGACGGTATTTATAAGCCCAGTAAAACCCGTAAAATTTTTGTAGGTTTTTAAAGGTTCGTCAGCCCAACTAGGATTAGCAGCTACAATCATACTAGAGGCAAATATATTAAGTAATTTAGACATATTCCAAAGCCCAATGGGTTATTATTTGTTCCAAAGTTATAAGCGTTAATATATCACTTGTCCCAATAACCTAAAAGCTGAAGCCCTATAAGAGAAGAAAAAAATATTGCAAAGTGTATTTATAATCCATACTTCAATATTCGCTTTAAAAAACTTAAAATTAAGAATATCAAAGTTATCACTCTAAATATAAATCGCTAGTAATAAAAGTGACTGTACCTCCTTACCAATTATTTTAATTTTTATTGTACACTTCCATTTGGCTTGTAACCACTTGTATCAAATAAATCTTACGTGTCTGATTAGGTCTTCTATGCATCTTTAGGTTAGTCTCACTGAAGCTCTTTTCGACTTCAATACAGTCTAATTAGTTTCTCAAGCTTAAGAATAATGAAGCTTTATTTCTTTAACACACCAACTACACAATTATTATTCTTAACAACGAGACTACTCACACTTTTTGCGTGCATTAATTCATATGCTACAGAAACGGGTAACTCTTCATTTACTGAAATTGGGCTCTCGGAACAAATATCTTCCGCGTGTAAATCGAACAAATCCCTTCCAAAAGATTCTATAGCCCTTCTCAAATCACCGTCAGTTATGATTCCAACAAGCTCTTTTTTATCAATAACCAATGCCAAACCAAGAGAGCCGCTAGTAATAACATTTATAACTTCAGGTATAGGTGAAGCCAGCTCTACAGTTGGTAACATATCCTTTATCATTTCATCTTTAACTTTACTTAAAAGCCTTTTACCTAAGCTTCCACCTGGATGAAACCTTGCAAAGTTTTCAGGTTGAAAACCTCTCTTTTCCATCAACGCGATGGTGAGAGCATCTCCCATAACCAGAGTCGCTGTAGTAGAGGAAGTCGGAGCCAACTGAAAAGGGCAAGCTTCAGCAGAAACCCCAATATCTAGGTGATAGTTAGACGACAAAGAAAGTGTAGATTTTGGATTACCTGTTATAGCGATAACACTGTTTTGATTATCACGTAAAAAGGGGAGCAGTTTAATGACCTCTTCAGTCTCTCCCGAATTGGATATTGCAATAAAAATATCGCCAGGCATTATCATTCCAAGATCACCGTGAAACGCTTCACTTGGATGAATAAAAAAGCTAGATGTACCAGTGCTAGAAAAAGAAGCCGCGATTTTTTTTCCTATCAACCCAGACTTGCCCATACCACATATTATAACTCTGCTACGAGACTGAACAATGAAGTCTACAACATTTGCAAAAGTTGAATCTAATTTTTCAAACATCTGACGCAAAGCTTGTATTTCTGTTTCAATAACTTGCTTAGCAACTTCCAAAGAATTCACTTGATTTTCTCCATTAGTTTTTTTGTTTTTATATAATCATCATATGTATCAACGCCATGAAAAACATTACCTTTGTAATTAAGCATCCCTATGCTAAAACCATTGCTTAAGGCTCTTAACTGTTCGAGTTTTTCATACTTTTCCAACTTAGAGGGTGAGAGAGAACATAATTTGCTCAGCACCCCTGCCCGGTACATATATAAACCAATATGCATATATGCTAAGGCTATGTCATCAAAACGTTCTCGGTTGAGAGGTATAGCGCTTCGAGAGAACAGAAGAGCACTATTAGAATCAGAGATTACAACTTTAACAATATTTCTATCTAAAAAATCTTCAACCGATTTTATGCCAGAGTAAGCGCTAAAAATATCAAATTGAGTGTTACTTTGCGAAAATGTAACTAACTCCTTTAACAGATCAGGTGGTACAAGAGGCTCATCCCCCTGAACATTCATAATTAAAGTATCGTCACTCCAATTCAGCCTCCGCGCAACCTCATTTGAACGCTCGGTTCCACTCTCATGGTCTGATGAGGTCATCATTACCGGCAAACATAAAGCCCTAGCTCTTTCGTATATTCGGCTATCGTCCGTTGCTATTATTAAATCGTTAATAGAAATACCCGATTCCAAAACACGTTGAGCAACGTGCCAAAACATAGGCATCCCATTGATCTCAAGCAAAGGCTTTCCTGGAAGTCTTTGAGACTCATAACGCGCGGGGATAACTACTTTTATACTACAATGTTCGGCAAACATAACTTCAAACTGTTCTCTGGAAACTTGTATTTATTTACTGTATTTTTTATAAGGCAATACCTAATCATTACTCACATATGGTGAAAGAAAAGCTATATGGATTAACGCTAAGCGCTTATTAGAGCATTCAATTTATTTACAGAATAGGGAGCAACATAAATTACCTTGCAACCAACTCGGCTCATAAAATAAAGGTATCGCATTCACAAAGCCGCATATAATCATTTTCAACTTCATGGAGTTTTTAAAACGTTATTTATAACCCAAAGAGCTAAAACTGTACCTTTTCCATATTTGCTCTTCAATCCACACCAGGCAACTTTTAAATTAAACTTTTGATTTTATAAAAACAGAGTGTCTTAATATACACTCAACCTCCACAAACAACTACCTTTATGAACGTCAATAAAGCCTTTTTGCTCAACAGTCACTTTATACAATTAAATTTATTATATACTTCTTCAATAGCTGTATAAATATAAATAAAAAAGAGGTTTTGTAACTCCACCTTATTTAGTACAGCTCTTCCGTAGAATTTTATTCAGCCTCAAGATAACTAATTGGTGTCATATCACCAAGTGAATCATGAGGTCGTTCGTAATTATAGATATCTAACCACTCATCCATCTGTGATTTCACGTACTTCTTGAAGTGACTCAAACAAGTATAAATCTAGCGCTTCTTCACGGTAACTTCGGTTAAATCTTTCCACAAAGCCATTTTGATAAGGGCTACCAGGTTTTATAAACTCTAGCTTGATGTTGCTTTCCACCGCCCAAGTCTCAAGTGCCGTTGAAGTAAGTTCAGGGCCATTATCTACTCTAATTTGCTTTGGTTTTCCCCGCCAAGCTATGACCTGTTTTAATGTCCTAAAACGATGTCCGTAGCTTAGTGCATCACTCATAAAGTCCATTGACCAAGATTCATTATGTTGCTGTGGGGCACTTAATGGTTTTGGCGTTCTTGTTGGCACACGGCGTTTTCCTTGACGTCTCAAATTGAGTTTTAGCATGTTGTAAACTCGTTCAACACGCTTTTTATTCCAAGGTTTTCCCTTATTGCGAAGCCTTTTAAATAATTTGGGCAGCCCCCATCTTTGGTGACGTTCGACCAATGCTAGCAATACGTCGATAACCTCATAATCTGATGGCCGTTTATGTTTGTAATAAAAAACTGAGCGGCTTAGCCCAGCCACTTCACAAGCAAATGCGACGCTGACGTTAAATTGAGCTCTTAAATGCTCTACCCAAGCTCTTCGCCTACTTGTTTTTACAGTTTTTTTGCGATGATATCCTCAAGCATGGAGTGCTTTAGGCTAAGCGTTGCAAACATATCTTTAAGCTAAGGTTTTCTTCTTCAAGTTCTTTAAGGCGCTTTACATCTGAAGCTTCCATACCGCCATACTTGGAGCGCCACTTATAAAATGTACTGTGGCCGATACCGTACTTTCGGCAAATTTCCGGCACAGGAATACCTGATTCAGCTTCTTTGATCATGCTGACAATTTGAGTTTCGGTGAACTTGCTTTTTCTCATCGTAAATTTTCCTATTTTAGTTAATGGAAAATTCTACTTATGAACTGTTTCATTTTTGGGGGGAGTTACAGTTTTACTTTCCTTATCAAGAGCGCTTTTAAGAGAATTCAAGAAATTGCAGATGTAAAAAGCTAGAGGTTTATTTAAATCTCAAAAACTATTCTTTTAAAAAATAAGACATAAAGTTACAATTTAAGACAGGTTCTCTCTGCTTAATAACGGTATTAGTTATTAAAGTTAAAAAAGGCTGTAATGCAAGAAATAAATACAGATACCGTTACTAATCAAAATGTATATTATGGGTTACTTGGCTTCGAATTGACGTAATTGCTTGACGTTAAAAAATTTGGAGTAACTGCCCAAAATAGCCAAATAAATTAAGAAAATAAAAATGAAAAGGTAAAACATAACAAATTCAGGTACAGCAAACACCTCACCTAGCAATCCAACTAGAGAGAAAAATGAAGACACGAAGCAAATAAGAAAAAGGGTTTGAACTGGCGAAAAACCTAAACGCTGACAAATATGATGTAAGTGCTCTCTATCTGGCTTAAAAGGTGATTTTCCTTGCTTCAATCTTCTTAGCATAATGGCGACCATGTCCATCAAGGGTATTGCTATAAGCCATAGGGCTGTAACAGGCCTTAAGGCTAGGTGACTCTGATTTTGACTACCTGCTATTAAAAGCCAAACAACTGTAAAACCAATCAACATACTCCCTGCATCGCCCATAAAAACCTTTCTCTCTCGGCCTATAATCCCTAAGTTCATAGCTATGTAAGGCAATAAACAAAAAACAAATAATAGACAAAAACCTGCCAATCCATTGTTTCCAGCCAAATAAAACAGAAGACTTAAACAACAAAAAGTGACAACTGAAACCCCACCAAGCAGACCATCTATTCCATCAACCATGTTAAATGCGTTTATGCAGGCAATAACACCAAGAATAGTAACAAGCGAAGAAAGGTTGTCCAACTGTATATCACCAACACCAAATATATCACCGATGGAAAACAGTTCAAGACCTGCATAATTAATCATTATAATAGAGATCAAAGTTTGGGCTACAATTCGAAGTTTAACACTTAAATCAAATCGATCATCTAACGCTCCTATTGTCGTAAGTACCAGAGTACAAACAATATAGACGTCAGAATTTTCAAACATATGCATATTAAGATAAGTGTAATAAACGATTACAATACAAATTGAAATACCACCTACCAAAGGAATACTGCCAGAGTGTAACTTTCTTTCTGAGGGGTTATCTACCAATCCAGTAGCCTTGGCAACCTTTCTCATAAAAAACAAAACAACAAAAGAAAAGAAAAGAAAAAGATAAAAAAGAAGTCGATTAACATTGTCAATCCTTAGCCTATGCAAATATAAAATACACGCCTTCTGGCAAAAATATTACGATAGTTTAAGAGCACTATCAATGTTGTACACCTAAATTTCTTAAGACCCGTTTAATCTCAAAATCTGGGTTATCATAACCGGCCCCCTGTAGTGAATATGTATTTTTCAGAAAACATAAAAACTGTTCTTTTTTTTCCTTTGACGAGTACTTTTCTTCCTTAAAACCTTCACGGTCAATAAACTCCCCGAGTTTAGACAATGAAGTGCATTTTGCTATGCCATCTATGTTGAAAAAAGCATCCCCTAAAGTTACTAATGGAGTAGAGCTGCTCAATACTTCAAAACAAACGCTAGAGTTGACGGAAATAACCAACTCTGAATTGGATATATATTGTGCATTATTACCTTCTACCATTATTGTTCTATGATCTAAAGAGTAGCTTTCTAAGTCATTTGGATGTTTCTTTACAAGCAAAACATAATCACTTTTAGAGTTGTATATGGCACTTTCAACTTGCTTTAAGATTTCATGAAAAGAACTATAAGGACTATGAACAAGTAACTGTGTATCATTACTTAACTGCATAGGGAAATAAATGTATTTAACGCCGTCATTAAACTCAAAGTTTTTCTGAATCTGGTTAGCCGGAGTACCTTTTTTTCTTTGAAGAATATATCTTTTTAGATATTTACTCATAGAAAAATCATTGTGCGGAAACTTAGCATTAGCACCCAAAAAATCCCCTAATTTATGAAGAAAAATAAAAAATAGAAAATTTAGTTTACTCCTTGCGCTATCATGAGTGCAAGTGACAGCATGTTTTGAGCTACTAATGACTAAATCGTTTCTTTTAGAAAACAGTTCTTTAACACTACTATTTGCATTAACACCATTACTATCAATAACTGTCGTGTAAGGACGAAACAGACCTTGCTCAGTAACTAGGTATTTAACTCCTAACTCTTTACAAACCTCGATAGCTATTGCATGATTCCAACGCAAATCGTTATGTAATAATACTAATCTAATTTCCCTTTCAATTATAAACTGTCTGACAAGCTGCTTGTAGCTATTGAAGTAGTTAAGCTCTTCAGCTGTTAGGTCTCTGCATTCAATTTTTTCAACTTTAGCTTTGTAGTGAAAATTTAGGTCTTTGCTGATATTGCAAATCAGAGGACTAATCTTTTTTATATTTTGAGAAATATAAAAATGTTCAAAACCTTTCAAGTAATGGTTAAAACCAAATGAAGATAATAAAGAGAAACGCTTGCCTTGAGGTAAAGCTTGAGCAATTTCAGAATGCAGATTATTATACATTGGGTCTAAGCTTAAAATATTAAACTGCACTAATAACCTCCATATACTTTTTAAACATTATATCGTCTGATAAGCCTTCAATGATAGATCTATGTGAAGTTGCCAAATCAGCCCTATCTGAAGGTTGTAACTTTAGAGCTTTTTCTAAGCTCGTATATAAACTACCTTCTTGCTCAAGACAAAATAGATCTACGCCGTGAGGTTCAAAACATAAATTAGCTTCTATGTTGGAGGCGATTACATAGCTCATTTTATCTAAAGCTTCCATTAAAGCTAAAGAACGTCCTTCAACGCTCGAAGGAAGTATAAAAATATCTCCAGGCCGAACAAGATTAAAAGGATTATCAACGTAACCTAAGAATTGAACTTTAACATTCAACATTCTGGCTAAGGCGATAAGAGACTTTTTTTCAGGCCCGTCACCAACGATATTTAAAGTGTAATTTTCAGAATCAAAATTTCTTAAAGCATGTATGATAAGGTCAACATTCTTTAATTTGATCAATCTTCCTACAAACCAAATTACATTATCTTTGTTAGGTTCTAAGCTATTTCCACTCAAACTGATACCATTATCAATAGAAATCGACTTAACCCCTCTATCTAAAAGGCAGCGTTGTGTACATTCAGAGCAGCTAATAATAGGAAAGCCAGAACGCTTTAGCACAAAATCATACAAGGCTGTAAACAAAAAGTTAGGTACAAACTTCCACCTACTGCGCGTGTTTACTTGAGAGTAGTCGTTATGAATTAATAAAAAGAATTTACAGTCTGTTTTCACCAAAAAAGAAGAAAACCATATCAAGTAAAATGAAACCAGCCCATCAACAACTACTACATCGTAAGCATCAAGTAATCTCGTCAATCTTAACCAAAAAGATTTTGAAAAGAATGAGACAAGAGAAAATTGCAACCCGCCTTTACCTTCTTCCTCTTTAAGATATTTAATTTCCCAGGTCGCTGACTTGTCTGAGAGCATTGCATGTACGCTATTTGTAGCGCAGTTAATATCACGATTTAACAGAGAGCAAATTCGCATAATAATACTTAAAATTTAAATAAAGAAATCTGAGGGACTTTCGCAAGAAAATGTGTTTTATTGGTCGTAGACCAAAATACAACTTGCAAGCGATAGCGAAACTTTCAAACTGCTCTGCTTTCTTGCTCATTGAGATTTGGTCTTCACTAAGCATGTATTCGTAAAGAACGTCCTCTAAGAAGATAATTTTCAAACTTTGACTGTTTCGTAATACAAACTCTATATCCTGTGCATATTTGTGTTCATCATTGTACATCAAGTTGAAAACTTCTTTTTTCCCGAAAAAAGTTCCATGGCACATGTAATTACCAAAATATAGCGATTTGATATTAAAAGCCCTAACATATTTTATATTAGGTAGATGTCTATTTCTTATACTATACCTTGATATACAGAAGTTACAAGAGCTCTTCTCAAGGGCTTTGTACTGGGTAGCAATTCTTTCTAAGTTACTGATATCATCACTATCCTGTCTAGCGATGTAATTACCCCTAGCAAGATTAATCATACGATTTAGCGACTTTGTTAATCCCAAATTTGCCTGGTCAATAACGACCAATCTACTGTCTCTTTTTTGATATTCCAGTAAAATTTTTAAGCTATCGTCTTTTGAACCATCATTAGTAACAACCACTTCTATATCTAAAAACGACTGATTTAAAATTGACTCTATGCTTGAATGTAAGCTTGATGCTGAGTCGTAAACACTCATAATTACACTAACTATTGGTTTAACAGGAGTATTTTCCGATTTAAAAACACTAAACTCACCATATTTATCATTACTTTTTGTAGGAATAAACATACTTTAACCTCTTATATTCACTTTGAGAATAGGCGGCAAGGGAGTGATACTTATTAATATAATCAATTGCATTAGCTGAGATTAAATCTATAGACTGAGGTTTTGTAAGACAATATGCTTTTAATGCACGCTCTATTGATTGAGAGCTGGTATCATCAATTAAAATGCCATTAAAACTATCTTTAATAACTTCATTGTTGCCATCTACATTGGTTGCTAAGCAAAAACAGCCACTTGCCATTGCCTCTAAGAGTGTTTTAGGCATCCCCTCATACAATGATGAAATAATATAGTAACGAGAGCTTCGCAAACAACTTGCAACCTCATCATTACTTAACCTACCTAATAACTTTACTTTTTCCGAAAGCTCTAGACTCTCAATTAATACCCTAATCTCGCTTTCTAACTCGCCCTGCCCAATTATTAACAGTTCTTGACTAATACGCGAGTCCTTATAAGCCCTTAATAGATTGATTATATTCTTTTGTTTATTAAACCTACCGACAAAACAAATAACATCATCTTTTTCAGAAAACTCTTTTGAGTAATACTTATTTGTATCAATATAGTTTTTCTGAACAAATAAATTTTCATCATTAAGAAAATTGTACTTTTCAATCAGGTAACTCTTATCTTGTTCCGATGCACAAGTAGCTACCGTAGCAAATCTAAATGATAACTTTTCTAAAAAACCAAATAAATTAAGCTTAAAATTACTTACACCTTGTTTTTTCAAAAATAAAGTAAGTGTATAACCTGTTCTGAGTAAGTAGTGCTTTTTATAAATTAATTTAATTATAACCAAAGCCCAACTTCCCAACATTTGGTTACTCTTAAATACATCAATACCCTTTATAGTTTTATAATGAATTAGAGGTAAGAAAAATGAATAGAGCCAGTCTCCTAGTTTGCCATAAAAAATGCGAGGCTTCTTTACCAAATTAATGCCTTTAACATTACAAATATCATCTGATGAGTATGAAAAAACTGTAACTTCTTCTATAGAGTTACTTGCTATGTATTCTTTATATATCGCAATCTCTCGATCATAAAGCCCACTTTCTTTCCAACTTAATAATGAACTACCTTTCGTGAGAATTAGCCCTAACTTTTTCATTTAAAGATCACCATCTAAAACTATTTTTTGATTGACCAACAGCATAAGTAAAAACTGCAATTAACAAAGAGAATACATAGTCATTATATAAGAAACCTGCATTATGAAAACTAGCATGTATAAACCAAGGAACAAAAGCAACATAAAATATTTTTTTATTTTTCCCACAGCTGATGTAAGAAAAAAGAAAGAAACAAATGCTTATTAACCCGCCAAAAAGACCATACTTTACAATTGTGTTGAGCAATCCATTGTGTGGAGTATAAAGCTTATTCCAATAATTTGGTACTCCATCCGGGGGGGTTATATGTAAGGCACTTTGCTCAACGGCTTCAAAATAGGGGACAGCTAAACCAAATGGGTTGTCTAAAAAAACAGCCCAACCAGAAGAAAAAAGAAACATTCTCCCTTTGCTCGATATATTGGAAAAAGTTGAGAAATCGATGGTAAAAAGAAAATAAATAAAAGGTATTAGTAGTACCAAAATAATTATAAATGTACTCCTACCAATTCTAACTAAAAACAACTTTGACAGCACAGATAACAGCATTGACCTTGATGAGCTCAAAATAGCGAATAACATAAAAACAAAAAGATGAAACTTCTCTATTCGCCCAATAGTTAACAAGTAGTAGACGGATGTCAAAACGCATAAATACAATAAATCATAAGATAACTGCACACTAAAAAGAGCCAAACCTGGAGGTTTTAACATCATTTCATTTAAATGAATAAACTCTGGTGCATATTTTAAGTCTAACGCGAGTTTAACATCCCAAAAAAATTGAACTCCAGCATGCTGCCCTAAAAGAAATATGATACTAGGTGAAAAGCCTATAATATTACAAAGCCAAAACCTCTTTATACCCAACCTAGAAACAAAGAAATAGGTAGAATAAAAATAAAATAAAGGTAAAAGAAATAGAGTAAAAAGCTCTGAAAGCTTAACTTCAGTATCTGAAAAGAGTAGAAATATAAGAAAATAGGAAAAAAGAGATATCACACTGATAAAATACGGTGTTTTTACCAACACTGGTATCAAAACAGTACTTTTTTCTCGAACCTCTATAAGTATAGCGTATGCAGATACAAAAAGAGCAAACAGTATTCTAACGTTTATATCAAATACTTTAACTGTGGCCATTGAAAAAAATGCTGTCATAAAAAAGACACACAGTATTACATCAAAACTTAATATTTTCTCTTTTTTTAAACTCATTATTATATACCAAATAAAGCACTGTAATAAATACTAATAAGCTCAACAAAATATTAGCATGCACAGAAAAACCCAACCATTGAACGCCTATACAAACAAAACAAACTATTGAAAGTACAACAGAATAAAGAACACACTTAAAGTAATTTAATTTAACTTTTGAATTATAAGAAACCACAAAAAGCTTAACTAAATGAGCAAAAACAAAAGAAAACAAAACACCTCTATACCCATAAGTATTCACTAACAAAATAGAAAGTGAAATATTAACAATACCAGCCGCCCAAGATGAAAAAACAAAAGTATTTAATTTATTATTTTTATAAATATCAGCAGAGAAAAAATATATACAATGTAACAATAGAAGACTAAAAGAAAAAACAACTAAATCTAAAAACTGTTCTTTGTATGCTGCCCCTGGAAATAATAGAGAAAGAAAAAAATCATAGTTTGGTAGAATTATACAAACACTAAGCAAAAGCTGAGCAAAAAATAAAAAGCCAGAAAGCTTATATAGTTTCTCGTATGAGTCCCCCTTATCCCTTCTTGAAATCAAAATCGTTTCAAACCTTGCCATCACAGACGCAGAACTAAGCAAAAGTAAGGAGAGGTTACAGACAAATGCAAAGTTTGCCAATTCGTCACGACTTAAAAAATAACCTACTATCCACAAACAAACAGCTTTACTAACTAAAAGCTCAGCTAAGTTATTTATTGAAAATACTTTAAAAGTACTTAACTCTTTCTTGATTATGACTAGTGTTGACTTTCTTGGAATGAGGAAAATATACTTATATAAGAAAATCAAACCAACAGCTTCACTGAAAAACAGTATTTTCAGGACATTTAAAACATTAAAATCATTAATGCTATATACTAGAGCTAACTTGACTCCTCCGTAAATCAACCTAAAAATTAAAACTAATTCCTGCTTTTCTTCAATAACAAGGTAGTTATCAAACAAGACTTGATTCAGAAGGAAGAATAAAAAATATCCAAACACACAAAGCAATAACACGCCCCCACCTTCATATAAATAGAAAACAATGAAAGCAGAAAGTACCAGTAGAGCTTTGAATATAACAATATAATTTATTACCTCACTTTTCCTACTGTTAAGCTTAACATTTGGAACTATCTTCTTGAGAGCACCAGGAATACCAAAGGAAGTTAATATAGTAATCGGCACTAAGAATGAAAGAATAAAGGAGTATTCACCGTACTCAGATTTTGATAATGTATTAACCACTTTAGTAGTGAAAAGTAGATTAATAAAAAGAACGATTAAAGAGTTGCTATATTGTATTATCAACTTTATATTTAACACTGTGTTAAATCACTATCTCTATCATCTTTTTCACTCTAGAGTCATAAGTGTGGCTATGAACATCATTAAATGCATTAGCAACTATACTTTCTCTTAATTCTTTATTCTCTATTGATTCAGTTAGCACTTGGTTGAAGTTACTCATGTCTGGTTTATACATAATGCAGTTATAACCATCTTTTAATATGTTGTCATAACAATCAACATCTGGGCATATAATTAGACTTTTACTTGCCATAAGTTCAAAGAACCGAGTATTAAATATACCTACAGCACTAGGGGTATTTAAAAAGCATTTCGTACTTTTAAGCAGCTCACCATATTTATCACCAAATGGGAGTAAAGACTTACCAAAAATGCTCTTTGCACCAAACTCCGCCCAGTAAATTTCATACTTTTTGAACTCTGCTTCAAATACTTGTTTAAATAAAGCTTTCCATTCATAATTTGATTTATAATTCAAGAATTCACTTTTAAACAATTTTGACTTTACATTGTACCTATAATCAAGATGACTACGATGTAAACTTCCTGTAAAAGCAAAGTCGATTTTTTTTAACTCACCATCATACGAGAAACGGTTCATGTCTATGCCAAAATTGAGCTGCTTAATATTCAACCCATGTTCAACTGACCATTTTTCGGCATTAGGATGAACAGTAAAAATAAAATCAAATAGATTTAACTTACAATAATCAAATCTCTCATTTAACTTCTTGTACTCTTTATTGAGAAAATACACTTTCTTAAACGAGTTATATTTTGATAAATTGATTTTTTTATGAGGATCAACAGTTTTATCACATTGATCATTATCCCAAGAAGTACTACAGACAACTAAATCCAACTCACCCAACTCAAAAGGTGATTTATCAACCACATCATCAAAACAATCGTCTTCAGAGTAGTTCTCGTAACCAGGACCATAAACGAAACAGTTTGTTTCTTTACAAATTGAATTCACTAAATCCTGATGGTAATAGCCCGAACGGTAAGTTTCAAAATTCCGTGATAGTAAAATTGTTTTTAACATTGAATTTGACTCTTGTACCAATCTATAGTTATTGACAAGCCATCAGACAAGTTAGTCTTTGGTTCATATCCCAATAAATCTTTTGAAAGATTTATATCAGAACGCCTACTACTAACATGGTCCCATTTTCTTCTTTCTTTATACTCCACCTTACTTTGCGAATTTGTATATTCTAATATCAACTCAACAAGTTCTTTAATTTTAACGCTTTTCCCTGTCCCAGAGTTAAACACTTCACCTTCACAGTATTTAGACTCTGCAGCTGCATGGAGACAATGGGCTGTATCTTGAGAAAAAGTGAAGTCTCTAGTTTCATCCCCACTACCAGTAATTGTTATAGTTTCATTTTTAAGAGCTTTATCTATGAAATTGGGGATTACATTTCTATACTTGCCCGCTAATTCAAACTTACCATAAGTATTAAATATTCTGACAGACACACATGGCAAACCAAACTGTGAAGAAAAGTACTTAGTGTATAGTTCACCTACGAATTTATTTATAGCGTATGGAGTTTCGTAAGGATAAAGTAGATCAGTTTCTTTCATTACAGCACTAGAACCATAAACACATGAAGATGATGCGTATACATACTTCTTTAAATTATCTAAACCTTTGCACGCTTCAAGAACATTTAACTGACCAATAATATTTGTATTTATATCCTCATAAGGATAATCTACAGAATTTTGATTAGCAAAGTGGGCTGCCAAATTATAAACATAGTCTGGGTTAATACTTCTAATTACGTCTGTAATTTTAGCCTTATCCTCTATATTTGCATATATAAGCTCTACGTTAGGCAACTTCTCATTTCGAAATGAAGAGGAAAGGTTATCAACAATAAACACTTGCGCTTGATATTTTGAAAGGTATTCGACTAAGTTAAGTCCAATTGCACCAGCTCCACCAATGATAATTATCTTGTCCATTACTTCCAAACTCCTTTCACATCTAAAACATAATCACCTAAATCTGGGGTCTCAATAGATTTAAATTCTTTATGATCTACTAACAACACATGAATATGCGAACTCTTAAAACTATGTTGAATATTAACCAGCTCTGCTTTTTTTAGTTCAGCAGGTAACTCCTCTATATTAGGTTCAACAACCATCAGCTTTCCATTATGTAGATTAGCTATCTCTCTAGCTATTTCTAAAGCTGGACTTTCTCTTAAATCATCGATGTCTGCTTTGAAACTCAATCCATAACAAGTTACTACTATGTCACCGGCTTTACAGTCTGGATGTGCAAGTAAATATTCTGCAAATATACTTTTGAATCTCTCCACCACCCATTGCGGTTTGTACTCATTAACATTTCTTGCAGTTTTTATAAGCTTCGCATATTCGGGAGTTTTACTAACTATGAACCACGGATCAACGGCAATACAATGCCCACCAACCCCAGCCCCAGGTTGAAGAATACTAATTCTAGGGTGCCTGTTTGCCAATGATATCAGCTCCCAAACATCTATTTCTAACTTGTCACAAATCATTGATAATTCATTCGCAAAAGCTATTTGTACATCTCTACATGAATTTTCAGTCAATTTTGCCATTTCTGCTGTTCTGGCATTAGTTATAACACACTCGCCTTCAACGAAAGTTTTGTAAAGATTAATAGCTGATTCCGAACACCTTGGTGTCAGCCCCCCAATTACACGGTCATTTTCAACTAACTCCCTAACTACATGGCCTGGTAAGACTCTTTCAGGGCAATGAGCTACACATATATCAGAATTATCATAATCCTGATGAGGGAAAACTAGATCCGGTCTTTCTGCTGATAACCACTCTGCCATCTGTTCAGTAGTGCCGACAGGAGATGTTGACTCTAAAATAACCAAGTCCCCCTTTTTCAACACAGGGGCTATGGCATTGCATGCAGCTTCTATATATGACAAATCAGGAATAGGGGTCTCAGAACCATTACTTTTAAAAGGTGTTGGAACTGCAATAAGAAATGCATCTGCAGGTTCTGGTGTTGTTGTAGCCTTTAAATAACCTTCAGTAACCGCTGCATGGACAATCATATCCAGTTCAGGTTCAACTATATGGATTTCACCGCGATTTATTGTATCAACTGCATTTCTGTTGATATCAACTCCAATTACCTTTTTCTTACGTGATGCAAACATTGCTGCTGTAGGCAGACCTATGTAGCCCAAACCAATTACCGAAATAGTTTCAAAAGACATGGTATCCCTTTATATAATTACTGAACTTAGCCAAATATTTTTCGGCAGCTCAGAGAAATAATAACTAAAATTTTTTCTAATTTGCTAAAATATCACATATTAGTGAACATGCATTACCATCACCATAAGGATTATGGGCCCGACTCATCTTTGCATAGCTATGTTCTGACGTTAGTAACTCCGTAAGCAATGAAGTAATTAAACCAACATCTGTTCCAACTAATTTAACCGTCCCTGCCGCTACAGCTTCAGGGCGCTCAGTCGTATCCCGCATTACTAATACAGGTTTTCCTAAACTGGGTGCTTCCTCTTGAATACCGCCAGAGTCAGTTAAAATGATATAAGCACGGTTCATCAAATATATAAATGGAAGGTATTGTTGGGGTTCTATTAAGTATACATTTTCAACATTAGCTAATATACGATTTACAGGCTCTTGTACGTTTGGATTTAAATGTACCGGGTACAAAATTTGCGCTTCAGGGTGTTTTTTAGCAGTCTGCGCTAATGCTTCACAAATTCGTTCAAACCCACCACCAAAGCTTTCACGGCGATGACCTGTAACCAAAATTAGTTTTCTTGATTCATCTAAAAATGGAAATTGTGCAGCTAGTGTTGAGGATAAGTCTTGATCTTGTTCTATTTGTGACTTAATCATTAGTAGTGCGTCAATTACTGTATTACCTGTAACGAAAACATTTTCTTCACTGTAATTTTCAATCAATAGATTTTGTTTAGATGTTTCAGTAGGTGCGAAATGGAACTTCGTTAAAGCACCTGTTAACTTTCGGTTAGCTTCTTCAGGCCAAGGGGAATAAATGTTTCCTGTACGTAAACCGGCTTCAACATGGCCTACAGCAACTTGCTCATAATACGCGGCTAGACTTGCTGCAAAAGTCGTTGCGGTATCGCCATGAACCAAAACAATATCAGGTTTAAACTCTTTTAATACAGGAGTTAGCTCTAAAAGAATGCGACTTGTCACTTCTGGTAGTGTTTGTCCTGACTTCATAAGATTAAGGTCATAATCAGGTATGATTTTAAAAAGCTCTAAAACTTGATCTAACATTTCTCTGTGCTGTGCTGTTACACACACTTTTGCTTTAAAGCGCTCGTCATTTGCAAGAGCATGAACAAGTGGCGCCATTTTTATCGCTTCTGGTCTGGTGCCGAATACAGTAAGAACTTTCACAGACGTACCTTTTTTCTTTTTAATACTTCAAAAGAAGAACCTGCATATAGGTTCATCATTTTCTCTTCTCTCCCCTAAAATCGGTTTGGGGTGTGCATACAATTCAAGCAACCTCTAAAGAAATCTCATATGATAGCACATAGCTCCTGCAACAATTTAAGGATGACTCTCTCCCTTAAAATAACTCCGGAAGAGGTTATTTATCTGAATTATATTCGTAGTTATAATAACCATAGTACCCATAGGCATTGCTGGCTTTCTTAACAACACCATTAAACACAACACCTTTTACATCAATTCCATTTTGCTCAAAACGATTGCGAGTTAGCTCTAACTCTTTAACATGGTTTTGACCAAAACGGGTAACAAGCAGTGTGCTACCTGCATGGGCACTTACAATCGCAGGGTCTGTTACTGCCAAAATTGGTGGTGTATCAATAATCACCAAGTCGTATTTGGCGCTTACTTCTTCAACCAGTTTTGAGAAGTTTTCATGCATTAAAAGCTCTGACGGGTTAGGTGGTATCTGCCCACGCGTCATTACATCTAACCCTTCAACTTGGCTGTGTTTAACAGCTTGGTCTAGGTTAATTCTGCCAGAAAGGTAATCACTTAATCCGTTATCCCATTGCATACCGAATTGCGTTTGTAGGTAACCTTTGCGCATATCGGCGTCGATAATAAGCACTTTTTTATCGCTTTGTGCAAGTACTGTAGCTAAGTTTACTGATATAAAGGATTTACCAACACCTGGACTAGGACCTGATATAGCAATAACATTGTTTTTCGCTTCCATCATGGCAAAATGCAGGCTGGTACGTAAACTTCTCAATGCTTCAATGGAGAGGTCTGCAGGGTTATCCATCGCAAGTATCGATTTCGCCTTGGCTGTTTTACCTTTTCGCGCTTTTGCAAAACCAGTCAGTTTAACCTGATATTCTGAATAAGGTACGCTTGCATACACAGGCAAGCCTAACGCTTCAATTTCACTCGGGTCTTCAATACCTTTATGAATTGCTTTTTGAATAAGAACAATTGCTACAGCCAACATGCCACCTAGCATGGTTGCCATAACAACAATTAAGGCTTTTTTAGGCTTTACTGGCTTTGATGTGTTTACTTCAGCAAGATCAATCACACGTACATTACCTACAGTACCAGCACGAACAATGTCTAACTCTTGTGTCTTAGCAAGTAGTAATGTGTAAATTTCATTATTCACTTCAACATCACGCGTTAAGCGAAGTAGTTCTTGCTGTGTTTCTGGTAGCACCTTTACTTCTGCAGCTAAACGGCGTTTTTGATTTTCAACCGCGTCAATTTGCTCAACAGCGGCTTGATAGCTTGGGTGACTTTGTTTAAATTTGCGGCCAAGCTCTAACTTTTTGAGTTCAAGCTCTTGTAATTGTGTTTCGAGTTTTACTAACTGTTTTAAAACACCTTCAGTTTCTAGGGTAATATCTACAGATTGCTGTTTTACTTGATAATCATTAAAACGCTGCTCTGCGGCTTCTAACTGTTTTTTTACTTGTGGCAGTTGATATTCTAAAAAGTCTAACGATTTTTGTGCCTCAGCACTATTGCGTTCAACATTGCGACGAACATAAATACCGGCAACCTTATTCAACACGGTTTCAGCATGTTCAGCATTAGCATTTTGTAAGCTTAAACTGATAATACCTGAGTCTTTGCCTTTTTCACTTGCACCAATGGCAGCTTGTAAATCAAGAATTGTATTTAAGCGATCTCGCTTAGTTAAGGTAAACTCAGTATCTGGGCGAGCAATTAGCGTTTTTAATGTTAATGAAAAAGCACCATTTGATACCTCCTCACCCACTTTACCTTTTAGAATGCTATCACCATCACTTGATAACAATTCAAATTGATCGTTTGCCAATGCAACCAAAGTGAAACCGGCACCGACAGCATTGCTTGGTACCTCGAATTTAAACACCTCAATTTTCTCACCGCCCCAAGCATAACTAGACGCCCCAAAACTTGGCTCCGCTATATCACCTTCTTGCATAGGTGTGAATTTTCGAAATGCTCTACCACCAATAACTGGAAAAAGCTTTGGTTCTGCTACAGTATCAAGTTTTAAACTATCAACTGCTTCACCAATGATGCTACGAGATTTTAATAGTTCGATTTCTGTCACTGCCGCCGAGGTACTTTCGAACATACCGCCTAGCTCATCAAAACCAGGGACTGAGCCGCCCTTTTCTTCAACCTGTATCATGGCTGTGGCTTGATAAATCGGTGTACTAAATACTGCAACAGCAACACCAACAATCATAAATAAGGCTGTAACGGCAATAATGAACCATTTACGGTCAAGTAAAGCGCCTAACAAGGCCATTAAATCGATTTCTTGCGCTTGTTCTGTGGATTGCTTTTGTTGCGAGCCACTTAATAGGTTTGATTGAGCATTCATTGACTCTTTCATCCTTATAAATACTTCTGCCAAGCGCTACACGCGCTATCGATTAATTCGTAGACATGTTCAAAGGCTTCACGGCTTTGTCGATAAGGGTCTGGTACTTCTTTGTCGCCTAACCATTTACCAAGAAGAAATGTTTTGCCGCGTGCTTGGGGGTAGCGGGTACATAAGTCTTCTAGATGACGTTTCTCCATCACCAAGATCACACTGTTATGAGTTACAAGGCTTGTGCTGATTTGCTGACCTTTATGCTCTGACATATCAACGCCATGTTGAAGCGCTAATTCTTGCGCAAAACTATCAGCAGACTTACCTTCAAGGGCAGTTAACCCTGCAGAACTCACTTTGACATTTTTGCCCGCTAACTTGCTTTTTAAAACATATTCAGCGGTGGGACTTCGGCAAATGTTACCTGCACATACCATTAAAACACTATCGAACATACTGGTTTGCCTACTACTGATTCTCTATATCTTGTAATCTATCAACGGTTGTTAACGCCGGTAACAACAAGCTAATTACTTTGTTCCAACGTGCAAGTGGTGCACTAGTAACATAAACGATGTCTTGTGGATCTAATTCGAATTGCTCTGCTAGCACTAATGCAGCAACGTTCTTTGCATGCAACTGATACACGTCGGCAATTACACCGTCTTTTTCAAGGTCACGTTTACGAAGTACAAAGATACCGTTAGCATCAGCTGAGCGCTCATCAATACCGCCAACTTCACTGAGCGCTTCGGCTAAATTCAAGCCATAGCGATTCACTTCTACAGTGCCTGCACGCTTTACATCGCCAAGCACGTATACATTTCTTTGGTCGTTACGTGTTACATGTACAATATCGCCGTGCTGCAATAAACGGTTTTGAGAAATGTCGCCTTTGGAATAAAAGTCATCTAAACGAATAACTTCGGTTTCATTACCTCGGGTAAATGTCACTGTTTTCCAGTCAGCACGCTCATTTAAACCACCCGCTTGGTTTAGTGCATCAATTAAAGTTAATGGCGTTTCGGTCACAGGGTAAACACCAGGCTTTTTCACTTCACCCGTAATATAGGCTTTTTGGCTTCTGAAACCGACTACTTTTACGTCAATTTGCGGATCTTCAATCACACGACTTAAGCGCTTAACTAGTTCTTCACGCACTTCTGCAACTGTTTTACCGGCTGCTGGCACATTAGGCGCATATGCGTAAGTAATTGTGCCGTCAGCTTGAACACGGAAACCGTCAAACTCGGCGGTACGTTGAACAGCCGCTGGAATTGTCAGTTCAGGGTGGTCCCACACACCTATAGTAAGTACATCACCCACACCAAGGTTGTATTCATATTCAGAAAGATCGAGTCCTGCAATATTCTTGCTCGAGTTAGATGCACCAATTAGAGCTGCAGTTTTTTTATTGAAGTCTTTTTGTTGGGAAATAAGAGCAGAGTCAATGAGTTGGATATTTACTTTTGCCAATTCCTTCTCAAGGTTCTCGGTTTGTTCACCTTGTTTTAGTCCTTCAAAATGACCGCCGGGTATAATTGTACAGCCACTCATTGCCAGAAAGCATGCTGAAGCAATGAAAGTTTTATAGCGTTGCGCCATTCGTTCTTCCTAAAATCGTTCTTGTTAGCCTTGTCTAAAGCCTTTATATAAAGCTGAGTAATTAAACCACTTGTAGATTTTGTTAGCAAGTAATCGTCGTGTGAATTTTTTTATTAATAAAATAGTCGGGGAGGTTGTGTTCGGTGTTATTTATTACGACAGAATTAAATGCTGCGCTATTTCTTTGTCGGGTTAAAGCAAAAAACTGCAGATGTTAAGTCTTGAAGAGGTGTAGGTTATCATTTATTAAATTGACGGGCTAAAGCCGCGGCCTACAGGCATTTAATTTTGCTTACTTATTACGCGATATAAAATCGCTGCTACCAGGAAACTTATCTGCCTTTGGTAATTATTATAGCAATAGTGTGAATATGGTGTGTTCTAAGATTGTCGGACCTTGGGCCCGACAAGTTGAGAGTGTGTTAATTAAATTTATTTCGAAATTACACACTGTAGTGTGATTTGTACCATTTAACTAGATTAGCAACGCCTTCTTTAACGCCTACTGCTGGTTTATAACCAACCGCGTCAAACAAGTCTGTGGTATCTGCATAGGTTTTATATACATCACCAGGTTGCATCTCTCGGAAGTTTTTAACCGCTTCAATACCTAATTCATCTTCAATCGCTTTAATAAAGTCCATCAGGTTGATTGGGCTGCCGTGACCGATGTTATAAACCGAGTAAGGTGCAGAGCTTGATGCCGGGGTACCTGTTTCTACCTTCCAGTTATCTTCTCGTGTTGGAATAACCTCTGAGATACGTACAACACCTTCAACGATATCATCGATATAAGTAAAGTCTCGCCACATATCGCCATTATTATTCACATCGATTGTTTCACCGGCCAATATTTTTTTAGTAAAAATAAATGGTGCCATATCTGGTCTGCCCCAAGGGCCATAGACGGTAAAGAACCTTAACCCTGTTGTCGGTAAATCGTATAAGTGTGAGTAACTGTGTGACATTAATTCATTTGATTTCTTCGTCGCCGCATATAATGAGACTGGATGATCAACTGAATCTGATGTTTCAAACGGTGTTTTTTCATTCAAACCATAAACAGAGCTAGAAGAAGCATAAACTAAGTGCTTCACTTTTGTGTTTCTACACCCTTCTAAAATGTTTAAATGACCGATTAAGTTACTATCAGCATATGCATGCGGATTTTCAATTGAATATCGAACACCTGCTTGGGCTGCTAAATGGATCACAACATCAAATCGTTCAGATTCAAATAACTGCTCTATTTCAATTCTATTACTAATATCGATTTGCTTAAATCTAAAACCTTCATTAGGAACAGTATTTAAACGTTCTTTTTTTAGGTTTACATCGTAGTAATCATTAATATTATCGATACCAACTACATTATGACCTTTAGACAATAAGCTTTTACATACATCTGCACCGATGAAGCCTGCGGCACCGGTTACTAAATACTTTTTAATTTCTAAACTCATATTAGTCACACCCAAAAATATCTCTTGTATAAACCTTGTCTGCCACATCAGCTAAATCATCAGACATTCTATTTGAAATGATCACATCTGATAATGATTTTAACTCTTCAAGTGAATGAGTTACCTTCGAATGGTAGAACTCTTTTTCAGTAAAGGTTGGCTCGTAAATAACGACTTCGATGCCTTTAGCTTTAATACGCTTAATTACACCCTGAATGGCCGAAGCTCTAAAATTGTCAGAGCCCGATTTCATAACCAGTCTGTAAACACCCACTACTTTAGGCTGCTTTGCAATAATTGCGTCAGCAACAAAATCTTTTCTGGTTGTATTGGCGTCTACAATTGCACGGATCATGTTGTTTGGTACATCTTGGTAGTTAGCCAATAATTGTTTAGTATCTTTTGGTAAGCAATAACCGCCATAGCCAAATGAAGGGTTATTATAGTGAGCACCAATACGAGGGTCTAAACTCACACCTTCAATGATTTGTTTGGTGTCTAGGCCATGTGATTCAGCATAGCTGTCTAGCTCATTAAAGTAAGCAACTCGCATCGCAAGGTATGTATTTGAGAATAGTTTAATTGCTTCAGCTTCTGTCGAGTCAGTAAACAAAATATCAATATCTTCTTTTAGCGCACCTTGTGCCAACAGCGCAGAAAATACTTCAGCTCTTTCTGAACGCTCACCTACAATGATTCTAGATGGGTATAAATTATCGTAAAGTGCCTTACCTTCTCTTAAAAACTCCGGCGAGAACATAATATTTTCAATATCGAACTTTGACTTTATTGAGCTTATGAAACCTACTGGAACGGTTGATTTCACTACCATAGTCGCTGACGGTTCAATCTCTAAAACACTTTGAATAACACTTTCGACTGAGTTGGTATTAAAGTAGTTTGTTTCAACATCATAGTCTGTTGGTGTTGCGATAATAACAAACTCAGCACCTTCGATAGCTTCTTGCTTGTCGACCGTTGCTTTAAAATTTAGGTTATCGTCCTTTAAGTATTTTGATATTTCAACATCTTCGATAGGAGAAACTTTATTGTTTAGTAACTCCACTTTAGATTCATCAATATCTAATGCTACCACCTGGTTATGCTTTGCTAGCAATAAAGCATTTGATAGGCCCACATAACCAGTTCCTACAACGGTAATTTTCATTTAATTTCCACTCTAATAAATTTATTAAGTTCTTTGATAAACAGCTCAAATATATGTTTTAAAAGCTAGGTAGCTTTAATTTTCATTTTTACCTTCACAAAGCCAATGAAATCCCTTAGCTCATTTTTGAAGTACAAAAATGAGCTAAGCAGTATAACAAACCAAAATAGGAAGTTATACATTGAGTAAGCTTTACCATATAACGTACCAAGGCATGCCCCCAGCACAAGTAAAAATGTATAGATATACAAAGCCCCCCTAGGGAAAGACACCCATACTCTTGCTGAAAATTCTGTTCTCAATAGAAAAAACACTAAAAATGCAGCGCAGGTACTGGCTGCAGCACCTGCGGCACCATACGTTGGAATTAGGTAATAGCTGAATGCCACATTAAATATAAATGCTAAAACAGCTGATAGCATTGCCAAGCTTGTTTTCTTGGCAACATTAATTCCTACAACAGTTGTTTCTGAAAGAGTATATAGTAGTGGATAGCCAAGACATGAAATCACTATCCATTGAACATCCTGATAATAACTAGGTAATAAATAAGGCACCACCCATGAGAACAAACCTGCAAAGCTAAACAAAATAATAACGATAAAAAGCACATATCGATTGATATCTTTAACTTTTTCTAGGTTTTCTCCATCGGCAACCCACTTATAAACTGTAGGTGCCCAAACTGTTGAGAAAACATTTTGTAGTATTGCGGCTGCTGCTGCAAAACTGACAGAAACGGAATAAAGCCCTAATTCTTCTAGACCTGACAAATTCTTCAATAAAACTTTGTCAATAGCAGTTAACCCCCAAAATGCAAGTGAACCAAAGATAAGAGGAAAACCATAAACCAAAATATTTTTACATAGAGTAAAATCAAAACCCTCTTTGATTAAGCTAAAAATTGAACCTTTAACTAGATAAGTCAATATGCCGAATGTAAATAATTGAGCAAGAGCTGTTGCAATAACTAGCTCTTTTGTATTTGCTGAAGACATAAAAAAAACAGTTATCAAAACTAAAGTAATTAAAAATAATTTAGGTGCTACTTGAACTATCGAGAAAGAAAAGGCCCTTTGCTCCATTCTCAAAATTAGTGATAGAAAGCGAGCTAAAAATGCAACAACAATTGAGAGCATCACTATAATTGTTAATGTGCTGCTCTTAATATTAAACAATAAAGATGAAAGCCAAGTGCTCGAAAAAAGTATTGAAACAAAAAATATGACCATTAAAAGTGACAAGCCAGGTAGTATCGCAGTCTTTAAGAGGCCAACTTTATTCTTAGACTCATGATATTCCCTTACGTAAGCCTGATCTAAGCCTAGGCTAAACAACATAACGCTTAAACTAAGCGCAATGTTATACATAGCGATTCTTCCAACATCTTCAGGTGAGAAAAACCAAGTTATCAAAGGGAGAGAGATAAACCCTAAAAGAGCACCTGCAACAGGCCCTATTGCAAATTGGGCTATTTTTATTAAATTCATAACATCAGCAAATAATTAAATGGAACATATACAGTCTATTTATTAAACAGAACATCTAGTTGCTCCAAAAAGTTCTGTACAGAGAAGTATTGCTTAACTTTTTTTTGATTTGTTATTAAAACTTCTTTATTAAAACCAGAAAACTCATCCACAGATTTTACGTCAATATCAATAGATTTAAAAAACTCCCAATGACTCGTATTCTTTCTCATATAAACTTTTTTTCCTAGCCCAAGCAAAGTAATGATATTGCCCATTGCTTGTTGTCGGTTATGGTTAAAAAAAGCTATATCAATTTTACTCAAGAACTTTAAATAATCTTCAAAAGGCAATAGTTCAGTAATGGGAGTGAACTTTTCACCAAAAACTTTTCTTCCTTCTGTAATAACCTTCACAGCATTTTCTTTGTTTCCATATGATAAGGGCGCATAGACTTTGATATTTTGCGATGCAAACGGCTTTAACTTTTCAAAAACTTCAAAGTGATTATTTGTTGGATCTGCTGAGTTGCCCACTTGAATATGTATAGTTTCTTCATTGTTTCTTTGTAAAGAAAGCTCACTATATAGATTACTTGTGTACATTAAGCACTCATGATGCAACCCTTTTGCATGATAAATCTGCCTTGCAATATCAACATCTCCATTGATGTAAGTAACTAAGTGCCCAAGTTTTTTTACAACCGTTTTTTTTATCAACTCATTAACTTTCCAGCTAAAACTTTTTGATTCAGCCTGGTACGTATAAAGATCACCTCCCCAAATAAACCAGTAACACTTTTTCAAAAGCCACGGACATAAAAACAAAATATAAATAAGCTTTTTATCAAATAAGCCATGTAACATTACTCTTTCAGCACGATGCATATTTAAAACTGTCAGGACTAGACGCTTTATTTTTGAGCTAGGCGAACTATTTGAAACAAAAACATTACTTGCTTTAGTAACCTTTTCTGCCGCAATACCTTCAGAGATTAGAAAGTGATGTTCATCAAACTTAAAGTTATCTTTCACTAACTGAACGAAAGAGACTATAAATTTGTCTCCAGAAGAAATATGTAAAACTTTCACTTAACCTAATCTCTAAACTCGTTTAATTTTCAACAAAGAACTTTTTGACTGCTTTTATGACAGTTTCTTGTTCTTCTTCAGCCATATTATAATAAAGAGGCAACCTTACTAACTTCTCACTTTCTCTTGTGGTGAACTTATCTTCACCTATAAATTCTCCTAACTTGTTACCTGCAGGACTTGAGTGAAGAGGAACATAATGGAAAGGCGTAATTATGCCTTGCTCCCTCATATAAGCTATAAAGCTACTCCTTTGCTCTTTATTTTTAAGTTTTAAATAAAACATATGAGCATTATGTTCGCAGTTTTTAGGGATATATGGCATCACAGATTCAGTCAAAAACTCAGATAACTCGCTGAAATATTTGTTCCAAACTGACAACCTTTTGTTGTTAATTTCTGTTGCAGATTTTAGCTGTGCAAATAAAAAGGCTGCTTGGAGCTCGCTTGGTAAAAAACTTGAGCCAATATCCTGCCAAGTATATTTATCTACTAACCCGTTGATAAATTGACTTCTGTTGGTCCCTTTTTCACGAATTATCTCTGCTCTTTCAATTAACTCTGGAGAGTTAATTAAGATAGCCCCTCCTTCACCACCTGAGGAATAATTCTTCGTTTCATGAAAACTAAAGCAACCAATATGCCCTAGCGTACCTAGAGCACGGCCTTTATATTTAGACATAACCCCTTGAGCTGCGTCTTCAATAACCCAAAGGTTATGCTTTTTCGCTATCTCAGAGATTGCATCCATATCACATGAAACACCAGCATAGTGGACTGGGACAATAGCCTTCGTTTTCTCTGTAATGGCAGATTCAATCAGATCATGATCTAAGTTCATTGTACTTGCATCAACATCTACAAATTTAATCACAGCTCCGCGAAGCGCAAAAGCATTTGCAGTTGAAACGAAAGTGTATGAAGGCATAATAACCTCATCACCTTCTTTTAAATCAATAAGTAGTGCCGCTAACTCCAAAGAAGCAGTACAAGATGGCGTTAGTAATGCCTTAGCTGTGTTAAAATTTTTCTCAAACCATTCTTCACACAGCTTTGAAAATGGGCCATCACCGCAAAGTTTACCTGATTCAATCGCTTGCTTTAAATAATCTAGTTCACAGCCTAGACTTGGGGGAATATTAAATGGAATCATTTTGAAATCTTGCTCTAATAGAGGTATAAGGAATAAGAGAGTTCCCTTGTGAATCTGCAAAGTCAGTCAACTTAACCAAACCTTCACCACAAATAATTACTGGGCACCCATTTTCAATCAACATAACCTTTCCAATATGTTGCGTTTCTATTTTTAGTTTTTTATAAACTTCGGCTGACAATAAGCTGACTCTATCACCCTTTAAAAAAGCACATGCATGCTTATAAGGCGCTCCTAATAAATTTATTTTATGAACGATACTTTCAGCCTTATCTGTCCAATCAATAAAATAATCTTCATCATCTAGCCAAATGCTATAAGAAGCATCGGTTTCGTCTTGGGCTGTAGAGAGAATTGGCTTTTCCGATAAAATTTGTTTAATTAAACTCTTAAAAAGAATTGCATAGCAATTCGAAATTTCGTCAATTAAAACATTAATTCTCTTAGGGTATGTAACATCTATTATTCGCTGCCCTATAATCTCGCCTTTGTCATACTCACTATGACCATATAATGCTGTAACGCCTAATTGAGGCTCCTTATTCATAGCTGCATTAACCAAAGGAGCAAAACCTCTATACTTGGGTAAAATGGAATCATGAAACACAATAAGCTTCCGCTCGTGCACATCACGAATTAACCAGCGCCAACCAATCGCAAAAACAAAGTCAAAATCACTATATTCTACTGATTCTTCTCTGTAACAAAAGGAGATATTATTACTATCGCATAAACTTTTTACTTCTGAAGAAAAATCATTTGTCACATTTTTATCTTGTCCTATTACGACAAGAATATTTAGGCTTTTATAAAGTTCAGAGTCTATAACACCTTTTATGCACTCATAGCCCTTTTTACCTAGTATATTTAAACAAACTCTTTTTTTATTCATTTTTCTATAAGCTCAAGAACATATTTACCGTAACCACTCTTTACAAGTGGCTTAATAACCTCTGCTATTTGCTCTTTACTTAACCAACCATTGTTGAATGCAATTTCCTCAAGACAAGCAACCTTATAACCCTGTCTCTTTTCTATAGTTTCAACAAAATGAGCCGCTTGAAGCAAACTATCATGAGTCCCAGTATCCAACCAAGCGAACCCTCGGCCTAGTAGCTCAACGTTCAATGAATCATTATTTAAGTACATTTCATTTAAACAGGTAATCTCAAGTTCACCTCTTTCAGAAGGCTTAACTCTCTTTGCTAATTCAACTACAGAGTTATCATAAAAATATAACCCAGTAACAGCAAAATTGGATTTTGGTTTTTTAGGCTTTTCTTCTATTGAAATAACTTTTGAAGATTCATCGAACTCTACAACCCCAAAGCGTTCAGGGTCTTTTACTTCATAACCAAAAACAGTAGCTCCGCCACCCTGCTTTGAGTTTTCTACAGCTCTTTTCAATTTTGGCGAAAAACCATGGCCGTAAAATATATTGTCACCTAGCACTAAACATACGCTATCATTGCCTATGAAGTCTTCAGCTATTATGAATGCTTGAGCTAGGCCATCAGGGCTTGGCTGAACTGCATAACTTAATTTCACTCCAAAACGGCTACCATCACCCAGCAAGCTTTGAAAACTATCTTGATCTTCCGGAGTTGTAATAATAAGAACTTCATTTATGCCAGCTAACATTAGTACTGATAACGGATAATAAATCATCGGCTTATCGTATATTGGAAGTAACTGTTTAGATACTCCCATTGTAATAGGATATAAACGTGTTCCAGAGCCACCGGCTAAAATAATCCCCTTCATTTCATTAACCCTCATTAATTACGCCCAAGCGTTCTCTTTGATAATTTCCAGACTGAACATTCTCACACCATTGCGAATTATCAAGGTACCACTGAACTGTTTTTCTTAGGCCTGATTCAAAGCTTTCTTCTGGCACCCAACCAAGCTCTTTCTGCATTTTAGTTGCATCAATTGCATAGCGGCGATCATGTCCTGGTCTATCTTCTACATATTTAATTTGCTCTGAATACTTATTATTTTTAGGTACTAACTCGTCTAATATTTCACATATTGTTTGAACAACTTGAATGTTACGCTTCTCATTATGACCGCCGATATTATAAGTCTCACCAACTTTTCCCTCAGTCACTACTTTGTAAAGCGCTCTTGCATGATCTTCTACAAACAACCAATCTCGAATTTGATCTCCCTTACCATAAATAGGTAGAGGCTTCCCTTCTAACGCATTAAGTATCACTAATGGAATTAGTTTTTCAGGGAAGTGGAATGGTCCATAATTATTTGAACAGTTAGTTACAATGACTGGTAAGCCATATGTTCTTTGCCACGCTCTCACAAGATGATCACTTGAAGCCTTACTTGCAGAATATGGGCTACTCGGTGCATATGAGGTTTGTTCAGTAAAAAGTGGTAACCCATCTTTTTTACCTACATCATCAGGGTGTGGCAAATCACCATAAACTTCATCCGTTGAAATATGATGAAATCTAAATGCTTCGCGTTGCTCCAAGGCCAATGACGAATAGTACGCCCTTGCCACTTCCAGTAAAGTGTATGTACCGACTATGTTTGTTTGAATGAATTCTGATGGGCCAGAAATAGATCTATCGACATGGCTTTCAGCTGCTAAATGCATCACAGCATCAGGCTTGAATGATGAAAACAACCTCTCCATAGACTGCTTGTCACAAATATCAACTTGTTCAAATTGATACCTAGGATTTGCTGATACGGAGTTTAAAGACTCTAAGTTACCCGCATAGGTTAGCTTGTCGACATTTAACACTTCATCTTCAGTGCTATTTATGATGTGTCTAACAACTGCCGAGCCAATAAAACCGGCTCCGCCAGTAATTAAAATTCTCACATGTAACTCCTATTAAATATTATTTATTTCACAGTTTAGAGCTATCGCTACTCTTTCTCTAAAAGAATAAATTAACGACGTTTGACCAAGGTTCTATCTACAGACTCAACATACTGTTTAACAACATTGCTTAAATTGAGATAGCTTACTGTGTTTTTTAAATCTTCTGAATTTGTGTATTCGCTATTAAACTTAAGAATAGCTTTTTTTAAAGCTTCTTTATCTGCCACTGGGTAAATAAAGCTATTACGGTTAACTTGCTTTAATGCCTTTTCTTCATATGACACACCTAATAGCTCGGCAGGTCCTGTCTTGCAGTTAGATGTAATCACAGGGACACCTAAAGCATAAGCCTCTACTAAACAATTAGGGAAGCCCTCCGTTTCAGAGGCCAACACCATAGCTTTAGCACGCTTTATATAGGGGTAAGGGTTACTTAGTAGCCCTGTAAATTTTACCTGCTGCTCTAAACCTAGTTGTTTTACATAATCTGAAAGTGTCTCATATTCAGGTCCTGTACCCACAATAAGAAGATTCTCACGACGATCAATTTTATGAATTGCATCAATCACATCTTGAACTCGTTTTGATTTAATCAATCTACCTACGACAATAAAATAATCATCAAAGTATGGTTCGGATTGTTCCATAGATAACTTTTCATATGTGTCTAAGACATGTGGGTTATAGATAGTCTCAATATTTACTTCTTTGTTAAGAAAGGCTTTAGCTTGATTAGCCATTTCCTCAGATACACATACTACACTATGTGAAGAGCCATAAAGTTTACGTATTAACAGCTCTAATCTAGTGTTTATAAATCGTTCGAAACTGCTATGGCAAACAATTTGTGACTTATATCTAAAAACTTTAGACAACAGTACATTCAACATATTTGGAAACAGAAGATGTGATTGCACAACATCAGGTTTAAACTTAATAAGCGTCCAAATAAATTTAAATATTGCAAAAAGCTTCCATAACCGACTTGATGAATCACCTTGAAGGTAAAGGTGACTCAAATCTACAGCGTTATTTTCTTTTAGACCCTCTAATAAACTATTAAATACCTTCTCTGCACCACCACCGCTACATGAGTTGGTAATCATTAATAGCTTTGTCATTTTTCACCTGTATAATTTTGAAGATATTGCTCGCACATACGCTCAAGGCTGAAGTCTCTCGTAAGCTTAGTATATTGTTCACGAACAATAGTCTCTCTAAGCGCCTTTGACTCCAAAAGCATATGTAAAGATTTTTGCAAGTCTTCTTGTGTCTCAAAAAGAATACTTTGCGAAACGCTTGGTTCCAAAATCAAGCTATGTGCCGGGATATCTGACAACAAAATTGGAAGCTTAGAAGCCATAGCTTCTAACACTGAAATCGGTAACCCTTCTTCTCTCGATAAAGACAAAAATATATCTGAAGAAACCAGCAAGTCGTTAATTTTTTCAACTTTGCCTAAAAACTTAATTGAGACATTACCTTGCTCTAAAGCTTTAACTTCTTCCATATAAACGTTATCTTCAACCGCCCCCGCTATCAAAAAGGTAAAATGGCTCTCAGGGAAAGTGGTATTTAGATAATTAACGATATATTTTAATTTATCGTACCCTTTTCTGTGTTTAACATTACCAACAAGTGCAATTTCAACATTTGAATCGAGCTCTAAATTTTCTTTAGTTTTGAAGTTTGAGATATCAACGGAGTTCTCAATTACCCTAAACTTATCGCCAAATGCTTTAGTAAACCTGTCTATATCCTGTTTCGACACACCGACGATTTTATCTGCTGTTTTGTTTATTAGAAACCTATGAATACGGCCAACACATCTATTTACAAAACCATTGCCATAATAAAAATCATAAGAATTTCGCAAGCTAACTAAGTAAGTAAAATCTTTTTTTACTAAACCAGTAAAGATCAAAAAAGATAAAAGTAAATCAGCCCCTTTTAACTGGCTTTGCACAACATCTACATTTTCACTTTTAATTAATTTAGGCAGTCTAAAAATAGACTTGATGAAACCCAATATTGGCGAGTTCTCTTGTGTAAGCTGGGTCATCTTTCTATTCTGCCAGAAGTTTTCTTGGACATTGTTATGAGCCCAAAGCAAAACTACCTGAGAGTCAACAAACCCTTTATCAACCATTCTTCTGATGGATGCCTCTGCACCACCTACACCATTTGAGTTTAAAAGATATAAAACTTTCATTAAAATTCTCTAATTACGACTTAATTTTAGCGACTAGGTTTTTACAATAAAAAGCCACACGACCTAGTGCTGAGTGTTTTAACATAAAGTAAAACGCCCTTTTACTTTGAGAGGTGCCGATTAAGGATAAAGTTAACCAAACGGGGATCTTCTGCCCTCGGTTCACTAAATCACTAAATAGCCAAAACTGAACCTTTCCTTCTAGCTTTTCTATATGTTTTGCCAAAAACTGTTGTGCACCTTTAGCTGTTCTAGTTCCTGTTGTAATGCGTGCTCTTTTAGGATCTACGTTCACTTTGTATAGTGATTTGCCTAATTTTAAAAAAGGTTTATTTGCAGAGAATGCGAGCCTCAGCCAGCAATCATAGTCTTGCCAAGCCGTCATTTCTTCGTCAAAACTGCTTTGCTTCAACTGCTCTGTTTTTGTGAAGACCTGATTACCTACATAGTTTCTTTCTAAAAGACTATTTGGGAGATATTCTAAATTTTCCTCTTTGAAGCGAGTTGATTCAACTCCAAACATTGAGTAGGTTGCACAAAGAAAAGCATATTTGGAATTCCAATGCTGCAGGTATTCTGCGATACAAGCAGGCTCCATTATATCGTCATCATCTAAGCCTGTAACAAATTCACCTGTAGCAATTGAAATAGCCCTATTTCGGGCATTACATGCACCTTTAGGCTCTTCATTTATTAAGTACTTTAACCTTTTATCTATGTTAGAGGTTTTAATTAGAAACTCTTCAGATTCAGAACATAAACCATCAAGTACAACTATTAGCTCTATTGATGTGTAAGTTTGATTCAATACAGACTTAACCGCGGTTTCAAGTTCAACAGGACGTTTATGAGATGGAATATATATACTTACTAAAGTGTCATTCATTGACATTTTTAGTTCCTAAATTAAGTTTAAATACAAAAGGGAACGCAAGGAACAATACCCAGTAAGGGTATACCCACATTTCGTTTGAGATAGATAAAAAGCAAAAAACAACAATAAGGTACCTGAAGCCTCTTGTGCTAGCTTTAAACATTAAAGTAATGATAAAAGCGACGATCACTGAAAATACAAAAATGCCATGATCGACAAGCAATGCAAGCCAGCCATTATGTGGTTGAACGTATCTCATATCTAACGACAGCAAGCTTCTTACCCCTGTAATACCTTGCCCAATCAAAGGACTATCATAAAAACCATTTATGGCTAAATTCCACATTGTTAATCGCTGTGAAAATGTCGATAATTGCTCAAACAAAGATAGCAATATTAATAGACCAAAAGTTGAGACAAAAATAAAACCAACATTAAATAAAACTTTTATTTTTAGTTTGATAAAAACCAATCTAGTTAACAGTAAAAAGCAAATCATCATTACTGTTTTTGAGCCTGATGCAAACAAAGTAAATGCAAATAGCAATAAGCACATGTAATGAAATAAAGACTTATTCTCTAATTTGTAAACTGCATATATTGAAAAAACCATTAGCAAAGAAGTGTAGTTTGGATCGTGTGCATATCCTGCCGGCCTTACTCCTAATAAGGAAATTTTGTCTTCGAAAATCTCACCTGTAGAGCTTGCAGATACTAATGGAAGATCACCTAATAGCAATTGATAAATACAGGATAGCGCTAAAAACACACTTGAGAAAATAAGCGTATTAATAAACACGCTTTGATTAAAATTCTCTTTATTTAACAGCAAGTAAAAGACAATTAAAAAGTTATAAAAATACAGAACAAGCACATTTTTATAAACGAAGTTATTCTTAGGTAAATCGGAGCTCAACCATGCAAGTTGGTCTTGCACAAAGATAAGGATCAATAAAAACAAGACCGATAGCACTGCTATCGGAATGTAATAGTCTTTCTCTTTCAACTTTAGTATGCAAGTAAGGGACAAACCAATGAATAAGATTGGCAATACAATAAAACGAAAATCAAACCCTAAAGAGAATGTTCTATTATAAATAGAAAAAACCAACAACACTAAAAGTAGTGAACAAAATAGTTGATTAAGTTTTATTCTTTCCAGTATAAAAAGCATAAGTTTGAGGCTGCTAGCTTACTAGCGCCCCATTCCAAAAATAACGACCTTCACAGTTTTTAGTAAGATTTTTAAATCTAAAAATGTGCTGTGATGCTTTATATAGTATGTATCATATTTATGCTTCCAAATGGCGTCTTCTAATGATTCACCATACGGGAAGCAAACTTGAGCTAGACCTGTGATGCCCGGTTTCACTGCATGTCTAAACCTATAATAAGGGATTTCTTTTTCTAGGTTTTTGATAAAGAACTCTCTCTCAGGCCTTGGGCCTACGATTGACATCTCACCTTTTAGGATATTTATGATCTGAGGCAGCTCATCGATACGTGTTTTACGAATAAATTTACCGACTTTAGTTACACGAGAATCATTCTTTTTCGCCCATTGTGCGCCAGAGGCTTCAGCATTTTGAGCCATAGAACGGAATTTTATTACTTCAAATTCTTCATTATATAGCCCTGTTCTCTTCTGCTTATAAAAGATAGGACCCTTGCTCTCTAACTTTATTAGAATTGCGGTTATTAAAGATATAGGCAACGTAATTAGAAGAAGTGTAATAGCCGCAGCTAAATCAATCACTCTTTTGGCTATTTGAGTTCTTTTTGTAGAAAGTATAGAGAATGCTTTTTGATGAAGAAAGTAGCTACTTCCCAATAGTTCAACCTCTGTGTAACCAAGCCTACCATCTAGGTAGCTGACTAATGGCTCAACCCAACAACCTAGCTCGGTTGCTGTTACTAAGAAGGATCTTTTCTCTTCTGAAAGTAATGCGCTCTCATAATGACAAATAACTTTTCTAGTTAAGTCAGTTATTGAATAGTCGTTTATTACAACATCAAAATCAAACTTCTTTGAAAGCTCTTGTATTTTATTAACTCTATTTTCGGGACAGTAAACATAAATAACCCTTTGATTTAGGGCGTGCTTTTTAGTTCTGAATCGTTTTCCAATACTCAAACCATTAACAGTAACTGTTTTGTCATTACCTAATTTAGACACTCTAGCGACCCTATTCATTAAGATTTATTTTCGTTTTTAACAAAGTAAGAAACTACCACAATAATAAAAGCTAAAAACGCTCCCAAAAATGTACCTATAATGCAAATTAAAGCTCGGTTTGGTGAGCTCTTCTTTTCCGGCACTATGGCAGGATCTATTGTTTTAAAGATATATTCATCTCTAACTTCAGCAAACATTCTGTTTTTTGCTTGTTCTTCTATTAGTTCATAAAGAACACTTTGTATATTATTTACATCCGTTTTATTTAATTGTTCACTTAAAAAATCAATACTTTTATCAGAGTTATTAATAACTTCCTCTTTCATAACCGCATTAATTGATACAACAAGTTTATCAACGGTCCCTTTAGCAAAATGCGGTGAAACATGCTCAAAAGAGATACTTACTAAGCCAGCCTCTTTTAGTTTAGTTACTGAAAGAAGCTCTCTGAATGCTTTATACAATGCCTGCGTCGATGGGTTATCTGATTGCACATCAGAAAAAGTTTTTAACCACTTTTTATTCTCAACATCGTATATTTCAGGGTCAAAAATTAACGTATTATTATCTTTTGACCACTCTTTAGCAGCTAGGATTGGAACAGCTAAATCATGCTCATTAATAAATTCATCAATAAATTTTCTCGACTTTAATATCTCAATAGCTAAATCTGTTTTATCTGAGCCTTTTAAGTTAACCCCAGCCAAACTAGCTAAACCACCTAGCTGCCCACCCAGTGCAGATATACCACCTCCAGCCTCGTCTTTTTGCGGATATAGGACAACATTCGACTGATAAATATTCGGTAACGATAAGCTTATAAATACGCTAGCAGTAGAAAAACTTAAAGTAATAAAAAAGAAAATCCACTTACCTTTCCAAAGAATCAATAGAAGCTCTTTTAAATTAATATCATTGCCTTTAATTAAATTGCTCATAATAACTCTTTTGGTTAAAGTCTCGTAATTGCAGCAACACTTGCTGATAGCTGGAATAATATCTGAGTTGCAGTATTCCAAAGGGTTAAATTATCCATATGTGAAGGGTCCATCGGCACAACAATCGTATCGCCTGGCTCTAATTGGCTATGGTAATTAACAGAGAACCACCCCGATGACTTAGGAATGAAAACAGCACCATTTGCTTTGATTACATAAATCTGCTCTTCATTTGCTCGGTCTTTGATGCCACCACTCAACTCTAAATACTGTTCTATTGATACACCTGATTTATACAAATGCGAGGATGAGTAATTAACTTCACCGATGATTGAAATAGAATCTTGTCTACCTGGTACATATAAAGAGTCGCCATCTTGCAAAATTAAAAGCTCTTCTTTTTGTAAAATATCTGGCAAATCTATTACTAACCTTCCAACAGCTTCCACATTAGCTAAATCATTCAAAAGCCTGCTCATTTCATCATAGTTAATTGAGCTTCCACCACCAACTGATTGCTGAAAACTCTTAGATGCGATTTCTCGTCTTAATTCATCAGAAAGTTTAGATAACTGGGCCTGTTCTTGCTCTTTAATAGCTAACCTAGTAAAAATCGCGGCTTTAGGTTCTGCATGAGCCGATAGACCACCAGCACGCTCAATCACATCATATAGAGTTTCACCGCGGTTTACGGTGTAAGTTCCTGGGAAACGAACTTCTCCCGCAAGATTCACCTTGTAATCATCTTGCCAATTCGGTTGCATGAGTACATTTAATGTATCTTTGCCCTCCAGTTGCATAGCTAAGACTTTTTCATCATTAATATCGATTTGTAAGTGCTCAAAAAGACTTACTTCTGTATTGACAAACCGTGTTAGTTCAGCTTTTTCAGTAAATGCTGATTCTAACAAACCAGCAGCAGCCTTGATCGCCTTCTCTACTGTTGAGTTTGACGACAATGGGTATTTTCCTGGGAAACGAACTTGTCCACGCACTTCTAATATATGTGATTTTGTTAGATTAGAGCTTTGGAACTCTAAGCGTTTGAGTACTGGTTTTAGTAGCTTTTTACGACTAAAACTTGCATACATTTTATCTTCAGGTGTATTGATAACTGTAAATTCATTTTCTAATATTTCATTAGATAGTTTTATTGTGTTTTTAAATTGCTCAAATTCAAAGATATGCCATAACTTCACCTTTTCTTGTTGAAGTTTCTGCTCGGAAGTTAATGCCAAGTTTGCTAAAGCTAGCTCTTCTACTTGCTTCATTTGGAAGCGACTGAAGATATAAATCTCATCATTCTTTTCAAGAGCGACATTTTTGCTCTGAAGCGCGTCTGCAAGAGAGAATTGAACGACCTCAATTTCACCTAGTGCAGATTTCTCTCTGACAATAATTGAGTAATTAAAGTCGGCTTGAGGAAGTAAGTCATCTCGGAAGTTTAGAAACAACTTATCAATGGTAATACCTTCATACCATTCATACGATCCTGGTCTGACAACCGCACCGATCAAAGTTACTGAATTTGTAACTACTTCACTCACCTCTTTTACAGTAAGTAGATCTCCTGCTTTTGGTGAAAAGCCACTAGTCGACTCAGAGAAATCAGCAGAAATGATGCGACTTTTTGCACCATCAACAATGCGGCGCACAGCTACATTTTTAGTGAATGCATTTTCTTTAAAACCACCAAACATTTTCACTACTGATGCTTGATCATCTTCTTGTGTTAATTCAAAAATACCTTCTCTTTTAACTGCACCTTTTACTGTTATTTGTGGGCCAACCGATGGAATAAACACGACATCACCTGAGCGAAGGTTAATGTCCCCCTCAGTGTTACCATCTAGAAGCAGGTCGTATAAGTCTAAAGTAGCGACTGTTTTACCATTTCGCTTTACTTGAATATTTCTCAAACTTGCTATATCAGTCACACCACCCGAAACATATAAAGCATGAGTCACTGTAGATAGTGGCGAAACCATAAAACTACCTGGTTTGTAAGCTTCACCAACGACTAAAATTCGCATTGGATTTAATTGAGACATTGAAACGAAAACGTTTAAACCAATTGCTTCTTTTTCGATTTTACTTTGAATTAGCTTTTTAAACTCACCATATTTAAGGCCAGCAACTTGCTCAGGTGAAAAGTTTGGGATCGATAAACGACCTTCATTATCTATTTTTAGAGTATGAGAAGCGCTTTCTTTGCCATAGAAAGTAACATTGACTACATCACCTCGGCTTAGCACATAAGTATCTGGTACTGATGCATTTTCAGGCGGAGCGAAAGTCGTAGGGCTCCCAGAAAAAAGCGCATAACCAAACGGCTGAAGGGGTTTATCAGTCGGGTTTAAACGTTCAATTTCGCTCTTTTGCTCAGTTTCCTCTATCTCACGCTCATTTACAGACTGTTTTTCTTGCTTCGATGTTTCAGACTGCTGAGAGACATTTCCTAGAGAAGATAAATTGATACCATATTGCTTCGCCAGGGCTTCTTGCTGAGCTTTTGGCAATTTTTTAAACTGTTCTATTTGTGCTTGGGTTGGTGTAAATGCCAGAGAAACACTTGAAAAAAGCATTAAAATCAATACAAAGACACGTTTAAAAAACATATTCAAACTTAAATCCTATAAGCTGTGGCCAAAAAGATTGCATATTCTACACGAAGTAACATGCATAGAAAAAGGGGCTGAAGCCCCTTTTTTTGTCTATATTACAAGTTTACGACAATGGTATGTTAAAAGCTGTAAACTAATGTTAAAGATGTCTCTGTATCTGTATTTTCTTTGTCATCACTTACATCAGAGTTGTGTGTGATGTTATAAGCAAATTTCATCTGGAGTGAGCCATTGATTTTTGTCAGTAGTGCAGATTCAGATACCGTTTTTGTATTGGTATCACCGTATTCAACTGCAACTAATTGTGTGAAACGCGCATTGTCTGAGATCTGCCAGTTATAGTCTAACTTAGCAACGCCAATTGCTTCATTGTCTGTCACAGTTGGTAAACGCACACCATTTTCATCAAATTTCTTTTGCTCTTCAAAGCGTTTGATACCAGGACCAATTTCAGCATTCAAATACATATCGCTTCGATTAAGTAAGCGAAGGCCGTAACCAATTGATAATACTGCTTCATTACGGTACGCACCAAAGTAATCTGAATCATACGAACCATAAACGAATAAATGGCTATGATCTTCATTCAACTTATAGTTGCCTTGTGCTGATGCTGAATACTTTTCATTGGTACGTTTTTTCTCACGCTCACCCGCATCATTGTCAATTTCATCCTCTTTATAGATGCCACTTATCTTGTATTCGTTATTCCAGTTCTCTAAGTGATGCTTTGCTTTAATGCCACCTTTAAGTGTTGTCGTTGACGTGTTACCACTGGTGATAATCGCACCTACTTCACTTGTTACATCCCATGTTTTCTGCTCTTTCGCTTCTTCTGCGAAACTTTGAAAAGAGGTTGCTGCAATAACGCAAAGAGATAAAAGTTTTAATTTCATTTATAGATTACCCTGTAATTAATCTTTATGTAGGTGAACATCCATTTGTGGATATGGGATTGCAATATTTGCTTCGTCTAACGCAATCTTAATATTTTCGATTAGGTCAAAATAAGTTGGCCAATACTCTGTTGTATTTACCCAAGGTCTCACAACAAAGTTTACGCTTGAATCAGCCAATTCAGAAACAGCAACAGTATAGGCTGGATCTTTTAATATGCGAGACTCTTTGTCTAGTACACTCTTTAATACTTCTTTTGTTTGGCGAAGGTCAGCGTCATAACTCACACCGATAACTAAATCGATACGACGAGTTTTTTGGCGAGAGTAATTAACAATAGCGCCCCCCATGATTGCTGAGTTAGGCATGATGATGACTTTATTATCTGGAGTGCGTAATTCTGTTGCAAAGATCTCTATGCGTTCAACACTACCCGCTTTGCCGCCAGCTTCAATATAGTCACCAGACTTGAACGGACGAAGAATGATTATTAACACACCAGAAGCAAAATTAGATAGTGATCCTTGAAGTGCCAAACCAACTGCTAAGCCTGCAGCACCTAAGATGGCAACGAACGATGTGGTTTCGATACCAACTTGCGATAACGCCATTAATACCGTCGCAGCGAATACCAGCGCATAGACAATATTTGAGATAAAACCGGCAACTGCTTTATCAATTTTTCTTTTTGCAAATGCTTTTTCGGTAAAATTACCAAAGAACTTAGCAACCTTTAATCCTAATAGTAGGATTACGATGGCTAAAATGCCTTGCAAAATATAGTGAGTAATTAGATCTGAATTTTCGTTGATCCAGTTGATTAGAACGTCCATGCACTCTCCTTAATTTTTTTGATGAGTGAATTTTGCGCATTATACACGCTGAATATGAACTTTGCCTTTATGAAAAGGTACTTTTTCATTAAATTTAAATAAAATCGAATTTATGCTTTGCAAGCCGAGTTTTTTTATGTATTATGCGCGCCACACCAAACAAGGTGGTATTGCGGCGGCTGTAGCTCAGTTGGTAGAGCCCTGGATTGTGATTCCGGTTGTCGTGGGTTCGAGCCCCATCAGTCGCCCCATCTTCTCTTCAGTGTTTTCAGATTCAAGAATCTTACTTAAAATTTCTAAATCTCATCTTTTTTAATTATCAACCTCATCAAAATATTACACTGATTTTCTTGTCGCCATAAACGATGGCTTGCAAGCGTAAACTCTAAATAAGCAAATACCTTATTGAGAATATGAAAGCTCTTCTTTACCTATCTTTAAATCATAAATCGGTTGTAGTTTGCTAAAACAGTTAATATTGTCACCATAAATGACGGCCTACATTAAAAGTGTATCCTTTAATTTTTTCGATAATTTAAAAATAAGGGTTGAAAGTAAAACCTAAGAGCCAAGCTTATTCTGAGCAAACAGCATTAGTTCATCAACCGGCATTGGCTTACCGAGTAAGAAGCCTTGAATTTCATCACAGCCCATTTGCTGTAAACGCTCTAACTGAACTTGCGTTTCAACGCCTTCAGCAATGGTTTTCAAACCGAGATTTTTACCTAGGGATACGATTAATTCGGCGATCGCGCCAGTATCGCTCTCAGGAATGTCTTTAACGAAAGCTCTATCGATTTTGAGGCGAGATAAAGGCAGCTTCTGTAAATAGCTTAGCGAAGAAAAACCAGTACCAAAGTCATCGATGGCCACTTCAATACCATAACGTTTTAACTCGTCTAACGTATCGATGACGCTTCCAATTTCGTCCATCACAACACTTTCTGTGACCTCAAGCTCTATTCTGCTACTTGGCACCTGATATTGCTCTAGAGTATTAATCACTGTTTTAGCGTAATCGGGTGTTTTAAATTGAGGTACGGACACATTTACAGCGACACAGATATCCAGCCCCAATTGAGCAAAGCGTTTTTGCTGCTGACAAGCTTGCTCAAGCACCCACTGTCCTATTTCAACAATCAAACCTGAGCTTTCAGCTAGCGGCACAAAAATACCTGGGGAAATATAGCGTCCATTTCCCGATGGCCAACGTAATAAAGCCTCACAACCTATAATTTGCTGGGTTTTTAAAGAAAATTGTGGCTGGTACCAGACTTCTAATTTGTGTTGCTCGAAATCACTTCTCAATTGCCTGATCAAACCTAGACGCCATGCCATTTTTTCTTCTAAGTCTGATGTATACCAATCAAACACCTTGTGGCTCTGTTTTGCTTGGTTAAGTGCTATATACCCTTTTTTCAAGGTTTCTAGACCTGTGTCACTGAAGTCTTCACATTTACATAAGCCAATATGAAAGTGAATAGACAATAAGTGCTCTTTTAACTGATAAGGAATAGTAAGGGCATCAACGAGCAACTCTTCATTAAAAGAGCTGGTCGGTAGTAAAAACGCAAAAACGTCAGCGCCAATTCTAGCTAAGGCTTTTGCATTAGGAATATCTTGCTCTAGACGCTGCATCACTGCCATCAATAACTGATTGCCCACTTCTTGCCCTAAGCCATTATTGATGTCTGAGAACTGAGCAATGTCTAACAAAATTAAAGATAAACCCTCGTCACAAGGTGTTTTCTCTAAGTGCTCTACAAAGCTAGTGCGATTTGCTAACTTTGTTAAGGGGTCTTTATATGCGACTTCTCTGATTTGGCTGAATAGCTTAATGTTATCTAAGCCTACACTGACGTTGGCTAAGAAGATCTCAGCGAACTGAATTTGCCGCGGCATCGGAGGTAAAGCTAGTTCAATAAAAATCGCCGCCTGTTCATTGTTTTTTTCAAGGAATAGCGTGAGGTCATGTTCTGTTTGTTGATGACATTGCTGCTCAATGCAAGTTTTGACCTGCATAATCGCACGGCCATTATCAAGTTGCTCAACACCTTGCCCTATAAACTCGTGATATTGCGTTGTGCCACCTAACAAAACCAATGAATTAGTACCTGAAACTTGAGCACATACAAAGCCATTGGCGTCATTCGCTAAAATATTAGCTAACTGCATCACCACAGCCTGACTAAAACCACTGATATTGTTGTGCCCTAAAATCGCATTGGAGGCACTTAAAATATTCGTTAAACCTTCACTTTGGGCTTCTAGCTCACATATTTGTTGAAACGAACGCAAAGCGGTCATTAATGACGTCACTAGCTTACTTCGCGTAAGCTCGGTTTTCATTTTGTAGTCATTGATGTCGTATTCACGAATAACTTGCTCTTCAGGCGCATGCCCTGGTTGGCCCGTTCTTAGAATAATTCGAACATTGTGATTATCGAGATCGTCTCGAACTTTTTTGACAACTTTAAGACCTGCGTCGTCTGACTCCATTACCACATCAAGTAGTAATAAGCATATTTCAGGATGGTGGATTAACTCGTGAATCGCCTCTTCACCCGAATAAGCATGATGAAAGCGCAACGCCTTGCCCCAAAACTCAACGCCAGATAAAGCAAGTTTGGTCACAGAGTGTATTTCAGGATCATCGTCCACAACCAGAATATCCCAAAAGCCCTGTGGCTCATTACTTTCTGGTGCATCATCTTCATGATCTAAAAACAAAAAGTCATCTTGCTCAGACGCCATTCAAATTCCTTCAACTTCTACCGCTTTAGTTAAAGTTTTATTATTTTTAATAAAACGTAAATGAAGTGGGTATGTTCGCTTGCTTAAGGTATATCTTAATTGTTAGCTGAGGTAAACCCTAATGACTTCAACATCAATTGCTGAATTGCAACTTATTTATTTAGGTCATTGAATTAGTATAGACTATCTTATCGAAATAAAAGTAAAACTAGCCAATATCATTCGAGGAGTGCCGTTATTTCTATTCGTGCCAAAACGTTAAAGTTTAGCTTACTAACTATGGTGCTTGTGCTTCTGGTACTGGTATTTTTACCACGGCATTTTAGTATTCAGCAAACAAGCGACCTCAGAGGCTCTGATGAACAAGTAAGGCCCCTCCTATTTGACTTGAAACTCTGGCCTCAGCTTATGGCATGGGATAAGTTCAGCTCAAAGCTCAGTATTGATATTTCATCTCCAAGCAATACTTTAGGCGCAAATGTATTTTTACAAACCTCGAGCGCTGATATTGAGATCACTATTACTGAAATATCTCAAAGCCAACTACAGTACTCTATCTTGATCAACAATGAGCATGCATTGCTTGGAAGCTTAAGCCTCATTCACAATGATAATGAATTAACTATAAACCACTCATTGAAGGGCACCATTCATTCTACGGTGAGTGGGGGTATTATTGTTTTATATATTCGTTCACTGGCCGATAAAATGTTTACTTCCAGCATAAATAATTTACGTTCACATATTCAACTTGCTGATAAGGACATGCAATGACGGTAAAGAAGGCGAATTCTAAAGCAAATCTCGCTTTGCTGATTGAAGAAAAGCTTGGTTACCCAATGGTAAAGAAGGCTTCTTTTAAAAAAGCACCTGACCAACCTGAATACTCAGCACAAGGCAAACGCACCGTCGAGTACTCTGTACAATCGAATAACTCAGCACTCAAACGCGCACTGAAAAGGCAGCAACTACAAAAAATACAGCGACAAATTAACATTGAAGCCATTATGGCTGGTGCCTTAAGTCTATGCCCTGATGTAGTCAGTAAAGGTCGCCCTGATCCCGATTGGCTCGAACATTTTATTGCACTTGCTGAAGATATTACCAACCAGGCTATGCAAACTTTATGGGCTAAGATTTTAGTAGGTGAGACCCTATCTCCAGGTACATTTTCAATAAAAAGCCTACAAACGCTTAAACAAATGACCCAAAAAGAAGCCAACGCATTACAAAAATGTGCGCCTTTATGTGGTTTTGTTGAGCATGAAGGCAGCTACCTAATTATGCTGGGCTACTATAAAAAACCGTCTTTTTTTGACCTTTTACGTAAAGGAAATAAAGAATCTATTAATTTAGCCCAATCAGGTTTGAGTTTTCCCAACATTCTCACTTTGATGGATATTGGTTTGATGTACAGAAAAGAAATAGAATCTCCAAGCCTAAAGCAAGGGCAGAGTTTTAGTTTAAGCTTTCAAGGTCAAAAATTAACGTTGACAGCCAAAAGCAATGAGCTGGTTTTAAGTTATTACAAACTGACTCAAACAGGGGAAGAGCTAAAACGCCTGATCACCGCACCGGTAAATAAACAGTATAAGCTGTTATTAGAGCAAGCAATGCAGGAAGAGTTTAACTTTGAGTGGACGCAGTAAGCAAATGACCATTTGCTCGTTGAGAATCAAAGTATGATTTAAAGCTCGCTATAAATAACGGCTTATATGTCACTAAACTCAATCACCTGTTGGTTGTGCTTTAGCGCAACAAAGTTTTTAAATTGACGCCATAAATAATGTCCTACAAAACTACAAATAGAGCACTCCATTGCGGCGGCTAAAATTGCTCATTTCACCTTGCATAAAAGTAACCTTGCTTCGCAACGTATATTTTGCACCATTGTAGGCGCTGACTTTATGTCACGCACAAAAAAGCGCGGGATAAACCCGCGCCTACATATATTCACTGCCTGTAACTCGCTAACTTTTAACTCGCCAACTCGTTACATTTAGCTTTCAAACCTTAGAAGTGAACCTGAATACCCGCAAATGGGCCAGATGCTTCTAAATCAGTGCTGATGTCATCTACATCATCTAACTCAATAATAAATGAACGATAACCTGCACGGATCGCCACATCAACCGCTAGATTGTCAATCACTTCCCAAGCGATACCTACTTGGTAATCTTGAATTTTACTATCGTCGATTGCCAATAGATTACCTTCAGCAAAAACGCTCAAGCCAGTTAATGGTAAGCCAACTTCACCACGTAAGTAGCCTAGTGGAATTGGCGCTGAGAAATCAATCGTCTCCGTTCTTGACTGACCTGCAACCGTACCTTGTACTGTTGCATCACCATCAAAATGCTTTACCGTTACACCAAAATCAAAAGACACTAAATCGTTATCAAATAACTCATAATAAAGCGTGTAATCCATGTGGCTGAAATCTGTCATCAGATTTGCTTCAGTGCCCACAGTGAAGTCTTGACCATCGAACTCAAATGTTTCATTTAGAGTTGTTTTACCATCTAACTCTAATTGTGTGTACTTCAGCTTAATGTTTGGAATTAACGGCACAGGGTGCTCGAACGCTGCATAGTAGCTTGAGAATGTCTTATCTTCAAAGTTGAAATTTTCTGCCTGACCTTTGCCTGCAAAACTACCTGAGTTTTCACTCTGCCAGCCGTCAGCCCCTACATATAAACCTAACAACATATCTGCTTTTGCAACTGGTGCTAAGAAAGCCATTGATAATGCTGCAGCTAAACAGTACTTTTTCATTTTTTATCCTTGCGCTAGAAGTTCACTGAGTTCAATAAGAGCTGCATTTGCTCTTGATATATAGTTTGCCATTACCAGCGAGTGGTTAGCAACAAAACCAAAGCCATTACCATTTAAAATCATAGGACTCCAAACAGTTTCTTGCGTTGACTCAAGCTCGCGAATAATTTGCTGTAAACTAACTTTAGCATTCTTTTTCTCAAGTACATCAGCAAAATCATGTTCTACTGCTTTTAAAAAGTGCAATAATGCCCAAGTTGCGCCGCGCGACTCATAAAAAACATCGTCAATTTTCCACCATGATGTTTTCACTACATGATGACTGGGTGCACTGGTCGCTTGGTTTGCAGCTGAGTCACCAGCGAGATCTGTATTAACTCTATCTTGCCCTACACTTGCGCTTAATCTTTGACTTAAGCTACCCAAACGTTTTTCAGCTTCTTTTAACCAGCCGCGTAGATTATCTGCACGAGCATAAAACTGGCTCTCTCTATCTTGAGGATTCGCAATCTGTGCGCGGTACAGCTTTAATTGCTCGATCCCTACTTGATACTCGCCTTCTGCACTTGGCCAAATCCAAGCTGTTGAGCTGATGTTAAATTGTGGCTGAGCTTTTTTTAGCGCTGGGTGTTCTGTAGATTGAGATTGAGAACGGCTGAAGTCTTTTCGCATCGACAGAGCCAAGTCACGTACCATTTCAAGGGCACCATACTCCCACGCTGGCATATTATCCATTAATAAGCTCGGTGGCATTTTATCATTTGATAAATATCCACCTGGCTTATTTAGCAAGGTCTCACTTACTTCAATAAGCGCTGTTGACGTGACATAACCTGGAACTAATTTAACTTGTTGCTGCTCAGCAGTGTGCTTCGCCTTTTCAACGACATTGAATGCCGCAGGTTCAAAGCTCCAGTAAACCGCGATTAAATAGCCGATTACAACTAAACCTGCAAACCCGCCTGCAATTTTTCCTAAATGCTGTTGCATAAACCCTCCTTAATGGTGGTTATGATGAGAATTTTTTGGCTTTTCAAAAGTATCTTTCAAAGATACAACTTCTACAAAACTATACAGCCTATCGCCGTTATCAAAATATAACGTCAACTTGCGCTTTTCACCGGCCTTTAATGTATGCTCAGGCTCAAAAGCCATTAAATGAAAACCACCTGGTTGAAACATTATTTGTTGATTCGCAGGTAATTCAACTGATTCGACTCTTTGCATGCGCATCATGCCATTCTTGTGAACATGCTCATGGATCTCAACACGCCCAATACCACGAATCGTTGCTTTCTTTAGAAAAACTGATTTATCCATCGGGTTATGAATGGTGAAATAAGCTGCAGTTGATTTTGCCGCCGGTAAGAATGTACGAATTTGAGCATCTGTCACCATGAGTTCTTTTTGTACATGACTATGATCGTGACTATGGCCTTCATGTGCCTGCGATAAACCAGAAAGTAATAGTGCCGCCGCCAGAGAAAGGTTTCTTAATAACATGCTTATTCCTTTGAAAAAAGTTTAACTTGCAACATCATAGCATGAAAAATCAAGAAACCCTTTGATCTGGTAGAGATCTAATATACAGGAGACTCTTCCTTAAGTAACCAAGCTAATCCAACTAACATAAGTAATGGCAAAGCAATAAAGATGGAATTAAATAATAATGCTAACACTAGCCCAATGAGCACAACCAACACCAATCCAATTACTCCGACACTCACTAATGCCACCAGCGCGATCACAGCAATAATGCCAGCTAAAAGCGCGAATAGCTCGATACCGACCCAGCTTATTTCCCAAATAAATTCTGGCATCGCAAAGAACATAACAGGTGTTTGAACCCAGCTTAATGCGCTAATAAATAGTAATGCTGCTAATAAAATCAATGCTGTTTTCATAATTACCTCCTACACCTTTACAACTTAATATCTAGCAATTACTGCTTTGGCCACAGTACAGCGCATAATCCGTATGCCATCACCGTCATCATTGGGAACTTCAAAAATACCAACAAAGTTAATACTCGAGTTAGCCATACTGGTAAATCAAAACGTTCTGCTAGCCCAGCACATACACCTGCAATTTTCTTTCTCGCTAAAATACGACGACATGTTTTCGTTGTTTGTTGCATATTCATAACCTTACTCCTGAAAAATTAGGGAGGCGCCTCGTTGCGCCGAGCCTATCAAAACGAATTAATACCTAGCAAACTTCTGGTTACTGCGCAGAAGTTGATGCTTCTGAAGCCTGCTTGTCTGACACTTTTTGCTTCAGTGCAGCCAGCTCTTCACTCAGCTTTTCGTCTTGTTCCATTTGTTTGAATTCTTGATAAACATCATTTTTACCAATATCGTAGCTTTCAACTTGTGCTTCGATACGCTCCACTTTTTGCTCTAATTGTGAAAAGCGTGCGCAAACATTTTGTACTTCTTCACTATTTAACGTGCTACGTACTTTTAACCTTGCTAATGCACTATTTTGTGCTCTGTAAAATTGCTGCTGTTTTGCTTTTACCTCAGCAATTTTATTACTTAGCCTAGCGGCATCTTCATTCAGCTTGTGCAGCGCGTCTTCTAATTGTGCCGCTTGCTTTTTGTTGTCTTCCTGAGCATCTACAAGCTTTTGCTTTTCGATAAGTGCCGATTTTGCTAGATCATCACGACCTTTACTTACCGCTAGCTCTGCTTGCTGCTGCCAACGTTCGATACCTTTTACAAAGTCATCATGCTGGCGGGATAAGCCTTTCTGCTCTGCGATGATCTGTGCAGCAGTTGAACGACACTCAGCCAAGGCATCTTGTAACTCACTCTCAATCTGCGCAGTCATTTTTTGTGGATCTTCTGCTTTGTCTAAAAACGCATTAATTTCTGATTTAATAAGATCTTCAATTCTGTCGATTAAGGCCATGTTCTGCTCCTATGCATTTGGCAATTGGGTTACTAGAGCTATTCCAATCTTTGTGCCAAAAGATAAAAGCAAATAAAAACATAAGCTTAATGATTTTTGGGAGTTTTTATAGAAGAGACAAATTTCATGATTTAGTTAAATAAACTAAAAAGTAGTCAATTTAATCAGTGGGGAGTAGTTAGCGAGTTGCGAGTTGCGAGTTGCGAGTTGCGAGTTGCGAGTTGCGAGTTGCGAGTTGCGAGTTATCAGGATAAACCTAAATTTTTGTCACCCTGAATTTATTTCAGGGTCTATCTTATCAATATTGGATCCTGACCTTCGCCTGGATGACAATCCAACAACAGAAAAATCTAGACATGTAGACGCGGGTTTATCCCGCGTACTTTTACACGAAAATTAAAGTCATCGAATATAAAAATAAAGAAGCCGCTGATTTAGCGGCTTCTTTATTTTTTTAACTCTAAAACTTTAAAGTTCCGGCACGAATGTCAGTGCTTTTTCCATTACCTCGATACCAGAACCTTTTTTATGGCCATTTTCTGATAAGTGACGACGATACCCTCGCGCACCCGGTTGGTTTTGGAAAATACCTAACATGTGACGAGCAATATGCCAGAAATTCGCGCCTTCACTCATTTGCGCTTCAAAGTAATCATACATGCTACGAACCACTTCATGCCGCGTTTGTGTAAACGCTTCACCACCGTACAACAGCTCATCGACCTGAGATAGCATAAATGGGTTGCTGTAAGCTTCTCGACCGACCATCACCCCATCAATATGCGTTAAATGATGCTGACATTCTTCAATGGTTTTAACGCCACCATTAATACTTATGTGTAAATCTGGGTAATCTTTTTTCAACTGGTATACACGCGGATAATCAAGCGGTGGGATCTCACGGTTTTCTTTTGGACTTAACCCCTGTAACCAAGCCTTACGCGCATGGATGATAAAATCATCACAACCCACATCTTTAACCGCTTCAATCAACGTGGTTAAAAACTCATAGCTATCTTGCTCATCAATACCAATGCGTGTTTTTACCGTCACGGGCACATCAGTTTGCGCTTTCATGGCAGCAACACACTTAGCCACCAGCTGCGGTTCAGCCATTAAACACGCACCAAAACGACCGTTTTGCACACGATCAGAAGGACAACCTACATTTAGGTTAATCTCGCTATAACCATATTCATCGGCTTTCTTAGCACACTTTGCCAATGCTTCAGGGTCTGAGCCACCTAGCTGCAGTGCCACAGGTAATTCATGCTCACCAAACGCCAAATAATCACCTTTACCAAATAAAATGGCACCGGTCGTGATCATTTCTGTATACAGCACCGCATGTTTAGACAATTTTCTATGGAAAGTTCTGCAATGACGGTCAGTCCAATCCAGCATAGGTGCAACAGAAAAACGGCGGTCTAGTGCTTGAGTCGTCACAAATTACCTCTAACTATATGATCTTTATGCAAAGCATTTAGCTGCTTTGATTGTATAAGGTTTGAATTAGGCAGGGCCCAAAAGTAGCTGCAAATTATACCATTCATTAATAGATATAAAAACGGCCACATGATGTGACCGTTTTAGAATATATGACATGGCTATCGTAAAAGCATTAATACCCGCTCGGGTTATTGCTTTGCCAGCGCCAAGTATCTTCCATCATTTCGTCGATACCGCGGTCAGCTTGCCACCCCAGCTCGTTGAGGGCTTTTTCTGGTGCTGCGTAACATGCTGCGATGTCACCAGGGCGACGCGCTTTAACTTCATATGGTACTGGCTTGTTGGCTGCTTTCTCAAAAGCGGTGACCATTTCGAATACTGAGTAGCCATTACCTGTACCTAGATTGTAGATATGTGCGCCAGCTTCTGCGTTGATTTTATTTAACGCCTTTAAATGACCAATAGCTAAATCGACAACATGAATATAGTCACGAACACCAGTGCCGTCTTTGGTATCGTAGTCGTCACCAAAAACACCGAGTTGCGCTAATTTACCCACTGCTACCTGTGAAATGTAAGGTAGTAAGTTATTAGGAATACCATTTGGATCTTCACCAATACGGCCTGACTTATGCGCGCCGACAGGATTGAAGTAGCGTAAAATAGCAAACGCCCAACGTGGGTCAGATTTGGCGACATCTTGTAGCACCATTTCAACCATCAACTTAGACGTGCCATAAGGGTTAGTAGTACCACCCACCGGGAAGTCTTCACGAATAGGTAAGCTTGCTGGGTCGCCATAAACGGTAGCCGATGAGCTAAATACTAACTTAAACACACCCGCGTCGCGCATCGCATCGAGTAAACTTAGTGTGCCTTGTACGTTATTTTGGTAGTACTCAATTGGCTTTTGAACAGACTCACCCACCGCTTTTAAGCCTGCAAAGTGGATCACTTGATCTACGCTGTGCTTTGCAAATACCGAATCTAAGAATGCTTTATCTAAAATATCACCTTGGTAAAAAGTTGCTTCTTTACCTGTGATCTCAGCAACACGCTTTAATGATTCTGACGATGAATTACTTAAATTATCGACAACAATCACTTCGTCGCCTTGATTTAGTAGTTCTAAAACCGTATGGGAACCAATATAACCCGCACCACCTGTTACTAAAATTGCCATCACTAGCCCTTAAAATGTTTATCCTAAATATAATTGGTTAATTGTAACTAACATCAAAAAAGATTGCTTTGAGAATTACAATTTTTGACAAACAAATGCCATTTTTCCTTGCTTATAACTTAATCGGGTAATTTGCGAGTCACAATACGAAGTAAAGTTATGCCATTGAGACACTTGCTTAGGCTGCTCAATATTGCGTGTATAAATACGGTTATCAATGGCATAAGCAACAGTATCTGAATCAATCCAGGTGTAATCTCGCACTTGCTGTGGCATCACAAAGTGTTGTTTAACTTGCTGGGTGTTAGGCGAGAAAGTCGCAAACCAATGCTGGTTACCTTCTTGATACGTGAACGAGTAAAGCGAACGTTTTTCGTTAAACGCCAAACTTCTGCCAATATCACCCGCAACTACTTTCGGTAAATGACCAGTTAAATCTGTGTACTGCAGTGTATGTGGCTCACCGAGGATAAACATCACTAAATCTTCAGTCTTGCCCCATGCGTGATAACCAACCGGTTCAATGTGGTCAAAAATGCGTTTTGGTGCTTGGCTTTTATCGAATGGATAAAACCATAATTTCTGTTTACCATCAGCTTCAACAACAATACTAGATAAACCCGCTTCATGGGGATATAACGTCGGTGAGTACTCAGAAACCGGCGAGTTCGTTAAATTCTCAGCGTTGGCTTTTTTGAAATCATAGAAGAATAAGTCCATCTGACTTTTATCACCGTCAGTGACCGATTGCGTAAAATATATGCCGTCTTCTGTCACTAAGGGTTGATTGTGGTAACCCTTTGCACCCGTGATTGGTTTCACCTTAATGCCATTTTCAAGTTCTGTCGCCAAATAAATCTGGCTACTAGGGAACGTATTTGCGAGTACTGAACCAGTGAAAACTAAACTGCAACTGACAGCTAAAGCCATTTTTTTATACATGGAAATCCCTTAATTGGTCATGCTTTTTTATTGCTCTTTTTAGCAAATGAGCGGAAATATGTTTCTATCATAACGAGGCTTTTGCATTTCACCAAAAACAAAACACAACCAAAGCACTCTAAGCATACTGAATTTGAAATGCTTGCTATCTCTTAACCTTCAGGTAACATCAAACAAGTAAATTACCGATTTGCGCTTATAAAAAACTACATCAGCAGGTTAATATGTCTCAAAAACACCCAATCATTGCGATAACTGGTAGCTCAGGTGCTGGCACTACCACTACCACCAATGCGATTAAACATATTTTCCGTAGCCTTGAGGCGAATGCCGCTTTTGTAGAGGGTGATAGTTTTCATCGTTTCACTCGCCCAGAAATGGACAAGCTAAAGCGAGAAGCGCTGCAAGAAGGCAAACATATTAGTTACTTTGGTCAAGAGGCCAATGACTTTGCTGGTCTTGAAACCTTATTTGCTGAATATGGTGAGCATGGCACAGGTAAACTAAGACGCTATTTACACACCTTTGATGAAGCCGTGCCTTATAACCAACTCCCAGGCACCTTCACCCCCTATCAAGATTTAGAGCCTAACTCTGACATGTTGTTTTACGAAGGGTTACATGGTGGTGTAGTAACTGATGAACACGACGTTGCGAAGCATGTTGATTTACTGATTGGCATGGTACCTATTGTTAACCTTGAGTGGATCCAAAAAATGATCCGCGATACTAATGAGCGTGGCCATTCTCGTGAAGCTGTGATGACCTCTATTGTTCGAAGTATGGATGATTACATTACCCATATTACGCCACAGTTTTCTCGCACACACATTAACTTTCAGCGCGTACCAACAGTTGATACCTCAAATCCATTTAGCGCCAAAGATATCCCTTCTCTCGATGAAAGCTTTGTGGTTATTCGCTTTCGCGGCATCGACAACGTAGATTTTCCTTATTACTTGCAAATGATAGATGGCAGCTTTATGTCTCGAGTTAATACCTTGGTTGTCCCAGGTGGAAAGATGGGTCTCGCGATGGAACTCGTCTTAACTCCGCTGATAAAAGATCTGCTGGTAAAAAAACGGGCTCTGGAGAATATGGCACCGGTTGATTTACCTATCTAGGGATCAGTTTAACTATTCATTATTTCTAACATTTAAAACATAGTTAAGTCGCTCATAAAACATTAGACTAGTTGCTCAACTGATAAAAGGAGCACGGAATAATGCCTTCTTTAAAAATACTTGTTGGCTCACAAAATCCGGTCAAAGTGGCCGCTGCCAAAGAAATTTTCACACAGTACTTTCCTGAGCACACGCTTGATTGCCAAGGTATGCATGCCCCCAGTGGTGTACCCGATCAACCTTTAGGAGAAGACGATACTCGTATCGGTGCTGAAAACCGCGTTAAGCATCTTATAAAACATCAGCAAGCAGACTTTTACTGTGCAATGGAAGGCGGTGCAAATCAGTTTAGCTATGGTCCAGCCACTTTTGCCTTTGTGGTAATTTCAAACGGAAAACACACCAGCATAGGTCGTAGTTGCAACTTGCCTCTACCACAATCAGTTTATGATAAATTACTGGCGGGTGAGGAGTTGGGCCATGTGATGGATGATTTATTCAATACCGAAAACATCAAACAAAAAGGCGGTGCAATTGGTTTACTAACCAATCATCTAGCAACCCGTGAAAGTAGCTATACACAAGCTTTATTACTTGCGATGGCGCCATTTAATCATCCTAAACTCTACAATAAGTGATAGCACGATGCAGTACACACATATTTTATTTGATGCCGACGAAACCCTATTTAGCTTCAACGCCTATCTAGGTTTGAAAACCATGTTATTAAACTACGGTGTTGAATTCAGTGAGCAAGATTACCAAGGGTATAAAGACGATAACGCAGCGCTTTGGGTGCAATATCAAAATGGTGAGATTAACGCTGAAACGTTGCAAGTCACTCGCTTCACAAAGTTAGCGGAAGAGCTCAACGTTAATCCTCAAGAATTAAACGACGCATTTTTAGATGCCATGGCGGAGATCTGTCAGCCATTGTTAGGCGCAAAAGCCCTGCTTGAATCATTACATGGCAAAGTGAAACTTGGGATCATCACCAATGGTTTTAACAAGTTACAGCAAAAGCGTTTAGCACATACTGGCTTTGCCGATTACTTTGAAGCTTTGATCATTTCTGAGCAAATAGGCAAGGCAAAGCCCGCACCTGAACCTTTCGCCGCAGCATTAGCAAAGCTTGGTAATCCAGATAAAAGTAAGGTGCTGATGGTAGGTGATACCTTAGAAAGCGATGTGCTAGGTGCAAATCGTTTTGGCATTGATAGCTGTTGGTTACAACATGCAGGTGTTGAAGGTAAAGACGGGATTGAGCCAACCTATACGGTTAGTTCCTTGTATGAATTAGCAGAGTTATTAGCTGATAAAATTGCTGCATAGGTAAGGGTTTAAACATTGCGCGATATAAAATCGCGCCTACAAATCCACAGCTGAAAACTGTCTGTAGGCTTGGCTTTATGCCACGTGCAGACACAAAAAAGCACGATATCAATCGTGCTTTTTCATGTGATGTTCTGGTTTATTAAAGACTACGTTGACGTAGCACTTCAAATAAACAAATTCCCGTTGCTACTGATACGTTCAAACTTGATACCGTACCAACCATTGGGATTTTAACTAACACATCGCAATGCTCGCGCGTTAAACGGCGCATGCCGTCACCTTCTGCCCCCATCACAATGGCCATCGGGCCAGTTAGGTTCGCATCGAACACATGGGTATCGGTTTCACCTGCAGTACCAACAACCCATACACCAGCTTCTTTAATGTCACGTAATGTACGCGCAAGGTTAGTTACTTGAATAAGAGGTACGGTTTCCGCTGCACCACAAGCAACTTTACGGGCTGTACCGTTAAGCTTTGCTGACTTATCCTTTGGCACAATCACGCCATGTACTCCAGCCGCATCTGCACTACGCAAACATGCACCTAGATTATGTGGATCAGTAACACCATCTAAAACTAGAAAGAAAGGTGTTGCTTCACGGGCAATAATCTCATCAAGATCTTTTTCACTATACTGACGCGCAGGTTTTACGCGTGCCATAATACCTTGGTGCTGCTCACCTTTGGCTTTGTTATCTAACGCTTTACGCTGCATAAATTGCACTGAAATGCCAAATTTACGCGCTTCATTAATTACAGGATTCAAACGCTTATCTTCACGACCTTTTAATGCAAAGATCTCTAAAAAGCGCTCAGGTTCATTCGCTAAAATCGCTTCAATAGAATGAAAACCAAAAATTAATTCACTGCTCACTGTCTTTACTCTCCTGCGCTCGGTTTATTACGCTTGCGGGCATTTTTACCTGGGCGCGTTTTCTTTGCTTTGGTCTTTTTAGACTTTTTAGCACCCGTTGGGTTATCGAGTGCTGCCTTCTTGGCTTTTTTTAGTTTGCCTTTTGGCGTCGTCTTTTTGCCTTTTTTAGGCTTTTTACCTTGTTCGTTACGTTTTGAGCTGCGCTTGCCATCATGGCTCTCGCCTCGAGTTTCACTCGCTTGCTCACCCGACTTAGTCGATTTACCCGGGATTTTACCTGCTTTAAGCTGCTCTCGCACGCTTGGTTTACGACTCGGTTTATCTGTCGAGCGACTTGTTGAAGGCTTAGCTCTTCGGCGTGCATAGCGGTCTTGTACTAACTCACCCGCAAGCACCAGATTGATGCGGCGTTCATCTAAACTGACTGACGATACTTGTACTTGTAACTTATCACCTAAGCGATAAACCTGATGACTGTGCTCACCCACAAGGCAATGTTTCGCGCCATCAAAATGGAAGAACTCATTACCCAGTGTCGACACATGGATCATGCCATCGATTTGTAGCTCATCTAGACGAACGAATAAGCCAAAATTAGTGACTGATGAAACTACACCGCTAAACTCACTGCCAACATGATCTTGCATAAACTCACATTTCAGCCAGTCGGCTACTTCGCGAGTCGCATCGTCTGCACGACGCTCGGTCATTGAACACTGTTCACCCAACTGATCGGCTTCATCATTTTCATAAGCATATTCGCCAGATGTTTGCTGACCTTGAGATGCTAAAATAGCTTTGATCGCACGGTGCACAACCAGATCAGGATAACGTCGGATTGGCGAAGTAAAATGCGCATAGGCTTTTAATGCCAAACCATAGTGACCGATGTTATCAGGCTGATAAACCGCTTGTTTCATTGAGCGGAGCAACATGGTTTGAATCAGCTCTTGCTCTGGGCGCTCACCCAATTGTGCGAGTGCTTCGGTCAACTCTAACGGAGATGGGTCGTTAGCAAGGTTACTTTCAATACCCAAGTCATTTAAGAACTGTCTAAAATGACTCAGTTTTTCTTGATCTGGCTCGTCATGTACACGATACAGTGCTGGCGCTTCATGCTTTTCAAGCAATTTAGCTGCTGCGACGTTTGCTAAAATCATACACTCTTCAATGAGTTTGTGTGCATCATTACGGACGACAGGTACGATTGATTCAATCTTACGATGTGCGTTAAACACAAAACGCGTTTCAACCGTTTCAAACTCAATTGCCCCGCGCTGCTGGCGAGAAGACTTAAGGGCCATATACATTTGGTGCAAATCAGTGAGATGCGGCACTTGCTCTGCATATTGCTCACGTAGCACTTCATCGCCTTGCAAAATGCTGTGTACTTTGGTGTAAGTCAGTCGTGCATGTGAATTCATCACCGCTTCGTAAAAACGATAACCAGATAAATTACCGGCTTCTGACACCGTTATTTCTGCGACCATACATAGGCGGTCTACTTTCGGATTAAGTGAACACAGGCCATTTGATAACACTTTTGGCAGCATAGGGATCACTTGCTCAGGGAAATAGACTGAGTTACCGCGCTCTATCGCTTCTTTATCAAGCGGACTGCCTTTTGGCACATAGTGCGAGACATCAGCAATCGCGACCCATAAACGCCAACCACCTGACTTCTTACGTTCACAGTAAACTGCATCATCAAAATCTCGGGCATCTTCACCGTCTATGGTCACTAGCGGTAAGTGACGTAAATCTACACGCCCTTTTTTATCTGCTTCTTCTACAAATTCGCCGTGCTTTGCAACTTGATCAACGACTTTGTCAGGCCATTCATGGGGAATATCATGATTACGAAGTGCCACTTCGATTTCCATGCCCGGTGCCATATGGTCACCCAGTACATCAGTCACACGACCTACTGCATTCATTTGACGACTTGGACGCTGAGTGATCTCCACTTGCACCATTTGGTTGTGACGTGCACCGCCTTCGGAGCCTGGCAGAATAATAATATCTTGCGTGATCCTTGGATCTTCTGGCACCACCACCGCAGAGCCATACTCCACGAAATAACGGCCAATAATCGGCGCGCGCTCACTTTCAAGTACACGTACAATACGCGCTTCGACTTTACCGCCACTGCCGCGACTGGCCGCTTTTGCAAGTACGATATCACCGTGTAATACCGAGTTCATTTGGTGTTTAGCAATAAACCAATCTTTTGGCTCACCTTCAACGACTAAAAAGCCAAAACCATCACGATGCCCAATCACACGACCTTTCACTAACCCATCGTCAGTTGGGATCACGTAGCGCTTAAATTTATTAAAATGCAGCTGACCGTCACGCTCCATTGCACGCAAGCGACGCTTAAATGCAATTTGTCGGTCTTCTTCAAATACATTAAGACTGCTACAAAGATGGCTAAACGTCGTGGCTTTCGCTGGGGCTTTTTTGATGTGCTCTAAAATAAACTCGCGGCTTGGTACCGGGTTATCGTATTTTTCTTGCTCTCGTTGGAGATGGGGATCCTGTTTTGTCATTCACTGCTATTTTCGAATAAAGTTACCTCTATTCTAACGCACTTCTGAATAATGACCTAACTATCAAGATGAAGCTTTTATAAACAATTTAGTTTGCAGCGAAAATAACTAGGTTTTTGCTATCAAACCAGTTGTCGCCGTAATCGACGACCTGCATTAAAGCGCGGTATAAACACCAATACGCGATATAAAATCGCGCCTAAAATTCAAGTGCTTGTTTTAACTGTAGGTCGCGGCTTTAGCCCGACAAAGCACAGAACCTAAATTCTAGTTGTCGCCGTGAACGACGAGCTACAAAAAAGGCCGCGATTAAGCAGCCAATCAGAGAGTTTTTTGCCTACTTTAGAATTTACCCACTATGTTGATAAACCAACCTTTTGAGTCGTAGTCTAAATCAGTGAGATCATCAGAGAAATCGGTAAAGTTGTAGCCCACACCTAACTTCATGTGTTCACCAATGTGGCGATGAATACCAATTAAAGCGCCTTCGCGTTGATCTTGTGCCAAGTCTACGGCCAAACGGCGCCATTCTAATGTAGCATCCCAGTTATGCTGTAAATGGTAGTCGGCTCTAAACACTTGGAGTGATGCAGTTGAGTCGAACCATGGACTGTTGCCATCACGCATACGCATTTCACCATGACGCTCAGCGAGTTTAGTACCGAAACGCCATTTAGGTGTGAGCTGATAATTCACGTCCACTGCCCAAACTCGACTGCGTTGCTGTGGTGTATTATCAAGGCCAATACCATTTAGCTGCCCTGCGGGTGCTAAATCTTCGAGGTAAGTCACTGACGCAAGTCCCGACCAAGGGCTCGCTTTTAATGGTCGATATGCAACTCCAAACTGTGCTTCAGTAAAGTCGCTATTCAACGCGCCCACTTCGGCTTGTTGAGATGAATCACTCTTCGCCCAATCAAAGCGCAATTGTGCGCGCCAATCTTCGTTTATGTTGGCACGTAAGTTTTGACGCGTTAACCAAGACGTGCGAGTTTGAGTGGTGTCTTGATCTTCACGATATTCAATGGCACTGCGCCACTGGAAAATCGGCGAAGTATAACTAATTGAAAGTCCTGTGCCATCGCGCTGCACTTTACTGGTATCACTTTCTAATTCACCCGTCTCAAAGTTCACCCCGACCAGCCAACGACTATTGATTTGATGATCAATACCATAGGCGTGAGTTAGTCCTTGCTGCTGCGCTTGTGATTGCCATAACTGCTCGGCATACATGCTAGTGCTGTCGTTAAAGCGATGCTTAGCACCCGTTACCCAATTTTTCTGTTTGCCTTGAGTAATCATGCCGCCATCAGGGTCGTCACTAAAATCAACATAGAGGTTACTTTCTGGCGCATAGTCATAGCTGACCCCGACTTTTCCAGCCAAGCCCAAGTTACCGTCAGAGATTTCACCATTGAGAGCCAATTTTTCAGTCAGCTGAATTTCACCACCAAAGCCAACACGATTATTACGCAACCTGCTCGACTCACTATTCAAAGTAGCTTGTACAAAACCATAGGCCTGCCAATCTGTTGCACCTTGGTAGTCGAGTTGAACAACCGCATCGGTGCGCGTACCTTGATCTAGGTTGAGCGGCGAAGGTGTTGAATCAGCAAGCGCCTGTAACGGCTCTCTATCGTCGTGGCGAATACCCGCGGTTGCTTGCCAATTGTCATTCACCTGATGGGCAACATTCACTTCTACTGCTTGACGCTGTTCAAGCGCTTGTTGTTTATTTTGATCGGCTTTGACGATTAACTGTGTGTCATCACTGAGCTCAAACTCACCTTTAATACCCGCAAGTGTGGTATCAGTGCGGCTGGTTTGGCCTACGCCCGAGAAGCCCGCTTGCATTTTCTGCCAAAAGAATTGCAGACGAGATGCCTCTTCTGCCTCATCATTATTTTGAGTAAATAAGTCGGCCAGAGAGAATGCCGCTTCAATGCGCTGCGCATTGGCTTTTACAGGTAATATGCCCGATTGCACCGGATTAAAATTCATGCCGCCATTAAATGAGTTCAGTGTTTCGCCAATGCCTTCTGATTGGGCGACTTCAACTTTTACATAGCTGTGCTCGCTCAATCGATAAGTGGTATCTAGGGCATATAAGCTGTCATCATGACTATCGAGTTGCTGCTCACTCAGTGTCGCACCAACTTTGACTTGCTCGGTTAGCCAATGACTAACACGCGCACCGTAAGAGAGGTTGTCGAGCTCATCAAAACCAGGGGTAAATTCGTATTGCGCCGTTAAGAATACCGGATTGGCATCCATGGCTGCGGCTCGTACCACCAGGTCGTCTTGTTCAAATGAAGACAGCGGGCGATTTAGAATAACTCGGCCTTGCAACGCATCAATGTCGTAATCTTGCCCAGCCATCAGCGAGCGCCTGACTAGTACTAAGCCTGAGGTTTTGTCACGTACTTCAATGGCAAGCTGCTCTGAGCCGCGCACAATATCTTGATGCTGTAAGTAATAGAGTGAACCACCTGTCGCGCGATGAGATTCAAATGCAGGCATGGTTTCAGCTTGAGCAACAAACACTTGCGCTTGGGTGCTTGCATCCATAAAACTGGTTTTTGCTTCGCTCTGATACTGAGTTTGTAAACCGTATAAGCCGCGCTCAACTCGCGCCAGCTCGGTATCTTGGATCTTAGTAAAGAAGTTACCCCACATCACGTGCGAGTCATCTTTGGCGATTTTTAAATACACCTTACCGTTTGAAGGCGCATCATCTTGCACCACTGAATCATCGCCATATTCGGCTGGGTGTTGCTCTTCTTCTAAGCGACGGAACAGGCTATTCGGATCTTTTTCATGTAACCCTGAGAGCAGTTTATTGACTGGCTGCTCTTGGGTGTCGATCCGCGCAGTGACCTTGTATTCGTCGCGCCATTTACCTGTGATGTAACCAGCTAAACGACCCGTTGCGAATAAGTTACCATCTTTATTGTGATCGCTAGAAAGTAGCTCAACAGGCCCATTATGACTGTTTTGACCCAGTGTCAGATCAGCCATCGCCACATAAAACCAATCGCTTTCTGGCAGCTCCAAGTCGCGGTGAATTAAATGACCGTTGCCTTCACCATCAAGAACCGCCACTTCGGCACGATGGAAACCGGTATGGACGATTTGTTGATGCACAAACTTGCGCTCACGGGTAATGGCGACGGTGCGCCCTAAGAAATACACGTTATGGCGATCTGGCACTTGCTCACCGTACAGAGTTAACATGCCGCCATTAAGCTTGATATTCTTTTGTGCAATCTGCGACTCACCGTAGGCGGTCATCAAGTAGCCATCAACTTTTTCAGCTTCGACCGCAAAGCGTGGTCTAAAGTCCACTTGCTGCATTTGTGTATCGTCGTAGCGACCGTGTTTGTCGTAAACACGCAGGCGATACTGCAAACTCATACCTAGCAAGTTGCTCGGTAGTCGCCATTTACCATTGTGGTTTTTGTCTAACTTAACCTTGGTTAAAATTGAACGCCCATCTGGTGCCATGATCTGCACTTCAGCATAATCAATAAATGCATCGTAGTTGCTGTAACCACGCAAGTGCATCATCAGGGTACTGCCCGACTTAGTGAGTGCATGCTGCACACTCAAACGCGGAATAAGATTAATTGGGTCGTATTTCAGTTGCAGTTGCATGTTGGCTAATGCAACGTCAGCACAACGCTGTTCATCAGCGTTATTACTGCTGTCTTGATCAGAAAACGCTTCACCATCTAATGTGATCATCATAGGTGCTGCATTAGCAAGCGCGCCCTGACAAACCAGATCACGACTTGGCATAGCTCCCATTACTTCACGAGTTTTGGTTTTTTCTTCAATGTAGACGGCAATGACTTCTACGCGGCGGTTTCTCGCCATCCCCTCAAGCGTGCCGTTATCTGCGACTGGTTCGTGATTAGAGCGACCTTCTGTGGTGATCACCGACGGATCAAGCTCTAACTGCTGACGGAAGAACTCGGACACAATTTTCGCTCGGTGCTCAGACAGACCTTGGTTGGTTTTATAGATCTTCTTCGCTCTCGGACTTAAGCGTTGTGAGTCGGCATGACCAATGAAATGAATACGCAGCTGCTTTTTACCACGTAAAAAGTCCACAATACGGTTCATTTCACGACGTGTTGAGCCGGTTAAGTAATGCTTGCCCGATACGAAGCGAATGGCCGACTCTTTCACAAACTCCGCTTTATGATCGCTTTGCTCTTTATAGTCTTCTTGCACCGTTTTAGGGGTTGGTGCGGCTAGACCATGAAATACAAAGTGTTTTTGTACTAACACTTGCTCGGTGTTTTTCGCCACCCCAGCTTTAGGTAATACGGGTTGCGCTTCCTCAGCCTGCACATAAGCAGGCAGGCCCAAAACTAGCCCAAGCATAATTGGGCTTAATGAAGGTAATTTAGTCATGGCTTGTCTCCTTAGTTAGAGAAGACAAGGTAGGAATTGCTACTGGGGTCATTTCTGTTTCTATAGTTAGCTGTAATTCTCTGAGCTCAGCTTGTTCGCTTAGCCAGTGCTTTAAGTTATTCAGTTGTTGATCGGTCTGAAGTGATGGCTTGGCCTGATAGGCCACGCGGATCACCGTTGGACGCGTATCTAGTGCATCGAGTAATGCCACTAAACGTGTTTCGTAATCATTAGCAAGTTTGCTTTCAACAAACGCGCTTGGCGTCAGTTGAATACGCGCCACTCGGTGAATGTTGGCAGCAAAATCAACTTGTTGTGATTTACCACGCGTTAAACGCACTACGCGTGGGTTTTCAGACACAATACGTACACCAGACGGTAAGCTGCGCTCATCGACCTTAACGATGAAGTTGCTACCACGCACCGCATTTGGAATATCGGCACAGGCTAGGTGATAACGACCATGCTCGTCGGTGGTGATCCACAAACCTTGCGCAGTGGCTAAACGCACTGCAGGTAGACCCTTTTCATCACCATCTTGATAGCCATTACGGTTAAGGTCATTAAATACTTTACCGCTCAAGTCACTACAGTCGAATACCGGATCTGGGATAACACGTACAGCTGCAGTGGCAATATTTGAAATACGCCAACCGCTATCAAGTGAATGCTGACCACCAATAAACTCGCTCCATGCTTGGTTAATATAAGTGCCTTGGCTTACACCACTACCCACCACAACCATCAGCTCGATGTTTATCACTTGCTCAGGAGCAAGGCTGTAACTGTGCCAACGTAGTACGCGACCAAGTACTTCAGGCTCTTTGGCAAAACCATCAACACGGGCACTACCCGGCACATATTTCAGGCCAGCAGGTAGTTGGTCGATTAAAGAAAGTGGTGCTAATGTCTCACTAGAGCGGTTCTTGTAGCTGATCTGATAAGGCACTAGCTCACCAATCACCACATCTTGTTTTAATGCCGTTTTACTTACCTGCACCATGTCATCACCGTACGGGTCGAGCGGAATATGGTTATTCACCACATTGCCAGATGGCAACGTAGGGTCAATATAGAAGCTCTGATAGTACTGAGTACTGCTGTTGTTTTGAGTGATCTGATCTGAATGCGCCACACACGCGCTCGGATCGTGAATTGGTGCATCTAACTGTGGTACCAACTCTTCAAAATGCACCAATATAGGTAACTCACTCGCACCCGCGGTTAAGGTGTTTTCACACACAGGGATTTGTGTTGAGCCCCCTGCTAAGTAACCAACCGGCTCAGTAACTTCTAAACGATAAATACCCGTTGGTGATTGTGCAAAGAATAAGAACTGATAGAAACCATCTTCTGCGGTCGTTTGTTCAACGTTCGCACTGCCCCCTACCAAGTGTAGATCTGGTTCAAAGCCTGCAGGGCCGATGATCTTCACGATCGCACCTTGAATTGGCTTACGCGTTTGCGCATCGTAAACCACACCCGATGGATCGATAGGTAATGACTGGTTGTCGACCTCTTCACCAGCACTTAAGCGAAGGTTTAAGATGGTGCCTTTTTCGCTCGATGCGTCAGGATCATCAGTCACTGGCGTGCCGTAAATAACCCCACCTTGAGGGTGGCGGAAACGAATTTCATAGGTACCAACTGGTAGGCCTGCAAACGTGTAGCGACCATTTTCATCCGAAGTCGTTGTTGCCAACGGCTCTTCGTCTAATGGATTTGCTTCACCCGTTTGCGGGTCAAGTAATAGCTCGACTATCCAACCCGACTGACCGTTGTTGTCATCTTTGGCACGGTTATGGTTTTTATCGAGCCACACTAGACCACTGATACTCGCCGGGTCCATCAGTTGCTCACCGAAGTTATAGTCAACGCCATGAGTAACGTGCTCGCTGATCTGAATGTGCTTCAGCTCGTCATTTTGCTCTTGAACACCGCCAATACTACCAATGCTGTCCAGACCATCTTGAGTATTCTCAGGTTGTGTTTCGGTGATAGTAAAGCCTTCACCACCACTCAGTGGTAGTTGCTTAAACTGGTAACGACCATACCCGTCTGTCAGTACTTCACGTTGCACAGGCTGACCGTCTAAGTCGGTACCCGAAATAACTAGCTGTGTATTCGCAAGACCCAGCTCATTACTTTCTTGGGTGCCGTTGTCATTTAAATCAACATAAACCGTACCGCTTAGGTGACTACCACGTTCAGCAAAGTAGTAACCCGAGCCTTTTACGCCAAGCTCTAAATTGATATTGGTGAAGGTATCCTGACCGACTTCACCGCCTAATGAACCAAGTTGCTCTTCACCGTCTAGCCATGCTGATGGTTGAGTTTGGGTAATGCTGTATTGGCCAGGACGAAGGTAGTCGAACAAGTATTCACCTTGCTCATCAGTGCGCACTGTCAGGTTCACGGCTTCACCCTCTAAGGTTGTGCCTTCAAGGGTGATCTCAACATTGCCAACACGTAACTGCTCAGAGTCATTAATCACACCGTCTTCGTTACTATCAACGTATACAGCGCCTGCTAATGAAGCACGAGGTAGCTCAGCAAAGTTATACATACCGAAGGTTTGTAACTCTTTTAGCTCTACCGTAAAGATGTCGTCGCGACCTTTCGAGTTGGCAAACACCTCTTCGTTAAGTGACTCAGAACCATCAATGTAATCGCTTGGCTGAGTGGTCTGCGAAATCGCATAACCTTGCTCGTCACTCGGTGCAAGTTTTTCAAAACGATATTGACCGTTTTCGTCGGTGGTGGTGGTCACTTCAACCGACTGACCTCGGTAGTCATAGCCTGTGAGCGTGATTTCGCTGTTGGCAATTGCAATCTCTGACATATCGTCTGCCAGCGTTAAAACACCTTGGTCTTGTTTATCAACAAACACATAGCCCATCACAGTAAGACCATAAGATTCTGTAAAGTCAATGTTGTTGATCTGCTGTGCTGATTTTAATGTGCCAACATAAATAACATCTGTTTGCGTTGAATTTTCAACAACGACGCCAGCAATATAATCAAAGCCATCAAGGTAGAACTCAGGTTGTGCTTGGCTTACCTGATACCCGTTGCCATCACTTGGCGGTAAGCCAGTAAACTGGTATGCGCCATCAATATCAGTTTGAGCCTGACGCTCTAGCGGCTGACCAAATAAGTCACTACCTTTTAGCGTTAATGCCACATAAGGGATGGCACGATCTGCATCACTTGTAAATGTACCGCTGTTATCACTATCGACATATACATGACCGGCAATACTACCCGCTTCAAGCTCAGCAAAGGCAAGCCCAGTTCTTTGTTGCTCAGACGTAAGTGTGATGCTGATCTGATCGTTATTTTCAGCAAGTACTTCGCCTTGATCAGACTCTTTACCATCAAAGTAACCTTCCGGCTGAGACTGGATTAACACATAACCTTGCGTGTCACTGGCAGCAAGCCCTTCGAACTTAACAATGCCTTGCTCATTTGTTGACTGTTCAAGCGAGACTTCACGACCATAAATATCAGTCCCGACTAATGTCACAGTAACAGCTGGTAGGCCTAGCTCAGTGTCACTTGGCACACCATTCTGATCCGCATCTAAATAAACCTGTGCAGCAATACTGCCTAATTCATTAAATTGCTCAGTGAAAATCAGCGACGTTTGCTGCTGACCCGCATTCAGAACCAGATCAGAAATCAGATCATTTTGCTCTGAAATACGTTGCGAATTTAAGTAATCAGCACCATCAACATACTGTGCAGGCTGTACTTGGCTTACTTGATAGCCCGCAGCATCAGATGCATACAACTGCTCGAAGCTAAAGTCACCTTGCTCATCAGTCTGGGTAGTAAGCGATACGCTTTGACCTAATACATTTTGACCTGACAGTTCTATGGTTACTTGAGTTAGCACGACGTCTTGTGCTTCAAATACACCATTTTGAGCAATATCCACAAACACGCGACCCGATATCTTAGCGGTGTTTTCAGGCAACTGCTCGGTTAGTAACAATGACGTACGTGACGCCGCAGTGATGGTAATATTTGCAATCACATCATCTGTTGAGTCAACTTGCTTTCCGTCTAGGTAATCAAGCCCGTCTAAGTAAGGCGCAACTTGTTGATGCGCGACTTGATAACCTTGATTATTTGATGCAAATAATTGCGTAAATTCAAAACGACCTTGTGCATCTGTTTGCACCGATAGAGACACATCACGCGCTAATAGATCTTTACCCGTTAACGTGATCTGAGCATCACTAATAGCAATATCTTGTTCATCGAAACGACCGTTCTGATTAATATCGACAATCAATAGTCCAGAAATAACCCCTTCATTGGCAGGTAAGCGCTCTGTCATGTCATACACAACCGTCTCTTGTGACTCAAAGCGAATACCATGGGTGTGCTCAGTGTCAGGTTGTTTCGCTGTGCGTGCGCCATCTTGGTAATCAAAACCATCACGATATGGCGACACAAGTGCATGTGTGATCACATAACCTGCGCTATCTGCTTCATGTAAGCGGGTAAATTCAAAGCTACCTTCGGCATCAGTTTGCGCAGTTTGATTGACGTCACGGCCATATTGATCTCGACCTGTAAGAGTCACAATTACCTGTGCTAATGCGGTATCGCCTTTAGCAGCCTCTAATTGACCATCTTGCTCGGTATCAACAAACACAGAGCCACGGATCGTTTTAGCGCCATCGTTAGGTTGCTCAGTGAAGTCAATATTTGCTGTCAGCGTTGTTTCAGTTAGCTTAACTACAATGGCGTTATTCCCTGCATCTAGCTGGGTTGTTGACCTTGCGATGGTTAAGTAATCAAGACCATTGCTAAAGCCACCATATCCCGCTGTAACTGTGTAGCCTGCATCATTCGCAGCAGTTAAGTTGGTGAAGTTAAATTGACCTAGCTCATTGGTTTGCGTCTGGAACGTTACGGTACGACCATAAATATCTGTACCTACAAGTGAGATTGACACAGCCGATAGCGGTTTATCTAATTCAGCAGCTTCTAACTCACCATCTTGCTGAGCATCAAAGAATACACGGCCGGTAATACTACCTTCACCTGCTTTTGGTAATTCAGTGAAATCAACCGTTGCTTGCTCATTCGAACCGCTTAACTTTACTAGAACGGCATTGTCAGACATGTCAGATATAGTCGTTACACCTGATGTGGTTAGATAATCTTTACCATTCACATAACCGCCAGAACTCGCTTGAAGCTTATAACCTGCATCATTAGCCGCCGTTAAACCTGTGAATGTGTAAATACCATCCGTTTGGGTTGTTTGAGTGCGAGATACAGAGCGGCCAAAGATGTCGTTACCTGTCAGTGTGACTGTAATATTTTCGAGTGCTTTATCTAGCTCTGCCGCTTCAAGCTCACCGTCTTGTTGAGTATCTAAGAACACACGACCAGTTATACGACGATCTTCATCAGCTAACATCTCAGTGAAATCAACGCCTGCTGTCTCTGTGTTACCTGACAATGCCACAATGACTGAATTGTTAGCTGTATTTGAGGCTGTTTTCGCAGCGCCTAAGATTAAATAATCTTGACCATTTAGTTGTTTAGAAATTCCTGATTGCGCTGCTGTTACCGTGTAACCGTCATCATTCGCCGCTGTTAAACCTATGAATGAATAAGTACCGTCTGTTTTAGTCACTTGAGTGTGCGATACAGTGCGACCAAAGGTGTCTTTACCTGTCAGCGTGATTGTGATGCTTTCAAGGGCTTTGTCTAGCTCTGCTACTTCAAGTTCACCATCTTGTAAGGTATCTAGGAATACACGGCCAGAAATACTGCGTTCTTCTGGCTCTAACTGCTCTGTAAAGTCCACTGTTGCTAAACGTGTACCAGCAGTTAAATCAATCACAACTGTATTGCTTGAAGCTTGCGATCCGATGCGATTTGCACCTACAACCAAGTAGTCTTTACCGTCTAAATGATTTGTCAGACCTGACTGTGTTGCTGTCACGCTGTAACCATCAGTATTCGCTTCGGTTAAATCAGTAAACGCATATTGTCCATTCACATCTGTGGTGCGGGTTAGCGACACTGCGCGACCAAATTTATCTTTACCAGTCAGCGTAACGGTTATGTTTTCAAGTGCTTTATCAAGCTCAGCAGCTTCAAGTTCACCGTCTTGTAACGAGTCTAGGAATACGCGACCTGATACTTCGTAATTAACTGGTTTTAGCTTTTCTGTGAAATCTATGATCACTGACTTGTTCGCGCCAGTAAGATCGACAGTTACTGTACTACTATCAACCTTTGAGTCAGTGCGATTTGTGCCAATGGCAACATAGTACTTACCAACTTTATGCGCTGCGCTACCCGAGAATGTAGCTGTGAGTGAATAGCCATCTTTGTTTGCTTCGGTTAAGTCTGCAAACTCGTACTGACCATTGATATCTGTGGTTCGCGTTAGTGACACCGCGCGACCGAACTTATCTTTACCAGTCAGCGTAACTGTGATGTTCTCAAGTGCTTTATCAAGCTCAGCAGCTTCAAGTTCACCGTCTTGTAACGTGTCTAGGAATACGCGACCGGAAATACTGCGCGATTCTGGCTCTAACTGCTCTGTAAAGTCCACTGTTGCTGAGCGTGTATTAGCAGTTAAATCAACTACAACCGTATTGCTTGCTGTTTGCGATTCAGTACGACTTGCACCAACAATCAAGTACTCTTTACCGTCTAAATGATTTGTCAGACCTGACTGTGTTGCTGTCACGCTGTAACCATCTTTGTTTGCTTCTGTTAAGTCTGCAAACGTGTACTGACCATTGATATCTGTGGTACGCGTTAGTGACACCGCGCGACCAAACTTGTCTTTACCTGTCAGAGTCACTGTGATGTTTTCAAGTGCTTTGTCTAACTCCGCAGCTTCAAGTTCACCATCTTGCAAGGTATCAAGGAATACGCGACCGGAAATACTGCGCGATTCTGGCTCTAACTGCTCTGTAAAGTCCACTGTTGCTGAGCGTGTATTCGCTGTTAGATCAACCACAACTGCATTGCTTACTGTTTGCGATTCAGTGCGACTTGCACCTATAACCAAGTAGTCTTTACCGTCTAGGTGATTTGTCAGACCTGACTGTGTCGCTGTCACGCTGTAACCATCAGCATTTGCCTCAGTTAAGTCTGCAAACGTGTACTGACCGTTCGCATCTGTGATGCGTGTAAGTGACACCGCGCGGCCGAACTTGTCTTTACCCGTTAAAGTTACTGTGATGTTCTCTAAAGCTTTATCTAGTTCAACTGCTTCTAGTTCACCGTCTTGTAACGTGTCTAGGAATACGCGACCTGATACTTCGTAATTAACTGGCTTCAATTTTTCTGTGAAATCTACGATCACTGACTTGTTCGCGCCAGTAAGATCGACGGTTACTGTACTACTATCAACGTTTGAGCCAGTGCGATTTTTGCCAATGGCAACATAGTACTTACCAACTTTATGCGCTGCGCTACCCGAAAATGTAGCTGTAATTGAATAGCCATCTTTGTTTGCTTCGGTTAAGTCTGCAAACGTGTACTGACCATTGATATCTGTGGTACGCGTTAGTGACACCGCGCGACCAAACTTGTCTTTACCTGTCAGAGTCACTGTGATGTTTTCAAGCGCTTTGTCTAACTCAGCAGCTTCAAGTTCACCGTCTTGCAAGGTATCAAGGAATACACGACCGGAAATACTGCGCGATTCTGGCTCTAATTGCTCTGTAAAGTCCACTGTTGCTGAGCGTGTATTCGCTGTTAGAACAACCACAACTGTATTGCTTACCGTTTGCGATTCATTGCGACTTGCACCTACAACCAAGTAGTCTTTTCCGTCTAGGTGATTTGTCAGACCTGACTGTGTCGCTGTCACGCTGTAACCATCTTTGTTTGCTTCTGTTAAGTCTGCAAACGTGTACTGACCGTTCGCATCTGTGATGCGTGTAAGTGACACCACGCGACCGAACTTGTCTTTACCTGTCAGCGTAACTGTGATGTTTTCAAGTGCTTTATCTAGTTCAACTGCTTCTAGTTCACCGTCTTGTAACGTGTCTAAGAATACGCGACCTGAGATCGAATAAGGAATTGTGCCTAGCTGCTCGGTGAAGTCCACCGTTGCTAAACGTGTATTAGCAGTTAAATCAACTACAACCGTATTGCTTGCTGTTTGCGATTCAGTGCGACTTGCACCTATAACCAAGTAGTCTTTACCGTCTTGGTGGTTTGCAAGACCTGACTGTGTCGCTGTCACGCTGTAACCATCTTTGTTTGCTTCTGTTAAGTCTGCAAACGTGTACTGACCATTAATATCTGTGGTGCGTGTTAGTGACACAGCGCGACCAAACTTGTCTTTACCTGTCAGGGTCACTGTGATGTTTTCAAGTGCTTTATCAAGCTCAGCAGCTTCAAGTTCACCGTCTTGTAACGTGTCTAGGAATACGCGACCTGATAATTCGTAATTAACTGGTTTTAGCTTTTCTGTGAAATCTATGATCACTGACTTGTTCGCGCCAGTAAGATCGACAGTTACTGTACTACTATCAACCTTTGAGTCAGTGCGATTTGTGCCAATGGCAACATAGTACTTACCAACTTTATGCGCTGCGCTACCCGAGAATGTAGCTGTGATTGAATAGCCATCTTTGTTTGCTTCGGTTAAGTCTGCAAACGTGTAATGACCATTGATATCTGTGGTGCGCGTTAGTGACACCACGCGACCAAACTTGTCTTTACCAGTCAGCGTGACTATGATGTTTTCAAGCGCTTTGTCTAACTCAGCATCTTCAAGTTCACCGTCTTGTAACGTGTCTAAGAATACGCGACCTGAGATCGAATAAGCAATTGCGCCAAGTTGCTCAGTGAAGTCCACGGTTGCTGAGCGTGTATTAGCCGTTAGATCAACTACAACTGTATTGCTTGAAGTTTGCGATTCAGTGCGATTTGCACCAACAACCAAGTAGTCTTTACCGTCTTGGTGATTTGTCAGGCCTGACTGTGTTGCTGTCACGCTGTAACCAACAGCATTCGCTTCAGCTAAATCAGCAAACGTGTACTGGCCGTTCCTATCTGTAGTGCGTGTTAGTGACACCGTGCGACCGAACTTGTCTTTACCTGTCAGCGTAACTGTGATGTTTTTAAGTGCTTTATCAAGCTCAGCAGCTTCTAGTTCACCATCTTGTAACGTGTCTAGGAATACGCGACCGGAAATACTGCGCGATTCAGGCTCTAACTGCTCTGTAAAGTCCACTGTTGCTGAGCGTGTATTCGCTGTTAGATCAACCACAACTGCATTGCTTACCGTTTTCGATCCGGTGCGATTTGCACCAACAATCAAGTAGTCTTTTCCGTCTAGGTGATTTGTCAGACCTGACTGCGTTGCTGTCACGCTGTAACCATCTTTGTTTGCTTCTGTTAAGTCTGCAAACGTGTACTGACCATTGATATCTGTGGTACGCGTTAGTGACACCGCGCGACCAAACTTGTCTTTACCTGTCAGAGTCACTGTGATGTTTTCAAGTGCTTTGTCTAACTCCGCAGCTTCAAGTTCACCATCTTGCAAGGTATCAAGGAATACGCGACCGGAAATACTGCGCGATTCTGGCTCTAACTGCTCTGTAAAGTCCACTGTTGCTGAGCGTGTATTCGCTGTTAGATCAACCACAACTGCATTGCTTACTGTTTGCGATTCAGTGCGACTTGCACCTATAACCAAGTAGTCTTTACCGTCTAGGTGATTTGTCAGACCTGACTGTGTCGCTGTCACGCTGTAACCATCTTTGTTTGCTTCTGTTAAGTCTGCAAACGTGTACTGACCGTTCGCACCTGTGATGCGTGTAAGTGACACCACGCGACCGAACTTGTCTTTACCTGTCAGCGTAACTGTGATGTTTTCAAGTGCTTTATCAAGCTCAGCAGCTTCTAGTTCACCATCTTGTAACGTGTCTAGGAATACGCGACCGGAAATACTGCGCGATTCAGGCTCTAACTGCTCTGTAAAGTCCACTGTTGCTGAGCGTGTATTCGCAGTTAAATCAACTACAACCGTATTGCTTGCCGTTTTCGATCCGGTGCGATTTGCACCTACAACCAAGTAGTCTTTACCGTCTAGGTGATTTGCAAGACCTGACTGTGTCGCTGTCACGCTGTAACCATCAGCATTCGCTTCGGTTAAATCAGCAAACGTGTACTGACCATTAATATCTGTAGTGCGCGTCAGTGACACCACGCGACCAAACTTGTCTTTACCAGTCAGCGTGACTGTGATGTTTTTAAGTGCTTTATCAAGCTCAGCAGCTTCTAGTTCACCATCTTGTAACGTGTCTAGGAATACGCGACCGGAAATACTGCGCGATTCAGGCTCTAACTGCTCTGTAAAGTCCACTGTTGCTGAGCGTGTATTCGCAGTTAAATCAACTACAACCGTATTGCTTGCCGTTTTCGATCCGGTGCGATTTGCACCTACAACCAAGTAGTCTTTACCGTCTAGGTGATTTGTCAGACCTGACTGTGTCGCTGTCACGCTGTAACCATCAGCATTCGCTTCGGTTAAATCAGCAAACGTGTACTGACCATTAATATCTGTGGTGCGTGTTAGTGACACAGCGCGACCAAACTTGTCTTTACCAGTTAGCGTGACCGTGATGTTTTTAAGTGCTTTATCTAGTTCAGCCGTTTCTAGTTCACCGTCTTGTAACGTGTCTAGAAATACGCGACCTGATACTTGGTAATTAACTGGCTTCAGTTTTTCTGTGAAATCTACGGTTGCTGATTTGTTTGCACCCGTTAAATCTACTTTAACTGTGCTGTTTGCAGTATCTGATTCTGTGCGATTAACACCTATGATTACGTAATCTTTACCGTTCTCATTTTCTGACTTTCCTGAGAATGCGGCTGATACGGTATAACCATCAGCATTGGCTTCGACTAGGTTATCGAATGCATACTGGCCATTCACATCAGTAGTGCGCGTTAGTGACACCGCTCGGCCGAACTTGTCTTTACCAGTTAGCGTGACCGTGATGTTTTTAAGTGCTTTATCTAGTTCAACTGCTTCTAGTTCACCGTCTTGTAACGTGTCTAAGAATACGCGACCTGAGATCGAATAAGGAATTGTGCCTAGCTGCTCGGTGAAGTCCACGGTTGCTAAACGTGTATTAGCAGTTAAATCAACTACAACCGTATTGCTTGCTGTTTGCGATTCAGTGCGACTTGCACCTATAACCAAGTAGTCTTTACCGTCTTGGTGGTTTGCAAGACCTGACTGTGTCGCTGTCACGCTGTAACCATCTTTGTTTGCTTCTGTTAAGTCTGCAAACGTGTACTGACCATTAATATCTGTGGTGCGTGTTAGTGACACAGCGCGACCAAACTTGTCTTTACCTGTCAGGGTCACTGTGATGTTTTCTAACGCTTTATCAAGCTCAGCAGCTTCTAGTTCACCATCTTGTAAAGTATCTAGGAAGACACGGCCAGATACTTCGTAATTAACTGGCTTCAGTTTTTCAGTAAAATCTACGGTTGCTGATTTGTTTGCACCCGTTAAGTCAACTTTAACTATGCTGTTTGCTGTATTTGACTCAGTGCGGTTTGCACCAATGATAAGGTAATCTTTACCGTTCTCATTTTCAGTTTTGCCTGAGAAAGTTGCAGCTACAGAGTAACCATCAGCATTTGCTTCGACTAGGTTCTCGAACGTATATTGGCCGTTCACATCTGTGGTGCGCGTTAGTGACACCACGCGACCAAACTTGTCTTTACCAGTCAGCGTAACTGTGATGTTTTCAAGCGCTTTGTCTAACTCAGCATCTTCAAGTTCACCGTCTTGTAACGTGTCTAGGAATACGCGACCGGATACCTGTCTATCACCAACTTTCGGTTTTTCAGTAAATAATACAGTCGGTGTTGAATTTAGTGTCGTGATCACAACTTTATCAACGCTATGATCAGCTACTTCGATGCTATTTAAATAGTCTTTACCATCCGCATACGCAGCAACAACAGCTTGCGTTAGCGTGTATTGCGCAGCAACTTTTGCAGGGTGTAACTCAGTAAATTCAACAACACCATTTTGATCTGTTGCTCGGGTAATATTTAACTGCTGACCGAACACGTTTGTGCCAGTAAGCGTTACATTAACACCTTGTAGCCATGTATCTTCGCCATTGAAAGTACCATCTTGATTAATATCAAACAGCACTTTCGCCACGATCTTTTTATTGGTCGGTGGGATCAATTCAGCAAAATACAGATCTTCACGAGTTTGTTTACGAGTTAATGTAATTTTCGTGATTTCATCTGTGCTGCGAGACCCTGCCACTTCTGTGCGATTAAAACGCTCAAGGCCATCTACATAGTGTTGCGGTGATGTTTGCGTCACCTTGTAACCTTCTGAGTTACTAGGTTCAAGACCCGTGAATTCAAATCGACCTGAGGCATTACTCACAACCTGAACATTACTGATTGCTTTACCGCTGATGGTTATACCAGAAAGCGTAAACTGTACGTTTTCTAGTGCCTGCTCTTTGCTTGCTTTTATACCATCATCATTACTGTCGATATAAACGTAACCCGCGATAATGCCTTCTTTAGAAAGCGTTAATTCGGCAAAGTTATATTCAGATAGCGTCTGTCCTGAAGCAAGGTTAACACTCAAGCTGTCACCCGCACTTGGTTGCGCAACAACAGATGAAGCGATACTTTCTGCGCCATCTTCATAATTAGCGACCAAAATATCTTGTGATAGCTGCGTTAGTGTATAACCACTGGCATTACTAGGCTGAATATCGCTAAATCTATAAGTGCCATCTGCGTCGGTTGTTTCACGCTTATCAATCGTGGCACCAGTATGATCAGTACCTGTTAATTGGATAACAATATTCTGAATACCAGCTTCTGCACCATCAAACATATTGTTTTCATTAGCATCTACAAATACACGACCCGATAAACTCGCAGGCTGCACTTTTAATAATTCAGCAAAATTTCGATTTTCTAACTTAGCTTTATTTGTAACCGTTCCTAACTGGATAACATCTGTGCCGCGCGTATTCTCGATAACAGCACCTGCCTCACTTTCTAAACCATCATTGTATTCGCTTGGTTGAGTTTGTGTCAGACGGTAATTACCGCCAGTAAAGCCATCAATAAGGTAAAAGCCTTGCGCATTGGTTTGAGTAGTTAAAGTCACACTTTTACTGCGTATGTCTGTACCAGTTAAAGTCAGGGTGACATTTTCGATACCGCTAGTTTCTGTAGCCTCTTTAAAGCCATTATCATTTTCATCAACCCAAACATAACCACTTACTGATGCAGTGCCACGCTCTGCAAATGTATGATTTAATGATGAGCTACCTGCTGTAAGGCGAATATTTGAGATTAGATCGCTATTCTCACTGTTCGCTAAAATTTCACCGCTGCGGCTATCTTTACCATCTAGGTATTGATTTAAGGCTGATTGGGTAGGTTGCGTCAGTGTATAAGTGCCTGGAGCAAGATCAGTAAAAGAAAACTCACCAGTTCCGTTCGTCATCACACTTTTTTGCGTGATACTGCCCCCAGCATCTAGGTTACCATTCAATAAGATTTGAATATTTGCTAACCCATTGTCTGTTGTACTCGAAAATACGCCATCATTTTGTAAGTCGAAAAACACCTTACCTGAGATAATGCCTTTGACTACAGGCGTAGTCGCAGAGTTTCGATTATTCGTCTTATTGGTATCAAAGCCTTTTGTTTCAATCCATGCTTCATTCACGACTTGTTCACCACTCGGCATACTATTGAGCTTAACGGGAACACGAATTTCAATTGGCGTTTCATTCATCGCAATCAGATTAATATCACAACGAATAAAGTCAGTTACTTGGCTGCTGCTAGGTGCGGTAGCTCGACTTGCAGTACATACCCCTTTAGAAGTACTGACTGCACCATTTAAGCTCAAGTAAGTTGGCAGATAATCATAAACAACGTTGCCTGCGCTATCACCCGGGCCTGCATTACTTACTTTAATGATATATTCAAACTCACTCCCCACTGCAACTTGAGGCACAGATGCTTCTTTAGTGAGGGATAAGTCTACAGCCACTCGAATAGAGGTTTTCTCAGCTTCGCTATTATTAGCAGATACATTGTCTTTTTCATTTGAGAAAATAGTGGCCAACGTTTCTGCTACTTCACCGGTAGTCGAAGGGCGAGAGATCACTTCAAAAAACATATAGCGAGTATAAATTGCATTATTGCCAGCGGTATTTTCTCGAAGCTCATACTCTTCTAAGCTGCTATCACTGCTGTTTTCTGGCCCTTTACAGTTAAACGTTGTTTGCCCTGTGAAACTTTGCCCAGTATTACTACAGCGTGCTTGAGAGACTGAGCAAGTATTATTGGCACCGCTATCACATAAAAATTTAAGGGTTTGATTGACCCCCTTAGGGGTTACTTGAAAGTCATACCCTACGCCACTAGCAACAGATGTATTACCATCGTTATCAGTTAAGTATTCTAGGTCAACTTTATACACCACAATGTTATCAAGAGAGCCTGGAAATCCTCTTGGGCTTGGGTACCAACCTAGCGGATCATCAATATCATTATTTTCAATTTTTAGGTTTGCTGTACGTGTGTTTACTTGCAAGGCCTTAGATTTGCTGTTGTTACCCGATAAATTATCAAACTGCATATTGTCAGCACTGATCACAGATGTCCCATCAAGTCGCCAATCCATTCGATTAGAAGCACTTTTTGGTAAAACTGTCACAACCACTGTTTGCGCCTCGTTACTTGCCAGCTCCCCGATATTACAAGTCAGCCTATTCACCGCAGAATTAAAACTACAGACATTGCTTTGTCCGCTTCTTGAAAAGCGGCTACTAATAAAAGTAAATGTATTCGCTGCCGGTTTAGTAAATGTATGAACTAGCTCAACACCTGACGCTTTACTCGCCCCAAGGTTAGCCAACTCAATGGTCATGATGGCGTTATCACCTGTGCTAACAGGGTTTTGCGCATAGCTCACTTGAGTGACTGCGACATCAAATTTAGCTGCAACATTACTTGCAACTTGGGCCGTATTATTTGCCGTTTCAAGATCTAAATGAGTATTTGATGATACTGAGGCTTCATTGGTAACCTGCCCATTAGTCAATACAAATGGACGCGCCACAGTAATTGGGACTTGAACTTGATCACCAACAGCAAACACTTCATTTTTGACTAGATGACATAAGATTTGTGTCTTGGTATTTTCAAAGCTACCTGTCTCTTTGCTTTGACAGCTAAATTGACTACCGCGTGAACTGGTTACTGTGCTAGGAAAGCGAATAGCGGTTACTTGACTGTCGTATTTCGATTTAAACGTTGCGGTAAAGTCATCCGTTATCAAAACGGCTGCTTTGCCTGTATTTGAACTAATTTTTATATCGTTTCCAGTGATATTTGAACCTGAAAGATTACTCACTGTTAACGTATAATTCAGCTCACTCTCAGTTGCTGACAGTGATGTTTTATCTACTGTTTTTGATATTGCAAGGTCTGCAGTTTGCGAACTTGTTATTGATTTAGTTTTTTGTGCACTAACCTCTGAACCACCCACATCTTTGGCTGTCGCAATGTTAGTTAATGTGCCTTCAGCCACAGCCCGAGTGGTAATGGTCACCTTGTTGGTTTGAGTACCGGCCTGTAATTTATTACTAAACACACAAGAAACAATGCCACCAGTCCCGTTCGCTAATGGCTCTCGATGTGTACACGACCAATTACTACCACTGGCACTGACATACTGTTCCCCGTCTTTAAGCGCATCTTCGAGTGTTAATGTACCTTGTGTTGCACCTTCGCCATTATTTTTTACTTTAATAATGCTCTCTATCAAAGCGCCTTTAGCGACTAACTTAGTATTCTTAGTATCTTTCGCACGCTTTGTTTTAGAAACACTTAATTTAACAGGGTTAATTGGTTGAAAGCCCCAACCCGTGTATGAAGTTTGGAAGTTATTACCGCCATACCCTACGGAAAAAGTATTTCGAGGAAGCTGATTGTTATAAGGCGCTCTTACAGTTAACACGACACGCGTCTTGGTATAAGCCGCAATAGAACTTGCAGTACAATTCAATGTTGGCGAAGCGATTGAACATACCCAATCACTGGATGTTTGCCATGTACCATTCACATTGCGTTGAGATATAAAGCTAACCGGGATATAACCGTCGCTTAGCGTATCTTGAAGCGCAACATTCGACGCTGCGCCTGCCCCCGTATTTTCAACTTGCAGATAATAGTTGAATGTTTGGCCCATGTAATTCTTATTATTCCAAGCCAAGTTAGAGGTCTTTTGTAACACAAGTTTCGCTGCGCTTGAGGCGACATTAAAAGAAACACTGCCTGTTGCAGCATCTCCTGTCTTTGGTGTCACAGTAGCTGTATTAGTAATACTATTCCCAACAGAAACAGCCCTAACCGTTAATTGAACTTGTTTAGTTTGGTCTTTCGCTATTGATGCGACTTTTGGCAAACAAGTTACTTTTTGGCCAGACACAGAACAATTAAAGTCATCTGAAGTAACGGCTGAACTTAGTGGAGAAATTAAAGCCACTTGGTTAGGTAGCGTATCTTCTAAGTTGATTAACTCTTTCGTATCTCCACTATTAGTCACAGTAATCTTAAAGGTAAATTGCTCACCACTTACAAAAGAGTTTCTACCCCCATCAATTGTTTTGCTGACACTGAGAGTCTGTGGAATAACAACATTAATCGTGCCATTCGCTGAGTTATTACGGCTATTTAGGTCTACAGAGCCGCCATTGCTGTCAGTAGCAATCTTAGCTGTCGAGACATACTGACCTTTAACTTGAGGAGATAATGCACGCACAATGATGACATCGCTGTCATTAATATCTAAAGAAGTTGCACTACAAGAAACTTGTTGCCCGCTCCGATTACAACTCCACCCAGTCGCAGGTGTAACACTCTGAAAGGTAACGCCATCTTTCAAAGTGAACGTCATAATTGGTTTTAATGCTCTGCTTGGTCCTAAATTTCTAACTGTAATTTCATAACTGTGAGCCGTATTTGGATCTATGCCCCAATAACCTGGGATCTTTGTTGCAACAGATACAGCAAGATCTGCATGCTCTTTTAGCCTTGTGTTAACTGTTTTACTATTATCACTGCTATCAAGTTCGGCTGTATCACTTGAAACCGCGGAACTCGCCGTTACTACTCCGCTCCCCAGTTGTGTCACACTTGATGCGAAGCTTAGTGAAGCACTCTCCCCTGATGACAAGGCACCTTTAGTACAAGTGATCACTTGGTTCGTTCGACTACAGCCCCATCCTGAAGTCTGGCTGCTTCCTGAGTTCCACTGTGCAAAGCTTGGTAAAGTATGCTTTAACACCACGTTAGCAGCATCATCTGGCCCATTATTTTTAACTTGAACACGATATTGGTAAGTTTGATTGAGGTATACATCCGATGGATCTGATGTCAGTGTTGTGACAGCCAAATCAACACCCGCGACGATTGACGTATTTTGTGTTTCTTCGTTGTTTAGTAATTTAGAGGGGTCTTCATTATCTGCAGTAATACGTACGCTAGGTTCAATGGTTAAGCCTGTTGCAGCAGTAGTAATTATGGTTATTTGCAAAGAGCCAGATGTTCGCCCTCTTATGCTTCCCATCTCACATCGTAATTTATTTCGTGATTTTCCCGCGTCAAGGTAGGCTTGCACTTGGCAGCTACTGGTGCTCGAGACAAAATTGGTTGTTTCTGGAATGAAGAACTCAACCACAACATTTTCTGCAGTGTCTTCTTCACTGTTAGTAAACTCGATGTTATATCTGACTTCTCCGCCACGAGGCACTGTGGTATCTATGTCTTCAAACGTAGATATTTGAATATCTACTGCCCACACCGAACTCGCTAAAAACAAAAGCGGCAATAACATTAACTTTAATAGCTTACTGAACATCCCTAGAACCAAATTTACCTAAATTAAACACAACGCAATTCGAGCAGGAAAGTCTAATGATAAAGGAGGGTGTAATCCAGTGTAATATGCACAAAATTAAAACAATTTCAGATAATTATGGAAATAATATGTAGGAATTGATTTTTAAGTAATATTTAGAGATGAGGGTTAACTTTAAAAGCAATACTTTTTAATAAATATGTAATACGCTGTAATATATGTAATTTAGCCATTATTTAACCGAAAAAAGCAGTGGACTCTGCTCTATATACTTTCTAAAAAACAGAATATAGCAAAGTTTCTAACCATAAAAGTCGACTAATTACCTATACCTGAAACAACTCTCTGTTGATAATTTTGCAATGCAAGTGCATTTTGTTTTGCGTAATGATGTAAAGCGCGCCAATCAATTACTTGCTTCGCCTTTACGGCCTGATTGGTTTCTTCAAGCGCCTGAGCGAGGGCTTTAAGGCCCAACTCAATACATTCTTGTATTAAGGTCTGTAATTTTATTTCAAGTTGATCGATAGCTTGAATATCTGCTAAACCTTGCAACTGAGCAAACTCGTAATCAAAAGTATCCGCTAAATACATTAATTTCGTATTTAAAAAGTGACTATCAAATTGCTGATTCAAGCGGTGTATTAATGCTTCGTCTAATAACTGCAAAGAGTTTATTTGTGTTGTATGTGCAGTACCCACATGCTCCAGCACAGATAAAAGTGTCGAGCCTGATACCGGCTTTTCTAAGCAGTAAGCAATACCTTGTTGTAAATATCTTTGTTGTGCTTGTTCATCAGCATCACCTGTCAGTGCAATCACAGTCGGAGCCTGAGCTGGCTCATACTGGCTTTGTAAACTTTGCCACCACTCTAGGCCGTGACCATCAGGTAAATGCATATCGAGTAAAATAACATCAAACTGATTATCAACCATGCTCTCACTCGCGGCTTTGAGCGTTCTCACGTACTCACACTGCATCTTGGTATCTTGTAAGTAGTGCTTAAGCACCTCTTGATTCAATAGATTATCTTCAACAATCAGAATGCGGTTGGATGCGAGCTGTGCAGGCGACTTTACGCTACTTAGCTCTACTCTTCGCTCTGGCGCCTCACAACAAGACAGAACTAAGTCAAAAGTAAAAACAGTACCTTTACTTAGCTCACTGTTCACCGTTAATTCTCCACCTAAGTTTTCTACAAGTTGCTTACACAAGCTCAAACCAAAACCTGCACTATTACTGATGTTATGCTCAAGTTGGCTACTCGCAAAAGGCTCGAAAATATAATCTAGTGCGCTTTGACTTAAGCCTACGCCCGTATCTGAAACTGAAAACCTAACGACTTGCTGAGTATCGTCTGCTTGCACTTTTTGCTCATGCATACTGACGGATAGAACGACCTCACCATGGTCTGTGTATTTAATCGCATTTGATACAAGGTTCTTTAAGATCAGCGGAAGAGATTCTTTGTCTGTTAGAAAGTAAAGCTCACTCAAGCGTTCATCAACACGGAGTTTAAAGTTCAAGTCTTTGTTTTTAGCAAGTGGCAAAAGTAATTCATGCACAGTTTGTGCTTGCTCAGCTAGGCTTGTCGGCTTAAGTAAAGCTGTGACTTGCTCGCCTTTGGCTTGAAGTAGCACTTGATTTGCCAAATCTGACAACGAAAGCGCAGCTTCGCTGATCACATCACACAATTGCGCATGCTTTTGTGGTTCACGCGGTATGCGTTTTAACATATCAGCATGACCGACGATGGCATTCAGAGGGGTTCTAAGTTCATGGCTGAGCATGGTTAAGAAACGCCCTTTTAACAAACTGGCTTGTTTATTCTTTTGCGCTAAAACAGCCATTTTCTCAAGCTGCTGTGCACCACATAAAAGACTAAACGCCACACATAAAATAATCGGCAAACATACCGTTGCGGCAATCACTAACACCTGACTGGTATTTAAAGTCGTTAATGCTGCTGTCGCAGGCTGCGCATCTAATGTTAATAAATGAATAGATAAAACGGCAAACACACACAAGCATGAAACCAAAAACCCCCAACGCGACAAATTAGTGCGCTGATGTTGGCTAGGCATGCAAATCATCAATGAACGAATAGACAAGCCCATGGCTATTGATACCAGAGAATAGGAGGCGATATAACGCATTGCTCTATTTGAATCTATAAAGCTAAACCAAATTGTTAATCCAAAATACACCACACCTATCACGAGCCATAATTTTGGAGAGTGTGCCACTTTAAAGAATTTTTCGGTACCGGAAACAAAGAAGTAGAAAGTCGTAAATAAACAAATAAGGGCTGCAAAAGTAATGGTTTCCGGCTGATAGCTAATCCCTATTAATAGCAAACAGGTCAGTGCCATCAACTGCATAGAGTACATCCATTGCTTAACGCCATCGGCACTCTGATACATGAACCAATTAAGGGTCATCACACCAGCAGAAATAATCGCTGTTAACGACATAATTGGCATCGCGAAATGTAGCTCTTGCATAATCCACTTATTTTGAACTAGGAAATTAGGATGAGTTTAAGCTTTAAAAACATGATTTAAAAGCTATTTAATAGAGTAAAAACCTTACTCTACACTAATATTATTCAGCAATTCTCAATACAGTATACTGTGTACAGATTTATAACCAACCTTTTTGTTTAGCTATTCGGGCCGCGTCCACTCGATTTGTTGCATTTAGTTTCGCAATCGCTTCTGACAAATAATTTCTTATAGTGCCTTCACTCAAGAACAATTTCTGAGCAATTTCAGCGGTTTTTAGTCCTTCACTAGCAAAACGTAATGCTTTTCTCTCTTTATCACTAAGAGGATCATTATCTTCTAACGCACTCATGGCCAACTCAGGGTCAATGACTTTTTGCCCCACCATGACTTTTTTGAGGGTATTAACCAAATACTCACTGGGCGCTTCTTTAAGCACAAACCCTTTCACCCCCATGGCCATGGCACGGCGAATATATCCCGCCCTAGAAAAAGTCGTCATAATGACCACTTTACTATTCGGATACTTTTCTATGACTTGCTCAGCTAGTTCGAGCCCAGTCATGTTTGGCATTTCAATATCAGTGAGCACAATGTCGATATCATGCTCTTGAAGCGCATTTAACCCTTCTAAACCATCTTGAGCTTGTGCAATCACTTCTATTTGCACATCTAATCCTAACAAGGCGCTAATAGCCCCTCGAACTAACCCTTGATCTTCGACGACTAATACTTTGATCATGCAATGTGCTCCTTAAACTGAATGTTGATGGCCATACCCGAATCTGTACTAATGTCACATTGACCTTGCAGTGTCGCTACTCTATCTTTGATCCCTTCAACACCATTACCACACTGATACTTTTTAACGATACCATCGTCTTTAATAAGCACCTCAATAACCCCATTTTGGGAACTAACTTGTAATTTAACATACTTTCCTTTGCTGTGGCGGATAATGTTAGTCACTGCTTCTTTAAAAATAAAACACAAGTTAGATTCTTGTTCTGCACTCAATATCACATGCTCAATTGATTGCTCAACATTAAAGCCTGCATCTTGCAAACGTGCGACTAATACATCAATCTGCGCATATAAACCCACTTGCTTTAAACCAGAAACAGCTTGCCGAACTTCACTTAACAAGTCTCGGGCTAATTGTGCCACTTGCTCCGATTCTTGTGAGGCTTGTTCATTTACTCCAGCCGCAGTGAGTTTACTCGCCAACTCCGCTTTTAATGCAATTGATGATAAAGAATGACCTAATAAATCATGCAAGTCTCGAGCAATTCGCTCTCGCTCTGCAATCGCCCCCAACTGCTCAATTTGTTGCTGGTCTTTGGCTTGTTGGTCACGATAGAGTCGCTCTCTTTGCTCCATCATGCCAAAGATAAACAAACCGATACTGACAATCGCTGCTGGGGAGATAAAATACAATGATTTCACTGGCACAAATAAAAACGCACTAATGAAAATAACCGCCAACAATGCTGCCATCATCATAAAGCTTTGCTTTCGGCGATAATTAAAGCCACAGAAAAAGCCGATAAAGCCAAATAAAGAGTGAGTGCCATAGGTCACATAAGTACCTAAGCAACAAAGTAAAGCCATGGCAGCTAGACTCCGGGTTACTGACTCACCTTTTTTATACAGAGCAATACCATATAGAAAAACAAAAAACGCATAGATAGCTAGCTGCGCCGTAATATCACCCACTGATAACGACTGCCAATTAGTCAGTAAAGGAAAAAAGAAAAAGCTTGAGAAAAATAGTGGTCCCCAATTCCAAAACTTTTTATTGGGGTGGGCTAATGCCATATTGTGGGGTTTGTTCAGCATGTTCATTCCAGTTCCGGTCAGTCTGTTATTGGAGTAGTCTCGAAAACATAATAGGTACATATACTTACATAGACTAACTGCTATTCATAATTTGTTTAGTGACAAGTGTCATCAATGATAGACTCAAAAAAAAGACAACATCCAACGACCATGCGCTCAGAACAATCTGCACTTATTCAGCTCCATACCGCCGTCCTGCTTTTCGGTGGTACTGCACTATTTTCTAAACTCATTGCCTTATCCGCGCTTGATATTACGGTGTACCGTACAGCCATCGCCTTTATTGCCCTCGTTTGCTTACTCAAGTTTCAAGGCAAAGCCATCGCCCTAAATCACAAAAAAGATTACGGCATCGCCATAATTTTAGGCATTGTGGTTGGCTTACACTGGGTGACTTACTTTGCCGGTATGCAACTAGCAGGCATTGCGACTGGCATTATTGCTTTCTTTACTTACCCGGTGATCACTGTGTTTCTAGAACCTTTCTTCAGTAAACAGAAACTTAAAAGTAAAGACATCATTAGTGCAGTGACGGTTTTATTCGGAATTTACTTATTAGTGCCAGAAGCTAACCTGGGTAATGACGTTACATTAGGGATAGTCACAGGCATTTTCTCAGGATTGTTATTTGCGTTAAGAAATTTGCTGCAAAAGCAATACTTCTCATCTTATGGCGGCCCGCAGACTATGCTTTATCAAACTATTGTGGCTAGTTTAATGCTGTGTGCTTTCGTTGATGTTGGGCCGACAGACTTACCCGAACAAGATATTTGGTTGCTGCTATTAGCAGGTATTATTTTTACCGCGGCGCCGCATGCGCTTTTTGCAAGCAGTTTAAGATTTTTATCTGCAACAACAGCTGGGTTAATTTCTTGTTTACAACCCTTGTACGGGACCGTATTGGCTTTTATGCTATTGTCAGAACAACCAAATATGATGACTTTAATCGGTGGTTTGCTGGTCGTCAGTGCAGCCTGTTTTGAAACTTGGTCAATCACAAGGAAAAAAGCCTAATGCAGATCTTTGCGCACCGAGGTGCCAGTGGTAACTATCCTGAAAATACAGCTTCTGCCATTACTGCAGCTTTGCAAGCCCAAGTTGATGGCATAGAACTCGACGTACAAAGTTGCGCCGATAACTTTGTAATCATTCACGATTCTTGGTTAGATCGAACAACCAATGGTAATGGCCGAGTGGTTGATACACCATTTTCAGAAATCAGTAAGCTTGATGCCGGAGATGGTCAGCAAGTCCTTAATTTACAACAGGTACTCGAGCTAGTTGGCACACAAACTCAAATCAACCTAGAGCTTAAACACACCTTTGGTTTAGATAAATTGGTTCAAATCCTCGAACAAAATGTGGCTGAAGGCATTATTGAGCGTGAACAGCTTTTGCTTTCCTCGTTTGATCACCACCAGCTAAAATGGCTTAAGCAGAATCTGCCTTGGGTTAAAATAGGTGCTTTAACCGCGTCTATTCCACTTAACTACGCCTACTTTGCAGAAAACTTGCATGCCTACAGTGTGCATTTAGATAAGAACTTTATAAACCATGAGTTTGTGGCAGATGCCAAGCAAAGAGGCCTAAAGGTCATGACCTATACGGTCGATAAACAACAAGAAATAGAAGAAATGCAGAACTTAGGCGTAGATGGTATTTTTAGTAATTATCCGTGCTATGCAAAAATGATTTTGTCGCGATAATGCAAGAAATCTCTAGTATGTTCTAAAATTAAAAGAAATTGGCAAATCAAGAGCCAAAATATGAGTCTATACATGAGTTTATATAATCAAATTGAACAGAGTTTCTTTTTTACTCTGTCGAGAAAAATTTTCGGCAACCTGAGCTTTTTATTTGCTTTCCAGCTCATCACTTTATTTTGGCTGTATGCTGAATTAACTGAAGATAAACAAGGCACAGGACTATTTTGGTTAATGGCACTTGGCGCTATCGGTGGATTTATCTTCACATTATTTTATATGCGTTTTCTTATCGTGCGTCCAATCAAAGCTATGCGCGATACGTTAGAACAAATAAATAGAGATGATGGCAATCTAGAGGCTAAGTTACCGCAGTTTACTTACGACGAGTTTCGTGAAGTCAGTGAGCAATACAATCACTTTACTAGCCGCTTAAGTGAGCTGCTCAACACCACTTATCATAGTGCTGAAGTCGCAGCTAACTCTAACCAAGAAGTCACTCGCTCTATGCAGCAAACCTCTGAATTAGGTGCGCAACAAATTTCTAGTAGTGACTCTATCATTGCTGCCAGCGACCAGGTGACCCATAGCTTACAAAGTATTGTTGGTAATACCGATCATGTATATCAAGCCAATACCGAAAGTCTGCACTTTGTGCGGGGTTCATCACAATCTTTATCTACCTTAGTGGGCGAAATTCAGCACATCACGCAATTACTTGGCAATTTTGCCAATACTGTCGCAGGCCTAAAAGAGAACAGCGACAATATACGCAGCATCCTGAAGATGGTTGAAGAGTTTTCGGACCAAACTAATTTGCTGGCGCTGAATGCTGCAATTGAAGCTGCACGTGCCGGTGAAGCTGGTCGAGGTTTTGCGGTGGTTGCCGATGAGGTTAGAAACCTATCAGTTAAAGTAAACGATGCGACGCGTCAGATCAGCGACTTCATCAACCAAATGGATGTGTTAGTCGGTGAGACACATCAAGAGTCACAACAGTTGATTAGTCATTCAAGCTCGGCTGAAAAAGCCATCAGTGAGACGTCGGGTGGATTTGCTAGCATGTGTAGTGACTTTGAGCATAACCAAACACAACTCGAAGCCATCGTCGGTGAAGTACATCAACTTGAAACAACACAAAACCACACCCATCAAACAGTACTTAATATTGTTGAACTTGCACAACAAGCAAAACAGCAAATAGATGCGGCTTCAGAGCAGTGCCAGCAAGCTCAAAAGCTTACTCAAACGACGCAAGAGGAATTACGCCGCTTTGTGAGATGATTAAAGTCAGATGTCACATGTCTTAGGCACGTGTGACATCAAAGGCTATCACCTCTTTAATTGACGACTTGCCCGTCGCTAGCATCACTAACCTGTCTATGCCTAGCGCTACACCCGAACATTGTGGCAAACCATGTGCGAGCGCCGCTAAAAAGCGCTCATCTAATGCCACTTCTGGCAAGCCCATTTGCACTCTAAGCTGGTTATCTTCGTCAAAACGCGCTGCTTGCTCTTTGCTATCGGTGAGTTCATTAAAGCCATTAGCTAATTCCATGCCTTTAAAATACAACTCAAAGCGCCCTGCTACGCGAGTGTCATCAGGATTTAATTGCGCCAATGCTGCTTGCGAGGCTGGAAAGTGATATACAAAACAAGGTGCTTCAATGCCTACCTTAGGCTCGACTTCCATGCAGAATAGCAATTGTAAAAGCGTGTCTTTGTGAGTTTCGTTTGCAGCAATATCGCCATAGCCTTTATCTGTTGCAAGTTGCTGCAGCTCGCTCAAAGAAGCTTCAAGGGGGTCTAGCCCTAGTACATCAATAAAAATATGTTGATAACTGACTGAAGTGGCTTTTTTGCAATTTAAAATAAGCTGCATCAGCGTATCAATCTCGTTCATTAAGTCAAATTCATCAAATCCAGGACGATACCATTCCAACATCGTAAATTCAGGATTGTGATGACGACCCGACTCTTCATTACGGAATGCTTTAGCTAATTGATAAATGGCGCCACTGCCAGCGGCAAGCAAGCGCTTCATGGCAAACTCAGGAGAGGTTTGCATGTACAAAGGCAGCCCTTTGGCATTGCCTGGCCCCACAAACTCAGTCGAAAAAGTCGCTAGATGAACATCTGTCACACTGGCAGCAGATAAGCTTGGCGTTTCAACTTCCATTACATCACGCTCAGCAAAAAACTGACGAATTTTCGCGATAATTACTGCCCGTTGCTTAAGTGTTTGAATATCCGCACTCGGTGCCCAGTTGTTCTCAGACATAATATCTAACTCTTTTATAAATATATTCTAACCATAAAAAATCCCAGCCTAAGCTGGGATTATTTGGTCTCAGAAATAACTGAATGCTACTTCACACGACCTACGTATTCACCGCTACGCGTATCTACTTTCACTACTTCGCCGATTTGAACGAATAGTGGCACACGTACTACAGCACCTGTAGTGAGTGTTGCAGGCTTACCACCAGTACCCGCTGTGTCACCTTTAAGACCTGGATCAGTATCAGTGATCTCTAGCTCTACGAAGTTTGGTGGAGTTACCGCAATTGGGTTACCGTTCCAAAGTGTAATTGTACATACGTCATTTTCAACTAACCATTTTACGTTGTCGCCCATTGCTTTTTCATCAGCCGCGATCTGCTCAAATGTGTCGTTGTTCATGAAATGCCAGAACTCACCGTCTGTGTATAGGTAAGCTAGCTCAGTTTCCATTACGTCAGCACCTTCTACTGAATCACCAGACTTGAATGTCTTCTCAAGTACTTTACCTGAGATCAGTTTACGGATCTTAACGCGGTTGAACGCTTGGCCTTTACCCGGCTTAACCATTTCATTTTCTAAGATGGTGCACGGCTCGCCATCGATCATAATTTTTAGGCCGCCCTTGAACTCGTTGGTGCTATAATTCGCCATCGGTATCCTCTAATCTTCTTTTATCGAGTAATAAACCTGCTAATGATACAAACAAATGAAGTAAATTTGCATAGTAACTGGCAAAAAGAATTGGCAAATGTGGTCACTTGCCCTAAAACTCTAGTAAAAATGCTTGGCATCAACAGTCATTTCAGTGAAAAAGACCTCGAAGCGCGTCGTTTATTCCCGATGCGTGTGCCACTTCCGTTTATAAAGAAGATGCGTTTTGGCGATCCCAATGACCCATTATTACTTCAAGTGCTACCTCAGCACCAAGAGTTTATTACTCAAATTGGCTACAACAAAGATCCTTTAGAAGAACAACAAAGTGCCATACCAGGCTTATTGCATAAATATCGCTCTCGCGTGCTAGTGATGTTTAAAACTGGCTGCGCGGTGAACTGTCGATACTGCTTTAGGCGTCACTTCCCGTATCAAGATAACCAAGTAAACAAGCAAGCTTTGCTCGAAGTGCTTGAGTACTTAAAAAATCACACGCATGTAAATGAAGTCATTTTAAGTGGCGGCGATCCTTTAATGGCCAAAGACAACGCCATTAGCTGGTTTATAGAACAATTAGAGCAACTACCACAAATTAAACGCCTGCGTATTCATAGCCGCTTGCCTGTGGTGATCCCTGCACGTATTACGCCTGAGTTATGCGAGCGCTTTAAAGCGAGCCCGCTAAAAATCATCTTTGTGAATCATATTAATCACGGCAACGAAATTGACGATGACTTTGAACGCGCCATGCAAATGCTCAAACAAGCGAATGTAACACTACTTAATCAAGCGGTTTTGTTAAAAGGGATAAATGACACTGTAGAAGCGCAAGTGGCACTGAGCGAACGCCTATTTGAGGCGGATATTCTGCCTTATTACCTACACTTATTAGACAAAGTCGAAGGCGCAAGTCATTTTGATATCTCAGAAGAGGCTGCGCTTACTTTGATGGCGGGTATGCTGGCTGAGCTACCTGGCTTTTTGGTACCCAAGTTAGTAAGAGAAATCGGCGGCAAAACAAGTAAGACACCGATTGATTTACAGCTGCGCTAATATCAAAAAGTACGATTAAACGTACACGTTAATATTATTGCCTAAAGTTGCTGTGGTTGATTTTGCAGGACTTTGCGCAGCAGCGCTCGACCCTGCGGCTTCAATCAAAGCAAGTGCAGCTTTACCATCTGCTTGTTGTTGCGACTTGGCAAGTTTAGCGCTGTATACTTCGCCACTCTCGCCCGCACCAAACATAGCAGGTAGGTTACTTCCGGAAATATTCATAAGCATATACCTGACTTTTTAGTTGAATCCTCGTACACTATCGGCCGATTTACCGACAACTTTAGGAAAAACATGCAAGCTGTTATTGAAAAACTCAATGAAAATCTAAAAGTCGTTTACCGTCAAGCACTTGATGCTGATAAAAAATTAGATGAATTACAGCAACAAGGGCATGGAAAATTCACTGCATTATTCGATAAAAATGCGGGCTTTGATTTTGAAGCAAAACGCTTCAAGCCTTATGTGTTAGATACCGCCGCTGATGTTGAAGCACTCAGCAAAATGGAAAATTTAGACGAAGAGAAATTAAAAGCCGTGGTGTTTAAGATCCAAAACCTGATTCAATTGCTGGCTACATTTAAATAATACCAACCCTAAAAATAGATCTCTTAATTAAGAGAGATCGGCATAAGCCTCGCGATTTCCCTTCTTAATAGTTACAAAAAAGCTGTCTTACGACAGCTTCTTTGATTACACCGATTATTTAGGCTTGTTGGCCCTTTGCTTATTCGCCCCAACTCTCGGCTTGGTATTGGCTTTTTTAAACTGACTAAACCCGGTATGACGCGTCAGTGCTGGTTTGCCGCCCTTACGAGCTTGTTGCCCATGACCTGTACCTTTTTTGCCACGCTGCGCTTTTTCTTGTCTTGTTTCGTCTGGCACCAAACAATTTGGCCCACCGCCGATTAAATTCGCTTTACCCATGTTTCGAAGCGCTTCACGGATCATCGGCCAACCTGCAGGATCATGGTAACGTAAAATGGCTTTGTGTAAGCGGCGCTGTCTAGCCCCTTTCGGCACACTCACCATTTCTTTGTTGTTCTTTATATTGCGCAGCGAATTCATCTCTGTATGGTAAATCGTCGTCGCATTTGCCATTGGAGAGGGATAGAAGTTTTGCACTTGGTCGAGTTTAAAATCATGGGCTTTTAGCCATAGCGCCATGTTCACCATATCTTCGTCGGTCGTACCTGGGTGAGCCGAGATAAAGTACGGGATCAAGTACTGCTTTTTGCCCGCTTCTTTGGAGTACTTATCAAACAGCTCTTTGAACTTGTCGTATGCCCCCATCCCCGGTTTCATCATTTTTGAAAGTGGACCCGATTCGGTATGTTCAGGCGCAATTTTCAAATAGCCGCCAACGTGATGTGACACCAGCTCTTTTACATAGCGAGGATCTTCAATCGCTAAGTCGTAACGCACACCGGATGCAATAAGGATTTTTTTGATGCCCTTCACATCACGCGCTTTACGATACAAGTTAATCGTTGGCGTGTGATCAGTATCCATATGCTTACAAATATCAGGGAACACACAGGATAAACGTCGACATGTACTCTCTGCCTTTTTGCTCTTACAACGCAGCTTGTACATATTAGCTGTTGGGCCGCCTAAGTCTGAGATAACGCCGGTAAAGCCGGGTACTTTGTCACGAATTTGTTCAATTTCATCTAGAATCGACTCTTCTGAACGGCTTTGAATAATTCGCCCCTCATGCTCTGTAATAGAGCAGAAACTACAACCACCAAAACACCCTCGCATGATGTTTACCGAAGTTTTTATCATATCGTAGGCAGGGATCTTTTCATTACCATATTTAGGATGAGGCACACGCTGGTATGGTAAACCAAATACCATATCCATTTCCTCAGTTTCTAATGGAAAAGCAGGTGGGTTCACCCACACATAACGGTCGCCATGACGCTGATATAACGCACGGGCACAGCCTGGGTTGGTTTCTTGGTGTAAAATACGTGAAGCATGAGCATAAAGCGGCTTATTCACACTTACTTGCTCAAAAGCAGGCAGCTTTACATACGCTTTTTCCCATGGTTTTAATTTTGGCGGTTGAACCACGATAGGTTTGGCTTCTTCTGCTTTTAAGTCTATGCCAGCTTTAGCAAACTCAGATTTACTACAGCCCACATCATCAGCACCGTATGGGTTTGGAATTGGATCTATCTTACCTACTTTATCGATGGCTGTTGAATCACTACCGCGCCATCCATCTAACGGCTCTTTACGGATAACCGCAGTACCGCGAATATTCTGGATCTGGCTAATATCATCACCAGCAGCAATACGATGTGCCACTTCGACTAACGGACGCTCAGCATTACCATAAATAAGAATGTCAGCCTTAGCATCAAAGATAATGCTGCGGCGCACTTTTTCTTGCCAATAATCGTAGTGGGCAATACGACGTAAGCTGGCTTCAATACCACCAATTACCAGAGGTACATCTTTATAAGCTTCGCGACAGCGTTGGCTATATACCACAACCGCCCTATCTGGACGTTTACCACCGACATTACCCGGCGTGTAAGCGTCATCGTGACGCATACGTTTTTCGGCTGTGTAACGGTTGATCATCGAATCCATGTTGCCAGCGGTTACACCAAAGAATAAATTCGGTTTGCCCAGTGACATAAAGGCATCTTTATTTGACCAATCGGGCTGCGCAATAATGCCGACTCTAAAACCTTGTGCTTCAAGTACACGACCAATGACGGCCATGCCGAAACTTGGGTGATCTACATACGCATCACCGGTTACTAACACAATGTCACAGCTATCCCAGCCTAGTTCGTCCATCTCTTGTCGAGTTGTCGGAAGAAAAGGTGCATTGCCATAACATTCCGCCCAATATTTGGGATAGGAAAACAGTGCTCGTTCCGCTTTTAACGCGTTCATGTAAATTGCCCCAATAGAAAAAAGGCGCCGATTATACCGCATATCGAACCATGCTGGAATCTGAAACAGTCGCAGTGAGCTCGCTACGTTTGTTAGTAACGGCTAGGGTGTTGAAAGTAGGAAAGATATTGAGAACAAATTTTAGACAAAAAAATGCCACCTTACGGTGGCATTACACACGGGATTATTTCTACTTTTAGATAGAAATGCTTTACTTCCAACTTCTCATTTTGTGACCTTTTAGGGCATAGAAGAGGATAAATAGATAACATGGTAATAATACCAGGTATGCTGTTTGGCTAGATGCAACTGTTGCTTCAGAACCTTTTGCTAAACCTAGGAAAAGTGGACCAAAAGCACCACCAGCAATACCCATAACTAATAAACCAGAAGCTACACTAGTTAGCTTGCCAAGTCCAGACAAAGCTAATGGCCAAATTGCCGGCCACATGATTGCATTTGCTAAACCACACAATGCCAAAAAGAAAACGGCAAGAGGCACATCACCTACAAACGCAACAGTTCCAAAGATTGGTAGTGTAATTGTGGCTGGTAATCCAATTACAGCTGAAGAGTCGGCAAAAACAATGCAAACTGTCAATAACAAGCCCAAGACTGCTGAAATAGTTAAGGCTTTTTCCTGGGAAATAACTTTAGGGATTAGGAAAATACCTAGTATGTAACCAGTAACCATAAATGTCATGGTTACTGATGTCATAATACTATAATTAGATGCACCAAATTCTAATGCAAAAGAACCGATAGTATCGCCTGCAATTACTTCAACGGCTACATATAAAAATAGAGCTATTACACCTAGGGCTAAATTTGGGTGAGCTAATGCTTCTTTTACGGTACCTGACGACTTGTCTTCACTTTCTTCTTCAATTTCAGGTAGTGGCGCAAATTTAATACCCAATGCAAACAAACCAATAAATGCAGCAAGACCTAGGTAAGGCATCACTAAGTTGCCTGCCATAGCATCTTTTTCAACTTGTGATAAAGGCGCGCTTGAAGCCGCTTCACTAAAGCCACCTAAAACAAGTGCGGTGAATGCTAATGGCGCAATAACACCGGCAAACTTGTTAAGAATACCCATGATACTTACACGCGCAGCTGCCGACTCTTCTGGCCCTAAACGCACTACGTAAGGGTTAACTGCGGTTTGTAGAATAGTTTGCGCGATACCCATAGTAAACTGCGCCACTAAAAATAGCGCAAACACCTGAGTTTTGGCTGCAGGGATATATAACAGAGCTGTTGCCATCATCATACCGATACTGATGGCCATACCGTTTTTGTATCCCACTTTCTTAACAAATTTTGCCGATGGGATAGCAGTAAATGTCACTGCAATATAAAAAGAGAATAAGATCAAAGACGCCTGAATAGGTGTCAGATCAAAAAGTTGCTTTAGATACGGCATTAATGAACCATTCAACCAGGTAACAAAACCCAGAATAAAGAACATCGCCGCAACGATAGCCAAAGGAATGGCATTGCTTTTAGTCGTCGTTGAATTTGACACAGTTGCTTCCATAAACTTCTACTCGTTGTGTGATTTTAATTATGTCAGATTGGCACAATGCCATAAAATTTTTCAGCTTTTTACATCATGTAAACAAAAATGACAGCGCTGACATTTAACTTTACGTTAAAATTTGTTCTATTACTAGCCTTACCAGCTAATTAAAAAAGGGCCATTTGGCCCTTTGTTTGATGGGTAGACTCTTTACTAAAGTGTTAACTGCGTAACACGGCTAAACTTTTTGCCGTTTAATGTTGTGCGTAATTGCACCGCATTTTTACCACTTACAGAAACAGGCGAGGTGTACTCTGACCAAGATTGGCCGCCATCTGTACTGTATTGAATCACTAAGTGTGGGAACGCAGAGTTAGCCACTAGCTGGCCATTTTCTACTTTTGCGCCTGGTACAGGTAAATTGATATTCACACCATCACGATCAAGCTTAGCAAGCTCTTTCACACTCAATGCAGCAGCATAAGTGTGCCAGTCTTTAGCAAATGCCTTTGCTTCAATCTTACTGCCTTCCCAGTTTGCTTTGTGCCAAGCACGCTCAGCAACAGCAAGAATACGTGGGAATACCATGCGGAGAACTTGATCTTCAGTACGGATAGTTTCACTCCACACCTGACCTTGAATACCTAAAATATTTTCTGGCTTCTCAAGTTTCGGTAGCTCACGACCTACTAATGCTTCTAAATTAACAATTGGCTCACGGCTGCGGGTATAGTCGGCATTAGCATAGACATCATCTGGCATGTAGCTAAATGTTTTCTTCGTATCTGTATAACGCGTCGCCCAATAGTAGCCGCGTTCTTCAGGATGCGCTTCATAAGGGTGATCAAAGTACAAGTGCGTACCATGAGATAAAATAACCTGATAGCCATTGTTTGCTAGACGGTGTGCTCTATCTGCCACACCCCACTCCCAGATGTTATCCCATACATTGGCAGTAAATACCTCATTAGGGAATTCATCACGCTTAAACGGGTTAATTTTGTCGTACATTAACCCATCTTCCCACGCACCTGGTGCAATGCCACGTTTAGCAAACATAGTTGCAACACGCTGAGTGAAGTAAGGTTTTAAATCATTTGGACCTGCTACGCCATTATTCGGATCAGCGAACATCGCTTGACACGCCGGTGAACCAACCCAAGAGCCAGCACCAACTTCATCACCACCAAAGTGAAGATTAGTTAAACGCGTACCGGCTTCGCGATACATGTTTTGCAGCTCGTAAGTAACTTTTTCAATAAATGCGTAAGTCGAATCCATACACGCATTCATTGAATTGTCTGTGTAATTTTGAACCGTTAAGTACTGAGACGTGTCTTTAGGGTCAGATAATAGATACGCTTTAGCCTCTTCAGGTTTACCTTCTGCCATTAAGCGATCATAGCGTGCTTCCATCGCGATAATTGAAGCTCGAGCGTGACCAGGACCTTCAATTTCAGGAATGATGTCAATATGGCGCGCTTTAGCAAACTTCAGTAACTCAACGAAGTCCTCACGGCTTAAATAACCATTACCAGTGCCCGACTTAAATGGCCCAGTACCTAACTGAGTTAACAAGCAGCTACGCTCTTCTAAATCGAAACAACGATAACCACCTATGTCTGTTAGCTCTGGCAACCCTGGGATCTCTAAGCGCCAGCCCTCATCTTCAGAGAAGTGCCAGTGGAACTTATTCATTTTGTAACGACCCATCTGTTCAACCATTTTGAACAGCGCATCTTTACCATGATAGTTTCGGCCATTGTCGTAATGCATACCACGCCAAGCAAAACGTGGCGTATCTTCTATCTCTACGTTTGGCACTGACACTGTATTTTTTGCATCTGCAGGGATTAGCGCTAAGAAGCTTTGAATACCGTAAAATACACCCGCATTGTCGCTACCTGTGATAACCACTTTGTCATCATCAATTTCTAGGTGATAACTCTCAGAAGCCACTTTACCATCGACTTTTAGTGCATCATTCACTTTCAAGAAGATAGTCGGCGTTTTGCCTGCTGAAATATGATCGGCTTCAGCTTTAAGGGCCAACCCATAGTCAGCAAGATCTTCTTGGAAAACGGCCACTTCTGACTTTAATCGCCCTGCGAAACGAATTTGCCAATTGCTATCAAGCTCTGCAGTACCGCGGTTGAAATCAACCGAGTGAGGCTTTGGAATAATACGTTTTAGCGCATCTTCTTTGCTTACTTCAATATTGCTTTGATTACGCTCAAAACGAAGCGCTGGAGTAGCAAGTTTTGTTTGATCTTTTGGCTCATTGTAACGATAAAGCTGATTATCACGTTCAAATGGCGCAATAAATGTTGTGAGGTCTTCGGTGTCAGTATTAGCAAAAATTGCTGGTTTTTGTTTGTTACTGACTAAGAAAGCACGTGGCATAAAATCAGAGTAAGAAGCCACCCAAGCCCCCGCTTCAAACTCAACAGCTAAACTTTCTCCAGCCTTTAGGCCTTTAAACTCGTTTGTTGGTACAAATCGGTGTAAGTCACCATTGATGTGTTCAATAGCAATACCTTGGGTATTTACCTGTGAAATTTTACGCACTGAATGCACGTAAATTTGCCAATCACTTTTGCCTTTTGGCAAAGCAACCGACGAATTATTTTGTAAACGCATAGAGCCGATAAAGCTGGCTGCACCGTTATGAAAGTTGTCTTCAACTGCAAAAGTCAATTCTGTACCTTTTGCGAAATTATCTACTTGTTGTTGAGATAAACCAGCTTGAGCAAATAATGGCATTGCAGCCATAATACCCGCTAGAGCAAATTTCTTGTTTATCATTTTAGCTCCTTGGTAAACGTAAAATACGGTCGACTCGCCACTACAATTAGCTTAGGACGACAAAGTAAGAACTGCACGCCTATGTTTATTGCGAGTGCGATTTCCAGTTCAATAATTTCATCATAGTAAATGCAAAATGACAGCGCTATCAAATATTTTCCATAAGCGACTCATAAAATAAAAAAACCCGCAATTTCGCGGGTTTAGATAAATTAAATTTTATTAAATTGCGGTTTTATCTGACTTTTCAGCTTTCTGAGGCAGGATTATTTCATCACTTTTTATAAAAGCGCTTTCTTGCTACTGTCAATTCAAAACGCTAAAGTCATCACTCTTTTATTAACTAGTTGCTGTTTTTTGTAACGCATCAATAATGGCAACATTTGCAGCAGGAAACGCCCTGTTGTTCAGCTCATTTATTGCAACCCACTGTGATGCCTGCCCTTCAAGTCCTGTTGCTTCGCCAGAGAAGTCTTCAACAATATGAATAAACAACTTCACACACTTGTCACCATAGTCATGTTCAATATCAAGCAAACTTTGTGAGCTATGCACGTCGATATTCACTTCTTCTTTTAATTCTCTCGCCAGCGCCTCTGTAACTGATTCACCTGCTTCAATTTTACCGCCCGGGAATTCCCAAAGACCACCTTGATGTTGAGACTCACCACGCTTAGTAATAAATATGTGATCATCACGCTTAATTACGCCAACCGCGACTTCGACTACTTTTTTTGCCATTTTCTTCTCCGATAAAAAAAGCGACTATAAAGTCGCTTTTTAATAATTTACGCGTGTGTGATTATTTTAACTTGCCACAACACTGCTTAAACTTTTTACCTGATCCACAAGGACAAGGCTCATTACGGCCAACTTTTGGCTCTGTGCGTGAAGCCACAACTGCACCTTCAGGTACGTCACCACCAACATGCTCAGCTTCAGCATGCTGATATTCACGCGGAGCTTGCTCTGCACGACGGTGTTGCTCTTCTACTTTCTCAACATCTTCTTCTGCACGAACTTGTACTTTCGCAAGAATTCCCACTACGTCAGTTTTAAGGTTTTCAAGCATTGCAGAGAATAGTTCGAAAGATTCACGCTTATATTCTTGCTTCGGATTCTTCTGAGCATAGCCACGTAAGTGGATACCCTGACGAAGATGGTCCATTGCAGCTAGATGATCTTTCCAATGTTGATCTAGGCTTTGTAACATCACGGCTTTTTCGAAATGACGCAGTACATCTGGGCCTACCATCAATTCTTTTTGCTTGTATGCGCTGTCGATCTCTTCAGTGATACGCTCACGTAATGTCTCTTCGTAAAGCTTATCGTCATCTGCCAGCCACTGAGAAATTGGCAGTTCAATTAAGAAGTCTGCTTTAATACGCTCTTCAAGCGCTGGAATATCCCACATTTCAGCTAAGCTTTGCGGCGGGATGTATTGATCAATCATGCCATTTACAACATCGCTGCGGATAGCTGTAATTGTTTCTGAAATATCGCCTTCTTCAAGAAGCTCGTTACGCTGCTCGTACACAACACGACGCTGGTCGTTTGCAACATCATCATACTCAAGTAACTGCTTACGAATGTCGAAGTTACGTGCTTCTACTTTGCGTTGTGCGTTTTCAATGGCACGGTTAACCCAAGGGTGCTCAATTGCTTCACCACGTTGCATACCCAGTTTACGCATCATGTTTGTCATGCGCTCACCCGCGAAGATACGCATTAGTGCATCGTCCATCGATAGGTAGAAACGGCTTGAACCTGCATCACCTTGACGACCAGAACGACCACGTAGCTGATTATCGATACGACGAGATTCGTGACGCTCTGTACCAATGATATGAAGACCACCAGCCGCAATAACGGCATCGTGAGTTTCTTGCCACTTCGCTTTAATTTCAGCGATTTGTTCTTCAGAAGGGTTTTCTAGCTTAGCCACTTCGCTCTGCCAGTTACCACCTAATACGATATCGGTACCACGACCAGCCATGTTAGTTGCAATGGTTACTTTACCCGGTAAACCTGCATCTGCAACGATGTCTGCTTCTTGGGCGTGGAATTTCGCATTCAGTACGTTGTGTTCAATTTTTTCTTTACGTAAGAACTGAGATAAATACTCTGAACTTTCGATTGAAATCGTACCCACTAGTACTGGCTGACCGCGTTCTTGACAGTCTTTGATATCTGCAAGAATGGCTTCAAACTTTTCATCTTGAGTTAGATAAACTAAATCAGCACGATCATCACGGATCATCGGGCGGTTAGTTGGAATAACAACAGTGTCAAGACCATAAATTGACTGGAATTCGAACGCTTCAGTATCCGCAGTACCTGTCATACCAGATAGTTTTTCGTAGATACGGAAGTAGTTCTGGAAAGTAATAGACGCAAGTGTTTGGTTTTCGTTTTGAATGCGCACACCTTCTTTCGCTTCAACAGCTTGGTGTAAGCCTTCAGACCAACGACGACCTTCCATTGTACGGCCTGTGTGCTCGTCAACAATGATAACTTCGTTGTCTTTTACAACGTAGTCTACGTCTTTTTGATATAGCTTGTGTGCACGAAGTGCTGCATACACATGACTTAACAGCGAAATGTTACCTGCCGAATACAGTGAGTCACCTTCTTCAATCAGGCCATTCTCAGTAAGAAGCTCTTCAACTTTTAACTGACCACGTTCTGTAAGATGTACTTGCTTTGATTTTTCATCAAGGGTGTAATCACCGTCACCTTCAACGCCTTCTTCATCTTCTTTCTCTTGAAGTGTCAGTGATGGCACTATGGTGTTAATACGAGCGTAAAGTTCAGAACTATCTTCAGCAGGACCAGAGATGATAAGTGGCGTACGAGCTTCATCGATTAGGATTGAGTCAACCTCATCCACAACGGCAAAGTGCAATGGACGTTGTACACGTTCTTCAATGCTAAATGCCATGTTGTCACGCAGGTAGTCGAAACCAAATTCGTTGTTCGTACCGTAAGTGATATCTGCAGCGTACGCTTGTTTCTTCGCATCTGGCATCATACCTGGCACATTACAGCCAACAGTTAGACCTAGGAATTCAAATAGCGGGCGGTTTGTTTCGGCATCACGCTTTGCTAGGTAATCATTCACAGTAATAACGTGAACACCTTTACCTGTTAAACCATTCAAGTAGGCAGGTAGCGTTGCTGTAAGCGTTTTACCTTCACCGGTACGCATTTCAGAAATACGACCTTGGTGCAACACCATACCACCGATCATCTGTACATCGAAGTGACGCATACCATAAACACGCTTTGAAGCTTCACGTACCGTCGCAAATGCTTCAGGTAATAAATCGTCAAGGCTAGCACCTTGCTCATAACGCGTTCTGAAATCTGCTGTTTTTGCTTTTAATTCTTCATCAGAAAGTGCGCTAAGTTGTTCTTCTAATGCATTAATTAATGCGACCGTCTTTCTTAGTTTTTTAATCGTTCGGTCGTTACGACTACCAAAAATTTTGGTAAAAATGTTCGCTATCATGTTTAAACCATTTCACTCTAGTGATGGCTGACCGCATATCCACTTTTAGCATTGGATATCAATGGCCACCCTGCGTCCTGTTGGCAGTAAAAGCAATCAAGCCCTACTGAATGCCGAATATAAAATTGCCCCTATCATACCAGACTCACGCTGTCTGCAAACCTTTGAAATGCAATCAAGCAAAAAAGCCTTGGCAATTCATTTGTTCCGCAAGATGGTCCAACTGGTAATTCTCTTTATATGGTGACGACAGGCATAAATTTCAAGCATTTTCACTGACAAGAATCACTTCTCGTCTGTCGTTATACTGGTATACTTGGGTAAGTTAATTTTGAAGTGGTATCTGCTGTATGGCTAAAAATCGCTATGATCCAAAATCCATAGATGAATTGATGGGCAAATGGTCAAACAAGATCACCCAATTCGGTGCAAAAACCGATAGTCTGCAAGTTTTACAAACCGAGCTTGATAAAGCGCTGGGTCCTATCTTGAGTAAAAAGTGTCGCGTGGCAAATTATCGAGATGGCACTTTAGTGATTGAAGCCGTTTCTGCAACATTAGCAACTCGACTTAACTATCTGAAATTAGATATTTTGTCTCATCTTAGACAAAACGGGTTTGCTGAATGCGGACAAGTGAAAGTCACTTCTAACCCCAATGCACAGTTAAGATTAAGTGAGCCCAAACCTAGTATTAAACCACAAAAAAGTAGTCGAACCATGAGCGAAAGTACTGCTGAGCAATTAACAGAGCTTGCAGCGCATGCACCGCCGAGTTTACAAGCAAAACTGCTCAAGCTCGCCACCCACGCGGCAAAAAACAAGCAAAAAAAATGACGCTCAAAAGCGTCATTTTTTAAAATCAATTTGTATTAAGCTTTCGCAAGCTCCATACCTGGTGCAGGCATATGAATTGGCTCTTCAAATGTCGCCCATTCCCACGCTGATTCAGTCGCCATAATTTGACGTAACAGTTTGTTATTTAAACCGTGGCCTGACTTGTAACAGGTGATTTTACCTAGAATGTTATGGCCAGCCATAAACATATCACCCACACAATCTAAGATCTTGTGTTTTACAAACTCATCATCGTATCGTAAGCCGTTCGGGTTAAGTACTTTGTACTCATCTAAAACAACCGCGTTATCCATGCTACCACCTAGTGCTAGGTTGTTGGCATGCATATATTCGATGTCTTTCATAAAACCAAACGTACGTGCGCGACTAATTTCTTCAGTAAAACTCTGTGCCGTAATATCAAGACCGATACGCTGACGGCTGTCATTGATTGCTGGGTGATCAAAGTCAATTTCAAAATCAATGTGAAACCCATCGTAAGGGGTAATTTCAGCCCACTTATCGCCGTCTTCAACACGCACAGTTTCTTTAATACGAATAAAACGTTTAGCAACTTGTTGTTCTTTGATACCGCCTTTTTGTAATAAATAAATGAACGGTAATGCACTGCCGTCCATAATCGGTACTTCAGCACTATCTAATTCAACAACAAGGTTATCAATACCCAGTGCAGCAACAGCGGCAATCAGATGCTCAGTGGTCGATAAGCGCACACCATCTTTGTTAGTTAAACATGTACATAACTGTGTGTCGCCAACAGCTTCTGGTGTAGTTTCAAAATCAACAACAGGATCAAGGTCGACACGACGGAATACAACACCGGTATTCTCGCTCGCTGGTCGGAGAGTAATGGTAACCTTTTCACCTTTATGTAGACCGACACCTGTCGCTTTAACAACTTCAGCAATTGTACGTTGTCTAATCATAACTTCGCCTATTCATGTCACTTGGACCGCGGATTATATCACAGATACGACCAGCTGCCAATCGTTTAATATGTAACCAGTTTGTTAGTCAGACTGTTTACGTAAAAAGGCTGGAATATCAAAGTAATCGCCTTTTTCAGTCTCACCAGATGCTGCTGGTTTACTCTCAGGAGCCGGAGTCTTAGGAGCTTGAGTACCTTGACTCTGTGTTTGCTCCGGTGCACTTGTCGGCTGCTCAGTGCTCGTTTGCGTAAAGCTTGGTACAAACATACCTGGCTGGCTTGACGCCGGCGCAGCTGTTTGTGCATCACTGCCCGAAACCTGCTGCATACCGTTATCAATAATGCCAAACTGAGGACGACGGTCGCCACCTAAACCAGTTGCAACAACAGTTACACGCAGCTCATCACTCATTTCTGGGTCGATTACTGCGCCCACTACCACAGTCGCGTTTTCAGACGCTAAGGCCTTAACATGGTTACCAACCACTTCAAACTCTTCGATGGTGATATCCATACCTGCTGTGATATTAACCAAAATACCTTTTGCACCAGTTAAATCGACGTCTTCTAATAGTGGGCTTGAGATAGCCGCTTCTGCAGCTTCTTGCGCACGATCTGGACCAGACGCTGACGCTGTCCCCATCATTGCAGTGCCCATTGCCGACATAACTGTACGTACGTCTGCAAAGTCAACGTTGATAAGACCTGAACGGGTAATAAGTTCAGCGATACCTTGAACCGCACCGTATAGTACATCGTTCGCTTTCGCGAATGCGTCTAACAGTGTAGTGCCTTTACCTAAAACCTTAAGTAATTTGTTGTTAGGAATTGTAATAAGTGAATCTACAATTTCTGACAACTCACCGATACCTTGATCAGCCGCAGCCATACGCTTTTTACCTTCAAGGTCAAATGGGCGTGTTACCACTGCTACAGTCAAAATACCTAAATCTTTTGCTACGCGCGCAACAACAGGTGCTGCACCCGTGCCTGTACCGCCGCCCATACCGGCTGCGATAAAGACCATGTCTGCGCCATCTAACGCTTCTTTGATCGTTTCAATATCTTCTTCCGCAGACTTACGGCCAACTTCTGGGTTTGCACCCGCACCTAGACCAGATGTAATTTGCGTACCTAATTGTACAGTTACATCTGCAGATGATTTACGTAGCGCTTGCGCATCTGTGTTAGCAGCAATAAATCGCACACCTTCGATTTCTTGTTTTACCATGTGCTCAACAGCGTTACCGCCGCCGCCGCCAACACCAATCACTTTGATCACAGCTTCTTCGCTGTGTTGTTCCATAATATCAAACATCATTCACTCTCCGACTCGAGTTTAAAACTCACCTTGGAACCACTTTGAAACGCGGCTCCACCAACTCACGTCCGCATCTACTCTCGACTTTTGTGCATTAACCGAATGTAGAGAACGACCGTATTGTAACAAACCTACGGCTGTTGCATATGCAGGATCGTCAACATAATCTGTTAAACCTGTGATATTTACAGGTTTACCTATTCTAACTGGCATCTGGCAGATATCTTCAGCCACTTCTAATGCGCCAGCCATCTTTGCAGTACCACCTGTTACGACTAAACCTGCGGCAATTTGATCTTCAAAACCAGAACGACGAATTTCTTCTAACGCCAATTCAAATAATTCTCTGAATCTTGGCTCAACCACTTCTGATAATGTATGGCGCGACATTAATCGCGCTGGACGGCCACCAACACTTGGTACTTCAATGGTTTCTTCACTGCTGGCCATTTGGCTGCTGGCGCAAGCATATTGCACCTTTAGTGACTCAGCGTGTGAGATTGGCGTCCTGAAAATTTTTGCGATGTCACCAGTAACTTGGTTACCAGCTACAGGGATCACTGCTGTATGGCGCAATGCACCATTGACATAAATGGCTAAGTCCATGGTACCGCCACCAATATCAAGTACTGCGACGCCTAACTCTTTTTCATCATCGGTTAAAACCGCATAGCTTGATGCCAATGCGCCAAACGTTAATTGGTCCACCTGAAGACCGCAACGCTCAACACACTTCTCAATGTTTTTAGCCATATCATTTGAACAGGTGATGATATGGGCTTTTGCTTCCATACGCACACCACTCATGCCAAGTGGGTTTTTAATGCCCTCTTGCATATCGATGCTATATTCTTGCGCCAATGAATGAAGCATTTTGCGCTCTGCAGAAATAGGCACCGAACGGGCAATATGCATCACATTGTCCATATCGTCTTCTGTCACTTCTGCGTTATTAATCGCAACAACACCACTCTCGTTTTGACACTGAATATGCTTACCTGAAATACCAAGGTAAACTGAACCTATTCGGCAATCAGCCATTAATTCGGCTTCGTCGACTGCGCGGCGAATGGAATCAGAAACTAGGTTGAGATCGTTTACTCCCCCTTTATCCATTCCATGAGATTCCTGACACCCCACGCCAACGATACTGAGCTGATTGTCTGCTGTTATCTCACCTACAGTTGCTACCACTTTTGAAGTACCAACATCGAGGCCGATTACTAAGTTTCTTTCTACTGACTTAGTCATGCTTCACTCTTATTTTGTTGTTCTGTTTGTGCTGGAAACTTCCAGCTCACCGCAAGGCCGGTGTCATACCTTAAATCTACCGTATCAAGTACACCACCTTCTGGGATTTGCATACTCGGATACACGTCTATAAATCTTTGTACTCGTTTGGCTTTTTCTTCACGCCCGAGGTTAAGCCGCACGCCATCTTCAAGCCATAATTGCCAAGCAAAACGCTCAGAAAGGGCCAAACTCACCAAATTAAAATCGTTTACTGCCAGCATATCTTTAAACTGTAAGAATGCTTGCCAAGCCTCTAGCTCACTGCCTTCCGGCCCGTATAGCTGGGGCAAGTAAGCCTGTAAGGCTTCGTTGTCTGCCTGAAACACTTGGCCTTTGGCATTTAATAACAAGTCGCTGTTCCAAATAGCCACGGGTTTGTGCTCAACAATGTAAACCTGTAATTCGTCAGGCCATTGTTTTCTCACCGATACCGTTGCGACCCAAGGTAAATCCTGCACCGAACGCTGTACTGCTTTCACATTCAGTTGAAAGTAACTACTTAAATCAACCTGTTTAATAGCAGCAACGACCTCTTTGTCAGTGGTGTATTTAGGTTTGCCTAACACCACTATTTTCTTTATTTGTGCATCTTGGTTTTCAACTAGCCAATCAGAGATCCAATATCCGCCACGAATAAGAAGACCAGTAACCAATACGAAAAAGCCCACGCTCAATATTTTTTGCCAATTGAGCTGTGAATTAACTATTTGAGCTTTCTCAAAAAGAGCACGCATATTAAAGCGTTTGCTCCAAAATGCGAACAACTAATTGCTCAAAAGTTACGCCAACCGCTTTGGCCGCCATTGGCACCAAAGATTTCTCCGTCATGCCTGGCACAGTATTCACTTCTAATAAGTAAAATTGGCCATTTTCATCTTGCATTGCATCAACGCGACCCCAACCTTGCGCACCAACTAAAGCAAAAGCATGCGTCGCCATAATTTGTAATTGCTGCGTATGTGCGTCACTCAATGCTGCTGGGCAATGGTATTCAGTACTATTTACTTTGTATTTGGCTTCATAGTCATAAAAACCACGCGGGGTCACCATTTCAATAACAGGTAATGCTTCATTACCTAACATGGCAACAGTAAACTCACGGCCGGTGATCCACTGCTCAACTAAAACCTGGTCGTCATACTTAAAGGCATTATTTAAGGCATCGGTTAATTGCTCTGCCGTTTCGGCTTGAGCCATACCAATGCTTGAGCCTTCATGGCTTGGCTTCACCATGACTTTGCCAAACTCATTGATGATGTTGGCTGCATCAAAGCCCGCTTTCGCATCAACAACCACAAATGCCGCAGTGCTTAATTGTGCTGACTGGAACAGCTGCTTACAGCGAATTTTATCCATTGCCAAAGCACTGCCTAATACGCCACTGCCAGTGTAAGGAATACCCATAAATTCAAGCGCACCTTGGATGGTACCATCTTCACCACCACGTCCGTGCAAAGCGATAAATACACGATCAACGCCTGCGGTTTGTAACTCTGAAAGCGCACGTTCAGCAGGATCAAACGCAAACGCATCAACGCCAGCTGCAATCAGTGCATTCAACACCGCATTACCTGAGTTTAATGACACTTCACGTTCAGCAGACGTTCCGCCTAGTAATACTGCTACTTTACCAAACTGTTTCATGATTCACCTTTTAACGCAGCGAGTGACATCTCTGTTGCTGCCAACTTCTTAACGATTTGACCAATGTTGCCGGCACCTTGCGTGATCACAAGGTCGCTGTCTTGTAAAACATTCGAAAGAACTTTGCCCAACTCTTCATTGTCTGCAACATGAATTGGCTCAACACCTCTTTGGCGTAAACTTCTGCATAAGCTCTTACTATCAGCACCTACAATTGGGGCTTCGCCAGCACTGTATACATCTAACAAAATAAGTTGATCAACTTTAGAAAGTACTTTGACAAAATCTTCATATAAATCACGAGTACGTGTAAAACGATGCGGCTGATAAATCATCACTAATCGACGCTCAGGCCAGCCTGTTTTTGCTGCCTCAATGGTGACATCAACTTCTGATGGGTGGTGACCATAATCATCAACCAGCATCACATTACCTTGTTCATTATCAAATGTGCCGTAATGTTGGAAACGACGACCAATGCCTTCAAACTCAGTAAGCGCGGCTAAGATCGCAGCGTTGCTGATATTGTGATCTTTCGCCACGGCAATTGCCGCAGTCGCATTCAGCGCGTTGTGTTTACCCGGCATATTTAAATGCACCGCGATCTCTTCGCCTGACTTAGTCACCACTTTAAACTCGCTGCTATTTACCGTTTGCTTGAAGTCCACTAAGCGATAGTCTGCCGCTTCATGCTCACCATAAGTAATAGTCGGGCGTGCAAAACGAGGAATAAGCTCAGCGGCAACGTCTGAATCGATACACACCACAGCCAGACCATAAAACGGTAAGTTATGGATGAACTCGACATAAGTGTCTTTCATCTTCTCGAAGTCACCTTCGTAGGTATCCATATGATCCGCTTCGATATTGGTGACAACCGATACCATTGGCTGTAGATGCAAGAAAGAAGCATCACTTTCATCGGCTTCAGCGATTAAATAATCACTGGTCCCTAACTTAGCATTGGTACCCGCGCTATTTAATAAGCCGCCGATGACAAACGTAGGGTCAAGTTCTGCTTTAGCAAAAATACTGGCGATCAAACTGGTTGTCGTTGTTTTACCATGCGTTCCAGCAATGGCAATACCATGACGATAGCGCATGAGCTCAGCCAACATTTCAGCACGACGAGCAATTGGAATGCGTGCCGCTTTAGCTGCTTTTATCTCAGGGTTATTGACATCAATCGCTGTCGACACCACAACCACATTGGCATCTTTAATATTATTTTCGTGATGACCAATGAATACTTCTGCGCCCGCTTTAATCAAACGCTCTGTCATCGCGTTTTGAGCTATATCTGAGCCTGTTATACGATAACCTTCATAGGCCAGTACCTCGGCAATACCGCCCATACCAGCACCACCAATACCGATAAAATGTATGGTATTGATACGTCTCATTGCTCTTCGATTATTCGCTTCGTTCACTTGCGTCTCTTTCTCTAAATTCATTTATTTTGCCAACTCACCACACACCTTCGCGACGCGTTCGGTGGCATCAAATTTCGCCAACTGCTTTGCTTTATCAGCAATCTCAGACAATAAACTTGGCTGTTCAAAATACGGTGTTAATAACTCAACTAATCGCTCAGTTGTAAAATCATGTTGCGGCATCAGTAAGCCGCCTTGTTGATCGACTAAATAGCGAGCATTTGCTGTTTGATGGTCGTCAACCGCATGTGGTAATGGCACAAACAAAGCTGCTTTTCCTGCTGCAGCCACTTCACTGACAGTTAAAGCTCCCGCGCGACAGATCACTAAATCAGCCCATGCATAGGCTGCATCCATATCGTGAATAAATTCATCAACTTGTGCATCAAATTCGCGACCAACATAAGCACTTTTGAGTTTATCTTGGTTATTTCGCCCACTTTGATGGCGTACACTCAACGAAAAGTCTTTTGCCAATGTCGAAAATACCTCTGGCAAACGCTCGTTTAAAACTTGCGCGCCCAACGAACCGCCAACAACTAGCACATTCAATTGTTCAGTCTGTGACTTTTTAGTAATTGAACTGACACTGGCTCGAACCGGATTGCCAACCACTTCAGCGTTATTTTCAAAGGCATTAGGAAAGGCTGCCAATACTTGATTAGCGACTTTTGCCAAAAGCTTATTACTAAACCCAGCCACTGCATTCTGCTCGTGAATCACCAAAGGCACACCAGATAATTTTGCGGCAATACCAACAGGGCCCGTGACGTATCCGCCCATGGCTAAGATCACCGCAGGCTTGCGCTGTTTGATAATTTTCTTCGCTGCTAAAATGGCTTTTAGCACCATAAATGGCGCTTTGAGTAAACGAGTTATCCCGTTACCACGCACCCCTTGCACTTCGACAAAATCAATCTCGAAACCGTGCTTTGGCACTAATTGCGCTTCCATTCTGTCGGCAGTGCCTACCCAAGACACTGTCCAACCTTGTTGCTGCATATGCTCTGCAACCGCGATGCCTGGGAAAATATGACCGCCCGTACCACCGGCGACCACCATTAAATGCTTATTCACTGTCATCGTCGCCCACTCCTCGCCGTTGCTTGTCGGCTCGATAACTTGGTTTCAAAATCAATACGCTGCAGCACACCCGCTGCAATAACCATAATTAAAAAGCTCGAGCCGCCGTAAGATACAAACGGCAAAGTTAAGCCTTTAGTTGGCAAAATGCCGGCACTTGCTCCAATGTTCACCATGGTTTGGAACGCAAACCAAATACCAATGGCCAGGGCAAAATAGCCTTCATATTCTTTACCATGCTTTAATGCTTTCTGGCCGATTAATAAGGCTCTAAATACCAAAACACCGAGCAAGAGTAAGATACTGGTTACACCAACAAAACCTAACTCTTCTGCGATAACCGCAAAAATAAAGTCATTGTGTGCTTCGGGTAGATACTGCAACTTCTGCACACTATTACCTAAACCTTGGCCAAACCAACCCCCTTGGCTATAAGCCATTAAAGACTGGACCAATTGATAGCCTGCACCAAATGGATCATCCCAAGGGTCTAAAAAGCCAGTAACACGTCGCCAGCGGTAAGGTTCGAACACGATGAGTACCACTATCAAGCCGATCCCCGTTAAGATCAGCATAAAAAACTGCCATAACTTAGCGCCCGCCAAAAATAGCAAACCCACCGTCGTAACGAACATCACCACCACGGTGCCTAAATCAGGTTGCTTCAAAATAAGCAATGCATAAACCGCGAATACTGCAATGGGCTTAGCAAAGCCTTTTAAGTTTTCTTGAACTTCTTCACGCTTACGAACCAAGTAACCGGCAATGTAACTAAAAAAGTAAAGCTTGGCGGCTTCAGCCACTTGAAAACCTATCGGCCCAATGGGGATCCAACGTTTCGAGCCATTCACCTCTCGGCCAACGACTAAAACTAGACACAATAAAAATAAGCCGAAGAATAATAAATACGGGTTGCACTTTTTCCACCAACTCATTGGCACGCTGGTGCTGAACCAAAAGAGCACAAAACCAAGTCCTAAGAAAACCCCATGACGCATCGCTATACCATAAGGATTATTATAAAGTCGTTCAGCCACTGGCATAGAAGCACTGGTTACCATCACAAAACCAATGCCAATAAGGCACAGCATGGCGTACATCAAAGGCACATCAAAAAGTGCATTTGACTGTTTTGGTGTGAGTTGCATTCTTAGCTCAGCGAACGTCATCATGGCGCTAACTCCGCTACGGCTGTACAAAAAGCTTCGCCGCGAATCATATAATTTGGGAACATATCAATGCTCGCACAGGCTGGTGCTAGTAAGACAGCATCACCGTTTTGTGCCAGTGACTGCGCCTTTAAAATGGCGTGTTGTAAATCAGCAACAAGGTGACTTTGCTCATGTAATGGCAAAAACTTTGCACCATCTTGACCAAAACAAATCACGGCTCGACACGCTGCTTGCAAAGGCTCACTTAAAGGCGATAAATCAGCGCCTTTAGCATCACCACCGGCAATAAGCACGATTTTGTTTACATCATCTTTTAAACTTTCAAGTGCAGCGACCGTCGCACCGACATTGGTTGCTTTAGAATCATTGAAGTATTTAACTCCCGCTACATCAGCCACTAACTGACAACGATGTGCCAGGCCTGTGAAGTTTTTAAATGCTGCTGCAAATGCCGCTTTATCAATGTTAAAAGGCTCAAGCAATGCCATTACAGCCAACGCATTAAATTGGTTGTGTTTACCCACCATAATCAAACTAGAGACAGGCAAAACTGGCTGCTGATGTGCAGCGAAATACAAATCACCATCATGAGTCTGCAGGCAATAATCTGCTTGCGCTAATGCCACACTCACACCGACACCTGCATTGGCCAATGTATTGTTATCTATGGCGTTAAATACGACATGCTTGGCATGTTGATAAATTCGCTGTTTTGCTTGGCAATAGGCGGCGAAATCAGGATAACGATCCATATGATCTTCAGTGACATTTAAGATCATGGCACTGGTACACACTAGACTTTGCGTGGTTTCGAGCTGGAAGCTCGATAACTCTAAGACAAACACATCAAAGTCTTGTTCAAGAAGGTCGAGCGCTGCGGTACCAATATTGCCACCCAATCCCACTTTGTAACCGGCTTGGGTAAACACTTCGGTGGCAAGACTGACCACCGTCGATTTGCCATTTGAGCCAGTTACCGCGATGACAGGTTTCGTGTTCAACCGAGCAAACAGCTCAATGTCACCAATCACTTCAACGCCTTGTGCTATCGCCTCAGCAACACTTTGCTCAAATAACGCAATGCCAGGGCTGATAATGATTAATTCAGCGCTCGGTAAACTCGCCTGTGCCAGCGAACCAAACACCGCTTCACAGTCAGGCGCATTATCGGCAAGCCATTGCGAACCCGGCGGTACAGAGCGGCTGTCGACCACGCGTGGCGTAATACCGTGAGACAGTAAAAAACGCACAATGCCCAGACCGGTAATTCCCAGCCCGAGCACAGTAATGTTTTTATTTTTTAACTCGTTTAAATACTGCATTTATCTGATCTTCAGCGTTGCCAATCCAGCGAGTACTAATACAATCGAAATGATCCAAAAGCGCACGATCACACGCGGCTCCGGCCAACCTTTTAATTCATAGTGATGGTGGATCGGTGCCATTCTAAAAATACGCTGACCACGCAGTTTGTATGAACCGACCTGCAAAATGACCGACAGCGCCTCCATCACAAACACACCACCCATAATCAACAGCACAAGCTCTTGACGTACTAAAATCGCGATAATACCCAACGCACCACCCAGCGCTAATGAACCTACATCACCCATAAAGACTTGTGCAGGATAGGTGTTAAACCATAAGAACCCTAGGCCCGCACCAACAATGGCGGTACACACTACGACCAGCTCACTGGCCAGTGGTAAATGCGGTAAATGTAAGTACTCCGAAAAATTTGCGTTACCAGTTAAATAGGCAATAATCGCAAGGGCTGATGCCACTAAAATAGTCGGAACTATCGCCAAGCCATCGAGACCATCGGTGAGGTTTACAGCATTAGATGTACCAACAATCACAAAATAACTCATAACCAAATAGAAAATACCAAGTTGCGGCATCACTTCTTTTAAGAAAGGGACGACTAATACAGTTTCATTTGGGTCCAGTGAAGTGAAATATAAGAAGCTCGCCACAGTCATGGCAATCACTGACTGCCAGAAATATTTCCAACGAGCGATTAGGCCTTTTGAATCTTTGCGGATCACTTTGCGATAGTCGTCAACAAAACCAACGACGCCCAAGCTACCTAAAACAAATAGCGTCACCCACACGTATTTATTGCTTAAGTCGCCCCACATTAAAGTGCTGGTAAAAATGGCACCTAAGATCAACACCCCACCCATGGTCGGCGTACCAGATTTAGATAAATGTGATTCAGGACCATCATCACGTACCGTTTGGCCAATTTGCATGCGCTGAAGAGCGCGGATCAAAATCGGACCGAAATAAAGCGATAACAATAATGCCGTTAAAATACCTAAAATCGCACGCAGCGTTAGGTAAGAAAAGACGTTAAAGCCACTGTAATACTGGGTTAAATATTCAGCCAACCACACTAACATGCTGATACTCCATCTGTGGCTGCTTGTTCACCACTTGTTGTTATTAATTCTTCTACTAGTAATTCCATACGCGCACTGCGAGAGCCTTTTACTATCACAGTACATGGACCATTTTGCGCCGCTAAAGTTTGATTAATTGCGGCCAATAAATGCGGACGCGTTGAAAAGTGTCTATCGGCAATTTCAAATACATCACTGCTATAACGGCTCAGTACCCCTAAAGTAAATAACGCATCGATACCTTGCTGCTTGGCATATTCACCGACTTCTTGATGATACTCACGAGCATGTTCGCCAAGCTCCCCCATATCACCTAAGGCAAATACTTTATAGCCCGGCATTTTAGTCAATAAATCGATTGCCGCTTTGACCGAGCGCACATTGGCATTATAGGTATCGTCAATCACGGTTAAATTTTCGTTGACCTTAATAAGGTTCACACGACCTTTAACTGCGCTCATGCTTTCAAGCGCCGCTGCCACTTCATGTAAGCTAGCGCCAAGCTCAGTTGTCAGGGCCGCTGCAATTAAAGCATTGGTGACATTGTGCTCGCCCGGTAACGCCAGCGTCACAGGTACTTTTTGTTCACCATCACAAAGCAAGAAGCTGGCGTGAGCGGTGTCGTTTAGCGTGACTTGTTCAGCCCAAATATCGAGCTGTTCATGGCTGGCAATGCGTTTGATGCGCTTATCAAACATGCTGCTATCCCACATCTGGCGAAATTCAGGATTAATATCGCAATTAAAAACGGCACAGCCATCTGCTTTTAAGCCAGAGAAAATCTCGCCTTTGGCCTGCGCCACGCCTTCAATTGAACCAAAACCTTCAATGTGTGCAGGTGCAACATTACAAATGGCAGCCACGTCTGGCTTAGTCATTTGCGTGGTATAAGCAATCTCACCAATATGGTTTGCACCAAGTTCAATCACCGCATACTCGTCGTCTTCCGACAAACGAATTAACGTCAGCGGAACACCAATGTCATTGTTAAAATTGCCATTGGTTGCCAGTACTTTGCCTTTTTGTGACAAAATCGCTGCGCACATTTCTTTTACTGTGGTTTTGCCCACACTACCCGTAATAGCAATGGTTTTTGGCGCGACTTGTGCCATTACGGCAGCACCGATATGCCCTAAAGCTAAGCGTGTATCGGCTACCACAAACTGAGGAATATCGCATTCCACTGGTTTGTCGACAATCGCTGCTATGGCGCCTTTTTCATACGCTTGCTGGACGAATTTATGTCCGTCAAAATTTGGTCCTTTCAGCGCTAAAAACACCTCATCATTTTTTATTGTTCTGGTGTCGGTGTTGATATTGCTGACAGATAAATTCTCGCCACAACTTACTGGGGTGTTTAATACGGCTGTAAGCCAAGCAAAATCCATTGTGATCATGCTTTATCCCCTTTTAAAATTTTCATTACCCATGCTCTGTCACAGAAGGTGATCGTTTGATCACCGATAATTTGATAATCTTCGTGTCCCTTGCCAGCTACCAGTACCACGCCTGAAGCAGATGTGTGCTCAACTGCATAGGCAATGGCTTTAGCTCGGTCAGGTTGGCAATAAGCATACTCAGGTTGACTGAGCCCAGCCTTAACGTCTGCGATAATATCGTCGGGATTTTCACTGCGTGGGTTGTCGCTGGTGATCACCAGCTTATCAGCGTTTTGCTCAGCCGCTTGCGCCATCATCGGGCGTTTGCCTTTATCGCGGTCGCCCCCGCAGCCAAATACACAAGTCACTTGCCCGGGTACGTGTTGTTGCAGAGCTTGTAACGCTAACGCCAATGCATCAGGGGTGTGGGCATAATCAACCAAGCAAGTTGGCTTGTCTTCAACCGAAAATGCTTGCATACGACCCGCAACTGGCTCCAGAGAAGAAACCGCATTACACAATGCCCTAAAGTCATACCCTTCAAGCAAGAGTGCCGCTATCGCAGCTGCTAGGTTATAAAGATTAAATTGACCAAATAGCGGTACATTAATGGTCGCTTCACCCCAAGAAGTAAAGAGCGTTGCACGAATACCCGCTTGATGACATTCGACCTCATCAAACCAAACAAACTGAGAAAAACTATGTGCTGTTGGCTTTTTGCCATATACCACTAAATTGCTAAAACTAGATTGTACGATCCAGCTTTGTGAAACTGCATCATCATGATTTAAAACACAGTGTTTTGGCATACAATCTGTAAACAGCAGACGCTTTGCTTCGGCATAACTGTGCATGTCACCGTGATAATCTAAATGGTCACGAGACAGATTGGTAAAAACCGCCGTACTAAATTGTGTTTCTTTTACACGACCTTGAACTAAGCCATGAGATGAAACCTCGATGGCTGCAAGTTGATTATGTTCTTCTAGGGTTGCAAAAATACGTTGTAAATCCACAGCCGACGGTGTGGTATTTTGCAGTGGCGTTAACTCATCTACTTTGCCATAACCTAAAGTACCTACAACCGCAGCCGGCACATCAATGGCATCTGCAAGCGCTGCTATCATGGCTGTCGTCGTTGACTTACCATTGGTACCTGTTACACCAATTACTTTTAAACGTTCGGTCGGACTCTGATAATAAATTTTGGCAATTTCAGCAATGCTCTCAGTCAAATTCTCAACCGGGATCAACAAACCTAAACTGTGATCCAGCGCCGCAAAACTCGTAGCGTCAACCAAGGCACAGCTAGCATCATTGTTAAAAGCCGCCGCAATAAAGTTTTCGCCATTACTTATATGGCCTTTAATAGCAATAAATACATCACCGGTTTTCACTGCTCGGCTATCAAGTTGTAAATCAGCAGTTTGTTTAGGGAGTTCAACTCCTGAATACTCAATGTTTAACGCTGCTAATGTGTGAGATAAATTAAAGCGCATCTTTTTTCTCCGACAAATAAGCAACGCGGCCTTTATCAGGTGCCACATTCAAAATACGTAATGCGTTCGACATGATTTCTGCAAATGCAGGGCCAGCTGTTTGACCACCGTAATAAACATCACCGCCAGGTTCATTGATCATCACCACCACAGCTAAACGTGGGTTCGTAACTGGGGCAACACCGGCAAAATAACCGACATATTCATCACCATATCCACCGGCGACTGCTTTCTCAGAAGTACCGGTTTTACCCGCTGCACGGTAGCCGTCGACTTTGACGTTTGCCGCAGTACCGCCTTTTTCAAATACGGATTCCATCATATCCACAACAGCTTTAACGTCTTCTTCTTTGAATAGACGCTCACCTTCTGGCGGCGTATCTTGCTTTAAGATAGTTAAAGGGCGAGAAATGCCACCTGCGCCAAATGTGGCATACAAACGCGCTACTTGCGCTGTACTCACTGAGACCGCATAGCCGTATGATAAAGTTGCAATTTCAAAATCTGACCAACGACGGTTTGGGTAAAAAAGACCACTACTCTCACCCACCATCATGGTGCCTGTATCTTCACCAAAGCCTACTTTTTGATATAAACCAACGAGATATTCTTTTGGCAGCATTTGACTAATTTTGGCCACGCCCATGTTCGACGATACTTTAAGAATTTCTCTGAGTGTCATTTCACCGTGGTTACGCTCGTCTTTAACTAAGCTGCCACCTAGGCGCATCCAGCCCGGAAAAGTATTGATGGTGTCATCGGCTTCAATCACATCATGATCAAGCCCTGCTAACACAGCCAGCGGCTTAAGAGTTGAGCCGGGCTCAAATAAATCAGTAATGGCGCGATTTCGGCGTTTGTAAGGGTGTGCATCGCGCATATCATTCGGGTTGAAGCTTGGACTGTTTACCATAGCAAGTACTTCACCGGTTTTCACATCCACCACCATGGCAGAGCCTGAAGTCGCTTGATAGCTCAGTACCGCACTTTTTAAGGCTTTATAAGCAATTGCCTGAATACGTAAATCAATGCTGAGTTGAATATCTTCTGGCTCAACACGTTGCTCTTCAGATAATACTTGGATCTCACGACCACGGGCGTCTTTACGAATGGTTCTTTTACCTTCTGCACCTGTAAGGGCATTCTCAAATAGCTTTTCGATGCCTTCGATGCCTTTACCATCAATATTGGTGAAGCCCAACACATGTGCGGTGACTTCGCCACTCGGATAGTAACGTTTTGATTCGTCTAGTAAGTGAATACCGGGCAATTTTAATTGACTGATATAGCTTGCAACTGCGGGCGTGACTTGACGCTTTAAGTAAACAAATCGGCGTGCAGGGTTGTCACGTAAACGTTCATCCACTTCTTCATGATCAATTTGTAATACGTCTGCAAGCTCGCGCCAACGAATATCATTGTCATACCGTACTTGTTTGCGGTATGTCATTTCTTGTTCATTTTCGGCCAGCGCTTTGTGATCTTCTTTGTTTTTTCGCGCGGCACGAATGACTCTTTTGCCAAGCGCTTTATCTAGTGCAAGGGGATCGGCATACACACTCACAACGGGCACACTGACAGCAAGCTCTTTACCATTTCTGTCAAAAATCATACCGCGTTGCACTTTAAGAGTTTCAACACGTACCGTGCGCTTTGCACTTTCTTCACGGGCATGATCGGGCTCAATCACTTGTAAATAGGCAGCACGGGCCATCAAGGTTAAAAACACCATGACTAACACAGTACACACCAGTGCAAAGCGCCAAGTTATGAGTGTTTTTGAGCTATTGGCTTTTGCTTTTTTCATGGCAACACCACCACTTGCTCATCTTTACTGGTTGGGCGCTTCATTTCTAGCTGCGTGGTTGCCACTTCTTCGATGCGCGCATGTTGCGAATAGAATTCTTCTTCAACCAGTAAGTAACGCCATTGCAAGTCCAATTCGTCACGCTCTTGTAAGAGTTTGTCCTGCTGGATCACTTGCTGACGAGATAGATAAGTGACTTGTACAACCCCCAAAGCCGAAGCAAAGATACAAATAAGCAAAAAGCCCGTTAGCTTATTCGCTAAAAGGCCTGCAAATATCTCATTAAACAGCTTAGGCTGTCGGCTTTGTGGTTTATTCATTATAGTTTTTGCGCTACTCGCAATACTGAGCTACGTGATCTTGGGTTAACAGCTATTTCCTCAGCGGTTGGTTTTATGGCTTTGCCCAACGCCTTCAGTGTCAGGTTTTTATTCAACTGTGCTTCCGTTAATGGCAAGCCACGCGGGACAGCCTCACCTTTGCTTTGTTTCTTGATGAACTGCTTAACGATGCGATCTTCCAAAGAGTGAAATGAGATCACTACCAAACGACCGCCCGGCTTTAATACCGATAATGACGCTTGCAGTGCAGTTTGAATTTCTTCTAACTCACTGTTGATGTAAATGCGAATAGCTTGGAAAGTGCGCGTTGCTGGGTGCTTGTGCTTATCTTTCACAGGTACCGCTTCATCAACTAAATCAGCCAACTGCTTAGTGGTAGTGATAGGTGTTTCATCACGCGTTTCAACTATTTTGTGTGCAATACGGCGGCCAAACTTTTCTTCACCGTACTTTTTGATCACAAACGCGATGTCTTCAAGCTCAGCTTCGGCTAACCACTGCGCAGCACTGCGGCCAGACGTGGGATCCATACGCATATCAAGTGGACCATCTTTCATAAAGCTGAAACCGCGATCAGCATCATCCAATTGCGGTGAAGAAACGCCAATATCTAATAAAATGCCATCGACTTGGCCAAGAATTCCGGCTTCTGTGGCGACTTGTTCAATATTTGAGAAACGCGTATGTGCGATATTAAAACGGGTATCGTCAGCAAATTTCTTAGAGGCTTCGATCGCCTGCGGATCTTGATCAATAGCCTGTAAACGACCTTGTTCGCCCAAACGACTTAGAATTTGACCCGAATGGCCGCCTCGGCCAAATGTGCCATCGATATAGGTACCATCGGCTTTGATATCTAACGCGTCTAACGTTTCATTCATCAAAACTGATACATGGGTAAATTGCGCAGTCATGCGTTATGTAAGCCTTTTTGTTTGCTAAAGCGAAAAGTTTTCAAATTCAGGCGTCATCTCAAAGTCACCTGCACGCTCAATTTCTGTATCAAGCTGCATTTGCTGGTGCCATTTCGACTCATCCCAAATCTCAAATTTATTTAATAGCCCTATGAGCATGATCTTTTTCCCCAAACCTGCGTAGTTACGTAATGCCGGAGAAAGTAAAATGCGGCCATTCTTATCTAATTGGTACTCAGTGGCGTGCCCGACCAGCATGCGCTGCAATCGACGCGCTCTTGGATTCATGCTGGAGAGCTTTACAAGTCGAGCGGCAATTTCATCCCACTCGCTGCGAGGGTATAACCAAAGGCATGGTTCATTAATCGCAATAGTACAAATTAGCGAGCCCTGTTCTTCAGACAAAAGCGGTTGACGATACTTTGTTGGTATCGCAAATCGACCTTTATCATCCAAATTTAGCGCACTTGCACCTGAAAACATGGAGCAACCAACCTTATCGTATTTTTAACCCTTCAGATCCAATTTGATCCACAAAAAACCACTTTTTCCCACAACTGCACAGTCTATGACTTGACTAGTATTATTGTCAAGCCGAAAACTAAGCCGAAAATATCAAAAAACCCAGATAAAATGCGGCTTTGCTGAAAGCCTATGAAATGCTTGAGAAAACCCGAAAAGACAAGAATTAAACTTTTTTATAACAAAAAATCCATCTATTTTTTGCACAGTTATGATTTTATAAAAATGGCCCTTCGACTGGATGTAACGAGCAAAGTGGGTTTCATCTTCTTGTGCAAAGAATAATCAGTTAAATTCATCGCCAAACTTGGCGCTAGACTGGATTTTTTATACAATTAAGAGTCTTGCTGCTGTAAATCACCGAGCGTTATTATTTTAAATTTATCAATACCACGTCGCTTTAATCGCTTACTCTTTTTGCTTTGCTTGCCTGGCTTAGCCGTCATCCTCTTTCAGTTACTTGAAGAGCGTACGGATATTTTAAAAGAGCATGAGCAACAAGCGCGCGCGCTCGCATTACAGATATCACAACTGCAACGCGCCGAGCTCAACGCAACCAAAAGATTGCTTTCACAATTGGCGAAACATGATGAACTGTTGAAAGCCAGTAATGGCCAATGCAGCAGCCTGCTCAAAGACGCGAGTTTGATCACCCCTAACATTGCCAATATTGGTTTGGTAGATCTGAATGGTGATGTCTTATGTACAGTAAAAAATACCAATAAAAGCATAAGCATAAACATAAAAGACAGGCGTTATTTTCAAAACGCTTTAAACACACAGCAGTTTGCGATTGGTCAGTTTCAGGTTGATCGTTCTATTAACCGTTTAACTATCAACTTTGCGATGCCTGTTTTTGATAATCACGGTAACTTAACTCATATACTTGCTGTAGCTAAATTACTGGAGCAATGGAGTCAAAGCCTAAACCAATTGACTCTACCAGCTAATTCTCAAGCAATTATTACCGATGTTGATCACAATATCGTTGCCAATTATCCGTTTGATTATGCACAGCTAGGCCAGCCTGCCAATGAGCATTGGCCCAATATGCACTTTCAAGGGGTATTACAATTTGAAGCCCCAACTGGTGAACGCAGGATTTACCTACGACAACATATCGTCGAAAGCAATTCAAACAGTCAGCTTACGCTACATTTATCTATTCCCTTTGAGCATGCTATTGCCGCCGCAAATCGAAAAGTTAGCTTGATCTTTACTTTATTTATTGCCGCGCTGTTACTTATGTTTTGGCAAGCACGTAAACAGCTCAATAAGGTGCTCCTGCAACCCTTAAAATCACTCCAAGATGCACTAGATGCTTTTGCGAAAGGAAACAAAACTCGCCTTCAACAAACTGGCTTATCTCCTGAATTTAAAAGTATCGCGAGCAATTTTGAAAATATGGCAACCCAAAGGCTCACCGCTGAGAATGCGCTCGCACATAAACATGCCGAATTAGCTAGCCTGATCCAGGCGCTACCCGATACCTATTTGCGTATTGATAACGAAGGCAAAGTATTGGCGTCTAATGTCACCTTTTCGAGCCCGCCCAAGCATATACTCGATCTACTGCCTCAGCATAGCTGTGATCAATTACTTAAAACATTACAAAACCATTCTCTCAGTGACACAAATCAATTTGAATTTTCTGCGCAGGTCGATGGCAATCTTCATACCTTTGAAGCACGAACAAACCTCTTAGATACCCACCAGCAAGCCATTATCGTGCTGCGCGACATTACAGCGCGTAAGCAACAAGAAGAAGCGATGAAGTTAGCAGCTATGGTGTATAAAAACTCGAGCGAGGGAATGACCATCACCGACGCTAACGGTATTATTTTGGATGTGAACCCTTCTTTCGAAAAAGTCACCGGCTACTCAAAAGCTGAAGTCTTGGGTAAAAATACCGCATTACTGGGCTCAGGCAAGCACACAAAGCAGTTTTATGACGACATGTGGCAGCAGATCCAATCTAAAGGTGCGTGGCAAGGTGAAATCATTAATAAACGCAAAAATGGCGAGCTATTTACCGAATGGCTAACCATTAACTCTGTCTATGATGATTCAGGCAACCCTTACCGAAGGGTCGCTATTTTCACTGATATTAGTGAGAAAAAGCGCCAAGATGAGTTGATTTGGCGTCGTACTCATTTCGACCAACTCACTGAACTAGCGAACCGCTTAGAACTGAAACGTCATTTGAAGCAGCAACTCAGTGAAGGAGTTTCATTGGCCATCCTGCTACTCGATCTCGACCACTTCAAAGATATTAACGACAGTTTAGGTCATTATCATGGCGACAAACTACTCAGGGAAGTTGCTAATCGACTCAACCAGCTGGCAGGTAAATGTAGTTTAATTTCTCGCATTGGGGGCGATGAGTTTGTCTTAGTGATTTCTGAAAGCACTCAGCATGAGCACCTGATGCAAATAGGTGAGCAAGTGCTTACATTGTTGAAGCCAGCTATTTATTTAGACAAAGAGGCTTGCCATATTAGTGCCAGTGTCGGCATTGCAACCGCACCTAAAGATGGTAACAGCAGTGGTCTACTGCTCAAAGCAGCAGATCAAGCCATGTATTTAGCTAAGCAACAAGGACGTAATGGCTTTGCCTTTTTTGACGCTCAGATGCGTAAGGCCACTGAACAACGCATGCAACTGCTTAAAGATTTACGTATTGCCATACAAAAGCAGCAATTTGAGTTGTATTTTCAACCTATCGTTGAGATGTCATCACGTAAGGCAGTCAAAGCCGAAGCCCTGATCAGATGGCAACACCCAGATAAGGGCATTATAAGTCCAGCGATGTTTATTCCGCTTGCTGAAGAAACACAGCTTATATTAGAAATTGGCGAATTTATTTTTGCATCAGCTTGCCGCACTCAAAAGAAACTCATATCTGCAAATCAGCAAGTACAATTAAGTATTAACGTTTCACCGATACAGTTTTCTTCTAAACATAGCCGTCTGGTTGATTGGAAAACACACCTTGATGAGCTGTCTTTAAATGCTGAGCAATTTGTCATTGAGATCACTGAAGGCTTAATGATGAATGCCCAGCAACGTACCCAGTCGCGTTTAAATCAATTATCGAAGCAAGGCTTTGCATTAGCACTCGATGACTTTGGCACCGGTTATTCATCGTTGGCTTATTTAAAGCAGATGGATACCGACTTTATTAAAATCGATAAGCGCTTTGTGGATGGCATTGCTGAAAGCCCTGATGATCTTGCATTATGCGAAGCCATGATCATGATGGCACATCAACTGGGTTTAAAGGTGATTGCTGAAGGCATTGAAACCGAAGCGCAACACCTGCAATTACTTGCTGCAGGCTGCGATTATGGTCAGGGCTATTATTATGCTAAACCTATGACTGAAAAGGCTTATTTAGACTTTATGAAAGGCGTTTAAAACAGCTTCATTAAAAAACTAAATACAAAATATGATTAAGAGTCTAAAAGTCGCTTAAGCAAACTCATCAAGCCGTCTATCTCTATCGGCTTACCTAGATGAGCGGTGAAACCTGAGCTCAGATACGTTTTAACATCTTGCTCCATTACATTGGCTGTCAAAGCAACGATGGGCAATTTAGGGAGTTGCTCTTTGATTATCTGGCAGGCCTGCACACCATCCATTTCAGGCATTTGAATGTCCATCAGCACTAAATCATAATGCTGCTTTGTCGCCATCTGAGTTGCTTGCAAGCCATTTTCAGCAAAGTCTATGCTCGCTTGTGTTGGTGCCAGCATTGCATTAATGACCAAGCGGTTTACCTGATTATCTTCAGCGACCAAGATCTTATACTCTTGCAGATCAGGGAGAGCTGCATGAACTTCTGCTGTTTCAATAACCTGCTCTGCAGGTATTTTTATGAGCGGTAAAACAACCTCAAAACTGCTGCCATGGTGAAGTTGGCTTGATACAGAGATCTCACCACCCATTAAGCCAACTAGCTGTTTAGAAATAGATAAACCGAGTCCTGTACCGCCATACTTTCTTGTTGTAGACGCATCGGCTTGCTCAAAACGATTAAAGAGACGTGCTATTTGCTCGTCACTAAGCCCTATTCCTGTATCTTTCACTGTAATGACAACCTGATCATCCCCCATCTCTGAGACCGTGACTCTGACCTCTCCATCTGAAGTAAACTTAATGGCGTTTGATATAATATTCTCAAGCACCTGCTTAATACGAGTGCCATCGCCTTGTCTAAATAACCAGACTTCAGGTGCTATCTCTATACTTAACTGTAAATCTTTTACTTTTGCTGCTCGAGATTGGTTTCTGATCACTTGTTCAATTAAACTTTTTATCGACAATGGTGTACTCTCTATCGTGACCTTACCCGCCTCTAGTTTAGATAAATCAAGAATGTCATTTAATATCGCTAATAATGATCTGCTTGAGCTCAGCGCACTGGCCACCAGCTCATGGTGCTTCTCACTTAATGCCGTCTTAAGTAATAGTTGCAAAGTACCCAAGATCCCATTCATCGGCGTACGAATTTCATGGCTCATATTTGCCAAGAATTCACTCTTAACTTTGTCAGCTTGCTTTAGTTCAACCACCAGCTCTTCTAGTTGCGCAGTTTGCTTATCGACACGAACTCTTAGCTGCTCATTAAACCCAGCTAAAATCATAGTAAACGACATACCCAATGCAGCAACTATCAACCCTATTGTGAGGGTTAACCAACTTAACCAGTCTTTATTGTTGTTCTCAAAGCTCTCGGTACTTTCAAAACTCAGCTTCCAACTACGACCAAACCAATCTATTTGATACTCTGTAGTAAAGTGCAAATCATGAAGGTCATGCTTAATTTCTGGCGTATAGCTATACCAAGTGTCTTGCTTTGATAAATCACTTAAAGTGTAACTGAAGCTATGTTTATATCGGCTAGTTGATAAAATTCGCTCAACGATAACATCAATTTCCAGTACTACTTCACTTAACCCTAATAACTTATCTGGGTCATCTTTATCAAAAACAGGAAAGTAAACCACATTGCCTGTTGCCTTGTTTGTTTGTTGCGCCAGCACTAATGGCGCAGTTGCGATAGGCGTTTTTTGCTTAATCGCTTTTACCGCTGCCGACCCTGCAATAGGGTGGCTCATGACATCTAAGCCAACTGCTGGCGCATTGGCTTTATAAGGAGCTATCAAGCTGATAGGTAATAAAATATCTTCAATCTCATTGCTACCGGGTGCTTGTTTAATTTTTGCATCTGCAATGCCAGACTGCGCCAAAGACTTTTGCCAAGCAACAAGGTTGTCAGTTTGAACAAAGTCAACCCAACCTAAGGCTCGATATAACTCAAAATCATCACTTAAAAAATCGCTGTAATGCTCAAACTCATCAATACTCATCGCATGACCTGTTTGCATTAATACACCGAGTGCTTTCAAATCATTTTCAATAGAGTTTTTTAATAACTGCATCGAAACTAGCTTTTGCTCAGTGATATTCACAAAGCGAGTGTAATGGTTGTCATAATAAACACTTCGAGAGTAATTAAAGGTCCAACATACAGTAATGAACAATAAACATGCGGATGCTAATATCCATGATTTATGACTGACTTCGGTATAGCGATGACTTTTAAACAAAAAGGTACATAGTGGTAAGAAAAATAATACACCAACGGTATCGCCTACCCACCAAGTAAACCATACAAACAGCAGACTATCAGACTGGATAAACCCTTGTTGCAATAAGCTCCATGCACCGAATGAAGACGATACAGTACTGGCGATGGGCCCGGCAAATAAGAGCACTTTAATGAGTGTTTCTGCATTTTGAAAATTTAGCGGAAAACGACAAAAACGTTTCATCAATGAATAAGCAAAAATACACTGCAGCACGGCTGCGGCGCTACGTAAAGCATTCCAAAGGAGATTTGAGAAATCAAAGGGAACGCCAAAAAAACCTGAGTTATATAGGTTCGCTAATAGTGTTCCGAAGAATAATGGTAGGAGTGAAAATCGACCAAACGCCAACAAACAGGCAACAGACCAGCCTGCTGCGGGCCAAATAGCACTCGCAAAACCGGGCTCTATATTAAACAGTGTGCCAAACAAACCCAATACAAAGCAGCTAATGGTGATACCTGAAAAATACCCACTTTTGATTGTAAAAGGAGCGTCTTGTATACCCTCAGCTTTCAGCATAACCATAAATACATAATTTCAAACATGTTAAAAACATAGCATAAGTTATCAGACTAAGCGGTGTTTTACACCAAAGTGCCCAAACTCAAATTGTATACAATATTTATTTCAGCTATGATCCGCATTCCATTTAACCAAGCAGAACTCCATCATGCGTATCACACTCGTTATTCTTTGTTTGTTAGCCACACTTATGGGCTGCCAGTCAAACATGTTAAACACCGAAGAGGACACTCCCATGACCCTAGATAATTTAGCAGAACAGTATGTCAAATTAGCTTTGGCTGTGGGTGAACACCACCCTTATTATATCGATGCTTATTATGGCCCTAGCGAATGGCGAACGGGTGAAAAGCGACCTTTAAATGATCTAAAAACAGATATTTCAACGCTTCTAGCGCAATTAGAGCAAGTACAAAATTCAGAGGCGCAATCACAGCGTAAGGCGTTTCTTCAAGTACAAACTAAGTCAATGTTGACCTTCATCCAAATTATCAATAACGAAAAAGTCAGCTTTGATGAAGAATCTTTACGTTTATACGACGCCGTTTCTCCAAACATTACCGAAGCCGAGCTAGACAAAGCACTAAATGAATTAGACTTAATGCTGCCAGGAACAGGCTCAGTGAGTGAGCGTATGAATGACTTTATTGAGCAGTTTGTGATCCCTAAAGACAAGCTAGACAGTGTGTTTAAAGCCGCAGTGGTTGAATCTCGTAAAAGAACCAAGCAGTATATAGAGCTTGAAGCGCAAGAGAGCTTCACCATTGAATATGTGCAAGATAAAGTGTGGAGCGGCTACAACTGGTACCAAGGAAACAGTTATAGCTTAATTCAAGTAAATACTGACTTCCCTATTTATATTGCCCGCGCGATAGATTTAGCCAGTCACGAAGGCTATCCGGGGCACCATGTGTTTAATTCTCTCATGGAAAAACACTTAGTGAATGGTAAAGGTTGGATTGAATACTCGGTTTATCCACTGTTTTCGCCAATGTCATTGCTTGCTGAAGGTAGCGCCAATTACGGCGTTGATGTGGTTTTCCCACATGCTGAACGTATTCAATTTGAAAAAGACGTTTTATTCCCATTGGCAGGGCTAGATGCCAGCAAGGTCGAGTTGTACTACCAAGTGCAAGCTGTGAAGCAGCAACTATCATATGCCGACAACATGGTCGCAAAGCGTTACTTAGATGATGAAATTGACGATCAAAAAGCCATTGAGTTACTTGTCAAATACACCCTAGTGACTGAGAAAAAAGCGCAACAACGTCTGGGCTTTATAAACGCTAACCGTGCATATGTTATCAATTACAATCTTGGCCAAGATATCGTTAAGAACTACATTGAAAAGCAAACAAAAACAGGTACGCAAGATGAAGTTTGGGCGCTATTTAGCGAACTGCTTGCCAACCCAAAAACAGCAAGCATGATGCAATAGCGGTGCTTTTATTTTGATTTTTTAAAGGCTGCCTGTGGCAGCTTTTTTTCTGTCTATTTTTTTACTTCTCCCAATAATACCTAACCACCTACCATCAAAATAACCACTTTACAAAATAGTACAGTTGAACTATTTTAAAATATAACACTTGTACTATTTTGGCTTAAACATGAAATTCAACTATTTTCACGACAAGCAGAACCGTTTTGGCTTTCAAAATGTCACGCGCGCTTTATCTGGCGGGCTAATAAAAGTCGCGCCAAAGCTCAGCCTTACTGTTGGTAAAAAGCTGCTACTCAATCCATTTGGTAAACGTCATTACGCCTTTAATGAAGTTGAAGCTGATGATGTTATTAATCTAGAGACCTCTTTGGGCAAAGCACATATCAGTCTGTTTGGAGAAGGCCAAAATCTGGTAATTGTCAGTCATGGCTGGGCAGATAACAGCTCGGGGTTTGAGGCTATGATTATCAATTTGTTATCGCAAGGATTTAAAGTCGCGGCCATTGATCACATTGCCCATGGCAAGTCCGCAGGTAAACAAACTCATTTATTGAATTTCATTGAGACTTTAAACGCCACCATCGAGTATTTTGAGCAAAAAGGACATCACATACACGCCATTGTGGCGCACTCAATGGGCGCGGTTGCAACACTAAATTTACCTGAAGACAAACTAGCCAATAAAAAACTGATCTTAATTGCTACGCCAATTCATTTCTTTGAACTCATGTTCGAAAAAGTCAGTAAAGCGGGAATTTCTACCAAGCTTCTCACACATGTACTAGAAAATATTGGCGCCGAGTTTAATCGGCAGTGGCAAAGTCTATGTCTCAGCCAGCATACAAGTAAACTCTCTGAGCACATCCACTTTATTCATGATGAACAAGACAAATACGCCAGTTATCAAAGCCTCACCGATTATCTGCAAACACACAAATCACCACTGTTTACTACTCAAGGGCTTGGTCATCGAAGGCTTTTAGGAGATACTAAAGTCATACAACATATAACTCAGGTGATCACTACTTGATAAGCAAAGGCGAACGCACTCGTAACGAGATCCTCAAACAAAGTATTAGATACAGCAGTCAATACGGCCTTGCTGATGTCACCATCGGCAGCGTTGCTAAACTCTGTGATTTATCTCGAACGGGTGTTATTTCTCATTTTAAAAATAAAGAAGACATGCAAGTTGCCATCTTACAATATGGCGAAGCATTATTTATTGACCGAGTGATCACCCCGGCTCGCTGTGAAAACCCTTTAGATCACCTGATCAACTTACTAGACTGCTGGAGCACCTGGATCAATGACATGTTCAACGATCCAAAAATGAGTTGCCCGTTTATCAAGGCTGTGGTTGAATTTCAAAACCGACCTGACTCACAGGTACGCAGCTTTGTTATCGACCAACAAGAGCGCCTATTGGGTTACCTAACGCACCGTATTGCGCGCTGTATTGAGCAGAAGTACTTTTCACCTGACATCCCAAGTAGCGTCATAGCCTACGAGCTTTATAGTTTATATTTAGGCCATGCCATTACAAAATATACTCTTTCTCAAAATAAAGCAGGTGAGCTATTCAAGCAAAGCGTCTTAAGGTTAATTGCGCAATATAAAGCTTAACTATTAAACCCTTAAAGCCACCGCCGCTCATAAGAGAAACAAATAAATTACTGCAACTCAGCACATTTGTTGTGATAGTTTATAATCATAGTTGTTGATGTATCAGCGATTACTCTCAAAGCAAGTAATTCTAAGAAAATAAAAACCACAAGGGCGTGCTTTATATGATCAGTACCGAGTCATTTATTGCGACTTTTTCAAGGCGCTACAAACTAGCTCTTTTAGTTATCGTACTGGCCATAACTACCTCATTTGTCACTTTAAACGAGCAGCAAATAAAACAGCGAGATAGCGCAAAGATTATCAATATTGCAGGCGAGCAACGTATGTTGTCACAGCGTTTAGCCTTATTTACGCACCGTTTGGAGGCACCTGAAAGAGCGCAAGAAATTCAGCGCATCGCAGCTAAGCTTTTAGACAACCAGCAATTTTTAATAGAAAAACTCAAAACAAAAAGTGCTGAAACACAGACTAAGCTGGTCCAACATTTTAAAGATACGCAACTCACTTCACGTTTAGAGCACTTTACCCGCTTAGCGGTCGAAGCGTCTAATAAAAAGTTAATAAATGACCTGAAGCTATTCGAACAGTTTGATAGTGAGCAGCTTTTACTTGATTTAAACCACACCGTCACCTTGTTTGAACAAGCCAGTCTTGCGCAACAATTAACATTACAAAGAATAAACCTAGCCCTTTGGGGTCTGTCACTACTGGTGATTTTATTCTTGGTGTTTGCGATTTTTAAACCGATGCAACGCTGGTTATCAGAAACCTATCAAAAACTATTGCTAGAAAAGAATCGCGTAAAAGACGTGCAATTTGCAATCAATCAGCATGCGGTTGTCATGCGTGTTGATAGCCAAGCGAATCTGCTTTTTTATAACAACAAATTCACCGAACAATATGGCTTCAACAAAGAAGAGCTACTCGGTCAAAGTGTTAAAAACTTATATAGCGGTATTCATAGCAAAGCCTTTTATCAAGAGGTAGACAATGCCATTAAGAATCGAAACGTTTGGCAAGGAGAAATTTGCAACAAAGCCAAAGATGGTCGGCTTTATTGGTTTGATACCAGCATAGTGCCTATCAAACACATTGAAAATGAAGTTGATAGCTCTATTATCATTCAACACGATATCACTGAAAAGAAACGAACTTTAGAGACGCTCACACAAATTCATAAGATCACCAGTGACCCGGCGCAGTCTTTAGACGAAAAAATAGCACGCTTATTGTTGCTGGGTAGAGAGGTGTTTAATTTACCTTTAGCTATTGTCAGTAACATAGACGAAACTAAGAACACTTATTTAGTGAAATATGCCTCAACCCCTAATGGGGCTATAACTCCAGGCACCGTCTTCGAATACCAACACTCTTATTGTCTTCATACGCTTAAAGCAAATCATGCCATTGCCTATCATCATGTTGGGCAGAGCGATATTGCCACACACCCATGTTATGAAAACTTTTCTTTAGAAAGTTATATAGGCTGTCCACTCGTTGTATCAGGCAAGCGCATTGGCACACTGAACTTTTCGAGCCCTGAAGTCACCCCACATGCTTTTACGCAATCAGACCTCGAAATCGTGCAATTACTCGCTCACTGGATCAGCCATGAGTTTATGCGAGAAGAGCAAGAAAACAAATTGCTTTTACAGCAACAACTCATGACACAAATGAGTGAACAAGCCAATATAGGCGCTTGGGAAGTCGACTTAGTCACAGAAAAAGTATATTGGTCAGACATGACCAAACAAATACACGAGGTAGAGGCTGATTTTGAGCCAGAGCTTAGCACCGCAATCAATTTTTATAAGCCTGGATTCAGTCAAGAGCGCATTTCAGAGCTGGTTGCCCAATCAATGCAAACTGGTGAACCCTATCAAGAAGAACTGCAAATTATCACAGCCAAAGGCAATGAAGTCTGGGTTGAGGCGAAAGGGCAAACGGAGTTTAAAGACGGACAGTGTATTCGACTGTTTGGCTCATTCCAAGATATTACCGAGCGGGTCGAAGCACAAAACAAACTGAAGTTCAGTAATCAAAGGCTCGAATTTGTTTTAGATTCAACCGGTGTCGGTATTTGGGATTGGGAAATTGACTCTGGTAAAACCACCTATAACGAACGCTGGGCAAATATTCTGGGATACAAGCTCAGCGAATTGGAGCCTACTGACACGTTAACTTGGGTCAACCTAGTACACCCTGAGGATTTTAAATACTCAGAACATGCTCTGCGAGAACATTGGAACCGAGAGAATGAGCTATATCTATGTGAAATTCGCATGAAACACAAACTCGGTCACTGGGTCTGGATATTAGACACCGGCCGTGTAGTTGAGTGGCACATTGATGGCTCGCCAAAGCGTATGATAGGTACCCATTTAGACATCAGTGCCTCTAAGCAAGCCGAACAAGAAATCCAGGATAAAAATGAGCGCATGGCACTGGCCGCCGACTCTGCTGGTATTGGTGTCTGGGACTATAACCTCATCGAAAACACCCTAACATGGGATAGCTGGATGTTTAAATTGTATGGTGTAGCTGAGTCGGACTTTTCAGGCGCCTATGATGCTTGGGGAAACGGCTTGCATCCAGATGATAAAATCGCAACAGAAACATTATTACAACGCGCAATTGAACTCGACGAAAAGTTTGATACCCAATTTAGAATTATTTTACCAAATAAGCAGATCCGTCATGTAAAAGCTTCCGCCATTAATAAAGTAAATGCTGAAGGCCAAGTAACTAACATGATAGGTGTGAATTATGACGTAACCGAACGCGTAGAGTACGAACATGCCTTGAAGCAGGCGAAAAATGATGCCGAAACAGCTGTTATAGCCAAAAATGAATTCTTGGCCAGTATGAGCCATGAGATCAGAACACCGATGAATGGGGTGATTGGTATGCTTGATTTACTCGGCAGCAGCGAACTTTCGGATGAACAGCAGCACCGCGTTTCAATTGCGCAAAGTAGCGCAAACTCCCTACTGACCCTGATCAATGACATTCTTGATTTTTCTAAGATTGATGCCGATAAACTCGAATTAGAAAATATTCCTTTTAACCTTACCACTTTGCTTGGTGAATTGTGCGAGTCATTCGCTATGACGGTCGAAGCCAAGGGGCTAGAACTGATCCTCGACACAACCGAATTACCAAACCAACTGATTATTAGCGACCCTGGAAGAATTAGGCAAATTCTCACAAATCTAATCGGTAATGCGATTAAATTTACCCATACCGGCGAGATTTTAATTTCTGCGCATTTACAAGGCACAGAATTAGATAACCTAACACTTATCCTAACGGTTAAAGATACCGGAATAGGTATCGCGCAAGACAAGCAAACTCACGTCTTTGAAACCTTCAGCCAAGCTGACTCCTCTACAACCAGAAACTATGGGGGAACAGGCCTTGGCTTGGCCATTGTTAAAAAGCTTTGTAATCGTATGAATGGCTCAATCTCTTTACAGAGTACGCTAGGAGAAGGCAGTGAGTTTACCTGTTCACTCCAAGTCTCTAGCTGTGAGAAAAATCACACTAAGGTGCCTGATGTAGACATTTCCTCGCTGAATATTTTGGTCGTCGACGACAACGAAACCAATAGAGAAATTATAGACAAGCAATTATCGCAATGGGGTGCAAAAGTCACGACCTGCCATAATGGTGAGCAAGCCTTAACTATTTGTAAGAGCCAAACGGGAGCGATGTTTGATATCGCTATTTTAGATATGCAAATGCCAAATATGGATGGAGCTCAACTTGCGCAACTCTTGCAAAGTATTCCTGAGTGCGAGCAGATGCAACTTATCATGATGACCTCTATGCAAACCCGAGGCGACGCAAAGTATTTTGCCAATTTGGGTTTTAAAGGGTATTTTCCAAAACCTGCGACGACACAAGATTTATTAGGTGCACTCAAAATTATCTCTGATCAGGGAGACTCGTTAGAACACGCCAAACCACTTGTCACACATCATTATATTAATGAATTGCAGCAAACTGATGACACCCCTGAGATAGATGACCAAAGCCTGCTCCCATCGTTAAACATTTTGCTTGTTGAGGATAACCCTGTGAACCAAATTGTGGCTAAAGGTGTGCTGAAAAACTTAGGGCTGGAGTGCGATTGTGCTGAAAATGGGCAGCAAGCTTTAACGCAACTAAAGTCACAAGCAACGCCATATGATGTTATCTTGATGGACGTACAAATGCCCGAAATGGATGGCTTTCAAGCCACACGTCTCATCAGACAGGGGGAAGCGGGTTCACACCATCAATCTACCTACATCATTGCCATGACAGCCAATGCGATGAAAGGCGACAAAGAAAAATGCCTAGAGGCGGGTATGGACGAGTACATAGCTAAACCTATTAACCTTGAAGCACTGAAAAACAAGCTTTTAACTAACCTTAAAAACTAATGGTCAAAATATTTGAAAATGATGACGCCCACGTAATGTGGACGTCATTACTATAGTTTTTATTCGGAAAAGCTGTATTCATTGCCATTATCGTGAAATGTTCGACCACTACTTTTTGAAAAACTATGACACACCTTTTGCTTATCTATCACTTTCAAATACTTTTTCCATAGCTTTGTAGCATATAAAGAGCATTCACCTATTTGACTGAGCTGTTCGACAAATACTTGCTCTTCTTCATTTTCAGGCAATAAACTTTGGTCAGCTAATCCACTTAACGTTTTTCCATATACCTCTAATGCATCAGCTTCTTTTAGAGTGAAATGCCCACTTCTTGCTAATCCATGAGTAAACATCTGATGACCATAGAATAACGTTTTACCTTTTCGAATCGTCGTATTCATATTTCCCCCTATTGGTTAGTCATACAACGGTAGATAAAATAAAAAACAGCGCTTTATCTATACTCTGCTTTTATGAAAGAAGTATTTCATTTCTTAAAAATTACAAACCGCGAATATAGCCCAGCACATAAACTATTCTTTGAACTTTAAAATTAGAGTTTTAAAATTCTCCACACTCTTGTGATAAATTTGTGAATAATTAGCCATAGTTTCGCGATAACTGTCTTGCAAACTAGATTTGTGTTTAACAAAACTATAAAGAGCAAGACATGAACAAAGCAACAAGTGCACTCATCGCAGGACTAACATTAATGGCAGGCGGTACAGCAATGGCCGCTGATGTAGAAGTAAAAATTACCAATCTCACACAAGGTATTTATTTCACCCCGCTCCTTGTCGCAGCACATAGCAGTGACGCACACCTTTACCAAATTGGCAGTAAAGCGTCTGAGCCATTACAAGCAATGGCTGAAGGCGGCGATATTTCAGGTCTTGCAGATGTGCTGTCAGGTATCGATGCAAGCGCTGCAGCAAACCCAGCTGAAGGGTTATTAGCACCTACCGCATCTACTATGGCAATGGTTGAAAGTTCTGAAACTAATTCAACCCTGTCTATTGTCGCAATGATGTTACCAACCAACGATGGCTTTGTGGGCCTGGATGCATGGCCTATTCCAACCGAAGCAGGCACATATCATATCTACCTAAATGCCTATGATGCAGGCACAGAAGCAAACAACGAACTGGTTGTTGATGGCTCTGGTGCACCTGGCTCATTGGGTATTCCAGCCTCTCCGGGTATGGCTCCTGGTACGCAAGGCAGTGGTGTAACCAGTGAAGAAACCAACATGATGGTCCATATTCACCGCGGGAATTTAGGTGATGACGAAGCAACAGGTGGTAAAAGCGATTTACACAACACAGTACACCGTTGGTTAAACCCAGTAGCTAAAGTGACTGTAACAGTAAAGTAAGGGGCCTAACATGAAAGCACTCAAATTATGTGCGCCTGTATTTGCAGGCCTATTACTCGCTGGTTGTGGCAGTGACGACAATGATGTGATGTTAGAAACACCCATGCCAACACCACCAGCCGCAGAAGAAATTATGCTAAAAGTGACAGCGGTTAACCTCACTAACGGCCAACCTCTTTCTCCTATCGGTATTGCACTACATAAAGAAGGACAATTTTGGCAAATCGGTGAGGCGGCCAGCGCCGAATTAGAAACCTTAGCTGAAGGCGGGGATAATTCAGGGCTACTCGGATTAGATGTGGTTATGATGTCAAGCTCAGCAGATGCTCCACTTGCACCTGGCGCGAGCCAAGAGTTAATGCTCACTACCGAAAGTCTTGAAGACTATAAATTGTCTGTAATCACCATGATGGTGAATACAAATGATGGTTTTACCGGTCTTAATGCTATGGACGTATCAAACCTAGCAGAAGGCGACAGTATTTCTATGCGTACCCATGCGTATGATGCAGGGACCGAAGCTAATACTGAAGCACAAGGGACTATTCCTGGTCCTGCAGATGGCGGAGAAGGCTTCAATAGTGCCCGAGAAGCCATGGATAAGGTCGCAATGCATCCTGGCGTTGTCGGTAATGATGACGGGCTCTCTAGCTCAGTGTTAGATAGCACGCATAAATTCGATAACCCACTAATGATGGTCACAATAACAAGAATGAAATAAGCCCTACATGCCCATTACACGGCGTGTAATGGGCATTGCAAAGTAAATAACAGCCTATTAAAGGCATGATTTACTTTAAGAGGGTTGAAATATGCAGCATAAAGTATTGGTCGTTGAAGACGATCTCGATATTGCAGGGTTAGTTCAAGTGCATTTAAAAGAATTGGCACTGGATGTTGAACACGTAAGCGATGGGGAAAGCGCCATGGCAAAATTAATGCAAGACCATTTCGACATCGTGCTACTCGATATTATGTTGCCTGGCATGGACGGTCTTAGTGTTTGCCGAGAGATCAAATCTCTATTCCCTCATATCAGCGTGGTATTACTGACCTCTAAAAGTAGTGAGATGGACAGAGTAATTGGCCTAGAGATTGGTGCCGATGACTATATTTGCAAACCATTTAGCTATCGAGAATTCCAAGCAAGGATCAAAGCACAGATCCGCCATATCAAATTGCTCAAAATGCAGCAACAGCCAACCGATACAATCGCAACAGCGCCAACTGCCTTGATGTTAGGCGCGCTGCAAATAGATACAGGGGGTCACGAAGTTTTTATCAATGATCAACTTATTGACCTCACAGCAACCGAATTTGATCTGATCCACTTCTTTGCCAAACACCCCAATCAAGTATTTTCACGTGCCCAATTACTCGAATCAGTTTGGGGTTATGACCACTCAGGTTACGAACATACCGTTAATTCACACATAAACCGTCTTCGCAGTAAGTTAGGTAACTTATGCCAACAAGACATTATCGAAACCGTGTGGGGTGTGGGTTACAAACTTAACGCCAAATCATTGCAACAGGCATCATTATGATCCAATCTCTTTATCAGCGCCTCAGTCTGACCATTTCAACGGTGCTTTTCATCATACTCATTTCGTTTGTGACTTGGACACAATGTGTGTCTGAAGTGTCTCGGTCTCAAGCTGAGCAAAAACTACATTTAGGCCTTGCGGAACACCTCGCCAATGACAACCCCTTGCTAAAACAAGGCGTTTACGATTATAAGGCCCTTGAAAGCCTATTTCATACCTTAATGGTACTGGGCCCGTCTTTTGAGTTTTACTTTGTCGATCCTAGCGGCAAATTAGTCACCTACTCCGCTAAACCTGGTGATGTTAAAAAGCAGAGTGTCGATTTACGCCCTCTGTTACAGCTAATAGAAGAGCCACACAACTTACCGATTTTTGGCGATGATCCGCGCAGTTTTGATCAACAAAAAATCTTCTCTGTTGCACCGGTTTATAACAACGACACGCTTCAGGGGTATTTATATGTGATTATCGGCTCTTCAGCCTATGATTCTATTTTTACCCAGATCAGTAGTTCAGATCATTTATTTCAACATTCTGCTGGTTTGTTGATCTTAGTGATCATTTTAATGTTCGTAGCGGTGTTATTGTTTCGCTATATCACTTCGCCTCTTAAACAACTTGGCGACTTTATTCACAAAGCAGAAGAAGCGAAATTTGATTTAACTGAGTTGACTATGCCCCAGTGGTCAAACTCTGATAACGAAGTCCACCAGCTTGGCAACAGTGTTAATCAAATGCTGGTGACCATTAATCAGCAGATGGCACAACTCACAGAACTTGACTCACAACGCCGTCAATTGTTGGCCCACCTATCTCATGATTTGCGTACTCCGCTTGCTTCATTGCAAGGGTACTTAGAGTTAATTGAAAAACAGCATGCTAAGCCTGAGCAACAAATGCATTACCTTCAAGTTGCGCTTAAGAATTGCACCCAATTGAAAAGCTTAATCGACCAAATATTCGAGCTTGCACACCTTGAATCTGGTCATGCCAATGTACAATTTGAAGTGTTTAATTTAGGTGAGTTGATTTATGACATTTTGGCAAAGTTCGCGTTAAAAACAGAGCAAGCCAATATTACTTTAACTGTGCAACCCAAAACCTTTGATGCCCAAGTTTACTCTGACATCGCCAAATTAGAGCGGGTGCTAACGAACTTGATTGATAACGCCATTCGACACACGCCGTCGGGAGGAAACATCACCATTGAAGTCAGCGAACACAATAAACAATATGCCTTGGCCGTGCGAGATACCGGACTGGGTATCAATGCCAAAGAACTGCCTTATATTTTTGAAGCCCGCTACAAGGCAAGCAACAGTCAAGGCTGTAAAAAGACCCATGCGGGTCTAGGGCTGGCGATAACCTCCCGCCTTATTCGTTTGTTAAAATCAGAGATCAAGGTTGATAGCGAATTAGGTAAAGGCACCGAGTTTTCTTTTGCGGTGCGTAAAGCCACAGATGCACTTCATTAACCTGAACCTGGATTAATTTAATTAAACAACTTCCTTAGCTCGCTGGGTGTCATGCCCGTCCAGCGTTTGAAGTTGCGGCGAAAGTTTGTCACATCTGCATAATCAAGCTGTTGCGCAACCTGTTCATTTGAACAACCCCGCTCACTTATATGGATCACCGCTTGCTGCTTTTGCAGCTGATCTTTCAAAGCTTGCAAACTGGTATTGTGGGCTTTTAGCTTCCTTTTTAAAGTCGCCACACTCACACCTAAACATTCACTGAGCTCAGTTGCAGACTGTTTAGGACTCAGAGCAAGTAATGAACAGACATACTGTAAAAACCCAATATTATTTTCTGCATGTTTTGATTGCTGAAGATAGAAACCACGCATAGAAGTTAACGCTAAAGTTTGTGGCCGATACATGTAAGTAGTGGGCACACTCACCATAAAACAAGGCTGTGAAAAATGATATTGCAGCTGCAGATGCGATTGATATTGTTCCACATGTTCAGGTTGCGCATAGGGCAGTTTGACTGTCAAATGCGACACCATGTCAAAGCGCCATCGGCATAGCTGGTCAATCACCGCTATCAGAAATTCGGCCATAAACTCCATGCAAGGTGCTGACAACTGAGCTATCGCGGGGTTCACGACAAAATGGCACGCATTTGCGCTACGATAACTTTGAAAGAACATCAATGGCCAAATTTGCGCTTGCCTAACTTGTAAGACTCGACTCATATCTAACAAATTCCGGCTATTAAGTAGTGCCTGAAAGGCCGCTTCAGGCTGGCTAAATAGCCAATGTCTCGCCACTAAAAAGCTCACGCCATCTTGACGTAGGAGCGTTTGAGCATTGTCAAAAATTTGCGCCACCTGTTTAAAACTCACTCGCTTGTTTGGCTGATGTAAGTCTTCATTAAACAGACGACTGCCTTTGAGTAACTTATGACTACTCACACCTCTTTGTTCAGCCATCTCAATCAAAGGCAGTAATAATGGCTGCATTGCCAAAATAGGGCTGTCACTTTCAAATACCTGCCTCATGCCGCCACCGCTTTGAGTTCATTTAAGCTTTGGCTTAAACGTTGTAACAAGGTGCTGTGATCGTCATCTTTACGGGCTGCCATACATTGCCATTGCACACCTTCAAACCCCAGTGCGCTATTATGATTATCATACGGCGTATGACTGGCCACCATTTGCGCCACCTGTTCAATCACGGCATGTGCTTCCACTAAATCAGTATCAGGTAACAACACAATAAACCTATCAGAGGCATAACGGCAGGCCAAATCGGACTCCCGCAAGTTAAGCGTGATGATCTGACCAATATCTGAGAGCAAACTATTGCTTCGCACGCCCCCATATTTACGATTAAATTCACTGAACCCTTTAATATCAAGTAAAGCCATACAGAATCCAGTTCCACTCTCACGGTAAGCGTGTAACTCGCGCGCTACCTGTTTTTTCATATAATCAGCGCGATACAAACCAGTAATAAAGTCCGTTAAGCCATGCTCACGATAAAAGCGTTCTTTCTTTTGCAGTAGATGATTTAAGACCTGCTGTTCGTGATACCAAAAATACATTGCTAAGCTCATCAGCCCCATTCCTAAAGTCGCAGGAAGCGCTTCTAAACTCGTTAACCAGTCATATTCAAGATCAAAGCGATAAAATTCATCTAAGAAGTCGAGCAACAAAGAAATATGTAAAGCACTCAAGCCAAGAAACAATAAGTTCGTTACCTTGCCTTTGGGTCGGGTGAGCAAGGTGGCCAGTAACCAAATCAAGGTCATCACCGCGATACCGCCCTCACCAAAGCAGTCAATCCAATCTATCTCGCTGGCAGGCTTGGCACTACCAAAAAGGCTCACCATGCATATTGCTGCGGCAATAAACACTCCTAGCAATAGCAGTAGTCGCGTGTGAAGTTTTAAAAATGAGTCGGTCATAACAGCAAATAAGCGCTTAAATGTATCACCATGCTACAAAGCTGGCAGGTTTTATCGTAGGGTCACTTTAGCTCACCAAAGGTGCTGCGATTATGACAACTCGGCACTTTTCCTCATGTTTTATGGCACTTAAAACAGTCACATCAAGATTGTAGGGGGTCATATTGGCTCAATAAGGCAAAAAATACCGACGAAAAACCTCGTTTTTAGCGAATTTTGGCTACTTTGCTTTTGTAGTGACATATTTCTTTAATCTGAGTTCTCTACTTTTGCCGTCGTTATCAATAAACCTAAATACTCCTGTGCAAACTGAGAAGAGAAAGATGAAAACACATAAACCGTCTAGATTTACTCGTTCTAAAATCGCATTAGCTACCACTTGTGCATTATTAAGTTCACACGCTTTTGCCAATACCCTTGAAGGTCGTATTACCGATGCCAATAATTCAGTGTACTTTGAAGGGGCCAAGGTCAGCATAAAAGAATTAAACCGCACCATCAGCTCTGAACGAGATGGTCGATTTCGCTTAACAAACCTACCTGCTGGTCAATATACCTTGGTCGTGGATTATCTAGGCGCGAAAAGTGTCGAACGTCAAATCACCATCAAAGAGAATGAAGTACTTACTCAACGTATTGCACTTGAGAACCAAGACGCCTACATCGAAGATGTCATTGTGGTGGGTCAACGCGCAGGACAAGCTGGCGCGCTTAATCGCCAGAAAAATGCCATGGGCGTAAAGTCTATTGTCAGCAGCGACTCTATAGGCCAGCTTCCCGACCAAAATGCGGCTGAAGCGTTACAGCGTTTACCCGGCATGTTTATTCAACGCGACCAAGGCGAAGGCCGATTTGTTGGCATTCGTGGTATCGACCCCAGCTTGAATAATGTCACCATCAATGGCGCAAATGTACCCTCACCTGAATCTGGTGTTCGTAGTGTCGCCATGGACGTGATCCCAAGCGAGCTGGTACAAAGCCTTGAAGTTAGTAAAACCGTTACCCCAGATATGGATGCCAGTGCCATAGGTGGCAGCATCGAAGTAAAAAGCTTAAGTGCCTTTGACCGTGAAGGTCAAAGCTACAGCGTGAGTGCACAAGCCACTTACAACGAACAAGTTGAAGCCACCAGCCCTAAGCTCTCTACCAGCTTTACCGACGTTTATACCCTTAGCAAACAGTTTGATCTGGGTATAGCCACTGCACTGTCTTGGTCTGAGCGAGAGTTTGGCTCACACAATATGGAAACCGATGGTGGCTGGCAAATGCTCGAGCTTGAAACCGATAATGGTGAAGAAGTAGAACTATTTGGTGCTGAAGAAATTGAACAACGTCACTATAAAATTAAACGAGAACGGCTAGGTGCAGCCCTAAACCTTGATTTGCACAGCAATGATTTCAGCAAATACTACCTGCGTACACTGTATAGCGAGTTCTCAGATGATGAGTTCCGTCTGCGCAATGAGTATAAGTTTGATAAAGGTGAATTAGTCTCAGGTCAATTTAACGACGCAAGCGCACAGTTTAGTGGCGCAGAAATGGATCGTGACACCAAAGACAGATATGAGTCGCAAACCATTTTGTCATTAGTAACAGGTGCCGAACACCAACTAAGCGATTGGTTTGTGGAGTATAGCGTGGGATATTCTAAGTCTTCTGAAGAAGAGCCCAATCGCATTGATGCCGATTTTGCGGGAGAAGACTTTACACTCGGCTACAGCCACTTAGGCCAAGCCCCTGCCCTGACACAATCAGCCAATGCCCACCAGCTCGAAAACTTCGAATTAGATGAGTTAGTTTGGGAAAACAACAATGCTGAAGATGAAAGCCTGAGTTTAAAGCTCGATTTAAGCAAAGACTTTACCTTAGCTGGCTACAACACCCAACTCAAATTTGGGGCAAAATATGCGCAACGTGAGAAATTCAATGATGTGCGCACGACAGTGTTCGATGGTGGCTTTAACGATGCCACAGCAGCGCAATTTGCTGCGCCATCGCCCGATTGGTCACTCAGTGCTTTTGGCCCGGGTTTATCTCGCTCTGAGATTGCTCAATTTGTCGCGACCAACCGCGCTGCGTTTGACGTTAATCAATTAGATTCTGATATCGAAACAAAGGGCAAAAGCTTCTCCAGCAACGAAGATATTTTTGCCGCTTACGCCATGTTCACCATCGATATGGGTGCTTGGCAGGTGATCACCGGCCTGCGCTATGAAGCGACTGATTACAGTACATCAGGTAACAAAGTTGAGCTAATTAAAGACGAAGTAAACGATGATGAGCGTGTTGAGATTAACCCTTGGGCGGTTGATAAAGACTACAGTCATTTATTACCGAACTTAACGGTTCGCTACGATATTAATGACAAACTCGTGACGCGATTTGCCTACACCAGCACCCTAGCAAGACCGGGCTTCTCAGATTCTGCGGCATTTCAAATCATTGAATCAGAAACCACCGAAGAAGATGGTCAGATTGAAACCGAGCGTAAAGCTGAAGTCGGTAATCCGCATTTAGACCCATATGAATCGACAAACCTCGATTGGTCAATTGAATACTACCCGGGCCATATTGGCGTAATTTCAGCCGGCGTGTTCTACAAAGACATAGATAACTTTATCGCCACTGAAGAAGTGCAAGATAACGGACAATGGGATGGCTTTAAAGAAGTGATGCAAGCAGTCAATGGGGGGGAGGCCAGCCTCTCAGGCGTTGAGCTTGCTTATACAAAGAACTTCAAAAATGGCCTGATGCTGTCAGTAAATGGGACTTTTATTGATGCCGACGACAAACTGCCAAACCAGTCTGACACCGTTGCGAATTTAATGTTCGGCTATGAAAGCGATCATTTTAGTACGCGTTTAAGCGCAAGCTATAAAAGCAAAAGCTTCTCTCATGAAGATAACGATACCCGCGTGATGCAAGACGCACACACTCAGTTAGATTTCAGCGCCAAGTACTATTTTAATGACCAAACGCAGATCTACTTCAATGCGGTCAACCTAACCGATGAGCCTTACTACCTTTACCACGGCCAGAGTCAATATAACTATCAATACGAAACCTATGGTCGCTCGTTTGAGCTGGGCTTCACATTGACCTCTTTTTAAATTTTTAACTTTATGGAGCCGCAAGTAAAAAGCTTGCGGCAGCAGTATGAAAAAGTCTCAGTTAACCTCACTCATCACAGCCACTTTGCTTACGGTCGGTTGTAGCTCAGTCGCGCTACACGCTCAAGACACACAGCAAAATATCGCCTTTTTAGCTTTTGGAGATGGCGGCTACCATGTCGATTACCCAAAACAAAAGCACATTGATAAACCGAAAACAAAAGAGGAGTTTATCGCCGCAGAAAAAGCCGACTGGCTTGCTGAGCACCGCCCTATTGACGAATTTGGCCATGCACCTATTTATGTTTATCCCGGTACAAATATAGCCACAGAGCAAGGTGGTGCATTACCTGTCGGCAAAGCCATGGCTGAATTTTGTCAGACCGCAGAGTGTCAGTTTGGCATTCAGCTGGGCGACAACATTTATCCCGATGGCGCTGATGCAAAGGATGGTAAAGACGATCAACAACGTATGAACGATCTGATCAAAGCACCATTACAGCCATTATTTGATCAAGAACCAGATCTTGTAGTTTACTCTGCGCTCGGTAATCACGATTGGAAAACCTCTCGTAAAGGCGTTGCACTGCAAACAGAATGGATGAAAACACAGCCTAACTTTTACATGGCTGAGCGTGGCTATTACAGCTATAAAAAAGGCTCGCCAGGTAATGATGTGGAGTTTTTTGTACTCGACACCAATATGTTGCTGTCGGGTCAACACTTCTATGAAGTGCCACTGCTGCCTGATGGTTCAGAGCAAGGACTCGCCTCAGCTTTGGCATCCGGTGCTGCCAGCGTGGAAGATATTGAAAAACATGAAGCGCCTGTAAATGGAGAAGATCACAAGCAACTTGCTTGGCTTGCCAAAGGCTTAAAAAACTCAACAGCTAAATGGAAAATTGTCTATGGCCACCATATTTTATGGTCAATCGGCGGCACCAAGTATGATGAAGGCCATGTCTTGCGACGTTTAATTTTGCCAGAGTTGTGCCAGTACGCGGATGCTTATATTGCAGGTCATGAGCACGACTTAGAGCTTCTGACCGATGATTGCTCACGCGTACTACCGGGTAATAGCAAACCTAAGCTACCACTTATCATCAGTGGCGCAGCTTCAAAAATGCGTGGCACGCATACCCCCTTTGCCGAGCAGCAAGAAAAGCGCTATCCAGAATATGACTTAGTGTGGTCGAAGAGTTTTACCTGGGGCTTTGCCCATATAGAACTAGATAATCAAGTGGATGAACTGAAAGTACAATTTTATTCAACACCAATCGATGGCAGTGGCAAACCAGTAAAAGAGCAAAGTTTTAGCTTCAAGCATCGTAGTGACTAACCCTTTATTTATTTAGTTAACAAGCGCACACAAAAAAGCCAGTGTAAACACTGGCTTTTCATTTAAGTTACGAGAGATTATTACTGCTGAATACGACGTATACTTAAGTTATCACCACCATTACTACTGACTTGCTGAACTAGGCTAACGCCTGCAACATCCAGAACATGGAGTGTTTCCATGGTATGTGCTGTTTCAGAATCTTTAGATGTCTCTTCAGCTAACACATAGAAGTGTTCACCAATTTGACCACCGTTATGATCTATATCCGCACTGAATAAACTATAAGCTTTGCTGCCAGATTGCGTTTCAAGTGACCCCGTCGAACCTGTACCTGGCACAATGGCAATGTACGACACAACTTCTGTAGTATGCCCTTCGTTCAGTGTATCTTGTTCGAAAAATGCAGCTTTAAAGCCGGTATTTGAGATGTCTTTCACACGAGTCGCAATCGTGTGACCACCCTCATAAGTTTGTACTTGCAAGAAGACATATGGATTATTCGCGAAACCTTCTGCAAAGCTGATGTCTTTGAATTTTTTCGTACCATCTAGTTCAAAGCTTCCCACCTCTAGAATGGTACCGTCAGCCATCGTATAACGACCTTGCTCAAGGGCCATGTAATCAAATGACTCTTTATTTGGATGCACTTGGTCTAAGTAATTCCACTCTTTAAAAGCAACTTCAAAGCTTGTTGGCGTAACATTCTGCAGACGATTCACACCGCCATGACCGCCATTAAACGTTGGTGCAGATGTGAATACTGCTGGCTCGTAAAAGTTCGTATCAGCAAAACCATAGGTACGCCAAGTGTGATCTAAGTCGTTCACTATCGTATTCGATAATAGCGTAATCGTGTTGTCTAATGCACAAGGGTCTTGCGTGTAACATGCTACTGCGCTATCTGTTTTCGTTGCTAAGTCATTAATACGTAGTGGTAATGCAGCGACTAAGCAGGTGCCCCCTGTTTCTGGGTTCAACTTATACAATTCAGATTGGTTTTTATGACCATGGTCGTTAATAACTGTACGACTGATCAACATATCACCATTTTGTGCCAGCGTCGCACCTGTCACAGCGATAAGGTTGTGATCAGATAACTTACTCATGCTGTAGTTTTCTGGATCTGAACGATCAATTAGGTAAGTTGAGCTCGATGTAACTAGGTAAAGCTCACCATCTTTAAACACTAAGTCGCCACGATATTGCCCGTCAACGTCATCAAAGTGCATGAGCGTTGTCGCGTTACCATTTGATTTATCAATACGATACAACTTACTATAACTATTCGCGATAAGTTGATCGTTTTCAGCATCATACGCCATGCCAATAACCGACTTCGTTTTGCCCTCAACTCTGTGGTGTGTTTGTGTTGCAAAGTCATAATAAGCCAGACGGCTGTATTTAAAGCGATCGCCTTGAACCGGAATTTGCGCAAGTACTTCTTCGGGTGCATTAAGCTCACTCAGGTCCACTTTATACTCAAAAGGGATTGGCGAAGACGCATAGTACATGCGGTTTAATGCAGAATCATACGCCATAGCGGCTGAGCTAAATTCAGCCATTGAAAGCGCTTTAGCTGTTTTATCTTGCTCTTGTAGGCTAAATAAAACCCCAGGTGCACCGCGACCAGAGTTAATAGAAAATAGTTCGCCTTCGCAGCTATTAGCCTCGACTTGAGTAGCCAACGATGTTGCTGAAAGCGCAAAAATAGAAAGAAGAGTGTGTGGCATCTTTAGCATAATTAGAACCCTAATTCATATCCTAATAAAAAATGACACAAAGAAATGACACATGTGTTCCGATTTATGTGGGCCTTAATCCGTAAAGGTAGATGCTTCCATTATAACTTTGTAACCTTGTTAGAATATGCCAACATCACTGACCAGATGCAAATATTTTATTAATGTAAATAATTAAGTGGTCGTATTCAGAGGTTAAACGGTTTTTAACTTCCCTCTTCATTCACCGACATCATGATATTGCAATAACTCAGGTTGCGCTAAAACAGCAGCTTTGATGGCTTTATCTAATTGCTGAAGAAGTGTTTTCGGCACACTCTTATTACATGCATACCCAAGCTTTGATTCGAGTAAAGGGAGTAACAAACGATAATTCTGTGGGTCTATTTTTGCGCGCTTAAATTGGTAACGCGCAATCGCATCACCATATGCAATCAAATCAACCCGCTTGTAATCAACCATTCTTACTAGCTCAAGGCCTGTTTTCAAATAAACAAATTGAGATTCAGGGATGCCAAAATCCAATAAAGACTGATGACCAATATCGTTTTTAACAACACCAAAAGTTAATGTTTTATCTCGTTTTAACTGTTCAATCGAGATGCCACTATTTTTATGTGCAATCACAGCAACTGTATTAGGTATCACCAAACCGACAAAATTAAATAACTTTGCTCGTGATTCTGTATAAGTCATCGAAAATACACAGCTGTTTTCTTGTTGCTGTACCGCCTTATAAGCACGCGGCCATGGGGTTAGCATGATATTTGACGCATCCATATGCCAATCAAGGTTTTGATACGCTGTGCGGAGCACATTAAAAGCTAGGCCATGTAACTGACCTTGGCTTTGATAGTTGAAAGGTGGGTAATCTTCAGTATACCACTGAATATTGGCAGAATCGGTACTGAATACGCTTGTCAATAAACCAAAACTGAGCAAATTTATAAGCACTGATCACACCTTAAATACTAAAAGTATTTTAAGTATAGTGGATAGCTCGCGTTTTGAAGCTTGGTTAATTATAAAAGTAAAACTTCTAAATAAGACGTTTAAAAAACTACGTTGATAACTTTACTGATAGCCAATTGCTATTTTGAACATATTTATTAAAAAGCCGCGATACTCAAAAAGTATCGCGGCTTTTATTTTTATTGACGAATAAACTTATTCAAACTCAACGGTAACAATCTGCTTCAGACTTTGACCATTGTCACTACTATAAATGTAATAACTAAATGAATCGCTTGCGCCATTTGCACTGCCATTTGGAGTATAAATAAATTCACCTGAGTATTCGCTGATCGCTACGTCGCCGAAGGCAGGCTCATCTGCTAATCCGAATGTGACTCCAGTACCGCCTGGCAGCTTACCAGCAAAAGCAGCATACTCAGTCGTAGTAAATTTAATATCAAGGCTGTTATCTACTTCAACCGCGCCATGAATAGTTCCGTGAAACTCATCCTTTGCTAAGTTCTTCGCACTGTCTTGTTCGAAGTTATAATATAAGAATAGGTCTTGCTCACACCCTACCACCATATCACTAGTACAATCAGCAACTTCAGTATCCGTTAACGCACGTCTCCAAACTGCTACGTCATCGATATGTCCTTGGAAGGCGCTGGTTGATGTATCGCCTGAACTGTATGCACCAATACGAAGCGGCAACGTATTGTTCATGTTTTTCTGGTTCCCTAAGTTAATCTGCTTAGCTTTAACACCGTCAATGAACAATTTGAACGCCTTAGTTTCCCATTCTACAATGGCTGCAACGTCATACCATCGACCTGTTTGAAGGTCTTGACCATTACCATAAGCGACAATTTCTCGCTTACCATCATTATAGGTGCTGTAGTTAAACTGCAAGCGGTTATTATGGTTTACTAAGAATCGCCAACCTTTATGAGCTTCATTATTTGATGCTTTTTTAGTTGCAATTAAACGATCTACACCTTTGGTGCCCGGCTCAATATAAATCTTAGCTTTAATCGTGAAGCTCTCACTACCGAAGTTAAGGTCTAGATCTTCATAGGGCACATTTACATAGTCGCCATTACCATCGAATGTTAAATAAGTATTGTGTTTTTCGAACGTTGGCGTGTTAACAAGTACCATAGTGCTTGCACCTGTTAAGTCTGAAGTTTCACCGTTTACTTCATTGTCGAAGCTATAATAAGACACCAAACTTGACTCACTTAACGACGCACTTAAATTTCGCTGTGCAGCAATAGAATCTTGCGATTTCGCATAATTCCACACACGGATCTCGTCAATATTGGCATCTAACTTTTTGCTCACGCCGTCGTTGCCAGAACCCCACACAAAGTAAACATTGCTATCTTGTGCAGCATCCACTTTAGAGATGATTAGCTCACCATCTAAGTAAACAGACAACTGTTGAGTCGGCTGGTCATAACTCACAGCGTAGTGCTGCCACTGACCAACAGTGATTGTCTCAGTTGACTTAAACGTGGTGTTTGTTGCTTTCACACGTAAGCGACCATCCGAGAATATTCTCACCGCAGCTTTTGAAGAGTTTGCGTCTTCTGAAAAAGTGAATAAATTAGAGTTTTCTTCTGGATTCAACGAGTTCACTTTTACCCACGCTTCAATCGTGTATGAACTGTTTGGATTAAAGCCTGAATCCATAGTTTGAATCATGCTCTGATCTGTACCGTTCAACACAATTGATTGACCAAAACCACCCAAAATAGACATATCTTGATGGAACGGACTTTCAACATACGTCCACTCAGAGCATTCAGGGGCACCGAATAACGTGCCATCATGTGGTGTTACACAGAACGCAACATAGCTATCAATGTCTTCAAGCGACAAGGTATATGATTGAGATAAGCCACCAGCAATAACTTGCGCATCACCGTTGCTGCCTGTCGCAGAGCGATACCATTGGTAATTTGTTGCCTCTTCGATATCGCCTTCATTATCAGTATAAGTGTAAGATGCTGTTAAGGTAGATTTACCGATAAAATCGCCAGCTAATATTACCTCAGAAGCCACTGGAGCGTTGTTGCCGTATGACAGTACCGGTTCACCACATGCTGCACTGTTACTGCATAAGTCAAAAGATAATTGAGTCGTGAACGAGTTTTGAGCGATTGTGATTTCGGTAGGCCCACCGAAATCTGTGGTGTCATACTGGATCTCTTTCATGCTGTCTAACAAGGGTCCATAAGAACCTTTTTCAAACATCAAGCCTTGATTGCCCTTAGTGTAGATATTACTTGCGGTACAAACGGCCTCTTGGACATTGTATTCAAACTCAAGCAATTTGAATGGCATTCTAAAGAATGCGTTCATTTTAGTATTGTTAACAAAGTTTGACGCTGCATTAACCGTTAACGTTGCGTCAATCATGCCGTCATTATTTACGTCATGTGCAAGCTCTGGAGTGAAGGTAATGTCTTCTTCCGGGTTAAAGTAAACCTCGGTGCCATCTTCAAGAACTAAAATAGCAGTAGATTCAATGTTCAACTCAAAGTCTTGATGCAAATCAAGCGTTGCACTTACAAAAGTATCTAACGTGCTGAATTTGTATCTACGATATAAGTCATCGCCAGCAGGGGCGAAATAATCTTCAATACATTGCTCAGACGTGCCTTCCATTGACTCCATGCCTGCCTGTGCATGCCACTTTGTCCAGTTAGAACCCCAGTAAATTTCTTCAGATACCCAGTCAGTTAAATCGTGACCAGCTAAGAAACGCAACTTGTCTACGTCTAAGTTAATCGCTTTTTCAATCGCCTTTCTCGCATTTGAAGGCAACTCTGCTAACGAATCACGTGTTAGATTCTTAATGAAATAGATGATCTGTTCATTCGTCATGTTTGCAGGAATGAAAGAGATTGTTGTGGCTGTTGGGTCTGAGACATCAGTACTAATAATTTCAATACCATCAACGGCACCTTTATGAGCGTATACAACGTCAATAAGATACACACCATTAACCATGCTGGTGCCGTGAGTAATGTTATCACTCACATCTCTTGCGTGGTCTTCAGCGGTAACAACTGATAACTCGTAGAAGTTATTTTCAATTAATGAAGTTAATTTCTCATCGGTCAACTCACGCGTTAAATCGTAAACTTCGACACCGTCATCTAACTTGTAACACTTAGAGCGGTTAAGTGCATTGGCACAGTTGTCACCGTATACACCAAACGATTCTGAGCCGACGACTTTCTCATAAGATGCATAATCGATTTTGGTTTGACCATTTAGTTTTTCAAACAGCGCTGATTCATATTTAATTAAATAGTCCTCAAAAATTAACTCAGCAGAGATTTGTACACCAGGAGACGACGCAATGAAGTTTGCGTTTTCGCCTACAGTAAACTTGGTTGCTAAATTAACCGGCTGGCCTGCTGCAATTTCATCTGGGAACCGTAAATCCATCTCAAGAGGGATCTCAGCTTCAACCCATCCACCGAATAGGTCCATGCCACCCACGTAATGGATTTTACCGTGTGATTCAATTCGAATAATCGCAGGATCATCAGGCAGATTTTCTTCTGGCACAGTCCAAGTATGCTTCGTTTCAGTTGACGCCCATTGCGGAGAGCTCATACCTAATAATTCAAGTACTGTATTTTCGCCCCAGTAACTCCCTTCACCACTTACATCACCTGCTAAGGTAATTTCCATTGAGTCCATGTCTAATACATCAACCGTAATCTGTGCAGTGTCTGTCGTATTGTATTGGTCATACACAATCACTTGTAATGTGTAAGTTGCAGTATTTTCAAAATCTAAACGGGAGATAGTCGGGCTAATACTTAATACACCTGTTTGTGCATCCAATACGAGATCACCATCTTCATTACCGCTCAAGATTTGGAACGTAACGAAGTCACCAACATCATTTGCATCGGCTGCAAGTATGCCAATTCCTGTGCCACTGGTAGCAATTTCACTGACTGTAAACGTTTGGTCTTCAATCGTTGGGGCGTTATTAACCGTAATTGTTAACCCATCTTGCACTAACATAGTCGCTGAGCCAGATGTGAACACTTTATAAGTGATATTATCGATAACCTGCGTTGTTTCAGAGTCAACCCATTGGTTATTTGCGGCACCAACATAGTCGTCGTTGTCACCTAGAATACGTAAGTTTGAGTTACTACTCACACTCTTATTAAGCGTAATTGAGTTAGCACCTGAACCACGGATATCAAATACTTCAACGTTACGAACACGAGAAGCTTGTGTTGCAAGGTCTAGATTGATACCTGAACCGTCAAATACTAATGTATCTGTGTTACCGCCTGCATCAATACGAGTGAAGGTGTTGTCAGAAATATAAATGGTATCTTGGCCTGGACCTGCGTAAACGGCATCAGTACCACCGTTAGTTCGAATGACGTCGTCACCTGTACCAGTGGCAATATTATCTGCAGACGCAGTACCTGTGATTGTGTCGTTACCGTCAGTCCCCCAAAGCGTTACTAACTTGCCGTCACCATTTAGAACATACACAGCACCTGTGTTGTTTAAATTGTTTTTGTTCGCAGAAGGCGTACCAAATTGAATGTCTTTGATACCGTCGCCATTAATGTCACCAGCGCTTGCTATGAATTGCCCCAGTTGCTCACCACCATTACCTTCTGAGTAAAAACCTTGTTGAGTTTCAATGATCTCACTAAGATAAACAGGCTCTGTACCTGCGCGGCCATAAACAGCGTATACGCGACCCTTGTTGTCCTCTGCAAACGGATCACCGATGATGATGTCGTCAAAGCCGTCGCCATTTAAGTCACCAGCACCACCGATTGACCCTAAAATAACTTGTAAGTCACTGTGGTCGATATTTGAAGCGTCGTTGTGAATTACAAAACCGCCATTGCCATTGGCAATATCCGCTAGGTTGATTTCGTCAGCAACGTCAACACCGCCAAATAAGATGTATGCTCGAGGGTGATCAATACCAGAGCAACACCCTGTGTCTGTCAATAATAATGCGATATCGTCAACGCCGTCAGCGTTCACATCACCTACGTGAGACGTGGTAAAAGAAGGAAGTGCATTTAAGGTTGATTTTCCAAAATCAAAACCATAATTGCCGCTGCCTTCAGGCGTGATCTTAATACCATGTTCGTCTTTGTAAATATTGTTGTATTTAATCGCTTCACCGCCGATACGGCCATGAACAACATAACTTGTACCAGAGGTATCAACAAATAAACCGTGGCTAACAATAAAGTCTGTTAAGCCATCGCTATTAAAGTCGCCCGTTGGTAAAACTTGTGCGCCATAATACCAGTCGCTAAATAACTTTCTGCTTGGACGAGTAATCGCAAAACCTTGCTCGTTGTAGTCAGTCGCAACGTTAGCTAACTGAACAACGTTGTTGTCTTTTTTACCGTAAACAACATACGCTAGGTTTGGATCAGCCGTACCATCTTCAAGTAAATTTCTTAATGCAAAAGAGCCCGTGCCCGCTAAGAAGCGAGTGACCGTTTCACCAATAACGATATCACCCAGACCGTCACCGTTAACGTCACCAACGACTAACGTACCACCTGCGTAATCTTCTGTGTATGCACCATGAATCGCAAAACCATAATCGCTCCCGCCAGCATTCATATCAGACAATGGCACATAGTTAGTACCAGTTTTACCAAAGATGACGTAAGTGGAACCTGAATTCTTGCCGTTTATATCAGCATAAGGTGCACCGACTACAACGTCTGATAATCCGTCGCCGTTAATATCAACGCCTCCAGCAACAGCAAAACCTGCGTTGTCGCCAGATGCAGCACCCATGATACCAAAACCACGTGTACCACCGATCACTTCTGTTAATGATGGGAATGTACCTGTTGCATCACTGAAAAGAACGTAAGCAGCACCATTATTTTCGTACATGAAGGTGCCATCATTTCTATAAACATCTGCTTGAGGAGAGCCCACAATGATATCGTCGAAACCGTCACCATTTACGTCACCAGCAGGGGCTACTGACCAACCAGCCCAGTCATCCGCAGCAAGACCATCAATGGATTGCGCGTTATTATTTAATGAATCATTGATGTCGTTCACATTAATTGTCACTAAGGTGTCGTACTGATTTCCCGCACCATCTGTAACGCGAACTGTTAATGAATACTGGTTGTTACCAAGTTCATAATCTAATTGCGTTTGGTCAGCAACTTTAATTTCACCTTTCACCGGATCAACTGAGAATACACCCGCGTCATTACCAGACACGATTGAATAGGTGTAATGCTCAAGGGGGATATCCCAACGACCAGCTTCGAAGATTTGATAATGCAGCTCAAACTCACCAAAACGGTTTGGTAGAAGGTTTTCATTATCTGCATGCAAGTAACCTTCTAGCATCATAGGTGCAACGAAATTTAAGCGCACCGCAGCGTCAAAGATCTGTTTGTCTTTACCAACTGCTTGTACAAAAACAACTGGGTTGTTATACGCCTTTGAGAAAGTAATTGAGAATGGATTTTCGATGTCAGTATCATCAACCGTGATAACACCTGTTTCACCAACAACAGCCATCGTCTCAGTAAACAATAAACCTGACCCTTGTAATGCAAATACGTTTACGTTTTCCGCAGCATGTGAAGCATCATCAAGATTATCAATATGAACTTTTACTTTATTTGCAGACAATTCATCAACTGCCACGCCACTTTGCGAAGTGCCGTTGTAGGTCGATAAAGAAGTTAAAATATTCGGAGTGTCTGTCATCGGCACACTAAACGCGTGACCGTGAGTATTGTGTGTTACCGAAATGCCTGTGCTTGACACGTCGATAGGCTTGTCGTTCCAGAAAGCTGAAATAGGCTCAGCAAACGCAATCCAACCTAGCGTTTCACCTTCGCCTGTGTCGAGGAAGCTTTGGATAACACTAGTGCCTTTTTTGTCTAACTCTGACTCTAATACTGCTTCAAAACCAAGGGCTGTTACATTGTCTAGACGATGACGCATTAACAAGCGGTTATTATTCTTGCTTGTTAAGCCAGAATAAGAATAAGTACTTACTTCATACTCTACCTGATAGTCACTGTTTGACTGAATTTGACCAAACACAATTGGCGTTTGTGTAAAGGTTGAAGCAAATGAAATAGGTTCAAACGCTTCACCGTTTGTTATCCAGTTTTTTATATCAGTCGTGCCAACCTCTAAGCGCACCGTTTTATCCGATACACCATCAAGAAAATTAACACGGCCAATGGTCGTATTCGTTTTGGTATTTTCATCAACATGTATCGTTAATGGCGCCAAGCTTGACTGAGCAATACTGGGGAAACTAGCCCCCAGAGTCAGCAATGCTAGGTACAGTTTGTTCCGCATCATAGTATTCATACCCCTTTGATAATCGGCAAATACAGCCCAAGAGGGGCATTTATCACACGAAAATGAGATTTAAATATGGATACAATGTGGAAGTTGAAGCATTTCCCAATAGCACTACAAAATGCTGCGATATTTGAATGCGCTCAAAAAATATAGTTTAACTAATTGGGATAATTAGATAATTGAGAAGCAAGCTTTCTATGCGGTGATTAGCACACTAAAACACAAAAAGTATTATGAAGAATAATGTTTTGGATTAGCTAGCGCTTGTAAAAACAAACGCTAGCTTAAATGATGAGTGTGAGTCAGCCATAAGCCGGGTTCTGTCCCTCTTGCGAGGTGATAATCATTCGTCTAGGCCTAAAATCGCTCTTAGGCTCAAGCAACCTACCCGGTTCCGATGTGGGCCACACCATAAGGAACCCTATTTGGTCTTGCTCCGGGTGGAGTTTACCTTGCAACCAACTGTTACCAGTGGCCCGGTGCGCTCTTACCGCACCCTTTCACCCTTACCAACCGAAGTTGGCGGTCTCCTCTCTGCTGCACTTGTCGTAGGCTCACGCCTCCCAGCCGTTAGCTGGCACCCTGCCCTGTGGAGCCCGGACTTTCCTCCCCCTGATCATTTTCGTCACAGGCAGCGATTATCCGGCTGACTCAGGCGGGCGATTATACGCAAGATGCAGTAAAATCACACGCTTTTTTGCGGTTAATCTTCTTTATCAGCAATTACTGCTTTATATAGCGCATTTTTCTTCAGACCAAAGTACTCAGCAACCACACCACAAGCTTTTTTCAGTGGCATTTCAGGCTCCAGTAAACTCAGCATTTTACGAGCATCGGCTGGTATTTCGTCTTGTTGTTTGGCCTTGCCTGGTAGCATTAACACGAGCTCGCCACGCTGCTTCTCTGGTTCATTGGTCAAATACTCAATTAACTCGCCCACCGAGCCACTAAAGAAGGTTTCGTATGTTTTAGTCAGCTCTTTCGCAAACACCACATGTTGCTCTGCACCTAACGCAGTTTGCATGTCTTCAAGACTAGCCATGATGCGGTGAGTGCTTTCATACATGATGCTGGTAATGCCGCTTTCAAATGCATCGACAAAGAATTGCTGACGGGCTTGGCTTTTTGCTGGTGTAAAGCCAATAAACTGGAATCTATCTGTCGGCAATCCCGAACAACACAATGCCGTGATCGCTGCACACGCGCCAGGCACAGGTGTGACATCTGCCCCCTCGTTACGGCATAAGTTCACAACCGCATAACCGGGGTCGCTAATAAGCGGTGTGCCCGCATCTGACACTAATGCAATATCAAGCCCTTCATTTAGCCAATCTAAAATCTGCTGTGCTTTTTGTTTTTCGTTATGATCATGCAGCGCAAAAGTTTTTGCTTTGATATTGAAATGACTCAATAACTTACCCGTATGACGGGTATCTTCAGCGGCAATTAAGTCAACCTCTGCTAAAGTTGTTAAAGCACGCTCACTGATATCGGCCAAGTTGCCGATCGGCGTTGCGACCACGTAAAGGGTACCAATTTTGTCTGTATTCTGTGCTTTTGTCATTGAGCTCTCCAGTTTCAGTCAGTAAGATATCCCTTTGAGGAATGTTTATCGTTAGGAAGTTGCGGTGCGACTGAAAGTAATTTGTCTTGTAATAGGTGTATTGTCGGGTTTATCGGCGTGTAGTACAACCGAAAAATCACCAGCTCAACCCCGTGCTGTGCAGAATCAGCCGCAAACTCAAGCACCTGAGCTCCTCAATGCAGAAGGACTACTGAACAAAGCTCGAGCCAAGCAAGGAGCTTCTCGTATTCAGTTACTTTATAGTGCCCGAGAAAATGCCATAAAAGAGCAAAACTGGCCTATTTTAGAACAAGCCTGCCTCGCACTAGAACGAAACGAAACTGTCGATTATGTACAAAATAAACTTTATATCGCACTAGCAAGAACAGAGCTAAATAATTACAGCACAGCACTCAACATTCTTAAAACTTTAAAAGAACGACTGTCTCTACCTGAGCATAAAGCGTGGCATCAGTATCTAATGGGCCGTATTTATGCTTCTCAAGGTATGCCTAAAAAAGCGCTTACCTATTATTTTAAAGCGGCCGATTTAAGCTTCACTGATAAAGTAGAAGTGGCAAATTTAAATGATGAAATATGGCAAGCACTGCAACAGCTTTCATCTTATGCGCTAGAGCGCTTCGACCGAGGTACAGTGGTCCAAAGGGGCTGGGTAAAATTAGCAAAATACCAACAAATTTATATCGGTTCTGGTATACAACTTCATCAAGCACTTAATAATTGGCAGCGTCGCTTTGTTAATCACCCCGCGACTTACATCTTGCCTAAGAAAGTTCAAAACGCGGTAAATCTTGCCCCCTATCAGGCAAAACGTATCGCTGTACTACTACCCCAAAGTGGTAGTAGTAAACGGCTAGGTAGCGCCCTAAAAAATGGGTTCTTAGCTGCAATGGATCACAGTGAAATTGAAGAAATCACTTTCATTGACGAGCAGCTCAGTGTCGAAGACATAGACCGGCAACTCGCCTCTCAACAATTTGACTTCATCATAGGTCCATTACTTAAAGATAATATAGAGAAAGTCAGTACTAGTAGTGCTATTCAAAGCACACCAACGCTTCATTTAAATACTTCAGAAACGCCGAATTTAAATGCTGAGCAGTACTTTTTTGCCCTGAATCCTGAGCATGAAGTCGAACAAGCTATGGTGCATTTCTTATCGCAGAAATTTCAAAAGCCTATGTTATTGGCACCAGATACGTTATCGGGTTTAAGACTCGTTAATCATTTCAAAAATGAATGGCAAAACTATAGCCTAATAGAACCAGAAGTAGGCCTATATACAGATAGCAAAGATATGGCGAAAGTCGTAGCTAACTTACTTGAGGTAGACGCTTCTAAAGAGCGGATCAAAGCTGTAAAAAGCCTATTCAGGAAAGAGGTAGAGAGTGAAACGCGTTCTCGCATGGATATTGATGTCATCTACATTCTGGGCGATGCCATCGAAACACGTTTATTGAAGCCTTATCTTGACGTCAATGTCAGTACTTTTGCCAAACGCATTCCTCTATACGCAAGCTCCAGAAGCTACTCTAAGCGTATGGATCACACTGACAAAGGCGACCTTGAAGGCTTATTCTTTACTGAGCAGCCTTGGATGCTAAACAAATCAGTTGATAAGTTTAATCTCAGAGCACAATACGATGCACTCTGGCCTGAACAAGCAGATATAGAGCAGCGCTTATTTGCCATGGCCTTTGACGCAGTTCACCTTATCCCTGAACTGAAACAATTAGCTAAGATCCCTGGTAAAGCTTACTCTGGCCTAACAGGTAAACTCAGCATTAAAAATAATAATACCGTTGAAAGGCGATTAAACTGGGCACAATACAAACAAAAACAAATTCAACTGGTGCAACTTGAAGAACAAAAACCAACACCGCTGTTTATGCAAAATCATAATCGCTTCCAAGAAAGCTTAAGGGATTAATTCAATATTAAATAAGGGATTGTATGCTAAAAGGATTGTTTGCCAATACGCGTGCCAAAGGCATGCACTACGAGCAACTAGCAGAGCAATATTTACAGGCGCGAGGGTTAAGAGCCGTTGCTCGTAATTATAATTGCAAATATGGTGAGATAGACCTCATCATGGAAGATCAAAGCACCCTAGTTTTTATTGAAGTCAAATATAGAAAAAGCCAAAGCTACGGTGGCGCTATTGCAGCTTTAAGCCGGTCTAAACTTCAAAAGCTGCAGAGAAGTATTTATCATTACTTAGAGTGCAAAAAACTAAAGAATTTACCTATACGAATAGACTTTATTGCTATCGAAGGGGTGAGTTCAGATAATATAAAGTGGATTAAAAACATATATTAATTATGCAAGAATCAATAAAAACAATTTTCACTGAGAGTATTCAAGCACAAATCGCTGCAGGTGAAGTCCTTCCTGATGTTCTTGAAGCTGCAGCTATGACAATCGTGCAAGGTTTAATTAATGGCAATAAAGTAATCTGCTGCGGTGAGTCTAGCTGTAATATGCTTGCTGAGCACTTTGCTGGTCTGCTTATAAACCACTATGAGACAGAGCGACCTTGCCTTCCTGCTATCGCTTTATCGCAAAATCATATTCACTTAGACATGCACAATAATGAACATGATAGCGACAAGTTTTCGCGTCAAGTTCGTGCCTTTGCACAACAGGGCGATTTACTGGTGGTATTCGCTATTGATGGCAATGAAAAGAATATTATTTCTGCAGTAGAAGCTGCGCTTACCAAAGACATGAAAGTCATTGCGTTAGTGGGTGATGAAGGGGGTGAGTTAATTGGCCTGCTCGGCCCCAATGATGTTGAAATATTGACGCCAAGTAAGCGCCCCAGTCGTATTATTGAGTCACACTTATTCAATGTGCACTGTCTTAGTCAATTAATTGATAACACCTTGTTCCCTCAGGATGATCAGTAATGCCATTTAAACACCTAATAATTATTACCGCTCTTATCCTCCTTCAAGGCTGCGCTGCCGCCGTTGTAGCTGGTACAGCCGGTGCTGTGTCTGCCGCCAATGATAGACGTACCATAGGCTCGCAAATTGACGATAACAACATTGAGATAAAAGCGACATTAGCACTTAAAAAAGTACCTAACCTAAGTGAGCAAGCTAACATTAGTGTCGTCAGCGTCAATGGCACCATTTTACTTGTTGGCCAAGTACCGTCTAACAATCTAATGTCGCAAGCTGCACAAGCTGTCAGAAATGCCGTTACCGTCAAGAATATCCATAACCAACTTCGTATTGGTACGCGCATTGGCATAGCCACACAAACCCACGACACTTGGCTGACTTCAAAAGTTAAAACCAAACTTCTTACTGCCGAGACCATCACAGGTAATAACATCAAAGTGGTCACAGAGAACAGCGAAGTTTTCTTAATGGGCTTAGTATCAGAAGAAGAAGCTGATATGGCGGTTGAGATTGCTCGTCATGTCAACGGTGTAGAAAGAGTCGTAAAAGCTTTTGAATATTTATAGTGCAAAAGGTTACCGACTGCGAACGAAGTGAGTACGGTTCTTTTGCGCAAGGTGAACTGATTTCGTGGTGAAGTCACGCTAATCACCTCCGATTGTGAGTTTACGTGCAAAGGGTTAATGACAAGTGCGTAGCACTTCATTTCCTTTGCGCTAGAGTGGTGTAAAAGGTTACCGACCGCGAACGAAGTGAGTACGGTTCTTTGAACTGATTTCGTGATGGAGTCATACTAATCACCTCCGATTGCGAGTTTACGTGCAAAGGGTTAATGACAAGTGCGAAGCACCTCATTTCCTTTGCGCAAGGTGAATTGATTTCGTGATGAAGTCACGCTAAACACCTTAACATGTGTCCCTAATGTATGATTCAGAACTTTGTAATCAGCATATATCTACCTTCTATAGCTCCATTAGCTAACACCCTCACTACTCCAGACCTCAACATTTTTTAGAATGGTTCATCTCACCTTGCGCAAACTAGCGTGCTTCGCACGCTAGTTTGCACCGCAATAAAAAACCCGCCGAAGCGGGTTTTTAAAATACAAATAAGCGACTTTAAAGTACTTATTTAACAACGCGAAGATGAGCGCCTTTTTTCTTTTCAGGCTCTTTGGGCTTCTCTTCAGTGGTTTCAACAACCTCTTCTGGTTCAACCTGCGGCTCTTCTTCATACTCAGGAAAAGTTTCTTGAGTAAAAACGGTACCTTCACCGTTCTCACGCGCATATATTGCCAGTACAGCGCCCATAGGCACATACACCTGCATAGGTTGACCAGAAAAGCGGGCATTAAAGCTTAGCTGCTGGTTATCCATATCAAAGTGGGTCACTGCACTAGGACTAATGTTTAAAACAATTTGACCATCTTGTACAAACTGCGTTGGTACTTGAACCGCTGGATATTCAGCGTTCACGACCAAGTGCGGCGTGCATTCATTATCGACAATCCAATCGTAAAACGCTCTGAGCAAATATGGGCGATTTGGCGTCATTATGCTCTAATCTCACGCTCAGCTTCTGTTAAAGAAGCTTGGAATGAATCACGCTCAAATAAACGAAGCATGTATTCTTTAAGCTCTTTTGCACCTGCACCATTAAGGTCGATACCCATTTCAGGTAAACGCCATAATAGTGGTGCTAGGTAACAATCTACTAGGCTGAACTCTTCACTCATGAAGTAAGGAGCTTCAGTAAAGATTGGCGCAATTGCAAGCAGGGCTTCAGTTAACTCTTTACGAGCCTGATCGGCATCACTGCCACCTTGCTTGATTTTAGCTGCTAATGTATACCAATCAGTTTCGATACGGTGCATCATTAGACGGCTACGACCACGCATTACTGGGTATACAGGCATTAATGGTGGGTGCGGGAAACGCTCATCTAAATATTCCATGATGATGTTCGCTTCATATAAACCAAGCTCACGGTCGATCAATGTCGGTACTGTGCCATATGGGTTTATTTCGTGAAGCGCTTCAGGCAGGTTATCTTTTTCTGCTAAGTGAATATCTACACTCACACCTTTTTCGGCTAAAACGATACGTACTTGATGGCTATACATACAGTTAGCACCTGAGAAAAGCGTCATTACAGGGCGCTTATTGGCAGCTACGGCCATGCCTACCTCCATTAAAATTACAATAAGTAATAAATCATTATAAACAGCAATAGGGGCATGCGCCCCTATTACAAAATTACTTTAAGAATGTATCACTGTATTAGTGAACATCTCTCCAGTACTCTTTCTTCAAGAAGAAGGCCAAGATAAATAAGATTACTAAAAATCCTAATACCTTATAACCTAGCGCTTCTGATTTTAAGCGAGTTGGTTCACCAACATAAGCCATAAAGTTCGTTAAGTCACGTACTGCTTGGTCGTACTCATCAGCACTCATCTCACCAGAACCATCTGTTGTGATTTCAACTACTTTTTGAACTTTAACACCGTGCTCTTCAACTTCTTCAAAACGTGCAGTTGGCACACCTTGAAGTTCTTGAAGTACGTGTGGCATACCCACTGATGGGAATACTGAGTTGTTTACACCAAATGGACGACTTTCATCTACATAGAAAGACTTCAAGTAAGTGTAAATCCAATCAGCGCCACGTACACGTGCAACTAGTGTTAGATCTGGCGGTGGAGCACCGAACCAAGTTGCAGCATCTTCGATCTTGATTGCATTATTGATATGACTACCAACTTTAGAACCATCAAATATAAGCGTTTCTTGACCGATCTCTACAGGAATACCTATGTCACGGAAAGTACGCTCATAACGCTGATACTGCATTTGGTGACAACCAAGACAGTAGTTCATGAACAACTTAGCACCGCGCTGTAAAGACGCATTGTCAGTTAAGTCATGGTTTGACTCTAGTAGTGGTACCGAAGGACCTGCTGCCATTGCAAAAGTAGGCAGCAATGCGAATAAACCAATAATTAGCTTCTTCATCATTTCGTTAACCTCTCAGGCAATGGTTTAGTCTGCTCATTCTTCGAGTATACAAATAGTAATACGAAGAACATGAAGTAAGTTACTGTCGTAATTCTCGATAGAACTGTAGACAAATCAGTCTGAGGTGTCGCACCAGCCCAACCTAGGATGATGAACGTTACAACGAACTGAGCAATGTTCAGCTTGTGCCACTTACTACGATAACGAATTGAACGAACCTTACCACGATCTAACCACGGCAGTAATGCCAGTAGTACGATAGATGCACCCATTGCAATTACACCCATTAGCTTATCAGGGATAGCACGTAGGATTGCGTAGAATGGCGTAAAGTACCAAACAGGGAAGATATGCTCTGGTGTCTTCAGCGGGTTAGCTGCTTCAAAGTTTGGCGCTTCTAGGAAGAAACCACCCATCTCTGGTGCAAAGAACACAACCCAACAGAAGAAAATTAAGAAACCAGCTACACCTAATACATCTTTAACTGTGTAATAAGGGTGGAACGGGATTGCATCAACAATATCTTTTTTGTTTGTGTAATATTCATGGAATTGGAACTTAGGCTTATCTTCTTCAGCCACAGAACCTTTCTTACGCTTAATTTCAACACCATCAGGGTTGTTTGAACCCACTTCGTGAAGCGCAACAATGTGTAGGAATACTAGAATAACGAGTACAAGTGGTAATGCGATTACGTGAAGTGCAAAGAAGCGGTTAAGCGTCGCACCAGAGATTACGTAGTCACCACGGATCCACTGAGTTAGATCATCACCAATTACCGGAATAGCACCGAATAATGAAATGATTACCTGAGCACCCCAGAATGACATCTGACCCCAAGGTAGTAGGTAACCCATGAACGCTTCAGCCATTAATGCTAAGAAAATTAGCATACCGAATAGCCATAGTAGTTCACGTGGTTTTTGGTACGAGCCATAGATCATACCGCGGAACATGTGTAAGTACACGACCACGAAAAATGCCGAGGCGCCCGTTGAGTGCATGTATCTCAATAACCAACCATATTCAACATCACGCATGATGTATTCGATTGAAGCAAATGCGCCTTCAGCAGAAGGAACATAGCTCATTGTTAGCCAGATACCAGTTAGAATTTGGTTTACAAGTACTAAAATTGCTAAAGAGCCAAATAAGTACCAGAAGTTAAAGTTTTTTGGCGCAGGATATTGCGCGATGTGCATGTTCCAAACACGCGTCATTGGAATACGGTCATCAATCCAGTTGATGACGTTACCAACAACACCTGTTGAAGCGTTATCTTGTTTACCAGCCATTATGCAACCTCTTCTTCACCAACCAAAATGGTTGTATCATCAATAAAGGTGTAAGGTGGGATTTCTAAGTTTAGAGGTGCAGGCACCGCTTGGAATACTCGGCCGGCCATGTCGAACTTAGAACCGTGACAAGGACAGAAGAAACCTGATTCAGTACCTTCAACGAACTCACCGAAGCCACCATTAAAGAAGCTTGGTGAACAGCCTAGGTGAGTACAAATACCAACCGCCACGAAAATTTCAGGGCGCTTAGAACGGTATTCATTCTTAGCTGAATCTAATTGTTGAGGCTCTTCAGACTGCGGATCACGAAGTTGACCTTCGTGAGCTTTCATCTGCTCAAGCATTTTTGGCGTACGATTGATAACCCATACAGGTTTACCTCGCCACTCAACACGAATTAATTGTCCAGGCTCAAGTTTGCTGATATCTACTTCTACAGGCGCACCCGCAGATTTAGCTCGCTCACTTGGATTCCAAGACGCAATAAAAGGAACAGCAGCTCCAGCCGCACCAACACCACCTACAACAGAGGTAGCTATGGTCAAAAAGCGACGTCGGCTGTTGTCTACAGGCGCATTGCTCATCCACTTATCTCCACTATGATCCTCAACACTTGCTATATTGAGAACATCAGTTACAGCAGGTTAAATTAAGAAACTACAAAATAGACGCGATCATAAATAATTACCTTGATGAAAACAAGGTTATTACCCGTATCAAGACTAATAAAGCATGGATTTTACTACCCATTTTAGTCGTAGCCTCGAAAGCTAGTTAGTTATGATAACGTTTTTATAACCACAATATACTGACCAAGATCAACCCCATCTATGAGGAGACGAGGGTACCCAAAAGGGCATCAAACCTTACTCACTTTACTTGCCCCGCAATTGTAGCAAAAAAAAGCGCTGATTTATCGTCAGATCTTCACTAATTACAATAAATATTGAAAATATTAGGTAAACAATAAGTCGAACACAGATTGTTTGACGTGGGTTGGGATAGGAAATGAAAAATATTTGGACTTTTAAAACAAAAAACCCAGCATAAGCTGGGTTTTTGAATTCTTGTAAACGTAAAAAATTAACGCTTCGAGAATTGAGTGTTCTTACGTGCTTTCTTAAGACCCACTTTCTTACGCTCAACTTTACGAGCGTCGCGAGTAACAAAGCCAGCTTTACGTAGAGTAGGACGTAGTGACTCGTCAAACTCCATAAGCGCACGAGTGATACCGTGACGGATAGCACCAGCTTGACCAGTTGAACCACCACCAGCAACAGTGATGTATAGGTCAAACTTTTCAGTCATTTCAACTAGCTCTAGAGGCTGACGAACAACCATGCGAGAAGTTTCGCGACCGAAGTATTCTTCGATAGAACGTTGATTAATTACGATGTTGCCAGTACCTGGGCGTAAGAATACGCGAGCACTTGAACTTTTACGACGACCTGTACCGTAGTATTGATTTGCCATGAGTTAGCTCCTTAAATGTCCAGTACTTGAGGCTGTTGAGCTGCATGAGCGTGCTCAGAACCTGCGTATACTTTTAGTTTGCGGTACATTTCACGACCTAGAGGGCCTTTTGGTAACATACCTTTAACTGCTTTTTCGATAATCATTTCAGGCTTTTTAGCTTGAAGCTTATCGAAAGTGATAGACTTAAGGCCACCTGGGAAACCAGAGTGAGCATAGTACACTTTGTCAGTTGTTTTGTTACCAGTAACAGTAACTTTCTCAGCGTTGATTACGATGATGTAATCACCAGTGTCAACATGAGGTGTGTACTCAGCTTTATGCTTACCGCGTAGGCGACGAGCGATTTCAGTAGCGATACGACCTAAAGTTTTACCTTCAGCGTCAACTACGTACCAGTCACGTTTTACAGATTCTGGCTTAGCAACAAACGTTTTCATTAAATAAAATCCAATGTTTCAAATTAAAACCACAGGTAACAAAAAGTTACCGCTTTACTATGAGTGCTTGAACCCCTTCGAGTTTAAGACTTTTATGCCGCTCAAATCGGTGGCTAAGCCGACGAGGGCTATAGAACGCAACGTGGCAGGCCGCGGATTATAGCAACACAGAAGAGGCTTTTCCAGTGTGCGACTGTTTTTTCTACAAAAAAAATAATCGCGTTGATTTGAGCGAGAAATTTATACCAATCCTCTTAATTAAGTAATCTATTTTTAGGCAAGTAAAACTTGTCGATAGCAAGGCGATAATTTTGCTATTTAGTTGTTCTAAATAAGAAATTATTCAACGAAGCTAGCGTCAGTTTTAGTCCCTCAAACATGATTAAGTATTATTAGGCGAGATGTTCTCTTGCGAGGTATTCGTGCGACTGCATCTCTTGTAAACGACTGATACAGCGCCTAAATTCAAAATTAAGTGTGCCATCGGTATATAACTCTGTGATCGGTGCGGCGGCTGAGATAATAAGCGTTACATTACGCTCATAGAATTCATCAACCAAAGCGATAAAACGTCTGGCAGCATCATCATTCTGCTGCCCCATCTGTTTTACATTAGAAAGGATCACAGTGTTGTATATACGACTGATCTCCATATAGTCTACTTGTGAACGCGCCGTTTCACAAATTTGTGTGAAATCGAACATCACAATACTATCGGCAACTTTTCGGGTTTTGATCAGGCGCCCTTCGATTTCGATGGCTTCATCAAGTTTGCCCGGTTCAGGTGAGAGCTTATCAAAATATTCAAACAAGTTTTTATCTGCTTGTGCGTCAAGCGGGCTATGGAAAATCTCTGCTTGCTCTAACGTTCTCAAGCGATAATCAATGCCCGAATCGACGTTGACGACTTCGGTATTTTCTTTCACTAGGGCGATGGCTGGTAAGAAACGAGCACGCTGAAGACCATTACGATATAACTCATCAGGGACAATATTTGACGTTGCAACTAAAATAATGTCTCGTGCAAAGAGCGCCTGCATCAAGCCACCCAGCAGCATGGCATCGGTAATATCTTGTACAAAAAACTCATCAAAACAAATGATGTCTGTTTCTTTTTTAAAAATATCGGCCACAGTCTCCAGTGGATCTTTTACTTCTTTTAGCTTTTTAAGCTCATCATGTACACGATGCATAAAACGGTGAAAATGCACTCGCATTTTCCTATCTGTTGGTAATGCCTCATAAAAGGTGTCAACTAAGTATGTTTTACCGCGTCCTACGCCGCCCCAAAAGTAAAGGCCAGTAATTTTTTGCTGTGGCTGTCGATTAAATAAGCGAGAAAAGAAACCTTGGGGCTGCTCTGGTTGGTTCACGATATCATCGTACAAACGCTGTAAATGCCTTACTGCGTTTTCTTGTGCCGCATCATATTGAAAGTCATCTCGTTGTAGGTCTTGTTGATATTTTTCCCAAGGTGTCATCATTTTTCACAAACTAAACGTTTTTATTTGAGGCATATATTAACACGCATCAAAACTCCGCGTATATTTAGCTGATAGTTTGAATTACATTTTTTATTACGTAGCCGAATAATTGCTACACTTATAGAGCGCGTATTTTTAAGGAGACTCTCTATGACAACATTTGCTTGGTTAGGATTAATTGTGGTAGTTGCTATTGCTGCATTTTTCTTAGGTTCAATGATCACCAAGAAACAACTTAAGCATGACGATTTAGAGCAACAAGTACAATCTGCAAAGCACGAATTAGAGCAATACCGCCAAGAAGTAGCAGACCACCTTGCAAGCACTAAGAAGTTAATGACTAAAATGCAAGACAGTTACTCTCAGCTTCTGATCCATGTCGAAGAAACAGATAAAGCACTGCTAAATGTTAAACCTGCTATGCCTGATGAACCTTTCTTCTCAAAAGAAACCACGGAGCAACTACAAGCTTCGTTACAAAGTCGCCCTGAGCGCCGCCGTGAAGCGAAAAATGATACATTGTCAGCACAACCAAGCGATTATGCTGAAGGTGAAACAGGTATTTTCTCAGGCGAAAGCTCAGAAGTTGAGCAATCAAAAGTCTCTTGATGAACTTTTTTTAGCCCCCATAGTCAGTAAGTACAGTTACCAAAAATGACGAACTGGTAAGAAAGCAAAAAGTTTACTTACCTATCATCAATGATATATGCCCGCTTTTTAATGATTAAAAGAAAATGGGCGTTATTACTTTTCGGAGTACTTATTGACTATGAAACTAAAACTATCGTTATTATCTGCTGCTATTTTTTCAACAGCCCTTTTTCTTTCTCCTACAGCAGTTGAAGCCAAACTCCCTGTCGCGGTCGATGGCCAGTCTTTACCTACCCTTGCGCCAATGCTAGAACGCGTTACACCTGGGGTTGTGAGTATTCGTGTATCAGGCGCAAAAGAGGTTCGCCGTCGTGTCGACCCTTTTGACTACTTCTTTGGTAATCCTCAACCTCGTAACCAAAAGCGTCCTTTCAGTGGGTTAGGTTCTGGTGTCATTATTGATGCCAATGAAGGTTACGTAGTAACAAACAGCCATGTTATCGACGAAGCCGATAAAATTATCGTTACTTTGAAAGATGGAAGAGAGTTTGATGCCAAACTGGTTGGTCGCGATAAAGAATCTGATATCGCATTGCTAGAAATCGACGCGGACAACCTCACAGAGGTGAAACTGGCTAATTCTGACAAGCTACGAGTCGGTGACTTCTCAGTTGCCATTGGTAACCCGTTCGGCCTGAGCCACACTGTAACATCAGGTATTGTCAGTGCGTTGGGTCGTAGTGGTTTAAATATTGAAGGCTATGAAGACTTCATTCAAACCGACGCGGCTATTAACCAAGGTAACTCAGGTGGCGCTTTGGTAAATCTAAACGGTGAGCTAATCGGCATTAATACTGCCATTCTTGGCGCTTCGGGCGGTAATGTCGGTATCGGTTTTGCCATCCCTTCTAATATGATGAAGAACCTCGTTGATCAAATAATCGAATTTGGACAAGTACGCCGAGGCTCTTTAGGTATTATTGGCCGTACACTAGATGCAGGCCTAGCAAAAGCGCAAGATTTAGAAGTTCAGCAAGGTGCCTTTGTTATGCAAATAGTAAAAGACTCAGCGGCAAACGAAGCCGGTATTAAAGCCAATGATGTGATTGTCAGTCTGAATGGTGATGAGATCCAAAGCTTCGAAGAGCTTAGAGGCAAAATCGCCACCATAGGTGAAGGTAGAACCATTGAGCTAGGTGTATTCCGCGACGGTAGAAAACGTACCATTGAAGTGACACTTAAAGGCCAAGGCGAGCTGCAAGCTCAAGCAGATAAAGTACACCCGATGCTACGCGGTGCTGTGCTGGAAAGTGGCGAGCGTAACGGCAACCAAGGTGTCATTGTCTCTAGTATCGAAGAGCGCTCACCAGCTCTGCGAGTTGGTCTTGAAGAAGGTGATGTGATCATGCAAGTAAACCGTCAGCGCGTTAAGAACATTCGCGATATGAGCAACTTAATCGAAGACATTCAAGGCAACATCGTATTGGGAATTAAACGCGGACGAGACTCTGTGTTTATTCTAATTCAATAACTTGTTTTAAGTCTTAGCTAATAAAATGCAGCGTCTTATTGTCGCTGCATTTTTATTTGTGCCATCATTACTATTCTGCTTTCAGTAAGATAAAATAACTGTTTGTTGTGTAATGAATAAAAATGAGCGATGGCGTGCTAAAACTTTTTAAATTTATTCTTCCCCCTTTGTTTGTCGGCCTTGGGATCGCATTTTTAGTGATTTGGTTCTCACCCAATCTAAAAAGCGTCGTTTTGCCAAAGCTCGCTATGCCAAGCCATTACACCAGTAGCCATATGAGCTTTGCCGACTCAGTCGCTAAAGCCTCACCTGCCGTGGTAACGATTTTTTCTGAAAGTATTTCATCCGTGCCTCGATACCAAAGGCGTAACACCACACAAGAACTCGGGTCTGGTGTGATTATGTCGAGCGATGGCTATATTCTGACAAACTACCATGTGGTTAATGACGCAGACCAAATCATGGTCATCTTGACTGACGGTAGACGCTTCTATGATGTACAAGTGATCGGTTTTGATACCATCACCGATCTCGCTTTGCTAAAAATCCCAGGTCAGCACCTACCCGTTATCCCAACCGACGATGAGTTTATTCCTCGCGTGGGCGATGTAGTTTTAGCGATTGGTAACCCCCTTAATTTAGGTCAAACCATTACCCAAGGCGTGATCAGTGCCACAGGTAAGCAAACACTCACTGATAGTCAATATAACAATTTGCTGCAAATGGACGCCGCTGTGAATGTAGGCAATTCTGGTGGGGCTTTAGTTAACTCAAACGGTATTCTCGTTGGCATTACCTCAGCACAATTTAGAACGCGACTGAATATAGACATACAAGGAATATCTTTCGCTGTACCTTATCAGTTAGCCAAACAAGTCATGCAACGACTTATCGCGGATGGTCGAGTGGTTCGCGGCTACTTAGGCTTTAGAGGCACCGCCGTTGATAGTTCTGGCAATGAAGTAACCGACTTATATACTCCGATTGTTGGCTTGTTGATCAGCGAACTGGACCCGTTGGGCCCAGCATGGCAAGCGGGTATGCAAGATAGAGATATTATTGTTAAAGTTGCGGGCCAATCGATTTCTAACCCACAAAAAACATTACAGTTCATTGGTAACACAAAGCCTGGCACTGAACTTGAGTTTGAGGTGCTGAGAAATGGTGAACACAGAACTATTACTTTGACTGTTGCTGAGCTAGAAATTAACACCAACTAATTCAATTCGTGAACTCAGCTAATTCAAGCCAAAGCATATACAAAAAAGCGACCTCTCTAACTAGGTCGCTTTTTAAAATGAGAATAGATAAGTCGTGATTAATTGTGACGGCGTTTAATATTCGCACCCAACTTACTTAGCTTATCTTCGATACGCTGATACCCTCTATCAACATGATAGATACGATCAACCACAGTCTCGCCTTGTGCAACAATACCCGTCAAAATTAAGCTCGCTGACGCACGTAAATCAGTCGCCATGACTTGTGCGCCCGATAACTTATCAGTATCGCCACAAATCGCTGTATTGCCTTCTAAACGAATATTGGCACCCATACGCTGTAATTCAGGCACATGCATAAAACGATTCTCAAAAATCGTTTCTGTGATTGTTGCACTGCCATTTGCTACCACATTCATCGCCGTAAACTGCGCCTGCATATCCGTTGGAAAGCCAGGGTGAGGCATGGTTTTAATGTTCACAGCTTTTAACTCGCGCTGACGCATATCGATGTAGATGCTGTCTTGTTGCACTTCAACTAAGGCATTGGCGTCTCGCAGCTTTTCAAGCACAGGCTCTAAACTATGGTAATCTGTGTTTTTACATAACACCTCACCTTTCGCCATTGCTGCAGCCACCAAGAAAGTACCTGTTTCAATACGGTCTGGTAAGATTTTATGCTCGCATCCAGATAGCTGTTCAACCCCTTCAATCTCGATGCGATGAGTACCTGCACCTGAGATTTTTGCCCCCATTGCCACTAGGCATTCAGCAAGGTTTACTATTTCTGGTTCGCGTGCCGCATTTTCTAATACCGTTTTACCATCAGCAAGCGTTGCTGCCATCAGTAAGTTCTCTGTCGCGCCTACACTCACGGTTTCCATGTAGATGTCAGCGCCCTGCAGACGACCCGAAGACGTCGCATTAATATAGCCGTTTTCTACATTAATGGTTGCGCCCATTTTTTCTAGGCCGCGAATGTGTAAATCGACTGGGCGAGCACCAATGGCACAACCACCCGGCAAAGAAACTTGAGCTTGACCAAAACGGGCTAATAAAGGCCCTAATGCCAATACAGATGCACGCATCTGCTTTACAAGTTCATATGGGGCTAGCACTTTATCAACGGTGCTTCCGTCGACTTCAAGATTATCTCCATGCCATTTAACTTCTGCGCCAAGCGTCTTTAGCAGCGCTTCAGTTGTGCCTATGTCGCGAAGCTGAGGTACATTCGAGAAAATACTCTTGCCATTCCCAAGTAAGGCTGCAAAAAGAATAGGAAGGGCGGCATTTTTAGCGCCCGAAATTGTGACTTCACCAGCTAGGGTGGTGCCACCTTGGATAACAAACTGATCCATTGTGGCTCCGTTATTGAGGAAGGATGAATTTACGTTCTCTCTGCCACTCTGTTGGCGTGAAGGCTTTAATGCTTAAAGCGTGAATGGTGCCGTCTTTGATCACATCCATCAAAGGCCCGTAAACTAGCTGTTGCTTCTTAACTCGACTCGCCCCGTCAAAACATTCACCAACTGCAATCACCTCATAGTGACTACCATTGGCTTTAACTATGACTTCTTCTAGTGACAATGCTTCTTGTAATACCGCTTCGACTTGGTTTGTTTCCATTAGATTCACTCAAATAAGTTAGATACCTGACCTAACTCCATCAATTTATGCAGCTGCTCAGGTATATTTTTCAGCTCAAGGCGCTTACCTTGGCGTTGCAAAAGACCTAAAGAGTGAATTAACCAAGCTAAGCCCGCCGTGTCAACCCTAGAAACCTCAGAAAGGTCAAAATATAGGACTGACTGCGTACTTTGTAGCTGTTGGTTAAGAAGGCGTTCATCTATTAAGCTATTTCGGGTTAATTCTCCCTTAATCGCGACTACACCTTCTTGTTGTGGTGAAAACTGCAAATTAGTTGCCATCATCACCTCTGAATTGAACTGGTAAACGGCTCTTTTTATCTAGAAGATCGATAACATGTTCGATACCTTGTTGACGCAGCACACCATGCAATTCAGTTTGTTTCGCATCAAGTAATGAAATACCCTCTGCCATCATGTCATATGCACGCCACTCATTACCTTTCCCTTTGCGTACCTTGAAGTCAATCTTAATATCAGGTTTACCTGGCTCAACAATGCGGGTTTTTACAACTGCAACATCATCGCCATCAAAACTGCGGGCTTCTCCAAACTCCACCTTTTGGTTTTTATACTGGGTAAACACGCCAGCATAAGTTGCCACTAAGTAGCGCTGGAATACATCGATGAATGTTTTAATATGCTCAACAGCCTGCTTTTTCTCAGCAGGATCTGTCATGGTACGTACTTTTTGAATATAGCTACCAAGCACACGATAAGCCGCATACTTGTAATCTACATATGGCATCAGTTCTTGTTCAACAATAACACGTAAGTGCTCTTTGTCAGTCGAGATGATGCCTTGATCTTTGGCTACACGTTTAAATGTATTGTCAGCAACCTGCTCAACCATTTTATACGGATCGCTTAAATCCACCTGTGATGCGGCGAGCACCTGAGCAGACATCACTAAACCTACAGCAACCATTAAAAACTTCTTAAACATGATTATTCCCCACCTTGGTTAAACAGGAATTGACCAATTAGCTCTTCAAGCACCAATGCCGATTTAGTATCAGTTAACATGTCACCATTTTTAAGCGCGACACTTTCAACACCGAATAGGTCATCTAATTCAGAGCCTGCATTACTTGTCACTTCATTTCCTAAACAACTTTGCTTCGCTGATTCAGCAGCAATAACTGGAGAAAGGCCAAGGTACTGCTCACCTAAAATACCTGATGTTAAAATAGAGACAGAGGTTGTATCAGAAAACTGACACTCGTAGCTCGCATCAATACTCATATTCACAACAGGTAAAAATTCTTGTGGGTGAATGTAAATACTTTCAACACGACCGATAACAACACCACCCACTTTAATCGGCGCACGTGTTTTTAAAGAACCAATATTTTCAAATTTAGCGCTCAGCGTGTATGTATCACCATTACCACTGATCCCTGAGTTTGCGACTTTAAGCGCTAAAATAGCAAAGGCTGCAACGCCGAGTGCGACAAATAAGCCAACTAAAATTTCTATTTTCCGTGTATTCATAATTTCTCAAAACCCTTAATTTGAAAACATCACCGCTGTTAATAAAAAGTCGAAACCTAAAACGGCCAGCGACGAATGAACAACTGTTTCAGTGGTCGCTTTACTGATCCCTTCGGATGTAGGAACACAGTCGTATCCTTTGTAAAGCGCAATCCATGTCACGATCAGTGCAAAAACGAAGCTCTTGATCATGCCATTTAAAATATCTTGCTGGAACGACACCTGAGACTGCATGATTGACCAGAAGCTGCCTGAATCGACACCTAACCAATCAACGCCCACTAAGTGCGCACCAATAATTGCAACTGCTGAAAATATCAATGCCAACAGCGGCATACTAATAAAACCAGCCCAAAAACGAGGGGCTACGACCCTCTTAAGCGGATCAATTGCCATCATTTCTAGACTTGATAACTGCTCGGTTGCTTTCATCAAACCAATCTCGGCAGTTAATGCACTGCCCGCACGACCGGCAAATAATAGTGCAGTTACAACCGGGCCCAACTCACGAAGTAAACTCAATGCAACCAAAGGACCTAAGCTGTCTTCAGCTCCGTACCCCACCAAAACGGTATAACCTTGTAAAGCCAGTACCATGCCGATGAATAAGCCCGACACCATGATGATCAATAACGATTGATGACCTACCATGTACAGCTGCTTAATTAACAACGGCGTGCCTTTTTTGAAATTAGGCATACTTAGCAAGGCGCCCAATAACATACGTGTTGCACGCCCTAATGAAGCAAAACGACTCAGTGTTTTATGGCCTAATGCTTGTAAAAAATCCATTATTGCTGGGCTCCTAGTAACAATTCATCTTCGTAAGGCGCAGCTTTAAAGTGGAAAGGCACTGGACCGTCTGATAACCCTTTTAAGAATTGCTGCACTAGTGGCGAACTATGTTGCAACATCTGCTCTGGCGTGCCCGTGCCAATCACGCCTTGTTCAGCAATAATCACCACATGATCCGCAATACTCAGTACTTCTGTTACATCGTGCGTTACGATTAAAGAAGACAAACCTAACACTTGATTAAGCGACTTGATCAGACGTACTAATACGCCCATTGAAATTGGGTCTTGTCCAGCAAACGGTTCATCGTACATGATGAGGTCAGGATCTAAAGCTATTGAGCGCGCTAGTGCTGCACGTCTTGCCATACCACCAGATAATTCTGACGGCATTAAATCTCTGGCACCACGAAGGCCAACAGCCTGAAGCTTCATAAGTACAACAAGGCGAATTAGCTCTTCACTTAATTGCGTATGTTCTCTGAGCGGGAAAGCGATATTATCGAATACTGACATATCAGTGAAAAGCGCGCCGCTTTGAAAGAGCATGCTCATTTTCGTACGGGCTTCATAAAGCTCAGCACGGGTCATACCCGGTACACTTTGCCCTTCAAATGTAATGTCGCCACTATCTGGCTTTAATTGACCGCCAATAAGGCGCAACATAGTAGTTTTACCAATACCACTCGGGCCCATAATTGCGGTTATCTTCCCCTTTGGTACCGAGAAACTCATGTTCTTATAGATGGTCCTATCACCTCTGGAGAAAGTTACATCCTTGATTTCGATAATTGATTGCGACAAGTCGCGCTCCACATTCTGGTTCACCAATTTGCATATCATACTTTTTTTTGGTTTTAGTGTGAAAAGAGAATTCGTAAAATTTTGTAAGCGGTAGATACAGCTCTGCTTTAGTAATAGCTCACTTCTATGAATAAAGCTTTTTACCTAGCGTTTTGTTTATACTTTTTTTTATGCTTTTGATACTATTTGCCGCAATTTTGTTTTCGTTGTTGGCATATTCTTTTTATGATTTTATCTTTCATCATTTTGATACTTGGTTTTGCCGCGTTAGTTTGGAGTGCGGACCGCTTTGTCTTTGGTGCGGCAGCATTGGCAAGAAATTTCGGTGTACCGACATTAATCGTAGGTTTAACTATAGTAGCAATGGGTTCATCGGCCCCGGAAATGATGGTTGCAGCGCAGGCTGCTTTTGCAGATAAAACAGATACCGCAGTGGGTAATGCGGTGGGCTCGAACATCGCCAATATACTACTAGTATTAGGTATTACCGCACTGTTGCGCCCACTTTCTGTTGGCTCTGGTATCTTAAAACGCGAGATGCCATTGCTTGTGATTGTGTCTTTAGGTGCTTGGTTCATCGTCAGTGACAATCACTTTAGTCGCACTGAAGGCCTGGTTTTATTTGCTGGCTTTATCACCTTCCTCGCGACCTTACTTATTTTAACCAAACGTTCAGGCAACCAAGACGATGATCCTTTAGTTACTGAAGCATGTGATGAAGTACCCAATAATGTACCAACCAGTAAAGCTGTTTTATGGTTAGTCGTGGGTATGATTATGCTCCCTATTAGCTCAGGTTACCTTATTGATGCGGCCGTTGATATTGCCAAATATTTTGGTATGAGCGACTTATTAATTGGCCTAACAATCATTGCAGTTGGTACCAGTCTTCCTGAACTAGCTGCCTGTATTGCTGGCGTATTAAAAAATGAAGATGACCTAGCAATGGGTAACATCATTGGCTCAAATATTTTTAATATTCTCGCAGTGCTTTCTATTGCGGGGATCTTAAACCCAGCTGATATCGACGCAAACATCGCACAACGCGACATTTACATTATGCTTTGTGCAACGTTCACCTTAATCGCGATGAGCTTAAGCCTCAAAGGCACTCGCCGCATCAACCGCGTTGAAGGGGGGCTGCTGCTTGCCGCGTTCATCGGGTATATGTATTACATTATTTAGTTGCTGGAGTGCACATGACTGCTGAACAATTTACTAAAACGGCTTTAAATGTCATCGATATTGAAAAACAAGCCATAGATGAAATTGCACAATATATTGATGAAAGCTTTGTTGAAGCATGCCAAGCTATTTTTGACTGCCAGGGCAGAACCATAGTCATTGGTATGGGTAAATCAGGGCACATAGGCAACAAAATAGCTGCAACACTCGCCAGTACAGGCACCCCCGCTTTTTTTGTTCACCCAGGTGAAGCAAGCCATGGTGATCTGGGTATGATCACCAAAGACGATGTGGTGTTACTGATCTCAAATTCGGGAGAGACCAGCGAAGTCGTCAATATTATTCCTGTTATAAAGCGCATTGGAGCTAAAACCATTGCCATGACTGGTAACCCTAACTCTGCAATGGCTAATCTTTCTGATATTCATTTGTGTATCGCGGTCTCAAAAGAAGCCTGCCCATTGGGATTAGCGCCAACAGCGAGCACGACGGCAACACTGGTAATGGGAGATGCACTTGCCGTTGCCCTACTAGAAGCACGTGGCTTTACTGCCGATGATTTTGCACTTTCGCATCCTGGTGGTTCACTTGGTAGACGTTTATTACTGACCTTAGATGACATCATGCATCAAGGTGAGCAAATGCCAATCATCGAAACAGGCAAACTAATCAAAGATGCGTTATTCGAAATATCGAGCAAAGGCTTAGGTATGACGGCAATCGTCGATGAAAAGGGAATCTTAGCCGGTATTTTTACCGACGGAGACTTACGCCGTATTATTGAGCAAAAACTCGATTTGCACAGCGCAAAAATTGATGATGCAATGACAGTCAAATGTACAACCGCAAAAGCTGATATGCTTGCGGCTGAGGCGTTAAACATCATGGAAAACAAACGCATTAATGGTTTGATCGTGGTTGATGAAACTAATCGCCCAATTGGCGTTCTGAACATGCAAGACTTATTAAAAGCAGGAGTCATTTAAATGCAATTTGCCGACTTATATCAGCCTATTAGTCAGGATGTAGTAACCAGAGCAAAGCAAATTAAGTTACTTATTTGTGATATTGACGGCGTATTCTCTGACGGCCGTATTTACCTTGGCAATAATGGCGAAGAATTAAAGGCATTTAACACCAAAGATGGCTTCGGTATAAAAGCACTGATCAACTCAGGCGTTGAAGTTGCCGTCATCACCGGTCGCCATTCACTGATTGTTCAGCAACGTATGACTAGCTTAACAGTAGAACATATTTACCAAGGGCAAGAAGACAAGGTGAAAGCTTACGAAGAGCTGAAAGCCAACCTAAACCTGACAGATATCGAAATTGCTTATATTGGTGACGACGGTCCTGATTTGCCAGTCATGGAGCAAGTGGGTTTTGCAGTGGCCGTAAATGATGCACACCCAATCATTCGCAATCTTTCACACTACACGACTTTACTGCCTGGTGGATTTGGCGCAGTGAGAGAACTAACTGACTTACTCATGTTGTGCCAGGGTCATACACTCGGCACATCAGGAACAAGCGCATGACGGTCAACCGCGTCATATTATTAATTATTTTTGCACTGACCATGTATTGGATATGGTCACCGTATTTTGATCAGCCTAAAAAGCAAAGTGCCAGCGAAGAAGAGAGCATCGCCACCCCTGATTATGTTGCTACAGATCTAAAGCAAACCAAATATTCTGAAGCCGGCATACGAAATTACCTAGTTGAAGCGAATAAAATGGAGCTTTATCAGCAGCTCGGGTTTAGCCATTTTACATCACCGACATTCACCCTGTTTAATGGCCCACAAAATTGGCAACTTTCGGCCAATGAAGCCACTTTATATGAAAATAACATGCTGATCTTAGAGGGAGATGTTAAAGCCCTAAATCTAACTGAAGGTGCTATGATAAACCAAATCAGCGCAGACCATATTCAAGTAGATATAACTCAGCGCGCCATGCGCTCAGATCTACCCGTAGAAATTGTGGGTCCTCACTTAAATATAAAAGGGCAAGGCCTCAATGCCGACCTCAATACTGAAATTATTGAGCTCATTAACCATACGCGAACCATTTACTATGACCAATAAACTACTTCTTTCACTGCTACTACTCGGCTTTTCTAACTTTGCTTTGGCTGAAACAGCACCTATGTCACAAGTATCAATTAAAGCAGGTAAGCAGCAAGCACAATTAAAGACAAACATTGGTATCTTTGAAGAAAATGTTGAAATCATTCATGGCAACCGTGAAATTTATGCCGATAGATTAGAAGTACATCAGCGTGAAGAGCTCGGTGAAAACAAGCAGCTTTTAGTCGCAACAGGCAAACCAGCTCGTTTTATCGAAAAGCAACCGGATGGCACAGTATTAAGCGCCAGCGCAGAAGAAGTTAGGTATGACGTTGCCAATAGACTACTTACCATCAAAGGCAAAGCTGAAATAAGCCTGGGAGGTCAAAGTACAAAAGCTGAAGCGATTATTTATGACATCGAGAAGCAACTGATCAGTGCTGAGCGAAACGAACAAAATCAGCAACGTGTACACACGGTATTGATACCAGAGAAAAAAGCATCAAAGTCTAACCCTGAACAAGGTCAATGAGCATGAGTGTGTTAACTGCCACAGCCCTAGCAAAAAGCTACAAAGGCCGCCAAGTCGTAAAAAATGTCAGCCTAAGCGTGGAAGCCGGAAGCATTGTTGGTCTTCTCGGTCCTAATGGCGCAGGTAAAACCACCAGTTTTTACATGATCGTTGGTCTTGTGCCTAGCGATAAAGGCAAAGTCACCATAGATGATGAAGATATCACTTTGCTACCTATGCACAGTAGAGCACGCATGGGCATTGGTTATCTGCCTCAAGAGTCTTCAATCTTCAGAAAGTTGACTGTTTATCAAAACTTAATGGCTATTTTAGAGACCCGTAAAGACCTCAATAAAGTACAAAGAGAGCAAACTTTAGACGACTTACTGGATGAGTTTAATATTCAACATATTCGGGACAGTCAGGGCATGGCTTTATCAGGTGGTGAGCGTCGCCGAGTTGAAATTGCTCGCGCTTTAGCCGCAAACCCTAAATTTATTCTTTTAGATGAGCCTTTTGCTGGCGTTGATCCGATTTCGGTGTTAGATATAAAGAAAATTGTTGAGCATTTAAAAAACCGCGGCATTGGTGTCCTCATTACAGATCACAATGTAAGAGAAACCCTTGATGTTTGTGAGAAAGCTTATATTGTTTCACATGGTGAATTAATCGCGTCAGGTACGCCTGAGTCAGTTTTAGCTGATCAAACCGTAAGAGACGTCTACCTAGGTGAACAATTCCGTCTATAGTTAAAGCAAGACATAATCCAAATAACAAAAAGGATTGTTAGAAATACATGAGGCAATCGCTACAGCTGCGCATGGGGCAGCAACTAACCATGACACCACAATTGCAACAAGCAATTCGCTTGCTGCAATTGAGCACACTTGATCTACAGCAAGAGATCCAAGAAGCGCTGGATAGCAACCCTTTACTCGAAGTAGATGAGTCGGAATTAGAGCCAAGTACTGATGGCAATGATTCAGACAAAGCGACCAAAGACACTGACTCTAGCGAGCAACTCTCTAACTCTACTGATGATGGTCACGGTGATGAACCGACCAGCGATTACGAACTCGATAGCGATGCAGCACTGAGTAAAGACACTGTCAGTGACGATCTCGCGATGGATGTGACATGGGACGAGTACATGAGTGCAGCACCGAGCACCAGTAGCGGCCCTATGCCTGAAGACGAAACGGTTTATCAGGGTGAGACCACTGAAACATTACACGAATATTTAATGTGGCAATTAGAACTCACGCCATTCAGCCCAACCGATAAAGCCATTGCCGTTGCCATTGTTGAAGCCGTTGATGATGCAGGCTTACTTACTGTTAGTACCGAAGAACTCCTAGAAAGTATTAATGAAGGCAATGACGAAGAGTTAATTGAACTCGATGAAGTAGAAGCTGTATTAAAGCGTATTCAACTCTTTGACCCTGTAGGTATTGCCGCTCGCTCATTACAAGAATGCTTATGTATTCAACTCAATCAGTTTGATGCAGACACGCCTTTCATAGCTGAAACAAAAATGGTGTTAAGCGAGCATATTGATTTGCTGGCCAGCCGTGATTACCGCACTATCATGAAAAAGACCAAGCTCAAAGAGCCTGAGTTAAAAGAAGTGATGACACTCATTCACAGCCTTAATCCTAAACCTGCCGCCAGCATTATTCGTGAAGAATCTGAGTATGTTATTCCTGATGTGTCGGTGAAAAAAGTAAAAGGCCGCTGGGTTGTTGAGCTAAACCCTGAATGTATGCCTAAAATTAGGGTTAATGATCATTATGCGGCAATGTCACGCTCAGTAAAATCAAGCACTGACAGCCAATTCATTCGCTCTCACCTACAAGAAGCAAAATGGTTTATTAAGAGCTTAGAAAGCCGTAATGACACTTTAATGAAAGTTACCAATTGCATTGTGCAACAACAACAGGCATTCTTTGAACATGGACCTGAGGCAATGAAGCCTATGGTTTTGAATGATGTTGCTGAGATGGTCGAGATGCACGAGTCTACCATTTCTCGTGTCACCACTCAGAAGTACATGCATACACCCCGTGGCATTTTTGAGTTGAAGTACTTCTTCTCAAGTCACGTAAGCACTGAAAACGGAGGTGAATGCTCATCGACTGCGATTAGAGCATTGATCAAAAAGCTAATTGCTGCAGAAAATACAGCTAAGCCATTGAGCGACAGCAAAATTGCAGATATATTGGCAGAACAGGGAATCAAAGTGGCACGTCGTACAATTGCGAAATACCGCGAGTCACTCTCTATTCCACCGTCAAATCAGCGTAAGAGCTTGATTTAAGACGTAAACCAAGAGAAGGAAAATGCTTATGCAACTAAATTTAACTGGTCGTCACGTAGAAATTACAGATTCATTAAGAGACTATGTAAACACGAAGTTTGCAAAGCTAGAAAGGCATTTTGATCACATTAATAACGTTCACGTGATCTTAGATGTTGAGAAGCTGGTACAAAAAGCCGAAGCTACCGTTCATTTAAATGGCGGTGAAATTTTCGCTTCAGATGAACACTCTGATATGTACGCAGCCATTGATAAACTCGTTGATAAACTCGATCGCCAAGTTATCAAACACAAAGAGAAATTAACTCGACACTAACCATGAAACTTAGCTCGATTATCAACAAGGACTGCAGTAAAGCTGCGGTCCTTTTTAATAGCAAAAAACGTGCGCTAGAGTACATCAGTGAATTAGCGAGCCAACACCTTCCAGAGCATAACGCCCACGAAATATTAGATGCATTCCTAACGCGGGAAAAACTAGGCAGCACAGGCATAGGCAAAGGTATTGCTATTCCTCATGGCCGCCTTACAGGCATTGATACTATTTTTGCCATTTTAGTGACTAATCAAAACGGTATTGATTTTGACGCAATAGATAACCGACCAGTCGATATTCTCTTGGCAATGCTTGTACCTGAAGGTAATAATGCAGAACATCTAAAGACCTTAGCTGCAATTGCTGATAAACTAAACAACAAAGAGTTTTGCAAGCAACTTCGTCACGCAAAAGACGATGAGGCACTCTATCAACTTATTGCACTTCAAGATTAATTAACAGAGAGGAATCCATGGAACTGATCATCATTAGTGGTCGCTCAGGGTCGGGCAAATCCGTTGCCTTAAGGGTATTGGAAGACCTAGGTTATTATTGTGTTGATAACATTCCAGTTAATCTCCTTCCTTCTTTGGTTAGAAGTGTTTCTGATAACTATGACAAAATAGCCGTCAGTATCGATGTTCGTAACCTGCCAAAAGAGCAACAAGAATTTAATGATATTCTTGAATACTTACCAGGCTTTGCAAATCCCACGCTGTTCTATTTAGATAGTGATGACCAAGCACTGATCAAACGCTTTTCAGAAACACGCCGATTGCATCCGCTTTCTTTAAATAACCTGCCGCTTGATTTAGCAATTAAAGAAGAAAAGAAATTACTCGATGTGTTAATCACACGCGCAGATGTGCTGCTCGATACGACAGATTTAAGTGTACACCAGCTAGCTGAAACCATTCGAGAGCAGATCCTTGGCAAAAAAGATAAGCAACTTATCATTACTTTCTTATCTTTTGGTTTTAAACATGGGATCCCTAAACAAGCCGATTATGTATTTGATGCGCGCTTTTTACCAAACCCGCATTGGGAGCCTGAACTAAAACCACTGACAGGTTTAGATCAACCAGTTAAAGATTATCTGGCAAGCCACAGCATAGTGCAAAAGTTCACGTGGCAGATCCAAACCTTTGTCCAGACTTGGTTACCTCATCTAGAGCGCAATAATCGCAGCTATTTAACCATTGCAATTGGTTGTACTGGCGGACAACACCGCTCTGTTTACCTAGCACAAACCATTGGTGAAAGCTTTGCTAAAACTCATAACAATGTGCAAATACGTCACCGCGAACAAGACGTAGACTAAAGTATGGTTAAGGCAGAAGATACTTTTCTAATCCAAAACAAGTGTGGTCTGCATGCACGCGCAGCCACAGTACTTGCACAATTAGCCCAACAGTTTGATGCGCAGATCACCCTTTACCAAGATGACAAAGAAGCTCCTGGTGATAGTGTACTCGCTTTGCTCATGCTTGAAAGCAGTCATGGTAAGCAGCTTCGAGTGTGCTGTGAAGGTCCAGATGCCCAGCCTGCACTCACAGCCATTGGCGAGTTAATTGCACAAAAATTTCATGAAGATGAGTAACCAAGCACTTGGTAACTCTGCAAAAATTACGTTAAACTTAAGGCACTCTTTTAGGCGCCCACAGTAACTGCCTAAACCTTTATTCTCGGTGCACACCACCTAATAAATGGATTGCCTATGCCAGAAGCCTTAGAACAAGACTATACGTTGCAACAATTACAACAAGTAACGCACGCAATAAACAATGGTCAGTTTGTTCAGGTTAGGCGTATTCTGGCTGAAACTCCCCCCTGCGACACCGCATTACTACTTGAATCTTCCCCGCACAAAGTGCGTACACAGCTATGGCAATTAGTTGACCCTGATATTCAAGGTGATGTACTCGAAGAGCTATCTGAAGACGTTCGTATTGGTATTATCAACCAAATGGATCCAGAGCTCATTGCAGCCGCAACTGAGGATATGGATGACGATGACTTAGGTGAAGTACTAAGAAGCTTACCTGATGACGTCTATCAAGACGTTGTCGGCGCAATGGACGCACAAGATAGGGCAAGGGCAACCCAAGCGCTTTCTTATCAAGAGCGCTCTGCGGGTGCATTAATGAGCACAGATACGGTCACCATTAGACCTGATGTGACGCTCGACGTGGTACTGCGTTATTTACGCCTACGAGGCGAGTTACCCGATGGCACCGACGATTTATATGTCGTCGATAAAGAAAACCAGTTTATCGGGGCGCTGCCTGTCGCAACCCTTTTAACGAACTCACCCGATAAAGTGGTTGCAGAACTCATGGATGATGAGAAAGAAACTATTCCCGTTTCAATGGATGAAAGTGACGTGGCGCAACTCTTCGAACGTCATAACTGGATTTCAGCAGCGGTTGTTGATGATAACTTACAACTGCTTGGTCGAATCACCATTGATGACATCGTAGACGTTATTCGTGAAGACGCTGAACACAGCTTGTTAAGCATGGCGGGTCTAGATGATGAAGAAGATACCTTCGCACCGGTTTTGAAAAGTAGCCAGCGCCGCTCTATCTGGCTTGGCATTAACCTTTTAACGGCTTTGCTTGCCGCCTTTGTCGCCAGCTTTTTCGAAAGTACACTAGATATACTCCCTATTTTAGCGGTACTTAATGGCATTGTACCTAGTATGGGTGGGGTGGCTGGTAGCCAAACCCTAACTTTAGTTATTCGTGGTATTGCCCTTGGCCATATCAACAACACCAACCAGAAGTTCTTGCTTGGTAAAGAGCTCGCCATCGGGGCACTAAATGGTGTGCTTTGGTCTCTGTTAATCGCAGGTGTTGTCGCCATATGGCAGTGGGATTTCGTACTCGGTGGCGTGATCGCCTTTGCTATGTTCATGAACTTACTTGCAGCCGGTATAGCCGGTGCCAGTATCCCCATCATCTTAAAGCGTATGAACATAGATCCAGCCCTTGCGGGCAGTGTGGTTCTTACCACAGTCACAGATATTGTGGGTATCTTTGCCTTCTTAGGCACAGCGACCTGGTTCTTAGTTTAGACCCCTCCAAACACAAAAAAGCCCGCTCAATATCGCGGGCTTTTACTTTAATTAAGGCCTATTCCCCTGCGACCTGCATTGACTCAATTAATATCGACCCTGTTTGTACACTACCACGCGCTTCAATATCTCCACCAATGGCCTGCACATTCATGAACATGTCTTTTAGATTGCCAGCAATGGTGATTTCGCTCACCGGATATTGGATCTCGCCCTGCTCAACCCAAAAACCAGCTGCGCCTCGAGAGTAATCTCCTGTTACTGTATTCACACCTTGGCCCATTAATTCTGTCACTAACAACCCTGTGCCCATTTCCTTAAGAACAGCCTTTAGGTCATCGTGCGTCTGCTGCACTAACCAATTATGGATACCGCCAGCATGGCCTGTGGCTGTCATACCCATTTTTCTTGCCGCATAACTCGCGAGTAAGTAAGTTTGCAACTCGCCACCATGAATGATTTCACGATCCAGCGTTTTTACCCCTTCACTATCAAATGGGCTAGACGCTAATCCTTTCAATAAATGAGGGCGCTCTGACACATTTACTTTGTCACTAAAAATTTGCTTACCCAAAGAGTCTAACAAGAAGCTCGACTTACGATATAACGCACCACCACCGATTGCTGAAACCAAATGCCCAAACAAGCTATTCGCAATATCCGCTCGAAACACCACAGGCGTCTTCATGGTGGCAATTTTTCTACTGTTCAAACGAGCAATGGTTGACTCAGCGGCTTCAAGGCCGACCGATTGTGCCGATTTTAAACCAGATTGATCACGACTGAGAGTATAAGCATGATCGCGCTGCATTTGCTCGCCATCTTGACCAATCACCATAGTGCTTAAGCTATGACGTGTTCTCGGGAAGCCCGCTAAAAAACCATGAGTATTACCATAAACTCGTAAGCCTTCATGACTAGAGAAGCTCGCACCATCTGAGTTAACAATACGCTCATCAAACTCTAATGCCGCTTTTTCAGCTTCAATACACAGCTCAACACCCTGCTCTGGCGTTACTTCCCAAGGGTGATATAAGTCTAAATCTGGCGGAGACATCTCAAGCAGCGCTTTATCAGCGACACCATTACATGGGTCATCCGAAGTAAACTTCGCAATATCAATGGCTTTTTCAACCACAGAGCGAAGCGCCTTAGGGCTCAGGTCAGCGGTTGATGCAGAACCTTTATGATTGCCCACATATACACTGATCCCAAGACCACCATCTTGGTTAAACTCAATGGTCTCAACCTCACCCATCCGCGTACTCACAGACAAGCCTGAAGTGCTCGACATTGCGGCTTCTGCTGCTGTTGCACCAAGTTTTGTTGCGTGGGACAACGCCTCTGATACGGCCTGTTTGACTTCATCTATTTGAGTAAAAATCGCACTTTGCTGCTCAGATTTCATAGTTATGCTCTCTAAAAACACCTTTAATATCTAAATGCTAACACACATATTCGACTTCGCCTTATCAAGGCACAGCATTTATGACGTATAATTGTTATAATCCGCAAAATTTTTATAGAAACTCCGCACCATGGCTAAAAAAAAGAAACCCGTTATTGAAGAAGAAATTATTTACGTTTCAAAAAGCGAGCTAAAACGTGACGCACAGCAGTACCAACAACTAGCTATCGATTTAGCAGCTATGAGTAAAAAGCAGCGTGATAAGTTACCGCTAAGTGATGACCTTATAGAAGCCATGGTTGTTGCTGACAAGATCAGAGCGAAATCTGAAGCGTATCGCCGTCATATTAACTACATCAGTAAAACACTCCGCCTTACAGACAATGTCGCTGACATTGAAGCTGCTATTGAGTTAATGCTGAACAAAAACAATCAAGCCGATGTTTTACTTAACAAGATTGAATCAACCAGAACTGAGTTAATCAATAATGGTGACAGCTTAATTAACGCGCTTTTAGAACAGTACCCGTCGCTGGAAAGACAAAAACTTCGCCAATTAGTTCGCCAAGCAGCGAAAGAAGCCAAAGCCGAAAAGCCAGCAAAAGGCCACAAAGATCTATTTCAGTATCTTAAAGAAGTCATGATGCCTTAATCTCTGAGTGTGATTGCTGCGGTTGAACAGTTAGCCGCAGTTTCTCCCCTCTTTAAAAAATGATTCTTTATTAAGCAATTGAACAAGATAAGTAGATTTTTTCGACTTTAAGTGGTGACAAGCCTTATAAAAATTTTTATACTGCCTGCGCTTTTTACGATTCCATTCGGTTTCAAGCACTTCTAAATGGCCCTATAGCTCAGTTGGTTAGAGCACACGACTCATAATCGTTAGGTCCCTGGTTCGAGTCCAGGTGGGGCCACCATTTACTCCTATATTCATACTTCATTCAAATTCATCTTTTTATAATCAAAGCTTTTTAAACTCATTACTCATATTACAATATACATGTTTTTAATGGCTTAAAGTCTAGTATCTAGGCACTAGCTCATTTCTAACTCTATGCGTTTATTTTAACCTAAGCATCAAGTCGAGAACATTACGTGAAAAAATTAGCAGTAGCACTGAGTGCATTAATTTTAGTTTCAGGTTGTCAAATGTCGCAGCGTCAAAATGCGACTACGGGTGAGACCGAAACAAACTCAGCAACAAGAGGCGCCATTATTGGCGTAGTATCGGGTGCCATCGTAGGTCTAGCGACCGGTAAAGATGCTGATGATCGCAGAAAGCGTGCGCTAATTGGTGCAACTACCGGAGGTGCAATCGGTGCAGGTGTTGGCTATTACTTCGATAAGCAAGAAGCTGCACTTCGCGAAGAGTTAATGAACTCTGGCGTTCAAGTAAAAAGGGTGGGTGAAGATAAACTCGTATTAATTATGCAAAACGGTATCGGCTTTGATTCAGGTTCAGACAAGTTAAGTACTTCAATTTATCAGACACTAGATGGTGTTGCGAAAGTACTTGTTGAGTATCCTGATACGCAGCTATTAATCGAAGGTCATACTGACAGCTCAGGTAGCGAGTCTTTAAATAAAACTCTCTCTGAAAAGCGTGCGAACTCAGTAAAAGCTTACTTACAAAGCCAGAAGGTTGCAGCAAATCGTTTATTCACCGAAGGTCTAGGTGAGTCTCTGCCTATTTGCGATAACAGCACCAAAGCTGGCCGCACTTGTAACAGACGTGTTGAAATCAGCATCTTCCCTGCGAAGAAGTAATTTCATTTCATACTTTAGCCCAGCTCACATATAAGAACTGGGCTTTCTCATTTCCAATGTATTTCCCTTTACTGAGCCTATTTTGATAGATTTTCTTCTTGAACTTCTAAACCTTTTCTTCATTTTATATGTATGATTACTCAATATATGAATAGGAGATAACTATGCGTTTTTTTCTACTACTTTCAATACTGTTATGTAGTTTCGTTGCTTTAGGTAAAACTGAGCAAATATCCCAACAGGCACTACTAATTAATCAAATGTCTGCAACACCACATCAAATTATCGATGTCAGAAGCCCTGAAGAATTTGCAGCGGGACATGTAAAAGGGGCTATTAACATTCCTTTTAATAAGATCGAACAGCACCAAGATTTACTCAATTCACTAAAACAAAAAACGCTTGTTGTATACTGTCGCTCAGGTCGTAGAGCGGGGATCTTTGAACGTGCGCTGTCTAAAGACAGATTTAACCTTTTACACTTAAGCGGTGATATGAATGCTTGGCAGGCTGAGAGTTTGCCCACTGTGAAATAACACTTTAAGTATTTTATTTGCCCTCTTGTCACCACTTCAAGATGATTAAACATGCTGAGATATCGGAATAAATCATCACGAAAACAAGACTATTTTAAAGAATGTGATAGTATTGTTTGGCAGTGTAAGGATTTTAAAGTATGAATGTTGAACAATTAGTCGATAAAGCAAAACAAGTCTGTGATAACCGTGGCGCACGTTTTACGGCGATCCGTGAAAAAGTCTTCCGTCTACTTGCTGCTAAGCAAGGTGGCGTGGGTGCCTATGATCTTTTAGAAGAATTAAAAGTCTCTGAGCCTGGTGCTAAGCCAGCAACGATTTATCGCGCTTTAGACTTTTTATCTGAGCTTGGTTTTATCCATAAAATTGAAAGCACCAATGCATTTATGCTGTGTCATCATTTCGACCATATTCATCCTGTACAGTTGTTGATCTGTGATGATTGTGGGCATGTTGACGAGCTTCATTCAAGTTTAATTTCGCATGAACTGAATAACTTAGCGTCTGAGCGAGGCTTTCAGGTAAGTAACCAAACAATAGAAGCACATGGCAAGTGTGAAAAGTGTAAAGACTAAGTGCAGTTATGCAATTAAACCACTACACTTAACCTAGAACTGAATAATTAAGAATCAAGGGAACAGCACATGAAAGTAGAGTTCATAAACCCTTTTTTATCATCATTAATAAATGTCTTAGCAACCATGGCTCAAACAGAGCTGACACCTGGTAAACCAAAAATCAAAAAAGGTGAAGTTGCGCAAGGCGATGTATCGGGCTTGATCGGTATGGTAGGCCCACAGACTAAGGGTTCTTTTTCTATTACCTTTGATGAGCAACTAGCGCTAACAATCATGGAGCGCATGCTTGGCGAGCGCCCAGATGCAATAAATGAAGAAGTGACAGATATGGTGGGTGAAATCACCAATATGGTAACTGGCGGCGCAAAAAACTTACTCGGTGAAAAAGGCTATGACTTTGATATGGCAACCCCGATTGTAGTGTCGGGCCCAGGTCACACCATTACGCACAAATGTGAAGGCGCTAAAATTATTATGCCATTCACTTCGGCTGACGGTAATGCCAATATCGAGGTGAGCTTCGATAAGTTATGAGTTGGCAGCAAGCTAAATTCACCCTAGCCGCGAAGTCTCGCGGCTTTCACCTAATTACCGATGACATTCTCAAACAACTTCCCGAGATCCATAACTATCAAGTTGGCCTTTTGCATTTATTCTTGCAGCATACGTCGGCCAGTTTAACAATCAATGAAAATGCTGATCCGACCGTGCGTATGGACATGGAAAGCCACTTTAATCGTTTTGTGCCTGAACGTCAGCCCTACTATAAGCATGACTATGAAGGTGACGACGATATGCCTGCTCACATCAAATCAAGCACGCTTGGCTGCCAGATCACCATTCCAATTAGTCATGGGCGACTCGTGTTGGGGACGTGGCAAGGTGTGTATTTAGGTGAGCATAGAGACTGCGCCGGCGGCAGAAGTATTATTGCCACCTTGTCTGGCGAACTTTATTGATTTCACATCAAAAAATAAGCGGCACATTGGCCGCTTATTTTTTATCTTTTATGTATTGGTAACTCACTCTCGGCGTGACATTACACAGCAGTTCATAAGGAATAGTACCAGCACACTGTGCCACTTCTTCTACTGGTAAGTTTTCACCCCACATTTCAACTTCGTCACCGACCTGAACTAAGTCATTCTCTGCGCCAATGTCTACCGTAATCATATCCATCGACACACTGCCGACAATACCATATCGTTTGCCATTGATCACAACCGGTGTGCCTTCTTGAGCGTGACGCGGATAACCATCACCATAGCCCATTGCAACTACAGCAAGTTGTGTAGCTGTTTGACTCTGCCAACGACCACCATAGCCTACTCGCTCTCCCGCAGGAATAGCACGCTTTGCTATCACGCGTGTTTTTAAAGACATCACCGCTGATAAACCATGCTCTGAGCCGACTGAGTCAAGCATAGGTGAAACGCCATATAGCATAAGTCCGGGTCTTATCCAGTCGCCATGGCTATCTGGCCAAGCAATTATGCCCGCAGAATTGGCCAAACAAGTTTGTTCGACTTTATCACCGACTAATTTGGAAAAATGTTGGATCTGAGAAAGCGTTTTTTCGTTATTAGTATCGTCAGCACAGGGGAAGTGCGTCATTAAACGCACATTACGCTTAGCATTTTTAGTGGCTTTAAGACGAGCATAAAACTGCTCTAGTTGTTCAGGCTCAACCCCTAAACGATGCATACCGGTATCTATTTTAAGCCAAGTAGCAATCGGTGCATCTAAATTGGCCTGCTCTAGTGCAGTTAATTGATGCTCGTCATGAATGATAGTTTCGAAGTTATTCGCCAGTAAAATAGGTAAGTCACTCGCTTCAAAGAAACCTTCTAATAAGACGATAGGTTTGGTCAGGCCACCTGCTCGAAGTGCCAAAGCTTCATCGATTCTGGCCACAGCAAATGCATCTGCCCCTTGCAAATGCTGTGCAATCGTCACCAAGCCATGCCCATATGCATTGGCTTTTAATACTGCCATCACTTTGCTGTTTGGGGCAATTTTTTTGATACGTGCGAGGTTTTGTTCCAGCGCGGTTAAGTTAATTTCTGCGGTTGCTAATCTCATACTGCCTCTCGTGTGCGACCTGCAAAAGTATTAAGCTGCTAGTGCTTAATACTCATCATCAAATGCAGGGCCTGCGTAATTGTCAAAACGAGAGAATTGCCCCTGGAAGGTTAACCTAACCTTACCAATTGGACCATTACGCTGTTTACCTATGATTATTTCTGCCACGCCTTTATCTGGGCTGTCTTCGTTATACACTTCATCACGATAGATGAACATGATTAAGTCGGCATCCTGCTCGATTGAACCCGATTCACGTAAGTCGGAGTTTACCGGTCGTTTATCAGCACGTTGCTCTAGGGTACGGTTAAGCTGAGACAGCGCGATAACCGGGCATTGTAACTCTTTTGCTAGTGCTTTTAATGAACGAGAGATTTCGGCAATCTCAAGGGTACGATTATCTGATAAGCTAGGTACACGCATTAACTGCAAATAGTCGACCATGATCATGCTGATACCGCCGTGGTCACGAGCAATACGGCGTGCACGAGAGCGCACATCGGTTGGTGTTAGGCCTGATGCATCATCAATGTACATCTTGCCTTTTTCCATCAATAGACCCATGGTTGACGATAAACGCGCCCAATCTTCGTCATCTAACTGACCTGTACGTACCTTAGTCTGGTTAATTCGACCTAAAGAAGCCAACATCCTCATCATGATCTGTTCTGAGGGCATCTCTAGTGAGTAAATCAGTACAGGCTTGTCTTGGGTCATCGCCGCATGCTCAGCCAAGTTCATTGCAAAGGTGGTTTTACCCATTGAAGGACGTGCCGCTACGATGATTAAATCTGACGGCTGTAAACCTGCTGTCATTTGGTCTAAGTCGTTATAGCCAGAACTTACCCCTGTTACACCGTCCTGCGGTGACTGATAAAGCTCTTCAATCTTATCGACTGTTTTTTCTAAGATTGAGTGAATACTTTGTGGGCCTTCAGTGCTTTTTGAGCGCTGCTCTGCAATTTTAAATACTTTACTTTCAGCTAAATCGAGTAGTTCATGGCTATCACGCCCTTCAGGGTTAAAGCCCGCTTCAGCAATTTCATTGGCAACCGTGATCATCTCACGAACAACCGCACGCTCACGTACAATCGCAGCATAAGCATCGATGTTAGCAGCACTTGGCGTATTTTTAGCAATTTCAGCTAAATAGGCAAAACCACCCACTGCACTCAGTTGGTTATTCTTTTCTAGGCTTTCAGAGATAGTGATTAAGTCGATAGGTTGACTTTGCTCAACCAGCTTTTCCATCGCTTCAAAAATTAATTTATGCGTGCGAGTGTAAAAGTCTTGCGATACAACCAACTCAGCAACACGGTCAAACGCCTGATTATCAAGCATTAAACCACCAAGCACTGACTGCTCGGCTTCGATTGAATGAGGAGGAACTTTGAGGGTATCGACTTGATGATCTGGTTTAGCCATAGCACTACACAATCTGAAAGAATTAAGAGGAGTATTTTAGCTCCTAGCGAAGCAACTTAAAAGCGTAAAGCGACTTTCTAATTATTAGAATAGCTGAAATAAAAAGAGGCCTCACATAGAGACCTCTTATCAACTTTACGATGTGCCTAGTTTTTCTTTAATTCAATACGACCACTGACGGTATCAATTTCAACATCGGCATCACCGCCATTAAGAATAAATTCTAATTCACGTGACGGGCCATACTTGGCTTTCTTTACTTTATCACTGCTTAACTCATTGATTATGCGACCGCCTGAGTGTGCATCAATATCAAAGCGAGCTGACACGTCGCTCGGGAAATACAAGCGAACATCACCACTTACAGTATCCATATTAATGCGAGCATTAGACTGTAGCACTTTAACTTGTACTTTAATCTCGCCGTTTACTGTATTTAGACGCAAGTCCCTTAAAGAGGCAACTTTGAAGTCTACTTCGCCATTAACGTTTTCAAGACGAATATCTGTCGCTTCAGTGTCACTTTCAATATCACCATTCACGGCATTGAATCGCAATTCACCTTTAGAGTTAGTATCATTGATGTCACCATTGACCGTTTCAAAGCGTAAATCACCCGATAGATTGTTTGCATCAACATCGCCATTAACCGTTTCAAGGCTTACTTTACCTTCAAGCTGCGTCGCTTTGATGTCACCGTTAACCGTTTTAATACGGGCACCGGCTAATAATTCAGTCGCAGAGATATTCACATTTATGCCTTCAAAGCTCAACTCACTGTTTTTTGGCATATAAATAGTCAGTTTAGAACCATCGCCTTTATTCCAGCCTTTATAACGCTTAGGCATTTCAACAATAAACTCGGTGACAGAGCCATTGTTCTCAAGTTTATAACCTTTAGCAATATCATCGAGTGAACCCGTAACCTTAAACTCTGACTTGTCCCAAGATTTAATGTCTACTTCACCGCGTTGGTTTTCTATTACAATCTTACCATTGGCGGGTACTGAAATTTGCTTATCGATGGCTTCACCGGCAATACAAGCAATGGGGAAAAATAGCAGTCCTGTTAGTAATTTTTTCATCTTTCTTCTCCTAAATTTGTTGCCAACTTGGTGCATGTACACGGTTGATTAAATCTAATTGTTGCTGATAAACCTGCGCGAGCATCTTAAGCAACGCTGCATTTTCAGGGTCGTTTTGTAAGGCAAGCTTCACAGCTTGCTCGGCCTGCTCTAGTTCATCAAGTTGTTGTTGCCAGTCATTTGTCAAAGCCGGCTGTGCTTCATATTGTACGAGTAATGCTTGTTTTTGCTGTTCAAACAATGCACTTAAATCTCTCATCGTGTTTTGTTCAGGACCCATTACACTGACATTCCATGCGAGTAAACCCGCAATAAAACACGCTGCAATACCGGTCACTTTGGGCCAATACTGTTTATCATTGACACTGCTTTTAGCTGGCTCTGCAATTGCTCGCTCAATACCCGGCCATAAGTCGCGACTAGGCGCTACTTCACTTGGTTTTGTTAGCTCTTCTTTTAAGAAGTCGTCAAAGTTGACTTTACTCATGCTCGTACCACTCCTGTAATAATTGTCTTGCGCGATGATATTGCGATTTACTTGAGCCAACAGCCATGCCTAACATATTGCCTATTTCTTCATGGCGATAGCCTTCAACTGCATGAAGTACAAACACCAAACGTGCACGTTCAGGTAAACGCAAAATAAGCTTGTCGAGCCCGTTTAAGCCATTACACATGGCTAGGCTTTGTTCATCCATACCGCTTTGTTCAAAGCTCACGACTTTTTGCAGCCAGTTTTTATGTTTGCGTAAATAGCTAATGGCAATATTGCTCGTTACACTATACAACCAAGTTGAAAACTTTGACTGACCCTGAAACTGTGAGATTTTATGCCACAACTGTACAAACACTTCTTGTGAGACATCTTCTGCATGCTGTTGATCTGCAAGCAGCCTCAAACATAACGCAAATACAGGTTTTTCATGCTGACGGTAAAGCTGGGCAAACGCAGCTTGATCACCTTGTTGTACTCTATATACAAGGTCATCTGTTTGCTCATCTTTATTCGTATTCGAAAATGCCTGTTTGGCATCGATTAACATGACGTTATTCCTTTATCGGGTTTCTACCCAGTTTGGCGTTTTGCTTCATTATTATTATCTAAGACGCCACCTTGGCTTAAAAAGGTTTAAAAGAAATTTAAAAAAATTGAGGGGACAGCATTACAAAGCAAAACTAGTTTTGCAATGAAATGCTGTTAGTTACATATTGCACTGTTAGTTATCAGTGTTAGAGGTCTCTCCTTCGTCTTCTTCTAGAGCAGGCAAAGGTTTGGCCGGCTCAAAGAACCAACCTTTGAAAATAAGCTGAGGTTTCTCATTGCTACCGCCGCCTGAGCCAAAATTCACATCTTTCAGAGCCGAATCAAAATGCACACCACTGCCACCAGAAGAGTCAATAATTGAGCCACGAACGGTGCCATAGAGTTGTCCACTTCCTGAGAGTTTTACTTGTGTTAAGGGCGCATAAATTGTCGCATACATATCTGATGCCCCTTTTACCTGAAAACCATCTTTGCCAGAATATGAAGAAAAGAAATTCAAACTGGGGATACCACTTACCGTCAGCCCCTCTTTTTCTGTGATCACTTGACCGCTTGCACCTAAGATCACTTTACCGGTAGTAAATACAGTTAAACTACTGCCAGATTCAATGGTTAACTTGGCATTACCACTTAGCACAAAATCACCATCGACTAAAAAGATGACATCGCCCCCTGTGATAGTCATTTTCCCATCACTGTATAACTTAAAGTTTTTCATACCAAACACGCGCTCTTCAGTCGTGCCTGTAATGCCATGTCGTTGACTTAAGTTATCAAACAAATAGATCTCTGCTTTTTCGGAATCTAACGCAACAGCCTTTTTGATGCCAACTTGAGATGTCATCAAGCGGCCTATATCTGGTGTAAATTGATAGTTCTGTGTCGCTCCAACAGCGAAATCTTGACTTCGCTTTGGATTTTGAGCCATCACGTCCGGCATGTTCAGTGGTAATTCAAAGGGGTCACACTCTTTATTTGGCTTCGCAGGATCATAATCTGGAGAGCTTGGGTCATACACTTTAACAGGCTCTATCTCTGGCATTTTTCTGAAGTAATCGTCTGTATAACGAACATCTCGCCTTACTGTACCATCGTCGAGTTCAACCCTATCTTGTGCGTGATAACTCGCAGGGAACTTACCCGTCCCCCCATACATGATGTCGTAGGGATCATTGTTTGCATTAATGATCTTACTCCCCCATTTCATGTCGACATTGCCCGCCGCTCGAACATATCCCTTTACCTCACCACCGCGATGTGTGAAAAAACCTCCAGAGTAGACATTGCCCTCAACACGATAACCCGTACCGCCCCCTCCACTGATCTCCACACCAGTATTTGAGTGTACATCTCCGATAATAGGTGAAGAGCCTTTAAGATATATCACTCCCGATGCTTTCACATCGCCTTTAATCGGCGAGTTACCGGTAATTGTGACGCTAGAGTCACCAATCACAGTATTTACATGACCAGAAGAATCGCGGTTAGTTTCAGAGTATGGGCCTTTACTAGAGTCATAACTATCAACGACACCACTACCTGATAAATTAACACCTTTACAACCCGTAACAGCATGTTGAAAGGGTGATTTAACATCTCCAGGTTTTAATTCAAAACGAGCAACAAGTTGTTGATTCGCATCACCATAATAGCGCTGACCTAGACTCGTAATTTCAAGTAACCCATCAGCATTTTTACTTAAGTGTGCTTTATAAGCCGTGTCATCGCCTATATCACCGTTTCCGGCGTGTAAACCATATTGGTTAACTAACTCATCAACGGTCAAGTTGGTGTTATTTGATACTGCTGTTTGCAAACTTTTAGCCGCCGTAAAAATACCTTTTTCAGCGAGTAAACGTGCATTCATATCTTTTTGAAAGTTACCCGTTAAACGCTCTTGGATCACTGTTTCTTTAAGTGCACCAAACACCACGACACTGGCCATCGTGCTCATTAACATGACTTTGATTAAAGTGAATCCTGACTGCTGCTTCATACGCTTTCCCTAAATGCTTCGAGCAGAATTAATTGCGTGGTGGCAATATCTATTTGCAGCCCTACTCCAAAGTGACTTGGCATATTTATCGGTTTGACCGTCACGCTGACTAGATTATTATTATATGCAAAGTTAATGGCCTCTATGCCCTTGAGTAGTTGTAGCGCGCCGTTACCATCGCCAATGTCACAGGTTAGATAACCATTTTCAAGTGCATAAGTTTCAGTGTAATCCACAGCTGGGGTCGTGCCTTGGCAAGATAATACATTGGCAAGTTGCTGAAATTGAATCGTCAAAGGGGCTGCGCTAATAATAGGCTCACTGTTTGTTTGCTTAACACTACGCGTAAATACTTGGCTGGTATAACGGATCACCTCTTGCGCATCCGATAGCTCTTGGGTCATTCTTACTGTACTTTTTATCGCCGAATAAGACATGGCAACACCAGCAAGTAGAAACAAGCCGACCGCCATCGCCACCAACATCTCAAGTAATGTATATCCTGATTGTCTCGCTTTATGGGTTACACACATTCGGCACCTCGACAAAACTTGCATTCAATGTGACCTGATTAAGCAGTTGCTTTTGAGCCTCCTCTGGCACACGTAAATCTTGCCATGCCACAGTGATGGGCATCTCACCACTATAAGCCGCTGGTAATGTTAAAGCGTACCTAAAAGATAAGCTATCAGGTGGCTGTAACGACTCTCTAAATGCTTGCTCTGTAAACTTTGATGGCGCGTTATGCTGTATTTCACAAAGCTCCGGCCACATGCGTTCGATCGCATTCTGCGCCTGCACAAGAGAGACGGTATAATCAAAGCTATTATTGGCGAACTGCAGTGACTTCAGCTGTGTTACACCCAAACCAATCAGCGCTATGCTCGCAATAAACATAGACACCAATACTTCTAGCAATGAAAAACCAGCATTTACGCGCAATTTTCTTCTGCCTTACCTAACCAGCTTTGCCCACTTCGCAAAATACATAAACGATAATCGTCGGTATTAGTATCGTTGTCAGAGATTAAAATATTGCTTTGTAAATTTAATTCACCCGTTGAACGTATCATACGATCAACTAGCTCTGCACTGACTGTTGGGTAATTAGAGTCGAACTGTCGTAACGTCTCCCTGCCACCTGCGACTTCAATTTCTACTAACCAAGAGGTGTCTTGTTTAGTAAGAATAACTGTTTGAGCTCGCTTTACCGCTTCACTTCTGGCGTAACGATACACAGCGTTTAATTGGTTGGCTGTTTTAGTCAGGCGTTCTTGTTTTATAAACTGAGCAAATGATGGAGCGGCTAGCATGGCTAAAATACTCACTAAACCAAGCGTGATTAATAACTCAATCATAGTAAAGCCGCGTGACTTTTGCTTATTTCCAGCAGTCATTGCCATTCCCACTTGCTGTTGTTTTACCAGTTTGGTCGATCTCTAAAACGGCACACCTGTCAGAAGACTGGACACTACCGGCTTTTGGCTTTGCTTTTAAGGTGAACTTTAAACTTCTAAAGTCAGGTGACCCTGCCGGTAAATCTGGGTCATGTTTATACTCGAACGTATAAACTGCTGATTTAGGTAAATCCGTAAAGCTATTACTATGTGGATAACCACCGTTTCTTGAGTAAATTCGCTCTAAAATTGCCGCAGTTTGCAACATACCATGTTGTGCATCTGAACGATGCCCATCTTGGATATACCTTTGATAAGATGGATACGCCAGTGTCGTTGTAATCGCAACAATTGCAACCACAATTAACAGCTCAATTAGCGTAAAACCTTTTGTAATTACTCTAGAATTCATACTCTACCCAAAACAAAACAGCGCTGTCATTTTTAACACAAACCTAACAAGGAACAAAAGCTTAACTTGTTATTAGGTATGACAAAACCCGCAGTTAAAATACCACATAATATATGTTTATGAAAAAGGAACGGATTACATGTAATTACACAATGTACCGTTTGCTCAGATCCGTGAGATGTTTAAACGAAGAGGGAGTTTGATAGTTTTTATTTTTTATATAAAAACCGCGTGCATAACACGCGGCTTTTCAATACTTAATCAGAGATTAAGCTTCAGCAATAACGATTACTTTGATAGTAGCAGTTACGTCTGAGTGTACAGAGATTGCAACGTCAAATTCGCCAGTCTCACGGATAGTACCTAGAGGTAGACGAACTTCTGATTTAGCAACTTCAACACCAACAGCTGAGATAGCGTCAGCGATGTCACGTGTACCGATAGAACCGAATAGCTTACCTTCGTCACCAGCTTTAGATACTAGAGTAACTTCAGCTAATGCTTCTAGCTTCTCAGCGCGTGCTTGAGCAGCTGTTAGTTCTTCAGCAATCTTCGCTTCTAATTCAGCGCGACGAGCTTCGAAAGTTTCGATGTTAGCTTTAGTCGCTGGAACTGCTTTACCTTTAGGGAATAAGAAGTTACGAGCGAAGCCAGATTTAACTGCAACTTGGTCACCTAAGTTACCAAGGTTTGCGATCTTGTCTAGTAGAATAACTTGCATGTTTCTACACCTTTTAAAAACGAGTTAATCCGCTGCTTACTTATGTAAGTCAGTGTATGGAAGAAGGGCTAAGTAGCGAGCACGCTTGATAGCAGTTGCTAGCTGGCGCTGGTATTTAGCGCTAGTACCTGTGATACGGCTAGGTACGATTTTGCCACTTTCAGTTACATAGTTTTTAAGAGTAGCTAGATCTTTGTAATCGATTTGTTGTACGCCTTCCGCTTTGAAACGGCAGAACTTACGACGTCTGAAATAACGTGCCATGAGTAATTTCCTCAATTAATTCTTTCAATATGTTGTGCATGTAAGACAAGTTGACTTAAACCATTTCGGTTTTCGTGACGATTTAAAAAACCGCGTACTTGTATTGCCTGCCCAACGTATAAATGCTGTGTTTGATTCTGTAATTGTGCACCGCTTGCAACCACACTTAGACGAACATAACTATTTCTGTTTAGTTCGGCTTCGACTTGCATTGATTTGTGCTCAAGTACAAACGTGCAATGTGGAATACCAGCTGGGCTTTGACTAAATTTGGGTGTTTTACAAACCGTACCCGAGAGCACATATTGATTTGTATACAGATCAGGCTGTGTCACCTATTTAATCAATCCAGATTCAATAACGATTAAGCAGAAGCTGCTTCTTTTTTCTCTTCTTTAACAAGAGGAGACGCTTCAGTTACAGCGTTTTTAGTACGCATAACTAGGTTACGTAGCACTGCATCGTTGTAGCGGAAAGAAGTTTCAAGCTCGTTGATTACTTCAGTTGGTGCTTCAACGTTCATTAGAACATAGTGTGCTTTGTGAAGCTTTTCGATTGGGTAAGCCAGTTGACGACGACCCCAGTCTTCTAGACGGTGAATTTGACCACCAGCTTCAGTGATAGAACCAGTATAACGCTCGATCATACCAGGTACTTGCTCACTTTGATCTGGGTGAACCATGAATACGATTTCGTAATGACGCATGGATATTCCTTACGGTTAATATAGCCTTGTCCCGTTTCGGCCAGTCGGGGGAAGGCAAGGAACTAAATGTGATAGCCGAAATGAGCGCGTATTCTACGTTGAGTTGGGAGTTTTGGCAATGAAAAAAGCAAGAAAAGACTAATTATTAATCAAGATTATAAGTGAGTAAGGGTATATTTGAAGCAGAAGATTGGAGCGGCACACGAGGTTCGAACTCGTGACCTCGACCTTGGCAAGGTCGCGCTCTACCAGCTGAGCTAGTGCCGCATTCCATATTTAGCTCTTGATTTGTTTGTAATATCGCAAAGGTCGCGTCTATTACCCGACGCAGCTGAGCTAGTGCCGCATCACATGATTAACTTGTGTAAAACAAAATTTTGGAAATTGGAGCGGCACACGAGGTTCGAACTCGTGACCTCAACCTTGGCAAGGTTGCGCTCTACCAGCTGAGCTAGTGCCGCATCACAATATTTGCTCTAGAAATAAGAAACCCCGCAGAGTTACTCTCTTAAGCGGGGCAGGATTCTACAATAATGCAGGGGCTTTGCAAGCAGTTTTTAAAGGTTAAAGAACTTTTCTTTATAAACCTTTAATTCCATTATTGAATCTTTTATGTCGTCTAGTGCCAAGTGTGAGCTTTTCTTTTTCACTTGACCTAGTAGCTCAGGCTTCCAACGACGTGCAAGTTCTTTCACTGTACTCACATCTAGGTTGCGATAGTGAAAGTAAGCCTCAAGTTCAGGCATATACTTATTTAAAAAGCGGCGGTCTTGGCCAATTGAATTACCACACATAGGCGAGCTACCTGGTGGTACCCACTCTTTTAAAAACTCTAAAGTTTGTGCAATGGCATCGTCTTCAGTGAACTTGCTGGCCTTACAGCGTGCTGTCAAACCTGAACGACCGTGTTGATTAGTGCACCACTCGTCCATGTTGTCTAGCAGATCATCACTTTGATGAATAGCAATAACAGGGCCTTCAGCTAATACATTTAAATCGCCGTCAGTAATAACCGTAGCAATTTCTAAGATTTTATCTGTTTTAGGCTCTAAGCCCGTCATTTCAAGATCTAGCCAGATCAAATTTGATTCATTAAAAGACATAAACTACCTTAGCGGTACTTCCTTTAGATCCAATGCAATTAGATATATCATATTAGCTTCACTTGTTTACCTAAAGCTTTTTTTTTAAAAGCGCTTAATTTAATTGAGTTATAGCCCATTTAAGCCATGCTCACAAAGTAAACAGGGTGATTTTAGGCAATTTTATTAATTGCAATTTTGATCAGTGACAAGCTAAGTAACTATGGCAAAACAAAAGAAACTCAGTAAAGGCCAATCCCGTCGGATCAGTGCCAACCATCAAAAACGCTTGCGTAAAGCTAAACAGCAGCATGGCGAGCAACAAGATACCCAGTGGCAAACCGACAATTTAGGTCCAACTGAAAATGCAGTGGTGATCAGCCGTTTCGGCCAACATGCCGATATAGAAACGTCTGATGGCGAAGTTTTACGCTGTAATATTCGTAGAACCGTTGGCGGCTTAGTATGTGGTGATGAAGTCTTCTTTCGTCGTGCCAAGGTCAGTGATGGAGATTTAGCAGGCGTTATAGAAGCCATTGAAGAACGCCGTTCACAGCTTACTCGACCCGATTTTTATGATGGCGTTAAAGTCGTTGCAGCAAACATTGACCAAATTCTGATGGTATCTGCAATTTTACCTGAGTTCACCCCACAGATTATCGACCGATATTTAGTGGCTTGTGAAGATATGGGTATCGAGCCCATTTTAGTGCTTAATAAAATCGACTTGATTGATGACGAAGGTCTCGAGTTCATTAACGAGATTTTAGATATCTATCGTGAATTAGGTTACAAAGTTCACCTTGTCAGCACCAAAACCGGCGAAGGTATTGACGCGCTGAAGCAAGTATTAGTGGGTAAAAATAACATCTTTGTAGGCCAATCAGGGGTTGGTAAATCAACACTGGTAAATACCGTACTCCCTGATGCGGATATTCTTACCAAAGAAGTCTCTGAAAATAGCGGTCTCGGTCAGCACACCACGACTGTGTCACGATTACATCACTTACCTAGCGGCGGAAATCTGATTGATTCACCAGGGATCCGTGAATTTGGTTTATGGCACCTAGATGTTGAACGCGTAACTTGGTGCTTTAAAGAGTTCCGCGAGTATATAGGCGGCTGCCGTTTTAGAGATTGTAAGCACCTCAATGACCCTGGATGCATTCTGGTCGAAGCGGTTGATGAGGGAAAAATTACAGAACTACGTTTTGACAGCTACCACCGTATTCTAGAATCAATGGCTGATGGCCGCGCGGGTGCTCGTGCGCCAAGAGTTTAAAAAATTTACAGTTTATATGTTAGTATCTGCGCTAATTATTTTTAGGAATTTATAGTCCCCATGGATAAATTTAAAATTGCCATGCAATACGCCATGCCTAAGCATGGGATCTCTCGCCTAGTTGGTAAGTTAGCTGCTGCTGAAGCAGGCTCCGTGACAACTTCTTTAATTAAGGCATTTATCAAGCAGTATAAGATTGATATGAGCGAGGCACTTTACGAAGATCCTGCGCACTATAAAACCTTTAATGAGTTCTTTACTCGCCCATTAAAACCAGGCATTCGCCCATTAACAGAAGACGAAAGCATCATTACTCACCCTGTAGATGGCGCTATCAGCCAGTTAGGCGATATTGTTGATGGTCAACTTATTCAGGCTAAAGGTCATAACTACAGCGTACAAGACTTACACGGTGGTGATAAAGACGATGCAGACCCGTTTATGGGCGGTAAGTTTGCCTGTATTTATTTGGCACCAAAAGACTATCACCGTATCCACATGCCAATTGACGGCACGTTGCGTAAGATGATTTATGTACCAGGCGACCTATTCTCGGTTAACCCACTCACTGCGAGAAACGTACCTAACTTGTTTGCGCGAAACGAGCGTGTCGTGGCGATTTTCGATACCAAAGTAGGCCCACTTGCGATGACTTTAGTCGGTGCAACGATTGTGGCAAGCATCGAAACAATTTGGGCAGGGACAGTTACACCACCGGCTGGTCGTGACGTCATGACATGGAATTATCCTGCAGAGGGCGACAAAGCGATCCATTTAAAGAAAGGTGATGAAATGGGCCGCTTTAAGCTAGGCTCAACGGTCATTTTAGCTTGGGGTAAAGATCAAGCTGACTTCTTAGATAGCGAGCAGCCTGAAACAGTAACTCGTATGGGCACGCCATTCGCAGCAATTAAATAATACTAATTCAACTTTAGTTAATTGGTATAAATAGAAAAGCCATCATACTTTGTATTGATGGCTTTTTTAATCTAGAAACTCGCTTTATTTAAAAACAAAAAACCCAGCCGAGGCTGGGTTTTTGAATTCTATAAAACTAAAATTACTTGATTTTAGCTTCTTTGAAAATCACGTGCTTACGTACTTTAGGATCGTACTTTTTGATTTCCATTTTTTCAGGCATGTTACGCTTGTTCTTGTCGGTAGTGTAGAAATAACCAGTACCAGCAGTTGAAACTAAACGGATCTTATCACGCATGATTCAGCTCCTTAAACTTTTTCGCCGCGAGCACGGATATCTACTAATACCGCGTCGATGCCTTTTTTATCGATAATACGCATACCTTTAGTAGTAGTACGTAAAGTAACAAAACGTTTTTCGCTTTCAACCCAGAAACGGTGCGTTTGTAGGTTAGGTAGGAAGCGACGCTTAGTAGCGTTGCGCGCGTGTGAACGGTGGTTACCTACCACTGGGCGCTTACCTGTAACTTGACAGACTTTAGACATGTCTATATATCTCCAATAACTTCGCTCGAGCTTAATTTTCCCTTGGGCCTTAACTGTTTGCCCTGGGGTAAATCAGAGGGCGCTCTTTATACAGCATTAGCAGGCAAAGATCAAGGATCTAGTCCTATCAATCAGCTCATATGTAAATTTGATAGCGGCCAATTATAATGATCGAATCGTGCTTAGGAAAGTAAAAACTGCATTTAAATTAAACTAATTTGCAATATTTTGAGCAAAGCTGCGTTTTTTAACGTTTTCTTTCTATAAATCACTTAAATCAAGCCTCGCTGTGCAAAAGATATGCAGCGATTCCCTGCGACAATAAGGTGATCTAATACGTGAATGTCCACTAAAGCGAGGGCTTTTTGTAATTTTTGGGTAATTAACTTATCGGCTTCGCTCGGCTCAGCAATGCCACTGGGATGATTGTGCGCAAAAATTAATGAGGCCGCATTATGCTTCAATGCCGCTTTTACCACTTCTCTAGGATAAACACTCGCGGCGTTTATTGTGCCATTAAATAAAATCTCGTCATGAATAAGTTGGTTCTGGTTATCTAAATACAGTGCCATAAACACTTCGTGCTCTAACCCTTTTAATTGCAAACACAGGTAGTCATTCACCGCATCAGGCGAAGTGAATACCGTGTCGCGCAAGCATGCTTCACGCATATAGCGTTTACTCAATTCAAGTACAGCTTGTAATTGTACATATTTGGCCTCCCCCAACCCCTTCAACGCTGAGAACTCTTTTAGACTGGCATTAAATAAATTTTGTAATGACCTACTTTGGGTTAGTAGTGATTCTGCCAATTCAATGGCATTCATGCCGGCGATACCAGTTCTTAAAAATATTGCCAAAAGCTCTGCATCACTCAATGCATGCGGGCCTTTTTTCAATAACTTTTCTCTTGGTAGGGTGTGTTTTGGTAATGCACTCAATTGCATAGTTTGTCCTTAATTCCTTAATTCCTTTGTTCCTAGGCACTAAAGTGTAGTCAAAGGATCATAAAAGACAAAAGCAGGTTACCCCTCAGTCACTTCTCTATGATAGAGTTTAGGCAAGTTTTTACTGGATTTAACAAGCTATGAAACAGGCAAAAAATATTGTTTTGGGGATCAGTGGCGGTATTGCTGCTTACAAATGTGCAGAATTAGTTCGACGATTAAAAGAGCGCAACTGCAATGTCAAAGTGGTTATGACCGATTCTGCCAAGCATTTTATTACTCCACTGACTATGCAAGCGGTATCTGGAGAACCTGTTTCTGATTCTTTACTCGACCCGAGTGCTGAAGCGGCCATGGGCCATATTGAGTTTGCCAAATGGGCTGACTTAATTCTCGTTGCCCCAGCAAGTTCAAACATCATCGCGAAAATGGCATCAGGTATTGCCGATGATTTGCTCACCACATTATTACTTGCCACGCCAGCTAAAATCGCTATTGCCCCCGCAATGAACCAACAAATGTACGCCCACGCAGCAACACAAGCCAACTTAAAAACCCTTGCTAATCGTGGCGTGAATATTTGGGGTCCGGGTAAAGGCGAACAAGCATGTGGCGATGTGGGTGCGGGTCGGATGCTAGAGCCAATGGAACTCGTTGAGCTTTGTACGCGCGATGACATTGAACCCGTACTGGCAGGTAAAACTATTTCAATTACTGCAGGCCCAACCCGCGAAGCTCTCGACCCAGTGCGTTATATCAGCAACCACAGTTCAGGCAAGATGGGCTATGCCATTGCAGAAGCAGCCCTTAAATTAGGTGCAAAAGTGACCCTTATTTCTGGCCCTGTGACTTTAACACCTCCTACAGGAGCTAAAGTCATCAAAGTCAGTAGTGCATTAGAGATGCGAGATGCCGCGCTTGAGCATGCGCAAAACTCAGATATTTTTATTGGTTGTGCTGCGGTTGCTGACTACCGTGCAGCCAATGTGGCCGAGCAAAAAATCAAAAAACAAGGCGATGAGATCACCCTCACTATGGTGAAAAATCCAGACATTATTGCCGAAGTTGCCGCACTACAAAATAATCGCCCTTACACGGTAGGTTTTGCAGCTGAAACACAAGATGTTGAAAAATACGCCACAGGCAAATTAGAAAAGAAAAACCTCAATATGATCTGCGCCAATGATGTCTCTCGAGAAGGCCTTGGCTTTAACTCCGATCACAATGCGTTAACATTGTTCTGGCATGATGATCAGCGCAATTTAGGGGTTAATAGTAAAGCTGAGCTAGCAACGTCTCTACTAGAGGCACTTGCCGAAAAGCTATAAAAACCCTTAAAACAAAGGCTTACAAAGGTGTATTTTTTTCAGTACAAAACATGAATGAAAGTCACTTTAAAACACTGGCACCAAGCTGAATAAACCATTAACATAACCCCAACAAAGTGTGAGCTTGTTGGGGCTTACACTAAATTATGCACCGCATAATACAAAGTATAAATAGAACATAATAACGATAAATTAAAGGACCATTCATGCCAGCGACTAAGCGCAGTAATCGCAAAGAGCAAATACTACAATCTCTCGCACAAATGCTTGAAACCAGCCCTGGTCAACGTATCACAACTGCAAAATTAGCAGCTGAAGTGGGCGTATCTGAAGCGGCGTTATACCGCCACTTCCCAAGCAAAGCACGCATGTTTGAAGGTTTAATTGAATTCATTGAAGACACCCTACTTTCTCGTATCAACATCATTTTAGATAACGAGAAAGAAACTCAGGGTCGTATTTATAATATCTTGCTTCTTATTCTAGCATTTGCAGAAAAGAACCCTGGGATCACACGTATTTTAACGGGTGATGCACTACAAGGTGAACAAGAGCGTTTGCGTGAGCGCATTCAAGGCCTGTTTGAAAAGTTAGAAACCCAATTCAAACAAGTTCTACGTGAACGCAAGCTTCGTGAAGGTAAAGCCTTTACCACCGACGAAGCGGCATTGGCCAATTTCTTCTTGGCTTACATCGAAGGCAAAATGAACCAATTTGTTCGCAGTGATTTTAAAACTCGCCCAAGCAGTCAATTTGAAGCACAGTGGCAAGAGTTGCAAAAAATCTGGTTAGCTTAATCGCCAATTAAATTCTAAAAAGCGACAGATGTCGCTTTTTTTGTGCCCCAAAATCACTGTTTCACCTCTCATACCAATCCTCTTAATTAAGTGATCTATTTTGAGGCAAGTAAAATTTGTCGGTAGGGCCGCTCACGCGTCCTGCTATCGCTGAGGTACTTACTTCCATGAAGGCAAGGCGAAAATTTTGCTATTTAGTTGTTCTAAATAAGAAATTTTCAACAAAGCTAACGTCAGTTTTAATCCCTCAAAATGATTAAGTCTTATTGAGGATTGGTATCTTACTGTTATTGACCGCATCGCCCTTTTGTCTTTACCTGCTGCGTGATAAAAAAAACCTTTATAAGTAAAATTAGGTTTGCACCATGAAGGCGTTCCACTCTCTTATTGCAGCCAGTGTGCTGTGCAGCTTGCCTGTTGCGGCGAAATCAAATCTCGAGTTTAAGGATGTATTTGACTTTCGCTATGCACAAGGTCAGCAATTATCTGAAAACGGCCAATTTCTAACTTTTTCTGCAAAGCCCTATCGCGGCAATAGCGAAGGCCTAGTCTACGATTTACAGACTAATAAAATCATTGCCCGAGTTCCACAAGGCACTAAACCACATATCAATAAGGCTGCAAACTGGGTGTCATTCACGCAGGTGCCTACTCTATTAGAAAAAGAAACCACCAAGAAAAAAGATAAGAAAAAACTAAATAACCAGCTTATTCTGATTGATACCAACACACATAAGCAAACCACCTTTGCTGAAGTAGTTGATTACCAAATCAGTGATGACGGTAACTGGCTTGCTTATCGCACCAAAGAAAAACTACAAGACGATAAAAAAGACAAAAAAGCTGACAAGCCTGAAAGCGAAATTAAGGCAGATAAAAAAGACAAGTTTTATTCACTGGTAATCGTAAACCTGCGTGATATGAGCAAAACGACCATTGAACATGTTGGTAAGTTTGCGCTGAGCCCTAAAGAATATGGCGTACTATTTAATGTTCACGATGAACACGGCGCAAAAAACCACATTGGTTTTTTTGATTTAAACACGCAAACGCAAAGCAGTTTGTTCAACGAGCCAGGGGTCACCTTAAGCCAAGCAATTTGGCACCCTAAAAAGCCTATTGTTGCTTTTAACATGGCCAATTATGTCAATGATGATACACGTCGTCGCGACCATCAAATTACTCTATGGCACAGTGATACCAATACCCTAAAAGAGATTGATAACCCAACAGGGTGGTTCACAGGTAAAACAGCTAAACTAACCTGGTCTGAGCAAGGTGAGCGCTTATACTTCCAAAACCGCCCCCTGCTTGAAGCTAAAGAAAAAGAGTTGAAGTATAAAGACGAAGCATCACTCACTGACTTCGACACTATTCGTGCACAAAAAGGCCTACAGGTTTGGCACAATAACGATGCTGAAATTAAAACCCGTGAAGCCAAAACATGGCAACAAGCGAATAAAAACCGCCACTATCAAGCAGTTTATCATCTAAATGGTGAGCAAGTTGTGCAGCTTGCTAACGAGCAAGCGCCAAATATTCGCTTAAACACCGAAGCGAACTTCTTACTCGCAAGTAACGATAAGCCACATTTAGAACGCATTATGTATGAAGGCTTCTTCAACGATTATGCTGCCATTAATGTGAAAACTGGCGATCAAACCAAGATCATCGAAGGTTCACCGTTTAGACCAAGCCTGTCTCCGACTGGTAGCCATGCTGCATTCTTTAAAGACCAGCAGGTTTGGTTAAAAGACTTATCATCGCAATCTCTGTCACCTCTAACCAAAGCTATCAAAGAGGCGATTTTCGCCGACGACAAGCATGACTACCCGAGCGAGCAACCAGGCTATGGTTTTGCAGGTTGGCAACTTAATGGTTCAATTGTGTATGTCTACTCGAAGTTTGATATTTGGGCATTCGACGTCAATACACAACACGCGACTCGATTAACAAAGGGCCGCGAAACAAACACCCAATACCGCGTAAAGTATCTTGATCAAAATAAGCTTGGTTTTGCTACAAATGACACCTTAATGCTGCATACCCACAACACTGAAAATAAACAGTCGGGCGTGGCAACGCTGGACCTAGCAACAGGTAAAGTAAAAACAGTACTAAAAGGCGAAGCCCGCTATGCACTAGTCGCTAAAGCTAAACATGCCGACAAACTGATTTTCACCACAGAAAGCTATCATCAGTTCCCTGATTTTTGGCAAACCACCAGCACATTCGCAAAGACTAAAAAAGTGACAGACTTAAACCCACAAGTGAAGAACTTTGCATGGGGTGGCAAACCTGAATTAGTGCAATATAAAGGTTATAACGGCGAAGACTTACAAGGTGTGCTAATCAAACCTGCTGGCTATAAAGAAGGTGATAAAGTACCTACGGTGATTTATTTCTACCGCTATATGAGCCAACGTATGTATAACTTCCCGAAAATGGAGTTAAACCACAGACCGAACTTCCCAATGTTTACCTCGAACGGTTACGCATTGTTCTTACCTGATATTCGTTTTGAAATTGGTAAGCCGGGCCCATCATCAACTCAAACCATGATCAACGCCGCGCAAAAGCTGATTGATATGGGAGTTGCCCACCCTGATAAGATTGGGTTACAAGGTCACTCTTGGGCAGGCTACCAAAGTGCCTTTATGATCACGCAAACAGATATGTTTAAAGCGGTTGTATCAGGTGCCCCTGTATCGAATATGACATCGGCATATAGTGGTATTCGTTTAAAGTCGGGCCTTGCCCGTCAGTTCCAGTATGAAACTGGTCAGAGCCGTATTGGTAAACCGCTGACACAAGCACTCGATTTATACATTGAAAACTCGCCTGTATTCTTTGCCGACAAAGTAAATACACCTGTGCTGATCATGTTTGGTGATGACGATGGCGCGGTACCATGGCAAGAAGGCATTCAATACTACTTAGCACTTCGTAGACACAATAAAGATGCCATTTTCTTACAATACGAGGGCGAGCCACATCACTTGAAGAAATTCCCCAACCAAGTGGATTTCTCAATTCGTATGATGGAGTACTTTGATCATCACCTGAAAGGAAAACCTGCGGCTGATTGGATCAAAAATGGGGTTAAACACCAACCAGAGTAATTAAACAATTACTCATAACAATAATAAAGCCTGCAACTGCAGGCTTTATTATTTAATTTTAAGTGCGTTAAAAGTTTAAGCGCTGGTTTTGACCAAAACCTTATCTTCAAACCACTCACTCAATAGTTTCTTTTCATAATAGAAAGACGTCTCACGACCTTTCTTAATGCGATCCATAAAGCTCATATCTTTTAATACTAGCTTTTCAGCACTACTTACCGTCGCGCCTGATTTATCTTGTACGGTATAACTTATAGTCAACCTTGGAAAATAAATTGGCTTTATCACACGTATATCTTGCATGTTCATTCTCGCGTCGCCAGCAAGGTCTATGTCATCAAAAGTCACATTTAATTTGTAACCTTCAGGTAACTGTTCAGCCAATTTACTGATATGCTTTTCAAACTGCTTAGCGACGCGTTTGTGATATGCGCCTTTCACTTCCTTTCCTGGATAGACATCGCGGTAATCGTTAAAGTCTTTCCAAGTAACTTTCGCCTCTCCAGCGATACTTAAAAATGGCATACTCAAAGCGAGTAAGGTGAAACATAACTTTTTCATGATGACCTCCTAAAAGACTTTCGTCTCTATAATGAGCAAAAAAATGCGTAATGGGAACCTTTTTAGGGCCACAATTACACACTTTTACACTTTTACACTTAGACACGAACTGTTCTAGCTTGCTACTTTTTCATGCCAAATAGCAACGCATACAACACAGGTACGACTCCTAGGGTTAAAAGGGTCGAGAACAACAACCCGCCCATAATAGTCAGCGCCATGGGCTCCCACATTTCGCCGCCACCTAAGTACAGAGGAATTAATCCCAAAACTGTTGTCGCGGTTGTCAGTAAAATCGGTCGCATACGCTGTTGTGCTGCATAAATAATGGCTTGTATAGGATGACTGCTATCTTCATCTAACTCCATCTTAATACGCTCAAGTAATACAATCGCGTTGTTGATCACGATACCCGCCAGTGAAATTACACCCAGAAGTGTCATAAAGCCAAAGAATGACTGACCGAGTAACAGCGCAGCCACAACCCCGACAAAACCAAGTGGGATCGTTGTGAGCACAATGACTGACTTACGAATTGAGTTAAATTGGCCTATTAATAGAATCACAATAATAAAGACAGCTATCGGCATCTTATCGGCAATTGACTGGTTGGCTTTGCCCGATGATTCAGCTTCACCACCGAGTTCATAGTCATAGCCATACGGCCAATTTGCTTTTTGCTCCTCAAGCCAAGGAAGTAGCTGGGCAAACCCTTCATTGGCGGTAATACCTTCAATTTGCGCCCCAACTTTAACGGCTTTTAGGCGATCACGACGTAAAATTTGTGCGCTTTCCCAAACAACTTCGATGTCAGCAACTTGCTTCAGAGGCACAGAGCGACCTGTTGCTTGTGAATACACCACCATAGCTTCAAGCTTACCAATATCTTGTCTGTCACCTGCGATTGAACGCAAGGTAATCGGAATAAGCTCATCGCCTTCTCTGTACTTGGTAAGCTCCATGCCGCTCAAGCCAGTTTGTAAAGAGTTTGCGATATCTCGGCTCGACAAGCCCGCTCTTCGAGCTCGTGCTTGGTCAATTTTGATTTGTAGCTTTTTAATTGGTAAGCCCCAATCGTCGCTGATTGACTTTAAGCCCGCTGTTTCGCGCATTTTCGCTTTTAACTCATCAACAATCCCCATCAGTACATTGATGTCATCACCGAGCAACCTCACTTCAACCGGGTTTGCTATCGGTGCGCCATTTTCGATTTTTCTCAGCTTTAAGAGCAGATCTGGGTGGCGTGCCAACGCATAGTCTTCAATTTGCTTCATCACATTATCAATATGCTTGTACGACGTCGTGGTGATGATCATTAAGGCATAGTTCGAGCTGGTTGGCTCAGGGCTATGCGTTAACAAAAACCTAGGCCCACCGTTACCGATATAACTTACCCAATCAGTAACGCCTTGCTCTGTTTGTTCGTTTACTTTTAAGTTGTTAGCAATAAACGATTCTACATCACGCACAACTGACTCTGTCGCAGTAATGCGCGTACCAATAGGGAGCTCTAATTCAACTTTAAAATAATCACGATCTGACGGAGGAAAGAACAATTTAGGCACGTACTGCATACCTTGGATAGCAATAAACAACATACCCACACAGCCGAGTACTGTGAACCAACGATACCTAATCAGTCCAGCCAAAATGTTTTTATAGAACAGGTAAAAACCAGTATCGTAATTAGCAGACTCTTTCTTCACTTTAGTGAAGTACACACATAGCATTGGGATCATGGTCATCGCCAATAACCAAGAACATAGTAAGGTAATGGTCACCACTTTAAATAGCGAGGCGGTATATTCCCCCGTCGTCGATTCTGCTAAAAAGATAGGTAAAAACGCTGCGCCCGTTGTGAGAGACGACACCAGCAATGGAATTTTCAGCTCCTGTGCCGAATCAACTGCTGCGTCTATGGCCGCTTTCCCTCGCTCCATCTGAACCATAATGTTCTCAGACATTACGATGCCGTTGTCTACTAACATACCCAATGCGATGATCAATGCAGCTAAAGAGATTTGGTCGATGCTGATATTGAAAAACGACATCACCAAAATGCCTAACACCATACTCATTGGAATAAGGCTCGCGACAATCAAACCCGTTCTTAGACCAAGACTAAACAACATGACCACAGTCACGACTAAAACAGCTTGTAAAAGGTTAGACACAAAGTCAGACACTTTCTTTTCAACTTCTTTGGGCAAAAATGACAGCAGCTTAAACTCAACCCCAATCGGATAAACCGATTCAAGATGGTGCAGGGCATTAATGACTTGCTCACCGAGTAGCAGATTGTTACCACCTTGACGCATAGAAATGGCGATAGTCATGCCACTTTGCTGCTCAACTCTTACCTTGCTCTTCGCAGGATCGACGTAATCGCGATAGACACGGGCAATATCACTGAGCAAGATCACTTGCTGACTACCCGAGACATTAATGATGGTATTGGCAATATCTTCCACTGACTCAAAATTACCACTAGGCTCTAACGCCAAAGTTTCATCTTCAATGTAGATTGAACCGCCAGGGTTTACGATGTTACGAGCCGCAAGTTGATCTTTTAATTGATTCGGGGTGATACCCAATGCCGCCATTTTGGCATTTTCAAACTCAATAAAGACACGCTGCTCTTGCACCCCAAAAATGTCGACTTTGGCGGCTTCTGGTAAGCGCAATAATTGATCTCGCACTTGCTCTGCCACTTCTTCCATTTCGCGATAGGTGTAACCTTCGGCGGTTAACCCAATCACAACGCCAAACACATCCCCAAACTCATCATTGACGATGGGGGCTTGAGCGTCGCTCGGTAAATCTTTTTCTATCGACTGAATTTTACGGCGCAAGTTATCCCATATCGGCCGCATCTCTTTGTAACTTTCTTTAATGTTAACACTGACAATCGATACCCCCGTTTTTGAGGTACTACTGACAAAGTCGAGCTCAGGAATTTGCTGTACCACTTTCTCGATTTTATCTGTCACCAGCTCTTCAACACGCTGCGGACTAGCACCAGGAAAGTAAGTCACCACTTGCGCAGTACGGATAATAAAGCCTGGGTCATAGTCTTTCGGCATTTTGTCAAAGGCAGTGATCCCCGATAATAAGAGCACTAGGATCAGCACCCATGTGGTGCGATTATTCTCTAGCGCGAGACGAGTAATATTCATTACTTACCTCCTGAAAACTTCACTATTTGCCCATCGGTGACCTTACTCATACCCGCGGTAACAACAAAATCCCCCTGCTCTACGCCTGAAATAACAGGAAAGCCTAGTGATGAAATTTCGCCAATGACGACTGGTGTTTTCGTTATTTTACCCTTGTTTTCTCCTTGAGATTCGACCGTCCATACATAATTACCTTGGCTATCTTTTAATACAGTCGCCAACGGTAAATACAGGTTTGCTGCTGTACGACTTGGCGTACCTGCCATCACTTTTGCTGTCATACCAGGTAAAATATTGTAGCCCTCAGGAGGTAACATACTAAAAGTCACTTCATAAGTTTTTGTCGCTTCATCAGCTTGTGTACTGACTTCGACAAATTCCAGCGGAAAACGCTCTTCATTTATCGCAGCAAATTCAGCAAACACCTGTTTTGGCGCTTCTTTACTGACGCGGATCATGATGCTTTCAGGCACATTCACTTTTAAGTTAATGTGTTCGATATCTTGTAATGTCGCAATGGCTTGTTTGGCTTGTATCTCTTCAAATTGTTCTACATGAGTTCGTGATACAACACCGGTAAATGAGGCTTTTAAGGTGGTATATGCAAGATTGTTTTTCGCATTTGCTAACTTGGTTTTAGCGCTAGTAAATTGCGACTTTAATTTATCGTAATCTGACTGACTAATGGTACCCGAGACAATCAATTGTTCAGCTCGAGCAAAATCGGCTTTGGCCTTATCAAAATTTGCTTGTGCTTCGTCTACAGCTAATTTGTAATCTGTATCATCTATATGCGCAATCAGATCACCCGCTTGTACCGGTTGACCCTGCTTTACATATAAATCAGTAATAGAGCCTGACACTTTAAACGACAAGTCTGCGGTGCTCGCCGCATCCACAACAGCCGGAAATTCCTGTAATGGTCCTTCTGTTTGCTTAACAAGTTGCAATGTTCTGACTGGCCTTAGTTGTTCTTGGTTGGCCATATCACTTTGCGGTTCAGAACAGCCAGTGAGTATGATCGTCAGAGTTGCGACCATCATAAGCGTTTGTCTTGTTTTCATTGTCTTATCACCATGATGTAGTTGTTATTTCAAAGGGCAGGATGTAAATCACTATAATTACATGACATTAATACTAGTCGACTTTTCAAGTTTTATGAGAATAACAGGCTGTATTCTAAAAATTAATTACCAACTAAGATGCCATATTTTACGTTTTCAGGTATAAAAAACCGAAGCCTTTGAGCTTCGGTTTGCAAGAAAGCTTCAAAATAAATAATGCGGTGTAATAAATTATTTTACCGCTTTACTTAGTATCATCAGTTGCCAGCTTATTTAATGTAATATCAGACCAAACCAGACGATGATCTGAGCTTTGCAGACCCGGCCCGACTAGATGATAGTTTGCATCCGTTTTGCTCGGCCAAAACACCGCGGTTTGCTCAACCTGAATGCCAAATGTTGATGGGATCACATAATCAGCACGCATTTTCCAATCGGCAGTATGAGTCGCAGAAAATTGATTATTGGGTGCATTCTCAACTCCGCCCACGCTAACAGGCGTGAGTTTGCCATTGATATATTCACTGGCAAATAATTTAGCCATTGGGTTGCCCGTACCGTTACCTTCATCAGGAGAGGCATTTAAATCGCCCATGATCACAAAGCGCTTGTTCTTGCCTAGCCCGCCCTTTTGACCGTGATCGTCATAAATGTAGTCTGATGCATTTGGATCCACATAATCCCACCAAAAGCGAATTTCATCATGGTTACGTAAGCCATTTCTATCTTCTTTACCGTCAAATACGGGTGGTGTTGGGTGACTGGCAAGGACATGAATAACTTCATCACCCACTTTAACTGGCACATCCCAATGGCTTTTCGACGACAACCTAAATATTTCAAGCTCTTCTTCGCTATACCAGGCTTCGCCCGTCTCTGGGTTTACTGGCAGCGTTGCATTGGGCATGTCTTTCCATAAGAACTTTTGGAAGGTGCGTACTTCATCTGTGATGATTGGATGCTGCGACAACAACACCATGGCATATTGCCCAGGAAAGACCCCAAAGCCATAAGCGTCCCCACCGCCGACACCCGCTTTGCCGTCATTGTTTAAATCAAATTCAGTGATAATGCCCGTGTTAGATTCTGCAAGGTAAAAATAAGGGTAATCAATGCCTTTCACACCATTTTGACTGACGTTTAAGTAATTTTTAAGCAGCGCTTTCACCGCACTGCCATCAGCCACATAATCGAACTCAGCCAGTAATAAAACCTCAGGTCGAACGCGTTGGATGATCTCTGCCACTTTTTTAATTTGTGTATCGTTACCGCTTTGTACGTCGGCCAGAATATCGCCGGCATTTTTGCGATTTAAGTACGCGTTAAAAACCGCAACTCGAAGCTCACCTTGCTTGGCAGGCTCACCCAAATCACTGGTTTGTATTTGGCTTTGTGTTTCTTGAGATGACAATCTAGTCGACTCATTGGTGTTTGAATGATTCAACGAACACCCTGCCACACTTAAACTGGCTAATATGCTAAACACCAATACACTTTTATTCATGAGAATATCCTTTACGTGCTGAGCCCGGTTCTCAGCAGCTGTTAGAATTTAAAATCGCCTTAGATTAAATACTTAATTCCAATAACTCAACGCATTACGACGAGTTGCTAAGCATAGTTCTAAACGCAAAAAACCTCGCAAATGCGAGGTTTTTTATAAGCGTTTAGTGCTTAGGGGGTGATTACATCATACCGCCCATGCCACCCATTCCGCCCATGCCACCCATGTCTGGTGCAGCTGGTGCTTCTTGCGGGATTTCAGAAACCATTGCTTCTGTTGTGATCATAAGACCCGCAACTGATGCAGCGAACTGAAGTGCTGAACGCGTTACTTTAGTTGGATCTAGGATACCCATTTCGATCATATCGTTGTAAGTACCGTTTGCCGCGTTGTAACCATAGTTACCTTCGCCACCTTTCACGTTGTTTACAACAACTGATGCTTCGTCACCTGCGTTTGAAACGATTTGACGAAGTGGTGCTTCCATTGCACGAAGTGCTACTTTAACACCGTGATTTTGGTCTTCGTTGTCACCTGACAGCTCAGCAATTTTGCTGGCTACGCGAACTAGTGCAACACCACCACCTGGTACAACACCTTCTTCAACCGCTGCGCGAGTTGCGTGTAGCGCATCTTCAACGCGGTCTTTCTTCTCTTTCATTTCAACTTCAGTTGCAGCACCAACTTTGATTACTGCTACGCCGCCAGCTAGTTTAGCCATACGCTCTTGTAGCTTTTCTTTGTCGTAATCAGAGGTTGCTTCTGCGATTTGTGCTTTGATCTGCTCAACACGACCATCGATTGAAGCTTGCTCGCCAACACCATCGATGATTGTTGTATCATCTTTAGTGATAACAACGCGCTTAGCTGTACCTAGGTCTTCAATCGTTGCTTTTTCAAGCTCTAGACCAATCTCTTCAGAAATAACTGTACCGCCAGTTAGAATTGCGATGTCTTGTAGCATTGCTTTACGACGGTCGCCGAAACCAGGCGCTTTAACTGCAGCAACTTTCACGATGCCACGCATGTTGTTAACTACTAGCGTTGCTAGTGCTTCACCTTCAAGGTCTTCAGCAATAATTAGTAGTGGCTTGCTTGTTTTAGCAACCGCTTCTAGTGTAGGCAGTAGCTCACGGATGTTAGATACTTTTTTGTCTACTAGAAGAATGTGTGGGTTATCTAGTTCAACTTGGCCTTTTTCAGCGTTGTTGATGAAGTACGGAGATAGGTAACCGCGGTCAAACTGCATACCTTCTACTACGTCTAGTTCGTTCTCTAGAGATTGACCTTCTTCAACTGTGATAACGCCAGACTCACGACCTACTTTTTCCATTGCTTCTGCAATGATGTCGCCGATTTCTTTGTCTGAGTTAGCTGAAATAGTACCTACCTGTGCGATTGCAGTTGCGTCTGCACAAGGAACCGAAAGCGCTTTTAGTTCTTCAACTGCAGCAACGACTGCTTTGTCGATACCTCGCTTAAGGTCCATTGGGTTCATACCCGCAGCAACCGCTTTAAGGCCTTCATTCACGATAGCTTGTGCTAGTACCGTTGCAGTTGTTGTACCGTCACCTGCAGCGTCATTTGCTTTAGACGCAACTTCTTTAACCATCTGTGCGCCCATGTTTTCGAACTTGTCTTCTAGTTCGATTTCTTTCGCTACAGATACACCGTCTTTCGTGATAGTTGGTGCGCCGAATGACTTGTCTAGTACTACGTTACGGCCTTTTGGACCTAAAGTTACTTTTACTGCGTTTGCTAGTACGTTTACGCCCGCTAACATTTTTGTGCGTGCGTCACCTGCGAATAATACTTCTTTAGCTGCCATGTCTTATATTCCTCTAAATTCTGTATGTAAAAACCGTAAGTTCGACTTATTCAACAATACCTAAGATATTGTCTTCGCGCATGATCAGGTACTCTTGACCTTCGATCTTCTCTGTTTTCTCAATGTATGAGCCAAACAGTACAGTGTCGCCTGCTTTTACTTGAAGTGCTCTCACTTCACCATTGTCCAACACGCGACCGTTACCAACAGCAACGATTTCACCACGAGTTGATTTTTCTGCTGCAGAACCAGTTAGTACGATACCGCCAGCAGACTTTGTTTCTTCTTCTAGACGCTTAACAATAACGCGATCATGTAAAGGACGAATGTTCATGTGTGTCGTTCTCCTAACAATTTGAACAATGACAGAATGTTAATTTTCTACCAATTAGCCCAATTGCCTTGGGCTAAAACTTTAAATCTTTGTTGCAACTCTTTATGGGGATGTATTTTTCAAAACCCAAGAGAAAAAATTAAAAATTTTTAATCTTTACGCTTATATTCACCTTCAAAGGTGTTCGAGCCGTCAACGTTACGCTCTGGTTGACGAGATTGTGCGTCTTCAAATGGACGATTTGCTTGCTGCTCAAAAGGATTGTTTTGCTGCGTGCTTTGTTGGCCGCTTTGTCCAAAACCAGCGCCAAAACCACCACCAAAGCCAGTTTGTACTTTGACTGATGCTTGTGCCAATAACGCTTTAGATAATGAGCGGCGCACAGCTGGGGTTAATAAAAGAAAACCAAGTACGTCAGTCATGATACCCGGTGTCATTAGTAAAACACCTGCGATGATCACACACAGACCGGTAAAAATGTGCTCGCCCGGCAACTGGCCCTGTGCCATTTGTTGCTGCACATTGGTATACGCACCTAAACCTTGTTGTTTAACACACTTAGCGCCGATGATGGCGGTAATAATGACTAATGCGATGGTTGCAAACCCACCAATCACATCACTCACTTGAATAAGTAGCGCAATCTCAATAATGGGAACCACAATAAAAAGCAAAAATAAAATACGGAACATAGGGTCTCCTAAAGTCAATGAAAGAGAAATATGGCTAGTTCGGTCTATTTTCAAGTAATCTGGCGCAAAATACACCTTTATATGGCAACTATATTGTAAGTTTGCGTAAACGAGCGTTTGGGCTAGCCCATTCATTGCGCTAGTATGATACGTGGTTTTGGTGAACAGGTTTTAGAGAAAAACACCTTATGACAAGCGATTATAAAATTGTACTCACTTCATGTGAGACTAAAAATGACGCGCGCAAACTTGCTGCGATACTCGTTGAAAAAAAATTGGCTGCCTGTGTAAACATTTTGCCCGAAGTGGAGTCTGTGTATGTATGGCAAGGAAAAGTTGAACAGCAAACCGAAAGTAAACTTTTCATTAAGACCAACGTACAACGCTTGGAAGAATTAATGGCATGTATTAAATGCCACCACAGCTATGATGTGCCTGAGATCCAAGTTCTTGATGTATCGACTGGCAACCCTGACTATTTTAATTGGATAAATGAGGTACTGAGTTAATGCGCATAGTGGCATTTTTGCTTTGCTTGCTGTTTATGCTTCCCGCACAGGCAGCGAACAACACGGTGTTAAATAGCCTTTTAGCCCCAAAACAACAAACCTTCTTACCGGTAAACGAAGCTTTTCAGTTCGATTTCGATCAACAAGGCACCATCTTATTCACCGGCTGGGAAATTGCACCTGGTTACTACATATATAAGCATAAGCTCGAGATCATTGCTAAGAATGCCAAAATCAAAGTGCCGCAACTCGACCCAGGTGTTGAAATAGAAGATGAGTTCTTTGGTAAGACCGAAGTGTATTTTGATGAGCTGGCTGTTGTTTCTAGACTGAGTGACATTGGTGAAGATGCCGTCGTTAAAATTCGCTACCAAGGCTGCGCCGAAGCTGGACTCTGTTACCCACCTGAAGTGATCACTATTCCGCTTTCTATGCTGAACAAGGCATCAGATAAACCAAGTAAAACCACTGATACGGCTGCATCAGCAGGTAATAATAGTAACGACTTCGTCAATAAGCTCGCTGAGCAAGATTTTTTAACCAACTTAGCTGTGTTTTTTGGGGTTGGTGTGTTGTTGGCATTTACACCATGCGTGTTTCCTATGTTCCCTATCTTGTCGAGCTTGATTGCTGGCCAATCAAAGCTATCGACTAAAAAAGCATTCGCACTGTCATTTGTGTATGTACAAGGCATGGCCGTCACTTACGCTGCGCTTGGTCTGGTTGTGGCTGCGGTTGGTGGGCAAATTCAAGGTTACTTACAAAGCCCTGCGGTACTGATTAGCTTCAGCCTACTGTTCGTCTTATTAGCTTTTGCCATGTTTGGTTGGTACGAAATTAAACTGCCAGAGAAGTTTATGACGCGTTTAACTAACGTCAGCAACCAACAAAAAGGCGGTAACTACACGGGCGTCTTCTTTATGGGTGTGCTGTCTGGTTTAATCGCCTCACCATGTACCACGGCTCCGCTCTCTGCTGCACTACTGTATGTTGCGCAAAGTGGCGACTATCTTGTAGGTGGTTTAACCCTTTATGTGTTAAGTCTTGGCATGGGTCTACCACTGTTACTATTGGGTACTTCTGGCGGTAAATTGCTGCCTAAAGCAGGCGCTTGGATGGAACAAGTGAAAATGCTGTTTGGCTTCGTGATGCTTGTAGTGCCTTTAGTCTTGCTAGAACGCATTCTTGAATGGAATACCATTCTTTTACTTGGCAGCGTATGGCTGGTTATTACCGCACTATTTTTACACCATTGGCAAAGCCAAGAGCAAGCCAGCAAGCTTAAAACTACACTTTGGGCTGCTGCCGTGTTGTTCATGATAGGTGGTGTATTAACGGCAAAACATGTATTAATGCCACCAGCCAAAGTAACAGCGGTTACCACGGCATCTGATGGTAAGTTTAAACTGCTGCCTGATTTAGCTGCACTGCGTGAAGAAGTCACCCAAGCTAACCAACAAGGCAAAATTGTCATGGTCGATTTATACGCTGATTGGTGCGTCGCCTGTAAAGAGTTTGAGAAATATACCTTCTCAGACGACAAAGTGAAGCAAGCGTTTAAAGACTTCTCTTTGTTGAAGCTCGATCTGACCGTGACCAATGAGGTGAGTAAAGAGATTTACCAAACCTTCAATGTGGTTGGTTTACCTGCCATCTTATTTTTTGATGCGCAAGGCAACGAGCTAAGCAATTTGCGGATCACCGGCTTTCAAAGCGCCGAAGAGTTTACCGCCCACCTAGAAAAAGTACGCCAAACGGTACAATAAACACACAAATCTGAGGCTGTGAGCTGATAAATTCAGCAAGCAGCCTAGGCTATTGACCTATCTCATCACCTTGCTGATTAGACCAGTATTTTGCTGCTATTTAACACGAACTCTCTATAATAGTCTGCGAACGTGAGAAAAAGTTGCTATTTTCAATCGAACGGCTTAGTTTAACGAACTGAATAGAATGAATTTTTAGTTTGTTATAGCTTTTAAGGAATTTCGCGAATTATGTCTGCAAAATTTAAGATTTTAGTACTCAATGGCCCAAACTTGAATATGTTAGGCCGTAGAGAGCCTGAGAAATATGGCTCGCAAACTTTGTCTGACATTGTAAACAACCTTGAAAAGCAAGCTGAGCAACTGAATATCACGCTGACACATGTTCAAAGTAATAGTGAAGCAGAGCTAATAAATACAATTCATGATGCATGGCAAGCTATCGATGCCATTATCATTAACCCTGCTGCTTTTACGCATACCAGTATCGCTCTGCGCGATGCGCTGTTAAGTGTCAGCATACCGTTTTTTGAAGTGCATATTACTAATGTATATGCACGCGAACCTTTTCGTCATAAGTCTTATTTTTCTGACGTGGCCGAAGGGGTGATATGTGGATTAGGCGCACTAGGTTATGAAGCAGCATTAAATGCCGCACATCATCTACTGCACAACAAAAATAACGCAAATTAACTAACAGGCGGGCCATCATGGACATTCGCAAAATTAAAAAACTTATCGAATTAGTAGAAGAATCAGGTATTGCAGAGCTTGAGATCACTGAAGGTGAAGAGTCGGTACGTATTAACCGTCACAGCAGCGCTCCAGTTATCGCAGCACAACCACAGCATTATGCTGCAGCACCAGCACCTGTAGCTGCACCTGCGGCGGCACCTGCACCAGCAGCTGAAGCGGCTCCAGCAGCAACGGCAGAGCCTGCGGGTCATAAAGTACTTTCTCCAATGGTTGGTACTTTCTACGCAGCTGCTTCTCCTGAAGCACCTAAGTACGTTGAAGTTGGTCAGTCTGTAAACGTTGGCGACACACTATGTATCGTTGAAGCGATGAAGATGATGAACCAAATCGAAGCTGACAAAGCAGGTGTAGTTAAAGCTATCCTAGTTGAAAACGGTGAGCCAGTAGAGTTCGACCAACCACTATTCATCATCGAATAATCACGCAATAGAAGGCAAATGCTATGTTAGACAAAGTAGTCATTGCGAACCGAGGTGAAATTGCACTTCGCGTATTGCGTGCCTGTAAAGAGCTAGGTATTAAAACGGTTGCTGTGCATTCAACAGCAGACCGTGACTTAAAGCACGTGCTACTTGCAGACGAAACGATTTGTATCGGTAAACCAGCTGCTGCTGAGAGTTACTTAGATATTCCTCGTATTATTGCTGCGGCTGAAGTAACTGACGCAGTTGCAATTCACCCGGGCTACGGTTTCTTATCTGAAAATGCTGATTTTGCAGATCAAGTTGAGCAAAGTGGCTTCGTATTTATCGGTCCTAAAGGCGACACAATTCGTCTAATGGGTGACAAAGTGTCAGCCATCGAAGCGATGCGTAAAGCGGGTGTACCTTGTGTACCAGGTTCAGACGGTCCACTGACTGAAGACAACGAGCGTAACGTTCAAATCGCTAAGCGTATTGGTTACCCGGTAATCATCAAAGCAGCTGGCGGCGGCGGTGGTCGTGGTATGCGTGTTGTTCGCTCTGAACAAGAGTTAATTGATTCAATCGCATTAACTCAACAAGAAGCAAAACAGTTCTTTGGTAATGGCATGGTTTACATGGAGAAATTCCTTGAAAACCCTCGCCACATCGAAGTTCAAGTGTTAGCTGATGGTCAAGGTAATGCAATTCACTTAGGTGAGCGTGACTGTTCAATGCAGCGTCGTCACCAGAAAGTTGTTGAAGAAGCACCAGCACCAGGTATCACAGCTGAAATGCGTAAGTTCATCGGTGATCGTTGTACACGTGCATGTATCGAAATCGGTTATCGCGGTGCGGGTACGTTCGAATTCCTATACGAAAATGGCGAATTCTACTTCATCGAAATGAATACACGTATTCAGGTAGAGCACCCTGTAACTGAAATGGTTACTGGTGTTGACCTAATCAAAGAGCAGCTGAAAATCGCTGCGGGTCAACCTCTATCAATCACACAAGATGACGTTGTGATTAAAGGCCACGCAATTGAGTGTCGTATTAACGCAGAAGATCCTGTGAGCTTTATTCCTTCACCGGGTAAAATCACACGCTTCCACCCTGCAGGCGGCTTAGGTATTCGTTGGGACAGCCACATTTATGCTGACTACACTGTACCACCACATTACGACTCAATGATCGGTAAGCTTATCACTTATGGTGAGAACCGTGATGTTGCAATCGCGCGTGCGCGTAATGCTTTAAATGAATTAGTGATCGATGGTATTAAAACCAACACACCATTACATAAAGACATCCTTGCGGATGAGCATTTCCAAAATGGTGGCACAAACATTCATTACCTAGAGAAAAAGCTAGGTCTTCAATAAGACACTACTTTTACAAAAAACCGATATCAATGATATCGGTTTTTTTACGTCTTTAATTCGAAACTAAACTATTGCTTAAGCTGTTCCGCCGACTGTGATTTCGTCGATTTTCAAGCTTGGTTGGCCCACACCAACAGGAACACTTTGACCATCTTTGCCACATACGCCAACGCCGCGATCTAGCTCTAAATCGTTACCGACCATAGAGATCTTATGCATTACATCTGGTCCATTACCTATCAATGTTGCACCTTTAATCGGTTGCGTAATCTTGCCATCTTCAATTAAGTACGCTTCAGAGGCTGAGAATACAAACTTGCCCGACGTGATATCAACCTGACCACCACCGAAGTTTGACGCAAACACGCCTTTTTTCACGGTACTGATGATCTCTTCTTGGCTGTGCTCACCCGGTAACATATAGGTATTGGTCATGCGCGGCATGGGTAAGTGCGCGTAAGACTCGCGACGACCATTACCGGTTGGGGCAACGCCCATCAGCCGCGCATTCATCTTATCTTGCATGTAGCCTTTCAAAATACCATTCTCAATAAGCACGTTGTAACCCGCTGGCGTACCTTCATCATCAATATTTAAGGAGCCGCGACGGTCAGCCATGGTGCCATCATCAACTACTGTACATAGGCTAGAAGCTACTTGTTCGCCTACTTTACCGCTAAATGCCGATGCGCCTTTACGGTTAAAGTCGCCTTCTAAACCATGACCTACGGCTTCATGCAACAGCACGCCCGGCCAACCAGCACCTAATACAACCGGCATAGCACCTGCTGGCGCGTCAATCGCCTCCAAGTTTACCTTTGCCATACGAACCGCTTCTTTGGCGTATTCCATCCAGCGAGGCTTACCGTCGACTAGCTCTTTAAAGTAGCCATAATCTAGACGTGCACCGCCACCCGCACCGCCACGTTCGCGGCGACCATTCTTCTCAAGTAATACTGAGCAATTGAGGCGGATCAGCGGACGAATGTCAGTTGCAAAGGTGCCATCACTGGCTGCTACTAGAACTTCTTCATAGACCGCTGACATCGAGCTGACAACCTGCTGTGCATCAGGCGCAAGCTCACGAATGTAGTTTTCAATCTCTTTTAATAGTGCAACCTTATCGTTATCACTCATGCTGGTGATTGGTTGCAGTGGCGCAAATTGCTGCTTAGCTGAGACATCACTAAATACTTGTACAGTTTTGCTTTCGCCCGCTTGCGCAATACTACGCGCAGCCATTGCCGCTTTATTTAATGCTTCGATGTTGATGGCATCTGAGTATGAGAAACCCGTTTTTTCTCCTGATACCGCACGCACACCGACACCACGCTCGATGTTATAACTGCCTTCTTTTACGAGGCCATCTTCTAACACCCAAGTCTCGTTATAACTTGATTGAAAGTATAAATCTGCGTAATCAACTTGATGTTGGTGAATATAGCTTAGAGTTTGCTCCAGTTGCTCTCTGGTAAGCTGGCTATCCGTTAATAAGTTCTGCTCAACATTATTCATAAAACGTGCTCTTAAATCGGTTATGTTGGTGCACAGGTAAACTGGCACGAACTTGTTGGAGTTCTGATAAATCTAGCTGACACTCTATGTTTGTCAGCTCAGTTTTGGCATTCGCTAACACCTCACCCCAAGGTGAGATAGCAACACTGTGGCCGTAAGTCGCTCTGCCATTGTCATGCTGCCCTACTTGTGCTGCCGCCAATACATAGCACTGTGTTTCTATGGCTCGGGCTTGTAGTAAAGGCAACCAATGCGCTTCGCCAGTGACAGTGGTAAATGCGCTAGGGACTAAAATAATATCTGCACCCAGTGCCATCATCTGCTGATAAAGGCCTGCAAAACGCACATCATAACATACACTTAAACCAATTCTGCCAAAAGGCGAATCGACAACTACCACATCACTGCCCGCTTGGGTAAACTTGGACTCTCGATAGCCACCACTACCATCTTGTACTTGCGCATCAAATAAATGGATCTTGTTGTATTGCGCGACAACCTCACCCTGCTCATTAAAGAGTAGGCTGGCAGCATGGTATTTACCAGTATTTTCAGAGGGTAATGCTATGGTGCCTGCAGCAAGCCAAATACCAAATTGGCGACACAGTTGCGCTAACTTCTCAACCCAAAGGTAATTGCTTTTACTCTGTTCAAGCGTTGTTACGCCGTCTTTGTTAAAACATAACCAAGTTTCGGGTAAACAGACTAAAGTCGGTTGTTTTAAATTTGCTTGGGTAAGTTGCTGTTGCAGATAGTTGAAGTTTTGCTCTGCGCTCATGGTTGAGCACATCTGCACAATAAAGGCCTGAGGATGCATTAATTTCCTCCTTCGTTCGCTTTATCTTTGTTTTTGCTTTGTTCGCTTTGTTGTGTTTTTACTGGGATTTGACCTGCTTCTAACTTCTCAGCCTTAACCGAAGTGGCACTCGAAGAAGGCTCACTAACGGCCTCACCTTCAACAACTGGCTGAGAGGCTGGTTGCTCACTCGGTGCTGGGGGTTCACTTTGTGCAGGTTTAGGGATCTCGATTTCGCGACTCTTTCTGTCGATCTCCGTCACCACAGGCTCTTGCATGGTGCCTGTGACTTTAAACTTAATTTCAGAAATAACCCTTGCCGAGTGTAATACTTGGTCGAGTGCCAAAGCGGCAATACCCGTTACTGGGTTCACCATCCACCCCACAATCACAGGCAAACTCGACGTCACCTGAGGCGCAACCGCCAAATCATAGTTAATTTCTTGGGTGTCTAAATTGGCAAAGCCTTGAATGGTCAAATCAGCGGGAACCCCATCCATTTTCGTGTCCTTGGTGTACGCGATCCCTTCTGCGATTTGTATGCTGCCTTCCATACTGTTGTAAAAGAAGCCTTTTGAGAAGACATCACGAAAATCGAGTTTTAGTTTACGTACTAGCGAGTCTAAACTCAGTAATGAGAACACCCGTGCGCCTTTGTCACTGATCTCAGATAAATGACCTTCGCCCAACTCCCATTGAATGTCTCCCGCTAGGCTAGGCACATGGACTTTATAAGGCGCGCCTTGCCAGCTCAGTTGATAGTGCATATTGGCTTTTGAATCTTTAATTGACGAGGTTAAGTCGAACTCTGAAAGCAATTCACCAATATCACGACTATTCATGATACCGCTGATCTCAGTCATGCCGTCTTGCCAACTACCTTGACCTCTAAATACATGATCTTGCTTATCAACCACTAACTCTGAAATATTAAACTTTTCCCCATCACCAAACATAGACAATGACACTTTATCTAGTTGGTAGGTTTTCACTTTGCAATCAGCACACAACATCTCAATGGCAGGCATACGGGTGAGCCATTGTAACGACTCAGCACTGTCTGGTTTTGAGGGGGCATCATCCGGTTCCGCTTCAGGCACGTTTAAACGTAAATAATCACTGTCTATCTGGATAGGTCGACTTGAACCACCTTCTGGTACCGCGACCGTCGCACGTAACTCTTTAGCATTGAGACGGATTTGTGTACCTGTTGCAACTGGCTCTAAACGCATTTCAAAATCGTTAAACGGTAAGCCTGAAATTGTTAACGCATCAATTTGCGCAGTAATTTCGTGAAGCTTTGGTAACATACTAGGATTGTCTGAAGGCTGGGCGCTGATCTGGATTAATCGATCAATAAAATCTATCCATGGCACCAATGCTATTTCAGGTAGCTCGATAGACACCTGAAAATCTTGCTGCGCTAAACCTCGGTCTTGTCGTGCTGCAATGATATGGGTATTGCTAAAGCGACCTGTTTCATTCTCTAAAATGGCATTAAAGAATAGCTTTTCTTGAATACTCGCCGTGATAAGGTTTGAAATGTCGTCACCACGTACTTGACCAGATAAAGGCCAACTGGTTTCAGCTTTTTTGCTGTAAGGCAATGGCAGAGAACTTTCTAAGCCGATTAAGTCCGATGTAAATTTGGCGTTATATGTGAACCCTTGTGGTGCAAAATCTAATGTAACTTGCGTGTTTAAGTCGGTTGTTCCTACTAGGTAACCGTCCATGATCCCATGCCCATAAGGTAATAACTTATCTGTACTCGCTTTAAGTAAGGTATCTATTTCAACCTTGTAAACTTGCGCCTGTGATGCGCCATGTACTGACAAGGTCAGAGGCATCTCTAGCCAAGACGCGGTCGCCGCTTTTAAATCTATAACCTCATCATCAAATGTTAATGTCCCGCTTACCTGATTTAACTGCATGCCCGGTTGAGTTAAATAGACAGAGTTATCATCCAATAACACTCGACCTGTGGCGTTTACGGCGAGACTTTTAAGGTCAATATCAAGTAACACATCTCCCGTCACCGCACCTTGTGCTCGTACCACATCAAAGACGTTTGTTAAGGGATCTTTTAAAGGCGTTTTGGCAAAAAATGCACCTAAGCTTTGTGCTTGCGTTGTTTGTTTGATATCGACAATGAGGTTATTTGCCTGTTCTAAATTTGCCAGACTCACTTGCACACCACCGTCAATAGACTGATTGATCAGCTTGCCCTCTTCAACGTAAATGTCCATGCGCTCATTGACAAAATGCAGTGTCGCAGTCGCTTCTTTGACTGCGGGCCATTCAGGCGCAAAGGCAAACTCTGTCTGGCTGAGTTCAGATAAAACTTCGAATCGACCTGTTTTATTAATATATGGAAAGTCTGTTAACTTGCCAGAAAGCAACACTTGAGAACCCAGATGCTGACCCGCTTTGATGGCACCGTTTAAGTAGTTGATGAGTGATTCAGCCATTAACGTCTGTGGAAAATAGTTCTTCGCGATTTGCCCGTTACCACCTTTTACTTCAACGTATAAATCAAGCTCAGGCTGCTCAAGTAACCGCAACTGCATTTCTGCTGCGAGGGTTAAGTCTTGATTATCTAGCCAGATAGAGTCACTGGTAACACGCCAATGACCATTAAACTTATCTATATCAAAACGCCCTGCTAATTGCGCATAAGCAATCGGTTTAGCAAACATATCCGCAGTATGTAATTGCCCTTGTTGCGAATATAGCTCTATGACTGCCTGCTCACCTATCGCTTTCACTTCTAATCGCAGTGGCTCAGTAGCAGGAATACCTCGGGCATATTGCCAGTTTAGTTTGTCAGAGTAGAGCCACACTTTTGGTGCGGTATTGGTTTCAAATTCTAACTTGCCTTGTAGTGCCCCTTCTGGTGCTAACTCAGCAATTAAGTCAGTATTTGGTAAATTGGTTAATTGTATAAACTCTGAAATAAGTGGTAAATCCAGCCCCTTAAACCATACAGATTGGCGCTCAGCCAATTCAGCAACTATCGAAATATCAGTGTAAGCAAGATTATTACGGGTAAAATTAATCTCTGAACTTTGTAACGACCACCCTGATTTGTTTGGCAACATCAAGCCTTTTGCCTGCATTAAGCTAAGTTGCTGCGCCTGATTATCTTGTTGCCAATGAATATGGCTCGGCTTCATATTCAACTGAATGTTTTTGACCTTACCATGTGCCAATGACATCCACATTTGACCATTAATATCGGTGTGTAGGTCTTGTTTATTTTCGTCTAAATAAGGCGATAGCCAATCTTGCAGATCTACTTGGGATGCATGAAAGTAAACCTCTCCAGCTAATTCAGCCAATCTCTTACCCGTTAAGAGTAAGTCAGCACTTAATTGCCCTTCGGTAAGTCCGGGGATCCCAACCACACCTGTGCCTCGGTGTGCCAACACATTGTTTTGCCAAATAACATCCTCAAGCAGCAAGGTATGCTCTTTGCCATTGCGCATCGTGAGGTTAAGGCTACTATTTTTGATTGCAAAGTGCCCTGATTCCCCCAGAAATAAGCTTTCTATTAAGGCCTGTTGTTCAAACTCGGTATCGCTTTGTTGAGTTGAGATATCTAGTGCATTTAAATCGACATCTGCAGCAAAGCCTTCTAAAACAAAATAGTCAGATCTCAGCTGCAGAAAGCGCAAAGACTCAATGACGTTAATTTGTAAGCTGGTGTTATCGATACGCAGTCGAATTGGCGAGTTGTTGTTATCGTCAAAGGTGACGTCTTCTAGCACTAAGGCAGGACCTACGCCCTCCCAACTTGCAGTGATTGAGCCGATACGTAAGTCGACATTAAACTGCTCATTAATGAGCACTTCTAGGTCATGTTTATAGTCATTCGCATAAGGCAAGCTATAGCGAAAAACAGAAACCAAAACGGCAAGCAAAACCAGTGTGACAGCAATCAGTTGCCACACTTTTCGCAAACAAAAAAAACAAACCGCTTTGACTTGCATGGGTGTTTAATCGCCTTACATCATGACAACGTCAAACTGCTCTTGGCTATACAAGTTCTCTGTTTGAATGCTAACTTGTTTACCAATAAACAGTTCAAGTTCTGCAAGGTTGTGATACTCGTCATTAATTAACGCTTCACTCACCGCTGCCGATGCATAAACCATGAACTTATCAGCATCATATGCGCGGTTTACTCGCACAATTTCACGTAGGATCTCATAGCAAACTGTCTCAACGGTTTTCAATGAGCCGCGGCCTGAACATGATGGACATACATCACATAAGATGTGCTCTAAACTCTCGCGCGTTCGTTTACGTGTCATTTCAACTAAGCCTAGAGCCGACAAACCGTTAATATTGGCTTTTGCTCTGTCTTTCGCTAGTGCTGTTTCTAGAGAATGTAATACTCGACGCTTGTGCTCATCTGAGACCATATCGATGAAGTCGATAATAATAATACCACCAAGGTTACGCAGTCTTAGTTGACGCGCAATTGCAGATGTAGCCTCAACGTTGGTATTGAAAATGGTTTCTTCTAAATTACGATGACCAACAAACGCTCCTGTGTTTACGTCAACCGTCGTCATCGCTTCGGTTTGATCTATGATTAGATAACCGCCTGATTTTAATTCCACTTTTCGATGAAGCGCTTTTTGAATTTCACTCTCAACGTCAAATAAGTCGAAAATCGGCCTTTCACCTGGATAGTACTCTAAGGCATTAGACAACAGCGGAACGAACTCTTCGGTGAAGGTTTTAAGCTCTTGATAAGTCAGCTTTGAATCAACACGGATACGCTCCATGTCTTCACCAACATAATCACGTAATGTTCTAAATGCCAGAGTCAGATCTTCATGCAAAATTGCTGCTTTACTGGTTTTTCGACGACGGCCAATGATTTTCTGCCATAGTTTTTTCAAAAACTCAGCATCGTGTTGCAGTTCAGCCTCAGTCGCGCCTTCGGCAGCAGTACGAACGATGAAACCACCATTTTCATCATTGTATTGCGCCACAATCTTTTTAAGCCGACTGCGTTCCTCTTCGGTTTCAATACGCTGACTTACGCCAACATGCGTGGCATCTGGCATAAACACCAAATAACGCGAAGGAATAGTAATGTCTGTGGTTAAACGTGCCCCTTTGGTGCCCAGTGGATCTTTTACCACTTGTACCATGATGTATTGGCCTTGCTTAACCAATTCACGAATATCTTGTACTTTTTTGACGGGCTGATCGTCCACGCCTTCCTCAACAGATGCACTGTTGACGATATCAGAAGCGTGTAGAAATGCAGCTTTTTCTAAGCCTATATCTACAAAGGCGGCCTGCATACCCGGTAGCACTCGGCTTACTTTACCCAAGTAAATATTGCCTACAATACCTAGGTTACCCACTCGCTCAACTTGTATTTCTTGCAGCACGCCATTTTCGATTAATGCAACACGACTCTCACTTGGTGTCACATTAATTAATAATTCACTACTCATGCGCCCCCGCTATAAATGCTTTTATTAATTCATCTGTCTCATATAAAGGTAAGCCGACTACGGCAAAATAGCTACCCGACATCTGGGTAACAAAACGACCTCCAAGACCTTGGATCCCATAACCACCGGCTTTGTCTTGCGGCTCGCCTGATTGCCAATAAGCGGTAATTTCTTTATCTGTAAGCGCTTTAAACGTCACATCTGTCGCCACAACTTGACTCAATACCTTGTGATTATCGGCAACGGCAATGGCGGTTAAAACTTGATGAGTTCGACCTGATAAACGCTGCATCATGGCGATAAAATCGGCTTCATCAACAGGTTTACCCAGCGCTAAATTATCTACTACAACCACTGTATCACTGCCTAACACGGGTTTATCATCATACCTCATAGCCACACCTGTTTGAGCCTTAAGACGCGCCAAACGTTCAACTAATTGTATTGGCGTTTCTCCAGCGAGTTGCGATTCATCTGCGTCGACTGAAAACTGAGTAAACTCATAGCCCAATTGCGCAAGCAGTTGTTTACGTCTTGCTGAAGCTGAAGCGAGGTAAAGCGTGGTCATTATCTGATCCTAAATTGTCTTCGATATTTACGCAGTAGTAAAAAGATCCACGGCCAACAAAACATCCCCGTCAGGGCGGGCCATAAATACTCAGGATTAAAATAAATATCGAGTAAGAAGTGATTCAACCAAAATTGTAGCAAATGATATAAGGCTAAGAACAAACCAACTAATACTGCTTGCTGCCAAATCGAAAAGTTACGAATTTTTTGAAAGTTACTCACGGTAATATAAATACATATCGAGTAACACAATGAGTTAACCCCCAGCGGCGAGCCGGTTGCTAAATCAATAATAAGCCCTGTCACCCACGCCCAGCCAATGTTAACTCGGTGGGGTAAAGCCAACGACCAATACATGAGCACTAGCAGTACCCAGTCAGGTCGAAAGATATCTGTAGACAAGGGTAACGGCATCAGTGCCATGACTAATGCTAAAAAAAGTGAAAAACAAATCAATAAATAATGACGCTTAATCATTACGATTTTCCAAGCGTTGTTTGCCCAATACCACCAATAAGCGGACTCGGTCTAATTGTGCAATTGGCTCCGCATACACTTTCGCAAAAGGCACACTTTCATCACGATCAATGGAGGTTACAACTGCAACTGGGTAACCCTCAGGAAAAGTACCACCTAGCCCTGAAGTCACCAATACATCCCCTATTCTGACATCCAAACTATGAGGTACATGTGACAGGGTTAACTGATTTAATTTACCCATACCCTCAACGACCGTACGCACATCATTTCTTAAAATACGGACTGGCGTTGCGTGTGTGGTGTCTGTCACGAGTAAGACGCGAGAAGTTGTGGTACCGGTATGCGTCACTTGACCTACAATACCAAGCTCATCAATAACCGCTTGCCCTACTTGCAAACCATCTATAGTGCCTCGGTTTATCACCACTTGATGACTATATCGATTTGAATGCACAGAGAGTACTTGACCAATAAGACGCGAGCTTTTCTCACGCGAAGAGGCATTTAATAACGCTCTTAACTCTTGATTTTCTTTTTGTAGAAATTGTAGTTGTTGCAGCTGCTCACTCTGAAGTAACTGCTTTTCTCTGAGCGCTTGGTTTTCGTCAAGCAGTTGATCTCGAGTTTGTAAGCTGCGCGCACCTAGGCTCAACACCTCATAAGGCACATTAGCAAAGTACAGCAGGGGACTTACCAGTGTATGCAAGCTGGTACGCAGCACAGTACCGCCGCTCGTATAGCGATCACCAAGTATTAGTAAAATACTTAAAATGACCGCGACGGTCAGCCTAAATTGTAGTGATATCGTACGGCCAAATAATAAGTTCATTAGTCGTAACTAAATACATCACCACCATGCATATCAATCATTTCAAGCGCTTTACCACCACCACGAGCAACACAAGTTAGCGGGTCGTCAGCAACCACAACTGGAATACCTGTTTCTTCCATAAGTAGTCTATCTAAGTCTTTTAGTAGCGCGCCACCACCAGTCAGCACCATACCGTGCGCAGATATATCAGAAGCAAGTTCTGGTGGAGATTGCTCTAGTGCAACCATTACCGCACTCACGATACCCATTAACGGCTCTTGAAGTGCCTCTAAAATTTCGTGTGAGTTTAGAGTAAATGAGCGTGGTACACCTTCCGCTAGGTTACGGCCGCGAACTTCTATTTCAATAGGCTCTTCGCTCTTAAATGCCGAACCAATTTCATGCTTGATAGTCTCTGCCGTTGCTTCACCGATTAAGCTACCAAAGTTACGACGAACATAGTTGATGATCGCTTCATCAAACTTATCACCACCAATACGCACAGATGATGAATAAACCACACCGTTTAACGAGATAATCGCAACTTCGGTTGTACCACCACCGATATCAACAACCATAGAACCCGTTGCTTCAGATACTGGTAAGCCAGCACCAATTGCAGCAGCCATCGGCTCTTCGATTAGGTAAACCTCACGTGCACCAGCGCCCATTGCAGATTCACGAATAGCACGCTTTTCAACTTGCGTTGCACCACAAGGTACACAAATTAGTACGCGTGGGCTTGGGCGCATGAAATTATTATTGTGCACTTGCTTGATGAAGTGCTGTAGCATTTTTTCAGTCACATAGAAATCAGCAATCACCCCATCTTTCATTGGGCGAATTGCTTTGATGTTGCCAGGTGTACGACCGAGCATTTGCTTTGCCGCAGTACCCACTGACGCCACACTTTTAGGCCCACCAGCTCGTTCTTGACGAATGGCCACTACTGAAGGTTCGTTTAGTACAATACCTTCTTCTTTAACATAAATAAGGGTGTTTGCCGTACCTAAATCGATTGATAGGTCGTTAGAGAATAATCCGCGTAATTTTTTAAACATGAGGTTGAATAACCTTAAAGAATTCTTTTAAACACAGTGGCAGCCAAATAGGCTGCCACTAATAATTTTTAGCGCTCTCGTACTAAACGAAAGCCAATATAATTTGCTCTGAAATCGGGTGCTAACGCCAAACGTGTCGATACACGCGCAAGACTTGGTGCAAAGTTCCAAGCGCCACCGCGTACAGTTACATCATTCTGAGAGGCACGTTTTTGTGTCCACTCCCACACGTTACCTACCGTGTCATATAGGCCATAGTTATTAGGTGCAAACTCACCAACAGGGGCTGCACTCTTATTTGACCATTCACTGCCACACCAACCACAGTTTGCTAGGTTTTTACCAATCTCATTACCCCAAGGGTATTCTGACGTTGTGCCTGCACGCGCTGCGTACTCCCACTCAACCTCATTAGGTAAACGATATTGTTTGCCTTCTTCCCCAGATAACCAGTTTGCATAAGCTTTTGCGTCTTCATAAGACACACAAACAACCGGAAAGTTCTCACTTTGCTCATAACCTGGGTTTTGCCAGTTATAATCTAGCTCCCATACTGGTTCGCCGTTTCGGTAGTAAGCGCACCCTTTTGCTTTTTCAGCATCGGTTGTAAACCCAGTGCTTTGTACAAAGCGTCGAAATTCAGAAACCGTCACTTCTTTGCTTTGCATCGCGTATGAGTTGCTCAACACCTTTTCAACAACGGGTCTTTCATTCGCCAAACCATTGCCTGTTAAGTCACCCATCTTAAATGAGCCCGCAGGAATAATACTGATTTGGTTGTTCACTGACTGATTAACCAAACTCACTGCCTGAGATGTAACTGGCGACTCTGAAACTAGACTTACTGCAGGTTGCTCTACCTTTTTAGTCTCGACTTTTGGGTTCGACGACAAAGGTTGAGCTACCTTTGCCGCTCTAGGCTTTTTTACAAGCTGCGCATGGATAGTTTGTGCACGGCGAATGTTCACACGTGTTTTATAAGGTTCATACCCCAACTTACGCACTTCAATTTCATGCATGCCAACCGGGATTTGTAAATTCAGTTTTGTTGAGCCGTAGCTCACACCATTAATAAATACTTCATCGTCGTAAACGTTAGAGCGCAATGTTAGCTCAACCAGCTTATCTGTTTGTTTCTGAACTGGCGCTGATGCAACAGGTGTTGGCGCTCGCTCTACCACAGGCATAACCGTGCGCGGTTGCTGCGTCACAGTGTTATCTTCTGCGTAATTAAACTGGGTGTCAGAGAACGTTGTTGGGTAACTATTTTGATACCCAATACCACCAGATAATGGCGTGCCGTATTCTGAACAGAAGCGGTTATCGACGCTCAGTAAGCCACATAAGCGACTAGCATTCACATCGCCTCGCATCGTTACACTCAAGTTTACGCTGTAATTACCTTGACCACTGAAAGAGCTTGCGGTGACATGACTGCTCACTACCTTCACTTGCGCACCAGCTAAGTTGCGTTTTGGCTCAACTAAACGCTGCTCAGTCAAGTTTGCAAATAGCTGGTCAATAAAACGTTGCGTCGACTTTTGCAGACCCATCTGCTGACCACGTTGCTCACATGCCGCTAGCGTTTCTGTGCGCTTACAGTTAATGGTATGTTCGATTTCTAGCGTGCCTTCACGGCTAAATTCGTTTCTTAAGCGCTCGACTCGGGCGGTGCTTAATTGGTCTTTTAAGCTTTCAAGAGTGTTAACTAAGGTGTGTTTGGTAATGCGAATCTGTTTGATATCTTGTCGATGTGATGCAATCGCCGCCAATTGCATGGTGATATCTTCTTTATTCTGTTTATGTAAAGCAACCGCTTCTTGATATCGCGTTTGAGCGGCTGAGATGTTTAAAGAAGGATCATCGATAAGCCTACGATATAACTCGTTCATTGCATCGAGCGCTTGGTTTTTTTCTTTATCTAGCTCGGTAGAACGGTTTCTTAGTAAGTCTAGTTGTGACACTAAACGTGTTTCTTCACTGAGATGCTTATCTAAAATCTGAGTATAGTTTTCTAATTCGTTTTGCTTGACTGACAATTCAGCTTCAATTGCTGTGACGGTCGCGGTATCTTGTGCAAATACATTGGCTGCCAGTAAAGTAGCAGATATCAAGAGAGATAAAGGAGCGATTCGCATATTTTCCATTCCCAAAAGCGGCGATTATTTGGTCTTTGTTATTTTTTATAATTAATGCTTTATGCTATGTACTTAAACAGTAAAACACAAGCTTTGAACACACTAATATGTGAGTTTACAACTATTATCCACCCGCTTGCTACCTTTCTAGAAATATTTTCATCTCAAGATCTCAGCTGTTAGACTGAGGTTTTACACTCAATCATCATTAGTATGGATAATAATCAGTTTGTATTGCCTGAATCTCCTGTTCAAGAAATTCAACATCCGTTACTTGAACAAAAAAAGATCAAGCTCGCAATTAAACGAGATGACTTACTGCACCCTGTCATTTCTGGTAATAAATGGCGCAAGCTCAAATACAACTTGATCAATATGAAAAGCAAAGGCTATGACTCTTTCGTCACCTTTGGCGGTGCTTTCTCAAACCATTTATATGCCAGTGCAATGGCATGTAAAACTTTCAACTTAACTGGTCACGCAATTATTCGAGGGCCAGACATCGATGAAAATAACCCAACCATTAAGATGGCCCGTGCTTGTGATATGAACTTATATGCGGTAAACCGCAAAACGTATCGAATGCGCCATGACTCTGCTTATCTGAAAAGCCTACAAACTGAATTTCCTAACAGCTTCATCATACCCGAGGGTGGTACTAATAAAGCGGCACTGAGCGGTGTGGCTGAATTAGCGAAAAGTTTACCTCAATCAGACTATGTGATTTGTGCAACAGGTAGTGGCGGTACTGTCGCGGGGCTTGCCAAAGGGTGCGCACACAATACCCAAGTTATGGGCATCGCTGTCTTAAAGCAAGCTGACTATCTAAATCAAGAAATCGCGCAACTACTGACAGATAACCACAGTGGCGCACCATGGCAGTTATTAACAGATCATCACTATGGTGGGTATGGTAAATTCACAGAGGATGTTTGGACATTTTGTCAACTTATGAGGCAAACATACCAACTGCCTTTAGAGCCTATATATACAGGTAAAATGCTCTTTGCTGTATGGCAACTCATAAGCCAAGATTACTTCCCACAGGGCAGTAGTATCATGGCTATACATACTGGCGGTTTGCAAGGTCTTGATGGTTTGAGATATCGCGGCTTAATAACCCGCTAGCTCTAACTGCTGAAGAGGCTCTGAAAAATAATATCCTTGAGCCCCTTTTACACCTAAGCGCTGTAAGCACTGTAGTTCGGTTTGTGTTTCAACCCCCACAGCATAAACAGGTAAGCCAAGCTGTTTGCCCTGCCTAACGATATGACGTACAACCTTTTGCTGGGCATGTGATTCATCTATGTTATGAACAAGATCAAAAGATAGCTTTAATGCTTTGATACATTTAACCTGTTTTAAATCTTTTACGTTAAATGATTCTGATACTTGATCAAGTACTAACCCCGTACCAACTGTTTCAAGTCTGAACACTATGTCTTCAAGTAATACACGTTGCTGACAAAAATCATCTAAGGTCATTTCAAATAACACCCGTTTTGCCAACTGACTTTGTGCTAACTTTTCCAAAAGCCAATTAGCAAACTTGGGATCGCACCAATTAATAGTATGAATGTTCACACTCGCTAACAAATGGCTTTTATCTTTACTCAATACCTTAAAAGTGTGCTCAACAATAAAAGTGTCTAATGTCCACAAGCTTTCCTTGCTATGTAACTGAGGAACAAATTGCTTGGCCGCAATTAAACCTAGCTTCTCATGCCTCACTCTTAATAATGCTTCACTCTGAGTAATTTCTTGAGTCGCAAAACAGAATAAGGGTTGGAAAAAGAGAATAAACTGGCCATTCTCAATATACTTAATGAAGTCTGATTCTGAGTTTTGCATAGATATTTCGTGCGTTTTATTGAGTGGCGTAAGGTGAATATGCTGCCACACGTTATTAGTCGCAACACTCAGTGCAGAGCGTGCAAGCTGATAAACCTGAGTTTGATCACATTTTGACTGATAGTAACAAGCACCTAATTTAACCACTTTACGTGAAAGGTCGCCGCGAATGGCAAATAGGATCTGATACACCACTTCGTGCATTTTTTTACTGACAGCTGAGACATCCCCCCAAGCAACTTGCTCGATAGTGACCGCCAAAGCACCTGAGTTTAAGTATTTAACTGAGCATTTGGCATATTTAGAAAAGTGCTTGTGGAATTGAATCGCGAAATGCTGCTGTGCGTCGATACCTTCTTCTAAGTGATAACTCCATTTGATCAACGCAAAAATACTAAACAAATTCTCGTCTGTACATCTTGGTTGCTGGATTGAAGGCAGCACATTTTCTCTTTCGACAGGCAAAGACTTCTGTGGTTGGCGAAGAAATGGTTTTGGTCTCACTCTATATATCAGCCACCAGCGATAGCCAAACACAATTAGACCTATAAATAACAAATTAAACATCACTAAAGTGCTTGCATACTCCTGCAATACTTTTGGGTGTTGTACGTAAATTGTTGAGCCCGCAAACTCAAAGGTGTCTAGGCTTTTTATATTTGAACTTGGCTTTGTGCCGAATGAAACAAACTTCAAGCTAAATTGTCGCGCCAATATATCTAGTTTGTCGTCTGTTCGTTCAACTTCAGACAGTAAACTCACTTGCTGAACAAACTGCATGCCTTTTTGATGGATCTGTAGGTGGAACAAATGAATGAGTAATGCATTAAGAAAGCATACGAGCAATATCGAGGCAATTGCTAAATACCACTTAGATAATGTGTCTGTTACGCGTTTAAATAGCGGCTTCATCACCATACAACACCTCAATCAACATTGACTAAGTGTTGTTCACAAGTCTTAAAAACTCAAGTTTAGTGCACGGAAAGCCTAGTATTAGGTGACTGGCAAATAATATTAACTGATAGAAAAAATAAAACCCCGCAAAAGCAGGGTTTTATTAAATCTATTTCGTTTTATAAACGAGTTACTCGTTAAAACGGAATATCATCATCAAAGTCAATTGGTGGCTCCATCGGGTTTGATGCGCCGCCTTGTGGTGCTGATTGCGGTTTAGGTGCAAATCCACCTTGCTGTTGACCCGACTGCTGTTGCGGTGCAAAACCGCCTTGCTGTTGGCCCGATTGCTGCTGAGGTGCAAAGCCGCCTTGTTGTTGCGCTGGCTGCTGCGGTGCGAAACCACCTTGCTGTTGTGGAGCCTGCTGTTGCTGTGGTGCTTGGTTATACTGAGACTGTTGATTATTAAAACCACCAGACTGCTGACCTTGATACTGACCACCACCTTGCTGTTCGCCACGACCGCCAAGCATTTGCATCTGACCGCCCATGTCTACAACGATTTCTGTTGTATACTTTTCTTGTCCGCTTTGGTCTGTCCATTTACGAGTCTGTAAGCGACCTTCGATATAAACTTGTGAGCCCTTACGTAAATATTCACCTGCAACTTCAGCTAATTTACCGAACAACACTACACGGTGCCACTCAGTACGCTCTTGCATTTGCCCTGTGTTTTTATCTTTCCAGCTATCTGTTGTAGCAATGCTGATGTTTGCTACACCGTTACCATTTGGCATGTAACGAACTTCTGGGTCTTGGCCTAAGTTACCAACCAAAATTACTTTGTTTACACCGCGTGCCATGACGCACTCTCCTCACACTAATTCAAGCCAAGTATTTGCTTTGCTTGGTTTATATCAAATTCTTTATCATTTACTTTTAGGTAACTGCGATTCTCATCGTTTACCATTGTTGCTTCGATCACTCCCGGTAGCGCCACCAATTGCTCAGCTAACTGCTCGGCTCTATGTGGGTCGGATAAATCAACCATTAAACTGATCACTTTACTCTTAGGAGGGATCTGCATTTGCCATGCAATAAATAGCCATATTACCCCAACTCCTGCTGCAGCCGCAAACACTGTATTCGCTTCACCGATTTGCGCTAGATAACCCCCTAAAACACCACCTAAAAACGCACCGAAGAATTGCCCCGATGAGAAAACGCCCATTGCAGAACCTTTCTGATTTGCCGGCGCTATGCGCGATACCAAGGCCGGCATGGTCGCTTCAAGGAAGTTAAAAGCAATAAAGTATAACAACATGCACAAAGCAATACTCATGATTGACGTTGGCAATAAAATAAGACCTAACACACTAAAAATTAGCACGAAAATAGAAAGTAAAAAGACCTGTTTTTCTTTTTGTTTTTTGATGGCAATGATCATTAAAGGCGCCATTAAAATAAATGCAGCCAATAAAACGGGAATATAAAGCTGCCAGTGGCTTTCAGCCGCTAAGCCGCCAATGATTAACTGACCAGGCAAAACCACAAATAAAGTTGTGAGTGTGAGGTGAAGTAACATCACACCAAGATCTAAGCGAAGTAACTGCGGATGCTTTGCCAGTCGTTTTATATCAGTAGCTGACGCGACTGTATCGCCTTTTGGGGCGCGATTTAATGCATTAGGGACCACAAAAGACACAATCACAATGCCTAAAATTGCCAACCCTGCCGTTAACCAGAATACGCCTGCAATACCAAATGATGACGCCACCATTGGCCCAAGTAACATAGCGACCGCAAAACTTAGGCCGATACACATACCTATCACGGCCATCACTTTAGGGCGTTGTTCATCTCGACTTAAATCTGCAGCTAAAGCCAACAAAGCACTGGCAATGGCGCCCATACCTTGTAAAGCTCGGCCAACCGTTACCCAGTAAATTGAATCTGCGACAGCGGCAATCACTGAGCCGATAGCAAACACGACTAAGCCACCAATAATGACTGGCTTTCTCCCCACTTTATCGGATAACCAGCCCATCGGGATCTGCAATAAAGCTTGAGTTAAACCATATGCGCCGATTGCTAAACCGATCCACATTGGCGAGACATGCTCAAGTGACTGACCATAAATGGCGAGTACAGGCATCAGCATAAATAAACCGAGCATTCTGAATGCGAATACACTGGCTAGCGAAAAAGCAGCGCGTTTTTCTAAGGCGTTTAATGATTGGTTAGACATAATTCTCGTTATAACTGACTCGCAAATGCGCGCGACAGTTTAACAAAAAAATAGCCGTTGCAAAAAACTTAATCTAATTTGTATTTTTTTAAGATTTCTCTAATTTTGCCTGTTTGCTTTAGTCTCTCTAAAGCCTGCTCCAAGCGCACTTTAATTTTCGGAGAGACGCTTTGCTTGCTCAAAGCGATATAAACCGGTTCTTGATTTATCACAAAAGGGTTTATTTCTACTTGCATATAATCAGGATTATTTTCTGATTGGTAGAGCATATTATATTTCTCAGCAAAAAAGCCTGATATTCGACCATGCTTTAACATGCTAATTCGTAATTTGTTATTTGTGATCACTGTAAAGCGTTCTTCTATATTGGGCGTGTTTTTTAACAGTGCGTCGACCTCATGTCCATAAAATGCATCTCGATGAATTGCGACAGGCGCGGGCAAAGTTAATAAATCTTGATAACTACTTAATGTGTAAGGCCGCGATTTATGACTAACAAATACGATGGTCTCGTTGCGTTGAGGGCCAATAAAATAAGCAAACCGCTCACGTTGCTTGGTTGGTGACATACTCAACATCATAGCTATCTCACCCGTCTCAAGCATTTTAATTGAACGACCCCAAGGTAAACTTACAAATTTATAGCTACAGTTTGCTTCTTCTAGAAGTGCTTTGGCAAAATCAACATCTAGACCATGCCAGCTCAAAGCATCAGTTTGGTTGTTGTAGCGGGCAAAATTTTCAAACCGCACCACTAAATTACAATCAGGGTTAATGCGCGTGCCCGTAAGCGCCTGCACAGTGAGACTGAAAACCAAAAAGAGAAGGAGTACGTATAGTCTTTTCAAAATTTATTAGCCACATTTTTACCACCTATTCAGTGTAGATGCTTTTACAAAGAAGCGATAATTTTCACAAAAATGTGCGATACTGTGGCGAAGTTTGATTACACCCTCAAGCAGTTACTGGAGCATCATGGATAATATAGAAGTAAGAGGCGCCCGCACCCATAACCTGAAGAATATTTCACTGACTATTCCACGTGATAAGTTAATTGTTATCACTGGGTTATCTGGTTCAGGTAAATCCTCTCTCGCGTTTGATACTTTATATGCAGAAGGCCAACGCCGTTATGTCGAGTCGCTTTCAGCTTATGCGCGCCAATTTTTATCTTTGATGGAAAAACCCGATGTAGACCATATTGAAGGTCTGTCACCTGCGATTTCTATTGAGCAAAAATCAACATCTCACAACCCTCGCTCTACTGTCGGTACTATTACCGAGATTTACGATTACCTACGCTTACTATTCGCACGTGTGGGTGAGCCTCGCTGCCCGACCCATGATTTACCGCTTGCAGCACAAACTATCAGCCAAATGGTCGATACTGTTTTGGAGCAACCTGAAGGCAGCAAACTGATGCTGTTAGCGCCTGTGGTAAAAAATCGTAAGGGTGAACACGTCAAACTATTCGAGCAATTGAGTGCTCAAGGCTACATTCGTGCCCGTGTTGATGGCGAAGTCTGTGATTTAAGCGATCCACCAACCCTCGAATTACATAAAAAGCATACTATTGAAGTCGTTGTAGACCGCTTTAAAGTAAAAGATGGCTTGCAACAACGTTTGGCAGAGTCATTCGAGACCGCCTTAGAATTATCGGGTGGTGTGGCCGTTGTTGCGAATATGGACGACACAGAACAAGCAGAGCTTACTTTCTCTGCTAACTTTGCCTGCCCAACTTGTGGCTATGCCATGACTGAGCTAGAGCCGCGTTTATTCTCATTCAACAACCCGGCTGGTGCTTGTCAAAGCTGTGATGGCTTAGGTGTACGACAATACTTTGATCCAAGTCGCGTGGTACAAAACCCTGAACTTAGTTTAAGCGGTGGTGCAATTAAAGGCTGGGACAAACGCAGTTTCTATTACTTCCAAATGCTGCAATCTGTGGCTGAGCATTATGATTTTGACTTAGAAGTACCTTTTGAGAAGTTATCTAAAGACGCGCAAAAAGTTGTTCTGGAGGGCTCAGGTAAAACTAAGATTGCTTTTAACTATCGCAATGATCGCGGTGATGTGATCACCCGTAATCACGAATTTGAAGGCGTGCTAAATAATATGAGTCGCCGCTACCGTGAGACGGAATCAAGCTCAGTGCGCGAAGAGCTTGCCAAATATCAAACCAATCAAGCCTGCCCTAGCTGTAATGGCTCGCGTTTGCGTGAAGAAGCACGTCACGTTTTTATTGGCAAAACAACGCTGCCAGATGTGACATTAATGAGCATCGGTGATGCGATGACTTTCTTCGATGAGTTAGAACTTACAGGTCAACGTGCACAAATCGCTGAAAAAATCTTAAAAGAGATCCGCGACCGTTTATCTTTCTTAATCAATGTTGGCTTGAACTATTTATCACTAGAGCGTAGTGCCGATACCCTTTCAGGCGGTGAAGCGCAGCGTATTCGTCTTGCCAGTCAAATTGGTGCCGGACTCGTCGGTGTTATGTATGTGCTTGATGAACCCTCAATCGGTCTTCACCAACGCGACAATGACCGCTTGCTTAGCACGTTAACTCACCTACGCGATTTAGGTAATACCGTAATTGTGGTTGAGCACGACGAAGATGCCATTCGCGCAGCTGATCACATTATCGATATCGGCCCTGGTGCGGGTGTTCATGGCGGTCATGTTGTTGCACAAGGCTCGCGTGACGACATTCTTAATTCACCTGAATCTTTAACAGGTCAGTATTTAAGTGGTGCAAAAGCCATTGTTGTCCCTGAGCAACGCCACCAGCCAGAAGATAAGTGGCTAGAGCTCTTTGGCGCCACAGGTAATAACTTAAAAAATGTTGACCTGCGTATTCCATTTGGCTTAATGACCTGTATCACAGGTGTGTCGGGCTCTGGTAAATCAACCCTTATTAATGACACGCTATTTAAGCTGGCTCACACAGCACTAAATGGGGCCACCACGGCTGAGCCTGCCCCTCACAAAGACATTCAAGGCCTTGAACATTTCGATAAAGTGATCGACATTGACCAAAGCCCGATTGGCCGTACACCGCGTTCAAACCCTGCAACCTATACTGGTATTTTCACGGCTATTCGTGAACTGTTTGCGGGTACACAAGAAGCGCGTTCACGTGGCTATAAAGTGGGTCGTTTCAGCTTTAACGTAAAAGGTGGTCGCTGTGAAGCATGTCAGGGTGACGGTGTTATCAAAGTAGAAATGCACTTCTTGCCTGACGTATACGTACCATGTGATGTGTGTTCAGGTAAACGTTATAACCGTGAAACCTTAGAAGTACTTTATAAAGGCAAAAACATCCATGAAGTACTAGAGATGACAGTTGAAGATGCCCGTGAGTTTTTCGATAAAATTCCAGCGATCAGTCGTAAACTGCAAACACTAATGGATGTTGGCTTAACCTATATTCGTTTAGGGCAAGCAGCTACTACACTTTCTGGTGGTGAAGCGCAGCGTGTGAAACTCGCTAGAGAATTATCTAAGCGTGATACTGGTAAAACCCTTTATATTTTGGATGAGCCGACCACAGGCTTACACTTCCACGATATTCAACAATTACTGGTTGTACTGCATCGCTTGCGCGACCATGGCAACACTATAGTAGTGATTGAACACAATCTCGATGTTATAAAAACAGCTGATTGGATCGTCGACTTAGGTCCTGAAGGTGGCGCCGGCGGTGGTCAAATTCTTATCTCGGGCACACCTGAAGCGGTAGCTGAATGTGACGCATCTCACACAGGTAGATATTTAAAACCCTTGCTTTAAGAGGCGCAGCACTAATTAGCATAGTGTTAAATTTTATTTAATTTTTTAAGGCTTGCCTTCATAATAGGGGCAAGCCTTTTTCTTATCTTTGAAAGATTGAAAAGCCAGAATAAAAATAAAAAAACGAATAACGGATGTATTCATGCAAGCTACTACTCACCACATCAAAGCAGTATCAAGTTTTTTTAGGCGTTTTGCCGAAAGAATCATACATTTTTGGTGCTCTTTAACCCTCGCACAAAAACTTTATTTAATTGCATTTATTGCTTCTTTAAGTGCAATTCCTGAGATGGTCGCAGAAACGCTTCATGACACTAGCGCAGAAAATACTCAAGGCTCAATGGAGCATTCTGATGATTCAGATTCAATTGGCGTTGGAGGAGCTTTATACATACTGTGTGTACTTACGGCCCTGCTAATTGAACTGTGGCCTAAATTAATAAAATTTTGGGAAAACACCATAGGTAAAGCGATCATTTTTATTTTTTATGCTTTTTTAGCAAATTATGCACTAGCCTATGCAGCTGGTACTATCAACCAAATCACTGGGGTCAGCGCTGACCACTTTCCATATACGCATAACCTAAGTCTGATGTTGTCAATTCCAACTTGGTTTATGATCAGTACTTTTATAATACTTATACTAACCCCCTTATTACAGCCAGCCTATATGGTTTTTCTCTTGCTTCTAAGACCTTTTGGCCTTCAATACCGTTGGCATAAACCTGATTATCGCTTCCCAATCATTACCAGCTTTATTCGTATGTTCTTATGTACCATTATTGCAATAGTATTTTTATTAATCAGTGTTTCATCAGGGGTTTCTGGCAGTATGCAAACCATTTTCAGTACAGTTATTGGTAACTTCTCTTCTATAAATCTTGCCTATGGCAGATCTAAAGATGCTGATGAAACATCAAACGAAGATGCTTTAACGATATCCACAACTGTAACCAAATCAAAAAGCAATACAGTTGAAGTAGATGCACACGAAAGTGCTAATAATAACTATCAAGAACGCGCTAATAACTACGACAACCGTATAAAGCAAATTCTTGCTTACTTTATTTATGAACTAGAAGCCGATAGCTACTCTCGATGTCAGGTCACACCAGGAAGACGTGTTGTAGAGCTCAATGATTACGATATTTTGGAAATCTGGCCGATAGAAGGTAAAGAAAAAGCCTATCACTTTGAAGTGAAGCCGTGTATTTCACCCGGCATAAAACTTCATTTGTCTAGCCAAGCTAAAGCGCTATATTAGTTAAGAATAAAGATCTGCTAACAATGATAAATAATAAAAAAACGGACCAACTCATGGAAAAGCTCCCTTCTCCCAAGCACCTATCAGGTTTTTACTATAGCTTAAAAACGCGGTGGCTCACGTTCTGGCGGTCACTGACGTTTTCCCAACGCTTATATTTCACGGCCATTGCGTTGTTTTTTCTATTATTAAATAGCGAGTCTGAGCCTGTACCTGGAGTCTCTGAAAACGAACAATTTTTAAATGACTTGTTTTCGCCCTCGACGTTTTTAATGGTTGCGATCATTATCATCGCACTACTGAGTGAGCTGTGGCCAAAATTAATGAAGTTCTGGGACAGTCTGCCTGGCAAAGCCGTCATATTGATCTTCTATGCATTTATCGCCAACTATGCATTGGCTTATGCTGCAGGCGCAATCAATGATATTACGGGAGTCAGTGCCGATCACTTCCCGTATACCCATAACCTCAGTTTAATGCTGTCTTTACCGTCTTGGTTCTTCATCAGCACACTCAGTATTTTACTATTAGTGCCACTGTTGCAGCCTTTTTATGTCTTACTTTTGTTATTCATGCGCCCTTTTGGTTTACACACCATGTGGCACCCACCTGAATACCGCTTTCCAATTATCACCAGCTTTGTGCGTATGACACTGTGTGTCATGCTCTTTGTTTTTGTACTTATGTTCACATTTACGTCGGGTATGTTTGGTGGCATGAGTACCATGTTCACGAATGTGATCGAAAGTTTTAGCAATACCACTGTAAGTAATAACGTAACCGAAGAGGTTGACAAAGAACTGTCTGAACCAGCGAAGCCAAAAGAAGCGCATACGGAGCAAGTCGATCAAGCCATTGCTCAAGCTCAAAAAGATCAAAGCCCAATTTTATCTTTGAATATCGGAGAAGGTGACGCGGCAACCATTTCACTCTCTGAACGTGCTGAAGCTTACGATAATAAAATCAAAACCATTCTGGCTTATTTTATCTACGAACTAGAAGCTGATAGCTATTCTCGCTGTCAGGTCACTGAGGGGAGCCGCATGGTAGAGCTAAATGATTATGAGATTTTAGAGATCACGCAACTGTCCGAGCAAGAGCGTACCTATAAATACGAAGTCAAACCTTGTATTTCGGTGGCCATTGGCCACCAATTTAAATCTTCGGCTTCAATTCCTACAGAAGAAAAGCAGTAAGCTGCTGTTTTTCATCTTCACTTAATGGTTGTGAGCTTTTATTCGCAAAATCATAACGTACCATCACGGTCTTGCCCTCAGCGCAGCACGTTCCGTGCTGCCAAGCTTGCTGTAAAATCACAAATGAGCTTGACCCTATGCGCTCAATGGCAGTTTTAACTTCGACTTCTTGACCATAAAACAACTCGCCTTTAAAAGTCACTTCGACCTTGGCAACAATCAATTTCCATTGTTTTGGATCTAGGTCTGGGGTAAAAATCTTAAAAATAGGCACACGCGCGGCTTCAAACCAAACCGGTAGTGCGGTATTGTTGATGTGTCCGAGCACGTCGGTTTCACTAAAACGCGGCATGAGTTTTTCTGACAACATAATAATTCTAATATCCTGTAGGTACTCAGATGACAGATTTTATTCGCGTTTACGACAACGCACTCTCAACTGACTTTTGCGATACATTTGTGCAGCAGTTTGACCAAAGCCCTCACCTAAAGCAAGGGGTCACGTCTGGTGGTGTCGATCTAAGCAAAAAAATTAGTCACGATCTGTATTTAAATGCACACCCTGAGTACGCACAGACTTTACAACACATTCAACAAGTCACCGCACAGCATGTGTTTAAGTATATTGAAGAGCACTTCTTTATGATGATTGGTGCGTTCGGTTTAAAGGTGTACCACCCAAAAACAGGACAACCAGTCGACTTAACCGTTGATAATTTCGAAGAAGTTGGTAAACCACAAATTCATGTACTTACCCAACAGCTATTTCGTTTAGGCAACATTCAAGCGCAAAAATATCAAGCAGGAAAAGGCGGTTATCCATACTGGCACAGTGAGGTTTACCCACAAGTCGGTCATAATGAAGCACTTCATCGCGTGCTGTTATTTATGTTTTATTTGAATGATGTTGAAGAAGGGGGAGAAACTGAGTTTCACTACCAGAATAAAAAAATAGCCCCTAAAAAAGGCGCTATGGTTATCGCACCGGCTTATTTCACCCATACACACCGAGGCTGTATTCCAGTTTCTAACGATAAGTATATATTGACGTCTTGGGTGCTATTTAACAGAGCAGAACAAATCTACGGTGTGCCACCAGAGCAGGCTACGATGTAAGATTGACCTTGGAAGAAGCCTTAGTGGCTTCTTCCTATAAATTCGCTCCAATCTTCTAACAGCTCAACAAAATCTTCAAAACCACAAACCGCCATTAGACCATGCTCATCTAGCTCAAGTGCATCATCTTGATATTGCGCTAAGTCATCGTTGTTATGAAATAAGCTATGCGCTTCAAATAACGCCTCTTGCTCACACAACTTAAAGCGTACTTCTTTGCCCAGTCTGATCAAAGGCGTGTTTAATGACTTAATATTACGACATTGCGCGAGTAAGTCTTTAACTTCATTGTGAGCCAGTTCTTCGTTAAACCAGCGACCAATCAAAGCTTGCTCGTCACTGATCTTGACCCTGAAACCACTAATTGGGTCACGAATAAATTGATACTCCATACGACTGTCTCTCAAAATTAATAAACTTATAAACCAAGAATATTATACTTTGCATGGCATAAACTGCCCAGCAACTTGAGCTTTCATAGCGTAAACAGGATAATTCACGCTCCGACACCACTTAGAGTAGATATGAACCCAATTGATATTCTGTTCCCGCTGATCTTCGTGGTCACCGCTGGGTTTATTTGTGCCAAAATACAATTCTTGTCCTCAGCTCATTTTGAAGGGCTGCGCACCTTTATTTTCAATTTGGCCATTCCCGTTTTTCTTTTTCTTAGTATGTACAAAGCCGATTTACAACAAGCATTGTCACTCAACCTGCTGCTTAGTTTTTATCTGCCTGTGGTGCTTGTGTATTTTACAGTATGCATTGCTTTTAAAGTGTTTGGTAAGCTATCAGTGGCTGAATCTGCGGTTCTTTCGCTTTCTGGGTGTTATTCAAATACGGTATTAGTTGGCTTGCCCATCATAATCATGGCACTTGGTGAGCATTATGGCGCATTAGTGTTTATGGTGATCACTTTTCATAGTGCACTCTTATTTGCATTGACCTTTGCTTTAAGTAGTAATATGAAAGGGAGCTTGGTTGAGTTATTAAAGCCTTTACTGCTCAATCCTGTCGTACTGAGTATAAGCTTAGGTATTGTGACAAATGCCATGTCAGTTCCACTTCCTACAACACTCATCAATGGGCTAGATTTACTAAGCGAGCCAGCAATTGCTGGGGCGTTATTTGTGTTAGGTGCAAGTTTAAATCAATATTCGGTGAAAGAAGCTTGGAAGGGCGCATTAATAATCAGCGTTATTAAACTCGGCCTGCTACCCGCCGCTGTCTTTTCTTTTGCGACTTGGGTGTTTAACCTACCAGCAGCGCATGTTGCCGTTGTCACGCTGATGGCTGCATCGCCACTGGGCGTGAATGCTTATTTGGTCGCAAGGCAATTAACCGTAAAACAAGATGTTGCTGCCAGCAGTGTTGTGCTCTCAACACTGCTCAGCGTCTTTACTTTAAGTATATGGTTGCTAACGCTCGTACCGTGAACGATAGCTAGTGTATTTCGCTGCATCTATGATTGCCCATAAGTGTGCAACCGCTGCAATAATCGCTGGAAGTACTAAGAACCAAAGCGCATAACCACCAAACACAATGATTGCAAAAATAAGTGCTGGAATAATACGACCTTGTACCAGCTGGCCTAAACCAGGAAAAAATATATTACAAATTGCGGCGATTACATTACCGCCTGAACCTTGTTCTGCCATGGTAACCTCTCTTATTTAAGATTTCTGTTATTAACTAAACAGTAATCGTGCCAAAAATATTAACCCATACAAATCAAATAGTTAAGTAAATCACTTTCTATTTCAAAGTTATAAAAGTGGTTTAATAAGCCATTTATTGGTTTTTTTACTCACTTTATTGGGCGTCATTTAACATACTGAATTTTAGATATAAATAGTAAAGCAGTCCATTCGATATTTAGTTATGCTTAATAGATAACAAAGCACAAGATTAATGTCTTGATAGCTAAAAGAATAATAACAGGATTTCATCATGCTTTTTAAACTCTCTCAGCCCGTTACTAAATTGGTCGAACGTTACTTACCCGACCCCTACGTTATCGTACTTTTATTAACACTGGTTGTTTTATCACTCAGCATTACCTTAACTCCTTTTTCATTTGAGCAAGCCGTCACATCTTGGGGCCAAGGCTTTTGGGCATTGCTGACCTTTGCGATGCAGATGTTAATGGTACTCGTAGCGGGCTTTATGCTAGCTAGTACGCCTGTTTGTAAGTCTCTGCTTGATAAACTCGCGCAAAAAGCCAGCTCAGGCTCTACAGCAATTGTCATGGTGACCTTAGTATCTATGCTTGCCAGTTGGATAAACTGGGGGTTTGGATTGGTTGTTGGAGCATTATTTGCCAAAGCGCTCGCTCGACATGTACAAGTCGATTACCGCATATTAGTCGCCAGTGCCTATTCTGGTTTTATTGTGTGGCATGGTGGGTTATCGGGTTCAGTGCCCTTAACCATTGCAACAGAAGGCCATTTTTCTATCGACAGTATTGGGGTTATTACAACGCAAGATACCCTGTTTGCGCATTTTAATTTAATTTTAATGGCCGTATTACTGGTTGTACTTCCTCTTCTAAATGCCTTACTACTTCCGCCTAAAGACCAACAAATCATTGTTGATAAAGAAAAGCTTGAAGAAAAAAAGGCTACGGTTGTTAATATCGATACCCCAGCTGAAAAACTAGAACACAGTAAGTTACTCGGCATACTCATTGGCACCTTGGGCTGTGGTTATATGGGCTATTACTTTATTGCGCTCGGTGGTGGGCTCAATCTAAATAGTGTGATCGGCTTATTCTTATTTTTAGCTATTTTGCTTCATCAAACGCCAGCTAATCTACTTAAAAGCTTGCAAGAAGCAGTGAGCGGTGGTGCCGGTATTATTATTCAATTTCCGTTTTATGCTGGGATCATGGCAATCATGAAAGACTCTGGTCTCGCTCAACAAGTTTCCAATGTCTTTGTCTCAATGAGTAACGCTGACACACTGCCATTTTGGAGCTTTATTAGTGCCGGCTTGGTGAATATTTTTGTCCCTTCAGGTGGCGGTCAATGGGCTGTGCAAGCCCCGATTGTTTTACCTGCAGCGATAGAGCTAGGCGCTGAGATAAATCGCGTAGCGATGGCTGTTGCTTGGGGTGACGCTTGGACTAACCTCATTCAACCATTTTGGGCATTGCCTGTGCTAGCAATTGCAGGCTTAAAGGCCAAAGATATCATGGGCTTTTGTCTGATCCAGTTAGCAGTGAGTGGTATTATCATTGCCGCAATACTCACCTTCGCTTAAGTAATACAGAGTGATTGAAAATATGTCGTCGTTAAAATCATCAACGGCGACATACATACTTAATTAATTAGATAAGATCTTCATTGGTAAGCTTAAAATCACATTGTCTGAATCTGCAAAGTGCATCATCACTGCAATGTGCCCTACAGCTACAACCACATACATCAGCGCTGAGACAATCTGACCATATCTATCAAGGGGTAACAGATGAGAAATATGACGCTCACGCCATTCAAACACTATCTCCAAACTGCCTATAAAGATAAAAAACACCAGTAGCATCAAACCAAATGTCCAACTGATATAAAGCCCCAGTAACACCCCACCAAAACAGGCCAATAGTCCCACCCAAGAACGCATAGAGAAACTGATACTTTTTAGTACGTGACCGCCATCCAGAGGTAGAATTGGTAATAAATTAAATAAGTTAAGTAGTGCACTAAGCACGGCGACACCGGCAAAGATTTCCATATCTGTTGCGTAATACAGCACCACTCCCAACACGGAGGTAATTAAGCCAAATGCAGGCCCCATTAAAGAGATCACCACATCTTGCCAACGGGTTGTAATTTTTTCATCACTGACCGCTAAGCCACCTACGAAAGGAATTAAATAGATACCCTTCGTCTTGATACCAAAGTACTTCATCGCACGCACATGACCATATTCATGTACCACCAAGCAGGCAATGATCATCAGGGCAAACTCCAATGAGAATAACCATGCATAGCCTGCTACTGACGCTCCCGCAAGCGCAGCCTTTACGACCTTAGCACTCTTGAAAATTTTAAAGCTAAGCATCGCTAAACCCAACCAGCCTCGCTTACTTTCGGCTTGTTGATGAGGCACTTCGAGCCACTGTGGCGGTTGTGCATTCACAGCAACACCTAGCAGCCCTTGTGCAAGCTGTGAAGTATTAAAGTTCACTGCCTGTTCGTTTATCTGACAACTTTGTAGATGCTCAGATTCCGATTCAAGCACTAAGGCTTGTTGTTGATGAAAAACTTGAATGATTTGTTGTTGATTAAAAATCAGAGAAATTGGCTGTCCAGCCACGTTAAGTTCAATCCGAGTCATGACGCTAAAACTAAAGTTTTTTTCTATTATCCCAACAAACTCTAACAGTGACAAACCATCATTTTTTGATCTCGATTTGGTCATTTTTATTTCGCTGTTCTAAACTTAAATATCCTAACCAATTTCAGGGAGTGATTTATGAGCTTTAAAACACAGCGTATTTTGGTTGTTGATGATTCACAGGCCATTCTCATGGTCATGCAGGCAATTTTGTCCGAGCTCGGCGTTGAGCACGTGACTTGTTGCGAGTCAGCACAAGCCGCATTGTCACTCGTAGAGCAACAACCTAAAGCCTTTGATGCCATTTTTACAGATTTAAACATGCCTGAAATGGATGGTATGGAATTGATCAGGCAAGTCGGTCAGAAAGGCTATCAAGGCGGCGTGATTATTATCTCAGAAATGGACCGTCGCATTATTGACCTCGCGTCAAACCTAGCTAGACAGAATCACGCATTGCTCTTGGGTAATATTGCTAAGCCAATACAACTTGTTGAAGTAGAAAGACTGCTGAAAAAGCTCAGCACCCTCTCTCGGCCTCAGACAGAAGATGGCCAGCTCATCAGTGAAGCAGAATTATTACATGCGTTAAGTAATAGTGAGATCACCCCTTTCTATCAACCTAAGGTAAACCGTGCAACCCAACAGATTGAAAGCCTTGAAGTGCTGGCTCGCATTATCTCTGAGCAGCATGGTTTTACGGTTTTGCCGGCAAGATTTATTGATGTTGCCGAAGATTTAGATTTAATAAACTTAGTGACATTTCAGTTGTTTGAAAAAGCCACGGCTGAATATGAAGCGTTGAAAGAAGAGCTACCTCACCCATGTAAATTGGCATTCAACTTATCACCGATCCAGTTAGAAGATATGAATTGCCCGGCAAAGCTGTCTTTGTTACTTGAGTTAAATCACCTTCAACCTAGTGATATTATTTTAGAAATCACCGAACAAAAACCACTATCAAGTGCCAATCAGCTTGAAACGCTAAACCGCTTAAGAATGAAAGGGTTTGAAATTTCTCTTGATGACTTTGGCACCGGATTTACCAATATTAACCAACTAAAGTCTCTGCCATTTACAGAAATTAAAATAGATCGCTCTTTGATCACCCACATAGATACAGATTACTTTTCACAAGTTATCACCAAAAGCTTGGTCGATTTAGCAATCAAAGAAGGCTTTAAAGTCGTGGCTGAAGGGGTAGAAAGAATAGAGGAATTACAGTATCTAGAGCGATACAAACATGACTTATTAATGCAAGGTTTTTTGATTAGTCGCCCAAAAGCCAAGAATGAGCTTATTCGCTGGATCCACTCTTGGCTTAGAATGACAAACTTTAATTCTTAGGCTGTTCTTCTGGATCAGCTTCTATTAAATGAGAGTGGCCGTCGACACGATCACGCCATTTTTGTTTTGCGGCTTGCTGCATATTGGTCGATTGCTCTCGCTCATCAACAATATCCATACCCATTAATGACTCAATCATATCTTCAAGGGTAACGATACCTTGCACATCACCATACTCATCGATGATCAGCGCAATATGGATACGCTTTTCTAATAATGCTTGGAACAGCACTGGCGCACCTAGCGTCTCAGGCACAGTATAAATCGGCTTTACTAGCTTGCCGATTTTGTAGTCTTCCCCTAAGCGATGGAAGGCCAACATAATGTCGTTTTTATGCACGAAGCCAATAATATCATCGGTATTCTCTGAATAGACCAAAATACGAGAGAAAGATACCGAGCCATGCTCAGATAAATACTCGTTTACCGTCATATCTTTGTGCACTTTAAAAAGCACAGTTCTTGGCGTCATAACGTTTTCAAGCTTGGCATGTCTAAACTGCAATAAGCTGCGAATAGTCTCACTTTCTTCTTGTTGCAGTGCACCCGCTTCGCTGCCCATTTCTGCCATAGCCTCGATTTCTTGGCGAATAAAGTGCGCTTCGTCTTGTTTTGAACCAATTAGTTTAGTGAGCTGATCTGACAACCACACGAACGGTTTTAGAATTCGAACCATCCAAGTTAAAGCCAATGACACAATTGGCGTTAGTGCACGCCAATAAGTTGCACCTAGCGTTTTAGGAATAATTTCTGAAAGTACCAATACCAATAACGTCATCACAGCAGACGCAATACCCACAGCAGCATCACCAAATACTGCGGCCGCTTGTGCACCAACACCCGCAGCCCCCGCAGTGTGCGCAACCGTGTTTAAGGTCAAGATCGCTGATAATGGCTTATCAATATTGTCTTTTAAACCCTGTACTCGCTGTGCGAGTAGTGGTTTATCTTTTTTTAGTATCGCTACATGACTTGGTGTAATACTGAGTAACACCGCCTCCATCACCGAACATAAAAATGAAATGGCAATGGCCAAAAACATGTAACTGAATAACAGAAACAACCTAAACTCCTTAATTTCGCAGACTCTCGCGACTTAATCGCAACTCTGCTGAAGATTTAATTTGATGTGCTATATTGGGGCAATTATTTTCCCTACAATAGGTGCATCAATGAAATTAACAACGGTCGCCACTTTACTATTTTCGGCACTGTCTACGCAACTTGTCGCTGCAGAGCTAGATACAAATAAAGTAAAGTTTATTGGACCCCTTGCTGATACAGCAACAATCAAGCCAAATAATACGCCTTACCAAGCTGCCATCATTAATAACTTATTACCTAAATTACAAAGTGATTCAAAAACATTGTCGGTATTAGGTAAAAAAGTGACTTGGCAACCACTTGGTGACGTGAATGAACTAACGATTGCAGGCCTGCAAGCGATTAAGTTCAACTTCTCGGCAGAGCGTTTTGTGCAAGGTAAGTTAAAGCTTAATGGTATCGAAAAAGCCCATGTATTTTTAAATGGTGAAACCTTATCTGACAGCAAAGAATACAACATCAATGCGGTTACGGGCGACCATCAAGTTGTGATCGTGGTAGAACAAGCTGATGACTGGAAAAAAGTCTCGCTAGAATACCTACCTAAAGCAGAACATGATGTTATTACACTGACGACAAAAGAAACTCGTGCGCTTTCAGCTAAGCAACTTTTTGATGCACCTACGATCAGTTCTGTATCGATTTCTCCAAACGGCGAATACTATGTTGTTACTGAGCGTCATTACCAGAGTAATCATGGTAATAAAGCCATTAACAAAACAACGTTAACCGATGAAGAGGGTAAAGTGCTTTACCGCTTTGACGGCTTATCTGCAAATCAAATTAAATGGCGTGCAGATAGCAAACAGGTTGTATTTGTTCGCAATAAAGCCGTTACAGTTTTAAACCTTAAAGACTTAGAAGAGAAAGTGGTCGCTGAACAACTAGATGGCGCATATGGCTTCCAGTACTTCGACAACAACACGCTTGTATTTGCTTGGTCTAAGTCAGATAAAAGTAAGCACACATTAGTTAAACACTTCAGAGGGTTAGAAGACCGCTGGTCTTATGCACGTAATAACAGCCAAATCTTCATGTTAGACATTAACTCCGGTTTTATTAACCCAATCACTGAAGGCAAGTTAAGCCACTCATTGGCCGATTTTGATAATGAAGCAGGCACAATCTTAGTGACGCGTAATCCTAGCGATTATGCTAAACCGCCTCACATGCTGACAGAGCTTGTAGAAGTTAATTTAAAAGACAACCAGCAGACTGTACTTGGTCAATACCGTACATTTAGCTCAGCAAAATATGCTGATGACGGCATCTATGTGGTTGCAGGTCCTGACTTTGCAAATGGGTTAGGCCGTGCTATTCCTGAGAATATGCTTGCGAACAATTACGATGGCCAGCTTTATAAGCTAGACCGTCAGGGGAAAAATGCACAGGCATTAAGTAAATCATTCGACCCTGCTATTGGTTCAATGCAAGTATTACGCAATGATGATGTCGTCATCAAAGTGACTGAGCGTGATACGCAACAACTGTATTTATACGATGAAAGTAAATCTCGATTCACTAAGCTAAAAACAGGCTTTGATGTCGTTGGCAGATTCAGTATTTCTGACGAGCGCAACCCAGACTTACTCGTGACTGGCACACAAGCATCTCACCCTCAGCAATTGAAGCGCTTAGATATTTCTAAAAACCGCGCTAAAACGCTGTGGGATTCAAAAGCTCTGGCTTATGAAAATAGCGAAATCGCAACCCTATCTGAATTTAACTTCACCAATAAAGAAGGCGTTGAGATTAAGGGTCGTGTATACACGCCTCATAACCTAGATGAAAGTAAGCAGTACCCTGCTCTAGTTTACTATTATGGTGGTACATCTCCTGTTTCTCGAGGCTTTACAGGTCGTTATCCGTTTAACCTATGGGCAGCACAAGGTTATGTCGTGTATGTGCTACAACCAACTGGCGCGACAGGCTTTGGCCAAGAATTCTCTGCTAAGCACGTGAATGCATGGGGCGAGTACACTGCAAACGATATTATTGAAGGCACTAAAAAGTTCTTAGCTGCACACCCTTATGTAAATAAAGACAAAGTAGGTAACTTAGGTGCATCTTACGGCGGCTTTATGACCATGCTACTTGCGACTAAAACGGATTTATTCAGTGCGTCGATTTCTCACGCAGGCATCTCAAACATTACTTCTTATTGGGGTCAAGGGTGGTGGGGCTACCTATACTCTGGTGAAGCTTCGAAAAACAGTTTCCCATGGAATAACCCAAAACTTTACTCTGATCACAGCCCAGTATTCCATGCTGACAAAGTAAACTCACCGTTATTACTTATCCATGGTGACGCTGACACCAACGTGCCTCCAGGTGAAAGCCACAACATGTACACGGCACTTAAGTTACTTGGCAAAGACGTAGAATTGATTGAGTATAAAGGCACAGATCACCAAGTATTTGCCCGTGACCGTCGCTTCCACTGGTGGGATACTATGCTAGCTTATTTTGATATGCATTTGAAAGACCAACCACAATGGTGGCAGTATATTTATAAATAAGTATGCATAAATTATGTCCACCTTAGGGTAAGCACTCTAAGGTGGACCATTTTAATCACGCCTAGCAGAACCAATTGCATAAATGTTTATGCAATTGTTACAAATTGTCATTATTCCCTTCTCAGCAATGTTTTCACAGTGCTAATATATACATAATTATTGAATAGATAGCTGACCTATGAGTATCAAAGTATTATTAGTAGAAGATGATGAACTTTTAGCAAAACGCATTATAAGCCATTTTGCTGAAACAGAATTTAGCATCGAAGTTGATAGTACCGGTGCAACTGCATTAGCCAAAGTACAACAAGCAACGCAAGCTCAAGAACGATTTGTACTGGCGATCGTCGATATTGTTTTGCCTGCCACTGACGGTTTAGCATTAGCGAAAGAACTCAATACCTTGACAGATATTGGCGTCATCATGCTATCAAGCAGAGACTCCCAAGCTGATAGGATCGCAGGTTTAGCACAAGGTGCTGATGACTATGTTTGTAAGCCAGTTGACCTACTCGAGCTTGAATTGAGAATGCGTGCTTTGTGTAAGCGTTTAACGATTGCAAATGATGACGATGAGTCTGAAGAGTTTATTGAGTACTCAGATTTCAAGCTTCATCCAGATAACCGCACTCTGATTAATGGCGCAGCTGAAGAATCACGATTAACCGAAGCTGAGCACAAAGTACTTATTTGTTTGATCGCCAATGCAGGTAAGGCAACTTCTCGAGAAAAAATCTCAGAAGATATCGGCCAGCCAGACTGGAGTCCAAGTGACCGAACTGTTGACGTACTCATTGGCCGCTTGCGTAAGAAGCTAGGCGATGAAAAAGAACAAAAACGCATCGTTACGGTTCGCGGTAAAGGCTACATGCTATCTACTTAATACGTGGTTAGCTGAGCGAGTAATCGCTCAAAAGCGCGATAACTTAGTGCCTCCTTTAGAGAGGCTAAATCTATATCCTCCTGCAAGTTTAAATCTGCAATAGTACGCGCCACCTTCAAAACCTTATGATATGAACGTGGTGACAAAGCCAATTTCTCGGCCGCTTTCCCCAGAAACATAGCATCCGATTTTGATAATGCACAATGTAATTGCAGCTCTTTGGTTGATAACGCGGCATTGTTTTTTTCTTGTCGTTGATAAGCAAACTGAACGGCTTTTTCTACCCGCATACGAATGTCAGTGCTCGACTCTTCAGGCTGAGTAGATTGAAGCTCTTCAGTCGTTAACCTTGGTAATTCAACTTGCAGGTCTATTCTATCTAGAAATGGTCCTGATACTTTTGATAAGTATTTTAACACTTGATCAGGTGTTGCCCGTTTATCGCTATGATGCCCAGTTGGGCTGGGATTAAGTGCCGCAACCAACTGAAAGTTTGCAGGAAAGTCGACCTGCCTAGCAGCACGAGAAATAGTGACTTGGCCCGTCTCCATCGGCGTTCTCAATGAATCTAACACCTTTCTATCAAATTCAGGCAGCTCATCTAAAAACAAAATACCATTGTGCGCCAATGATATTTCTCCTGGCTTAGGGTTTGATGACCCTCCAACTAATGCGACTGCTGAGCAAGTATGGTGCGGAGATCTGAATGGACGATTCAACCAGTTTTGATGTGTGACCGACTGGCCTACTAGAGAGTACACAGCAGCAGTTTCAAGTGCTTGCTGCGATGTCATTTGAGGCATAATTGTTGGAATACGTTGAGCTAACATAGATTTACCGGTACCAGGCGGCCCCAAGAAAAGCAGGTTATGACCACCTGCAGCAGCAATTTCTAATACCCTCTTTGCTATTTTCTGACCTTTCACATCACTCATATCTAATTGCTCAAGAGCCTGTTCAGAAACTTGGTCGTAAATAATATTTAAAGTGAGTGATTGCTGCCCATGCAGATCCAGCCAAATTTCTTGCAAGCTGGTGACGGCTTTTCTATTTGACTGAGATACTAAACTTGCAAGCTGATCGTTACCTCTCGGGATATAAGCAACATGATTTTCTTCAGTCGCCGCCATAACCGAAGGCAAAATCGCAGTAATAGAAGAAAGCTCACCACTTAATGCAAGCTCCCCAAAAAATTCAAAATTACTTATCTCTGTATTTTGTATTTGATCAGAAGCAACCAAGATCCCAACGGCAATTGCGAGGTCATATCGTCCGCCTTCTTTTGGCAAATCTGCAGGCGCTAAGTTTACTGTTATACGTTGGTCTGGGAACAGAAAGCCTGAATTAACAAGTGCAGAACGAACTCGTTCTTTAGACTCTTTTACTGAAGTTTCAGGAAGACCAACAATGATAAAAGCAGGAAGCCCATTGCTTAGATGCACTTCAACCGTCACTTTAGGTGCTTTGACACCCACTTGCGCACGGGTAAGAATTTTTGCTAAAGACATATCCTTGTCCCTATCAGTTAATATTTAAAAACGTGAATCACCCAGTTGTAACGCATCGCCATCAAACGAACAACCAAGGTGGTTAACATACCAAACAACATGCTTACTTCTATCGCTATAGAAAAAGACATCAACTGAGTATAGACGATCCCACCTAAAATACAGGTAATCGCATAGAGCTGACCTTTTAAAAGCAAGGGGATTTCACCTGCGAGTACATCACGGATCACCCCACCAAAACACCCTGTTAGCACTCCCATAATCACCGATGTTGTAGCTGGCATACCGATAGACATGGCTTTTTGTGTGCCCATCACAGCAAAAAGTGCCAAACCGAACGCATCTGCCACCTGTAAGAATTTACTCGGTATTTGCTTTTGCTGATTCAAAACAACAATACTGATCAACACAGCACTAAAAATAGCAATAAAATAGCTTGGATCATGCAGCCAAAAAACAGGCTCATCTAAAATAATATCCCTCAGCGTTCCGCCACCAATACCTGTTACCGCAGCTAGCACGACAACACCAAAACCATCTAAATGCTTTTTATGGGCAATAAGGGTCCCAGAAATAGCAAAAACCATAACACCGAGTAAGTCGAACCAATGGATGAGATCGCTCATTAAAATTCCTGAAAATAGATAGATATGAAAAGCTAATAAAAAAAGAATTATAAATTAATTTTTTAAATATTGAAGCAAGGTGCAAAAGGTTACCGACGGCGAACGTAGTGAGTTCGGTTCTTTTGCGCAATTATAGTGCGAAAGGTTTATGACAAGCGCGTAGCGCTTACATTCTTTTCGCGCAAGGTGAGATAAACTAGTTTAGCTGGAGTTGAGGGCGCCTAGATTAAGTACGGTGAAGGTTGCTCACTTCACCTTGCGCTAATTCGTCTTTTTATCACCGAGCTTTGCCTCATCACCGTGCAGGACGATTTAGCACCATAAACGCAAAAAACCCGCTGCATTGCTGCAACGGGTTTCTTTAATTAGGCCCTGGCGATGTTCTACTTTCACATGGGAAGCCCACACTATCATCGACGCTGTTTCGTTTCACTTCTGAGTTCGGCATGGGGTCAGGTGGTTCCAAAACGCTATAGTCACCAGGAAATTCGGTGCGCTAATCGCTTTCGCAATTAACTTAAAATCTGGAAAAAATCTGATAATTTCTAAAACTTCTACTCTAGTTCATATTAGCTTCTTAGCTAAAACCACTTTGGCGTTGTATGGTTAAGCCTCACGGGTAATTAGTACTGGTTAGCTTAATGTATCACTACACTTCCACACCCAGCCTATCAACGTTGTAGTCTCCAACGGCCCTTCAGTTAACTTAAAGTTAAAGTGAGAACTCATCTCGAGGCTCGCTTCCCGCTTAGATGCTTTCAGCGGTTATCGATTCCGAACGTAGCTACCGGGCAATGCAATTGGCATCACAACCCGAACACCAGCGGTTCGTCCACTCCGGTCCTCTCGTACTAGGAGCAGCCCCTCTCAATTCTCAAACGCCCACGGCAGATAGGGACCGAACTGTCTCACGACGTTCTAAACCCAGCTCGCGTACCACTTTAAATGGCGAACAGCCATACCCTTGGGACCGACTTCAGCCCCAGGATGTGATGAGCCGACATCGAGGTGCCAAACACCGCCGTCGATATGAACTCTTGGGCGGTATCAGCCTGTTATCCCCGGAGTACCTTTTATCCGTTGAGCGATGGCCCTTCCATTCAGAACCACCGGATCACTATGACCTACTTTCGTACCTGCTCGACGTGTCTGTCTCGCAGTTAAGCTGGCTTCTACCATTACACTAACCGTACGATGTCCGACCGTACTTAGCCAACCTTCGTGCTCCTCCGTTACTCTTTGGGAGGAGACCGCCCCAGTCAAACTACCCACCAGGCACTGTCCACAATCCCGATTAGGGACCTATGTTAGAACATCAAACATACAAGGGTGGTATTTCAAGGATGGCTCCATGACATCTGGCGACGCCACTTCAAAGCCTCCCACCTATCCTACACATGTAGGCTCAATGTTCAGTGCCAAGCTGTAGTAAAGGTTCACGGGGTCTTTCCGTCTAGCCGCGGGTACACAGCATCTTCACTGCGATTTCAATTTCACTGAGTCTCGGGTGGAGACAGCGTGGCCATGGTTACACCATTCGTGCAGGTCGGAACTTACCCGACAAGGAATTTCGCTACCTTAGGACCGTTATAGTTACGGCCGCCGTTTACCGGGGCTTCGATCAAGAGCTTCGCCTAAGCTAACCCCATCAATTAACCTTCCGGCACCGGGCAGGTGTCACACCGTATACGTCATCTTACGATTTTGCACAGTGCTGTGTTTTTAATAAACAGTCCCAGCCACCTGGTCACTGCGGCTCCCGTCCGCTTAGAGAGTAAATCTCATCACAGATAGGAGCGTACCTTCTCCCGAAGTTACGGTACAATTTTGCCTAGTTCCTTCACCCGAGTTCTCTCAAGCGCCTTAGTATTCTCTACCTGACCACCTGTGTCGGTTTGGGGTACGATTCGAAATAATCTGAAGCTTAGAGGCTTTTCCTGGAAGTAGGGCATCATCAACTTCACTACCGTAGTAGCTCGTCTCGACTCTCAGCCTTAGCGACCCGGATTTTCCTAAGTCACCAGCCTACAGCCTTTCACATGGACAACCAACGCCATGCTTGATTAGCCTGCTCCGTCCCCCCATCGCAATTATTCCAAGTACGGGAATATTAACCCGTTTCCCATCGACTACGCTCTTCAGCCTCGCCTTAGGGGTCGACTTACCCTACCCTGATTAACATGGGATAGGAACCCTTGGTCTTCCGGCGTGCGGGTTTTTCACCCGCATTATCGTTACTCATGTCAGCATTCGCACTTCTGATACGTCCACCCAACTTTACAATTGAGCTTCAGCCGCTTACAGAACGCTCCCCTACCCCGCATACAAAGTATGCAGCCGTAGCTTCGGTGGTATGTTTAGCCCCGTTACATCTTCCGCGCAGGCCGACTCGACTAGTGAGCTATTACGCTTTCTTTAAAGGATGGCTGCTTCTAAGCCAACCTCCTAGCTGTTTTAGCCTTCCCACATCGTTTCCCACTTAACATACACTTTGGGACCTTAGCTGACGGTCTGGGTTGTTTCCCTCTCCACGATGGACGTTAGCACCCACCGTGTGTCTCCCGGATATTACTTTACGGTATTCGGAGTTTGCAAAGGGTTGGTAAGTCGGGATGACCCCCTAGCCTTAACAGTGCTCTACCCCCGTAAGTATTCGTCCGAGGCTCTACCTAAATAGATTTCGGGGAGAACCAGCTATCTCCCGGTTTGATTAGCCTTTCACTCCAAGCCACAGGTCATCCCCTAACTTTTCAACGTTAGTGGGTTCGGTCCTCCAGTTGATGTTACTCAACCTTCAACCTGCCCATGGCTAGATCACCGGGTTTCGGGTCTATACCTTGCAACTCAACGCCCAGTTAAGACTCGCTTTCGCTACGGCTACCCTAAACGGTTAACCTCGCTACAAAATATAAGTCGCTGACCCATTATACAAAAGGTACGCAGTCACCCTCGAAGGGCTCCTACTGCTTGTACGTACACGGTTTCAGGTTCTATTTCACTCCCCTCACAGGGGTTCTTTTCGCCTTTCCCTCACGGTACTGGTTCACTATCGGTCAGTTGGGAGTATTTAGCCTTAGATGATGGTCCACCTATATTCAGTCAAAGTTTCACGTGCTCCGACCTACTCGATTTCACTTTAGATAAGTTTTTGTGTACGGGACTGTCACCCTGTATCGTCAAACTTTCCAGAATGTTCCACTAACTACACTAAAGCTTAAGGGCTAGTCCGATTTCGCTCGCCGCTACTTTCGGAATCTCGGTTGATTTCTTTTCCTACGGGTACTTAGATGTTTCAGTTCTCCGCGTTCGCCTCGTTAACCTATGTATTCAGTTAACGATACCTGTAAACAGGTGGGTTTCCCCATTCGGAAATCCTAGTCTCAAGCGCCTCTTACTGGCTTGACTAGGCTTATCGCAAGTTAGTACGTCCTTCATCGCCTCCAACTGCCAAGGCATCCACCGTGTACGCTTAGTCACTTAACCATACAACCCAAAATGGTTTGTATCGTCAAAGACAGTTTTAACTTCGCCAGAAGTTAATATTGAATACTAAAGTAGACGCTAATAAACAAATGAATGTTTATCGGCATTGTTTTACTTTTGAAAACTCTTTTTAGAATTTCTTCTAAAAGAATTAATTATCAGCTTTTCCAAATTTTTAAAGAGCAATATTAATTAGCTATAAAGCTAACTAACAATCATCTGTGTGGACACTACGAACAAATCTGTTCTAAATCGTTAAGGAGGTGATCCAGCCCCAGGTTCCCCTAGGGCTACCTTGTTACGACTTCACCCCAGTCATGAATCACTCCGTGGTAAGCGCCCTCCCTAAGGTTAAGCTACCTACTTCTGGAGCAACCCACTCCCATGGTGTGACGGGCGGTGTGTACAAGGCCCGGGAACGTATTCACCGCGGCATTCTGATCCGCGATTACTAGCGATTCCGACTTCATGGAGTCGAGTTGCAGACTCCAATCCGGACTACGACGCACTTTAAGTGATTCGCTAACTCTCGCGAGCTTGCAGCACTCTGTATGCGCCATTGTAGCACGTGTGTAGCCCTACACGTAAGGGCCATGATGACTTGACGTCGTCCCCACCTTCCTCCGGTTTATCACCGGCAGTCTCCTTAGAGTTCCCGACCGAATCGCTGGCAACTAAGGATAGGGGTTGCGCTCGTTGCGGGACTTAACCCAACATCTCACAACACGAGCTGACGACAGCCATGCAGCACCTGTATCAGAGTTCCCGAAGGCACCAAACCATCTCTGGTAAGTTCTCTGTATGTCAAGTGTAGGTAAGGTTCTTCGCGTTGCATCGAATTAAACCACATGCTCCACCGCTTGTGCGGGCCCCCGTCAATTCATTTGAGTTTTAACCTTGCGGCCGTACTCCCCAGGCGGTCTACTTAATGCGTTAGCTTTGGAAAAGTTGTCCGAAGACCCCAGCTCCTAGTAGACATCGTTTACGGCGTGGACTACCGGGGTATCTAATCCCGTTTGCTCCCCACGCTTTCGTACATGAGCGTCAGTATTGACCCAGGTGGCTGCCTTCGCCATCGGTATTCCTTCAGATCTCTACGCATTTCACCGCTACACCTGAAATTCTACCACCCTCTATCATACTCTAGTTTGCCAGTTCGAAATGCAGTTCCCAGGTTGAGCCCGGGGCTTTCACATCTCGCTTAACAAACCGCCTGCGTACGCTTTACGCCCAGTAATTCCGATTAACGCTCGCACCCTCCGTATTACCGCGGCTGCTGGCACGGAGTTAGCCGGTGCTTCTTCTGTAAGTAACGTCACAGCTAGCAGGTATTAACTACTAACCTTTCCTCCTTACTGAAAGTGCTTTACAACCCTAAGGCCTTCTTCACACACGCGGCATGGCTGCATCAGGCTTGCGCCCATTGTGCAATATTCCCCACTGCTGCCTCCCGTAGGAGTCTGGACCGTGTCTCAGTTCCAGTGTGGCTGATCATCCTCTCAAACCAGCTAGGGATCGTCGCCTTGGTGAGCCATTACCTCACCAACTAGCTAATCCCACTTGGGCTAATCTAAGGGCGAGAGCCGAAGCCCCCTTTGGTCCGTAGACGTTATGCGGTATTAGCAGTCGTTTCCAACTGTTGTCCCCCACCCTAAGGCATATTCCCAAGCATTACTCACCCGTCCGCCGCTCGTCATCTTCTAGCAAGCTAGAAATGTTACCGCTCGACTTGCATGTGTTAGGCCTGCCGCCAGCGTTCAATCTGAGCCATGATCAAACTCTTCAATTAAAAGTTTTTGAATCCGAAGATTCGTGCTCAATGAATTCTGTATAAATTGACTATATAGTCACTCATAAGAAATTGAGACTCTAAATTTTTTTGCTCCTGAATCAAGAGCTGTTAGAACTCAATCTGTACGAGTGCCCACACAGATGATTGCTTCATATTTTTAAAGAACAGTGTAACTCGATGAGTTACCGCAGCCTTGCTGCGAAGTGGAGCGCCATAATAACGACTTCACTTTTTATGTCAACACTTAATTTTAAATAGTTTTTAAAGATTAAGTTTTATTTGACTCGACATCGCTTTGATTTGCTTTTCAGCGTCTCGCCCCGTGTCAGTGGGGTCGCATTATAGGGAGAGCAGAAAATTACGCAACCCCTTTTTTAAAGAAAAATGCAAAAAACTGACTGTTCGCGTGCATTTTAAACGAAACGTCTGTTTTTGATACTTTAACGCTGCTTTATTGCACTATTTAGAGTAATAAATTCGATTTATACCCATATTTGGATTTAATACCTATCAAGGAAGAATGCTTACAGCTCTATTTTGTTCATTCATGCTGTATCTACTTTATGTTTGGTAGCATTATTAGAGCATCTAGTGGTAAGAGTTTATATAAAGAGTTCTGAATACTAATTTAGTAGCTAAGGTTTGTGGGCATGCTGATAGCTGTACTTTATTCCTTTGACGCAAGAGTGGTGTAAAAGGTTACCGACAGCGAACGAACTGAGAGGTCTTTTTGCGCAAGGTGAATCAAGCCAATTTAACAATAGTTAACCTGCTATCAGATTTATAAGAGGCCTAGAGGAACCCAGCTTCATGGCTGAAGAACAACTCAGAACTAGATTGAAGTAAGTTTCACAACGACTTAAGCCTCTAAGTTTTCTAATCCCTAAAAACAAAAAACCCGAGCCTAAGCTCGGTTTTTTTAATGCTTTGTGGCATTAACTAAAGTCGATATTACTCAACGATAGTTGCTATAACACCTGCACCTATCTGGTAAAGTGCGTGACCTTCACTGGTTTTAGCAAATATCAGACATTAAAGTGAAAATATTTAATGACAGAGTGCGCAGCACTCTCATTCCTTTTGCGCAAGGGCGATGACTGACCGAAGTGAAGCTTCGAAGCAGGAACAGGTGTGTGCATGGATGCGCGATGGAACCCAGCTTCATGGATGAATTACAATTTAGAACTAGCCTGGAGCAAGTTTCACAGCTTCTAAAATTTCCTAGTTTTATACCCCTAAAAACAAAAAAACCGAGCCTAAGCTCGGGTTTTTTTAATGCTTTGTGGCATTAACTAAAGTCGATATTACTCAACGATAGTTGCTACAACACCAGCACCTATCTGGTAAAGTACGCCATCTTCATTGGTTTTACCAAATCTCAGGCATTAAAAAAGGCCACCGAAGTGACCTTTTTCACAGTGTTACTGCAATCTGTAGATTATTCTACGATTGTAGCTACAACACCAGCACCAACTGTACGGCCACCTTCACGGATCGCGAAACGTAGACCTTCGTCCATCGCGATTGGAACGATTAGCTCAACAGTCATCTTGATGTTGTCACCAGGCATTACCATTTCTACGCCTTCTGGTAACTCAACGTTACCTGTTACGTCAGTTGTACGGAAGTAGAACTGTGGACGGTAGCCTTTGAAGAATGGAGTATGACGGCCACCTTCGTCTTTAGAAAGTACGTATACTTCTGAAGTGAACTTAGTGTGTGGGTTGATTGAACCAGGCTTACATAGAACCTGACCACGCTCAACTTCGTCACGCTTAGTACCACGTAGAAGTGCACCAATGTTCTCACCAGCACGACCTTCGTCTAGAAGCTTACGGAACATTTCAACACCCGTACAAGTTGTCTTCGTAGTTTCTTTGATACCTACGATTTCAACTTCGTCGTTCACGTTGATGATACCAGCTTCAACACGGCCAGTTACTACTGTACCACGACCCTGGATTGAGAATACGTCTTCGATAGGCATGATGAATGGCTTATCGATGTCACGCTCTGGCTCTGGGATGTAAGAATCTAGTGCTTCTGCAAGCTCAACGATCTTGTCTTCCCACTCTTTCTCGCCTTCTAGTGCTTTAAGCGCTGAACCCTGGATTAGAGGTAGGTCATCACCTGGGAAGTCGTACTCAGAAAGAAGTTCACGAACTTCCATCTCTACTAACTCTAGTAGCTCTTCGTCGTCAACCATGTCACATTTGTTCATGAATACAACGATGTAAGGTACACCAACCTGACGTGAAAGTAGGATGTGCTCACGAGTCTGAGGCATAGGACCGTCAGTAGCTGCAACTACTAGGATCGCGCCGTCCATCTGTGCAGCACCAGTGATCATGTTTTTAACATAGTCAGCGTGTCCTGGACAGTCTACGTGTGCGTAGTGGCGAGTTGGTGTGTCATACTCAACGTGTGAAGTTGAGATTGTGATACCACGCTCACGCTCTTCTGGAGCGTTATCGATTGATGCGAAGTCTTTTGCGTCACCACCGTATACTTTTGCAAGTACGTTAGTGATTGCTGCAGTTAGAGTTGTTTTACCGTGGTCAACGTGGCCGATTGTACCTACGTTTACGTGCGGTTTCGAACGTTCAAACTTTTCTTTTGCCATCTTAAAAATTTCCTATAAAAGAAATTAAAGTCCGATCCAGTATGAATCGGACCGAACTAAAATTATCTTACAGCGCGAGCTGCAATTATTGCCTCTGTAACGTTTTTGGCTGCTTCAGCATACTTGGAAAATTCCATAGAGTATGATGCGCGACCCTGCGTTGCAGAGCGAAGATCAGTTGCATAACCGAACATTTCAGAAAGTGGTACTTGAGCATTAACTTGCTTCAAGCCGCCAAACGCTTCTTCCATACCTTCGATCATACCACGACGACGGTTTAAGTCGCCTACTACATCACCCATGTTCTCTTCAGGAGTGATTACTTCAACTTTCATAACAGGTTCTAGGATAACTGGATCTGCGTCCAGTGCACCATCACGGAAACCTATAGAACCTGCGATCTTAAAGGCCATTTCGTTAGAGTCAACATCGTGGAAAGAACCATCGAATAACGTTGCTTTAACACCAAGTAACGGATAACCAGCCAAGACACCTTGGCGCATCTGTTCTTGAATACCTTTATCAACCGCTGGAATATATTCTTTCGGAACAGCGCCACCTACGATTTCGTTTACGAATTCGTAAGTTGGAGATTCGTCGTCCGTAATTTCCATTGGTTCAAGTTTAAGCCAAACATGACCGTATTGACCACGACCACCGGATTGACGTACAAATTTACCTTCAGCTTCCACTGAAGCACGAATTGTTTCGCGGTATGCAACTTGAGGTTTGCCCACGTTACACACAACACCAAACTCGCGTTTCATACGGTCAACAATGATATCAAGGTGAAGCTCACCCATACCAGAGATGATGGTTTGGCCAGACTCTTCATCTGTTTCAACACGGAAAGATGGATCTTCTGCAGCTAGTTTACCTAGTGCAATACCCATTTTATCTTGGTCAGCTACAGTTTTCGGTTCAACCGCTACAGAAATTACCGGCTCAGGAAACTCCATACGCTCTAAGGTAATTACTGAGTCACTCGAACAAAGCGTGTCACCCGTAGTCACATCTTTCAAACCGATTGCGGCTGCAATGTCACCCGCGCGAACTTCTTTAATTTCTTCGCGAGAGTTAGCATGCATTTGTACAATACGGCCTAAACGCTCTTTTTTCGATTTAACAGGGTTAAAAACTGCATCACCCTGCTTCACTGTACCTGAATAAACTCTAAAGAAAGTCAATGTACCAACAAACGGGTCAGTTGCAATCTTAAATGCTAATGCAGAAAAAGGTGCATTGTCGTCAGCTGGTCGAGTTCCTTCGGTTTCGTCTTCGAGGATACCTTGGATCTCTTTTACTTCTGTAGGCGAAGGCATGTATTCAACAACCGAGTCAAGCACTGCTTGAACCCCTTTGTTCTTGAATGCACTTCCGCAGGTCATTGGCACGATTTCATTGGCCAGTGTGCGTTGACGTAGCGCAGCTTTAATCTCAGCCTCGCTTAAGTCACCTTCTTCAAGATATTTGTCCATTAGCTCTTCAGTCGCTTCAGCAGCAGACTCAAGCATTTCTGCTCGCCATTCTTCTGCTAGGTCTTGAAGGTCTGCTGGGATCTCTTCATAAGTGAAAGTCGTCCCCTGGTCCGATTCGTTCCAGTTGATTGCTTTCATTTTGATTAGATCGATAACACCTTTAAATTCGTCTTCAGCACCAATTGGTAACTGAATTGGCACAGGTGTCGCACCTAAACGGTTCTTCACCTGATCCACAACTGCTAGGAAGTCAGCGCCTGTACGGTCCATTTTATTTACGAAGATCATACGAGGAACTTCGTATTTATTGGCCTGACGCCAGACTGTTTCCGTTTGTGGTTGTACACCTGATGAAGCACATAAAACCACGACTGCACCATCAAGTACACGTAATGAACGCTCTACTTCGATGGTGAAATCTACGTGTCCTGGCGTATCGATGATGTTAATACGATGCTCATCAAACTGAGCATCCATCCCTTTCCAGAAACACGTTGTGGCAGCAGAAGTAATAGTAATACCACGCTCCTGCTCCTGCTCCATCCAGTCCATAGTTGCAGCACCATCATGAACTTCACCGATCTTATGAGAAAGACCCGTGTAGAACAGAACTCGTTCTGTTGTGGTGGTTTTGCCTGCATCTACGTGAGCACAAATACCGATGTTACGGTAACGCTCAATAGGAGTTGTACGTGCCATAATATCCTCTTAAAAGGTGTTAGCAGACTACCAACGGTAGTGAGCGAATGCTTTGTTCGCTTCAGCCATACGGTGAACGTCTTCACGTTTCTTAACCGCAGTGCCTTTGTTGTCAGCTGCATCAAGCATCTCTTGAGCTAGACGAAGGCCCATTGACTTTTCGCCACGCTTACGAGAAGCGTCAACTAACCAACGCATACCTAATGCGTTACGACGTACTGGACGTACTTCAACTGGAACTTGGTATGTAGAACCACCAACACGGCGAGATTTAACCTCAACCGCTGGACGTACATTTTCAAGTGCAGCTTCAAAGATTTCTAGGTGCGACTTGCCTGATTTCTCAGCAGCCACGTCTAACGCACCGTAAACGATTTTTTCAGCAGTAGATTTCTTGCCGTCTAACATTACTACGTTAACGAATTTAGCAAGAAGTTCTGATCCGAACTTAGGATCTGGAAGAATTTTACGTTGACCTATAACGCGTCTTCTAGGCATTTTATTTCTCCGGTATCTTCAGGTTCGCTTTACTTCAGCGACTCCCAAAACAAAATATAAAAATTAAAAATTTAAGTGCTTGGCCTTACTAACGGAGAACCATTAGCCCTTAGGGCGTTTAGCACCGTACTTAGAACGACCTTGTTTACGGTCATTTACGCCTGCACAGTCAAGTGCACCACGAACAGTGTGGAAACGTACACCCGGTAAGTCTTTAACACGACCACCACGGATTAGGATAACACTGTGTTCTTGAAGGTTGTGACCTTCACCACCGATGTATGAAGTTACTTCGAAACCGTTAGTTAAACGTACACGCGCTACTTTACGTAATGCAGAGTTTGGTTTCTTAGGTGTTGTTGTATATACACGAGTACATACACCACGTTTCTGTGGACAAGCTTTAAGAGCAGCAGAGTTGCTCTTTGTAACCTTGCTACGACGTGGCTTACGCACTAGCTGGTTAATAGTTGCCATTAAATAGCTCCTGATTAATTACTACTGAAAAATGAAAAAATCTGCCCTATTTAAACATTCTTTTATTCGAACGAATAAATGGGTGGCGGAATTTTAATGAGCAAAGATTGAGCTGTCAACCAAAAAATAACGGGCAAGCCTGATTTCTCAGACTTGCCCGTATTATCTTTAGCTATTTAGTGGGAAGAATTACTCTTCGCCACCTAATAGGTCAGCGTTCAGTGCATCAGTTAGTGCTTGAGTTGCCTCTTCAGCGCTTACTGTTTGCTCTTCAACTGGAAGCTCAGCTTGCTTACGACGATTCATACGTTCTTGGTGATACGCGAAACCTGTACCGGCTGGGATCAGACGGCCCACGATTACGTTCTCTTTCAAGCCACGTAGCTCATCGCTCTTACCATTTACTGCAGCTTCCGTAAGAACACGAGTTGTTTCTTGGAATGATGCTGCAGAAATGAAAGATTCTGTTGCAAGAGACGCTTTAGTAATACCCATCAGCTGAATTTCATACTTAGCTGGGATCTTACCTTGCTTCTCTAAATCACGGTTTGCAATACTAACGCGCGCCACTTCAACTTGTTCACCAGCTAAGAACTCAGTATCACCACCGTCTAGGATGATGCACTTACGTAGCATTTGGCGAATGATCGTTTCGATGTGCTTATCGTTAATCTTTACACCCTGTAAGCGGTAAACTTCTTGTACTTCGTTTACGATGTAGTTAGATACGTCAGTTACACCACGAAGACGAAGGATGTCGTGCGGAGACTCTGGACCATCGGCGATAACTTCACCTTTAGAAACCATCTCACCTTCGAACACGTTAAGCTGACGCCATTTCGGGATCATCTCTTCGTATGCATCACCCTCTTCAGGAGTGATAACAAGACGTTTCTTGCCTTTTGTCTCTTTACCGAAACTCACAACACCTGTGATTTCTGCAAGGATTGCAGGATCTTTTGGCTTACGCGCTTCGAATAAGTCAGCAACTCGAGGTAGACCACCCGTGATGTCACGAGTCTTCGAACCTTCCTGCGGAATACGCGCTAGAACCTGACCAGGTGCCGCTGTTGCGCCATCTGTGATTTCAATCGTTGTGAATGAAGGTAGACGGATCTCTTGAAGACCACGTTCTTCGTTCTCAATGATTAGTTTAGGCTCTTTCGCATTAACCTTAGATAGGTCTTTAACAACAACACGTGTTAAACCTGTAAGGTCATCAGTCTGCGCTTCTGTGTTGCTATCATCAATGTCAGAGAATGACACTTTTGATTCATGCTCAAGAATGATTGGGTGACTGTGCGGATCCCATGTTGCAACGATATCGTTACCTTTAACTTCTGCACCATCTTGTACAGAAAGTACAGCACCGTAAGGCACCTTATAACGCTCTTTCTCACGACCGTGATCATCAATGATTGTGATCTCAGTTGAACGTGAAGTGATAACAATCTTACCGTCAGTGTTTAATACATATTTTGCATTATGTAACTTCAGGCTACCGTTATTCTTAACTTGTACGCTATTTTCTGCTGACGCTCTTGATGCAGCACCACCGATGTGGAATGTACGCATCGTAAGCTGTGTACCCGGCTCACCGATTGACTGAGCAGCGATAACACCTACTGATTCACCTGCGTTGATGATATGACCACGTGCTAGGTCACGACCATAACACTTAGCACATACACCGTAATCGTTATCACATGTGATAACAGAACGTACACGTACTTCGTCCACTGAGTGCTCTTCTAAAAGGTCACACAGTTTTTCGTCAAGCATGATGTTACGTTCAACAAGTACTTCTTCAGTACCTGGCTTTAAGATGTCTTCAGCAACAACACGACCTAATACACGCTCGCGAAGTGGCTCAACAACGTCACCACCTTCGATTAGCGGCTTCATTGTTAGACCGTCTAACGTGCCACAGTCGTCGTTTGTGATAACTAAGTCTTGTGCAACGTCTACTAGACGACGAGTTAGGTAACCCGAGTTCGCTGTCTTAAGTGCCGTATCGGCTAGACCTTTACGCGCACCGTGCGTCGAGATGAAGTACTGTAGTACGTTTAGACCTTCACGGAAGTTAGCCGTGATTGGCGTTTCGATGATTGAACCATCTGGACGTGCCATTAGACCACGCATACCCGCTAACTGACGGATCTGAGCAGCACTACCACGTGCGCCTGAGTCGGCCATCATAAATACAGAGTTGAAAGAAGGTTGCTCTTCTTCTTCACCCTGAGCATTCACAACTGTATCTTTTGATAAGTTCGCCATCATTTCACGTGAAAGGTTTTCGTTAACACGTGACCAGATATCGATTACTTTGTTGTACTTTTCACCCGCAGTTACAAGACCTGATTGGAACTGTTGGTTAATTTCAGATACTTCCGCTTCAGCCGCTTCAATGATGCCTGCTTTCGTCGGTGGGATTACCATATCGTTAATACCGATAGATACACCTGACTTCATCGCGTAGTGGAAACCTGTATACATCACTTGGTCAGCAAACACTACTGTGTCTTTAAGACCTAGACGACGGTAACACTCATTTAGAAGTGCAGAAATCTGCTTCTTACCTAATGCACGGTTGATAAGCTCAAATGGTAAGCCTTCAGGTGTGCTTAGAGAAAGGATCGCACGACCAACAGTCGTATCTACTACAGAAGTCTGTTGTGAACGATCACCAGTCTCTTCATCGATAACAGTTTCTGTAATACGAACTTTAACGCGAGCATGAAGTTCAGCAACACCTGTACGGTAAGCTTTTTCAGCTTCTTTCGCATCTTTAAATACAATGCCTTCACCTTTGGCATTGATGCGATCACGCGTCATGTAGTAAAGACCTAATACAACGTCCTGTGAAGGAACGATAATAGGCTCACCGTTCGCTGGTGATAGAATGTTGTTCGTTGACATCATTAGGGCACGTGCTTCTAGCTGTGCTTCTAATGTTAACGGTACGTGTACCGCCATTTGGTCACCATCGAAGTCAGCGTTATATGCCGCACACACTAGTGGGTGTAGGTGGATTGCTTTACCTTCGATTAGAACAGGTTCAAACGCTTGGATACCAAGACGGTGAAGTGTTGGTGCACGGTTAAGTAGAACCGGGTGTTCACGGATTACTTCGTCTAGTACGTCCCATACCTCTGGTACTTCACGCTCAACCATCTTCTTCGCAGCTTTGATGGTTGTCGCCATGCCACGGCGCTCCAGCTTACCGTAGATGAATGGCTTGAATAGCTCAAGTGCCATCTTCTTAGGAAGACCACACTGGTGAAGTTTAAGCGTAGGACCAACTGTGATTACAGAACGGCCTGAGTAGTCAACACGCTTACCAAGAAGGTTTTGACGGAAACGACCTTGCTTACCTTTGATCATGTCTGCAAGCGATTTAAGTGGACGCTTGTTAGAACCTGTGATCGCACGACCGCGACGACCATTATCAAGTAGCGCATCAACCGCTTCTTGTAACATACGTTTTTCGTTACGTACGATGATGTCTGGTGCAGCTAAGTCAAGTAGACGCTTAAGACGGTTGTTACGGTTAATAACACGACGGTAAAGGTCGTTCAGATCAGACGTTGCAAAACGACCGCCATCTAGTGGTACTAGAGGACGAAGATCTGGTGGAAGAACCGGAAGCACGCTCATGATCATCCACTCAGGGTTATTACCTGACTGGTGGAAAGATTCCATCAGCTTAAGACGCTTAGTGATCTTCTTACGCTTAGTCTCAGAGTTGATTGTTGGTAACTCTTCACGCATTTCTGCGATAAGCTGACCTAGGTCTAGTTCTTTAAGTAGATCAAGTACAGCTTCTGCACCCATCTTAGCTTCGAACTCATCACCGTGCTCTTCAAGTGCATCTAGGTACTCTTCTTCGCCTAATAGCTGACCGCGCTCTAGCGTAGTCATACCTGGCTCAGTTACTACGAATGATTCGAAGTAAAGTACGCGCTCGATGTCACGAAGTGTCATATCTAGCATTAGGCCGATACGAGACGGTAATGACTTAAGGAACCAAATGTGTGCAACTGGGCTAGCTAGCTCAATGTGACCCATACGGTCACGACGTACTTTAGTTAAAGTAACTTCTACGCCACACTTTTCACAAATAACACCACGGTGCTTTAAGCGCTTATATTTACCACATAAACACTCATAATCTTTTACTGGGCCGAAAATACGGGCACAGAATAAGCCGTCACGCTCAGGCTTGAACGTACGATAGTTAATTGTCTCAGGCTTTTTAACTTCGCCGTAAGACCAAGAACGTACCATGTCTGGTGAAGCAAGACCGATGCGGATCGCATCAAATTCTTCGGTCTTATTTTGTTGCTTCAAAAACTTAAGTAAGTCTTTCACCTTAGCTCTCCTGTCGGAGTTAATCTCGAGGGCAAGCAATGCTTGCCCCTACATTCTTTCAGTCCGGGGAGCCGCAGCTTAGCTGCGGCTGTCGGATTAATTTTCTTCCAACTCGATGTTGATACCTAGTGAGCGGATTTCTTTCAACAATACGTTGAATGACTCTGGCATACCCGGTTCCATCTTGTGGTTACCGTCAACGATGTTCTTATACATCTTAGTACGACCATTTACGTCATCTGACTTAACCGTCAGCATCTCTTGAAGTGTATAAGCAGCACCGTATGCTTCTAATGCCCATACCTCCATCTCACCGAATCTCTGACCACCGAACTGTGCCTTACCACCCAGCGGCTGCTGAGTTACTAGGCTGTAAGAACCAGTAGAACGCGCGTGCATCTTGTCGTCTACTAAGTGGTTTAGTTTCAGCATGTACATGTAACCAACGGTTACTTGACGCTCAAACGCATCACCAGTACGACCATCATATAGCGTTACCTGACCGCTACGTGGGTAACCACCTAGCTCAAGAAGGTCTTTGATCTCTGATTCGCGTGCACCATCGAATGCAGGAGTCGCGATAGGTAGACCACCTTTCAGGTTGTTCGCAAGACGACGAACTTCATCATCAGAGAAGCTAGCAATATCAACTTTCTGACGGCAATCACCTACAGCGTAAGCTTTTGCAATGAAATCGCGCATTTCGTGAATTTCACGCTGCTCTTTCATCATCTCTTCTAGCGTTTCACCGATACCACGTGCAGCCAGACCCATGTGTGTTTCTAAGATCTGACCGATGTTCATACGAGATGGTACACCCAGCGGGTTAAGTACGATATCTACAGTACGACCTTTGTCATCGTATGGCATATCTTCTACTGGTACGATTGTCGAGATAACACCTTTGTTACCGTGACGACCAGCCATCTTATCACCTGGTTGGATACGACGTTTAACAGCTAGGTATACTTTAACAATCTTAAGTACGCCTGGTGCTAAGTCATCACCTTGAGTGATCTTGCGACGTTTGTTTTCAAACTTCTTGTCGTACTCAGCTTTAAGCTCATCGTACTGTGCAGCAAGTTGCTCAAGATCAGCTTGTTGCTGTTCATCAGCTAGGCTTTGAGTTAGTAGCTTGTCAGTGCTTAATTCAGCTACTTTCTCTTCACTTAGACCCGCTTGTACAAGTAATGTACGTACGCGTGTTAAGATACCGCCTTCAAGGATTCTGAACTCTTCGTTGAAGTCTTTCTTCGCTTCACGAAGCTGCATTTCTTCAACTTCTAACGCACGCTTGTCTTTTTCAACGCCGTCGCGAGTGAATACTTGTACGTCGATCACTGTACCAGTTACAGAGTTTGGTACGCGTAGTGAACTGTCTTTAACATCAGATGCTTTTTCACCGAAGATAGCACGTAGTAGCTTTTCTTCAGGAGTAAGTTGCGTTTCGCCTTTAGGTGTTACTTTACCTACAAGGATGTCGCCACCTTTTACTTCAGCACCGATGTAAACAACACCAGACTCATCCAGTTTACCAAGTGCAGACTCACCTACATTTGGAATATCAGCTGTGATCTCTTCAGGACCAAGCTTAGTATCACGTGCGATACACTGAAGTTCTTGAATGTGGATTGTTGTTAGACGATCTTCTTTTACAACGTTCTCAGATAGTAAGATTGAATCCTCGAAGTTGTAACCATTCCATGGCATGAATGCCACGCGAAGGTTTTGACCTAGTGCTAAGTCACCTAAGTCAGTCGAAGGACCATCTGCTAATACGTCACCACGTACAACCGGCTCACCAACCATACAAGTTGGTTTCTGGTTGATACACGTATTTTGGTTAGAACGTGTGTATTTAGTTAAGTTGTAAATGTCGATGCCCGCTTCACCTGGGATGCGCTCTTCTTCATTTACGTTAACTACGATACGGCTTGCGTCAGCGTACTTAACAACACCGCCACGCTTAGCAACGATTGTTACACCAGAATCTTTTGCTAGTGTACGCTCGATACCTGTACCTACTAACGGCTTATCAGCGCGTAGTGTTGGTACTGCTTGACGTTGCATGTTCGATCCCATTAGTGCACGGTTAGCATCATCGTGTTCTAGGAATGGGATTAGTGCTGCTGCAACTGAGATAACCTGCTGAGGTGATACGTCCATATATTGGATGTCATCACGACCCATAAATGTCGATTCACCTTTGTGACGACATGGGATTAACTCATCAATAAATTCATTGCTGTCGTTCAGGTTCGTGTTCGCCTGAGCGATTACGAATTGACCTTCTTCGATAGCTGATAGGTAATCAACTTCGTCGCTTACTACACCATCAACAACTTTACGGTATGGTGTTTCTAAAAAACCATAGTCGTTAGTACGTGCGTATGTAGAAAGTGAGTTGATCAGACCGATGTTTGGACCTTCAGGCGTTTCGATAGGACAAACACGACCGTAGTGCGTTACGTGTACGTCTCGAACTTCGAAGCCTGCACGTTCACGTGTAAGACCACCCGGACCTAATGCAGAAATACGACGCTTGTGCGTTACTTCTGAAAGCGGGTTGTTTTGGTCCATGAACTGTGACAGCTGTGAAGAGCCAAAGAATTCTTTAACTGCTGCTGAAATAGGTTTCGCGTTGATTAGGTCTTGAGGCATTACATTGTCAAGATCACCTAAGCTTAAACGCTCACGAACAGCACGTTCAACACGTACTAAACCAACACGGAATTGGTTTTCAGCCATCTCACCTACAGAACGGATACGACGGTTGCCTAGGTGGTCGATATCGTCCACTTCGCCTTTACCGTTACGAATATCGATCAATACTTTCATTACTGATACGATATCTTCTTTGCTCAGTGTACCTGGGCCTGTATCTGAATCATAACCTACACGGCTATTGAACTTCATACGACCCACAGTTGATAGGTCATAACGCTCTTCAGTGAAGAATAAGTTTTCAAATAAAGCTTCTGCAGCTTCTTTCGTTGGTGGCTCACCAGGGCGCATCATACGGTAGATTTCTACAAGCGCTTCTAAGCGGTTTGTAGAAGAATCGATACGTAATGTATCTGAAATGTAAGCACCACTATCTACATCATTGATGTAAAGTGTGTCGATTTGCGCGTGACCTGCTTTAACAAGCTCAGCCATTAGTTCTAGTGAAAGTTCAGCATTCGCTTCTGCGATGATTTCACCAGTAGACTCATCGATGTAGTTTTTAGCTACTACACGACCAATGATGTACTCATGTGGTACTTCAAGTTGTGTAATTTCTTTCTTTTCAAGAGTCTTGATATGACGAGCAGTAACACGACGACCGGCTTCAACGATCACGTCACCGTCTTTGTCTTTAATATCAAATGCAGCTGTTTCACCACGAAGACGTGAAGGAACAAGCTCCATTAATACTTTACCGTTAGCAACTTCGAACGTTGTCGTTTCGAAGAACATTGCTAAGATCTCTTCAGATGTAAACTCTAAAGCACGTAGAATGATAGACGCCGGTAACTTACGACGGCGGTCGATACGTACATATAGGTTATCTTTTACATCAAATTCAAAGTCTAACCATGAACCACGGTAAGGAATAACACGTGCGTTATAAAGTACTTTACCTGAAGAGTGTGACTTACCACGGTCGTTATCAAAGAATACACCAGGAGAACGGTGTAGCTGAGAAACGATAACACGCTCTGTACCATTGATTACAAAAGTACCGGTATCGGTCATGAGCGGGATTTCGCCCATGTAAACTTCTTGCTCTTTAATGTCTTTAACTGTGCCTGGTGCTTCTTTATCCATTAGCACAAGACGTAATTTCACGCGAAGTGGAGCAGAATAAGTCACGCCGCGAATTTGACATTCTTTTACATCGAATACTGGCTCGCCAATACGGTAACTTACGTATTGGAGCTCAGAATTACCCGAGTAGCTTTTAATAGGGAAAACAGAGCGGAATGCAGCTTCCAGTCCATAGTCGCCTACAGCGTCAGGATTCAAGAATTTTTTGAACGATTCTAACTGTGTAGACAGTAAGAAAGGTATATCCAAAACTTGTGGACGTTTACCAAAATCCTTACGGATACGTTTCTTTTCAGAATAAGAGTAAGCCATGGGGTTCCTCAGCTTGCTGATCTTTGACCCAACCTGTTCTTGTAAGAACAGCATTACTGGCATCTAAGCCATGATAACAACATCTCATTGTTGCACTAAATGCCACTGCTATTAGCAAAAACTTAAGTTATTGAAATAAAAGTGAAATTTAGAGTTTTTTACGTCTAGTAAATATGATCATACTAGAGCGCAAAAGGGCCGGTGATTAAATAATCACCAGCCCTTGCCTGATTGCTCAGGCAGCGAACCTAGCCGTAGCTAGATTACTTGATCTCAACTTCAGCACCAGCTTCTTCAAGATCTTTCTTAAGTGCTTCAGCTTCTTCTTTAGAAACAGCTTCTTTGATTGGCGCAGGAGCAGACTCAACAAGAGCTTTTGCTTCTTTAAGGCCAAGACCAGTTGCACCACGTACAGCTTTGATAGCAGCAACTTTGTTACCGCCAGCAGCAGCTAGGATTACGTCGAACTCAGTCTTTTCTTCAGCAGCTTCAGCAGGACCTGCAGCAACAACAGCAGCAGCTGCAGTTACGCCGAACTTTTCTTCCATTGCTTCAACTAGTTCAACAACTTCCATTACTGACATTTCAGCAATCGCGTCAAGGATTTGGTCTTTAGTTACAGACATTGTAAATTTCCTAATTAATTACGAACCCATGAGGTTCAAAAAAATTTTTAAATGAGAAAGTGAATAAAGGCTTAAAATTAAGCAGCTTCTTCTTCTTTCTTAACGCGAACTGCTTCAATTGTTTTACACAATTTGCCAGCAGACGCTTCTTTCATAGCGCTCATTAAGCGTGCAACAGCTTCGTCATAAGTAGGTAGCTTAGCAAGCATATCTACGTCAACGATATTGCCTTCGAATGCAGCAGACTTAAGCTCGAATAGCTCATTCTTTTTCGCGAAATCTGAGAAGATACGCGCAGCAGCACCTGGGTGCTCTGAAGAGAAAGCGATTAGGCTTGGGCCTACTAGAGACTCGTTAAGACACTCATAATCAGTACCTTCAACAGCACGTTTAGCTAGGGTGTTACGAACAACCTTCATCCAAACGCCTGCTTCACGAGCTTCTTTACGAAGAGCAGTGATAGCATCAACTGTCACACCACGAGAATCTGCAACTACTGCAGATAGAGCACCTTTGGCAACTTCATTAACTTCAGCAACAATTGCTTTCTTGTCTTGAAGGTTTAAAGCCATGGGTGTTACTCCTGGTTAATTAAAAACCTAATGGTTTTCAGTTCTACTCTTACCTCAACAAAATTGCTGAGGTGCTTTTTACGGCGAGAGCCAGAAGATTAGGAAAATCTAGCTGGGATTCACACCGTCTACGTAGGAATTATTAAGGCTTTCACCACCTACGGTCTTGGACGGAAACGCAATTTATCGTTTGATTGTAGACCAACTGGTTAACAATACACGAAATTATGCGCTTCAACCCGAATTCTTTACTTCGTTAGAGAACACGTTCTCAACGAAATGGCGCAAAATTATAGTTCAAATTTTACGCCATGTAAATGCTAATTTCTAAATTACGCTACTTGCGTGTTTAGAGTAGCTTGGTCAACAGCAACACCTGCGCCCATAGTTGTTGAGATGCTTACTTTCTTCAAGTAAGTACCTTTCGCTTGAGAAGGCTTAGCCTTCTTAAGCGCAACAAGTAGTGCTTCAAGGTTTTGTTGTAGCTGTTCAGCAGTGAAGTCAACTTTACCGATAGTCGTATGAACGATACCGTTCTTGTCGTTACGGTAACGAACCTGACCAGCTTTAGCATTTTTAACTGCTTCTGCAACGTTAGGTGTTACAGTACCAGTTTTAGGGTTAGGCATAAGACCACGTGGACCTAGGATTTGACCTAGTTGACCAACAACGCGCATTGCATCTGGAGAAGCAACAACAACGTCAAAGTTCATTTCGCCTTTCTTAACTTGCTCAGCAAGCTCTTCCATACCTACTAAATCAGCACCCGCTTCTTTAGCAGCTTCAGCGTTTGCGCCAGCTGTGAATACAGCAACGCGAACTTCACGGCCAGTACCGTTTGGAAGTACAGTTGCACCACGAACGTTTTGGTCAGATTTACGTGCATCGATACCAAGGTTAACAGCAACGTCAACACTTTCAGTGAATTTAGCAGTAGCTAGTTCTTTAAGAAGAGCAACAGCTTCGTTGATTTCGTACTCTTTAGTTACGTCAACTTTTTCGCGGATTACGCGCATACGCTTAGTTAATTTAGCCATTCTCAATTACCCTTCTACATTCAAGCCCATTGCACGTGCAGAACCTGCAATCGTGCGTACAGCTGCATCCATATCAGCAGCAGTAAGATCAGGACGTTTAGTCTCAACGATCTCTTCTAGTTGAGCACGTGTTACTGTACCAACTTTTTCTGTGTTAGGACGGCCAGAACCAGACTTGATGCCAGCTGCTTTCTTAAGAAGGTAAGAAGCAGGTGGAGTTTTCATGTCGAAAGTGAATGAACGGTCGTTGTAAACAGAGATGATTACAGGAACCGGAGCGCCTTTCTCGATAGACTCTGTACGTGCGTTGAACGCTTTACAGAATTCCATGATGTTTACACCGTGTTGACCTAGTGCAGGACCTACTGGAGGACTAGGATTAGCCATACCAGCAGCAACTTGTAGCTTGATTAGAGCTTCAACTTTCTTTGCCATTTTAAATAACCTCGTTAGTTGGGTCTTTGCCTTGTGCGCGCGAGGACGCGTACTCAAGCGGCTTCCCAAATTAAAAAAATCTGTGCTTTTGCTATACCAGATAACAAAAGGCCGCTGATTATAGATTAACCAGCGGCCTTTTTCAATCTCTTCGAAAAGAAATTATTTGTCTTTTTCTACCTGACCAAATTCTAGGTCAACTGGTGTAGAACGACCGAAGATAAGAACAGACACTTTTAAGCGGCTCTTCTCATAATCAACCTCTTCAACTACACCACTGAAGTCTGCGAATGGACCATCGTTCACGCGTACCACTTCACCCACTTCAAATAATGTTGCAGGCTTAGGCGCTTCAGCATTTTCTTGAATACGGTTAAGAATACGGTCAGCTTCTTTTTTGCTGATTGGTGCTGGACGATCAGACGTACCACCAATGAAGCCCATTACACGTGGCGTGCTGTTTACTAAGTGCCAGCTCGCATCGTTCATGTCCATTTCAACTAGAACATAACCTGGGAAGAACTTACGCTCAGATTTGCGCTTTTGACCAGCACGCATTTCAACTACTTCTTCAGTAGGGACTAGTACTTCACCAAAGCTATCTTCTAAGCCTTCGATCTTAATGTGCTCAATGATTGTTTGAGCAACGCGCTTTTCGAAACCCGAAAACGCTTGAATTACGTACCAGCGTAATTTCTTTTCTTTGTTCTCATCCGACATGGGATCAGATCTCCAATCCAGTTAAAAAGCCAACAATACGGAATAAAATGCCGTCTAAACCCCAAAGGATTAACGCCATAACTACTGTTGCTAGCATTACGATAAAAGTTGTATGCGTTGTTTCTTGACGCGTTGGCCAAACAACCTTGCGTACTTCAATTCTAGACTCTTTTGCAAAAGCAATAAAAGTACGACCTTTTTCAGTAGTTGCCAGTAGACCTAAAGCAGCTGCTACTGCAACAACAACACCTACCGCACGCACTAACACAGATAGGTCAGCGTACATGTAATTACCTATCACTGCACCTAATAGCAATGCAATTGATACTAGCCACTTAACCGTATCCATCGAGTTTGACGGAGTTTCTACATTCGTGCTCATAAAAAATTTACCTTAAATACAGACACAACGACCCTGCATATGGCAGGGTAAATCCATTAATCCAAATCTACAAATAAGCGAGAGGTTCATTGAACGGCCACATTATTTTAGGTTTAGACTAGCTGTATGAATTGGCAGGGGCGGCAGGACTCGAACCCGCAACCATCGGTTTTGGAGACCGCTGTTCTACCAATTGGAACTACGCCCCTGCAAAGTGGATGCCCATTATACTGACGAACAAAGCGAAAACAAGAGTAAAAGATGCGCAAATTTTAATTTTGTCAAATCTTACGCTAATCTCACGCCAGCAATGGTTATAAATCAAACAAAAACATTCACGCATTTTAACGATTATGCCAGCTGTAACAAGTCACCATGATGAAAATCACACAATAACCAGATTTGCTCAAATGGGTGGGTATCTGGAAAGCTTAATTGTGCCTGCACATTTTTAAAATTATCGTAATGCCAAATCGGACTGGCGTTACGGATCAACAACCATGTCCGCTCTGATTGATAGCTTTTCTTGGCTTTTTGATTCAACAACCGTCCTAATGCCACTTTGAGCTGCTGTTCAGACGGTGCCTGAGACATCACAGCCAATTCTTGTTGCATCGATAACGATAGCGGTCTGCCAAGTACAGCCATAGCTTCGGTTTCACTGGCATACAAATGCGCCACTTCAATGTCGAGTTTCTGATCACCTTGGTAACAGCTGACATCGGGTTTTCGTGGTTCATTATGCCAGATATGGCGCATAGGGGTGCCATACGCCTTTTCGTAACATTTTAAAAATAACTTGGCCGCTTCATGCTCAAGTTCTATTTTTTCTTGCTCACTGTATCTATGCATCTAAGGTGTTATGAATATCTTTTAGTAAGCCTGATGCGCCGAATCTGAATTGCGCTGGCGTCAAACTATCGCATTCGAGTTTTTGTTCAGCAAGTCGTAAGTAAGCACTCGCATCTCCCACTGTTCTTACTCCACCCGCCGCTTTAAAGCCCACTTCTCGGCCTGATGAATTAATTGCATCAAGCATAATTTCAGTTGCTTCTAAAGTGGCATTAACAGGCACTTTTCCGGTGCTAGTTTTAATAAAGTCTGCACCCGCTTCTATCACTAAGCTACTTGCTTTGCAAATAAGCTCAGGCGCTTTTAGCTCACCACTTTCTATGATTACTTTGAGACAAGCATCATGCTCTGTGCATAACTGCTTGCTCTTATGAACATACAGTTTGGTATTCTCTAGCTCGCCCTGTATCACTTCTTTATATGGGATCACTAAATCAATTTCGTCAGCCCCGTCTAATAAAGCTTGTTTTGTTTCATTAAGCACCAAGTCTAATGACTGCTCGCCATCATAAAAGTTTGTCACTGTTGCAACTTTAACTGACTGCCAGTTTCTTCTTGCCAGCTCTTTTTTTACTAAACCAACAAATTGTGAATAGACGCAAATGGCAGCTGGCAGACCAATCTCAGGGCGCACACTATCTAGCAATGCCAATATAGATTGCTCTGTATCGTTTTCATTTAGAGATGTGAGGTCCATTAGGGACAATGCTTGTGCTGCATCTTGTTGTATTGTCATGGTACTTTCCCGTGTATGTATCAGTCATTCACCATAGTTAAGTGAATGTATCCTCTCAATCCTAGGGCATATGTCCGCTAAAGACTCTGCTCAAAATCAAATTTATCTGTTTAGCATATCTCATAACCAAACATAATAAGCTAAATTAAATAGCTGAAACTTAGCTCAAGGGCTTGTAAATAAAGCCTTAAACCAAATTAAACCCCCTTCTATAACTTTTAGTTATATAGACTAGGTTTTAATTATTTTTTCCTGTTTCAAAGCCGCTATATTCTGCTGCTCTGTAATGTTCTGCACGATAAAAATAGCAGAATATGAATATAACTAAGGGGCAAATGGTGCAGTACTTACCTATCTTTACCAAACTTGATAACAAACCGGTGCTGGTTGTCGGCGGTGGTGATGTTGCACTTCGTAAGGCGCGTGCATTTTTAAAAGCACGTGCGGATGTAACGATTGTGGCCCCTGAGTTCTGCCATGAATTACTCGATGCCGAGCTAGAAGGCGAAGTAACACTCATTCAAGACTATTTTAATGAGTCACATCTTGTAGGCAAAATGCTTGTTATTGCCGCTACTGATGTTGAGTCTGTTAATAACACCGTATTTGAATTAGCAAACCAGCATAATATTTTCGTCAACGTGGTAGACGACCAGCCTAAGTGCTCGTTTATTTTCCCGTCTATTGTAGACCGTGACCCTATTACCATTGCTATTTCAAGCGCAGGCACTGCGCCAGTTTTAGCACGACGTTTACGTGAGAAGTTAGAAACGCTTATTCCACAGCACATTGGCCCATTAGCAACCTTAGTAGGCAGCTTCAGAGATAAGGTAAAGGCACGCTTTAAGCATTTTGCCGATCGCCGCCAGTTTTGGGAAAGCGTGTTCGATTCAAGCGTGGTGAGTAAAGTACAGGTAGGCGATACCGAGGCTGCGACCGAACAGCTACACGAAATGCTCGACGCTAAAGCTGAGCCGGAAGGTGAAGTATATGTAATTGGTGCAGGCCCAGGCGATCCTGAGCTACTAACACTCAAAGCGCTTCAACTTATGCAACAAGCCGATGTTGTGGTGTATGACTACCTCGTCTCTGATGAGATTATGGATCTAGTACGTCGCGATGCAGATTTAATTTGTGTCGGTAAACGCCTTAACTACCACAGTGTTAAGCAAGAAGACACCAATCAAATGTTGGTCGACCTTGCGAAACAAGGCAAAAAAGTTTGCCGTATCAAAGGTGGCGATCCGTTTATTTACGGCCGTGGTGGTGAAGAAGTACAAGTACTGAAAGCCCATGATGTACGTTATCAAATCGTACCGGGCATTACTGCCGCAGCTGGGTGTAGCGCTTATGCAGGTATTCCTTTGACGCACAGAGATCATGCACAAGCAATCCAGTTTGTAACAGGTCACTGTAAAAAAGACGGCCAAGAGTTAGATTGGCAAGGGCTTGCTAAGCCTAACCAAACACTGGCAATTTACATGGGTGTGATCAAATCACCGCATATTCAGGCTAAATTACTTGAACATGGCCGCAGTGCTAACACCCCAGTTGCAATCGTTGAAAATGGTACCCGTAAGAATCAACGCGTGGTTAGAACCGAATTAGGTCAATTGGCCGAACAAATTGAGGCACATGAGATTGTCTCACCAGCACTACTGATTATCGGAGAGGTAGCTGCTTTACATGAAGAGTTAGCTTGGTTTGGGCAAAGTGCACAGATCAGCAGTTTTGCTCAGCCACTGACCGATGTGGCGTAACGATTTTATTTTTTAATTTTTAAGTAGGACGACGACAATGGCTTTAACACACCTTCAGCAATTAGAAGCTGAAAGTATAAAGATTATTCGCGAAGTCGCAGCCGAGTTTGAAAACCCAGTGATGCTTTACTCTATCGGTAAAGATTCATCGGTACTTTTACACTTAGCGCGTAAAGCATTCTTCCCAGCGAAAATTCCTTTCCCTCTACTACACGTAGACACAGATTGGAAATTCCGCGAGATGATCGAATTCCGTGACCGCTTAGCAAAAGAATATAACTTTGACTTAATCGTCCACAAAAACCCAGAAGGTATTGCCATGGGCGTGGGTCCGTTTACGCACGGTTCAGCTAAGCACACTGACGTGATGAAAACACAAGGCTTAAAACAAGCATTAGACAAATACGGCTTTGATGCTGCTTTTGGTGGTGCGCGTCGTGACGAAGAAAAGTCACGTGCGAAAGAGCGTGTGTACTCATTCCGTGATAAGCACCACCGTTGGGACCCTAAGAACCAACGCCCTGAGCTTTGGAACACCTACAACGGTCAGGTTAACCCAGGCGAATCAATCCGTGTATTCCCACTATCTAACTGGACTGAGCTAGACATTTGGCAATACATCTATCAAGAAAATATCGAAATCGTGCCATTGTACCTTTCTGAAAAGCGCCCTGTTGTTGAGCGCGACGGTACGTTAATCATGGTTGACGATGAGCGTATGCCATTAAACGAAGGCGAAGTGCCTGAGATGAAATCAGTGCGTTTCCGTACGTTAGGCTGTTACCCACTAACTGGTGCGGTTGAGTCAGAAGCAAACACTCTGACTGGCATCATCGAAGAAATGTTGCTTTCTACCTCTTCTGAGCGTGAAGGCCGAGTAATTGACCATGATTCATCAGGCTCGATGGAGAAGAAAAAACGTGAGGGGTATTTCTAATGTCTACGGCAAATGAAGTAAGAGAATTAGGTATCGACGCTTATCTAGCGCGCCAACAAGACAAAAGCCTTTTACGCATGATGACTTGTGGTAGCGTAGATGACGGCAAATCAACGCTTATCGGTCGTCTATTACACGACAGCCACCAGATTTATGAAGATCAGCTGGCAGCACTTCATAAAGACAACGAAAAAGTGGGTAACGCAGGTGAAGAGCTAGATTTAGCACTACTGGTTGACGGTCTTCAAGCTGAGCGTGAACAAGGTATTACAATTGATGTTGCTTACCGTTATTTCTCGACTGCTAAGCGTAAATTCATCATTGCGGACACACCAGGACACGAGCAATACACACGTAACATGGTAACGGGTGCGTCTACGAGTGACTTGGCTATCATCTTAGTTGATGCGCGCTACGGTGTGCAAATTCAAACTAAGCGTCATAGCTTTATCTGTGATTCATTAGGTATCAAGCAGTTCGTTGTTGCCATCAACAAGATGGACATCGTGGACTTTGACGAAGCCGTATTTGAAAAAATCAAAGCTGACTACTTAAAGTTTGCTGAGCAGTTAAATGTATCTGACATCAAGTTTGTGCCTATGTCTGCGCTTAAAGGCGACAACGTCGTAACGCGTTCTGAGCACACACCGTATTACACAGATAAGCCACTGCTTGAGCTACTTGAAGATTCTCCAGCAGCACAAGCGAACACAGACTTTGAAGCGCGCTTCCCTGTTCAGTATGTGGTTCGTCCAAACCTTGATTTCCGCGGCTTCCAAGGCACATTAACATCGGGTTCATTAACGGTTGGTCAAGCGGTTAAGGTGTTACCATCTGGCAAGCAATCTAGCATCAAAGAGCTAGTGACCTTTGACGGTAACTTAGAGCAAGCGCAAACAGGTCAAGCATTCACAATTACATTAAACGATGAAGTTGATGTAAGCCGTGGTGATGTGATCGTGCCTGCTGACTCAACAGCTGCTGTAACAAACCAAGTGCAAGCAAAGCTTGTGTGGATGCACGAAGAACCATTAGTGCTAGGTAAGAGCTATAACTTCAAGTTAGGTAGCAAAAACACCGCCGCTATCGTGAAGAAAATTGACCACACTATTGATGTAAATACATTAGAGCAAGGTCAAGCTGACAGCCTACAGTTAAACGAAATTGCTATTGTAACGCTTGAGCTGACAGAGAGCATTGTTGCTGATGTGTACCGCAACAACCACGAAACTGGCGCATTCATTCTGATCGACCGTTTATCAAACCTGACGATTGGTGCTGGTATGATTGAAGCGCTTCTTTCAGAGCAAGCAACGCAAAACTCTGAGTTTAGCGACTTTGAAGTTGAGTTTAATGCCCTAGTTCGCAAGCACTTCCCGCATTGGCAAGCGCTTGACATTACTAAGCTTAAATAAGCTGTTTATGCCTGTTATGTGGAATTTTAAATAATGTACGAACAGATCATATTAACAGGTATTATGCTGGCATTGGTGGGCTGCCTCTTTGGCACTCGCCTCAATCCAGCTTGGTTATTTGTCGGTGCCATTGGCACCGGCTATTTAACTGGTCTCATTGAGTTAGAAGAGATGTTAGCAAACTATGCTAACCCATCTCTCATTACCCTTATTCTGTTGATCTTGGTGTCGATTGCCATCGAGAAAACAACCCTAGTGCAAGGCCTTGCACAATCGTTAGCAAAAGGCAGTCTTTCTAAATCAGTGATGAAGCTTGGCTTATCTACTGCGTTTTTATCGTCTTTTACTAATAATACCGCAGTGGTGGCGTCGTTAATTTCAGCGATAAAAGACAGCCCAACCCACTCGCCTTCTAAATTATTATTACCGCTGTCTTATACCGCCATTTTAGGGGGCACCTTAACCCTTATCGGCACCTCTACAAATTTAATCGTCAATGGTTTTGCCGTCGAAGCAGGCATGCAACCACTGGGCTTTTTTGATTTTACTTTAGTGGGCTTAGGCGCACTCAGTGTCGGCCTGATCACCATTATCGTGCTACTAAAGTATTTACCTGATCACGGTAAACAAGACCAAGAAGTGGTGCCTTTTTACCTTGAAGGCAAAGTCGAAGCTGGTTCAAAACTGATTGGCCGCACCGTAGAAGAAAACGGTCTGCGTGATTTAAAAGATTTATTCTTAGCTGAAATCATTCATGGTGACCGTCGTATTTGTGCCGTGACGCCTCAGCAAGTTATTCAACAAGGCGACATCTTATTGTTTGTTGGCGACATCAAATCAGTACCTTTATTACAACGTTTTGATGGTTTAAAAATCGTCCATGACAAGCATGAAAAAGACGTCGAGCATTTAGTCGAAGTGGTGATCAGCCAGTCGTCTCGCTTTGTCGGTAAAACTGTCAAAGAAGTGCGCTTTCGTGAACAAGTACATGCAGCCGTAATTGCTATCCGCCGAGGTCATGACCGACTGCAAGGTGGTTTAGGACAAGTGCGCTTGCAAGCAGGTGATTCACTTATATTAGCACCGGGTGCTGAGTTCTATCAGTTGCCTAACTTGAAGCGCGAGTTCGTTTATATTTCTGGTCTTGATTTACAAACCCATCTTAAGTCGAAAAAATCTAATTTGGTATTAGCGGGTTTTGTGGCCGTTATCGGGTTAAGCATTTTTGATGTGGTACCACTGGTTAAGGGGTTACTGGTATTCTTAATCGCGCTATTTGCAATGGGCGCGATAAAAGTGACAGAGCTAAAACGTCGCTTCCCAATTGAACTACTTGCCATTGTCGGAAGCGCCATTGGTTTGGCCAAGCTCATGATAGATACCGGGCTGGCATCACAAATATCAGATGCGCTGTTTTATCTGCTTGGCGACTTCGGTCCTTATGGTGCTTTTATCGCTATTTTTGTAATGACCGTGATTTTCACTGAGCTCATTACCAATAACGCAGCGGCAGCGCTTTCTTTCCCAGTGGCCTTTGCACTCGCCATTGGTTTTGATGTGAGTCCATTACCCTTTGTAATGGCGGTGGCATTTGGCGCATCGGCGAGTTTTATTTCACCATTTGGCTATCAAACCAACCTCATGGTGTACAGTGCAGGTAACTACCGTATTAAAGATTATGTTACGGTCGGCTTACCGCTTTCAATTATTTATTCAATCACGGTGTTGACCTTAATACCGCTGGTTTTCCCTTTTTAAATAGGTGATGCAATGGATGAAAATATCGTTTGGCATAACTATGCCGTAAATAAGTCACAACGCAGCGAGCAAAAAGGTCACAAACCAGTGATTTTATGGTTCACCGGTTTTTCAGGCTCAGGTAAAAGTACCGTTGCAGGCGCACTAGAAAGTGCCCTTCACCAGCAAGGCGTACACACTTATCTACTTGATGGCGACAACGTGCGCCATGGTTTGTGCAAAGACTTAGGCTTCAGCGATGCAGATCGCGTCGAAAATATTCGCCGTGTTGGTGAGCTAAGCAAGCTTATGGTAGACGCTGGACTTGTGGTACTCACCGCGTTTATCTCGCCATTCCAAGCTGAGCGCGACATGGTACGTAACCTTGTCGGTGACGGTGAATTCATCGAAGTCTTTTTAGATACACCGTTAGATGTTTGTGAGCAACGCGACCCGAAAGGCTTATACAAGAAAGCCCGCGCAGGTGAAATTAAACACTTCACTGGCATAGACTCAGACTACCAAGTACCTGTTAATCCTGAGATCCGCATCGATACCAGCGCGAATAGCCTTGAACAATCAGTACAACAACTGGTAGCGTATCTGAAAGACAAGCAAGTAATTGGATAAGTAATGAATCAAACGGATCTGTTAGAAGAAATTTTACAACTGAGCGTTGAAGCAGGCGATGCCATTATGGGCATCTATGCGAAAGACTTTAACGTTGAGTACAAAGAAGATGAAAGTCCAGTGACCGATGCGGATCTGGCTGCACACAAAGTCATTGCGGCTGGTTTGCAACAGCTTACCCCTGATATTCCGGTATTAAGTGAAGAAAGTGCTGGTATTGATTGGGCAACACGTCAAACTTGGAACCAGTATTGGCTAGTTGACCCAATTGATGGCACCAAAGAGTTCATTAAAAAGAATGGCGAATTCACCGTTAATATCGCGCTTATCAAAGCTGGTAAACCTATTTTAGGCGTGGTACACGCACCTGCTTTAAATGTCAGTTACCTTGCTGCAGAAGCCGTTGGAGCATTCAAGCAATGCGACGAAGCACGTATAGAACTCAAAGTCACTAAGAAAGCCAATACTGGTCTTATCAAAGTAGTGGGCTCTCGCTCACATCCATCGCCTGATTTAGCCGCTTATCTTGAGCAGTTTAATGAAGTAGAAATGGTACCGAAAGGCAGCTCTCTAAAGCTTTGCCTTGTCGCAGAAGGCGAAGCAGATGTTTACCCGCGTTTAGGTCCTACGTCTGAGTGGGATACAGGTGCGGGTCATGCTGTGGCTGAAATTGCAGGCGCGACCATTACCCAAGTTGATGGTTCAGCACTGACGTACAATCAAAAAGAAAGTTACCTTAACCCTTACTTTATTGTATCGAGGTTAGAGGCTTAAACGTACTTGCTGAACTTGTACAAACTAAATAAAAAAGCGAAGCACTTGTAACAAGGCTTCGCTTTTTTAGTTGTATTAGACAACAATCCTATTAAATTCCGTACAGCACCTGCATCGCTTTGTAGTCCACCCCAAATGTTTGCTTAACCCAGCGGTTCACAAAGTCATTATTTGGTTCAATCTGAGCACAGCGTAAAGCTTGCTCAGCGACAAATGACTGATTGACCATAGAGCAATACTTTTGCTGCCAAAGCTTATTCAGATCTCCACTAAAGTCTGTACTTAATTGCGTTAAGTGCTGTTCAAACTTTTGTATTTGATTGAGATAATCAGCACTGAGCGGAGTGACATCAGCCTCTGCAAACTCAATATTATGACTGCGGGTGAGATTATCGTAAGAGCCTGATTCACTGTTAGATAAGCGCAGTTCTAGCAAGTTACCCGAGTAGCTTACATTCACTGAGTAGGTTTCTTGATGTTCCTTTAGCTGATAGGCGAATACCTTTTCGACATCGGTCGCCAACTTATTATTTGCATCTTTTGGATCTGGCTTTAGTTCAGTTACTACATATCGCTTTTCAACCTGTCGGTAAGACGTTTGTTTGCGGTATTGTGCTTTGCCCTCCAAGGTGAGAGATAAAGCGGCAGTGCCTGCGTGACTAAACCAAGGACTAGATTGAAAGGCTTGCTCAAGCTCTGCTTGCGTATTACGCAGCGCATAGCGATGGGCCTGAGCATTGGATGTTTTAAAACGTTCTCGCTTACTCACTTTCAAACCAGTAAAGCGTGATTTATCAGATTTATCTAATGTTAAACTCACAGGTTGTTGCCACAGAGCACAGTATCGCTGCGTCAACTCATGTAAATAAAAGCGTTGACCTTGTACTTGCTCTGCCAAAGCTAGACATTGTTGTTTACCGGCTTTATCTAAAGTGTCTCTGTATTGCTGCAATTCACCTGCAAGCTGTGCATTGGCAATTAAATTACGATACTCATGCTCAAACCACTTAAATGGATCTGGTTGCGATAAACCCGCAAGTTGCTTGGCTTCGGTTTTTAACCACCCTTCTACGGCTAGCACTTCTTCACGCTGTGTTGCTGCCTGCGCCCCCATAGTCTCAACATGCCATTGGTTTTGACTAGCCAACAATGACTCTAGTTTACTCGCTGCACCTCTATAGTTCGCGCCCAAGCGCAACATGCGTACTTCAATCAAGCCTCGGTCGATGATTTTACTGCGCGTTTCTGCAAGACGCTGTTTTGCTTCTACGTCTTCAGGGTCCTCTAAAAGCGCTTTTTCGTAGAATTCTGCTGCCTGTTGGTACATGCCTTTGCCATACAGCTTGTCACCTTTCTCAACCAAACTTGTACAGGCCGAGAGCATCAGCGCTGCCACCAGCCCGATAGATATCTGTGATACTTTCATTCTCTTCCCTTTATTCTAGCCAAGCTCATCGCTCAAAATCGTTCTTTGCACCGCAAAATATATATCAGCCTAAGTTGAATGCCCAGTTTAACTAACTATGGCTAACCTTTGCTGAGCACACAATGAACTGGCGTCATCAATATTTAATGGGCGACTCATATAATATCCTTGGGTTTGTTGACAGTGTAGTTGCACCAACACATCTAGCTGCTCGGATTGTTCAATGCCTTCTGCAGTCACAACCAAATTAAAACTTTTGGCGATAGCGCAAATGGCTTCAATTAATTGTCTTGGTTTTTCACCACTTTCTATCCCTTCTATAAACGCTCTATCTATTTTTAGACCATCAACAGGTAAATGATTTAAACGTGCTAAGCTTGAGTAACCCGTGCCAAAATCATCAATATAAATACCAAACCCTTGCTCATGCAGTACTTCGAGTGGCTCTACCAGGTTATCTTCGGTAGCCATCATCGCAGACTCAGTTAATTCAATTTTAAACTGCTCAGGCTGCAATGCTGAGTGAGTAAATTTCTGGGTCAACCAAGCCATAAATTGCGGGCTCTGTAATTGTAACGGCGAAACATTCACACTCATAAATATATTGCTGCCACTATGTTGATTCATAAACGCCATGGCTTTTGCAAACACCCATTGACCTAACATAGTGATCTTGGCGCACTCTTCTGCAATTGGAATGAACTCTGCTGGACTCACAAAGCCCAAACTAGGACTTTGCCACCTTAGTAAAGCTTCAAAGCCTTTTAATATTTTGCCTCTTTGGCAATAGATTGGCTGGAAGTTTAAAGACAACTCTTGATCTAAATTGATATCTTGAAGTGCGCGCTCTATCTCAATTTTGCGCGCAGCCTGGCATGCAATATCTCGGGTGTAGATATGAAACGCATTTTTGCCACGTTTCTTCGCCTCATACATCGCAATATCGGCATCATGTAACAGTTTTTCAGCTTTAACATTAGTGCAAGGCGTTGTGAATGTGCGCACACCGATACTGCCGCTTACGCTATGGGTATGCTGTTTATAAGTAAATGGCTTACGGATCTCTGACAGCATATCTTCAAGTATGCCTTCGAGTGGTCTTTCTAAGTTTTCTAAATCAAATAACACTGCAAACTCATCACCACCAAGACGAGCGATATCTGCAAAACTACCGAGCAATAGATGCATACGACCCGCAAACTCCACCAGCAATTTATCACCCGCTAAATGCCCTAAGGTATCGTTTATGAGTTTGAACCTATCTAAGTCGATATAGAGTAAGATGAATGTCTTTCCTCTACTTTCTCTGGCTTCATCTACCAACTTCAAAAAAGCCAAACGATTTAGCAGATCGGTCAAACTGTCATGACGCGCTTTATACTTAAGCTGCTCATTAAATAGCTTATCTTGAGTGATATCGGTGATCCTGCCTTCGTACAGTACGGCATCAGGGTGATGTAACCAATGTCCGCTCTGTCTTAGCCAAATCGTGCCATGCTGATCACTGCGTGCTAACCAATCTAACTCTTTATGCTGTTGTTTATCTACAACCACTTGCTGCCATAAAGCTTTTACATCTTCATCAAGTATAAAGTCTTCTAGCGCGACCCCCTCTAACGATGCCGACTCCCCCATGAGCAGCTGCTTAAAGGCAGGGTTGGCCTCGATTATCTGACCTCGATGATTGAGTACAAATAACCCTTCTCGGCTGTTCACGAACAAACTTTTATATTTTCGCTCTGCCATAACTTGCTGCTGTAATGCTTGTAAGCGTTTGTCTGATTCTCGTAACACCTTTTGGTTCGCTTGGTCTAAACTGGCGGTGCGCTCTATGACTAGATTATTGATAGTCTGATTTCGGTTAGCGAGTGCTCTCAGTTGTAGCCATACTAAGATCCCACAAATGCTGGCAACAAAAACAAAACCAATAATAATGAGTTGCCTACTTGTTAGGAAATTGGGATTCAACTGCTTCTTTGTATAAAGCTGTAACGTTAAAGTTCGACCATTAAAATCAATATCTCTAGACACTTTCGGCATTAGATCAGCGAGTTGATAATTATCTTGCCAGTCACTGTTAAACACCACACGCTCATCAGTTAATACTCTCAGATGCTGCTGAGTATTTTGATACACTTGGCTAAACAACCCCTCAAGCAATAGCGATAACTCAAAACTCAAACCAATGGCTGTTTGCAGCCCAAATTCTTGAGGACGAGGTAAGATCAAACTCCACTTATTGCCGTCTTGCCAACTGAGTGTTTGCAAGGTTTGCGTATCAAACAGCATATGATTAAAGGCTTCTTTCATCGCACAGCTTTCACCAAGTGTGTGTCCATAGTCAGCTAAAGGGGCAGCATTTACGATAGTGAAGAAGCTATCTTCTGGTGAGGCTAAATCAGGTATTTGTACTCTAAAATCAAAAGAACCATTTTCTTGATATAACTTTTCAAGCCCTTCTACATCTGATGCTGTAATAGCATGATACACCTCTAAGCTGATCGGCAGTTCACTATTAGATAACTGCGAGTGAGCAACTTGGTGAAACAGAGATTGCGTCGATGTCGCTGGTAAAAACGCATCTATGGCATAAATAAGGTGCCCTAATTGATCCAGCTTAGAGTTAAGTTGATACTCGTATTGAACAAGCTGTAAATCAGCGCTTTGCGCTTCTTGTTTATGGTAATACTCGTTTACGACAGCACCAACATAGGCCATTAAAGAGATAAAGAGTCCACAATAAATTGTCCCAGACTGAAGCGGTGAACGAAGGAAAGAAATAAATCGGGTCGCTATAGACATCGTATAAAAAAGCACTGTATCCTATATAGAACCGATAATAATTCTTATTTGCAATGAATAAAAGCTTTCTTTTAATTTTATCCCTTTTTATGGGACAAACAACCGCTGTATACGCTCAATCACCGCAAATTAATATTTATTCATTTAGAAAGTATGAATTGATCAAGCCTGTATTAACCCAATTTGAAGCCGAATCCGGCATCAAGGTGAACCTAGTCAATGGGAAATCAAAACGATTGCTTGCTCGTTTAAAACAGGATGGTGAAGCGTCTCAAGCCGATGTGATTTTGAGCTCAGATCTAGCACAACTTCACAATCATAAGGATTTATTACAACCCATAGAAAACAGACAAACATGGCAGAATGTTTCTAGTGCGCTGTATGATGAAAACGGTTACTGGATCAGTATCTCAATGCGTACCCGTGCATTATTCAGCCTGTCAGAACAAACATCGCAACCGATCCCAAATTCATTTGCACAGTTAAAGCAAACTGACTATCAAAGTGCGTTATGTATTCGAGATTGGCAACATAACTACAATGCAACCTTAGCCGCAGCACTGCTGACAACCGACAATAAAAAAGACAGTGACTGGTTAAAGCTCGGTAATAAATTGTTAGCTAAACGACCAAGTGGTGGAGATCGCGATCAATTACGCGCCCTGGCTCAGGGGCATTGCAAACTGGCCTTCGCCAACCACTATTATTGGCACATGATGAAGCGCGCCGATAACAAGCGTGACCAAATGCTGGCGAAAAAGCTCAGTATTCACTTCTTACAAACTGAAGACGGCCTCACGCCTGTTTCTACCACTACGGCCGCCATAGCAAAACACGCTCCGAATAAAGTACATGCTGAGCAATTTATTGCTTTCTTATTGACGCAAAAAGCCCAAGAAATTTATGCACAAAGCTTACACGAATTCCCGGTGTTAAATGACATGATGGCCAGCCATGTGCCTTTTAAGCCCAATCTACCGGCCATAAAACAAGGCCTGCTGCGCTTAGCTGATGCCAATAAATTATTGGCAAAACATTAGTCAGCAAATATCGCCTGCAGGTCACAATTGAATAAACTAAACGAATAGGTGCGGTGTCCTAATACTTCATAGGTCACCGCAGGTTTGTAGCCCTGCAATGTTCTCACTTGATGTTGTTTAGCTTGATAGGCCTGCTGTTGATATGTGCCATCATCAAAGTGTCTTCTGAGCGTCAAAAATGGCTCGCTAAACTCCCACTCTAACTTTAGGCCTTTTATATCAACTGGACTGTTCATCGCTGTCCATTGCCCGTTAGTTTTAATATTAATTTGAAAGTCTTGATCACCACAGTTATGGGCAAATAATAATTCAGGCAATACCCGCTCCGAGTAAGCATTCGGAAAATAGAGACCTAGATTACCTTTTGTGTAATAGTGGCCAGTATGACTAAATACTTGGCTGTCAAACCTATCGAAGCCCAGACCTTTGACTATACGTTCAACATTCTGAATATAAGCTTCTGTTACATCGCCCGGAAAATACAGTAAGTGTGGCGTGTTGTATTTATCAGGTGTAGCTAACTCAGTAAATTCATAGTTAATTTGCTGCTGCTCAAATTGTTGCTTTAATTGAAATCGCTGTGTATCAGATAAACCTTCATGATAAATATGCACAACCGGCTGTTGGCAGGCCGAAAGCATCAACAAACCAATAATAGAAGTAGAAAGGTGTTTAAAATTCAATGGACTGGCTCCATGCCTATTTTTTAGGCCAGCCTACATAACATGCCTCTATGCTGTCAATTGCTGCGACTTAACCGCCATAACAATTACTTAGGTTAATGTACCTTTGAAAGCCAAGTCTGAACTGAGTTACGCGGATATAAGACTTCTTTAAACAATTTATGCTGTTGATGCTCCAGACCCTTTTCATGACTTGGTAACCCTGCCAACACTTTATTGTGATGGGCATTAAATCGTGCCACCAAACTTAGGCCGGTTTGACGCACGAGCGCTTTAGACTTCATCAAATGCACCCTTACATCCTCTGCGGTCATTAGCCCATTAGCATCTAGGTTCATTAATTCACGTCTTAGCTGACTTCTTACACCCATGCTCACCGTACTCCTAACTGTTTAAAAGCGATGCGCAAGTTACCTGTTATTTGCTTCAGAAAAATGACAAGCGCAATAAAACTTAAGACCGAATGGCTCGCGAAAAAGTTTCGTCATTCACCCCAGCTAGGCGTTATACTGTCGCAAAGACGACTTTTAAGGTTAGCAATATGTCCGAATACGAACCTGAATACATTGAAATTGAACTAGAAGAAGAACCTATAGAGCTATGTAACCTACTAAAAGTGCTAGACTTAGCCGAAACAGGCGGGCAAGCAAAACAATTGATCGCCGATGGCTACGTAGGCGTTAACATGGAACTATGCACAGTTAAGCGAAAAAAAATGTACTCAGGTGACAGCCTACATTTTAATGGTGAAGATTTTTTACTAACCTTGGCTGAGGGTGTTACACCTGCAGTAAAGGCAGAGCCTACACCGCCAATAGAAGAAGCCCCCACTAAACGCAAACGTAGTCGTAGCCGTAAGAACAAAAAAGACAGCGATACAGGTCGCCGTCCTATCTCTTTTGGTTAACCAACTCTCGATAAGCAGGTAAGTTAAGATGGCCATTTGGTATCACCCAATCACACTTGAGCTATGCCAAAAACTGGATGCAGGTTTACATGGCAAAGGCTCCCTAATGAAAACCTTAGGGATCGAAATTTCTGAAATTGGTGATGACTACCTAGTTGCCACCATGCCTGCAACAGCCGGTCATCATAATCCAATCGGTATGGTGCATGGCGGTGCAAATGTCGCTCTTGCAGAAACCGTTGCCAGTTACGCCGCTAATTTTGCCGTCGATTTTGAACAATTTTATTGTGTCGGCCAAGAGATCAACGCTAATCATCTCAAGGCGTCGCGTAACGGTACCTTAACGGCTATAGCGAAAGCGCTGCATTTGGGTAAGCGTACCTCAGTATGGGAAGTTAAAATCACCAATGCAAAAGGCGAGTTGTGCTGTATATCACGTATGACAGCGGCAGTTATTGAGCGAGCAAACAAATTGCCTATTTAACCTGAGCTCTGGATAATAAATCTATCTTCAGCGGCTACTTTCAACGTTAACTGCGTTGAATTTACTTGCAATAGGCCAGCTATTGACGAGTAAATTCGCCTTGCCTATATGGATGTAGGTACCTTGGCGATAGCAGGACGCGTGAGCGGTGTTATCGCTAAAAGTCTCCGGCTGCAGACTTGAAAAAGAACTTATAAATTCAATATCAATACGTTAGTAAACCTCTTAACCAAAGCTCAGGTTATTTAAAGCGTCATTTAGCCATTTCAGCAACACATGACTTGTTTAATAATCTTTATTTGATTTAGCACAATAATAAACAGAGTAGTTTATCGCGCACTAGGTTTTTACAAGTTAGGCTCTAATTATCTCCTTAGTGGAACATGTATTTGGAGCCCAGTTGTGACCGCTAAAGAACAAATAAAACTGCTAAAAGTCTTCATCGTGATTGGTTTAATCCTCATCGTGACAGGCCACTTTATTATCAGTAAAGAATGGCTCGCGCATATGGGCCCACTAGGCTTCATTATAGGCGCAGCTTGCATTGCAATTGGCTTAATTTGCTCATTACCGACTAAGATTTATCTGACGATATTGCTAATGAAAAATGAAGAGCACTAATCGCTGACAGCATGCCTAACTGCTTGTTAAACTCACAGCACATTAAGTTAAGAGCATGATGTTTTGGATAAAGTAGAAACCTTAGTAATTGGCGCGGGGGTCATTGGTTTAGCAATCGGAGCTGAACTCAGTCAATCACAAAATGTATTAGTGATTGAGCAAAACACCCACTTTGGCGAGCATACATCGAGCCGTAATAGCGAAGTCATCCACGCTGGTATTTATTACCCCACCGAAAGTTTAAAAGCGTCGCTCTGTGTTCAAGGTAAAGTACACCTTTATAAACACTGCCAAGCATTTCATGTGCCCGTCAAACCTATAGGTAAAGTATTAATTGCACAAAACCATGATGAAGCAGAGAAGCTCGAAGCCATACGCCTACAAGCACTTAACAATGGCGTTGATGATTTAGTCTGGCTTTCTAAACAAGCAAAGCACCACTATGCGCCAGACCTTCACTTCAGCGAAGCACTCTACTCGCCTTCTACAGGCATTATTGATAGTCATCAGTTGATGAACTCTTTCATCACACAGATTGAGCAAAATCAGAGTCTATATGTTGCAAACACACGCTTTGTGAAAGCCGTACCTGATGAAACTGGGTTTGTGGTTTCTTTGTACTGTGATGGCGAAGAAATGCAGTTGCATTGTACGAGCCTTATTAATACTGCGGGGCTATTTGCACAAGATGTTGCGCGGCACATTGAAGGGGTCAATAACACTTTAATTCCTGAGCTGCATTACTGCCGTGGCCAATACTTTACCTATCAAGGCAAACACCCATTCAAGCACCTTATCTATCCCATACCTGAACAACATGGCCTAGGGATCCACGCGACCCTAGATATGGCTAATCAACTCAAGTTTGGCCCTGATACCAAATTTATTGATAACCTGAATTATCAAACTGACGAAACACAAAAAGCCAAATTTGTATCGGCGATAAAACGCTACTGGCCCAACTTGGACGAAACCAAGCTACATAGTGATTATGCAGGCATTCGCCCTAAACTCACTGTAAGCGGCCTGCAAGATTTCGTCATTCAAACCGAGCAGCAACATGGTATAACGGGTCTTATAAATTTATTTGGTATTGAGTCACCCGGACTCACCGCGAGTATGGCCATTGCAAAACATGTCAAAAACGCGCTGCAAACATAGAATTATAATAAAAAAGCTTAATATTCATAAACATTCCTAAATATTCATGTTGGTATTTATGGGTGAATTACCAAGAATAAGGCGTCAATTACCACAACAACAGGAATCGGTTATGACACTCGGACAATATATCAAACAGCTGCGTACAGATATGGAATTAAGCCAACCGCAGTTTGCTGAACGTATGCAGGTAGAGCAAAGTTATTTATCAAAACTTGAGAATGATAAATCTACTCCCTCTAATGAGGTTTTTAGGCAATTGCTCAGTGCGCTATCAATGGATGTCGATGCATTTATGTCGGGCTTGAAGGACAAAGGTAATATGGCGTCGCTAAGGCAGATCCCCGACCTAGATAGCTGGTACATTTCACAACAAGTTACCTCTGAGCATAAGCAGCGCAGATTACTTTATAGCGCCATGCTTTTAATTGCCCTAGGTGTCGCTGTCTTTTTTGTCGGTGTTCAAAAAGTACTATTACCAGAACGCTTATATGAATATCGCTCTGAAGGCGTTGTATTAGCAGGCGAGCCTGAGGATATTTTCGCTATTTGGCCGCAATTTACCGACTCTCATGAGCAAAGAGAAATTAAAAAACGAGAAATGCATCAAAGAGAATCTATTGAGATTATACTCACCTATACCTATCAAGGGAGGCAATTTACAACTTCAGATGGCGATAACAGAAGATTGTATAGACAGGTTGTTACTTCAGAAAGAGAGCAAACCCGACTAGGCAATGTACTAATGCAATTCTTCGGCTTACTGAGCGCTATTGCTGGCTTAGTGCTACTCATCATTGAACCTAAGCTTTCTCGTCAAAGCCGTTAGTTTTTATACGACTCTAAAGAAACGCTTACATACTTTAAATTGCACTTACTAGAACGATTTGGGATAGTAAAGAAAAACACAACCAAATAGTATGAGCGTTTCTTCACACCTGTTATTTTTCTTCTCATCACTGGGGGCATTTAATGGCCTACTGTTAGCCCTGTTTCTACTATTGAAGAAAGATAAACAAGACACCGATAATTGGTTAGCTATATTGCTGATTTTATTGAGTGTCAGAATTGGTAAGTCGGTGGCGTTTTACTTCACACCTACATTAGATAAGAGCATTTTACAGCTGGGGTTGACTGCTTGCCTGCTAATTGGCCCTTGTATCCTTGCTTATGTTGCACAATCGACCCTCAATAACTTAACTATGAAGCGGCTCACAGTCACACTGAGTTGCTTTATTATTGCAACAGTGATCATTGGCATACTCTTCCCTTATCAAGATTATTTAGAACTATGGCAATATTGGATCTACCGCGGTTCGAGTTATTTATGGTTGATTAGTTTGGTCATAGCTTCTGTTATGTACACTCGAAGAAATACCGACAAATTAGCGCTGTCAAAGCAATTATTAACACAGCAGCCTGTTGTCGTCTTAGCGGGTAGCTGGCTAATTTGGACGGTCTATTTCACTGCCTCTTATACTTCTTATATTATGGGAGCATTAAGCTTTTCACTGGTGTTATATCTTACCCTGCTATTGGCACTTAAATCTAAATGGCAGGAGAAGGCCTCGGCCGCGCAAAGCAAGTATCAAAATAATAAGCTCAGCACTGAACAAACGACCTGCTTCTCAAGCTTACTGAATAATTTAATTGCGACTGAGATGGTTTATTTAGACCCGCAACTAACTCTGCCGCGACTTGCAAAGCGTATGGGCATCACTCACACACAGCTCTCTCAATTACTCAACGATCACTACCAAATGAACTTTAAGCAGTTCATTAATACACAACGTATAACCAAAGCAAAAGAAAATTTGAAGGCTTATCCTAATATGCCTATAGAAGAAGTGGCAGAGCGATGTGGTTTCAGCGCGTCATCTACGTTTTATAGTACCTTCAAGCAACAAACAGGTATGACCCCAAACCAATATCGAACTACTGAAATATAAGGTTGGACTCTTAGAATATAACCTAGCTTATTGTTATATATAAATATAATTTAACTTTGTGCAGACATTACTTATGGAGCACAAAGATGAAATGGCTATATCTTATTTTAATCACCACCTTTTTAAGCCCAACTATTGGTTGGGCTAATAATCGCCTAGCAGACAACTCAGCGGTAAAACAGGTTATTCAAAACTATCTTGACGGTACAAGTAACGCGGATCCAACATTAATAAAATCGGCTTTTCACCCGCAGGCACAGCTATTACTTAACCACAGTAAAAAACCTTTTTGGCAAGTATCAGCGTCTGAATACGCGAGTTGGTTTAGTGAAAAATCAAAGTCTAGAACTGGTCATTTATTATCGCTAAAAGTAGACGGTAATACGGCGGTCGCTAGAGCCAAAATCACCACTGACAAGCCAGTAAAACAGTATATTGATCAGTTCTTATTAAAACGGTTTGATGACAAATGGCTAATCGTCAATAAAACGGCTACCCAAATTGAAACTGAGGCAAACAAAAAGCAACTAAAACTTGCTGCAGGCAAGCGCGTTCTGTTTATTGCCTCAAGTGCCGATTTTCATGGTAATTCAAAGCTGACAACAGGCACCAGCTTTTCAGAGCTAGTTCATGCCTACGATGTGTTTATCAAGGCTGGTTATCAAGTAGACTTCGTAACCCCGAAAGGTGGTCAGTTACCACTTGCGTACATCAACACCTCAGATCCTATGCATCGCACATATATCTACGACCGAGACTTTATGTATGCACTGGCTAACACGGCAAAACCAGAGCAAATCGATGCCAGTCAGTATTTAGCCGTACATTATGTTGGTGGCGGCAATGCCATGTATCAGGTCGCAGAAAATAAAGCACTACAAAGGATTTCAATGCAGGTATACGAACAAAACCAGGGCATAGTGTCATCGGTGTGTCATGGTACTGCAGGTATTGTGAATTTAAAACTGAGTAACGGTGAGTATTTAGTGTCTGGTAAAACCATCAGTGGTTACCCTATTGCTTTTGAAAAAACCGATGCCGCTTATTATCAAGAGTTTCCATTTGAAATCGAAACGCTCATAAAGCAAAGAGGTGGCTCATTCAAATATGGTAAACGCAATCAGTCTTATGTTGAAATCGATGGCAGAGTGATAACTGGTACTAATTTTCAGTCGTCTAAGGCTGTCGCAGAAGCTATGGTGAATGCATTAAATAAGTTGTAGTCCCAATACAAGTGCCATAACTATGGCACTTGCTTTTACATCATCTGAGAAACGTATTAGTTCCACACACCTGAACGTGAATACATGTATTCAGCATCAGCACACCAGTTTACATCAGCCCATGTGTAATCTTTATAGTAGATCTTATCTACACATGCCTTCATGTAACCTTCTTCGATTTTGTATACATCAACAACACATGTCGTACCTGTACACTTACTTGCACTTGAACGATCATAAATACCACTGAACGTCCAATCTACTCGAGCAACTTCTTTTGAAGTATTCACCTTAAACGCAACTTTAGGTGAGAACTGCGGGTTTGACTCAGCACCCCAACAACGGTTTTGGGTATAGTTATCGTACTTCATTGTATCTACATAGCATGATACAGAGTTAGCGTAAGAGTTAACTGAGAATAGGCCTGCAACAAGCGCCATCAAAGCGATTAGTTTTTTCATTTTAATTGTCCTTATTAATATTTTAATTTCGCTCAACAATGAGCAGGGAATAACCTACCATCAAGAAAAGTAAAAATAAACACTTTATTTACATTAATTAAACACTAGATAAACCTTACTCTTTCTCGGTGTTTATCTATCAATTTTAAAGCTACACTCTGTAAACTAATTACATTGAGAGAAGATATCATGATCGAACAAGGCCAAGCCCTACCGAATGTTGTGCTAACCGAACTGACTACTGACGGCATGAAAAATCACCAAGTGTCTGAATTTTTTGCAGATAAAAAAGTTGTGTTATTTGCTGTACCAGGCGCTTTCACACCAACTTGCTCTGCCGCTCATCTACCTGGTTATGTTGTGCTTGCTGATCAAATCAAAGCAAAAGGCGTTGATATTATTGCCTGTGTGTCAGTTAACGATGCATTTGTAATGAAAGCTTGGGGTGAAGCACATAATGCCAGCGAATTAATGATGCTAGGTGATGGCGATGCGGCATTCACTAAAGCCATTGGTCTAGATAAAGAAACAGGCAGTTTTGGCGGTGTGCGCTCACAGCGTTATGCCATGATCATTGAAAATGGCGTAGTGACTGAGCTTGCAGTAGAAGCGGCAGGTGAATTTGAAGTATCAAAAGCGGAATCTATCTTAGAAAAACTTTAATACCAATCCTCAATAATACGCTTTGAAGTAGAAAAGAAAGTGTAACAAAAATGGGCACGTATTCACGCGCCCATTTTTATTTGATTAACCAGAGCTTTGGTTAATTAGCTGGTTAATATCTAAAAATTAATCGAGAAATCATCCGCATCTAAATGAGCAGGAAAGCTTTTTCTAAATTGCTCAAGTTTCTCTTTGTTGAGCTCAGTGATCACAACTCCAGGCTTGTTATCTTCACCCAAAGCCAAAGCTTCACCTACAAAATCATAGGCAGCCGTTCCACCATTATGCGCAACGCCATTACCATCATCACCCACCCGGTTACTGGCTAACACGTAACATTGGTTTTCAATGGCTCGAGCTTGTAGCAAAGTATCCCAAATACGACGGCGCGCCGCTGGCCAGTTAGCAACATTAACCATCACATCATAGTCGTTACGATTACGCTGAAACACCGGGAAGCGTAAGTCATAACAAATCTGCGACAACAATCTAAAACCTTTAATGGTGAAAACTTTACGAGAATCGCCTGCACGCACATAGTCACCTTCTTTGCCTAAGCAAAATAAATGGCGCTTATCGTAGAACTCAAAGCGACCATCTGGCCAACACCAGTAAAAACGATTGGCTTTCTTACCCATTTGTTCAACCAGTACAGAGCCCGCAACCACCGCATTGTGTGCAGCCGCTTGAGTTTGCATCCAGTTAAAAACAAGCCCTTGCTCAGCTTCTGCAACATCTAAATTAATCGCAAACCCTGTAGCAAAGGTTTCAGGTAAGAGAATTAAATCAACCGACTCAATGTGCTGTAATTGCATCGTTAGGTTGTCTAGATTTTGCTGCGGCTGTAACCAGGCAATATCGCTTTGCACTAAGGCAACTTTTAAATTTTCTGAGTTTATAGCTGACATAACTTCTCCGCAGCAGCAATCAATGTTGAGTCTTCTTTGGCAAAACACAAACGGATCACTTTATCGTTTGGTGTTTGGTTATAGAATACACTCAACGGGATCGCGGCAACCCCCACGTCTTTGACAAGGTATTCGCAAAACGCCATATCGTCTAACTCGGAAATATCACTGTAATCTAACAATAAGAAATAAGTGCCTTCGCTTGGCAAAATTTTAAAGCGACTCTGTGCGAGCGCTTCGATTAACAGGTCGCGCTTTTGCTGATAAAACGCGCTTAACTCGTCAATGTGCTCAGGCTGCTGTGCCATCGCATCGGCGATAGCCAACTGTGCTGGCGTGAAACTCGAGAAGTTGACATACTGGTGGATTTTACGAAATTCTGTCATCAATGCCGCAGGCGCAACACAGTACCCCATTTTCCAACCTGTACAGTGGAATGTTTTACCAAAACTCGACACCACAAAACTGCGGGCAAATAAGCTTTCATCACGTAATGCACTTAAATGCGCTTGTCCATCGAAGCAAATGTGTTCATACACTTCATCGCTGATCAAATATAAGTCATGCTGTTCAAGTAAATGTTTTAACGCCTTAATGTCAGCTTGCTTTAACGTCTTAGTGCTTGGGTTATGTGGGGTGTTGATAATAATGGCTTTGGTTTTATCTGTAACTGCCTCAGCCACTTGCTGCCAATCAACGTTATAATCTGGTGCGGTTAGCGCGATATGCACGGTTTTACCACCCGCTAACTCAATCGCTGGCTTATAAGAGTCATAAGCAGGATCAAATACAATCACTTCGTCTTCAGGGCTAACTAATGTCTGAATGGCAACATATAAGGCTTCGGTTGCACCCGATGTCACTGTAACAGAGTGCTCTGCATTCACCGTCAGGCCATACTTGCGTTCAACCAACTGCGCAATTTGCTGTTGCAAAGCAGGGACACCACTTGATGGTGCGTATTGGTTAAAACCGCTTTTGCTGTAATGTGCCAGCCGCTCTTTTAACAACGCAGGTGTATCAAATTCAGGAAAACCCTGAGATAAATTAAGTGCTCGATACTGATTTGCCAAACCAGTCATTTGCGAGAATATACTCACGCCTAAATTAGGTAATTTACTTTGCACAAGGGCCCCTTTTTTGTTGATGGTGCTTTCGCACGAGCGATGCTATCATTGCCAAAAATAGATGTATAGCCGTCTAAAATTATTTTTGAGATTCTTTATTATGCAGAATAATGCCGCAAAAAGCGCACTGATAGAAGCGGGTCGTTGGGTAAGCCAAAAAGGCTGGGTACCCGCGACAGGTGGAAACTTCTCAATTAAAACAGAAACAGGCTTTGTTGTGACAGCCAGTGGTTACGATAAAGGCCACTTAGCACCTGAGCATTTCTTAGAACTTAATCAACAAGGCGAGATCACCTCCGGTAATGGTAAGCCTTCGGCTGAAACAGCTCTACATTTAAAACTGTATCAACTTCAACCTGATACTGAATGCGTATTGCACACTCACTCAGTAGCGGCCACTGTGCTATCACGCTTTATTAAAGGTGACTCCTTGTATATACAAGGCTATGAGATGCAAAAATCGTTACGCGGTATTAGCAGTCACGAAAGCACATTAAAGATTGCCATTTTCGACAATGACCAAGACATCGACAGACTGGCGGAGCTTGTTGCACAGCGCCATCAATCTGAGCCTGTAGTCCATGGCGTGTTGATCCGTGGTCATGGTTTATATGCCATGGGTAACAGTGTGGCAGAAACCCGTCGCCATATTGAAGGGCTAGAGTTTTTATTCGCCTGTGAATTAGAACGCATTAAATTGGAGTCAGCTCTATGATCAAAGCCATCATCACCGATATTGAAGGCACCATTACTCGTATCTCATTTGTGAAAGACATTCTGTTCCCGTATGCCGCTCAGCATCTTGCGCAATTTGTCGAGCAAAACCAAGACAAGCCAGAAGTCGCAGAGCAAATACAGGCGGTAAAAGCCGAAATCGCGCAGCCTGACGCGCCATTAAGCACAGTCATTGATGCCCTACTTGGTTGGATAGCCGAAGATAAAAAAATCACGCCACTTAAACAACTGCAAGGTTTGATCTGGCAAACAGGTTACCAACAAGGTGACTTTACCGGCCACATCTACCCAGACGCACAACAGTTTCTTACTGAGCAACAAGCCGCTGGCCGTGAGTTGTATGTGTATTCATCGGGCTCAGTAAAAGCACAACACTTGTTATTTGAATACTCCGATTTTGGCGATATTCGCCCGTTATTCAGTGGCTATTACGACACCAAAGTCGGTGGTAAAAAAGAGCAAATATCTTATGAAAATATCTTGGCGCAGATCCCTTTTACGGCCAATGAAGTGGTATTTTTAAGTGATGTGTTAGCAGAGTTAGATGCAGCCAAAGCGGCGGGTATGCATACCTTACAGCTGTGGCGCGATGACCAAGCTCGTAGCGAAACACACCCATTTATCGAAGATTTTACACAATTTAATGAAGCGTTATTTGTATGAGTAATTTAACTATCTACCGTCATGATGAGCCTGCGCAAGCAATCTTCCAAAGCGCGAACTTTAAAGCCATTCAATCCGAGCTAAACAAAGCTGGCGTGTTATTCGAGCAATGGCAAGCAAATGCCGAAATTGCAGCCGAAAGTACACAAGAAGATATTATTTCAGCCTACGCGGATGACATTGCCCGTGTACAACAAAATGGTGGCTACCAAACCGTAGACGTTATCTCGTTAGCCAAAGGCAACCCAAATGCCGCCGAATTAAGACAAAAGTTTTTATTCGAGCATACTCACAGTGAAGATGAAGTGCGCTTCTTTGTGAAAGGTCAGGGGCTATTTTGTTTGCATTTAAACGAGCGCGTTTATCAAGTGCTATGCCAGCAAGGTGATTTAATTTCTGTACCAGCAAACACCCAGCATTGGTTCGATATGGGCAGCGACCCTGAGTTTACCGCCATTCGCTTTTTCAATAATGAAGCGGGTTGGGTTGCACAAAGCACCAACAGCGACATTGCCACACAATTTCCTATTTTAGATTAAGCAACCTCAAAATCTACCAAGCCTCTTCGCGAGGCTTGTTTACAATTATTAAACCTTCCCCTTGAAATATATAAAGTTTGGGTTTTTAATTGCGCCTGTCAACAAAGCACTATTAACAAAATAGCAAGGAAATGAACTTGAGTTCGACAATGGCACGTTACAAGATTGGCGCTTGGATCTGTGACTTCGCAACACAATCCATTACAGATGGCACACAAAAAAGAGAACTTGATCCTCTATCATTTAAGTTACTCGAGTACTTTATTCTAAATAATGAACGCATCATCACGCGACAAGAGCTTACAGAGCAAGTTTGGCAAAAAGGGTTTGTTGATGATAATGCGATTAATCGCGCCATTTCTGATCTTAGGAAGACCTTAAAATCAGAACTCGAACCGGGCCTATCGATAAAAACACACTACCGAAAAGGCTACTCACTGTTCTTGCCTGTTGAAAATATAACAGCAAATAGTGCAACAACTGGCCCAATAAAACATTCACCGGCCAATAGCAAACCGCTTACAATCTCTAGTAATAAATCGAATAATAGCAAACATTTGTTTGTATTATTTAGTATCACTATTGTGAGTTTAATCTTATTCTTTTTGTATCAACCTCACACAAATTCTGAACCACAATCAAAAGCTGACTTGACGCATGCAGAGCCAATTGAATTCACGTCTCGCTCTTTGTCTTGGTATAAAGGAACACATATTAACGAGATGCTTTCGCCAAACCATAGATATTTGGCACATCAGAATGTATCAAGCTACAGCGCAGGACTAGGCAACAAGGTTCATGTATTAAACTTAGAAGAAGAAAAAATTAAAGTCATTGAGTTACCCTTTGAAAAAATAAAGCTGCAGGGCTGGTCTGATCATAGCCAACGGCTCTACTTTTCTAAGCAAAATGACAACCCGCTTGAAGGGAGGCTTGGTCAGACATACTGTGGCATTTGGTCTATAAGCGACTTTGAATCAACTCACCCCACCATCGAAGAGTTGATTAGTTGTAAGAAACTAGCGGACCTCCCTATTGGAAGCCGCGTTTCTTCATTAGATGATATTTTATTTTTTAATAAAAGAGCCTATCAAGATGGCTCATATGCAGATGCTATATATTCCTATGTTCTGGAAAATCAACAAGAATATCGCATAACAACACCCAGTAAAGTGGCAACTGGGGACAAACTACTCGGCGTAATAAGAAACCCTGATAAAATCGTTTTCCAACGCTTTACAGGCAATGGTCATAAGTTATATATCAGCAGTGCAAACGGGCATGCTCCTCAAAAAATAGCCGATTTATATAATATAATCAGAGGTGTTAGTTATGATGAACAGCAGTCGCTTTTATCTTGGGTATCGCTTGCTGAAAATACACTTTACCAATTTAAACTAGATACATTTGAACTGTTAGAACCTTTGAAATTGAAGCTGCCTAGACTCAATCACGCCTTTGTAATCAATCCTAATCACATTTTAGCAACGTCATCAATTTTTGATACGGACGCCTACCAATTTAATGTTCTTACTCAGAAAATAACTGCATTCGCGAGACCCAGTATTTCTGAATACAACTTGCTCTTAATCGATGACAATTCATACGCCTTAACGTTATTTGATTGGCAAACTGATAGTTTCAAGATAGTAAAATACATTGATGAAGCCTACAAGAAAGTTCAAATTATTGATGATCCACAATTTAACTTGATGAGCTCCGACCCTGACCATAAGCAAGCAATTGTTGGCGACTTTCAAAACCAAAAATATCAACTCGTCCACTTACCAAGCTTTGAACCTAAATTAGATCTCCCCTTAAAAGGCAGGATCGTATATTTAAAAGCAAGAAAAGATAGAGTCGTTGCACTGAATCAAGATGCTGAAACAGGCACCCGTTTACTCTTTGTTTACGATATGCGCTTTAAGCAAAAAACGTCAATTTCTATATCTAACCCATATCAGTTTGACTGGTTAGATAACCAAACGATTGTCTTTACTGATCTAAAAAATCAACTTTATATATATGATGTAGTAAAACATGAAACTAAGTTACAGCTGTCAATTCCTGAGTTAAATGCTGATTTCAAAACAAATCATCCTGTTCAGCTCGCCGCAGATGAAACCGGTATCTATCTCGCAAAGGAAACAGGTCTTGTTTATAAACTTAAACTCGGCTCTTCACCAGAATTAAGCCCTTTAGTCGATCTCTCTGAAAAAATTGACAAACCGATCCGGCTGTATTCAATTCGCGCTCAAAAAGGTAACCTTTTGTTCAGCAGCCCGAGTGAAAGTGATAATGAGATCTTAAGTCTGACATCAAAACCATAACTTAGTTTTTACCAATCCTCTTAATTAAGTGTTCTATTTTGAGGATTGGTTTTACTATTGCACACGCTCAATTGTCATTAAGAATAGTTCTGTGGCTGCCGAGTTATTACTTTCACTTTTAACGAACTTAGTATTCATTGAGGGGGTTAAACCTTGCTCTACGTTATCCCTACTGCTTTTCGCACTTGCTTGCTCTTCTAATGCACATGACTCTAGTAAGCTTGATAACATTAACGCGATTATCATTGGGCTAAATTTCATCTCTCATTCCTTAATTAAGCATTTTTATTATATCTGCTGCAGCAATTCAAAAGTGTATCGGTTGTTGCGATAGAGCTAATGTACTCAGGAATGTAAAAGAAGTCGCTTATCAAACTCATATAAAAGAAACAATAAGACCTTATTAAAACTTATTCATAAATAACAACACCTTAAATTTAAAAAACATCTTCTTTTTGGCAGGCAGAATGAATTACTTGGGAAGGTTTAGGTGCTCAATACTAAAGATTAAACACCTAAGAAAACCGAGTTTAGGCTAGTTAGAAAACGCAATTATCAAATTTCAACTTACAAGGCTTTTAATGCACCCGCTGCCACTTGGGCTTGATCATATACACCAGTATTGAGCACCCAACCTGTTACGAGCTTTGCTGGGGTCACATCAAATGCAGGGTTAAATACTTGCGCATTGTTTGGCGCCCACTGGCAATCTCCAAAGCTACCACTGACCCCTGTTACCTCTGCCGCTGCACGTTGTTCAATAGGGATATGTTGACCATCAGGGCAATCAACATCTAGGGTGGTTGTAGGCGCAACGACATAAAACTCAACACCATGGCAATGCGCTAATACCGCCAAGTTGTAAGTCCCCACTTTATTGGCAAAGTCACCGTTTGCAGCAATACGATCTGCACCAACAAAAATTTTATCTACCTTGCCTGCCGCCATTAGGCTAGCTGCCATATTGTCACAAATTAAGGTGTATGGAATTTGCCAGCTTTCAAGCTCAAATGCGGTTAGACGACCACCTTGTAATAAGGGTCTGGTTTCATCTACCCAGACATGAATATCACCGTGTTGTTGATGCGCGTGATAGATCACCCCAAGTGCTGTGCCAACACCTGCTGTCGCCAAAGCTCCAGTATTACAATGGGTTAAAATTTGCTCACCGGGTTTCACAAGCTCAGCGCCCAGTTTCGCCATTGCATCACATAGCGCAACATCTTCGTTAAATAAACGCTCAGCTGCTGTGACTAACGCATCGACAAACGCTGTTTGCTTGAGGGCTTCACGCATCTGTTTCATACAGTGCATTAAGTTAACAGCCGTCGGTCGGGTGGCTTCTAACTCATTGATCGCTTGGGCTAAATCAGTTTGGCTCATGCCCTGCTCAGCCAAATGTGCCACCAACAAAGTGGCTGCCAAGCCAATTAAAGGCGCGCCGCGCACTTTTAACGACAGAATTAATGTTTGCATCTCAGACACACTATTACACAGGTGCCAATGTTGCTCATGCGGCAGAAGGTACTGATCTAAAACATATAGTTTTCCATCTTGATATTTTAGGCTGCGCGCCAGCAAATTTTGCATGTAAGTCACTCCAAAATGATAACCGCTAGATTTTACATAAAGACACAAAGAAGTATAGACATCTAAACATTTAAAAATATAGAATGCCGCAATTATGTTCTTCACAGTGATAAAGAGTATGGCTGACTATATTGCTTTTGATAACGCACAAGCCCTGAGTTATATCGAGCAGCTTGGCGAGTTTTTTGAACCAAACGCACAACTCACTTGTAACGAGTTTGGCGATGGTAATTTAAATTTGGTATTTCGCATTGCGGATCAAAATGGCAACAGCATTATTCTTAAGCAAGCTTTACCCTATGCCCGCTGTGTGGGTGAATCTTGGCCGTTAACCCTAGATAGAGCGCGTATTGAAGCATCCGTTCTGAAAAAGCATGGGTTAGTGTGCGAGCAACATACCGCTAAAGTACTGCACACCAACGATGACCTTGCAGTTACTGTGCTTGAAGATTTGGGTCATATGGCTATTTTGCGCAGCGAATTAAATCTAGCAAAATCCTATCCAAAACTTGGTGCTGATGTGGCCACTTATTTAGCAACAAGCAGTTTTTATTACTCCGATTTCTATTTAAAGCCTGCGGAGAAAAAATCGTTAGTCCAAGAATTTACAAACCCTGAGCTATGTTCGATCACAGAAGACTTGTTCTTTGATGACCCGTATCGAGTGTCTGAACGCAATAACTACCCAGTTGAGTTAGAAACCGATGTGCAACGTTTACAACAAAACCCTCAATTACTTCGCCAAGTTGCACAGTTAAAGAGTTTATTCTTCTCTGCGCCACAAAGTTTATTACATGGTGATGTGCATACAGGCAGTATTTTTGTCGATCAGAACAGTACCAAATTAATCGACCCAGAATTTGGCTTTTTCGGCCCAATTGGTTTCGACTTAGGCTCATTCATCGGTAACCTATTACTTAACTACTGCGCGCAAAATACTCGAATTAAAGAAACTCCTAAGCGCCGTCAAATACAGTCTTATCTATTGACTCAAATACAACAGTGTTTAAATGATTTTGAAAGCATTTGGCTAACATTAGCAGCGCAACATACCCGTGATTTAGCACTACAAGCACAAGGTTATGCACAACAGTTTGTAGAGCAAATTCTTCAAGACGCGTTAGGTTACGCAGGCACTGAATTAATTCGCAGAACAATAGGTCTTGCTCATGTAGTAGATATTGATGCTATTGAAGATGACAGCGCGCGTCTGCAAGTACAAAAGCAAACCTTATTACTCGGTGAGCAATTAATTTTGCATGCTGAAGAATGTGAAAACAAAGAGTCGGCTTACCAGCTGATTGTGAGCTTGGTCCAGTAGAATTTAGCTCGGTATGTGATACACAAAGACAAATAAAAAAGCCTTAACTTTTCAGCTAAGGCTTTTTTGTACAAACTCTTAAAGCTTATTACTTGTGGTATTGACCACTGAACTCATGTACAGAGTTGATGAATACACCTGCGTTCTCAGGATCTACGTCTGGTGTAATACCATGACCTAGGTTGAATACGTGACCAGAGCCTTCACCATAGCTTGCTAGAATGTTTTGTACTTCTTCACGAATACGCTCAGGTGTACCGTGTAGCATTGCTGGATCCATGTTGCCCTGAAGCGCCACTTTATCACCAACACGACGACGAGCATCACCAATATCAATCGTCCAGTCTAGACCTACCGCATCACAGCCTGTTGCTGCAATTGCTTCAATCCATTGGCCGCCATTCTTAGTGAATAACGTCACTGGCACTTTACGACCATCGTTTTCACGAATTAGACCATCAACAATCTTGTGCATGTATTGCAGTGAGAACTCTTTATAATCACGCGGGCTTAATACACCACCCCAAGAGTCAAAGATCATAAGCGATTGTGCACCTGCTTTAACCTGTGCGTTTAGGTAATCAATTACTGAATCAGCGACTTTATCTAGCAATAGGTGAAGTGTTTTTGGCTCAGCAAAAGCCATCTTTTTAATCTTACCAAACGTCTTGCTCGAACCACCTTCAACCATATAAGTAGCTAGCGTCCAAGGAGAACCAGAAAAACCAATAAGTGGTACTTCACCTTTCAGCTCACGACGAATGGTGCTTACCGCATTCATTACATAGCCAAGCTCGTCAGTAGGGTCGATATTAGGGATCTTTTGAACATCTGCTAAAGAGCTGATTGGGCGTTCAAATTTAGGGCCTTCACCTGTTTCGAAGTACAGACCTAAGCCCATTGCATCTGGAATAGTTAAGATGTCGCTGAACAGAATTGCCGCGTCTAACGGGTAACGACGAAGTGGTTGTAAAGTAACTTCACATGCCAATTCTGCGTTCTTACACAAACTCATAAAGTCACCAGCTTGCGCACGTGTTGCGCGATACTCTGGTAAATAACGTCCAGCCTGACGCATCATCCATACTGGCGTTACATCAACAGGTTGTTTCATTAACGCACGTAAATAACGATCGTTTTTCAATTCGCTCATAGCGTATCTCGATTCCAAAGCCTAAAAAATTGCGCAAATTGTATCACTAATTATGCGCAGGCTCTATCTAAACGCCCAAGCAAAGTGATTTGTCATGATCTAGATTAAACCACTAACGCTTCAACCACTTATGGAAAGACAAGCAAAAAAATTAAAAAACATCTTGTTAAACTATTTGCAACAACAAAAAAAGCTTGGTATAACTTCCCCCGCGTTAAAAAAATAACAACAAAACACCTTTAATAATAAAAATAACTTTTAATTTTAATAAAAATAAAAACTGCTAAACCAATTGATAAACCACCTTCGGGTGGTTTTTTTATGCCCACAACCACAAAAATTCTTAACCGATTAATTTCAATAACTTACAAGCAAACCTGAACAAATAATGAAAAAAATGGTTGACCTTTGAGCTAGATTTTCTTTTTATAGAGGAAACAACACGCTAAAGGAGTTCGCTATGTTATCAAGATTTGAAGAAGCCCAACAAAAATGGGGTGGTAGTCACAGCGTTATCGATGCATGGTTAACTGAGCGTCAGGAATTGTTATTACAGTTTTGTAAATTAGCAGGCTTCGCGCCATTCGAACAAAACGATCATGCACTGCCTGACCAAGTGCAGATCCAAAGTTTTTGTCAGATCATGATGGATTACTTATCCGCTGGTCATTTTGAAGTGTACGACAACATGGTACAGGCCTGTAAAGAGAAAGGTCCTAAGAGTGTTGCACTGGCCAATGCACTCTACCCTCGCATCTCTGAAACAACAGATGTTGCGCTGGATTTCAATGATAAGTATGCGGAAGCGTCTCAAGATGCAAGCTTAGGAAGTTTTGATACAGACCTATCTAAATTAGGTGAAGTGTTAGAGTTACGTTTTGAGCTTGAAGACGAGCTAATTGAAAACTTTTACGCAAATCATACTGATTAGAAAAGAATTAAGACAATCTTTAGACACAAAAAAGGGTTCATGTAGAACCCTTTTTTTTAAGCTTTTTGGTATAACACCAACCCGCTTATTTACTCAGCTGCAGCCGCTTTTTTCTCTTGTTGGATCTCAAGTAACTCAACTTCAAATACTAGCGTTGAGTTTGCAGGGATCTTACCAAGGTCACGTTCACCGTACGCAAGCTCTGAAGGAATCGTGAATTTAAACTTAGAACCTTCGTGCATTAACTGAAGACCTTCTGTCCAGCCTTTAATTACTTGTTGTAGACCAAATGTCGCAGGCTCGTTACGTGAATATGAGCTATCGAACTCAGTACCATCGATTAAAGTACCTTTGTAATGTACTTTTACTACATCAGTTGCAACTGGCTTTTTACCGTCACCTTCACTAATCACTTCATATTGAAGGCCAGACTCAGTCACAGTTACACCTTCTTTTTTAGCATTGTCAGCTAAGTATTGGATGCCTTTTTCTTTGCTTTCTTTTGCTAACGCTTCTGCTCTTTCAGCTTGCTTAGCTCGAACCGTCGTATCAAGTGCAGTTAATACTTCACGAATTTTCGCTTCATCTAATTTTGCTTCACCCGCTAATGCATCTTTAAAACCACGCATTAGAAGTTCTTGATCCAGCTCTACACCGATCTCTTTTTTATCAGCAAGGTCTTTTTGTAAGAAATTACCAACAGACGCACCAATACCATAAGCTTGTTGTTGTAGTTCTGTTTCTAGTTTTACTTCTGCTGGTTTTTGTTCAGCTTCTGCTTTTTGATTACACGCAGTTAGCGCCAATACCGTCGCTGCAATTAAAGACAGTTTAATCGTCTGTTTCATTCTATTTCTCCGGCTCACTTATTGTGGCCTTTACTATTTACTTGAAAGGTTAAATTTATGTATCCACATTATCATTCATATGCTTCGATGCCAATCCTCATGCGGCTATCGTCATCCAAGCTTCACAACGCGACTTTCCGGCTTTGATGCGCTACTATCAATAAAAAGCGCCATTATATGGACATGAGCGCAAGTGTACCCTTTGTGAAACAGAGCGTTAAGGGAAAAAGCCTAAACTATGCAAAGTATTCGACTCTTTCTTACTACTGCAATCTGCACCTTGCTGCTGGCGTGTACTCCTTCAGCAAAACAAGCGTCACATACCGTAGAGCATGCTGTGCGAGGCTCGTTTGCAGCCGCTATCTCTGCAGACGGTCGATACTCTTTGATTTCATCGGTCGAGCATGGCGTTAGCCTATGGGACAATCAAAGTCATGGCTTAAAATACCAATGGCAGCATTCTGTAGATCCCGAAAACCTAGTGCATTCACTCGCCATCGCCTATGACAACAGCTTTGCTGTGACTGCCGCCAACGATACATTTGCCGTTTGGAATATTCAAACCGGTAAAAACCAAGGCTATTACCAAATAAAAACTGCCACGATCCGCGATATCTCAATTAGCAATCAAGGCCGCTATGTAATGTATGGTCGCAGTGATAATGTCATTGTCCATCTCGACTTAGTCAACGGTAGACGCTTAGAGTTCCTCGGTCATCAAGAAAAAATCAATAGTATTGCGTTATCACCTAACGGTCATTTCGCGTTAAGCGGCGGTAATGATTACACCGCCTATTTTTGGGACACTAAAACTGGGCAAGTACTCCACCGTTTTAATCATCCCAGTCGCGTCACTAAAGTCGCCTTAGATGCCAGTGGTCAATATGCGTTTACCGCCGACAGTTTAAAAAAAGCCAGTGTCTGGCAACTCACTTCAGGTGATCTCGTATCACAATTGCAGTATATTGCTCGCCAGAAAATCTTTAGCGCCGTTCGCTTCAATGAAGATGCATCACTTATTGCCACAGGCTCTCCGAATCGCGAATTATCGCTTTGGCGGGTGAATGACGGCCAGCAACTAGACACCTTTTTAGTAAAACCAAGAGAAGGCAGCCGCCCTAAATCAGCGGTGGTATTTGATGTTGCTTTTACTGATAACGAGCGCAGTTTAACCACAGAGAGCTCAAGTGGTTTACTAGAAATATTTACCGATTTGGATACACAATGACAGAATTAGAAAACCGCGTGATGGAGTTAGAAGCAAAAATTGCTTTTCAGGACGATACCATCGAAACACTTAACGATGAGCTTCGCACCCATCAAAAGCATTTAGCAAAAATGCAGCGCCAGTTAGAATTATTAGCGCAAAAAATTAAAGAAGGGGGTGACAGTGGGTTAATGCCTCAACATCAAGAGCCACTACCGCCGCATTACTAACCGAGTACCTGATTAATAATAAATACGTTTAAGCCGGTGTTACTCTGGCTTAAATACACCAATTACTTGCTCAAATTGGCGTGTTGATGCTTGCACCGCATCTTTTGGTTGCGTCATCTTATGACCACATTCAACACATTCTACTTTTTCTACATCATGCTCTTTATATAGCATCATGACATCTTGCTTATTACACTCAGGACATACTGCCCCAGCGATAAAGCGTTTCTTCTGTTTCATCTTCTACTCGACCCGCGATTAAGTTATGCCCTATTCTATCTCAATACCCGATTTATACGAAACACGTTCACTCTGTTTGCAGAAATAATACCGACCTTCAAGTGGAAGATAGAGTTGAGCCCAACAAAGCACTTCATGCTATGATAGCCGCATTATTTATTGTTGCTGTAACACTATGATCCAACTGTCAGATATCGAGCTACTTCGCGGTGGCAAAACCCTACTTAAAAACGCCAGTGCAACACTTTTTCCAGAGCACAAAGTCGGCCTTGTCGGCGCCAACGGCTGTGGTAAATCATCTTTGTTTGCATTGTTAAAGGGCGAACTACAGTTAGATTCGGGTGAGTTTCAATTTCCAAAAGATTGGTCAATTGCCTCAGTAAAACAAGAAACCCCAGCGCTTGAGATCAGTGCTCTTGATTATGTACTGCAAGGTCATCCTGAATATTACGCCTGCCGCATTGCACTGCGTGATGCAGAAGCGAGCGATGACGGCGCAAAACAAGCGCAAATACACCAACAAATTGAGCACCTAAAAGGCTACAGCATTGAGGCCAAAGCCGGTGAACTATTACACGGTCTTGGATTCAGCAACGAGCAAATCGATAACCCAGTGAGTGCCTTTTCAGGTGGGTGGCGTATGCGCTTAAACCTCGCTCAAGCACTCATTCGCGACGCAGATTTACTCCTACTCGATGAGCCTACCAACCACTTAGACCTAGATGCAGTTTACTGGTTAGAACGCTTTTTACGAGCATATACCGGTACATTGGTGCTGATCTCTCACGACCGCGAGTTTTTAGATGCCGTGGTAGACCAAATTTGGCATATCGACCGTAACCTTATTAATGTTTATAAAGGCCATTACTCTCAGTTTGAACGTCAAAAAGCAGAGCGCATGGCACAGCAACAAGCTTTGTTCGACAAGCAACAAGAGCAAATTGCTCATTTAGAAAAGTTCATAACTCGCTTTAAAGCCAAAGCCAGTAAAGCAAAACAAGCACAGAGCCGTGTTAAAGCCCTAGAGCGTATGGAAAAGCTTGCCCCGGCACATGCTGATTCGCCATTCGATTTTGAATTTGCCGAGCCTAGTGCACTTCCAAACCCATTGATGACGCTAGATAACGCGCAAGCAGGCTATGGCGACATCACGATCTTGCATCAAATTAAGCTTAACCTAGTGCCAGGCAGTCGCATTGCACTACTTGGTCGCAATGGTGCGGGTAAATCAACCCTTATCAAGTTGCTTGCGGGCGAATTGCAGCCGCAATCTGGCGAAGTCTTTCAGCATCAAGGATTAAAAATTGGTTACTTCGCGCAGCATCAGCTCGAATCACTAGATTTACAAGCGAGCGCTGTGACACATTTACAACGTCTTGCACCCGATGCACCGGAGCAGTCTCTACGTGACTTCTTAGGTGGCTTTGCCTTTAACGGTGATCGCGCTCTAGAACCGGTTGCCCCGTTTTCTGGAGGGGAAAAAGCCCGTTTAGTTCTAGCTATGCTGGTATTCCAAAAGCCAAACTTACTTTTACTGGATGAACCAACCAACCACTTAGACCTAGAAATGCGTCATGCCCTCGTTATGGCGCTACAGGGCTTTGAAGGCGCGATGGTGACGGTATCGCACGATAGACACATGCTAAAAAATACCGCCGATGAATTTTATCTGGTAGATAACGGCAGCGTATCGCAATTTGGCTATGATTTAGATGAGTACTATCAATGGTTACTGAATGCCAATAAAGCCGATAGCAAAAAAGAGCAAGTCGAAGTAAAAGCGCATTCAAGCAGTAACCGTAAAGAAGTGAAACGCCTTGAAGCCGAGTTCAGAAAGTCAGTTCAACCTTTGAAGAAAGAAATCGATAAGCTTGAAAAGCAACTAGACAAGTTTTCAGAGCAGTTATCTGATGTTGAAAACCAGCTGGGCGACAACGATTTATATAGCGATGAAAACAAAGCCAAGCTCACCGAGCTGCTTAACAAACAAGCTGAGTTAACGCCAAAAGTGAACCAAATAGAAGAAGACTTATTAATGGCGCTTGAAGAGATGGAAGAAAAACAAGCTGAATTTGAGGCAAGTCTCGCCTAATGTCTAAACTCACGCCCGACACATTGTGGCAATTTGCATGCGATATATATAGTAAAAATGGCGTGCAACCTTTGCTGCTCGAGCTACAAGACGAGCAGCAAAAAAACGTAAACGTATGCTTATTACTGTTATTCCTCGACAGTCTAAAACTACAACTAACACCGACTCAGTTTTCAGCGCTCAACAATGCCGCTGCGCTCAGTGATGCTCAATTATTGAACCCGCATCGCTTAACCCGACAAAATCTTAAAACACACCATTCGCACCGCACTGACTATGCGGTTATTCGCAAACAATTGCTCGAAAATGAGTTAGCCCTTGAAAAATTACAGCAAAGCTTATTATTAGACGCGCTACCGAGTTCAATCAGCGTTAACAGCGATGCTGACAACCTAGCTCTTTATTTATCTGAGCAAGATAAAAAACGCCTTTTCCAGTGCCTTTAGCGACGAAAAGCATGATCAAGATCAAGCTCTGAACCTAAGCCCAGCTGACCAGAAAACAAACTTGATCTCGATCATATCAAGCCCACCATCCCTCACCTATGATTACTTCATCGAGTGATTAGGAGGCCAAGGCCATGAACGTATTCTTTAGAGATTTTTTTAGCGACCCAGTGTTGTTTCTTTCATTTGGTATCTTGGGCACAGTGATTGTGCTATGCGCTTACTACGTTTATTACTTCATGAAGAAGATTAACGAGTCAGAAGCTCCTGAATAACATTTTTTTGTGGTCTTGCCTTTGACCCACTTTAAATAAAGGCATTTGTTCCCCGATAGAGACGAATTAAGCACGACGCACAAAGCACCTTACTAACCTAGTTAGTCGGGTGCTTTTTATTTGTGGCAAATACCAAACTAGAAAATAAAATCTAGTTTAAAGTAAATTCGGCTATTGTTTTTGAACTGCCCTAAAGCCGAATTTTTACTACCAAAGTAATTTATCAAACCACCACTAATGCCCATATTTTCACGCAGCTTATAAGCGATATTAAATTTGTTCAACTGACTCAATTTGCCCCTATGCTTCTCTAAGATCAAATCATTCTGAATAAACAATCTCTCGGCCAAAAAGTACTTTGAAACAGACACAGAACCTTGTTCATAACGCCGATTAATCGCATGGTTTTTAGCTGCATTCAATTGATGAAAGTTTGCGTATTGAAAACTAAAACTCAATGTATCCAAAGCATAATCAAAACCTGCCAGCATACTCAATCTATCTACTTCCAATGTACCTTGGGAAGATGAAACTTGAGAGTCGGGCTGCCAAGCAATATCCGAACGGAAAACCCACACACCTAAAGGTCTTGAAAGTGAAACGCCAAATAACTTTTTTCGATAAAGGGTAAGAGCCTCATTAGACTCATTCAATTGCTCAGGTTTAGGGTCAAAGTCCCATCCATAGTAACTATATAACCCTACATCCCATTCCCCCAAAAAAACCCTTAACCTAGAGGCTAAGCTTGTGTTCTTTAATGTAAAGTCATTTGGTAGATTGAAGTTATTTTCAATCCCAGATATGGATAGATTGTCAAACTCACTCCCATTTATTGGTAAAAGAGTGCTTTGAACATCGGGAATTATAAGAAACTGAAAATCTCCGTCTTCTAGAATTCTGGACAAATTTAACATGGTTAGAGGCAATCTTGCCTCTTCTAAATCGTCCATATAAGCAAGTAAATGCTCTCGAGTATCCAGTGGGTTAATCGTATCTAAAACTCTGAAATAATCGCTTTGCCCCCAAGTAACTTGCTGCTTGCCTAAGACTAACTCCCAGTCATCAAACATACAATTTACAGTTGCATTACGTATATCAAGGTCCTCATCACTGACGTACCCAGCAACTTTTTGATTGGTATTACTACGTTGAAGTAGCTTTTGAGCTCTCAACTCAACTTCAGCGAGACATTTATCATGTACTGCTGTTCCCCAAGCAAGCTTTGCAAAATACTTTTCAGATGCGACACCCGACTTTTCCGTTCCAGCTGCAATTTGATAGTAAATTTCCGTTCGCTCAATCTCAGCAAAAGCGCTGCCAGATAGCAACGCCGAAGCTGCAAATAGCTTGAAGAGGTTCATCTACAAACCTCTCTTCAGACTAACTAAGCTAAATTGGGAGTTGGAAAATGACTTATTATACTTAATATCATCAAGCACCAACTCCGTCTTATCACCCGTTTGGTGATTATTGACTGTCAAATGAGTGATTGTCCAAAAACTTTCAATCTGTTTAATTGAGTTTGCAACCCGTGTTTTTAATAACAACCCGTGCTCGTCATAGTAAACTTCTTTAAGTAAGATATGCCTTTGGGTATCAACCCAAAGAACTTTTTTGCTATAGCCCGTTTTAAACTTTGCCTCATCATTCGCAATTTGGCCTGAGATTTTCGTAACCTTAATGCCATCTAGCTGTTCTTCACCTTCAACTTTAAAAGTAAAGTCTTGTAACTGAAGACGCTCTAGATCAGCATATGTCAGTTCACTACTCACAAAGCGGCCACGCTTATTCTTCGCAGACAACCTTTTGGTCTTTCTCATCGCTGGAATGTATAGCCAGATATCGTCTTGCTTTGCTGATGTTTCATCGTAAGCATGTAACATCACTCCTGTCCCTTGCACCTCAGCTGGCTTATGGATATAGATCAGTGACTTTAAATCTGCGCCTTCATCTTGCTCCAATAATGTGATTTCACGAGAACGCTTAAAACCGCTCTTACTCGTTAGTGTCATACTGAATCTAGATTGTCGAGTCTGCCCGTCGTCCCTAAACTTTACAGCCTCTAAAATTTCATATGCCTTTGTGTCATTATTTTGAGCATTGACAGTGTGTGACGAAATAAGACTGCTCAATATAAAAAATATTCCTATCGAATAATTGAACTTCATTTTGAAAATCCTTCTAAATTAAGTTGTGTTGTTTTTGGTATGGTTAAGTATTTTTCAGATAATAAGCGCACTAAAGTTGGTAGGATAAATAACGTCGCAATGGCAGAAAGCAGCATTGTCATCGCAACCAGATACCCTAAGTTCGCTAAGGCTGCGAATGTCGAAAAGCCCAATACCGAAAAGCCTAAACTCAAGACAAATGTGTTGAATATGATAGGCCTGAATACCGCTTTTAAAGCCGCTTCTATGGCGCTCTCTGTACTACTGCCCATATTTTTATGCTGTAAAAACCGACTAATAAAATGAATCGCGTAGTCCACACCTACCCCTATCGCGATCGCAGCAACCAAGGCTGTTCCAATATCAAGATCCATTCCGATAAGAGGCATAATTGAAAAGTTGAAATAAACTGTCAAACTCAATGGAACTGCGCCTAACACACCGAATTTAAAAGACTTAAACATGATACTCAGTAATATCACAACACCTAATAAAGACATACTTAGGCTCGTAATTTGTCCATAGATCACTTCATTTTTAGTTGAAACTAATAACTCACCAAATCCACTGGCTTCGATCTCAATATTTTCAGGTAGGATAGTCTGTGCAAACAACAAAACATCATTAAGTGTTTTTTCTACAACCGTAGACTGATCTGAATGATTAAAAACAATGATGCGAGCCGTTTGGTAAGTAGGATCAACAGTATCAAATACGCCTCGTCCATCACTACTTTCATATAAAAAGAAATATTGACCGACTAAGTACCCCTCATCAATTGGCAATTTAAACTCATCTATGTTGTCTTCGTTTAACCTTTGATTTAAGAGTTTTATAAAGTCGACTGCTGAATAAGAAAAGCCTACGTCAGCGTGCTCGGCCAAACGATGCTGAATCTGTTCTATTTTTCTTAAATTCTCAGCCTGTTTAAAGGTATCTGGTTGATTCGATTTTAGTGTTAAGCTAAACACCATCGAGCCAGCAAAATACTGATTTATGATTTCATCATCAATTCGAACTTGGCTCTCTTCATCAAAGTATTTGATTGCTTTATTATCAATACTTAATTGAGAAAGTGAGAATCCACACCCAACCACCAACATCGTTATAACAAGTAAAAAAGACTTTTTGCGCTCAGCAATAAGCCTGTTTACTACTAAAATACAACGCTCCGATCTGCTTTCTTGCTCAAATTGACTAACATTCGTGTCAATCGACTTTGTTTTTGCGAGCTTTAACAGAACTGGGGGCAATAAAAGCACCGTAATTATTAAGGCAAAAATCACACCTATCGCTACAAATAAACCAAACTCTTTAATAAAAACTATATCTGTACTCATTAAAGATAAAAAACCAACAGCCGTTGTTAAAGTTGTAATTAGCATCGGCGTCCAAAGCGATTTCAAAGTATCAAAAACGGCTTGTTTTCTTGGTTTTGATTTAGCCTCATGGTTGAACTCTGTTAGCACATGTATAGTATCGGCAACCCCTATCGAAATAAGAAATACAGGTAACATAGTAGAAACTATGTTTTGCTTCACCCCTAAAAATGCCATCAAACCCAGTGTCCAAATAACACTTAATATTGCAACTGTCAGTGGTAGAATGACACCTCTTGGGCTTTTAAACATTAAAAACAATATCACCATGACCACTAAGATTACGGCAGGAAATAGGCGGTCACTATCTTGTTTCATAGACAACGCTTGCTGACTTGTTACAACTGGAGGTCCACCCAAATGGTAGCTATTTTCACTTTGAAGTTGTTCAATCACATTGAGCGCACTTAAATAAAACTTTTGCATATTTGGTGCATCACTTTCAGGGATCAGAAGCTCAACTTGCATATTGGTCGCTTGACCAGTTGGCTCAAAGAGTGCTCCCATTAATATAGGGTTAGATAGTGCTTCATGTTTTAATGCTTTTAGCTCCACTTCTGTTTTAGGCACAGAAAACATCATCGGATGAATGTCGATCATATCGTCTGAACTTGTAATACTTTCGACGCTGACTATGCTTCTGATTTTTTTCACCGGTCTTACTCTGATTAAAAAGTCTTGTAACCAAAGCTTGCCGTCATAATCTATGTGCTCTGAATTTAAATGATTAATTAAGCTATTTACTGAATCGAAGTCCGTCGTAGTGATACCACCTTGTTTGATTCGCTCAATTAATGATTGTGCTTTTTGATCAATCCCAAATTGGCTCAATCGTTGTAAATCTGATTGCTCTGTTAAAGTTACCTTTAGAAGTTGATGGTGTATTTGGTAAACTTCGTTCAACGGCTTTTCTTGAAACAAATCGCTTTGCTTATTGATAACTGAGATAAATAGTGATTCGCCGCTACTCGTAAAGTGTTTTTTTACATATCTATCGGCTTGCATGCTTGGATGTTCCGCACCCAAAAAATATGGTGTGGCATTAGTCTTCAGTGTTACCAATTGAGTTAGCATAAAGCCCGTGATGACCAATAAAGACAGCAACGGCAACCACCATCGCTTAAGTAGAAATGATATAAATCCCTCTCTCCAAGAGCTCATTTTAATTCCTGTTAATTATTTAAATGTAGTAAAAGCATTTTACAAGGCATTAAACCGATGCTTTCAGGTATGTATGAGTTGAAAAATGACATGGAATAGTGAAGCAGAGCTGACTTTTGCTCTGGCTATAGCTTTGGAAAATATATTTTCATACGTAAAGCCATCACATAAAGCACTGATTATTTTGATAAATTCAGCACCTCTTTATAGAAAGCTAAATTTTAAAAAGCCTATTTTCCTGTCAAGCACTCATACAATAAATGGTAAGGACAGTTTCACTATGACTGATTTCTGCGTAATCCGAACAATATCTTTATTTCACAGAATACCTGTTACCCATGTTTTAATCGCTGAGACTCTCAGCCATAAACCACTGAACTAATCCTAGGGTAATTAATACTGCGGTAATGCCAAGCAAGATAGGTGTTGCTCCCATACCCACACAAATAATCTGAATGATAGCGACCGTAAAACGTAAAATTGCATCTAAACGACCTACTTGATAACTCGGATTTAGAAAACGAAATACCCCCCAAATGGTGACGTAACAAGCCCCCAAACAGATAAGAAATAGACTTGTTGAATCAAGGGGCTTGAAAGTACTATTGAAGCCCATAGCACTATCTAGTTGCATAATGACGCCAAGAATTGGCGCTACAAGAAAGGGAAGCATTAATAAAGAGGTTGCAAGCAGATCATACACTGCACCAAACTTAACCAGTTTATTATATTTATGACTACCCAAATGGGCATGTCCTTTCACAGCAAGAGAATCACTCATCTTAATTTTTCCTTTTAATATTATTAGGCCGAAGCCAAATTCATAGTTTTTAGCAAAGTTCTAATTTCGTAAAAATTGCCTTTTTCCAATTGCAATTCATCTAATCGCTCTACGATCTTAGCCATGTCTTCAGCTCTTTGCTTTGCTGAAATAACATAACCAGGCTCTTGTGCTCTTTCCTTTAAAGCAAGTAACTCAGGTAACTCACTAGATACACCGTCAGTGATAGCGTGATATATGCTGGTTTTGACATTACAAAGCCCTAGGGGTAAGAAAAAGATATCAGGGTTTTCTAGCTGATAGATTTTCACTATTGAATTTAATGCGGCCTTGGAAACGGCATAACTTAGCATCCCGGCTCGAGGGCGAATACTTGATATTGAGGCAGAAGCTAAAGCAATTTTAGGGCGCCAATCTATGTGCAATAGCGCATCTAATGTAGACTTTACTGCTAGGGCGTTAATGGCAAATACATTATTAAATTGCACAAGATCTACTGTATGTGCTTTTTTGGGTGCATCTCCAAATGTGCCAGCATTAAGGAATAACAATTCTAAGGAGGCACCTTTCACACGATCATATAGCTCTGACACCGCGCAGAGAACAGCCTCATGCTGTGTTAAATCACAGTATTGCCAATAAAAGCTTGGGTGTTCAATATCAGGCTTTGTTCTCGAGATGCCACAAACCGTATACCCATTCTGCAAATAATAACGACTTAACTCGTACCCAATACCCTTGCTACATCCAGTAATCAAAACAACATTAGAAAGTTGCTTTTTAAGAGAACTTTCCACAACTGTAGCCCCCATCAACATCTAACACACTGCCAGTAATATAGGACGATTGCTCACCTAATAAAAACAGAGTTGCAGCAACAATTTCTTGGGGCTCGGCCATACGCTTCATTGCTGTCACAGCCAGTTTTTGTTTTGTCGCAACCGGGTTTGCTGCTAAACGCTCAGGTGTATTCATACCACCTAGTGTGGGACCAGGCGCAATGGCATTAATTCGTACCGCATAACCAAGCTCTGAATCCTGAGCGAATTCAATCGCAGCAACTTGCGTTAAACAATTTACTGCTGCTTTAGACACACTGTAAGCAGCCTGATTTGGTATAGGCGTTACCCCTGCACATGAAGACACATTTACAACTGCGCCTTTAGGCTTTTGGGCAATAAGAGGGATCTGATGCTTTAAACAAAGCATTGTGCCTGTGATGTTGATATCAATTGTATTTTGCCAATCTTCAACATCTATATTTGCTAAATTGTTACGCTTAGAAGTTACTCCTGCATTATTAACGGCCAAATCAAGACCACCAAAATCATCTACAATTCTTTTAAATAAATTTGATACGCTGTCTTTTTTACTAATATCGCAGTGAATAAATGTAGCTGTGGGACCTAATTCAGTCATTGCCTGATCGGCTTTAGCCGCAGAACGACCGGTTACTATTACTTGAGCACCTTGAGCAGTTAACTCTTTAGCAATAGCCAAACCTATACCATGGGTGCCACCTGTTATTAGTACAATTTTATCCTTAAAACTCATAAATTTTCCTATTCGTAATTTATATTTGAGGGGCGTAAATACTGAGGGTTAACACAGCAGTAAACACGCTCTGCTTGAGGGTTACTTTTATCCCGAAAGCAATGTCCATCGAATTTGCAAAAGTGGATATCACTCTTTCGGCCTGACACACTTTTATTAATCAACTCATTATCTGCAAACAATGCGCGTGTCATTCCTACTAAATCCACCTGAAGCTCATTCCTTACTCTCACTGCATCTTCTAAACTGCCAATTAAACCGGCAAAGCCAAGTGGAATAGTGCAATTCTTTCTGATCTCACTTATACCGCTAGCGAGCCTTATTTTTGCTTCTTCAGTTGCATCAACGAGCATTGAGAATGTTTCGCCAATACTGACCGATAAAGTCAGAGCATATATTCCTGACGCTTCTAGTTTTCTTATATAGGGCGAAAGCAACTCTGGTCGCTGTCCAGCCTCACCCAAACCATCATCAATGCCTAATCGCACGCATATACCGAGTTCAGGGTGCGATGCTTTTATTTCTTGGATCACCTCTAGGAGTAGTTGAAAACGACTCTCTTCACTTCCCCCATATTTATCTGTACGCTGATTCGTATATGGTGATAAAAAGCTACTTAATAAGTATCCATTAGAAGCTTGCAGCTGCACCAGCTCCGCTCCTGCTTGTTTAGCAAGTCCTGCGGCAAACACAAATTGCTGTTTCACTGAATTAATGTCTTCTTGTGACATAGTACTGACTTGATAGTCATGCTCTTTTGCCTGCATACGCTTACAAGCGATGCCGCTTGGTGATAGCAGCGGCTTACCTGTAAGAGACATGCTTCCCTGTGCGCCATAGTGTTGCAACTGAACGACGACTTTACAGCCATGCTTTTTACCTGCAATAAATAATGGTGACAACGCCTTGGCTTGTGTTTCATTATGAAGACACAAACCTTTCTCATGTAACCGAGTTGTAGGGTGTATTGAGGCATTTCCTAATACAACCATCCCCACTCCGCCGGCAATAATGTTTAAATAGAAGTCGATAAACTCTTGCGAGGCTGTGCCATCTTTATCCGCTACATCAATCCCCATTGGCGCAAAATACAGCCGATTTTTTAAGATCATAGTATTAGACAGTGCTAACGGCTCAATAACTCTGTCATACTCATTTGCCATATACTTACCCGTTCGCCTGAGCAAGTTCAGCTTTTCCATCTTGAGCTACTGCTGGCGTTTCATAAACTTGTATTTTCGTTTTACATTTTATGAATTCACTCAATGCATTACGCTGAGAACTAGTGAGTTTTGCAAATTTTAGTTCAATAAAATCATCAAATTGTTTGCCATACTCAGCAAGCGGTAAGGTTATACTGGGCTCATTGGGTAGCAATATATTTACATGACTGTAGTGGTCAAATGGCGAAGTATTCAGCCTCACACCTTCAGTGGATACACTTTGCAGTTCAACAGACGCACAGCGACCAGTAACGTCCGTAACGACAACCTGGCTTGTATTTTCATTAACTAATTTAAACCAGTGAGTTGGAGGGAATGATAAGTTTCTTAACCGTTTAAAAAGGCGTGTATTAATCACTGAACCAGCAAGAGTCAAAGAGCCAACAAAATGACCCCGTTGATAAAAACGCGCTATTTTATCAACCGTTTTCGGCTTATTTCTGTATTGATTTTCACGATGACAAACAAGCAACTCTAACTCATAAGAGGAAATCACGTACTGTTGACATGACAGCCCCAAGTTATTCATTGAAATAGACACATCACCACGATCATAGCCACTACAACTATATACGTAGTGATACATTGCTTGGCGAGCCATTTCGATCAACATTAACCCTGGAACATGCTCATGTGGTTTTCGATAAAAAAAGTAATTCTCAGTATCTATTTTTGCAATATAACTAAAGACTGGCGCAAGATAGTTATCTGGATGCTGACTAAACCAACGCTGCAGGATTAGGCTTTTTTCCCTATCAAACAAATACTCGCTCAATGGCTTTTCACCTCGATTGAGCATACGTACAACTGTTACAGGCAAAAATCGAGCTGACAATATAAATTCACCCTTAACCTCATTATAAAACCCTGAAAAAACACCACCATTAAATTCACTTTCAGAAATTTTATAAGGGACAAAAGACAAGAGGTAAACATTACCAACTAAGTTATAATATTTATCAAAAACTTCCCTACTCTCTTTTTCAGCTGGCAAGCTTTCAAATTCCTCAATAGTTATATAAGCAGGAAGTAGAGGTGTGGCACTGTCAATAAGGATGTCATCATCATGATCCTTATGTAATACTTTCGGTGACAATTCTAAATCTTTCATAATCATTTCCTTTAATTATACAAATCATTTAAAACTAACTTTTTTGAGCATATTATTAACAATAAAGCTATGAGCTGGCCTCACTGGGACCATATATAGATGACCAAAAAAATTTTTATTTTTTACACTGGCTGTAATTGTTAAGTTTTTGCTCGTCCCTTCATTGCTCTGCATGTTTATCGCAATTAATACACTTAAATGCCTATCACTAGACATGAGGATCAATTCATACTCAGATATTTCTACCACATCAAAGAAATCTAGCTTTTCTCCAGCTTTCGGTGGAGAGTCGGGTTTTTTATTATGAAAACCCTTTATATTTTCAACGTTAGCCAAAGCACTCATTTTGTCTCTCAACCAAAAAGCAGCTTGGAGCCAAGCAGGGCAATCGTTGGTCATCTTACAGTAAGCTGAATAGACTGTTGCCGAAGCACAATCCTTCACTGAGGCCTGATGAAAATAATCTAGCTCAGCTTTATCAGCGACTAATGCAAATGAGGTTTTTTTATCTCTGATGTACATACAGAAGCCTTATTAAAATTTTCCTAACTGATTAACTCAATTTGCATTTCTTCAGCTTTAAGCAGCATTTGCTCATACTTAAAAGTCGGATCCTGATAATCAGAAACAATAAATTTTGTAGCACTTTTCGCTGCTTGTTTTAAATCTTCTGGCGAGATAAAAACTGATTCATAGATAGGGTATGGCGGAATATACTTAGCTTTAACATAATAAGTTAACTGCTGGATCGGCCTTAACAGTTCATCAATTGTATAATGGTTAAAACCACCGGCTCTATAGCCCTCCTCCATAGCGCCAACAGTAGTAACAACCATAAACTCTTTGTTGAGTAATTTATCTCCGCCTCTTGCATAAGCAAAGCCGGGAAGCAAAATATCATCAAACCATTTTTTTAGTATTGCTGGGGTTGAATACCAATATAGAGGAAACAAGAACACAATACGGTCATGTTTTAAAAGTAAGTTTTGTTCTTTTTCAACGTCAAAGTTGAAGTTTTCATGATGCTCACTTAGGTTGTGTACAGTTACAGCATGCTCACTTACTTCTTTTAAAATTGCCGAATTCACACGTGATGCATTTAGGTTTGGGTGACCACATATAACCAATATTTTTCTTTCCATAAAAATCTCCTTAAAAATATGAAAAAATTAATAAACAGGCTTAAGAAAAAGCCTGAAATTTAATGCGGCGATATTAAGAGCAACATTTACACCTTGTCAAACCAAGCTTAAAAAAAACAAATACCAATAAAAACAATACTAAAAAAAAGTCATTATTGATGCGTTGCAAATAACAAAATACCAGAAAACAAAAAACAAATTAAAAGTAAGAACAATAAAAAACAAAAATAAAAACACAACAAAATCAAAGGAAAAACAAAACATAAAAGAAGATGAAAATCTTTTATTTATGGAATGGTAATATTTTAGTTTCACTTTATAAAATTATTATCTCAGCTAAAAACTAAGAAAACAGCGTATACTACTTTAGTATAACCTTTTAAGATTAAACCTCCCTGTATTCAATATGGGGAAGTTAAAATTAAAAAAATACTCATACGCCCCCCACTCTTGCTCCTAAAACATATAGATCCATCAGACCAACATGCTTGAGGTTGTAAAAATCTCATGCTGAATCAGACAACCTCATAGCTAGTTGCCATTAAATCTAAAAGCTTAATTATTTATTGAGTTTTGACTCTCTGATACACTGCCTGCGAGAGTGCAAATAAGAAGAATTATGAGTTATCAGTTTGAAAGTGCTTGGTGGATGTCGAATCGTCATGCACAAACTATCTTGCCCCGTTTTTTTAGACCTTTTCAGCGCGTTAATGTGGAGTATGAAGAACTTACTACGCCCGACGGTGATTTTTTAGAGTTAGCCTGGAGTCGAACAGGAAAAAAAGACTCGCCTCTTGCCATTGTGTTACATGGCCTAGAAGGCAACTTAGATAGCTTTTATGCCAAAGGTATGCTCAAAGCCCTGACTCAGCAAGGGTTTGATACTGTACTTATGCACTTTAGAAACTGCTCACGTTTACCTAACCGTTTGCCGCGTGCTTATCACAGCGGAGAAACCGGTGACTTACAGTTTTTAATTCAAACATTAAGAGCACGTTTAAACCCAAGCTCTTTGTTTGCTGTTGGCTTTTCTCTTGGTGGTAATGTACTTGCCAAATATTTAGGTGAGCAAGGTAAGCAAAGTGACCTCAGCGGTGCTGCGGTAGTTTCAGCGCCCCATCATCTTTCTTCTTCGTGTCAGGTGATCAGAAAAAGCTGCTTTGGTTTATATCAAAAATACTTGTTGGACCGTTTAAAAAAGTCATCCGCAAGAAAATACCCGCAGATCGGTGAAGCGATAAAGCTAAACAAGCAAGAATTAGCCGACATTAACGACTTGTGGCAGTTTGATGATCAATTAACAGCACCACTACATGGCTTTGAGGGCGCTGAAGATTATTATGCACAAGCAAGTGCTCAGCCTTTCTTAAAACATATTGCGACACCCACTTTGCTGATCCATGCCGAAGATGACCCCATGCTCTCTCACAAAGCAGTGCCAAAAGCCGAACAAGTCAGCGACAAAGTCACTTTGGCGGTGTCTAAAAAAGGTGGTCATGTCGGCTTTATTGGCGGTAAGAACCCGTTCAAACCCGAGTTTTGGCTTGAAAAAGCCGTCCCCCATTATTTTCAATCGCTCCTTAAAGGTCAGAAGTAGATGCTCATTCCATATCAGCAACTTGATCCAAATACGCTAAATAATCTCATTGAACATTATGTACATCGCGAAGGCACCGACTATGGTGATGCTGAAGTAAACACTGAAACAAAAGTGGCGCAAGTGAAAGCCCAACTCAAATCAGGTGAAGCCCTTATTGTGTTCTCTGAACTGCATGAGTCGGTCAATATCGTCTCAAAAGCCCAATTCAACGCCATGCAAAGTGAAGAATATACCCAAGGCTATGACACTGATTACGCGTAATCAGTGTCAATCTAAGCTCACTTACAGATAGCAATAAAACACTTATTATACCAATCCTCAATAATACTCAATCATTTTGAGGGACTAAAACTGACGCTAACTTCATTGAAAACTTCTTATTTAGAACAACTAAATAGCAAAATTCCCGCCTCGTTATCGACTAGTTTTTCTTGCCTCAAAATAGACCGCTTAATTAAGAGGATTGGTATTAAAACGCTGCAAAGCTCATTTGTTTTTTCAACGCAGAAGCTTGGCGGCGAGATATATCGACTTCTGAGCCATTACTCAGGGTCGCAGTTAACCCATAGTTGATACTCTCCTCTAGATGCACCACCGCATCCAAACGAATTATTTCACTGCGACTTGCGCGTAAGTACACGCTAGGGTCAAGTTTTGCTTCTATTTTACTCAGCGAACTATGAATGTAAGACTTGCCAAATTCGGTGTAAATTGCCGCATGGTTACCGACACTTTCAAAACGCAATATGTCTCTCAACAAGATGATTTTCATTTTGTCAGCAAATTTCACCATCAATTTAAAATCGTCTTCAAGCTGTGTGCTTTCAATTTCTGATAGCAGACTTGTCAGCTTTTCAATGGCTTTTTCTAACCGCGCAGGGGCTGCGGGTTTTAGTAAATAGTCTACGGCATTGAGCGAAAAAGCATCCACGGCAAACTCGTTATAAGCTGTACAAAAGACGATAGGAATTTCACCTTTTAATTGCTCTGCGAGCTCAAGCCCTGTGCCACCCGGCATTTCAATATCTAAAAATATTGCATCTGGTTCTAAGTCATTGACTAAGGCTTTTCCCTCGATAATATTTTGCGCTTCACCCAGCACTTCTATTTGCTTATGCTTTTTTAATAAACGCAGTAACTCTGCACGCGCCAAAGGTTCATCGTCAATGATGAGTACTTTAATTGTTGCTTTAGGCTGCATGGGGCACCTCCATGATGGCTTTAAATTCCTGACGCTCTTGTGAAATCAACAGCTTTGCCTGTTGCCCAAACATAAGCTCTAATCGAGATTGAATGTTTACCAGCCCCAACTGGGTGCCACTTTTAACCCTAGTTTCATCAAAAGGATTAATGACTTGTACTTGCACTTTGCCTTCACGCTCTGACACATGAATTTTCAGTTCCCCTCCGTTAGGAAGATGGGCAATACCATGCTTCACCGCATTTTCAACGAGCGTAAGTAGAGACATGCTGGGCAAGGTTGCTTTAAGTAGATTCTGTGGGCAATCAAAGTGTACTTTGAGGCGTTCACCAAATCTCACTTGTTCAATAGCCAGGTAGTTTTCACAAATTTGCCACTCATCCTCAACGCTGACATGTGTCCGTAAGTCTGTTGTCAGGTTATACCTGAACAACTCTGAAAGCTGCGTGACGATTTCTGCAGCTTTATCTTGGTCTTGGTAGATCATGCCGCGAATCGTATTGAGCGAGTTAAATAGAAAATGTGGGTTTATCTGATTTTGTAAGCTGGCAAGTTGCTGCTCTTTTAACTGCGTTTTTAACATACGCTTCTCTCTTCTAGCAATCACAGCTAAATAACAGCCAGACCAAAGCCAATACATTGAGCATTTGATAAAAATGGCTACCCACTCGATTCTCTTGTTTTCGTGAAATTCAATTTTGCTACCCTGCACTTGCATCGACACTTCTTCACTGGGTAAAGCTGAAGGAGCAATTGTCTGAACCACAAACTCATAAGAAAGATGATACAGTGCTGCTGCTAAAACACTCATTACCAATAAAAGTGCCAATGTAGGTCTCTTCATACCGCGTTTGCGAGCAAGCCATTGACTGCCATTTCTGATAACAAAGTGACTAAACAAGATAAAAAAGCCTGATGTAAGCAGCGCCCTGATAGAAAGGGAGCTTATCTGCTGACTCGTCAATTCACTAAAACCTATGGTCGCCAAAATACTGCTATTTAATGCCAAAATTACAACGAAAACAGCTAACTGGCACAGCCAATACTTCTTCATGGGTACAATACTCCTTGCTTCGACGCGATGAATTGTACCCATAATGATTTCCATTACCAACTTAGAACATTGAAACAATTGAAATAAACAGCGAGTCATTGTCACCTACACTGCTAAACCCCATACCTACTGAGTAAGCATCTTTCTTGGTAGACTCTAAAGCGATACGATATCCCAATTCGTTCTCTTTACCATTTCGATGAATTGCTGTGCCATTAAGTACAAAACTCTTTTTAAAGTTGTAACGCACGCCTAAGCGAGTGACATCATAACTGCGAGAAAAGCTTTGCGGTTGACCAGATACCTCTTGCTGTAACATCGCTGACTCTAAATAAATATGTAATTTGTCAGAATGAGCATAGTTCAAACCCAGTGTGATATCAGCCTGAGCAAGCTGAGTATCCTCATCACTGCGGTTTATTTGATAATGTATACGACCATATAAGTTTAAACTTTTTTCCTCTTCCTTAAGTAAATTTCCAAAGTCAGCTTGGTAGCTCATGCCAAGACCACTGCCTTCAAAAACATCATCAATCTCGTTGCTTTGCACACTGATATTAAAGCCTTCTTTAAGCTCCAGCTTGGCCGCAGCTTCTACCTTTTCTTCTTGTTGTGTTTGGGTGTTTTCTGTTGCAATAGCAGCACTTGATACTGAACCTAAAATAGCAGCAATTAAAGTACGGCGGATTGTTTTAGCATTGAATGTAGACATGTTGTTTTCCTTAATTTTTAATGTGTTTAGGCTGTGTGCCTCTGTTGGGTATAACTATATGGAAAACACCTCATGGCAATTTGCGAAATGTGACAAGTGGTCAGAAAAGAGGATAAGCGGAGAATATACAGGACGAAGAAATTGTTGTTACAATCAAAGCACTTAAAACAATAAAAGACTGAACCATGAAAGCAACTTTTACTCTTGCCGCACTCGCTTTAGCAGTTGCCAGTGCACACTTATCAGCAGCAGAGAAGCAATACACAGCATCAGAGCGTGCCGAGCATATTGCCAAACAAAGCATTCTAATCGATACCCATATTGATGTGCCTTACCGTATCGCCGACAAGTGGGATGATGTCAGTAAGGCAACTGAAGGCGGTGACTTTGATTACCCTCGAGCGAAGAAAGGCGGCTTAAATGTACCTTTTATGTCGATTTATATTCCTGCCAGCTTAGAGTTTGAAGGCAAGGGGAAAAGCTACCAATTAGCGAACCAATTAATTGATGGCATGGAAGCGTTGGTGTTCCGTGCACCAGACAAATTCGCGATGGCATATTCATATAAAGATGCTTATCAACATTTTAAGAAAGGCAAAATGTCGATTGCTATGGGTATGGAAAATGGCTCACCAATGGAAGGTGACATGAAGAACCTAAAGCACTTCTATGACCGCGGTGTTCGCTACATCACTTTGGCACACTCTCAAAGCAACCATATCTCAGACTCGTCTTATGACTTGCGACGCAAATGGAAAGGCTTAAGCCCATTCGGCAAAGAGCTAGTAAAAGAGATGAATAGTATCGGCATGCTGATTGATGTATCACACATTTCTGATGCTGCGTTCTATCAAGTCATGGAATTATCAAAAGTGCCTGTCATTGCATCACACTCTTCATTACGCAAATATACGCCTGGATTTGAGCGTAATATGGATGATGACATGCTGTTAGCTCTAAAGAAAAATGGCGGCGTGATCCAAATTAACTTTGGCTCAAGCTTTGTGACTAGTGCATCGCGTGGTTGGTACGACAAACGTAACGCTGCTAAAAAAGAAGCCGAAGACAGTGGTAAAGCAACGACTGATTTCGCCGCAGCTTATCGCGCTAAAAACCCATTCCCGTTCGCAACACTAGAGCAAGTACTTGATCACATTGACCATGTAGTCAAACTCATTGGTATTGATTATGTTGGTATTGGCTCTGACTATGATGGCGTGGGTGACTCACTGCCTATCGGCTTAAAAGACGTATCGACATACCCTAATCTAGTGCAGGGGTTATTAGACCGAGGCTATAACGAAGCGCAAATTAAGAAAATCTTAGGTGGCAACACCATGCGCGTATGGCGCCAAGCTGAAGAATACGCAGAGAAAGTAAGCACGAAAAGTTAATGACAGAGTGCACAGAGAATTAGGCTTATTTTAAAGTTTTTTCTAGCACTGACTCAAAAGCAAAACCGAACTTCTGAAGTTCGGTTTTTTTAACTACTGTTCCTAGCTTTGCCTGAGGTTTACCTTACCTTGACCCACTTATTCGATGCTAAAAGCCCAAGCCCAAGCGCTAATCCATTCATATGATCAACAGCGCTGTTTAAACTCATAGATAAGAGCCCAGCGATAAGGTAAAGAAGTAAACACGCAATACCAACTATTTGAAGAGGTCGCGTATTTTTCAAAAATAGCACCACACCGTTACTTTCTTTACTGCCTATTACGCCCCAATACACAAGCAATAAACTAGATAACACATATGGTAAGTACCAGTAATGTTCTAAACTGTGCTGAATAGCGAAAACGATCGACCCAATTAAAGACACCGCTAAAATACTAAAAATAGTCAACCATAAAGTATTCTCTTCTTTCTCAGGGCCGCTTATCAAGAATAAGATTGCAATAGAGGAAAACAATGTCGCTGTAATCAAGTCTTGTTTTATGAAAGCAGATCCAAGCAACGCAAAAAGGAGTGAAAAAAATACTATTTTAAACTTATTGTTCATGGAAAATTTAGTCACTATTTAGAAAACCCTAAACTTCCATTTAGGGTTAAAGTAATTGAAACATAGAGGTATAAAAAGGCTAAGTTAATTAACCCATACCATATGGGTCAATACACTCAAAGTCCCATTCATCGCCTATCGGCATAGGAATGCATACCTTGCTTTGAGGTTCAATTACTGGTTCTTTTGGCAGTTCATTTACAGGCGCTGTACTTAAAAACAGTGCTGCAAAGAAGTTATAGATTGCTGTCATTTTAATTTTCCTTTTAATTAAATATCAATTTGCTAACAAACCATTAGCAAATGATATGTTTGCATAATCGGTTCAGGAAAACAATAGTACCTAAATTAATACTTAAAATGTACAAAGGTTTAATGGCAACCACGCGGTGCTTCATTCCTTTTTCGCAAGAGTAGTGCAAAAGTTTAATGACAGAGTGCGCAGCACTCACATTCCTTTTGCACAAAGGCGATGACTGACCGAAGCGAAGCTTCGCAGCAGGAAGAGGTGAGCGCATGGATGCGCGATGGAGCCCAGCTTCATGGATGAATTACAATTTAGAACTAGCCTGGAGCAAGTTTCACAGCTTCTAAAATTTCCTAGTTTTATACCCCTAAAAACAAAAAAACCGAGCCTAAGCTCGGGTTTTTTTAATGCTTTGTGCCATTAACTAAAGTCGATATTACTCAACGATAGTTGCTACAACACCAGCACCTATCTGGTAAAGTACGCCATCTTCATTGGTTTTACCAAATCTCAGGTATTAAAAAAGGCCACCGAAGTGACCTTTTTCACAGTGTTACTGCAATCTGTAGATTATTCTACGATTGTAGCTACAACACCAGCACCAACTGTACGGCCACCTTCACGGATCGCGAAACGTAGACCTTCGTCCATCGCGATTGGAACGATTAGCTCAACAGTCATCTTGATGTTGTCACCAGGCATTACCATTTCTACGCCTTCTGGTAACTCAACGTTACCTGTTACGTCAGTTGTACGGAAGTAGAACTGTGGACGGTAGCCTTTGAAGAATGGAGTATGACGGCCACCTTCGTCTTTAGATAGTACGTATACTTCTGAAGTGAACTTAGTGTGTGGGTTGATTGAACCAGGCTTACATAGAACCTGACCACGCTCAACTTCGTCACGCTTAGTACCACGTAGAAGTGCACCGATGTTCTCACCAGCACGACCTTCGTCTAGAAGCTTACGGAACATTTCAACACCCGTACAAGTTGTCTTCGTAGTTTCTTTGATACCTACGATTTCAACTTCGTCGTTCACGTTGATGATACCAGCTTCAACACGGCCAGTTACAACAGTACCACGACCCTGGATTGAGAATACGTCTTCGATAGGCATGATGAATGGCTTATCGATGTCACGCTCTGGCTCTGGGATGTAAGAATCTAGTGCTTCTGCAAGCTCAACGATCTTGTCTTCCCACTCTTTCTCGCCTTCTAGTGCTTTAAGCGCTGAACCCTGGATTAGAGGTAGGTCGTCACCTGGGAAGTCGTACTCAGAAAGAAGTTCACGAACTTCCATCTCTACTAGCTCTAGTAGCTCTTCGTCGTCAACCATGTCACATTTGTTCATGAATACAACGATGTAAGGTACACCAACCTGACGTGAAAGTAGGATGTGCTCACGAGTCTGAGGCATAGGACCGTCAGTAGCTGCAACTACTAGGATCGCGCCGTCCATCTGTGCAGCACCAGTGATCATGTTTTTAACATAGTCAGCGTGTCCTGGACAGTCTACGTGTGCGTAGTGACGAGTTGGTGTGTCATACTCAACGTGTGAAGTTGAGATTGTGATACCACGCTCACGCTCTTCTGGAGCGTTATCGATTGATGCGAAGTCTTTTGCGTCACCACCGTATACTTTTGCAAGTACGTTAGTGATTGCTGCAGTTAGAGTTGTTTTACCGTGGTCAACGTGGCCGATTGTACCTACGTTTACGTGCGGTTTCGAACGTTCAAACTTTTCTTTTGCCATGACGGAACCTATAAGTAAGATTTATGTGTATCTAGATTACATATAAAAATAACCCGCAAAATGCAGATTAAAATTATTCTTCAATTATTAAGTATTTTTATGACAAGTCAAAGGAAGTATTTTGGAAGATTCTAGTACTGGTGCTGATAGGCAGATTTGAACTGCCGACCTCACCCTTACCAAGGGTGCGCTCTACCGACTGAGCTATATCAGCACACCAGAACTCTGGAGCGGGCAGCGGGAATCGAACCCGCATCATCAGCTTGGAAGGCTGAGGTAATAGCCATTATACGATGCCCGCTTTAGGAACCTGTTATTCAACTACCTCTAACCGTCAAGAATAAAGTGGTGGAGGGGGCTGGATTCGAACCAGCGAAGGCAGAGCCGTCAGATTTACAGTCTGATCCCTTTGGCCGCTCGGGAACCCCTCCACGTCAAAAATTCTTGCCTAAAGCGCCTCATAGTGAGGGTAAATAAATGGTGCCGACTATCCGAGTCGAACGGATGACCTACTGATTACAAGTCAGTTGCTCTACCAACTGAGCTAAGTCGGCACTGCTTTAGTACGGGGCAGGATTCTAGAGCAAGGTTTGGGGCGATGCAACAAGAATCTGAAAAAAAATCAAAGTTTCTTGTTTAAATGCTCACATTTACAACAAAAAAGCCAAAAAACACCTATTTGTGTATGAATTCACACCAGTTTCTCAGCCCTTTTAATACCAGGTCATCGACATATACACTTGGCTTTTCAAAGTGAAGTTGTAATAACTCACCATATCCACCAGCAAAAATCACCTGAATATCGTCAAAATCACTCTTTAATTGTGCAATGCCCGCTTCAACAGCACCTAAGGTAGCAATCAAGGCACCATTCTTAACTGCATTTGGGGTATTTCTACCAAGATCAGGCAAAAATAAACTCTCTGAGTCTGAAAATACCTTTTGCGTGTTGCTTACTAAGCTTTCGATCATCATATCTAAACCGGGCAAAATCCATCCACCTAGATGCTCTCCAGATTTAGTAACCACATCAACCTTACTCGCCGTGCCAGAATCCACCACTACACAATGTTTTTTTGGATATAAGTAATGGCAGGCAATTACCCCCAACCAACGGTCAATGCCAAGATTCTGAAATTGTGGGTAGGCACACTTAACTGTGCCTAGCTGCGCTGTCACCCTTGCTTGTAATAAAGGAATGGCAAGCAGCTCTGATTTAGACTTTATATTTTCAAGTAGCTTATCGGGCCCAACTTGCGCAATTGCGATTTCTTTAACCGCAGGCCAATTAATATCGGCTTCTTCTATAAGGGTGATCTGACCATTTACTTCACTGGCAACTTTTAATGCGGTATTACCCACATCGACTAACAATCTCATTCTATTACTTCCTTACGCAATGAAATCTCCCCGCCGTAATAGCTTTTCACTTCACCATCTTGGCGCAGTACAATCCCACCTTGCGCATCGATACCTTCACAAATACCGCGCCATTGTCTTTGCCCTGTAGATAGGCACACTACTTCTCCGGCGAATGCGTTTAGTGCATTCCACTGTGAGACCATCTCAGTTAAACCTGACACCTGATATTGCGCCAACCTTTCATCAAGGGCATAAGTTAAATGTGCCACCAGCTTATCTTTATCTAGAACATGACTGTGGGAAGCTATGTCTGTCCAAGGTTGATCGATTTGCTGTGATGCTGTTTCGGGCATTTGTAAATTAATCCCAATACCAATCACTAAGTGACATGGCCCTTCAACCTGACCATCTAGCTCAACTAAAACACCAGCTAACTTTTTATGATTAAGATAAATATCGTTAGGCCACTTCAGCGCCACTTCTAACCCATAAAGTGCTTTTAACGCATCATAGACTGCAAGGCCCACCGCAATAGACACGCCCATCGCTGCTTGCAATCCATCATCTAAACGCCAGTAATAGCTGTAATACAGGTTTGCACCAAATGGAGATTGCCAAGTACGACCACGACGGCCACGCCCTGCTTCTTGCATTTCAGCGACCAGTACTTGCCCTGAATTAATCGGCAATTTATTTTGCACACGGCGCATTAATTCTGAGTTGGTTGAATCAATGATAGGTATCACTTCAAGCTGTTTTTGCTGCCCCGACAGCGCTTGGTAATATTGATTTACTGCTGATTCATCAAGTAAAGGGACACTATGGTTGAGTTTGTAACCTTTACCACTGAGCTTAAAGATATCGATGCCCATTTCTTGTAACGACTTAATATGTTTCGATACCGCAGCGCGAGAAATGTCTAAGCTTTCACCTAAATGCTGCCCTGATACAAACTCTCCCTTATTAAGGGCTTTTAAAATAGCCAGCTTGTTCCCTTGTGGTCCTTTATAACTCATGCTTGCACACCTTGTAGTTGTACATTGCCATTTGCAGCAATCACACGCACTTCATGCTCTAGTTGTATATTGAACTTTTGCCACACGCTTTGTTGAATATGTTGGATCATGGCTTTAAGCTCTGAGGCTGTGCCCGCACCTTGATTAACCAGTACTAAAGCTTGTTTGTGATATACGGCAATCCCCCCTAACTCAAAGCCCTTGAGCCCGGCTTGTTCAATCAACCAGCCAGCTGCTAATTTAGTATGCTTAGTATCTACTGGATAATTTGGCATATCAGGATACTGCTTTAACAAAGCGTCTACCTGCCCGCTTCCCACAATGGGGTTTTTAAAAAAACTACCAGCATTGGCCAGCACTTTCGGATCAGGGAGTTTGCTTTGTCGTATTTCAATCACTTTGTTAAATACCTGCTGTGCAGTGACCGTATTTTTATCAAGCGATTGTAAAGGTCCATAGCTAAGTACAGGCTGCCACTGTTTAGGTAGCTCAAACAGCACTTCGGTAATAATAAACGTCTCTTTCAACGCCTGCTTGAACACAGACTCTCGATAAGCAAAACCACACTCAGCTTGCGCAAGTTCTACAAATTGCGCTTTGCCAATATCATAGCCTCTGACCGATTTAATGAACTGCCCAACTTCAACGCCATAAGCACCAATATTTTGAACAGGGGCTGCTCCCACTGTACCCGGGATTAATGCGAGGTTTTCAAAACCAAATACGCCTTGTTCAAGTAAATGAATAACCAGTTGATGCCAATTCTCACCTGCGGCTGCTTGTACATGCCAAACATCTTGCTGCTCTATAACTGTTATGCCTTTATTCGCAATTTTTAAAACTGTGCCAGCAAAGTCTTCAATAAACACCGTATTGCTACCCTCACCCATTACATAGCAAGGCTTAGAAAAATCGAGCTCAGTGAGGTTATCTGGATGAGTAATGGTTATGAGCGCTGCACAGTGGGCAGGTAAAGCAAAAGTATGGAGCGATTGGACTGATGGCACGTTCAACCTAACAAGTAATATAGTAATCGGGCTAGTTTACCCTATGCTATGCATGTACGCACCTATGTGATCTTATCCTTAAGCATGATATAAATGCCGCTCGTTTACTCAATCCGTGCAAGGATAAACAATGAAAAAAACTGCTTTAGCCGCAAGCTTAATGCTAGCAGGCTTCTCTCACAGCGCATTGGCAACACAAGCGTTCGACGAACATACCTATGCAAACCTAAAAGATGTAGTGAGTACCCACCTACATTTAGACCTAGACGTTGATTTTGCAGATAAGCAACTGGAAGGCTTTGTAGAGCACACCCTTGATTGGCAAAACGTATCAGCGCGCACCCTAGTTCTAGATACACGCGATCTTGAAATCGATAAAGTGATGTACCAAGGTAAAAACGGCCAATGGCATAAAGCAGATTTCACCCTCGCACAACGCAATGGCGTAAAAGGCGCAAAGCTGACCATTCGCTTTAAAGAACAAGCTAAAAAAGCCCGTATTTACTACAACAGCTTACCACAAGCTTCTGGCCTTCAATGGTTAACACCGGTACAAACTGCCAGTAAAACACACCCGTTTATGTACAGTCAGTCACAAGCAATTCATGCGCGTAGCTGGATCCCAGTACAAGACACACCAGCAATGCGTACTACCTACACAGCCCGTATTCAGACTCCAAAAGATGTTCGTGCGGTTATGAGTGCAGATAACTCTGAAGCATTTGTTAAAGACGGTGACTACTGGTTTGATATGCCGCAGGCTATTCCACCTTACCTCATTGCGATTGGTGCGGGTAACCTTGAATATAAAGAGATGTCACACCAAACAGCTATTTTTGCTGAGCCACAAATTCTTGATGCCTCAGTGGCAGAGTTTAATGACACACAGGCGATGATCGACAAAACCAACGTGATGTACGGTGAATATGCATGGGGTCGTTACGACCTACTGATGCTGCCACCTAGCTTCCCGTTTGGCGGCATGGAAAATCCTCGCCTGTCATTTATCACACCAACCGTTGTTGCTGGTGACAAAAGCCTAGTTAATCTAATCGCCCACGAACTTGCGCATTCTTGGTCAGGTAACCTAGTCACTAACGCGACGTGGGAAGACTTATGGCTAAATGAAGGCTTCACTTCTTATGTTGAAAACCGCATCATGGAAGAAGTGTTTGGCCGCGACCGTGCCGTAATGGAACAAGCATTAGACGCTGCAGGCCTTCGTGCACAGCTAAAAAATATTCCAGCACCAGATACACGCCTTAATTTGAAGCTGAATGGTCGCGATCCAGATGATGCGTTCAGTAAAGTACCTTATATCAAAGGTCAGTTATTCCTAATTTACTTAGAAGAAAAGTACGGTCGTGCGCGCTTTGACGAATTCGTAAAAGGCTACTTTGCAAAATATTCGTTTAAATCTCTAACAACTGCTGAGTTTGTTGAATACCTAAACACGCACCTACTAGAAAAGCACCCAGGTATCGTGTCTCTAGAAAAAGCTAAAGAGTGGATCTACGAGCCGGGTTTACCTGCAGATGCACCAAACCCGACTTCCGATGCGTTTAAAAAAGTCGATGCAGCAACTACAGCTTGGTTGAAAGGTGACAAAGACTTGGCAGACTTACCAACAAACGATTGGACAGTGCACGAGTGGTTACACTTCTTAAACAACCTGCCGCGAGATTTAAGCCTAGATAAGATGGCGAAGTTAGATGAAGCATTTAACCTAACTTATTCAACCAACGCTGAGCGTGCGTTTGCTTGGTATATGTTAGCTGTAGGTAACGGTTATGAGGCCATTTATCCGGCATTAGATAAACACCTTACTAGCATTGGCCGCCGTAAGCTTATCGTGCCTTTATATAAGTCGCTTGTAAAACATGGCAAACGCGACTGGGCACAAAAGGTATATAACAATGCACGTCCGGGTTATCACCCGTTAGCGCAAGGTACTGTGGACGCGATTTTTAAATAAACAGAGTATAAATATATAAACAAAAGGGCCTGACTACGGCCCTTTTTGTTTGCTATAGCTCAATTTAACAAATGCACTTGAATCGTGTTTAATTCACTTTAACCGCTTTCAAAAACGCCTCTCGCTGCTTTTCATCGGCCTGTTGCCACCAATAATGCAACATGAGCTCTGCACTTGGGTGAGTCACCCCTTCAATCTGTTTTCTACTCTTAGGTGCAATCTGTGTTGTAATCGCCATTGGCGTTGCTGTAGTTTGAACAGTTGCTGCGACCACTGCGGGAGCGGTCACTGCTTTTGGTTTTACTTTGACAGCCACTTGCTGAGATTTATTCGGTGCGATCACATATACACTCGGCGCTTTAGCAAACCGCTCGGCAGCATCCGCATCTTTCGCTCTATCAAAACCAATTTGATATTGGCCATCTTGAGTAATAGCCACTTCAACCCAAAAAGGCGCTGATGACACGGTTTGGTGCTCATCATAGTCTAGCTCATATAGGTCACTATATTTTATCTGTACCTTGTGAGTACCTATTGGCAAATCAAAGTCGAGTTTCTTACTAAACAAAGAGTGCTCAACTTGCTTGCCATTGACAGTGATTGGGATCAGTTCTTCAGGAAAACTAAGTGTTGCAGCCTTCACTGCAAAGTTAAAACTCCCCAACAAAACCGCTAAAATTAAGCCTTTAGTTTGACTCATCGCACTCTCCCTCATTGAATTTTTATCATCTAACCATTTGCAGTTTGACAGTTCATAGATTCTTTGTCATTAGTGTATAGATACTAAAACAGTCTAATAAACCGATAGATAGCAACAACATACTTTTAGGATAGATCATGGCCGAAGCCACCATTTTTGACAAAATCATTAGTAAAGAAATTCCTGCCGACATCATCTATGAAGATGAAAACACACTGGCTTTTCGAGACATTAATCCGCAGGCCCCCTTTCATGTGCTGGTAATTCCTAAAACGCCCATCGCGACTATTAATGATGTCAATGAAACTAACGCCCATTTAATTGGTCAACTTTACGTGGTGGCAGCAAAGTTGGCAAAAGAGCATGGCTTTGCAGAAGATGGTTATCGTGTCGTGATGAATTGTAATGAGCATGGGGGTCAAACTGTATTTCATGTTCACTTGCACGTACTGGCAGGTTTAGAAATGGGCTGGCCGCCGTTCACAAATAAGAAAAAAGAATTAATTTAAAAAATTCCGCGTTAATAAATGTAAATGAATAAGCTATTAATGCGGCTAACAAAATAATAACATTATCAATTGGTTAAAATTGAAAATACCAATTAGTCGCATTATTTAACAAAAATGCTTGTATATATAGCAAAATTTTCTATATTTTTATTAGCAAACTCATACAAAAGGTCTGAGTCGCGTGTTAGCATTAAAGCAATAATTTGAATGAGAGCGTCCATTTAAAATGAGCAGTACCGCCTTTTTACTTTTAGATAAAGAGCCAATTAATACAATTGGCATTAATGTCCTTCAACCTTTACTCAAAACCCAAGGTTTAGAAGTTACTACCGGCACAGACATTACTGATGTGCCAGAAGATACCAGATTGTTATTCATCGAAACCGCACAAAACGATGCATGGAACAAACTAAAAGAACATTTAGTTAAGCTAAAAGTAAATTGCGATATCGTGCTATTTAATCTAGACGAAAACCCTGAGCTTGCAAACCGTGCATTGCTAAGTGGTATTCGCGGCGTGTTTTACACCACTGACAACGCTGATGTACTGATGAAAGGGATCCGTTTACTAATGGAAAACCAACTTTGGTATCGTCGTGACATCATGTGTAATGCCCTTAACCGTATGTTGCAATTCAATAAAGATGCACTTCATAAACTCACTGAAGGCGATATTGAACCGGTTAAGTTGACCAAACGTGAAAAAGCCATCATTTCACTGATGAGTAAGGGTGCGAAGAACAAAGAAATCGCCGAAGATTTAAATATCAGCCCGCATACAGTTAAAACACATCTTTACAGTGCATTCAGAAAGACTAAATGCCGTAACCGAATTGAATTGTTGTCTTGGGCGCAACAAAATATCCCAGACGAAATTCGTTAACAAAACAATTCTCAAAAGAGGAAGCCTAGCTTCCTCTTTCTTTACCTGTTCCTAACTTCCCTCTATGCTAGAGTCATTACTTAATAAGTTCGACGCGTATGTTTGATCCCAAAACTCTCTATTTTACTAGTGGCGCTATGATGGCCATGATGACCTTGTTATGTTACTTAACTTGGCGAACCAATAAAAACATACCCGGCACTGCCACTTATATCCTCTATCCGCTGGTACTTTTTCTGGCAACTATGAGCTTTTCACTTCATGGTTATTTAGAGCATTGGCAAACCATAGGCATTGGTAATGCGCTTTTATTTGCCGCATCCATTATTCATGTATTAGCGATCAGCCAATTCTTAGAGCACAAAGGTTGGGAGTTAAAGAGTTTCTTAGCATTTACTTGCGTTTTACTCGTTGCTTTGGGCTACTACAGCATAGTCGACGACAATTTAAGAGCGCGGATCTGGATTTCAGACTTACAACACATCGCTGAAATTGTGTTGCTGCTATCAATGTTTTGGCGATTTGCCCGCCCACGCTACCCCAATGGCACCATTGTATATACCATAGTGCTTGGTTTGCTGCTTATCGCTTTTATTGGCCGCTCAATTATGATGGGAGAGGTCACACACCTTACCATTATGCAAGACACCTGGTTCACAACCACCGTATTCATTAATGGCGTGCTCTCTCCAATCTTCTATGCCACTGGTATGGCCCTGCTCTGTAATGAGCGACGTGAATTACACTTAAATGCGCTGACTGAAAAAGCACAAAAAGATTTAGAAATACGTGGCTTATTTTTATCTACGGTAAGCCATGAAATCCGCACCCCACTTAACGGTATTCTAGGCAGCGCACAACTGGTATTAAGCCGCACTAAGAGCCCAAAAAATAAAGCTTATTGCGAAGCCATTATTAACTCCGCAGAGTCGCTTAATTTACTCATTGATAAAGTACTCGATTACGCCAGTTTAGAGCAAAGTGATGAGTCACTCTATGAAGAAGATATCGAGCTCAAGACTTGGTTAAATAATCTCTGCTTGCTGCTCACGCCATTAGCAGAACAAAAACAATTGAAGTTTGAGCTCGACTACGACCTGCCTGAACAGGCTTGTTATTACTGTGACCAACAAAAGCTTCGACAAATTATCATTAACCTCGTCGGCAATGCCATTAAGTTTACCGACTCAGGAACAGTAAAAATTAAAGTCCACCTTGAGCAAGATAGTGCTATGGCACATACCGTTACATTCAGCGTGATCGACTCAGGTCCAGGCATTGAAGATGACGATATTGAAAAACTAACTCAGCCTTATGTGCAAAGTAGCGCAGGTAAAGTAAAAGGCGGTACTGGTTTGGGGTTGGCGATTACTGCACGCTTACTCGAACGTTTAGGTTCAAAGCTCGAAATTGCCAGTCAGTTAAATAAAGGTAGTGTGTTTAGTTTTAGTTTAAACCTTGCTATTGGTGAACTCAGCCTTGTCCCGCAACGTCTCCATGAAACAGACTGTGTGACTGGGCTTAACATTTTATTAGTCGAAGATTTAGAGTTAAACCAAAAAATTGCCATTGAGTTTATGGCTGAAGATGAGCACAAAGTGAAGCTCGCAACTACAGGGCAGTCAGCACTCGATTTACTTCAACATCACCAGTTTGATGCTGTGTTGCTCGATATGAATCTACCCGATTTGACCGGTCAAGAAGTACTGAAATCATTGAAGAAAATAGAACATAAAAATCAGCGCACGCCTTTCCTCGCGTTTACTGCAAGCTTAAGCCCGGATGAAATCAAAGAGTATATGATGCTGGGGATCAAAGACATTGTTGCCAAGCCCATCAAACAAGAGAAGCTACGACAAGCGCTCAGTGATTCACAGACTCTAAAAGAGCCTACCATCAGTGTTGAACTGGCTGATGTGCTATATGATGAAACCGCGGCGAGCTCTTTACAGAAAAACTTTAATGAAGATGAAGTGTCTTCTATTTACAATGAATTTGTACTTTCTGCGCGCAATAAATTAATTAGCATTCAGCAGCAGTTAGACACAGACAACGACCAATGCATAAAAATGCTACATCGCCAAGCGAGCACAGCCTTACAATTAGGCTTTAATCGCTATGGGCAAATGCTAAAAACCATCGAGCGTCGTTTACTAGAAGATAAATCTGCCCACGAAGAACTGACTCAAGCCATGGTCTTGTGGCAAGACAGCTTATCGGCATATTTGCAATTCGTTCGCTCCCAAACGCTGAATTAAGGCGTTTTATCGCGCAGAGTCGACACTTTGAAGCAAATTCGTCATGCTAATGACAAGTGTGAATATCACACATATAACAAAACAAAGGGAACCATTATGGCATTACTTAAAACACCACTGGCGCTGGCCGTCAGTTTAGCCGTATTCGGTGCAAGTGCTCCTGCGCTTGCTAATGCTGATAGTAAAGCAACCGATAAGGCCGCTGTAAAAACTGAAGCTAAAAAGTCAGACAAGTGGGATGTACTAAACCCACCAGGTGAAAAACAAACCATCACCATCGACACCAACGAAACGACATGGAGTAACCTAGACGTTAGTCCTGATGGCAAAAACATTATCTTCGATATGTTAGGCGACATCTATGTGATGCCTATCTCAGGTGGTAAAGCAACAGCAATTACCAATGACAGAGCATGGAACTTCCAACCGAAATTCTCTCCAGATGGGTCTAAAATTGCGTTTATCTCTGACCGAGAAGGTGCTGAGAACCTATGGGTTATGGATGTGAACGGCGAGAACATGCGTAAAGTATCGACCGAATCTCACAACCTACTTCACAACCCAGCTTGGTCGCCAGATGGTCAATACCTTGCGGTTAAGCAAGGTCAAGTAACTGGCCGTACAATTCCTGGTGGTTCAATTCGTATGTACCACATTTCTGGTGGTAAAGGCGTAATTGTACGAGAGCGTCTACATGGTGCTAAGTCACAGAAGAACGTTGCAGAACCGGCTTTCTCAAAAGACGGTAAAAAAATCTATTACTCAGTTGACGCAACGGCAGGCGTACGCTGGCAATACAACAAAAACGCACTTGAGTCAGTCTTTGAGATCCGCTCTTGGGATTTAGCAACCGGTGAAGAAGAAACCGTGATCCGCGGCTCAGGTGGTGCTATTCGTCCAACGCCAAGCCCAGACGGTAAATCGCTTGCGTTTGTAAAGCGCATCGAGAATGGCAAAGAGATGCAAAGTGCCCTGTATATCAAAGATCTTAAGTCAGGTATCGAGACTGAAATCTTTGCAGGTCTAGACCGTGACTTACAAGAAGCAAATGGCGCACAAGGTAATACGCCAGCATTTGCTTATACGCCAGACGGTAAAGCATTAGTGTTCTGGTCAGGTGGTGTATTCCACAAAGTAAACATTGCTAGCAAGCAAGCGCAAGTGATCCCAACGCGTGTTGTGGCTGAAAAGCAAATCACGCCAGCGCTGAAGTTTGCAGTAGACGTTGCCCCTGACACATTCAAAGTGAAGCTGGCACGTTGGTCACAAATTTCTCCAGATGGTAAAACAGCCCTATTTCAAGCACTTGGTCACCTTTACACCAAAGACATCGCGTCAGGTAAAGTAAAGCGTGTGACTAAGCAAAACGACCACTTTGAGTTCTACCCTAGCTTCTCTCGTGATGGCAAATATATTGTCTATACAAGCTGGGATGACCAAGATTTAGGCGCGGTTCGCGTGGTATCTGCAAAAGGTGGTAAAGGTAAAGTGATCACGCAAGAGCCAGGTCACTACATCAACCCAAGCTTCTCACCAGATGGTAAAAAAGTACTTTACCGCAAAGTAACCGGTGGTTACTTACTCAGTGGTGACTGGTCAATGGAGCCGGGCATTTACTTAACCAGTGTTAAGGGCGGTGAAGCAAAGCGCATCATCAAACGTGGTGACAACCCACACTTTGGTGCTGACAGCGACCGTATCTTCTTCAATGTTGCAAGCAGCGAAACTAGCCGTGAACTTAAATCAGTCGACTTAAACGGTCAGCAAGAGCGCTCACACTTCAAAGGTGAGTACATCTTTGACTACCGCGTATCACCAAACGGCAAATACGTGGCCTTCATTGAAAACTTCAATACCTTTGTAGCGCCATTCACAAGCACAGGTAAAACTCTATCTATTAACAAGGGCACTAAATCATTCCCTGTTAAGCAAGTGTCTAAGTATTCTGGTGACTTCTTAAACTGGAAAGCTGACAGCAGCGCATTAACTTGGGCGTTTGGTCCTAACCTTTATCAACGCAAGCTAACTGATACATTTGCGTTCTTAGAAGGCGCAGCAGATGATGTCAGCGAGCTAACGGCTGAAGGCATCGACTTAAGCTTTGAGAAAAAAGCGGATAAGCCAGAAGGCATACTAGCCCTAGTTGGCGGTAAAGTCGTAACCATGCGTAACGCAGAGCAAGAACAAGAAATCATCGAAGACGGTGTGGTACTGATCGAAGATAACCGCATTATCGCAGTAGGTACGCGCGGCGATGTGACTATTCCTAACAAAGCAAAAGTCATGGATATCTCAGGTAAGACTGTGATCCCAGGCCTTGTTGATGCACACGCACACGGCAGCTATGGTAGTCGCAACTTACAGCCTGAGCAGAACTGGAACCAGTTCTCTAACGTGAGCTTTGGTGTTACAACCATCCACGATCCATCGAATGATTCAAACGAAGTGTTCTCAATGGCTGAGCTTCAGCGTGCTGGTCTAACGGTTGCACCTCGTATCTACTCTGTAGGTCGTATTTTATACGCAGGTAATGCGCCGGGTTATAAAACGCCGATCAACAATCTTGAAGATGCACAGTTCCACGTTAAACGTCTAAAGGATGCCGGTGCGATCTCAGTGAAGAGCTACAACCATCCTCGTCGTGACACACGCCAGCAAGTGCTAGAAGCAGCGAAAGAAATGGAAATCATGGTCGTGCCTGAAGGCGGCTCTAAGTTCCAACAGAACATGAATATGATCATCGATGGTCACACTGGTCTTGAGCACGCACTTCCAATTCCAAACATCTACTCAGACGTAGTGCAAATGTGGAGCCAAACCAAAGCGGGCTTTACACCAACGTTTAACGTCGCTTACGGTGGTATTAAAGGGGAAGATTACTTCTACGACAAAACAGAAGTATGGAAAAACGAGCGCTTAAAAGCATTCGTACCTGACTATATTCTAAACCCACGCTCAATTCGTCGTCCTACGGCACCAGAGCACCACTATAACCACATCAATGCCGCTAAATCTGCGAAGCAGTTACGCGATAAAGGCGTTACAGTTCACATTGGTGCACACGGTCAGCGTGAAGGTTTAGGTGCGCATTGGGAGTTATGGTCAATGGCACAAGGTGGCTTCACAGCATGGGAAGCGCTACGAAGTGGTACAATTGATGGTGCTAAATACCTAGCGCTAGACAATGACATAGGTACCATTGAAAAAGGCAAATTAGCTGACTTAGTGATCATCGACGGTGACGTTCTAAACGATATTCGTCAGTCAGAAAAAGTCGCTTACACAGTACTTAATGGCCGTATCTATGATGCTGCAACCATGAACGAAGTAGGTAACTACAACCGTCAACGTCAGCCATTCTTCTTCGAAAACGGCAGCAAAGCACCTATGCACTCAGCAACCGAAGCCTACATGGAAGAAAAAGCACATAAATATCACTGGAAGCATTAATAACCTGAGCTCAGATTAATTGTTACAGTTTGATGTAGTGTAAAAACGTCAAAAGGCCGCAAATCAGCGGCCTTTTTTACATTCATAAAAAAATCACCTAAATCTGCAACAAAATTGGACGATAACTGTAGACGCAACTAATAATTGTTCTAAACTTTGCATCTGTACCTAAACCCTATAAATTAATACTTTTTAGCTTAGGTCGTCGTTCGTGCTCTCATCTTGTGCAAGATGAATCTATTAAAAAAGGAATGCGCTATGACTAGCCCATTGAAGTATTTCAGCTCATTAAATTTGAGCAGAAAGCTTATCGCCGCGTTTTTAACTGTGGCCCTGTTGCCCATTATTGTGATTATTTCAATCGCAGTGTTTAAGGCCTCAACCGCGTTAGAACAACAAGCCTACTCACAACTCGCTGCAGTGGGTGAGATAAAAAAAAGTGCGGTTTCTAGGCATTTCGAAAGCGTCAAAGATAATTTATACACGCTAGCAATCAGCCAAAAAACCGCTGATGCCTCAAAAGCATTTATTGCCAGTTTCAATGAGCTTGAAGGGCTAAATAGCAAACCACAAAGCTTAACGCGTTACTATCAGCAAGATTTCAGTAGCAAGTTCAGGACTGAAAACCCAAATGCCTCTATACCAAGCTCAATTTTAGATGGTCTTAGTCCAAGAGCACTAGAATTACAGGCTCGTTATATTGCTGACAATCCGCATCCGTTAGGTGAAAAGTCTGCGCTAGAATCAACTGGTCACAATGATGCATACGACCTAGCACACAAAAAATTTCATGGTTTTTTCAGTGAAGTAGCCAATGTTTACGATTTCTACGATATCTTTATTATCGATAATCAAAGCGGCTATGTTATTTACTCTGTTTATAAAGAGCTAGACTTTGCGACCTCACTTAATAACGGCCCATACGCAAATAGTAATCTCGCCTCAGTATTTAATGAAGCCAAAGACTTATTCAGCCAATCTGATTTTGCGTTTGTCGATTATCAGCAATACTTACCTTCGTATAATGCACCGGCCAGTTTTATTGCGGCCCCGATTATCTATGATGGTATGCCACAAGCTACACTGGTATTTCAGTTATCAATCGACGCATTAAATAGCATCATGACTGAGCGTGAAGGTTTAGGTGAAACTGGCGAAACCTACCTCGTTGGCCCTGATGGCTTAATGCGTTCAGACTCTTATTTAGACCCGGAGAATCACTCTGTCGTAAACTCGTTCAAATACCCATCAAAAGGCAATGTCGATACCGAAGCTTTTAAATTGGCTATGTCAGGTCAAGAAGGTGAAAAAGTCATCACCGATTACAATGGCCAACCTGTGCTATCTGCTTATAGGAATATTGATGTATTTGGCAATAATTGGGCGTTACTGGCTGAAATCGACGAACAAGAAGCTTTCTCAGCTGTCACATTATTAAGAAATGTACTGTTAGGAATTCTGGCAGTTGCCATCGCTTTTATTGTCGCTGTCGCTATTTTCTTTGCTCGTTCACTTACACAGCCAGTGCATGAACTCATGGCCACGATGCGCCGCGTAGAAAAAGAAGGGGATTTCTCGCTTCGTGCTCCTGTTTCTTCTAAAGACGAAATTGGTCGCTGTGCAGTGGCGTTTAATTCACTGTTAGAAGCACTGCAAACTTCAATTAGCGCATCGAATCGCGTGCTTAATGAAATGGCTGACGGTAAATTCCATGACCGTATTAAGGTTGAATGTAAAGGTGAACTAAACACCCTTAAGCAAGCAACCAATAACTGTGCAAATAGTTTAGATGTGGCGATTGGTGAGATTAACCATGTCATCGGAGCCATGTCTCAAGGTCAATTCGACCAACAATTACAAGCGCCTATGTCAGGGGATCTTGCGCATCTTAAAGACAACATTAATTGTTCTTTAAACTCACTCGATAAGACCATGAATGCCATTGTAGAGACTATGGCTAATGTGGCTAAAGGCAATTTCACTGACACTATTCAAGTTGAAGCACAGGGTAAATTAAACGAGCTAAAAATTAGCGTGAATGATTCCGTGAAAAGCATCAATGGTGCCGTTGCCGAGATTAATATGGTGATGGGCGCCATTCGTCAGGGTGATTTCTCTAAGCGTGTTAACTTACCACTTCAGGGTCAGCTTGAATCATTGAAAGACGATATCAATTTCAGTGTTGCCAACCTAGCTGAAATCATTAGTGATATCAGCAATGTCATGGCAGCGGTGAATAAAGGTGATTTCAAACATATCGTTGAATGTAACGCTGAAGGTGAGCTTGGCCAACTCAAGCAAGATATTAACGCCTCGATTAACAACCTAGATAAAGCAATGGGCGAAATTTCTGCGGTGATGATGGCTATCAGCCATGGTCGTTTCGACCGCACCATTGAATCTCCAATGACAGGACAGCTAAATACCCTGAAACAAGACATCAATCGCTCAGTACTGACCTTAGATCAAGTGATTCAAGAGTTAGCAAGTGTTATGGCGGCGATGTCTGAAGGTGACTTCACTCAGAAGATTGAGTCAGACCTACAAGGTCAGTTATTACAGCTCAAAGAAGACATCAATGGCTCAACCGATACTATTTCTGATGCCATCAATGAAGTGACACAAGTGCTTAGTGCAGTGGCTCAGGGTAACTTAACACACTCAATTAATAGTGATTACCAGGGGGTATTCTTAACCCTGAAGCATGATGTGAATAGCACGATTGCGAAGCTTACAGAGGTGATCCAAGGCATTCAAATTGCTGCAAATCAAGTGTCACAAAGTGCCGGAGAAATCGCCAATAGTAATACAGAGATCAGCTCACGTACCGAAGAACAAGCTGCCAACCTTGAAGAAGCCAGTGCCAGTACTAGCAATATGCTTGATGAAATTGGACAAGTTGCCGACCAATCAGGTGTTGCAGTGCAACTAGCAGAAAGCGCCGAAGCCATTGCCAAAGAAGGTGGCACATTATCGCACGATACGGTATTGGCCATTGACGAAGTTAACACGGCGAGCAAAGACATTAATGAAATCGTGTCTGTTATCGACGGCATTGCTTTCCAGACTAACTTGCTTGCCCTTAATGCAGCAGTAGAAGCGGCAAGAGCCGGTGATAATGGTCGCGGTTTTGCCGTTGTCGCCAACGAAGTTCGCGAACTCGCAGGTCGTAGCGCATCTTCAGCTCGACAGATCAAAGACATCATTGCCAACTCAAATGACAAAGTTGAACAAGGCACAGAGCTTGCCAACAGTTCAGGCCAAAAGCTTGAACAAATTGTTGGTGCGGTTGCACAAGTAAATCACTCGATTGTGAAAATCAACCAATCGACTATGACTCAGCAGCAGGCTATTCGTGAAGTCGACACGGTTGTACAACGCCTGACTCACCTTATTCAAGAAAACTCGGCCATCACAGAAGAAACCATGGCTGCTGCGAAGCAAATGGCAGACCAAGCGCATAATATGCGTCGCTCATTGGAGTATTTCAATTTAGGTGAAAGCGACAATGCAGAACCCACTCTGCTGGTGCATCACTACAACCGATAACACTTTACAATAAACATGAAAACGGCCCACTTAGGGCCGTTTCTTTTATCAAACTCAGTTGATACTTTTCATTTATACCAATCCTCTTGATTAAGCGATCTATTTTGAGGCAAGGAAAACTTGTCGATAACGAGGCGAAATTTTGCTATTTAGTTGTTCTAAATAAGAAATTTTCAACGAAGTTAGCGTCAGTTTTAGTCCCTCAAAATGATTGAGTATTATTGAGGATTGGTATTAGTACTTTTCATTTAGCAGAGTCTGCAACTCATCAATTTGCTCTGGTGTTAACTTGGTTTCTTTTAGTAATGACGTAATCAACTTAAATTCATGGTCACCTTCGCCGTCTGCACCAAACGAGAACTTCAATACTTTAGGCGCTTTAGTTGGCTTAGTAGGTTTTGGGGCACCTGGCGGTAACGGTGGCTCTGGTGGGAGGTGAAGCGCAAAATCTTCGCCACCATGTACAAACACCATTTTCTTGCCTTCTCCATCATCAGCAAAGGTCTGCACCACTTTGTCTGAGAAGAGAAACACGCCATCTTCACCTTTTGTACTGATTTGCGACAGCACCTCCTCTACTTTCTCTCGGGTTTCATCAGGTAAATCAGCGAGCTTTTCAACTAGCACTTCACTGTTCAGGTCTGCTTTATCAAGCTTAATAACTCGAACATCACTGCTGTGGTCTTCACTCACCATCACTTTTACATCATCATGAATTTGTTTAACTTTAATCACATGAAGTGCTTCTTTATCCGTTGCGTAGCTACTGGCCGCAAAAACAAGGCCTACAGCAGTAAGTGCTTTGGCGATTTTTTTATACTTAATGGTTGAAAACATTGTCTTCTCCTTATGGTGCGATTTATACACGCTAAAATAAAATGTCGACCTAGGTATAGAAAAAGGCATGCCAAGTAACTTTTTATTGTATTTTCATGCCTTTACTAATATTTCTTGTAAAAGCCAATGAAAAATATCCTGATATCAGGATATAGAAAGGCTGATATCGGGAATACTTAGTTGGTAAAATCTAATAGCTACAAAAAGCACTGATTAATTTACATAATTTCATAGAGTTACAAACCACTTGCGATTTAGCACTTTGGAATGCATCTTGTAATAAGTGATTTAGAAGCGGTTTAAAGATCTATTTGGGAGAAGGTGTGACGATTAAGCGCTATTTTATTTTAGGCATTTTGGCGATATTTCTCTTACTTGCCGTGAGCCAAACCTTGCTGGTCTTGCATTTCAAATCACAAGTCAGTGCAGATATCACAGAGCAATCAAAGGTGATAACTAAGCAACTGATTGGTAAAGCTCGAGAAGATATCAATCAAATCATTCACAAATTAGATGGCGACACTCCTAAAGTAGTGGTGCTATCTGATAAGGTGACCATTTCTAATTCAGAGCAATTGCCACCTCCACCACCTAAGTCACCTTCTCCAACCAAAGCACCCGAGCCGAGTAAACCACCTACATCACCTCAACCGGTAAAGCCTGTTATCACGATTAAAGCTGAAGCACTGCAAAATGAAGTTAATTCCGTGTTTTTCCATTTTGAAGATGACAGCCATATTAAGCGCGTGATCAGCACCGAACATTACAGCAACACCCAAAGCCAAAGCTTTGAAAGATTTACGTCACTCATTTTATGGAGCATCGCCTTATCAACACTGATTGCCATTGGGCTTATGCTGTACTTTGTGCACCGCCTTACCCAACCAATCACTGCACTCAAGCAAGGCTTTAATGATTTATCTGACGGTCACCTTGGTACTCAACTGCCAGCACAGGGCGTGGGTGAAATTGCAACCTGCATTGACAGCTTTAATGCCACCAGCACTAAGCTCGAACAACTGAACCAAGTTGAAAAACAATTACAACAACAAAAACAATTAGCGGAGCTCGGCGAACTCAGTCGCGCTATCGCCCACTCTCTGAGAAACCCTTTACATACTTTGGGCCTCACGCTTGAGCAATTTTGGCAAAGCCAAGACAGCCAACTCAAGGACAGCTTAAAAACCATTGCGGATAATAAAATCGCGCATTTAAATAAGAGTATCAGCGCTTTGTTGCAGCTCAGTAATCAGGACTCTTCTAGAGCGCAAGCTGTGCCAATTTCTGCCGTTTTACAAGATATTCAACTCGAAGTAGGCCAACTTGATTTTGACCTTAATATTCAAGTAGCTGATAACTTGTCTATACAAGGAGCTGAATCGGAGATCCGCGCTATGTTACATACCCTACTGGTCAACGCCATTGAAGCGCAACAAGCCAATCAAAACACTCAAGCGATTGAGGTGAAGGCCTATTCTGAGCAAAACATATTATTTGTGGAAGTTGAAGATCATGGCGGTGGTTTTGAAGCGCATATTCTTGCTCAGTTATTTAATCCCCATGTGAGCAGCAAAGCGGATGGCGCAGGTATGGGCTTGTATTTAGCTAAACGTTTAGCAGAACTTTACTATGAGGGTGATATAAAAGTTCAAAATACACAAAATGGCGCACGTGTTACCTTGCAATTAGCGCAGTCATCGCCTGAAGAAGGAGCAGTTCATGACTAAACCCCAACCTATCTTATTGGTTGAAGACGACCAAGCGCAGAATACCCTGATCAGCGCCATGCTAAGTGCCGCGAACTATCACGTTTATAGCGCCTTTAGCGTTGAAGATGCCATCGTCACCCTTAAAAACCATGCAAATATCGAACTCATCTTTACCGATTGGAAACTAGGTAACCTGTCGGGCATGGACTTGATCAAATACGTGCGGGCACAACAAAAGCACATTGGTATTGTCGTTGCCACCGCGTATGGCTCAATTGAGCACGCCGTTGAAGCTATCGAGCTCGGTGCCGATGACTACCTGAGTAAGCCTTTTCAGCGCCAAGAGCTACTGTTGGCACTTGCTAAAGCCAATAAGGCTAATCAATTACGCCTTGCCAACCAGCAGCTCAGCTCACAAATAAGCGAGCAAAATAAGTTGGTCGATATCATTGGTCATGCTCCATGTATGCAGAAAGTCTTTCAACGTATAGAACGTGTCAGTGCTACCAGCGCCACGGTGTTAATCAGTGGTGAAAGCGGCACGGGTAAGGAGCTTGCTGCGCGCGCGCTTCATCAGCTCTCAAATCGTAGTAAACAACCCTTTATCGCCATTAACTGTGGGGCTATTCCTGAGAATCTAGCAGAATCAGAACTCTTTGGCGCACTCAAAGGGGCCTACACCGGGGCAAACCAAGACAAACTCGGTAAATTTTCAGCAGCCAACAAGGGCACGATTTTTTTAGACGAAGTGGCAGAGCTGAGCCTAAATGTACAAACTAAACTACTGCGCTTATTACAAGAAGGTGTGGTGACGCCGGTAGGTGATACCAAAGAGCATAATATCGATGTCCGAGTGCTTGCAGCAAGTCATAAAAACCTGCAGCAAATGGTGCAAGATGGCTTATTCAGAGAAGATTTATACTACCGCTTGAATGTGGTTCCGTTACATATGCCACCACTGCGAGAACGCCAAGAAGATATTCCGCGATTAATAGAACACTTCTTAAAACGATTTAGTCAGCAATATGCTATTGAAGCCCCCCAACTGAGCAGCACACTACTAAAGCATCTCCTTAACTTTAATTGGCCCGGAAATGTGCGCCAACTCTCAAATACGCTGGAGCAATTTGTGCTTCTGCAGGATGAAAATGAACTAAAGGAAAACCTAAGCAACACGGCTAACACGTCACAAAAGAATGGGCTGTTTACCTTACCAAGTGAGGGGTTAAATTGGGATGAATTTGAAAAAGACTGCTTACAACAAGCCCTCAACCGAGAAGGTGGCAATAAAACCCAAGCCGCCAAGCTATTAGGGATTAGTTACAAGCAGTTTTTATATCGTCTTGAAAAGCATAATTTAAATTAAAACAGATCGTATTGCGCACCACAGCACTATTAATAACAAAGTTCATTGGGAGTAACAACTTGGATTCAGTCACGCAAATTTTACTTGGCAGTGCCGTGGGCTTCGCCACCTTAGGCAATAAACTCGGCCGAAAGTCTCTACTTGTCGGAGCTGCATTTGGCACTCTCCCCGACTTAGATGTGTTGATAAACTTCGGTGGTGACGTCGAAAACTTTGTTTATCACCGCAGTTTTAGCCACTCCTTAATTATTCAATTGCTATTGAGTCCAATCATTGCATGGCTCATTGCAAAAATGCACTGGGCAAAATCTGTGTCGCTAACACGCTGGTCTGTTGCCATATTTCTAATCATGAGTACCCATGCGCTGCTCGATACTTTTACGGTATACGGCACACAATTACTCTGGCCTCTGAGCAATTATCCGTTTGGTATTTCCAGTGTGTTTATCATCGACCCCATGTATAGCCTGCCTTTACTGTTTGCGTTTGTCGCTCTGTGCTTTGCTTTTACAAAACCCTATGCTAGTAAAATTAACACTACCGCACTGGTATTGAGCTCGCTCTATCTGACTTGGAGCCTGAGTGCCAAATGGTTTATAGACAGCAAAATACTAGAGGCATTTGACAAGCAAGCCATCACTTTTAAACAATTCGAAAGTACCCCCTCGCCGTTTAATACTCTGCTTTGGCGCGCCGTGGCGACCACAGAGCAAGGCCACTACGAAATATACGCATCAGTCTTTGATTCCGTTGATGAGATTGATATCCGTTTTTACAAAACTGAAAATCATATCCTTACAGGTTTAGAAGACCAACGTATTGCTTTGCTACAGAACTTTACCAAGGGCTTATATGGGGTTTATCAACAAGAGCAAAGCTACGTTTTTAGTGATTTAAGAATGGGCTTAGAAGGCTTTTATGTGTTTTCTTTCGAGATAGCCAAACCGTTTGAGAACAACATCGAACTCAGCGATTTCAGACAGCTACAAAATCGTCCTCCACTTAATCGAGCAAGCCTAGTGTTCGATAGGATCACCAATCCAAATATCGATTTATCACAAATTAAAACTGAGTAAAAAATATAAAACAATAAAAAATTACCGAAAAACGATAACTTTTTATTGTTTTTAAGATTTAACACGTTTATGCTTTACCTGTAACAGTGACTTATTAAGGATAAAACATGAACGCATTCAAAAAATATATGGCGCGAGAGCGCAAGCAATTAAAAAGCTCAATCTTCCTAGTGGCAATTTGGAGTTTTCTCGGCCTGCTCTCAATTGTTTTTTTGATCACTGGTCTAGAGCCACAAGATAACCTATATGTTGAAGTCAGAAATGCACTTCAGCTAGGTGCAGATGGGTTAGTAGCACTTGGACTGCTACTAGTGTTTTCTAGATTACTCAAGAGTTATGAGCAAGGTCAGCAAGTATTTAATGCTATCAGCTTACAAACCAACTTACTCATCGCCAGAGTTATCTTACTCTATGCACTTATCGCTAAGCCTTTGCTGAGCATCATACTTGAAATGATTTATTTCGATATTGAGATCAGCATCATGCATTACTTTGCCAATATTGAGATCGTACTCGCTACCGCCGGATACATACTGCATGTATTTTGTGCCAACAATAAAGTCGCCCAAGACCTCCAAGAAGAACAAGCGTTGACGATTTAATTATGGCTATCATCATCAATTTAGACGTTATGCTCGCAAAACGAAAAATGAAATCTAGCGAGCTCGCCGAACGAGTCGGCATTACGCCGCAAAACCTCAGCGTGCTAAAAAGTGGCAAAGCCAAAGCCATTCGCTTTAGCACCCTAGAGGCTATTTGTGATGCACTGGACTGTCAGCCTGGTGATTTGATTGAATTTCAAAAGGACAACACCCGTGAAAATTAATACTGAGTTTAATTACCGCGCTCATATCATTGCCATTGAAGCAAACATGTTTGGCAAAGAGGTTATTTATCTGAATGGCGAAAAGGTATCTGAGCAAAGAAACATCTCATCAAATGGTCGCCACTTAATTCAAGTTGATGAAGAACAACTAGAGATAAGATTCAAAGTTGTCTCCCAGCTAACTGGCCCATTAATTATTGAGTTAAGCAATGAAAAAAGGCTAATTGAATCGAAAACCGTTGACCTAATGTACGAGCTTGAACAGCAACAACTCAATGATGGCATTCGATTCACACCAGAAGAATATAACTGGAAAGATGAAATTGAGTTTCCACCACAGTTTATTGTGTATGGTTTGCTTATTGCCCCGATTCTACTTTGCCAAATTTTAGAAAAGTCACCCATAGAGGCAACTTGGCCTGATCAGGTGACATTTTATGGGTGTATAGGTCTGGCAGTTGTCGCCTGCACAGAGATTGCTTATCGGCTTTCAAAACAATTTAAAATAGTAAGCTCACAACAAAAAACATCTGATTTAAACTAAAAATGACTAGAAAGCGATATGGATGGTGCTGACTCAGTGCCATCCATTATTGTGTGTATTAGACACGCGTTGTTACTTTAGACTAACGATGATTGATACAAGTTTAGTGTTTTCTCAACGGCACCTTGCAAGGTTAAGTTAGCAGAAATATCTTGCTGTAAAAGCTCTACTTGCTGCTGATAATAAGCCGGGTTTTCAAGATATTTGGAAATTTGTTGGATCAAACCTTGAGGTGTAGGTGCTGGAAAAGTGGTGGGTTCAAAGTTATTTGCCATCAAGGCCGAAAAGTTTTTCGTGGTGATTGGCTCACCAAGATTATGAACATTGACAGGCAATACAGCCGTATTATTACATAATGCGTCCATCGCGGAACGAGCGCAGGCTAGTGCAAGACCAGCTTGCTGGTATTCTAAACCAAGTTCAGATGTATACCCTCTAAAGTCAATTACCTGCTTGCCTAATGAAGAGTTAGTTTGCTCTATTAGTTCTTTTAATTCTGACGAAAACTTCCCTTCACCGAAAACCAGTAACTTTACGTCATTATTTTGTTGATATAACTCTGGCAAGACATCGTTGATCAACATAGTCAAAACCGCAAAGTGTCTTTTATCGATACGGCTTCCATACATTAAGGTAAAAGGTTCTTTATTTTTGCTAAGAGGGTAAGGACGTACACCATTTAAAATAAGCGACGAATTTTGATGTAGCTTTGGGTATTTCTTAGTTTGCTCATAGGTATTGCTGCGCACACAAATTAACTGCTGAACCCAACGACGTATCATAAATGAACGAATATCATATTTGAGCTGACCATGTATCGTTGCAACATTCGGCGTGCCTGTTAACTTTGACGCCATAACTGCGAGTGAAATACCTAATCTTTGATGACCGTGAACGATGTCAATTTGCTGCTCTTTGATTATCTTTTTAATAAAAAATAAGTTTTTCAGATAATTAATATCATTCACTTTTAGCGCATGATGTTTCACCTGAGGTACCAAATGCTCAGTTTGCCCCCCCGCGTTTGATATCAGAACAACATGATGTCCAGACTCTGCTAGCTGATTTGCGAGATCACATACATGAACCTCTGCACCACCCATATGGAAGTTTTTAGTAATCAGCAATATGTTTAGTTTTTTCATGGTAGACAGAGCTTCCTCACGTTGATGACATCTGGGCTATAAGCCATGTTACTTTTGCAAAATAATGAAATTAGGTCTCAAAGCTAAACACAATACACTCATCGATATTGTGTTTTTATTTTAGAGCCAAACAATCAAATAAAATGAGTATATCTCACCTTATTAAATCAAGAAAACCAATGTGCTCTTTCTGATCAGTTTAAACTCAAAGCTTTAAATTAATGAGGCATAAAGCATTTCAAGCTACATTCACAAAAATCGATTGAACCAATCAAAACAATCCATTTTATTTAAAAAACCAAACCCACTATCTTAGTTACCAAGCAAAGGGGCACAGCAACAGGATGCCCCAAATGATGTAAATACAAACTAAGAGAGTAAATATTATGACTACTTCATTGATCAACACACAAATCAAACCATTCAATGCAACGGCTTACCACAATGGCGACTTCGTTGAAGTAAGTGAAAAAGACCTACTAGGTAAATGGTCAATCGTATTCTTCTACCCAGCTGACTTCACATTTGTATGTCCGACTGAGCTAGGTGACCTTGCTGACCATTACGCAAAACTTCAAGACATGGGCGTTGAAGTTTACTCGGTATCAACTGACACACACTTCACACACAAAGCATGGCACGATGCGTCAGACACAATTAAGAAAATCCAATTCCCAATGATTGGTGACCCAACAGGTCGTATTACACGCAACTTCGGTGTAATGATTGAAGAAGAAGGTTTAGCACTTCGAGGTACTTTTGTAATCAACCCTGAAGGCGAAATCAAAGTAGTTGAAACACACGACCTAGGCATTGGCCGCGCTGCAAATGAATTAGTTCGTAAAGTACAAGCAGCTCAGTACATTGCAAACCACGACGGTGAAGTATGTCCTGCTTCTTGGCAGCCAGGTGAAGAGACATTAGCACCGTCATTAGACCTAGTTGGCAAAATCTAAATATCCTTCATCTTTCGTACTGTACGGGTGTTGGCTACGCTTCTTCTTCCCAATCACATAGTAAAACTATGCTCATGGGATTCATAAGCTTGCCGCCTACGTGCAGCACAAAATCTATTGGATATTAACTTATTCAGCTAAAGGCTGCTTCGGCAGCAGCCTTTAGAACCACTTTACTTTACACACGTTAATAAGCTCTTTGGCTCCGCCAACACCCGAGCATATTAAAAGACGACGAGTAAAAAATAGGACAATCACCATGCTAGACCAAAACATTAAAACGCAATTACAAAGCCACTTTGCTGCCATTACCGATCCTATCGAGCTAGTGCTTGCCCTAGATGACAGCAACAAATCAAACGAATTAAAAAGCTTAGCAAACGATTTAAGTTCATTAAGTACGCACATCACAGTGTCTGAACAAAGTAATGCGACCCGTGCACCGAACATGTCTGTGCGCTCACTTAAGCGTAACACACATATCGATTTTGCTGGCATTCCGATGGGTCATGAGTTTACCTCATTGGTATTGGCACTGTTACAAACAGGTGGACATCCAAGCAAAGCCTCTGAAGAAGAGCTGAGCATTATTGATGGCATTACTGAGCCATTAAACTTTGAAATCTATATATCTCTGAGCTGCCAAACTTGTCCGCAAGTGGTACAAGCACTCAACACTATGGCGGCCAGAAACAGCAATATCAAAGCAACCATGATCGACGGCGCACTGTTCCAAGATGAAGTGAACGCACGCAATATCATGGCTGTACCAAGTGTATTTTTAAACGGTGAGCAATTCTCACAAGGCGCGGTATCGCTGAGCGATATTCTCAATAAGCTAGACACTGGCGCAGCGGCCAAACAAGCCGAGAAGCTCAATGAAAAAGACCCATTTGACGTACTGGTTGTCGGTGGTGGCCCTGCGGGTGCATCGGCAGCTATTTATGCGGCACGAAAAGGTTTAAACACCGGTGTTGTTGCCGAGCGTTTTGGTGGCCAAGTTGCTGATACCCTCGCCATTGAGAACTTTATTTCAGTCAAAGCCACTGAAGGGCCAAAGCTGGTTGCACAACTTGAAGAGCACGTTAAAGAATACGATGTCGATATTATGAAAGGCCAACGCGCTGCGGGTATTGCTCGTGGTGACTACATCGAAGTGCCCCTTGAGTCAGGCGCGACGTTAAAAGCCAAGTCAGTGATCATGGCAACCGGTGCACGCTGGAGAAACATGAATGTACCTGGCGAGCAAGAATACAAAGGCAAAGGTGTTGCTTACTGCCCACACTGTGACGGCCCATTATTTAAAGGCAAGCCAGTTGCGGTGATCGGCGGCGGTAACTCAGGTATTGAAGCGGCGATTGACCTTGCAAACATTACTTCGCACGTCACTGTATTAGAATTTGCCGACACATTACGTGCTGACGAGGTGCTTATTCGCAAAGCCAACAGCTTGCCAAATATCACCATCATCAAGAATGCACAAACCACCGAAGTGCTAGGCGATGGTCAACGTGTAACAGGATTAAGCTACACCGACCGCGTATCAGGTGAGCAACACCAAGTCGACTTAGCCGGTATTTTTGTACAGATCGGCTTAATCCCGAACAGTGAATTCTTAAAAGAGACCGACGTACAACTAAGCCGCTTTGGTGAAATTGAAGTTGATAAACACGGTGCCACCAGCATGAGCGGTGTGTATGCTGCGGGAGATGTGACTGACTCAGCGTTCAAACAAATCATTATCGCTATGGGTTCAGGTGCAACTGCCAGCTTAGGGGCTTTTGATTACCTTATTCGCCACAGCGATGAAACACAGGATGAAGCAAGCGCAGCGTAAGTGACAGACATAGCTTCGCCCAAGCAACCAATTTACTCCTAATACTTGCTATTACACCCAGCAAGTCAAAGCGGCTTTTAACCTCGGTTTCAAGCCGCTTTCTTTATTTTTAACCCAAACCTGTCTACTTATTCCGCAGTTGCACTTTACTTGGCTATACAAGTGTCAGGCCAGATATTATGCTGTGCGGCCAAATCAAAGATGTTGAGGTGATGTATTATGAGCACGGCTTTTTCTCGTCGTTTTATGGAACTGGTTGAGCAATTTGCTGGCGGTAACAAACGCCAATTTGCTATTTTAACAGGCAAGTCACCTTCGCATATTTATCGTATTTGTCGTGGTTTAAGTCGCCCTTCAATGACCTACCTTGAACACCTGTATGGCCTATTTAGTATCGACTTAAACTGGCTATTAACTGGTGAGCAACCCGTCGATAAACCGTTTTCATCAAGCCAAGATGAACTATTAATGGTGCCGCAACTCGACGTTGAGGCCAGTGCGGGTTTTGGTAGCATGGGCGGCAGTGAAGATGTCACCGAGCAATTTGCGTTAAATAAACGCTGGTTAAGCTCACAACTTGGCGTGCACAGTGATCGTTTGGCATTCGTGTCTATTCGCGGTGACAGTATGCTGCCAACCCTTGAGCATGGCGACATGGTGCTGGTTGATTTAAGTCAGCAACAAGTCAGTCGTGAAGGTGTGTATGTCATTCAAACCCAAGACGGCTTAATGGCAAAGCGCTTAAAGCAAAAATCAGATCATATTGCTGTGATATCAGATAACAATGCCTACCCAAGCTGGCAAATTGATAGCCAAAATGCCGAGCAACACGGCGTGGCGGGTCGCATTGTCTGGTGTGGCCGCAGCTTATAACAGTTACTTATCAATTCTCGCAGGTGACGTAAGTCACTTGCAAAACCTTTTACGTTACCAAGTTGTAAACAAAATCAAATTAGACCACTTTCTACATTCTTTTACCTCCCGCCATTAAACCCTTATAAGTATTGATTAAACTGAAAAACACTTTTTGACTTGAAAAATAATCATTAACATTTCATTTGCATTTAACTTGGCAGTACCCATAATCACCACTCGATTAAAAAAACAACAAGGACACCCGTTGTGAAAAAACTCAACCTATTAACAACAAGTTTAGCGATTGCGCTTTCAAGTGCATTTGCTGCCCAAGCACAAAGCGACACCTTGCCATTTATTCCTGAACAGGATACTGCTGAAATCACTCCTCAAATTGTTGGTGGTGGTCCTGCAAATACTGCGAACTGGCAGTTCTACACTCAAATCTTGAACTCGAATGGCACAACCGCTTTTTGTGGCGGTAGTTACATTGGAGATGGTTATGTATTGACTGCCGCGCACTGTGTAAGCAGTAAAGCGGCCCGCTTTATCGATGTAAAAGTGGCCGGTTTTAGACTCGGTGGCACAGATGGCGACCGCATTGGCGTTGTTGAAAAGTACGTGCACCCGCAATATAACCGCAGCACGTTGAACTATGACATCGCGCTATTAAAACTTGAGCGCACGCCAACACAAGGGCAAGCCGTTCGTCTAGCAACGGGGTCTATAAGCCAATACGCCCGCAGCGGTGACTTATTATCTGTCGCCGGGTTAGGTCGTTTATCAGAAGGCGGTAGCCGTCCTTCATTCATTCAAGAAGTCGACGTACCACTAGTTTCTGACGCTATCTGTAACCAATCAGGTGGTAACTATGCCAATGTGGGTAGCGTCGCGTTTTGCGCAGGCTACCCACAAGGTCAAAAGGATTCATGTAGTGGCGACAGCGGCGGCCCTATCGTGATCAACCGCGGTGGCGAGATTGTACAACTAGGTACAGTCAGTTGGGGGATCGGCTGTGCACGCCCAAGTAAATACGGTGTATATGCCGATGTGGCAGCACTGAGTGGTTGGATCGACGAAATTAAATCTGCTGGCGGCGGCTCAAACCTAGTTTATAAGCAAAGCCAAACCTTAGCTGACTTCACATTATATGAAGTTGTTTCGCACCGCTTTAACATCAGTAATACAGGCAGTGAAGCATCAGCACTTAATGCGGTTACAGTGCGCGGCAGTGGTGTAACAAGTGGCCTGGTTGTGACTTCTGATACATGTAGCAACCGCACACTGGGCCAAAATGGTAACTGTAGTGTCAATGTTGAATTCACAGCCACTCAGTCTGGTACTGCTGGCGTGACCTTTGAATTTACAGAAGCTGGCAGCAACACTAATCACGCAGGATCTATTTCTGCAAAAGCAACTGACATTCCTGTATGTGCAGGCTCTTGGGATGCCAATACCGTTTATCGTAAGCCTGACCGTGTAACATACAACGGCAAAGTGTACGAAGCAAAGTGGTGGACGCTAGATGAAAAGCCTGGCTCTTCACAAGTTTGGAAACTGATCGGTAACGATCCGAACTGTAAGTAATCGTAAGCCGAGGGGAGTGCGCTCCCCTTTTGATATAAAACCAAGTTAAATCTACTGACAAATAAGGAAAGATCATGTCTAGAATCACCAAACTCATTGCCGCTGCTAGCTTAAGTTTTATCGCCACAGCGTCACTTGCAGTTGTTGCTGCAACGCCTTGCTCAAGTAATTGCAGTGCATGGGCTAAGCAACAACAACTGTCATTTTGTGCCCGTGTAGGTGGCGGCTCAGCTTGTGCATCAAGCCAAGGTCTCTACAACTACCTGCTACAGCAATGTAAGCAAGGTCAGTGTCAGGGTGTTTAATTAGAACACTTTGAACAGTCAATTAAGGCGTAAGTGCATACATTCACGCCTTAGTTTTTTATAGTTAGACGGCTAATGTCTGATTGTGGCGTTAAACTCTGGGTAAATAGCAGTGCTTGTGTTGTCTCATCAAAGACAAACGGAGCCGCTTTACTGAAACTTGATTTAGGCAATCGCAATAACTTTTCAGTGGTTTTACTATTTAAATCGTAAGCATGAATAAAGTTATAGTCGTCGCCCAAGTGCTTATAGAAGACCTTTTCTGGCGTCGCTAGCCAAGCATATCGGGTATTAAATTGCGCTTTTGCAATTAACAACGCCTGCTTCTCACCTTGCTTTATCCATAAACCTTTGCCATTAACAAACAGCAGTTCATGCTCAGAAATATACTGCCCGGATCGGGCTGGTTTAGTTAACAGAGCTGAAAGTGCCATGGTTTCAACATTTAGGCGAAATAGTTGCCACCCTACATCTGTTGATTGACGGATCACGATATCTTGCCCGTTACCATGCCAAAACGGTCGGCCTATTTTGCCAAAAGATAAATCAAGACGCCGTAATTGCTTCGAGCCATAATCGAACACATAGAGCTTATCGTGGCCATCGGCTTCATCTGAACTCACGACGAGTAGTTTATCACCTTGCAAAGACCAACTTGGGTAGCGTAAGTTACGATGTAGCTGGGTGATTTGTTCTCGACCCGTGCCATCTAAGTTCGCCAGCCATAGCTCATAATACCCTGATTCATTTGACAGAAATGCTAATTTTTCATGCTCGCGCGATAAAGACGGGTACTGATTTGAATAGTGAGATTCAATCAGTGGCGATGGCATAGACATTACTTCACTGTCTAATGCAAAACTGGCGATAAAATAATTCTCTCGACGTTTCTGGTAATACAGGTTCCCAGAGTCATCAAAATGGGGGTAGCTAAAGCCTCTCGGAGCCAACTTGGTTTGTGCTTTAGTCTCTAAGTCAACGACATAGCCACGACGTTTATCCGCAGCTTGTGCACCATATACCAAGTATTGACCATTCGGATGAAAGCTCATACCAACGATATCTGCATGACTTGAGTCCAATATTTGGAACTCCTTCTTGCCTAGATGATAAAGACTCAAGCGCTCTTCTGACGTGCTTTTACGCTGTGTGATCGCTAAATACTGTCCATCAGGCGAAAAAGCTACATCTCGATCTCTCAAGTCACACTCTGTATCACAACTCAGCCGCTCAGGTGTTGCGTCGTCTTGGCTTAAATCGAGCAAGTAAATACCATCTTGCGACGCCAAAGGTGCTTTGCCATTAAACGCCAAGGTTTTACCATCTGGACTGATCGCAATATAGTTATAGCCTGAGTCAGTCGGACAACTGGTCAAAACCAACTGCTCTAAATCAGCTAAAGAGAGTCGAACAATTTCACACGCTTGGCTATTCTTCTGAGCAAAATATAAATATTGCTGATCGGGGCTCCAGACTGCTTTCCAAGGTCTTTTATCTGAAAAGGTCAGCTGCTTAATAGGTACGTTGGGGTGGGTTAAATCTTTTAAATAAAGCTGACTGTCTTGCCCCTGCTGCCAAATAAACGCTAACTGTTTACCGTCTTGTGAAGGACTCGGGCGCAATTCACTGCCCGGCATTTTCGTGATTTCATCTATTTGAGAGGGTGACTTTGCAGGCGCTTCAATGGGAGACTTCAAGAAGGACCAAGCCACTAAAACCATCATGATGCACACTAAGCCAAAAGCAACTTGATATTTGTAAAACTTTTTCTCAATCAGTGACGCTGGTTTAATTGTTTCTGAGGATAAGCTAAGAGGCTCAGGTGTTAGTGTCAGCTTGTAGCCCTTTTTACGGATCGTTTCAACAACATCAAGGGGTGCACTTGGATGAGCAAACAATTGTCTAAGCTGCCAAATTGTATTGGTGAGGGCTTTTTCACCAATGATTTCATTACCTTGCCATACCCCTTCAATCAGCTCATTGCGACTCACAACTTCAGGGTATCGTTGTACTAGAACTTGTAATAGCTCCATCACTTTCGGTTGAGCCGCTACCTTTTCGCCATTCAGCACCACCAAGTGTTCATCAATAAACACCTGATACGGACCCAACTGAAACGACTTTTCATACTGCATGTTCTTCGCTCTACTTAACCACTCTACTTGCAACCGCTACTTTTTATTCATATTTATTCAGTGCGGGCGAATAGTTTTATCTTACCTTATTTATAAAAAACAGGGAGTAGCTAGAGTTATTTAATTGCAACAAATAATTTTACTTAACAATTCACAAGATTATGAAAAATAATAAAAAGATATAAAAAAGAGATAAATCGGATGTTCCCGAGGTTGAGTTAGGAGGGCAATTTATCAAGTCTCATGTGTCCTTGATTATCAAGGTATAAGAAACACAACACAAAAACAGACATCACTTTAACAAGTTAACTCATCAAAACGGGAACAACCATGAACAAGAAGCAACTTTGCGTTGCCGTGCAAGCCGCCCTATTTGGTGCCGTATTCAGCACCCATGCACAGCAAAATGATTTAGATGCCGTAAAAGTAAAACAAAACCAAACGACAATAGAACAAGAAGAAGAGAAAGTTGAGAAGATTGTTGTCACCGGTTCACGTATTAAACGAGATAGTTTTAGTGTCGCCACACCACTAGTGACTATGAATAAAGATGCAATTTCAGATACTGGCTTAGGCTCTCTGTCTGAAATTCTAGTCGATAATATTCCTTCAATTAATGCCTCTATCAGTAACACCACCAGCCAATCGAGTGTGGCGTCGACGGGTATCTCGTCTATCAGCCTGCGAGGCTTAGGTTCAGATAGAACACTTACCCTTATTGATGGACGCCGCGTCGTATCAAACAGTTACAGCGGTAACGTGGTCAGCCTAAGTACCATTCCAAGTGGTATGGTACAACGCATTGAGGTGATCAGTGGCGGTGCATCAGCCACTTATGGTGCCGATGCGGTTGCCGGTGTTGTAAATATCATCACACAAACTGACAAAGAAGGCGCAACATTTAAGGCGCGTACTGGTGAGTCATTTGATGGCGGCGGCAAAGAGTTCACGCTAGATTTTGATTTTGGTAGCAGCTTTGATGATGGTCGTGGCTATGCTTTTGTCAGTGCGAACTGGGATCGACAATTTGGTATGAGCTTCTTCGATCGCGAACGCGCTCAAATTGAAGATGCATACCGCTACAGTGAAAGCGAAATGTGTAACCAGATGCAGACCGCAACAGGTTACCAGTGTATGCGTGACATCACTCAGGCTGATTGGGTAAGTAAGAGTGACGGCATTCCAGGTGGCGTATTCTTAGAAAACTCGAAGAACGACAAACAATTTTGGTATGACGGTCAAACATTGCGCGACGACTGGAAAGACAACGAAGAAATTTACGGTCTCAATACACGTCAATATGTGATGTTAAAAGTACCAAATGACAGTTTTTCTATCGCAGGTAAGGTTGATTATGAACTAACTGATGATGTTAGCTTTTATGGTCAGGTACAACTCAGTATCGATGAATCATTCAACGACAAGTCACCAGAAGATGAGTATGAAGGTGCAAGCCAGACCATTTATGATCCAGAAACCGGAGAACGCTTAGGCCGTATTAAACCTGGTTATATTCCGCTAGATAACCCATTCGTTCCACAAGCCATTCTTGATAGTGAACCTTACAAAGATCGTATTTATTGGGACAGACGCTTCAATGAAGTCGGTAATATTGCCACCGATAACACACGTACAACTATACGCTCATGGGCTGGCTTGAAAGGCACTGCATTCGACGGAGAGTGGGATTGGGATGTATCAGTCGGTCTAGGTAAATTCCACCAAGAGCAATTGCGCTATAACGAACTCGATGTGCGTAAACTAAGCCATGCCCTAAATGCTGAAAAGCTTGCTGATGGAACCATTCAATGTAAAGACGAGGCAGCACGTGCAGCTGGTTGTGTGCCAATCAATCTATTTGGTGAGGGCTCTATCACTCCAGAAATGGCTGACTGGATCCGCGTTAATCCTGAAATCAATACCTATATTGATCAAACTAACATTGTTGGTTACATGACAGGTGAGCTGTTCGAGCTACCAGCCGGTGCCGTGTCGGCGGTATTTGGTGGTGAATATCGTAAAGATAAGCAAGATCTACAAACCAGCATTGGTATGCGCGAAGGCGGTATTACCTTTAATGTTGTGCCACAATTCGAAGGTTCTATCGATGTCTATGAAAGCTTTGCTGAGTTTGATGTGCCACTACTTAAAGACGCACCACTAGCGAAAAACCTTTCTCTCGAAACCTCACTACGTTTAGCAAAATACAGCATAGATGCCGTAGGCACAGTGCCAAGCTATAAGTTAGGAGTTTTATGGCAACCAATTGAAGATCTGACTATCCGTACTAACTTTGCCCGTGCGCAACGTGCTCCAACTATCACTGAGCTAATGTCTCCTGCTCGCGGTGACTACGATAGCTTTACTGACATTTGTGAGGGCCTAACGGCAACTTCGACCAATGCGGGGCATGATAAATGTCGTCAAGATCCTGTGTTCGCGGCTTTACTTGCTGAAGACCCGGACTTTGAATTCGATCCAAGTTCAGGTAGTAAATACTCACCGAATGCGGGCAATGCTAACTTAAGAGAAGAAACCGCTGATACCTTCACTTTCGGTTTTACTATGGCACCAAGTGCCATCGAAGATCTGCAAATTGCCGTTGATTATTATGATATTGCCATTGAAGGTGCTATCTCGGTGATCTCTAATGAGCGCATCTTACAAGAGTGTTACGATTCAAGTGCTGCATTTGGTAGCAGTAACCCATTCTGTAACGAAATCAGCCGTGATGATGAAGGTAACATTACCGAAATCGTACAGCGTGAAGATAACCTAGATGAAGTCAGTAGCCGTGGTATCGATGTCGCCATCGAGTATAAATACGACTTTGAAAGCTTAGGACGTCTATCTTTTAAAGCGGACTATAACCATATCCTTGAAAGCTCAACCACTTACCTTGGTTTAGATGGCCTAGAGACCGATGACTATGCAGGCTATGGTAGCTCAAAAGACAAATTATCAGCCTCAGTAGTTTGGCGTCTAGATGAGTGGCGCGTTCGTTATGCGATGAAATATTTAGGGTCATTTACTGATAGCCTAAGCCGTGAGCGAGAATACACCGCTGCACTAGAGCGAAATGCTGAGCGTTGTGCATCAACTGAAGAAGACAATGGCTGTATCGCTAGCCCTGAAGCGCTGGCATATCACAAATATGGTAGCTATATGCGTCACGATGTATCTGTGTCATATAATACAGACTTGGCGGCTGACGTAGAGTTACGCGTGTTTGGTGGTATTAACAACCTACTGGATGACAAAGGTGACTTTATGCCGGGCGGTCGTGGGAACTTCTACAGCCGCTATGGCACTGGTATGGGTCGCTTTGGTTACTTAGGCGCAGAAATTAAGTTTTAATTGTTAGCTTGAGAACAGCAGCCTTGATAGCCTCAAAGAGCGTGTAATCAAGGCTGCTTCTTTTCTAAGAAAAAAACTGACACTCGCCAATTTGAACAGGACAAAAATAATGATAAAAAGCCGCTTTCGCATCACACTGTGTGCCTCACTGATATTTGCTTCACAAATCAGCGCTGCAGAATCGACCAGCAAAGAAGTCATTTCTGACGGTCCATACATTGACGTGCACGCCAGTGCATTAACAGTCAATTGGATTTGCAATGACCATGTTAAACGCAAAAAGGTCAATCTTGAAGGGGTCTCCCTGCCCTATGGATTTACTGATTGCGGTTTAACGGCAAACACTTCGCAGCTAACTTTTGATGAGCAGTTAATTGAGTTCCAAGGTGTTAAACGCGTAGCGGCCCTCAGTGATTTACACGGACAGTATGATCTGATGCTCACTTTACTTAAAAATAATGGCATCATTAACGCGCAAAACCAGTGGGCGTTCGGTGATGGCCATTTTGTAATAACCGGCGATATTTTTGACCGTGGCGAAAAGGTAACTGAAATCCTTTGGTTTATTCACGGCCTAGAAAAGCAAGCCGAGCAAGCCGGCGGTAAAATTCATCTCCTGCTAGGTAACCATGAAGTCATGGTTTTAAATGGCGACTTGCGTTATTTACATCCTAAATATGTCAAAGCAGAAAAGCTGCTAGAGACACCTTTCGACCAGTTATTTAATCAAGATACCATTTTAGGTCGTTGGCTGCGTAGTAAGCCTGTGCTGGTAAAAATCAACGACCACTTATATGCCCATGGTGGTTTTCATCCGCAGCTCGCTGAAGATAAGGTTACCTTAGACACTATAAACAAAACCTTTAAGTCACACCTTGTTGAAAAAGAACTGCTGGAGAAACGTGAAGGCTTCGCCCGTTACTTACATAAAACCCATGGCCCAATTTGGTATCGCGGCTACTTTAAAGACGACGGTGCTACTGCTGAAGAACTGGATTTATTATTAAAGCATTTCGATGTGAATCACATCGTTGTTGGCCACACTTCTCAGAAAAAAATTGAAACCCGCTTTAAAGGTAAAGTAATTGCCATCGACAGCAGTATTAAACGCGGCAAGTATGGCGAAGTGTTATTTATTGAAAATGGCAAACATGAGCGTGGTACGTTAAAAGGTGACCGAAAGCCTTTGAAGATCTAGCCAAATACTTATAAGGGTGTTCAATTATCAGAACTGATAAATTTTTCGAATGCCCATTCCCTTGCCTGTTGTTACCGCTTTTGTAACAGGGTGCGATTCGAACTCTTCCTGCCTGAATGCACGACTCGGTGTCTTACATGCTTTAATGACAATATTTTTGAGATCATAAAACTCAACCACAGTGACTGAAATAAAGTCACGCTTCAAAAGCTTGAAAAGTTCTACCAAAGCAGCTTCTGAATATGGACAATAATTAAAGAGTAGCTCTCCCGACTCACTAAGTGCGCTTGAAGCTTGCTTAAGAAAGTCACCTTGTAACAAAAAATCATCGTCTGCATTATCAAAACAGAAATCTAATAAGATCACATCATATTGCAGGGTAACTGTATTGATATAACTAAGCGCATCAGCTATCTCGATATCACTTGATGGTAGATGAAAAAATCTTTGTACGCACTCTGTTACTGTCGGACTCAACTCAATACTCTTCATTGCTGATAGATTTATCAATTGTTTATCGCATAAGTATTGGAAAGCTCTTTCAATGGCGCCTGTGCCCAGCCCTAAATTTAATATGGAGTAATGGGGTTTCGCCTGTAAGAAGCACATAAGAAAAGCTTGAGACACAGGCGAAAGAAGCAACTCAGGGCGAGAAACTGACATAACTCCTTGAATCACGGTATCACCGAAGGTTAACCAGCGGAAATCCTCAGCCTCATATACACACAGTTTTGTGCCGCCATTATCAATAACAGTAATACAGTGCTTGGTGTCAGTTCGCTTTTCTAACTCTAAAATTAACAAAGCTAAGGGCGACCAAATAAGTTATGCAACAAAGCCTAATTTCCTTTTTCTTTCTTACCTTCGGTCACTGCATCGAGTTGCTTTTGCCTGTCGTCCATTAGCTTTTGAATGTTTTTGGTATTCTTCATCAGCTCTTTGACATCTTGCGGATTCATCGAATTGGCTTTCAATGATTCGCTCTCAGCGGTTTGTTTGTCTTTATATAAAATTGACGTGTCTTCAGCAGCCATGATAGTGACTTTGCTTGGGTCAAGCTGGTGAGTTTGACTATTGCCTTTCGGGTTAGGTTGGTCTGAGTAAATCCAGTTACCGTTTTCGTCTTGCCATTTATAAATGGTTGGCTGTTTTGTGGTTTGGTTTTCATCAGCAGTTGCTTGTTTGGCGTAGTCTACCGCTTTATTTAAATGGCGTTTAGACTCGTCTAATAAGCTTTGCGTATCGTTTTCAACTTTATTGAAGATTGCATCAATAGACAGATATGGTTGACCGTCAGGACGCTTAATTACAAACAATGATGCCACACCAATCAGCATCACCATAATCATCATATATGCTTTATAACCCACGAGAACACTCCGTCGTATCGGCTCTTTATTATTTTAGTTTGCTAATTAGGAATATTACATAGGAAATGTGGAATAAAAAAGCACAGGCTTTGAGACCTGTGCTTTTTATTTACATCAAGGCAAAATTATTAATGGCTCTATGTTTAGACTAGTTTCTAACAATTCGCCATTTAAATAACCTGAACTTTGGATAATAAATCTATCTCCAGCGGCCACTTTCAACGCTAACGGCGTTGAACTTACTTGCAATAGACTAGCTATTGACGCGTAAATTCGCCTTGTTATCCCTAAAAGTTTCCGGCTTCAGACTTAAATTACATCCACAGTTCCAATATCCATATGCAGGTAAATCTCTTAACCAAAGTTCAGGTTAAATAAGAACTTTTAAATACCGTCACCGTCAATGTGTAGACCACACTCACGATTAAGGCCGAAGAAACGTGTTTCTTCTTCTGTCATACCTGGCTCTAACTTACGGGTAGTATGCACATCACCCATCGACACATACCCTTCGTCCCAAAGTGGGTGATAAGGTAGGTCATGCTTGGTTAAATACATATACACGTCGCGGTTGCTCCACTCGATGATCGGGTACACTTTTACAGTACCTCGGCTGATCTCAAGCACTTGCTTGTCGGCACGGCTTGATGCCTGATCACGACGTAAACCACTGAACCACGTTTTTGCACCAATTTCTTCGATAGCACGGGTCATGGGCTCCACCTTATTTAAGGTGTTGTATTGCTTAATGCCTTCTTGACCTTGCTCCCAAAGTTTACCGTACTTAGCTTCTTGCCAAGCTGGGCTCATTGGTGAACGATATACTTTTAGATTTAAGTCTAAACGCTCTGTTAAGTAATCTACAAACTGGTAGGTTTCTGGAAACAGGTAGCCAGTATCAGTTAATACCACTGGAATATCTGACTTTTCGGTTGAAACTAAATGCAACATAACTGCCGCTTGAATACCAAAGCTTGAAGATAAAAATGCCGTATCGGGCAAGTTTTCAAGTGCCCATGCCACACGCTGTTGCGGTGTCATTGGCTCTAACAAAGCATTCGCTTCGGCAAGTAGCGCTTTTTGCGCATCGCCTTCTAACTCTAATAATTGTTTAAAATTACTCATGCTTGTTCCTAGGTTGGCAGGCCTGCCTGCCAACTCAATGATTTCTTAAGCGTGGAAGTCTGTCTTAGAGACTTTCACTTCGGCAACGATTTCCTTACGGATAGCAAAATCACCAAAACACTCGCCTTCGTTACGCTCTTTAGCCCACTGGCCAATTAATTCGTCTAATGCTGGTAGGTACACATCTTCACCTACATTTTCTAGGTAAAGCTTAGGTACGCGCGTACCTTCACGGTTACCGCCTAGGTAAACGTTGTACTTACCTGGGCCTTTACCTACAAAACCAATTTCAGCCAACATCGCACGACCACAGCCATTCGGGCAACCAACAACACGCATAATGATGTCGTCATTCGGGATTTCGTGCTTAGCTAAAATCGCTTCAGTCTTCTCGATAAGCTCTGGTAGGTAACGCTCTGCTTCAGCCATCGCCAGCGGACATGTTGGCAATGCAACACACGCCATTGAATTCTTTTGCTGTTCAGAGTGTGAATCGTCAATTAAACCGTGCTCACGGGCAATCTGCTCAATGATATCTTTTTGATCAACTGGTACACCGGCAACAATTAAGTTTTGGTTTGCGGTCATGCGGAAGTCACCTTGGTGAATTTCAGCAATCTTACGACAACCGGTTTTAAGTGGCTTACCCGGGAAATCTAAAATACGACCACTTTGGATAAATAGCGTTAGGTGGTGCTTGCCATCAATGCCTTCTACCCAGCCAATACGGTCGCCACGATATTTAAATTCATACGGGCGGCTGTCTTCAAATTTAACGCCTGCGCGGTTTTCAACTTCTGCTTTAAACGCATCACTACCAAATGTATCTAACGTGTACTTAGTTTTTGCATTTTTACGGTTAACACGGTTACCCCAGTCACGTTGAACAGAAACAACGTGCTCAGCAATTTTTAAAGTGTGCTCAAGCGGGATAAAACCAAAGTCGTCAGCCTTACGCGGGTATGTGTTTACATCACCGTGAGTCATCGCAAGACCACCACCAACGAGTACGTTAAAACCAACTAGTTTGCCGTCTTCTGCAATCGCAACAAAGTTAAGGTCGTTAGCGTGAACATCTACTTCGTTGTTTGGTGGAATCGTCACTGTGGTTTTGAACTTACGTGGTAAGTAAGTTGAACCTAAAATTGGCTCTTCTGTTGTTTCCGTCTTCTCACCGTTTAACCAAATTTCAGCATACGCTTTGGTATGTGGTAGCAAGTGCTCAGAAATCTTCGCAGCCCACTCGTATGCTTCTTGGTGTAACTCAGACTCAACTGGGTTAGTCGTACATAGTACGTTACGGTTAACGTCACCGGCAGTTGCGATAGAGTCAATGCCTACGCTGTTTAGCATTTGGTGCATTTCTTTAATACCCGGCTTTAACACACCGTGGAACTGGAATGTTTGACGCGTTGTTAAACGAATACTGCCATAAATGGTTTTATCGCCAGCAAACTCATCAATCGCTAACCACTGCTTAGGCGTGATAATACCGCCTGGCATACGTGCGCGAAGCATCACATTGTGCATTGGCTCAAGTTTTTGCTTAGTACGCTCTGGACGAATATCACGGTCATCTTGCTGGTACATACCATGGAAACGGATCAGCTGGAAATTATCCGCTGTAAAGCCACCTGTAAGTTGGTCTTTTAAATCCGTTGTGATGGTGCCGCGTAAAAAGTTACTTTGTGTTTTTAGTCTTTCGTTATCAGCAAACTTGGCATTTGGGTCTAGCTTGCTGTTAGGTTTGTAATCTGTGCTCATGGCTTATCCTAAAATTCTACTGTGACGGTCAGTGTGGTGTACTAGCACTTGCTACTAGTACACGTCTTTTTGATAACGGTTGTTGCTGCGAAGCTCTTTTAGATAGCTTTCAGCTTGCTCGTCATCTTTGCCACCATGGGCTTTAATAATGTCGATAAGTGCTTGGTGAACGTCTTTCGCCATGCGGTTAGCGTCACCACAAATATAGAAGTGCGCACCTTTTTCTAGCCATGCAAATACTTCTTCGCCTTTCTCACGAAGTCGGTCTTGCACGTATACTTTTTCTGCTTGGTCGCGGCTAAATGCTAGGTCTACTTTGTTTAGTAGGCCAGACTTCACATAACCTTGGATCTCTACTTGGTATAAGAAATCTTGCGTGAAGTGTGGGTTACCGAAGAATAACCAGTTCTCACCTTCAGCTTCACGTGCATCACGCTCTTGTAAGAATGCACGGAATGGAGCGATACCTGTACCTGGGCCTACCATGATAACTGGCGTGTTATCATCACTTGGTAAACGGAAGTTGTCGTTATGCTCGCTAAATATTTTAACTTGTACGCCTTCTTCTGCACGGTGTGCAAGGTAACCAGAACAACCACCAAAGTGTTTTTCACCAAAGGCATCAAACTCTACTAAACCAACAGTTAAGTGTACTTCTTCTTCCACTTCAGCTTGGCTTGACGCAATTGAATATAAACGCGCTTGTAGCTTACGTAGGCTATTTGCTAAATCTTGTGCGCTGATATCGCTTGGGTTTTGCTTAATGATATCGAAGATTTGACGTGCTTCGATGTATTCACGCATTGCCGCTTTGTCTTCAACTAGCTTTAATAGCTCAGCGTTGTTAGTTGCTTGTGCGTACTTTTCAACAAAACCCGGATAAGACTGAGTTAGCTCTAGCTTTTCAATAAGTGCTGTACGAATTGATAGCGTTTCTTCACCTAATGTGATTTCTGTTGCGCCATCAATGTTTAATGATGCCAGTGTTTCATCTACTAGTGCTTCGTCATTTAAGAAGTAAACACCTAAAGAATCACCCGGAAGGTAAGTAATGTCAGAGCCTTCTAGTGAGATTTCAATGTGACGTACGTCTTTCGTTGAATCGCGACCTGTGATCTTTTGTACCACACTTAGCTCAGCCGCAAATGGGTTTTGCTTAGTGTATTGGCTTTGCGCTGGTGCTGCACCGAAGCCAGCCATAGGAATAACTTGTGCTGAACCTTGTGACTGTGCTTTTAGCTCAGGTTCGAATGCATCAACTGCACCACCGATCCAAGCTGTTGCTTGGTCTTCATAATCAACGTCTAAGTCAGCGCGAGCAACAACCGTTTCTGCGCCTAGTGCTTTAAAGCGCTCTTCAAAATCAATCGCCGTTTGGCAGAAGAATTCGTAGCTTGAATCACCTAAGCCGATAACCGCTACTTTAACGCCATCTAGTTTAGGTGCTTTTTTCGATGCTAAGAACGCGTGAAGGTTTTCTGCGTCTTCTGGCGGCTCACCCTCACCATAAGTAGAAACAGCAACAGCAATAAACTTTTCTTTCTTAAGTTGAGCAGGTTTGTAGTCAGCCATGTTCACCAGCTTAACCGCAAGGCCTTTAGCCTCTGCAGCCGCTTTAAGCTGGCTAGCAACGCCTTTGGCATTACCAGTTTGCGAACCATATAGAATGGTGAGTGCAGCCGCTTCGCCTGCAGCTGGCGCTTGACCGCCCACTACACCACTTAATGCAGCTGTATTTGCATTTGCAGCTAGGTAACCACTTACCCAAGCTTGCTGAATTGGGTTTAGCTCGGCCACTAAACCTTGTAATTTTTGCACTTGCTCTTGTGTCAGCGGGCTTGCCGCGGCACTAAGTTGACTTAACAACATGGAATCTATCCCCTAACCCTAAACCGTCTGCTTAGTTTGCTTGCTGAATTACTTCTACTCGAAGTAAGGTTTTCTAAGGCTGAAGCATACTGATTTGCGTTGCCAAGGATAAAGAATTAGATCTGCTTTGTTATTCCATTTGGTTATCAAAGAGCAAAAACACCATTAAAAACAGTTTTAAGAAAATTTTGCTCAAAAACAAAAAAACGCGATCTTGGAAACCCAAGATCGCGTTTTTTGTTAAATCAATGCTAGCTTAACCTTCAACCGGGTAAATGGTGATTTCGATCCCCGCACCAATCGCCGAAATTCTCAGTAATGTATCGGCACTGATTGGCTGAGAAAAACACTTAGGTTCAGTACCTGAGTTAAAGCCAATATCAAAGGTACGCTTAGAGCAAGATAACCATTGCTTAAGCGCGCTTTTAGAACAAGACTCGATTAACTCGCATAAATGATTAATCGCTTTATCAGGACTTACCACATCAGCGTCGGCTTCAATACGCGCTAAATGACGATAGTCGTCTTTATCATAGTGCAGCACCATAGCCTTCTTCTTTAAATCGTCTACCAAGGCACTAATATCCTGTTTTGATTCAAGCTCTAGGTCTACATTTAAGAATTGGATTTCTGACATTATGACTGTTCTCTTTTTAAGCTATATTTTTTAAGGTGTAACAAAGCGATACTGAATATAGACAAGTGTAACTAACTCACCGAATGGTTGCTACCGCTAACGCATTTTAAAACTGAACAAATCTTGTTCAATATCGAAAAAACAGATTTAATACTACTTTTAGGCTGAGACAATTTGTCGCAGTGACAGAAAAGCCTTTTTAGGTACACTGAGCACTTTTCTCATTTGCTTGGATAAAAATAATGACAAAAACAGCATTTAAACCCATTCGAAAAATACACAAGTGGCTTGGCTACCTACTCGCTATTCAAATATTCGCTTGGTTATTAGGCGGGTTTGTCATGAGTGCTATCCCACTAGAAAAAGTACATGGCAAACACTTAGCTCACCGTCAGCTCGATAATCCATTTAAGCGAGCCGATTACTCAGCTAATTTAAATGTCATTATAAAAAGCCAAGATGCACTCTCAAACATTGCTTTCAAACACCTATTAGAGATGCCTATTATTAAAGTGCAAGGTGATAACGCGGCTTGGTTTAACGGCAGAACAGGCGAAGCGCTTGCTGCACCAACTGAAACTTTAATTAGAAAGCAAGCCGACGCTCACTATTTAGGCAATGGCGAAATCAGTGCTGTTCAATTGTTAGCTAAAGGCACAAGAGAGATTGGCTATAGAGAAAACGTCTGGGCAGTCACTTACAACGACTGGTGTAGTACGACACTCTATTTAGAGGCGCAAAGCGGGCAAATCATTACAGTAAGAAGCACCATTTGGCGTATTTTTGATTTTTTCTGGATGCTACACATTATGGATTATGACGAGCGAGAAGACTTCAATAACCCACTACTCATTAGCTTTTCTGTCGTCAGTGTGTTGTTTTGTCTCTCTGGCATGTTCTTATTATTTCAAGCACCACCTTGGCGTAAGCGCAGACCAAAACCAGCTTAACGGAACATGCGCCCTATATTTTCTAGGACATGAACTTTTGTAAAAACCATTGCAATCAACAAGATAATTTCAAAGCCTTTATTGCGGTGATATAGTGCATTTTTCTGTAGTCCACTTAGGTGAGAGAAATGCGCCCGCTATTCGCGTTAATGGCTTTGCTGTTGCTAAGCCCACCAACTACTGGCAAAGAGTTTTCAAGCTTTTCACAAGCAAAAAAATATCTCAATAAAACCTTACCTAAAGATGCCACAACGCTTTATTGCGGTTGTAAGATCAAGCGCAAAGGCAAGAAGCTCATCCCTGATGCAGACAGCTGTGGCTATGAGCCGAGAAAACCCTATACCCATGCAGGCAAACCAAATAGCCGCGCCACGCGTATTGAATGGGAACATATTGTGTCGGCTTGGGAGTTTGGCCACCAGCTGCAGTGTTGGCAAGACGGTGGTAGGAAAAACTGCAGAAAGGTCAGCGCTAAATTTCGAAAAATGGAAGCTGATATTAACAATTTAGCACCTGCTATTGGTGAAATAAACGGTGATAGAAGTAACTATCGTTTTGGTATGTTGCCTAATGCCGTATTAAAGCATGGTGCTTGCCCTGTTAAAGTCGATTTTAAAGCGCGCACAGTAGAGCCGCCTGATTTTGCCAAAAAGCGTATTGCAGATGCTTACTTTTATATGCAGAGCACTTATGGCTTGAAGTTATCTAAAAAACAGCAACAATTATTTACAACTTGGCAAAAAAAGGACGGGTACAATTAGCATTAAATTCGCTTTATCAAGTTGTACCAATTGTGTTTACAGACACTTGTTGGTATTTTGATCACACACGATGTGATAGGAATATATTATGAAACTAAATACATTAAGCTTCAGCATTGCGCTTGCTTTATCTGCAACAGTATTGGTTGGTTGTGGCGGTGGTAGCTCAAATAACGATAATCAACAAACAGCAACACCTACAACGCCTTCAACAAATACAGGAAGTACAGGTGGAACGGTAACAGAGCCAACTTGGACGCTAAATAAGTACGATCCTTCGAGCAGTTTTGTTAATCAATGTAAAACGCCTCGCGTTGGCACGGATCCATACGAAAACGCACCTTACCCTGATAAAGCAGGGACTGAAATGCATGAAAAAATGTTCTTACGCTCGTATACCAACGAAACTTATCTTTGGTATGACGAAGTAGAAGACAACGACCCTAAATCATTTGATTCAGTTGGTGAGTATTTCGCACAGTTAAAAACGACCGCGATTACCGACTCAGGTAAGGCAAAAGACCAATTCCATTATTCTGAAAGTTACGATGACTTTAAAAAAGAAGCACAATCAGGCGTAGTATCTGGTTATGGCGTAAGATGGGCGTTCATTAGTACCACCCCGCCTCGTGTACTTAGAGCTGCTTTCACACAAGACGGCTCTCCAGCTGACAAAGCAGGCCTGCTTCGAGGTGACACAGTTATAGCTATTAATGGCACAGATATAAATACCTCTGATTCAGCAGGTGTAGATAAACTAAATGCAGGTTTACTGCCTAAAGCCGGAGAAGAACACACCTTTACAATTCAGCGTGAAGGTGAAGAGAACCCTATCGAGATTGTAATGACGGCAGGTGATGTACAATCAACCCCTGTTCAAAATGCACAAGTGATACAACACGCTGACAAAAAAGTGGGTTATGTACAATTCAACCAATTTATTTCTGTCGGTCAAGATCCGCTCGTTGCAGCATTCCAGCAGTTCTCAGATGAAAACATCAATGAGCTTGTACTCGACATGCGCTACAACGGTGGCGGTTTAGTTGTGATGTCTGCTCAGCTTGGTTACATGGTAGCCGGTGAAGAGCAAACAAGAGCGAGTGAAAATAACGGAGCTGCTAAGAGCGCTCAAAATAATGCCAAGGTGTTCAGCCGTACGCTGCGCAACGACAAAATTGAAGCTGCTAGCACTGAAGAAGATTATTATACGTTTGAAAATCGCAAAATCGATTGGAACGCGAGCGTATATACCAACCAAATCTTACCAAGCGTCAGCTTAGATACCGTGTATATACTTTCAAGTGCAGGCACTTGTTCTGCGAGTGAATCATTGATCAATGGCTTGCGCGGTATTGATGTAAATGTGGTTCTGATTGGTGGACAAACATGCGGTAAGCCATACGGCTTTACCCCAACTCCAAACTGTGGCGAAGTTTACTATACAGTGCAATTTAAAGGCGCAAACGCCAAAGAGTTTGGTGATTACGCTGACGGCTTTATCCCAGTTGAAAACGAAAACTCTGAAGCAGGCCTATCTGCAAGAGTGCCTGGCTGTAATGTCGCCGATGACTTCTCTAAACAGCTTGGTGACAAGCAAGAAGGTATGCTAGCTGCGGCGCTAACACATATTGAAACTGGCGCTTGTCCTGTTGCGGCAAAAGAAACCGCTAACCGTGCGCCAAGCATGCAGAAAGCAGTGTTAGATGACAGTCTTAATATCGCTCAGCCATTCCACCCAATGCGCAATAGCATGGTTGATATCAAGGTGAAAGAGCAGTAATGCACTGCAAGCTCGTTACCCTACTTTTGGGCGTAACATTGTTGGTTGGGTGTACACACACTCAACCAACAAAACCTATTCCAGCGGTTATAAAACACACCACCCCGACCATGAAAGCGGAATTACAGCAAGCTATCGTTTCACTTAAAGGCGGAGTCGCACCGCTGTTGTCTGATACAATTTTCCTGAACAATAGCGAATTATTGCTCGAGCATGGCCGCTCAACTGATGATGCAGGAAACCCTATTCTCGGTGCACATTCACTGACTGTTCAGCGATTTGTGCTACAACTAAGAGAAACAGGCTGTGTGCTTTTCTACCCTAAGACTGCGCAATTTGTATTACTAAAAAGCGTTCCTTGCCAACCCATGGTAGAATAACCTGCTTTTAGAGGCGTATGGACCTCGCCAACTCATCAATCTTGGGGCTGTTATGAAAATACAATGGATTAAATTATTGGCTTTTGGGGCATTAACCGGGCTGCTCACCGCTTGTCATCACACGCCGACACCATTAGGTAAGCCTGAAAAAATATATGACTTTGATCACAAAATCCACTATGAACAAACTAAATTCAGCGATGACCACTACTTCTTAAAGATCCGCTCAGATGATTACGCACATTTCACCCGACAGAGCGTATTTTTATTAAGACATTCAGAAAAGCTTTGCCAAGGTATGAATGCACAACTGACCTTACAAAAAGGTGTGCAAGACTTTGAAAGGTTACCGACTCACCCTCGCGCTTATCAGCCAGATCTGCAAGCCGAAGTAAAATGCGTGCCTAGATAATAAGCTCTACTGCGCTTAGTGATTAAAAGCATGCGCCTTCATCACGGTTGCAATCATTCGAAACGTATCAACCCATGCTTGGCGCAATTCAGGTGTCCAAGCATCCCCTAACCCCATTTTTAAAGTATATAAAAGCGCATTGCCTACTGGAGTAAAGTCTTTGGCCTGCACCCCATACCCCACATGCCGTTCAGCCAACTGATGAAGTACGGGCACCAGCGCATTAATGTCATCAAGCCCTCTCACTGCCACACGCAAGGTCATCATTAGCTTTTGCCCTTGGCTTTTAATATCACTTTTGAATAGTTGTTTAAGTGACGGATCGTATTGGAAAAGGGTTTGATAGAAAAGCTCTGCGGCTTCTTCTGCATGGGGCTCTATTTGCACAAAGCTACGTTGTACTAGCTTTTTTTGCCTTTCGGTGATCGACATAACTAACCTCATGTTGGCAGATGCCGAATCATTCGACACCATCACGATAGTTCTAAAGCTAGTCGCAATAGTGTCAAAAAGCGAATTAAGACTAGTCTTTATAACCCCAAGGTGCTTTTGGTGGTGCGATCGGTTTCGTTAAATCAAAATCAACTCTAAACTCGCGACCTTCACGCACTAAACGGTAAGTAAACTTGTCGTCGTAAATATACATCTGCCAAGTGTTGCCCATTGATTGAGGAATACCTTGGCTGACAAATAACTCTTTTGAATACTGATCAGCAGGGAAAGACTGCACGTTTGCAAAGCCTGCATCAACGGTATGGCCGCCATACATGGTTGACGGATCATCATCGCCATTTTCTAAACGGTGGTCGTGCTTTAAACTTAAACCACTGCCTGTTTTGGTAATGATCCAAGTACGAGACGCATCTTTTCCTACGTGAAAAGGCACTTGCAGTTCTTTTTCACTGCAACGACGCACGTGCATCACAAGCTTGGATTCATTAAACTTGCTCGGGCCTTGGTTATCCAGGGTTACTTTACCTTGGTAGGCTTTACCACAATGCGCGGCAATTTTATCGAAAAATGCATCATGGGTTGGAATTGATACCAGTGGCGCTGGACGCGCGATGGCTGAGCCACTAACAAGTAGCGCAAGAACGGCTAGGCATTTTTTCATTATGGTTATCCTGAAAAAGAAAAACCAGAGAGTAATTAGCTCTCTGGTTGTATGCAAAAAAACGCGATTAACGCTGAGTTGTTAGTTTTACTGCCAAGGGCGATCAGCGGATAAGTTAGCTTCAAACGCATCGATTTGTGCATTCAATTGCTCTGTCTCACCAATAAAATCTAAGCCACTTAATAAACGCGCTTTGATATCTGAGCGCACATCAAAGTCGATGGCATCGAAATACTGACTGCGGATCTGCTGATTTTCTAAATCAATTTCAACCTGAATATCTTGATGCTGCTCGGCAATCGCAAACAAGCTATCCAATGTGTCTGCCGATAGCGCGATACACAACATTTGGTTATTACCACAATTGTTAAAGAAAATATCTGCAAAACTTTGTGCCAAGATCACAGTAAATCCATACTGTTTTAACGCCCAAGGGGCATGCTCACGAGATGAGCCACAACCAAAATTGTCACGCGTTAATAATACTGAAGCGCCTTGATAACAGTCAGCGTTTAACACAAAGTCAGGATTCGCACTGCCGTCATCTAAATAGCGCCAGTCATAAAACAATGCTTTATCAAAGCCATCACGACTGGTTGAAGTTAAAAACTGCTTTGGAATAATTTGATCGGTATCGACGTTATTTTTGTCTAAAGGTGCCAATAAACCTTGATGATAAACCGCCATTACACCGCTCCTCTAATATCTGTAAAATGACCAGCTATCGCCGCTGCTGCCGCCATCGCAGGACTCACTAAATGCGTGCGACCACCGCGTCCCTGACGACCTTCAAAGTTACGGTTAGAGGTCGAAGCACAGCGCTTTTCAGCGCCCAACTTGTCATCGTTCATTGCAAGACACATAGAGCAGCCTGGCTCACGCCATTCAAACCCTGCTGCTTTGAAAATATCCGCTAAGCCTTCTTGTTCTGCCTGCTGTTTTACTAGACCAGAACCCGGCACTATCAAGGCTTCAACGCCAGTCGCAACCTGCTTGCCATTGACAATTTCAGCGGCTGCACGTAAATCTTCAATGCGGCTGTTAGTACAAGAACCGATAAATACGGTATCGACTTTTGCATCAGATAACTTCTGGCCCGCTTCAAGACCCATGTACTTCAACGCGGCACGCATGGCATCGGCTTTGATTAAATCGGCTTCTTCGTCTGGGTTTGGTACTCGCTCATTAATGCCGATAACTTGCTCAGGACTCGTGCCCCACGTTACTTGTGGTTGAATATCTTGCGCATCTAGCTCAACGACTAAGTCAAACTGTGCATCCTCATCTGACTTCAGTGTCTGCCAATATTCAACGGCGGCTTTGAAATCATCCCCTTTTGGTGCAAACGGACGCCCTTCTAGATAATCAAACGTCGTCTCGTCTGGCGCGATTAAACCCGCTTTGGCGCCCATTTCGATACTCATATTGCAAAGCGTCATACGCGCTTCCATTGACAACGCTTCGATACCTTCGCCACAAAACTCTGCCACATAGCCCGTACCACCAGCAGTACCTAGCTTGCCAATCACAGCTAGAATTAAATCTTTTGAGGTCACGGTTGGACGCAGCACACCATTAATTTGGATCTTCAATGATTTGGCTTTTTTCTGCTGCAGTGTTTGCGTTGCTAATACGTGCTCTACCTCAGAAGTACCAATACCATGTGCTAACGCACCGAATGCACCGTGTGTTGAGGTATGGCTATCACCACATACTATTGTAGTCCCTGGTAAGGTGATCCCCTGTTCAGGACCCATGACATGCACTATGCCTTGGTTAATCGAGTTTAAGTCATACAACTCAATACCAAAGTCGTTACAGTTTTGTGCTAGCGCCATTAACTGGTTTTTAGACACTTCACTTGCGGCATCTAGCGAACGACTCTTGGTCGAAACATTATGATCCATGGTCGCAAAAGTTTTCTCAGGGCAACGTACTTTGCGGTTATTCTCGCGCAGCCCCGCAAATGCTTGTGGTGATGTCACTTCATGTACTAAGTGACGATCAATATAAAGTAAATCGGTTTGTTCGTTGATTTGTGCAACCACATGAGATTGCCAAATTTTATCGTATAAGGTCTGAGCCACTTGCTACATCCTCTTATCTTGGCCGCATGACGGTGCAGCCATCAGCCAAAATTAAATACGTGAAACGATTGCTTGTGCTACGTCTTGCGTGGTGTAACCGCCTTGAGGGTAGATATCTGGTGTACCCACACCTGCAGCGACGGCTTCAGCTACCGCTTTTTCGATGGTGCGTGCTGCTTCATCTTGCCCAAGTGAATAACGTAGCATGAGTGCTGCACTCAGAATTTGTGCAATCGGATTTGCAATACCTTTACCCGCAATATCTGGCGCTGAGCCACCTGCAGGCTCATATAAACCAAAGCCTGACTGGTTTAAACTAGCCGATGGCAGTAAGCCCATAGAGCCTGTGATCATCGCGCATTCGTCTGACAAGATATCGCCAAACAAGTTGTCGCAAAGTAACACATCAAACTGGCTTGGTTGCTTCACAAGCTGCATTGCTGCATTGTCTACATAAATATAATCAAGCGTTACTTCTGGGTAGTCTTTGCTGACTTCGGTGACAACTTCGCGCCATAGTACGCTTGATGCCAATACATTAGCTTTATCAACTGAAGTAACATGGTTACTGCGAAGTCTCGCAGCTTCGAAAGCAAAACGCGCGATACGCTCAATTTCAGCTCGAGAATAACGTTGCGTGTCGAATGCAGCTTCACTCGCCCCCTCGCCTTCACGGCCTTTTTCACCAAAATAAATACCGCCAGTTAGCTCACGCACACATAAAATATCAAAGCCTTGCGCACTGATATCTGCTCGTAGAGGAGACGCGGCGCTCAGTGCAGGTAATAGCTGTGCGGGACGCAAGTTACAGAACAAACCAAAGTGCTTACGAAGTGGCAGTAAAGATGCACGCTCTGGCTGTTCGTTCGGTGGTAAATGCTCCCACTTAGGGCCACCTACTGAGCCAAATAAAATGGCATCCGCTTTTTCACATGCCGCTAAAGTAGAGTCAGGAAGCGCCGCACCAAATTCATCAATGGCAGCACCACCTATGGCATGGTGCTCACGTTGTAGCGTAAAATTAAACTTCGCGCTAACCGCATCTAATACTTGCTCGGCGGCAGACATGACTTCAGGGCCGATGCCATCTCCAGCTAAAACGGCGACTTGGTAACTTTGTTGGCTCATCCTGCTTTCCTTTGTTGTTTTAAGTCAGACACTTTTTGTGCTCTGTCAATTAAGTTATATACGCGGATCATGGCGCGTACTGAGGCTTCTACGATGTCGGCAGCAAGGCCGGCGCCGTGATATTGGCGACCATCGTATTTAGCAATGATATTTACCTGACCAAGTGAGCTTGCACCTTGGCCTGTGGCATCTAAGTTGTATTCAATCACTTCAACTGCCATACCCGTTATACGTTCAATGGCTTTGAATGAGGCTTCGACCGGACCATTACCTGTGGCAGCTTCTTGCTTTGATTGCCCGCTTACTGTCATGCCAATAGTCGAACTGGCGACCGATTGAGAGTTTGACGCTGAGTTTACAAACTCAAGTTGGTAGGTTTCGTCTTTATCACTGATCTGATTAAAGTAGATCATGGCTTCTAGGTCATAGTCATAGACCGTGCCTTTTTGGTCCGCTAGCGCTAAGAAGCTGTCATATAAGCTATCCATGTCATAGTCAGACTTTTGATAGCCTAATTCTTCTAAGCGATGCTCAATGACATGGCGACCTGAACGCGAGGTCATATTTAATTGGTTGTTTGGTACACCCACGGTTTCTGGGGCCATGATCTCGTAGGTGTTTTGTGCTTTTAACACGCCATCTTGGTGAATGCCTGAGCTGTGAGCAAAGGCGTTTTCACCGACAATGGCCTTATTCGGCTGCACAGGCATATTACAAATGGTCTCAACTTGGCGCGAAGCGCGGTAAATCTCTTCGCTGCGAATATCGGTGTAAACACCTAAATGGTCGTGACGCATCTTCATAATCATCGCCACTTCTTCTAACGAACAGTTACCCGCTCGCTCACCAATACCATTAATCGTACATTCGATTTGTCGCGCACCGGCTTGTACTGCAGCAATTGAGTTTGCCACCGCCAAACCTAAGTCGTTATGACAATGCACACTTAAACGCGCTTGGTCGATATTTGGCACGTTATTCATTAAATGGTGGATCATCGCCGCATACTCATCAGGCGTCACATAGCCCACGGTATCTGGTAAGTTGATGGTTGAAGCGCCTGCTTTAATCGCTTGCTCGACAATACGACATAAATCCCAATGCGGAGTACGGCCTGCATCTTCACACGAAAACTCCACATCATCGGTGTAATTTCGGGCTAGCTTGATTGATTTCACCGCCATCGCAGTCGCATCATCTAGGCTCATGCGTAACTTGTGTTCAAGGTGTAAAGGGCTGGTTGCAATAAAGGTATGAATACGGCTTTGCTCTGCTGGACGTAATGCTTCACCGCAAGCTTCGATGTCTTTTGCCACAGCACGGGCTAAACCACAAATCGCAGGGCCTTTAATTTCAGTGGCGATGCGCTGTACTGCTCGAAAATCTGCGGGGCTTGAAACCGGGAAACCCACTTCCATAACATCCACATTAAGGCGGCTGATGGCATGTGCAAGCTGTACTTTATCATCTTCAGTTAAGCTCGCCTTTAGCGCCTGCTCACCGTCTCTTAATGTTGTATCAAAAATCCAAACTTTATCATTCATACCTTAGCTCCTCACCCCTTTGTATCGCCCTTTGAACACCATCGCTATAAGCAAATAGTTTTAATCAGTCATTAGATAACAACGTAAAAACAAAAAACCCCGCAATGTGCGGGGTTTTCGTTATGCTGCATTTCACACGCACACCGCCCCACACCGATACTTGATCAGTAAGAGGTTTAATAGCAGTGACAATTGTGTGAACTTTTTCATTTCTTTATCTGCATGTTTTGTATTTATGCTGTAACTGATGCGATTTTTAACATGCCTCCACACATGAAATCAAGCATAAATAATTCAACCAAACAGCATAAAAAGAATCAACAAAGAAACACAAAAGCCAAAAAAGTTATAATTAGGAATAAAAAAACCCTTAAACATAAAGGTTAAGGGTCTTTTTAAATTTGAACAGTAAACAATCGAGTAGATTAATTTTTATATGATTTTTTTATGAAGGCTTTGAATTTACTTGATGTGTGCCGTAATGGTTCGCACCTTTGGCGATATAACGCAACTGCCAAATCAGGCGCTCGGTTAATTCTTCTCGTTGTTGTGTGTCTTGATCAAGTGCATCTGCACCAGCATTAAATACCAAGGTAACCATGGCTTCAGCTTGCATATAAGCATGATTCGCATCGCAAGGGGTTTCAGCTTCTAAATAATGCGCAAGCTCTAAAATAAAATGCTGAATTTCACGAGCGACTGCAGCACGAAATGCTTTTGATGTGCCTGAGCGCTCTCTTAACAACAATCTAAATTGGTTACTCGACGTATCGATGAACTCCATAAAAGTCAGCACAGAAGTATTGATCACACTGCCGCCACTCGCTATACGACGCCGTGCTTGGCGCATCAGTTGACGCAGTGTTAAACCCGCTTCATCAACCATGGTTAAACCGAGTTCATTCATGTCTTTAAAGTGTCGGTAAAACGAAGTTGGTGCAATACCCGCTTCTCTTGCCACTTCTCTTAAACTCAAATTAGAAAAACTATGCTCCGCACTGAGCTGGTTAAATGCAGCTACAATCAAGGCTTGTCGGGTTTTTTGTTTTTGTTGTGCACGAACACCTGACATATTTTCTCCCTAGAGTTTATCGATAACTTGTGCAGTCTAATACTTGACGTGATGAGAATGAAATACTATTTTAGCGTACAAGTGTACGCTGAGATTTTTTAAGATGAAAAAACCCCCTCTCATTTGGACAAATGTTTTATTTTTTGCCCTGTCATTTTTGGCAGCCATTACCCTAGTGCCGTGGTATGGATTCACCCATGGCTTTGAAACCAGCACTTGGATCGCTTTTGTTGCCTGTATGTTTTATGCCGGTTTATCAATCACCGCCGGTTACCACCGTTTATGGGCGCACAAAACATACGAAGCTCACCCAGCAGTGCAATGGGTATTTGCACTAGGTGGCGCATTCGCACTGCAAAATAGCGCATTACATTGGAGTAGCGACCACCGTGTTCACCATGGTCAAGTTGATGACCCTATCAAAGACCCTTATGCCGCAACCAATGGCTTTTGGTATAGCCACATTGGTTGGATGTTGCGTGACTACCAAGGTAAAAACTATGGCGACTACAGCAATGCGAGAGACTTACAACGCAACCCTATCGTGATGTTTCAACACCGTCATTACATGAAACTTGTGTTACTAACGAATGTGGGTATTCCATTATTACTAGGTGCACTGTTTGGTGACATTATTGGTATGTTATTATTGGCAGGTGTATTAAGACTGGTATTAAGTCAGCACTTTACTTTCTTTATCAACTCACTGGCGCATATTTGGGGCTCTCGCCCATATACTGAAAAAAATACCGCCCGTGATAATGGCTTTTTAGCGTTGTTCACCTATGGTGAGGGCTATCACAATTTCCACCATATTTTTGCCAGTGACTATCGCAATGGTATTCGTTGGTACCACTACGACCCAACAAAATGGATGATCCGTGCATTTGCGGCAGTCGGCCTTGCCAGCAAACTCAAACGCACACCAGTCGAGCGTATCGAAAAAGCCAAAGCTGAAACCTTGTTACTTAAGACTAAAGTTAAGCTGGCAAAATTGCCTTTAGCCCAAGATCAGCTTACATTGTTACAACAAGAATATGATTTGCTTCTAAAAAAGTTACAAACCTTTTGTGCGGCACAAAAGCAGTTATTAGAAGCAAAAGCTGATTCCATGCGTGAACAATATGATATGTCGGCCATCGCTAAGCAATATAAAGAGCTAGAAGCGGCTTGGCAGGCTCAAAAACAGGCATGGTTAGCACTTAATGCAAGGCTATTATCGAACGCCTAAAATGATTTGTTCGGTGATAGCCAACTCGCAAGTTGAGGAGGGGCTGTGGCCAAACAAAAAGCAGAATCAAATACAGACAAACCGGCGTCATTTATGTATGACGCCATTATTATAGGTTCAGGCCCTGGCGGTGAAGGTGCCGCCATGAACCTATCTAAAAGCCACAAACGTGTTGCCGTTATCGAGCGCCATAAAGCGGTTGGTGGGGGTTGCGTTCATTGGGGCACGATTCCTTCAAAAGCACTCAGACACTCTGTTAGTCGCTTAATTGAATACAAACAAAACCCACTTTTCAGCCTCACTGAAAAGCCACAGCGTTTAACCTTTGGCGATATTCTTAGCCATGCCAGTAATGTGATCTCTAAGCAATCAAATCTGCGCAGCAGCTTTTATGACAGAAACCGCATTGAGTTATTTCAAGGTGATGCCAGTTTTATTGACCGTTACTCAATTAAGGTGACTCATACAGATGGCTCTTATGAAGTGATCACGGCACCGATTATTGTGATTGCCACAGGCTCACGTCCATATCGTCCACCTGGTGTCGATTTCTCTCATCCTAGAATATATGACAGTGACACCATTTTAAGTCTAGAGCATGACCCTCAGCGCGTTTTAATCTATGGTGCCGGTGTTATTGGATGTGAGTATGCCTCTATCTTTAAAGGGCTTGGTGCTAAAGTTGATTTGATCAATACCCGCGATAGATTACTGGCGTTTATGGACGCGGAGATTTCTGATGCGCTAAGTTACCACTTCTGGAATAGCGGCATTGTTATTCGTCACAATGAAGAATTTGCTAAAGTTGAACCACATGAGCATGGTGTCGTACTGCATCTGCAATCAGGAAAACGCGTACGTGCCGACTGCATTTTATTTGCCAATGGCAGAACCGGTAATACGGATAAGCTTAATCTTGCCGCTGTAGGCCTAAAAGCCGATGGCCGTGGACAATTAAAAGTTAACGATAGCTACCAAACCGAAATCGATAACATTTATGCCGTTGGTGACGTGATTGGTTATCCAAGTTTAGCCAGTGCCGCATTTGACCAGGGCCGTATCGCAGCTAAAGCCATTGTTTCAGGCGATTGTAGCGAGAAGCTGATCAATGACATTCCTGCAGGTATTTATACCATTCCTGAAATGAGTTCAGTGGGCAAAACAGAGCAAGAGCTAACAGCAGCTAAAATCCCTTACGAGGTCGGGAGAGCCCAGTTTAAGCACCTTGCGCGTGCGCAGATAACAGGCACACAAGTGGGTAGCTTGAAGCTGTTATTCCACTCAGAAACTAAAGAGATTTTAGGTGTTCACTGCTTCGGTGAGCGTGCCTCAGAAATCGTTCACATCGGCCAAGCAATTATGGAACAAAAGGGCCCGGGTAATAACATCGAATACTTTGTTAATACCACCTTTAACTATCCAACCATGGCAGAAGCCTATCGTGTAGCAGCGTTAAATGGCTTAAACCGCTTGAGTGACTAAGTAACTCACACATAAAAATGCAAAAACCCGATAAACTGAGTTTATCGGGTTTTTTATTCACTCAAGTTTTGGCTTATGCCATCAATTGACTTAAAGGCTCCATACCCCACAAGAAAGTTAATACCGCAGCGAACAGAGCAAAGATGATATAAGCTATCCAACCAGCCTTCATTTTTGGCTGTTGCAAGCTTGATTCTACGGTTCCTGTTAAAAGCGTTTTGATGAGGTTTTTACCTTTAAAACGATAGGCAATGATAGCCAAGATATGTAATGCAATTGCGGCAATTATATAATCGATATTACTGTGGTGTATTGACCCTGCTAACTCAACAAGATCATAACTGACATACTGTACCAAAGGGCCATCCACAAGAATATCATCTGTGGTAAATAACCCTGTGACGAGTTGTAGAAGGATCAAAACAAAAAACAGCACAACCATCAGACTGCCTGCGGCATTGTGGCCAACTCTGTCTTCTTTGCCTTTTAATGCATTAACAACCTTTGTAGGATGATTAATCAACTTGCTTAGCCTAGCTGTTTCACTACCAATTACACCCCAAATTAATCGGGCTAACATCAATGCTAACAACACGTAACCTGTAACAAAGTGCAACTCTAACCAGCCTTCTTCTCCACTGATATAGAGCACACCTAACGCAATGACCAACAACCAGTGAAAGCCACGAATAAAGCCATCCCAAACCTTAACTTTGCCCATATTAATCTCAAACTATTTTATGCCATGCGCACCATTATGACGTACTGCAAGAGCGTGTCTAGATAGTTGAGATTTAACGCAGAGTTACTTCTAGCCCTGACTTTGACTTAAGCGAAGAAACTTAGCTAAAAACAGCCCGCTTTGTTTAATCAATATCTCCAAACTCATCATCACCTAAGCATTCGCGTAAGCGTTTTTGTTCAAAATAATCTTCTAACCTTTTTCGAGCACGGCGCTTTTGAATGCTAGAAGACTCTGTATTTAAATCATCTAACTCCGCTCCAAACTCATCATCAATAGGCGCATCTTCAGAAAAGGAATTACGCATGGTGACAACCTCATGACTATAAGCACAATACTGAATTAATAATTAGCTCGATTTTTTAGGTTTGCAAACTTTACGATGCGACTTAGCATGGAGACAACAATGTTAAAAATCGTAATAATTGGTTAAATAAACCACTTTTATTTTTAATTTAGCTATAAGTACACTTACAAAAAGAAAATAAAAAAACGTAACAATATGAATTTAAATAACTTTAATTTTTGGCATTCATCTTGATAAGTAATCATCGAGTCTATCAACAGGAATGATAATTATGAAAAAGTTTATGCTAGCAACAACGCTAATTTTAAGTACTTCAGCAATCGCACATGAAGATCATGGTATTCAAATTAGCAGCGACCAGTGCCAAGTCGATTTCCAGAATGATGTTCGCATCACGCCAAATCAACTACAGATCACTGCAGAGAATAATAAACAACTAACGATTGACAGCTATGGTGAGCTTTATGTTGATGGACAAGCAATCACACTAACCCATGAACAAAAAGACGCCTTAGCGAATTATGCGGACTCACTCAGAGTACAACTACCACAAGTGGCAAATATCGCTCTTGACGGCGTAAAGCTTGCTGGTGTTGCATTGGATGAAGTAGCGCAAGCGTTCAACCTACAAGGACTAGAGTCTCTTAACGGTCTGATGGATGAACTACACGTTGAGATCAGTGATACCTTCTATCAACAAGGTGCATTTGTCATGGGCGAAAAGACCTTTCATGAGTTCGGTGAAAATTTTGATAATCACTTTGAAACTCACATAGAAGAGGCCGTCGAGTCAGCCATGATGGAATCAATCGGCAGTATCTTAATGATGGTCGGCTCTGAAATGGTCAGCTCAGGCGGCGACATGGAAAGCTTTGAATCGCGCATGGAAAACATGGGCAAACAAATTGAAGAAAAAGTACAGTTACAAGCAAAGCAAATTGAAGAACAAGCAAATGGCTTATGCGATAAATTTGAAGGTATTGCACATGCAGAAACTAATTTAGTTGCACAGATCCCAGCAATGAATGGCTATCAGCTTTTCAACTTTAAATCTAAATAAGCATTATTAGATTACAGTATTAATTATCTCCCTTTATGAGCTGACTAATGTCAGCTCTCTTTTATAACCTCATCTTAAGTGCGCCTCGACAGACTTTAACGACTGCGGGTGTCTCTCCTATCATTTCGCCATCAGCTTCAACTAACAGATCAGGATCAGAGATTTCATACTCCATCAACTCACTGACCTCAAGATGAGATGACTTTTCATGCTGATGTACTAGCATCAGTAAAAAGCTCCAAAGTCTACTCAGTAAAGACTCAGCCCTAAAATGCAACATTAATAGCTTACCATTATCAATCCTAGCACTCGGCGCCACTTTTAGGCCTGCAGCAAAAAACTGACCATTTGCAAATACACGCATCAAAGAAGGGTCATGCGATGAAGTGTGTTTAAAGCTAAACAAATGCTTAATGCCTGCAAAAATATAGCTCAGCTTATGACGGGTTTGAAACGTATTAATATCTTTTACAACTGCAGCATTAAACCCTATACCAGCAACATTAATGAAAAACCGCTGATTGACTTTACCCAAATCTAATAACCTATAAGATTCAGAAAAGACCAAGGCTCGCCATTGCTGTGTAGAATACCCGAACTGCCTTACAAAATCGTTACCCGTGCCAGCTGGCAGCACAGCAAGCGAAACAGGTGAATTCGCCAATGCATTCGCGGCCAAATGCAATGTCCCATCACCACCAACTGCAACAACCGTTTCTACTTCTGCTAGCTTTTTCTTGATAGCGGTGACATCTGTCTCAAAACACCCTGATGTAAAAAACCATTGATTTTTGAGCCCTCTTTTTACACATTCTTCTTCTAACCATTTAACCTGCGCTTCTATAAAAGGCGAATCACTTGGTTTTACAACAACGAGCATAAAATTAATTAACCTAGCTTATTAAATAATTATTCACAAAGAACCGAGAAAGCCCTTAAACCATGAAAAATAGATAAGAATAACTATTCAAGAACAATAATATAAAACACAATCCATTAGAAAAACTTATCCGAAAACAGCAATTTTTATTGTTTTTAAATTAACCAAATCGAATGCAAAATACACTCAATCAAGCATTACTCACTTACATAACTTAGGAGCTCATCATGATCCAGACAGCTGCGGCGTGCAGCAACACGCAACCTCGCTTAAAGAAATCAACGATTAAAAAGCCAAGCTTTAGCTGGCAGTCTCTTTTTGCAGTCTGCGCGCAAAAACTGTCAACAGCTCATATGGCTCAATATAAGTAACCGTTTAAAGCGCTTATCTTTTTGATTTCACTATACACAATTTAACCGATGTGGCCATTTAAGCTAAAAAAAAGAATTTTTTCTTTAATTTTAGGTTAATTTTTAGGCAAACAAATCAAAAGCTATTTACAGCGGCATAATCGCTGAGTATTATCTTTGCCCATGGAGAGATGGCTGAGTGGTTGAAAGCACCGGTCTTGAAAACCGGCATACGTTAATAGCGTATCTAGGGTTCAAATCCCTATCTCTCCGCCACATTTAAAGTTTGCGCCGGAGAGGTGGCCGAGTGGCTGAAGGCGCTCCCCTGCTAAGGGAGTATAGGGTTTGTAGCCCTATCGAGGGTTCGAATCCCTCCTTCTCCGCCATTAACTTGTATTAAAACCGCTTAACAGCGGTTTTTTTATGCCTGAATTTTAGTCACATTAAATCCATAAACGATTGATATTCCTTCTTTGTTCAATAAGCTATTTTAACGTGAGTAAAGCGACTAAACAGAAAGTGCTTTATTAATGTATTAAGTCACTGTTCTACATAACAGGTTCATTTTCAATATGCTTGAATAAATTTTCAATAAGATGCAAACTGATTGAAAAAAGAGCGAAACACGTTATGCAAAAAGCCATTGTCTTCACAGCTGTTTTATTCGTTTTATCAGCCTGTGGTCAAACTGATGAAACGAATAATACCGAACAGGCAAAGCCACAGAGCGCTGAAAAGGTGAGCTCTACAACGGAAGATAAGCCTGCGTCTGCACCTAAAGTGACCGAGCTTTCAAACGTAGATAAAACTGAGCTAGGTTTAGAAAAGGTATCTCAAGAAACTTTAAACTCCCTTAGAGCTGATATAAGCGCAATAGAGAAAAACAATGAGTGTGATTCCAATGCACAATGTAAGGTGATAGCAGCTGGCAACCGAGCTTGCGGTGGTCCTAGCCACTATATGCTTTACTCAACTAAAACTACAACTGGTGAGACAGCCAAAACTGTTGCAGATAAACTGACAAAGTACGAGAGTCTTTATAATGCGCAATCAGGTATGCAAAGCATCTGCGCCATGTTAACTAAGCCTACGACACAATGTATCAATAACAAGTGTGTTACACTAAGCGACAGTACTTATATCGCGCAATAAAAGGAACATACATGAAAACAGTTTTGGCCCTAGTTATATCAATTCTGCTCATGTTATCAGGCTGTCAGTCCCCAACAGGTACTCAGTTCGAAGAGAGCAACACCCTGAAAGCTTATGTAGCTGATCTAAGCTGTGATGCGAGCTTTCAATGCAAAGTAATAGGTGTAGGTGAGAGAGCAGCGTGTGGTGGCCCAAGTAATTATGTTGTGTTTTCGACTAAGAATGTTGATGAAAATGAAGTAGAACGCTTGGCTGATGCTGAAACTACACAAGAGCGAATACTGAACGAAAGACAAACCCCTGATGAAACTTGCAAACAAGTACTTCCTATTCAATCTCTCTGTATTAAGAGCAAGTGTGAGAGCTTTACAATAAGTAACTAAAATAGCAAAGCCCCTATTGCTGACAATGTCATTATCAATAGGGCGCACCCTCCAGCTTTATAAATCAGCGTTTGATCCATATCTTTATGAACCCAGTAGCGATAAATAAAACGCGCAAAATAACTCGCTGATGTGCCGAATAAAGCAAACATAACAAGTAAATAAATTAAGTATAGCGACACACATCAAACCTTTTCTAAATACCTTTTAAGCATAGCCATTAGTTAAGCTTGTTTCAAATTAGGTGCAAAGTTAATGACTGCGAGCAAAGCGAGTACATTTGCTTTGCGCAAGGTGAAGTGAGCTAGTTTAACTGGAGTTGAGGGCTTATTTACTAACAATTATGAAAAGTGTTTCAAAATGGACAGAGTAACTACTGTGAAAGTTACTCTCTTCACCTTGCGCTATCGTGCAAAATTAGCGACTGCGAACGAAGTGAGTGCGCTTCTTTTGCGCAATTATAGTGCGAAAGGTTTATCTCACCTTGCGCTTACATTCTTTTCGCGCAAGGTGAGATAAACCAGTTTAGCTGGAGTTGAGGCTTTAGTTATTTACTCGTGTGAAAAGTGTTTCAGAATAAAGAGCGTAACTACTGTGAAGGTTGCTCACTTCACATTGCGCTTATGGTGCAAAATTAGCGACAGCGAACGCAGTGAGAGCGCTTCTTTTGCGCAAGGTGAATTAATCCATTTTAACAAGCGCTGAGACTCTTACATATCGATGCAAAAATTCTGCACATAGCAAAAAACCCGCTGCATTGCTGCAACGGGTTTCTTTAATTAGGCCCTGGCGATGTTCTACTTTCACATGGGAAGCCCACACTATCATCGACGCTGTTTCGTTTCACTTCTGAGTTCGGCATGGGGTCAGGTGGTTCCAAAACGCTATAGTCACCAGGAAATTCGGTGCGCTAATCGCTTTCGCAATTAACTTAAAATCTGGAAAAAATCTGATAATTTCTAAAACTTCTACTCTAGTTCATATTAGCTTCTGAGCTAAAACCACTTTGGCGTTGTATGGTTAAGCCTCACGGGTAATTAGTACTGGTTAGCTTAATGTATCACTACACTTCCACACCCAGCCTATCAACGTTGTAGTCTCCAACGGCCCTTCAGTTAACTTAAAGTTAAAGTGAGAACTCATCTCGAGGCTCGCTTCCCGCTTAGATGCTTTCAGCGGTTATCGATTCCGAACGTAGCTACCGGGCAATGCAATTGGCATCACAACCCGAACACCAGCGGTTCGTCCACTCCGGTCCTCTCGTACTAGGAGCAGCCCCTCTCAATTCTCAAACGCCCACGGCAGATAGGGACCGAACTGTCTCACGACGTTCTAAACCCAGCTCGCGTACCACTTTAAATGGCGAACAGCCATACCCTTGGGACCGACTTCAGCCCCAGGATGTGATGAGCCGACATCGAGGTGCCAAACACCGCCGTCGATATGAACTCTTGGGCGGTATCAGCCTGTTATCCCCGGAGTACCTTTTATCCGTTGAGCGATGGCCCTTCCATTCAGAACCACCGGATCACTATGACCTACTTTCGTACCTGCTCGACGTGTCTGTCTCGCAGTTAAGCTGGCTTCTACCATTACACTAACCGTACGATGTCCGACCGTACTTAGCCAACCTTCGTGCTCCTCCGTTACTCTTTGGGAGGAGACCGCCCCAGTCAAACTACCCACCAGGCACTGTCCACAATCCCGATAAGGGACCTATGTTAGAACATCAAACATACAAGGGTGGTATTTCAAGGATGGCTCCATGACATCTGGCGACGCCACTTCAAAGCCTCCCACCTATCCTACACATGTAGGCTCAATGTTCAGTGCCAAGCTGTAGTAAAGGTTCACGGGGTCTTTCCGTCTAGCCGCGGGTACACAGCATCTTCACTGCGATTTCAATTTCACTGAGTCTCGGGTGGAGACAGCGTGGCCATGGTTACACCATTCGTGCAGGTCGGAACTTACCCGACAAGGAATTTCGCTACCTTAGGACCGTTATAGTTACGGCCGCCGTTTACCGGGGCTTCGATCAAGAGCTTCGCCTAAGCTAACCCCATCAATTAACCTTCCGGCACCGGGCAGGTGTCACACCGTATACGTCATCTTACGATTTTGCACAGTGCTGTGTTTTTAATAAACAGTCCCAGCCACCTGGTCACTGCGGCTCCCGTCCGCTTAGAAAGTAAATCTCATCACAGATAGGAGCGTACCTTCTCCCGAAGTTACGGTACAATTTTGCCTAGTTCCTTCACCCGAGTTCTCTCAAGCGCCTTAGTATTCTCTACCTGACCACCTGTGTCGGTTTGGGGTACGATTCGAAATAATCTGAAGCTTAGAGGCTTTTCCTGGAAGTAGGGCATCATCAACTTCACTACCGTGGTAGCTCGTCTCGACTCTCAGCCTTAGCGACCCGGATTTTCCTAAGTCACCAGCCTACAGCCTTTCACATGGACAACCATCGCCATGCTTGATTAGCCTGCTCCGTCCCCCCATCGCAATTATTCCAAGTACGGGAATATTAACCCGTTTCCCATCGACTACGCTCTTCAGCCTCGCCTTAGGGGTCGACTTACCCTACCCTGATTAACATGGGATAGGAACCCTTGGTCTTCCGGCGTGCGGGTTTTTCACCCGCATTATCGTTACTCATGTCAGCATTCGCACTTCTGATACGTCCACCCAACTTTACAATTGAGCTTCAGCCGCTTACAGAACGCTCCCCTACCCCGCATACAAAGTATGCAGCCGTAGCTTCGGTGGTATGTTTAGCCCCGTTACATCTTCCGCGCAGGCCGACTCGACTAGTGAGCTATTACGCTTTCTTTAAAGGATGGCTGCTTCTAAGCCAACCTCCTAGCTGTTTTAGCCTTCCCACATCGTTTCCCACTTAACATACACTTTGGGACCTTAGCTGACGGTCTGGGTTGTTTCCCTCTCCACGATGGACGTTAGCACCCACCGTGTGTCTCCCGGATATTACTTTACGGTATTCGGAGTTTGCAAAGGGTTGGTAAGTCGGGATGACCCCCTAGCCTTAACAGTGCTCTACCCCCGTAAGTATTCGTCCGAGGCTCTACCTAAATAGATTTCGGGGAGAACCAGCTATCTCCCGGTTTGATTAGCCTTTCACTCCAAGCCACAGGTCATCCCCTAACTTTTCAACGTTAGTGGGTTCGGTCCTCCAGTTGATGTTACTCAACCTTCAACCTGCCCATGGCTAGATCACCGGGTTTCGGGTCTATACCTTGCAACTCAACGCCCAGTTAAGACTCGCTTTCGCTACGGCTACCCTAAACGGTTAACCTCGCTACAAAATATAAGTCGCTGACCCATTATACAAAAGGTACGCAGTCACCCTCGAAGGGCTCCTACTGCTTGTACGTACACGGTTTCAGGTTCTATTTCACTCCCCTCACAGGGGTTCTTTTCGCCTTTCCCTCACGGTACTGGTTCACTATCGGTCAGTTGGGAGTATTTAGCCTTAGATGATGGTCCACCTATATTCAGTCAAAGTTTCACGTGCTCCGACCTACTCGATTTCACTTTAGATAAGTTTTTGTGTACGGGACTGTCACCCTGTATCGTCAAACTTTCCAGAATGTTCCACTAACTACACTAAAGCTTAAGGGCTAGTCCGATTTCGCTCGCCGCTACTTTCGGAATCTCGGTTGATTTCTTTTCCTACGGGTACTTAGATGTTTCAGTTCTCCGCGTTCGCCTCGTTAACCTATGTATTCAGTTAACGATACCTGTAAACAGGTGGGTTTCCCCATTCGGAAATCCTAGTCTCAAGCGCCTCTTACTGGCTTGACTAGGCTTATCGCAAGTTAGTACGTCCTTCATCGCCTCCAACTGCCAAGGCATCCACCGTGTACGCTTAGTCACTTAACCATACAACCCAAAATGGTTTGTATCGTCAAAGACAGTTTTAACTTCGCCAGAAGTTAATATTGAATACTAAAGTAGACGCTAATAAACAAATGAATGTTTATCGGCATTGTTTTACTTTTGAAAACTCTTTTTAGAATTTCTTCTAAAAGAATTAATTATCAGCTTTTCCAAATTTTTAAAGAGCAAGAGAATTACTTCTCAGAGTTAAAAACTCTCAGTTGACCAATTATTTGGTAAGAGTGTTTATCTATGAGGAGTAAGTAGTAAAGTGGTGGAGCTAAGCAGGATCGAACTGCTGACCTCCTGCGTGCAAGGCAGGCGCTCTCCCAGCTGAGCTATAGCCCCACATTACTAGGAATACATTGTTTATGACCGACTTTAAGCAAAGTGGTGGGTCTGAGTAGACTTGAACTACCGACCTCACGCTTATCAGGCGTGCGCTCTAACCAGCTGAGCTACAGACCCAAACAATGTTTTGTTCTCTAATTCTATTCAACAATCATCTGTGTGGACACTACGAACAAATCTGTTCTAAATCGTTAAGGAGGTGATCCAGCCCCAGGTTCCCCTAGGGCTACCTTGTTACGACTTCACCCCAGTCATGAATCACTCCGTGGTAAGCGCCCTCCCTAAGGTTAAGCTACCTACTTCTGGAGCAACCCACTCCCATGGTGTGACGGGCGGTGTGTACAAGGCCCGGGAACGTATTCACCGCGGCATTCTGATCCGCGATTACTAGCGATTCCGACTTCATGGAGTCGAGTTGCAGACTCCAATCCGGACTACGACGCACTTTAAGTGATTCGCTAACTCTCGCGAGCTTGCAGCACTCTGTATGCGCCATTGTAGCACGTGTGTAGCCCTACACGTAAGGGCCATGATGACTTGACGTCGTCCCCACCTTCCTCCGGTTTATCACCGGCAGTCTCCTTAGAGTTCCCGACCGAATCGCTGGCAACTAAGGATAGGGGTTGCGCTCGTTGCGGGACTTAACCCAACATCTCACAACACGAGCTGACGACAGCCATGCAGCACCTGTATCAGAGTTCCCGAAGGCACCAAACCATCTCTGGTAAGTTCTCTGTATGTCAAGTGTAGGTAAGGTTCTTCGCGTTGCATCGAATTAAACCACATGCTCCACCGCTTGTGCGGGCCCCCGTCAATTCATTTGAGTTTTAACCTTGCGGCCGTACTCCCCAGGCGGTCTACTTAATGCGTTAGCTTTGGAAAAGTTGTCCGAAGACCCCAGCTCCTAGTAGACATCGTTTACGGCGTGGACTACCGGGGTATCTAATCCCGTTTGCTCCCCACGCTTTCGTACATGAGCGTCAGTATTGACCCAGGTGGCTGCCTTCGCCATCGGTATTCCTTCAGATCTCTACGCATTTCACCGCTACACCTGAAATTCTACCACCCTCTATCATACTCTAGTTTGCCAGTTCGAAATGCAGTTCCCAGGTTGAGCCCGGGGCTTTCACATCTCGCTTAACAAACCGCCTGCGTACGCTTTACGCCCAGTAATTCCGATTAACGCTCGCACCCTCCGTATTACCGCGGCTGCTGGCACGGAGTTAGCCGGTGCTTCTTCTGTAAGTAACGTCACAGCTAGCAGGTATTAACTACTAACCTTTCCTCCTTACTGAAAGTGCTTTACAACCCTAAGGCCTTCTTCACACACGCGGCATGGCTGCATCAGGCTTGCGCCCATTGTGCAATATTCCCCACTGCTGCCTCCCGTAGGAGTCTGGACCGTGTCTCAGTTCCAGTGTGGCTGATCATCCTCTCAAACCAGCTAGGGATCGTCGCCTTGGTGAGCCATTACCTCACCAACTAGCTAATCCCACTTGGGCTAATCTAAGGGCGAGAGCCGAAGCCCCCTTTGGTCCGTAGACGTTATGCGGTATTAGCAGTCGTTTCCAACTGTTGTCCCCCACCCTAAGGCATATTCCCAAGCATTACTCACCCGTCCGCCGCTCGTCATCTTCTAGCAAGCTAGAAATGTTACCGCTCGACTTGCATGTGTTAGGCCTGCCGCCAGCGTTCAATCTGAGCCATGATCAAACTCTTCAATTAAAAGTTTTTTGAATCCGAAGATTCGTGCCCAATGAATTCTGTATAAATTGACTATATAGTCACTCATAAGAAATTGAGACTCTAAATTTTTTCGCTCCTGAATCAAGAGCTGTTAGAACTCAATCTGTACGAGTGCCCACACAGATGATTGCTTCATATTTTTAAAGAACAGTGTAACTAACGCTTGGTTAGTTACCGCAGCCTTGCTGCGAAGTGGAGCGCCATAATAACGGCTTCACTTTTTATGTCAACACTTAATTTTAAAAAGTTATTTAAGATTAAGTTTTATTTGACTCGACATCGTTTTGATTTGCTTTTCAGCGTCTCGCCCCGTGTCAGTGGGGTCGCATTATAGGGAGAGCAGAAAATTACGCAACCCCTTTTTTAAAGAAAAATGCAAAAAACTGACTGTTCGCGTGTATTTTGAACGAAACT